>CAVXHM010000001.1:0-712318 GCA_963761665.1 uncultured Actinomycetes bacterium
GCGGCTGCGGGTGTGGTCGCCGTCGTGCGGGTCGTGGTCGAGGTTCTCGTCCGTGCGCTGGTCGTCGAGTCTTCGTCGTCGGGGGTGCGGTCGTTGCCGCGGCCGGCCGCGTCGTTGCGGCTGGCCCGGCGACATCGTGCGTGTGGTGCCGGAGGTGGACGACCAGGAGAACGAGAGCTGCGATGGCGACGAGGCCGAGCGCGAAGAGGGCTCGCTCGACGCGGGTCTCGGGCATGCGCGCAGGCTAGCGAGCGGTCTTTACGGAACTTCGAGGTCGCGGAGCAGGTCCGCAGCGTCGCCGCTGCCGGCTGCGGTGTCGAGGCCTCGAGCTCGTCGAGGGCGGTGCGGGCGATCTCCAGGAAGCGGCGCTCCGTTTCGGCCATGACGACGCGCATCCGGGCCTCCTCATGCTCGATACGGGCCGGCTCGCGGCGCGCGTCGGCGAGCGCCGCCTCCGCTTCGGCTCGGGCTGACTCGTGCTCCTGCTCGAGCGCCTTCCGCGCTACCGCGGTCTCCTGCTCGAACTGCTCTCGGGCGGCCGCCGCCTCCTGCTCGCGCTCCTCCATCGCCGCCGCCGCCTGCTCGACCAGTGCCGCCTTCTGCGTCTCGGCCTCGGCTGTGATCGAGGCAGCCTTCTCCCGTGCCTCGGCGACGATCTCCTCTGCGGTGCGCGTTGCGGCGAGCAGCGCCTTGGCGATCGCCTCCTCGTCGTTCCTGGATTGCAGCTGCTCGAGCTCGCGGCGCAGCTGCTTTTGCTCGCGGACGGCGTTCGCGAGCGAGTCGGCGGCCTCGTCGAGCAGCTGCCGTGCCTGCTCCGAGTCGACGCCACGGACGGCACGACGCAGCTCCACCTCGCGGAGCGCGAACACGGCCTGCTCCAGTTCCTCGATGCTCACTGCTTCGGCCGGATCGGTATCACTGCGCCCTCCCGGCCGCCGTCGTAGCGCTCGGCGACCGTCTCCAGCGCCGAGCGCAGGTGCGCGATGACCTCCTCCCGCAGCGCCTCGAGCCGGCCAAGCTGGGCATGCGCGCCTCGGCGCGGCGAGCAGCGTCGTCCTCCATGCGCTCGGCCCGCTGCGCCGCCTTCTTCAACATCAGCTCGCAGTCCCGACGGGCTGACTCGCGCTCCGTGCGCGCCGCCCGCTGGGCAGACGCGAGCAGCGTACGCGTGAGCTCGTCGGGATCCTTGCGCCGCGTGGCTGCCTCCTCGAGCGGGCTGAGCTGTGCCTTCGCCTCCTCGAGGCGCTGCGTCAGCTCCTCGACCGTGGCGGCCAGCCGCTTGCTCTCTGCCACGACCTGCCGATAGTCCCACGCTGCGCGCTGCAGAAGATCTGCCACCGCCTCCTCCTTGAAATGGCCGAGACGGGTGCGAGGCAGGGCGGAGATGTTGAGGTCTTCAGGCCGCAGAGTCCCCATTGGGCTCGCACAATACGCCACGAGGGGCGAGAAGACCTCCCCGATCAGCCGGGATGCCGCCCCTCACCTGGCCCGGCGACGCCGCGCACAAATGGCGCACTACCCAGTTCCCGACACCGAACCTGGACGAAATCCGAGGCCGAGCGAGCTGACCCACGACCTCCTACAGTCACTGGAGGTGCCGTGCTTGCTCGGTTGCTATCAGACGATGCCCCCGAGCATCTCTTGCAGCATCTCGCGTGTCCGCCGCGCTTGTTCTTCGCGGTCGAGGAGGTGGGCGTAGACGCTGAGGGTGATCTGGCTTGAGGTGTGGCCGAGTTGGCGGGAGACGAAGGTGATGTTCGCGCCGCCGGCGATCAGGAGGCTGGCGAAGGTGTGGCGGAGGTCGTGCCAGCGTAGCGGCTGGAGCCCGGCTTTCTCTAGAGCGGGCTTCAAGGCTCGCAGGCCGATGTACGCTGCGTGGTGTGGCGTCCCTGCTCGGGTCGTGAACACGTAGTCGTCGGGCTGGTTGAAACCTGTCTCCGTCTTGTGTTGGCGGAGTGCCTCCGCGAGCGCGGGCATGAGAATGACGTCGCGCACCGCGCGCTGCGTCTTCGGCGATACATTCCGTCGTTTTCGGTTGAGCGCCGTGCGGACGTGGATCAACTCATTGTCGAAGTCGACGTCCCGCCAGTGAAGGCCCAAGAGTTCCCCTTGGCGGAGTCCACTGAGGATGGCTGTGGCAAGGAGCGTGCGGAAGCGAGGTGCCGCCGCTTCGAGGAGGCGTCCGATCTCGTCGGGGTTGAGGACGGGCCGTTCTTGCCTTGAAACCCGTGGCCGTTCGCTGCGGTCGAGCTTGCTGACCGGGTTGACCTCGATCAGCCTCCGGCGCACCGCATGCGTGAACAGCCGTGACAACGGGGTCAGCGTCGCGGCGATCGTCGTACCCGAATAGCCCTGCTTCCGCAGGTCGCTGATCAGAGCCAGAATGTCGTCGACCTCGATCTCGTCAAGCCGACGGTCGCCAAGCCGGGGCAAGACTTGCCGCCGCAGTCTTCCCGCGTAGGCCTCGACCGTGCTGAGCTGAACCAGTCCTTCGAGGCCGTCGAGCCAGCTGGCTGCATATTGGGCCAGTCCGGGGACGGGAACCGCCGCCTCGGCGGGCAGTGATGTGTCGAACTGGCGCGTCGAAACGCCAGTCGTGAGGAGTAGTTGTGAAGATGCCGCTTGCATCAGGAGCTAGTACCCTCCTGTGCCGGGCCCGGGGCGTTGGCGCGTCGCCGGGCCATTTATTTGTCGATCACATCGTAACCGCAGCGCTTCAGGTGGCGGTGCTCGCCACCTGGCACCGTGCTGCGGCGATACCCGAGCCGCTCGGGGCAGCTCCCGAAGTCGAGCGTCGATCCCAGGCAAGGTCGAAGGCTCCGCTCCAACCGAGCTGCGATCGCCGGCCCTGAACGAACCCGAGCTTACGACCCTGGTTCGGCTCTACGACGGTGAGAGACGCAGTCTTGAGGCGGCGGTTGTCGAACTCCGCAACGTTTCGATCGGGTCGCAAGACGAGATACGACGCCATGGCGGCTCGTGCCGGATGGCGGGTTTAGATCAGGGCTCGCTCGAGCGCCTGGCGCCATGCTTCGCGGTGTGTTTCGGCGGTCGACCGATCCATTCGCGGCTCGAACGTGCGGCCGCGGCGGACGAGGCGAGCGACGCCGGTCGCTGACTCCCACACGCCGACAGCCGAGGCCGGCGAGGGCCGCTGCGCCGAGAGCCGTAGCTTCCTGCTCCGAGGAGACCTCGACGCGCGTGCCGATGAGGTCCGCCTGGAGCTGCATCAGGAAGCCGTTCGCGCTCGCGCCGCCGTCGGCGCGCAGGACGCCGACCTCCAGTGGAAGAACATCGAGGACGTCCGCCACCTGGTGGGCGATCGCCTCGAGCGCGGCGCGCACGAGATGCGCGCCGGTCGAGCCCCGCGTCAGACCGCAGATCAATCCGCGGGCGTTTGGGTCCCATTGCGGCGAGCCCAGACCCGTCAGCGCCGGGACGAAGAACACGCCTTCCGTCGAGGGGAGTCCGGCCGCGAGCGCCTCGGACTCGGCTGCGGTGGCGATCACGCCGAGCCCGTCACGCAACCACTGCAGCGCGGCGCCGCCGACGAGCACGGATCCCTCGGCGGCGAACTGGGCCGGCGCCCCCGGCGCGACGGCGGCAGCCGTCCCCAGCACACCGTTCGAGACGGACGCGAGACGCTCGCCGAGGTTGACGAGCACGAACGTCCCCGTGCCGTAGGTCGCCTTCGCCTCTCCGGGCGCGAAGCACGCCTGGCCGAAGAGCGCGGCCTGCTGGTCGCCGGCGATCCCGGCGATCGGCAGGCCCGCCCCCAGCAGCGAGGCCTCGGCGACGATCCCCGACGAGCCGACGATCGACGGCAGCACCGACTGCTCGACGCCGAAGAGCTCGAGCAGCTCGTCGTCCCAGCTCGCCGGTCGCCAGATCGAGCAGCATCGTCCGCGAGGCATTCGTCACATCCGTGATGTGAGCCGCGCCGCCGGTTAGCTTCCAGACGAGCCACGTGTCGACCGTCCCGAATACGAGCTCGCGCTGCGGAATGTCCGTGCGCCCGAGGATCCATTCGAGCTTCGTCGCCGAGAAGTACGGATCCGGCACGAGGCCGGTCCGCTCCCGGATCAAATCGGCCGGCAGCTGCGCGCACCGCGCGGCAGTGCGGCGGTCCTGCCACACGATGGCGCGGTGGACAGGGCGGCCCGAACGTCGCTGCCAGACAAGCGTCGTCTCGCGCTGGTTTGTGATCCCGATCGCAGAGAGCTCATGCGCCCGCACGCCCGCGTCCGCCAGAGCGTCCGCGGCGGAGCCTTCCACAGTCGCCCAGATCTCATCCGGATCGTGCTCCACCCAGCCCGGCTGCGGAAAGTGCTGCTCGAGCGCGCGGTAACCGCGGCCGATGGGGCGGAGCGCCTCGTCGACGACGAGACACGTCGTGCCCGTCGTGCCCTGGTCGATCGCGAGAATCACAGCCGGCCAAAAGGTAACGCGACGTCCTGTGGAAACCGCCGCCGCCAAAAGGACGGAAGATGCACGGCTGCTAGCGGAGACAACGTCTTGACGGGGTCACACTGAGAACCCGTACTGGAGGCGGCAGCGGAGTCGAACCCGCCTAAGATTTCGGTCGGACGCGCCACGGAGATACGCCGCACTCTCAGGGACGAAGCGGCGATCGTCGACCGCGGCACGCCTCTCGCTGTCCGACTCGAGTACACGAAGTATCGCGATAATGCTCGTCGATCATCAGGCCCGCTGAGCAGGTACAGCAGACCGTTCCGATAGCCCTCGACGTAAGAAGCGTCTTGATAACGCTTGCGCTGCGCGGCGTGCCGCCTCCCAACCAGCTGACGCTTCAAGACACGAACGTCACTGGCAACACGCTCACCGGCAGCCCCGGCGTGACCCTTCAGGGCGGCGGCCTCTACACATTCGGGTTCCCGATCACCACCCGTAACCAGCGGGACCAGTGCTACGGCTGGTGACCACCGGACATGAACCCTACGAGCGGGCGGCTGGCTCCCCGACCGGCCGCTCAGCCGTCTCCAGCAACCTCGTCGGAGGAGACTTGACTAAGTCACGACTTATCGTGCACCCTGGGGCGTCAACGGTTCGCAGCGACCCCGAGCTAGTGACCCCCGGCTACGACCGCTGGTCGCGCCTATGAAAGGCTGTCGAGGAAGGCGCGCGGGGAGAGCACGGGGATCGAGCCTTCGAGCTCGAGCAAATGCGCGTCTCCAGTCACTAGGGTGGCGTGCACGGACGCCGCCGCCGCGATCAGATAGTCGTCCTTCGGGTCTCTCGAAGTGATGCCGGGCCCCGCGGCGGGATCCTCGACTGATTCGGCGAGACTGCGCAAGAGCTCCAGGAACCCTCTGACCTCCGCTTCGTCGAAGTGACGCCTTAGTTTCGGCCGCGCGAGCGTGGCTTCAAGCTCCGCGAGCAACCGTTCGGACACGACGAGCTCGAACTCACCCTCGAGCCATTTGGCGAGCAGACGCGCGGGCGCTCCCGTACGCGTAAGCAGTCCGGAGATGAGGACGTTGACGTCGAGCAGCGCACGCACTAGTGCCGACGGGTCTTGTGCTGCTCCTCGACCGCGAGACTCAACGCCTCTTCCTCCCCCAGATCCGCTTTCGCCCAGATCCGTTCGAGCAGCTCAAAGCCGAGATCGCGCCGCAAGGCCTCCTCGATCACCTCGCTGTCGCGGCGACCCGTACGCGCCGCCTTGACCCTCACGGCTCGCAGCACCCGCTCGTCGAGCGTTACCGTCGTCCTCTGCTTTGGCATAACGGCATCATAGCATCACAACGCGTGTGTGCACTATGTGGCGCATGGTGCCGTCGCTGTCTGCTGTGAGAAGCGGTGCCGGTTCGCGCAGACACCACACAGACGGCTTGCCGAAGCCGCACGAGTCGTGTTCCAGGCGGCTGGTGGGCGTCGCTGGGCTACGACTACGATGATGTCCGAGTCATCCGGGGGCTTTCTTTTTTGGTCGACGACCGCTCAGTCCGAGGCGGCGTCCGAGCTGGACGCCGCAGCTGCGCGCTGCGCCCGCTCGACGGCGCGGGCGAGCTCGACCCGCGAAGTGACGCCCACCTTGCGGAAGATGTTCCGCAGGTGCGTTTCGACGGTCTTCTGGCTGAGGAACAGCTCCTCCGCTATCTCCGGATTGGTCTTGCGGTCGAGCACGAGCATGGCGAGCTGCAGCTCGCGTCCGGTCAACGACTCGAGCGTCGTTCCGGCGGGCCCGCGCGGCCGCGTGCGCTGCTGGATTCGATGGCCGAGCTTGCGAAGCTCCCGCTCCGCCTCGCCGCAGTAGCGGAGGGCGCCGGCCACCCTGAAGTCGTCGGCCGCACGCCGAAGCTCGGCGGTGGCGCTGTCACGGTCGCCCGCTCGCACGAGCGCGCGTCCGGCGAGCAGGCGCGAGAGAGCGGCCTCCACCGGCGCTCCGGCTTCGTCCGCGACGGCCGCGGACGCGAGTGCGTGCGCCGCTGCACGCGCGGGGTCGCCGCCGTCCAGCTCGACGGCCGCCGATGCTCTCTCGGCCCAGGCGACGGCCATCGGCAGCCGCACGGCCGAGGCCCAGGCCCGCGCGACGGCGGCTGCTCGTTCCGCCTCCGCATGGCGACCGAGCGCGAGCCACGAGCGCGTCAGCACCTCGAGGTAGCGCGCTCGCGGGCTCCCGGCGATGAGAGTCAGCTCTTCACCGCCGGACGACTCGAGGAGCAACTCGACCGCGCGCGCGGGCTCGCCTGTCTCGAGCAGGGCTGCGGCGAGATCCGCAGCTCCCTCTGACGAGTGGAAGCTGCTTTCGCCCTGGCTGAGGTCGACGCTTTCCTGTGCGGTGGCGAGCGCGAGGTCCATGTCCCCGCTCCGCAGCGCGGCGGCCGAGCGGCCGAGCAGGGTCCAGCACAACGCGTGCGAGTTGCCGAGCAGTCGAGCCGCCTCGATCCCGCCGTCGAGCAGCTCCGCCGACTCGGCCAACTTCCCCCGCTGGCGCAACAGGCCGCCGAGCGTCGCGATCAGGAGGAGATAGAGCTCCCCCCGGCCGCTGGCGCGGACCAGGGCCAGGGCGCGGCCGGCGTGGGCCTCGCCGGCGGCATACCGGTCCAGGTAGAGCTCGACGCCGGCCAGCCAGGCCGCGGCCTCGAGATGACCGCCGAGCTCGTCGTCCGACAGGGAATCGACAAGCCTCGCCGCTTCCGCATGATTCGCCTCTGCACGGCCGGGGGCCCCGACGAGCGAATCCGCCATCGCAAGCTGGGCAAGAGGCGTCGCGATCATGGGGACGTCGCCGAGTTGCCTCGCCGCTTCGACCGCGCGCTCGGCTGCCTCGTGCATCTCCGCGAAACTCGTGCGCCAGAACGCGTTGGCGGTGAGCTCGATCATGATCGCCACGGCCCCGCGGGAGCCCTGATCCGGGAGCTCCTCGAGCGCGTGCACGAGGCGCTCACCGGCTTGTTCCTGCAACCCGAGATTCGTCTCCACTCCTGCGCACGCGCGTGCGAGCGTGGCTCGCAACACGTGGGCGCCGTCGGGCACGAGATCGAGGGCCTCGAGCAACGCACTGCGGCTGTCGTCGAGGCGCCCCACCGCCGTCAACGCACGCGCGCGGGCGAAGAGAAGCTCGATCCGCTCCTCTGCCGGCGCGTTCGCGGGTTCCAGGCGAAGAGCCTCTCCGAACCAGTGCGCCGCATTCGCCGGCGCCAGCCGCGCCGCTTCCTCGCCGGCCTCGCGAAGGACGGCGACCGCGTCGGCGTCGCCCTCGCGCGCCGAGCGCTCGACGTGATGGGCGCGCGCAATGGCGGGAGCGCCCCGCGCCGCGAGCGCGTCGGCGCTCCGCTCGTGCGCGCCGAGCCGCCAGCCGGGAGCCGCCGCCTCGTAGACGGCGCGACGCACGAGCGGATGGCGGAAGCGGAACCGTCGCGGGACGTCGGTGGTGCGGAGGAGATCGACCCTGAGCAGCTCGTCGAGCGCCTCCATGACGGTCGGCTCGGTCAGCGCGGCCGCCGCCGCCACGAGCTCCGGCTCGAACGGGTCACCGGCCACCGCCGCCCCTTCGAGCACGAGACGCTGCGGGCCGGACAGCAGGGCGAGCTCTTCCGCAAGAGCCGCGGCGACGCTCGCCGGAACTCCGATCCCGGCCAGCGACGCCTCGTCGTGCACTGCCGTTGCCCCGCCTGCGCGGGCAAGCTGCTCGAGATAGAAGGGGTTGCCACCGCTCTCGGCATAGAGGACGTCCGCATCGACGCGCTCGCCCGCGTCGCCGATTAGCTCGCGGGCCTCCTCGACGCTGAGCGCCCCGAGCTCGATGCGCGTGATCTGGTCAGCGCGTGTGGCTCGCTCGAGCGCCGCGGACAGTCGCCCGGGCACCTGGAGCGGGCGACTCGCGAGCGCCAGCATGACCGGCGCCGAGGGCGGCCGGCGCAGGAGCGCACCGAGCAGCTCGACCGACGCCGGATCGGCCCAGTGCAGATCGTCGAGCACGAGCACGAGCGGCTGCGTGGACGCGAGCTGCTCGAGCAAGGCACGCACGGCACGGTGGCTGCGATACCGCTCGTGCTGGAGCGCCGACGGGCGGTCGCCGCCGAGCGTCGTCAACGCCGGGAAGACGTGAGCGAGCTCCGTCCTGACGTCGTCCTCGAGCGGCGCGATGCGCTCCGGGTCGACTCCTCGCATGTACTCGTCGAGCGCGTCGACGAAGAGCGAGAACGGGAGATCGCGCTCCAGCTCTGATGCCGCGCCCGCGAGGACGAGATCTCCCTCGGCGTCCGCCCGTGCGCCGAACTCGGTAAGGAGCCGTGTCTTGCCGATGCCCGCCTCGCCGACGAGCAGGACGGCGACCGAGCGCCCCCGGCCGAGCTCGCCCAGGACTCGATCCAGCGAGCCGAGCTCCTCCGCGCGGCCGACGAAGCGGCCGGTTTGTGCGCCCATCTCTCCCCTCTCGGAACCTCAAGGTTAAGGGTGCGGGATCAGGGTGCTGCCCTGATGAACGCGCAGCCCGGCGGCGGCAGGCTCGTCCGCATGCCCCACTACCTACTCCATCACCATCACAAGCCGGACGAGTGCGGCGCCGTCTTCGCGTCCTTCAAAGGGCACCGAAGCCGGCTTCGCCACCGCCCGACGCTCGCCTCCTGCCGCTCGGGCGGGCACGCGATCTGGTGGACGGTCGAGGCAGCGAACGAGCAAGACGCACTCGCGCTGCTGCCCTCCTTCGTCGCCGATCGCACGACCGCCACGAGCGTGAGCGAGGTGCAGATCCCATGACGCGGTCGTCACTCGCCGCGTCCGAGCCCAACACCCGAAGAGAGGCCCCCATGACGCCCTTGAGGAAATCCGCCCGCTGCACGACCACCATGAAAGAACGAGCCGCCCATCCCTCGACCAGACGCTTCAGTCTCGGCCGGATCACCGGCCTCGCGCTGATCGCCCTCCTCACGCTCGCGCTCGGTTACCTCCACTTCGCCGGCAGCTCTACGTCCGTCTCCGTGCCTGCCGGCGCGCATGCCGGCCAGTTGACGCTCAAGAGCTGTACCTACAGCACCGAAAAGGGCGCCTACGCCGCCGAGTGCGGGACGCTCGTCGTGCCCGAGAACCGCCACGTCCAGAACTCGCGCCTGATCGCACTTCCGGTCACGGTGATTCGTGCCCATTCAGCCCATCCGGGTGTCCCGATCTTCCGCCTCCAAGGCGGCCCCGGCATCACCAACATGGTGTTCCCGGACGCGAGCCGTTTCACCGCCAAGCACGACGTCGTGCTCGTCGGCTACCGCGGCGTCGACGGATCGACCCGGCTCGACTGCCCGGAGGTGAGCTCGGCAATGGGGCACTCGCGTGACCTCCTCAGCGAGCAGTCGTACCGCGCCGACGCCGCGGCGTTCCACTCGTGCGCCGACCGGCTCCGCAGGGCTGGAGTCGATCTCGCCGGCTATTCGATCCCCGAAACAGTCGACGACCTCGAGGCGGCCCGCCGCGCCCTCGGCTACCACCAGATCGACCTGGTGAGCGAAAGCGCGGGCACCCGCACCGCGATGATCTATGCCTGGCGCTACCCGAAGAGCATCCATCGCTCGGTGATGATCGGCGTCAATCCGCCCGGCAACTTCATCTGGAATCCGAAGACGACGGACGAGCAGATCGGCCGCTATGCCGCGCTCTGTGCCGAGGCGACGAGCTGTCGTAGCCGGACGCCGGATCTCGCCGCGTCGGTGAAGTCCTCGTTCGCTCACGTTCCCAGTCACTGGCTGTTCCTGCCGATCAAGAAGGGCGACTTCACAGCCGCCGCGTTCTTCGGCCTGATGAACGAGACCTCCGCCGGCGGCAACTCGATCGCCGCGCCACTGACGATCGACTCACTCCTCTCCGCCGACAAGGGCGACGCAAGCGGCGCATGGTTCCTGTCCTTTATGGCACAGCTCACCTTTCCGAGATCGTTCGTCTGGGGCGAGATGGCGGCGATCGGCCGCAGCGACGCGACCTACGCGAAGCACTTCTACGCGTCGGGAGCAAACCGTGGATCGCTGATCAGTGCTGCCGGGAACGACCTGATCTGGGCCGGCGGCCGCCTCCTCGACGCCTGGCCGGCGAACCCGGACGAGAACGAGTACACCCACGTGCAAAACTCGAACGTTCCGACGCTGCTGATCGGCGGCAGCCTCGACTTCGCAACGCCGCCCGAGAATGCGACCCGCGAGCTCCTGCCTCACCTCGCGAACGGCCGGGAGGTCGTGCTCGCGAACATCGGCCACGCCGACGACTTCTGGCCGTACGAACCGGCAGCCGGAACCCGTCTGATCAACACCTACTTCGACACCGGCAAGGTCGACACGTCCCTCTACACCCGTAACAAGGTCGACCTCAGCCCAAGCTCCAGCCAAGGCGCCTACGCCAAGGACCTCCTCGGCGCGATGATGGGCTTCGGACTCCTCGTGATCCTGTCACTGCTCCTGATGTGGCGCCGGGCGCACAAGCGCGGCGGCTTCGGGCGCAAGGCGAGCGCGATGCTGCGCTCCGTCTACCTGCTGGTGCTCGGCCTCGGCGGATGGTTCATCGGCCTGACGATCGTGCTGGTGGCTTTGCCGACAGTGCCCCTCGACAGCGAACTCATGGCTGTTCTCTCCATCGGCACGCCTATCGGCCTCGGCACCTACTGGGCCTGGGTCAACCGCGACCGGCCGGCCAGGGCCACGACGATCGGCATCTGGGTCGCGCTGACGGGCGCCCTCGTCGGCGCGCTGCTGGGGTTCAACGAAACAGCCGGGCTCATGGCGGTCATCACCACGATCGCCGGAGCAGTTGCCGGTGCGAACCTCGGCCTGATCGCCCTCGACGTCGCACGAATCGGCGAGCGGCCGGAGACCGTTTCGCCCATCGCCATTCCAGCGGTCGAACGCTGACCCCGGAGTCCGTTCGCGCAGAGCATGTGGCGGTGTGCAGGTTCCCGCCACATGCTCTGCCTCGTTCGCGCGAATCGTACGAGTCCTGGGCGGAACAGGGGTCAGCGAGTCGTGCGGAGTGTCCGCGCGCGCCATCGCGCGAGGACTTGGGGCAGTTCTTCTTGGATGAATTCGAAGAAGGCGAGGGTGTTGCCGTGACGTTTGACGGGCCGGCGCCGCCGTTGCCGACGCTGCCCGGGGTGCACATGAGCGCGGCGGGTCCGAGCGCGCTGCGGTTCGAGGTGTCGGGCGCGATCGGTCCGCTCATTGCCGCGCTCGCCGATTACCCCGTCGCGACGCTGACGAGCCGGGAGCCGTCGCTCGAGGAGATCTTCATGCACCACTACGACGGCTCCGATGGCGCGCCCGGCGACTGAACGCCTCATCGGCCTGGCGCGATCACCGCGCCGCAGCCCGCGTCGGCCGACTCGCCGGATGGGCGCAGCGGAGGTACTCGCCCGGCGGACGTTCCTCGACGCGCGGACGCGCACGATCGCGTTCGCGTCCGCGTTCGCGGTCTACTCGTACATCCAGCCGGCGGGATTCCGCGGCACCTATCCGACGGTCGCCGATCGGATCGCATTCGCTCACAGCTTCGCTGGCAACGACGCGATCCGATTCTTCTACGGCTATCCCTTCGACCCGGTGACAATCGGCGGCTACAGCGCCTGGCGGGTCGGCGGCACGCTTGCGATCGCGGCGGCGGTCTTCGGTGTGCTGGCGGCGGTCAGGGCGCTGCGGAATGGAACTCGTCCTCGCGGCACCGGTGCTACGACGGACGGTGTTCGCGTCGGCGATGCTCGGGATCGCCACAGGCGTCGCGATCCTTTGGCCGGCGATGTTCGCGGGCCACGTCGTCGCCGGCCTCCCGGTCGGCGGCTCGGCATATCTGGCGCTCCGCGACGGCATCCGTGGTGCCGGTGTTCGTCGGGATCGGCGCGATCGCCTGCCAGCTCGCGCCGACGCGCCAAGAGCGGTTGCTTACCATGTCGCCCGCCGCGCGCTGGTCAACGGCGCACCCGGCGTGGTCGCGTTCGCCGACGGGGTGCCCCGCGCCGTGCTCGGATTCACCGTCGCGGGCGGCAAGATCATCGAGATGAACGTCCTCGCGGACCCCGTCCGTCTCCGACAGTTGGACCTGACCGTCCTCGTACGCTGACGACAATCACAACCGGAACCACGTTGGCCGGCGCGGTCTGACCCGTCTCATGGTCGGACGCGCGACTCATCGATCCGGAACGGGCGGATCGCGGCGTGGGATCGGCGAGGCGTTGATCAGCGAGGTGGTGGTCTCGCCGTAGGCCAGGAAGCGGTCGAGGGTCTCGCTCAGCTCTTCGATCGAGCGCAGGTGCAGCTTGATGTAGAAGCAGTCCTCGCCGGTGATGCGGTGACACTCGCCGACCTGCGGGATCTCGGCGGCGGCTTCGGGGATGCGCGCGAGCTGGCCGGGCGCAGGCTTGACGCGCACGATCGCGGTCAGCGGATAGCCGAGCGCACGCGGGTCGATCTCGGCGCGGTAGCCGACGATGACGCCGCGGCGCTCGAGCCGCTGTACGCGCTCGGCGACCGCCGGCGCGGAGAGGTTCACCCGCCGTCCGAGCTCGGCCATGGAGACGCGCCCGTCGGCCGCCAGTTCGCCGATGATCCGGCGGTCAGTGTCGTCAAACGGCGCCATCTCAGCGGATTCTACCCCAGAACTCCCGATGGTTCGAAGGGTAATCGGCAGATATGCCTTAGGTTGCCCATGGCGGTTTCGAGCGGGGTTCGCAACACTCAGAGGGCATGGCCCGCGCCGTCGAGATCCCCGCCGCTCCGCGGCTCCTCGCGGGCGGTCGAGCCGCGCTGCCCCCGCAGGCCTACTTCGCGGGCAGCGCGATCTTCCACTATCTCGGCCCGTCCTTCGCGGTGCTCCTGTTCGCGCGGGTCGACGTCCTCGGGGTCGCCTGGCTGCGCATCGCTGCCGCAGCAGCCGTCTTCGTGGCCTGGCGGCGGCCATGGCGGACGTTGCACGCGCTCGACCGGCGCGGTCTGGCGCTGGTCGTTGCCCTCGGTGCGGTCTTCGCTGTGATGAACGCGTGCTTCTACGTGGCGATCGACCGGTTGCCGCTCGCGACGGTAGCGGCGATCGAGTTCATCGGGCCGATCGCGCTGGCGCTACTCGGGAGCCGCAGCGGACGCAATATCGCAGCCGTCGCCGCTGCCGTCGGCGGCGTCTATCTGCTCACCCACGTGCAGTTCGTCGGCAACGTCGAAGGGGTTGGCTTCGCCTTTGCGAACGCGGCGCTCTTCGCGGCGTACATCGTGCTCGCGCATCGCGTGGCTCGCCGCCCGCAGCTCGGGGGCGTCGACGGGCTCGCCGCGGCGATGCTCTGCGCGTTCGTGTTCGTCTCGCCGATCGGCCTGGGCGGTGCGGTGCACGCGCTCGCCGATCCAGTCGCGCTCGCTGCAGGCGTCGGCGTCGGCGTTTCGTCGTCGGTGATCCCGTACGTGTTCGACCAGCTCGCCATGGCCCGGCTCGCGCGCGAGACGTACGCGCTCTTCGTGGCGCTGCTGCCTGCGACCGCGACGGCGGTCGGCGTCATCGTGCTCGCGCAGTTGCCGTCGCTGCTCGACCTCGCCGGCATCGGCCTCGTCATGACCGGTGTCGCGCTCCATCGACCGGAGAGGAGTGTCCGGTGATCGGACAGCTCGGGCTGGGCGCGACGGGACTTTCGGTCTCGCGGATCGCGCTCGGGATGATGAGCTTCGGCGACACCTCGCGACGCGCATGGGTGCTCGACGAGGACAAGGCCGAGCCGATTGTCCGCCGCGCGATCGAGGGCGGCATCACCTATTTCGACACCGCCGACATGTACGCGGCGGGCGCGAGCGAGGTCGTCACCGGCCGGCTGCTCCGCAAGCTGATCGCGCGCGACGAGGCGGTCGTGGCGACGAAGGTGTACTACCAGACCACGGCCGGCCCCAACGGCCGCGGGCTCTCGCGCAAGCACGTCCTCGCCGCGATCGACGCGTCGCTCGCCAGGCTGGGGATGGACTACGTCGACCTGTACCAGATCCACCGCTTCGATCCTGAGACGCCGATCGAGGAGACGATGGAGGCGCTGCACGACGTCGTCAAGGCGGGGAAGGCCCGCTATCTCGGCGCGAGCACGATGGCCGCCTGGCAGTTCGCGAAGGCGCAGATGGTCGCCGAGCGGCACGGCTGGACGCGCTTCGTCGCGATGCAGAACCACTACAACCTGCTCCATCGCGAGGACGAGCGGGAGCTGCTTCCGCTCTGCGTCGACCAGGGCGTCGGTCTGGTCCCCTACAGTCCGCTGGCGCGCGGCTTCCTGGCCGGGACGCGCACGCGCGACGGGGCGCGCCCGACGGTCCGAACCGAGTCCGACCCGGTGCAGAACGAGCTGTACGGACGCGACGAGGACTTCGACGTGATCGAGCGCCTCGTCGACTTGGCTGGCGGTCGAGCTCCTGCGGCGCAGGTCGCGCTCGCCTGGCTTCTCCACCAGCCGGCAGTGACGGCACCGATTGTCGGTGCAACCAGGATCGAGCACATCGACGATGCGCTGGCCGCCACCGAGCTCGAGCTGTCGCCGGAGGAACTCGCCCGGCTCGAGGAGCCGTACCGGCCGCATCCGCTCCCGGCGAAGGCGCACCAGACCGGGAACGTCGCAAGTCCCCGGGGCTTTCCCAGAGCCGTGCGCGGCGCATGAGGATCTCACTCACTCGACGGGCAGTGAGACTGGTCCAGAGTATCTGCGCACGCTTGCTCGCTCGTGGTGCGGTGCGTTCGGCGATGGATCTCGGTGTACGGGAGAGGAAGCGGAGGCTGATGCTCGCCGGGCGCGCGTCTGTGAGCGGGCCTCGCGCCACCAGATGCTCGCACCGCCTGTGCCTGCTTCGTCATGCCAGCGGCCATCACGGCGACTAATGGAGCGTCGATGACGGCGTCGCGGCTGCTCAAAGCCGCTGGAAGAGGAGGTGACCGATCGTCGAGTACATGCGCGTCGGGACCTATCGTCGGCGTATCGAAAAACGCATACGCGGCGGCAACATCATGCTCGCTTGACTGGGAGACATGACGTACAGCGAACCGTCACAAGGAGCAGGTGACGGCCCTCCGGAAACGACACCCTGAGGGCGGAGTCGTGTCGAAAGGAGGAATCATGCGTCCATCGCACCTGTGGGCGGCTGCGGCCGTGGCGGTGGCGGTGGCTCTGGGAGTCACCGTCGCAGGCTGCGGGGGCGGATCGAGGGTCCCGACCGCCGGCTCGCAGCCGACCACGACCACCGCCCCGGCGGGAACGTCGGGTTCTTCGGGGGCGTCGCCGCTCGCCGAAGCTGTGGCCTACTCCCACTGCATACGGAGCCACGGCGTCCCGAACTTCCCCGACCCGGTGCAGACCCCCAGCGGAGGCTACGGCTACAGGACCAAGGGAATCGACCCGAGCTCGGCGGCGTTCCAGGGGGCCCTCCAGGCCTGCAAGGCCTTGCCGTCGCCGTGGAACTCCACGGGCGAACAGCTCTCCACCGCCCAACAGCAGGCGTGGTTGAACTGGGCCGAGTGCATTCGCGGCCACGGCGTGCCGGACTTCCCCGACCCGACGTTCTCGGGCAGCGAAGTGCACGACTCCGCCGTCGCATCGGGCTCGCCGCAGCTGCGGTCGGCGCTGGACGCCTGCAAGTCGCAGACGCCATCCGCCGGTGGCCTTGGCGGGTGACCGGCAAAACCGGGCCAGAGGCTGAGCAGCTCGCCGGGGCACCAGGTGGATGCTCGGCCGGTGACCGTGCGGACGCAGCCGACGAGCGACGCCGCGTCGCGATCGGCGACGCGAGAATCACGACGCCCTCGGCTTTGACCGCCCCTTTCGCCGCTTACATCGCGCACGAGCTCCGCTCACCGCTCTCGACCCAGCGTGCGCTTCTCGAGCTCGCACTCGCCGATCGCGATGCGGACACGAGCACGTGGCGCGAGATCGCACACGAGGTGCTGGCTGCGTGCATGCAGCAAGAGCGAATGCTCGAGGCATGCCTTGTCCTCACCCGAAGCGAGGCGCGACTCGACCGGTGCGAGCTCGTCGACATCTCCTCGCTCACAGCGCGTCTTCTTCGAATCGCGGATCTCGAGGGTCTCACCGTGAACGTTCGTCTCGAACCGGCTCTTACGCACGGCGATGAAGCCTTGATCGAGCGGCTCCTTCACAACGTCCTCGCGAACGCAGTCCGCCACAACCGGGCCGGCGGCTGGATCGCAATCACCGCAGGTTGCAGCCGCTCACAGACTCTGTTCAGCGCCCGCCCGGGTGGCGGTCTGCGAGTCGAGGTCGCGTTTCCGCGGGCGACCCGGCCGCGCGGCGACGCAGCGTTATCGTGGATCGCATGAGCACCTATGGGGTTGAACTCTGCCGCCGAGGCAACGCGGCCGTGGCGCTCGCGGCAGCGTTTGCCGCCGTCGGCCCCGGCTCGGCACCCACGCCTACAGCTTGACGGCCGTGTCGCCTGCCCGCCGTTCCTGGTACCGAGCGCGGTGGGTGCCGGTGGCGGCGTTGGCGTTCGTCGTCATTGCGGTGCTGGTCATCGTGGTGAGAGGCCGCTCGTCCCCGACCACCGGGTATGACGTCTCCTATCCGCAGTGCTCGGGTTCCTACCCGTCGAATCCGCTCTTCGGAATCGTCGGTGTCAACGGCGGACTGGCGAACAAAGCAGACCCATGCATAAGCGACGAGCTGCACTGGGCGCGCGACACGCCGGGGCAGAAGCATCCGAAGCAGCCGCCCCTGTCGCTCTACATCGACACCGGTAACCCCGGGGCTCATCACGTTGCGGACTGGCCTGGCGTCGGCATCGCGCCGGCCTACGGTGCTTGTAACGGCCTGCTGACCAACTCCTGCTCGTTCCTCTACGGCGAGCAACGCGCCGCTCACTCCTACCGCCTCGTCGCCGCGCTCGACCCGGCCGCGGCCAAGACCGCGCCGTGGTGGCTGGACGTCGAGCTGTCGTTGAGTTGGGCCGGCACCTACGAGCTCAACATCGCCGCGCTGCAGGGCTACATCGCCGGACTGCACGACGCCGGCGCGACCGGACCGATCGGCATCTACTCCACCAGCGCCCAGTGGAAGGAGATCACCGGGCTGACGGCGCAGACAACACCGACGGCCTTCAACGGCCGGCTGCCCGACTGGGTGGCCGGAACCGAGGCGACACTCGCGCAGGCGCGGCAGAACTGCTCGAGCGGTGGCTTCACCGGCGTGGCGCCGAAGCTCACGCAGTACCGGATCGGCTCGTTCGACGCCGACCTGCGCTGTCCCGGAACCTGAAGGGCGCAATGACGCTGGTCCTCACGGGTCCGCCTAGCGGCCCGTTTGCTTTCTGGGCCGGCAACGCCTCGGGCGCGCGCGGCTGTGGCGTAGCCGGTGACCAGCGGACTCAACACCCGCCACCCCGCTAGACGGGATGAGCCGGACCGGGTCCGGCGGCTCCCGGTAGGCCGACCACCGCTGCGCGTCCCGCCTTGACACGTTCGGGGTGGCTCGCTAGGGTCGCATCTCCAAATTGTGACGAAGGTCTGCAGATAGTGATGAAGAGCGACAATGTGGTCGGTACCGAGCCGCCGGGGGGCGCGCAGACCGCCGCACGCTGCATCGCCCTCCTCGAATTACTGGCTCGCGGGCCCGAGCCGATGTTGCTTCGTGAGATCGCCGACGAGCTCGGCGTCGCCCGCACAGCGGTGTATCGCCTGCTCGTCGAGTTCGCGAAGCACGGCCTGGTGACGAAGTCGCGGGATCACCGGTACGGCGTCGGGCCGGGGCTCGTCGCACTGGCCGCGCGGATCGCCGGCGGGTCGCCGCTGCGGCAGGGAACGAGAGAAGTGCTCGAGGCGATCTCCGCCGCCACGGGCGAGACGGTCAGCCTTCATCTGCGCACGAACGAGCAGCGCGTATGCATCGAGTCGGTCGAGAGCGACCAGCCGATCAGGCGGGTCGTTCCCCTGGGGCAGACGCTCCCGCTGTTCGCGGGGCCAACGGGGAAGGTCATGCTGGCGTTCCTGCCCGAGGAGCAGCAAGAGGATGTCCTCGTTCGGGCCGCAGGGCAGCACGTCGACCTGATCGCGCTCCGCGCACAGCTTGGTGCGGTGCGCAAGGCCGGCTACCTCGCCGGGGTCGGCGACCGGATCCCCGGCGTCGGCGGCCTGTCGCTCGCGCTCTTCGGCGCGAACGGTGCGATCGCTGCGATCACGATCTCTGGCCCTTCGGAGCGCTGGGGAATGAAGGAGATGGAGGCCGCCGTCCCTGCCGTCGCGAGGCTCTGCGGCGCGCTCGCCGACTGGGCCGTGTCGCGTCCGCTCGCAGCGGCGCACGAATTGGAGGTGGCTGTCGGTGCTTGAGGGACAGACGGCACGTTCGCGCGAGGGGGCGTCGGCGCTTGCGGCGTTCGCTTCGACGCTCAGTCCAGCTGCTCTCCCTCCCGACGTGGTCGAACACGCGAAGCTCTGCATCCTCGACGCCGTCGGCTGCGGCCTCTACGGCAGCACGCTCGAGTGGACCCGTCTGTTGAGCGAGACAATCGCCGACGTCGGCGGGCCGGGCTCGGCCACCCTCTGGGGCACGAGTCAACGTCAGTCGGCCGACGCCGCCGCGCTCGTGAACGGCACAGCCGTCCACTCGTTCGAGCTCGACGACCTCCACAAGACGGCGATCATGCACCCCGGCGGTGTGACGCTTCCACCACTTCTCGCGTTGGCCGAGACGGGGCACGAGATCTCGGGCGAACAGCTGCTGGCCGCGCTCGTCGCAGGCTATGAGGTAGGCATCCGCGTCGGCCTCGTCGTCGGCCTCGGCCTGCTCCATCGCGGCTGGCACAACAACGGTGTCCTCGGCACATTCTCGGCGGCGGCCGCGGCGGGAAATCTCCTCGGGCTCGACCCGCAGCAGATGGATCACGCACTCGGCATGGCCGCCACCCAGGCCGGCGGGCTGATGGCCGCCCAGTACGGGGCGATGGTCAAGCGCTTCCACGCGGGGCGCGCAGCCGAGAGCGGCCTCTACGCGGCGGCCCTCGCCAAACGGGGCTTCACGGGCATCGCGGACGTCTTCGAGGATCGCTACGGCAACTTCCTCAACACCTTCGCCGACGAGTTCAACCGCTCCCACCTCGAGGAAGGTCTGGGGGAGCAGTGGGAGATCATGAACGTCGGCTTCAAGTGGTATCCCGCGTGCGGCAGCTCGCACACGAGCATCGACGCCGTCCTGCGACTGCGCGAGCAGCACGGCATCACCGGCGAAGACGTCGAATCGTGCGTGATCGACTGTTCAACCGCGACACGCGACCACGTCGGCTGGCCGTACATCCCGGACTCGGTCACAACCGCACAGATGAACCTTCCCTATGCGGTCGCAGTCGCGCTCACGCGCGGTGCCGTCACCGTGGACGACTACCGGCCCGAGGTGCTGCGCGACCCGGAGCTGATCGATGTCGCCGGCCGGGTGACGACCCAAGCCGACCCCGCGATCGACGCTAGGGGACCTCGGTACCGGCACGCCGTTCGGCTGAACCTCCAACTGCGAGACGGGCAGACCGTGGAGGCCGCAGTCGACCACGCGAAAGGCTCCGAGTACTTCCCTTTGACCGAGGACGAGCTACGAACGAAGTTCCGGCAGCTCGCCGGACAGGGCATTGGCCTCACGCGCGCACGCGAGGTGGAGAGAGCGATCGACGAACTCGACCAGATGCCGACCGCCTCGTCACTCGCCGAATTGCTGGCGGCGCCAGAGGCCGTATAGCCCCGCAAGGTCTGCAAGACCCTCGGTTCCACACGCCTCGACGCTGCGTCGTCGGGTGCACCGGATCACCCACGGAAAGGAGTGTTCGTGTCGATGCTAGGGCAGTCTGTGAAACGGACCGCGAGCCGGTGTCTCGTCTCGGCCGCACTACTGGCGGTGCTCGCGCTTGTGGCTGCCGTCTCGGCAGGGGCGTCAACGAGCGGAAGCAAGCGGCAGACGCTGACCAAGATCACGCTTGCGCAGCCGACGTCGACACTGCTCTACGCAGCGATCTACGTAGCGCAGGCGAAGAATCTCTTCGCGAAGAACGGGCTCGACGTCAACGTCGTCGTCACCGGCGGTTCAGCGACATCGATCTCGGCCGTGCTCGCCGGCAGCGCACAGGTCGCAGGCGGCGGGCTGTCCGACAACATCGCCGCCACCGCGCAGGGGAAACCGCTCGTCACCTTCGCCACGCTCGTCAATCGCAACCCGGACGACATCGTCGTCAGCAAGAGTTTCGCCCAGTCGGCGCACCTGACGACGTCGTCGCCCCTCGCAGACAAGGTCAAGGCGCTCAAGGGCGCGACGATCGGGATCACGTCCGCGGGAAGCCTGCCGCAGCAGTTCGTGGACTGGCTTCTGCCGCAGTACGGGCTCACCTCGAGCGACGTGACCTTCGTGCCGCTCCATGACCCGTCGACTGCCGTTGCGACGATGGACCACGGTCGCGTCGATGCCATCGTGTTCCCGCCGCCCGCGCCCCAGCTGGCGATCATGGACGGCTCAGCGGAGATGTGGATCAACACGGCGCGTGGCGAGGTGAACCCGGGATACCAAGTCGGATTGATGACCTCGGCCTCGTATCTCAAGTCTCACCCCAGCGTCATCCACGCGGTCGAGAAGTCGATCGCCGAAGCGCAGCAGTTCATCTTCTCGAACCGGCACGCCTCGGGTGGTGCGATCGAGCAGTACTTCGCGGATGAGCCGCCTGCGGCCTACGCGGCGGCTTGGGCAAATCAGATCCAGGCGCTGCCGGCCAAGCCTGACGTCACGCTGGCGAACTTCAACGCCATCGTCTCGTTCCTCAAGGCGTCCGGCGGACCGATGCCTGCCAACCTCGCCTACGGGATGGTTGCGACGAACGCCGTCGCCCAGTCCGTCGACAAGCAACTCGCACCGAAGAAGAAGTCGGCCAAGAAGAAGTAGCGAAGATGAGCACAGCCCTCTTGAACGCGAAACGTCAGCAGAGACAAGATCCGAACGGCCCGGATGACGGACGCGTCGCCGAGGTCGAGTGGGTCGGCGTCAGCAAGGTGTTTCGCAGTAGTCGTGCGCACGTCGAGGCGATCTCGGACGTCACGCTCCGCATCCGCAAGCGCGAACGGTTGGCTCTGACCGGGCCGAGCGGCTGTGGGAAGACGACGCTGCTCGGGATGGTCGCCGGACTCGTCTCGCCGACGAGCGGCAGCATCCGTCAGCGAGGTCGTCTCGTCGACGGCGTCAACACGTCGGTGGGCTATGTCACGCAGAAGGACACGGTGCTCCCGTGGCGGACCGTCGACAAGAACGCCGGGCTCGCGCTCGAGTTGCGAGGAGTCGGCAGGCGAGATCGGGCACGTCGCATCGGCGAGGTGCTCGATCTCGTCGGCCTCTCCGGCTACGAGCGGCTCTATCCGTCCGAGCTCTCGGGCGGAATGCTGAAGAGGCTCCTTCTCGCGCGGACGCTCGTTCACCGGCCCTCCGTCCTGCTCCTCGACGAACCGTTCAGCGCGCTCGATGCCCAGCTCCGGGTCAGCCTGCACGCCGAGCTGCTGCGGATCTGGGAGGCGACGGAGACGACGATCATCCTCGTCACACACGACCTCTTCGAGGCGATCTCACTGTCCGACCGGGTCGTTGTGCTCGGCGGAAAGCCATCGGGTGTGGTGATGGACTGCGTCGTCGACCTGCCGGCTATGCGCGATCCGTTCGCGGCACAGTTGGAGCCGGAGTTCCACGCGCTGGCGAAGAAGCTCTGGTCGGCCCTCCGCAGCGACGACGGTGGCGAGCGGGATGCGGCGACATGACGGACGTCGACTACGACCTGGCAGCGACCGCGCCGCAGACGCGAGCGGTTGAGCGGGAACGTGAGGGAAGCCTCCGTGACTCGGCACTCACCGCGGCGAATCACCCGCTGGGCTTGCTCGTACTGCGTCTTGCCGCGTTCGCGGTGATCGTGCTGGCGTGGCAGCTCGCGTCCGGCCGGCTGATCGATCCATTCTGGGTGAGCTCGCCGAGCAGGGTCGCCGTGCGGATGGGCCACTGGATTGCGACCGGCTATCTCTTCGGCCAGGTTGGAGCGACGCTGAAGGAGGCCGCGATCGGGTTCCTCCTCGGCTCCGCGATCGGCATCGCACTCGGCGCCGTCGCAGGCTACTTCAAGCTACTCGGGAAGGTCCTCGAGCCGCTGGTGCTCGCCTTCTACAGCATGCCGGCGATCGCGCTGGCGCCCCTGTTCCTGCTCTGGTTCGGAATCGGCGACAAGTCGAAGATCGCCGTCTCGGCGACCACCGTGCTCTTCATCGTCTTCTTCAACGTCTACACCGGGCTCCGCAACGTCGACGAGGAACTGCTCAACATCGTGCGAATCCTGGGAGCGAAGCGGCGCGACATCCTTACGAAGGTCATCGCCCCGAGCACCCTCACATACGTCTTTCTTGGACTGAAGGTGTCGCTGCCGTTCGCGCTGATCGGCGCCGTCGTCGCCGAGATGGTGTCGTCCACCCGCGGTATTGGCTTCATGATGCAGTCGGCGGTCAACGAGTTCGACACCACCGGTGTGTTCGTCGGCCTTGTCGTCATCTCGACCGTCTCCGTGCTCGTCGGGGCCGTGCTGAGCGCGGTCGAGCATCGTCTGCTGCGCTGGAAGGTGGGACGGTGAGCTGGCTCGTCGCGCGCGGTAGCCGTCAGCACGAGCTGGCCGCAGAATTCCTGCAGCGGCTCGAGGCCGACGAGATCTTCGTCCTTCCGGGAGCGCACGATCCGATCTCGGCCCTGATCGCTCAGGCCGAGGGCTTTCACGGTCTCTACCTGTCGGGGGCTGCGTACAGCGCAAGCCGAGGTCTGCCGGACGCGGGGCTCGTGACGTCGAGCGAGGTGTGCGAACGAGCGCGCGAGATCGTCCGGACGACGGGCCTGCAGCTCCTGGTCGACAGCGACACCGGCTACGGCAGCCCGCTGGCGGCGGCTCGCGCCGCGCGCGAACTCGCAGACTCGGGCGTCGCCGCGATCCAGATCGAGGACCAGACGCTTCCCAAGGCATGCGGACACCTCGAGGTCCAGCGCCTCGCCTCGATCGGGGACTTCGTCGCGACGCTCTCCGCGATCCGCGAGGCGGCGCCGACGCTGGTCTGCGTCGCGCGCACCGATGCCCGCGCGGTCGAGGGCATCGACAGCGCGATTGCACGCGCGCGCGCCTACGCGGCCGCCGGTGCCGACGCGATCTTCCCCGAGGCGCTCCAGGACATCGACGAGTTCCGGCAGATGCGCGCTGCGGTTCAGGCGCCGCTGATCGCAAACATGACCGAGTTCGGCAAGAGCCCGGCACTGACCGCAGCGGACCTGCAAGAGCTCGGCTACGGCGCCGTCCTCTTCCCCGTCTCGTCGCTTCGCATCGCGGCCGCCGCGATCAGGGATCTCTACTCGACGATTCGTCGCACCGGGACGACGGCTGGTCTCGTCGACCAGATGCTGACCCGGCGCGAGCTGTACGCGCTGCTCCGCTACTCGGAGTACGAGGCGTTCGACGCGATCGTGAAGACGATGCTCGCCGGTCAGGGAAGCGAGCAGGGGGCCGGCGTCGCGACGTCGGTCGAACGACACCTCAGGACGGGAGCACATGACCAGCGTGATTGAGCGTATGGGCGCCTACGCGGAGAGCCTCGAGTACGAGCAGATCCCAGAGGACGCCCGCGAGTGGGTGAAGCGCGCCGCCATCGACGGGATCGCGTGCGCGTTCCTCGGCTTGACGAGCACTCCGGCGTCGATCGTCGACTCGGTCGCAGCCGAGATGGGGGGTAACGAGCAGGCGTCGCTTCTGGGGCGCGGCGAACGAACATCTCTGTACTGGGCCGCTCTCGCCAACGGGGTGGCGCTGCGCTACTGGGACTTCAACGACGTCTACTTCGGACCAGCCTGGACTGCGCATCCGAGCGACAACGTCGCCGCGATCCTCGCCACCGCCGAGTGGACGGGGGCGTCGGGGCAGGATCTGCTCGCGGCACTTGTCACCGCGTACGAGGTTCAACTGGCGTTCTCCGATCTTCCGGTCGAGAAGAACCTGTGGCATCGCGGCTGGCATCACAGCGTGGCATGCGCCTACGCGAGCGCCGCCGGCTCAGCGAAGCTCCTCGGCCTCGACGAAGGCGGGATCGCGCATGCCCTCGCGCTCGCCGGCGCACGCGCGAACACCCTCTCGGAGATTCGCCACGGGCCGATCTCCATGGACAAAGCACTCTCGGCGCCGCAAGTTGCCGCAAACGGACTGCTCGCAGCGCTGCTCGCCAGACAGGGTTACACGGGCTGCCTCACGCTGCTCGACGGTCACTACGGGTTCGGCATGGCGGTCGCCGCGATCGACGACGTCGACGCACTCGTTCCGAGTGCCGGCGAGTTCAAGTCCACGAAGGTCAGCCTCAAGCCGTACCCGGTGGAGGGCATGACGATCACGATGGTCGAGGCGGCCCTCGAGGCGCGCGAACGCTACCGGGGCGATCCGGACTCGATCGACGAGGTGATCGTCGAGACGTACGAGGAGGCGCTGATCAAACCAAGCTGGGACGAGCTCAAGGTGTACCCGGACACGAAGGAGACGGCAGATCACAGCTTCTCGTTCTGCGTGGCGCTCGCCCTCACCGCCGGGCATGTGACCATCCGCGACTTCGCGCCCGAATCGCTCGCCGACGAGACCGTCGTCGCACTGATCCCGAAGGTCACCCTGCGGGAGAACGCCCGCTACACGGAGCTGTACCGACAGGGCTCGCGCCCAGCCGCGGTCCGCGTCCGCGGCTCGGCAGGCGAGGCGGAAGCGGAAGTTCTCTACCCGAAGGGCGATCCTCGCCACCCGATGACCGACGGCGAGATCGCGGCCAAGTTCCTCGAAGGAGCCACTCCGATCATCGGCAGCAGTGCGGAGCGGGCGCTCGAGCGACTGTTCGCACTCGAAGACGAGCCGAACGTCGCCGACCTCGCGCTTCTGCTCTCGAACGCCGAAAACGCCGTACTGCGAGGGGGTCGGCGATGACACTCACCTCGGCCTGCGCAGCCTTCGTCGACGACCTCGAGCTCTCGGACATTCCCGACGACGCCCTCGCATGGGGGAGATCCGGCATCTTCGACGTCGCCGGTGTCACGATCGCTGCAGCGGACGGCGAAGTCGCCGCAGGCCTCGCCGACTACCGCGACCGCTCCGGCACTGCGAACGGCGAGTACGTTCTCGGCTTCGACCACGGCGGCGCATCCGCCCCGGAGCTCGCGCTCTACCTCGGCACGCTCGGCCACGCACTCGACTTCGACGACGTCGGCGGCTTCGGCCATCCCTCGACCGTGCTGGCGCCCGTCATCTTCGCGCTCGCCGGCGAGCTTCCGATCACGGGACAAGACGCTCTCGTCGCCTACACCGCAGGCTTCGAAGTCGGCACCCGCATCGCCGACCGGAACCTCTTCGGCCGAATCGACACCAGCAGCCACCGGCGAGGCCACCACCCGACGAGTGTCTTCGGCTGCGTCGCCGCGGCAGCGACAGCGGCGAAGCTGATCGGACTCTCCCGCGCACAGACGCAAGCCGCGCTCGGCATCGCCGCCTCCGAGGGATGCGGGCTCCTCCGCAACTTCGGAACGATGACGAAGCCACTTCACGCCGGCATTGCCGCACGGGCAGGCATCGTGGCGGCCTATCTGGCGGCCGGCGGATTCGACGCGGACGCCGACGCACTTGCGGCCCCTTCGGCATTCCTCACCGTCTTCAACCCGCCGCTCGACGGCGATCCCGATCGCCAGCGGGTGCTCGCCGACTCGCTCGGCACCAGCTTCGATCTCTCTCGCGGCGTCGCACTCAAGCGCTTCCCGGCCTGCTGGTCGTCGCACCGTGCAGTCACCTCGGTGCTCGGAATGATCGCCGGCGGCCCGATCGAGTCGCGCGACGTCACGAAGATCGAGGTCGACATGCGCAATCCCCCGCTGCTCAGAACCGATCCGCAGACGCCGCTCGAGGCCAAGTTCTCGATGGCCTACAACCTCGCTGCCACGCTTCGGCGGGGCGGACTGCCGGTCATCGACGACTACACGAGGGAACGCGTCGCCGACCCCGAGACTCGGCGACTGTTCACAACGCTCACGCACGCCCCTGACGATCCCGACGAAGACGTCCGCGTGCGGATCACGCTCGCCGACGGCACCGTTCGCGAAAATGTCGTTCACCAGGCGCTCGGCGACCCCCGCCAAGGCAACTCGGCCGAGTTCGTGGCGGGGAAGTTCGTGACGTGTGCAAGCCGCGCGCTCGAGCCCGACACGGTCGAGGCTCTTGCGGCGAGCTTCGCCTCGCTCGAAGACTGTCCGGACGTCGGCGCACTCGTATCGGCGGGTGCCGAGCTGCCGGCTTAGAGCCGTTTTGGAACCTCTGGCCGGCATCGGCGGGAAACCGCGGCGATGTCGACTAGTGCAGGTCGAGTCGGCGGAAGGCGGCGACGGCCGCGGCGAGGGCGATCAGGCCGACCGCGGTCATGACTGCGTAGTCGCTGAGGCTGACGCCGCTGCTGATCTGGTTGTTGCCGACCGACCAGTAGAAGAGGGAGAGGTATTTCGCGGGGCGGATCCAGGAGACGACTGCCGCCAGCGAGCCGACCAGGTAGGAGACGGCGGCGAGGGTCGTTCCGATGGCGAGGGCGGTTGCGCGTTTGCCGGTGCGGGCGCCGACGGCCATGCTGATGAGGCCGAAGTCGAGGGCCATCAGCGCGACGGCGGCGGAGCTCGCGGCGACGTCGCCGGGGGCGGCGGTGAGATCGAAGAAGCGTCCGATGACGACGCAGACCGCGACGGCCGCGGCCAGGACTGCAGCTTGCGCCGCCATGGCTGCGGCCTTCTCGAGCGCGATGGTCGTGCGGCGCAGCGGGAGTGTGGTGATCAGGCAGAGCGTGCCGTCCTCGTCTTGTCCTGCGATCGCGGCGGAGCCGTAGCCGATGGTCAGGAGCAGCATGATCAGGGGGAAGAAGTTGGCGTAGATGTTGCCGTTGAGCCATCCTGTCGATGAGGAGAGCGGTCCGGTGACACCGAACAAGGCCGCGGCGGTCGCGTCGCTCTTGACGAACTTGTCGAGCGAGCTCGAGTGCTCGAAGGCGGGGTAGAGGGCGACCACGACCAGCGTGCGCGCAGCTGCTCGCTCCGGTCACCGACGCACTCGAGCACGCCCCCAGCGTCCGCGCCGCCCTCGAACAGATGCTCGGCCTCGCCGGCGCCTTCCGCGACAGCCCGCACGTGACGCTCCTGCTCTTCGAGACGATGCTCCACGCCGGCCGCGACCCGCAGCTCCGCACCGCTCTCGCCGCACTGATCCGCGACTTCCGCACCCAGCTCTCGGCCGCCCTCGCGCGCGACGGCGTCCCCGACCCCGACGCAACCGCCGCCACCCTCGCCGCCGCCCTCGACGGCCTGTTCCTCCACGCCGTCGTCGACGACCGTTTCGACATCCACGGCGCCGGCGCGGCGCTCCTCGACCTCGCCACTCCCACTCCGAGAACTGGCGACTCGGCGGCGCCCCGAACGCGACGGCTCCCTTGAGCTCCCGTCGTGTCATCCCCTCTTCCTAAAGCCCCCGCGAAGAGGGCTTCGGTGTCGGCAGCTGCACCGTGACGCGGAGCCCGCCCTCGTCCCTCGGCGTGAGCGTGAGGGTGCCGTCGTGTGCTCGGGTGATGCTCTCGACGATTGCCAGGCCGAGGCCGACGCCGGCGTGGTCGGTGCGTATGCGTCTGCTGCCGCGCTGAAACGGCTCGGCGAGCGTGGAAGCCAGCTGCGGGGTGAGCTTCTCGCCGGTGTTCTCCACCGTGAGCGTCACGCTCTCGGGCTGGACGCTGGTCGTGACCCACACGTTGCCGGGCCCGGGCAGGTTGTGGACGATCGCGTTCTGCACGAGGTTCGTCGTCAGCTGCAGCAGGAGCGCACGTGAGCCCAAGGTGGGGGTCATGTCGCCGGAGGTCTCGACGGTGAGGCCTCGTCCTTCCGCGAGGGGGAGGAGCGTCTCGGTCGCTTCGTCCGCTATGAGGGACAGGTCGACCGGTTCCGGGGTGAAGGAGCGCCGGTCGGCCCGGCTCAGCAGGAGCAACGCTTCGGTGAGGTCGATCGCGCGGGTGTTCACGGTGCGGAGGCGGTCGACGAGCTCGTCGTTGTCCCGGTTCTGATCGCTGCGGGCGACGTCGAGAAGCGTCTGTGTGATCGCGAGCGGCGTGCGCAGCTCGTGGGAGGCGTTCGCTGCGAATCTCTGCTGCTCGGCGACCTGTGCTTCGAGCCGGGCGAGCATGGTGTCGAAGCTGTCGGCGAGCTCGCGGAACTCGTCGGTGCGGCCTTCCAGCTGGATCCGGTGGGAGAGCGAGCCGGTCGCGGCGATACGTGTGGCGTCGGTGATGCGTGTAAGGGGGGCGAGCATGCGGCCGGCGAGGAGCCATCCTCCCAGCAGGCCGAATGCAAGCAGGAGCGCCAGCACGATGGCCGCGATCGAGCCGAAGCCGTGCAGGGGGTCGGAGCGGTCGATGACGAACCACCACGAGGGATGCATGTGGTAGAGCGCACCGTCGGGTATGTAGCGCAGAACGACCGCCCACACCGCCGCGAGCATCAAGACGCCGGCGAGCATGAGGAAGCCGGCGTAGCTGAGGGTGAGCTTGAGGCGAGCGCTCAACCCGGGCGCTCTATCCACGGTTCCCTCCCTCGGGCCCGGTGTCCGGCTGCCCGTCGATGCGGTAGCCGGCGCCGGCGACGGTGGCGATTATCCAGGGCTCGCCGAGACGTTTGCGCAGTCCCGAGACCGTGATGCGCACGGCGTTCGTGAACGGGTCTGCGTTCTCGTCCCACGCTCGCGCCAGGAGCTCTTCGGCGCCGACGACGCCGCCTTCGGCGGCGACGAGGACTTCGAGCACGGCGAACTGCTTCCTGGTCAGCGCGACGTAACGGCCGTCGCGGTAGACCTCGCGGCGGAACGGATCGAGCCGCAGACCCGCGATCTCCCGCACGGGCGGCCTGCTGTGTGCACGCCTGCGGTCGAGCGCTCTGAGGCGGAGCACGAGCTCCCGGAGCTCGAACGGCTTCGTGAGGTAGTCGTCGGCGCCGAGCTCGAACCCGGTCGCCTTGTCGTCCAGGCGGTCGGCGGCAGTGAGCATCAGGATGGGCATGCCGCTGCCGGAGGCGACGATGCGTTCGGCGATCTCATCACCCGTAGGTCCGGGAATGTCGCGATCGAGGACGGCGATGTCGTAGGCGTTGAACGTCAGCAGCTCCAGAGCGGTGTCGCCGTCACCTGCGATATCTGCGGCGATCGCTTCGAGGCGCAGGCCGTCACGGATGGCTTCAGCCATGTAGGGCTCGTCCTCGACGATCAGCACCCGCATGCTCTGATGCTAGAGCGGGCGTGTATCGCCGGCGTATCGAAAACCGGATACGTGCCTGCAACGCCGCGCTGCCTTGAATGGAGGCGTGACCTACCGTGGGACAGATCGGCTGCCGCCCCGCCGGATCCGGATTCGCAGGATCCGTGTCGCCGGCCTGCTGGCCGTCATCGCGTCGATCGCCGCATCCCTCGGCTACCACGTGGCGTCCTCGGCTGTGGCGGCAGCAACGACCACGGACGTCCTCCGCCGTGAGCACCGCGGTGGAGGCGTTCCGAGCACGGTGTGGCCGGCATACGGCCAGGCCGCGTTCGTCGAATCGGGGCAGTCGTCACAGGTCCACGCCGGCCCGAACCAGCACGCGGCTCCGATCGCCAGCGTCGCGAAGGTGATGACGGCCTATCTCGTGCTCCGCGACCACCCGCTGCGGCTCGGCGAGGACGGCCCGGCGATGACGCTCACCGACGACGATGTCGCAGACACCGACCGCCGGCGCGGAGAGCGGCAGTCGGTCGTGTCCATCGCGGCCGGGGAGCGGTTGACCGAACGGCAGGCGCTGCAGGCACTGCTGCTGCCGTCGGCGAACAACATCGCCGCCGTTCTGGCGCGATGGGACGCCGGCTCGACGGATCGGTTCGTCGCCCGGATGAATTCCGCCGCGCGGTCGCTGGGCATGACGCACACCCGCTACACCGACCCGAGCGGCTACGACGACGCAACCGTGTCGACTGCCGCCGACCAGGTGCGCATCGTCGATCGGGCCATGCGCCTGCCGGTGTTCGCGAGCATCGTCGCCACACCGAGCGCGACGCTGCCGGTCGCCGGCACCGTGCACAACACCGACACGCTGCTCGGACACAACGGATTCGTCGGTGTCAAGACCGGCTCGGACAGCGCGGCCGGCGGCTGCTTCGCCTTCCGGGCCGTCCGCTCGATCGACGGCGAGCCGACGACGATCACCGGAGTCGTGCTGGGCCAGCCCGGCGGCGACCGGATCGAAGCGGGTCTCGCGGCCGCCGCCGCCATGGTCGACCGCATCGGCGGCCATCCGGCTCTGCCGGATCGACGCCAACGCCCGAGCCGTCCACGACGGCTGCGCATCCGTCTACGCCGACCTGGGGAGAGACCGTGAGCAGAACAGTGTGGTCGCCCGACGTCCTTGCCGTGCTCGCCAAAACGGCCAGTTGTCGGAGTCTTCTCCGGGCCGCAATGCGCAAGTGCGGAGCGATCTACTCCGGCGAGCTGGGGGTGACGAGCCCGTGATGCGCGACCACGTTCACCTGCGCGCTGATCAGCGTTGCGTAGGCGACGAGATAGATCCAGGAGACGAGCCCGATCACGAGCGCGAATGTGCCGTACGTGTTCGACGAGCGCTCGAGCACATGGCGGATGTACAGCCCGCCGACGAGCTCGAGCACCTCGTACAGGACCGCGGCGAGCGCCGCGCCGGTGCGGAGCATGCGCCAGGTGACGTCGCGCGGCGTAAGCAGCCGGAAGCCGACGAGGAAGAGCAGGAATTCGAGCACGATCGAGACGACCGGCGCGCCAACCCTTGCCACGAGGGCGAGGCTGCCGCTCGACGTGGCGAGCCCGCCGAGCAGCGCGCCGGCGATGGCGCCGCCGCCGAGAACTGCGGCGACGCCGAGCGCCCGCATCCGCGCGCGCACGAACGACGGCTGGTCGCGCGGCGGGACGTTCCAGATGTCGCACATCGCCTTCTCGACGGCGACGAAGCAGCGTGTTCCGGCCCAGATCGCGGTTGCGAGACCGAGCGCGAGCGCGAGCGCGCTGCCGTGGAGTCCGCCGGTGTGGAGCTCGTGCCCGACGACCGGGAACTGGCCGAGCGTCGAGTTGACGATGCGCGCCTCGAGATGCGGGTAGTGGCGGAGGACGAACCCGAGGGTGCTCGTGAACACGAGCAGCAGCGGAAACACTCCGAGGAACGCGTAGTAGGTCACTGCCGCGGTGAGATACGAGCCCTGGTCGCGCACCCACTTCTCGTGGACGGCGAGGAGAAACGCAAACCAGCGGTGACGACGCCGGTAGCGGTCGAGGCGCGCTCTGAACACAGGGGAATCTAGGCTTTCGTCTGGTGCAGCGAGGCCGCGAGCAGGGCGGGGATCGACGGCACGAAGTAGTACGCGCCCGTGAGGGGTGTCGTGAAGCGCGTCAGCGCGTCGCGCGTTCCCGTCGTCAGCCCGCTCATGCTCTCGAGCATCGCCGCGAGCGGGTGCCGCTCGCGGCAGAACCCGACGAACATCGTGCCGTGGTCGGTGACGGTTCCGTACGGCATGTTCCGGCGGAAGATCTTCCCGAAGCGGTCCTGATCCGTGCTGGCGACGTGCGAGTCGGCGGGTTTGGAATCGAGCTCGACGCTGTCTGACTTCCGTCGTCCGATCACGAGCTCCTGCGCGTCGGTCGGAAGCGACTCCCACGCCGTCGCGTCATGCGCCCACTTCTGCAGCAGGAGCACGGTGCCGCCGGCGCCGGGAGCGCCTTCCGGAACGGCGACGACCTCGGGTGCCTCGGCGAGCGTCGGGTTCTCGGTCCCGTCGATGAACCCCGTGAGGTCGAGATCGTGGCGGTACGGCCAGCTGGATGTCTCCTCGGCGACGGTCGCGAGCCCGGTGAGCGCGGCGATCGCGGCTCGGGCGGTGTCGAAGATGACGTCGTACGCGCTGCCGGAAAGCCAGAGCACCGCATCGTGCTGGGTCGCCGGCATCGCGAACCCATCCGGGCCGACGACCGGGCTGTTGAAGCCTTCGAGCCCGGGCGGCGCATCGTGCGGGAAGGCGGCCGCCCAGAGCTCGGGCCTGAACCCGGCCACGAGGTTGACGCCCCCCATCGTCGTCATCGGTTCGCGGAGCGACGCGAGCTCGGCCACGAGCTTCCCTCCGTCACGGCCTGCGTCGAGATCGAGCTCGAGGTACGCGTGCGCGGCCGTGCCGAGGGCGAAAACTCCTACCTGGGGCGTGGTGGACACGCCGAGAATCTAGCGCTGCGTTCAGGCGCCCGGGACGACGAGGCCGGACTCGTACGCGGCGACCACGGCTTGGGCTCGATCACGAAGCCCGAGCTTGCGCAGGATGTGGCTGACGTGCGTCTTCACCGTCTCGTTGCTGAGCACGAGCCGGTCGGCGATCTCGTGGTTCGAAAGACCGGTTGCGACGAGCGTGAGAATCTCGATCTCGCGGCGGGTGAGCGCGTCGAGGTCTTCGGGCCGGATGCGCTGCGACGGGCGGAGACGGGCGAACTCGGCGATGAGCCTGCGCGTGACGACGGGCGCGAGGAGCGCGTCTCCGGCGGCGACGACCCGCACCGCCTCGAACAGCGTCTCGGGAGGGGCGTCCTTGAGCAGGAATCCGCTGGCGCCGGCCTGGAGCGCGTCGTAGACGTATTCGTCCAGGTCGAACGTCGTCAGGACGAGAACGCGCGGACCCCCGTCGCCGGCGGCGCAGAGCTCGCGGGTTGCGGCGATGCCGTCCAGCACCGGCATGCGGATGTCCATCAACACGATGTCGGGCCGGTGCTCCCGGCTCTGTCGCACCGCCTCTTCGCCGTTCGCTGCAGTTGCGACGACGGTGATGTCGGCTTGGGTGTCGAGGAGCGCGGCGATGCCGGCGCGCACAGCTTGTTGGTCGTCGACGACGAGAGCGCGGATCACGGCGCCGTCCCGTTGGTGGGTAGCGTGACGTGCACCTCGAAGCCGCCGCCGACGGCGTCTCCCGCCGCGAAGGTGCCGCCTGCAAGCGCTGCGCGTTCGCGCATTCCCATCAGCCCATGGCCCGCGGCCGGCTCACCGTCGAGTGCGCCCGGCCCGTAGTCTCTGACCCGCAGGCGGAGCGTGTGGTCGCGATAGGAGACCTCGACGTCGACGTCCGATCCGGGTGCGTGGCGTCGAGCGTTCGTCAACGCCTCCTGCACGATCCGGTAGGCGGCCAGATCGATGCTCAGGGGCAACCGCGCAAGCTTTCCCTGTCGGTTGAGCCGGATGTGCGTCCCGGTTGCCTGCGCCTTGTCGATCAACTCGTCGAGCTCGCCGAGCCCGGGCTGCGGTGTGCGGTCGGCCCTGGCTCCGGTGTCCTCACGAAGCACTCCGAGCAACCGGCGCGTCTCGGTGAGCGCTTCCCGCGCGGTGGAGGCAATCGCCTCGAGGCGGCCGCCTGCGTCCGAGGAGAGCTCGGGGGACGTGAGTCGAGCAGCCTCGCTCTGGATGGCGATCACCGAGAGGTGATGCGCAACGATGTCATGGAGCTCTCGCGCGATGCGGGCCCGTTCTTCCATCACGGTCCGTGCGCGAATGCTCTCCGCCATCTCCTCCTGGGTCGCGTCCAGAGCTGCGACCGCGAGCCCGCGTCTGCGCACCGACTCGCCGACGGCGAGTGCCGCGACGAGGAAGAGCAGCGGGGCAGTGCTCCCGAGCGTGTTGGATCTACCGTCCTGAAGCCGCGCGCTGGCGTACACGACGAACGGAAAGAGCAGCGGAGCAGCGAAGAGGAGACGGCGCCGGACGACGAGATGAGCGAGAAGGAAGAGCGTGATCCCGAAGCTCGCTACTGCGAGCGGAGCCTTGTACTCCTGGATGATCAAGACGGTGGCCAGAGTCGAGGCCGACGCGGCGAGAGACGGCCATCGTCGCGCCACGAGCAGCGGCGCGATCGCGAACACGTTCAAGGCGACCGCCGCGCTTCCCGCGACGTCTCTCCCGGTGTGGCCCGAGTGGCGCGCCTCGTACGCGGACACGAGTGCGGCCGCGACGATCAGAGCGACCTGCCCGGCGCCGTCCGATAGCAGCCGCCGCATCGCCACGAGCAGCCGGTCGATCTCCTCTGCGTGCACGACTCCATTGTCGTCGCTGAGAAAGCGGCCGCGCCTCGCGCCGGCAAACGATCTTCGCTCTCACCCCCGAGGGTGACGACGGGACGAAACTCACCGCCGGGCTGCATCGGAAAGACGGTGCTCGGGCGCGATGCGGCGGAGCGGCCCGCTCTCTACCGTCCTGAGCATGGGGCCGCGTCGCCGCCGTCCACTTGTCCTTGCGTCCGTCGTCTCGGTCGCCGCGTTCTCGCTGCTCGCAGCAGGCTGCGGCGGCGGGGGCTCTCCGGCTGTCGGGAGCGATGCGTCCTCGACGACGACGAACGGAGCCGAGGGCGAAGCGCTCGCCTTCGCGCGCTGCATGCGCGCCCACGGCGTACCGAATTGGCCCGACCCCACCGGCGGCGGAGGGTTCGACAAGTCGAAGCTGCGACAGCTCGGGGTCAGCGTGTCACGCATCCGCGCGATCGAGGAACGTGCGTGCAATCTCCCGCTCGGCGGCCCGACCCAGGCGCAGACGATCACGCCGGCCGACCAGGCGGACTACGTCAAGGCGGCCGCCTGCATGCGCACGCACGGATTCCCCGGCTTCCCCGACCCGACCTTCCGGAACGACACCGTCCAGACCAACATCCCGTCGAGCGTCGACCAGGACTCTCCCACGTTCAAGAACGCGGCGGCGACCTGCACCAAGCTGATACCGGCGGGTCTGCCCTACAGCAGCAACAGGGCTCCGTGAGCGGGCTCTGCGACTCCGCCGCCTACGTGGCGCACGAGCTGCGGACACCCCTTGCGACCCAGCGTGCTCTTCTCGAGCTGGCTCTCTCCGACCCGGATGCGGATGTGGCGACGTGGCGGGAGATCGGCGAGGACGTCCTCGGCGCCTGCAAGCACCAAGAGCGGTTGCTCGAGGCGTGCCTCACCCTCGCCCGGAGCCGGGGTGGTCGGCCGAGGCGCGAACCCGTCGAGCTGGCGGCGATCGCAGCCGCGGCGCTCCGAGCCCACCCTGCGAGCGAGCTCGAGAGCGTCGTGACGCTCGACGCGGCGTGGACGACCGGCGATGCGAGCCTCGTCGAGCGACTTGCCGACAACCTCGTCGCGAACGCGATCCGCCACAACCGCGCCGGGGGCCGGATCGAGGTCGCAACGCGCATCGAGTCGGGGTGTGCGGTCCTCTCCGTGGCCAACACCGGCCCGCTCGTCCCGGCGGCCGAGCTTCGGCGTCTCTTCCAACCGTTCGAGCGACTCGGCTCGAGCACGTTCTGCGACGGTGTCGGCCTCGGCCTCGCAATCGTGCAGGAGATCGCCGACGCACACAGTGCCACCGTCACCGCGCACGCTCGAACCGACGGTGGCCTCGGCGTCGCCGTCGCTTTCCCCGCCCTCAACCGAAAGGAACCGACACCATGCGTTGCCGCCGTCCCCTCATCCTCACCGCGGTAGTCGCGGTCGCCGCGTTCGCGCTCCTCGCCGCCGGCTGTGGTGGCGGCGGCGGCTCTGCGGGGGTTGCGAGCGTCACCTCCGCCACGTCGGCGACGCAGAGCGGACCGGTCGCCTACTCCCGCTGCATGCGCTCCAACGGCGTTTCGGGCTTCCCCGACCCGAACAGCAACGGAGAGATCCCGAAGGTCCTGGTCGTGGCCGCCGCGACGAGTAACGCGGCCAAGTTCGAGGCGGCGCAAACGACGTGCAGCCACCTCCTTCCGAGCGGCAGCCTCGGACCGCAGGAGACGGCGCAGCAGAAGGCCACCAAGCTCGCGGACGCGCTGTCGTTCGCAAAGTGCATGCGCAGCCACGGCGTGGCCCGCTTCCCCGATCCGACCGCGCAGGGCGATCTGACGGTCGAGATGGTGCAGGCGCAGGGCATCGACGTGCACTCGACGGCAGTGCTACGGATCGTGCAGAAGTGCCTGCCCGCGTCGCATGGCGGGCTCACGGCCGCGAAGGTCCGGGAGGCGATCGACGGGACGGGCGGCCGAACCGGCGGCTGACGCGTCGGCGCCGACGGAGACGGCGGGTTCAGCCGGCCGGCGCCTGGAGCGTGACACGGAGCTCCGCCCCTCCCGCCGCCCGGTTGTGCGCCGTGAGGGTGGCGTGCTGGTGCTCGAGGAGGCGCTTCGCGATCGTGAGGCCGAGCCCGGCGCCGTCGTCGGTGGAGCCGGTTGCCGGTGCTCCACGGATGCCCGGCTCGAAGACGTGGGGGAGGAGGTCGGGGTCGATTCCGGGCCCGTGGTCCTCGACGGCGATCCGAACCGACGAGTCGTCGACGCGGGCCCAGCCGACGTGGATCGCGGCACCGGTGGGGCTGTAGCGGAGCGCGTTGTCGAGGATGTTCGTGAGGGCGCGCTTGAGGCGGTCGCGGTCGACGACGACGCTGAGCGCCGGATCGCCGTCGAGGTCGAACGTGTTGTCTCGGAGACGTGTCGTGTGCTCGAGGCCCGCTGCGACCTCTTGCACCAGCTCGGCGATCGGGACGGTTTCGAGGCGGGGCGCAGGTTGGGCGTAGTCGTCGCGCGTGTACGCGAACAGGTTGCCGATCAGTCGTTCGAGCGCGTCCGCTCGCGCTTCGGCGCGTTCGAGGTGGACGGCCGGGTTTCCCAGCCGGGACCCGATCGCCTGCAGGTGTCCCCGGAGTGCAAAGAGCGGCGTGCGCAGGTCGTGGGCGATGCTCGTGACGAGGAACCGCCTCGCCTCGTCCGCTTCTGCCCGTCGTTGCTCGGTCTCGCCGAGCGCGGCCGTCATGCCCTCGACCGCCTGTGCGATGTTCGCGACCTCGCCGATCTTGCTGCGCGGCACCGCGATCGTCAGGTCGCCGCCGGCGACCTTGTCGACCTGGGCGCTCAACCGCGCGAGCGGCGCGACCATCCAGCGGCCGGCGAGCCAGATCGCGACGGCGAGCCCGGCGAGGAGGACGATGAGTCCGCTGACGAGCGCGGCGAGCGCCCGGGTCGTGCGGGACGCGGGCCGGTAGTACAGATCGGTGGCCAGAGTCAACCGCGATTTGGATGTCCCCGCCGGGATGAGCCGCTGGTCGTCGGACCACGACGGCGGGTTCGAGTTGCCGGGCGCGCGTTCGCGTTTGCCTTGTTGTGCCTGGACGACGGCCGGGCTGGCGTAGATCAGGCCCTTCTCGGACGGCCCGGCGATGACGACCTGAGCGAGCAGATCGGAGCGGCCGAGCAGGCTCGCGAACCCTCGGACGGCGGCCGGCTGTTGCATCTCGGCGCGATGCGAGATCAGATACGCGACGGCGCCGTTCAGCCGCCGGTGGATGTCCGACTCCTGGCGGTTGCGCTCGACGAACCAGGCGGCGCCGCCGGCCAGCGCCGGCAACAGCACGAGGACGAGGACGGTGCCGAGGATGAAGGTGCGGATGCGGATCGGCGGTCGTCTCATCGGCCGCCCGCGTCGAGCCGGTAGCCGGCGCCCCAGACGGTGACGATGTAGCGGGGACTGGCCGGGTCGGGCTCGATCTTCTGGCGGAGGCGGCCGATGTACACCGCGACCGCGCTGCGGTCGCCGAACGAGCCCCAGACGAGCTCGAACAGCTGGTCGCGGCTGAAGACCTGCCGCGGATGCTCGACCAGGACGCGCAGCAGCTCGAACTCGCGTGCGGTCAGTGCGATCTGCCGGCCGCCGGAGCGGACCTCGTGTGCGGCGAGGTCGACCTCGAGCTCGCCGAAGCGAAGCGTTCGGAGCTCGCCGATCGGGGAGGCGCGCCGAAGCACGGCCTTGACGCGGGCGACGACCTCCGCCGGGGTGGCGGACTTGACGATGTAGTCGTCGCCGCCGAGGCCGAGTCCGCGGATCTTGTCCGCGTCGCTGTCGCGCGCGCTCAGGAAGAGCACCGGCACCGTCGAGTGACGGCGCAGTCGACGGCAGATGTCGAAGCCCGACTCGTCGGGCAGCATGACGTCGAGCAACACGAGGTCGGGACGGCCGTGCGCGATCTGCTCGGTCGTCTCTCGCCCGCTTCCGGCGTGCCGCACATGGAAGCCCTCCGCCTCCAGGAAGTCGCGCATCAGCTCCGCGATCTGCTCGTCGTCTTCGACGACGAGAATCGACGCTCCCGTGCCTTCGTCGCCGCTCACGCGACGCAGTGTCGCCCAAACCCGGCCTGCCGAGCGCCGCGCAAAGCCGCTTTCAACGAATCTTCATCGGCGGCTCGTGTGGCTGTCATCGGGCCGAGCGATCATCGACGGCGTGGCTCCGCGCGCGCTGCTCCTCGCTTCCGCACTCGCGGGACCGTCGCTGCTCGTGTCCGCGTGCGGCGGCGTGCCGAGCTCCCACGCGTCGGCGCAGTCGGCGCAGCAGAACGCGGCGCTCGCCTATTCGCGGTGCATGCGTTCGCACGGCGTGCAGAACTTCCCCGATCCCGACGCGCAGGGTGACTTCCCCGACGTCCCTCCGGGTGTGCCGAAGCAGACGTTCGCAACGGCGAAGTACGCCTGCGTGCACCTGCTCTCGCACGGCGGCGGGGGCGGCGCGGAAACGGGGGGAGACCAGCTGAAGCTCACCTTCGCCTTGAAGGTCGCCCGCTGCATGCGCTCGCACGGGTTCCCCAGGTATCCCGACCCGACCACCTCGAGCCAGGGGAGCGGGACGCGGTTCGACGGCACCGGGATCGACACGAAGTCGCCGCAGTTCCAGACGGCGGAGATCGGCTGCGAGAAGCAGGAGCGGAAGGCGCTCGGCCTGCCGTGAGCCGTCATCCCATCGCCGTCGGCATCGTTGCCGCCGGTCTCGCCCTGCTGGCTGCGGCGTGCGGCGGCTCGCCGGCGAGCGACGTTGCGCAGCCGGCACAGACCGGAGCGGCCGCCTTCTCTCGCTGCATGCGCTCCCACCACGTGCCCGCCTACCCCGACCCCGGACCCGGCGGACTGCTCCCCAAGAAGCCCCTGCAGCAGCTCGGGGTGAGCAGCTCGGTGTTCGAGGCGGCTCAGAAAGCCTGCATCCACCTGGTCCCGAACGGCGGCCGGCCGAGCTCGGTCGAGGTGCAGCGGTACACGGCCGCGATGTTGAAGTACGCCCGCTGCATGCGCACGCACGGCGTCTCGAACATGCCCGACCCCGACAGCCGGGGACACCTCGACATCGGGCCGGGCACCGGCGTGGACGTGAACAGCCCGCGGTTCCAGGCCGCCTTCCAGAACTGCAAGTCCGACTTGCTGCCGTGAAAGCCGTCGCCGCGATGATCGCGATCGCCGGCCCGGTGCTGGCCGCGGCGGCGTGCGGCGGCTCGCCGGCGAGTCGCGTGACGACGACTCGGTCACCGACCTCGCAGCCGCTCGCCTTCTCCCGCTGCATGCGCTCGAACGGCGTGCCGGGCTTCCCCGACCCCGACAGCAGCGGCGTCTGGCCGAAGAGCCAGGTCGAGCTCGTGGCCGGCGACCCCCGGTTCCAGGCCGCGACCCGGGCCTGCGGGCACCTGCTCCCGGACGGCGGTCCCGGCGTCGCGCCGAGCCCGGCCACGCAGGAGCTCATCCGGACCGACATGCTGAAGTTCGCCCGCTGCATGCGCTCCCACGGGGTGCCGGACTGGCCCGCTCTCACCCTCGACCGCGGCCGGCCCGTCTTCGATCCGGAGGCCGTCGGCATCGACGTCGATTCGCCGCGAGTCGGCAGCACGATGCGCGACTGCGAGCACGTCTTCCCCGCAAGCCTCGGCCGGCCGCCGGGCACGTAGGGACTTTCAACGAATCTTCATCGCCGGCTCGTGCGGCTGTCATCGGGCTGGGCGATCATCGAGAGCGTGAATCGCCGGTCGCTCGCACTTGCAGGGCTCACGGTGCTGTCGCTCCTCGTGTCCGCCTGCGGCGGCTCGCCGGCGAGCCACGCGGCCCAGGGCGCGAACGCGAAGGAGGTCGCCTACGCGAGCTGCATGCGCTCCCATCAGGTGCCGAACTGGCCAGACCCCACGAGCAGCGGCGTGTTCGACAAGTCGAAGCTGACGCTGCAGCAGCTCGGGGTCAGCAGCTCCCGGCTCGAGGCGGCGCAGAGTGCATGCCGTCACCTGCTCCCGAACGGCGGCAGCGGCCCGAACCCCGCCCAGGTGCAGCAGATGAGGGCGCTCGGACTGGCTTTCGCCCGCTGCGTGCGCAGTCACGGCGTCCCGGGCTTCCCCGACCCCGACAGCACGGGCCGCATACCCGACCCTGCCTCGGTCGGAATCGATCAGGGCTCGCCGAAGTTCCGCGCCGCGAACCGAGCCTGCGGGAAGTACCGGCCGCCCTACATGCCTTCGAATGCGGCCTACGACGCCTACCTCAGGACGCATGGAGGATGAGCGCCGCCGCTTGCGTCTCGCTCGAGGGCGAGGAGCGTTTCGCCGCGTACATCGCACACGAGCTGCGCACGCCGTTGGCGACTCAGCGCGCTCTGCTCGAGCTGACCCTCACGGATCCACGCGCAGATGCGGCCTCGTGGCGAGAGGTCGCGGGAGACGTCCTCGACGCCTGCCTGCAACAGGAACGCCTGCTCGAGGCGTGCCTCACGCTCGCCCGAAGCCGCTGCGGGCTCACGCGTCACGAGCCGGTCGACCTCGCCGCGGTCGCGCACGACGCGCTGCGCGCACACGACCGGAGCGGGCTCGAGAGCGTCGTCGCGCTCGAGCCGGCCGAAACGTGCGGCGACCCGGCCCTCGTCGAGCTGCTCGCCGCCAACCTCGTGTCGAACGCGATCCGGCACAACCGGCCCGGCGGCCGCATCGAGGTTGCAACCCGCGTCGGCGCGGGACGCGCGGTCCTCTCGGTGGCGAACACCGGCTCGTTCGTCCCGGCGGGCGAAGTCCGGCGTCTCTTCGAGCCGTTCCACCGGCTCGACGCGCACGACGGGATCGGTCTCGGCCTCCCGATCGTCCGGGCCGTCGCCGGCGCACACGATGCGATGCTCACCGCCGAAGCGCGCCGCGGCGGCGGCCTCAGGGTCGACGTGCGCTTCCCAGTGCGTAGGCGATGATCCGGCCCGTCGACGCTTCGGCAGGGCCGGGGTTGACTTCCCGGGCCCCGTAGTGCAATCGTTCGCACGAGGTGGGAAGGGATGCGCCGACGCTGGCGGGGAGCGACGTCGACCACCGCGTGGACCGCCCGGCGGCGCCACTGCGGGTGGGTGTCGTCGGCCTCGGCGCCGTGGCGCAGTCGGTGCACCTGCCGCTCCTCGCCAAGCATCCGGAGCTCTTTCGCATCGCCGCGGTCTGCGATCTCTCCGCGTCGACGTGCAGCACGCTCGGCGACCGTTTCGGCGTCGACGCGTCGCGCAGGTTCCCGACTGCGGAAGCGCTGCTCGCGGCAGGCGATCTCGACGCGGTCGCGATCCTGACGCCGGGCTCCCACGGCGAGCTCGCGGCGGCGGCGGCGCGCCGCGGCCTCGCGATCTTCTGCGAGAAGCCGCTCGCGTACACGCTGGCGGAGGCCGACGGGCTGGCCGCGCTCTCGCCGCGGCTGATGCTCGGGTACATGAAGCTGTACGACCCTGCGGTCGAGCGAGCGCGCGCGCTGCTCGCGGACCGGCCGTCACCGCGTTCGATCGAGGTCACCGTGCTCCATCCGCCGGACGCGCCGCAGCTCGCGCACGCGGGGCTGCTGCCGACGCCCGCCGACGTCGACGCCGCGCAGGTCACAGCTCTCGGCGCCGCGGAAGAGGCTGCCGTCCGGCGCGCGCTCGGCGACGTCCCGCCCGAGCTCGCCCGCCTCTACGCGAACGTCATCCTCGGGAGCATCGTCCACGAGCTCGCGGTGATCCGGTACCTCGCCGGCGGGCCGCTCGAGCTCGAGTACGCCGACCGCTGGGAGACGTCGGTCGCCCTCGCCGGCCGGGTCGGCGACGGGACGCGTGTGTCGATCCGGTGGCACTACCTCGAGCGCTACCCGGCATACCGCGAGGAGGTGCACGTTCACGGCCCGAGCGGAAGCGTGTCGGTCACGTTCCCGGCGCCCTATCTTTTGTACGCTCCCGCCGTCTTGCGAGTCGTGGGGGACGGGGGAGATGCGTCGGAGCAGGTGACCGAGACGCGCTCGACGGTCGAGGCGTTCGAGCGGCAGTGGCTCGCGTTCGCGGCCTTCGTGAACGACGGCGTCGATCCGCGTGCGGGGATCGTCGAAGGGCGCGAGGACATCGCCGCGTGCGAGCGCGCCGTCGCGCTGCTCGCCGCGCGCGAAGAGCTCGAAGTCGGCGGCGAGGCCGCAACCGTTTGCAAGAGCTACGAGGGGGCCCAAAACGGAAAGGGAGGTGCTCGGTGAAAGCGAAGCTTCTCGCGATCGCCGTCGCAGTGCTCGTCTTCGTGCCTGCTGCCTACTCGGCCGGCAGCGCGAAGGGATCAGCGAAGAAGACGAATGCCGGTACGACCATCGTCATCTACGCGAGCGGCGATGTGAACGTGCAGAACCTCTGGCAGAACAACATCATCCCGCACTTCGAGAAGGAGAACAAAGGCATCTATGTCAAGTTCGTCTTCTCGCCGCACGGTGCGGATGACGGCACGACGCTCGCGCGCATCGGCGCGGCGGTGAAGGGGCGGCACTGGCCGGGCATCGACCTCGTCGATGCGGGTCTCGTGACGACGATGGCCCTCGACGGCCTCGATCAGCCGGTGAGCAAGGCGACCGCACCGAACCTCAGCAAGATCAACCCGGCGCTGCTCGTGCCGGTGAAGGGCGCGGCGATCCCGTACCGCGGCTCGTCGGTCGTGCTCGCGTACAACAGCGACCACGTGAAGTCGCCGCCGAAGACGCTGGCCGATCTGCTCGCGTGGATCAAGGCGAACCCCGGCAAGTTCACGTACAACTCGCCGAACTCCGGCGGCTCCGGCTACTCGTTCGCGGAGACGGTCGTCGACAGCACGATCCCGGCCGCGGACCTGAAGCAGATGCAGGACGGTTACGTGCCGAATCTCGAGAACGACTGGAACACCGGTCTCCAGACGCTGCACGGGCTCGACAAGTACGTCTACCAGGGTGTCTACCCGAACGGGAATGCGGCTGTCCTGCAGCTGCTCGCTCAGGGGCAGATCTGGGTCGCTCCGGTCTGGTCCGACCAGTCGCTGACGGCGCTGGCGTCCGGCCAGCTGGGCCCGAACATCAAGCTCTCGCAGATCTCGAACCCGCCGTTCACGGGCGGCGCGGCGTACCTCGGCGTGCCGAAGACCGCGCGGCACAAGAAGGCGCTGTACAGGTTCGTGAACTACATCCTGTCTCCCGAGGCGCAGCAGATGATCGTCAACGTCATGTCGGGCTTCCCGGCCATCGACATCAAGTACATGGGGAGCGCGATCCAGCAGAAGTTCGAGGACGTGTCGGCGAACACGCTTCGCCCGACCTTCTCGACGAAGATGGGCAACGACTTCAAGGCCCAGTGGCAGCAGACGGTTCCGTAGCAGTCTTTCGACGGAACGCGCGCCGGCGGGCGCTCCGTGAGCGGGCTCAAGGGCTCCTCATGGTGCTCCCGCCGGTGGGGGTGGTCGCCGTCTTCATCGGGTTCCCGGTGGGGGCGGCGATCGCCTACACGCTCGGCAAGACCGGTGGGCCGAACTCGGTCGTGGCGTCGATCGCCCAGCGGCAGCACGTCGCGAAGCACGGCGTGACGTTCGCGGCCTACCGCGAGGTGCTCGGCAACCCACACGTTCGGGGCGACCTCTGGGCCACCGTCTGGGTGACGCTCCTGACGATCGGCGTCGTCGTCGTGCTCAGCTGGGCGATCGGGCTGTACGTGCGGCTGTCGGACACGTGGATCGCCCGCACGGTGTCCGCGCTATCGGTCATCCCGCTCTTCATCCCGGTCGTGATCGCCTCGTACGCGATCCTCACCTTCTATGCAGCTCAGGGCTTCATCAAGACGCTCGCGTATCACGTCGGCTGGCACAGCTTCCCGACGCTGGGGTACACGATGTGGGCGGTCGTGATCGGCGAGGTCTGGGTGAACGTGCCCTTCGGCGTGCTCATGATGAGCTCGGGGCTCAACTCGGTGCCGAACGCGCTCATCGAAGCCGCACGCGACTCCGGCGCCTCGCTGCCGCGGACGGTGCGGTCGGTGCTTCTGCCGATGAACGTCATCCCGACGGTGATCGTCGCGACCTTCACCGGCATCTACGTCCTCGGCAGCTTCACCGTCCCCTACCTCACCGGCCCGTCGGCGCCGAATCTGATGGGGGTGTCGATGTCGCAGTTCTTCCAGTCGTTCAACCAGCCCCAGCAGGCCGAGGTGATGGCGATGATCGTGTTCGCCCTCGCCATCGGCCTCGGCACGATCTACATCTGGGCGAACATGCGCGCGACGAGACGGGCCTCGCAGACGTCATGAGTGTCGTCGAGCAGGCAGGAGTCGTTCCGGTCGTCGCCGCACGCAAGCCGCGCCCGACCGTGCGCTCGCTCACGCTGCGCGCGACCGGCGTCGCCCTCGTCGTGGGGCTCCTCGTCTTCATGGTCGGGCCGATCGTCTGGCTCGCCCTGCGCGCGTTCTCGGACGTTTGGCCGTACCCGCGCTTCATGCCGAGCGACTGGACGCTCAAGTGGTGGCACTCGGTGTTCGCGGACAAGAGCCTCGGCCACTCGATCAAGCTCAGCTTCGAGTTCGCGCCCGTCGTCACCGTCGCCTCGGCAGTCATCTGCCTGCCGGCGGCGTACGCGTTCTCGCGGTACAACTTCCCGGGGCGGCGGTTCCTCCTCGTCTCGCTCTTCGCGACGAACGCGTTCCCGAAGATCGGCCTGTACATCTCGATGGCCGGCGTCTTCTACACGCTCAACCTCATGGGGACGTTCCTCGGCGTCGTCATCGTCCAGCTCATCGGCACGATCGTGTTCATGACGTGGATCCCGACCGCGGCGTTCTCGTCCATTCCGCGCAGCCTCGAGGAGGCGGCGCGCGACGCCGGCGCCGGCCCGCTCCGCGTCTTCTTCCGCATCACGTTCCCGCTCGCGGCGCCCGGCATCTTCGTCGCGATGATCCTCACGTTCCTGGCCTCGTTCGACGAGGCGCAGGGGACGTTCCTCGTCGGCATCCCGAACTACATCACGATGCCGACCGAGATGTACACGCTCGTGCTGAACTATCCTGAGCAGGCGGCCGCCGTGTTCTCGATCCTGCTCGCCATTCCGTCCGTCATCCTCATGTCGCTCGCGCGCAAGCACGTGATGGGCGGCAAGCTCGCAGAGGGGTTCCAGATCCGATGAGCGAGTCCGCTCGGCCCGCCGGCCTCCTGATCGACCGCGTTTCGAAGGACCTCGGCGGCCGCACGATCGTCGCCGACCTGCAGCTCGAAGTGCGCGCCGGCGAGCTCACGTGCCTGCTCGGGCCCTCCGGATGCGGCAAGACGACGACGCTTCGCATGATCGGCGGCTTCCTCGACCCGGACGCCGGTGCGATCCTCATCGACGGCGCCGACGTCAGCCGGCTCGCGCCGGAGAAGCGGCCGACGGCGATGGTCTTCCAGAACTACGCGCTGTGGCCGCACATGACGGTGTTCAAGAACGTCTCGTTCGGGCTGCGCCTCCGCAGGCTGCCGAAGCGAGAGATCAAGGAGCGGGTCGAGACGGTGCTCGAGCTCGTCGGGCTCACGCATCACAGCCAGAGCTATCCGGCTCGGATCTCAGGCGGCGAGCAGCAGCGTGTCGCGCTGGCGCGCGCTCTCGTGCTCGAGCCGAAGGTGCTGCTGCTCGACGAGCCGCTCTCCAACCTCGACGCGAAGCTCCGCATTCGTGTGCGCGAGGAGATTCGCGAGATCCAGCAGCGGGTGGGTATCACGACGGTCTTCGTGACGCACGACCAGGACGAAGCGCTCTCGATCTCGGATCGGATCGCGGTCATGTCGGGCGGCAAGGTCGAGCAGTACGCGGACCCGCGCACGCTGTACCGCGAGCCGGCGACGCACTTCGTCGCGAGCTTCGTCGGCGCGATGAACTTCTACACGGGCACGGTCGGCGACGGCGTCGTCGAGCTCTCCGGCGGCCTGCGGGTCCCGTGCGACGGCGTCTCGGGCGACGACGGAGGCCAGGCGGAGATCGGCGTTCGCCCCGAGGACGTCCAGGTGAGCGCCGACGGCGCGGAGGCCGTCGTTCTGCGCGAGATCCAGCGCGGGCACTACAAGGAGCTCGTGCTGCAGCTCGGCGACGTCGAGGCGCGTGCGTTCGTCGCGCCGGAGCTGCCGCCGGCGGAGCGGCACCGTGTCCGCTTCGCGCGCGCCGTCCTCTACCGCGACGGCGTGCTGCAGCGGTCTCGGCCGCCCGTCGCGGTGCGATGAGCTCCCTTGCGGTCGCGCACCGGGGCGACCCGATCGCGCACCGGGAGAACACGCTGCCTGCCTTCGCGGCAGCGGTCGCGAGCGGCGCGGACATGATCGAGCTGGATGTTCGCCGGACGGCGGACGGCCGCGCGGTCGTCGTGCACGACCGGACGCTCGACCGGCTCTGGGAGACGCCCCGGCGCGTCGCCGACCTGACGCGGGACGAGGTGACGGCGCTCGGCATCCCCGATCTCGTGGCGGCGCTCGCCGCGATTCCGCCGCACGTGCAGGTCATGGTCGACTACGACGAGGAGGCCGTCGCCGAGCCCGCGCTCGCCGATGTGGTGGCGATGGACGCGCTCGCGCGTGCGGTCTTCTCGGGCGACTGCTTCGCCGGGCACGGGCGGATCCGGAGCCTTGCGCCGGGTGCCCGGATCGCGGCGACGTGGGACAGCGACCTCCCGTGTCCCGATGCGCTGCTCGACGAGCTCGGGGCGGAGCTCTACAACCCGAGCGGCCACGTGCTCGCCCGCGATCCGGCGGCGGTCGAGCGGATGCACGCCCGCGGCACGGGCGTCTCGGTGTGGACGATCGACGAGCGCTCCGACATGGAGCTCTTCCTCGACCTCGGCGTCGACGCGATCATCACGAATCGCGTCGCCACGCTCGTCGAGCTCCTGGGTGCGCCGTGCTGAGCGCATTCGAGCTGGACGAGTGCGCGGCGGTCATCGGCGAGCTCGCGGCGTACGCGGTCGACAGGATCGTCGCCGACCGGCCGCGGCCGGAGCAGATCGGGACGAAGACGAGCGATGCCGACTGGGTGACGGAGACGGACTTCGCGGTCGAGCGGTACGCGCGCGACGCGTTGCACACCCGCTTCCCGCAGGATGCGATCGTCGGTGAGGAGTTCGGCCGGACCGACGTCGCCGGGCCGCGCGCGACGTGGTACATCGACCCGGTCGACGGCACGACGAACTTCGTGCACGGACTGCCGTGGTCGTCGTTCAGCATCGCCGTGTGCGACGAAGACGGTGCGGCCGCCGGCGCGGTCGCCGACCCGTACCGGCGCGAGGTCTTCTCGGCGGTGCGCGGCCGCGGCGCGCGCCGCAACGGCGAGCCGACGCGGTGCTCGGAGGCGTCCTCGCTCGTCGGCGGGATCGTCCTGACCGAGATGACGATGCAGTCGCTCTGGCACGGCCAGGTCGCGCTGATGACGTCGCTCGCCGAAGCCGGCTGCGTGACGAGGATCATGGGGTCGAACGCGCTGTCGCTCGCCAGCGTCGCCGCCGGCCGGACGCTGGCGACGATCGTCGAATTCAACCTCGTCGACGGCCAGGCCGGGACGCTGATCGCGGCCGAGTCCGGCGCCAGCGTCTGCTTCGAGGGAGCGGGCGTCCTCTGTGCCGCCCCCGGCGTCGCCGGCGAGCTCGCGCAGCTCTGGAGGAAGGCGCGCAATGGACACTGAGCGCCAGCCCACGCTCGCGGACGTCGCGCGGGTCGCACGCGTCGCGACGTCGACCGCGTCGCGCGCTCTCCAGGAGAATCCGCGGATCAGCGAGTCGACGAAGCTGCGCGTGCGCGCCGCGGCGCGTGGGCTCGGCTACCGGCCCAACCGCATCGCGAAGTCTCTGCGGACGCGCACGGCGAACATCGTCGGCCTCGTCGTCCCCGACATCGGCGCGCCGTTCTACAGCCGCGTGGTGAAGGGTGCGCAGAGCGTCTTCGAGGAGAACGGCTACGCCGTCCTCGTCATGAACACGGAGCGCATGCCGGAGCGCGAGACGGCGGCGATCCAGACGCTGCTCGAGCACCGCGTCTCCGGCGTGCTCGTCGCCACCTCCGGCGGCGCGATCGAGGAGCCGGAGGTGCCGACCGTCTACTTCGACAACATCGTCCGCGACTCCGGCCTCGGCAGCGTCACACGCGCGAACGTCGCCGGGATGCGCCTTCTCGTCGAGCACCTGCACGGGCACGGCCACAGCCGCGTCGGCTACATCGGCGGCCCGCCCGTGCTCACGTCGGGGATCGAGCGGCTCGAGGGCTACCGCGCGTCCGTCCGCTCGCTCGGGCTCGTCGAGCGCGAGGAGTACGTCGAGTTCGGCGCGATCGACTGGTCTCCGCACAGCGGCGCCGAGGCGATGCAGCGGCTGCTCGCGCGCGACGATCCGCCGACGGCCGTCGTCACCTCGGGCGAATCGCTCGCGCTCGGCGCGCTGAGCGCATGCCGCACGAGCGGGCGCCGCGTGCCCGAGGACGTCGCGCTCGTCTCCTTCGACGACCCGCCGTTCGGCGACCTGCTCGACCCGCCGCTGACCGCGCTCAGCAGGAACGAGGAGGAGATGGGCCGCATCGCCGCCTCGCTGCTGCTCGAGGGGCTCCGGTCGCCGGCGCCTCCGCCGCCGGCCGAGGTGGAGCTGCCGCTCGAGATCGTCGTCCGCATGTCCTGCGGCTGCCGGCCGTGAGCGGCTCCGTCAGCGATACGACGGCTCGACCGACACGCGCCACGCGCGCACCGGCCCGGCCATGACGTTGAGGTAGTAGAGGTCGGTGCGCGGGTCGCCTGCGACCGGGTGGTAGCCGCGCGGGACGAGCACGACGTCGCCGTCCTCGACCGCGACGCTGTCGTCGAGCGTCCCGTCGGCGGTGTAGACGCGCTGGAACGCGAAGCCGGCCCCGCCGCGCAGCCGGTGGTAGTACGTCTCCTCGAGGAGCGCCTCGTCCGGCATCGCGTCCGTGTCGTGCTTGTGCGGCGGGAAGCTCGACCAGTGGCCGGCGGGCGTCACCACCTCCGTCACGAGCAGCGACTCGGCCTCCTCGCTCTCCATGAGGATGTTCGCGATCCACCGCTCTTCCGTCCCCTCGCCGCGCGACAGGAGCTCGGGCCGGTCGAGCACCCGTGGCGGAAGCGTTCCGGCGGCCGGCGCGGTGCAGATGGCGAGCTCGCCGAGCGCCTTCGGCCCACCAGCTCGTGCGCGGCGGAACGTAGAGCGCGGTCGGCGGCCCGTCGAACGGCGTCGGCCGCGCGGCCTCGACGAGGCCCATGAGCGAGCACGAGCCCGACAGCAGCACGACGCACGTCTCGCGCGCGTCCTCGCGCCGTTCGATCCGGCCGTCGAAGCGGACGGCCTCGAAGCCGACATACGTCATCTCGACGCGGACGAGCGTGCCGTCGGGGCCGGGCTCGCCGCTGCGCACGCGGATGGAAGACGGCACCGGAAGAGCATAGACTTGGAGCGCTTTGGAACGTTCCGAACGGGAGCGCCGTTGCGCCTGACCGCCGCCCAGGCGCTCGTCCGCTTCCTCGCCGTGCAGGTCGTCGAGCGCGACGGCGAGCGGCGCCGCTTCTTCGGCGGCTGCTTCGGGATCTTCGGCCACGGCAACGTCGCCGGCGTCGGGCAGGCCCTCTTCGAGCGGCCCGACCTGCTGACGTACATCCCCGCCCGCAACGAGCAGGCGATGGTGCACGCGGCGACCGGATACGCGCGGCAGCTGAACCGGCTCGGCGCGTTCGTCTGTACGAGCTCGATCGGCCCGGGCGCGACGAACATGGTCACGGGGGCGGCGCTCGCCACCGTCAACCGGCTGCCGGTGCTGCTCGTCCCCGGCGACGTGTTCGCCTCCCGCGTGCCCGACCCCGTGCTCCAGCAGCTCGAGCCGGGCTCGCGCGGCGACGTGTCGGTCAACGACTGCTTCATCCCGGTGTCGCGCTACTTCGACCGCATCGAGCGCCCCGAGCAGGTGATCCCGGCCGCGCTCGCCGCGATGCGGGTGCTGACGAGCCCGGCCGAGACCGGCGCGGTGACGCTCGCCTTCCCGCAGGACGTCCAGGCGGAGGCGTTCGACGTGCCGGCGGAGTTCCTCGCCGAGCGCGTCTGGCACGTGCCCCGTCCGCTGCCCGACGGCGCTGCGCTCGCCGCCGCGGCGGCTGCCGATCCGCGCGGCCGAGCGGCCGCTCCTCGTCGCCGGCGGCGGCGTCGCCTACTCGGAGGCGACGGATGCGCTGCGCCGGCTGTGCGAGCAGACCGGCATCCCGGTGGGCGAGACGCAGGCCGGGAAGGGCTCGCTCCCGTACGACCATCCCTCGTGCCTCGGCGGCATCGGCGCGACCGGCACCTTCGCCGCGAACCGCCTCGCTGCGGAGGCCGATCTCGTGCTCGCGATCGGGACGCGCTTCAGCGACTTCACGACCGCGTCGAAGACCGCCTTCCGGAACCCCGATGTCCGCTTCGTGAACGTCAACGTCCGGGAGGACGACGCTGCCAAGCACGGCGGCATCGCTCTCGTCGGCGACGCGCGCGCGACGCTCGAGCGTCTCACCGAGCTGCTCGCCGGTCACGTCGTGGCCGACGACTACCGCGAGACGGCCGCGCGGCTCGTGCGGGAGTGGGACGGCGAGGTGACGCGGCTGTACGCGATCGACCACGACCCGCCGGCGCAGAGCGCGGTCATCGGAGCCGTCAACGCGGCCGCGGGGCCGGCGGACGTCGTCGTCTGCGCCGCCGGCTCCATGCCGGGCGACCTGCACAAGCTGTGGCGGACGCGCGACCCGAAGGGCTACCACGTCGAGTACGGCTACTCGTGCATGGGCTACGAGATCCCGGGCGGCCTCGGCGCCAAGCTCGCCGCGCCGGAGCGCGAGGTGTACGTGCTCGTCGGCGACGGCTCGTACCTCATGCTCCCGGGGGAGCTCGTCACCGCGCTGCAGGAGGGCGTGAAGCTCACGATCGTCCTCGTCGACAACCACGGCTACAGCTCGATCGGCGGGCTCTCGCGCTCGCTCGGCACCGACGGGTTCGGGACGCAGCTCCGCTACCGGCGCGACGGCTCGCTCAATCTCGACTCGGACGACGAGCCCGGGGACTACGTTCCCGTCGACCTCGCCGCGAACGCCGAGTCTCTCGGCGCCCGCGTCTTCCGCGCCGGCACGCTCGCGGAGCTGCGCGACGCGCTCGAGGACGCGAGGGCCGAGACGCGCACGACCGTGATCGCCGTCACCGTCGATCGCTACGCCGGCGTCCCGTCGTACGACAGCTGGTGGGACGTTCCGGTGGCCGAGGTCTCCGAGGCGGCGTCGGTGCGCGCGGCCCGCGAGGAATACGAGCACGCGCGCAACGCGGAACGGAGGTACATGTGAACCTTGCAAGCGCACCGGTGACGTGGGGCGTCTGGGAACAGACGACGGATCGCGACGACCTCGTGCCGGCCGAGCTTCTCCTCGAGACGGTGCGCGGGCTCGGCTACGAGGCGATCGAGCTCGGGCCGCCCGGCTATCTGTCGCCGGCGGCGCTCGAGGCGCACGGGCTCGCGCTCGTCGGCGGGTTCGCGCCGCTCCGCTACGACGATGCGACGGCGTTCGCGGAGGACGTCGCCGCGTGGCTCGACCCGATCGTCGACGTGCTGCTCGCGACCGGCAGCGCGCGGCCCCGTCGTGCTCGCGGGCGCCGACGGCAGCGCACCGCTGTCGAGCGCGTATTTCGAGCGGGTGAACGAGGCAGCCGAGCGCTGCCGCGCGCGCGGCCTCGGCGTCGTCTTCCATCACCACGCCGGCACGCCCGTCGAGACACCCGAGCACATCGAGGCGCTGCTCGAGCACACCGATGTCGGCATCTGCTTCGACACCGGTCACGCGCTCGTGGGCGGCGGCGACCCGCTCGACGTCGCGCGCATGTGCGGTGGGCGGATCGAGCACCTGCATCTGAAGGACGTCGACCCGGACGTGCTCGTGCGCTTGCGCGCCGGCGAGTGCTCGCTCGCCGAGGCGTGGGCGGCCGGCATCTTCTGCCCGTTCGGCGAGGGCGCCGTCGACTTCGAGGCGGTCCTCGCGCTGCCGGAGCTCGCCGGGTTCGACGGTTGGACGGTGCTCGAGCAGGACCGCGTCGCCGTGCGCGCAGAGGACGTTCCGGCCGTGCGCGCGGTGGAGGAGCGCAACCTCGCGGTCGTCCGCGCCGCCGCGCCGTGACCGCCCGGCCGACGATTCGCGACGTCGCCGAGCGGAGCGGAGTCTCGAAGTCGACGGTGTCGACCGTCATTCGCGGCGGCCCGCACGTCTCCGTCGACCGCCGCCGGCGCGTGCTGGCGGCCGTCGAGGAGCTGGGGTACCGCCCGAACGCGCTCGCGCGCCAGCTCGTGCTGCAGCGGACGAGCACGATCGGCGTCGTCGTCGGCGACCTCGCGAACCCGTTCTACGGCGAGCTCGTCAAGCTGCTCGAGCGCCATGCGCAGGAGACCGGGTACGTGACGACGGTGTCGAACACGGACGGCCATCCCGAGCGGGAGGCCGCGCGGATCGAGGCGCTGCTCCAGCAGCGCGTCGCCGGCATCGCGATGCTCCAGTTCAGCGGCGACCGGGCGGTCCTCGACGAGGTGATCGCCGACGGCACCCCGGTGGCGGTCGTCAGCTCGACCGACCCGCGCGTCGACAGCGTCGGCGTCGACGAGCAGCGAGGCCTCGCCCTCGCGGTCCGGCATCTCGCCGAGCTCGGCCACGAGCAGATCGCGTACGTCACGAGCCCGCTCGTCGAGGAGCGCACGAACACCGCGCGCTATGAGAGCTTCGCGCGCGCGTGCCGGACGTACGGCTGCGTGGAAGCGCACGTCGACGACGCGAGCGCCGTCGCGGCCGCGAACGACATCCTCGCGATCGAGCTCGTCGACGAGCTCGAGCGGGGCGGCAGGCGCGTGCCGCGCGACGTCTCGGTCGTCGGCTTCGACGGGATCGCGGTCGGCGCGCTCGCGCGCGTCGGGCTCACCACCGTCGCGCAGCCCCGGGACGAGCTCGCCCGCACCGGCATCAGCCTCCTGCTCGACCGCATCGAACGCGGCGCCGGCGGCCCGCCGCGCCGCATCCTGCTCGAACCGCAGCTCGTCGTGCGCACGACGACCGCCCGAAAGGAGCCGTGACATGCAGAGCCCGCTGCACGAGACGGTCACGACGACGGCGACCGACTACTGGAACGACTCGTGCTCGCTCGAGGAGCTGACGTACGCGATCGAGCACGGCGCGGTCGGCGCGACGTCCAACCCGACGATCGTCGGCGAGGTGCTGAAGAAGGAGTGGTCGCTCTGGTCGGAACGGATCGGCGAGCTCGTCGCCGAGAGCCCGGCGGCGACGGAGGACGAGGTCGCGTGGCGGCTGATCGAGGAGATGGCCGTGAGGGCGTCGGCGCTGCTGCTGCCCGTCTTCGAGCGCGAGCACGGGCTCAAGGGACGCCTGTCGATCCAGACGAACCCGAAGCTCTACCGCGACGCGCCCCGGCTCGTGGAGCAGGGGCTCCACTTTGCGTCGCTCGCGCCGAACATGCAGGTGAAGGTGCCCGCGACGCGGGCCGGCATCGCGGCGATCGAGGAGCTGACCGCGCAGGGCGTGAGCATCAACGCGACCGTCTGCTTCACGGTGCCTCAGTCGCTCGGGGTCGCGGAGGCGGTCGAGCGCGGACTCGAGCGGCGCGGGAGCGCGGACGGCATGAGTCCCGTGTGCACGATCATGGTCGGCCGTCTCGACGATTGGCTCGAGATCGCGGCGCGCCAGTCGGGGACGCTGCTGACGCCGGGAACGGTCAACTGGGCCGGGATCGCATGCGTCAAGCGGGCGTACGGGATCTACCGCGAACGCGGCTTTCGCACGCGCCTGCTCGCCGCGGCGTACCGCAACCACCTGCACTGGTCTCAGCTGATCGGCGGCGACATCGTGCTCACGATCCCGTATGCCTGGCAGAGGCTCTTCAACGCATCCGACATCGACGTCGTGCCGCGCTTCGACGACCCCGTGCCCGCGGACGCGCTCGAGGAGCTCCGGACGAAGGTGCCGGAGTTCGTCCGTGCGTACGAGCCGGACGGGATGACGGTCGCCGAGTTCGACGGCTACGGCGCGACGCGGCGGACGCTGCGCGGGTTCATCGCCTCGTACCAGGACCTCGTCGCGGTCGTCCGCGACGCGATGCTCCCGAATCCGGATTAGCCGCGCGCCGCGACGAGCTCGGCCTCGACCGCGTCCAGCACGGCGGCCGCGTCACCCGGGCGCTCCTCCGCGTCGCCCCAGTGCCACTGCTCGAGATACGCGTCGCTCCCGTCGAGCCCCTGCTCCATCGCGCGGCGGTCGATCTCCTGCTGGAACCAGTCCGGCAGCTGGCGCGAGACCGGCGTGCCGTCGTCGGCGAACGCGCGCACGAGCGACGGGACGTCCTGCCAGTAGAGGACCTGGAACCGCGCCACGCTACAACTCCGCGTGTGCGGACGCGAGCCAGCCGGTCGTCCGGCGCCGGAGCACGTCCTCGTCGGTCATCGCCCACTCGTGCGTCCGCGCGTACAGCTCCTGCGCGCGCACGTCGGGTCGGCCGGGGACGAGCGGCTCGAGCAGCGACGGGTCGTCGGCCGCGGGCGCGAGCACCTCGAGCGCGAGCGAGCCGTACAGATGGAGGAGATGGTTGCGCGTCGCCCGGTCGAGCTCCGCGGGCCACGCGATGTGCTCGAGCCCGGCGGCGCCGGGCAGCGGGCGCGGACGCCGTGAGAGCCCGCGCACGCCGAGGTGGTCGAGCGCCTCGAGCGCGATGCGCCGGTACGTCGTCAGCTTCCCGCCGGCGACGCTCACCATCCCGGTCGGCCCGGTCGTGTACACCGTCTCGCGCCGTGCGCTCGCGGTTCCGCCCTCGCCGCCGGGGAGCACGCGCAGGCCGGCGAACGTCACGCGCGGCGGGCCGACCGACCCGACCGCGACCGCCGCCTCGTCGAGCACCTGGCGTACGTCCTCGTCGGTCACCGCGACCGTCTCCGGCTCGCCTTCGTGCAGCGTGTCCGTCGTCCCGAGCAGGAGCTTGCCCTCCCACGGGACCGCGAAGCTCACACGCACCTTGTCGTGCGAGATCGTGAGCGCAGCGCGCCAGTCCTCGGCACCGTCGACGACGACGTGGACGCCCTTGCTCAGGCGCATCGACGGCTTCGCGCCGGGATCCTCGAGCCGGCGGACGCGGTCGACCCAGGGGCCGCTCGCGTTCACGACGCGCGCCGCGTCGACGGCGATCGTCCGGCCGTCCGCCAGCACTTCGAGGGGTCGCAGGCCGACGACCTCGGCGTAGTTGAGCACGACGGCGCCGCCGTCGTGCGCGGCGCGCAGGTTCGCGAGCGTCAGGCGCGCGTCGTTCGTCCAAGCGTCGGCGTAGAGCGCGCACGAGCGGAGCCCCGCGGTGCGCAGCTCGGGCACCATCCGCTGCGCGCGCTCGACGCCGACGAGGCCGTTCAGCCGCGCGCGGGCGAGCGTCGAGTAGAGGATGATCCCGCTCTGCACGAACCACGGGCGGTACGGCCCGTCCTCGTACAGCGGCAGCAGGAACGGCAGCCGGCGCACGAGGTGGGGAGCGACGACGGTCATCAGCAGCCGGCGCTCGTGATGTGCCTCGCGCACGAGGCCGATGTCGCCGAGCCGGAGGTAGCGCAGGCCGCCGTGGACGAGCTTCGACGAGGCGCTCGACGTCGCGCTCGCGAAGTCGCCCTTGTCGACGAGCGCGACGCGCATTCCGTGCGCGGTCGCCGCCTCGGCGATGCCGGCTCCGACGATCCCGCCACCGACGACGAGCAGGTCGAAGCGCCCCGAGGAGAGCTGCTCTAGCCGGCCGTCGCGGTCCACAGGGGATTCGTCCATGCCTTCCGGCCGGCCGGGTCGGCCACCTCCACCCGGCCGTACGGCACCTGGTAGGGGCGCTCGAGCCGGACGGCGGTGATGAGACCGTTGGCGTCGCGAGCGAGGATCTTCGAGTCCTTCGGGTAGCCGAGCCGGCCCGCGTTCGCGCGCGCGCCGTGGATGCGGCTCGAGACGAGCGTCACGCTCACGGCCGGGCTGCACTCGACGGTGACGGCGGCGTCGTCCACCGTCACATTGTGGATGTCGGGCCCCGTCGAGCCGTAGAAGGAACCGCTCCGCAGGGCGGCGAGCACCGCCTCCTGCGTCCGGTCGGCCGCGCGCACCATCGTCCAGGCGAAGCCGCTGTCGTAGCCCGGGTGGTGGGAGTCGTCGGTCGCGAGCGCGAAGAAGCTGCGCCCGCGCTCGAGCGCCTCGTCCCAGTGGACGGACGAGTCGCCGCGGCCGACCTCGAGCTCGCAGCCCGCGTTCCACACCTCGATGCCGAGCAAGCCCTCGCACGTCTCCCACTGCTCGGTGCGCAGCCCGCTCCAGTACGTGTGGGCGAGATAGGGGAGGCCGCCGTTCGCCGCGATCCACGCGACCACCTCCGGCAGCGGCGCGAACTCGTCGTCCGGGATCACGGGGTCGGCCTCGACGCCGAGCGCGAGCACGTGGGCGTCGTGCTCGCGCCCGCCGCAGGTGGCGTTCAGCTCGACCGAGGGGATGACGAGGAGCTTCCGGGTCGAGCGCTCGACCGTCCGCACCCAGTGGTCGGTGAGGGCGAGAACGTCGTATCCGGCCCATTCGTAGTGCCGGACGAGCATGTCCGGCGCCATCTCGCCGTCGGAATTCGTCGTGTGGGCGTGGAGCGCGCAGCGCAGCCAGACACCCTCGTTGTCGAAAGGGGTCATGAAGGTGACCCTATCTCCGCCTTCTTTACCTTCGGTTCGATCTGGTGAACGACCGGTGACAGCCTCGCGTGACCCATTGAATAGCGCCCTCCGGATGTGTTAGCTACCAGTCATTCACAATTCGTCCAAGCCTGGAGGGCAGATGGAGGACTACGAAGCGCAAGAGCTCGAGTTCTGGCGCAAGCTCCACGAGAAGGAGATGAGCCGCTCGCAGATGCTGAAGCGGAGCGTCGCCGCGGCCACCGGCCTCACGGTCCTCGCGAGCCCAGGGCTCGCGTGGGCGCGCGAGCGCGGCATCCGCGTCACGCCCCCGCTCAAGGGTCGCGGCTTCTCGATGACGGAGCTCGTCGCGCAGGCGAAGAAGGAAGGCCACCTCAACACGATCGCCCTCCCGCCCGACTGGGCGAACTACGGCGAGATGATCTCGACGTTCCAGAAGAAGTACGGCATCAGCATCAACAACTCCAACCCCGACGGGAGCTCCGCGCAGGAGAACCAGGCCGTGCAGTCGCTCCAGGGCGACCCGCGCGCGCCCGACGCCGTCGACGACGGTCCCGCCTTCGCAATCTCCGGCACCGCACAGGGCCTGTTCGGGAAGTACTTCGTGTCCGAGTTCTCCACCATCCCGCGCTACATGAAGGACACGCGGGGCTACTGGACGGGCGACTACTACGGCGCGGTCTCGATCGGATACAACGCCAACATCGTCAAGACCCCGCCGAAGACGTTCCAGGACCTCCTCAAGCCCGACTACAAGGGCCAGGTGGCGATGAACGGGAGCCCGCTCACGGCCGGCTCGGCGGTGGCGGGCGTCTTCGCGGCCGCGCTCGCGAACGGCGGCTCGCTCAACGACATCACTCCCGGCATCGACTTCTTCGCGAAGCTGAAGTCCGCCGGCAACTGGCTCCCCGTCGACTCGTCCCCACAGACGGTCGCGTCGGGGCAGACGCCGATCTCGATCGACTGGGACTACCTCAACCTCGCCTACGTGAAGGAGTTCCCGGCGGCGAACTGGAAGGTGACGATCCCCGCCGACGGCGTCTACGGCTCGTACTACTGCCAGGCGATCAACGCACACGCTCCGCATCCCTGGTCGGTGCGGCTGTGGGAGGAGTTCCTCTACTCCGATCAGGGGCAGCTCATCTGGCTGAAGGGGTACTCCCACCCCGCACGGTTCCAGGACCTCGCCAACCGGAAGGTGATCCCGAACAGCCTCCTCGCCGCCCTTCCGTCTCCCGCGCTGTACGCGAAGATCAAGTTCGCCAGCAACGGACAGCAGACGGCGGCGAAGGCGAAGATCGCCACCGACTGGCCGTCGAAGATGGGGGCGTAACCGATCTCGTCGGGAGCCGTACCCGAGGCGCTCCGGCCGGACATCCGATCCGGCCGGAAGCGCCTCTCGCTTGCCTGGATCGGGACGCTTCCCTTCTTTGCGTACACGATCCTCTTCCTGTTCCTGCCGGCGGGCGAGGTGCTCGTCGGCGCGTTCAAGGGGACGAAGGGCGGCTGGACCGTGTCGAACCTCACGGAGCTCCTGCACGAGCCGTACATCCACGCCTACCGCGAGAGCATCGAGATCAGCGCCGTCACCGCCGTGCTCGGAGGCGTTATCGGTCTCGCTCTCGCCTATGCCGCCATCCGTGACGGTACGCCGCGCTGGATCCGCTCGGTCCTGACGACGTTCTCCGGCGTTGCCGCGAACTTCGGCGGCATCCCGCTCGCGTTCGCCTTCATCGCCACCCTGGGCACGATCGGGCTCGCGACGCAGTTCATGCAGAACCAGCTGCACCTGCACATCTGGCAGGGCGCCGACCTGTTCACGAAGACGGGCGTCGAGATCGTCTACCTCTACTTCCAGATCCCGCTCATGGTGCTGGTCATCGCGCCGGCGATCGACGGCCTGCGGCGCGAGTGGCGTGAGGCGGCATCGAACCTCGGCGCGAGCTCGTGGCAGTTCTGGCGCCACATCGGCATGCCCGTGCTCATGCCCTCCGTGCTCGGCGCGCTCATCCTCCTCTTCGGGAACTCGTTCGCGGCGTACGCGACCGCCTATTCGCTCACGAACGGCAACGTCTACATCGTGCCGGTCGTGATCGGCGCCTACTACACGGGCAACGTCTTCTCGAACCCGCATCTCGCGCAGGCGCTCGCGTTCGGGATGTTCCTCGTGCTCGTGGTCATGATGCTCGCCTACATCCCGCTCCAGCGGCGCGCCGCGAAGTGGGCGCGATGAGGTTCCGGCTCCGCATCGCGCCGTCCGCCGTCGTGTGGCTCCTCCTCGGCGCGGCCTACTTCCTCATCCCGCTGCTCGCGACGTTCCTGTTCAGCCTTCGCCGCCTCCAGACCGGCCACTGCTGCACGGTGGCCTCGTACACGTGGGTGCTCCACAACGGCGAGTTCTGGCACACGCTGAAGCTCTCCGTCGAGCTCGCGCTCGAGACGATCGCCGTGAGCCTCGCGCTCTTCGTGCCGACCGTCTACTGGGTCCACCTGAAGGTCCCGAAGCTGCGCTCGGCGCTCGCCTTCCTCGCGCTCATCCCGTTCGTCGTGCCGCCGATCGTGCTCGTCGTGGGTCTTCTCAACCTCTACCGGGGCACGCCGACGTGGTTCTACGGGACTCCGTGGGGCTTCCTCGTCGCGGCGTACGTCATCCTCGCGTTCCCGTACATGTTCTTCTCGCTCGACTCGGGCTTCCGCGCGATCGACGTGCACACGCTCACGGAGGCGTCGCAGAGCCTCGGCGCGAGCTGGCCGCGAACGCTGCTCACGGTGATCCTCCCGAACATCCGCGTGGCGGCACTCGCAGGCTCGTTCCTGACGCTCGCGATCGTGCTCGGCGAGTTCACCATCGCGAGCCTTGCGCAGTTCCACACCTTCCCGATCTACCTCCAGTACGTGAACGAGACGCAGGCGTACGCCGCCGGGGCGTCGACGCTCGTCAGCTTCCTGATCACGTGGGTGGCGATGCTCGCGCTGCTCGTCGTCGGTCGCAAACGCGGCGCACGCGCCGCCGTCATCGCAGGAGCGCGCTAATGGCATATCTAGAGCTCAACGGCCTCGTGCGGCAGTTCGGCCAGGTGCGCGCCCTCGACGGGGTGGACGTGCATCTCGCGCAGGGCGAGTTCCTCTCCCTCCTCGGGCCGTCCGGCTGCGGCAAGACCACCGCTCTCCGGCTCGTCGCCGGCTTCGACCGGCCCGACGGCGGCCATATCGTCGTCGACGGCAAGGACGTGACGCGCGTCGCGCCCAACAAGCGCGACATGGGGATGGTCTTCCAGGCGTATTCGCTCTTCCCGAACATGACGGCGGCGCAAAACGTCGAGTTCGGCCTACGGATCCGCGGCCGTAACCGCGCCGACCGGCGGAAGCGCGTCGACGAGCTGCTCGAGCTCGTCGGCCTCGGGCACGCCGGCGACCGCTACCCGCACCAGCTCAGCGGCGGCATGCAGCAACGCGTCGCCCTTGCACGAGCGCTTGCGATCGAGCCGCGCGTGCTCCTCCTCGACGAGCCGCTGTCGGCGCTCGACGCGAAAGTGCGCGTCCAGCTCCGCGAGGAGATCCGGCGCATCCAGCTCGACCTCGGCATCACGACGCTGTACGTCACGCACGACCAGGAGGAGGCGCTCTCCGTCTCCGACCACGTCGCCGTGATGTACGGCGGCAGGATCGAGCAAATGGGCGCCCCAGCGGAGATGTACAGCTCGCCGGCTACGCCGTTCGTCGCCGAGTTCATCGGAACGATGAACCGGCTCGAGGGCACGGTCGTCGACGGCGAGGCCGGAACGATCGAGACCGGCGGGGCGACCTACGCGGTCGATGCCGCGCGAGGGAAGCCGCGCGGCGCCCGCGTGCTCGTGCTCATCCGTCCCGAGACAGTCGAGGTCTCCGCCGCCAACGGCGGCGGCGCGAACGTCATCCGGGGTGAGGTTCTCACGCATACGTTCCTCGGCCCGGTGACGCGGCTGCGTATCGACAGCATCGGGGCGAGCCTCATCGCGGACATGCCGACCGCGCGCGCGGCGGCGCTCCCGCCGGGCTCGAAGGTCGACGCATCGCTCCCGGTGCAGGAGGCGCGCCTGCTCGACCTCACCGAGCCGCTCCCCGTCGTGCGCGAAGAGCCAGATCCGGTCGGTCCGTGAAGATGCCGCCGACACCGGCAACCGCGAGCTCGCGCATCCGCGCCGGCTCGTTCACGGTGTAGACGAGCGGCACGAGCCCGAGCGCGAGCGCTGCCGCGACGCCGCGGCGCGTCACCCGCGCGTTGGCGAAGCCCGCCGCCCACGCGTCGCGCGCGCCGCGGATGGAGACGCCAAAGCCGACGTGCTGCACCGTGCGCAGACCGGGGCGGAGGAGTCGCGCCTGCACGAGCGGCGCGCGCTGGAAGCAGACGAGCGCGTCGTCCGGGCCGAGGAGGCGCACACACCGCCCGACGACGTCGTGCCGGCGGTAGCGGCTCGGCGTCTTCAGCTCGAGCATGACGGGAATGCGGCCGCGCATGACGTCGAGCGCCTCCTCGAGCGTCGGGTACGTCCGGCCGGCGCGCGGCGGGTCGTGCGTGACGACGAGCCGGCCGCCGGCGTCGGCATGCACGTCGAGCTCGACGTAGTCGGCACCGAGCTCGATCGCGCGCTCGAACGCCGGGAGCGTGTTCTCGGCCAGCCCGAGCCAGGCGCCGCGGTGGGCTATGACAAGCATCTGCGCATGACGTCGACGTCGATACGGTCGATGAGCTCGTCCGCCGCCGCGAGCCGGTGCGGCTCGAGCGTCGTCTTCATCGCGAGCACGCGTCCGACACCGGCACCGCGCGCGGAGGCGACGCCGGCCTCGGTGTCCTCGAAGACGACCGCGTCGGCCGGCTCGGCGCCGAGCAGCCCGAGGGCGCGCGTGTAGCCCTCGGGATGCGGCTTGCCGTCGGCGACGTCGTCGGAGCTGACGATCGCGCGAAAGCAGGAGGCGAGGCCGGCGGCCTCGACGACCGGCTCGATCTCCGCCCGCGCGGCGCCGGAGCAGATCGCAAGCGGGACGCGGTCGGCCGCGTAGCGCACCGCCTCGCGCACGTGGTCGTAGACGGTCGAGCCGTCGGCGACGGCGGCCCGGTAGCGGTCGACCCGCTCCGCGACGACCGCGTCGACGTCGGGATGGTCCCGCCCGAGCCACGTGCGCACGATCTCCGGGTCGGAGAGGCCGGCGAGGCGGTCGAAGTACTCCTGCGCCGACAGCGGCTTTCCGTGCTCCGCGAAGAGACGGATGAAGATCTCGCAGAGGACGGGCTCGTCGTCGGAGAGCGTCCCGTTGAAGTCGAAGACGACAGCGCGCGTGGGCATCCGCGCGTCACCTTAGTGTGCGGACATGCCGACGTCGGCGCTCGGGCTCGCTCTGGCTGCGGCGTGCGTGCACGCGCTCTGGAACGTCCTCCTCGCGCGCGCTCCCGACGTCCGGGCGGCGACCGCCGTGGCGCTGATCGTCGCCGAGGTCGTCTTCGCGCCGGTGGCCTACGTCCTCTGGGACGTCCACCGCGCCGTATGGCCCTACGTCGTCGCGAGCAGCGCCCTCCAGCTCGTGTACTTCGTGCTGCTCTCCTCGGCGTACCGGGTCGCGGAGCTCTCCGTCGTCTACCCGATCGCGCGCGGGACGGCGCCCGTGCTCGTGCTCGTCGTCGGCGTCGCGGCGCTCGGCCACGCGACGTCGGCCGGCCAGGTCGCCGGCGTCTGCCTCGTCGGGGCCGGCGTGCTCCTCGTCCGCGGCCTCGGCGGGAGCGCCGGCCGCGGCGTGCCGTTCGGCCTCGCGATCGCGTGCGTCATCGCCGCGTACACGCTCGTCGACAAGAACGGAGTACGACATGCCGGCGCCGTGCCGTACCTCGAGCTGACGATGATCGCGCCGGCGGCTCTCTACTCCGGCGCCGTCGTCCGCAGCAGGGGGCTCGCTGCGCTGCGCAATGCGTGGGGGCCGGCGACGGTCGTCGCCGGCCTCGCCACCTTCGGCGCGTATGCGCTCGTCCTCCTCGCGTTGCAGCGCGCAGCCGCGGCTCCCGTCGCCGCGGTGCGCGAGACGAGCGTCGTCATCACCGCGCTGCTCGCGCGCCGCGTGCTGAGGGAAACGGCCGGCGCGGCTCGCATTGCGGGGGCGTTGGCGGTCGCGGGAGGGATCGCGTTGCTTTCGCTGACGTAGCGCGAACCCGAGGGGACACTCCCCCTCACGGGATCGTTCGCTATTCGTGACATGCACGTTGCGTGCGGCCCCGCCGCGCGGCTTTCTTGTGTGTCACGAAATGTGCGCAGGAGTGCGATGTTCTCGTTGACGGGGACACTCCCCCGATTTCTTCGCAATGCGAAGTCAGTGTGCGACGACACAGGCGAGGAGTCGCGGCCATTGACACGAATCTCCGCGCGTGGGTCAATGGCCCAACCCCCGGAGGAGGAACAGCTCATGACCGAACTGTCCCGCGACGAGCAGGATCTCGCGCGGTTCGGCTACAAGCAGGAGCTGAAGCGCAGTCTCGGCGTCTTCAGCTCGTTCGCCGTCGCGTTCAGCTACATCTCGCCGTCGACGGGCATCTTCACGCTCTTCGCGCTCGGCTTGACGACGATCGGCGGCGTGTTCATCTGGAGCTGGCCGATCGTCGCGATCGGGCAGTTCATGATCGCGCTCGGCTTCGCGGAGCTGTCGAGCCACTACCCGCTCGCGGGCTCCGTCTTCCAGTGGACGAAGTATCTCGCCGGCAAGACGTACTCGTGGTTCGCCGGCTGGATCTATCTGTTCGCCGGCATCCTCACCGTCACCGCCGTGTGCGTGACCCTGCCGCTCGCGCTCATCCCGGCCTTCAACAACATGGGCTGGAACATCGCGAACAACCTGCACAACCAGCGGACGATCGCGATCGTCACGCTCGCGGTCATCACGGTGATGAACATCTTCGGCGTGCGCCTCGTCGCGCTCGTGAACAACACGGGCGTGCTGTTCGAGATCCTCGGGATGGTCGTCTTCGCGATCGTCCTCGCGCTCTTCCACCATCATCAGTCGGGCGCGGTGATCTTCCACACCGGCGGGACGTCGCTGACGACGGGGACGTTCCTCGTGGCGATGTTCATGTCCCTGTTCGTGATCTACGGATTCGACACCGCGGGAACGCTTGCGGAGGAGACGAAGAGCCCGCGCACCGAGGCGCCGAAGGCGATCCTCGGCTCGATCATCGGCGCGTTCATCATCGGCGGGATCTTCCTGTACGCGATGCTGCTCGCGATCCCGAACCTCAAGGACGCGATCAAGGGCGGCTTCGGTCCGGCGGCGATCATCGACGCGAACTTCGGGAACGCGTTCTCGACCGTCTTCCTGCTCGTCGTGTCGGCGGCGATCTTCGTTTGCTGCCTCTCGATCCAGACATCGACGATCCGCCTCTGCTTCGGCATGGCGCGCGACAACCGGCTGCCCGGGTCGAAGTGGCTCTCGAAGGTGCACCACGATCTGCACACCCCGATCGTCTCGTGCCTCGCGATCGGCGTCCTCGCGTTCATCCCGATGCTCCAGTACGCCGGTGCCGGGATCATCGCCATCGCGGCGACGGGGATGATCTACCTGTCGTACTTCATCGGGAACTTCGCACTCCTGCGGGCTCGGCTCCGCGGCTGGCCGAAGGCGAAGGCGCCGTTCAGCCTCGGCACGTGGGGGCTGCCGGTCAACCTCGTCGCTCTCGCGTGGGGCGGCGGCATGCTCGTGAACTTCGCCTGGCCGCGCGCGGCGACGAACCCGACGCCGAAGCAGACCGCGCTCGGGCTCAACTTCCACTGGGGCTGGCTCAACGGCCGGCCGGTGCTGTGGACCGCAGTCGTCGTGATCGTGCTCGTCGGCGGCGTCTACTACGGCCTCGTGCAGCGGACGAAGCCTGCACACCTGGAGGCGCCGGAGGGCGAGGCCGTGGAGGTCGAGCCCGCGCTCACGAGCTGACGTCGGAGAGCAACCGCTCGAACTGCGGGCCCTCGAGCTCCTCGAGGGCCCGCACGTACTTCTCCATCCCCCAGGACCAGAAATCGAACTCGATCTCGGAGACGCCCTCCTGGATCGACGCCCAGAGCATCCAGCCGTACTTCGCGACGATGCCCCACAGCCGCGCGCGCGCGACCTTGTCGGGGAACGGCTCGCCGTAGTACGCGGCAACGAGCTCGTGCAGCTGCTCCTCGTCGAGGCGCGACTCGCTCCACGAGTTGCCGAGCTCGAACGACGGCTCGTTGTTGCCCGAGTACTCGTAGTCGATGAGCCGTAGCCCGTCGCCCGTGTCGATGAAGTTCTCGGCGAGCAGGTCGTCGTTGCACGGGACGCGCCGCTCCGGCCGCTTGCGCATCGCCGTTTCCATCGCACGGATGCGCGGCTCCCAGTCGAGGTAGCCGTCCGGCAGGCGGAAGCCGCGGTCGCGAACGGTGGCGAGGTAGCGGCGCTGGAGCTCGAACATGTCGAAGTCGAGGAGGAACGGCCGGCCGGCGTGCAGCCGCTTGCACGCCTGCGCGACCTGGGCGAGGCGCCCGCCGCCGGCGCGGAGGTCGTCTGCGTGCAGCCGCGTCCCCTCGATGAACTCGAGGACGAGGGCGGAATGCTCGGGAAGCGACGCGATGACGTGCGCGCCGATGCCGGTCTCGGCGGCGGCGATCGTGTTGTGCACCTCGTTCTCGCGGTCGATGCCGAGGAGCTCCGTGTCGCGGCCGGCGATGCGCACGACGAAGGCGCCTGCGGGGGTGACGACCTTGTAGTTCGTGTTCGTCAGCCCGCCGGAGAGGTCGGCGACGCTCGACGCGTCGCGCAGCTCCGGAACGAGCTCCAGCACGTCCTCCAATCGGCGCCTCGGCGATTCTTTAGGCTCGCGTCATGGCGCCCCCGAACGCGCACGAGCCGTCGTCATCGGTGGCGGCGTCATCGGCTGCTCGTGTCTCTACCACCTGGCGAGGCAGGGGTGGACGGATTCCGTCCTCGTCGAGCAGTTCCAGCTCACGCACGGGTCGACGTGGCACTCGGCGGGCCTCGTCGGCCAGCTGCGCTCGTCCATCTCGCTCACGCGGATGATGCAGTACTCCGTCGGCCTGTACGCCGAGCTGAAGGAGCTGACCGGCAACGACCCGGGTTGGCACCAGCTCGGCGGCCTGCGGCTCGCGTCGTCGCCTCCGCGCCTCGAGGAGATTCGCCGCCAGGCCTCGTGGGCGAAGACCTTCGGGCTGCCGATGGAGATCGTCTCGGCGGAGGAGGCGCAGGCGCTGTTCCCGCCGATGTCGACCGACGGCGTGCTCGCGGCCGCGTTCATCCCCGACGACGGCTATCTCGACCCGTCGCAGCTGACGTTCTCGCTCGCCGACGCCGCTCGGCGGCTCGGCGCGCAGATCGAGGTGCGCACGCGCGTCACCGGCATCGAGACGCGCGACGGCCGCGTGTGCGCGGTCGAGACCGACAAGGGGCGCATCGAGTGCGAGGTCGTCGTCGACGCCGCCGGCATGTACGCGCGCCAGGTGGCGCAGCTCGTCGGCGTCGATGTGCCGCTGATCCCGTTCGGCCACCAGTACCTCGTCACGGAGCCGTTCGAGCCGCCGCTCGAGCCCCTGCCGACGCTGCGCGACCCGGACAACCTCGTCTACTTCCGCACCGAGGTCGGCGGCCTCGTCATGGGCGGGTACGAGCGCAAGCCCGCGCCGTGGGCGCTCGACGGCATCCCCGACGGCTTCGAGGCGAAGCTCCTGCCCCAGGAGTGGGAGCGGATGGAGGAGCTGTTCGGCAACGCGATCCACCGCGTGCCCGCGATGGAGACCGCCGAGGTGAAGATGTTCTTCAACGGGCCCGAGGCGTTCACGCCCGATGCGGACTTCCTCCTCGGCGAGACCGACGTCCCCGGCTTCTGGATCGCCGCCGGCGGCTGCGCGCACGGCCTCGCGGGCGCGGGCGGGATCGGGAAGATCATGAGCGAGTGGATCGTCGACGGCCGTCCCGAGTGGGACGTGTGGCCGCTCGACTGGCGCCGCTTCGGCCGCCAGTACCGCAGCCGCGACTACACGCTCGCGCGTGCGTACGAGGCGCTGTCGCAGTACTACGACATCAAGTACCCGGGCGAGGAGCGAAAGGCGGGGCGCCCGCTGCGCGTGTCGCCCGCGTACGCGCGGCACGAGGCGCTCGGCGCCGCGTTCGGCGAGAAGGGCGGCTGGGAGCGCGTCAACTGGTACGAGTCGAACGCGGCCGGCGGCGACGAGTCGCTGCGTCCGCGCGGCTGGGCGGGCGCGAACTGGTCGCCGGCGATCGAGGTGGAGGCGCGCGCGGCGCGTGAAGGGATCGCGCTCTTCGACCAGTCGAGCTTCTCGAAGCTCGAGGTGCTCGGCCCCGGCGCGCTCCCGTTCCTCGAGCGGCTGTGCGCGAACAAGATCGACCGGCCTGTCGGCGCGGTCGTGTACACGCAGCTGCTGAACAAGCGCGGCGGCATCGAGGCGGACCTGTCGGTGCTGCGGCGCGGAGAGGACCGCTTCCTGCTCGTGACGGGCACCGCCTTCGGCACGCACGACCGGGCGTGGCTCGAGCGGAACATGCCGCGCGACGGCTCCGTCTACGTCAACGACGTCACCTCCGCTTACGCGTGCCTCTGCCTGTGGGGGCCGAGGGCGCGCGACGTGCTCGACCTGTCGCACCCGTACATGACGGCGCGCGAGGTGAGCGTCGGCGACGTCCCGTGCATAGCGTCGCGCGTCACATACGTCGGCGAGCTCGGCTGGGAGCTCTACTGCCCGACGGAGTACGGCGCGACGCTGTGGGACACGCTCCGCGTCGACGGCGTCACGCCGGGCGGCTATCGCGCGATCGAGTCGCTCCGCCTCGAGAAGGGCTACCGCGCCTGGGGGAGCGACCTCACCGCCGAGACGACGCCGCTCGAGGCGGGGCTCGGCTTCGCCGTGAAGATGGACAAGGGCGACTTCATCGGCCGCGACGCCCTCCGCGAGCCGACGCAGAAGCTCGTCTGCATCGTCCTCGACGACCCGCGCGCAGTCGCGCTCGGCTCCGAGCCGGTGCGGAGCGGGGAGGAGATCGTCGGCCGCGTCACGAGCGGCGGCTACGGCTATGCCGCCGGCGCGAGCATCGCGTACGCGTACGTGCCGGTCGCGCACTCCCGGCCGGGAACGCAGGTCGCGGTCGACATCTTCGGCCACTGGGTCGGCGGCGAGGTGCGCGCCGAGCCGCTGTACGACCCGAAGGGCGAGCGGGTGCGGGCCTGAGCCCGGTACCTGGTACCGCGCCGTTTCATCCACGGATTGCGCGCGAAAGCGTCACCGCGCCGCATGACGACCCGCTCCGGGTCGTGACGGTTTCGTTTGGGTACTGGTACCGGCCGTGGGGCGCTGAGCGGACAGGTAGAGCACGCGGACGCGTACGAGCGCGGTTACGGCGTGGACTGGAGAATCAGCATCGCGGAGGTTCTAGCCACAGTCACGCCTGGGTTAGCGTGCTGAGGAACTCGTGAGCTGCCGCTTCGACGCGATCACACGTAGCACGACGTGCCTTCCGTGCTGCGAAATCAGCGCTCGTGCTTGTTCGGTCTCTGAACGGCGTTGGCGCCAAACCAACCCCATCAGCCGCCACTCGTCCCGCAACCGTCGTGTCGCGGAATCGTCGCAGCCTTCGGGCAGTTCACCAGCCGGCTTTCGCAGCCGCGCAGAAATGCTCGGGCTGCGCAAATCCACCAGGGCGTTTCGAGAAGGACGACCGTTTCGGCTCGTTCGAGCCGAAGGTCGAGTGTCTCGAGGTCATTGCCGTCTGCGATCCAAGCAGAGCCCGCGAGCAGAGCCGCGTTGCTTCTCGCGCACTCGCTCTCCGACGGTGTCACCCAGCCCGGTTTCCAGTAGTGAACGTCGAGATGAATCGCGAGTAGGCCCGTCCTCGCCGAAAGTGCTCGCGACATTGCTCTTCCCGCCCCCGCCATCCCGATCACGAGGACGCGGCAACCGATCGGCCCGACGAAGCTCTCCACGGCTCCAGTGTCCCAGCTCTGAACACCCGTCCGCAGGCAGGCGATCTCGTCAGTGCGTGACTGACGAGGGTTTCCATCATCCGCGGCTGGCTTCCCTCTACGACGCGCTCGATGCGGACCTGGAGCGCCACGCCGACGACTTCGCAACCGGAAGGGGTTCACGTACACGGTGCTCGATCCGGGAGATCGTGACGTGATCGGGTGCGTCTACATCTACCCGCTCCGCGACAGCGACGACACCGCCATCGTCCAATCCTGGGTGCGGAAGAGCCACGCGCAGTTGGATACCCCGCTTTGGCGCGCCGTGACCGAGTGGCTCGAAGCAGACTGGCCGTTCGTCGCCGTTCAGTACGCGCCGCGAGGAAAGCAGCACGGAGGGGCGGCTCGCGCCGCCCCTCCGGAGAGCGTCCTACTTGCCGAGCCACTTGTTGACCTCGGCCTGCGTTCTTCACGATCCACTGCTGAGCCGCCTTGTCCGGATCCATGTGCTGGCCCGCGATCAGCCCGCGACGTAGTTCTGGTCGGCGTTCGTCCAGCTGAAGCTGCTTGATCACGGCGACGGCCGGCGAGCCGCTGGTCGCGAACTTCTTGCTCAAGAACTTCGTCGAGCGCGTACGTAGGGTAGGCGCACGCGTACTTCGCGGGCGGCGCCGCCCTGCTTCTCGTCGTCCTGGCAGCCCTTGAAGCGCGGCGGCAGCTGCACCATCGACAGCTGGTACGTCGCGTTCAGGTACTGCGGGTCTACCAGTAGAAGAGGACCGGCTTGTTCTGCTCGTACAGCTGCTCGAAGCGCGCGACCTCCGCCGGCTCGGCGCCGACGGTCACGAGCTTGAGGTTCAGGTCGAGCGCCTTGATCAGCGTCGGGTCCTTCTGCTGGTAGGACGGGTCGCCGCCGAGGAACATCCCCTGCGACCGGGCTCCGGGCTCTTGAAGAGCGCTCCTCGCCCTTCAGGCCCTTCCACGTCTTGAACTCGGGGTACTGCTTCATCAGGTACGTCGGGATGAACCAGCCGATGCGCCCGGTCACGCCATTCGTGCCGGCGTAGACGACGGAGTGCTGCTTGTTCCCGTACTGCTTGTACTGGGTGATGTGCTGCCAGTCCTCGAGCACCGCGTCCGCCTTGCCCTGGGCCATGGCCTGGTAGACCGGCACCTCGGTGATGTCCGTGATGTTCACCTTGCAGCCGAGGTAGTTCTCGAGCACGTACTTCGCGACGTACGTGTTGGCCGTCGAGCCGGTCCACGCCTGCTCGTTGATCGTCACGGTGCCGCACGCCTTCGCCTGGCGCCCGCGGTTCCGGTGCCCGCGAACACGCACGACGCCGCCACCAGGACTACACGAGCAGCGCTGCCCTCAAGCCGTTTCCCTCCTCCGTTGCATCACACGAACACTTCCCGCCTCTCGTTTCGTCGCCCCTGGTCACCCGGTCGAGCGCGATCCCCATCGCAGGATCGCGAGCGACGCGACGACGCCCGACCGAACCGCCACGCCGGAGCCCCTGGGCGACGTCGTAGCCGAGCGCGCCGGAGCCGACGAGCCCGCCGATCACCACGACGGCGAGCACCATGATGAGCCCCTGGTTGATGCCGAGCATGATCGCGTCGCGCGCGAGCGGGATCTTGACCTTCACCAGCAGCTGCAGCCGCGTCGCGCCGAACGACGCCGGCGGCCTCGACGGCGTCGGCGCACGTCGCGCATGCCCGCTCCACGAGCCGGATGACGACCGGGAACGCGTAGAGCACCGACGCGATCAGGCCGGGCACGTACGAGATCGGGAAGACGTAGACGAACGGCACCACGTAGACGAGCTGCGGCAGTGTCTGCAGCACGTCGTTGATCGGCCGCGTCACCGGCTGACCCGGTGCGCTCTCCGCGGCCAGGATCCCGAGCACGATCCCGAGGAGACGGCGTCGGCCGGTCGCGACGAGCACCTGCGAGAACGTGTCCATCGCGTCCTGCCACCGCCGATGACGCCGATCAGCGCGAACATCGCCGCGGTCGTGATCGCCGGGCGCAGCCCGCAGACGAGGAACGCGATGCCGTCAGCCCGACCAGCATCACGAACCACGGCGGTCTCGACGAAGAAGTCGTCGAGCGGCTCAGGCACAGCTGGACCATGAAGTCCCCGAGCGGGTTCGTGATGTCCGGAAGAGGAACGTGTCGGGTTCTGGACGTAGTCGAGGACGCTCTGGATCCGGGCGAGGAGCCAGTCCTGCGGCGTCTGCGGCCCGAGTAGGCGAGCCGGCGCCGAACGCGTACGCGGCCCGACCGCGAGCGCCGACGGCTACGGCCGCGCGCCACGCGTCACGAGGCAGGCGCCGCCGCCGCCTCGGCGGTGACGTGGCGTTGCGCCGGGTCGGTGCGCAGCGCGATCGCCTCGGTCACGCGGTCGAGCGCGATCGCCATGATGACGATCGCGGCGCCGGCGAGGATCGCGAGGGCCGGGTTCGAGTGAGGCCGTTCGTGACGACGCGCCGAGCCCGCCCTCGGTGTCGATCAGCCCGGCGATCACGACCATCGAGAGCGCGAACAGGATCGTCTGGTTGACGGAGAGGAGCAGCAGCCGCCGCGCGAGCGGCAGCTGCACCTTCCAGAGCACCTGCCGCGCCGTCGAGCCGAGCGCCGTCGCGGCCTCGACCGTGTTCGCGGGGACGCCGCGGATGCCGAGCGCGGTGATCCGAACCGCGGGCGGGACGGCGTAGATCATCGTCGTGATCACCGCGGCTGCCGGGCCGACCGAGAAGAAGATCACGACCGGCATCAGGTATGCGAACGCCGGGATGATCTGCATCGCGTCGAGCACCGGCGTGATCGCAGCCTGAACGCGGTCGGAGCGGCCGGCGACGACGCCGAGCGGGATGCCGATCGCGAGCGAGAGCGCGACCGCGACGAGCATCAGCGCGAGCGTCTGCATGCTGTCGTCCCAGAGCCCGAGCAGCGGCGAACGTCGAAGGCCGCGAACATGACCAGCGCGGCGCGGCGGCCGCCGAAGCGGAGCGCGACGAGGCGCCGAGCGCGTCGTCCCGGCCAGGGGAGCACGAGGAAGAAGTGGTACAGCCAGCGCACGAGTGTGTCCAGCACGTGCTGACCCCGTTGATGACGCGGTAGACGATGTTCGGATGGGTCTTGCGCTCTCCGAGAGCCAGTTCTGGATGTTGTCCAGGTAGTGCGTCGAGCGAGTGCCACTGAGCCGAGCCCGGCCAGGTGAAGCGTGCGGCCCTCCGCGGTTGGGACGACCACCGCGAGCGACGATGGAGACGACGAGCGGGGGCGGCCCCCGCCACCAGGTGCTCGAGGGCTAGGCCGGGAGCCTCCGCGTATCCGCTCGTCGACCTCCGACGCTAGTCGCCCTCGCCGGCGATCGTGCGCAGCACGGCGCCGCGCGGTCGACCACGCCGACCACCCGCTCGCCGTCGACCGCGAGGCTCGGGTGGTCGCTCGCCGCGAGCACCGACCACGTCGCGGACGGCGTCACGAGAAGGCGCGCCCCGTCGACGACCTCGCCGGCTGGGCCGGGCGCATGATCCAGCGAAGCGTGAGAACGTGGCTGCGTGGGATGTCGCGACGAAGTTCTGCGACATAGTCGTCGGCCGGCGAGCCGATCAGCTCCTCGGGCGTGCCGAGCTGAACGATCGCGCCGTCGCGCATGATCGCGATCCGGTCGCCGAGCCGGAGCGCCTCGGCCAGGTCGTGGGTGATGAAGATCGTCGTCTTGCCGCGTCTCCTGCTGGAGCCGGATCACCTCGTCCTGCATGTCACGGCGGATCAGCGGGTCGAGCGCGCTGAACGGCTCGTCGAACAGCATCATCTCCGGGTCGATGCGAACGCGCGCGCTAGGCCGACGCGCTGCTGCATGCCGCCCGAGAGCGGTCGGAGGCCTCGACCGGCCGAGGCCGACGAGATGAGCACCTCCCTCGGCGTTCTTAGGCGCTCCAGCCTTGGCGACACCCTGGACCTCCAGCCCGAAGGCGACGTTGTCGAACACCGTGCGGTGCGGGAAGGAGCCCGAAGTGCTGGAACACCATCGAGGACCTGTCGTGCCGTCGGAGTTCCCGCAGCTCGCTCGTCGCCGGCGACGTCGGGCCGCAGATATCGATCTGCCCGAGGTCGGCTCGATCAGCCGGGTGAGCAGCGGACGAGCGTCGACTTGCCGGAACCCGAAAGGCCCATGATGAAGAAGACCTCGCCCCGTTGCACCTCGAACGACACGTCGCGCACGGCGGCGACCGGGCAGCCCGTCTTCTCGCGCAGCTCCGAGCGCGGGAGGTCGACGTCGGCGGTGCCGATCGCCTTCGCCGCGTTCGGCCAAAGATCTTCAGACGTCCCGGCAGGCGGCCTCGGCCTCAGAAGAAGGCGAACAGTCCGCCCCTTGTCGTCGATGTCGACGTTGTGGGCCGCCGGCGTGCGCCCGTAGCCCGGCATGGTCTGCATGTCGCCGCAGAGCGCGACGAGCCAGCCCGCGCCCGTGTACGCGCGGATGTCGCGCACGGTGACGGTGAAGCCGGTCGGCGCGTTCGCGAGCGTCGGGTCGTGCGAGAGCGAGAGGTGCGTCTTCGCCATGCAGATCGGGAGCTTGTCGAAGCCGACCCGCTCGAACTCCTCGATCTTCTTGCGGGCGGCCGGCTGGAGCAGGATCCCGTCGCCGCCGTACACGCGCGTGACGATCGCCTCGATCTTGCGCTCGATCGGGTCGTCGAGCGGATAGACGGGGGCGAAGCTCGACGGCTGCTCGGTCGCGGCGACGACCGCCTCTGCGAGGGCGGTCGCGCCGGCGCCGCCTTTCGCGACGGCCTCGTTCGCCTCGGCGGCGAAGGCGCCGTGCTCGAGCGCGATGCGCCGGATCTGCGCGACCTCCTCGTCGGTGTCGGTCGGGAAGCGGTTGACGGCGACGACCGCGTTCAGCCCGAACTCGCGGATCGTCGCGAGATGGCGGACGAGGTTCGTGGACCCGGCCTCGATCGCCTCGGCGCCGCCGTCCGGGTTCCCGCCGTGGTGCTTCAGCGCCTTCACGGTGGCGACGAGGACGACCGCGCTCGGCGTTATGTCGCCGACGCGGCAGACGATGTCCATGAACTTCTCCATGCCCATGTCGGCGCCGAAGCCCGACTCGGTGACGACCATGTCGCCGAGCTTGAGCGCGATGCGGTCGGCGACGAGCGAGCTGTTGCCGTGCGCGATGTTCGCGAACGGGCCGCAGTGCACGAACGCCGGCTGGCCCTCGAGCGTCTGAACGAGGTTCGGCTTGATCGTCTCCTTCAGGAGGACGGTCATCGCGCCGGCGGCCTTCAGCTGCTCGGCGGTGACGGGCTCGCCTTCGTACGTCGAGCCGACGGTGATCGCGCCGAGCCGCGCGCGCAGGTCGAAGAGGTCGCGGGCGACGGCGACGATCGCCATCACCTCGGAGGCGGCGGTGATGTCGTAGCCGGTCTGGCGCGGGTAGCCGTTCGCGCGGCCGCCGAGGCCGACGGTGATGTCGCGCAGCGCGCGGTCGTTGATGTCGATGCAGCGGCGCCAGCTGATCGAGAGCGGGTCGATCCCGAGCTCGTTGCCGTGCAGGAGGTGCGCTTCGAGCATCGCGGCGAGGAGGTTGTTCGCGGCGCCGATCGCGTGGATGTCGCCCGTGAAGTGGAGGTTCATGTCCTCCATCGGGACGACCTGTGCGAGGCCGGCGCCGGCGGCGCCGCCCTTGATGCCGAACACGGGGCCGAGCGAGGCCTCGCGAAGGCAGAGCACCGGGTTGCGCCCGATCGCGCCGAGCCCCTGCGTGAGCGACACCGACGTCGTCGTCTTGCCCTCGCCGAACTTCGTCGGCGTGATCGCGGTGACGCAGACGAGCTTCGCGTCGGGGCGCCCGGCGAGGCGGTCGAGGACGGAGAGGGAGACCTTCGCCTTGTACTTGCCGTACAGGTCGACCTCGTCGGGCTCGAGCCCTGCGGCGGCCGCGATCTCGGTGATCGGCCGGAGCGTCGCCTCCTGCGCGATCTCGAGAGAGGAGCGGGTCTTCGAAGCCACGAGGTTCCTTTCTACAGCTTTTCCGCGGGGACACTCCCCTGAATATGAGTAATATATCTATATGGAGATCGCGGAACAGGCGCCGCCGTCCCTCGCCGATCAGGCGTACCTGGCGATCCGCGGGCTCATCGTCTCACTGAAGCTGGCGCCGGGGGCGCTCATCGACGAGCGGCGGCTCATGGAGAGCCTCGGGATCGGCCGGACGCCCGTGCGCGAGGCGCTGCGCCGGCTCGCGCAGGAGCAGCTCGTCGAGGTCTTCCCCCGCCGGGGCATGTTCGTGACCGGCGTCGACGTCCGCGACCTCGTCCACATCTCCGAGGTGCGCGAGGCGCTCGAGCCCGAGGCTGCCCGACGCGCGGCCGAGCGGGCGACCGACGAGGAGCGCGCGGAGCTGGAGCGGCTCGCCGCCGAGATCGGACGCTCGGGCGTCGACCTCATGGGCCTCGACGAGCGCGTCCACCGCGCCGTCTACGCCGCCGCGCACAACGACTACATGGCCTCGACACTCGGCCGGTACTACGTCCTCGCGCTCCGCATCTGGATGATCGCCATCGACCGCGCGCACGAGCTCGAGTCCGCCGTCGAGGCGCACCGCGACCTGCTCGAGGCGATCGTCGACGGCGACGGCGACCGTGCCGCCGGCACGATGCGCGTCCACGTCCAGGACTTCGAGCAGGCGATGCGCCGGGTGCTGGTGGCCGTATGACGACGGTCGTGATCGGCGGCGGCATCGTCGGCAACAGCCTCACCGGGTGGCTCGCCGAGCTCGGCGTCACCGATCTCATCCAGATCGACAAGGGCCCGTTCCCGAACCCGGGCGGCTCGACCGGCCACGCGTCGAACTTCATCTTCCCCGTCGACCACTCGAAGGAGATGACGCAGCTCACGCTCGAGTCGATGCGCCAGTACCGCGACGCGGGGACGCTGCACGAGTGCGGCGGCATCGAGGTCGCGCGCACCGAGGAGCGGATGGAGGAGCTGCGCCGCCGGATGGCGTCGGCGAAGTCGTGGGGCGTCGAAGGCTGCCGCCTCGTGACGCCCGCGGAGATCAGGGAGCTCGTCCCCTTCGTCGACGAGTCGATCCTCCTCGGCGGCTTCTACTCGCCGACGGTCGCGGTCGTCGACTCGCTCCGCTTCGGGACGATCATGCGCGAGAAGGCGCAGAGCCTGGGCGCGCAGGTCCACGCGAACACCGAGGTGCTCGGCATCGACGTCGAGGACGGCGCCGTGAGGCGCGTGCGCACGACGCGCGGCGACTTCGACGCCGACACGGTCGTCATCGCCTGCGGCGTCTGGTCGCCGCGGATCGCCCGGATGGCGGGGGCATCGATCCCCCTGACGCCGGCGGTGCACCAGATGATCGACGTCGGCCCGGTGCCGCGCTTCCTCACCTCGAAGACCGCGGTCGACTTTCCGATCGTCCGCGACATGGATACGAACATGTACGAGCGCCAGGACGGGCAGGGCCTCGAGGTCGGCTCGTACGCCCACCGTCCGATCCTCCACGAGCCCGACGACATCCCGTCGATCGAGGAGTCGGCGCTCACGCCGACGGAGCTGCCGTTCACCCAGGAGGACTTCGAGCTCCAGCTCGAGCACGCGCTCCAGCTCGTGCCGGAGGTGCTCGGCGACGAGTCGGTCGGCATCAAGTACGCGATCAACGGCCTGCTCTCGCTCACGCCCGACGGGCTGCCGCTCCTCGGCGAGACGCCCGAGGTGAAGGGCCTGTGGTCGGCGGCCGCCGTCTGGGTGAAGGAAGGCCCCGGCGTCGGAAAGTCGGTGGCGGAGTGGATGGTGCACGGCGAGGCCGAGATCGACCTGCAGTCGTCCGACATCGCGCGCTTCTACCCCGAGCAGCGCACGCCCGAGCACATCAAGGGCCGCACGTCGGAGGGCTTCAACAAGACGTACGGGATCGTCCACCCGGCCGAGCAGTGGGAGTCGAATCGCGGCGTGCGCGTGTCGCCGTTCTACGAGCGGGAGAAGGATCTCGGCGCTGTCTTCTACGAGGCGGCGGCGTGGGAGCGGCCGCACTGGTACGAGTCCAACGCCTCGCTCGTCGAGGAGTACGGAGTCCAGGGGCGCGAGCACGAGTGGGACGCGCGCTGGTGGTCGCCGGTCATCAACGCCGAGCATCTCGCCATGCGCGACCGCGCGGCGATGTTCGACCTGACGGCGTTCTGCATCTTCGACGTCGTCGGCCCGAACGCGCTCGACGCGGTACAGATGGTCGCCGCCCGGCAGATGAACGTGCCGAACGGCCGCGTCGTCTACACGCCGGTCCTCGCGCCGGGCGGCGGCTTCAAGTCCGACCTCACGATCATGAAGATGGCGGACGACCGCTTCCGCGTCGTCACCGGCGGCGCGCACGGGATGGCGGACATGAAGTGGTTCCGCGACCACTGCCCGGCCGGCACGCGCATCGAGGACCACACCTCGTCCGTCTGCACCGTCGGCCTGTGGGGCCCGCGCGCGCGCGACATCCTCGCCTCGATCACGGGCACCGACGTCTCGAACGAGGCGTTCCCGTTCTCGACGTGGCAGGAGCTCGACAACGGCGTGATCGCGTCGCGCATCTCGTACGTCGGCGACCTTGGCTGGGAGCTGTACACGCCGATGGAGCGCGGCCTCGAGCTGTGGGATGCGCTGTGGGAGGCGGGCCGCCCGCACGGGATCGTCCCCGCCGGCATCGGCGTGTACGGGACGACCGGCCGGCTCGAGAAGGCGTACCGCGCGTTCGGCGCCGAGCTCGACCAGGACTACGACGTCGTCGAGGCCGACATGGCGTGGTGGAAGGTGAAGGACGAGGACTTCGTCGGCAAGGCGGCGCACGTCGCGGCGCGCGAGCGCGAGCCGGCGGCGACGCTGTGCACGCTGACGATCGACGAGCTGTCGCGCACGCCGCTCGGCCGCGAGCCGATCGTGCGAGGGGACGGCTCGCCGCTCGTCGACGCGAAGGGCCGCCGCTCGTACGTCACCTCCGCGGGCATGGGGCCGTCGCTCGGCAAGTACATCCTCATGTCGTATCTCCCGCCCGGCGACCACGGGAAGCTCTATGTCCAGTACATGGAGAAGCTCTACCCGGTCACGGTCGACGTCGTCGGCTCGCGCGCGCCGTTCGACCCCGAGAACGCGCGCATCCGCTCGTGAGGATCCTCTGCTGCGTCAAGCGTGTGCCGATGACCGGCGGGAAGATGGTGCTCACGGCCGATGCGCAGGCGCTCGAGACGAAGCACCTCGGCTTCACCATCTCGCCGCACGAGGAGTGCGCGGTCGAGGAGGCGGTACGGATCGGCGGCGAGGTGGTCGTGCTCACGCTCGGCCCGGCGGACGCGGAGGAGCAGCTGCGCGACTGCATGGCGATCGGCGCCGACCGCGGCATCCTCCTGCAGACGGACGAGGAGTGGGATGCGCAGGCGACGGCGGGGGCGATCGTCGACGCGGTCCGAGCGGAAGAGCCGTTCGATCTCATCCTCTTCGGCAACGAGTCGGCGGACGCGGGCGGCTACCAGGTCGGCATCCGCGTCGCGCATGCGCTCGGGCTGCCGGTCGTCACCGGGCTGAAGAAGATCGAGCTGGGCGACGGGCGCGTGCGCTGCGAGCGCGACGCCGGCGGCGCGCGCGACGTGTACGAGGCGCCGCTGCCGGCGGTGCTGACGGTGCTCGAGGGCCTCAACCTGCCGCGGTACCCCTCGGTGCCGGGGCGGTTGCGCGCGAAGTCGAAGCCGCTCGACGTACGTGAGCCGGCGCGCCCGGCGGCGAAGCTCGAGAAGCTGCGCCTCGCCGTGCCGGAAGGGCAGGGGAAGCAGGCGGAGATCCTCGAGAACGCTGCGCAGGTCGTCGCGGTCATGCAGGCGCTGGGAGTCGCGTGATCCTCTGCTTCGTCGAGGAGGACGACCTCTCCGCGCAGGCGGTCGGCTTCGCGCGGACGCTCGGCGACGTCCGCGCGGTGACGTTCGCGGGCGCGTACCAGCCGCTCGCATGGGCGAAGGCGCTCGCGGCGCAGGAGGCGGAGGCGATCGTCGCCGCCGGCTCCGACCGCGGCAACGAGCTGCTTGCGCACGTCGCGGCTTTGCTCGACCAGCCGTTCGCGGCGAACGTGACGGCGATCGACGGCGACACGGTGACGCGCATCCGCTGGGGCGGCAGCCTCCTCGAGGAGGCGCGGCTGCACGGCGAGCCGAAGATCCTCACCGTCGCGCCGCACACGCAGCCCGTCGCCGAGACCGGCGCGGTCGAGACGCTCGCCGCGCCCGACGACGGCTCGCCGAAGGTCGTCGCAAGCGTCGAGGAGTCGTCCGGCGGCGTGTCGCTCCGCGACGCGAAGGTCGTCGTCAGCGGCGGCCGCGGCGTCGGCTCGGCGGAGGGCTTCGCGATCATCGAGGAGCTCGCCGGCCTGCTCGGCGGCGCGGTCGGCTGCTCGCGCGTCGTCACGAGCGCAGGCTGGCGGCCGCACGCCGACCAGGTGGGGCAGACGGGGACGAAGATCTCCGCCGACCTGTACGTCGCGTGCGGGATCAGCGGCGCGACGCAGCACATCGCGGGCGCGAAGGGCGCGAAGAAGATCCTCGCCATCAACAGCGATCCGGAGGCGCCGATCTTCGCGAGCGCCGACTACGCGGTCATCGGCGACCTGCACGAGATCGTGCCGGCGATCTCGGCCGAGCTGCGGAGGCTCAAGTAGGCGCGATCGGTCTCGCCGTGCTCGTCCTCGTGTGCGGCGGGATCTTCGCGCGCCGCGCGTGGTTCCTCACGCGGCTCGTCACTGCCGCGCGGCCGAGCGACCGGCCGGGCGAAACGCCGGCGCGTGTCGTCGCCGAGGCGGAGATCGTCCTCGGCCAGCGCAAGCTCCTGCAGCGGCTCGTGCCGGGGCTCATGCACGCGTTCATCTTCTGGGGCTTCCTCGTCCTCTTCCCGACGATCATCCTCGCCGGGATCGACGTCGCGGGCGGCGACGTGACGCCGTGGCACTGGTACCGCGTGCTGAGCGACGTCTTCGCCGTGCTCGTGCTCGCGGGCGTCGCGACCGCGCTTGTCATCCGCCTCGTCGTACGACCGGCGCGATTTGCCGGCTCCCACGCGGACGAGGGCTATTTCATCCTCGGGCTGATCGCGCTCGTCGTGGTCACGCTCCTGTTGTGGCATCACGTCGGCGGCGTGGGCTTCGCGTGGGCGCATCTCGTGATCATCGGCGTGTTTCTCGCGTACGTGCCGTACTCGAAGCACCTGCACATCGGCACGGCGGCGGTGAACGTGTGGATGGCGCGGACGCGCAAGCGTGGGCGGCTCGAGCCGCTGCGCTTCGACGTGCCCGACGACGAGCTGCGCTTCGGCGCGGCGACGATCGCCGACCTGACGCGCAAGGAGGTGGTGGACGCGTTCTCGTGCACGGAGTGCGGCCGCTGCCAGGACGCGTGCCCGGCGCACGCGACGGGGAAGATCCTGTCGCCGAAGCTCCTGATCATGGGCGTCAGGGACCAGCTGTTCGCGCAGAGCGCGGAGCCGATCGTCGGCAACGGCGTGCCGGAGGAGATGATCTGGGACTGCGTCACGTGCGGCGCGTGCGTCGAGGTGTGCCCGGTGTCGATCGAGCACGTCGACCACATCGTCGACCTGCGCCGGAGCCGGCTCATGGTCGACGCGGCGTTCCCGGCGGAGGCGGAGCCGATGCTGCGCGACGTCGAGCGCGCGTCGAACCCGTGGGGGAAGCCGCAGACGGAGCGGGCGACGTGGGCGGCCGAATTGGGTGTGCGCGTCCTCGAGCCGGGCGATCCGGCGCCGGAGTACCTGTACTGGGTCGGCTGCGCGGCGTCGTTCGACGAGCGCGCGAAGAAGTCGGCGGAGTCGACGGCGAAGCTGCTGCAGAAGGCCGGCGTCGACTTCGCCATCCTCGGGCCGCGTGAGGGGTGCACGGGCGACCCGGCGCGGCGGATGGGGAACGAGTACGTGTTCCAGGCGGCGGCGGAGCAGAACGTCGCGACGCTGAACGAGCAGGGCGTGACGAAGATCGTCGCGAGCTGCCCGCACTGCTTCAACACGCTCGCGAACGAGTACGGCGACTTCGGCGGGAGCTACGAGGTGCTGCATCACACGGAGCTGCTCGCGGAGCTCGTCGAGTCGGGGCGGCTGCGCCGGCGGCGGGCGCGGGGACGGTGACGTACCACGACTCGTGCTATCTCGCGCGCCACAACGACGTGCGCGTGCAGCCGCGGAAGCTCCTGAACGTCATCGGCCAGCCGGTGGAGATGGAGCGGAGCGGCAAGAAGACGTTCTGCTGCGGCGCCGGCGGCGCGCACATGTGGATGGAGGAGCGGGGGAGCCAGATCAACGTCGAGCGCGCGAAGCGAAGCGGCGGAGACGGGCGCGGAGACGCTCGCGGTCGCGTGCCCGTTCTGCACGGTGATGCTCGACGACGGCGTGCGCGAGATGGGGGCGGAGATGCGGGTCGCGGACGTGGCGACGCTGCTCGCCGAAGCGATTCGAGCCGTAGCGCGCGACGTACACCACTGCAGAGAAGGCGCAGACGGCGAAGCGCGACCAGGAGCCACCAGCGGTCGGGGCGGAGCCGGGCGAGCCGCTCGAGCCGGCCGTCGACGCCGACGAGGAGGATGAGCCAGGGGCTGAAGACGCGGCGAAGACCACGACGGGGATGCCGCTCAGGGCGATGATCGTCGAGCCAGAGGTAGCGCGGACGTACCCGACCGCCCGGAACGCGTGTGCTGTGTGCTGGTGTCGAACTCCACTCCGGCAACGTATCGTCCGGCCGTGCTCGTCGGCCTCGGCCACGTCGACCTCGTCTGCCGCGACCTGGAGCGGTCGCTCGCGTTCTACGCGGCGGTGCTCGGGCCGCTCGGCCTCGAGCCGCCGTTTCTCGTCGAGGGCGAGCGCGGCGAGCAGATCCACTACCTCCGGTTCCCGCCGCCGGGTCGGGCTCGATCGGCCTCCGGCAGGCGCTCGAGGAGCAGGAGTTCGAGCTGTACGCGCCCGGGCTCCACCATCTCGCGCTCGCCGTCGAGTCGGCCGCGGAGGTCGACGCGGCGCACGCAAACGCGGTCGCGGCCGGGGCGGAGGTACTGCATCCGCCGCGGCTGTGGCCGCAGTACCACGCGGACTACTACGCGACGTTCTTCCTCGACCCGGACGGGTTCCGGATCGAGGTCGCCGCGAGCCGTGACGCCGAAGACTCGGACGCGCTACGCGCCGGCTGCCGAACTTCACCTCGCTGCACATCTTGGTCGTGTCGCTGCGCTGCGAGCACTCGTGCCCGTACTGCCAGGTGTCGCGGCAGAGCACCGACGAGGATCGGTTCGACATGTCGCCCGAGACAGCGCAGAAGGCAGTCGAGCTGGTGTTTGAGTCACCCGTCGCCGCAGATCAAGATCGAGTTCCAGGGCGGTGAGCCGCTCCTCAATTTTCCGGTGATCAAGCGAGGTCGTTCTCGAGGCTGAGCGGCTGAATCGCACTACGGCAAGGACCTCTCGTTCGTGATCGCGACCAACCTGGCGCTGCTCGACGATGAGGTCCTCGAGTTCTGCGACCGGCACGACATCTACATCTCGACCTCGCTCGACGGGCCGGCGGATCTCCACAACCGCAACCGTCCCCGTCCTGGCGGAAACAGCTGGGAACTCGCGGTCGACGGAATCCGCCGTGTCCGCGAGACGCTCGGCGCGCACCGCGTCTCGGCGCTGATGACGACGACCGAGCGAAGCCTCGACCGTGTCCGCGAGATCATCGACTGCTACCTCGAGCAGGGCCTGCACCGACATCTTCCTGCGGCCGCTCTCACCGTACGGCTTCGCGATCAAGACGAAGAGCTCACGCCGCCTACGACGTCGAACGCTGGCTCGACTTCTACAAGGAAGGCCTCGACTACATCCTCGAACTCAACGCGCCGCGGCATCCCGATCGTCGAGCGCTACGCAGCGCTGATCTTGAAGAAGATGCTCACCAACAACGACCCCGGCTATGTCGACCTGACCTCGCCTGCCGGGATCGGGATCAGCGTGCTCGTCTACAACTACGACGGCGACGTCTACGCCTCAGACGAAGCGCGCATGCTGGCCGAGATGCGCGACACCTCGTTCCGGCTCGGCAACGTCCACGACCACTCCTGGGCCGAGCTCGTCCTCTCGGACGCTCTGCTTGCAGCCGCTCGAGGAGTCGTTCACGCTGAGCGCTCCGATGTGCTGCGACTGCGCCTTCGAGCCGCTACTGCGGCGCCGACCCCGTCTTCCACCACGCAACCAGTCGGCGACCCCGTCGGACGCAAACCGCTGTCCGGCGTTCTGCCAACGCAACATGGCGCATCTTCCGACACCTGCTCGACCGCTACGAGAGCGATCGCCTTCGCCCGCGACCTCTTCCAACAGCTGGGCGACTCGATGATCCCGCTCCGCGGCCGCGCCAGCTCCACCCAACTCGCACGAACCGCTCACGCACAGCGTCTGGCTGCTCGACGACCTCGACAGCACGACTTCCCCAGCGGCACGACCGCGCCTTCCTGATCGAGCCGACGAGCCGGCAGACGGTTCCTGGCGGCTTCAACCTCTACATCGGCAAGCACGGCATCGAAGCCACCTACGAGCGGCCGCCCCTTCATCGAGCTGCCCGCAGACCCTCGACCATCTCTGCGCCGGCGACGTCGTATCGGCTCTCGCCCGGACGGAGAGCGGATCCGCGTCCTCTGGCGTCACAACAGCCCGCCTGAACAGCATCCTGCTCACCGAGCGCTGCGACCACTACTGCCTCATGTGCTCGCAGCCACCGAAGACGCGCAGTCGACGACTGGCTGCTCGAGCGACACCTTCGAACTGATCCGGCTCCTGCCGCCAGACACGCACGAGCATCGGCTTCACCGGCGGCGAGCCGACCCTCTACGGCGAGCGGCCTGATCGAGCTGCTGCGTCTCTGCCGCAACCTGCTCCCGGAGGCCGGCGTCCACGTGCTCTCAAACGGCCGACGCTTCGCCGACCCGACTTCGCCGACGAGCTGGGCTGGCGATCGACAACCCAAACATGATGGTCGGCATCCCGATCTACGGCTCCGAACCATCTCTCCACGACTACGTCGTCCAATCCGACGGCGCCTTCGACGCCACCGTCCGCGGCATCCTCAACCTCGCGCAACTCGAACAACGCGATCGAGATCCGCGTCGTCATCCACAAGCAAACAGCACCACACCTCGTCGAGATCGCCGAGTTCATCGCCCGCAACCTGCCCTTCGTCGACCAAGTCGCACTAATGGGACTCGAGATGATCGGCTTCGCACGCGCCAACATGGACGACGTCTGGATCGACCCGGTCGACTACCGCGACCGAACTCACCCAAGCGGTCCACCTACTCGACGGCACAGGCGTGCAAAACGATGGTCTACAACCATCAGCTCTGCCTGATCGACCGCAGACGTCTGGCCGTTCACCGTCAAGTCGATCAGCGACTGGAAGAACGAATACCACCCAGACTGCTTCAAGATGCAGCGCGATCCATGAATGCGGCGGCTTCTTCTACTCCGCCAAATACCGGATGAGCGACCACATCCGGCGATCCCAGGGACGAGGCGCAGTCGACGTTCGCTCTGATCGCGGATGACTAACCGACAAGGGCAGTGGAGACTTTTGTGGGGTCAGATGCGTTGCTTCTGGACAGTTCGATCATTTGCGAACTATCTAGACGGGTTCGGGTCGAAGTCGCCGCGAGCCGTGACGCCCGACTGCCCGGTTAACCTCGCAGCGGATGGACAATCGGCTGCTGGCGGCGGGCTCGGCCTCGCTCGGCGAGTCGCCGCTGTGGCCGTCGGCGGCGATCATCGCGTCGGCGGTGCTGTACGCGGATCTCCCGACGCGGTTCATCGCGGGCTCGTCGGCGGGCGCGTTCTCGGTCGTGCGGTGGGTCGTGCCGGCGCTGACGGCGGTGCTGCTCGCCGCGCTGCTGCTGACGCTTCCCGGGGGGCGGCTGGTGGAGGCGATGGGCTGGGTGCCGCACCAGGTGCACGTGACGCGGCACTGGCTCTCGCTGACGATGATCGCGATCGTCAGCGCGGCGAACTCGGCGTCGATCATCTGGCTCGTGCACCTGCTCATCAACGGCGCGCACGCGAACGCGCCGACGCTGCTGCGCGCGGCGGTGCACATGTGGGTCGTGAACGTGCTGCTGTTCGCGCTGTGGTTCTGGCAGCTCGACGGCGGCGGCCCGGTGACGCGGCCGGCGTGCGAGCCGCACGAGCGCGACTTCCTCTTCCCGCAGCAGACGGAGCCGGCGCTGATGGCGGGCGGCTGGCGGCCGCTGTTCCTCGACTACCTCTACGTCTCGTTCACGAACGCGTCCGCGTTCAGCCCGACGGACACGCTGCCGCTCAGCCGGTGGGCGAAGATGCTCATGCTCGTGCAGTCGGCGATCAGCCTTAGCCTCGCGGTGATGGTGGTGGCGCGGGCCGTGAACATTCTGAAGTAGGAAGCGTGCCGATCTCCGCGCGGGACGCGGACCCTCGTGTGAGGCAGTCCATCTAGACGAAGGGTTTGGTTGCGAAGAACCGATCGAGGTTTGGATACCACCGAACTGGGAGCGCGGGAGCTAAACCCGCGTAACGTGATGCCGCACTCGCTCCAGGATGCGATGACATCAATCCATCTCACGGTCATGTTTCGGGCCATCGATCGTTCAAACAACTTCTCTGCGCTCGACGTCGATCTGCGGCAGCGAGTATCCGAAAAACGTGATGCGGTCAGCCTCTTCGAGCGCGACTCTTGCGTCGCGCCACGCATCCTCGACTGAGTGTCGTAGAGCTTGCTTTGCGTAGACCGGAGGCACGACCATCGGCCATGTATTCCAGCTGGTGCGACCCGCACCGGTTCGCACCCACGTCAGTCGACTCGCGATGTTGCGTGCGCTAAACAGGTCGAAGCCGAGGCGGAGCGGTGCGACCGCTGAGCAGATTTGCCGAGGTCTGGTTCCGGAGATCCGAACGAACCAGTTCAACGAGCCGTGCAACTTGAAGATCTTTATGGGCCTTGAGTGGTCGCACTGGCCCTCTTCATGGAAGTTGAACATGGGTTGGCGCCCGGTCGGCACACTGAGAGTCATCGCGGCTCCAATTGCGCCGTAGCCCTGATCGAGACACCATCGACTTGCAAGCTGAGACCTTCGAGCGATCTCGTTCTCGATCACTAGGTCGTGATTGAAGGTCACCACCGACAGCGATTCGCTGTGTGCAGCCGCCGCGGCCATGAGGCGCCCGACGGGTGCTCCCTTGCGCCCGTCGGCGCAGAGCCAGTTCGTCGTATCGCGAAGGACTGTTAGATAGAGATCAACGAGATCGACGTATGCGCCATGGTTAACGTCGCTACGCGGGTCGTCCTGAAAATCGTAGAAGACATCCTTAAAGACCTCTTCCATCCGAAGGTCCGCGAGCCGCTCCGCAGTCGGGTCGAGTCCGATGACGCTTCTGAAGTAGCGCTCCAAGTCACGTCCGAGGGACGCGTTGCGTGCCCGAACGACCTGGAAGAAGGTCGTGTCCAGGGAAGGTCTCGTGTCTCGTTGACGCGCCGGTCGAAAGTAGAGCGCGTTCGCCAAAGTCGCGCCGGCCCCGAGAACAAGACATGTCTTCATTGCAGCCAACGTACTGATGTCACAAGACAGCGACGACGACGGTTGCCGGATTTGACAGTCGCTGGCCGCCGTATGACAATGGAACGCCTGTTCCACCATCTGAGATGGCGATCGAAGCCTCCGGCACCCAGGCGATCGACCGCGCGGCGCAGCTTCTCGTCCGCGTCGTCGAGGCGTCCCAGCCGCCGTCCATCGGCGAGCTCTCCGAAGGCTCCGGTCTCCCGAAGAGCACGACGAGCCGCCTCGTCTCCGCCCTGGAGCGCCAGGGACTCGTCCAGCGCCTCGGCGACCGCGGCCGGCTCCGCCCGGGCCCCGTCCTCCTGCGATACGCGTCCCGCGACGCCTCCCAGACCCTCGTCGAGCTCGCGGCTCCGAGCCTGCGCCGGCTCGCCGACGCATCGGGCGAGACGATCAACCTCGCCGTCCCCGGCCCGGGCGGGGTCGAGCACCTCGGACAGGAGGACACCGCGCACTTCGTCGGCGTCACCGACTGGGTCGGGCGCCGCGTCCCGTTCGAGCTCGCCGCGAACGGCAAGTGCTTCCTCACCTTCGGCGGCGCCGGCCACGCGCAATCGAAGGCGATCCGCGCCAACGGCTACGCGACATCGATCGACGAGCTCGAGGTCGGCCTCACCGCCATCGCCGCGCCCGTCCTCGGCGCCAACGGCGTCGCGATCGCGGCGCTCTCCATCTCCGGTCCCACCACCCGCCTGAAGCACCGCATCGACGAGCTCGCACCGCTTCTCAAGACCGAAGCCAACACGCTCTCACGACAACTGCGAGGTGCCGCATGACCCACGACGAGATCCTCCAGGGCCTCTACGACAACACGCTCATCGGCAACGCCCCCGAGGTGAAGGATTTGACGAACGCCGGGCTCGCCGACGGGATGGACCCGGAGAAGATGCTCTACGACGCGCTCATCCCCTCGCTCGAAGAGGTCGGCGCGCGCTTCGAGCGCGGCGACTTCTTCGTCCCCGAGATGCTCATCGCCGCCCGCGCGATGCAGGGCGCGCTCGACATCCTCCGCCCGCTCCTCGCCGAGACGGGCGCGCAGCAGATCGGCACCTACGTCATGGGCACCGTCAAGGGCGACGTGCACGACATCGGCAAGAACCTCGTCAACATCATGCTCGAGGGCGCCGGCTTCACCGTCCACGACCTCGGCGTCAACGTCGCCCCCGAGACGTTCATCGACGCGATCAAGGAGCACAAGCCCGACGTCGTCGGCTTCTCCGCCTTCCTCACGACGACGATGCCGATGTTCAAGGCGAACATCAACGCGCTCGAGAAGGCCGGCATCCGCGACGACGTCATCGTCATGGTCGGCGGCGCACCCGTCACGCAGGAGTATGCGGACAAGGTCGGCGCCGACGGATACGCGGCCGACGCATCGTCCGCCGTCCGCCTCGCAAAGGACCTCATCGCGCGCCGCCGCGCCGCTGGTCTCCGCCTGATGGAGACGATCGTCAGCTCGCCGTCGAAAACCGTCGTCATCGGCCCCGACCGGCCGTTCTGCGTCATCGGGGAGCGGATCAACCCGACCGGACGCAAGGCGTTCCAGGCGCAGCTCCAGGCGGGCGACCTCTCGCAGATCGAGGTCGACGTCGCACAGCAGGTCGCAGGCGGCGCCGACATGCTCGACGTCAACGTCGGCGACCCGCTCGCCGACGAGATCGCGCTCATGGGTGCGGCCGTCCCCCTCGTACAGGGGCTCACCGACGTGCCGCTCTGCATCGACTCCTCCGTCATCGAGGCGCTCGAGGCCGGCCTCTCCGCCTACGAGGGCAAGGCGCTCGTCAACTCCGTCACCGGCGAGGACGAGCGGCTCGAGGCGATCCTCCCGATCGTCGCGCGCCACGGCGCCGCCGTCATCGGCCTCGCGAACGCGGAGGACATCCCGATGGAGCCCGGGCGGCGCGTCGAGATCGCGAAGAAGATCGTCTCCGTCGCCGGCGACCACGGCATCCCGCCCGAGGACGTCATCATCGACCCGCTCGCGATGCCGATCGGCGCCGAGCCGCGCGCGGTGACGCTCTTCATCGAGACGCTCCACCTGCTGCGCGACGAGCTCGGCGTCAACACGACCTGCGGTGCGGGCAACACGTCGTTCGGGCTCCCCGGCCGGCACACGCTCGGCGCCGCGTTCCTCGCCGTCGCGCAGAGCCACGGGCTGACGAGCGCGATCATGGACTCGCGCCGGCCGGAGATGGTCGACGCCGTCCGCGCGACCGACTTCCTCCTCGGCCGCGACGAGTGGGGCGCCACCTGGATCCGCATGTTCCGCGAGAGGCAGGCCGCGGCGACGGCGTGAACGCGCTCGAGGACATTCCGGAGGAGCACCACCCGGAGCGCGTCCGCCTGCGTTTCCTCCAGTCGGGCGAGGACCGCGCCGTCAAGGAGGCGCGCGTGCTCGCCGGCACGACGATCTTCGACGCCGCCAGCTGGAACGGCGTCGCCATCGACTCGACGTGCGGCGGCCACGGCACGTGCAAGAAGTGCAAGGTCAAGGTCGTCTCGGGGAACGCGGGTATCAGTCCCGTCGATCCGCGCGCGTTCACCATCGAGGAGCTGAAGAGCGGCTGGCGCCTCGCGTGCCGCGCGAACACCCAGGAGGACCTCACGGTCGAGGTGCCGCCGCTGCAGACGCGACCGAAGGCCGCGCTCGCCGGCGTCGGCCGCCACGTCATCCTGCGCCCGGCCGTGCAGAAGCGCTACGTCGAGCTCGTCGAGTCGACGCTCGAGGACCAGCAGTCGGATCTCGAGCGCCTGCTGGCGGCGATGGACGACGTCGAGCTCCGCGTTCCGCTGGGCATCGTGCGCGAGCTCGGCGGCACGCTGCGCCGCGCGAACTGGAAGGTGACCGCCGTCCTCGCCGACGACGTCCTCATCGACGTCGAGCCGGGAGATACGTCGACGCGCCGGCACGCCATCGCCTTCGATCTCGGCACGACGACCGTCGTCGCGACGCTCATCGATCTCGAGACGGGCCTGCCGAAGGCGGTGCGGTCGATCCTCAACGCGCAGCAGCCGTTCGGCGCTGACGTGATCTCGCGGATCTCGGCGATCATGATGGACGACGACGCGCTCGAGCGCCTGCAGCGGCACGCGCACGAGACGCTCCAGCAGCTCACCGACGAGGTGTGCGCCGAGGCGGACGTCGATCCGGCCGAGGTCTACGAGATCGTCGTCGCCGGCAACCAGACGATGATCCAGATCGCGCTCGGCATCGATCCCGAGCCGCTGTCGATGGCGCCGTTCACCGTCGTCGCCCGGCGAATGCCGGAAGCGCAGGCGGCCGACTTCGGCGTCGCCGTCCACCGGCGCGCCCCCGCGGTCATGTTTCCCGCGCTCGGCGCGTACGTCGGGCCTGACATCGTCGCCGGCATCCTCGCGACGGGTATCACGCTCGACCGGCGCGTCCGGCTCTTCATCGACGTCGGGACGAACTCGGAGATCGTGCTCGGCTCCTCCGCGAGGACGCTCGCGACGGCGGCTCCCGCCGGGCCTGCGTTCGAGGCGGCGCAGATCCGCTGCGGCATGCGCGCCGCCGAGGGGGCGATCGAGGGCGTGAAGATCGTCGACGGCGCGGTCGAGCTGACCGTGATCGGCGACGTGGCGCCCGTCGGCATGTGCGGCTCCGGTCTCGTCGACGCGGTCGCCGAGCTCGTCGGCGCCGGCATGCTCGACCGCTCCGGCCGCTTCGTGCTGGAGGCGTCGGAGCGTTTCGGCAAGATCGGCGAGGAGAACGTCTTCTACCTCAGCGACGACGTCTACCTCTCGCAGCGCGACGTGCGCGAGCTCCAGTTCGCGAAGGCGTCGATCGCGACCGGCTGGAACATCCTCTGCCGCGACCTCGGCATCGAGCCCGAGGAGATCGCGCAGGTACTGCTCGGCGGCTCGTTCGGCTCCTACCTCAGCGCGGCGAGCGCCGTGAAGATCGGCCTCGTCCCGAAGCTGCCGCTCACGCGGATCGTCTCGGCCGGCAACGTCGCCGGCGAGGGCGCGAAGATCGCCGCGCTCTCGGTCACCGAGCGCGCCGCCGCGAACGCGATCCTCGACGAGGTGGAGTACGTCGAGCTCTCCGGACGCGCGGACTTCAACGACCTGTTCATCGACCAGCTCTCCTTCCCGGCATGACGAAGGTCGTCGTCAGCTGCGGCGCCCTCGCGATCCACGTGAAGCAGATCGCCGCCCGCCGCGGCTGGGACGTCGACGTGCGCCCGGTTCCGCCGGAGCTGCACAACCGGCCCGAGCGCATCCGCGCCGCCGTCGAGGAGGCGGCGAACGGCGACGAAGCCGTCGTCGCGTACGCCCACTGCGGCGCCGACCTCGCCGGGTACGAGCGGCTCGCCGGCGCGCACTGCTACGAGGTCTTCGGCGCGGAGCACGAGACCGGCACGTACTTCCTCACCGACTTCCTCGTCCGCAGCTTCGACCGCGTCGTCTGGCGCGGCCTCGGGCTCGACCGCCATCCGGAGCTGCGCGACGACTACTTCCGCAACTACGGGCGCTGCGTCTGGCTCGCGCAGGAGCCGACGCCGGAGCTGTGCGCCGCGGCGGAGGCGGCGGCGGCTCGCCTCGGGCTTCCGCTCGAAGTGCGAGAGACTGGCGTGACCGGGCTGGAACGCGAACTGGAGAGGCTTCTGTGCTGATCAACGAACTGCCGCGCTTCGAGATCCTCGACGAGGCGGCCCTGAACGAGCTCGAGCGCGGCTGGCGGCGCATCGTCAGCGACCTCGGCATCGAGTTCCTCCACCCGGAGGCGCTCGCGTACTTCGAGAACGCCGGCCAGAAGGTCGAGGGCGAGCTCGTGAAGCTCGACCCCGACTGGATCCTCGAGCAGGTGGCGAAGGCGCCGTCCGAGTTCGACCTCCAGGCGCGCAACCCCGACCGCACGGTGCACATCGGCGGCAAGCACATGGTCTTCTCCGCCGTCTACGGCTGCCCGTTCGTCCGCGAGGGGCTCGAGCGGCGCGACGCGACGTACGACGACTTTCAGAACCTCGTGAAGCTCGCGCAGTCGTTCCCGCAGCTCGACTCGCCCGGCGGCACGATCTGCGAGCCGAACGACCTGCCGCTCGACTCGCGCCACCTCGACATGGTGTACGCGCTGCTCACGCTCTCCGACAAGCCGTTCATGGGCTCCGTCACGTCCGGCCCGAACGCGCTCGACACGATCGCGATGGCGGAGATGGTCTTCGGCAAGGATTCGCTCGAGAAGACGCCCGCGATCATCTCGCTCATCAACGTCAACTCGCCGCTGCGCTACGACGACCGCATGCTGTCGGCGCTGCTCGAGTACGCGAAAGCGGGGCAGGCGACCGTCGTGACGCCGTTCCTCCTCATGGGCGCTATGTCGCCCGTCTCGGTCGCGGCGACGCTCGCGCAGCAGGTGGGGGAGGCGCTCGCGGGGATCGCGCTCGTGCAGACGATCCGCCCCGGCTGCCCGGTCGTCTTCGGCTCGTTCCTCTCCAACACCGACATGCAGTCGGGCTCGCCGAGCTTCGGCACGCCCGAGTCGGCGGTCGGACTCTTCTGCACCGGCCAGATCGCCCGCCACTACAACCTGCCGTTCCGCGGCGGCGGTGCGCTGACGTCGTCGCAGGTCGTCGACGCGCAGGCCGGCTACGAGTCGATGATGTCGCTCTGGCCGACGTTCCTCGCCGGCACGAACTTCGTCATGCACTCGGCCGGCTGGCTCGAGTCGGCGCTCGTCTCCTGCTACGAGAAGTTCGTCGTCGACGTCGAGCAGCTGCGCATGCTCCACGAGGTGTTCAAGCCGCTCGTCATCGACGAGGAGGCGCTCGCGTACTCGGCGCACCAGGAGGTCGGGCAGGGCGGCCACTTCCTCGGCGCGGCGCACACGCTCGAGCGGTTCCGCGAGTGCTTCTACCGGCCGCTCGTGTCGTCGACCGAGAACTACGAGCGCTGGAACCGGAACGGCGGCCGCGACGCGGCGACGCGCGCGTCGGACATCTGGAAGAAGACGCTCGAGGAGTACGAGAAGCCGCCGATCGAGCCGGAGCTCGAGGCGGAGCTGAAGGCGTACGTCGACCGCAGGCGAACCGAGCTGGGGGACTGAGATGGCAAAGGTGAAGGACGTCATGTCGACGCTGTTGCTGACCGTCGAGCCGACGCTCGAGCTCGACGAGGCGGCGCGGCAGATGAACGACCGGCAGGTCGGCGCCGTGCTCGTGCTGACCGGCGACCGCGTGGCGGGGATCCTGACCGAGCGCGACATCCTGCGCGCGGTCGCGACGGGGAACGTCGCCGGGACGCACGTCGCCGCGTGGATGACGCACGACCCGGAGACGATCGGGCCGGACGATTCGACCGGCCACGCCGCCTCGATCATGATCCACGGCGGCTTCCGCCATCTCCCCGTCGTCGACGACGGCGGTGCGGCGCTCGGGATCGTGTCGATACGCGACCTCATGCGCGTGACGCTCGACGACGAGACGCCGCGAGGGGCCTGATGTTCATCGCGGGCGAATGGACCGTCTCGCTCTCGGGCGAGACGTTCGACGCGGAGTCGCCCGCGACGGGCGAGAAGATCGGCGCGATCCAGAACGGCGGCCGCGAGGATGCGCGGCGCGCGATCGCGGCGGCGAACGAGGCAGCCTCCGGCTGGGCGCGCCTCAGCCCGTTCGACCGCGCCGCCGCGTTGAACCGCGTCGCCGACGCGGTCGAGAAGCGGCGCGAGCCGCTCGCACGCACGCTCACGCTCGACCAGGGCAAGCCGCTCGCCGAGTCGCGCGACGAGGTGGAGGAGCTCGTCCAGTACTGGCACAACGCCGCCGAGGACGGCAAGCGGCTCGAGGGCCGCCTCGCCAACTCGATGTCGGCGGGCAAGCGCGTCCTCCTCGTGCGCCGGCCGCGCGGCGTCATCGGCGTCATCACGCCGTGGAACTGGCCGTACACGATGCCGGCCGAGCTCATCGCGCCCGCGCTCGCCGCCGGCAACGCGGTCGTGTGGACGCCCGCGTCGACGACCGCCGTCGCGGGCATCGCACTCGCCGAGTGCGTCGTCGAGGCCGACCTCCCGCCCGGCGTCTTCAATCTCGTCACCGGCCCGGGCTCGACCGTCGGCGACGAGATCGCGCGCAACCCCGGCACGCACGGCGTCGGCTTCATCGGCTCGACCGAGACCGGCCGCCGCGTCGCCGAAGCTGCAGCGGGCAAGGCGGCCGTCCTCGAGCTCGGCGGCAACGGCCCGGTCGTCGTCCTCGACGACGCCGACCTCGAGCTCGCCGCCGAGGCGACCGCCACTGCATGCTTCCTCTGCTCGGGTCAGAGCTGCACCGCCGGCGAGCGTCTGCTCGTCCACCGCGACGTGCGCGAGGAGTTCGTCGCGCGGCTGGAGGCGCTCGTAGCCGAGCGCGTCGTCCTCGGCGATCCGTTCGCCGGCGGCACGACGATGGGGCCGCTCAACAATGAGGGCGTGGCGGCGAAGATGGACGAGCACGTCGCCGACGCGGTGCAGCGCGGCGCGACGGTCGTCCACGGCGGTGCGCGCGCGAGCGGCTTCCCGACGGAGCTCTACTGGCAGCCGACGATCCTCGACGGCGTCGCCGCCGACTCGCTCGTGGCGACGGAGGAGACGTTCGGCCCGGTCGCGCCCGTCGTCGAGATCGACTCCCTCGACCACGCGATCGCACTCGCAAACGCGTCGCCGTACGGGCTGCTCTCGGCGATCTTCACGCGTGACCTCGCAAAGGGCCTCCGCTACGCCGACGAGGTGAAGACCGGCTGGGTGAACGTCAACGAGTCGTCGAACTACTGGGAGACGCATCTCCCGTTCGGCGGCCGGTCCGGCACCGCGAGCGGCATCGGCCGTGTCGGCGGCTCGGCGCCGCTGGAGGCGTTCAGCGAGCTCCAGACCGTCGTGATCGCGTGACCTACGACTACGTCATCGTCGGCGGCGGGTCCGCCGGCTCCGTCCTCGCCGCGCGGCTCTCCGAGGATCCCGCCACGCGCGTGCTCGTCCTCGAGGCCGGCCGTCCCGACCGCATCTGGGACCCGTTCATCCACATGCCGGCCGCTCTCGCCTTCCCCATCGGGAATCCGCGCTACGACTGGATGTACGAGTCCGAGCCCGAGCCGTTCATGAACGGGCGCCGCATCTACCACGCGCGCGGCAAGGTGCTCGGCGGCTCGAGCTCGATCAACGGGATGATCTTCCAGCGCGGCAACCCCCTCGACTACGAGCGCTGGGGGCTCGAGGAGTGGGACTACGCGCACTGCCTCCCGTACTTCAAGCGGATGGAGACGTGCCTGGCCGGCGCCGACGAGTGGCGCGGCGGCGACGGCCCGATCCCGCTCGAGCGCGGGCCGGCGACGTCGCCGCTCTTCGACGCGTTCTTCGCCGCGGTGCAGCAGGCCGGCTACGAGCTGACGAAGGACGTGAACGGCTACCGGCAGGAGGGTTTCGCGAAGTTCGACCGCACGATCCGACGCGGCCGGCGCGTGAGCGCGTCGCGTGCGTATCTCCATCCGGCGATGAAGCGCCCGAATCTCGAGGTGCGGTGCAACACGTTCGTCGGTGGGGTCGTCTTCGACGGGGCGCGCGCGGTCGGCGTCGAGGTCGCCGGCGAGACGATCCGCGCGAACGAAATCATCCTCTGCGGCGGGGCGATCAACTCGCCGCAGCTGCTCCAGCTCTCCGGCCTCGCCCAGGACCTTCCGGTCGGCGAGAACCTCCAGGACCACCTCGAGGTGTACGTCCAGTACGCGTGCACGCAGCCGGTGTCGGTGCAGCCGGCGCTGAAGAAGTGGAAGCGGCCGTACATCGGCGCGCGGTGGCTCTTCTTCCGCAGCGGCCCGGGTGCGTCGAACCACTTCGAGGCGGGCGGCTTCGTCCGCTCCAACGACGACGTCGCCTACCCGAACCTCATGTTCCACTTCCTGCCGCTCGCGATCCGCTACGACGGCTCCGCGCCGGCGGCGAGGCACGGCTACCAGGTGCACGTCGGGCCGATGTACTCCGACGCGCGCGGCTCGGTGAAGATCGTCTCCCAGGATCCGCGCGTGAAGCCGGCGCTGCGCTTCAACTACCTGTCGACGGCGCAGGACAGGCGCGAGTGGGTCGAGGCGATCCGCGTCTCCCGGTCGATCCTCGAGCAGCCGGCGTTCGATCCGTACAACGGCGGCGAGACGTCGCCGGGGCCGGCGGTGGCGAGCGACGACGAGATCCTCGACTGGGTCGCGCGCGACGCCGAGACGGCGCTGCACCCGTCGTGCACGTGCGCGATGGGGAGCGTCGTCGATCCGGCGACGATGCGCGTCTACGGCCTCGACGGCCTGCGCGTCGTCGACGCGTCCGTCTTTCCATACGTGACGAACGGGAACATCTACGCGCCCGTGATGATGGTGGCGGAGAAGGCGGCCGACCTCATCCGCGGGAACACGCCGCTGCCTGCAGAGGAGGCCGAGTTCTATCGGCACCGCGCTGAACGAGCTGTCGGTCGGTGAGTTCCTCGCCGCGCTCGGCGAGCGGACGCCGACGCCGGCGAGCGGTGCAGCCACCGCGCTGACGGGCGCGCTCGCAGCCGGGCTGGCGGAGCTCGCCGCGCGGTTCGCGGACGAAGACGACGCGGTCGAGCGTGCGCAGGCGCTCGCCGCGCGGCTCGTGCAGCTCGCCGACGAGGACGCCGCCGCCTACGCGGCGTTCATGGCGGACAGGAACGAGGCGACGCGCGCGGAGATCGTGCGCGTGCCGGAGGAGATCGCCGCGCACGCGGACGAGGTGGCGGAGATCGCCGAGCGCGTGCGCAGCCGGCTGCGCTCGAGCGTCGCCGGCGACGCGGAAGCGGCCGTCGAGCTGGCCTGCGCGGCCGCCCGGGTCGGGCGTCGCCTGGCGGAGCTGAACCGCCCGGCGCCGTGACGATTGCGTAGCCGTTTCATGCCGGTACCTAGTACCAGCCTTCGAGACGTGGCGTCACGGAGCGAAGGCCGGTACCAGGTACCCGCCCGGCTTCGTCACGAAAGCGCTACGTCGTCTTCGGAATCTTCAGCTCGCGTCCGATGTAGAAGCCGGAGTGCTCCTCGAGCACGTACGGCGCCATCGCCGTGCGCCGCTGCGACTCGACGTCCGACTTGCGGTACTCGTCGCGCGCCTCCGCGGACTCCCAGATGGAGACGCCGACGACCTCGTTCCCGTCGGGCGAGTACATCTCGTACGCACGGAGCATCCCGGGCGGAAAGTCGCTCGGCCGCCACGACCGGCTGAAATCGTCGCGCGCTCCCGGCTTCAGCTTGCGCGTCGTGATCCACACGTACGGCTGGTCGAGATCCACGAGTGGACGCTATCGCAGCGCGAGCGCGAGCGCCGCCACGGATGCGGCGTCTTCGAGCTGTCCGAGCGCGTCGGCAAGCGATAACCGGACAACGGCGATGTCCTCGTCGGCGTCGGGCTCGCCGCTCGCGGCCCCCGAGCATGCCCCTGCGAGCACGGTGACGCGCTCCGTCGAGTAGGCCGGCGCCGCCCAGAACGAGCCGAGCTCCGTCCATTCGCCGACCGCGAGGCCGCATTCCTCCGCGAGCTCGCGGTCGGCGGCGGCGCGCGGCGTCTCCCCGGGCTCGAGCGTGCCCGCCGGGAGCTCGAGGACGATGCCGTCCGCGCCCGGTCGCCGCTGTCTCACGCAGATCAGCTCGTCGCCGTCGGTGACGACGAGCACGACCGTCGGCGGATGCTCGATCACCGGGCCACTGTACGGTTCAAGAAGGTGGAGGAGAGGTCGCATCCGAGCGTCACGCTTGCCGTGCTCGCGATGTCCGGCGTCGCGTACGCGGTGCTCAGCTCCGCGGTGCTCCCGGCGCTGCCGACGATCCAGCACGACCTCCACGCGTCGGAGAACGGCGTCGCCTGGCTCCTCACCGGCTACCTGCTCTCCGCATCCGTCGGCACGGCGATCCTCGGACGCCTCGGCGACATGTACGGCAAGGAACGCGTGCTCCTCTGGACACTCGTCATCCTCGGCGCGGGCACCGTGCTCGCCGCGCTGTCGCATTCGCTGACCGTGGTGATCGCCGGACGCGTCGTTCAGGGCGTTGCGGGCGGGATCTTCCCGCTCTCGTTCGGAATCGTTCGCGACGAGTTCCCGCGCGAGAAGGTCGCGGGCAGCATCGGGCTGCTGTCGGCGATCCTCGGTATCGGCTCGGGCTTCGGGATCGTCGCCGGCGGCATCATCGTCGAGCACCTCGCGTGGCAGTGGCTCTTCTGGATGCCGCTCGTCGTCATCGTCGCCGCGACCTTCTGCACGTGGCGCTTCGTGCCCGAGTCGCCGGTGCGCGTACCCGGAAGGGTCAACTGGGTCGCGGCCGGGCTCATGACTGTCGGCATGTCCGCCGTCCTGCTCGCGATCAGCGAAGCGACCGTCTGGGGCTGGGGCTCCGGAAGGACGCTGGGACTGCTCGCCGCCGGGCTCGTCGTCTGCGGCGCGTGGGTCGCGGTCGAGTCGCACAGCGCCGAGCCGCTGATCGACATGGCGATGATGCGGATCCGCGGCGTGTGGACGACGAACCTGACGGCGTTCCTGCTCGGCGCGGGCATGTACTCGTCGTTCATCGTCTTCCCGCAGTTCGCCCAGCTCCCGCGCAGCACCGGCTTCGGATTCGGCGCGTCCGTCGTCGTCTCCGGGCTGTATCTGATCCCGTCGACGATCGGGATGGTCGTCGTCGGGTTCTCGGCCGGCGCGATCGCCCGGACGTTCGGCTCGAAGCGGGCGGCCGTGGCGGGCTCCGCCGTCACTGCGGCGGCCTTCGCGGTCATCGCCGTCGCGCACGCGCACCCGTACGAGATGCTCATCTCGACGGCGCTGCTCGGCATCGGGATCGGCCTCGCGTTCGCCGCGCTCGGCAACCTCATCGTCCAGGCCGTCGACGCACACCAGACGGGTGCCGCCGGCGGCATGAACACGGTCATGCGCACGATCGGCGGAGCGATCGGCGGACAGCTTGCCGCGACGCTGATCTCGGAGCACGTCGGGCATGACGGGCTGCCGGCGGTCACCGGATTCACCGATTCGTTCGTGCTCGCAACCGGGTTCCTCGTCGTGTGCGCCTTCGCGGGCCTGCTCATCCCGGGGCGGCCGAAGGCGGCCGACGCCCCGGAGTGGGAGCCTGCGTTGTCCGCCGCCCAGGACTAGCAATCCGACGTCGCGGCCTCTGCGTATCCCCCGCAGAAGCTCAGACGAAAGGAGAGCAGGGATGCGGGGTCGGATGATCCGTTGGGTGCTGCCGGTCGCGGTCGCAGGCATTGCAGGCGCAGGCATCGCAATGGCGGCGAGCGCCTCGACGCAGGCGAGCGGGGGCACGGTGAAGACGGTGCAGAACGCGAAGTTCGGCACGGTGCTCGTCGCCGCGAACGGCAAGACGCTCTACCGGTACACGCCGGACAGCAAGGGCGTCAACCGGTGCAGCAGCAACGCGACGTGCAACAAGTACTGGCCGGCGCTCCTCGTCAAGCCGGGTGTCAGGCCGACCGCCGGCTCCGGCGTGAGCGCCTCCTTGCTCGGCACGATCAAGGCTGGGCACGGCTTGCGCCAGGTGACGTACGCCGGCTGGCCGCTCTACTACTTCGCCGGCGACAAGAGGGCCGGCCAGGTGAACGGCGAGGACTTCCAGCAGTCGTGGTACGTCGTCGACACGAAGGGCGCGCTCGTGAAGCACGCCGTCAACCAGAGCGCGGGCAACTCGAGCCCGAGCCCGGCGCCGACGACGACCTCGTCGAACGGCGGCTACACCTGGGGGTAGAACGCGCACGCAGGGTCTTCCGCGAGCGGGTCGCCGTGCGCCGTGTACGCGCGTGCGCGCGACCCGCCGCAGAGGTCGCGGAAGGAGCAGACACCGCAGCGGCCGCCGAACTCGGCGGCGCGGATGCTCCGGAGCAGCGGATGGTCGCGATACACGTCGACGACGTCGTCGTCGCGGACGTTGCCGAGCTCGAGCGGAAGGAAGCCCGACGGCGTGATCGTCCCGTCGTGCCCGACGAAGACGATGCCGCGGCCGTCGCGCGTCCCCTTCGTCTGCGCGCGCACCGGCCCATGGAGCGGGCCGAGCCCGGCGACGAGCCTCCGGTAGAGGCCGCCCGCGGGCGGATCCGCGCCGTCCGCGCGAGCCCGGGCGACGCGGCGGAAGAACGGCGCCTCGACCGTGCGCACGATCAGGCCCAGCCGGGAGGCGTCGACGAGGAAGTGGCAGACGTGCTCGTTCTCCTCCGGCGCCAGCTCGCCGAGGCTCTCGCCGCGGCCGACCTGCACGAGGAAGAAGAGCTCCCAGATGGACGCGCCCGACTTCTGCACGAGCCGCGCGATCGCCGGCAGCTCGTCGACGGTGTCGCGCATGACGACCGAGTTCACCTGCACGGTGATGCCGTGCCGGCGGAGGCGCCGGATCGCCTCGAGCGTCGCGTCGAAGTGGCCGGGGACGCCGCGGATGCCGTCGTGCACCGCCGGCGTCGCGCCGTCGAGGCTGATCGACGCAACGCGCACGCCGAGGCCGCGGAACGAGGCGGCGCGCTCCTCGTCGAGAAACGGCGTGACACTCGGGGCGAGCGCGAGCGGCAGGCCGAGCGTCCGTGCGTGCGCGGCGAGCTCGTCGAGGTCGGCGCGCATCAGGACGTCGCCGCCCGTCGCGACGAGCACGGGGTGAGGGTTGCCGAACGCGGTCAGCCGCGTGAGGAGCTGTTCCGCCTCGCCGGTCGAGAGCTCACCCGGCAGCGGCTCCGCGATCGCGGACGCGCGGCAGTGCCGGCACGCGAGCATGCACGCGCGCGTCGTCTCCCAGAAGACGAGGATCGGTCGCCGGTCGAAGTCCACGACTCGAGGGTGCCGCCGCGGCGGCACGCGTCGAATCGGGGGAGGCCCTGAATCAGCGGGCGAGCGGCAGTCCCGCGCGCGTCCAGGCGTGGACGCCGCCGGCGAGGTTCTCGACGCGATAGCCCGCCTTCAGCAGCGTCCGCGCGGCGGCTGCGCTCCGGTGACCCGTCGCGCAGACTGTCACGACAACCTTGTCGGCGGGGATGCGGTGGAGACGCGACGCGAGCTGCGGGAGCGGCACGTTGTGCGCGCCGTGGATGTGCCCGCGGCGCCACTCGGACGGCTGGCGCACGTCGATGACGACCACGCTGCGGTCTTTCATGCGTGCGGCCACGTCGGCCGCGGTCGTGCTCGGCGTGCGGGAGAAGAAGCCCATGTCAGCCCTCCGCCGAGCGCTCGACGACGCGGGCGAGCTTGCTTGCGACCTCGGCGGCGATGGGGACGAGCTCGTCGCTCCCGACGATCGAGAGCATCTGCTCGGCATCGACCGCGGAGATGTGCGTCTCGCCGTCACGCCGGTAGACGACGACGTTGCACGGGAGCAGCACGCCGACGTCCGGCTCGCTGCCGAGCGCCTGGTGCGCGAGCGGCGGGTTGCACGCGCCGAGGATGAGGTACGGCTCGCCCTCGACGCCGAGCTTTTCCTTCAGCGTCGCCTGGACGTCGATCTCGCAGAGGACGCCGAAGCCCTCGGTCTTCAGCTCCTCGCGGACGCGCACGGTAGCGTCGTCGAACGAGAGCTCGGTCGTGGCGCTCAGGGTGTAGCCGGTTCGAAGCATTCGCATTCCTCCTCGAGATGGCGGCGGTGGGCCTTGTCCGCCTTGAGTCTGTGGGCCTCCGCATGACTGCTCTGCTCGACGTGCGTGTCGAGCCACCGCTCGATGTCGTCCTCACCGACGAGGATCGCCTCGCCGTCGCGGAGAGCGGGGATGACGTCCGACCCGGTTGCGTGACGGAGCGCCTGCCGTTCGTTCTTCTCGACCGGCACCTGCCGGATGACGTAGTCGACCTCGAGCTCGGTGAGCCGCTGCCGCACGCGGTGCGATGCCGGGCACCACTCGGTCTGCCAGAGCTCGAGCATCACGTGTCGAGGCTGACGAGCACGCTGAGGTTGCGCAGTTGTTGCTGGAGCGAGCCGCAGACGTCCTCGCACAGGGTGAGCACGCCGTCGTCGACGATGCGGTAGTAGACGTGGTTTCCGTCCTTGCGGCGCCCGAGGACGCCCGCGGCGGCGAGCACCGCCAGGTGCTTGGAGATGTTCTGCTGCGAAGCGCCGAGCGCCTCGGAGAGCTCGCCCACGGTCGCCTCGCCGTCGCGCAGGTGGTCGAGCAGGCGGATCCGCATCGGCTCGCCCATCGCGCGGAAACGCTGGGCGATGAGCTCGACCAGGTCTTCGGGGACGGGGTGGGGGAGGGCCATTGTTCGTCTCCTTGCGGAATAAACGAAGTAGTTGTACAGTTGTATAGCACGACAGCAGGTCAACCGCAAGGAGGCCCCAGATGTCCCGCAACATGAGCACCGTCGACCGCGCGCTGCGAGGCGCCCTCGTCGCACCGGTCGCGATCGTCCTCGCCTTCGTCGTCGGAGCGGGCTCGATCGGGGGGATCGTGCTCTTCGTGCTCGCCGCGGTGATGCTCGCGACGAGCGCCGCCGGCTTCTGCCCGCTCTACACGCTGCTCCACTTCGACAGCCGCGGGCGCAAGCCGCTTCCGCACTGACAGCAAAGGAGATACAGAGATGGATGTGACCACCGACACCTTCGAGCGCGACGTCATCGAGCGCTCGCGTGAGATACCCGTCGTCGTCGACTTCTGGGCGGAATGGTGCGGACCCTGCCGCGCGCTCGGCCCGGCGATCGAGAGCGAGGTCGAGAAGCGCACCGGCAAGATCGAGCTCGCGAAGGTGAACGTCGACGCCGAGCCCGAGGTCGCCAACCGCTACGGGATCCAGAGCATCCCCACCGTCGCCGTGTTCCGCGACGGCGAGGCCGTCTCCGGCTTCGTCGGCGCGTATCCGGCCGCGACGATCGGCCGCTTCTTCGACGAGCAGGTGCTCGCCGAGACGGAGGAGGAGCCGGTCGCCGCGGGGAGCGCCCAGTGAGTCGCGTGCCCGGGACGACGGCTGCCAAGCCGGCGCACCGCGTGCTCGTGTTCACGACGCCGACGTGCGCCTGGTGCACGCGCGCGAAGGCGTATCTGCGCGAGCAGCGGGTCCCGTTCCGCGAGATCGACGTCTCGCGCGACCCGGCCGCCGCCCGCGACCTCGTCCGCCGCACCGGACAGATGGGCGTCCCGGTCGTCGAGATCGACGGCCGCCCGATCGTCGGCTTCGACCGCAGTCAGATCGACCGCCTGCTCGGGCTCGCCGCCTGAGCCCCACCCGTGATAAGGAGAGAGAAGAGATGAACGATGAGATCCAGCCGCTCGGGAGCCGCGTGCTCGTCCGGGTGCTAGAGGAGCCGACGATGACGAGCAGCGGCATCGTGCTCCCCGAGACGGCGAAGGAGAAGCCGCAGCGGGGCGAGGTCGTCGCCGTCGGCGACGACGACGAGCTGATCAAGGTCGAGCCCGGGAACGTCGTCCTCTACCCGAAGTACAGCGGGACCGAGGTCGCCGTCGACGGTGACGACCACCTCATCCTCGAGGCGACCGACCTGCTCGCCGTCGTCCGGACAGCGGCCGTGGCGGCATGAGCGTCGCGGCTGTCCGTCCCAAGGAGTTCCACTTCCCGCTCACGGTCGAGTGGACCGGCGACCGGCGGGTGTCCGCGCGCGTCGACGGCAAGCCGGCGATCGAGATCACGCCGCCGCCCGTCTTCCGGGGCACGGACCCGGCGGTGTGGAGCCCGGAGGACTTCTTCGTGGCCGCCGCCGCGTCGTGCCTCGCGGTGACGTTCACCGGCCTCGCCGCCCGCGCCGGCCTCGTGTACACCCGGCTCGGCGTCGACGCCGACGGCGTGTGCGGCAAGCGCGACGACGGCCGGTTCGGGTTCACGCGCATCCTCCTCCGGATGGAGATCGAGACGGACGCCGAGGACGAAGCCCGTGCGCTCGCCGCGCAGGCCGAGGAGAACTGCCTCGTGTCGGTGTCGCTCGACCTGCCCGTCGAGCTGGTGGTGGAGGTGGCCCCACGCTCGGTTCGCTGACCTCCATCGAGGAGCTGCGGCGCACCGATTTCGCCCGCCTCGACGCGGGCGACCACGTCTACCTCGACTACACCGGCGCCGGCCTCTATGCCGACTCGCAGCTCACCGAGCACCTGGAGATCCTGCGGAGCCACGTGTTCGGCAACCCGCACTCCGAGAACCCGACCTCGGCGGCGATGACGGAGCTCGTCGAGTCCGCCCGGGCGGCGGTGCTCGCGTTCTTCCGCGCTTCGCCCGAGGAGTACGTTGCGATCTTCACGCCGAACGCGACGGGCGCGTTGCACCTCGTCGGCGAGTCGTATCCATTCAGGGAGGGCGACCGGTTCCTCCTCACGTTCGACAACCACAACTCCGTCAACGGCGTCCGCGAGTTCGCGCGGGCGCGCGGAGCGGAGACGACGTACGTCCCGAGCCTCGCCCCGGAGCTGCGTGTCGACGAGGCGCTGCTCTCGCGGTACCTCACCGACGTCGGCGGCGAGCACCACAATCTGTTCGCGTATCCCGCGCAGTCGAACTTCTCCGGGGTCCACCACCCGCTCGAGTGGATTGCGCAGGCGCACGACCACGGCTGGGACGTGCTGCTCGACGCGGCCGCGTTCGTGCCGACGAATCGCCTCGACCTGTCGCGCGTCCGGCCGGACTTCGTCGTCCTGTCGTTCTACAAGATGTTCGGCTGGCCGACCGGCGTCGGCGCGCTCATCGCCCGGCGTGACGCGCTCGCGAAGCTCGAGCGGCCGTGGTTCTCGGGCGGCACGATCGTCGCCGCGTTCGTCCAGCGCGAGTGGTACCAGTCGGCGCCGGGAGCGGCGCACTTCGAGGACGGCACGGTGAACTTCCTCAACCTCCCGGCCGTCGAGATCGGCCTCGGCCACCTCGACCGCATCGGCATGGAATCGATCCACGACCACGTCGAAGGGCTTGCCACGGCGTTGCTCGACGCGCTGAACGGCCTGCGCCACCGCGACGGGTCGCCGGCGGCCGTCGTCTACGGCCCTCGCGACAGCGGTCGTCGCGGCGCGACGATCGCCTTCAACTTCCTCCACCCCGACGGCCGGGTCGTCGACGAGCGCTACGTTGACCGCGTGGCGCGGGCCGACAACATCTCGCTCCGGACCGGCTGTTTCTGCAACCCCGGCGCCGGGGAGGTTGCGTTCACGATCGCCCGCGAGACGCTCGTCGGCGGCGAGTTCGGCGAAGGGATGGCGCTCGACGACTACGTCGACGCGATCGGGCTTCCCTCCGGCGGCGCCGTTCGCGCTTCGCTCGGGCTCGCTTCGAACCGCGCCGACGTGGAGAGGTTCACGCGCTTCGCACGCGCGTTCGTCGACCTGGAGTCGGTGCCCGACGACCTTCCGCCGCGCAGCGGCTGTTGACGTGATCGAGGATCTCAGCCGAGAAGAGGCCGAAGCGTTCCTCGAGCGCCAGGTCGTCGGCCGTGTCGGCTGCCACACCGAGGGCCGGACGTATGTCGTCCCCGTGATCTACGTCTGGGAGGACGGCTGCGTCTACGTCCAGTCGATCGAAGGCCGCAAGATCGAGATGATGCGTGCGAACCCCGAGGTCTGCTTCGAGGTCGACGAGTACGACCGGGACAGCGGCAGCTGGTGCAGCACGATCGTCGAGGGGACGTACGAGGAGCTCGATTCGACCGCGGCCGAACGTGCGCTCGCGCTGCTCGTCCGGCGCTTCGCACGCTCACGCGAGCCCGGCGCCTCACGCTCGCCGCACACGTCCGTCGCGTTCCGCATCCGCGCCCGCACCGTGACCGGGCGTCGCGTCGAGCGGACGAGGACGATGCGCGCGATGCAGGCGGCCGGCCTCGCGCTCGGCCGCCGTCACGCGGCGATCGCGCGGCGAAGCGACACGTAGAGCACCGCGAGGACCGCGAGCGGCAGGACCCACCAGGTCGCGACGCCTGCCGCGGCGAGCGCCGCGGTGGCGCCGATCGCGACGGCGACGAGAGCGGCCGCAACCCAGTCGTCGCCGACGACGAAGTTCCACCAGAAGCGGCCGAAGGCGGCGATCTTGCTCATGCCGGCACCAGCACGGCGCGACGGCGGCGCAGCAGGCCGACGAGCCCGGCCGAGGAGGCCATGACGAACGCGAGCACGCCGAGCAGCGCGGCGTCCGAGCCCGGCCAGTGGCCGCCCGCGCCCTCCGTCGCCCAGAAGATCCCGAACGTCGTGAGCATGATCCCCACCGCGAACTTCATCGTGTTCTCCGGCACGCGCGCGAGCGGCGCGCGGACGGCGATGCCGATGCCGGCGACGAGCACGAGCGCACCGGCGGCGCCGGCGGCCGCAAGCGGGATGCTGCCCTGGGTGCTGCCGAAGGTCAGGACGATGAACGCCACCTCGAGGCCCTCGAGGAGGACGCCCTTGAACGAGAGCGTGAATCCGTACCAGTCGATGCCGGCGCGCTCGTCGCGCGCGGCCGTCTGCGCACCGGCGAGCTCCTCGGCGAAGATCGCGCCCTCGTCGTGGAGCGCCTTGAAGCCGCTCGCCCGCAGGATCGCCTTGCGCAGCCACTGGAGGCCGAAGACGAGGAGGAGCGAGCCGACGACGAGGCGGAGCGCGTTGATCGGGATGACGGTGAGCGCGGGGCCGAGGGCGGCGACGATCGCCGCGAGAACCACCGTCGCGGCGGCGACGCCGGTCAGCGACGAGCGCCAGCCACGGGCGACCCCGGAGGCGAGGACGATCGTGAGCGCCTCCACGAACTCCACCGCGCTCGCGAGAAAAGCGGAAAGGACGAGGAAGCCCGCGGTCATGCCACGAGGGACGGTAGCGCACTGCAGCACCGGTCCGTGCGCTCCCGGATGTCTGCGCGCGGCGCGCGCCGGACGCTCAAGGCATGAACGCGAAGCGCACCCGGATCGCGCTGTCCGCGGTCCCCGTCTTCTCGTATCTGCTGCTCCTCGTGCTCGTCGCGGCGCTGTACGTGAAGCCGCCGCTCGTCGGCTGGATCGGGCTCGCAGTCGTCGCCACCGCCGGAACGGCGCTCGTCGCCGGCGCGACGTTCCTCTTTCCGCGCATGCGCCGCAACGTCGCAGAGGAGGCGGCCGGCGCGGACGCGGACCGCGTCGTCGTCCTCACGGACGCGCGCTGCGCTGCCGACCGGCTCACGAACGCGCTCGCGTCGCACATCGGCTCTCGCACCGTCGACGTGCACGTCGTCGCGCCCGTCCTGCCGTCGCCGCTCCACTATCTGAGCGGGGACGAGCACGTCGAGGAGGCCGACGCGCAGCGGCGGCTCGACACGGCGCTCGTCCATCTCCGGCGGGCCGGCATCGCGGCGACCGGGTCGCTCGGCTCCGACGACCCGCTCCAGGCGCTCGGCGACGCGCTCGCGACCTTCGGGGCGGGGGAGATCCTCATCGTCGCGCAGCCGGACACCCACTGGCTCGAGGACGGCCTCGTCGAGGACGCCGCGCGCGTCTTCCCCCACGTACGGCGTATCGTCATGTCGGCGGATCTCGCCGCGTGACGATGGACAGAGACGACTGGAACAGCCGCTACGCGGGCGAAGAGCTCATCTGGACCGCGACGCCGAACCGGTTCCTGGTCGCGGAGACCGCCGATCTTCCGGCGGGACGCGCGCTCGATCTCGCGTGCGGCGAGGGCCGCAACGCCGTATGGCTCGCGACCCGGGGCTGGCGGGTGACCGGCGTCGACTTCTCCGAGGTGGCGCTCGAGAAGGCGCGGAAGCTCGCCGAAGCCGCCGGCGTCGAAGGCGAATGGATCGCCGGCGATCTGCGCCACTACCGGCCCGAGCCGCGCGCGTTCGACCTCGCGATCCTCTTCTACCTGCAGGTCCCGGAAGCCGACCGGCGCGCGGCGGTGCGCGCGGCCGCGGAGGCGGTTGCGCCGGGCGGGACGCTTCTGCTCGTCGCGCACGACTCGGCGAACCTCGCGGACGGCTACGGCGGACCGCGCGATCCGGCCGTGCTGTACGCGGCCGGCGACGTCGTCGCGGATCTCGACGGCGCCGGGCTGCGGATCGAGAAGGCCGAGCGCGTCGAACGGCCGGTGGAGACCGAGACGGGAACCCGGGTCGCGCTCGACGTGCTCGTTCGCGCTACGCGCTGACCGAGTGCAGGACGTCGCGCAGGCTGTCGAGCCTGCGCTCCATCGAGCCGCAGACGTCCTCGCAGAGCCGGTAGACGCCGTCGTCGATGACGCGATAGAGCGTGAGAGCGCCCTCGCGCCGCCGGGCGACGATGCCTGCATCGGCGAGCACCGTGAGATGCTTCGAGACGTTCTGCTGCGTCGAGCCGACGATCTCGCACAGCTCGTGCGCGCCGGTCTCGCCGTCACGGAGCCGCTCGAGGATCCGGATGCGCGTCGGATCGGCCAGCACGCGGAAGCGGCGGGCGATCAGCTCGATGATCTCTGGGGGAAGTGGGTGTTGGAGAGCCATGGAATGAAGGCGATCCCGGCGGAGGGGCTCGACCGCCCGAGCCCCCCGCCGCGATGTCGTGTCGCCGTCAGGCCGCCAGATGGGGCCTTCCGACATGGACGTGGAGTGCACCGGCCGTCCAGAGACCCGCGCCCGAGAGGAGCACGAGCAGGATCCCCGGAACGATGAAGAACCACGCGAACAGGTTGAAGTTCGGCAGGCTGTTGACCTGCTTGTAGTTGGTCACGTTCGCCTGCATCGTGGTCACGAGCGGCTTGTACCAAGCGAGCCCGCCCGGTACCTGCTGGGCGACGGGCACGGACTGCTTCATCACGCCGACGAGCTGCGTGAAGTCCTTCGCGGCGGCCGGCGGGATCTTGAGGCCGGACGCCTGCATCCCCTGCAGGTAGCCGCCGAACTTGTCCGCATTCGCGTTCGAGAAGAGCGGCGTGATCTGTCCCAGCGGGACGAACACGTTGTTGTAGTAATTCGCCGTCTTCTGGACCGACGCCGGCTGCATGAGCGGGTGGAAGCCGTTCAGCATCCGCTGTCCGGCCGCAGCCTTGCCGGGCATCCCCATCGCGAGCGGCGCGACGATGAGCGCGACGCCGATGACGAGGACGGCCCACCACAATGCCTTGCGATTCATACGAACCTCCCTGGGGTGTCGGCCGCAGCCTCCGCCTGCCGACGCCCCGCGCCGTCAGGTGCGCCCCCGATTAGAACCGCACAAAGTACGTACTTGTACCTTTGCTGAAGCGAAAATCGCTGTTACAAGCGCGTAGTTGTTCCGGATGTCCGCCGGGCACGTCCGGCGGAGGCTCGTGGTCGACCAGGAGGTTCGACCAATGCTCGACGAGCAGCTTGTTGCGACACCGGCGGAACTGACCGAAGAGGACGTCCGCCGGATCGTCCGGTCCGAGCTCGAGCGCGACACGGGACCGCGCAAGGCCGCGTTCATCGCCTCGAAGGGAACGCTCGACTGGGCCTATCCGCCGCTCATCCTCGCGACCACGGCGGCCGCGTCCGGGATGGACGCGTCGATCTTCTTCACGTTCTACGGCCTGAACATCATCCACAAGGACTTCGAGCGTCTGCTCAAGGTCTCGCCGCTCGGCAACCCCGCGATGCCGATGCCGATCCCGATGCCGAACGCCGTGCTCGGCCTGCCCGGCATGGGCCCGATGGCGACGCAGATGATGAAGGCGAAGTTCCGCGGCAAGCACGTCGCCGGCATCGGCGAGCTGCTCGAGTCCGCGCAGGACCTCGGCGTCCGTCTCATCGCCTGTCAGATGACGATGGACGTCTTCGGCTACGCAGCCGACGACTTCATCGACGGTGTCGAGTTCGCCGGCGCCGCCGCGTTCCTCGCCGAGGCGCGCCAGGCGCACGTCACCCTCTTCGTCTAGGAGAAAACGAGATGAGCCAGACTGAGATCAAGGAGACCCAGGTGCTCGACGCACGCGGGCTTCTCTGCCCGATGCCGATCGTCAAGACGGCGAAGGCGATGAAGGAGCTCGCGCCGGGCGACGTGCTGAAGGTGATGGCAACCGACCGCGGCTCGATCGCCGACGTCCCCGCATGGGCAACGACCACGGGCAACGAGCTGCTCGACTGGCACGAGGAGGGCGACTTCATCGTCTTCTACGTGCGGAAGGCGGCGTAGACGATGTCCGACCAGGAGAAGCTCGTCATCATGGTCACGCACGGGCCCGACGAGCCCGAGCTCGCGACCATCCCGTTCGCGATGGCCGGCGCGGCGGTCGCATCCGACGTCGACGTCGTCATGGGCTTCCAGGGCAACGGCTGCCTGCTCGTCCAGAAGGGCGTCGCCGACACCGTCGCCGCCCCGGAGTTCGCGCCGCTCGGCGACCTGCTCTCGACCATCCACGAGCTGGGCGGGCAGTTCCTCGTCTGCTCGCCGTGCGTCAAGAGCCGGGGCCTCTCGGAGGACGACCTCGTCGAGGGCGCGGAGATCGTCGCCGCGGCGCGGTTCGTCGCCGAGATCACGTCCGCCACCACCACGCTCGTCTACTGAAGGAGACGCAGAGATGACCACCATCCTCACCGAGACCGACGTCGGCACGCTGACCGCCGCCAAGGTCGTCGACGCACGCGGCGCCGCCTGCCCGGGCCCGCTGCTCGAAGCGAAGAAGGCGATGGGCACGGTCGCGATCGGCGACGTCCTCGAGCTGTGGTCGAGCGACTCGCAGACGAAGAACGACATCGCCGCGTGGACCGGCAAGGTCGGCCACGGGTTCCTCGGCGTCGCCGCCGCGGACGGCTACGACCGCCTCTTCATCCGGCGCGCGAAGTAGATGACCCAGGCTGCCGAGATCGAGCGTCCCTTGCCGTCCGCGGCGGGGCCGCGCGTCCTCGTCTTCTCGACGAACGCGATCTCCGATCCCGGCATCGACCTCGCCGGCAGCTCGCACATGCACTACTCGCCCGAGGTGGTCGTCATCAGCCTCCCGTGCACGAGCGCGATCAAGCCGGCCTGGATCCTCTACGCGCTCCAGCAGGGCTTCGACGGCGTGTTCGTCGCCTCCGACGGCGACGAGTGCGGCTACCTCTCCGACTGCAGCGAGCGTTCGTCGCGGATCGTCGGCGAGGCCCAGGCCCTGCTGGCCGAGCACGAGATCGACGGCCGGCGGCTGAAGATGGCGGCGATCTGCTCCGTCTGCGCGGCGCCGTACACGAAGCACGTGCGCGAGTTCACCGCAAGCCTCGCGGAGCTCGTATGAGCGACTACGACGTCCTCGTCGTCGGCAGCGGCATCGGCGGCATGGAGTCCGCGCTGAAGCTCGGCGACATGGGTTACAAGGTGCTCGTCGTCGAGAAGGAGCCGAGCGTCGGCGGCAAGATGATCCTGCTCAGCAAGGTCTTCCCGACGCTCGACTGCGCGAGCTGCATCTCGACGCCGAAGATGGCGGCGACGATCCACCACCCGAACGTCACCGTCTTCACCGGCTCGGAGGTGGACGAGATCGCGCGCGACGCCCACGGCGGCTTCCATGCGACCGTGAAGCGCAAGCCGCGCTTCGTCGACGAGGCGGCGTGCACCGGCTGCCGCCAGTGCGAGTTCGCCTGCACGGTCGCGGTACCGGACCAGTTCAACGGCGACATGGTCTCGCGGCGGGCGGCGTACATCGCGTTCCCGCAGGCGGTGCCGCAGAAGGCCCTCATCGAGCGGGCGGGCACCTCGCCCTGCACGTACGCGTGCCCGGCCGGCATCAAGGCGCACGGCTACGTCTCGCTCGTGCGCAGCGGCGAGTACGAGAAGGCGTTCGAGCTCGTGCTCGAGACGACGCCGCTCGTCGGCAGCCTCGGTCGCGCCTGCTATGCGCCCTGCGAGGGCGAGTGCACGCGCGGCTCGCTCGAGGGGCCGCTCGCCATCCGCCGGATCAAGCGATTCATCGCCGACACGCACTACGCGCTCGAGAACGGGAAGGCGGGCGCTCCGGCAGAGAACGGGAGGCGCGTCGCCGTCGTCGGCTCCGGCCCGGCCGGCCTCACCGCCGCGTGGCAGCTCGCGCGGAAGGGCTACAGCGTGAAGATCTTCGAGGCGGCGCCCGTCGCGGGCGGCGCGCTGCGCCTGGCGATCCCCTCGTACCGTCTGCCCGCCGAGGTCGTCGAGCACGACGTCGCCAACGTCACGAGCATCGGCGTCGAGATCGCGACCGGCGCGCGCGTCGACGACCCGGAGGCGCTGAAGCGCGACGGGTTCGACGCGGTCGTCGTCGCCACCGGCACGCCGCGCGCGGCGAAGCTCCGCGTCGACGGCGAGGAGCGCGCCCTGAGCGCGCTCGACTTCCTCCGCGACGTCAGGCTCGACCGAGCTCCCGACCTCGCCGGCAAGGTCGTCGCCGTCGTCGGCGGCGGCAACGTCGCCATCGACACCGCCCGCACCGCGCTGCGCCTCGGCGCGGCGGAGGTGCACATGGTCTGCCTCGAGTCGCGACCGGAGATGCCGGCGTACGACTGGGAGGTCGACGAGGCGGTCGCCGAGGGCGTCGAGCTGCACGACTCCTGGGGCATCGTCGGCTTCCGCGACGACGCGGTCGAGCTGAAGCGGTGCACGGCGGTCTTCGACGAGAGCCATCGGTTCAGCCCGCAGTACGACGAGACCGTGACGAGCGAGGTCGCCTGCGACGTCGCGATCGTCGCGATCGGCATGGGCCCCGAGAAGAATCTCGAGGCCGACCCGGTCACGCTCCAGACGCCCGTGCCGTGGGTCTTCGCCGCCGGGGACGCCACCACCGGCGCGTCGACGATCCCGAAGGCCGTCGGGAACGCGCGGCGCGCGGCGCACATGGTCGACCGCTTTCTCCAGGGCCTCCCGCTCGGCGGCTTCGTCGAGCCGCTCGACGTCGTCGAGAAGCCGGACGTCCTCGCGCGGCAGCGCAGTCACAGTGCGCGCGAGCCGCTCGCGGCCGCGGCGCGCTTCACGGAAGCCCCGATGGACTTCGCCGAGATCGAGGCCGGGCTCACCGAGGCGGAGGCGCGTGCGGCCGCCGGCCGCTGCCTCGATTGCGGCGTCTGCTCCGAGTGCCACGAGTGCATCTCCGCCTGCCCCGCGGACGCCATCGACCTCGACATGCGCGAGAAGGAGGTCGAGCTCGACGTCGGCGCCGTGATCGTCTCGACCGGGTACACGCTGTTCCCCGCCGACGCGAAGCCGCAGTACGGCCACGGCCGCTTCCGGAACGTCATCACCGGCACGCAGATGGAGCGCCTGCTCGCCCCGACGCGCCCGTACAACACGGTGCTGCGCCCGAGTGACGGCAAGGTGCCGGAGCGGATCGCCTACGTCATGTGCACCGGCTCGCGCGACGAGACCGTCGGCAACCCGCTCTGCTCGAAGTTCTGCTGCATGTACTCGATCAAGCAGAACCAGCTCATCATGGGCGCGCTGCCGCTCGCGGACGTCACGGTCCACTACATCGACATCCGCGCGGTCGGCAAGGGATACGACGAGTTCTTCGAGCAGGCCAAGGCGATGGGCGCCAACTTCGTCAAGGGCCGCGTCGCCTCGATCGTCGAGACCGATGCCGGCGACCTCACCCTCCGCTACGAGGACATCGACAACGGCGGCACGGTCGCAGAGGCGGAATACGACCTCGTCGTCCTCGCCGTCGGCGTCCAGCCGAACCGCGATGCCCAGCGCCTCTTCAAGGTCGAGGAGCTCGCGGTCGACGACTACGACTACGTCGACGAGGTCGACGAGGACCTGAATCCCGCCAAGACGAGCATCCCCGGCGTCTTCGTCGCCGGCGCCGCCTCCGGGCCGCGCGACATCCCCGAGTCGATCCTCCACGCCGGCGCCGCGGTGGCGCAGGCGGCTGCCCATCTCGAGCGCCAGAAGGTGCCGGCATGAGCGAACGGCGCATCGGCGTCTACGTCTGCCACTGCGGCGGCAACATCTCCGACTACGTCGACGTCGAGCGCGTAGTCGCCGCGGTCGAGGACGAGCCGGGCGTCGTCGTCGCGCGCCGCGCGATGTTCACGTGCTCGGACGCGACGCAGCAGGAGATCGTCGACGACATCAAGCAGCAGCAGCTCGACGGCCTCGTCGTTGCCTCCTGCTCGCCGAAGCTGCACACGTTCACGTTCCGCGAGGCGGCGCGGCGCGGCGGTCTCAACCCGTACGAGTACACGCAGGTGAACATCCGGGAGCAGTGCTCGTGGACGCACACCGACGACCGCGAGGGAGCGACGAGCAAGGCGATCAAGCTCGTGCGCGCCGGCATCGCCCACACCCGGCTGTCGGAGCCGCTCGAGCCGATCGAGGTCGAGACGACGCCGGCAGCGCTCGTCATCGGCGGCGGCGTCGCCGGCATGCGCGCCGCGATCGGGCTCGCGGACGTCGGGCTCGCCACGTTCCTCGTCGAGCGCGAGCCGGAGCTCGGCGGCTGGGTCGGCGGCCTCGGCGAGCTGTACCCGCACGGGAAGGACGGCCACGATCTCATCGCGCGACTGCGGGATGAGATCCGGCGGCGGACCGACATCACCGTGTTCACGAGCGCCGAGGTGACCGCAAAGTCCGGCACCTTCGGCAACTACCGGGCGGTCGTCAAGGTCGCAGGCGGAGAGTCGATCCACCTCGAGGTCGGCCAGATCGTCGTCGCCACGGGATTCGACAGCTACGAGCCGCCGGCGGGCGAGTTCGCCTACGGCTCCGACGGTGTGCTCACGCTGCCCGAGTTCAAGCGCCTGATCGACGAGAGCGACGGCCCGCTCGAATACGCCGGCAAGCCGGTGCGGAGCGTCGCCTACGTCTATTGCGTCGGCAGCCGGAACGCCGAGCATTCCTACTGCTCGCGGTTCTGCTGCAGCGCCGCCGTGCATTCGTCGCTTCTCGCTGCGGAGCGCAGCGCCGGTGTGCGCCAGTTCCACCTCTACCGCGACCTGCGCACGTACGGCAAGAACGAGCTGATGCTGAACGAGTCCCGGACGCGCGGCTCCGTCTACCTGAAGTTCGCAGACGACGACCCGCCCGAGATCGTGCGCAACGGCGACGGGCTGACCGTCACCGTGCGCGACCTGCTCACCGCGGGCGAGGAGCTGGCCATCCCGGTCGACCTCGTCGTGCTCGTGACGGGGATGGTGCCGCGGCAGAACGAGGACCTCGTCCGCGCGCTGAAGCTCCCGGTCGGGCGCGACGGATTCTTCAACGAGATCCATCCCAAGCTTCGACCGGTCGAGACCGTCGTCGACGGCGTGCTGATCGCCGGCGCCTGCCAGGGGCCGAAGACGGTCGCCGAGAGCGTCGCCTCGGGGCTCGCCGCCGTCACCCAGACCGCAGCCGTCCTGAAGCGCGGCGTTGCCGAGCTCGACCCGCAGGTCGCATACGTCCACGTCGACTCCTGCACCGGCTGCGCCGACTGCGTGCCCGCGTGCCCCTTCGGCGCGATCTCGATGGTCGCCCGCGACGGGGGCGAGGTGGCCCTGATCGATGCCGCCGGCTGCAAGGGCTGCGGCGCGTGCGCGCCGGTCTGCACCGAGGACGCGATCGACCTCCAGGGCTACACCGACGCGCAGATCCACGCGATGATCGACGGCCTCCTCGTCGGAGCGGCGTCGTGAACCGCGACACGCGCGAGGTCGTGCGCGACGAGCCGCTCGTGCGCGGCCGCCTGCTCGAGCTGCTCGCCGGCGGCCCGCTGACGGTCCCCGAGCTTGCGTCCTCCTCCGGGTTCCCGGAGGACGAGGTGATGGTCTGGCTCATGGGCCTGCGCAAGTACGGATACGTCGCCGAGATTCCCGAGGCTGACGGCGACTACTTCCGCTACGCGGCGGTGAAGAGCTGATGGCGACGACGATCGGGCCCGCGCTGCCGACGCTCGACGCGGCGGCCTGCATGAACTGCGGCGTCTGCTCGGCCACGTGCCCCGTCGGGATCGACCTGCTGCCGCGGCGCCTCTTCCGCTACGCCGTCCTCGGCCTGGAAGACCGCGTCCGCGCCGAGGAGCGCGCCGTCTTCTCGTGCCTGCTCTGCCGGGCATGCGAGGAGAGCTGCCCGGGCGGCGTGCACATCACGGAGAACGTGCGGCTGCTCCGCCGCTGGCTGCTCGAGGAGGGAATGTAATGCCGCTCCCCGTCCGCGACGTCGCCGGGATCCTCGCCGACAACCTCCGCCTGCGCGGCTCGGTGCTGCCCGTGCCGGCGCGGCGCGCGACCCGCTGGGCGCGCGACCTCGACCTGCCTCGCGGCGGCGAGACGATCCTCTACACCGGATTGATGTACCAGCTCATCCCGTACATCGAGCGCCTGGTGGCGCTCGAGGAGAAGCTCGGCGACTCGCGTCTCGTTCGCTTCAGCGGGGTCGCACGCCGCGCGAACCGTTTCGTCAACGGCGCCTCCCTCGTCGCGCGGCCGCGCGCACGCGAGCGCGCGGAGTACGACCGCGTGCCCGCGAACGTCGCGCGGCTCCTGCGGGATGCCGGCGTCGAGTTCGGCTACCTGTACGAGGACGATCTGTACGCCGGCGCGCTCGCGCACGACCTCGGCGCCGACGCAGCCGTCGCCGTCCATGCGCAGCGCGTCGCAGCGGTCTTTCGCAAGCACGGCGTGCGGCGCGTGATCACGGTCGACCCGCACACGACACACATGCTGCGCTCGGTCTTCCCGAAGCTCGTCGAGGGCTACGACGTCGAGGTGCAGAGCTATCTCGAGGTGCTCGCCGAGCGCGATCTGCCTACACGGCCGCCGGCCGCGCGCGACGTCGTCGTGCACGACTCGTGTGTCTACGCGCGCTACGAGGACGTCGTCTCCGCGCCGCGCGACCTGCTGACAGCGGCCGGCTTCACAGTTCGCGAGCCGGCGAGCGCGGGCAAGCTGACGTGGTGCTGCGGCGGGCCGGCGGAGGCGCTCGACCCTGCGCTTGCGGCAACGGTGGCGACGGAGCGCGTGCGGCAGCTCCGCGCCGCCGGAGACGAATGCGTGACGATGTGCCCGATCTGCCTCGTCAACCTCCGCAAGGCCGCGGACGGGACGATGCGGATCCGGGACATCTCCGATTACCTGACGGAGGTCGTGAGCGATGCCCAGCGGTAGGAAGAGTCGGGCCACCCGCAGGGTGGCAAGTGTGCCCACGAGCCGGGCGCGGCGCGCGTCGCCGAAAGCTCTCGCAGCGGGAGCGATCCTCGTGGTCGTCGCCGCCGTGGCGATCGTGCTCGGGGTCGTGCTCGGCGGCGGCAAGTCGAGCGCCCCGCCGGTGGCGGCCGTCGGCTCCCTCCAGAACGGCCTTCCCGGCGCTGCCGAGGTGGACGCGATGTTCAAGGGGATCCCGCAGCACGGCATGACGCTCGGGCGGGCGTCGGCTCCGGTGACGCTGATCGAGTACGTCGATCTCCAGTGCCCGTACTGCAAGCAGATGGAGGTCGGGACGATGCCGGACCTCCTCACGCGCTACGTGCGCTCGGGGAAGGCGAAGATCGTCGCACGGCCGCTCGCGTTCAGCAGCGACTCGGCGAAGGGCCGAAACGCGATGATCGCAGCCGGGCTGCAGAACCGGGCCTTCAACTTCGCAGAGGTGCTGTATCTGAACCAGGGCACCGAGAACACCGGCTGGCTGAACGACGAGATGATCGCGCAGGCGGCGGCGAGCATCCCCGGCCTCCGCGTCGCCGACCTTCTCGCCGCCCGCAAGGGCGTCGGCGTCTCGAAGGTCGCGACGCAGATCGACTCCATCTCCCACGCGGGCCGCATCGATGCCACTCCGACCTTCGTGATCCAGAACGGGATCGGCAGCAAGGCCACGCTCGTCGCTCCGTCCGAGGCAGGCCTGCGGGCGGCAATCGACGCCGCTCTGCCCTAGCATTCCCGCATCGACCTGGGAGGGTCCGTGGGGGCTCGGGAGCTCGCCGACGAGGGGTTGGACGCCGCGTCCACGGACGCTGTGGCGCAGTTGCGCCGCCGTGAGCATCAGCAGTCGCTCGTTGCCGAGCTCGGACGGGCGGCGCTGACCGGAACGCAGGGCGACGAGCTCGCCGCCTGCGCGCTCGCCGCCGCCGCCGGCGGCCTCGAAGCCGACCGCGTCGCGCTCTTCGAGCCGCTGCCGGACGGGACCTTCGCCGCAGCCTCGTCGCTCGGCTGGCCCGCCGGGGACCGCGCGGGGCCGGCGGTCGCCGAGGCGTTCCGGATCCGCGATCCCGCGTCGGGCCCGGACGCGATCGCGGTTCCGATCCGCGGCGAGGGCGAGCTCGTCGGTGTCCTCGCAGCCGGCGGGTCGCATACGTTCAGCCCCGACGACGTCCTCTTTCTCCGCTCGGTCGCGAACCTGCTCGCGGCGTCGATGGCGCGCGAGCGTGCCGAGGCGGCCCGCCTGCGGAGCGAGCAGGCGCTCGGGTTCCTCGCCGAAGCGTCGCACGTGCTCGCCGAGAGCCTCGACTACGACGTCACGCTGCGGACGCTCGCGGATCTCGTCGTGCCGCGGCTCGCCGACTGGTTCATCGTCGACGTCGCCGAGGAGGACGGAACGATGCGGCGCGTCGCCGTCCGCGCGGCGCTTCCCGAGAAGCAGGCGCTTCTGGACGATCTCTACCGCGAGTTCCAGCCGGTCATCGGCTCGGGCCAGCCGGCCGGGCAGGCGCTTGCGCGCGGCGGCACCGTCCACTTCTCGAGCTTCACTCCCGAGTCGCTGCGCGCGACCACGCTCGGCGACCGGCACTTCGAGCTGATGACGAAGCTCGATCCGCGCTCCGCGATCGCGGTCGCGCTCGTCGCGCGCGGCCGCGTACTCGGCGCGCTCACGTTCGCGTGGTCGGAGTCCGGTCATCGCTACACCGAGGCCGATGTGACGATCGCGGAGGAGCTCGGACGGCGGGCCGCGCTCGCGATCGACAACTCGCGTCTCTTCCGCACGACCGAGCAGGCGCAGCGCGAGTTCGGCTTCCTCGTCGAGGCGAGCGACGTGCTCGCGAGCTCGCTCGACTACGACGAGACGCTCAGCTCGCTCGCGCGGCTTGCGGTTCCGCGTCTCGGCGACTGGTGCGTCATCTACATCGTCGAGGACGACGGGTCGATCGTGCGCCGGGCGGTCGAGCACAGCGGCGGGAGGCAGGCGACGGTGAGGGCGGTTCTCGAGGCGCATCCACTCCAGCTCGACGCCGACGTCGGGGTGCCGCAGGTGATCCGTACGGGGCGCTCGGAGCTGCTGGCGGACGCGTCGCCGCTGTCGGTTGCGGGCGATGCGGAGCAGCCCGACCGGTTGGCGAGAGCGCTCGAGGAGATCGAGGTGCGCTCGACGATGTGCGTGCCGCTCATCGCGCGGCGGCGCACGCTCGGGGCGGTCCTCTTCGTGGCCGCGGAGTCGGGCAGGCGCTTCGACGAGGGGGATCTCCGTCTCGCCGAGGAGCTCGCCGCACGTGCGGCCGTCGCCGTCGACAACTCGCGGCTCTTCTTCGAGGCCGAGCGCCGCGCGGAGGCTGCGCGCGCGCTCGACTCGATCGCCGATGCGGTGTTCCTCGTCGACGGAGCCGGGGCGATCCGCATCTGGAACGCCGCCGCGAGGACGATCACCGGCCTCGCCGGCGAGGAGGTGCGCGGGCGTCTCGCGCGCGACGTCTTCTCCGGCTGGAGCGAGATCGCCGCCGTCGCCGGCGCGATCCCGCACACGGTGCCGGTGACGGTCGACGGGCGGGAGCTGTGGATCTCGATCTCGGGTGTGGCGTCGTCGGAAGGGACGGCGTATGCGTTCCGCGACGTCACCGCCGACCGCCGGCTCGACCGGCTCAAGTCGGACTTCGTCGCCACCGTCTCGCACGAGCTGCGCACGCCGCTCGCTGCCGTCTACGGCGCCGCGATGACGCTCGCCGGACGCGACTTCGGCGACCGGGAGGACATCCGGCGGGAGCTCGTGCAGCAGATCGCCGAGCAGGCGGAACGGCTGTCGGCGATCGTCGACGACATCCTCCTCGTCGGCAGGATCGAGTCCGGCGGCCTCACGTTGGAGCCGGCGAGCGTGGACCCGCTCGAGGTCTCGCGCGCGGCCGTCGACGCTGCACGGCTCCGCGCGGGCGAGGCTCCCGAGGTCGTACTACGGACCGCCGGAGAGGTGCCGGAGATCGAGACGGACGCGGGCAGGCTGCGCCAGGTGCTCGACAACCTCCTCGACAACGCCGTCAAGTACTCGCCGGCTCGCGGACCGGTGGAGCTGCGCGTCGTCGCGGACGACCGCTTCGTCCGCTTCGTCGTCTCCGACGAGGGCGTCGGCATCCCGAGCGCCGAGATGACGCGGATCTTCGAGAAGTTCTACCGCGTCGACCCGCAGCAGACGGGGGGCGTGAGCGGCACGGGTCTCGGCCTCTACGTCTGCCGCGAGCTCGTCGAGCGCATGGACGGGCGCATCAGCGTGCAGTCGATCTTCGGGCGGGGATCGGCGTTCACCGTCGAGCTGCCGTTGCGCTAGCTCTTCGGCTTGATGTGGAAGAACGCGTTGTAGATGTCGCGCGTGCACGGCGCCGCCGCCTGGGCGCCGAAGCCGCCGTGCTCGATCATGCAGACGACGACGACCTCCGGATGGCCGGCCGGCGCCCACGACGCATACCAGGAGTGGTCGTCGCCGGGCGGTGCCTCCGCGGTGCCGGTCTTGCCGGCGACCGCGACCGGGTAGTTCGCGAACACGGCCGCCGATGTCCCGGCGGGGTTGTGGGCGGCGAGGTACAGCCCCTGCCGGATCGCGTCGACGTCGACGAGCTTCAGCGTGCGCTGCGGCTTGAAATGGAACATGTGCGTCACGCCGCCGCGCACGAGACCCTCGGCCACGTGCGGCCGCACGACCGTGCCGCCGTTCGCGATCGTCGAGTACGCGACCGCAAGCTGGAGCGGGCTCACCTGCAGCGCCCCCTGGCCGATGGCGAGGTTGATCGTCTGTCCCTCCGTCCACGGGAAGCCGAGGAGCTTCTCGAACGTCTTGCCCGGCACCGGCACGTAGCCTGCCGCGGCGCCGGTGAGGTCGATGGGCGGAGTCGCGCCGAGGCCGAACTTCCGCGCCCACTGCTGTATGAGGGTCCCCTGTTTGCTCGGGTCGCTCGTGTAGATCCTGTCGCCGAGCCGGTAGAACCACGTGTCGCACGACTGTTCGAGCGCGGTCGGCAGCGTCATGCTCTCGTAGACGCCGGCCTCGACGTTGTGGAATATCGTCCCGCCGAGGTCGAAGGCCCCCGTGCAGAGCATCTGCGTGTCGGGGGTGATGATGCCTGCCGAGAGCGCCGCCTCGGCGATGATCGGCTTGAACGTCGAGCCGGTCGGATACACCCCGGCGATCGCACGGTTGTCGAGCAGGTTGCGCGGGTCGGTGTAGAGCTTTGCGTTGTAGCCCGGGTCGTTCGCGGCTGCGACCTGGTTGTACGTCGGCACGCTCGCGAGCGCGTAGACGGCGCCGGTGTATGGGTTCATCACGACCGCCGAGCCGCCGGTGGGGTGGTATCCGAGCCCGGCGGAGAGCTGGATGCCGTGCGCCACCGCGTTCTGGGCCGCGCGCTGGAGGCGCGCGTCGATCGTCAGCTTCAGCGTCGGCAGCGACTTGCCGCGCGGGATCTGGAGATGCCCGGCGATGCGGCCGAGCGAGTCGACGCGGACGTGTGCACGGACGAAGCCGGGGTTGAGGAGCGAGTCGTACACGGCCTCGATGCCGGTCTGCCCGACGACCTCGCCGGCCTTCGCCGTCCGGTAGCGCGTCGTTCCGAGCTCGTGCGGGCTCACCTCGCCGAGCAGGCCGAGGAACTCGCTGCCGAAGTTTCCCTGCGGATAGCTGCGTGACGGGACGGCGGTCACGTCGAAGCCGGGATACGACGCCGCTCGCTCGTCGAGATAGAACTGGAGGCCGTTGCTCGGGTGCGGGATGACGACCGCGGGAGCGAACGGCGAGCGGACGACGGACCGCTGGATGCGGACGAGCATCGTCTTCACGGGGACGTGCGCGAGCGCGGACACCTTCCGCAGGTCGGCGAGCCCCTCCTTGCTCGCGTGCCAGCCGTGGCTGTCGAACGCGCCGAGCGAGCTCGTGTCAGCGACGACGACGACGTGGCCGGTCGTGTTCGCGAGCAGGTGGCCCTTGTCGTCGACGATCGCGCCGCGCGGGCCGATCATGTCGACGGTGCGAAACGCCTGGTGCGTGGCGAGCGTCTTGTACGACGGGCCGTGGAGGATCTGGATCGACCAGGCGCGCAGCGCGAGAGCGCAGATGACGACGCCGACGAGCACCGCGAGGCCGCCGATGCGGACGTAGAAGCCGGGACTGCGGAAGTAGGGGGCGTCGGCGCGGGAATAGGGCTCGACGCGACGACCGTCGGGCAGGCTGCGCGGGAGTTTCACCCGGCGCTTCGGATCTGGCTTGGAGATGCTTACGGCAGCGGCAGGGTCGGGCTTTCGCCGCAGTGTAGGTGCGGTCCCCGTGAGGCGCTAGACGGTTCCGAGGGCTTCCTGCATGGCCACGGCGTACCGGCCGACGTGGCCCTGGGCAGCGGAAGCCTCGAACTCGCCTTCGGCCGCGTCCCGGTCGTCCTCGCTCTGCCGGAAGGTGACGTTCACCACGTGCCGGCGTCTGTCCCGCGGCTCGACATGAAAAGTCGTTACGCGTGCGTACATCTCGGGGCTTCTCTCCGGCTAGGCGGTGAGCCAAACAGAACCCCCGGTGCCAGGCACGTGCCAGGCAACCGAACGGAAATGTCACGGATCAGTCGCCGGCGAGCTCGTCCGCGAGGAGCGCCAGCGCGAGGCTCCGCCAGGCGAGCTCGGGCTCGGCGCGGAGGGCGCCGAGCGCCTCCGTGACCGTCGGGAGGCCCTCGGCCTGGGTGGCGAGCCGGTCGAGCTCGAGGGCGAGCGCCTGGCGCCGCGCCGGCGTGTCGAGCTCGGCCGCGAGCCGCTCGGCCGCGATCGAGTCGTGGTCGAGCTCGCGGTGCGGGTCGCCGCCCGCGGCGAGAACGAACATCGCGCGGCGCCGCGCGGCATTGAGGTCGTCCATCTCGATGCCGAGCTCACCGGCGACGAGCCAGACGAGCACGACGAGAAGCTCGCCCGAGTGCGCGTCGAGGCCCGACTGCTCGAGCTCTTCTAGCCGGACTCGCGGCATTCGCCCGTCTCGCCTTCGCAGCAGCCCGCCTTGTAGCGGCACTTCGGGCACTGCCACGTCGACTGGCGCCACTCCATGTCGGCGCTGCAGCGCGGGCAGGTCTCAGTCGACGTAGTACTCGTCTGCGATTGCAAGGGCATCGTCGAGTATGGCGATGCCTTCGGCCAGCTCGTCCGGCGTGATCGTGAGCGGCGGGCAGACCATGACGACGTTCCAGTGCGTCATGAGGTAGAGGCCGCGCTCGAGCGCCGCCTTCCCGAGCCGCGCCACCGGCGCCGCCGCCTCGCCGCCGCCGTTGAAGGGGACGAGCGGCTCCTTCGTCGCGCGGCTCTTCACGAGCTCGAGGCCCCAGAAGCAGCCGATGCCGCGCACCTCGCCGACCGACGGATGCTTCGCCGCGAGGCCGTCGAGCGCCGCCTTGAACTGCGGTCCCATCTCGGCCGCGTGCTCGACGATGCCCTCCTCGCGGAACGCCTCGATCGACGCGACGCCGGCCGCGCACGCGAGCGGATGGCCGCTGTACGTGAGCCCGCCGGCGAAGTACTTGTCCTGGAGCCACGCGGCGATCGGCTCGCGCACGGCCATCGCGCCGAGCGGTACGTAGCCGGAGTTGATCCCCTTCGCCATCGTGAGGATGTCGGGGACGACGTCCCAGTTGTCGACGCCGAACCACTTGCCCGTGCGGCCGAAGCCGGCCATCACCTCGTCGGCGATGAGCAGGATCCCGTGCCGGTCGCAGACCTCGCGGATCGACTGCAGATAGCCGTCGGGCGGGACGATGATCCCGTTCGTGCCGGTGACCGTCTCGAGGATCACCGCTGCGACCGTGTGCGCGCCCTCGTACTGGAGGATCTCCTCGAGGTGCGGCGCGCCGGTGCAGACGGGGCACGGGTCGGGGTGGCCGGCGGGGCAGCGGTACGTGTACGGGTCGAACATCCGCACGACGCCGGTGATGCCCGGCTCGGACGGCCAGCGGCGCGGGTCGCCGGTGAGCGTGAGCGAGCCCGCGGTCGCGCCGTGGTAGCTGCGGTAGCGCGCGATGATCTTGTGCCGGCCCGTGTACCAGCGCGCGAGGCGGATCGCGTTCTCGTTCGCCTCGGCGCCGCCGTTCGTGAAGAACGTCAGCGACAGGTCGCCCGGCGTCACTTCCGAGACGAGGCGCGCGAGCGTCGAGCGCGGCTCGGTCGCCATCGGCGGGCCGATCGTGCAGAGCTTGTCCGCCTGCTCCTTGATGGCGGCGACGAGCTTCGGATGCTGGTGGCCGATGGAGACGTTGACGAGCTGCGACGCGAAATCGAGGTAGCGCTTGCCGTCGTAGTCCCAGAAGTACCGGCCCTCACCGCCCGCGACCGGGATCGGGTTGACGGCGCTCTGCACCGACCACGAATGGAGGACGTAGCGCTTCGCCTCGTCGACCACCTGCCGTCCGAGCTGGGGATTGGTCTCGATCGTCGCCATGCCCGAAGCCTACTAGGCGGCCCGCCGAAGCCGGGATGGGCAATTGCGCCCATGCATCGGAGGCGCGACTGCATTTATCGTCCCCGCGAATGAAGCCCGAGCCCCTGAAGAGCTACGTCATCTTGAGGCGGCACGGCTGGCCGTCGGCGGAGGCGCTCCGCGTGTCGGCCAAGCGCTCCCTCGAGGTGTCCGAGCGGATGGGCGACGTGCAGTGGGTCCGCAGCTACGTGCTCGCCGAGGCCGACGGCCGTGTGGGGACGGTCTGCCACTACCGCGCGTCCGGGCCGGACGCCATCCGTGAGCACGCGGCGCGCGCCGAGATTCCGGTGGACGACATCGTCGAAGTCGCGGAGCTCGTCGTGCTCCTTCCGGACACCGAGGGCGATCTGACCCAGCGGGAGCACGACGTCCTCGGGCTGCTCGCGGACGGGATGCGCAACCGGGACATCGCCGAGGCGCTCGTCGTCTCCGTGCGGACCGTCGACCATCACGTCTCGGCGATCATGCGAAAGCTCCACGTGGGAACGCGCGGGGCCGCGGTCGTCGAGGCGCGGCGCCGCGGCCTGCTGCTCGTGCGCTGACGAAAGATGGGCAGTTCCGCCCATGCGGCGTCGCGACCCAGGGTCTACCGTTGCCTCACCTGCAAACAACGGAGGTAAACGGTGCAGACATATGCAATCCGCCGCCGCAACGCGTGGGCCGACGCCGACGAGCTGAAGGCGACGGCGGGGCGCTCGACGGCGGAGGGCGAGAAGATGCCCGACGACGTCCGCTGGATCCGCAGCTACGTCCTCGCCGAGGAGGACGGGAGCCTCGGCACGGTGTGCATCTACGAGGCCTCGAGCGTCGAGAAGATCCGCGAGCATGCGGGCCGCGTCGGCATGCCTGCCGACGAGATCAGTCTCGTCGGCGACACGGTGATCGTCCGCCCGGACCCCGCGTCCTGACGCGCCTGGCGGCAGGCGCCGTGCGCTATGAATGACGCGTGGGGTTTGGGGTTCTCGCGCCGGTCATCGCGGCACTCGTGCTGCCCCTGCCTTCGCACGCGACGCTCGCGGCCGACCGCGCCAACTTCGAGCAGCTCGCGCAGCAGGGCCTCGCCCAGACGCGGCAGTACTGGTGGAACGCGCAGGCCGGCTGGTACATGGGCCGCCGCTCGGGCGACCCGCCGGTGGCGTCGCTCTGGTCGTCGTATCCGCTCCTCGAGCTCGTGGACGCGGTCGCGATCGCCGACCCGACGCCGGCGAACAAGGCGTTCGTCAACACGACGTTCACGCAGGCCGAGGGCTTCTGGGACCCGACGATCGAAGGAACGGGCGGCGTCACGTGGCTCTACGGCCTGCGCAACACCGGCAACGCGTACTTCGACGACGCGGGGTGGTGGGGGCTCGCCTACCTCGACGCGTACCGCGCGACCGGGAAGAAGCGCTGGCTCTGGGACGCCGGCCGGGTGCTCACCTACCTCGACCGCTACGCCTGGGACTCCACGAGCGGCGGCATGTGGTGGGACGCGACGCACGAGCACAAGACGTCGGAGCCGCTGGGCGCGGCGACGCTCATCGCCGCCACGCTCTATCGCATCCAGCACAAGAAGTACTTCCTCGACGTCGCGACCCGCCTCCTGAAGTGGGCGGACACGTACACGCGGAACCCGAAGGCGGGGGGCCTCTACGGGCGGAGCGCCACCGACGGGACGGTGATGGACTACGTCGAGGGGATGATGGTCGCCGCGCACGTCGAGCTGTGCCAGGCGACGAAGCAGAAGGCGTACTGCGCGGAGGCGGAGCAGATCGCCCGTGCGTCCCTCGCGCAGTTTCCCGTGTTGGCAGATTGGGCACCGGAGACCGACGTCGTCTACCTTCGCTGGATGCTCGACCTCTACTCCTACGACAAGAACTCGACGTGGTACGCGCTCGCGTACGAGAACGCGAAGCAGGCGGCCGCCAACGCCCGAGACGCGAGCGGCTTCTGGTCGCTCCGCTGGGACGGAGGGACGACGATCGACCAGACCCTCTACACACAGACGGCGACCCTCGAGCTCTTTGCCTGGCTCGCGGCGACGCCCCCGCCGGCATGAGGCTGCTCGCAGCCGTCGCGGCGGCGGTCACGCTGCCGCTGCCGTCGCACGCGACGCTCGTCGCCAACCAGGCGCAGTTCCAGCAGCTCGCCGAGCAGGGCCTGGCGCAGACACAGCAGTACTGGTGGGACGCGAAGTACGGCTGGTACAGCGGCCGGCCGAGCGACGATCCGCCCGTGGCGAGCCTGTGGTCCTCCTATCCGCTGCTCGAGCTGGTCGCCGCGATCGCGATCGCCGATCCGACGGCGGCGAACAAGGCGGCGGTCGATACGACGTTCACGCAGGCGGAGAGCTTCTGGGACCCGACCATCGAGGGGACGGGCGGCATCACCTGGCTCTGGGGGCAGCGCAACACGGGCAACGCGTACTTCGACGATGCCGGCTGGTGGGCGGTCGCGAACCTCCATGCATACGAGGCGACGAAGAACGTCCGCTGGCTGTGGGATGCAGAGCGTGCCCTCTCGTACATCGACGAGTACGGGTGGGATCACGTGAACGGCGGCACGTGGTGGGACAGCGACCACGACCACAAGACGTCGGAGCCGCTCGCAGCCGCGGCGCTCGTCGCCGCCACGCTGTACGACATCGTGCACGAGCCGTACTTCCTCGACCTCGCGGAGCAGTACATCGGCTGGGCCGACAAGTACACGCTCGTCGACGGCTTGTACGGGCGAAGCGCCACCGACCCCACCGTGATGGACTACGTCGAGGGAATGATGATCTCCGCGCACGTCGAGCTCTGCCGTGCCACCGGCGACAAGTCGTGGTGCACCGAAGCCGAGTCGATCGCGACGGCGTCGCTCGACACGTTCCCGACGATCGAGCCCTGGACCCCCGAGCCGGACGCGATCTACCTCGAAGGGATGCTCGACCTGTACGAGCAAGATGGAAATCCGACGTGGTACGCGCTCGCCTATGCGAACGCGACCTCAGCCGAAGTGAATGCGCGCGACGCGGACGGCTTCTGGTCGCACGACTGGCGGGGCTACAGGATGGATCCCGGACAGCTCTTCACACAAGCCGCGACGCCCGAGCTCTTCGCCTGGCTCGCGGCGACGCCACCGCCCGCATCATGAAGCTCCTCGCCGCGATCGCGTCCGCGTTCGTTCTCCCGCTGCCGTCGCACGCGACGCTCGTCGCCGATCAGGCCCAGTTCCGGCAGCTCTCCGAGCAGGCTCTGGCGGAGACGCAGACGCTGTGGTGGAGCGACGCCGACGGCTGGTACAGGGATCGGCGGATCGCGCCGACCGTGGCGACGATGTGGTCGTCGTATCCACTGCTCGAGCTGTCGGCTGCGATCGCGATCGCCGATCCGACGCAGGCGAACAAGGACTTCGTCAACGCGACGTTCAAGAAGGCGGAGGCGTTCTGGGACCCGACGATCGACGGCACCGGCGGGATCTCGTGGCAGTTCGGGCTGCGCGGAACGGGGATCGCGTACTACGACGACGCCGGCTGGTGGGCGGTCTCGTATCTCGACGCCTACCGTGCGACCGGTAACGCGCGCTGGCTGTGGGACGCCGGCCGCGCGCTCGCGTACATCGACCGCTACGGCTGGGACCCCGTCGCCGGCGGGACCTGGTGGGACGGCGGGCACAGCCACAAGACGTCGGAGCCGCTCGCCGCGGCTGCGCTCGTCGCCGCCACGCTCTACCGCATCCAGCACCGTTCGTACTACTTGAAGCTCGCGACGAGGTACATCTCGTGGGCGGACGCGAACACCCGCAACGCGGCGCAAGGGGATCTGTACGGCCGCAGCGCGACGGACGGCACGGTCATGGACTACGTCGAGGGGATGATGATCGACGCGCACGTCCAACTCTGCGAGGCGACGAAGCGGCAGTCGTGGTGCGACCGGGCGGAGCAGCTTGCGAATGCGTCGCTCGGGCAGTTCCCGGTCCTCGCCGACTGGGCGCCCGAGACCGACGTCGTCTATCTGCGCTCGATGCTCGATCTTTACGCCGAGGACGGGAATCCGCAGTGGTACGCGCTCGCATACGAGAACGCCGTGCGGGCGGAGCAGTACGCGGGCGGAGGCGAGGGGCTCTGGGCGCACCGCTGGGACGGGACGTACGCCGACTCGGAGGCGCTGTTCACGCAGACGGCGACGCCGGAGCTCTTCGCCTGGCTCGCCGTCGCGACGCCTCCGAGCTAGGCTGACTCGCATGACCGAGACCATCGAGGCGCCTGCTGCCCTGAAGCAGATCAACCACTGGATCGGCGGCCGCAGCGTCGCCGGCGAGTCGGGCCGCAAGGGCCCCGTGTACAACCCTGCGACCGGACGCCAGAGCGCCGAGGTCGACTTCGCGACCGTCGCGGAGGTCGACCGGGCCGTCCAGGCCGCGAAGGCCGCCGCCGCGTCGTGGCGCGAGGTCTCGCTCGGGCGGCGCGCCGAGATCTTCTTCCGCATCCGCGAGCTCGTGCACGAGCGCCGCGAGGACGTCGCCCGGCTGCTCACCGCCGAGCACGGAAAGGTCCTCTCCGACGCGATCGGCGAGGTGACGCGAGGGCTCGAGGTGATCGAGTTCTGCTGTGGCCTGCCGTCGCTGCTGAAGAGCGAGTACTCGGAGCAGGCGTCCGGAGGCATCGACGTCTACTCGATCCGGCAGCCGCTCGGCGTCGTCGCAGGCATCACGCCGTTCAACTTCCCGGCGATGGTGCCGATGTGGATGTGGGCGCCGGCGATCGCGTGCGGCAACACGTTCGTGCTCAAGCCGTCGGAGAAGGATCCGTCCGCGTCGGTCTGGACGGCCGAGCTGCTGAAGGAGGCCGGGCTTCCGGACGGCGTCTTCAACGTCGTCCACGGCGACAAGGTCGCAGTCGACGCGGTGCTCGAGCATCCGGACGTTTCCGCGGTCTCGTTCGTCGGGTCGACGCCGATCGCGCGCTACGTCTACGAGAAGGCGACATCGGCCGGCAAGCGCTGCCAGGCGCTCGGCGGCGCGAAGAACCACATGATCGTGCTGCCGGACGCGGACATCGACATGGCCGCGGACGCGGCGGTGTCGGCGGCCTACGGGTCGGCGGGCGAGCGCTGCATGGCGATCTCGCAGGTGGTCGCGGTCGCCGGCGCCGCCGAGCCGCTCATCGCCGCGATCGAGGAGCGCATCCCGAAGGTGAAGGTCGGCGACGGCCTCGACCCGTCCTCGGAGATGGGGCCGCTCATCACCGAGGCGCATCGCGACAAGGTCGCGTCCTATCTCGCGGGCGCGGCCGGCGAGGGCGCGACCGTGCTCGTCGACGGGCGCGAGGGTGCGCCGGCGGAGGGCTTCTTCCTGCGGCCGTCGCTCCTCGACAACGTCACGCCGGGGATGAAGGCCTACGAGGACGAGATCTTCGGGCCGGTGCTCGGCGTCACGCGCGTCGACACGTACGACGAAGCCGTGCGGCTCGTGAACGAGAGCCCGTACGGCAACGGCACCGCGATCTTCACGCGCGACGGCGGCGTCGCCCGACGGTTCCAGTTCGACGTGCAGGCGGGGATGGTCGGCATCAACGTGCCGATCCCGGTGCCGGTCGCGTACTACTCGTTCGGCGGGTGGAAGGCGAGCCTGTTCGGCGACCGCCACATCTACGGGCCGGAGGGCATCGACTTCTACACGCGCGGGAAGGTGGTCACCTCGCGGTGGCCCGATCCCGCGACGTCGAAGGTCGACCTCGGCTTCCCGCAGACGCGCTAGCGACGCGACGCGTCAGCCGCTCGCGCGCGGCCGGTAGTCCATGCTCTGATATAAGCGAAGAGTGGTTCGACCTTCGGAGTTGCGCGCTGCTGCTGCATTCCGGACGGAGCTGCGCCGCTTTCTCCATCGCACCGACCGGATGGCGGCGCAGGCCGGGCTGACGTCGCAGCGGTACGACCTGCTCCTGATGATCGCGTCGGTCGGCGAGGTGCGCATCACCGAGCTGTGCGAGCTCCTCCAGCTTCAGCAGACTGCGGTCACCGAGCTCGTGAAGCGGAGCGAGGAGGCGGGGCTCGTCCGCCGTCGGCCTTCGAGCACGGACGGCCGCGTGTGGCTGCTTCGGCTGACGGCCGAAGGGGAGAGGCGGCTGCTGCAGGCGTTCACCGCGTTGGACGAGGATCGGGCCGCTCTTGTGGCGTCGTTCCGGGAGCTGGACCGTCGCTTTCGCGCGGCCGGCTGATCCGCTCCGCGAGGTCGTCGGCCGATGACGCCGGAACGAGAACGGTCAGCCGGTCTCCGCGCTCCAGGCGCTCGCCGGGCACCGGCTCGAACGTGTTGTCGCGGCGGCGCAACGCGATGACGTTCGATCCCTCGGGGAGATCGAGGTCGGCGAGGCGACTTCCGACCGGCGGATCGCCGGTGGCGAGCTCGAGGTCGACGACGCGGTAGCCGCGGAGCCGCGAGAGCATCCGTCCGGAGAGATCCGTGCTTGGTCCCGTGCGCGCGTTGCCGATCCCCTGCTGAAGGCGCGCGTTGTACGCGCGCAGCACGTCGACGTGCGTGAGCCACCCGACCGGCACGCGCGCGTCGGCCTCGACAACCGGCAGCCCCGAGCGCGCGCGGAGAAGGGAGCCGAGCGCCTCCTCGAGCGTCTGCCGCGCGTAGAGCGGGGGCAGCTCCTGCGCGAGCGCGCCCGCGGTTGCGTCGAGCGCGTTCTCGCGCATCGCCTCCTCGATCTGCTGCGAGGTCAGCGTGCCGCAGTAGTGGCCGTCGCCATCGATGACGGGCAGTCCATCGGTCGTCGCCTCGGCGATGTGCGCGATCGCCTCGTTCAGCGGCGTGTCGGCGGGGAGCGCGCGCGGCAGCGGCTGCATGGCCTCGGAGACGCGCAGCATCTGCATGAGGTTCGCGCCGCGTCCTCGCATGACGTCGATACCGCGCCGGCGCAGCTTCAGCGTGTAGATCGTGTCGCGGCTGAGGATGCTGGAAACGCCGGCGGCGAGGGCGATGGCGAACATGAGCGGCAGGATGATGCGGTAGTCGCCGGTGAGCTCGAAGATGATGATCACGGCGGTGATCGGCGCGCGCGCGGCGGCTGCGAACACCGCGCCCATCCCGACGAGGCCGTACGTTCCCGCCGGCGCGGTCAGATGCGGCAACAGATGGTGAACACCCGCGCCGTACGCGCTGCCGAGCATCGCCCCCATGAAGAGCGACGGCGCGAACACGCCTCCCGAGCCGCCGATGGCGATCGTGAGGCTCGTCGCGACGATCTTCCCGACGAGGAGGAGCAGGAGCAGGCCGACGGCGTACTTGCCGCCGATCGCCTTCTCGAGCGGCGGGTAGCCGACGCCGTAGAGCTCCGGCAGCGCGAGCAGGAGGCCGCCGAGCAGCACGCCGCCGGCCGCGGGGCGCAGCCACTCCGGCCGGCCGGCCCAGAGCCGGTCGGCGATGTCCTCGGCGCCGTAGAGCACGCGGATGAAGACGACGCCGACGACTGCCGCCGCGACGCCGAGGCCGATGTAGAGCGGGTACTCGACCGGCGAATGGAGCTCGAATGCGGGCAGCGCGAGGAATGGATGCGAACCGAAGGCCGCCCGGCCGATGATGTCGGCGACGAACGAGGAGAGGACGACGACGCCGAACGACTCCGCTTCGAAGTCGCGGAGGATGAGCTCGAGCCCGAAGAAGACGCCCGCGATGGGCGCGTTGAAGGTCGCCGAGATGCCGCCGGCCGCGCCGCAGGCGACGAGGATGCGGAGGCGCGACTCCGGGACTCGCACGATCTGCCCGAGCGTCGACCCGAGCGCCGAGCCGATCTGGACGATCGGCCCCTCGCGGCCCACCGAGCCTCCCGACCCGATGCACAGCGCGGACGCGAGCGACTTCACGACTGCGACCTGCGGCCGGATGCGGCCACCGCGCTCGGCGACCGCGAACATCACCTCGGGAACGCCGTGGCCGCGCGCCTCACGGGCGAACAGATAGATCAACGGCCCGTAGATGAGCCCGCCGACGACCGGTGTGGCCACGACGAACCAGAAGCCGACGCTGTGGAAGTACCCGTACGACGCGTGCCCCAGCGCGCTGTAGTCGCGGTGGCCGGTGAACGCCTTCGTGAAGCCGAGGATGAGGTAGCGGAACGCGACCGCTCCGGCGCCGGCGCCGCCGCCGACGCCGAGCGCGAGCGCGACGAGGCCCGTCGGGCTTCCCCGGAACCAGTCGCGAAGCCGCCGAATCTGCATGGACGCAGTAATACCAGGCCGTGATGTAGATGCCGACTGCTAGGGCACCGTGAACGGCAGGAGCAGCACGGCGTGGCGGTTGAACGGGTCGACGGCGGCGACGCGCAGCTTGACCTTCACGCCGGGCTTCAGGTGCAGGCGAAGCGTGATCGGGATGCTGCCCGGATGGAGCACGAGGGATTCGCGCGTCGTGCCGCCGGCGATGCCGACGAACAGGTGCGCCTGGGACGCGACGGATACGCGCGCCCGCACGAGCACCACGCCGCTCCGCAGGCGCGTCACGATGAGCTTGCCGTTGCGATAGACGGTCGGCAGTCCGGCCGCGACGAGGCTCGGGTCGCCCCAGCGCCCCGCGACGAACGCGGCGAGCCGCAGCGGCTGGCCGGCAAGCACGTGCACGAGCCCGGTCGCGGGATCCGTGTACGTCCCGGCGACGTCACCTGCGGGCAGCGTCGCGGCCGCGAGCGCCTGCGCCGGCCGCCATACCTTGTTGTCGAGCGAGTAGCCGATGACCGTGCCCGCCGGGGGCGCGTTCGAGTACGTGATGTCGACCGGCCAGGGGAGGGTGGTCGCGCCGCTGACGCCGAGGACGATGCCCGTGCCGCCGAGCGCCGGCGGTCGCTCGCCGGGGAGGAGCGTCACCGTTGCGCCGTCGGGGATCGCGCCGGGCTGCCACGTCACCGTCGCGCGGCCGTCGGTCGTGACGACGGCGCCCGCGAGGCCGGGCTGCTCGACGGTCGACCCGGGGACGGCTGCGGGAACGGCGGCCGACGCGACGACCGCGGTCGGCGTCGTCGTCGCAGCCTGCGAGCCGCCCGGCCCGGTGGCGGTGACGACGAGGGAGACGGTCGCGCCGATGTCAGCCGGCGAGAGCACGTACGAGGACGAGACCGCGCCCGCGATCGCCCCGCACGTCACGCCGGTCGGGTCGCAACGCCGCCACTGGTAGGCAAACGACGTCGGTGAGCCCGACCACTCGCCGACCGACGCCGACAGCTCCTGCCCGGCGGTCGTGTCGCCGGAGACGGACGGCGCGGTGGTCGCGACGGGCCGCGTCGCGCTCGCGGTTCCGCCCGAGCCGATGGCGACGGTCGGCGGGGAGGCGGCGGACGCCGCCCCGCCCGAGCTCTGCGCGGTGACGAGGAGCACGAGCGCGTGGCCCGCGTCGTTCGCGGTGGGCTTGTACGTCTCGCCGGTCGCGCCCGAGATCGGGATGCAGCTGCCGCCGGCCGCGTCGCACTGCTCCCACTGGTACGTGAAGGAGATGGGCTTGCCGCCGGCCCACGAGCCGGGGATACCCGCGAGCGTGACGCCGCTCTTCGCGGTGCCGACGATCGTCGGCGGCACGCTCGCGCTCGGCGGCCCCGCCGCGTACGGCGCGATCGCGATCGGCCCCGGGTCGAGCCCGACGTACCGGTCGCCGTCGACGCAGTGGAGGAAGCCGGTGACCTTCGCGCAGTCGGTCCACTGCCAGAACGTCCAGCCGAGACCGCCCCAGTTGCCCGCGGGGACGGTCGGCGACGCATTCGCCGTCCAGTGCGCGACCCAGAGCCGGTAGCCGCTGAGCGCGAAGCTCGCGGTGTTGGTGAGGTTCTTCTTCCAGAAGTCCGGCGACGCGTAGATGAACCCGCTCACACCGGTGCGCGCCTTCACCTCGTCCATGTACGCCGCCGCCCACGCGGCGAGGTTCGCCGGTGACAGCCCGCCTGTCACCTCGAGGTCGAGCACGGGCGGCAGCTCGCCGCTCTGCGGCGCGGCGATCTGGACGAAGTGGTCGGCCTGCGCGATCGCGTTCGCGGCGATGCCCGACGCGCCGGAGCCGCCGGGCCGGCCGAAGTGGTAGGCCCCGAAGCGCAGCCCCATCCCCTCGGCCCCGGCGCGGTTGACGGGATAGGTCGCGTCGACGTACGTCGTTCCCTCGGTCGCCTTGGCGAACGTGAAGCGGTACGACGCTCCGGCGACCGCGGTCCAGTCGATGATCCCCTGGTAGTGCGAGACGTCGACGCCGTTTGCGTACGTCGCCGCGCCGGCAGGCGAGACGAGGGCGGCGGCAGCCGCCAGCGCTGCGACGATCCGGACCCCCAAGGCAGGGTCGAGGCTAGCGAACCTCATGTTCGGTCGACGTAAACCGGTCACGGCACGCACCGATTGCCACTTCGCTGCGTCCGGCGGGGGTTCCTCTACGCGGGGCGCGGCGGATGCCGCGCCCCGCGTTCTCCGTTACTTCCCTCCGGGACTGACCTTGACGTTCAGCGGCTTGTAGCTCTTGCCGTAGACGTCGAGTCCCTGCTTCTTCAGTCCGGCGACGGCAGCCGCGACGAGATCGGTCCGATACGCACCCGCTGTCGGCGGCTTCTTGATTCCACCGAACTGATGCAGGAGCTTCGCGGTCCGCGCATACGCGGCCTTGTCCATGATCCCGATGCCGTCCGTGCTCGGCCAGATCAGCTGGTTGATCTGATTCATCATCCACATCTGATGGCCGCGCGGCAGCGTCGGGCCTGCCTTGAGCGTGAAGTTCACGCACTGCGTGACGTGGTCGCGGCAGTAGATCCACCCCGCGAGCGTCGCGCCGATCACCTGCTCGGCGATCTGCTGGTGCGCCTTGCTGCTCAGGTAGGACGCCGTCGAGAAGAGGTTGTCCTCGAGCATGCCCGAGCCGACGTTCTGCATCTTGATCACGTTCAGATCCGACAGCTGGTAGAGCTTTCCCGTCGTCGGATTCTTCGTCTCCAGCACCTGCGCGAGCTCGTTGTACGTCATCGCGGAAGCCGCGTCGACCTGGTGGTTGAGGAACAGCCCCATATCGAACGGCTGCTGGACGATCGTGACGCCCTGGTTCTTCGCGGGATCCATGCCCGCCTTCGTCAGGGCGGCGAAGAGCTCGTACTGGTCGCCGCCGAGCCAGTTCGCGACCTTCTTGCCCTTCATCTTCGCGACGGTGTTGATGCCGGACGACTTCCACGTGAGCTCCGTCATCCCCGACCGGCTGAAGACCTGCGCGATGTCGACGAGCTGCGTGCCCGTGTCACGTGCGGCGAGCAGCGCGGTCAGCCAGTTGACGCCGAACTGTGCGCGGCCGGCGGCGACGACCTGCCCCGGGACGATCTGCGGCCCGCCGTTCAGGAGCTTCACGTCGAGGCCCGCCGCCTTGTAGTAGCCGAGATCGAGCGCTGCGTAGTAGCCGGCGAACTGCGCCTGCGGCACCCACTGCAGCTGGATGGAGATCTTCGTCAGCTGCGGCGCCGCCGGCGCCGCCGAGCTCGTTCCGGTCGCTGCCGTTGCGGCGACGACCGCCGCGAGCAGCATCCCGACGACCCATTTCCTCATGCAACCCTCCCTTTCCGCGGTGTCAGGAAGATTCATACCGTCCGGAGAGGCGGATTACGAGCCGCGTGCCTGTGGGCTCCAGCGGAGGACGATCCGCTCGGTCGCGGCAACGGCGCCGAAGAGCGCCATTCCGAGCAGCGACGCGACGAGGATGCCGGCCCATGCAACGTCGAACTGGAAGACGGCGGCGGCGTTGTTGATGAGGACGCCGAGCGCGTTCAGCGCGCCGCCGAAGTACTCGCCCACGATCGCGCCGATCATCGCGAGCACGCTCGCCACCTTCAGCGCGGTGAAGACGAACGGCAGCGCCGTCGGGACGCGCACATGCCGCCAGATCTCGAGCTCGCTCGCGGCGTACGAGCGCATCAGCTCGATCTGGCGCGGCTTCGCGCTCTGCAGGCCTCGGAGCGTGTTCACCATCACCGGCAGGAAGCAGAGGACGCCGGCGACCGCCATCTTCGAGCGCGGCGAGATCGGATTGAACCAGGCGCCGAAGATCGGTGCGAAGGCGATGATCGGGACAGCGTTCGCGGCGATGAAGACCGGCATGAGCGCCTTGCCCGCCGCTCGGAAGCGGCCGACGGCGGTGGCCGCGAGGATCCCGAGGCTGGAGCCGATCGCGAAGCCGCCGAGCGCCTCCTTGAACGTGTACCAGCCCGCGGGCCAGAGCGAGTGACGCTGCGTCCAGAAGACGCTGACGATCGTGCTCGGCTTCGGGAGCAGGAACTGCTGCACGTGCAGCGCTCGCACGAGCCCTTCCCACAGCCCGATGACGACGACGAACACGACGAGCGCCGGCAGCCACTCACCGATCCGCTTCAAGGAGCTCCTCCTCTTCGGGCAGCAGATGCTCGCCGCGGCTCCGCAGCAGCTCGCGGACCTTCGTCACGAGCTCGAAGAAGTGCGCCGAGTCGCGTGTCTCCGCCGTTCGCTCCGCTGGGAGATCGATCTCGACGACGCCTGCGATACGCCCCGGACGCGGGCTCATGACGACGACGCGCGTCGAGAGGAAGACCGCCTCCGAGATCGAGTGCGTGACGAAGACGACGGTGTTGCCGGTCTTCTCCCAGATCGAGAGCAGCTCGAGGTTGAGCCGTTCCCGCGTCATCTCGTCGAGCGCACCGAACGGCTCGTCCATCAGGAGGAGCGCAGGCTCGAAGGCGAGCGCGCGGGCGATCGCGACGCGCTGCTGCATGCCGCCGGACAGCTGCCACGGATGGTGGTCGCCGAAGCCGCCCAGCTCCACGAGCTCGAGCATCTCCCGGACACGGGCACGACGGCGGTTGCGGTCCCAGCCGAGCATCTCGAGCGGCAGGGCGATGTTCTTCGCGACCGTGCGCCAGTCGAAGAGCACCGCTTCCTGGAAGACGATCCCGTAGTCGCCGTCCTCCCGCGCCTGGTGCGCGCTCTTGCCGTTGACCGAGATCGAGCCGGAGCTCGGCTCGATCAGGTCGCCGATCACGCGCAGGAGCGTCGACTTCCCGCATCCGGACGGGCCGATGAGCGAGACGAACTCGCGCGGCGCCAGCTCGAGGTCGATGTCCTGGAGCGCCGTGACGCTGCCACGCGGGAACGTCTTCGTGACGCGCTCGAGGCGGACGACGGCGGGCGTGTCGGTCAAGCGACGTGCTCCGGGGCGCGGCGGACGATCGCCTTCTCGGCGAGGACGATGAGCACGAAGAAGGAGATCCCGAGGGCGGCCGCGATGATGTTCGTCGCCCACAGCTCCTGCGGCTCGATCGAGTAGTACTGGTTGAAGTTGAAGATCGCGCCGCCGAGTCCGTCCTGGAGGCCGGTGGGGAGCTCGCCGATGATCGCGCCGACGACGCTCGCAGTCGCGGAGAGGCGGAGCGCCGAGAAGAGATACGGGAGCGACGACGGCACGCGCAGCTTCCACAGCACGCTCCACCGGCTTGCCGCGTACGTCCGCATCAGCTCGAGGGCGCGCGGGTCGGCCGCCTGCAGGCCGCGCAGCGTGTTGATCGCCACCGGGAAGAACGTGAGGTACGTCGCGATCACGGCGACGGCGCCCCATCCCTGCAGCGACGCGGGCAGTTTCGGATTGACCCAGACGACGACCATCGGCGCGATCGCGAGGATCGGCACGGTCTGGCTCGCGACGATGTACGGCAGGAAGCCGCGCTGCAGCAGGCGGGAGTGGGCGAGGACGACGGCGAGGACGAAGCCGATGAGGGCCCCGACGGCGAAGCCTGCGGCGGCCTCCTTCGCCGTGAAGGCGGTCTTGTGCAGGAGCACGGAGATGAGCGACGGCTGGTTGACCTGGGCGGGCTGGCCGAACGCCTTGAAGATCGTCCAGACATGCGGCATCGACGTGTCGTTGACGACGAACGGCCATGTCCAGCCGGTCGTCGTCCAGATCCAGTGGTACAGCTCCCACAGCCCCACCATCGCAACCATGACCGCGACGACACCGCCTGCCCTGCCCGCCGCTCGTCTGACCGTCATGGTCGTGTTCTTATCAAGCTCTGTCTAGGATCGCACGCATGCCGCTCGATCCAGCCCGCACCGTCGCCGAGCTGAAGGAGCTGCGCGAGCTCACGGGCGACGAGAACGGCGCGCAGCGCGTCGCGTGGACCGACACGTGGGAGGAGGCGCGCGCGTGGCTTCGCGCCAAGGTCGCAGACACCGGCGCGCGCGAGGAGATCGACGAGGCCGGCAACCAGTGGTTCACGCTCGACGGAGACAGCGACCGCGCGCTCCTGCTCGGCGGCCACATCGACTCGGTGCCGAACGGCGGCTGGCTCGACGGGTGTCTCAACGTCATGGCGGCGGTCGAGACGCTCCGCCGGATCGCGGCCGAGGGGCGCCCGCCGTTCACCGTGCGCATCGTCAACTGGGCCGACGAGGAGGGGGCGCGCTTCGGCCGCTCGCTCTTCGGCTCGTCGGCTGCCGGCGGCTCGATGGCCGACCAGGACGAGCTCCGCCAGCGCCGCGACGCGAACGGGATCGCGCTGCCCGACGCGCTGCGCGAGCACGGCGTCGACCTCGACGACGCGCTCGCCGCGCGCGCGCAGCTGAAGAGCGCGGCCGCCTACCTCGAGCTGCACATCGAGCAAGGGCCGGTGCTCGAGTCGATGGACCTCCCGCTCGGCGTCGTCCTCGGGACGTTCGGAGTCGAGCGCCACCTGGTCACGTGGAAGGGCCAGGCGGCGCACGCCGGCTCGACGCCGATGAACGCGCGTCGCGACGCGCTCGCCGGCGCGGCGAAGCTCGCGCTCGAGATCCGTCCGATCGCGGCCGAGGTCGGAGACGGCGCCGTGTGCACGTCCGGCGGTGTCGTCTGCAAGCCGGGCATCGTCACCTCCGTGGTGGAGACGGCGGAGCAGCTCCTCGACCAGCGCCACCTCGACGCGGGGAAGCTCGCGCGGCTGCTCGAGCTCGCGCAGGAGGCGAGCGAGCGGTTCGCGCGCGAGGAGGACGTCGACGTGTCATGGGACCGGATCTGGAACATCGAGCCGATCCTGTTCGACGATCGCCTGATCGAGCTCGCGGACGCGTCGATCCGCGAGGTCGCCGGGGCGTCGCACCGGCTCCCGAGCGGCCCGCTGCACGACGCGGCCGAAGTCGCGCGCGCCGGCGTGCCGACCGTGATGCTGTTCGTGCAGTCGTTGCGCGGCCTCTCGCACACGAAGGTCGAGGACACGAGGGAGGAGCATCTCGAGCTGTCGGTGCGCGCTCTCGACGGCCTAGCCTCGAAGGCAATGGCTAGTCTCTCTGCATGACACTTTTCGGACAGGAGCACGTCGAGCGCTACCAGGCGACCGACGGCGCGGAAGGCCACGACTGGCTCAAGGGCACGACGATCCTTCTTCTCACGACGAGCGGCCGCAAGACCGGCAAGAAGACGACGACGCCGCTCATCTACACGCTCGACGGCGACAATCCGGTGGTCGTCGCATCGAAGGGCGGCGCGCCCGAGCATCCCGGCTGGTACCTCAACATGCTGAAGACGCCGCACGTCGACGTGCAGATCAACGGCGAGAAGTTCCACGCCCATCCGCGCACGGCCGAGGGCGAGGAGCGCGAGCGGCTGTGGAAGCAGATGGCCGTCGCGTGGCCCGACTACGACGAGTACCAGACGAAGACCGACCGGAAGATCCCGGTCGTCGTGCTCGACCGCGGCTAGCGCTCGTCGATCACGGGGTTGGCGAGCACGCCGATCCCTTCGACCTCGACCTCGACGCGGTCGCCGTCTTGCAGCGAGACCTTCGGATCGCGGGCGTACCCGACGCCCGCGGGCGTGCCGGTGAGGATGAGATCGCCGGGCTCGAGCGTGAACACATTGGATGCGAACGCGATGAGGAACGCGACGTCGAAGATGAGGTCGCGCGTGTTCCCGTCCTGCATGACCTCACCGTTCAGCCGCTGGACGACGCGTAGCTCCGACGGGTCGAGCCGGACGGGATCGTCGAGCGGCCAGACGGGGCAGAACGTGTCGAAGCCCTTCCCGCGCAGCCACTGCGGCTCGCTGTACTGGATGTTGCGCGCGCTGACGTCGTTCGCGCAGACGTAGCCGGCAACGGCGTCGAGGGCGCGCGCCGGGGAGACGCGGCGCACCGTCTTGCCGATGACGACCGCGAGCTCGGCCTCGGCGTCGAGGTGCGTCGCTTCGGGCGGCTTGACGATCGGATCGCCGTTCCCGACGAGCGTCGTCGGAAACTTGCCGAACAGGAGCGGCTCGGGCGGGAGCTCCGCGCCGACCTCGCGCGTGTGGTCGCGGTAGTTGTGTCCGACGCAGATGATCTTCTCGGGGCGGCGCATGGCTGTAGCTTAGGCTCGCTCCGTGAGCAGGCGCGCGGCACTGGGCGGCTTCCTCGTCGGCTTCACCGTCGGCTGGAACATCGCCGACCTCGGTGCGATCGCGACGCGCCTCTCGCACGCGTACGGCGTCGGGCTCGCGACCATCGGCCTGTTCACCACCGCGCAGTTCGTCGTGCACATGGTGATGCAGATCCCCGGCGGGCGGACCGCCGACCGGTTCGGTGCGCGGCAGACGGCGTTCCTCGGCGTCCTCGTCATCGTTGCGGGGAACGCGATCTCGCTCCCGGCGGCCACGCCGGCGCTCGCGTTCGTCGGCCGCGCCGTGATCGGCCTCGGGACGGGCCTCGCCTTCGTCGCGGGCAGCGACTACATCCGCGCGAGCGGCGGCTCGGCGTCGACGCAGGGGGTGTACGGGTCCGCATCGGTGCTCGCGCCGGGGATCGCGCTCGCGCTCGTGCCGGGGTTCGCCGGCTGGACGGGCTTCCGGGCCCCGTATCTCAGCGCGATCATCGTGGCGGGAGTCGCGCTCGCCGTGCTCGCGGCCGCCCCCGGCGCGCCGCGGACGGTGCGGCACGCGGGCGAGCGCTTCGATGCAGGCTTCTTCCGCGACACGCGCCTCTACCGCTTCGCCGCGATCCACGCGTTCTCGTTCGGGTTCAGCGTCGTCGTCGGCGACTGGGTGGTGACCCTGTTCGAGCACCATGGCCGCTCGAAGGCGTTCGCGGCCGCGATCGGGTCGCTGACGCTGCTGCTCGGGTTCTTCACGCGCATCGTGGGCGGCCGCATGCTGCGGCGCGCGGGCGCGTCGCGTCTCGTCGCCGTGAGCCTCGTGCTCGGCGGCGCCGGCGCCGTCCTGCTCGGTCTGCCGGTCCCGGTGGCCGCGCTCGTCACCGGCGCGGCGGTCGTCGGGCTTGCGTCGGGGATCCCGTTCGCGATGGCGTTCGCCGGCGCGGCGCACGCGCGTCCCGAGGCGCCGGGCGCCGCCGTCGGGTTCGTCAACGCGTGGGCGTCGCTCGTCATCGTCGTCGGCGCGCCGCTCGTCGGCCTCACGTTCTCGCTGCCCGGCGACGGCCGGATCGGGTTCGTCGTCGCGGGCGCGCTCGCGGCGCTCGCGGCGCTCGCGACTCCGCGATATGTTCCGGGGCCATGATCAGCTTCGGCGTCACCGTTCTGCCCGATCCGCCGTGGACGCGCTGGCTCGAGCTCATCCAGCTCGCCGAGAGCCACGGGTTCGAGTACGCGTGGACGTACGACTCGCACGTCCTGTGGCAGGAGTCGATCCCGACCCTGGCCGTCGCGGCGCGCGAGACGTCGAAGATCAAGCTCGGCCACTTCGTCACGAATCCGGCGACGCGCGAGCCGACGGTGCTCGCGAGCTCGTACGCGACGCTGCACGACCTCTCCGACGGACGGATGGCGATGGGCATCGGCCGCGGCGACTCCGCCGTGCGCTTCATCGGCCGCCAGCCGATGAAGATCGCGGAGTTCGAGCTGTCGCTGCGGATGATCAAGAGCTTCATGAACGGCCGGCCGGTCGACTGGAACGACAAGGACATCCAGCTGAAGTGGGTGCGCGAGGAGCTGCCCGACATCCCGATGTGGGTCGCCGGCTACGGGCCGAAGGCGCTCGGCGTCGCGGGCCGTGTCGGCGACGGCGTCATCATCCAGCTCGCCGACCCGGAGATCATCACGTGGATCATGGACACCGCGCGCCGCGCCGCCGAGGAGGCCGGGCGCGACCCGTCGGAGCTCAAGTGCATCGTGGGCGCGCCGAGTCACGTCACGGACGACCTCGCCGACGCACGCGATCAGGTGCGTTGGTTCCCGGCGATGGTCTCGAACCACGTCATGGATCTCATCGAGCGGTACGGCACCGACGGCAGCATGGTGCCGAAGGCGCTCACCGACTATGTGCAGGCGCGGAAGTTCTACGACTACAACGACCACTCGCGCGTCGGCGCGAAGCACGGCGAGTTCGTGACGGACGAGATCTGCGACCGCTTCTGCGTCATCGGCGACGCCGGGCAGATCAAGGCGAAGCTGCGCGAGCTCGAAGCCGTCGGCGTCGACCAGTTCAACATCTACCTCATGACGCACAGTCAGGAGGAGACGTTGCAGGCGTACGGCGACGACATCATCCCCGAGCTGTCGGGAGTAAAGGCGTAGTCGAGCTACGCGCGTTGCTCGAGATGCGGCAGGCGGTGCCGCTCTCGTTCTCGTCGGACGGGCGTCATCTGCTCGTCGGGTCCACCGCACCCGGCACGCAGCAGCTTTTCGCCGTGCCCGTCGAGGGCGGCGAGATGCAGCAGCTGACCGACTACGACGAGCCGGTGAGCGGGCAGTTCCTGCCGGACGGGCGGCTGCTCGTCGAGATCGACGAGGGCGGCAACGAGCGCACGCAGCTCTACGTCGACGGCGAGCCGTTCGTCTCCGACCCGCGGTTCATCCACCACACGGCGCACGCGGCGGGGCAGTTCCTCGCGTACGCGACGAACCGGCGGAACGGGATCGACTTCGACGTCGTCGTCCGCGACCTCGCGAGCGGGGAGGAGCGGACGTTCGAGATCGGCGGCTGGGTCGGCGTCGCGGCGATCTCCCAGGACGGTCGCCGGGTCGTCGCGGAGCGCTTCGGCGACCGCAGCGGCGACTCGGATCTCTATCTCTGCGACGTCGACACGGGTGCGGTCGAGCATCTGACCCCGCACGACGAGCCGGCGGAGTACCTGACGCCGGTGTGGCTCGGCGCGCGGCTCGCGTGGGCGACGAACGACGGACGCGACACGATGTCGATCGTCTGCGACGGCAAGCCCGTCGCTGCCGGCACGTGGGATCTGACCTGCGCCGGCGATCCGGCCGGGCGCCATCTGCTCCTCATGGCGAACGAGGACGGCTACTCGCGGCTGCACCTCCTCGACGGCAAGACGCTACGGCTGCAGAGCGAAGTACCGCTCCCGGGGCGGGGCGTCGTCGAGTCGCCGGTGTTCTCGCACGACGGCTCGCTGCTCGCGTTCGGGTTCTCGTCGCCGGTGGAGCCGTACGACGTCTACCTCCACGACGTGGGCTCGGGGCGCACCCGGCGGCTGACGACGAGTCCGCGCGACGTAGAGCGGGCGTCGCTCGTCGAGCCGGTGCTGCACCGCTTCGAGAGCTTCGACGGCGAGTCCGTGCCGGTGTTCCTCTTCACGCCGCCGGGCGACGGCCCGTTCCCGGTGGTCGTCATGGTGCACGGCGGCCCGGAGGCGCAATGGCTTCCGTTCTGGCAGGTGAGCTTTGCGCCGCTGACGCAGCATCTCCTGTCGCGCGGCTACGCGGTGGCGGCGCCGAACGTGCGCGGCTCGACCGGATACGGGAAGCGGTACGAGCACCTCGACGACGTGCGGCTGCGGCTCGACTCGGTGCGCGACCTCGCGTCGCTGCACGCGTGGCTCGGCGAGCGGCCGGAGATCGACGCGTCGCGCGCGGTGCTGTACGGGCGCTCGTACGGCGGCTACATGGTGCTCGCGGGGCTCGCGTTCCAGCCGGATCTCTGGGCGGCAGGGCTCGAGTCGGTCGGGATCTCGAGCTTCGTCACGTTCCTCGAGAACACGTCGCCGTACCGGCGGGCGGTGCGAGAGCGCGAGTACGGGTCGCTCGAGCACGATCGCGACTTCCTCGTCGAGGCGTCCCCGATCACGCACGTGGACGCGATCCGGGCGCCGCTGTTCATCCAGCACGGCGCGAACGATCCGCGCGTGCCGTTGTCCGAGTCGGAGGAGATCGCGCGCGTGCTGCGCGAGAAGGGCATCCGGTGCGAGCTCGTCGTCTATGCGGACGAGGGCCACCTGATCACGAAGCTCCCGAACCGGATCGACGCGTTCACGCGGATGGCCGCGTTCCTCGACGAGGTGGTCGGCGGCTAGGCGGCTACGATTGCGCGGCCGGGCGCCTTGGCCGAGTGGTTAGGCACAGGTCTGCAAAACCTGGTACACCGGTTCGACTCCGGTAGGCGCCTTAGACAAAAGCCCCGGAAACGGGGCTCTTTTATTGCCTCGGTGTTGTCAGAGTGGACGCCGACTTGCATTTGGTACAGGATTCGGTACAGTGCGGCATAGAAAGGGCCGACGACAGGCGCCGGCCCAAGCCACTCGGGAGGTACCCCGAATGAACGCCGTAGAGGATAGGACAACGGCGCGGCGCGAGTACACGAAAGCCCTTCGGGCAGCGTGGCCGCATCGTCACAGCTCCTACCGTGCCCCGATCGTGATTCGCGTTGCCGTCGCGCGGCTGAGGCAACTCCGATGACTGCCGACGAGGGCATCGTCGTCCGCCCGTCGACAAAGAAGAAGCCGAACGGCAAGCCCGCCGACCCCTCGTATCAGGCGCGGGTTTTCGACAAGCGGCAGGGCAAGACTCTGACGCGCACGTTCTCCGGGCCGGGTGCTCTCGCCGCGGCGAAGAAGTGGCGCAAGGACATTGCCTCGCGACTGCACGTCGCACCGGACACGGTTGCGAAGTCCGATCCCCGCAAGCTCGAGGTTGCCGTCAACGAGTGGCTAGAGGGTTGCCGCTCGGGACGGATCAAGAGCCGTCGCGGGATCGACTACGGGGCGCAGACCCTCGCGGGCTATGAACGGGCCTTCCGCCGGTACATCTTGCCTGTGCTCGGCTCAAGCAAGTTCACCGCGATAACGGACGCCGACGTGCAACGGCTTGTGGGGGACCTGAACGAGAAGGGGCTACACGGCCGCACGGTGCGCAACGTCATCACGGCGCTACAGGCGTTCTTCCATCACCATCGCCGCATCGTCCGCGCCGGATCCGACGCGGGACATTGACCTTCCGGATGCGACGTCTCGCAAGCGCAACACGGTCACGCCTGACGAGGCTTTCGCGTTGCTCGATGCGATCCCGGACGAGGAGACTCGCAGCGTGTACGGGCTGGCCTTCTTCGCCGGTCTACGCCGTGGCGAGATCCGGGCCTTTGACGCCGACAACCTGCAGCGCCGATCGCGTCGTGGTCACGCATAGCTATGACGAGACCGCCAAGGCGCGGGTTCCGCTCAAGTGGCGCCGCGATGGGGAAGAGCGGACGATCCCACGGACGCGGGCGCTTGACCGCTACGTGTCGACGTTCCCCGGTTCGAGGCTGTCGCCGAACACCATCCGGCGCCGTGCCGAGCAGTCGCTTGGGCAGTCGCGGCCGTGGGGGCATTCCTGACGCGCACGCCTGCGGGGCTGCCGGATGAGCCGATCGAGCTGCACGAATGCCGACACTCGTACGCGACGTGGCTGGACGAGGCCGGCGTCTCCAACTCCCGCGCCAATCAAGTACACCGGTCACTCCGACAAGACGATGGGAGAGCTGTACCGCCATCCTGACGGTCGAGCAGATCACGGCGGATGCCGAGGCCTTGGACGCCTACCTTGCGGCGCCCGCGGGGCAAGGTGGTCACGCTGGCGCGCTGACTCCATCGGAAGGGCAACGAGGGGCGGCGAGAGTCGCCCCTTTTGCTGCCGAGTTTCGTCCGCAAGGCTCATATCCCTGATTGGCCGCTTGTCACCAGAGACAGGCAACACCAAAAGGGGTATATCTGAGACATGCCGCGCAATACCGCCAGCAGAGCCAAAACGGGTCGCAAGATCACCCGAAAGGGGTACGGCTGAGGCACCCAGACACGGGCTCCGCACGTAGGTTTAAGCATAGGTTTCGGTAGGTTAAAGGCGTCCGGCCTTCCCGTGTAAAGGTAGAGGGGCGTATCGGCGTCAGCACAGGACTAGGTGCGTCCCGTCAAGTAGGAGAGGGACAGGAAGCCGTCCGGGATTCCCACTAACTAAAAATCTCGCGCACCGCCGACTAAGTACCGAGATGGCCGTAGAAGTGTCGCCGCATACGATGTACCCGACGGTGATGGCCTACTAGTGCTTTAACCGACTTGCATGCGGCATTTCGAGGATAGAAATAGTCCTATTAGTAACAGAGGCCGCCAGAGCGACAACTCCGAACGGCCTCGAGACTCAGTCCCAACCTTCCAGGAATTGAAAAGACATGAGACTGTATCACTCTCTGCGACGGCAGCATTGAGTCCCCGGGCTGCGGCCGACGAGCTATCGATGAGCCTGCGGACTTTTCAGAGGCGTGTGCAACCGCGCCTAAACATCTTTAGGATCGGCGGCCTGGTCAGGATCCCTAGAGAGGAAATCACGAAGTTTGTGGCTACAGCGAGAAAGGACTGACGCATGACCGCAGCATCATAGGCACAAGCGAATGGATAGAGTCGGCCACCCCGGAGCAAATCAACGCCTGGTGAAAGTACGCCTCCTCTGAGCAGCTCGACGAAGCGACTTCGACAGACGTGACTCTAGACGCTTATCTCAATGCTCGACTCGATGCGTTAGATAAGCGTGAATCTCGCGCAGGAACTACGACTCGAGAGTCTATATGGAGGCATAGCGCAGGATCTCATAACGCTCGGCATAGTAGAGCGCAAGAGCCGCAGGAATGCACAGCTCATTAGTATAGGCTTCGGAGTAGAGAACGGCGTCAGCGACAACGAACGCCGCATGGCGCGCAACATCTTGAGTCCGGGAAACGTCAACCTCGATCCGCCAGACCCTCGCGCGCAGTACCTCGAACGTCAGAGACGCTACAACCAGAGAGAGAAGGGACGGCGCGCTGACGGAGCTATCGGACGTCGCACCTGGACGAAGTAGCAGGAGCGCTGAAATCGTGCGTGAAACTCGCAGGCGCGGCGAGAAAGAGCTGCTGTGAGAAAGGAAACTGACAGGACTGCGCTAAGCTGCTCGACTGCGAATCTAGCGACATAGTTGAGACTGCCTCGACAAGCGGCGCGACAAATGAGCACGCAGACAGAGCAACAGCTGCAAGGCGTCAGCTGGAAGGAAACGCGCACACGGCGGGAGACGGCAAGCGCGCCGCTGAACTTGTGCGCGTTGTGCCGGCAGGACTTTTAGAGCCTGAGGCTCTTTGACTCGCATATAGTAGGCAAACCTTCAGCTCGGACGCGCGGTTGCCTGACGCCTGCCCAGCTCCGAGGCAAGGGCTATGCGCTCGACTCTCGCGGCCAATGGTAAGATACAGAGGCAGTAGAGGCTGCTAAGAAGAAATAAGCGGAGTGAACCCATAAGAAAAAGAAAAAAAAAAGAAAAAAAAAAAAAAGATTATCAATAAAACAATAAAAAAACAACCAAAGATAAAAAAATAAAAAAAAATAATAAATAAAAAAAAAGATAGAAAAAAATAACAACACAAAAATTAAAAAAAAAAAAACAAAAAAGAAAAAAGATAAAAAAAAAAAAAAGATAAAAAAATGAAAAAAATAAAATAAAAAGAAAATGAAAGAAGATCTAATAGAAAAAATAGATCAATAAAAAAATAGAAAATAAAAAATAAAAATAATTAAAAATAAATAATACTCGAAAAGAAAAACGAAAAAAAGAAGAAAAAAAGAAAAAAGCCAAGAAAAAATAATCATAAAAGATCATAAAGAGAGAAAAAGATATATGTGAAAGTTTGAAAAGCTTTAACAAAAAATAGAGACATGGAGAGAAATATAAAGCAAAGTGTATCTAATACGACTCGAAGAAAAAAAGGAAAGATACTGACAAAAAACTAGAGCAAAATCATCACAGACCAGAACCAAGAGAAAAAACCTCACTCCATAAGCAAAAAAACTACTTAACGCCGAATAAAACTGAAAAAACTATACCTATCTTTCTAACAAAATAAGAAACTATCGACTCAATAACCTTCCGTATCCTAATAAAAAGAAAAGAGAGAGAGAAAAAAAAAAAAAAAGAGAAAAAAAAAAAGAGAAAAAAAAAAAAAAAAAAAAAAAAAAATAAAAAAGAAAAAAAAAAAAAAAAACTATAAAAAACTTTTACAAAAAAAACACAAAAACCCAAAAATAAAAAAAGCTCAAACTTAAAAACAATAAAAAACAAAACAACAATAATAAAAAAAAAAAATAATTAAAAACTAAAACTCAAAAAAAAAAAAAAAATAGAGACTGTGAAAGTCGGAAAATAAAAAGACTTTCTGATCTTGCGAAAAGGCTACAGCCGAAAAAAAAAAAGCAGAAAAATAACTATATAGCTCAGACCACACAAAAAGATCTATAAATAGAGAAAAAAAATAAAGTAGAAACACTAGATAAAAACTAGAAAGAAAAAAAAAGTATAAAAAAAAAAAAAAAAAAAAAAAAAAAAAAGAAAAAAAAAAAAAAGAATACTTTAAAAAAAGATAAACAAAAAACACAACTCTAAAAACAAATCTTAAAAAAGCATAAAAAAAGAAAATTACTCCTGAGATTAGAATAGAATAGAAAAAAGAGCTCGCCAATAGAAAGAGTAAAAAAAAAAGAACTAAAAACAAAAAAAAAAAAAGAAAAAAGAAGAAAAAAAAAAAAGATAAAGAAGAAAAAAAAAAAAAGAACTAAAACCAGAAAAAAAAGAAAAAACACTAAGAAGCACCTAAAGGAACAAAAGAAAGATAACTCAGAAGGCAAAACCGAAAATTATATATCATAAAAAAAATCGAAGAAAAAAGAAAAGATAAAAAGAAAGAGTTAAAAAACTTAAATATTACAAAAATCACGATCTAAAAAACAAAAGAAAAAAAAAACAAAATAGAAAAAATATAAAAAAAAAAGATAAGAAAAATAAAAAATAAAAAAAAAAAAAATACTTATAAAAAAAAATACAAACTAAATAAACAATCTACTTTAATAGAACAAGACATGTTCTGCCGAGAATAATAAACGATAAAAGCTTAAATATAAGTAGAGTGACAATAACCGCAAAAAAGTTAGAGAAAGGCAAGGTTAAGAGAATAGGAGAAGTAGAAAGAAAAGGAGAAGAAGATAAAATAGAGATAGATGGAAAGATAGATAAGAAAAAAGTAATAGAGAGAGAGGAAAAAAAGATAGAAATAGAAAGGAAAGAGATAAAGATATAAAAAGAAGAGAGAATATAGCGTGAAGAATAAGAGAAAAAAAGGCTAGAGATATAAGAAGAAGAAAAAAGGAAAGATAGAAAAAAGAAAACAGAAATAAGAGAGGATACTAGATAACGTAGGAGAAGGAAGAGAACATAGTAAACGATATAGAAAAGGAAGGAAAGATAGAAGTAAAGAAAAAGATAGAAGAAAAAGAGAGAAAAAAAAAAGAATGGAAAAGATAAGACTAGAAAGAGCGAAGAGTATCACGCTCAAACCAGACAATACCGCAACACAACACAAGATAAAAATGACAGAAAGAAGTGAAAAAAGGAAAACTATAAGAAAAGAAAAAAAAAAAAAAAGAAAGAAAGAGATAGAAGAGAAAGAGAGTATAAAAAAGAGAAAGAGGATAAAGTAGAATAAGAATAAAAGGTGTAAGGTGAATCTTAAGAAAAACTGAGAGAAGAAGACAAAAAAAATAGAAGAGAGAAAATGTATAATAGAGAAGACTGACGCAGACATAGAAAGAGAAATAAAAAAAAAACTAGCCAAAAGATAAGAAGCACCAAAAATAGAGAAAGAGAAAAAAAAAGGGGAAAGAGATAGAAAGTAAAAGAAAAACAGTTAGAAAGAACGACGCACACCACCACCGAACTAAAAAAGTAGAAAAAAAAAAAAAAAAAAGTAAGAAAAAACTAATAAAAAGAAAAATAAATAGATGAGAGAAAAAAAAAAAAAAAAAAAAAAAAAAAAAAAAAAAAAAGAAAAAAAAAAAGAAAAAAAAAAAACTAAAAAAAAGAGAAAAATACCTTTATAAAAAATAAAAAATAAAAAAAAAGATGAAAATAACCGATCTTACAACGCACAGTGCAACAAAAAGGAACAAGATAGTCACAGATGTTAAAAGAAAATATTAAATTATAATAAAATAAAAAAACAAAATAAGACAATAAACAAATACGCAAATCTATACTACACTAGCCAAGACCTGATCTACAAACGAAAAGCCAATTTAGCGATCAAAGACCAGAATCTATACAACAACCTTAGTGCACAATCAAGAACAATATCAATACACCCAAACCGAAAATGCCGAAGAAGAAAACAGACGTCATAAATTATATACGTCTTGGAGCGAGGGCTTATCGCGCCGGAAAGAACGCGAAGCCTTGGACCGTGGCGAGTGAGATGAGCATCACGACCCCTCAAGAGTGTGCAGAGATCGACGCTCGCACATAACGCGACGATCGAGCGCGAGGAGATCTAGCGTGAGGCCGTCGAGCAGTATCGGCAGAAGCAGAACGCCGATGGATGGGACACGCCTCAGCGTCAGTGAACGCCGTGCCTTCCTGCGCGTAGCGGTTGCCCAAGACAGACCGGAGCGCGAAGCTCGACTAGGCCATACGCGAGTTGTCTAGACTGTACGGGCGCTTGAGACGGCCTATGCTAACACCAATTCGTATTGATCGAGCCGCCACCCATCCGGCAATCGCCGGGCATAGGCGCGCGCGTCCGCGTCCCCCGCGACGGCCGCCAGTCCGAAGAGTCCGTGAACATCTGTCCTTTACACCCCGAGTGCCCTAACCAAGCCGCTTCAGCCCGTCCAGATGTCGAACATGCGTGCCATAGGCATAGCATATGGCTTAGGAAGACGCACAGAGCCGCAGAGACGGGCATATGGTACAGCGTTAGGTACAGCCGGAGGGTGAAATACCCACCGAGCTCCGGTCGCAGGCTACGCCGAACCCTCCGGACTAGAGGACTTGCTTGCCCTTGCGGATGGTCAGAAGCCCCACGCCGGCAGCCCCATCCCCCGCGAGCCGAGGGCCTACCGTCCAGCAGCTCACGATCGCGAGCATGAGTCTCTAGTCCGGTGGTCATCCCGATAGCGGAGAAACTTGCGCAGCGTTGTGGGGTCAATTGCGATAGCGGTGTGAGGTTCATCACGAACAGTGATGTCAGCTCAATTCGGCCTAGGGGTCTCAGATTCATGTCTCAGAAGGGGGTGACGATGGCCGCAGTCCTGAGCCGCGCGGATGCAAAACGCATCGAGCAGGAAGCAATCGCACAGTCCCACCGAGACGCGATCGAGGCTGCCGGTTGGACGATCGACTCCGAGCGTGAAGGTCACATCACTCGCCACGAAATACGAAGGCCCCAACAGTCTTACGCGAGTCGCCGACAGCAGTCTGCAACAGCTCGCCCAGCACATCAGGACACGGCCGCCGCGGAAGCATCCGCATACCGCCAGAGGAAGGACACCTAGACATGCCCGCAGAGAAGTTCCACCCCTCCAAGACGTTCCGAGATCCGAAGTATGTAGCGGCTCTTGCGAAAGCAGAGGCGGCCGCAGACGAGAAGTACAACCCAAAGCCCCCGCCAGCGATAGAGGTCCTTGCCTGGGAGAACGGACGACCGAGTGCATGGCGAGAGGTTCAAGAGGAGATCACTTGAGCGACACGACCAACACCTACAGCGGCGCAGGATGGGGCATCCCGTCAAATGACCCCGCAGAACGAGGCGACAACTCTCCGGCCGACGACGGGAGCTATTACCACTCCAAGCAGAGCACTTCGATTGCGGGCGATGCGTCCGAGGCCGAGAGCTACTACGGCGTGACTGGCGCCAGGGGGGCAAAGTGAGCTCAACCGTCAGCGTGAGTGATGCGGCGTCCGCGCTTTAGGCGAGGCATAACTTTACGGTGGCACGGGACGTCAACGAGGCCTAGTGCAACGGTAAGCAGCTTAGGCCCGTAAGCCCCGTTGCTGGTAAGTCACGTTACGTCCGTAAGTCGAACCCCTTTTCATGACTGGTGCGCAAGAGAGCCTAAATGTAAGGTATGAGAGACACCTGCGCGGTAGCCCCCTCAATCGGAGGCGGTAAGGGTGGCAGTACACGTAAAGGAAATGCGCCGTCGATCGCACCTTCGATCGGCAGCTGTTAGCAACCACGAAGGGAGCAACATGAGCGATATGGCTTCACCCGAATATCTCTGTTACATCGGTGTCGAGGAGAAACTCATTCCGTCTTTGGTCGAGCAGGAATTGGCCGCCAGGCAGCAAGACGTCGCAACCAAGACACAGGAGGCGCAGGAGCTCGCGAGCCTTGCTTGGGGCGCCGTGAACGCAGGCGAGTTGACTCCCCATGACGCCTACGCGCTACTCAGGGAACAGGGGCAGACAGAGGCCGCGGAAGCCTTTCACCGCGGATGGGATGCGATCGACGCGGCATCGAATCTAGAGGACGGCTTGGCCGTGCTTCGCGGCATGTCGGCGAGCGAACATCGCGAATACGTCGCAGCGCAGAAAGCAGCGGAAGAGCGCGATGAATACGCGCGGCGATACGCCGAGACGGAAAAGGCCAGACGAGACAAGCTTGCGAGGCAGAGCTAGACGCTGCGAAGAGATACGGCGCGCTGACCGAGCAGGTTGAGGACTAACTTCGCCGACAAGATCGCGAAGGGAGCAATCGCTGAGCGTGACACCGGAGAGCATCACGCCGAGATACACACGGCTGGCAGAGAGGTAGCAATCGCAACCGATCGGCTCGAGAGCAATGACACGAACAGACTCGCGTGAAGTACGGCATTCGATCACGTGAAGACGCAAAGACGGGCCGTCACTACGACTTACTCAGATCGCGAGGCAACAGAGCGGGCTTACATCGCGGCTCGCGTCGCACGCAGCTCGCAGGCGAACAGCAATTCACGCGCCGAAGAAATTGAAACGACTCATCACAACGGAAAAGGAGCGACGAGAGCAACGATGGCAGAGTGAAAAAACAAAGCCGCATTCAGCAAGGACTTCGAGCACAACGCCTCCGACAAGAGCGAGCGAGGACGAGCGCTCGAGGCAGAACGCAAGCGTCCGAGGAATCTACTCGCTGGTCGCTTCGGCAACCCGCCCACGCCGGACGATGAGGTAGTAAACGCGTGAGCTTTCATCGAGCTACGCGCGCATCTCATCGGCTGACCACGATGCGGAGAGATCTGCGAATGTCTAAACCGAAGACAACGCAGAGACAGGTAGCGACAAAAATGAAAACACGGTAGCGACTGTCGAAAAGCCGATAGACCACGCAAAGCTAAGACCGAAGCAATCGAGCGTAAGACTCTGCGCATCGCCGCAAGCAACCGCGCCTAAAAAAAAAAATCTGCGGCTCGGCAAAGGGTTTCCTCCTTTCGGCCCGGAGCTTGAGCCGCGGAAGCGACACGCGTTTCGCGCCGCGCAGTCGCAGGCGAGCGTCAGGCTAGCCTTGGCTTGGCGCTCGCCACCTTCAACGAGAGGACTTCATGACTACTAAGCTCGAACCCAACCCGCTCGCAAGATTACTTGCGCCGCCCGAACTAAGCGTCCGTGATCGCGTGCTACGTCGAGCGCTCAAGCTCGCACTTCTGCCTTAACGGCGCGGCCTCCTGAGCGAGCCAGCACCGCAGATCATACAAAGGATTTCGACGCGATTTAGTAGCGAGATATTAAGGCCTCACGCTTAGAGCAGGCAGCGAGAAGTGATCGAGCTCGAGAGTAACTCTACCTACAGGAGTCAGCAAACTGAATGGCAATCCTTCCAGTACCGAAGGTGCTTGCCGGACTACCGGCCGTAGGCACTTCTACGCCGCCAGCTAGAAACGCCGAAGGTGTCGTGGTACCGAGACTCTAACAGAAGGCTGTGGATCAGGCGAAAGCCGCGCTTGCCGCGCAGGCAGCACCGATACAGGCTCAGCAGGCTGCGTCAGAGATGCCTACTACGCATCGCGCCAGACGGACGCAACGACCGAGAGCGTCCGCGCTCTCGGAGCTCCTTGAGCAAGCTCAACATCGGCGGCAACATCCAGGGCGCTTAACAGAACGCCGCGCAGGATCAGAGCATCATGGCTCAGGCGATTGCACACGGTCAGAGAGACGCACTGAACAACAGCGCGAACGGCATCAACACGCTGCTTGACAAGATCGGAGCTCCGAGAGGTCAGCAGGTCGGAGGCAACATCCACGCCGCCGGCACTGCGCTTGCAGGGATTCAGGGATTGCTGCCGGCACAGTCTTGGGAGAAGGCAGGCGCGGCGCAGGCTTCCGCGGCCGACGTACTGCCGGCTACCGCGTTGCTACAGGGACAGGAGAACTACAAGGCGATTGGGGCGCAGGGGATCACGGCACACACTGACTTTGACAGCAAGATCGCGGACCTTGCAGGGCAGCTCCCAGGCAACATCTTAGATAACTAACAGAAGCTTCAGAAAGCAGCGCTAGAAGATGAGAAGTTAGAAGAGCAGGTAAAGAAAGATCAGGTCAACGAAGCTTACAAGACCGCTCAGCAGAAGCTAGCGGTAGACAAGGCGAGCAATCAGGTAGCAGAGTTCAACGTCACAGCCGGACTGAAAGGGCAGGCGCTGACTATACAGGCACAGAAGCTATCGCAACAGATAGTGACGCAGGAACACAACTATAAGCTTTCGCTACAGCGGCTCGGTTTGCAGAAAAAGAGACTACAGCTTAGAGAGACTGCGCTTCAGATCAAGTACGCAAACGGCGGATTTTAGCACATTCAGATGGTGAAGCTGAACGGGAAGGCCAACTAGATAGAGGGAGACGACTTTACGGCAGCGCAGGCGACGAAGGGGCTAAGGGCTCGTAAAAGCAGGAGATGGAGAAGATGCAGAGCAATGGAGTTATATATGAAGAAAAGAACAGAAGGCTTTGGCGCAGGAAGGATAAAAGAAAAGGACTACTAGGCAAGACTACGGTACATGAACAACAGGCGCTACTAGAAGACAACAACTATCAGACGCAGTATGACAGCGTCGATCAGATACAGGCGCTACGCATAGCGCAACCGTTCAACAGATCGCAGCCGGTACACAGTCGCGTGGACTCGATCCCAAGGAAGTGCTTGAGATAGCTTAGCAGGAAGGACTTGGCAGAGGAGTAGGCGACAACGGCAGAGCTACGGTAACTTACAGCTACACATAGGCGGGGCGCTCCCGAGTAAGTAGCGGCGAAGGGTGCGACCTACGCCGAGACTTGGGCTTGGAGTACTGCCGGTATCAACTACGCGCTCGACAACATCGATAAGGTTGCGCATGGCTTTAGGGAGAGAGAGAAATAGAAGAGATAGTAAGACGCTAAGAGCGTACCTAATAAAGGTAAAGAGGTAGAGGGCGCAACTGCGGCGTTAGAAACTAAAGGAATATAAAGAAATCTAAGGCTAAGATAAGAAAGAGAAGAACTAGAGCAAGGGCAGCGGTGGCTATGTCGATATATAAGGACTGAAAGGAGAGAGAGAGAGAGCTAAAGAAAGAGGTGGAGGAGGAGGCATAGGAGGTTTACTATGGAAAACTAGGAGGGGAAATAGTGTAGGCAGAAGAGCAAAAGAAGGAGGGTGTAGTAGAGATAGGCAAGGAGGTAGGTCAGGAAGTTCTAGGACAGATAGAGCAAAAGATCAAGAAGAAGCACACAAGACACAAGTTGAAGTTACTAGAGGCGATGGGCAAGCAGAAAAGACAGACGTCTCGCACACGCTGCGCAATACGGCGAACACGCTGCTTGACGTGCTCGGAGTCGCGTCTGCCGGCGCCGGAACGGTGGGCCGTATTGCTGCCGCAGGTAAGGCGTAGTCGACTGCGGAGGAAGTCGGCGCCGCTGAAAGTCTTGGTGGCGCAGCCAAGGCTCTTGTCACGAAGCCTGCGCCGGTCACACGGCTTATCTCGCATGACGGCGTGAGCGTCGAGCTAAGGAAGAAAGTAAAAAGCTGACGAGAACGTTTCAGAAGGGCGTAGACAAACTGCGCGAGACCTTTCACAACGTGCACGCGGTTGGCGCCGCGAGTGTCGTAGGCAAAGAGACCGCGCGCGGAATCCGCTACGACGGTCAGGTCGCTCGAGCGCCGGTAGACACTCTAAACAAGCTAGCAGGCGATGAGGGGATGCTGAAGCACACGCAGACCGGGAAGCTGACGGCAGACGCACTCGCGCGGCAGCAAGCGCTACGCGTTGAGGCAGAAGGAGTGACGACGTAAGAGAGCATCGAATATCACGAAGGCAAGCTCGCCGCGGGCTTCAAGTCGCAGGCGCAAAACCCGCTTGTAAGCGGTATGCGCGAGAGCACATTCACGGGCGGCCATGAGGAACAGATAAAGCTCAAACAGAGAGGCGCAGAAATAACTAGAAGAGAAGGGAGAGAAGAAGAGCGTTGTAGAAGAGCTGGAGAAGACGTACAAGCAGATGCTCAAGGTTGCGGGCAACCGTGAGGCGCTTATCTAGCGACTAGGCAAGCTGAAGGAAGAAACGATAGCCGGACGCTTGAAAGCACCCGGCCGGATCTTCAAGGGCGCGGTCTACGAGCAGCAGAGAGGTAGCATAGCGGGCAGCGATGAAGCGCTAAGCGCAGAGCTAGAGTAGAAAGAGAAGGATAGGGGCAAGCTAGTTGATAAAGAGATGGGCGGTAAGCAGGGTGACTACAAGGAAGTGAAAGCGATACAGAACGAGATGGCGGGCAAGCTGGCGCGTAAGGGGATCGTGCAGCAGACCGTTACGGACGAGCTGCGCACACAGGCTGAGAAGAACCTCCTTGCGACGATGGCGAAGCACCCCGACGATCCGGCCGTGAAGGCTTGGAGCGCGAAGCTCGCCAAGGCCGACGCCATCAGGGCCGAGCTGGGTAACCGTGCTGATCAGTCGATTGGACTCGCAGAGGGTGGAGGGCCGCCGATCGGAAAGCTTGCGGGTGCCGAAGACTTCACCGGAGGCGAGGCGCGCATCCCGACCATTCCGGCGTTCAAGGGCGCGAAGAGACCGGTAGTCCGCTACGGCTCCGAGGTCGGTCTAGGCGAGATCAAAGCGCCGGGTTCGTTGACGCACGCCTACGAAGGCGCCGCGTATGCAGGAGGCAAGATCCGTAACGACGTCGTCCGCATGATGAGAGAAAGCGCGCTCGAGGCTCAGAAGTATTGGACGCTGCTTCACGTCGGCGACAAGTTGAAGGCAGCGGCGAAGGACCTGCCGCAGTCGAAGCACGACATACCCTTTGTGACCGAGCACCTGCCCGGACGTCCTTCGCTTGTGGAGACGCGGGCACGGTTGGCGGATGAGAGCGCATTGCCAGGAGAGATGGCGAACCTCTCGCACGGATACGAGGGCCTGCGGTCAGCGATCTTTCCGAGCTACTCGAAGGATGCAACCGGCGCCATTCACATGGCTGAGCCGGTACCCGGAGTCAAGTGGATTGATGAGCGATTGCTTGGCGGGCTGAACAAGCCGAGTCCCATTCCGAACCTGAGCGCGAGCGCGGCGGCCAAGACGGTCGATGCGATCAACAACGCCGAGAAGCTTGCGATACTCTAACTGAAGCCGGCATATCTCGCGGCCAACCTTCTATCGAACGTCGCGGCGCACTTTGTTGAGGCAGGCTTTGCGGCTCCCGCGTACCTGACGAAGGCCGCGCTGCTTTGGCGGAGAGCTGACCCCGAGGTTGTGCAAAACGTGCTTGCCGCGATGGGGGAGGGCTACTCAGGTTCGCTTGACGCGACACAGATAGCGGGCGGGCGCCTAACGAATCTGCTTGTGAATCCGACCGCAAAGGCCGCACACTTCGCCGCGGGCATGTGGGCCAAGCCGGTCGACGCGCTGCCGCGTATCGCGTCCTTCTTGTATGAGGCACGGCGTGACGGCGTGAGCACCGTTGCGGACTTGCGCTCACTCTTCAACGATCCGGCGCAGGCCGACAAGCTCGAGCAGGTCATGCGCCGTGCAAACGCGGCAATGATCGACTTTGGAAACCTGAACCGCTGGGAACAGTCGGTAATACGTCGCGTCGTCTTCTTCTATCCCTGGGTGAAGGGGAGCGCGACTTGGCTCGGCAAGTTCCCGATAGAGCATCCGGTTGGCGCCGGTCTGACGTCGCCGCTTGGCGAGGTTGGCGCGAACGAGCAGAGCTCAGCGCTTGGTCAGTACGTCCCGAGTTGGGCCGAGGGACTGATTCCCGTCGGGACTGGCGCGCACGGGCTACCGCAGACGATCGACCCCTTTACGGTCACGCCGTTCGACACTTCGGGCAAGCTGGCGCAGAGCCTCGGAGAGATACTGAGCGGGCATCCCAAGCTTGCGGCAAGCAGCGTGCCCGACATGCTCAGTCCGGCAGCCGGGATAGTCGGCGATCTCGTACAGGGCAAAGGCGTCAAGACTGCGGGACAGGATCTCTACGCGAACCTTCCGCTTGTGACAGCGATTGAGCAGGCGGGGGGCAAAGGCTCGAAGACCTATCCGAATGAGGGCACCTGGAAGCAGGCACTTGCTCGCTACCTCGCGGGTACAGGATTAGTGCCGCGGGAGACGGACAGTGCAGACACTCGAGAAGAGCTACCAGAACGCGCGCAAGCCGTCGCGTTCGGGTGGCGCTAAGAAGAAGGCCGGTTACTCTGACCCGTACGGCCTCAGCACCCCGTAACGCAGAAGCCCCGCTCGCGCAGGGCTTCAACGTCTAAGCGGAAGGGGCCGGCCTTAGTTCGTCCGATAGACCCCTCCACCGAGCGCGCGCTCGTCGGCCGCACGCTGCCGATCTAGGAAGAGCTCTGAGTACGTGGCAGCGCCCCAGGTCTTGCGCCACGCCGCCCGTCTTGCTGATCTCCGCTACGAGCCATGCGAGCAGAGATACAGGAACGATGATCCATAGAACAAGTGCACCCAGCGCATGTTCGACGTGATCGAATGCCAGGCCGCTCATGCGAACGCCGCCGCCAACGACGTCTCGCCGCTCTGGATGATGTCGCCAAGCAACCGCCTCGCACTCGCGCAGCCTCGGCGATGCACAGCTCGAGCTTGTTCTCTCGGTGTGCGCACCGCTCAGCCGAACCGTCGTCGGCATCGAGTAGCAGCTCCTTACGCCTGCGCCATCGCGGCGAGCGACATGACGCGAGAGCTTGCGTGCCCAGCCCTGTGCGTCGTCGCGACGGGCGAAAGCCGTCCAGCCTCACGACGAGACCGTCGCAGCGGTAGGGATGGCCTTACAGTGATCACACATCGGGATCTACCTCCCGTTGTCACGCCCCCGGAGTGAAGGCTCGCGGGGGCTTTTGCGTCTACAGCCTGAACCTCGGACGGCCGTTTGTCAACCGCACGGGTGCATGTGCAGTAACCCCCAGGTGCGTAGGAAGGGGTTACCCCATCCCGAACGGCTGGGGGTGACTCAGCACCCGCCAGCCCTGCGAAGGCTCCTACGGGCCGCAGAGCGCGTCACAGAGGCCGAGGAGCGGCTACGCGACGCGCGGGGCGTGTATCAGCAGGCCCTACTTGATGCCTTGGACAAAGGCGAGAGCATTTCCAGCATCGCCCGACTCTTCGGGGTCAGTCGGCAGGCGATCCAGAAGCAGCTACGGCGCTAGACTTCAGGCCGTGAACCTCCATATCCGAATAAAGAGATGTCGCTAGAACAACAAGGCCGAGAATTTAGCGCATAGTCAACATCTAGAAACCGCCAGCACAAATAAAGCAGAACCGGTACGACGTCCGAGAGAGCTGTCGTGAGATCGATAGAGAGCGGCTGGACTCGCTCATCGAGAGGCGCAGAGTTGTGCGTCGAGCTCGCGAGCCGCAAACAAGACCGGCTACTGGTGACCTACCAGGCGTAGAGACGCGGCGAGAAGCTCGTCCCCCGCTTGGGCAGATCTAGCGCCGCCTCGTCGTTCCAGACGATGCGCACGCGAGCCGCAGATCGCCGCCGTCTTTGAGTGTGAGGCCGGACTAGGCCCGAGGCTCGCGTGACCTTAGAACGCTACGGTGCATGGCAGAGGGCCACAGAGGACGAGGGCTAGCTAGCGTGCGGTCGATGACTGAGAAGAAGGACCGGCGCAAGAAGATCGTGATTCCGAATCGCGGCATCCTCGAGGTACCGGACACCAGCGGGAAGGTCCGCGCAAAGACACCACAAGAGGCCGCGAAGGATGCAGCTCGGCGCTCGCGCGAGGACGCATCACCGAAGCCCGAACCCGACGCCTGATTTGGTACAGATTTGGTACAGCGACGGTGCCAGTTATGCCGCTTTTTGACGTTCGCTGACGTCTACTGCGCAGGCGAACGTCCTGCTAATCGCGTTTTCCCGCTTGGCTACTACGCCGCTCTCGGTCTGCAAAACCTGGTACACCGGTTCGACTCCGGTAGGCGCCTTCCCAGAAACGCGCGGCGATGGATCAGCGCGCTCGGAACTGTGTGCGGCGGATCGCGTCGGGTACCGGCCATCCCTCGACGGCCGTCTGCTCGTCTCCGTCGGCCGCCGGCGCGGCGATCCAGACCGCGTTGTACGCGACCATCGTCGAGACCTCGGGGAGAACCTCGACGATTCGCCAGGTCTGCTCGTCGAGGTCGAAGACGTCCCCCGCGCGCCAGGTGGGATCGTCCGTCTCGAAGCGCCCAACCCGTTGGCCGTCCTCGTCGATGACCATGAAGCGAAGAACCGTCATCCGGAATGGATCCTACCGGGCGCCTCTTGAACCACTCGTCACAATCCGATAGGACGTGTCCACTGTGGCCGGGGGTCGTCGTCGTCTCGCTCTGCTCGGACTGTTCGTCGCTCTGGCGGGCGTTCCGGCCTTCGCTCCTGCGGCCACGGCTGCGCCGATTCGCGCGGCGTGCGGCGCCGGTTACGTCTCCGCGAGCCTTCCTTGGGGCCACAAGTGCCTTCGCGCAGGCGAGTTCTGCAAGGTCGGCAACGTGGCGTACCGGCGGTTCGGATACGTCTGCCCCTCCACCGGGCACCTGCGGCGGCGATGAGGGGTCAAGCCTGGCTCCGGCTGTTCAAGATCCCGGGCGGGAGCGTCACGCTCTCGCGGCGCGGGCTCGGGGTAACCGGCGGCGCCGGGCGGGTCCGTGCGTCGTCGCGCGGGTGGTCGTACCTGCGACTCGGCAAGGGTCTCTACTACCGCCGCCGCCGCTAGCGGCTGCTCTATTCGCTCTACCGCTTCGCGGCTACTTGCACTTGGCGAAGTACGCCTTGATCGCGGCGAGGTCGGGCTTGAGCTTCTGCGCCTGCGCCGTGAACGACTGGGCGTTCTTCGCGAAGACGAGGATGTTCCAGTTCGCGGCCGCAAGCTTCGCGTAGATCATGTTGTCGAACGCGAACACCTTCTCGAGATGGCCCTTGATCGAACCCGACGCGTTCGCGAGCACGATCTTCTCGGCTCCCTTGATCCTCGTGAAGCTCACCTTGAGCTGCGCGCCCAACGCCTGCAGGGACGTGCCGGCGGTCGGGGTGACTGCGGCGGACGACTGGAGCGACGATGCGATGCTCTTGCCGACGCCGCACAGGCTCTGCGCCGTCGCGGGGGCCGCGGGCGTCGCTCCGGCGCCGCCGGCGGTGGCTGCCAGGACCACGAACGCAACCAGGAACGGAACGAGCCTCATCTGGATGACCTCCTTAGACCCTCGGGGGAATCCGATTCTCAGCCATTCCGGGCCGCAGCGCAACGGGCGGCGACGTAGCGCGCCACTCGCACGGGGATCGTGTGCTGCGGCAGCAGGTGCCGGTAGCGGGCGGCGAGCAGCATTCCCGCGACGCCGACGATCACGACCCCGCATACGACCGACACGTCGGCGAGGTTGAACGCGACGTCGCCCAGGACGAACGGGTTCGGGATGAGGAAGTCGTGGAACGCCGCCGAGCCGAGGTTCCCGAGCAGCCCGCCGGCGAAGACGCCGGAACCGAGCGCGAGCAGCCGCGACGGCAGCCGCGTCGAGAGGAGCACGAGGAGCAGGACCCCGAACGAGAGCCCCATCCAGCCCTGCGTCCGGTGGTGCGCGTACGCGGGATTGGCCTGAACCGCCCCATCCACGACGAGGTCGGCCAGGCCGAGGGCGAGCGCGACGGCAGTGGCGATCCCGAAGCGTGCCCTCACGGCAGACGCATCGGCGTTCCGCGGCCGCTTCTCGACCCTCGAACGGTGCTCGCCCCGCCTCAACGCCGCCGAAACACGTTCGGCCTGGTCGAGGTGTCAGACGTGCGATGCGATGAACGTCGGCTGCACGACGTCCAGTGTGCCGATATCCGCACGGAATATTGACGGATCCCGCATTCCGGCCGCCTACGGTGAGGGCGTGCGTGGGCTCGCAGTCTTGCTCTGCGCGGCGGCCTCTGTCGCCGGGGTGTCGGCGGCCGACGGGGCCGTGCCGGCGTTCCCTCCGCGCACGCTGGCGTTCCCCGGCGTTCCCGGCCGCCTCGGCGGACCGGTCGGGCCTCTCGCCCTCGACGGCCGCTACGCCGCGTATGCGATCGTCCGCGACTCGCTGAAGGGCTGCCCGTTCGGCGCCCGCGTCTACCGGCTCGACCTCGCGACCGGGCGCTCGACGCCGGCGAGCGGCCACGCCACCTGCTCGCTCGACCAGACGAGCACCGGCAGCGGCGTCTTCCGGCTCGCGACGGCCGGGAAGCGCGTCGCGTGGCTCGTCAACGAGGGCGGCAACACCGAGAGCGGCGAGCTGCTGTTCTCCTCGACCGCCAAAGCGGGGAAAGACACCGTCCTCACACGCTCGTCGCGGATGGGGCCCGACCTCGACACGCTCACCGGCACGACGATCGGCGGGCTCGTCTCGGACGGCACACGCATCTCGTACAGCACGTGGACGGTCGCGAACGGCACGGCGGGTGGGCCGGGAGCGCTGCGCCGGCTGCCCGGCACGAAGCAGATCGCAGCCGATCCGGCCGAGGTCGTCGGCGCATCCGCCGACGCGGGCCGCGTCGCGGTGCTGCGCGCGGACGGCTCGGTGGCGATCTTCGGGATCACGGGACAGACGCTCCGGACGATCGCGCCGCCGCCTGCGCACGCGCTCGCGCTGAGCGGCGACCTCCTCGCCGTCCTGACGACGAGCGGGACGGTCGCCGTCTACGACCGGACGAACGGAACACTCCTGCACACGTGGCCGGTGGCCGCCGGTGCGACGAGCATCGACGCGAGCAGGGGCATCGCGGTCTACGTCGCGCCCCACAACGTCCATCTCCTCGACCTGGCGACGGGCGACGACGTCACCGTCGTCGCGCCGGCGCGTGCGCAGATCAGCGGCGCCCGCATCGACGTCGCGGGAGTGCTCTACGGCGAGAACACGCGAACCGGGGGAGAGGTCGTGTTCATCCCCTTCGCGCAGGTTGCGAAGAGCTTCGGCCCGCCGTAGCGGTCAGTGCCTCCCGACGACACGCGCGGACAGCACCGCGTCGAGCTTCGGGAAGCGCTTCTTCAGAAACGCGTTCCCCTGTGAGGCGATCTGTCCCTGCAGGTTGGTCGGCGCGTCGTCGTAGCCGCCGTAGAGCTTCGCGACGACGTTCATGCCCTTTGTGACTTTCCCGAACGGCGCGAAGCGCTGTCCGTCGAGATTTGCGCCGTTGTTCGCCAGGTTGATGAACACCTGCGTCGTTCGGGAGTTCGGCTGAGGCGCGGCCGCGAAGGTGATCGTCCCCGGTGTGTTCGAGGCCTTCACCGGGTCGTCCCGGATCGTTGCGTTCTGCCAGGCCTTCGACACCGCCGGGTACGGGCTCATCCCGAACTGGACGACGAACCCCTTCACGACGCGGAAGAACTCGTCCCCGTCGAAGAAGCGGTTCTGCACGAGGTTGTAGAACCGGTCGGCGCCGATCGGCGCCCACGCGCGGTGGACGGTGACGACGAACGTCCCCTTCGTCGTCTTGAACGCCACCTCGTACGTCGCCGGCGCCTTCGCGTGGAGCGCGGCAGGCTTCAGGAGCGCGGGCGGCGGCGGAGGAGGCGTCGCGAGGAACACGAGAACAGCGTATCGACGCGCTGGACCCCAGATCGGCCGGAACCGCTCGTCGCGTCGCGGTGGCACCCGTCTTCGGATCCAGCGGCCTTGAAGCCGTGCGGGAAGCTACCTACCGAGAGGGCGGCGCGCCACGATGCGACGGCCCATCGCTACAGCGACTCTGAGTGCATGAGGCTCGTGCTCGACGGAAACGAAGCCGCGGCGCTCGTTGCCCACAAGACGAGCGAGGTGATCGCCATCTACCCGATCACGCCCGCGTCGGCGATGGGCGAGCTCTCCGACGAATGGTCGTCGAAGGGGCGGGTGAACCTGTGGGGCGACATCCCGTCGGTCATCGAGATGCAGTCCGAGGGCGGGGCCGCCGGCGCCGTCCACGGCGCTCTCCAGGCGGGCTCGCTCACGACGACGTTCACCTCGTCGCAGGGGCTCCTGCTCATGCTCCCCGACATGTTCAAGATCGCAGGCGAGCTGACCCCGTTCGTCATGCACGTCGCCGCCCGCGCGATCGCGACGAGCGCGCTCTCGATCTTCGGAGACCACAGCGACGTCATGGCCGCCCGCAGCACCGGCTTCGCGATGCTCTGCGCCTCCGACGTCCAGGAAGCGCACGACTTCGCCGCGATCGCCACCGCGGCGACGCTTCGCTCGCGCGTCCCCTTCATGCACTTCTTCGACGGGTTCCGCACCTCGCACGAGGTCAACGTGATCGAGGGGCTCGAGGACGACGAGCTGCGGGCGCTCATCGACGACGAGCTCATCAGCGCCCACCGCAACCGTGCGCTCAGCCCCGAGCATCCCGTCATCCGCGGCTCCGCGCAGAACCCGGACGTCTTCTTCCAGTCGCGCGAGGCGTCGAGCCCGTACTACGCCGCCACCGCCGCGATCGTCTCCGACGAGTTCGACCGCTTCGCCGAGATCACCGGCCGCCGCTACAGCGCCTTCGACTACGTCGGCGACCCCGACGCCGAGCGCGTCATCGTCCTCATGGGCTCAGGCTCCGGCGCCGTCGAGGAGGCCGCCGCCGCGCTGTGCGCGGACGGCGAGAAGGTCGGCGTGCTCAAGGTGCGGCTCTATCGCCCGTTCGACGGCGCCGCGTTCGCGGCTGCGCTCCCCGCCACGACGCGCGCTCTCGCCGTCCTCGACCGGAGCAAGGATCCGGGAGCGGTCGGCGAGCCGCTCTACGAGGACGTCATCACCGCGCTCGCCGAGCAGGGCGACCTCCCCGAGCTCCTCATCGGCGGCCGGTACGGGCTCGGCTCGAAGGAGTTCACGCCCGGGATGGCCGCTGCCGTCTTCGCCGAGCTCGACGCCGCCAAGCCGCGCCGCCACTTCACCGTCGGCATCGACGACGACGTCTCGCACTCGAGCCTCTCGGTCGACCCCGGCTTCCAGACGGAGCCGGACGACGTCGTCCGCTGCGTCTTCTACGGCCTCGGCTCCGACGGCACCGTCGGCGCGAACAAGAACTCCGCCAAGATCATCGGCACCGCGACGCCGCTCTTCTCGCAGGGCTACTTCGTCATCGACTCGAAGAAGTCCGGCTCGACGACCGTCTCGCATCTCCGCTTCGGCCCCCGGCCGATCCGGTCGTCGTACCTCATCGAGAGCGCGCAGTTCGTCGCGTGCCACCAGTTCGACCTCCTCCGGCGCATGGACGTGCTCGCCATCGCGGCGCAGGGAGCCACGGTCCTCCTCAACGCGCCGTACAGCCCGGACGACGTCTGGGACCGGCTGCCGCGCGCGATGCAGGAGGAGATCCTCGCGAAGCAGCTGAAGCTGTACGTCATCAACGCCAGCAAGGTCGCGCGCGAGGCGGGCCTTCCCGGCCGCGTGAACACGATCCTCCAGGCGTGCTTCTTCGCGCTCTCCGGCGTGCTGCCGGCGCAGCGCGCGATCGGGGCGATCAAGGAGTCGATCGCGAAGACGTACGCGAAGCGCGGCGAGGAGGTCGTGCAGCGCAACTTCCACGCCGTCGACCTCGCCCTCGACGCGCTGCACGAGGTGGACGTCCACCGCACGGTCAATGCAGAGGACGGCCGCATCGACGTCACCGACGGCACACCCGATCTCATCCGCGAGCTCATCGCCGGCCGCGGCGACCTCCTGCCCGTCAGCGCGCTGCCGGTCGACGGAACCTTCCCGTCCGGCACGTCGCATTTCGAGCGGCGCAACCTCGCCGACGAGCTCCCGATCTGGGACGAGTCGATCTGCATCGACTGCGCCAAGTGCGCGCTCGTGTGCCCGCACGCGGCGATCCGCATGAAGGTCTACGAGCCGTCCGCGCTCGCAGGCGCGCCCGCCGGCTTCAAGTCGAAGGAGTGGCGCGCGAAGGACCTGCCGGGGATGCTCATGACGATCCAGGTCTCGCCGGACGACTGCACCGGCTGCCGGATCTGCATCGAGACGTGCCCCGCGAAGGACAAGAAGCAACCCGAGCACAAGTCGCTCGACTCGCTGCCGAAGCCCGACCACGTCGACGCCGAGCGCGAGCGGTGGGAGTACTTCCTCACGATCCCCGAGATCGACCGCGCGCTCGTGCAGCCTGGGACGGTCAAGGGCTCGCAGATGCTCCAGCCGCTGTTCGAGTTCTCGGGCGCCTGCGCCGGCTGCGGCGAGACGCCGTACCTCAAGCTCCTCACCCAGCTCTTCGGCGACCGCCTGCTCGTCGCGAACGCGACCGGCTGCTCGTCGATCTACGGCGCCAACCTGCCGACGACTCCGTGGACGAAGAACGCCGAGGGGCGCGGCCCCGCGTGGGCGAACTCCCTCTTCGAGGACAACGCCGAGTTCGGCTACGGCATGCGGCTCGCGCTCGACCACCAGAGCTCGCAGGCGCGGCGGCTGCTCTCGTCGCTCAACGGCGCCATCCCGGCCGAGCTCCGCGACGGCATCCTCGAGGCCGACCAGAGCGACGAGGCCGGCATCGCCGCGCAGCGCGCCCGCATCGCAGAGCTCCGTGACATCCTCGGATCGGTCGACGACCCGCAGGCCGCGCGCCTCGCGACGTTCGCCGACTCGCTCGTGAAACGCTCCGTGTGGATCGTCGGCGGCGACGGCTGGGCCTACGACATCGGCTTCGGCGGCCTCGACCACGTCCTCGCCTCGGGCCGCAACGTCAACGTCCTCGTCCTCGACACCGAGGTCTACTCGAACACCGGCGGGCAGGCGTCGAAGTCGACGCCGCGCAGCGCCGTGGCGAAGTTCGCCGCCGGCGGCAAGCACACGGCGAAGAAGGACCTCGGCATGATCGCCGCCGGGTACGGCAACGTCTACGTCGCGCAGGTCGCACTCGGCGCCGACAACCCGCAGACGGTGAAGGCGTTCGCGGAGGCGGAGGCATACGACGGCCCGTCGCTCATCATCGCGTACAGCCACTGCATCGCCCACGGGATCGAGATGGCGACCGCGATGCAGCACCAGAAGGAGGCCACCGACTCCGGCTACTGGCCTCTCTACCGGTTCGACCCGCGCCTCGAGATGCCCTTCCAGCTCGACTCCCGGCCGCCGAAGATCCCCGTCTCCGAGTTCACCGCCTCCGAGAACCGCTTCGCGCTGCTCGCGCGGGCGAACCCCGCCGAGTCGGACGCGCTCGCGCTCGAGGAGCAGCACGACGTCGACGAGCGCTGGCGGCTGTACGAGGAGCTCTCGAAGCTCCCCGGCCACGCCGATCCCGCCGACTGAAAGTGCTGCGCACTTACAGTCGGTAGGGGTACCCGCTTCGCGGGAGCGCTCGCGAGCCGAGCTCGCGAGCTCTTGGGACTGTCCGCGTGGGTTTCGTTCTGCGCGGTGCCGGGCGTGAGGTCGACGGCGCCTCGCTGCTCTCGCCTAGAGATTCCTGCGCCACAGCAGGAATGCAAGCGGGAGGACGCCACCCAACGCAAACCACGGCGCGAGCGACGTGCGCGCGTACGCGCTGATGCGCGCGGTGTCTCCGCCGCTGCCGAGGATCTTGCGCGCCCGCGCCTTCAGCTGCGACACCTGCTGTTCGTCGAACACGTAGCCGTTCGTGACGTGTGCAGCCTCTTCGAGCGATGCCGTGCTGCCGGCGTCGGCGCGGTAGTACGGGTCGGGCTTGCCGCGATGGAAGATCTGCTCGTCCTGCGCCCACACGTGCACGAAGATCGGCTGGAGCTCGTGTGCGACGCCGAGGCCGAACAGCTGCGTCCCCGGCTGCGCCTCACCGTCGGTGAAGACGACGAGCAGGCGGTGCTTCGCCGCCGGGGAGAAGAAGTGCGAAGTGACCACCGGGACGAGGGCGGAGAAGTTGAACGCGCGGCCCCGCTTGTACGGTTGGCTCGGCGGCGGCTCGTCGATGCCCACCGACTGCGCGAGCGTATGTGCGAAGAGCGCGGGGTCGGTCGTCGGCATGAGGTCGGGAAGCGTCCGGTCGGTGAGGGACGCGATGCCCACGGGGACGTCGCCGAGGACACCGCGGAGCTTTCGTGCGATCTGCTTCGCGCGGACGAGCCGGGTCGGCAGACCCGGACCGGCGGACGCGAGCATCGAGCGCGACGTGTCGAAGACGAAGAACGCCTGCGCGTTGCCGCGCTCGCTCACGAGCTGGCGCCGGACGACCACCGGCTGCGCCGCCGCGACGCCGACGAGAACGGGGAGCAGCGCGAGCGCGACGATCGCGGGCACGAGCGCCCGCCGGCCCGGCCCGGCGACACCGAGCACCGCCCGCACGTGGCTGCTCCGCCGCTCGGTGACGATCAGGGCCGCGAGCGGCAGCGCCGCCGCGAGGGCGAAGAGCGCGCCGAGCGGCGTGAGAAACGAGACGCCGAAGAGGGCGACGAGCATCAGTACCCGTTGCCGAGCTTCGTCGACCCGTGTCCACGGCCGAAGCCGAAGCCGGCGTGTGCGTCCTTGCCGATCGGGCCCTTGCCCGGCCGCGTCACGCGCAGGACGAGCTCGAGGTTCTGCTTCGCGGCCGTGTTCGTCGGATCGAGCGCGATCGCCTGCTGGAAGTAGCCGATCGTCTGCCGGAGCGTCTGCTCGACGACGTTCTGGCTGTTGCCGGCCACCGGCGTCGTGATGACGAGAACGCCGAGCAGGTTCGCCGCGGTCGACCGCTCGCCGGCCGTCTTCGCCGCGCTCTCGAGATGCAGGAGCTGCCCCTCCGCCTCCGCCCGCAGCCGTGGCAGATCCTCCTGCGCCGCCGGGTTGGAGCCGATGCGGGTGTCCCAGAACTTCTGCAGCGCGTTCCGCCACGCCACCGTGTCGCCCGTGCTGAGGACGAGGCCGGCGGGATCGCCCGGCAGCCGCGTCGACGGCTTCCAGAGCTCGGTCGCCCCCGGCAGCGCGCGGAAGCGGATGTCGTCGTGCCGCACGGTCGACTGCCACGCGCGCGCATCGAAGGCGAAGAGGACGAGCACGACGGCGACGGCAATGAGGACGAGCGCCGCGACGGCGGCCTTGTGCTTGCGCGGGAGAGCGACGCTCACGCCGGCATCTCCACCGCGAGGCGCGTGTTCCAGCGCTCGTTCCCGGCGAGCAGGAGCACGAGCAGGACGCCGAGCCCGATCAGCGCCCACGGCACCCCGGCGGCGATCGGCTGCACATGCTTGTTCGCACGGTGAACGAATGCGCTCGGATCGACGAAGGCGCTGTCGCCGAAGAGGGCCGCGAAGTAGCGCTTATCGACCGACGCGGCGAACAGGGGCACGATGCGAACGGGGATGTTCTCGCGGTGGAGGCGCAGGGCCTCGGCATCGAGCGCCGGCTGGTCCGCGGCGGAGTCGTCGAGGTCGCTGACGATGAGCAGCGCACCGTGCTTCACGTGGGCGCGCCGAAGCGCCTGCTCGCCCGCGATGAGCCCGGCCGAGATGCGCGTGCCGCCGCTGAACGTGTCCCACGGCGACTGCGCGAACACCGGCGCGCCACCATAGAAGCGGACCGGCGTGAAGAACGGGACGAACTGCAGGAGCGCGCCGGGCGGCGAGTTCGGCGGCAGGAGCTCGTACGCGGTGTCGGAGAACATCACGAAGCAGATCGACTGGTTCGCGTTCACGATCCCCTTGAGCGTCGTCGAGACGCGCTCGTACACCGGGCCCGAGATGCTCGCCGACATGTCGAGCACGACGCACCCGGTCGTCGCGCCCGCGGGCAGGACGGCGGCGCGGCCGGCGCCGGCGCCGCGCGCGAGGAGGACGATGCCCGCGAGCGTCGCTGCGAGCCCCGCGGCGAGCAGCAGGCGCAGCGCCGACGTCTGCAGCGCCGGGCGGCGGAGGCGTGGGAGGTCGGCGAGGTCGACGGACGCGCCGCCGTGCACGGTCAGCGGAACTCTCACGCGTCCGCCCCCGGCTCGGCCTCGCGGGCCTGCTCGGCGAACGCCTCGACCTCATCGTCCTCCGGCAGGCGCGGCGACCAGGCGAGCTCGTGCGCGGCCCGAGAGAGGTCGTTCCGCGCCGGGACGACGCCGAGCTCGTCGGCGACTCGCTCGAAGGCCTTCCGCTGGAGCGTCTCGTCGCCGTGCGCGTGCGCCCAGGAGAGGAGCGCGAGCGCCCGCTCGAGCGGCGTCCCCTTGAACGCCTCGACGCCGGCCCGGTGCGGCCTGATCGCGAGGTACCACCGTCCGAGAGCGAACAGCGCGCCGAGGAGCGCGACGCCGGCCGCCCCGATCGCAAGCCAGAAGAGGAGCATCGGGCGGATCCGGAACGTCGGCGCGGCGACGGGCGCGAGCGAGTACTGCCAGTCGTACTTCTTCTTCAGGGCGAGGCCGGTGACGACGCCGGGGGTCACCTGCGAGAGCACCTCGACCCGCGGCCACGTCGCGTCGATGTGGAAGTCGAGCTTGCCGTTCGGCTTCAGGTACGCGATGTGCGCGGACGGAAACCGGAAGACGTGGAACTTCTCGCTCGGCGGGAAGACCGGGACGCACCTCTCCTCGAGGCAGCGGAGCGTCCACGTCCACGTCGTCTGCTCGAACCGCCCCACGCGGAGCCGGAGCACCGACGGGCTCGCGACCGGCGTGTACGGCGCGAAGCCGGCGCTGACGCGGAGCCGCGTCGCATCGACCCATCGCGTGTCCGAGACGACCGCGAGGCGGGCCTGGATCGTGTCGCCGAAGAGGTGGACGAGGGGCGAGATGTTGGCGTACGCCTTCAACGGCATCCCCTCGCCGACGACCGAGCCGGACGGGTGGAACGGCAGGCCCGGATGCGTCTGGATCCCGGGCGGGATGATGACCTTCGGCGGGCCGGCCGCGAGGGCGGCGGCTGCGAGCGTCCCGGCGGCGGCGACGGCGGCGAGGACGAGTGCCTTCCTCACGCGACCGCGCCCCGCCACATCTGCCTCAGGTCGGCCCAGCGCAGGAACGCGGCCAGCATGTCGACGTAGTCGTGCGAGTGCACCGCCACCGGCTCGATGCCGAGCGAGCGGAAGTCCTGCACGAGGCGCTCGTACCGGCCGTCGTGCTCGTCGCGCAGGCGTCGCGCCTCGCGGCGCGTGAGATGGATCGGGACGATGCGGCCGGTCTGCGGCTCGGCGTAGCCGACGGTGACGCCGCCGACGTCGGGGAAGCTCCGCTCCCACATCGGGTCCTGGATGACGACCGGGACGAGCTCCCACATGTGCTCGAGCGCGCGCTGCCATGCATCCATGTCGGGCGGGACGATGAAGTCGGAGAGGACGAAGACGAACGCCTGCGTCGGGAGGTCGCGGCGATGCTCGCCGAGCACTGCGAGCCCGCGCGTCACGGTGTCGGCGGGCGCGTGGAACGGCCGGTCGAAGGTGCCGGGCTCGGCGAGCCGCTCGCTGCGCGGCGGACGCCAGTACGCCTCGCCGTCCGCGTGGTCGACGTACCCCGTCAGGCTGCGCGCCGCGTGCGCGCTCGCGCCGATCAGCTCGAGTGCGGTGAGGAGCGCGCGCGGCTTGTCGAGCTTGCGCAGGAGCGAGGCCGGGATCGACATCGACGGGCGCCGGTCGCAGAGGACGACGACGCGCGGCGCCTCGTCGGCGAAGCGCTCGCGCACGATGAAGTGGTCGTCCAGCCGCGCGGCCGACAGCTTCGCCGACGCCGCCCAGTCCATCCAGGCGACGTCGTCTCCGGGGCGGTACTCGCGCGAGCTCGCGATGTCGGAGCCGATGCCGCGGCGCACGCTGCGCACGCCGCCGAAGGCGAGCCCGATGACCCGCCGCCGCGGGATGAGCGGGAAGACCGCGGCGGTCACGCCGTCACTGCAGCGGGCACGTCGAGATCGATGTCGAAGCCCGGCTTCGGTGCGAGCTCGATGCAGCGCCTGCGCACCTCGAGCATCGCCGTCTCCCAGCCGCTGTCGCGGATCTCGGCGAGGAAGCTGGGCCGGAAGAGGACGCGGTGCATGAGCACCGGCACGAACAGCCGCTCGACGTCGTCCGGGGTGACGTACCGGCGCGAGTGGAGCACCGCCCAGGCGCGCGCTGCGCGATTGAGGGCGAGGGTTCCGCGGACGGAGCTGCCGATGGCGACGATGTCCGTCTCGCGCGTCGCGCGTACGAGATCGACGATCCAGCGACCGACCGCTTCGTGGAGAAAGACGCCTGCGATCGAGGCGCGGAGCGCGGCGACGTCGGCGAGGTCGACGACCGGCTCGAGCCGGGCCAGGGGATGGCCGGCGAGCTGCTCGTCGACGATGCGCGCCTCGTCCTCCGCCTCCGGGTAGCCGAGCGTCGTTTTGACGAAGAAGCGGTCGAGCTGCGCCTCGGGGAGCGGGAACGTTCCCTCGTACTCGATCGGGTTCTGCGTCGCCATGACGAGGAACGGATCGGCGAGCTTGCGCGTCTCGCCGTCGACGGTCACCTGCTGCTCTGCCATCGCCTCGAGGAGCGCGGACTGCGTCTTCGGCATCGCGCGGTTGATCTCGTCGACGAGGACGACGTTCGCGAACACCGGGCCTGGGCGGAACTCGAAGTCGCGCTCGCGCTGGTTGAAGATGGAGAGGCCCGTCACGTCGGTCGGCTGCAGGTCCGGCGTGCACTGGATGCGCGTCGAGTGCGCGCCGCCGATCGAGCCGGCGATCGCGCGCGCGAGGACCGTCTTGGCCGTACCGGGAACGTCCTCGAGCAGCGCGTGCCCGCTGCACATGAGCGCTGCGACGACGAGCTTGATCTGGTCGCGCTTCCCGTGGACGACCGTCTCGATGTTGTCGAGCAGCCGCTCGGCGATCTCCGGTGCGGTGTCCAGCTCCTGAGCAGCCACGTACGACCTCCGCGAGAGGGAAAAAGGGACTTAGCAGCCTAGTCTTGGCTACTAAGACGCCTGGATAAAGATTTTGTTCCCGCGGGCTAGGGATTCAGCGGCGCCGGGCACTTCCAGTACTCCCGGCCGACCGCCGGCCCCACGTCCGTGCAGCCGTTCCGGGACAGGTCGGGCATCCCGTCGAGCTTCCCGGCCTTGCACGCCTCGAGCTGCGTGCCGTCCGCGGTCGTCTGGACGATCGTGCACGAGCCGGTGAGCCCGGCCACGCGGAGGATGCGGCCGTCCTTGACGCCGACCATGAGCGCGACGACGACGAGCCCCGTGAGAACGATTCTCGTGACCATGCGGCATCACCACCTGTGCCGCAGGTCGAGTTCCACGCTTGAGATCGGCCCGCGGGCGCCGGCCTCGTATCCCTCGATCCGGGCGTTTCCCGCTGTCAGCGGCCGGGGCTACTCGTGCCAGACGGACTCGAACGTGCCGAACCGCAGCTCCTGGTCGTAATGGAAGCGCGAGTCGTCGACGCGGCGCATGTACTCGTCCCGATGGTCGGCCGCGAAGGCGTTGTACGCGTCGGCGCTCTCCCAGCGGTCGACGACCATGTACCGGCCCGGCAGCTCGACGTCGCGGAGCAGCTCGGTGCCGATGTAGCCGCGGCCCCGCCGGAAGAACTGCGCCCATTCGCCGTCGGGCCCGTACGCCTGCTCGAAGGCCTCCGCGTCGCGTACTTCGTAGCTGAAGACGAGGGCGATCATCGGCTGATCATGCCCAAAGGCGGCCCTTGCGGCGCGGACCAGGAGAGGCCGTGTCGGCTTTGCCGATGCGGCCGTTATGGTCCATTTGGTGAGCGCCGAACCGATCGAGGAAGAGCGCGAGGACCGCAGCGAGTACGAGGGCGTCCTCCGCTTCTACGAGCTCGCGAAGCACCAGGAGTGGCAGGTGCGCGACGTGCCGTGGGGCGAGCTCCCGCCGGTGCCCGAGGGCAAGGGCTCGCCGCAGCGGCTGGCGCGCCGTCGGGACGTCTGGCGCTCGGTCGTGATGCAGCAGCTCCAGGCCGACATCATCGCCTGCGAGATGGCGGCGCAGCTCCTGAACGCCGCCCCCGATCCCGAGGCCCGGCTCTACTACTCGACGATGGTGCAGGACGAGTCGCGCCACACCGAGGCGTGGCTGAAGCTCATCGGGCAGGTGGGCGGGGAGGGGGAGCGCGACCCGCACCTCGACCGCCTCGGGCGCATGTTCCTCGAGGCCGACACGCTCGAGGAGAAGGTCTTCCTCATGCAGGTGTTCTTCGAGCGGCTCATCATCCCGCGCTTTCGGCTCATCGCGCGCTCGTCGCGCGGGACGATCCTCGAGGACATCTGCAACCGGCTCGCGATCGACGACGGAATCCACCACGGCTCGGGAATGGCGTACGAGCGGATCCTCCTCGCGCGCGCGCCGAAGGGGATCAAGTCACAGCTCATCGACGCGGCGAACCGAATGCTGCCCGAGTTCGCGGCGCACGCGCTGTGGCGGCCGAAGGCCCGCGAGATGATCGGTCATCTCATGGAGGCGCGGGACCGCGAGCGTCTCGAGCTCGAGCTGAACCACGGCGTGCGGCTCGCGAAGAGCCTCGGCCTCGACGTCTCCGACGTCGAGCTGCCGTTCTAGCGCAGGTTCGTCAGCGAGATGGCCGCCGGCGTGCCGGCGGTGCAGCGGTCGGCGACGACGTCGGAGCCGACCTTGCGCAGCCGCGCGCACGTGCGCGTGGGAAAGACCTTCGGCTGCTGCGGGATGACGCGGAAGCTCGTCAGGACGACAACGACGCAGCGGCCGGTCTTGCGCTCCGTGCGGAAGTCCTCGGTCGCGGCGGTGTCGACGCCGAACGACGAGAGGAGGTACTCCGCGGAGCGGCACTTCTGCCGGTACGCGGCGAGCAGGCACGCCGCACCTTTCGTCCCGCCCCGGAGTGCCTGCCCGGGGCCGATCGACCGCGTCTCGCACTGACGCGTGGCCGCGCCGGCGCCGGCTGCGATGGCCGCCGCGCAGAGCACGCACGTCATGAGGGCGAGAAGCCGGAGCATCCGGAATCAGCGTACGTACGGCGCCGTACCCCGGAGTCGTCACACTCTCGTGCCGGTGCCAGGCACGTGCCAGGCAACCGCGCGAAGGCGTCACGGGCCGCTAGCGCAGGCCGCCGCGCTCGAAGTGCGCGCGGAAGAAGTTCTCGGAGCCGGCGGTCGCCATCGCCGACGAGGCGGAGATCTCGAGCGCGAGAGCGGCGGCCGCGACGATCTGCGCGAAGCGGTAGACCTTTCCGGCGCCGGCGCAGTCCATGAGCCCGAGCCACTCCCGCGCGGTCGGCAGCGTCGTCCCGCCGCCGATCGTGCCGACCTCCAGGCCGGGGAAACGGATGGAGACGTGCAAGCCGCCTTCGACGCGCCGAGCAGTGCCGTGCGCCATCGAGCTCGTGCCCACCATGCCGAGGTCCTGCCCGGTGGCGGCGAACACGGCGGCGATCGCCGACGCGGGCGTGAACGCGACCGACTGCATCCCCGACGCGACGGCGCCGTGCGTCCCCGCCCACGCGAGCTCGGCGAGGTCGTCGGCGGTCGTGCGCAGCACGCGCCGGATCGCTTCGTCGGTCAGCGTCGCCTCCGCGATCACCGTCTTGCCGTGGCCGGACTGGAAGAACTCGAACGACGGCTTCTTGTCGCCGCCCATGTTCGCCTCGAGCATCGCGCGCTCGATCGCCACCGGCGACCCGGGGAGGACGTACGCCATGTTCAGCGCGTACGCGTTGCGCGTCATCATGTTCGGCCCGACGGCGTCGCCGGTCGTGAAGCGCCAGAGGACGTGGCACATCGGCCCGACGACGTGCGTCTTCGCCTCGCGCAGCACCGCATGCGTCGACAGCTCCGGGATGTCCGCCGAGCGCAGCCACTCGCGCATCTCGTCGACGCGCTCCTCGATCCAGCCGGCGAGCGCGAGCGCGTCGCCGGCGTCGCGGCAGACGAAGCACGAGGCGCGCGTGATGCGGTCGGCGACGACGTGCGTCCGGAAGCCGCCCGACTCCTCGACCGCGCGGGCACCGCGCTGGAGGGAGGCGGTGAGGCTTCCCTCCGTGTGCGCGAGCGGGACGACGACCTCCTCTGCGCTACGCGCCTCAGGATCGGTCTCGACGAGGTCGCCGTCCTCGGAGAGCTCGTAGCGGCCGAGCGCGACCCGTAGCTGCGCCACCGAGACGGGGATGACGGCCACTCCGGTCAGCGATTCCGCCGCCTTCGCGTACGGCGTCAGGTCGGCCGCGGTCGCCGCGCCGGCGAGGCCGAGCGCCTTCTGGCGCGCCTCGATCGACGCGGGGTCGTTCTTGCGGGGAAGCCGCGCCACGCTGCGGAGTATGAGGTACGCGGCGGCCCGCCTTCCCGGCTAGGCTCGCTTCGATGGCCGCCGCGATCATCGACGGGAAGGCGCTCGCCGCCAAGGTGCGCGAGGAGGTGGCCGCCGAGGTCGCCGAGCTCGGCCACGTCGGCCTCGCGACGATCCTCGTCGGCGACGACCCCGCCTCGCACGTCTACATCAACAGCAAGCAGAAGATGGCCACGGCGGCCGGGATCGAGGCGCGCGACCACCGGATCCCGGCGGACACGACGCAGGCAGACCTCCTCGCCCTCATCGCCGAGATCAACGACGACGACGCCGTCGACGGTCTGCTCGTGCAGCTGCCGCTCCCGGATCACATCGACGAGCGCACCGTCATCGAGGCGATCGACCCGGCCAAGGACATCGACGGGATCCACCCGTTCAACGCCGGCCGGCTCCTCGGCGGCAGCCCGACGCTCGTGCCGGCCACACCGCGCGGGATCATGCGGATGCTCGAGGAGTACGGGATCGAGCCGAAGGGCGCCGACGCCGTCGTCATCGGCCGCTCGAACATCGTCGGCCGTCCGATCGCGCAGCTTCTCCTGCACGCGAACGCCACCGTGACGGTCTGCCACTCGCGGACGCAGGACCTCGCCCGGCACACGCTCGCGGCCGACATCCTCGTCGCCGCCGTCGGCTCGCTCCACCTCGTCCGCGCGGACATGGTGAAGCCGGGCGCGACCGTCATCGACGTCGGGATGAATCGGACTCCGGAGGGATTGTTCGGCGACGTCGACCCGGCTGCGGCCGAGCGGGCCGCGTACATCACGCCGGTGCCCGGCGGCGTCGGCCCGATGACGATCGCGATGGTGCTCGAGAACACGGTCACGGCCGCTCGAGCCAGACGGCACGAAAAGCTTGCGAATCCCGCTCGCTGAGCCTAAACTCGCCCCGCATCATCATCGGTCGGCGGCTCGGTGCCCGAGTCGTCGTTGTTTGTGTGTCAGGAGGAACAGTTGGCTGAGGGCACCGTCAAGTGGTTCTCGAACGAGAAGGGTTACGGCTTCATCGAGCGCGAAGGCGGCGACGATGTCTTCGTCCACTTCTCGGCGATCGCGATGGACGGCTACAAGTCGCTGACCGAAGGCCAGCGCGTGTCGTTCGAGGTTGTGCAAGGCCCCAAGGGCGCGCAGGCCGCGAACGTCCAAGCGATCTAGGAACCTGTCGGACTCAGAGATGAAGAGGCCCCGACAGGGGCCTCTTCCTTTTTTGGAAGGATCTTCCCCATGGCAGAGATCACGAGAGAGCAGCTCCTCCACGTTGCCCACCTCGCCCGGCTCGAGCTGCGCGAGGAGGAGTTGGAGCGCCTCGAGGCGCAGCTGCGCGACATCCTCGCGGCCGTCTCGAAGGTCTCCGAGCTCGACCTCTCGGACGTGCCGCCGACCTCGCACCCGCTCGACGTCGTCAACGTCTGGAGCGAGGACGAGCCGCGCCCGTGCCTGCCGGTGGAGGAGGCGCTCGCGAACGCGCCCGAGCGCGAGGGCGACTTCTTCAAGGTGCCGCCCGGGGGCGGCGCGTCGTGATCGACACGCTCCGCCTCACCGCCGAGGGGGCAAAGGGCCTGCTCGACCGCAAGGAGGTGTCCGGCGCCGAGCTGTTCGCCGCGTACCTCGCCGCGATCGGCGAGCGCGACCCGGAGCTGCACTGCTACCTCCACCTCTGCGAGGACCCGGGCGGCGACGGGATCCCGATCGCGATCAAGGACGTGATCGGCACGCGGGGCATCCCGACGACGGCGGGCTCGAAGATCCTCGAGGGCTACGTGCCCGTCTACGACGCGACGGTCATCGCGCGCTGCAAGGAGCACGGGCTGCGCATCCTCGGGAAGACGAACACCGACGAGTTCGCGATGGGCTCGTCGACGGAGAACTCCGCCTACGGGCCGACGCACAACCCGTGGGACCCGGCGCGCGTACCGGGCGGGTCCGGCGGCGGCTCCGCTGCGGCCGTCTCCGCGGGGCTCGCACCGTGGGCGCTCGGCTCCGACACCGGCGGCTCGATCAAGCAGCCGTCGGCGCTGTGCGGCAACGTCGGGCTCCGGCCGACGTACGGGACGGTCTCGCGCTACGGCGTCGTCGCGTTCGCGTCGAGCCTCGACCAGGTCGGGCCGGTCGCGCGCACGGTGCGCGACTGCGCGTTCCTCTATTCCGTCATCGCCGGCCGGGATCCCTGCGACACGACGACGGTGGATGTCCCGGAGGTCGTGCTTCCGCAGGGGGCAGACCTGAAGGGGCTGCGCGTCGGGATCCCGCGCGAGCTGAACGACCACGCGGCGATCGAGCCCGGCGTACGCGCGGCGGTGGAGCGCGCGATCGGGCTCTGCCGCGAGCTCGGTGCCGACGTGGGGGAGTGCTCGCTCCCGCGCTCGGTCGACTACGGGCTTCCGTGCTACTACCTCGTCGCGCCGGCGGAGGCGTCGTCGAATCTCGCGCGCTACGACGGCGTGCGCTTCGGCTACCGGACCCCCGATCCTGCGGATCGCCTCGACATGTACAAGCGCACGCGCGACGAGGGCTTCGGCGACGAGCCGAAGCGGCGCATCCTCGTCGGCACGTACGCGCTGTCGGCCGGCTACTACGACGCGTACTACGGCCAGGCGCAGAAGGTGCGCACGGTGCTCGCGCGCGAGCACGCCGACGCGTTCGAGCGTTTCGACGTGCTCGTCACGCCGACGTCGCCGACCGTTGCGTTCGAGCTCGGTGGCCGGACCGCCGACCCGCTGGCGATGTACGCCTCCGACCTGCTGACGATTCCGTCGTGCATGGCCGGCCTGCCGGGACTGAACATCCCCTGCGGCCTCTCCGAGGGGCTGCCCGTCGGTCTCCAGCTCATCGGTCCGCAGTTCGCGGAGAACACGCTGTTCCGCGTCGGCCACGCGCTCGAGCAGGCGATCGGGTTCGACACGGTGCCGGAGCGGCTGCGGTGAGCGCCATGCGGTTCGAGGACCCTGCCGCCGAGTTCGTCCCGGCGGTCGAGCGCGTGTTCGGGAAGAAGCCGCGCGTGCTGAACGGGTCGCGCGCCGTTCTCGTCGACGACCTGAAGCTGACGCTCGAGGCGGGCGAGCGGGAGCTCTGGCTCGTGCGCGTCCTGCCGCCGGCGCTCGAGGACTGGGTCGGCATGGTCGAGGTGGGCGACGACATCGAAGAGGCCGTGCGCGAGGCGAAGGAGCTCATCACCCGTGTCTGAGTGGGAGACCGTCGTCGGCCTCGAGGTGCACGCGCACCTGAAGACGCGTACGAAGATGTTCTGTCGCTGCGCGCTCGAGTACGGCGCGGGTGAGAACACCCACACGTGCCCCGTCTGCCTCGCGCACCCGGGTGCGCTGCCGGTGCCGAACGCGCGGGCGATCGAGTACACGATCAAGCTCGGCCTCGCGCTCGACTGCGAGATCGCCGGCCGCGCGATCTTCGCGCGGAAGAACTACTTCTATCCCGACCTGCCGAAGGGCTACCAGATCAGCCAGTACGAGGCGCCCCTGTGCGGCCCGGGCCGGCTCGCGATCCCGACGGCAGACGGCGAGGAGGTCGTCGGCATCGTCCGCGCGCATCTCGAGGAGGACGCGGCGAAGACGGTGCACTCGGGCGGCGCCACCGGGCGCTCGGTCGGCGCGACCGCGTCGCTCGTCGACTTCAACCGCGGCGGCACGCCGCTGCTCGAGATCGTCACAGCGCCCGACATGCACTCCGCCGACGAGGCGTTGCGCTTCCTCCGGCTGCTGCGGCAGACGATCGTCGAGCTCGGCATCTCCGACGCGGAGATGGAGAAGGGGACGCTGCGCGCGGACGTGAACGTGTCGGTGCGCGAACGGGGGGAGGAGGGCTTCCGCCCGCGGTGGGAGATCAAGAACATGAACTCGTTCACGTTCATCGGCCGCGCGATCGAGGCGGCGGTGCGCCAGCAGGTGGCGGCGCACGAAGCGGGGGAGACGGTCGAGCAGTCGACGTACGACTACGACGCCGACACCGACCGGCTCACCGTCCACCGCTCGAAGGAGGAGGCGGACGACTACCGCTACTTTCCCGAACCCGATCTCGTGCCCGTCGAGCCGCCGGCCGAGCTCGTCTCCGGGCTCTGGGGCGAGCTGCCTGAGCTGCCGGCTGCGCGCATCCGCCGGCTCGAGCCGCTCGTCGGCTTCGCGCAGGCGGCCGAGCTCGTGTTCACCGGGAACGAGCACAAGGCGGAGCTGCTCGCCGCCGCGGGCGCGGACTGGCGCGTCGCTGCGAACGTCGCGATGAACCGCGGCGACTTCCTGCCGGAGAACGCGCGGGCCCTCGCCGAGGTGCTGGCGGCGAACGTCACGCGCGAGGCGCTCGACGAGGCGTTCGAGCAGGCGGCGGCTGGGCCGATCGCGGCCGACGCGTACCTCGCGCAGGCGGCCGTTGGCGACGAGGACGCGCTCGCGCCCGTCATCGACGCGGTGCTCGCCGCCAACCCGGGTCAGGTCGAGACGTACAAGGGTGGCAAGGAGGGCGTCCTCGGCTTCTTCGTCGGCCAGGTGATGAAGGAGACCGCCGGCAAGGCAGACCCGAAGGTCGTCAACAAGCTGTTGCGCGACAAGCTGCGCTGACGCGCGTTCCGGGCCGGAAACACGGATCCGGGCGGCGGCGAATGCCCCGATCGGGTGAGGTCGGCGGCGTACCCCGTCCGATATACATCGTATTACGATGTTCGGAAGGGGTCTGCGGAATCACATGGGTCGCGGCGTGGCCGGGCGCCGCGTTGCGGCGATCGCGGCGTTCGCGCTCGTACTCGGCTACGCCCTCGCCACCGGCGGCGTTCCGGGGGTGGGCGCGATCTTCACCGCCGACACGGGGAACCAGAACGCTTCCGCCAGCGGTGGGTGGATACCGGCGCCGAGCGGGGCGGCCTCCTCGCTCGCCGGCAGCCCCTATTCGCAGGAGCACCTCGCGTGGGTCTCCGGCCACAGCACGACCATGCCCGCGGGCGGGAATCCGGTCACGGGGCAGACCGTCATGTACGCCGACGGCGGCAGCGGCGGCAGCGCGAGCTGCGGGAGCTACGCCGCCTTCTCCACCGTCGCGGCGACGGCGACGACCGCGGATCTCACCGGCACGGACATCGCCGACTGGTGGTGCTTCGAGGTGTACTCGACCTCGGCGAGCTCGTGGACGTCGAGCCCGGTGACGTTCACCCCGCGGCAGCTCTTCGTGCCGATCCAGACGGTCGTCTTCGCGAACCACATTCTCAACGGATATGCCTTCAACGGCGACACGATCGCGATCACCTTCAACCAGGCGCCGCGGAATCCCGGGACGGTCGCCGTCCAGGTGTGCACGAGCGGCGTCATCCAGATCGGCTCCGGCTCGTGCGGCGGGTCCGGGAGCATCGGCACGATCTCCGGTCTCACGATCAGCGGGAACGCGTCGTATCCGACGTCGTCCTCCGCGGTCGCCGGCTCGACCCTCACCATCAGCCTCGGCGGCGGCCGCTTCGGCTTCACGCGTGTCAGCGGCTCCGGGACCTTCGCCGCCGGCGGCGGCATCACGACCGGGGGCGGCCAGAATGCCTGCACGGCCGCCCCTGGATGCTCCGTCGCGACGAGCGGTAGCTTCTAGGCGGTCAGCCGACCACCTCCGGGACCACCGGTTCCGCCGGAGCGAGATGCGCGAGCTCGTCGAGGCTCGGCGCGTTGCGGATCGACGGCAGGAACGACGCGAAGAGCGCGATCGCGGCGAGCAGCGCCGTGAAGATGCCGACGGTCTCCCGCGCCGACAAGAAGCCGAGCATGACGCCCGCGGCGAGCGGGCCGAGCGGTGCGCCGCACAGCGCGATGGTGCGCGCGACCGAGTTCACGCGTCCGGTCAGATGGTCGGGGGTGACGGCGACGCGGTAGCCGATCACGACCGCGTTCGCGGTCGGGAAGAACGACGCCATCGGCAGGACGCACGCAAGCAGCACGTAGATGCTCGGGTCGACGACGAAGCCGATCGTGCCTGCCTGCAGCCAGAGCGAGCCGAGGACGATCGCCCGCATCGAGAGCCGCTTCTGGATCCACGGCGAGGCGGCGGATCCGAGCAGCGAGCACGCGCCGAACACGGCGATGAGTAGCCCGATCTGCGTGCTCGACAGCCCCTGCCGCTTTGCGACGACGATGAACGCGAGGATGACGCCCTCGAACGCGAGGTTCGTCCAGGTGAAGACGAGCGCGCACGAACGCAGGAACGGCCGGCCCCAGAGGAACCGGAAGCCGTCCGCGAGCTGCGTGCGCCACGGGGTCTCGTCCCGCCCGCGTTCGCCCTGGAACGGCGTGCGGATGGCGAGCAGCGATCCGAGCGAGAACGCCGGCGAGATCGATCCGGCGAGGAACGGGAACATGCGGCCGACGCCGAAGAGCGCGCCGCCGAGCGTGGGGGCGACGAGAGACACCGTCGAGTAGCGCGCCTGCTCCGCCGCCGCCGCCGTCGGCAGCTGCTGCACCGGGACGACCGCGCGCAGCGCGCCGATCTCGGCGATGTTGAAGAAGACGTACATCGTCCCTTCGACGAACGCGACGAGCGCGATCTGCAGGAAGGTGATGTGGCCGAGCGCGATCGCCGCGACGACGCTCGCCATGAGGAGGACGCGCACGACGTCGCCCGTCATCATCACCGGCTTACGCGGCAGCCGGTCGGCGGCAACGCCGGCGGCGAAGCCGAACAACGCCCACGGCAGGATGCGCGCGAACCCGACGATTCCCGCTTTCGCGGGCGAGTGCGTCACCGCGAGCACGAGCAGCGGGTACGCGATCGCCGTCGACTCGGAGCCGATGGTGGACAGCACCTGCCCCGACTGGAGCAGGATGAAGTCGCGGTTCCTCCTAAGCGGCGTCGGCAAGCATGGCCTCGGTCTCGACGATCTCCTCCGCGCGCCGGGTGAAGAGATAGGCGGAGGCGACCACGGTCACGAGGGCCATGATGACGATCTCGATGCGGTAGTCGATGAGCGTGATGAGCGCTGCGCCGGCGGCGATCGACGCCGTCTGCGGGACGCTGAAGAGCATGTTCGAAGCGGCGGCGACGCGTCCCTGGACGTGTTGCGGGCTCCGTCGCTGGTACGCGGTCGAGAGGGCGACGATCGCCCATGCGATCCCGACCCCGATGACGACCCCGGAGGGGAGGACGCCACCGAGGCTCGGGATCAGCAGGCCGAAGCACGCCGCCCCGAAGACGGCGAGCCCCAGTCCGGCGACGCGGACGTCGCCGACGCGGCGCATGAGCGCGGCGGCGGTGAGGCCGCCCGCGATGGCGCCGACCCCCTGGAAGGTCTCGAGAACACCGATGAAGGCCGGTGACCGGTGCACGCCGTTCGTGACGATCGCGAAGATCAGCGTCTCGGAGAAGCCGAGGACGAGCAGCGCGGCGCAGACGCCGATCGTGAGCTCGCGGAGCACGCGCGTGCGAGCGATCACCGCGAGGCCGGCGGAGAGCTCGCCGAGAAAATCATGTTCGCGCGGCGCGGCCGGCGGCTCGACGAAGGGGAGCGCGACGAGCGTCGCCGCCGAGCCGACGAAGGTCGCCGCGTCCACGAGCGCGACGACGTGGCCGCCGAACGCGGCGAAGAGGCCGGCGCCTGCGACCGGCGCGACGATACGGAAGCCCTCGCGGACAGACTGGAGGACACCGTTCGCCTCCCCGAGCTGCTCGTCGGGGAGCATCGCCTTGAGCATCGACGAGCGCGCCGCGGCGAACACGTCGCCGCCGAGCCCGTAGAGGACCGTGATCGCGTACAGCAGCCACATCTGCGAGCGCGTGTGTACGAGCAGGAGGAGGCACATGACGCCGGCGAGCGCGAGATGCGTCGCGATCATGAGCGGCCGCTTCGGGAGCCGGTCGACGACGAGCCCGCCGAGCGGCGCGATCATCCCCGTCACACCGAAGCAGAGGAACACGAGGCCCGCCTCGGCGTTCGAGCCGGTGAGGACCCGCGCCCAGATCCCGAGCGCGATGATCATCGCCCAGTCGCCGAACATCGAGAGCGACTGCCCGCCGAGGAGCAGGCGGACGTCGCGTCTTCCGAGCAGTGCTTTCACGCTGCCCGGAAGACGCGGAAGTCGCCGCTGACCGTCTTGCCGCGGACGACGAGCGTCGGGCCGGCGCCGAGCATGCCCGCGTCGCTCCCGAGCGGCACCTCGGAGGCGAGATCGCCCGACACCGAGCCGGCGTCGACGTCGAGGTTCGTGCCGGCGACGACGCCGACCTCGATGTCGCCGGAGATGGACTGCACCGTGACGTGCCCGTCGCGGGCGGCCGCGATGCGGACGTCTCCGGACACGGACTTCACCGTGGCGTCGCCGCCGACGAACTCGGCGTTGACGTCGGCGGAGACGCCGGTCACCGTGAGAGAGCCCTTGACCGAGCCGAGGCGGACGTCGCCGCTCACCGTCTTGATCTCGGCGTCGCCGTCGATCTCGCCGGTCGCGCCGAGGTCGCCGGAAGCCGAGTTGACGTGAAGCGCCGAAAAGCGGCCGCGCAGCTGCATGTCGGCCGACGCGGTCTTGAGCGCGGCGCGACTCGCATGCGGGACGCGCGCGCGGACGTGCAGGCCACCGCGCCCGAAGCTCCAGTCGCCGACCTGGATCGTGAGCCCGAACGGGCCCCTCGTCTCGAGCTCGACCTTGAGCCGGTTCCCGACGAGCTCGACCCGGGTCTGCTCGAGGAGCTTCTCGGGCCCCTCGAGCAGCACGTACGACTCGTCGCCGTCGACGGTCTCGACCTCGACGTCGCCGGCCGGGATCTTGACCTCGAGCTCGACCGGCTCCGGGGTGTGGAAGGTGTAGTCCGCCATCTCAGGCCGCCTTCCGGACGGACGACTCGGGATTGCCGGCGGGGTCGTCGTAGATCCAGTGGATCCGGACGCTCGGTGGGGGAACGAGGGTGAACACGGTCGACTCCTTTCAGCTCCGGCCGTAGCCGGTGAGGCGGCGGCGGCTGCCGCCGGAGGACGGAGGAGTGCGCGGCTCGAGCGCACGGACGAGCACCTGCACGAGCCAGGTGTTGACGGAGACGCCGGACTGCGAGGCGGCGCCGTCGAGGCGGTTCTTCAGGCTCTCCGGGAGCCGCAGGGTGATCCGCGCGGTGAAGGCCTCGTCGGCCTGCTCGGCCGGGGCGGCCTCCTCGTCGCGGATGTAGACGAGCTCCGGGTCGCCGCCCGCGAACCGGATCTCGACGCGGCCGCCGTCGAGCTGGCCGTTGAGCTCGAGCGCCGCCTCGCCGAGCGCCTCGAGGAGGCGCCGGCCGACGGATGCCTCGAGTGCGACCGAGAGGAGCTCGGCCGCGCGGGCCGTCGACTCGTCACCGACCGCCGCTACGCGGCCGAGGTCTTCGCGGAGTGCTTGGACATAGCCGTCGATCTGCATGACGGCATCATGACATCATTATGATGTCGATGTCAAGTCACTCTGCTGTCAGAGCAGTCCGCACATCCTCGCTGTGTTCGGCCACGGCCAGAAGCCCCTGCTCTTGAGCGCTTTCTCCGCCGTCCACATCTGCTCGAGCGGCGTCCAGTGATCGGCCGTGCCCTTCGTGCGGAGGAGCCAGCCGCCGTAGTGCGCCTGGAAGGTGAGGCTCATCTGCAGCCCGCCCCAGTACGGCCAGCCGGTGTCCGTCCACGCCGCCTCGTAGCGGTGGATGCACATCCAGTCCCGCAGGTGCGGCGGATGCTGTGCGATCCGGTGGGCCGTGCGGGCGCGCCGCTCCCACTGCCGGACCGTGTTCTCGAGGTCCGGGACGGCCATCGCGGCCAGGGTTCGGCCGGATGTCTGCGTCCGCGGGCGGCCGGTGAGCCTCTCCCACCGCCAGGTCGCCTGTTCGAAGCTGTGCAGCCGGTGCTCGAGGTACGAGAGCGCACCCGCCCGGGTCGTTCGCGTTCTGCCGCCGGCGTCGGCGCGGCGGACGCCCACCGCGGACGCGCACAGCGCGAGGAGCACGGCCGAAGCCAGGAGTGATCGCCGCAAGAAAGAACCCCCTTGGGTCGCTTGCACTGTCGGAGGCCGAGTGGGCGGGACACCCCCGCCGCACGGGGGAGCACCACTCGGCGCGGCTATGCGTCAGGGCACCTTAGGGGCGATTTCGTAAAGACGGTGTCAAGAAACCCGCGCGGAAGGGCCGCGGGGTGACGAAGCCGGCATAGAGAAGCCCTGCACCCAGGGCTATTCCGACCGCCGCGCCGCCCGCCCCGAGCCCGGCGAGGCCGCTTCCGGCGGCGGCCGCCGCCACGCCGAGGAGGATGAGCAGGTTCCCGGCGGGACGGCGCCGGAAGGAGCGGATGGCGACGGCGACGACCGCCGCCGTCCCGAGCCCGTTCGCCGCGATGGCGAGGAGGCGCGCCGGGAGGAAGGCGAGGTGGTCCTGGGCCGGCGGGATGCCGTGCCGCGCGAAGGCGCCGTGGACGGATACGGCGGCGGCGATCCCGAGGGCGAAGCCGCCGTAGGCGAGCGCAGCCGCGCCGGCCCGCCGGAATCCGGCGAGCGCGAGCGAGCCGAAGCCGAGGAGGGGCGCCGTCAGGAGAGCCCCGGCCGCGTAGTAGACGCGGAACGCCCGCGCGTCCCACTGCGCCGCCTCGCCCCACGCGATCGCAGCGGCCGCGACCGCGTACGCCGCGAGCGACCACGCCCAGATGAGGAGCTCCGGGCGCGCGGTCGAGCGCCACCGGCCGGCGAGCGCACCGGCGAGGCGGAACGCGACGAGCGCGGCCGCGAACGCGAGCAGGGCATCCACGGCGATAGGCTCGCACGTCGTGGGGAGGATGCGCCTCGTCGCCCTCGCGCTGCTCGTCGCCGGAGCGGTCGCGCTCGGCGCGTCCGCCGCCACGCCGCCGCCGCCCGACTACGCCGCCCTCGCCCTGAACGTCCTGCCGCCCGGCGAGGGGATGAACCCACCCGACCTGACCTCGCAGATCGATCTGTACGACGGCTTGACGCCGAAGCAGGGCAACGTCACGGCGTCCGACCTGACGCGGTACTACAAGCGCGAGACGCTCGGCCTCGGCGGTGCGAAGGCGGTGCGCACCGAGCATCCGGAGAAGGGCGTGACGATCTACCGCGACGCGTACGACGTCCCGCACATCTACGGGCAGAGCCGCGCCGCGACGGAGTTCGGCGCCGGCTGGGCGACCGCCGAGGACCGTGGCCTCGACCTCCAGCTCCTGCGCGGCCCGGCGCGCATCGCGGCCCTCGACGTCCCCGGCTACAACGCGCTGTCGCTCGCGCTCTCCGGCCGGCAGTTCGTGCCGAGCGCGCAGACGGAAGCGTTCCTCGCCGCGCAGGTGCAGCTCGCGTCGAAGACGAAGCAGGGCCGCCGGCTCCTCGCCGACGTCGACGCGTACCTCCGCGGCATCAACGCGTACTTCAAGAAGCAGGGCGGCTTCGTCGCGCCGTTCACGCGCAACGACATCGTCGCGCTCGGCGCGCTCATCGGTGCCGTGTTCGGCGCGGGCGGCGGCAACGAGACCGCGAGCGCGGAGCTCCTCTCCGGGCTGCAGCAGCGGCTCGGCGCTGCGCAGGGACTCTCCGTGTGGAACGACCTGCGCGAGCAGGAGGACGTGGAGACGCCGGTGACGATCGCGAGTCGCTTCCCGTACGAGTCGGAGCCGAGCGACGTCGGCCCCGGCAACGTCCCGATCGACGCGGGGAGCTTCACCGGCACGACCCTGCCGGTGCAGCGGCAGCTGATGTCGAACGCGCTCCTCGTCGGCGCCTCCCGCTCCTCGTCCGGGCATCCGATCTTCGTCGCCGGCCCGCAGGTCGGCTACTACTCGCCGGAGATCCTGATGGAGGAGGACCTGCACGGCGGCGGTCTCGACGCACGCGGCGTCGCGTTCCCCGGCCTCGGCTTCTACCTCCAGATCGGCCGCGGGCCCGACTACGCGTGGAGCGCGACCTCCGCGTCATCGGACGTCATCGACCAGTTCGCCGAGACGCTGTGCGGAGGCGACGACGTGCACTACCTCTTCAAGGGCACGTGCACGCCGATGGGCACGTTCGACGCCGGCACGCTGAAGGGCACGCCGGACACGGAGCTCGTCTACCACACGACGGTGCACGGACCGGTGATCGGCTACGCGACGAGCAACGGCACGAAGGTCGCCATCTCGCTCGCCCGCTCGACGCGCGGCCGCGAGCTGCTCTCGGCGATCCCGTTCCAGGTGCTCACGACGGGCGGCGTCCATTCGCCCCAGGAGTTCATCAAGACGATGAGCGGCTTCGAGCTGACGTTCAACTGGTTCTACGCCGACTCGAAGCACATCGCGATGTACTCGAGCGGCCGGCTGCCGTTGCGCGCCGCCGGCGTGGATCCGGGGCTCCCGACGAACGGCGACGGCAGCTACGAATGGCGCGGCTTCCTCGCGCCGAGCGGGCACCCGCAGACGATCGACCCGAAGAGCGGCGCGATCGTGAACTGGAACAACAAGCCTGCGGCTGGCTTCCCGGCCGCCGACGACGACTGGACGTACGGCTCCGTCCAGCGCGTCCAGCTCCTCGACGCCGGCATCGCCGCGAAGAAGACGCACACGCCGGCGACAGTGGTCGCCGCGATGAACGCAGCGGCGACGAAGGATCTGCGCTGGACGCTCGTTCCACTCCTCACCGACGCGCTCGCGAACGGGACGCCGCCGAGCGCGCGCGACAACGAGATGCTCTCGCTCCTCGGCGAGTGGGACGGCTCGCGGCTCGACGCGAACCTCGACGGGAAGATCGACGCGCCGGGCGCGGCGATCATGGACGCGTGGTGGCCGAAGCTCGCGGTCGCCGTGCTCCAGCCGGTGCTCGGCCCGCTCACGGCGCAGCTCGCGCAGCTGAACCCGATCAGCGACGACGCGAATCCGGGCGGCAGCTCGTACGGCGCGGGGTGGTACGAGTACGTCGACAAGGACCTCCGCGCGCTGCTCGGCAAGTCCGTGGCGGGGAAGTTCTCGACCGCGTACTGCGGCGCCGGGAGCAGGACGGCGTGCGCCGCCTCGCTCTGGGCCTCGCTCGACGCCGCCGGCAACGCGCTCGCGGCCGCGCAGGGTCCGGACCCGGCCGGCTGGCACAGCGACGCGACCGCCGAGCGGATCCGGTTCGACGGCTTCCTCTCCGACACGATGCGCTGGACGAACCGGCCGACGTTCCAGCAGGTCGTGACGTTCCGCTCGCACCGGTAACCCGGGCAACTCACGGAAGAGGGTCTGCCCGAGTCACTAGGCTGAAGCGGTGGCCGAGAAGCGCTACCTGTTCACGCCCGGCCCGACGCCGGTGCCTCCGCAGGTGCTCGCCGCGATGGCGGAGCCGGTCGTGCACCACCGCAGCCCCGACTTCAAGCCCGTCTACGACCGGTGCCTGACGCGCCTGCGCGAGGTCTGCCGCACCGGCTCGGACGTGCTCCTCTTCACCGCCTCGGGGACCGGCGCCTTCGAGTCGGCCGTCGTCAACCTCGTCACGCCGGGCGATCCGCATCTCGTCGTCTCCGCCGGCAGCTTCGGCGAGCGCTGGGCGGCGATGACGGCGATCTACGGCGCCGACGTCGACCACCTCCGCTACGCGTGGGGCGAGACGCCGGACGCGGACGACGTGCGCAGCCGGCTCGCCGCACGCGAGGCCAAGGCCGTGTGGATCGTCCAGTCGGAGACGTCGACCGGTGTCGTCGCCGACGTCCAGGCGATCGCAGCGGTCGCGAAGGAGGCGGGCGCGCTCGTCGTCGTCGACGCGGTGTCGAGCCTCGGCGCCGTGCCGTGCGAGACGGACGCGTGGGGCCTCGACGTCGTCGTCTCCGGCTCGCAGAAAGCGCTCATGACGCCGCCCGGCCTCGGGCTCGCCGCCGTGTCCGATGCAGCGATCGAACGCGGGGGCACGCTCCCGCGCTTCTACCTCGACTGGAAGCGGACGCGCGACGCGCAGCGCAAGCTCGACGCGCCGTTCACGCCGGCGGTCTCGCTCATCGCCGGCCTCGACGTCGCGCTCGGGATGCTCCTCGCGGAAGGGCTCGAGCAGGCGTTCGAGCGCCACGTGCGCCTCGGCCGCGCGGCCCGCGCGGGCGTGAAGGCGATGGGTTTCGAGCTGTTCTCGCCGGACGAGGACCGCAGCGCCGTCGTCACCGCCGTCCGCGCGCCGGAGGGGATCGACGCCGGCGAGATCCTCTCGGCCGTGCGCGAGCGCTTCGGGATGACGCTCGCGGGCGGGCAGGGAGACCTCAAGGGGAAGATCTTCCGGATCGGCCACATCGGCTGGTTCGACGTCTTCGACATCACGACCGCGCTCGCCGCGATCGAGCTCGTCGCGGCAGAGCTGGGCGCGGACGTCGAGCGCGGCGTCGCCGTCAGCGCGGCGCTCGAGGCGTACGAGCACACCCAGGTCGCGTGAGCGTGCGGGTCCTCGTTCGCGAGTCGATCTCCGACGCCGGCGTCGACCTCCTGCGTTCCCGCTTCGACGTGGACGTCGACTCCGAGTCGCCGCTCGAGGACATCGTCGGCCGCTACGACGCGATCGTCGTCCGCTCGGCGACGAAGCTCACGGCCGACGTCATCGAGCGGGCGGTGAACCTCAAGGTCATCGGACGCGCCGGCGTCGGCATCGACAACGTCGACGTCGAGGCGGCGACACGGCGCGGGATCATCGTCGCCAATGCGCCGGAGTCGACGGTCGTCTCCGCGGCGGAGCACACCATCGGGCTCCTCGTCGCGCTCGCACGGAACATCCCGCAGGCGCACGCGGCGCTCAAGCAGGGACGGTGGGAGCGGAAGACGCACGGCGGCATCGAGCTCGCCGGGAAGACGCTCGGCGTGCTCGGCTTCGGGCGCATCGGGCAGCAGGTCGCACGCCGCGCGCTCGGCCTCGGCATGCGCGCCGTCGCGTACGACCCGTACGTGAGCGCGGAGCGGTTCCGCGAGCTCGGGGTCGACCGCGTCGAGACGCCGGAGGAGGTCTACGACGCTGCGGAGTTCCTCACGCTGCACCTGCCGCTCACGGACGAGACGCGGCGGTCGATCGACGCGAGCGCGTTCGCGCGCATGCGCGACGGCGTGCGGCTCGTCAACGCCGCCCGCGGGGAGCTCGTCGACGAGGACGCGCTGCTCGAGGCGCTGCGGAGCGGCAAGGTCGCCGGCGCCGCGCTCGACGTGTTCTCGTCCGAGCCGTACACGGGACCGCTGCTCGAGCTCGACAACGTCGTCGTCACGCCTCATCTCGCCGCCTCGACGGGAGAAGCGCAGGACCGCGCGGGCGTCATCGTCGCCGAGCAGGTCGCGGCCGCGCTCGACGGCGGGCTCGTCACGAACGCGGTGAACATCCCGGCGGTCGGCGCAGAGGACCTCGAGGCCCTCGGGCCGTACGTCCCGCTCGCCGCAAAGCTCGGACAGCTCGCGCTCGAGCTCGCAGGCGGGCGCGCCGACGAGATCGTCGTCACGACATACGGCGGAATCGCCGACTACGACACCCGTCTTCTCACGGTCGCCGCCCTCAACGGCGCCTTCCAAGGGCGTGCGGACCGGCCGGTGAACTACGTCAACGCGCCGCTCATCGCGCGAGAACGGGGCATCGAGGTGCGCGAGGAGCGCTCCCAGACGGCGCGCAACTACCGGAACCTCCTGAGCGTCGAGGTGCGCGTCGACGGCGAGCGTTTCCGCGTCGGCGGCACGACCATGGGGCGCGAGAACCGGCAATGGCTCGTGCACGCGCTCGGCTTCGACCTCGACCTCGAGCTCGCGCCGCTGCTCGTGCTCTTCCGTTACGACGACGTGCCCGGCGTCATCGGGCGCGTCGGCTCGCTCTTCGGCGAGGCCGGCGTGAACATCGCGAACATGACCGTCTCCCGCACGCGCCGCGGCGGCAAGGCGCTGATGGTCCTCAGCGTCGACTCGCCGCCGCCGGGCGAGCTCGTCGAGCGCGTCCGCGCCGAGGGCTTCGACGACGCGCGCGTGATCGAGCTCTAGGGCCGCGCCGCCCGAGGGTCGAGCCGGCGCACGAGCGCGCGGGCCGCGTGGTGGACCTTCTCGACGATCATGAAGCGGCCGCGATCGTCGACGAGGCGCTCGACCGAGCGGTCGCCGTGCCCGTGCGCGAGCATGAAGGTCGCCCCGTCCTCGCGGACTTCCTCGTACTCGTCGAGAGTCGCCTCGACCCGGTGGGTGCACTGCGGGTCCCCGCACTCGCAGATGAACGCCGTGGAGCCGCTGTCGAACCGCTTCGCGCTCTCGGCGATCCGCTCGTTGACCTCCCGGAACGCCGACTCGGTGCGCGCCTTTCGGACCTCCGTGCCTTCCATTCGTCTCCCTCCGATCGTGTTCGCTGGTGAGACGACAACGCACGCGCCGCTCGATCGGTTCCGTCGTATACGTTCGACCGCATGAATGCGTGGCCGGAACCGGTCGAGCGGGTCGCGGCCGTGTTGCGGACGCACGCCGTCGACGCCCGTGTGGAGGAGTTCCCGGACGGCACGCCGACCGCGGCGGCGGCGGCCGAGGCGGTCGGCTGCGAGCGCGCGCAGATCGTGAAGTCGCTCGTGTTCGTCTGCGACCAGCTGCCGGTGCTCGCGCTCGTGCCGGGCCACCGGCGCGCGGACCCGGACAAGGTCTCGGCCGCCGCCGGGGCGCGCTACGCCCGGATCGCGAAGCCGGAGGAGGTCGTCGCCGCCACCGGCTTCGAGCCGGGCTCGGTGGCGCCCTTCCCCGTCCCGAAGGTGTCCCGGGTCCTCATGGACCGGAGCTTCCTCCAGCACGAGCTCGTCTGGATCGGAGCGGGCTCGCCGAGGCACATGGCGGGTATCGCTCCCGTCGATCTTGCACGGCTCTCGAAAGCGGAGATCGGGGACCTGACCGAAGGTTGATGCGGGGTAGCATCTGTCTCGCTCCGCCCTGACGACCGAGGAGATCCCGATGCGCGAGACGAGCAAGATCTGGCTGAACGGCGAGCTGGTCGACTGGGCGGACGCGACCGTTCACGTCGGGACGCACGGGCTCCATTACGGCTCGGGAGTGTTCGAGGGGATCCGCGCCTACGACACCGACGGCGGCACCGCGATCTTCCGCCTCACGGACCACATGGCGCGCCTCGAGCGCTCGGCGAAGCTCCTCTACATGGAGCTCCCGTACTCGGTCGAGGAGCTGAAGGCGGCGACGTGGGACCTCGTCGGTGCCAACGGCCTCCCGGAGTGCTATCTCCGGCCGATCGCGTTCTACGGCTTCGGCGAGCTCGGCGTCGGCTCGCAGGGCAATCCCGTCGACGTGGCGATCATGGCGTGGCCGTGGGGCTCGTATCTCGGCGAAGAGGGGATGCGCGACGGCATCCGCGTCAAGGTGTCGAGCTGGCAGCGCGTCGGGCCGAACGTCATCCCGCACGCCGCGAAGGCGACGGGTGTCTACATCAACTCGATGCTCGCGGTCGGCGAGGCAACCCGCGCCGGCTACCAGGAGGCGATCCTGCTCACCGCCGAGGGCTACATCGCCGACGGATCGGGCGAGAGCATCTTCGTCGTCCGCGACGGCGTCGTGTACACGCCCGACCTGTCCGCGTCGATCCTCGTCGGCATCACGCGCGACACGATCATCCAGATCGCGCAGGACCTCGGCCACCGCGTCGTCGAGAAGCCGCTGATCCGCACCGACCTCTATCTCGCCGACGAGGTGTTCATGGTCGGTACGGCGGCGGAGGTGACACCGATCCGCGAGGTCGACGACCACGTGATCGGGCCGCCCGGGCCGGTCACGGTCGAGCTGCAGCAGGCGTACCTCGACACGGTGCACGGGCGCAGCGAGCGCTGGGCGCAGTGGCTCGAGTACGCGCCGAGCCGCACGCAGGCGTGAAGCAGGAAGTCCGTCCGGTCCCGCTCTCGGGGCCGTACCTCGACGAGCGCGAGCAGGAGCTCGTGCTCGAGGTCATGCGCTCGGGCCGGCTGTCGCTCGGACCGACGATCGGACGCTTCGAGGAGCTCTTCGCGGCGAAGGTCGGCGCGCCGTACGCGGCCGCGGTCTCGTCGGGGACCGCCGGCCTCCACCTCCTCTGCATCTCCGCCGGCATCGGCGCCGGCGACGAGGTGATCACGTCGCCGTACTCGTTCGCCGCCACGGCGAACTGCTTCCTGTACGAGGGCGGCGTCCCCGTCTTCGCCGACGTCGATCCGCGGACGCTCAACGTCGACCCGGCGGCGGTCGAGGCGGCCGTGACGCCGAGGACGAAGGCGATCGTCGCCGTCGACATCTACGGCTACCCGTGCGAGCTCGACGAGCTGCGCGCGATCGCCGACCGGCACGGGCTCGCGCTCATCGACGACTCGTGCGAGGCGCTCGGCGCGCGGTACAAGAACGCGCCACTCGGGTCGCAGGGCCCGAGCGCCGTCTTCGCCTTCTATCCGAACAAGCAGATCACGACGGGCGAAGGAGGGATGGTGACGACGCACTCGGAGGAGGAGTGGCGCCTGCTCCGCTCGCTGCGCAACCAGGGCCGAGGCGACGAGGGGGGCTGGCTCGAGCACGTCCGCCTCGGCTTCAACTACCGCCTCGACGACATCGCCGCCGCCATCGGCATCGGGCAGCTCGAGAAGCTCGACGAGATCCTGGCGCTACGCGAGCAAGTCGCCCAGCGCTATGGGGAGCTGCTCGCGGGGATGCCCGGCGTGGAGCTGCCGTGCGCCGACGACGCCGAGCACACACGGTCGTGGTTCGTCTACGTCGTCGCGCTGCCGGACAACGAGACGCGCGAGCGTGTGATCGCGCACTTCGAGCGCGAGCGGATCGGCTACAACCGCTACCTGCCCTCGATCCACCTGCAGCCGTACATGCGCGAGCGGTACGGCTTCCGCGAGGGCATGTGCCCCGTCTCCGAGGACGCGAGCTCCCGCACGCTCGCCCTGCCGTTCTTCACCGGCCTCGAGCGCGACGCCCAGGAGCATGTGGCAGAGGCCCTCGCGGCGGCCATGAGCTAGTGGAGGTCAGCTCGCCGAACCGCGTCGAGGCGTACGTCACGAAGGACGGCTCGACCATCCGCGAGCTCCACCGCACGGCGCTCCAGAGCCTCGCCGAGGCGACGCTCGAGCCCGGCCAGGCGACAGCGCGCCACTACCACGCGACGAGCGAGGAGATCTACGTCGTCACGAAGGGATCGGGCTCGATGGAGATCGACGGCGAGACGCGGCGGGTGGTGCGCGGCGACTCCATCCTCATCCCCGCCGGCGCGAAGCACATGCTCGAGAACAACGGCACGAGCGAGCTCATCTTCCTCTGCTGCTGCTCGCCGCCTTACTCGCACTCGGACACGTACATGGAGTAGCGTCCGCACCATGGCTGACGGCAGGGTCCCGCGGATGATCTTCCTCGGGTTCGGGAAGTGGGCCCGGTCGGACCGCATCTACGCGCTCGAGCCGCTCGAGCCCGGGGACCGGGGGCACGGCCGCCGGACGCGTGTCTGGGTGGAGGGCGTTCCGGAGCCGATCGTCGCCTCGCGCACCGAGCGGACGATTCTCGCCGACATGGGCGAGGACTCGACCGGCACGAGCGCCCTGCTCGACGACGCGCTCGACCTGGCCGAGCGGCTGGCCGCCGCCGCGGAGGAGGGGCGCGTCGACCTCGGCGACCTCGGCCGCCGCGCCCGGCGCGTGCTCGAGAAGACGGCGAAGCCGCCCGAGGCCACGCAGCTCTTTTGAGGTCGGCTATTCGCCGCGCGGCGGTCGACCTCACGCCGCTGCGCGAGTCGCCCGGCTTCCGGCGGCTCTGGGTCGGCCAGTCGATCGCCTACGTCGCCTGGCGGATGATGCTCGTGCTCGTGCCGGTGCAGGTCTACCGGCTCACCGGCTCGACGCTCGACGTCGGGCTCGTCTCCCTCGTGCAGTTCGTGCCGCTCGTCCTCTTCACGATCGTCGGCGGCGCGCTCGCCGACACGCACGACCGCCGCGGCCTCCTCGTCGGGAGCACAGCGGGGATCGCCGTCGCGGGCGCGGCGTTCGTCGCCGTCTCCGCGGCCGGTCGTCCGAACGTCGGGGTCGTCTTCGTCCTCGGCTTCGTCGCCTGGTCGTCGTTCTCGCTCGGCGCCGGCGCGATCCGCTCGCTGACGGCGCGGCTCGTACCCCTGGAACAGCTGCCGGCGGCCGCGGCGCTCAACGGCCTCTACAACAACCTCGGCCTCGTCCTCGGCCCCGCGATCGCCGGCGTGCTCATCGCCGCCATAGGCTTCGCGTGGACGTACGGCGTCTCGCTCGCCGGGATCCTCGTCGCGCTCGTCGCCGCGTATCGCCTGCCGCCCGTGCCGCCGCAGGACGACGCGCCGCGCATGACCGTCGGTGCGATCGTCGACGGCTTCCGCTACCTCCGGCTGCAGCATCTCGTGCTGTCGTTCTTCCTCATCGACTCGCTCGCGATGATCTTCGGCATGCCGAGCTCGCTCTTCCCTGCGCTCGCACAGCACGTCTTCCGCGATCCCGCGTCCGTCGGCTACCTCTTCGCCGCTCCCGCAGTCGGCGCGTTCCTCATCTCGCTCTTCTCGGGCTGGGCGATGCGCGTCCGCCGGCAAGGCCGGGCGATCGTCCTCTCGGTCTGCGGATGGGGCGCCGCGATCACGGCGTTCGGGCTCACGCACACGCTCTGGTTCGCGCTCCTGCTGCTCGGCGTCGCCGGCGCCGCCGACCAGGTGAGCGCGATCTTCCGGTCGACGATCGTCCTCACCGTGACCCCCGATCACATGCGCGGCCGCCTCGGCGGGATCGAGTTTGCGCAGATCGCGAGCACGCCGTCCCTCGGCAACCTCGAGGCGGGCGTCGTCGCGCAGCTGACGAGCCTCCGCTTCTCGATCGTCTCCGGCGGCATCGGCTGCATCGTCGGGACGGTCGTCGTTGCGGCGCTCTTCCCGGTCCTGCTTCGCTACGACGCCCGTGAACGCGCTCCCGCGTGAGTTCTTCGCCCGGTCGGTGCACGAGGTGGCGCCCGACCTCATCGGCGTGACGCTCCTCGTCGACGGCGTCGGCGGCCGCATCGTCGAGGTCGAGGCGTACGACCAGGAGGATCCGGCGAGTCACGCCTTTCGGGGGCAGACCCCGCGCAACGCGGTGATGTTCGGGCCGCCCGGGTACGCGTACGTCTACCGCTCGTACGGCGTGCACTGGTGCATCAACTTCGTCTGTGACGCGCCCGGCCGCGCGGAGGCCGCGCTCATCCGCGCGCTCGAGCCGACCGCCGGAATCGAGGCGATGTGCGCGAGGCGTGGCGTGGAGGACATGAAGGCCCTCTGCTCCGGCCCGGGGAAGCTCTGCCAGGCGCTCGCGATCGACCGCCGGCACGACGGGCTCCCTCTCGACGAGCCGCCGTTCGCGCTCCTGCCGCGCGACGGGACGCCGGAGATCGCGACCGGGCGGCGGATCGGGATCACGAAGGGGGTCGAGCGCGCGTGGCGCTACGGCCTCGCAGGCTCGCCGTTCCTCAGCCGGCGCATGCGCTGAGACGGTCGCCGCACGGCCCGCCTGCCCTGGAGCTTCGCGACGGCCTAGCCGCGCGCGACGACGATGAGCACCTTCATGCCCGGCGCGGCGGCGACGCCCGCGCGCGGGCTCTGCGAGACCACGCGGCCGGCGCGTCCCGAGCCGAACGCGACCGAGGGCACGAGCTTCAGGTGAGTCAGCTTCCTGCGTGCGGCGGCGAGGGTCAGCCCGATCGTCTGCGGCACGAGCCCGTGCAGCGGCTTCGCGAGCACGAGGGTCACCTTGTCGAACGACGAGAGCGTCCCGCCCTTCGGGAACTGCCGGAGCACCACCCCGATCCGCTGGCCCGAGGTCGCCGGCTTGTACACGAGCTGGGGCGTGAGCGGCTGCGCCTCGAGCCGCGCCTGCGCCGCCGGCAGCGTCGACCCGACGACGTTCGGCACGTCGACCTCGTTGCGCTTGCAGTCCGCCGTCTTCGCCGGCCCGTCGCCCGCGAAGTAGTCGATGAGCGACGTCGTCTTGCAAAGGCCGTTGTCGAGCTCGATCCGCCCGTCGCGGTACGTGACGCGCTTCGGGACGGCGGAGAGGTACGGCGGCGACGGGAACGTCTTCGGCTGCGTGTTCATCGCCGTGAGGGCCGACTCCATGAACGTCTTCCAGATGAGCGCCGGATACGTGCCGCCCACGACCGGAGAGCCGTGGAAGTCGTGCAGCATCGGCACGAGCTTGTTCGGGTACCCGACCCAGACGCAGGTCACGAGCTGAGGCGTGTAGCCGCAGAACCACGCGTCGCCGTAGTTCTCCGTCGTCCCGGTCTTGCCGGCGACGACGCGGCCCGGGATCGCCGCCGCGGTTCCGGTGCCCCCGGTGACGACGCCCTCCAGGAGCTGCGTCAGCAGCTCGTCGATGTCGGGAGACAATGCGCGGACGCCCTTCGGGACGTTCGCGTACACGACGCTGTTGCGGTCGTTCTCGATCTTCGTCACGACGCGCGGCTCGTTCCCGAACACCGTCCCGTCGACGCGGACGCCGTCGTTCGCGAACGTCGCGTACGACCGCGCCATCTCGAGCACGCTCACGGGCTCCGCGCCGAGCCCGATGGCGAAATAGCTCTGCAGCGGTCCGGTGACGCCGACCTCGTGCGCGGTCTTGACGACGTTCGCGGGCCCGACGTCCCGCGTCAGCTGCGAGAAGACGGAGTTGTCGGAGACGGCGATCGCCTTCGTGAGGTCGATCGGCCCGAGGTACTCGCCCTCGTAGTTGTGCACCACCCAGTACCGGTTGCCGAGGAAGATCGACACCGGCTTCGACACGTACGTCGTCTGCGGCGAGATGCCCTGGCGCAGGGCGGTCGCGAGCACGAACGGCTTGAACGCCGACCCGGTCTGCCGCTCGCGCGCGGTGGCGAGGTTGTACTCGCTCTGGTGGAAGTTCCGGCCGCCGACCATCGCCAGCACGCTGCCGTCGGTCGGGTTGATCGAGACGAGTGCGGCCTGCGGGCCGGTGGCGCTCGGCAGCCACTTCTGCACCGCCTGCCGCGCGAGGTCCTGCAGCTTCAGGTTGATCGTCGTGTAGACACGGAAGCCGCTGCCGAAGAGCTTGTTCGCGCCGAACCGGTCGATGAGCTGCTCCTTCACGTACTCGCCGAAGTACGGCACCTGGCCCTGAACGCCGGAGAGGTGCACGTCCTGCGGCTTCGGCATCGGCGCGTTCACGGCTCGGCGGTAGCGCAGCGGGTCGATGATGTGCTGCTGGAGCATGAGCCGGAGCACGATCGTCCGCCGGGCCCTCGCGGCGGCGGGATGGGCGACGGGGTCATAGAGGCTCGGGTCCTCCGGGATGCCGGCGAGGAGCGCCGCCTGCGAAAGCGTGAGCCTCGCGGCGTCGTGGCCGAAGTACGTCCGCGCCGCGCGCTCGACGCCGTACGCGCCGTTCCCGAAGTAGATCGTGTTCAGGTAGGCGGTGAGGATCCGGTCCTTCGACCACTTCTGCTCGAGCTGCCACGCGAGCGCCGCCTCCTTCAGCTTCCGGAACACGGACCGGCGGTCGCCGGTGAGGGTGTTCTTCACGAACTGCTCGGTGATGGTCGACGCGCCCTGGACGGGTCGTCCCCGCGCGTCGTTCCAGAGGGCGCGCGCGAGGCCGCGGATGTCGACGCCGCGGTGTTGGTAGAAGCGCTTGTCCTCGGTGGCGACGATCGCCTGCTTCATCCACGGCGAGATCGCGCCCGACGGGACGAGCACCCGGCTCTGCGAGCCGCGGAGGACGGTGAGGATCGTGTGCCCGTCCGACGCGTAGACGTAGCCGTCCACCTGCTCGCGCTGCTGGCGGAGAGGATCGAGGCCGTTCAGCTGCTGGCCGACCGCGAAGACGACGCCGTACGAGAACGCCGTGACGCCGAGGACGGCCAGGACGCCGAGAAGCGCCAGGAGGCGGAGCTTGCGGATCCGGCGCCGAGGCCGGCGCGGGCCCGCAGCTTCGGGCCTATGTCTGCGCAGCCGCACGGAGCGGAGGCCAGTCTAGTCGCGGGTTCCACGCGGCCGGGCTGCGGGCGTGTCCCGATGCCGCGCCGTCGGCCGGGCCGCGAAAATCAGCATGTGGCCGGAGCCCTCTCACGAGCGGAGCGGATTCGCCTGGCGGGCTTCGCCGCCGCCGTGCTCGTCCTCCACGGCGTCGGCTGGGGCCTGTTCCTCTACTACTCCCGGGACAACCCGGCGCTCGCCGGCCTCGGCGCCCTCGCCTACATGTTCGGACTGCGGCACGCCTTCGACGCCGACCACATCGCGGCGATCGACAACACCACCCGCACCTTTCTCCAGCAGGGCAAGCGCCCGCTCGGCATCGGCTTCTTCTTCTCGCTCGGGCACTCGACGATCGTCTTCGGCCTCGCCGCCGGAATCGCGCTGGCCGCGAGGAGCGTGGGCACGAAGATGCCGAGCCTCCAGCACTACGGCGGCTACGTCGGCACGAGCGTCTCCGGCACGTTCCTGTGGATCATCGGCGTGCTCAACCTGCTCGTCCTGCTCGACATCGTGCGCGTCTTCCGGGCGATGCGGCACGACGGCTGGGACGCCGAGCGGCTCGAGCAGCGCCTGCTCGCCCGCGGGCTCATGAGCCGCTTCCTCCTCGGCCGCATTGCCGCCCGGATCAGGACGAGCGTGCACATGTACCCGGTCGGCCTCCTGTTCGGGCTCGGCTTCGACACCGCCTCCGAGGTCGGGCTGCTCGCGCTCGCCGCCGGCGTCGCCACGCACCACGTCCCGTTCCTCGCCGTGATCTCGCTGCCGCTCCTGTTCGCGGCGGGCATGAGCCTCATGGACACCGCGGACGGGGCCTTCATGAGCCAGGCGTACGGCTGGGCGTTCTCGAACCCGGTCCGGAAGGTCTATTACAACCTGACGGTCACGTCGCTCTCGGTCGCCGTCGCACTCATCGTCGGCTCGATCGAGCTGCTCCAGGTGCTCGCTCTTCGGCTCGGTCTCGACGGCGGCTTCTGGAGCTTCCTCACCGGTCTCGACTTCGGAACCGTCGGCTACGGCATCGTCGCCCTCTTCGTCCTCACGTGGATCGCGTCGGGGCTGATCTGGAAGGCGGGCCGGATCGAAGAGCGCTGGGCGGCCGCCTGCGACCGGTGACGGCGCAGTCCGGTCACTAGACTCGCGCCGGTGACCGTTCGCCCCTACGGAACCTGGCCGTCGTCCCTCGACGCGCTCACGGTCGCGCGCGCGCAGGGCCGCCGCTTCGCGGACGTGCACGTCGACGGCGGGCGCGTGCGCTGGACCGAGTCGCGTGCGCACGAGGACGGCCGCACCGTCGTCGTCGACTCCGCGGCGGGCGATCTCACACCGGCCGGGTCGAATGCCCGGACGCGCGTGCACGAGTACGGGGGAGGCGCCGTCTGGTACCACGGCGACACCGTCTTCTACTCCGAGTTCTCGGACAGCCGCGTGTACCGCACCGACGGTGCCGGGGCAGTGCCGATCACGCCCGAGCCGGCGGCGGCGAACGCCCTCCGCTACGCCGACGGCGTCGTCACGCCGGACGGGGCGACGATCGTCTGCGTCCGCGAGCGCCACGAGGCCGGCGAGGTGCACAACGAGCTCGTCTCGTTCCCCGCCGACGGCTCCGCCGAGCCGACCGTCATCCAGTCGGGGCACGACTTCTACATGGCGCCGCGCCTCGATCCGTCCGGGGAGCGGCTCGCGTGGCTTGCCTGGGATCACCCGAACATGCCGTGGGACGGGACGGTCCTGTACCTCGACGGCGCCGTCGTCGCCGGCGGGAGGTCCGAGTCCGTGATCGACCCGCGCTGGTCGCCGGACGGGCGGCTCCACTACTGCTCGGACCGCCGCGGGTGGTGGAACCTCTACCGCGAGGGCGAGGCGCTGACGGCGCTCGAGGGCGCGGAGATCGGCTTCCCCGCGTGGGTGTTCGGGATGAGCAGGTACGTGTTCCTCGACGGCGGCCGAGTCGCCTGCGTCGTCACGCGGGACGCGGTGGACTCGCTGTGCCTCCTCGACGGGGACGGCGCGCTCGAGGACGCCGGTCTCGCCTGGACGTCGTACTCCGACAACGCACTCGCCTCCGGCGGGAGCCGTGTCGTGTTCGCGGCCGGCTCGCCGACGCAGTCGAGCTCCCTCGTCTCGTTCGACACGGCCACCGGCCGGGAGGAGATCCTGCAGCGGTCGCTCGACTTCGAGCTCGACCCGGCGTCCGTCTCGGTACCGCGGGCGATCGAGTTCCCGACCGGCGACGGCGGCACCGCGCACGCGTTCTACTACCCGCCGGCCAGTGCGGAGTACGAAGGGCCCGAAGGCGAGGCGCCGCCCGTCCGCGTCACCGCCCACGGCGGCCCGACCGCGCACGTCTCGCCGCACTTCGACATCGAGGTGCAGTACTTCGCGCAGCGCGGCATCGGCACGGTCGACGTCAACTACCGCGGCAGCACCGGCTTCGGTCGCGAGTACCGTCGCCTCCTGAACGGCCGCTGGGGCGAGATCGACTGGCAGGACTGCGTCGCGGCCGCGAAGCACCTCGCAGCCGCAGGCGACGCCGATCCCGCACGGACGTGGGTGGAGGGCGGCAGCGCCGGCGGCTACGTCGTCATGTGCGCGCTCGTCTACGACCCGAAGGCGTTCGCCGCCGGCGTGAGCTACTTCGGCGTCGCGGATGCAGAAGCGCTCGCACTCGACACGCACAAGTTCGAGTCGCGCTACCTCGACTCGATGATCGGGCCGTATCCCGAGCAGGCCGAGCTCTACCGGGCGCGCTCGCCCGTCCACTTCGTCGAGCAGATCGAGCGGCCGATGCTCCTGCTCCAGGGCCTCGACGACAAGGTCGTGCTCCCGGCGCAGGCCGAGATGATGGTCGAGGTGCTGGAGCGCAAGGGCATCCCGCACGCGTACATCGCGTTCGCCGGCGAGGGCCACGGCTTCCGCAGGGAGGAGAACGTCGTCCGCTCGCTCGAGGCCTCGCTCTCGTTCGTCGGCCAGGTGTTCGGCTTCGAGCCCGCCGGGGAGATCGAGCCGCTGGTGCTGCAGTGAGCATTGCCGGCCTGACCCGCAACGCCGTCGACGTCCTCCCCGAGGGCGCGCTCGAGCAGAAGCTGAAGCTCGGCCGGCCGCTGCGCGTGAAGCTCGGCATCGACGTCACGTCGCCCGACATCCACGTCGGCCGCGGCATCCCGCTGCAACGGATGCGCGCCTTCCAGGACGAGGGCCACAAGGCCGTTCTCATCATCGGCGACTACACGACGCGGATCGGCGACCCGTCGGGGCGCTCTGCCGAGCGGCCGATCCTCTCCGACGAGGAGATCGACGCGAACGCGCAGCGCTACCTCGACCAGGCGAAGGTCATCCTGCTCGACGATCCCGAGCTCCTCGAGGTGCGGCGCAACGGCGAGTGGCTCTCGCAGCTCTCCTACGCCGACGTCGTGCGGCTCGGCCGGATCATCACCGTCGCGCGGATGCTCGAACGCGACGACTTCGAGAAACGTTTCCGCGCCGGCGAGCCCATCTCCGTCTCCGAGCTCCTCTATCCGCTCATGCAGGCGTACGACTCGGTCGCAGTAGAGGCCGACGTCGAGCTCGGCGGCACCGACCAGCTGTACAACCTGCTCGCGGGCCGCGACGTCATGGAGGCGTACGGGCTCGAGCCGCAGGTCGTGCTGACGACGCCGCTCCTGCTCTCGTGGGACGGGGAGAAGATGAGCTCCTCCGTCGGGAACAACATCCCGCTGACGGCGGCGCCCGAGGAGATGTTCGGGCGAACGATGCGGATTCCCGACTCGATGCTCGCCGACTGGTGGCGGCTCGTCGCCGAGGAGCCCGTCCCGTCCGAGGATCCCATGGAGGCGAAGCTCGCGCTCGCGCGCCGGATCGTGGCGCGTTCGCACGGGGAGAAGGCGGCGCGCGCCGCGGAGGACCACTTCGCGCGCGTCGTCCGCCGCGGCGAGGCGCCCGAGGAGGTCGAGGAGGTGCGGCTCGAGGGCCCGGACCCGCTCCACCTGCCGGCGTTCCTCGCCGCGAAGCTCGGCGAGTCGTCGAGTCACTGGCGGCGCACGATCGACCAGGGCGGAGTCAAGCTCGACGGCGCCCCGGTGCCCGGATACGACGTTCCGTGGGCCGAGCTCGACGGGGCCACGCTCCAGGCGGGAAAGCGGCGTTTCCTGCGGCTTGTCCGCGGTTGACGCCGGCCCTTCCACTGCTACAATCCTCCGGCTGCCCGAGAGGCGGTGTAGGAAAGTCCCTGCAAACGACCGAACTGGAGCGCCCTTCTAGGACGATTCGGGAACGAACTCCGAGCATCCTTGGGCCTCTGGCGCGAGTCGGGGCCTTTTTTACGCCGCAACGACGGCCCGGTCTTTGAAAACTCAACAGCGTGCGTTTACGTCGAGAACGGGTCGCTTGCGACCCGTCTAGATGAAACCTGTCTCACCTCGCGGTGTCGCTTGCGATGCCAAGAGGTGGACTTTGAGCACAAGCTCAAGGTGAAAAGACTGCCGGCCTCTCGAGGTCGGCAACTATCTTCACGGAGAGTTTGATCCTGGCTCAGGACGAACGCTGGCGGCGCGCTTAACACATGCAAGTCGAGCGAGAACCGGACCTTCGGGTCCGGGGACAGCGGCGAACGGGTGAGTAACACGTGGGTAACCCACCCTTGGCACCGGGATAGCCCGGGGAAACTCGGATTAATACCGGATAGCCCATTCGCCCTTCGGGGATGAATGGAAAAGGTAGCTTCGGCCTCCGGCCATGGACGGGCCCGCGGCGGATTAGCTTGTTGGCGGGGTAACGGCCCACCAAGGCGACGATCCGTAGCTGGTCTGAGAGGACGATCAGCCACACTGGGACTGAGACACGGCCCAGACTCCTACGGGAGGCAGCAGTGGGGAATCTTGCGCAATGGGCGAAAGCCTGACGCAGCGACGCCGCGTGAGGGAAGAAGGCCTTCGGGTTGTAAACCTCTTTCAGGAGGGACGAAGCCACTCGGGTTAATAGCCCAGAGGGTGACGGTACCTCCAGAAGAAGCCCCGGCTAACTACGTGCCAGCAGCCGCGGTAATACGTAGGGGGCAAGCGTTGTCCGGATTTATTGGGCGTAAAGAGCGTGTAGGCGGTTTCACAGGTCCGCTGTGAAAACTCGAGGCTCAACCTCGAGCTGTCGGTGGAAACCGTGAGACTAGAGTCCGGAAGAGGAGAGTGGAATTCCCGGTGTAGCGGTGAAATGCGCAGATATCGGGAAGAACACCCGTGGCGAAGGCGGCTCTCTGGGACGGTACTGACGCTGAGACGCGAAAGCGTGGGGAGCGAACAGGATTAGATACCCTGGTAGTCCACGCCGTAAACGATGGGTGCTAGGTGTGGGAGGTGTCGACTCCTTCCGTGCCGAAGCTAACGCATTAAGCACCCCGCCTGGGGAGTACGGCCGCAAGGCTAAAACTCAAAGGAATTGACGGGGGCCCGCACAAGCAGCGGAGCATGTGGTTTAATTCGACGCAACGCGAAGAACCTTACCAGGGCTTGACATGCACAGGAATGTCGGAGAAATTCGGCAGCCTTTCGGGGCCTGTGCACAGGTGGTGCATGGCTGTCGTCAGCTCGTGTCGTGAGATGTTGGGTTAAGTCCCGCAACGAGCGCAACCCCTGTCCCATGTTGCCAGCGTGAAAGACGGGGACTCATGGGAGACTGCCGGTGACAAATCGGAGGAAGGTGGGGATGATGTCAAGTCATCATGCCCCTTATGTCCTGGGCTACACACGTGCTACATTGGCCGGTACAAAGGGCTGCAAACCCGCGAGGGTGAGCGAATCCCATAAAGCCGGTCCCGGTTCGGATTGGAGGCTGAAACTCGCCTCCATGAAGGCGGAGTTGCTAGTAATCGCGGATCAGCAATGCCGCGGTGAATATGTTCCCGGGCCTTGTACACACCGCCCGTCACACCACGAAAGTTGGCAATACCCGAAGCCGGTGGCCCAACCCGCAAGGGAGGGAGCCGTCGAAGGTAGGGTCGATGATTGGGGTGAAGTCGTAACAAGGTAGCCGTAGCGGAAGCTGCGGCTGGATCACCTCCTTTCTAGGGAATCCGGTGTTACACGCCGGTAGGCGCTGAACCCGTCGATGGCCTCGGCCGTCCGGCTATTCAGCTCGCCTAGAACTACGTCGACCTCGATAACGAACGGCGGGGACACAGTTAATTGTGTCCCCGCGGATGAAAGTCCCACGCTGTTGAGTTTTGAGAGACCGGCCCTCGGGCCGGCGTTCTCTGGTGGGCGGCGCAGAGCCGCGCGCACCTTGAAAACTCCATAGCGACATCTATACCGGTGTTCTTCTGATCAAGAGAACAAGGGCACACGGTGGATGCCTTGGCACCGAGAGCCGATGAAGGACGTGGGCGGCTGCGATAAGCCCGGGGGAGACGCTGACCAGTCATTGATCCCGGGATCTCCGAATGAGGAAACTCACCGCTGGTAATGCGGCGGTACCCGTACCTGAATACATAGGGTGCGGGAGGCAAGCTGGGGAACTGAAACATCTAAGTACCCAGAGGAAAGGAAAGAAACCTCGACTCCCTGAGTAGTGGCGAGCGAAAGGGGAAGAGCCCAAACTTGCGCAACGTGATAGGCGGCAGCCGTTGTTGCGTGAGGGTTGTAGGGCTCGTCTTGATCCGTCTGCCGGCGGGTCGGGGAGTTACAAAGTTGTGCGTTAGCCGAACTGGATGGAAAGCCAGGCCACAGAAGGTAACGGCCCTGTACGCGAAAACGCACAGCCTTCCTTGACGAGTACCTGAGTACGGCCGGGCACGTGAAACCCGGTCGGAACCCGCGGGGACCACCCCGCAAGGCTAAGTACTCCTCGGTGACCGATAGTGAACTAGTACCGTGAGGGAAAGGTGAAAAGTACCCCGGAAGGGGAGTGAAATAGCACCTGAAACCGTGTGCTTACAAGCGGTCGGAGCGGACTTGTTCCGTGACGGCGTGCCTTTTGCATAATGAGCCAGCGAGTTAGTCTTCCACGGCAAGGTTAAGGAAACGGAGCCGTAGCGAAAGCGAGTCTGAATAGGGCGATTCAGTCGTGGGAGCTAGACCCGAAACTGAGTGATCTACCCATGGCCAGGTTGAAGCGGGGGTAAGACCCCGTGGAGGACCGAACCCACGTCGGTTGAAAACGGCGGGGATGAGCTGTGGGTCGGAGTGAAAGGCTAATCAAACTCAGAGATATCTGGTTCTCCCCGAAATATATTTAGGTATAGCGTCGCGCGTTCAATAACGGTTGTAGAGCACTGTTTTGCCTAGGGGGCCTACCAGCTTACCGAAGTAAGGCAAACTCCGAATGCCGTTATTCCAGAGCGCGGCAGTCAGAGTGCGGGGGATAAGCTTCGTGCTCAAAAGGGAAACAGCCCGGACCGTCGGCTAAGGTCCCTAATTCCATGCTAAGTGGGAAACGATGTCCGATTGCACAGACAACCAGGATGTTGGCTCAGAAGCAGCCACCATTCAAAGAGTGCGTAACAGCTCACTGGTCAAGTGGTCGGGCGCGGACAATGTAACGGGGCTCAAGCATGGAACCGAAGCCACGGACTTCACGCTTGCGTGGAGTGGTAGGGGAGCGTTCCCAGGGCGGTGAAGCGGCGGCGGCAAGCCTGCCGTGGAGCGCTGGGAAGTGAGAATGCTGGCACGAGTAACGAAAGGCGAGTGAGAAACTCGCCCGCCGAATGCCCAAGGGTTCCTGAGTAAAGCTAATCTGCTCAGGGTTAGTCGGGACCTAAGCCGAGGCCGAAAGGCGTAGGCGATGGACAACAGGTTGATATTCCTGTACCACGTCCCAATCGCTATCACCGATGGGGGGACGGGGTAGGCTAGGGCAACCCAGGCGTTGGTCGACCTGGGACAACCGCGTAGGGCGGCTGGTAGGGAAATCCGCCGGCCATCAAGCCTGAGACGGGACGTCGAGGCCCCTTGGGGCCGAAGTGCTTGAAGCCATGCCTCCGAGAAAATCCTCTAGGGAGATTGGTCGTGCCCGTACCAAAACCGACACAGGTGGGCAGGTAGAGAATACCAAGGCGATCGGAAGAACCCTCGTTAAGGAACTCGGCAAAATCGCCCCGTAACTTCGGGAGAAGGGGCGCCTCAGTAGGGTGACGGACCTTTACGGACCCGAGCCCGAGGAGGCCGCAGTGAAACGGCCCAAGCGACTGTTTACCAAAAACACAGGTCTCTGCGAAGTCGTAAGACGACGTATAGGGGCTGACGCCTGCCCGGTGCCGGAAGGTCACGAGGAGAGGTTAGTCTTCGGGCGAAGCCTTGAATCCAAGCCCCGGTAAACGGCGGCCGTAACTATCGACCAGGTAGTTGTAAAAGTCGGCTAAATGCTGGAATACCCGAGCATCCCACGCTACTCACGGTGACGTCCGACCGGACGTTTACCGTAGTGACAACGCGATGGGTGCGGGCAATCAGCAGGAAAGGCTCGTTGTCGAAGCGATTCCGAGCTCGCTCGGAAGCTTCTTGTCGGGTTTCGCTCTCGGAGAGGGAAGCTTCATGATCGTGTGCCGCAAACGCGCGGACTACGGTCGGAAGTGGAAGCTCTCCGCCGCCTTCAACGTCTCGCAGCACGATCGGGCTCCGCTCGATCTGTTCCACGAGACGCTCGGATGCGGCTCGCTTCGGCGGGCCGGCAACAACGGCTGGTACTGGGAGGTCAACCGCCTCCTCGACATCACCGGCCGGATCATCCCGTTCTTCGAGCGGTTTCCGCTCGTCGGGCAGAAGGCGAACGACTTCGGGCTGTTCAGGAGCGCGGTCGCGCTGTTGAGCAAGCCTGTCGTGAGCGACACCGACTACGTCCGGATCATCCAGCTCCGTGAAGGGATGAACCGTGGCGGAAAGAGACGCTACTCGGCTACGAGAATCCTCAGAGACTATACGCCGACCCCGTCAATGAGCGCGACGGGATGAGATAGTCCGATCTCACGGGCGACCGTGAGAGCCGGTCAGAAATGTACCGGCCCATTCACGAGATTATTCGCGAATGAGTAACAACAATGAACGGTCCTAAGGTAGCGAAATTCCTTGTCGGGTAAGTTCCGACCTGCACGAATGGCGTAACGACTTGGGCGCTGTCTCAACGAGGGATCCGGTGAAACTGTAGTTTCGGTGAAGATGCCGAATACCCGTGGTTGGACGGAAAGACCCCGTGAACCTTTACTACAGCTTGACGTTGAAGTTTGGGGTACGTTGTCCAGGATAGGTGGGAGGCTGTGAAGCGGGGACGCCAGTCCTCGTGGAGCCAACCTTGGGATACCACCCTTCGTGTTCTGGGCTTCTAACCCGCTGCCGTAATCCGGGGCGGGAACAGCGTCAGGTGGGTAGTTTGACTGGGGCGGTCGCCTCCTAAAATGTAACGGAGGCGCGCAAAGGTTCCCTCAGCACGGTTGGAAATCGTGCGTAGAGTGCAAAGGCATAAGGGAGCTTGACTGCGAGACAGACATGTCGAGCAGGCGCGAAAGCGGGCCTTAGTGATCCGGCGGTAACTAGTGGACGTGCCGTCGCTCAACGGATAAAAGGTACTCCGGGGATAACAGGCTTATCCTTCCCAAGAGTCCACATCGACGGAAGGGTTTGGCACCTCGATGTCGGCTCGTCGCATCCTGGGGCTGTAGCAGGTCCCAAGGGTTGGGCTGTTCGCCCATTAAAGCGGTACGCGAGCTGGGTTCAGAACGTCGTGAGACAGTTCGGTCCCTATCCACCATGGGCGCTGGAGCTTTGAGAGGAGTCGTCTCTAGTACGAGAGGACCGAGACGAACAGACCTCTGGTGTATCAGTCGTCGTGCCAACGGCGCTGCTGATTAGCCACGTCTGGACGGGATAACCGCTGAAAGCATCTAAGCGGGAAGCCCACCTCGAGATGAGAGCTCCCATCCCCTCGAGGGAGTAAGGGCGGTCGGAGACTACGACCTTGATAGGCGGCCGGTGCAAGCGCAGCAATGCGTTCAGCTGAGCCGTACTAATTGCCCGAGGTCTTGATTTGAACATCGGACAGAGTCGCTATGGAGTTTTGAGGGTGCAGCGCTCGGCGCTCCCCTTGACAGTTCGGCGGTCATACCGGCGGGGAAACACCTCTTCCCATTCCGAACAGAGAAGTTAAGCTCGCCAGGGCCGATGGTACTCGGAGGGCAACCTCCCGGGAGAGTAGGTCGCCGCCGATTTATCTTTGGAAAAGGGCCCGCGAAAGCGGGCCCTTTTCGTTCTGTGGTCATCACGCCGCCTCCTCGGTCGCGTCGATCGAGCGCGCAGGCGCCGGACGCGCTCCTCGACGGGAGGATGGGTGACGAACATCTTCGCGAGCCCTGTGTCCAGGAAGGGGTTGAACGGCCAGAGCGGCTCGGTCGCCGGCGACGCCGCGAACGAGACGAGCTCCGCCGCCTGGTCGAGCCGGATGAGCGCGTCCGCGAGGCCGTGCGGCGACTCGCACAGCTCGGCGGCGCGGCGGTCGGCCTCGAACTCGCGGTTCGGCGAGAGGAGAAGGTGCGTGCACGCGGCGGCGACCGGGCCGAAGACGAACAGGAGCGCTCCCTGCAGCCAGCCGCCGATGCGCGTCGCCTCGATCACCGACGCGGCGAGCACGACGACGGCCGTCTGGATCGCGACGTCGCGGTGCTTCACGTGCGCGATCTCGTGCGCGAGCACGCCTTCGAGCTCGGCGGGCGGGCACGCGCCGACGGCGCCGGAGCTGACGCCGATCGCCGAGTAGGTGGGGCCGCGACCGGTCGCGAGCGCGAGCGGCATCCCGTCGGGGATGAGATAGAGCTTCGGCTTCACGATGCCCGCGCGCGCCGCGAGCCGCTCGACGGTCGAGTGCAGCAGCGGCGCCTCCGCGAGCGGCAGCTCGCGCGCGCGGACCATGCCGAGCACGGCGCGGTCGAACGACCAGTAGGCGCCGCCGACGAGCAGTACCGCCGCGAACGCGAAGACCGACAGCAGCCGGATTCCGCCGAGCGCCCAGCCGACGAGCGCGAAGAGGCCGCAGATCCCGAACAGGAGGAGCCAGGCCTTGACGATGTTGCGCGCCGCGATCAGCGCGCCGCACTCAGCCGTCTTCGGGCTCGCCCCGGCCGTCGTCGTCGAGCAGCCCGCGCGGCGGCCAGTCCTCGTTCTGGGGCGCGTCACAGCGGCTCGAGCAGTGGAGCGAGGCGATGTTCTGGAGCGGGACGAGGATGTGGCCGTTGAGCTCGATGTGCGCGACCTCGTCGACGTAGCAGTACGCGGTCAGGACGCCCTCCTGGTACTCGCCGCCGAAGAGTGCGACCTCGACCTGCTCGCCCTTGTACTTGCCCGTGTAGTCCTCCACCGGCGGTAGGTCAGTCTATCGCCCGGAACGTCCCGTTCTCGTAGGCGAGCGGCCCAGGGCCGCAGTTGTCGAACCGGCCGTCCACTTCGGCGTCGATCGACTCCTGGACGCGGCGGAGGCAGCCGCCGTGGGCGACGACGAGGACGCGTGCCGGTCGGATGGCGGCCGCGATCCGGTGCAGCGCCCGGAGGATGCGCTCGCGCGTGGGCCTCGTCGCTTCGCCGTCCCATTCGCGCTCGCCGCTCCTCGCGCGTCAGACCCTCCCAGGAGCCGACGTCGTTCTCGCGCAGATCGGGGTCGACCGTCACGGGGAGCCCGAGCCGCTCGGCGACGGTTTCGGCGGTCTCGCGTGCGCGGCTGAGGTCGCTCGCGTAGATGGCGTCCACCGGCTCGGCGGCGAGCTGCTCCGCGAGCGCGCGCGCCTGCGCGCGGCCGTGCTCGTTCAGCGGGACATCCGTGTGCCCCTGCCAGCGATGCTCGGCGTTCCAGTCGGTCTCGCCGTGTCGAACGAGCAGCAGAGTCGTCACGGAAGCTAGGGTAGCGGCGCCATGGATCTCGGTCTCCGCGACACGGTCTGCCTCGTCACCGGCTCCACCGCCGGCATCGGCCTCGCGACGGTGGGGCTGCTGCGCGCCGAGGGCGCGAGGTCGTCACCACCGGACGGCACGAGAGCGCCGGAGCGGCGAGGCGCTCCACGTCGCAGCCGACCTGGCGACGCCCGGCGAGGCCGAGCGGGTCGTGCGTGAGACCGAGGAGCGCCACGGCCGCATCGACGTGCTCGTCAACAACGTCGGCGGATCGCGTATCAGCGCAAGCTCGAGGAGGTCACCGACGACCAGTGGCACGAGCTGTGGCAGCTCAACGTGATGAGCTACGTCCGCGCGATCCGTGCGGTCGCTGCCCGGGATGCGCGCGCGTGGAGCGGGCACGATCGTGAACGTCTCGTCGACCGCCGGCGAAGCGGCCGTCGGCGTGGATGCCCGACTACTCGGTGACGAAGGCGGGGGTGCTCTCGTTCTCGCGGCTCGTCGCCGACCTGTACGCGAAGGACGGCATCCGCTGCAACGCGGTGACGCCCGGGCCGACCGCGACCGGCGCCTGGCTCGGCGACGGCGGGCTCGCCGAACAGCAGGCGGCGGAGCGGAAATCGCGCGACGAGGTGCTCGCGACGGTCGGCGCGGGCCGGCCGCTCGGCCGGCTGGCCGAGCCGGAGGAGATCGCTGCGGTCATCGCGTTCCTGTGCTCGCCGCGCGCGAGCTACGTCACCGGCGCCGCCTGGAGCGCCGACGGCGGCACGGTTCCGATCATCATCTAGCGGAACGCTGTCCCTTGCGCTAGTAGCCTGGCGAAATGCCGGAGCTCGAGGGGCGCGTGGCCGACTCGTTCGAAGATCGTTCCGGGAGCAGGAGCGCTGGCTGTCGCCGCTCGCCGTACGCTCCTACGACTCGCGCGGACGCAACCTCCCCGAGGAGGAGTGCCGGCTGCGGACGCCGTTCCAGCGCGACCGCGACCGCATCGTCCACTCGAAGGCGTTCCGCCGGCTGCGGCTGCAAGACGCAGGTGTTCGTCGATCCCGAGGGCGACCACTTCCGGACGCGGCTGACGCACACGCTCGAGAGCGCATGGATCGCGCGCGGCGTCGCGCGGGCGCTGCAGCTGAACGAGGATCTCGTCGAGGCGATCGGGCTCGGCCACGACCTCGGCCATCCGCCGTTCGGCCACGCCGGCGAGCAGGCGCTCGACGAGCTTGTGCGCGAGCGCGGCGGCCGCGGCTTCCGCCACAACGAGCACTCGCTCCGCGTCGTCGAGCGGCTCGAGCGCGACGGACGCGGGCTGAACCTCACGTGGGAGGTCCGGGACGGGATCCTCAAGCACACCGGCCCCGACGAGCCGGAGACGCTCGAGGGGAAGATCGTCCGCGTCGTCGACCGCGTCGCGTACATCAACCACGACATCGACGACGCGATCCGAGCCGGGATCCTCGCGCCGGACGATCTGCCGCGCGACGAGATCGCCATCCTCGGCGCCACCGGCTCGCGCCGCATCGACACGCTCGTGCACGACCTCGTCGAGACGTCGGCGCAGGCGGGCGACATCGTGCAGAGCGACGAGATCGGCGGCGCCATGCTCGCGCTGCGCAGCTTCATGTTCGAGCGCGTCTATCTCGGCCCGCACTCGGTCGAGGAGCACGCGCGCATCCGCGCGACGGTGCGGCGGATCTTCGAGCACCTCGTCGACGAACGCGGCGACGACCTCGAGCACGCGACCGACTACCTGGCGGGGATGACCGACCGCTTCGCACTCGCCTACGCGGCCGAGCTGGATTAGTGCCGCAGTGACGCGCATCAAGGACAACTCGGTCGAGGCGGTCAAGGCGGCCGCGGAGATCCTTCCGCTCGTCGAGGACTACGTCCGCCTGCGCAAGGCGGGCGGGACGTACAAGGGGCTCTGTCCCTTCCATCAGGAGCGGACGCCGAGCTTCACGGTCACACCGGCGCGCGGCACCTTCAAGTGCTTCGGCTGCGGCGAGGGGGGCGACGCGATCGCGTTCGTCGAGAAGATCGAGAACGTCGACTTCGTCGGCGCGATCGAGCTGCTCGGCCAGCGGTTCGGCATCGAGCTCGAGTTCGAGGAGATCTCGCCGGAGGCGGATCGCGAGCGGCGGCGGCGCGAGCGTCTGCACACGCTGCTCGAGCGCGCGACCGTGTTCTACGAGCGCGTGCTGTGGGAGAGCGAGCACGGCGCGTTCGCGCGCGGGTACCTCGCGTCGCGCGGGCTCGGCGAGGAGGTGTGCCGCACCTTCCGGCTCGGGTACGCGCCCGGCGGCGCGCTGCTCGGGCGGCGCGCGCTGCAGGAGGGCTACGAGCAGGAAGACCTCCGCGCGGCTGGGCTCGGCAATCGCGGCGGCTACGACTACTTCCAGCGGCGCCTCGTCTTCCCGCTCGCCGACGCGCGCGGCCGCGTCCGCGGCTTTCAGGCGCGCAAGCTGCACGACGACGATCCGCTGCAGGGCAAGTACGTCAACTCTCCCGAGAGCGAGCTGTTCCGCAAGGGCGACCTGCTCTACGGGCTCGACACCGGCCGCCAGGCGATCGCGAAGGAGGACCGCGCGGTGGTCGTCGAGGGCAATACCGACGTGATCGCGCTACGGCAGGCGGGCTTCCTGCCGGTCGTCGCCTCGATGGGGACGGCGCTGACCCCGGCGCAGCTGAAGGAGCTGGCGCGGCTCACCCGGCGCCTCTTCCTCTGCTTCGACGCCGACGCGGCCGGCCAGGAGGCGACGCTGCGCGGGATGGACCTCGCGCTCACGCAGGGCTTCAACGTGCAGGTGGTGGCGCTGCCGAAGGGGAGCGATCCCGCCGACGATCCGGCTGCGTTCCAGCGGCAGCTGCTCGAGCCCGTGAGCTACCCGGTGCACCGGGTCCGCCTCGAGCGCGAGCGCGCGCGCGACCGCGAGAGCGCGTTCGCCACCATCCGCACCTTCCTCGCCTCGCTGCCCGACTCGCCGGAGCGGGTGGAGGCGGTCCGCCTTGCCGCCGACCTGCTCGACCTGCCGCCGGAGACGCAGGCCGGGCTTGCGCCGGCGCGCGGCAGCTCGCATGCCGCCGGCGTCGTCTCGCCGCGGCTGCTCGACGCCGGGTCGCGGCTGGAGCGCGGCGCCCTCGCCGGTGTCTCCGCGCACCCCGAGCTGGTGCGGCTGCTCGAGCAGATCGGGCCGGAGCACTTCGACGATCCGCTGCACCGTCGCGCGCGTGCGCACCTGCTCGGCGAGGAGCCCGCGGACGGCGACCTGACCCCGCTGCTGGCCGAGCTGTACGCCCTGGCCGGCCAGGACGACATCACCGTCGAGACGACCGAGCAGATGCTGCTCCGGCTACGCGAGCGGCGCCTCCAGCGGGAGCTGGCCGAGGCGGACGAGGGCCGCATGGTCGACCTACAGCAGGCGCTGCTGAAGATCCGTACAAGGATCCGCGAGTTCGCGTAGCCGCCCGGCGGACGCCGCTACAATTCCGCCGCCGATCCCCGGTAGCTCAATTGGCAGAGCATCCGGCTGTTAACCGGAGGGTTGTTGGTTCGAGTCCAACCCGGGGAGCTCTCCCGTCCGTCATGACCGAGTCGATCGTCATCGAGCGCCGCTTTCGCGGGCCTGCCGGTTCCGGGAACGGTGGCTATACGTGCGGGCTCGTGGCCGGGCTGCTGGAGGCCGATACAGCCGAGGTGACCCTGCGGCTGCCGCCCCCGCTGGATACGCCCCTGCGCGTCGAGCGCCTCGACGACGCCGTGCGCGTGCTCGACGGCGACGTGCTCGTCGCGGAGGCGCACCCGGCGGAGCTGGAGCTCGACCCGCCGGAGCCGGTGAGCTTCGCCCAAGCAGCGGCACTCGCCTCCGCCGTTCCCGACGATCCGGAGCACCCGTTTCCCGGCTGCTTCGTCTGCGGGCCGGGCCGCGACGAGGGCGACGCGCTCCGGTTGCAGCCGGCGGCGATCGGCGACGGAAGAGTCGTCGCGCCGTGGCGTCCCGCTGAGGTTGCGCATCCGTTCGTCTGGGCCGCGCTCGACTGCCCCGGTGCCTACGCCGTGAACGAGGACTGGGCACGCGGCGTCACCGTGCTCGGCCGGCTCACCGCGCGCGTCATCGAGGCTCCCGCTCCCGGCGACGAGTGCGTGGTCGTGGCGTGGCCGCTCGGCGGCGACGAGCGCCGTCTGCACGCCGGGACGGCGCTGTTCCGCGACGGACGCCTGCTCGCGGAGGCCCGCGCGGTCTGGTTTCCGGTCGACGACACGGTTCGGGACAGGTCCTGAGGCTTGTGTACCCTCCCGCGGGTGAACGGCAGGTGAACGACCGCTTCCAGGAGCTGCTGCTTCGCCTGGGCGAGATCTCCGACCTGGAGAAGGCCGCCGCACTTCTCTCCTGGGACGAGGAGACGAAGATGCCGCAGGGCGGCGCCGACGCGCGCGCCGAGCAGCGGGCGACGCTGAACCGGGTCGCGCACGATCTCCAGATCGCGCCCGCGCTGGGCGAGCTGCTGGAGGAGCTGCGGCCGTTCGAGGAGCAGCACGAGCCCGAGTCCTTCGAGACCGCGCTGATCCGCATTGCGCGGCGCGACTACGACAAAGCCGTCCGCGTCCCGTCCGACCTGCGTGCGGAGCTGACGCGCTGCGGCTCGCATGGCTATCGCGCGTGGCTGGAGGCCCGCGACGCGCAGGACTACTCGATCCTGCTCCCGTATCTGCGTCAGGGGCTCGAGCTCAGGCGCCGGTACGTCGAGTGCTTCGAGCCGGCCGACGATCCGTACGACGTCCTGCTGGACGACTACGAGCCGGGGATGAAGACGGCGGAGGTGCAGGAGATCTTCGACCAGATCAAGACCGCGCTGATGCCGCTGATCCGCGCCGTCTCGGAGAGCGAGCCGGTCGACGACTCGTGCCTCCACGGCAGCTTCGACTGGCGCGCGCAGCGGCGGTTCTCGCTCGGCCTGCTCGAGCGCTGGGGGATGGACGACAGCTCGTGGCGGCTCGACCGCACCGTGCATCCGTTCGCGACGTCGATCTCACCGCTCGACATCCGGCTGACGACGAACTTCCACGACGAGAGCCTGCACGGCGTCCTCTCGTGCCTGCACGAGTTCGGCCACGGCATCTACGAGCGCCAGCTGAATCCGCGGTTCGCCCGCACGCCGCTCGCGCACGGCGTCTCGGCCGCGTTCCACGAGTCGCAGAGCCGCCTCTGGGAGAACCTCGTCGGCCGCAACATCGCCACGTGGCGCTTCTTCTATCCGGAGCTGCAGGCCGCGTTCCCGGGACGGTTCGACGGCGTCTCGCTGGAGACGTTCCACCGCGCGCTGAACAAGGTGCAGCCGTCGCTGCGGCGCGTCGACGCGGACGAGGTGACGTACTGCCTGCACATCATCCTGCGCTTCGAGCTGGAGCGGGACGTGTTCAGCGGCGCTGTCTCCCTCGATGATCTGCCCGAGGCATTCGCGGAGAAGATGCGCGACTACCTCGGTCTCCAGCCGCCCGACATCGTCCTCGGCGCGCTGCAGGACGTCCACTGGTCCGACATGAGCTTCGGCTACTTCCCGACGTACGCGCTCGGCAACGTCGTCTCCGTCCAGCTCTGGGACCGCGCGCGCGAGGATCTGGGCGAGCTCGAGCCGATGTTCGAGCGCGGCGAGTTCGCCCCGCTGCGCGAGTGGCTCGGCGAGCACGTGCACCGCCACGGACGGGTGTTCACGCCGCAGGAGCTGCTGCTGCGGGAGACGGGCAGCCCGATGGACGCCGGCCCGTACCTCGCCTACCTCGAGCGGAAGCTCGGGGAGCTGCTCGGCGCCCCGGTCGCCTGAGCGTTCCTCCGCGCGCGGCTCAGTGGCCGTGCGACTCGCAGCTGCAGACCCGTGCGCCGAGGGTCGCGCGCTCGTACGGCAGCCCGCAGCGGGCGCAGGTCGGCGGCAGCACGCGGGCGCGGACGAGCAGCGCGCGCATGAGGGTGGCCCAGAACAGGGCATACGCGATGAGGAGCGAGCCTTGCATGCCCGTACGTATCGGCAGGAAGGCCCGATCGGTTTACTCCCCGTCGAACCCCCTTCGCTAAGATCGGTCTCGTGAGCTGGCTGTACATCGCCCTGCTCGTGCTGGCGATCGCAGTGGTGGTCGGAGCGGAATGGCCACGCCTCCACCACGGATTCGATGCGCGGGTCGGCCCCGAGGCGCGTCGCCGCCGCGAGCGCGAGAAGCGGAAGACTCTGCTCCACGTGGTGCCGAACGACGCCGAGGACTTCGCGGCGAGCGTCGAGCGGGACCTCGCGCAGCTGCCGACGATCGAGGAGAAGGACCGCAGCTAGCCGGCGCTAGCCGAAGCGGACCGCGAACGTCGTCGCGAGCGTGCGCGTGTTCGGGAGGACCGGCCCGACGTCCTCCATGTTCTTCGACTCCTCGTAGTCCGAGGCCCGCACCGTCAGCCGGTGCGTGCCGGTCCCGAGCGCGGTCGTCGGGATCAGCAGCACGCCGTTGTGGAACGAGTAGCGGGCGGCGTGACCGTCCACGGTGACGGCGAGCGTGCGCGGGTCGACGCCCGATTGAGCGTCCGTCACGGCGACCCTGACGGCGGCGCCGCGCTTGACGATCCTCGTCTGCAGCCGGACGCCCGGCGGCGTGGTGTCGTTCACCCAGTAGCGGAAGGTGAAGCTGCCCGGCCTGCCGCCGGCCGGGGTGTCGAAGACGATGTTGTAGGCGCCCGGTGTCGGGAGGATGGCCGCGACGACGGGATAGGGTACCGGCAGGCCGACGTACGGGTTGATCGCGGCGGGGATCCCGGCGTAGCCGACGAGGCGGTTCTCGTCGCCGGCGTGGACGATCCGCGGCGAGACCGAGACGCCCCTCCCACGGTCGAGCACGACGGCGCCGAAGTTCGCGACGGGCCGGTCGATGCTGACGCGGAAGACCTGCTCCGGCCCGGAGAGATTCGTCGGGACGCCGCCGGTGATCCCGAGCTCCGGATAGCGGTAGCGGGAGACGCGTGACGCCTTCCCGGCGGTGTCGCCGTGGTAGACGCCGGGCTTCGCAAGCGGAGTCTGCGGGTCCTCTCCGAGCAGCGGCACCTCGACGCGGAACCAGAACGGCACGCGGCGCACGTCCGTGCCGCGCGTCAGCGTGATGAAGCCTGTCGCCTCGCCCTCGGCTGCGGTCGCCGTCGTCGTCAGCGTGAGGGCCAGCGGCGTGCCGGCCGTGAGGGTGGGTGAGCCGGCGGCGAGCACTGCGCCGCGCGGCATCGACTGCGGCGTGACGGCGACCGTCCACGGCGCGCTGCTGCCGCCCGCGTCCGCGGTCGCGAGCTGCTGCGTCACCGTGACGCCGCGCTTCACGAGCCCGAACGAGACGCCGGTCGGATCCGTGAAGAGCAACGGATTGTCGGCGCGGGCGAGATCGATGCGGCCGCCGCCCTCGCGCGTCGACGTCACCTCGTTCAGCGTCCCCGGCACGTGCACCGGATCGCCCGTCGACTCGAGCGCCGACTTGATCTGCTCGACTGTCCAGGTCGGATGCCGCTCCTTCAGCAGCGCCGCGCCGCCGGCGACGTGCGGCGTGGCCATGCTCGTCCCGTCCCATTCGTCCCAGGACGGGCCCGGGAGGGAGGAGAGGATGCTCTCGCCCGGTGCCGTCACGTCCGGCTTCATCTGCAGCGAGATCGGCGTGGGACCGCCGGACGAGAACGGCGCGATCTCGTCCGCCGGGCCCGAGCCGCCCGGGCTCGACGCCGCGACGGTGATCGCCTCCGGCGCGCTCGCCGGGCTGCCGACGGAGCCCCGGCCGGTCTCCTGGTAGTCGTTCCCGGCGGCGACCACCGGCACGACGCCGGCGTCGGCTGCGTCGTCGAGCGCCTTCACGACGATGTCGCGGCTCGGCTCCACCTCGGGCTCGCCGAGCGAGAGGTTGATCACGTCCATGCCGTCCTTCACCGCCTGCTCGATCCCGGCGGCGATCTCCGGTGAGTTGCCGTCGAGGCCGTAGTCCTTCGTCGGGACGGTCAGCACCTTGTAGTTGCCGAGGTACGCCGACGGGGCGACGCCCGAGACCGTCACCTTCCCGGTCGGGCCGTTGGCGATCGTGCCGTGGTCGCCGGCTGCGATGCCCGCGACGTGCGTTGCGTGGTCGGAGTACTGCGGGTCGAACGGCGTGTTGCCGTACTTCCACGTCTCGCTCGCCGGCGCGAACGCGCGCGCGACGATCACCTTCGGCGTCGTGTATGCCGTGTTCCCTTTGGGGAAGCCGGCCGGATACGTGAAGCCGGTCGGATCGAAATACGGGTGCGACTGGTCGATCCCGTCGTCGATGATCCCGATCTTCATGCCGGCGCCGGCGGTGGTGAGCGACGGTCCCCAGATCGTCGTGGCGCCGATCAGCTGCGGCGGAAGGACCTGCGCCGCCTCGCGGCCGAGCGAGTGGTAGGTGACGGACGGCCAGACGGTTGCTCCCGGAATCGACGAGAGCGTCGACAGCTGGGAGCGGGGGACGACGACGGCCATCCCGTTGAGGACGACGTCGTAGCGCCAGCGCACCTGCGTCTCCGGGATCGCCGTCCGGATCCGGGCCAGCAGCGTCGTCTGCTCCGAGGCGAGCGTGCGCATGTACCTGACGCTCTCGGCCGTGTGGATGTCCAGTCGGCGGTGCGACATCGTGTGCGCGGCGAGGAGCCGGTCGCCGAGGACGGCCTGCGAGAGCGACGGCTGCGGCAGCGTCACGACGACCTCGACCATGGCGGAGTCCGAGCCGACGGTCCCGGGGTGCGCCGATGCTCCGCCCGCAGCAGCGAGCAGCGCGAGAACCGCGGTAAGGCCGAGCAGAAATGGGGCGGGGCGACGCAGGCGGATCATGGTACGTATGGAGACGGGCGATCGGCTCGAAGGTCGGGCCGGTTACACTTCCCACCGCCCGCGGATGTGGCGGAATTGGTAGACGCGCACGGTTCAGGTCCGTGTGGGGGCAACCCCGTGGAGGTTCAAGTCCTCTCATCCGCATCGCGGAGCCAGGCCGTTTCGGGCCGTTTCCGCGTCCGACGAAAGTGGCCCCACGACGCGGGGGCCTCTTTCGTCTAAGCATTGCGTGAGACTTCGCTTCGGCTTCGCCGCCGGATGACCGGATATCGTCCCGGCAGCGTGGTCCTCGCCGCAGACGACGTCCGACGTGCCGACGGGAAGGCAGTCCTGCTGCTCGTCGGCGCGGTCGCGCTCGTCTTCGTCGCGCTCGTCGTCTGGATCCGCTTCGGCGGAACGTCGCCGGGCCCGTTGCCGCCGATTCCGGAGAATCCCTCGGCGGTGCTGGCTGCCGGACAGAGGATCGTCTTCGCTTCCGGCGACCTCGCCGCCGGCGACAGCCTGCTCTGCGAGAACCAGGGAGTGCTCGTCGGCGCCTGGGTGCCGAAGCCGGGGCACACAGCGCACGCCCAGCTGGTCGGTTCCGAGCAAACCGCATCGATCACGATTCGCACGCGGCCCGACGGCGTCGTGGTCGCGCGCTGCTGACGAGGGAACCGACAAGGGAAGAGCCGGACGGTCAAAGCTTCTGCTCCGACTCCCATCCGGCTCTCCCGGGAGGAGCGGGCTGCGGCCAACCGTCCTCCCGCGACGGACCCTAGTGCTCCGGGAACCGCCCGTAGGGGCCATTTTGCAAGAGCTTTACATTGGCCCGGCCCTTCTTACAAAACGCGAACTCCGCTCTCATGGTGGTCACAGAGAGGCCGACGATGCTCCGCCCAACAGCAGTACCCACCCCGACAAGGAGCAGAGATGAGCAGCGCGAACGTGACCCGGATGAAGAAGGTCTACGACCTGAACGGCGTGGTCGGCGACGACCTCCGCCACATCCAGGACCTCGTCTTCGTGCGCGACCTGCTCGCGGCGCACGGTGCGACACCTGCGGAGCTGAAGGAGTACGACGCCGTCATCGACGGTGTACGGCGCCAGCTCGCAAAGGACGCGGCCGGCGACGCGACCCAGTTCCCGACCGCGGCGTAGTTCCTACGAAGCTTCGACCTCTACCTCGACGCTCGCGTCGGGGTAGAGGACCCGCCACACGCGCAGGTAGATCTCGAGCTCCACGCGGGACTCGTCGTCCGCCGCGGGCTCGAGCTCGAGGTGATTCGGACCGGTGATCATCGGCCGTTGCCCGAGACTCCGGAGGAACGAGGCCAGCCGGTCGGTGTACGCCGGATCGCTGAGGAAGAGTTGCATCGCAGAAGCCGCCCTTCTGTCGATCCTCGCTCGTTCGTCCGGTGCTCGGCACCACCCGAATGCGGTACGCCGACTCCCCCGTCCGGGGGATTTAGCGGATCCGGCTACGACCCGAGGGCGGCCAGCACGTCGTCTGCATGCGTCGCAGGCTTCACGTCGTGCATGATCTTGGCCACGTTGCCGTCGGCGTCGATCACGAAGGTCGACCGCTGGACGCCCAGGTACGTCTTGCCCGCGAAGGTCTTCTCGCCCCAGACGCCGTACTGCTCGGCGACGGCGTGATCGCTGTCCGCCAGCAGCGTGAACGGGAGCCCGAACTTTTCCTTGAACTTCACGTGCGACGCCTCGCTGTCCGGGGACACGCCGAGGACGACCGCACCCGCCTGCTCGAACTCGCCGTACGCGTCCCGGATCCCGCAGGCCTGCGTCGTGCAGCCCGGTGTGTCGTCCTTGGGGTAGAAGTAGAGGACGACGGGCTTGCCTCGGAGCGCCGACAGCTTCACGCTCTCGCCGCTGTCGCTCGTCAGCTCGAAGTCCGGCGCAGACTGTCCTTCTTCGATCACGGGGTTCTCCTCCGGTTAGGGTGCCGCCGATGCTAACGGTGCACCACACGGTTGCATTCCTCGTCCTCGCCGTGACGTGGGGTGCCGCGATCGTCGCAGGCGTGGCGTACTACCGGCGGCGAGAGCCGCGCGGGATCGTCACGCATCTGATCGCGCTGGCGCAGACCCTGCTCGTGGCGCAGGTCGGGATCGGCCTGCTGCTGCTCTCGGAGCACCGGCGGGCGCCGGAGCGGCTGCACTACCTCTACGGGTCGCTCGCCCTGCTCGCCGCCCTGTCACCGTGGCTCTACGCGCCGGCGGACCGGCGGCGCAGGCTGGCGTGGTTCGCCGGGGCTACCCTGGTGGCAGGAGCGCTCGCCGTGCGGGCCTACATGACCGGGACATCATGAGCTTCTTCTCGCGTATGAACCCGACTCTCCGCGGGTTCCTGATCATCCTTGCCATCGCCGGCGTGATCGTCGCGCTCGAGCTGGAGGCGACGCTGGCGGCGCTCGTCATCCTCGCGCGCATCGCGTTCCTGCTCGCGATCGCCTTCTTCATCTACCTGATGTGGCGCGAGCGGCGGGAGGACATCGGCCAGTGGTCGACCCGCGCCCGCGTCGTCTTCTACGGCGCCGCGCTGTTGATCGTCGCCGACCTTGCGGTCGAGTGGTACGGCGGCGCGCACGGCCTCGACCTGCTGGCGTTCGTCGCGGTGCTGGCGCTGTGCGGGTTCGCCATGTGGCGAACCTGGAAAGACCAACATACGTACAGCTAGCGGCCTTGCCCGCGGGGAGCTTCGAGCGGCCGAGGGCCGGGCGTAAGCCGCGCTTACGACCGGCCGGACCCGCGGTCGAGCACGCCGGAGGCCTGCTCGGTCGCGACGAACGCGACATTCGCTGGGACTCCCGAAGGGACAAAACTCAGCACGGAGCGCGGACGAGACCGCGCTCTCGGCCGCGCGGAGTTTCCGTTACTCCGGTTCGAGAAGCGCTGCTTCTCGAACCGAGGCGCCGTCCAACGCGGCCAGCGCCTCACGGATCGAGACGTGCTGGCCGACGAAGATCGGGGTGTCGCGCTCGGTGTAGCTCGACGCCTCGCTGTCGCGGAGGCGGAGCATCAGGTGCATGAAGTCGGCCGGCTCCTCGCACTCGAACGCGGTCATGAACTCCTGGTCGTCGATGCCGAAGGAGTACGTGGTGTGGTTCTTGATCCCGGGGAACTCCTCGCGGCCGATCACCATGTGCTCGTCCATCGCCCGCTGCCGCTCGGCCTCGGACAGCGCGTACCACGGCCGCACCTTCACGAACGGATAGACGACGAGGTAGGGGAGGCCGTGCGGCGTGATCTTCCGCGCCTTGCGCGCGCTCGTGTACTGCGACGCCTTCGTGGTGGCGAGATACGAGTACGGCGTCTCGAGCCAGCCGGCGAGCGGTGTCCCGTTCAGCGCGGCGCCGAGCTCGCCGAGGGCGTCGTAGCGCTCGGTGATCTTCCAGAGGAAGAAGTCGGTCTCGGGGCGGACGCCCGCGGTCGTGTACGCGCGCAGGTGGTCGAACCGGTCGGCGAAGTCATCGACGACGTCGGCGAACGCGTCCTTCGCAGCCTGCCGCTCCTCCACGGGCAGCCGCCGCCACGCCGGGTCGACCCGGTAGAACGTGTACGCGACGTACTGGCCGGCGCCGTTCTCGCTCACGAGGCGAATGCTAGCCGGGGCGGACGGGGACGAGCTTCAGTGCCGTCGGGCCGGGGTTGACGCGGGCGACCGCGGCCAGACGGAGGCGGTACCGCGCCGGCTTCGACGGGACACGGAGCTTCAGCGCGGCCGGGTGCCCGCCGATCGCGATTCCGCGGCTCGTTGCGAGCAGCTTCCCCGGAATCCGGTAGAGCTGGGCGACGTACGTGCAGTCGAGGTCGCAGCTCAGCGTCAGTGCCGCCGCGTGCTGGACGACCGCCGGGTGGACGGCGAGCCGCATGCCCGGGCAGCGGGCGACGACGCCGCGTCGCGACTGGTCCATCGACGCCCTCACCGCTGCCAGGCTCGTCTTCGGCGTGCCGTCTGCGTAGTAGAGGCCGGACTGCCACCCCGCCAGCGCCTTCTCGTCCACCGCGTGGAAGAGGAAGAGACCTTGCACGTTCGGCTGACAGAACGCGAGCTGGATTGCCTGACGGTAGTACTCCGCCTGCGTCTGCTCCGGCACCGGTTTCGTCGTGGTCGGCTCGGTGCCGGTGTACGCGCCCTGCTTCGCCGCCGGGATCTGCGACTCGACACCGAACTCGTCGTAGACGATCGGCAGCGTCGAGCCGGCCTGCGCGGTGCCGTCGAAGGCCGTGCCGAGGAGCTCGACGAGCTTCGCGTAGTCCGCCAGCGCGATCGTGGTCGAGTTCGGGTGGACGCCGAGGAGCGGCGCGACGCTCGAATTGTCCTCGTACGGATGGAAGGCGAAGGCGTCCATGATCGGCGTCGTACGCCCGCTCGCGCGGTAGGCGAGGCCGAGGTCGGTGATGAAGCCCGTTGGCGAATGCGTCGGCCGCGCCGTCAAGTTCGGGTTGTCGCTGCCGCGCGGTGAGACGGCGCCGCCGAGCACCTCGACGTCCGGGTTCGCGGCTTTCAGCGCGTCGTACGTCTGCGCGAGCAGGCTCTCGTACGCGGGCGCGGCGGCGTCGGTGCCGTCGGGGTTGAACTGCGGCAGCCAGTAGCGGTTCAGGTTCGGCTCGTTGCCGACGATGATCTGCTGCAGCGACGGGACGGCGGTGACGACAGAGGCGGCGAACGACGCGAAGTCGGACTGATCCTGCGCGCTGAGCGGCGTCGTCGCGCTGCCGAAGCTCATCACCGTGGTCAGGACCCCCATGCCGTCGAGCTTCGCCGCGGCGGCGACGTTGCGGAGGATCGCCGTGTCGGTCTTCGAGACGGCCGTGTCGCCGGGCGCCCAGGTCTCGGTGATCCGCACGGCCCGGAAGCCGGCGAGCGAGGCGAGGTCCATCTGCGCCTTGGCCTGGACGAGGCTCGGCGAGCGGACGGCGTCCTCGGTGGCGCCGATGACCATGGCGGGGCCACCCGCGTGCGCCGCCGGAGCGAGGACGAGCGCAGCGCCGAGGGTCGCGACGAGCCGTCCCTTTGTGCCTGTCATGCGCTCGGCTACGGTAGCCATGGCCGTGACGGACCGGGTGGAGGAACAGCTGAGGACGCTTCCCGCGAAAGCGGGCGTCTACCTGTTCCGCGACGACGGGGGCGAGATCCTCTACGTCGGCAAGGCGAAGTCGCTGCGATCGCGCGTGCGCTCGTACTTCCAGAAGACCGGCGACGGCAGGGCCCAGATCCGGCAGCTGCCCGGCCGGGTGGCGGACATCGAGGTGATCGTCACCGGCAGCGAGGTCGAGGCGCTGCACCTCGAGCAGAACCTCGTCAAGCGGCACCGGCCGCCGTTCAACGTGCGGCTGCGCGACGACAAGTCGTTCCCGTACATCGCGGTCACGGTCGAGGACGAGTACCCGCGGGTGATGTTCACGCGCGAGCGGCACCGCCCCGGCGTCACGTACTTCGGGCCGTACGCGAACGCGAAGAAGGTGCGCGAGACGCTCGACGTGCTCAACCGCGTCTTCCCGTACCGGCCGTGCGAGGGGCCGAAGCCGGGCCGGCACTCCGGCATCCCGTGCCTCGACTACCACATCGACCGGTGCCTGGCGCCGTGCGTCGGGTACGTGTCGCAGGAGGACTACCGCGCGATCATCGACAGCGTGATCGAGTTCCTCTCCGGCGACGTGAAGCCGATCCAGCGCGAGCTGGAGCGGCGGATGAACGAGGCGGCGGCGGAGGAGCGGTTCGAGGACGCGGCGCGCTACCGCAACCGGCTGTTCGCGGTCCAGCATCTCGTCGAGCGTCAGGGCGCCGATCGCCAGTCCGTCGGCACCGCCGACATCGTCGGCTTCGCGGCCGAGGGCGACCGCGCCGTGGTGCAGATCTTTCCGTTGCGCGGCGGCAAGATGGTCGACCGGCACTCGTTCCATCTCGAGAACGTCGGCGGACAGGACGTGACCACCGTGCTGGAGTCGTTTGCGCTCGAGTACTACGGCGGTGCGCCGAGCGTCCCGCCGCAGATCGTCGTGCCGCACGACGCCGGCGACCTGTCGGCGCTGGCGGAGTTTCTGTCGGAGAAGCGCGGCGCGCGCGTCGAGGTGCGCGTCGCCGAACGCGGCGAGAAGCGGCGGCTGCAGCAGCTCGCGGACGAGAACGCGCAGCACACGCTCGTGACCGAGCAGGCGCAGACGGAGCAGAAGCGCATGCGGCGGATCCACGCGCTGGAGGAGCTGCGCGAGGCGCTGAACCTCGAGTCGCTGCCGCTCCGGATCGAGTGCTACGACATCTCCACGGCGATGGGCCAGGACAACGTCGGGTCCATGGTCGTGTTCCAGGACGCGTTGCCGAAGAACGCGCACTACCGGAAGTTCGGCATCCGCGACCAGGTCGGCATGGACGACTTCGCCGCGATGGCGGAGATGATCTCGCGGCGGTTTGCACGGCTGTCCGACGGCACGGGTCAGTCGCACGATCCGTCGTTCGCGGCGGCGCCGAACCTCGTCGTGATCGACGGCGGCAAGGGCCAGCTCGCGGCGGCGCTGGAGTCGATGCAGGCGTACGACCTGCCGCGCGTGGCGGTGATCGCCCTGGCGAAGCGGATCGAGGAGGTGTTCGTGCCGGGACAGCCCGATCCGATCGTTCTGTCGCGCCACTCCGCCGGGCTGCAGCTGCTGCAGCGGATCCGCGACGAGGCGCATCGTTTCGCCGTCGGCTTCCACCGGCAGCGGCGCGAGGCGCGCGGCTTCGGCTCGATCTTCGACGACCTCGAAGGCGTTGGCCCGGCCCGGCGGCGCGCGCTGCTGAACCATTTCGGCTCGGTCGAGGAGATGCTCGCCGCGACGCCGGAGGAGCTCGAGGGGGTTCCCGGCGTTCCGCCCGCGACCGCGCGTCGCATCTACGCGCAGCTGCACAAAGCAGGCCGGGCATAGAGCCGCGGCCGGCAACGGGACCGCGCGAGGCGCTGCGGCTGATAAGAAGCCGCAACTTCGGCCCGTTCTTCGCAGGCAACGCGGCGTCGGCGACGGGAACGTGGTTCCAGAACCTCGCGGCGGCGCTGTTCGTCTGGCGGCTGACGCACTCGCCGCTGCTCCTCGGCGTGCTCGCGTTCTCGAACTTCGTGCCGGTGCTGCTGCTCGTGCCGTGGACCGGCAGCGCGGCCGACCGATTCGATCGGAAGAAGGTGCTGCTCGCGACGCAGGTCGCTGCGTTTGCGCTGACGGGCACGCTGGCGCTGCTGACGTGGGCGGGACTCGCGCGCGTGTGGCTGGTGATGCTGTTCGCGGTCGCGCTCGGGGTGGCGACGGCGTTCGCGACGCCGGCCGCGTTCTCGCTCATCGGCGGGCTCGTGCCGCGTGAGGAGCTCGGCTCCGCGGTCGCGCTGAACTCGATGACGTACAACGTCGCGCGTGCGATCGGGCCGCTGCTTGCTGCGGTCGTGGTGACCCAGCTCGGGATCGCCGCGGCGTTCGCGATCAACTCTGCGTCGTACCTTGCGCTGGTCGTCGGCGTGCTCGTCGTCCATCCGGCGGTGCGCCGGCCCGTCGCGCGAGCGGACTCCCGGCTGCGGGAGAGCCTGCAGCTCGTTCGGGCACGGCCGGCGCTGCTCGGGTCGCTGCTGATCGTGACCGCGGTCGGCTTCGCGTCCGATCCGGTGAACACGCTGGCTCCCGCGTTCGCGCATGCGTTCGGCAAGCCGGACACCTACGCGGGCCTCATCATCGGCGCGTTCGGCGCCGGCGCGGTGGCCGCGGCGTTCCTGCTGGCGGGGCGGGTGACGGGAACGCGACGGCGGATGGTGCTGACGCTGGCGCTGCTCGGCTTCGGCCTGATCGGATTCTGCGTCGTCCGCGAGTTCCCGGTCGCGCTCGGGATCCTCGTCGTCGCCGGCTTCGGCTACCTCGCGTCGAACACGTCGGCGACGAGCCGGCTGCAGCTCGGCGTGGAAGAGCATCAGCGCGGCCGGATGATGGCGCTGTGGAGCGTGGCGTTTCTCGGCCTCCGGCCGGTGGCGAGCCTCATCGACGGAGCACTCGCGCAGGCGTTCGGCGTTCGCGTCGCCGGGATCGTGCTCGCCCTGCCGGCGCTCGCCGGAGCGGCCGCGATCCTGGTGCTGGAGCGGCGCAGGAGTTCTTACACCGCGCTCACGGATTACTAACGGCGCCTCGTTAGCTTCACGGCATGACGCTCCATCTGATCGCCGAGGATCTGCGCGACCACTCGTGGTACGAGCAGCTGTTCGTCGGGACGATCGCCGACGTGGAGGCGTACGCCGCGCGCTGGGCCGAGTTCGAAGAGCTGCTCGCGCCGGCGGGCGACGAGCCGCGCGCCGACTAGTCCCGGCGACCCAGCGAGAACCCGCCGTCGGCCTGGATCTCCTGTCCGGTGATCCGGGCGGCAGCGTCGGAGCAGAGAAAGGCGACGAGCGCGGCAACGTCGGCCGGCGCGCCGGCCCCTCCCAGCGGCGTCGACCGGGCGACGGCGTCACGGAGTCCGTCGTCCATCCAGCCCGTGTCGGTCGGGCCGGGGTCGATCGCGTTCACGGTGATCCCACGCGGGCCGAGCTCGACAGCGGTCGAGAGAACGGACCACGAGAGCGCTCCCTTCGATGCGGCGTACGCGATCTCGCCGGCGAGCGGCGGTCCGCTCGTGAACACGACGATCCGTCCCGGCCCGTCGATCCGTCGCACGAATTCCTGCATCAGCAGCAGCGTGCCGCGCACGTTGACGGCGAGATGCCGGTCGATCTGCTCCGCGTCCGCGTCGACGAGCCCGCCGCTCTCCGAGTGCGCGTGGCACGCGACGAGCGCCGTCACCGCGCCGACCGCCTGCTCGGCCGCGTCGAGGATTCGTCCCGGCGCAGCCGCGTCGGCGAGGTCGTCCTCGTGCCACGCGGCGTCGACGCCGAGCCCGCGAAGCTCGGCGACGATCTCCTCCGCCTCCGACGACCGCCCTTCGCGCGCGTCGTGCCGAGGCCAGCCCGTCGTCAGCACGTTCCAGCCGTCGCGCGCGAGCGCGCGTGCAACCGGCGCGGCGATCCCGGCGCGGCGGCTCGCGCCGGTGACGATCGCGCCGCTCAACGTTCCGTGTCCGGCTCCAGGAACGGGTACCGGTAGTCCGTCGGCGGGACGAACGTCTCCTTGATCGTGCGGGGGCTGACCCAGCGGATCAGGTTCCACATCGAGCCCGCCTTGTCGTTCGTGCCCGACGCGCGCGCGCCGCCGAACGGCTGCTGGCCGACGACCGCTCCCGTCGGCTTGTCGTTGACGTAGAAGTTGCCCGCCGCGTAGCGGAGCTTCTCCTTCGCCGTCTCGACCGCAGACGCGGTCGCGCGCGAAGACGGCGCCGGTCAGCCCGTACGGTGCGCCGGCGTCGACGAGGTCGAGCGTCTCGTCGTAGCGGTTCTCGTCGTACACGTATGCCGTCACGACCGGGCCGAACAGCTCGTCGCGCATCGTCCGGAAGTTCCGGGTCGCTCGTCTCGATCACCGTCGGCTCGACGAAGAAGCCCTCGCGAGTCGTCGGTGCCGCCGCCGACGAGCACCGACGCCGTGCCGCCGGACGCGCGTTCGCCTCGTCGATCGCCGCCTTCTGCGTCGCGAACGAGCTCTGCGTCGATCACGGCGCCCATGAAGTTCGAGAAGTCGGCGACGTCGCCCATGCGCAGCGTCTCGATCTCCGCGACGAGCCGCTCGCGCAGCTCGCGGCCAGAGGTTCGACGGCGCGAAGACGCGCGACGCCGCCGAGCACTTCTGTCCCTGGTACTCGAACGAGCCGCGCACGATCGCCGTCGCGAGCGCGTCGACGTCGGCGGACGCGTGCGCGACGATGAAGTCCTTGCCGCCGGTCTCGCCGACGATGCGCGGATAGTTGCGGTAGTGGCCGAGGTTCGACGCCGACGCGTGCTCCACATGCCGTTGAACACGCCGGTCGAGCCGGTGAAGTGGATTCCGGCGAGGTCGCGGCTCGCGAGCGCCGGGTCGCCGACCTCCGCGCCGGAGCCGTAGACGAGGTTGATCACGCCCGGCGGCATCCCCGCCTCCTCGTACAGCTTCATCAGCCACCACGCCGAGTACGCCGCCGTCGACGCGGGCTTCCAGACGACGGTGTTGCCCATCAGCGCGGCCGACGTCGGGAGGTTCCCGCCGATCGCGGTGAAGTTGAACGGCGTCACCGCGAAGACGAAGCCCTCGAGCGGCCGGTACTCGAGCCGGTTCCAGACGCCCTCCGAGGACAGCGGCTGCTGCTCGTAGATCCGCGTCATGTAGCTGCACGTTGAAGCGCCAGAAGTCGATCAGCTCGCAGGCTGCGTCGATCTCCGCCTGGTGCGCGGTCTTCGACTGGCCGAGCATCGTCGCCGCGTTCAGCGTCGAGCGCCACGGGCCGGCGAGCAGCTCGGATGCGCGGAGCAGGACGGCCGCGCGCTCCTCCCACGGCGTCCGCGACCAGTCGTGCCAGGCTTCGCGCGGCGGCGGCGATCGCGCGCTCGACCTCGGTCTTGCCGCCCTTGTGGACGGTCGGCGAGGACGTGCGAGCGCCGGTGCGGCATGACGGCCTCGAAGGTCTCGCCGGTGCGAACCTCCTCGCCGCCGATCAGGAGCGGGATGTCGAGCTGCTGCGATTCGAGCTCGTGCAGGCGCCGGCGGAGCTCCTCACGCTCGGGCGAGCCCGGCGCGTAGGACGCGGACAGGCTCGTTGTGGGTTCCGGGACACGGAAGATTGCGTGGGTGCTCATGGAGTCGATTCTAGGATTCAGGGCATGGCCGTGACGCACGTTGCCTACGAGGTCGAGGGCTGGGGCGTGGGGGAGCTCTGGCGTGGACGGCGGCACGGTTGTGTGGCACGAGCTCCCGTGGCCCCGCCCGGTCGCGGGCACCGTGACCAACGGGCGGGGGCGGGGCGGCTCCCCGGACCCATCCCAAACCCCCACCCACCCGGGGCATCAGGGAGAAGTGTGGACCGCGAGAACGTACGTGGAGGTGGAGACTTCGTCGCGGATCTCGTACGGCGGCTGGAGCGGTACTTCTCCGGCGCGGCGGACTCGTTCGACGACGTGCCGGTCGATCTCGAGTACGAGACGCCGTTCCTCGAGCGCTGCGCGCTCGCGCTTCGCGACATCCCGCGCGGCGAGGTCGTCACCTACGGGGAGCTGGCCGCCCTCGCCGGGGCTCCCGGCGCGGCACGTGCGGCCGGCTCGTTCTGCGCGCGCAACCGGCTCGGTCTGTTCGTGCCGTGCCACCGCGTCGTCGCGGCGGACGGGCTCGGCGGCTACGGCTCGTTCGGCCCCGCCTACAAGCGCCGCCTGCTCGCGCTCGAGGGGTACGGGCACGAAGATGCTGTCTGACGATCTCCGCGACGAGCTCGCCGCGGTCGCTCCGGAGGCCGAGTGCGACCGGCTCGCCGAGCTGTCCGGCCTCTTCCACGTCGCCGGCAGCGCGCACCTCCGCGGCCGCGGCGCCGTCGACGTCCACCTCGACCTCGCCAGCTCTGCGGTGGCCCGCCGCGCGTTCGCGCTGCTCCGCTCCTTCCACGTCGACTCGGAGATCCGCACCTACCAGCGCGCGTCCTTCGACAAGGCGACCCGCTACCAGCTGCACGTCGAAGGCTCGCCCGTCGCGTACGAGACGCTCCACCACGCCGGCGTGCTCGACGCGTCGCACCGTCCCGTCGACCACCCGCCGCGCCGCGTGCTGCCGCGCCACTGCTGCCGCCGCTCGTACCTGCGCGGGGCACTGCTCGGCGCCGGCTCGCTCAGCGGCCCGCGCGACCCGCACCTCGAGATCCGGACGGCGGAGATCGAAGGCGCGCGCTTCCTTGCCGACGTCGCCGAGCGCGAGGGCGCGCAGCTGCACGTGCTCGAGCGCGGCCGCCATGCGGTGGCATACGCGAAGGGAACGGAGACGATCGCGGACGTGCTGGTCGCCGCCGGCGCGGTCGACGTCGTGCTCGCGCTCGAAGAGCGTTCGGTCGTCGCGGCAACGCGCGCCGACGCCAACCGGCTCGCCAACGCCGACCACGCGAACCTCGTCCGCACGAGCCGCGCGGCGCACGCCCAGCTCGAAGCGGTGCGCCGGCTCGAGGCCGACGGCCTACTGGACGGGCTCGCGGCGGAGCTCCAGGAGATGGCCACGCTGCGACTGCGGCATCCGACAGCTGTCGATCGCGGAGCTCGCGCGCCGCTGCAAGCCGCCCGCGACGAAGGCCTCGGCCTACCGGCGGCTGCGCCGTCTGCAGGCACTCGCGGAACGATGAGCTTTCGTACGACTTGCAAACCGCCTAGCGCCGTTCGCAACGACTGAGTCATACTCGCCACGGCGGGTCCGCGCTCGTCCGGCGGCGGATTCAGACCCCGTCCGTCGCCACGGTCTCGGGTGTGGTTGTACCGGAGGGGAGGGTCGTCCTCGGAGCTTCCCCTCCGGCCCCGCCTTCGCTTCGGGAAAACCCGTGCAACACGCGGCCTAGTGCCGATATCGGCGCGCGAGCGCCTGGCTAGACTCGGGCTGACGACATCGATAACGAAAGGTCTGACGACATGGCGAAGATCAGGGTCGGGATCAACGGGTTCGGAAGGATCGGACGGAACTTCCTTCGCGCGCAGCTGGAGCAGGGCGGCGAGTTCGAGATCGTGGCGGCGAACGACATCGGCGACACGAAGACGATGGCGCACCTGCTCAAGCACGACTCCGTCCTCGGACCGCTCGACGCGAAGGTCGAGGCCGGCGACGGCTTCATCAAGGTCGGCGGGCACGAGGTCAAGTTCTTCTCCGAGAAGGATCCGGCGGACCTCCCGTGGAGCGAGCTCGGCGTCGACGTGGCGATCGAGTCGACGGGGCTGTTCACGAAGCGTGAAGCGGCGCAGAAGCATCTCGACGCAGGCGCGCGGAAGGTCGTGATCTCGGCCCCGGCGACGGATCCCGACATCACCCTGGTTCTCGGCGTCAACGACCGTGACTACGACCCCGAGCAGCACAACATCATCTCCAACGCGTCGTGCACGACGAACTGCATCGCGCCTGTCGCGAAGCTCCTGCACGAGGCGTACACGATCGAGCGCGGCTTCATGACGACGATCCACGCGTATACGAACGACCAGCACACGCTCGACCTGCCGCACAAGGATCTGCGGCGGGCGCGCGCGGCGGCGATCAACCTGATCCCGACCTCGACGGGCGCAGCCAGGGCGATCGGGATCGTGCTACCGGACCTGAAGGGCAAGATCGACGGCATGTCGATGCGCGCTCCGGTTCCGACCGGCTCGATCGTCGACTTCGTCGTCCAGGTCGCGCGCGAGACGAGCGTCGACGAGATCAACGAGCTGTTCCGCTCCAAGGCGGACAACGGCGACCTCGAGGGCATCCTCCTGTACACGGACGAGCCGCTCGTGTCGACCGACATCGTCCACTCGCCGTACTCGTCGATCTTCGACAGCGGCTTGACGATGGTGAACGGGAATCTCGTCAAGGTGTTCAGCTGGTACGACAACGAGTGGGGCTACAGCTGCCGGCTCGTCGACCTCGTGGAGAAGATCGCCGAGACGCTGTCCGCCGCCGTCGCGGCCTAGAGAAGAGGGAGGGTCGGAGATGCGCATGCCGCGCTCCGTCCGCGACGCCGATGTCGCGGGCAAGATCGTTCTGGTCCGCGCCGACCTCAACGTTCCGCTGAAGGACGGCGAGGTCGCGGACGACACCCGCATCCGGGCGTCTCTGCCGACGCTCAGGCTGCTGCTGGACAACGGAGCCGCCGAGGTGCGGGTCTGCTCGCATCTCGGTCGCCCGAAGACGGAGGAGGACCGGCCGAAGTACGCGATGACGCCGGTGGCCGGGCTGCTCCGCGAGCTGCTGCCGGACGACCGGATCCGCGTGCTGGAGAACACCCGCTTCAACCCCGGCGAGACGAAGAACGACGAGGCCTTCGCCCGCGAGCTCGCCGAGGGCTGCGACGTCTACGTGAACGACGCCTTCGGCTCGGCGCATCGTGCGCACTCGTCCACCGAGGCCGTGGCGCGGCTGCTGCCTGCGTACGCGGGGCTGCTGCTCGAGGCCGAGCTCGAGCACCTGTCGAAGCTGCTCGGCGAGATCGAGCGGCCCTTCGTGCTCATCTCGGGCGGCGCGAAGGTGGACGACAAGCTCGGCGTGCTGCAGCATCTCGGCGGCCGGGCGGACACGGTGCTGATCGGCGGGAAGATGGCTGAGCAGATGCGTGTCGAGAATCCGCTCGACTTTCCGGTCGACCTGCCGTCCGACGTGGTCGGCGCGGCCGCGTTCGAGGAAGACGCGGAGTCCGGCGTCTATCCGTTCGACGGGCTGCCTGCCGGCTGGCTCGGTCTCGACATCGGTCCGGCCACGTGTGAGGCATTCGCGGCTGCGATCGCCGCCGCGCGGACGATCTTCTGGAACGGGCCGATGGGCGTGTTCGAGTGGGAGCGCTTCGCGGGAGGCACGAAGGCGGTCGCGGAGGCGGTGGCCGCGAACGAGGACGCGTTCTCGGTCGTCGGCGGCGCCGACTCGGTCCGGGCGCTGAACGAGCTCGGCCTCGCCGGGCGGATCTCGTGGGTCTCCACCGGAGGCGGCGCCAGCCTCGAGCTGCTCGAGGGCAAGGAGCTGCCGGGAGTGGCGGCGATTCCGTCGGCCGTCGGGTCACCCGCATGATCGTCGCCGGCAACTGGAAGATGTACCCGGGCCCGGACCCGCAGGCCCTGGCGGAGAGGCTGGCCGGCGTCTCCGGCGTGGACGCGATCGTCTGTCCGCCGTACACCGGGCTGGCCGCGTGCGTCGCGGCTGGGCTGACGACGTTCGCGCAGAACGTCCACTGGGAGGCCGAGGGCGCGTTCACCGGCGAGATCTCGCCGGCGATGCTCGGCACGATCGGCGTGACCGGCGCGCTCGTCGGCCACTCGGAGCGGCGGCAGTACTTCGGCGAGACCGACGAGGGCGTTGCGCGCCGCGCGAAGGCCGCTCTCGATGCGGGCCTCAGCGTCATCGCCTGCGTCGGGGAGACGCAGGAGGAGCGTGACGCCGGGGAGACCGAGACGGTGCTGCGGATCCAGCTCGGAGCCATCGCCGCTGCGTGCGGCCCGCACGAGCGGCTCGTGATCGCGTACGAGCCGGTGTGGGCGATCGGCACAGGCCGCACGGCCACCCCGGACATCGCGCAGGAGGCGCACGCGGTCGTCAAGTCGGTCATCGACCGGCCGGTTCTCTACGGCGGCTCGGTGAAGCCCGAGATCGCCGCCGAGCTGTTCGCCGAGGCGGACGTCGACGGCGCGCTCGTCGGCGGAGCGTCGCTCGTCGTCGAGGTCTTCGCGGCGATCTGCGAGCTCGCCGCGGCCGCGGGCGGATGACCACGTTCCCGCTCGTCGCACTCGTCATCCTCGACGGCTGGGGGATCGCCCCGCCGGGCCCCGGCAACGCCGTCGAGCTGGCGGACACGCCGGTCTTCGACCGGCTGCTGCGCGACTACCCGCACACGACGCTGGCTGCGTCCGGCGAGGCGGTCGGGCTGCCGCGCGGGCAGATGGGCAACTCCGAGGTCGGGCATCTCACCATCGGCTCCGGCCGGATCCTCGACCAGGACCTGCAGCGGGTGAACCGCGCCGTGAGCAGCGGCGCCCTGTTCGAGAACGAGGCGCTCGTCGCCGCGTTCCGGCGCGCGCGCGAGCGCGGCGGCGACGTGCACCTGCTCGGCCTCGTCTCCCACGGCGGCGTCCACTCGCACATCGCCCACGTGCAGGCGCTGCTCGAGCTGGCGGAGCGGGAGGGGATGGGCGACCGCGTCTGGATCGATGCCTTCACCGACGGCCGTGACGTCTCGCCGCACTCGGCGGTCAACGACCTGGCGGAGCTGCCGGCGGACCGGATCGCGTCCGTCTCCGGCCGCTACTACGCCATGGACCGCGACAAGCGGTGGGAGCGGATCCAGCCGGCGCTCGACGCGATCCTGATCGGCTCCTCCATGCCTTCGCCCGACCCGGTCGCGGCGGTCCAGGCGAGCTACGACGCAGGCGTGACCGACGAGTTCATCCTCCCGGTGAGCATCGCCGGCCGTCCTCGGCTCGAGCCCGCGAGGGACTCGGCCATCTTCTTCAACTTCCGCCCCGACCGGGCGACGCGAGCTGTCGGAGAAGCTCGGTGAGCGACTGGTCGACCTGACCACGATGACCCACTACCGCGACGACTTCGGCTTCCCGGTCGCGTTCCCGGAGCAGGACGTCCCGAAGGTGATGGCCGAAGTGCTGGCCGGCCACGGGCTGCGCCAGCTGCACATGGCCGAGACGGAGAAGTACGCCCACGTGACCTATTTCTTCAACGGCGGACGCGAGGAGGAGTTCGAGGGCGAGACCAGGATCCTCGTGCCGTCGCCGCGGGACGTTCCCAGCTACGACTACAAGCCCGCCATGTCCGCGAACGAGGTGGCCGACCGGTTCGTGGCGGAGATCGGCGACGGCTACGCGTTTGCGGTGGTGAACTTCGCCAACCCGGACATGGTCGGCCACACGGGCGTGATCCCGGCGGTGGTCGAGGCGGTCGAGACGGCCGACGCCTGCCTCGGCCGGGTGACCGCCGCGGTCGAGGCGGCGGGAGGCGTCTGCCTGATCACCGCCGACCACGGCAACGCGGAGAAGCTGCTCGAGGACGACGGGGTCAGCCCCCACACGGCACACACGACGAACCTCGTGCCCTTGATCTTGACCGAAAAGGGAGTCACTCTGCGACCGGGAGAGCTTTCGGATCTCGTCCCGACGGCCCTCGCTCTGCTCGGGGTCGGCCGGCCTGCCGAGATGACAGGTCAAGATTTAGTAAACCCTGCGTGAATCTGCGGTGATTTCTGATACCAGCGCTACACTTCGGCACCTTGTCGCTGCCCCAGCCTGATTTCGGCGTCCTGCGGAAGGCTCAGCGAGGTGACGAGCGTGCGTTCTCGATCATCGTCCGCGCTTACCAGGTGCCCGTCTTCAACTACGTGCTCCGGCTGGTCGGGCGACCGTGCGCTGGCCGAGGATCTGACGCAGGAGGTCTTCCTCCGCGTCTACCAGGGACTGCCGCGCTTCTCGCTCCGCTCAAGTTCACCACGTGGCTCTTCCAGGTGACGAAGAACCGCGTGCTGGACGAGCTGCGGGCGACGGAGCGGCGGCCGCGCTCGGTGATGGACATCGAGGACGCGCCGCAGCTGGGTGCGCTCGACGCGCCGTTCGAGCGGGTCGAGGCGATCGACGCTGTCTGGCGCGCGGTCGAGGCGCTCAGCGTCGACCTGAAGATGGCGCTGCTGCTGCGCGACGTCGTCGGCCTCTCGTACACCGAGATCGCCGACTCGCTCGAGGTCACGCTCGCCACGGTGAAGTGGCGGATCTACAAGGCGCGCGAGGACGTCCAGCAGGCGCTCGCCCGCGAGGGCATCTTCTTCTACGGCTCCGAGCCGGCCGAGGCGGATTCGCCTGCGGCCGCCGAAGCCGCGCCGTCCTCCGCAGCTCTCTGAGCTACATCCCGCTCGACAGGCGCAGCGCCAGCGACTCCGGCAGTCCGGCCTCGGCCATCTCCGCCTGCGTCCGCGCGACGTCGTAGTCGACCCGGCGGAAGCTCGCGGTCCGTGCGTCGAAGTCGAGGAGCAGGTACGCCGCCCGCGGATCGCCGTCCCGCGGCTGCCCGACCGAGCCCGGGATTGAGCAGGAAGCGGCCGGGCTCGAGCCCGAGCTCCGTCCCGGCCGGAGCGAGGCCGCCGCCGAGGAGCCCGTCCTGGAGCGAGACCTGGAGCGCCGCGTGACTGTGTCCGACGAGCACGAGCGGCGTGTCGGTCAGAGCGAGCGTGGCCTCGGCCGCCTCGTCGGAGAGGACGTACTCCCAGACCGGGTCGCGCGCGCTCGCGTGGAAGAGCGAGACGCCGTCCGCCGTTCCCACCGGTTCGAGCCCTCGAGAAATGCGCGCGCGCTGCCGGTCAGGACCTCGCGCGTCCACCGGGCTGCGACGCCGGCCTCGCCGCTGAACTCGAGTAGGTCGATCGTCCCGAGCACGGCGAGGTCGTGGTTGCCGGCGAGGCAGATCGTCGCCCGCGCGGCAATCGCCTCGGTGCACTCGTTCGGGCGCGGGCCGTAGCCGACGAGGTCGCCGAGGCACCAGACCTCGTCCGGCGCGTCGGCGTCGATCGCCGCGAGCACCGCCTCGAGTGCGGCGAGGTTGGAATGGATGTCGGAGACGACGGCGACGCGCATGCGGCCGGGAAGGCTACTGACGCCGCGTCCGCGTTCGTGCCGCGAGCAGTCCGGCGAGCGTCGGCACCGTCGCCGGCACCGTGCTGGTGACGAACAGGAGCAGTCCCCAGGCTCCGGCCGCGAATCCCGTGGCGAGCGCCGCGCGCAGCTTCGCGCCGCGCGCGACGGCGACGCCGAGCAGCGCGGGGGCGAGCAGGTCGAGCCACCCCATCTCCGCCGAGCCGAAGGTCACGTCCTGCAGCTTCGGGATCGTCTCGCCGCCCGCCGTCGGCAGCGCCACGCCGTGCAGCGCCTTCGAGGCCGGCTCCACCTGCGGCGTGCCCCACACGAGCACGACGTCGAGGACGGCCAGCGCGACGAGGCCGAGCTGCAGCGACCAGGCGGGCGCGACCAGCGCCGCGGCCCCGGCGATGGCGAGGCACGCGCCGGCGACGAGGGCGACCTCGGCCGCCTGCGCGGGAAGTCCGTGCGTACGCCACGCCACGATCCAGAGCACCGCCGCAGCGGGCGGCCACAGCCACCAGCGCCTCCGCCCGCCCAGCAGCCCGCCCGCCGCCGCCAGCACCGGCGTCGCGAAGGAACCGAGCAGCGCGAGCGCGTGCGGGCCCCAGCCGGCCCGGTCGAGCACGGCGACGCCGATCGCCAGCAGCGCCGCCGGCGCCGCGATCCCGATCCAGCCGCGTCCCTGCTTGTTCGCCGTCCGGCTCGGCGCCGCGACAACCGCCGCCTGCACGACGCAGAGCACGGCGTAGGACGGAGCCAGTCCGAGTGTCGGTGGTCCGGAGCTTCGGGGAGGTTCCGGATCCCCTCGGTCGTCTGGAACTTCGACCAGGAGTCCGTCAGTGCGGCGATCAGCTCTTCGACGAACCGCGGGGAGGCGTTGACGCGCGCCACCACCGCGCCCGGTACGTCACCGTCCTCGACCTCGTGCTCGATCCGCGCGAAGGTCAGCGTGAACTCGTAGCGCGAGAACGTGATGTTGGCGAAGTTCGCATAGACGCCGCCGACCTGCGACGGATCGAGGTGGATGTTGAGCCGGCGCTCGCCGGGCGCGGGCTGCTGCTGGCTCTCGTCGTCCATGCGGCCACGATACTAGGTGTGTGCAGCCGAGCGTCCGCCTCCGCCAGACCGTGCTCCTCGGGACCGCCGTCTTCGTCACGCTGGCCGCCGGGACGATCGGTTTCCGGCTGATCCTGGAGGAGTCGTGGTTCCAGTCGTTCTACCGCGCCGTGATCACCGCCACGCTGACCGGCCTCGACTCGGTGCCGCCGAGCAACGCCGCGCGGGCGCTCACGATCGTGATGGTGATCGCCGGTCTGACGATCATCGCCTACGCGGGTGCCGTTATCGTCGAGTCGATCGCCGGCGGCCTGCTCACGGGCGTGCTGGCCGAGCGGAGGCGGGAGAAGGCGATTCACCGGATGCGAGACCACTACATCATCTGCGGCTACGGCCGGGTCGGCCGGCGCGTCGCCGAGGAGTTTCGCGCGGCGGGCGTGCCCTACGTCGTGCTCGACTTCAGCGACCACGCGAAGGCTGCGGCGCAGGAGCACGGTGACCTGCTGATCGAGGGCCGCGGCACCGAGGACGAGGATCTGCTGCGGGCGGGGCTCGACCACGCGCGCGGCCTTGTCGCCTCGGCGGACTCGGACGCGGACAACCTGTACATCACGCTCTCGGCGCGCTCGGTCCGTTCCGACCTGATCATCGTCGCGCGCGCCTCCGACGAGGCTGCGGAGAAGAAGCTGCGGCTGGCCGGCGCCGACCGCGTGGTGCTCCCGTACGCGAGTGCGGGCCGGACGATCGCCAACCTCGTGCTGAAGCCGCAGGTGTCGGCGTTCCTCGACGTGGTCATGACGGCGACCGGGCCGGATCTCCAGCTCGCGGAGATCGAGATCGACCGCGCGTGTCCGCAGGCGGGGAAGACGATCCGCGACCTGCGGGTCCGGCACGAGACCGGCGCGATCATCGTCGCGCTGCGCAAGCCCGACGGCACCTTCGACACGACTCCCGAGCCCGACGTGACCATCGCGGCGGGCGACGTGCTCATCGGCGTCGGCTCGCCGGACGAGATCCGGCGGCTCGAGGACCTCTTCGCCACGGGCGACGCCGTTGCCGGCTGATCCCGTCACGCAGCTTGCCGTCGCGTTCGGCGAGGCGATCGGTGCGCCGGTCGAGCTCGAGCGGCCGAGCGACCCGACCCACGGCGACTACGCGACGAACGTCGCCATGCGTCTCGCCGGAATACGGCGGCAGCCGCCGCGCGAGCTCGCCGCGGAGGTCGCCGCCACCGCGGCGGCGCTGCCGGGTGTCGAGCGGACGGAGGTCGCCGGGCCGGGCTTCGTCAACCTGTTCCTCTCCGACGAGTGGATCGCCGGCGCGCTTGCGTCGATCCTCGAGACGGGAGACGGCTTCGGCGGCGGCTCGCCCGCGGACCCGCGCCGCTTCCAGGTGGAGATGGTTTCCGCCAATCCGACCGGGCCGATCACCGTCGCGTCGGCGCGCAACGGCGCGTACGGAGACTCCGTCGCGCGGCTGCTCGAGTTCGCCGGCCACGAGGTGGCGCGCGAGTACTACTACAACGACGCGGGCGCGCAGATGGACAAGTTCCGCGCATCCGTCGAGGCGGTCAGGCGCGGGGAGGAGCCGCCGGAGGACGGCTATCGCGGCGAGTACCTTGCGGCCGTCGCCGCCGAGCCGGGCGATCCCGTCGCGGCCATGCGCGCGCAGATCGAGGTGTCGCTCGAGCGCTTCCGCGTCCACTTCGACTCGTGGGCGAACCAGAGCGAGGTCGAGCAGCACGTGGCAGAGCTCCTGCCGAAGCTCGACACGTACGAGGCGGAGGGGACGCTCTGGGCGCGCACGAGCGCGCACGGCGACGACAAGGACCGGCCGCTCGTGCGCTCGGCCGACGGCTCGTTCCTCTACTTCGCCGCCGACGTCGCGTATCTCGCGGACAAGTTCGCGCGCGGATTCGACACCGCGATCTACGTCCTCGGCGCCGATCATCACGGGTACGTCGCGCGCCTGAAGGCGGCGGCAGCGATGCTCGGCTTCGACCCGGCGCGCGTCGAGGTGCTGATCTACCAGCTCGTGCACCTGACGAAGGGCGGCGAGCAGACCAAGATGTCGAAGCGGCGCGGCGACGTCGTCTTCCTCGACGACTTCATGGACGAGATCGGCGTCGACGCCGCGCGCTGGTATCTCGTCAACCGCGGCCCCGACCAGACGATCGACATCGACGTCGACCTCGCCGCCGAGAAGTCGGCGAAGAATCCGGTCTACTACGTGCAGTACGCGCACGCGAGGGTCGCGGGGATCCTCCGCAACGCCGCCGACCTTCCGAGTGACAACGTGTTCCGTGGCCCGCTCGCGGCCGAGGAGCGGGAGCTCGTCAAGCGGCTCCTCGAGCTGCCGAGCGTCGCCGCCGACGCAGCGGCAAAGCGCGGGCCGCAGTCCATCCCGGCCTACGCGATCCGCGTCGCGGACGACTTCCACCGCTTCTACCACGAGCATCGCGTGCTCGAGAGCGAGCAGCAGGAGTTCCGGCTCGGGCTCTGCCGTGCGACGCAGCTCGTGATCGCGCGCTGCCTCCGGCTCGTCGGCGTGGACGCTCCGGAGACGATGTAGGCTCGCCTGCCGTGAGTGCACGACACGCGCCGGATCGCAACATCGCGATGGAGCTCGTCCGCGTCACGGAGGCGGGCGCGATGGCGGCGGCGCGCTGGATCGGCCGCGGAGAGAAGGAGAACGCCGACCAGGCGGCGGTCGACGCGATGCGCTTCGTGCTCGACAGCGTGAGCATGCGCGGCGTCGTCGTGATCGGCGAGGGGGAGAAGGACGAGGCGCCGATGCTCTACAACGGCGAGGAGGTCGGCAACGGCGATGGCCCCGAGGTCGACGTCGCCGTCGATCCGCTCGAGGGCACGCGCTTGACGGCGCTCGGCCAGCCCGGGGCCATCTCCGTGATCGCGGTCGCGGAGCGCGGCACGATGCTCTTCCCCGGTGCGGCGTTCTACATGGAGAAGATCGCAGTCGGCCCGCACGCGGTGGACGCGATCGACATCACCAGGAGCCCGACCGAGAACGTGCAGGCCGTCGCCGAGGCGCTCGGGAAGACGACGCGCCAGGTCGACGTGATCGTGCTCGAGCGCGAGCGGCACGACGCACTGATCGCCGAGCTCCGCGAAGCAGGTGCACGCGTGAAGCTCATCCGCGACGGCGACGTCGCCCCCGCGGTCGCGGCCGCGCAGCCGAACACCGGCGTCGACGTGCTCTACGGGATCGGCGGCACGCCGGAAGGCGTCATCTCTGCCGCCGCCCTGAAGTGCGTCGGCGGCGGAATCCAGGCACGGCTCTGGCCGCGCAACGACGACGAGCGGCAGCAGCTGCTCGCCGCCGGCCTCGATCCGAGCCGCGTGCTCCGGAACGACGACCTTGTCTCGGGCGAGGACGTCTTCGTCGCCGCGACCGGTGTGACGAACGGGCCGCTCCTCGCCGGCGTGCAGTACACACCGGGAGGAGCGACCACCGATTCGATCGTCATGCGCTCCCGCTCGGGAACCGTCCGCCGGATCAGCGCGCAGCAGTCGCTGGCGAAGCTGACCGCCATGACCGGCTTCGAGTACCTCTAAGGCGTGGGGAAACCGTGTTTCCCCACGAGCCCCCTTCTTCGGCACGCATGGCGGCGGTGAGCGTCCGCTGCTGGAGAGCGCGGTCTCCAGCAGCGCGGAGAATCGCCGCCGACCCACGAGTGGTCTCGGCGTCTTCGCGGTTCCGTCGCGGTCAATCGTGCCTTCGGCAGGATTGCCCGCTGGTTCGGCCTGGCGCTAACCCGCCTTCGGCTGCGTTAGCACCAAGCCCTCGCCGTTCCGTTGCTAGACCGCCACGGCCTCCTGCTCCATCGCGGGCGCGTATGTGCCCGTGCGGGCAGCGCTGTTCATCTTGGCGCGGTGGTAGTACGCCCGCTGGCCGGCCTCGACGTTCTCCGGCTTGCCGCCCCAGGCCTTGATCGCCGGAGCCTGCAGCGCGCGGCCGTACGAGAACGAGATCGGCCACGGGTGCGGGCCTTTCGCGTTCATCGCGTTGAGGTGCGCCGTCGCGTCCTCGTCCGACTGCCCGCCGGAGAGGAAGACGATGCCGGGGACAGCGGCCGGGACGTGCTTGTAGAAGCACTTCAGCGTCCAGTCCGCGACCTCGTCCACGCCCGCGCGATTCGATGCCGAGTACCCGGACAGGACCATGTTCGGCTTCAGCAGCGTCCCCTCGACGTCCACCCGCTGGTCGTACAGCTCGGTGTAGACGGCTGCGAGGACGCGGCAGGTGACGTGGTAGCTCCGCTCGATCGAGTGCGTGCCGTCCTGCAGGACCTCCGGCTCGACGATCGGGACGATCCCGGCCTCCTGGCAGAGCGCCGCATAGCGGGCGAGCGCGTGCGCGTTCGCCCAGACGCAGTAGTCGCTCGGCAGATCGTCGGTGATCGTGTAGGTCGCGCGCCACTTGGCGAAGCGCGCGCCGAGGCCGCGATACTCCTCCAGTCGCTTCCGCAGGCCGTCGAGGCCCTCGGTCACGGTCTCGCTCTCGGCGCCGGCGAGCGGCAGGGCGCCCTCGTCGACCTTGATCCCGGGGATGACGCCCTTCGACGCGAGCAGTTCCGGGAACGGCGTCCCGTCGTGCCCGGACTGGCGGATCGTCTCGTCGAACAGGATCACGCCGCTGACGTACTCCTCCGCGCCCGGCGTGGTGAAGAGCATGTCGCGGTAGGCGCGACGGCTCTCCTCGGTCGACTCGAGTCCGATCGAATCGAAGCGCTTCTTGATCGTCCCGCTGCTCTCGTCCGCGGCGAGGATCCCCTTGCCGTCGGCTACGAGCGCCTGCGCGGTTTCGTGTAGCTCGTTGTGGGCCATGCTGCCTCTCCCTTCCGAATGCTCGTTCTCCCTAAGTATCGCGGGAGATCCGACATCCGGCCGGGAGAGGCAGCCGACCTACCGGGCGCGAACCCGACCCCTACCCCAAAGTGTGTTGTTGCGAAGGTTCGCGGCCCCTCATGAAAGGAAAGGACGCCGCAGGCCGAGAAATCTTGCGCGGCTAGAATCGACCCGTCCGGCGGACGTAGCTCAGTTGGTAGAGCACTGGCTTCCCAAGCCAGGTGTCGCGGGTTCGAATCCCGTCGTCCGCTTATCGCCTCGCGGCCCGGCTTTGCCGGGCCGCTGGCTTAACGGGGGAAACCAGGTTTCCCCCGTTTGCCCCCTTCTTCCGGCGCACATGGCCAGCCGCTATGTGCCGCGCCCGCACATGTCGGTCGCGGCGGCGAACTCGGGAGACATGTCCGGGGGTCTGACCCCGCCTACTTCGGGCGAAGCACGCCAGCGGCCAGCGCGATGACTCCCACCAGGGCGGCGACGACGCAGAACGATGTCGTGAGCGACGACGCCGAGGCGATGCCGCCGATCACCCCGGGTGCGACGAGGCCGCTCGCGTAGGCGACGACGGCGACGCCGGCGATGCTGCGCGCGGGATGGGCGCCTACGCGCCCGGCCGCCGCGAACACGACGGGGACGACGACGGCGACGCCGATCCCGAGCAGCGCGAAGCCGAGGAGGCCGACCGCGAGGCCGGGCGCCAGCACGACCGTGATGGCGCCGACGAAGGCGCAGGCCCCCGAGATGCGGACGGTGCGGACCGGCCCCAGCCTGCGGATCACCCGGTCGCCCATGAGTCTGACCGTCGCCATCGCGACGGCGAACGCAGAGACCGCGAGCGCTGCGACGCTCGCCGACCCGCCGAGCTCGTTGCGGATGTAGAACGCCGACCAGTCGGTCCCGGCCTGCTCGCCGAAGACGGCGCAGAGCCCGACGAGCCCGATCAGGAGGACGGGCCGGGTCGGGAGCGCGAAGTGCGGCGGCGCAGGCGCGTCGGTTGTCGTCGGGTCCTCGATCAGCAGCTGCGAAACGGCGGCGCCGATCGCGGCGAGCACGAACGCCTCGACGGCGAACTGGACACGGGCGTCGACGCCGGCGTGGGACGCAAGAGCCGAGACGGCCGAGCCGACCAGGACGCCTACGCTCCAAAAGCCGTGGAGGCTCGACATCACCGACCGGCCCAACAGCTTCTCCACGAGGACGCCCTCCGCATTCATCGCCATATCCGCGAGCCCCGCGACCGCGCCGAAGACGAGCAGGACGGCGCAGAGCGCAGCGAGCGACGTCGGCAGCGCCGGCAGGACGAGGCACGCGCACCACGCGACGATCGTGGCCGTGACGAACGGGCGGAGCGCGAAGCGGTGAGCGAGACGGCCGGAGAAGGGCATGGCGAGCAGGGCGCCGATCCCCGGCATGAGCAGAGCGATCCCGAGATGGCCGACGCCGACACCGACGTGCGACGCGATCCACGGAATGCGGGCCGCGAAGCTGCCGGTGACGCATCCGTGCACCGCGAACACCGCCGCCGTCCCGCGCCGCGCACGCCGCACGTCAGGAGCGGGCGCGGCCCGATCCGGCGTGGACGTCGCGGCCGCGGTCACCGTCCGAGACTATCCAGCGCGCGTCGGTGGCGGTTTACGGCCCGAGCCTCGTCTTGCGGCGAATGCCGAGCCGCCGCTGCAGGGCCTTGTCGTCTTCGCCGTCCTTGACGGCCGCCCAGATGAAGACGCCGATCACGAGCGCCGAGGTCGCGACGACGACGAGCACAACCAGCGCGATTGCAACGGCATCCATGAAGAGAGGATGCTCCCTCGCTGAAGTGGTGTCCAACCCGCGACAGCTACCGGGTCGACGGGCCGCCGGGAGCGCGCTTGGAACGCTCGCCTCGCCGAGCGACCCGGGGCGACCCGGGTCGCTCGCTCAGCAGGGCCCGATCAGCAGGGCGTGATCAGCACGCCCTCCAGGGTTCCGACGACGGCGGGGCCGATCTCGCCCTTCGGAGTCGTGGCCGCGTGCCAGCGGTACGTGGCCACGACCTGGGCTCCGTTCAGCTCCGGATTCAAGGTCTGGACCACGACGCCGCAGAGCCGGCCGGTGAGGATCCCCTCGTCGACGCACTTCTCCGGCCCGTTCGGGAAGGGCGCCGGGCGGAAGAGGCCGGCGTTCGTGATCCCGGAGACGGTTCCGTCGATCTCGTCCTTCTTCGCCGTGACCCACTTGAAGTTGCCCGCGTGAACCCCGCGCCCGCGGCCGTCCTTCTCGTACGCGGTGGCGAGGATGGGAACGGCGAGCGACCCCGCCAGCTCGCCGGCGAGACCGTGGTCGCACGGCGCGTTGTTCGCGAGCGCGAGCTTCAGCACGCCGTGCGTCCGCAGCGTGACGCAGCCGGACTTCGCGCACATGTGCTGCGTGCTCGTCTGCAGCGCGGTCTCGCCGTGGACGTCCTTCGAGAACGACGTGACGCACGTATCCGAGCTGTAGACGTCGTCGGGGTTGTCGAAGCATGAGCCGACGGAGTCGCAGACGATCGTGAACGTGCCCTTGTCCGAGTCCTTCTTCCCGACGGTGCAGGTGGCGGTCACCTCGACCGTCGCTCCGCACGGGCACTGCTTGTCGTTCGGCAGGACGGCGTTCCAGGTGTTCGGGCCGCCGCTCGGGATGGCGACTTTGACGGGATTGGCCGAGCAGCTCGTCGTGACCTCGACGCTCTCGCACGTGCCGACGGTTCCCGAGACGAGCAGCGACGTCGGCGGTGAGCCCCCGAGACCGGTGACTCCCGTGATCGTGATGGGCATGGTGGACCTCCTTGCCTAAGGAAAGCCCGCAGCGGCGGGGAATCTCGCAGTCGCGCAGGCTCGGCGCCACGGTGCAGGCACGAGGCCGCGTACCCGGTCTAGGGCGCCGCCGGCTCCAGGATCGCCAGCGGAATCTCCCGCGGCGCCCGTCGCTCGTACTCGAGATAGCCGGGCGCGATCGTCGTGATCGCCGTCCAGAGCCGCGCGCGCTCGTCCGGTGAGGCACGCCGTGCGACGACGGCGCGCGTGTCCTGTCCGACGCGGACCGACGCCTGCGGATGCTCCTGCAGGTTCAGCCACCAGGAGGGGAGCCACTCGAGCCCGCCGTTCGACGCGACCACGACGAGACTCTCCGCGTCGACGTAGAAGCACAGCGGCGTCGTGCGCGCCGCGCCCGTCCGCCGGCCGGTCGTGGTCAGCAGCAGGATCGGCAGGCCCCAGACCCTCCCGCCGACGCGGCCGCCGGTGGCGCGGTAGACGGCGCGGTGCACGGACCCCATCGTCCTGATGCCGCGGCGCTTCAGACGGCCGGCCACCGGGCCATCCTCGATGCCGAACGGAGAAAAGGGAAGAGCCGGCGGAGTGAGGCTGCGGCTCCCACACCCATCCGGCTCTTCGCCAAGAGTTGGACGGGCTGCGGCCCACCGTCCTACCCCTGTGGCTACATCGTCGGCGTCTGCGGCGCAAAGCCAGAGCCTCGACCGAGTGAACCGATCGAGTGAACCACCGATTCAGCGATAGATGAAGCTGCCTTCTGTCGACGATCATTGAGCTACCGAGGGCCCCGATGCGGCGGGGGCTCGAGGATTGCGGATCAGGTGCTCCCCGGTCATGCGGCGACCGGGTCGAGCACCGGGAAGGCCGGGCGAACCGATGCAGCGGGTTCGCCCTTCTTCGTGGACCCGGCGCTACGACTTCAGCGCGAGCTGCTTCGCCTGCGCGAACTCTTCGTCGGTCAGCGCGCCGGACTTGTGCAGATCGTTCAGATGGCTGATCTGGTCGGCAGGCGACGATCCCGAATGATGCTGCGGCCGGTGGCTCGCGGCGCGCGCGCCGAGTGCGCGCATCTTTTCCGTCGCCTCGCCGTGGTGGTCCGCCGCGTCGGGATTCTCCGCCAGGGTTTGTCGTCGCAGGGCGTAGAAGCCGAGGGCGACGAGCGCTCCGAGCAGCAGCACGCCCCAGACCGTCCGCAGCGCGTGCGTCGGGCCCCAGAGGACGAGCAGGAGATAGGCGCCGCCGAGGATGCCCCAGCTCATGCCGGGACGCGCGGCCAGCGTCGGGGCCATCCACTGCCGGAAGCGGATGGCGAAGGTGTGCGGGCCTGCGAGCACCCCGCCGAGCACCATCACCAAGCCGTAGAACACGATGGCCCGGCCGGTGTCCGCGAGGATCGAGCTCTCGATCAGCCAGACGTGATGGGCCGCCGTACGGTTCTCCGGTTGGACGAGCGCATTGACGGCGTAGTTGCCGGTGACGCGGTGCACGACGAGGACGATCAGGCCGACGAGGACGAAGGCCCAGCCGATGTTGCGCAACGTCGATCGCCGGTGTCCGTGCGCGAGGTAGATCGCGATGCCGTACAGGACGATCACGAGGACGATCAGCCAGACGCTCAGCGCCTTGATCAGGCGCACGCCGTCCTGCGCCGCGGACAACTGATCCGACTTCATCACGGTGATCACGCCCGTGCCGGCCGGGATCCGGGCGAGCGCGGCCGCCGGCAGGCCGAGATCGGTGCCGAGCTCCTTCACCAGCTGGCTCAGGTCCACCGTGACGACGCCGTTGCCGGTGTCGATCCCGTAGCCGGTCTTGTTCTCGAGCACGTTGACGAGCTTCTGGTGGGCGACCCCGGTGGCGTTGATGAACGCCTGCTGGACGCGCGACTGGCTGAGCAGGAAGTCGACGGCCTCGACCGCGGGCTGCCGCAGCCCGGCGGCGACCGGGCCGGCGAGCGGCTTGAGGTTGTTCGGGAGCTGCTGCCCGAGCTGCCCCGAGACGTCGACGTTGTTGTACAGCTGGTTGACCAGGTACACCGACAGCGCGCCGCGGATCTGCGGGTCCCGGACCAGCTGCGCGCTCGCCTTGCGGAACTGCCCGTTGTCGAGCAGCTGGCGGTTGACCCAGACGGTCAGGATCGTGATCAGCCCGATCACGGAGGCGAGCACGATCAGCGACCAGATGCCGATGCGGCGGCGCTTGCTCAGCTTTCCGGTCGGCGCGGGCGTGGCAGGCGGTGCCGGCGCTGCGGCCGGGACGTCTTCGGGCGGTGCCGGCGGATCGGTCACGCTCTGATCCTTTCACCTTCGGTCGCCGGGCGACGACGGAGCGTGCATCCCCACCGCGGGTGTGGCAGGCACGCCGCCTACGCAGGCCAGGCGTCGGCGAGGCGCCGCCGGCTGTCGTCCAGGTGCTCGGGGATGACCTTCACGTCCGCCAGCACGGGCATGAAGTTCGTGTCGCCGCTCCAGCGCGGCACGACGTGCAGGTGCCCGTGGTCGACGATGCCGGCGCCGGCGATTCGACCGACGTTCCACCCGAGGTTGAAGCCGTCAGGCCCGTACACCGCCGCCAGCGCGGCGAGGCCCTCCGTGCCGAGCCGGTGCACCTCCAACGCCTCGGCGTCGTCGAGCTCACCGAAGTTCACGCCGTGCCGGTACGGCGCGACGAGCAGGTGCCCCGACGTGTACGGGAACTTGTTCAGCAGCACGAACGCGCGCTCGCCCCGGTGCACGACCAGGTGTCCCACGTCGTCGCCGTCGCGCGCCGCGCAGAAGATGCAGCCGTCGATCTCGTCCGCGGTCTGGACGTACTCGAGCCGCCAGGGCGCCCACAGCCGCTCCACGCCGAGAGGCTACAGCCAGCGCTTGAAGCGGAAGTAGCCGAGCATGCCGACGATCACGACGAGGAAGAAGCCGAGGATCGACCAGAACGCGGCGGCGCTGCCGAAGCCGGGGAAGTTCACGTTCATCCCGAACAGGCCGGTCAGGAACGTCAGCGGCAGCACGACGACGCTGAAGATCGTCAGCACGTACAGGATGTCGTTCTGCTGGTGGTTGATCACCGACTCGTTCGTGCTCTCCAGCGCCTCGACCACTTCCTTGTAGTTGTCCAGCAGGTCCCAGATCCGCTCGCTCGCGTCGACGATGTCGTCGAAGTAGAGCTCGAGGTCCTCGGGCAGGAACCGCTCGACGCCGCGCTCGAGCGACCGCAGCGTCGGGCGCTGCGGCTTGATGATCTTGCGGTAGGAGATGATCTCCTGCTTGACCTTGTGGATGTCCCGGACGAGCCCCTTCGAGTCGCCCTCGTCCAGCTCCTCGTCGATCTGCTCGAGCTTGTAGCCGATCTTGTCCAGGATGGGGAAGCAGTAGTCGTACAGATCGTCCAGCACCTCGTACAGCAGCCGGCCCGAGCCGCGGCGGAAGAGGTTCTCGCGGAACTCCTCGTTCTCCGCGCAGCGCCGGAACAGCCGCGACACCGGCCGCAGCTCGACCGCGGGCAGTGTCACCAGGTAGTCGGCGCCGAGGAACGCGTCGAGCTCGCCGGCGTTGAGGCGGCCGATCGCCTTGTCGTAGACGGGGAAGTGGAGGACGGAGAAGAGATACGCGTCGCCCTCCTCGGCGTACACGTCCACCTTGGGGCGTTGGCGCCGCGACATCACGTCCTCGACGTCGAGCGGATGCCAGCCGAACCGGGCCGCGAGCGCGAGCGCCTCCTCCTGCGTGGGCGACTCGAGGTGGATCCAGGTCAGGCCGGCGTGCTGAAGCTCAGCAACGCGAGGCCGCTCTGCGACCTCGGGCTGGCCGACCGGCGACCCGTCGCGACGGGTCCGAATACGAGGAAGGCTCGGCACCGGTACTGAGAGGGTCGGCGGTCGCTGGCATAACGCGAGTCATCGTAGCCGGAAGTTCCGGCGCGCATTTTCCGCATTTCGCCGCCGCGACCGACATGCGCGGGCGCGGCCCACTGCCGCTGGCCGGCAGAAGAAGAAGGGGGCGAACGGGGGAAACCTGGTTTCCCCCGTTAAGCGAGCGACCCGGCCTTCGGCCGGGTCGCAACGCGAGTGCGCCCGGCAGGATTCGAACCTGCGACCTCGCGCTCCGGAGGCGCGCGCTCTATCCCCTGAGCTACGGGCGCTTCGGGGAGGCCAAGTCTAGCCGTCGCGCGCGCAGGGGCCAGACGAGCACGCCGAGGAGTGCGATCACGAGCAGGTTGCGGAAGACCACCGTCCACGTCAGCCACGGCGTGGCGAAGTGCCAGTACTGGAAGTAGCGGTACGGCTCGAACACCTGCGTCACCCCGAGAATGGCCACGAGCAGCACCGATGCGCGCAGGCCGCGGCGCCCTCCGACGAGCGGCACGAGTGGGACGAGCCACATCACGTACTGCGGCGAGAAGACCTTCGAGAACAAGACGTACGCGGTCACCGCCGACGCGCATGCGACGACGACGTCCTCTGGCGACCGGCTGCTGCGCCAGAAGAGCAGATAGACGGCGACCAGCGCCACGACGGTCAACGCCGCCGACGCCGACGCGAACGCGTCCGGCCACGTGCCCGCGAGCGAGTGCGACGCGTCGCGTGCGACCACGTGCAAATGCACGCCCGCGATCTCGTGCGCGGCGCCGAGGATGCTCGCGCCGAGACTCTCCGTCTCGAGCTTCCGGGCCGCCTCCCGATGGATCGACCACCAGATGCCGTGCGGCGCGACGATCGCGAACGGTCCGACCGTGACAAGCCCGACCGCGAGTGTCGCTCCGAGGCCGGCGCCGAGAGAGCGCCAACGTCCATGCCGCCACAGCTCGATCAGCGCAATGGGGACGAGCACGATCGGGTAGACCTTCGCGACCGCGCCGAGCGCGGCGAACGTGCACGCGAGCACGCCGCGCCGCGCAAGGAGCGCGGCCACCGCGAACACGGCGAACATCGCAGGGAAGTAGTCGTAGTGGAAGAGCGCGATCGGCCCGAGCAGCGCGGGTGCCGCGCCGGCGACGCAGAGCGCGGCGTAGGCGTGCCGCCGCGACGCGCGGAGCTCCGACAGCGCCCACGTCATCCCGCCGAGCATGAGCAGGGCGAACGCGAGCAGCTCGATCCGGAACCAGAAGTACCACGTGTTGTAGTGGCCGAAGAGCAGCTTCAGGTACACGGGCACCGCGAACGTCGGCAGCGCGCCCGGCGGGTACTCGACTTCGAAGTCGCGATACGGCACCTGGTGGTTCGTGATCCAGTTGCCCCAGTTCTCGTAGAACCGCGCGTCGCCGTACAACCAGACGCTGAAGACCGGTGTGAACGAGACGAACGCCCAGGCAGCGACGGTGACCGCGGCGCCGGCGAGGAGGGGACCGCGATAGCGGCGCATCGCGCCGGTCACTCTAGACCCCGACGTCGCACGACCGTGAGCAGACCGGCCGCGAGCGCGGCGCCGAGCCAGGCGAACAGCAGCCAGTTCAGCACCTCCTCGGGCGGGAACGACAGCTTCACGTACCACGTCTGCAGCCCCAACGGCAGCGGCGGCACGGCGGAGCTGAGCCACAGCGTCACCAGCAGCGCGGCGAGCGCCGCCGCCGGCCACGGCGCCGGTGCGCCGCCGCGGCGCGCCCACGCGCAGAGCTGCGGGATGCAGAGCAGGAGGAAGGCGAGGCGGTAGTCGAAGTTGCTCTCGAACACGTACGTGGCGACATAGATCGCCGAGCCGGCCCAGAACGCGTCGAGCCGCCGTTCGTCGACAGTGCTTCCCGCACGACCGAGGAGCAGGAAGCCAAGCCCGAGCAGCAGGCCGAGCGCGATCACGGCGAGTCGCACGTAGCGGATCTCCGCGGCGCTCTGCACCCAGCCGACATGTGCAAGGTGCAGCGCCTCGACCACGACCCCGGCGCCGTACGAGTTGACCACCACGCGCGGGACGACATGACGCAGCGTGCGGATGTCGTTGAGCGTGAGCGCGGCGTACGCCGCCAGGATCACGGCCGACACGATCGCCGCGGGCCACCTCCGGCGCACGCGTACCAGCACGACACCCGCGAACGCGGGGTAGTACTTGAGGATCCCGGCGAGCACGATCGGCGCCGCGCCCGCCCATGCGTTGCGCCGGACGAGCACGAGGCCGAGCACGATCAGCGCGAACAGCAGGATGTCGACGTTCCCGCGTTCGACGCCGAGCATCGTCGCCGGGGCGATCAGCGCGGCGCCGTAGACGGCGCCCTCCCAGAGCTTCAGCGGTCCGGTGACCACGAGCGCGGACACGAAGAACACGATCGCGATCGCGATCCCGAGCGGGACGGTGTCGCCCTGGCCGAGCCCGACGCGTCCGAGCTGCGCCCAGATGCGCGGATAGTTGTACGGCCGGTGGAACGGATCGCACGGGTTGTTCGGAAACGGCTGGATCCCTTTCCGCACGCAATCCCAGGCCGACGTGACGGAGCGGAGGTCGACGAAGGACGTGCCGCCCGGCTCGACGCCGACGTGCGCCCACGGCGTCGTCCCGTTCACGGCGCGGAACGAGAGCAGGACGACGAGAAAGACGACGAGGATCGCGCCCGCGAGCACCCGTCCGTCCAGGTCGCGAAGGCGGCCTCGCATCGGTGCGAGGCTACACAGCCCCGCCGCTGTTAGCCTCCGGCGCGGATGGACGTCGACGCCCGCATCGTCACTCTCGAGCTCGCGGAGACGTTCGTCATCTCCCGCAGCGCGGTCGATACCGAAGACGTCGTCCAGGTGACGCTCGGTCACAGCGGCATCCACGGCTACGGCGAGGCGGCGCCGATCGAGCGCTACGACGAGTCGCCCGAGTCCGCGCTCGCGTTCGTCCAGGATCACGGCGGGCTGGTCGGGGACGATCCGTTTGCGCTCGAGGAGGTGATGGCCCGGCTGCCGGCGCAGCAGTTCGCGGCGCGTGCCGCGATCGACGCCGCGCTGCACGACCTCCAGGGGAAGCTGACGGGCCAGCCGGTCTGGCGGCTGCTCGGGCTGGCGCGCTCCGGCCCGCCGACGTCGTGGACGATCTGGCTCGGCGACCCGGACGACATGGCGCGCCGTGCCGAGAAGGTGGGCGACCGCTTCAAGCGGCTGAAGCTCAAGCTCGGCGCCGGCGACGGCCTCGATGTCGAGCGCGTCCGCGCGGTTCGCGGCGTCACGCCGCTCCCGCTGCAGGTGGACGTGAACGAAGGCTGGACGCTCGAGCAGGCGCTCGACGCCGTCGGCGGCCTGGCCGAGCTCGGCGTCGACTACTGCGAGCAGCCGCTTCCGGCCGGCGACCCCGGCGGTCCGGAGCTGAAGCGCCGCTCGCCGGTCCCGATCTACGTCGACGAGGACTGCCACACGCTGTCCGACGTGGCCGCGTGCGCGGAGCGCGCGCACGGGATCAACGTGAAGCTCGCGAAGTCGGGCGGCATTCACGAGGCGGTGCGAATGGTGCACGCGGCGCGCGCGCTCGGGCTCGGGTGCATGCTCGGCTGCATGGTCGAGTCCGGTCTCGGCATCGCCGCCGGCGCGCACGTCGCGAGCCTGTTCGACCACGTCGACCTCGACGGCAACATCCTCATCTCCCACGACCCGTGGCCGGGCGTGCAGTTCGTCGACGGCGTGCAGCTGCCGTCGGAGCAACCCGGGCTCGGCGTGTCGCCTGCGTGAGCGGCACCCGGTACCTCATCCTCGCGGAGGGCTTCTCCGGAGATCCGCACTACGGGAAGACGATGCGCGGCGTCCTGCGCTACCGCCGCGACGACGTCGTCGCCATCCTCGACTCGACCCGCGCGGGCGACTCCGAGGACGGCGTTCCCGTCGTCGGCAGCGTCGACGACGCGCTTCCACTCGAGCCGAACACCGCGCTCGTCGGCGTCGCGACGCAGGGCGGCCGCTTCCCGCCGGCCTGGATGGAGATCCTGCGGACATGCCTCGAGCGCGGCCTCGACGTCGAGAACGGGCTGCACGTGTTCCTCTCCGACCTTCCCGACCTGCGCGAGCTGGCGGCGCGCAACGGCGCCGAGATCCGGGACCTGCGGCGCCCGCCGCGACGACCTCTCCACCGCGACCGGAGCGAATCTCGAGGTGCCGGCGACGATCGTGCTCACGGTCGGCTCGGACTGCGCGATCGGGAAGATGACCGTCTCGCTCGAGCTGGACATGGAGGCGCGCCGCCGCGGCGCCAAGTCCGTGTTCGTCCCGACCGGCCAGACCGGCATCGCCATCGCCGGCTGGGGGATCTCCGTCGACGCGGTGGTCGCGGACTTCATCGCTGGCGCCGCCGAGCAGCTCGTGGTCGAGGGCGCGGCGCGCGGGGGAGAGCTGCTCTGGGTCGAGGGTCAGGGCGCGCTACTGCATCCGGTCTACTCCGGCGTGACGCTCGGCCTCTACCACGGCAGCGTCCCGCACCTGCTCGTGCTCTGCCACCAGGCGGGCCAGACCGAGATCGAGGGCGCCGGCGGCGGCCCGCATCGGATCCCCCCTTTGAGTGAGCTGGTCGAGCTGCACGAGCGGACGGCGCTGCCCGCCCGCCCCGCTAAGGTGGCGGCGGTGGCGCTGAACACGCGTCAACTGAGCGAGGGCGAAGCGCGGGCGGCGCTGGCGGCGGCCGAGGACGAGACAGGCCTGCCGGCAGACGATCCCGTGCGGTTCGGTGCAGAGAGGCTCACGGAAGCGGTCCTCTCTGCCGAAAAAGGGTAGGTGACGCGGACGCCGAAGTCCGGCGTTCGTCTGCCCCGGACCGACAACAGGGAGTAATTGCGGTGAAGAGGATGCTTGGAGTTGCGGCTGCTGCGTCTGCGCTGTTCCTGGCGCTCGCGGGCGTCGCCGGCGCGGCCAACCCCCAGATCGGGTTCGCCGAGGACGCGACGAAATACGCGAGCGACGGCGGCAACCAGCTGTTCAACGAGATGAACAAGCTGGGGACGACGACGAATCGCGTGGCGGTGTTCTACAACGCCGACGCGCCGACGACGATCCAGGATCAGGCGTTCCTCGACCGCATGATCCCCGTCGCGCAGTCTCACCGCATCCAGGTCGTCTTCGCGATCTATCCCGAGAAGGCGACGATGGCGCCGACGAATCCGGCCGCCGCGGACACGTTCTGCAACTACGCCGTGCAGGTGATGCAGCGGTACCCGTACGTGCGCAAGGTGATCATCGGCAACGAGCCGAACCAGCCGCGCTTCTGGCAGCCGATCTGGAACGGCAGCACCCCCGCCTCGCCGGCGGCGATGGAGGTCGTGCTGGCCAGCTGCTACGACAAGCTGAAGGCCTTCGACAGGTCGCTCGACGTGATCGGGGTCGGTCTCTCGCCGAGGGGCAACGACAATCCCGGCGCCAGCGACAACTCGTCCATCTCGCCCGTGCGCTGGATCGCCGCCCTCGGCGTCGCGTACCGGATGAGCGGCCGCACCACGCCGCTGTTCGACGAGTGGTCGTGGCACTGCTATCCGAACATCAACACCGACGAGGTGGAGACCGGTTACGCGTGGCCGAACACCGGCTGCGTCAACGCGGCACGGGTGAAGCTCGCGCTCTGGGACGCGTTCAACGGCACCGGCCAGCCGGTGCTCGAGGGCTACCCCGTGAACACGACCGGCACGACGCTGTTCGGGCGGATCTCGAAGATGTTCATCGACGAGACCGGCTGGCAGGTCGACACCACCGGCCGCTCCGGCTACGTCAACAGCGAGAACGTCCCGACCGATCTCCGAGGCGAAGCAGGCCGAGGACTACGAGAAGCTCGTGCACCTCGCGAACTGCGAGCCGACGCTGACGGCGTTCCACATCTTCCACGAGATCGACGAGTCGGACCGCACCGGCTTCCAGAGCGGCGTCCTCCGCGTCGACTTCAGCGAGCGGCCGTCCGCGACCGACCCGTCCAACTCGGTGCAGCACGCGATCGCGGCGGACAAGGGCCAGTGCCCCGGCGGCGTCTGGCAGACGCTCGGCCAGTTCCTGTACTCGAACACCTCGGTCGCACCGCTGTACAAGAAGTTCCCGTACCAGGCGCCCGTGCCGTTCGCCTCCCTGGCGATCAGCGGCGGCGGCAAGTACGTCGCCCTGCAGGCCGGTGAGGGCTTCACGTACTCGGTCACCTTCAAGTTCCGGAAGAAGACCTCGGCGCCCGTGACCGGCAAGGCGCCGCGGACGGTGGGGACGGTCAAGGTCCCGACCGGCTTCGGACTCGGCTCCGCGACGGTCGCGCTGAAGGCGGAGACGAATCCCGCACGGACGACCACGGTGACGCTGAACCTCGCGAAGTAGACGTCGACTCACCGCCTTGGGGGCTCCGCAAAAGCCCCCAGGCGGGTCATTCGCATCTCCGGCCGCGGGCCTACCGTGCGTCGGCTGCAGGGGGAAAGGGGTTTGGGGTGAAGGTCGGAGCCATTCTCGCAAGCTGCTGCGTCGTCCTCATGACGGCGGCGTCCGCCGGTGCGGCCACGGGCCACACGGGCGGAGGTCGAGCCGCCGCGGCGGTCGCGGCCGTCCCGCCGATCAACTGGGGAGTCGCCGACGACGCCTCCAAGTACGCCGACGACGGCGGCGCCTGGTTCTACACCATGCTCCACGGGGCGAACCTGACCGAGAACCGGTGGACGCTCGCGTGGGACCCCTCGAACCCGACGGCGATCGACGAGCTGCCGTTCGTCCAGCGTGCGGCGCCGCTCGCGCAGGCGGCCGGCATCCACGTCGTGCTCGTCCTCTATTCGATGAAGGGGTCGCTGCACGATCCGACGCAGTTCTGCGCGTGGGCGGCGACCGTCGCGAACACGGTGAAGCAGTGGGGGATCCACGACTACACCGTGTGGAACGAGCCGAACACCCGGCTCTACTGGACGCCGCAGAAGGATTCGCATGGTCATGACATCGCGGCGCCTGCGTACGAGCGGCTGCTCGCGACCTGCTACGACTCGATCCACGCCGCCGACGCCGACGCGCGCGTGATCGGCATGGGCCTCTCGCCGCGGGCCTCGACGAACGAGTCGACCGAGCCGCTCGTCTTCCTCCGTGACGTCGGCAAGGCGTATCGCGCCTCCGGCCGCACGACGCCGATCATGGACCAGCTGTCGGTGCACCCGTACCCGAACCCGAGCGCCCCGACGAGCCCCCCGAACGTCGGCTATCCGAACCCGGACCGGTTCGGGATCCCGGACATGAACCGCGTCAAGCAGGCGGTGTGGGACGCGTTCAACGGCACCGGCCAGCCGACGACGCTGAACGGCCTCACCTTCCGGATCGACGAGGTCGGCTGGCAGACCGACACGTCCAAGCTGCCGCAGTACGTCAACCCGGAGAACGTGGCCGTGGTCAGCGAGCAGACGCAGGCGAACGACATCAAGACGATGGTGACGAAGTACTTCGCCTGCGACCCGACGGTGACCGACGTGGAGCTGTTCCTGCTGATCGACGAGATCTACCGCAACGGCAAGGACGCGAACGGCGTCGTGCGCGGCGGCGGCTGGCAGAGCGGCCTGCTCACGGCGGGCGGCGAGGGCGTCTCCCAGCCGAAGCTCGCGTACACGCAGGACGCGCCGCTGTTCGCCGCCGGCCGATCCGCGTGCGTCGGCCCGATGATGTCGTGGGCGCCGTCGTCCGGCCCCGGCGGCAACGTGAAGGTCGTGAAGCCGAAGCACGGAAAGCCAAAGAAGAAGCCCTAGCCGCGGTGCTCGTCGCCGCGATCTCGGACACGCACCTCCCGAGAGGATCCCGCCGGATCCCCGAGGCCTGCCTCGAGCGGCTGCGCTCGGCCGACCTGATCCTCCACGGCGGCGACCTCTCGACGCTGTCGGTGCTCGCGGAGCTGCAGGCGCTCGGCCCGCCGGTGCATGCGGTCTACGGCAACGCCGACGAGCCCGCCGTCCGGGAGCTGCTGCCGAAGGAGCTCGTGGTCGAGGCGGCCGGGGCGCACATCGGCATGGCGCATGTCCCCGGGCCGGCGGCGGGGCACGGAGAACGCCTCGTCCGGCGCTTCCCGGGCTGCGACGCCGTCGTCTACGGCCACACGCACATCCCCGAGGTGGAGCGCCACGAGGGCGTCTGGATCCTCAATCCCGGCTCGCCGACGGAGCGCCGCAAGGCCCCTGCGCACACGATGCTGGTGCTCGAGATCGAGGCGGGAAAGATCACCCCGGAGCTGGTCGTCGTCGACCCTTGACACGAACGGGTGTTCGGTCTAGTATGGCGAACACATGTTCGTGAAGCTGATGATCCTGCTCGTCGCCGCCGCGTTCGTGGTCGGCATGGTGGCCCACACCTCGCACGGGGCCGGTCCGGAGCGGGTCTACGTGGTCAAGCCGTCGGACACCCTCTGGTCGATCGTCGCGCGCACGTACGCGGGCGATCCGCGGCAGGGCGTCTGGGAGGTGCAGCAGCGCAACCATCTGCACTCGGCGACGCTGACGCCGGGCGAGAAGCTGATCCTGCCGGGCTAGGCCCCTGCCGGCTAAGCCCCTGTCGGCTAAGCCCCTGTTGGCTAAGCCCCTGTCGGGATGTCGATCCCGGCCACGTAGACCTTTTCTCCACGGAACAGCCGCCGTTCCTCGTCCCATGGGAAGAAGATCACGACCTTCCACTCGAGCCGCTCGCCCGTGGGCTCGACACCGAGCCACGGCGCCGCGTGGGTGGCCGTGACCTGCGCCTCCTCGCACACGCCCTGCGGCCCGATCACGATGTCGGTCAGGTCGAAGACGATGTCCGGGAAGGCGGTGAGCAGCTGCGTGTAGAAGCGCGCCGCTCCCTCGTGGCCCTCCCAGCGGTGGCCGGTCTGCACGAGCTCGTACACGCAGTCCGGCGTCAGGGTCGAGATCAGCCCGGGGAGATCGCGCGCGTCCTCGGCGATCGAGTGCCGCTTGTACAGATCGCGGATCTCCGTGTAGAGCTCCGGCGTGACCTCACGCCGGTAGAGCTCGAGGATCGCGTCGTCTGCCACGGGTGGAGCCTAGCTCGCTCGGTCGGGCCCGGGCCTGGGGCACCGGATCGGCCGGCGGCTCCTAGAATCGCCCGGCGTGGATCTCGACCTCGTCTTCCTCGGCACCTCGGCCTCGATGCCGACGGCGCAGCGCGCTCCGGCCGCCTTTCTCCTCCGGCGGGGCGGCGAGCGGCTGCTCTTCGACTGCGCCGAGGGCACCCAGAGACAGCTCCAGCGCTCGTCCGTGGGGCTCCCGGACCTGGAGGAGATCTTCCTCACGCACCTGCACGCCGACCACTTCCTCGGCCTACCCGGGATGCTGAAGACCTTTGCGCTGCGCGGCCGGGAGGACGTGGGCCTCACCGCCTACGGGCCGGCCGGCATGAAGGAGCTGTTCGCGCGCCTGCGGCCCTTCCTCGGCCGGCTGCCGTATCCGCTGACCGTCGTGGAGCTGGCGCCGGGCGACGAGCTGGCCCGCGGCGACTACCGGATCGAGACGTTCGCCGTCGACCACGGCGTGTCCGCCCTCGGCTACGCGCTCGTCGAGGACGACCGCCCGGGCCGGTTCGACGTCGCCGGCGCCGACGCCCTGGGCGTGCCCTCCGGGCCGGACCGCGGGCGGCTCCAGCGCGGCGAGGCGGTCACGCTCGCCGACGGAACGGTGGTCGCTCCGGAAACGGTGCTCGGCCCGTCACGGCCCGGCCGGAAGGTCGTGCTCACCGGCGACACGGCTCCGGCGCCCTCGGTCGTCCAGGCGGCGTACCGCGCGGACCTGCTCGTGCACGAGGCGACCTTCGCCGACGAAGAGAAGCCGCGGGCCCGCGAGACGCTGCACTCGACCGCGGCCGAGGCGGCAGAGGTCGCGCGCCTGGCGGAGGTGCGCCTGCTCGCGCTCACGCACCTCTCCACGCGCTACTTCGGCTCGGAGCTGGCGCGAGAGGCCCGCGAGGTGTTTCCCGAGACGGTCGTCCCGCGGGACTTCGACGTGATCGAGGTGCCGTTCGCCGAGCGCGGCTCGCCGCAGCTGGTGAAGGGTGGCGCCCGGCCCGAGCCCGCAGAGCCCGTATGATCCAGGGGCGATGACCCGCATGGTCCAGGTCGCCCTCGCCGGCGACGTCACGGAGGCCGAGGAGCTGCAGGAGATCCTGCGCAACGCGGGCATCGAGTCGTCGCTCGAGGCCGAGGGCGAGGACGACCCGCTGACGGTGATGGTCCCGGAGTCGGAGCTCGAGGCGGCGCAGGACGCCATCGAGGCGCTCAGCGAGCCGGACGAGCTGATCTCCGAGCCATAGCCGGGCGTACCGACTTCGGCGCGCGCGCGGCGCGCTATGACCAGCTCCGTCCGGCCGACGACCTCTGGTGGGAGGTCTTCGACGTGCTCGTGCGCGAGGGCGACCTCCGCGGCCGCCGCATCCTCGAGGTCGGCTGCGGCACCGGCGTGCTTGCCGCTGCTCTCGCCGAGCGGGAGGCGGCGCGCGTGTGGGCGGTCGACGCGGAGCCCGCGATGCTCGAGGTCGCGCGCACGCGCGTGCCCGCGAGCGTCGGCCTGAAGCTGGGCCGAGCGGAGGCGCTGCCGTTCCGCGCCGGGTGGTTCGAGCGGGCCGTGATGCGGCAGGTGGTGCAGCACGTCGAGCGCGCGCGGGCGCTGCCCGAGCTCGCGCGGGTGCTCGCGCCGGGCGGGCGCGCGGCGATCGCCACCTTCCAGCGCTCGCACTTCGAGCGCTTCTGGCTCAACCCGTTCTTTCCCTCGTTCGAGGCGATCGAGCTCGCGCGCTTCCCCGATCCCGACGCGCTCGGCGGAGAGCTGGAAGGCGCCGGCTTCGCCTCCACGCGGATCGTCCCGCTCGTGCAACACCGGGAGCTCGACCGTGCGACGGCACTCGAGCGCATCCGCGGCAGGCACATCTCGACCTTCGACCTCGTCGGCGAGGACGAGCTCGCGGAGGGCACCGCGCGTGCGGAACGCGAGCTGCCGGAGCAGATCGAGACGACGCTCGACTGGGCGATCGTGATCGCAGATCGTTAGGAGCGTCTAGATCTGCCAGGCGCCGCCGCGCATGACCGGGACACGCGCGCCGCTCTTCGTGATCCCGGTCACCTCGACCTCGTCCGAGCCGATCATGAAGTCGATGTGGACGTCGCTCGCGTTGATCTTCGGCACATCGTCGGGGTCGGCGATCGGGCTCGAGTACGCGTCGCCGAGCGCGAGATGGCTGGCGGCGTTCTCGTCGAGCAGCGTCGAGTAGAACGTCCTGCCGAGCTTTCCGATCCGGCTTTCGCGATCGACGAGCGCCACCTCGCCGAGCCGGGCTGCGCCGGGGTCGACGGCGCAGCGCTTCCGCAGCGTCTCCGCGTTGGCGTCGGCGTCGATCTCGACGGCGCGGCCGCCCTCGAAGCGGATCCGCAGTCCCGTCACGAGCGAACCCATCACGTCGAGCGGTTTCGTGGCCGCCACCACGCCTTCCGTCCGGTCCGGATCGGGGGTCGTGTAGACCTCCTCGGTCGGGATGTTCGGCATGTGCCGCACACCGGTGCGCGTGTGCGACGCGCCGCCCTCCTTCGCGAAGCGCGAGCTGGGGAGGAGCCCCACGGTCAGGTCGGTGCCGGGACCGGAGAAGTGGAGAGCGTCGAGGTCGAGCGCGTCGAGTCGGTTCGCCACCTGCCAGATCTGGTCGACCCGATCCGACCACGCCGCGGCCGGATCCGGCTCGTCCAGCCGGCAGACGTGGACGATGTCCCGCCAGAGTCGCTCCAGCGCCTCCGAGGCGTGCAGGTCCGGATAGACCGTCTGCGCCCAGTGCCGCGTCGGGAACGGCGACAGCGTCCACGCGACGGAACGCTCGTCGATCACCGTGAAGATCTCCGGCAAGCCCGGCAGGCGGTCGAGCCCCGCGCGGGCCGGGTCGACGCCGTCCAGCAGCCCCGGCGGGACGACCGGCACGAGCACCGCGCGGGCCGCGTCGAGGTCGCCGAGGTCGAGCATCCTGCGTCCCAGCCACGGCGGCACCCAGTCGAGCGTGCCGTCGGGCGCCGCTTCCGCCCGGATCCGCTTCACAGCCGGGTCGAAGTAGAGGACGTCGACGTAGCGGGCCCCGCGCGCGTACGCGGCGCGCGCGATCTCCGCCACCAGCGGCTGCGCCTCGGGCAGCGCCTCGACGGCGAGCACCTGGTCGGGCTGGACGTTCGCACCGACCGAGACGATCAGGTCGGCATAGCGCGTCAAGACGGCGGCGTCCACGTGCGGACCGTATCGCCTGAAGTCGTCCGGCGCAGACGCTACAGTGCTCCGGACACGAGTCCTTTAACCCGGTCCAGCGAGGCCGGAAAGGAGCCGAATGATCACGCACGTCCCCGACCTGTCGATCCTCGCCCTGCCATGAGCACGGTGGAGGCATCCGGGAAGTCCATCCTCGACGCCGACGCGCTCGCGCGGACGCTGTCGCGCATCGCGCACGAGATCATCGAGGCGAATCCCGATCTCGCCGAGGTCGCGCTCGTCGGCATCCAGACCCGAGGCGTCCCGCTCGCGCACCGGCTCGCGCGCCTGATCGAGGAACGCGCCGGCACCGCGCCTGAGCTCGGCGCCGTCGACATCACCTTCCACCGCGACGACGTCAGCGTCCGCGGTGGCGAGGCGCCGCTCGCGCCGCAGCCGGTCGTGCGCGCGACGCAGCTCGACTTCCCGCTCGAGGGCCGGACGGTCGTGCTCGTCGACGACGTGCTCTACACCGGCCGCACCATCCGCGCCGCCATCGAGGCGCTGTTCGACTACGGCCGGCCCGCCCGCGTGCAGCTCGCCGTCCTCGTCGACCGCGGCCACCGCGAGCTGCCGATCCGCCCCGACTACGTCGGCAAGAACCTGCCGACCGCGCGCGGCGAGCGGATCCAGGTGCAGCTGCTCGAGGTCGACGAGGTCGACCAGATCCTGCTCGTGCCCAGAGCCGAAGAGGAGTCCCGATGACTCAGTCGTCCATCCGCCTCGTCAACGACGACCTGCGCCCGCCCGGGCCGCCGCCGCGCCGCCACCTCATGTCGATCGCCGATCTGACGCGCGACGACGTCGAGCGGCTGCTCGGCACCGCTCGGACGTTCGAGTCCACGCTCAGCCGCCAGGTGAAGAAGCTGCCGACGCTGAAAGGGCTGCTCGTCGTCAACCTGTTCTACGAGTCGTCCACGCGCACGTCGTCGAGCTTCGAGCTGGCGGCGAAGCGCCTGTCCGCGGACACGTTGAACATCAAGTCCGCCGGCTCGTCTGTGGACAAGGGCGAGTCGCTGAAGGACACCGCGCTGACGCTCGGTGCGTACGACCCAGACGTGATCGTGATCCGGCATCCGCAGATCGGCGCGCCGCAGCTCGTCGCACGCGTGACCGACGCGCACGTCGTCAACGCCGGCGACGGGAAGCACCAGCATCCGACGCAGGCGCTGCTCGACCTCTACACGATCAAGCAGGAGCTCGGTCGCCTCGACGGGCTGCACGTCGCCATCGTCGGCGACGTCATGCACTCGCGCGTGGCGCGGTCGCTGCTCCAGGCGTTCGCGCTCGTCGGTATCCGCTGCACGCTCGTCGGGCCGCCGGCGCTCGTGCCGCGCGAGCTCGGCGCCGAGACGACGACCGACATCGACGCGATTCGCGACGCCGACGTCGTCTACGTCCTGCGCATGCAGAACGAGCGGATGCAGCCCGGCGCGAACTTCGTCCCGAGCCTGCGCGAGTACACGGCACGATGGGGGATCACGCCGGAACGGCTGCGCCCCGGCCAGAAGGTGATGCACCCGGGCCCGATGAACCGCGGCGTCGAGATCGACCCGCGCGTCGCCGACTCGGCGGACGCGCTCGTCGAGGCGCAGGTGCGCTCCGGGCTCGTCGTGCGCATGGCGGTGCTCTACGACGTGCTGACCGGAGGACCCGTCGGAGTGCGGGCGCTCGCGGCGGCGGAGGTCGCGTGATGCTGTGGATCAAAGAACGGCCCGGCGACGATCTGGTCGTGCGCGGCGCGCGCGTGATCGATCCGGCGGGAGGGATCGACGCGATTCTCGACGTTCGCATCGACGCGGGCACGATCGCCGCAGTCGGCGAGAGTGTCGACGCGAACGGCCACCGCGTCGTCGACGGCACCGGGCTCGTGCTCGCGCCGGCGTTCGTCGACCCGCACGTGCACCTGCGTACGCCCGGCCGCGAGGACGAGGAGACGATCGCCAGCGGAACGGCCGCGGCGGCGGCCGGCGGCTACTGCGCCATCCTCGCCATGCCCAACACCGATCCGGTGATCGACTCGGCCGCGACGCTCGGCGCGCTCGTCGAGATCGCCGGACGCGAAGCGGAGGTGCACGTCGGCTTCCTCGCCGCGATCACGCGCGGGCAGGACGGCCAGGAGCTGACGGAGATGGGCGAGCTCGCCGATGCAGGCGCGGTCGCCTTCTCGGACGACGGCGTCCCGGTCGGCTCGGCCGGGCTGATGCGCCGCGCGCTCCAGTACGCGTCGACCACCGGCCGCCCGCTCGCGCTGCACTGCGAGGAGCAGTCGCTCTCGCGCGGCGGTCACGTGCACGAGGGCGGCGTCGCGGCGGAGCTCGGCTTCACCGGCTACCCGTCCGTAGCCGAGTCGGTGATGGTCGAACGCGACCTGTCGCTGGCCGCGTACGAGGAGCAGCCCATCCACCTCCTGCATCTGTCGGCGGCCGAGTCGGTCGCCGCGCTGCGGCGCGCGCGCGAGTCGGGCGTCCGCGCGAGCGGGGAGGCAACGCCGCATCACCTGTGCCTCACCGACGAGGCAGTGCGCTCGCTCGACTCGAACGTGAAGATGAATCCGCCTCTGCGTGCGGAACGGGATCGCGCCGCGTTGCTCGAGGCGCTGCGCGACGGCACGATCGAGTGCATCGCCACCGACCACGCGCCGCACGCGCGCCACGAGAAGGAGGTGCCGTTCGAGGCCGCGCCGTTCGGCGTCACCGGGCTCGAGACCGCATTCGCGGTGCTGTACACGCGGCTGGTCGAGACCGGGCTGCTGCCGTTGGAGACGCTGCTCGAGCGGATGTCCGCAGGACCCGCTCGCGTGTTCGGGCTCGCGTCGCCTCGCATCGCCACCGGCGCGACCGCGAATCTCGTCCTGCTCGACCTCAGCCGCAGCTGGCAGGTGGATGAGCAGGGCTTCCGCTCGCGCTCGCCCAACTCGTGGCTGCTCGGGGAGACGCTGAAGGGCTCCGTCGCGATGACCGTCGCCGGCGGTTCCGTGGTGCACGAAGCATGAGCGGCCTGCTCGCGCTCGAAGACGGCTCGGTCTTCTACGGCGAGTCGGTCGGCGCCGACGGGCTCGCGGCCGGCGAAGCGGTGTTCACCACCGGGATGTCCGGCTATCAGGAGGCGGTGACCGACCCGAGCTTCGCCGAGCAGCTCGTCTGCTTCACCGCGCCGATGGTCGGCAACTACGGCGTGGCCGAGAGCCGCAACGAATCGAGCGGCGTCCACGCGAAGGCCGTGCTGATGCGCGAGGCGCGCGGTCCGGAGTGGACGGACTGGCTCCGCGAGCACGGCGTCGTCGCGCTCACCGGCATCGACACGCGCTCGCTCGTGCTGCAGCTGCGCGAGCGCGGAGCGATGCGAGCGGTCGCGGTCGCGGGGGACGTCTCCGCCGACGACGCCGTCGCCGCCGCGCGCGCGCAGACGCCGATGGCCGGCCGCGCGCTCGCGCGGGAGGTGTCGACAGCGGAGATGCGCTTCGTCGGCGAGGAAGGCCGCGCCCGCATCGCGGTGGTCGACTACGGCGTGAAGAACTCCGTGTTGCGGCGGCTCGCGGCGGCCGGCGCGGTCGTGACGGTGTTTCCGCACGACGTCGACGCGGACACGCTCGCCGGCTTCGACGGTGTCCTCCTGTCGCCTGGACCCGGGGACCCGGAGCCGCTGGCCGACGAAGCGGCGACGGTGGGCGAGCTGCTCGGTCGCACGAACGTGCTCGGCATCTGCCTCGGCCACCAGCTGCTCGGCGTGGCCACCGGACACGAGACGTTCAAGCTCCCGTTCGGCCACCGCGGCTCGAACCATCCCGTGCTCGAACGCGCATCCGGGCAGGTGCTCGTGACGAGCCAGAACCACGGCTTCGCCGTCCGCGCGAAGGACGAGAACGACGCGACGCACGTCTCGCTCTACGACCACACCGTCGAGGGGCTCGCGTTCCCGGAGCTGCGGGCGCGGTCGCTGCAGTTCCATCCGGAGGCAGGCCCGGGCCCGCACGACGCGTGGCCGCTGCTCAGCCGCTGGGTGGACGAGGTGGCGGCGTAATGCCGAAGCGCACCGACATCAAGACGATCTGCCTCGTCGGCTCCGGCCCGATCGTGATCGGCCAGGCGGCCGAGTTCGACTACGCCGGCTGCCAGGCGCTGAAGGTGCTGCGCGCCGACGGCTTCCGCACGATCGTGGTCAACTCCAACCCGGCCACGATCATGACCGACCCGGGCTTCGCCGACCGGACCTATCTCGAGCCGCTCGACCTCGAAGGAGTGGCCGACGTGCTCCGTCGCGAGCGGCCCGACGCGCTGCTCCCGACGATGGGCGGCCAGACCGCGCTCAACCTCGCGCGCGAGCTTGCGCAGTCCGGGATCCTCGACGAGCTGGGCATCGAGCTGATCGGCGCCAACCTCGAAGTGATCCAGCGTGCCGAGGACCGCCAGCTGTTCAAGATCGCGGTCGAGTCGTGCGGACTGAAGGTCCCCCTCTCCACGATCGTCGTCGATCCCGAGCAACTAGCGGGGCTGGCGACGCCGTGTGTCGTCAGGCCTGCATTTACGCTCGGCGGTCACGGCGGCGGGTTCGCCATGACGCCGGACGAGCTGCGCCGCCAGGTCGAGATCGGCATCCGCGAGAGCCCGATCGGGCAGGTGCTCGTGGAGGAGTCCGTGCGCGGCTGGGACGAGTTCGAGCTCGAAGTCGTGCGCGACCACGTCGACAACGTCGTGATCGTCTGCTCGATCGAGAACCTCGACCCGATGGGCGTGCACACCGGCGACTCGGTCACGGTTGCGCCGCAGATGACGCTGCCCGACGAGGCGTACCAGGAGCTGCGCGACGCGGCCGCGGCCGTCGTGCGCGCGGTCGGCGTCGACACCGGCGGCTCCAACATCCAGTTCGCGCGCTCGCGCGAGACCGGCGAGGTGCGCGTGATCGAGATGAACCCGCGCGTGTCGCGGTCGTCGGCGCTCGCGTCGAAGGCGACCGGCTATCCGATCGCGAAGGTGGCGGCGAAGCTCGCTGTCGGCTACACGCTGGACGAGATCCCGAACGACCTGACCGGCACGACGCCCGCGAGCTTCGAGCCGACGCTCGACTACGTCGTGGTCAAGTTCCCGCGCTTCGCGTTCGAGAAGTTCCCCGGCGCGGACCGGACGCTCGGAACCCAGATGAAGTCCGTCGGCGAGACGATGGGCATCGGGCGCACCTTCACGGAGGCGTTCCTCAAGGCGATGCGCTCGCGCGAGCTCGACGGCGGCGCGGCCACGCCGTGGCAGACGCTGGCCGACGTGCCCGAGGACGTGCATCCGTTCTTCAAGGCGGAGATCGGGCGGATCGAGGACGCGCTGCTCGGCATCGTGGGGCGGAGCATCGAGGAGTTCGTCGCCGACGACTGGCTGCGGCTGAAGCGGCTCGGGCTGGGCGACTCCGACATCGCCGCCGCCACCGGCGCGCCGGAGCAGTCCGTCCGTACACGGCGGCGCGAGTGCGGCGTGCGGCCGGTCTTCCGCCGGGTCGACTCGTGCGCAGGCGAGGTGCAGGCCGCGTCCAACTACTACTACTCGACCTGGGGCGAGGCCGAGGAGGCCGCCCCGACCGGGCACAAGCCGCGCGTCGTCATCCTCGGCTCCGGCCCGAACCGGATCGGACAGGGCATCGAGTTCGACTACTGCTGCGTCCATGCCGTCGCCACCTTCCGCGAGCTCGGCTACGAGGCGGTGATGGTCAACTGCAACCCGGAGACGGTGTCCACCGACTACGACACCTCCGACCGGCTCTACTTCGAGCCGCTCGACCTCGAGTCGGTGCTCGCCGTGTGCGACCGCGAGCGCCCCGAGGGCGTGGTCATCCAGTTCGGCGGGCAGACGCCGCTGAAGCTCGCACGCGCGATCGAGGAGGCCGGCTACACGATCATCGGCACGCCGTTCGACGCGGTCGATCTCGCCGAGGATCGTGAGCGGTTCGCCGGCCTGCTGCGCGCGCACGACCTGCGCCCGCCCGCGTGGGCGATGGCGATGTCGGGCGACGACGCGGTGCGCGTCGCGAACGACATCGGCTATCCGGTGCTGATCCGCCCCTCGTACGTGCTCGGCGGCCGCTCGATGCGCATCTGCTACTCGGACGAGGAAGTCGCCGACGTGCCCGTGCTCGGCCGCGTGCTCGTCGACCGCTTCCTCGAGAACGCGATCGAGGTCGACGTCGACGCGCTGTGCGACGGCACCGAGACGTACATCGCGGCGATCATGCAGCACGTCGAGGAGGCCGGCGTCCACTCGGGCGACTCCGCCTGCGTGCTGCCGGCGCCGGGGCTGAGCCCGGCGCAGACCGAGGAGATCCAGCGGTCGGTCCGGATCCTCGGCCGCTCGCTCGGCGTGATCGGGCTGCTGAACGTGCAGCTGGCGCTGACCGGCGACGGCGAGGTGTACGTGATCGAGGCGAACCCGCGCGCGTCGCGCACCGTCCCGTTCGTGAGCAAGGCGACCGGCGTGCAGCTCGTCGCCGCCGCGTGCCGCATCTCCGCGGGCGCGAAGATCCAGGACCTCGGGCTGCCGCCGGAGCGGGCGCCGAAGCAGTGGAGCGTGAAGGCGGCGGTGCTGCCGTTCGCGCGCTTCCCCGGCAGCGATCCGGTCCTCGGCCCGGAGATGCGCTCGACCGGCGAGGTGATGGCGAGCGCGGCCGACCTGCCGACGGCGTTCGCGAAGGCGGAGCGCGCCGCGGGGCGCGAGCTGCCGCGCACCGGCGCCGTGTTCCTCTCCATCCGCCCGGCCGAGAAGCTCGCGTCGGTGCCGATCGCGGCGACGTTGCTCGGCCTCGGCTTCAAGCTCTTCGCCACGCACGGGACGGCGCAGACGCTCAGCGCGGCCGGCTTCGAGGTCGAGGCGGTGCGCAAGCTCAGCGAAGCGGTCGACGACGAGCCGACGGTGATCGACTTGATCCGCCGCGGCCGCTGCGATCTCGTGATCAACACCCCGGAAGGCGCCCACGCGCGCTCGGACGGCTACGCGATCCGCGAGGCGGCGCTGTCGCGGCGCGTCCCGTGCATCACGACCATGTCCGGCGCCGCGGCCGCCGTCGACGCGATCGCCAATGCCCGGGCCGAGCAGGCCGTGTCGCTCCAGGAGCGGATCGATGCCGAGACGCGAAAGGCGTAGCGTCGCGGCCGCCGAGGCGGTCGGGCCGTACACGCTGCTGCGTCTGACTCGCGGTGGCCTCGACCCCGGGGTGCCGGGACAGTTCTTCATGCTCGAGGCTCCGGGACGGCTGCTGCCGCGCGCACTGTCGCTCTGCCTCGCGCCCGCGGGCGAGCTGGCGTTCCTGATCGACCCGGTCGGGTCGGGCACACAGGCGCTGTGCGAGTTGGCCGTGGGGGAGGAGATCCACGTCTATGGCCCCCTGGGGAACGGCTACCGGCTGGACGTCGAGCGGCCGCTGCTCGTCGGCGGCGGGATCGGCACCGCGCCGCTGCCCTATCTCGCGGAGTCGCTGCCGGGCGCGCCGGCGGTGCTCGGGTTCCGCACGGCCGCGCACGCCGAGGCGGCCGCGCTCCTGCCCGGCGCGGAGGTCTGCATCGACCCGTGCTCGTCACGGAGCTGATCGATCCGGCCCGCGACGTCCTCGCCTGCGGCCCGGAGCCGATGCTCCAGGCCGTCGCGGCGCTCTGCCCGAGCGCGCAGCTCGCGTGGGAGGCACCGATGGCGTGCGGCTACGGCGCCTGCTACGGCTGTGTGGTCGAGATCGACGGCGAGCTGAAGCGACTGTGCGTCGAGGGACCGGTGCTGGTGCCCCTCCGGCAAATGCATGCCGGCCTCCCGCCCGCGATCACGCGGCGCGCTGCCGCGTCCTCAGTCGCGCCCGTAGCTTCGGCTACGAGCGCTCCCTGCGTCCTTGCATCGCTTGGTGCTCGCGACCAGGAGACTCGGCGGCATTCACCGAAGGGGCACAATGCAGCTGCTTAACGCCTCCGGCTGCCTCGACGCGCTCGTCGCGCCCGACGTCGCCCGGCAGCTGGACGGATTCGTGACGAAGACGATCACGCCGCTGCCGCGCGAGGGCAACCTACCGGTGCGGATCGCGGAGACCGCCCACGGAATGCTGAACGCGATCGGCCTGGCGAATCCCGGGCGGGCCGTCTTCATCAGCCAGACGCTGCCGCGTTTGGCTGGGATCCTGGACATACCCATCTGGGTGTCTGTCGGAGGATTCTGTGCCGAGGACTATGCCCAGACCTGCGCCGGCCTAGGCTGCGACGCCGTCGCGGCGATCGAGCTGAATCTCTCCTGCCCGAACGTGGACGAGGCGGCCGACGGCGCCGCCGAGATCGTCGCCGCCTGCCGCGCCGCCACGTCGCTGCCGCTGTACGCGAAGCTCTCGGCCGCGCATCCCGACGTGACGGTGGTCGCGCGCGCCGTCGCGGACGCGGGAGCGGACGGCCTGTCGCTGATCAACACGCTGCGCGGCGCATCGCTCGATCCGCGCACGCTCCGGCCGGTGCTGCAGCGCACCACCGGCGGGCTGTCCGGACCGTCGCTGAAGCCCGTCGCGCTCGCCGCCGTGCACGCGTGCTTCGCGGCCACGGGTCTGCCGATCGTCGGCATGGGCGGTGTCACCTCCGGACAGGACGTTCTGGAGCTGATCGCATGCGGCGCGCGCGACGTCGCGATCGGGACGGTGCTGTTCTCCGACCCCGATGCTCCGGCACGCATTCGAGCGGAGGTCGCCGAGGCGGCGAAGGACGCCGGTGTTGCCAGTCCGGACGACGTTCACGGCTTCGCGCACGATCTCGAAAAACGCCCGCACACGAGGCGAAAAGTCACAGCTTGATCGGCGTGGGAGCGTTGTTATGATCGGACGCCCCACATGGCCCCGTCCAAACTTCAAGCACACGCACCCGTCCGCTCCCTCGATCAGCGGATGGACGCGCTCCAACGGGCGAACGACGTCAGGGTCAGACGGGCGAAGCTGAAGAAGGATCTGAAGGACGGGAAGGTCCGGATCGAGACGATCCTGGGCAATCCGCCCGAGTACGTGTCGACCGCGAAGGTGATCGACATCCTCATGGCGGTGCCGAAGTTCGGGCGCGTGAAGGCCGCGCGGTTCCTCAACACCTGCCGCATCAGCCAGTCGAAGACAGTCGGCGGGCTCTCCGACCGTCAGCGCGCGGAGCTGATTGACCTCTTCAACCGGTAAGCCGCTGCCCGTCTTCGTCATCACCGGTCAGTCGGGCGCCGGGAAGGGGACGCTGATCGAACGCCTGCTCCGGGACTTTCCGCGGCTGAGGCTGGCCGTCTCGGCGACGACGCGCGCGCGGCGGCCGGGGGAGAGCGACGGCGTCCACTACTACTTCATCTCCGACGAGGAGTTCGAGCGCCGCTTCGAGGCCGGCGAGTTCCTCGAGCACCATGTTTTCCCGTGGGGCCAGCGGTCGGGGACGCTCGTCTCCGAGATCCAGCGGATCACCGACGCCGGGGACGCCTGCGTGCTCGAGCTGGAGACCGAGGGCGCGCTGAACGTGGCCGAGCGAGTGGCGAACGCCGTGACGATCTTCGTCACGGCCCCGATCGACGAGCTGGAGCGCCGGCTGCAGGAGCGGGCGACCGAGAGCGCCGGCGAGATCGGCGAGCGGCTGAGGGTTGCGCGGGAGCAGCTGGAGGTCGCCGGCCGGTTCGACTACCGGGTCGAGAACGACGACCTGGAGCGGGCTTCTGCCGAGCTCGCGGGCATCGTCCGGCGGTTGCTGGCGCCTGCGGGTACCATGGCGCCATGATTCATCCTCGCGTCGACGATTTGCTGGAGCAGGTGGACTCGCGCTACGCGCTCGTGATCGTGGCAGCCAAGCGTGCCCGGCAGATCAACAACTACCACCACCAGCTCGGCGAGGGCACGTTCGACGACAATCCGCCGCCGCTCGTCGAGTCGCGCTCGAAGAACTACCTCACCATGGCTCTGGAAGAGGTCTCCCAGGGCATGCTCAAGTACACGTATCCGAAGTCGTAGTCCAAAAGCTCCGCTTTTGGAACTGTGAGTCGGAACTCCGCGCGACCGAATGCGCGGATTCGGTCGCGCTCCGTACTGTGTTGCTTGGGCATGGTCTGAGCGGATGGCTTGTGCCGTTCGGTCGGTGGTGGGCTACGCCCATCCCCGGCCGAATGAGGTCGGCCTCCTCTAACGCTTCGCGTTAGCTCCGGCCCGGCTTGTCCCGTTGAGCGCGGGCTAAGGCATCATTTGGGGCATGGCTCGAGTTCTGCTCGGCGTAACCGGCGGCATTGCCGCCTACAAGGCGTGCGAGGTCTGCCGCCTGCTCGTGAAGGGCGGCCACGAGGTCGTGCCGCTCGTCACGCCGGGGGCGGAGCGGTTCGTCACGGCCGGGACGTTTCGCGCGCTGGCGCGGCGGCCGGCCGAGGAGGACGTCTACCTCCATCTCACCCGGGCCGACCTGCTGGTGATCGCCCCGTGCACGGCCAACACCTTGGCGAAGCTCGCGTTCGGGATCGCCGACAACGTCCTCACCGAGGCTGCGCTCGCCCACCGGGGGCCGGTGCTCGTCGCGCCGGCGATGAACCCGCGGATGTGGTCGCACCCGGCCACGCGCGCGAACGCGGAGACGCTGCGCGCGCGCGGGGTGGTGCTGATCGGCCCGGACGAGGGGGAGACCGCCGAAGGAGAGCTCGGCGTGGGCCGGATGGTCGAGCCGGAGGAGATCGTCCGCGCCGCCGAGGAGCTGCTCGCAGGGACCGGGCCCCTGCGCGGCAAGCACGTGCTCGTCTCCGCAGGCGGAACGAGGGAGCCGATCGACGCCGTCCGCTACGTCGGCAACCGCTCGTCCGGCCGGATGGGCGTCGCGCTCGCGGCCGAGGCCCGGCGGCGCGGCGCGCACGTGACGCTGCTCGGCGCGAACCTCGCGGTGCCGGCGCCGCCCGGGGTCGAGCTGGTCGAGACGCCGAGCGCGGCCGAGCTCGAGCGGGAGGCGCTGGCGCGTGCCGCCGGAGCCGACGTCGTGATCATGGCGGCCGCTGTCGCCGACTATCGCCCGGCGGAGTCGCTGGCGACGAAACGTCCCAAGGACGCCGCCGTCTGGACGGTCGAGCTCGAGCCGACCGTGGACGTGCTCGCCGCGCTCGGCGAGAGCCGCCTCCCGGGTCAGCTGCTCGTCGGCTTCGCCGCCGACCAGGGCGACCGCGGTCTCGAGCGCGCGCGCGAGAAGCGCACCCGCAAGCACGCCGATCTGTTCGTCTACAACGACGTCACCCGTGACGGCATCGGCTTCGACGCCGCCGACAACGAGGTGACGATCCTCTCCGCTCGCGGCGAGCGCACGGTGGCGAAGGCGCCGAAGGACGAGATCGCCGCGGCGATCCTCGACGAGGTGGAGGCGCTCCTTGGCTGAGCCCGCCACGGCGCCGGCGCCCGCGCCCGCGGATGTCGTCGCGGCGATCGTCGCCAACCTCGCGCGTGTCGTGCACGCCCCCGCGGAAACGCTCAGGCTCGTCGTCCTCTGTCTCGTCGCGGAAGGCCATCTGATCATCGAGGACTTTCCCGGCGTGGGGAAGACGATGCTCGCGAAGGCGCTGGCCCGCTCGCTCGACTGCTCGTTCTCGCGGCTGCAGTTCACGCCGGATCTGCTCCCGTCCGACGTCACCGGGGTCAACGTCTTCAACCAGCGCGAGAACGAGTTCGAGTTCCGTCCAGGCCCGGTGTTCGCGCAGCTGCTGCTCGTGGACGAGGTGAACCGTGCCTCGCCGAAGACACAGGCCGCGCTGCTCGAGTGCATGCAGGAGACGCAGGTGACGGTGGACGGCGTCTCGTATCCGCTCGAGCCGCCGTTCATGGTGATGGCGACGCAGAATCCGATCGAGTACGAGGGCACCTACCCGTTGCCCGAGGCGCAGCTCGACCGGTTCACCATGCGCGTGACGCTCGGCTATCCGCCGCTCGCCGACGAGGCGCGGATGCTGGACGAGCAGACGCACGTTCCTCCGCTCGACTCGCTGACGCCGGTGGCCGGCGCGGTCGAGGTGCTGCGGCTCGCCGAGCAGGCGCGCGCCGTCTACGTGGAGGACAGCCTCGGCAAGTACGTCGTCGCGCTGCTGCGGCAGACGCGCGCCGACGAGCGGCTGTATCTCGGGGCGAGCCCGCGCTCTGGCATCGCGCTGCTGCGCGTGGCGAAGGCGCGTGCGCTCGCGGACGCGCGCGACTACCTCGTCCCCGACGACGTGAAGGCGGTGGCGGCGCCCGTGCTCGCGCACCGGCTGATCCTCGCCCCGGAGGCGCGCTCCGCCGGGCTCGACGGCAACGCGCTCGTTGCGGAAGCGCTCGAGAGAACCCCCGTCCCGGTATGACACAACGCGGCCGCGCCGTTCTCGGGCTCGGTCTCGTCGTCTACGTCGTCGCGTGGGTGTTCGGCTCGGGCGCGCTCTATCCCGTCGCCACCGGGCTCGTCGTCGCGGTTGTCGCGGCGCTCGGGTGGATCCGGCTGTCGGCGCGCCTGCCGCGCGTGGCCCGGCACGGGACCGCACACGATCTGCTCGAGGGCGACGACGTGCGGGTCGGTCTCGAGGTCGAGCCGACCTCGGCGGTGCCGCCGCCGACGCTGGTCGCGCACGAGACCCTGGGACGGCTCGGCGACCGCCGTGTCGAGCTCGCCCGCGCCGGCCGGCGCAGGTTCGCCGGCGGCTACGAGCTGCTCCGCGTGCCGCGCGGCCGCTATGCGTTCGAGAGCGTCCGCCTGTCCGTGGAGGACCCGTTCGGGCTCGCGCGCACCGAGATCGTCCAGCGTGGAGCGCAGGCGCTCGTCGTCTACCCGCGGCTCGTCCAGCTGGACCGGCTGTTCTCCGAGGGCGGCGCGCACGCGCAGGAGGGACGGCGGCTGCTCCTGCGTCGTCCGACCGGGTTCGAGCTGCACAGCGTGCGCGAGTACGAGCAGGGCGAGTCGCTGCAGAAGGTGCACTGGCGCTCAACCGCCCGCCGCGGGCAGCTGATGGTGAAGGAGCTGGAGGACGCGCCGCGTGACGAGATCGCGGTGCTGCTCGACGGCGACGCCGCGGTGGTCACGGGTGAGCCGCCGGAGACGACATTCGACGTGGCGGTGCGCGCGGCCGGTTCGATCCTGCTCGCGCACGTGCGGCGGAAGCGGCGGTGCGTGCTCGTGCTCAACTCCGCCGCGCGCGAGGAGCAACCGGTCGCGTCCGAGTTCGGCGACTGGCCGCGCGCGCTCGAGCTGCTCGCCGCGGCCGAGCCGACCGGCCGCACGCCCGCGTTTGCGCTGCTCGAATCCTCCGGAAGCGCGGTCGCCCGCTCGCTCGAGCTCGTCGTCGTCACGTCGCGCGTCGATGCGCCGCTCGTCGACCGGCTCGTCCAGCGTTCGCTGTCGCGGCGCGGCGTCTCGCTCGTGTTCGTCGAGCCGGTGAGCTTCGCCGGCCGCGCTCCCGAGCCGGAGCCGGGCCTGCTGCGGCTGCAGGCGGCGGGCATTCCGGTGGCGGTCGTCCATCGGGGCGGCGATCTCGCTGCAGCGCTCGGCGCGCGGCCCGCGCAGGCGGCAGCGGGTGCGTAGGACGCTCGCCGTCTCGGTCTTTCCCGCGCTGGTGATCGCGGTGATCTGGCAGGCGCTGGAGCGGCCGCACGACCATGCGTGGCGCACGGTGGCGATCGTGGCGCTCGCGCTCGCTCCCGCGCTTGTCCACGGGACGCGGTTGCGCGTCGTCGCCGTGTTCGTCGCGCTGATCCTCGCCGCAAGGATCGCGTTCGGGCTGTCGATCCTGCACGTGCGCGGCTTCTTCGGCCCGCTCGGGTCACGCTTCGCGGGCGGCTTCCGCGACTTCTACGACGTGCGCACGCCGTTCGACCCGCGCGTGCACACGGACATGCGCGGCGTCGTGCTCGCGGCAGTGTTCGCGTTCGTGCTCGCACTCGGGCTGGCCGTGGCGGCACGGCGACCGCTGGCGGCGACGCTCGTGCTCGTCGTCGGCGCGGGCTGGCCGGCCACGCTGGCGGGCGACGCCGGAGCGCTCGGACGCGGCGTCGCGATCCTGCTCGCCGTCCTCGTCGTGCTCGGCGGCCTGACCACGCGCCGGGTTCCGCGCGTCGCGCTGCCGGCCGCCGCCGCGCTCGCGTTGGTTGCGGCGCTCGTGTCGAGCTCGCCTGCGGTGGCGAAGCAAGAGCTCGTCGGCTGGCAGCGCTGGGACTTCTACAACGCGCCGCAGGCGCCCGTCAGCGTCTCGTACGTCTGGAACGCGCAGTACGGCGGCATCACCTGGGCTCCGACCAGCACGACGGTGCTCGAGGTGAAGGCACCTCCCACGTCGCTCTACTGGCGCGCAGCGGTCCTCGACGACTTCGCCGCCGACCGGTGGCTGCAGGGAGAGCCGCGCGCGGGCGACTCGCTCGAACCGGCCGCCTCGCGTGTGCGCGCGAACCTGATCCGGCAGCAGGTGACGGTGCGCGCACTCGCGGACACGCGACTTGTCGGCGGCAGCGAGCCGGTGGCGTTCTCGGCCGGTGACGCGCCGCTCGTCCGCACGTCGCCGGGCTTCGCGTACCTGCCGTCCGGCCTGACCCGCGGCTTCCAGTACTCGGTGTGGAGCTACGCGCCGCGACCGACGCCCGCGCGTCTGGGTGCGTCCCGGCCCCTGTATCCGACTGCATTGACAGAGCCCGGCGCCTTCCTCGACGTGTGGCCCGGCGTGACCGCTCCGCCGTTCGGGGTCGCGGACCGCCGTGCGCGCGTGAACGCGGTGCTCGACGCGCACCAGGACATCGCGCGCTACATCCCGCTCGAGGCGGACGCATTCGCCGTGGCGGGGAAGGCGCGGACGCCGTACGCCGCGGCGATCGATCTCGAGTCGTGGTTCCGGTCGCGCGGCGGGTTCCGCTACACCGACCACCCGTCCGTCTTCGGGCCGGCGCCGCTGGTCGGCTTCGTCGCGCAGACACGCGCCGGCTACTGCCAGTACTTCGCCGGCGCGATGGCGCTGATGCTGCGCTACCTCGGCGTGCCCGCACGCGTGGCCGTCGGCTTCTCGAGCGGGACGTACGACGCGAAGACGGGCATGTGGACCGTGACCGACCACGACGCCCATGCGTGGGTCGAGGTCTGGTTCCGCGGGTACGGCTGGCTCCCGTTCGATCCCACGCCGTCCGCCGGGCGGCCGGAGGTGGGCGAGCTGAGCGCGCCGTACTCGTCCGCGTCGGCCGGCTTCGATCTCCGTCGCGCCGGAGGAACGCCCGCGGCAGCCGGCGCAAGCATCGTCGCGCAGGGTGCGCACCGTCACGGCGAGACCGGGCCGGCGCCCTCGACCGCAGCTGCGCCGACCGGCGGGGGCGCGTCCGCGTCGTCGCACCACACGAGCCTGCTGACGCTCCTGCTGCTCGTGCTCGCGGCCGTCGCGTTCGCGATCGTCGCGACGAAGCTCGCGCTGCGGCGCGCGCGCTACCTGACGCGCGATCCGCGCCGCGTCGCCGCCGCTTGCCGCCGCGAGCTGGCCGACTACCTGCTCGACCAGCGGATCGAGTCCGCGCGCAGCGCCACGCTGCACGAGCTCGGCGCGCTCGTCCGCGGCGAGCTCGCGGTCGACCCGGATCCGTTCGTCGCCGCCGCCACCGCGGCACGGTTCGGCCGGCCCGACGGCGCCGCACCGGCGGCACGCGCCGCGCGCCGCGAGCTGCGGTCGCTCGTGCGCCGCCTCCGCTCGCGGCTGACCGCGCGCGAGCGGCTGCGCGGGCTCCTCTCGCTCCGTTCCCTCGGCTTCGCTCCCTCGCGCGCGACTTGACGTTTCCGCTTCACTGAAAAGAGATGGGCGAGTCGACGTACAGCCTCTTTCAGCAGGGTCGCGCGCAGCTGAAGAAGGGCATGGCCGCGCAGGCAACCGTCGCGCTGGAGAAGGCAAAGGCCCGCGAGCCGGAGAAGGCGTCGATCCGCGAGGCGCTCGGCATCGCGTACTTCCGCATCCGCCGCTGGTCCGAGGCGGAAGCGGAGTTCCGCAAGGTGCTGGAGCTGTCTCCCACGGACGACTACGCACACTTCGCGCTCGGCCGCTGCCTCGAGAAGCAGGGCCGGCTGCACGAGGCGAACGGCCACTACAAGCTGGCCAGCTCGCTCCGTCCCGGGTCGGCCCAGTACCAGGCGCGGATCCTGGAGCTTGAGTAGTTGCGAAGATCCCTGCAGCCGGCCGCGTTCGCGGCCGGGCGAGGCTCGATGCCCGTGGCAGCTTGTCGCGCTGCTAGCTGAGCCGGTCGCCGGTGACGCGGCGGATCTCGTCGAGCGACGAGACGCCGGCGAGCACGAGGCGAATCCCGTCCTGGCGCAGCGTCGTCATGCCCTGCGCGACCGCCTCGGCGAAGATCTCCTCGGACGAGCCGGACTCGATCAGGCGGCGCAGCTTCCCGTGCACCGCCATCACCTCGTAGAGGGCGGCGCGGCCGGCGAAGCCGGTGCCGGCGCACTGCGGGCAGCCGCGCGCGCGGTACACCGTGACGTCGTCCGCCGAAGCCGCCAGTCCCATCTCGCTGCGCTCGCTCTCGTCCGCGGCGTACGCCTCGCGGCAGTTGCGGCAGAGCCGGCGCGCGAGCCGCTGGGCGACGATGCAGTTGATCGACGTGGCGAGCAGGCTCGGCTCGACGCCCATGTCGGCGAGTCGCGCGATCGACGACGCCGCGTTGTGCGTGTGCAGCGTCGTCAGCACGAGGTGGCCGGTCATCGCCGCCTGGATGGCGATCCTCGCCGTCTCCTCGTCGCGGATCTCGCCGACGAGCAGGACGTCGGGGTCGGAGCGGAGGATGGTGCGCAGCCCGCGCGCAAAGGTGAGCCCGCTCTTGACTTTGACCTCGATCTGGTTGATGCCGGCGGTCTGGTATTCGACCGGATCCTCGATCGTCATCAGCACGCGGCCCTCGTCGTTCAGCACGTCGAGCGCCGCGTAGAGCGTCGTCGTCTTGCCCGAGCCGGTCGGGCCGACCGCCAGCACCGCGCCGTACGGCTGCCGGATCGCGCGCTCGAACGCCTCCTCCGCGTCCGGCGCCATGCCGAGGTCGGCGAGCCCGAGGCGACCGTCGTCGGCGGCTCTGCTCATGATGCGGAGGACGATCTGCTCGCCGTGCGTCGTCGGCAGCACGGCGCAGCGGAGATCCATCGGCTTGCCGCCGACGAGGATGGACATGCGGCCGTCCTGCGGCGCGCGCCGCTCGGCGATGTCGAGCTCGGCCATGATCTTCAGGCGGCTCGTCACGGCGGGCTGCATGTCCTTCGGCACGGTGGCGAGATGGCGCATGACGCCGTCCACGCGGATGCGGATGGCCAGCTCCTTCGCCTGCGGCTCGAAGTGGAGGTCGGACGCGCCCTCGTCGATCGCGCCGGCGATCAGCGATTTCTCCGGCAGCAGGCTCGCCGCCGCCGGATCGGTCGTGGCGGCGGAAGGTCGACGTACTCGAGCCCGTGCTGCTCCGCGAGCGCGACCTCGAGCTGTTCGGCGGTGATCAGCCCGTCGCGGACGAGCAGGGACCCGAGCGGGAGCCGGGAGGCGTCCACGAGACCCGCAGGCAGGGGCGAGGGGAGTCTGGCCGCAGTCTCCACCGTCCCTCTATCGGACGACGCCGCGCCGAGCATGAGAGCCGTTTGTCAACGGCTGCGGGCTAGTGGAGCAGGTCGGACACTGCTGCGAGAGCCTCGTCGAGCGAGGTCGCGCCAGAGCGCACGAGCGCCATGGCGTTGCGGACTATGAGCGGCACGCCCTGCCGTCCCGCGGCCGCCGCGATCTCGGCGGTCGTGCCGGTGCGGACGACCTCTCGCATGTCGTCGTCCACCGGCATCACCTCGAAGGCGGCCGCACGTCCGACGTATCCCGTCTGAAGGCAGTGTGGGCAGCCGCGCTTCCGGTAGAGACGGAGGGGCACGACGTCGCCTGCCGACCCGCCGACCAGCGCCCGCACGTCCTCGTCGGCGGCGTAGTCGTCGCGGCACTCCGTGCAGAGCGTGCGCACGAGCCGCTGTGCGACGACGCAGTGAACGGCGTTCGCGATCAGATCCCGGTCGACGCCGAGCTCGGCGAGCCGGGCGATCGAAGACGGCGCGTCGGTCGCGAGCATCGTGGAGACGACGAGGACTCCGCTCAGCGCCGCCTCGACCGCGGCGCGGGCCGTCTCGTCGTCGCGGATCTCGCCGATCAGGAGCACGTCGGGGGCCGCTCGCAGCACGGCGTGCTGTGCCTGCGCGAACGTCGGCCGTCCGGCACCGTTGACGGCGACGTGATCGACGTCGGAGAGCGTTCGCTCGACCGGATCCTCGAGCGTCATCAGGATCCGCATCGGCGTGTTGAGCCGCTCGAGCAGAGCGTAGGCGGTGGTCGTCTTCCCCGATCCGGGTGGGCCGACGACGAGCACCAGGCCGGACCTCTGCGCCAGCGCGGCGGCGAGCGTCTCCTCCGCCTCCCCGGCGAGGCCGAGCTCGGGCAGCGGCTGAGGGCGCTCCTCAGTGGCGACGAAGCGCAGCGCGACGTGCTCCCCGTGGACCGTCGGGATCAAGGTGCAGCGGAGGTGGACCGCCCGGTCGCCGATGTCGACCGCGACGGATCCCGTCTGCGGGATCTGCGGCTCGGCGGACGCGAGGCCCGCCATCATCTTCAGCCGGCGGACGACCGCCTGCCCCAGCTCCGGCGGGAGGCGGTGCGTCTCGCACACGCGTCCGTCGACCCGCCGGCGCACGACGACACAGTCGTCCTGCGCGTCGAAGTGGATGTCGGACGCACGCTCGGCGGACGCGGCTTCGATCGCCTCGTTGATCAGCGCGACGGCGTCGGGAAGCTCGAACGACGACGGGACATGGGCTGCGGCTCCCACCGTCTCTGTATCGGTCTACGCTCCGCCGGAGATGAGAGCCGTGTGCCAACGAGTGAGGGATGCGCGCGTCTCGATCGAGGGACGTGTCGTCGGCGAGATCGGCGCCGGGATGTGCATTCTGCTCGGAGTCGCACGCGGGGACGGGCCCGACGAAGCGGCCCGCCTCGCAGGGAAGATCGCGCGGCTGCGGGTCTTCGAAGACGAGGCGGGACGGTTCGACCGGAGCCTGCTCGATACCGGCGGAGCGGCGCTCGTCGTCTCCCAGTTCACGCTGATCGCGGACACGGCGAAGGGCAACCGGCCGAGCTTCTCCGGCGCCGCGCCGCCGGAGGAGGCCGAGCCGCTGATCGAGCGGTTCTGCGCAGAGCTGCGCGCGCTCGGCGTCCCGGTGGAGGAAGGTGTCTTCGGCGCGCGCATGGCGGTCGAGCTGGTCAACGACGGCCCGGTTACGATCGTGCTCGGATGAAAGTCCTCGTCACGGGCGGGGCCGGGTACCTCGGGGCCGAGGTGGCGCGGCAGGCGGTGGCGGCCGGCCACGACGCGCTCGCGACGCAGCTCACGGCGGTGCCGCCGCACGGGCGGCCCGTGCGCCTCGACCTACGTGACGACGACGAGGTGCAGCGCTGCCTGCTCAAGCACGGGCCGGAGCTCGTCGTGCACACGGCATACCGGCAGGCGGACGAAGCGCTGGACGAAGACGTCGTCCGCGCCACGCGCAACGTCGCGCTCGCGTCGCACCGCGTGGGCGCGTGCCTCGTCCACGTCTCCACCGATCTCGTCTTCGACGGCGAAGAGGGAGCGCCGTATGCCGAGGACGCCGAGCCGCGGCCGGTCTCCCGCTACGGGCAGGCGAAGCTCGACGCGGAGGCGCTGGTGCGGCAGCTGCACCCGCAGGCGCTGATCGTCCGCACCTCGCTCCTCTACGGCCTGCCGGAGCCGGGTCCCCAGGAGCGGCTGGCCCTGCCGGCCGAGACGCCGTTCTACGTGGACGAGATCCGCTCGCCGGTGCATGCGGGCGAGCTCGCCGCGGCACTGCTCGAGCTCGGCCTCCGCGACGGCCTGCCGGAGCTCCTGCACGTCGCCGGTCCGGATGCCGTCTCCCGCTACGAATTCGCCCGGCGGCTCCGCGCCGCCCACGGCCACGACCCGGACGCCGTGACCGGTGCGCCGAGCCCCCGTGCGGGCCGGGCGCGCGACGTCGCGCTCGATTCGGGCCGGTCGCGGACACTGCTGGAAACGCGTATTCGCGGCGTCCGCGAAATCCTGGAATAGCAGCGCCTTTGCTATCCTGCGGGAACCACATTTCGCCGGTTGGAGAAGTGGGCGCGTCGCGCCCATTTTTTATGAGGAACCGGCGCTGAACGGAGAACGGAAATGGCCTCGACATTCCAAAAGGAGCGCACGCTGCAGCAGGAGATCGCACCGCGGGTGGAGCACGATCTGCCGGGAGTCGACGTACTCGCGGTCGAGCTCGTGACCCCGTCGCGCTTCTGCGTCTACGTCGACCACCCGCAGGGTGTCGACCACGATCTCTGCGTACGCGTCACCGGTCTGCTGCGGGACTACCTGGGCCAGTACTCGGTGGACGTGTCGTCGCCGGGCCCGGAGCGTCCGCTGCGCAAGCCGGCGCACTTCGCTCGCTACGTCGGCCACAAGGTCTCGCTGCGCACGGACGTCCCCGTGAGCGGCCGCTTGAAGTTCAAGGGCACGATCGCCGTCGCCGGACCCGACTTCCTAGCGCTCGACGTCGCAGACGGCGAGCGGCAAACCATCCCGTACGAGTCGATCGTGCGGGGGAACCTGATCGACGAGGGGTAGAGCATGAGCCAGGAGATCATCGACGCGGTTCACGAGATCGAGCGCGACAAGGGGATCGACGAGGGCGCGCTCGTCGCAGCTCTCGAGGATGCGCTGCTCGCCGCGTACAAGAAGACGCCGGGCGCGACCCGGCACGCGACCGTGGTCATGGACGACGCCGGCGAGTTCCGCGTCTTCTCCATCGAGCTGCCCTCGGACGTCGAGGAGCGGCTGCTCGACGAGGCGCGGGAGCGCAAGCTCGAGGAGCTGGAACGGCTCGAGGAGGAGACCGGCGAGCGCCAGCACACGCTCATCTCGGACGACGACCTCGAGATCGACTGGTCCGACATCCCGGAGGAGCAGGTCAAGCGCGAGGACGTGACGCCGGACGGCTTCGGCCGCATCGCCGCGCAGACCGCGAAGCAGGTCATCCTCCAGCGCATCCGCGAGGAGGAGCGGCGGATGATGTACGACGAGTACATCGACCGCGTCAGCGAGGTCGTCACCGGCATCGTCCAGCAGGCCGGCGACCGCAACAACGTGCTCGTCGACCTCGGCAAGGTCGAGGCGCTGCTGCCTCGCTCCGAGCAGGTCGACGGCGAGCGCTACGAGCAGGGCTCCCGCATCAAGGCCGTGATCACGGAGGTCCGCTCCGGGACGAAGGGCCCGCAGGTGATCCTGTCCCGCCGCGATCCCGAGCTGATCAAGACGCTGTTCGAGCTCGAGGTGCCGGAGATCGCCGACGGTCTGGTCGAGATCCGCGGCGTCGCGCGCGAGCCCGGCTACCGCTCGAAGATCGCCGTCGAGTCGCACGCCCAGGGCGTCGACCCGGTCGGTGCGTGCGTCGGCCCCCGCGGTTCCCGTGTCCGCATGGTCGTGTCGGAGCTGCGCGGCGAGAAGATCGACATCATCCCGTGGAACAACGAGCCGGCGCGCTTCGTCGCGAAGGCGCTGTCGCCCGCCCGCGTGCGCGAGGTCTACCTCGACGACGAGGGCAAGGAGGCGACCGTCGTCGTTCCGGACGACCAGCTCGCGCTCGCGATCGGCAAGGAGGGCATGAACGCCCGTCTCGCCGCGCGCCTGACCGGCTGGAAGATCGACATCCAGTCCGACACGGAGTTCGCACAGGCCGAGGCCGCGATCTCGTTCGGCGGTGCCGGCGGCGAGATGGAGGACGTCTCCGGCCGCTGCTCGGCCATCCTCACCAACGGCAAGCGGTGCCCGAACGCCGCGCTCCCCGGCTCCCGCTTCTGCGGCGTCGCGGCGCACCAGGCGCTCGAGGGCACCGGCTCCGACCGCGTCGGCGGTCCGCAGGCCGAGGACGACGAAGCGGAGGCCGAGGTGACGGAGACCGTCGAGCTGATCGAGAACGCCGAGGGCGAGGTCGTCGGCATCGTCGACACGACGGAGACCGTCGAGGTGATCGAGAACGCCGAGGGCGAGGTCGTCGGAGCCGTCGGCATCATCGAGACCGTCGAGGTGGTCGAGAACGCCGACGGCGACATCGTCGAGGTGGTCGACGTGGTCGAGATCGTCGAGAACGCCGAGGGCGAGATCGTGGAAGTCGTCGAGGTGGTCGAGGTGGTCGAGCCGGATGCCGAGTCCGAGGCCGATTCCGGGGCCGACGAGGTTCCCGCGGTCGTCGCTGCCGAGACCGAGGAGGAGCCGGAGGCGAAGGCGTAGTCATGACGGAGCCGGTGAGGCGCTGCGCGGGCTGCGGCCGGCGCGCGCCGCAACGCGAGCTCCTGCGTTTCACGGCCCGTGACGGAGAGCTCGTCCCGGCGCCGGTGGCAGGATCGCGCGAGACACCGGGACGAGGCGCGTACACCTGCCGGCGCCTCGGCTGCTTCGAGCGGGCCCGGCAGCAGCGGGGCTTTGCGCGCGTGTTACGGCAGGGCGTGAAGGTCGATCCGGCGCTTGCGCGCCTTTACACTGGAGGCTGATGGCGAACGGAGGAAAACCGAACCGGCCGCTCCGCCCGCGCGGCGGCGCAGGCCCGGGCAACCGCAGGCGCCGCGTCGTGATCGACAACCAGGCGGCGCGTCCGCGGCAGGACCCGCGCCAGGCGCGCGGCGGCCAGCAGGACGGCGCTCGGCGCGAGGCGCGCCCGACGACCGCTGCCCAGCCCTCCGGTCCGGTCTCCGTCGAGTCCGGCGTCACCGTCCGCGACCTCTCGCAGGCGCTGGGCGTGCCGATGCCGAACCTGATCAAGATCCTGATGAGCCTCGGCCAGATGCGGACGGCGACCCAGTCGCTGACCGACGAGGAGGTCGAGCTGATCGCGACCGAGCTCGAGCGCGAGGTCACGATCAAGCACGCCGGCGAGGACGACGAGGAGCCCGAGGCGTACGACGATCCGGAGGAGGCGCTCGTCACGCGCCCGCCGGTGGTCACGATCATGGGCCACGTCGACCACGGCAAGACAACGCTGCTCGACGCAATCCGCAAGACGCGCGTCGTCGCGACCGAGGCGGGCGGGATTACGCAGCACATCGGCGCCTACCAGGTCGACGTCAACGGCCGGAAGATCACGTTCCTCGACACGCCGGGCCACGAGGCGTTCACGGCCATGCGCGCCCGCGGCGCGAAGGTGACCGACATCGCCGTCCTCGTCGTCGCCGCCGACGACGGCGTGATGCCACAGACGAAGGAGTCGATCTCGCACGCGCGCGCGGCCGAGGTGCCGATCGTCGTCGCGATCAACAAGATCGACCTTCCGGACGCGAATCTCGACCGCGTCAAGGCCGAGCTGGCGACGGAGGGTCTGCAGCCCGAGGAGTGGGGCGGCACGACGCAGTTCTCCGAGGTGTCGGCGAAGTCGCAGCTGAACCTCGACGACCTGCTGGAGAAGATCCTGCTCGTCACGGACCTCGAGCTCGACCCGAAGGCGAATCCGACCGCCGAGGCGTCCGGGCCGATCATCGAGTCGCGACTCGACGTCGGCCGCGGCCCGGTGGCGACGCTGCTCGTCCACCGCGGCACGCTGAGGGTCGGCGACGCGATCGTCGCGGGCGACGCGCACGGGCGCGTGAAGGCGCTGTTCAACTACAAGGGCGAGAAGCTCGCGTCGGCGGGACCGGGCGATCCGGTGGAGATCCTCGGCTTCGACAAGCCGCCCGCTGCCGGCGAGCTCGCACACGTCGTCGAGAACGACCGCGTCGCGCGCGAGCTCGCACAGCGCCGCGCGGAGCGGCTGCGCCGCGAGCAGCTCGCGACCGTGCGTCCGTCCAGTGTCTCGCTCGAGCGGCTGTTCGAGCAGATGCAGTCCGGCGAGGTCGCGGACCTCAACCTCGTCGTGCGCGGCGACGTCGTCGGCTCGGTCGAGGCGGTCGTGTCGGAGCTCTCCAAGTTCGAGCACTCGGAGGTTCGCCTCAACGTCATCCAGTCCGGCGTCGGCGCGATCACCCAGAACGACATCATGCTCGCGTCCGCATCCGATGCGCTGATCGTCGGCTTCAACGTTCGCCCGAACGCCGAGGCGCGCGAGCTCGCGCACAAGGAGGGCGTCGAGATCCGCACGTACGACGTCATCTACAAGCTGACCGAGGACATCGAGCAGGCGCTCGTCGGCAAGCTCTCCGCCGTCACGACGGAGGAGACGATCGGCGAGGCGGAGGTGCGCGCACTGTTCCGCGTGTCCCGGCTCGGCACGATCGCCGGCTGCATGGTCACGCACGGCGTTGTCCGCCGGAGCGGACAGGTGCGCGTGATCCGCGACGGCGCCGTCATCTACACGACCACGATCGCGCAGCTGCGACGGTTCAAGGACGACGCGCGCGAGGTGGCCGAGGGGTTCGAGTGCGGCATCCTGCTCGAGGGCTACAACGACGTGAAGGAAGGCGACGTGCTCGAGGTCTTCGAGATGCGCTCCGTCGAGCGCACGTCGCTGGACGAGGTCGCCCCGAGCGGCGCGTCCTAGCCGGCGCAGCGCCGTGGGCGCGGGTTTCGTCGGGATCCTGACGGTCGAGCTGCACTTTCCCGAGGCGCACTCGCTGAAGGACAAACGGCAGTTCGTCCGGTCGGCGAAGGCGCAGCTGCAGAACCGCGTCGGCGCGTCGGTCTCGGAAGTCGACCACCACGACGTGTGGCAGCGGGCGCTGCTGACCGTCGCATGCGTCGCGCGCGAGTACCACGATGCGATGCGACTTCTGGACGAGGCGGAGCGCTGGCTGCGCAGCCGGGAGTGGGAGGTGACGCGGGCCGACCGGCTCGTTGTCGATCCCGACGACTGACGCGCGCGTCGACTAGCGTGACCCCATGACCGAGCGGATGCGCAGGGTGAACGAGTCGGTGCGGCAGGTGCTCGCCGAGGCCATGCCCGAGCTGAAGGACCCGCGGATCGGGCTCGTCACGGTCACCGGCGTCGACACGGCGCCCGACCTTCGTCATGCCACCGTCTACGTCAGCGTGCTCGGCTCCGCCCGCAAGAGAAAGGCCAGCCTGCAGGGCCTCGAAGCGGCTCACGGACTGCTCCAGGGGCGGCTCGCCCGGCAACTGCGGATGAAGAGGACTCCGCAGCTGACGTTCGAGTACGATCCCTCGGTCGAGCGCGGCGTGCGGATGAGTCGGCTCATCGACGAGCTTGTCCCGGGCGACAATGACGCAGACGACGACTGACCTGGAGGCGATCGCGGATGCGCTCCGCGGCCACGACCGGTTTCTCGTCGTCACCCACGAGAATCCGGACGGCGACGCGCTCGGATCGCTGCTCGCGACGACGCTGACGCTGCGCGGGCTCGGGAAGGACGTCGTCATGTTCCTCGCCGGCAACGCGCCGCTTCCGCACGAGTACGGGTTCATGCAGCTCGACGGGCTGCAGCGGTCGCTCCCCGACGACATGGAGGAGCGCGTCCTCGTCGCGGTCGACTGCGCCAAGGCCGACCGGATCGGGCCGGATCTCGCTTCGGTGGAGCGCGCCAAGCTCGTGCTCGACATCGACCATCACCACGACAACACGCGCTTCGGAGACGTCAACCTCGTCGTGGCCGACGCATCGTCGACGGGCGAGGTGCTGCGGGACGTGATCCGCCAGCTCGGCGTCGAGCTGACGCCGGAGCTGGCCGAGCCGCTGTACATCGCGCTCGTCACCGACACGGGCCGCTTCCAGTACACGAACACGACGCCGAAGGCGCTGCGGCTCGCCGCGGAGCTCGTCGACGCGGGTGCCGACGTCCACGCGGTGTTCCAGCAGGTGTACGAGTCGGTCGAGTTTGCAAAGTTGAAGCTGCTCGCGCGCGCGCTGGAGCGGGCGCGAGTGCTCGAGGGCGGGCGGATCGTCGTGTCGCACCTCGTCCGGACCGACTTCGCCGAGGTCGGCGCGGTGGAGCCGTATTCGGAGGGGATCATCGACTACCTCCGCGCCGTCGAGGGCTGCGAGCTGGCTGCCCTGATCCGCGAGCCGCCGCGCGACGACGGGCCGCCGAAGCGCGTCTCCCTGCGGGCGAGCGTCGACGAGCTCGACGTGTCCGCGATTGCTCGTCTATTCGGCGGCGGCGGCCACCGGCAGGCGGCGGGATTCTCCAGCGACGCGTCGCTCGAGGAGATCACGGAGCTGATCCGCCAGGGCTTCGTCGCGCAGCGTGGTCCCGCGAGCGCTTGAGCCCTCCGGGGTCGCGCTCGTCGACAAGCCCGTAGGGCCGTCGTCGTTCGCGGTGGTCGCGCAGATCCGGCGGATGACCGGCGCGCGGACCGGCCACGCCGGCACGCTCGATCCGTTCGCGACCGGACTGCTGCTGCTGTTGTCCGGACGGGCAACTAAGATCGCACCATGCCTCGTCGGCCTGGACAAGCGCTACCTGACGGACGTCGATCTCACCTCGCGGACCTCGACGGGCGATCCCGAAGGCGAGATCGTCGAGACGCTCGATCCTCCGGACGAGGAGGAGCTCGAGCGGCGGCTCGCGGGCCTCCGCGGTGAGATCGAGCTGCCGATCCCCGCCGCCTCGGCGGTGAAGATCGGCGGCGAGCGTGCGTATCGCCTGGCCCGGAGGGGCGTCGAGGTGGAGATGCCCCTGCGTCGCTCGGTCGTGCACGCGCTCGACGTCATCGCGTATACCGGAGACACCGTGACCCTCGATCTGCGCGTCAGCTCCGGCACGTACATTCGCGCCATCGCCGACGCAGTCGGCGGGCACTGCCGAGCGTTGCGCCGAACGGAGGTGGGGCCGTTCCAGGTGACGGATGCCGTCGCGCCGGCGGCGTTCGAGCCGGGACTGCTGCTGGCGGAGGCCGACGTGCTCGATCGGGTCGGGCGGGCCGCGTGAACCTCGCGCGCGAACCAGGGGAGCTCGCGCCGGCGCGGCGCGCGGTCGCCCTCGGCACGTTCGACGGCGTCCACCTGGGCCATCGGCGCGTGATCGAGGCGGCGGGGGCGGCGCACCTCCGCTCGACCGTGGTCACGTTCGACCCGCACCCGCGTGCGTTCTTCGGCAACCGCGTCGAGCTGCTCACGACGATCGAGCGGCGGCTCGAGCTGCTCGAGGAAGCGGGCGTCGACGACGTCCTCCTGCTCTGCTTCGACGACGCGCTGGCGACGCTCGACGCCGAGGAGTTCGCCGAGTCGATCCTGCGCGCCGTCGGCGCCGAGGTGGTGGCGGCGGGCGAGACGTTCCGGTTCGGGCGGAGCCGCAGCGGCGACCTCGATCTTCTCGAGCGGCTCGGCTTCGACGTGCGGCGCGTGCCGCTGGTGGACAACGTCTCCTCGAGTCACATCCGGCTGCTGCTCGCGACCGGCGACGTCCGCCATGCCGCGCGGCTGCTAGGCCGGCCGGCCGAGGTGGACGGCGTGATCGTCCTGGGCGACCAGCGCGGCGGCACGCTCGGCTTTCCGACGGCAAACCTGTCCGTCCGTCCCGACCTGCTCGTGCCCGCGTTCGGCATCTACGCGGGCTTCGCCCTCGGGCACCGCGCGGCGATCTCGATCGGGACGAATCCGCACTACGGCGGCACCGAGCGCCGGGTGGAGGCGTACCTGCTCGACTACACGGGCGACCTCTACGGCGAGCGGGTCGTGGTCGAGCTGTGGGAGCGCCTGCGCGACGAGGCCGTGTTCGAGTCGGAAGCGGAGCTGATCGCGGCGATCGACCGGGACGTGGCGCGCACGCGGGCGGCGACCCGGCCCGAATAGACCTGCCGAGCGGGCGGCCGGGCAACAGCGCGTGTTGCCCGGGGTGCGCAAGAAATGTCACAAGCCGGCATCTTCGTGGACATGGGGATTGCCGTCCCGAAGGAAGCGTCGCTCGCACTGCTGGAGAGCGTTCACTGTCTTGAGTGCGGCGAGATCTACTCGAAGCCCAACGCCGGAGGGACGGTCCAGAAGAACCCCGGCTGCCCGACATGCGGCTACGTCGGCTGGATTCCGGTCAGCCTGCCGTCGGCGCCGCGAGCGCGGCGCCACTCCGCCTAGGGTCGGCGCCCGCTCCCGTCCGTCCGATCGCGCTGACGCCGCCGAAGTAGTGGTGGAGCGCGGGCCAGCGCCGAACCGGTCGTCCCGCCGACTCGATCGATGCCAGTGCCGCCTCGTCCACGCCGGGCTCCGCATTGATCACGTCGCCGGCCGGGTGCACGCGCGGGCGCTCGACCGCCTCCTGCGGCGTCAGCCCCTCGTCGAGGACGCCCGCGGCGACGGTGACCAGCGCGCTGCGGAGCCGGGTGCCGCCCGCGCTCCCGATTGCGAGCGCGAGCCCGTCCACGTCGAGCACGACGCTCGGCGCCATCATGCTCTGCACCCGCTCGCCCGGCTCCAGCGGCCCGGTGAGCAGGTCGATCTCGCCGAGCATGCTGTTCAGCTGCAGGTCCAGCCCCGGCAGGAAATCGCCGGACCCGAGGCCGAGGCTCGTCGTCAGCACGCAGGCGCTTCCCTCCGCGTCGACGACGACGAGGTTCGTCGTGTGCGTCTCCGGTCCGGCGGAGCCGTCGAGCGCACGGATCAGCGCTGCGACCCGCTGCGTCGCCGTCAGCCCGCGGAGCATCGGCAGACGCGGAAGCGTCGACGGGACGCCGGAGAGCCCCGCCCGGGTCAGGAAACGAAAGCCCGCGTACGGCACCTCGACCGGATCGCTCCAACGCGGTGCGTACGCGGCCAGGTCCTTCCGCGTGAGCAGCCCGCCGCGCTCGTCGGAGAGGGTCAGCAGCGACTCGGCGATCGCGCCGCGGTACAGAGCGCCGGCGCCGTCGGCGCTGAGGGCGTCGAGTGCGGCGGCCAGCCCCGGCTGCTTCAGCCGGTCGCCGGTTCCCAGGAGCCGCCCGCCGGGTGCGTAGATCGCCGCGCCCTCGTGCATCGTGTAGACGGGCGCGAGCATCGCCAGGCACTCGGCGTGCGCAGACGGCATGACGACACCGTCGTGTGCCAGTCGGAGAGCCGGCTCGAGCAGCCGCGGCCACGGCAGCCGGCCGTGCGCGCGCCAGAGCGCGTGGAGCCCGGCGGGGACGCCGGGCACAGCGCAGGACGCAGGCCCGACGGCGTAGTCGACGAGCTCCTCGCCGAACGGCACCTGCAGGTGGAGCAGCTCGGCGTCGCGGGCCGGAGCTCCGAGACCGGGGGCGGCGCAGAAGCAGTCGAGGTTCCGCACCGTTCCGCCGCCGGCGTCGAAGTAGACGGCGTGGCCGCCGCCGAGCAGTCCGGTCATCACCGTCTCCGCCACGCACGACGCGAAACCGGCCGCGACCGCGGCGTCGGCCGCCGAGCCGCCCTCGGCGAGGATCTCGGCCCCGGCGGCGGCCGTGGACGGATGTCCCGCCGCGACGCCGGGGATCACGGCTCGACGCGGGGGAGGACGACCCAGCCGATCCGGGCGAAGCCCGGACGCGGAAAGTCGAGCCGGTGGCTCATCAGCAGGCCGCCGGCGATGCCGAACACGCCGTCTCCCAGCTCCGCCGCCGGATAGCGCGGTGCCGCGATCCGGGAGCCGGTGACGGGGTCGACGTCGGCCTCCTCGACGATCAGTGCGTCGTCGAACGGCTCCACCACCGCCTCCGCGGCGTCCAGGGCGTACCGTCCGGCCACGTCCCCCGGGATCATGGCCGAGGGTCTGACCCCGGAGGAGCCGCCGGTCACCTGCGGCGCCAGCCCCAGCTGCTCGACCACGCGGCGGACGAGCCCGCTCCCGCGCCAGCTGTTCGTCAGCACCGCGAGCGCGAACCGGTCCTCCGGGACGAGCAGCAGCAGCGACTGGTAGCCGGCGACGGATCCCTCGTGATCGAGCGCGGCGCGGCCGCCTGCATCGCGGACCCACCAGCCGAGCCCGTAGCCGGCGCCGAGCGCCTGCGACCGCGGCTCGCGCATCGCTGCACGCGCCTCGTCCGCGAGCGGGCCGGGCCCGCCGAGGTGGTGCGCCGCAAAGCGGAGCAGATCGCCGACGGTCGACCAGAGCCCGCCCGACGGCCGCCGCTCGACCGGATAGGCGTCGTCCGGAACCGCCCGGTGGCCCGTCTCGCCCTCCTGGACATGACCGCGCGCCGCGACGGCTCCGGGATCGTCGTACCCCGTTGCCGCGAGACCGAGCGGCTCAAGCACCCGCTCCTGCATGGCCTGCTCGAACGGCGTGCCGAGCCCGGCCACTGCGCGGCCTGCAGCCCAGTACCCGGCGTTCGAGTACGAGAACAGCCCTTCCGCCCCCGCCGGCAGCGGCGTCTCCGACTCGCAGCGGAAACCGGCGGTATGGCTCAACCACCGCTCCAGCGGCTCGTCCAACGGCAGGCACGACAGCGCGAGCGACGCCGCGAACGGCTTGGAGATCGAGGCGATGCGGAACGGCGTCTCCGGCCGCACCGCGGCGTCGCTTCCGAGCTGCAGCACGCCGTCGGCGCAGGTCTCGACCTCGCCGTCGCGCAGGACGCCCGCGGCCACGCCGGGCACGCCGGTCCGCGCACGAGCCTCCCGCACGATCTCCCACAGCGATCCCACCGGCACAGCATCGCAATCGCCGCGGACTCCGGGGCACATTCGGGGCGCGACTCCGCATAACCATGCGGTTTCCGCTACCCTTGCGCCGACCCTGTCCCGGCTCGACGGTGCATTTCCTTGGCGCCGCGGGCGGAGACCCGGGAGACGACTACACACAGGAGGCCCGATGGCCCTCACCAAGGAAGCCAAGCAGGAGATCATCAACAAGCACGGCCGCAGCGAGACCGACACCGGCTCGCCGGAGGTGCAGATCGCGATGCTGACGCAGCGCATCAACGAGCTGACGGAGCATCTGCGCACCCACCGCCACGACCACTACTCGCGCCGAGGGCTGCTGAAGCTCGTCGGCCGGCGGCGCCGCTTCTTGAACTACCTGCAGAAGAACAATCTCGAGGGCTATCGCGCCCTGATCAAGGAGCTCGGCCTGCGCCGTTAGCTCCATACGACCAAGGAGGGCGGAGGTTTGAGCGAGCTCTCGCGGCGGAGCTGACTCAAACTCCCGCCCTCCAGGAAATCGAAAGCAGAGTGGAGGACAATCGAATGAGTATCGCGACCGAGCGCCGGGCTCTGGTCTCCGTCCAGGTAGGGAATCAGGAGATCACGTTCGAGACCGGCAAGCTCGCGAAGCAGGCGGACGGCGCTGTCGTCGTTCGCTCCGGCGACACGATGGTGCTCGCCACCGCTCAGGGGCGTCCCGAGGCACGGGAGGGCGCTGACTTCTTCCCGCTCACCGTGGACGTCGAGGAGCGGATGTACGCCGCCGGCAAGATCCCGGGCGGCTTCTTCAAGCGCGAGGGACGCCCCACCGAGCGGGCGATCCTGACCGCGCGCATGATCGACCGGCCGATCCGGCCGCTGTGGCCGAAGGGCTTCCGCAACGAGGTGCAGGTCATCTGCACCGTGCTGTCGGCGGACCTCGTCACGGGGCACGACATCCTGTGCATCAACGGCGCGTCCGCTGCGCTGATGCTGTCGCCGCTGCCGTTCTTCGGCCCGGTCGGCGCCGTCCGCGTCGGACTGACCGAGGGCGGCGAGTTCATCGTCAACCCGACGCTCCCGGAGCAGGAGGAGACGTCGCTCGACCTGATCGTCGTCGGCACGAAGGACGCGCTGACGATGGTCGAGGCGGGCGCCGACCAGATCCCCGAGGACACGATCCTCGAGGCGCTGGAGCTCGCGCACCGCGAGATCGTGAAGCTGTGCGATGCGCAGGAGGACCTGCGCCGCCAGGCCGGCAAGGCGAAGTGGCTCGACCTCGACATCTATGCAGAGCTCGAGCGCGACCACGGCCACACGGTCTGGGAGCGGATCCAGTCCGCCGGACTGAAGGACGCCTCCGGTGCGGTGGACGAGCTCCTTGCGGAGCTGGCCCCGCCGCTGTCGATGGACTCGACCGACGAGGACATCACCCGTCAGACGCAGGTCCGCTCGGCGCTCCTGATGCTGCTGGAGAAGCAGCGGCTGGTCGCCGTCGAGGGCCCGGTGCGGGAGCAGTTCGGGGACGAGCTGCGCGCCCTCACCGACGCGGAGCAGGACTCGAAGCAGCTGAAGTCCGCGAAGCGGCACCTCCTGTTCGAGCGGATCATCGACGAGGTGCAGCTGCCCTTCCCGGTCGGACAGCCGGTGGTCGACGCGGAGACCGGCGAGGCCGGCCCGGCAACGAAGGACTCGACCACCCGCTCGTTCCTGAAGAAGGCGTCGGACGCGATCTACAAGGACCTCGTCCGGAAGAAGATCGCCGTCGACAAGCGCCGGCCGGACGGCCGCGGCACCGAGGAGATCCGGCCGATCGACGTCGAGGTCGGCGTCAACCCGCGCGCCCACGGCTCCGGCCTGTTCCAGCGCGGCCAGACGCAGATCCTCTCGTCGCTCACGCTCGGCACCGCGAAGGAGGGGCAGCGCATCGACGACCTCTCCCTCGAGCAGGATCGCCGCTACATGCACCACTACAACTTCCCGCCCTACTCGGTCGGGGAGACGGGCTTCATGCGCGGCCCGAAGCGGCGCGACATCGGCCACGGCGCGCTCGCGCAGCGGGCGCTCGAGGCGGTCATCCCGACGCCGGAGGAGTTCCCCTACACGATCCGCATCGTCTCGGAAACGCTCGAGTCGAACGGGTCGTCGTCGATGGGCTCCGTCTGCGGCTCGACGCTCTCGCTGATGGACGCCGGCGTGCCGATCAAGGCGCCGGTGAGCGGCATCGCGATGGGCCTCGTCAAGGAGGGCGACGACTACACGATCCTGACCGACATCCAGGGCGCGGAGGACCACCTGGGCGACATGGACTTCAAGGTCGCCGGGTCCCGTGAGGGCATCACCGCGCTCCAGATGGACATCAAGATCACGGGCGTCACCCAGCAGATCATGCGCGACGCGCTCGAGCAGGCGAAGCGGGCGCGCGAGTTCATCCTCGACACCATGCTGGCGGTGATCCCGGAGTCGCGCACGGAGCTCGCCGACCATGCGCCGCGGATCACGTCGGTGAAGATCCAGCAGGAGCAGATCGGTCTCGTCATCGGCAAGGGCGGCGAGACCATCCGTGGCCTCGAGGCCGACTACGACGTGCAGATCGACATCGAGGAGGACGGCACGATCCTCATCTACGCCACCGACGGCGTGAAGGCCGAAGAGGCCATCTCGGCGATCAAGGCGCTGACGAAGGAGCCGGAGGTGGGGGACACCTACACCGGCAAGGTCGTGAAGACGACGCAGTTCGGTGCGTTCGTCGAGCTGAAGAAGGGCACCGACGGCCTGCTCCACGTCTCCAACGTCGGCCCGGGACGCGTGGGCCACATCGAGGACGTGATGGCACGCGGCGACGTCGTGGACGTGGTCGTGCAGGAGGTCGACAAGGCCCGCGGCCGCATCGGCCTCAAGCTCGTCGCCAAGCACGAGAACGGCGGGCTCGTCCAGCCGGAGGAGCTGATCGAGCGGGCGAAAGACGCACCGCCGCGGCCTCCGGAGGAGGAGCGCCCGCGCCGTGACGACCGCGGTCGTGGCCGCCGCTAGCGGAGCGGACGGCGAGTTCCAGACGGATCGCACTGAGTAGGAACGGACGAGCGGGTGGGCGGCGGAAGCCGCCCACCCGCTCGCCGCTCGTCCGGCTCGCGCGAGAGGCGGGGGCGATCTTCGCCGTCGTCGCGCTCGCGATCTTCCTCGTCTACCACTTCACCGTCCGGACGATCCGGAACACGCGGCCGCTCGGCGGCGCCAACGTCAATGTCTCGCGCTCGCCGGGCATCCAGAGCGAGGCGGCGATCGCGGTCGACCCGCGGCACCCGCGGGAGCTGCTCGCCGCGTCGAACGACAGTCTGCTGGAGACGCTTCGCATCTACACCTCGTCGGACGGCGGCACGCGCTGGCGGCGCACCGCCGGGCCGGCGGTTCCGGGCAAGGGCTGCGCACGCGGGGAGCCGCGGGTCGCGATCGACGCGGACGGCCGCGAGTACCTCGCGTTTCTCCAGGGACGCACGTGCAACGACAAGATCACGCCGTATCTCGTGGTGGCCACGCGGCCAGGCCCGTCGGCTCGGTGGACGCTGAGCGCGGTCACGCGACCGGCGTGGCAGTTCGGATTCGACGACGCCCCCGCGCTCGCGCTCGACCCGCGCAGCGGCGACGTCTATGTCGCGTTCACCCGCAGCCTCTCGATCGATCGCGCCACCACGGTCTGGAGCGTGAGTCGCGACCACGGCGCCACGTGGTCGGCGCCGGCGATCGTCTCGCGGTCCCTCGTCCGTCCGCATCTCGCCAGCCTTGCCGTCGCTCCGAACGGAGACGTGTACCTGGCCGGGATCGATACCGCGCACGGCATCTGGGTGACGCGGTCGACCGACGCCGGCCGCAGCTTCGGCGTGCCGGTGCGCGCCGCGCCGCTCGTCCAGAACCCGGCGTACGGGTGCGCGCTGACGGCGTACTCGCCGCTGCCGCTGGAGAACCGCACCTGCATCGGTCCGGACCCGACCGTCGTCGTCCGGAAGGGCCAGGTCGACGTCGTCTTCGGCGACGGCGGCTCGAACGGCCGGGGTGACGTCTTCGTCGCGGCGCTGACGCCGGCGCTGCGGCCGTTGTTCCGGGCGCAGGTGAATCCGACCGACAAGGGGAAGACCGCGCAGTTCCTGCCCGTCGCCGCCGCCGACCCGTCCACCGGGCGGCTCTGGGCCTGCTGGTACGACACCACCTTCGACCCGACCGGCCACCGCGCCTGGTTCACGTGCTCCTCCTCCGGCGACGCACGGACGTGGACGGCGCCGGTCCGGGCGGCCGCGGCGCCCTCCGCACCCGCCGACCTGTTCACAGTTGCCTCGCAGAACGGCGTGTATCCGGCGCTCGTGGCCGCGGACGGGGTCGCCCATCCCCTCTGGCCCGACGAGCGGGACTACGTGCTCTCGATCGATCTATTTACAGCCGCTTTACGCTGAATTCGCTCACGCAGGCAGCGCGGAGTGCCGATAAGCACAATGGAGGCTCGGTCGCCTCCGACCATGTCTACGCCGTCGCTGCCGCCCATCTCGCCACTGCGGGGCCTGCTCGAGGTCACGCGGCTCCTGCGTGCCGAGGAGGAGCTGCCGGAGCTGCTCGCCGCGATCGCGCGCACCATCGCCGAGTCGCTCGGCTACGAGACGGTCTCCGTCAACCTCTACCGCCCGGCCTGGGACGACTTCTGCGTCACCACCGTCCACGGCAGCCCCGCGGCGAAGGACGCGCTGCTCGGCCGCGTGCGCAACCTCGCCGACTGGGAGGTGCTGCTCGACGACCGCTTCCTCCGTCGCGGCGCGTACGTGATCCCGCGCGGCGCGGTCGACTGGGACGCGGCCGGCGTCACGTACGTCCCCGACCTGCCGCAGCCGACGGGCCCGGACGGCTGGCACCCGGAGGACGCGCTGTTCGTGCCGATGCGCCATTCCGACGGGCACCTGCTCGGGATCCTGTCGGTGGACGAGCCGAAGAGCGGGCTGCGCGCCGGCGACGAGGAGCTCGACGTCCTGGCCGCGCTGTCGGCACACGCCGCGCTCGCCGTGCAGGCGACGCAGGAGTCCGGCGACGCTGCGCGGCACCGGCTGGCGCTCGAAGAGCTGCTCGCCGTGTCGTCGCGACTGACCGCCGAGCCCGCCGTCGACGAGATCCTGCGCGCCGTGTGCAGCGGCATTCGCGACGCGCTCGGCTTCCTCAACGTGTTCGCGCAGCTCGTCGATCCCGCGACGAAGCGGCTCGAGCCGCGCGCGGCGGTCGGGTGGGCGATGGAGGACCTGCGCGCCGGGGGCGGCGTGCTGCTCACCGACGTCGTGCCGCTGCTCGATCCCGAGTTCGAGATCGAGGGCTGCTACCTGCTGCCGGACGCCGAAGCGCGCCGCCGCGTCCAGGCGGAGGTCGGCCGGTACGTCACTCACCTGAACGGCAGTGGCCCGTGGGCGTGGAACCAGCACTGGCTGTTCGTGCCGCTGCGGGACGCCGACGACGAGCTGATCGGAATGATCTGGGTGGACGAGCCGTCCGACCGGCTGCTTCCGTCCGCCGAACGGCTGCAGGCGCTGCGCATCTTCGCGAACCAGGCGGCGGCGGCCGTCGTCTCGGCCGCGCACCAGCAGGAGCTCCGCTTCCTCGCCGACCACGATCCACTGACCCGGCTGCTGAACCGCCGCGCGTTCGTCGACCGGCTCGACGCTGAGGTCGCGCGCGCGTCGCGGTACGGCCGCTCCTTCGCGCTCGTGCTCTCCGACCTCGACGGCTTCAAGGAGCTGAACGACCGCTACGGCCATCCCGCCGGGGACCAGGCGCTGCAGATCTTCGGCTCGATCCTCGACGGCGCGCTGCGGCGGCCGGACCAGGCGTTCCGGATCGGCGGCGACGAGTTCGCGATGCTGCTCGCCGAGGCGAGCGAGGAGGACGCGCGCGCCGTCGTCGGCCGCGCGACGGCGAAGCTCGACGCGAACGAGGATCTGCCGATCGAAGGTCTCCGCGCGAGCTACGGCGTCGCGTCGTGCCCATCCGATGCGGCGGACGCCCAGACACTGTTCCGGCTCGCGGACGAGGCGCTCTACCTCGCGAAGCGCGACGGCAGCGGTCTGCACTTCGTCGCCTGACAAGCGTCAGACCGGGACGGCGAACCCGTGCTCTACGAGGTGGTGGAGCAGCTGCACTGCGAACCCGGACAGGTCCGCTTCCGTGAGCCCTAGCTCGCCTGCGAGCGGCGCGATGCGTGCGCGCAGCGGCTCTGCGCCGTCGAGCGTGGCCACCACGGCCACGCCGTAGCGGTCGAGGTTCGCGCCGAAGCCGATTCCGGCGGCGAGCCTGACCGTGGCCGAGGCGAGCTCGAACCGTCCGTTCGCGACCTGCTCGGTGCGGTCGAGCCTCGCGGCCTCGACGAGCGCCAGGCGCCGGTCGAGCAGCTCGTCGCCGGGTGTTGCCGCGAGCAGCTCCTGCGCGGCGAACAGCTGCAGGAGATGTCCCGACGCCGGGTTCAGCAGCCCGGACGCGAGCTCGGCCGAGCGGATCCAGTTGTCGCCGCCGCTGCGCCGGTGCATCACGACGGCGCCGTATGCGATCGCCTCGATGCCGAGACGGGCGTAGTAGTCGAGCCACGCGTCGAGCCGCTCGCCGGCCTCGGCCGGAGCGCCGCCGAGCGGGCGGTTCCACGACGCGGCGGCGCGCAGCGGGTCCTCGCGTGCGGTGTGGAGGATCCACGCGTCGCAGCCGCTGCCCTCGAGCCACGCGCGCGGGCGCGCGGAGATGTCCTCGCCCGCGATCCAGCTGATCGTGATCGTGCCGAACGCGTCCTCCTCGAGGTGCGCCGGCAGCTCGCCGACCAGCTGCTCGCTGACCGTGTCGCCCGGCATGCCGCTGTCGCGGAAGATGTGCGCCGTCTCGGGTGAGATCACGTACGGCGGGTTGCAGACGACGAGGTGGAAGCGCTCGCCGCGCACGGGCTCGAAGAAGCTGCCGGCACGGAGCTCGACGTTCGCGACGCCGTTCAGCGCGGTGTTGAACTCGGCGAACGCGAGTGCGCGCTCGTTCACGTCGGTGGCGACGACGCGCTGCGCGTGACGGGCGAGATGCAGTGCCTGCACGCCGTTGCCGGTGCCGATGTCGAGCGCGGTCGCGACCTCACGTCGCACGGTCAGGTTCGACAGCGTCGCCGACGGCCAGTGGACTCCGGCGACGTGCTCCGGCGCGGTCTCGCCGACGCGGTCCGACGCGATCAGCAGGTCGTCGTGCGGGACGATGCGCGCGGCGGCGCGAACCTCCCCGCCATCCTCGACGGCGACGCCGAGGCGGACGAGCAGCTCGCCGTTCCCGCCCAGGGCACGGTCGACGGCGGCCGCCTCGACCGGCAGGTCGAGCACGAGCAGCCGGACGAGCGTGGCGACCGCGGACGGAGCCTCCGCGAGCCGACGGTCCTGCACGGCGATGTCGAAGCTCTGCGAGAGCAGCTCCGCACCGGCGCCGAGCGCGGAGCGCACCGCCGCGCCGGTGAACCCGGCGTCGCCGAACGCCGCTCTGAGTGCGGCCACGTCGGCCGCGGATCCGGAGGGTGGGGCGGGCGGGACAGCTGTCTGCCCCGCCCGCGTCGATACCACGATCCGACCTCCTACTGCGTCAGGTCGATGGCGATGTCGCTCTCTTCGCCGGTCGGCGCGACGTAGTCGAAGTCGATCTTGATGAAGTTCAGGCTGGCTCCTTCGGTCGGACGATCGTCCTCGCCGTCGGCGCCCGCCACCTGGAAGCTCGAGACGAGCACGTCGGTCATCTTGATCTTCAGGAAGTCCGAGCCCGAGTTGCCTGCGGCATCGGTGCTGCCTCCGGCCTTTCGCACGCTGAGGGTCGCCGTGGCGATGTGCTTGCCGGTCGCGCAGTAGAGCGCGACCTGCGGCGACGACTTGTCGAACAGCTGCTCGAAGTGGAGATCCTGGAACGAGGCCTTCCCCGCGCCGGCGCCGCCGGTGGCGGAGCCGATCGTCGTGTTGCTGGCGCCCCAGGAGAACGACGAGATCTCGATCCAGCCCGTGTGGGTCTTGTCCTGGCTCTCACCGTCGATCCCGTCGAGTTTGAGGAACATGTCCACAGCCATACGTCACGCCTCCATGCCGTGAAGGGTCAGGATGAACTCGGCGGTGCCGTTGCCTCCCTGCTCGCGCAGCCGCTGGTTCGCGACGTACGAGCCCTTGACGCCGGCGTACTTGCCCGTGCCGCCGACGACCGCGAAGACCGCGTCGCCGAGGACGGCCGTGCCCATGCCGACGATCGTTCCGTGCGGGAGGACGAACGTGTGCACCTCGACGCTCGCGTCGGCGCGGGCGTGACCGCCCGGCGTCGACTGCAGCGCGAGCCTCGAGCCGAAGAACTGCCCGAGCACCGCTCCCTGCGGGCTCTCGTGCAGCTCTCCGACCACCGCACCGTGATCGCCCAGCCGGATTGCCTCTCCCGGCTGCCGGTCGGGAGCGGACAGCTGCCAGTTCCGGCCGAACAGCCGGAGCCGGCTCGGAACCGCCGCGGTGGCGGCTCGTGCTTCCGTCCCGGCCGCCGTGACGCCGAACGCGCCTGCGGCGAGCACGAGGCCCCGCTTGATCATGCTGCGGCGGCTGTGCCTGTTGGTGGTCGTGACGTCGCTCATGGCGATCCCGCCCCGCCGATGGTGTTCATCTGGACACCGTTGAGGTTGACCGAGACGTTGCCCTGCGGGCCCTTCAGCAGGATGCCCTGGTCGGACAGCGTGACCGTATAGAGCCCGTTCGGGCTCACTGCGTCGTTGAGCGAGCCGGCCGGTCCTGCCGCACCGGCTGCGCCCGGAGCGCCGGGAGCCCCAGCGGCACCCGTCACGCCCTGGATCCCCTGCGGGCCGGTGATGCTCCACGACGTGGCCGTGTCACCGCGCTCGCACGCTTGCTTCTTGCCGCTGCGAGTGTTCTGCAGATAGAGCGTGCCTCGCGCTCTGGCGACGCACGCCTGGATGCTTCCCCCGGTGGCGGTATGACCCGCCCATGCCGCCCCGACCGCGAACCCCGCGGTCGCAGTGATCAGACCAAGCGCGTAGGCCATGGCCTGTCGCCAAGATAGCCCCCGCATCTGCACCTCCTCCTGACCCCTACCCCATGAACCGCCCGCGGGGGAACTGTCCCATTCTGTGGCAACCGTTGCAAGCGGGCGCGCCGCCGCCGGTACGATCGCGCGATGCAGAAGTACGTCCTTTCCGAGCTCGATTCGGGCGAGCGCGTCATCTCCGAGAAGGTGCCGAGCGTCCGCTCCGTCGCGATCGGGTTCTGGATCGGCGCCGGCTCCCGCGACGAGCGGGACGACCGCGCCGGCGTGTCCCACTTCATCGAGCACCTGCTGTTCAAGGGCTCACGGTCGTACGACGCGCAGGAGATCGCGGAGACGTTCGACGCGATGGGGGCGGAGCTGAACGCGGCCACGTCGCGCGAGCACACGATGGTCTACTCCCGTGTCCCCGACCGTCATGTCGAGACGGCCGTCGAGGTGATGACGGACATGGTGTTCGCGCCGACCTTCGCCGAGCTCGACCAGGAGCGCGACGTCGTGCTCGAGGAGATCGCCATGTACGAGGACTCGCCGGGCGAGCTCGTGCACGACCTGTTCTCGGAGGCCGTGTTCGGTCCGCACGCGCTCGGCCGGCCGGTGATCGGCACCGCCGACGTGATCTCGTCCGTCAGCCGGCGCGCCGTCGCGTCGTACCACCGGTCGATGTACACGGGCGGCAACATCGTCGTCTCGGCTGCGGGGAACATCACGCACGAGAAGCTCGTGTCGCTGCTGCAGCGCGCGGAGCGGGGTAGCGATGCCGCGCGGCGCGGGCCGCACGTCCGGCGGCCGCTCGTCCGCACGCCGCCACCGGGGCTGCGCTTCCAGCGCAAGGACACGGAGCAGTACCACCTCTGCCTCGGCGCCACCGGGATCGCGCGGTCGGACCGGCGGCGGTTCGCCGCGTCGCTGCTCGACTCGATCCTCGGCGGCTCCGCGTCGTCGCGGCTGTTCCAGGAGATCCGCGAGAAGCGGGGGATGGCCTACGCCGTGTACAGCTTCGCCTCGCAGTACACCGACACCGGGCTGATCGGGATCTACGTCGGCACGCGCGAGGAGAACCTCGCCGCGTGCGTCGAGATCTGCTGCGAGCAGATCGCCGAGATCGCAGCCGGGAACTTCCGCAAGGGTGAGCTCACCCGTGCGCAGGAGAGCCTGAAGGGGCGCATCGTCCTGTCCATGGAGTCGACGTCGAACCGGATGAGCCGCCTCGGCAAGTCGCTCATCTCCGACACGGAGCTGCTGACGCTGGAACGGATCATCGGCGAGATCGACGCGGTGGACGAGGAGGCGCTGGCGGAGCTCGCGTCGATGCTGCTCGCGCCGGAACGGCTGTCCGCGTCCGGCGTCGGTCCCGACGAGGACCTGTTCAGGAGCGCTGTCGAGGTGGCCAACCCACGCCTCGTCACACCGGCGGCGGCATGAGAGTCGCGCTCTTCGGCGCCGACGGGAAGGTGGGCAGCACGCTCGGCCCGGCGCTGGAGCGCGCGGGCCACGAGGTGTACGGCATCGAGATCGGCGACGCGATCGAGGTGGCGGGACTCGACGCGGCGGTCGACTTCACCACACCCGAGGCCGGGCACGCGAACGTGCGGGCCGCGCTCGAGCAGGGCGTGCCGTGCGTCGTCGGCACCACCGGGTTCGAGCTGGCGCTGCTGGGCGAGTTGGCGAAGGAGCGCGGGCTCGCGCTCTTCCACGCGCCGAACTTCGCCATCGGCGCGGTGCTGATGATGCGCTTCTCCGCCGAGGCCGCGCAGTTCATGCCGCGCGCCGAGATCATCGAACTGCACAACGAGGCGAAGCAGGACGCGCCGTCCGGCACGGCCAAGGCGACCGCCGCGCTGATCGGCGGCGATCCCGTGGTCCATTCGGTGCGCCTGCCCGGGCTCGTCGCCCACCAGGAGGTGATCTTCGGCGGCGAAGGCCAGACGCTGACCATCCGCCACGACACGTCGTCGCGCGACGCGTTCGTCCCCGGAGTGCTGCTGGCGCTCGAGCGGCTGCCGTCGCTTCCGCCCGGCCTGACCGTGGGCCTCGAGACGCTGCTCGCCCCCTGACCGGAACCGCCGGTGCCTGACACCAATTCGCCCTGAGGTGCCTGGCACCAGGAGGCCGTCTGGTGCCAGGCACCTGGAGGGCGTTTGGTGTCTGGCACCTGGAGGGCGTTTGGTGCCAGACACTTCGTCACGGATGTGTGACGGCGTGCCGAGCGATCTGGGCGATCGCCGCTCGAGGACTGGGATCCGTCCGCAACGGGTCGAGTCACGAAAGCCGTGCGGCTCCGGCACGAAAGCGTCGAACGCGGAGCAGGCTCTGCGTCAGAGATAGTTCAGCCCATGCCGACCGAGGCCGCCGAGCTCGTCTTCGACGAGGCGACGAAGCTCTACGAAGGCCGCGGCGAGGCGGCGGTCGACCATCTCTCGCTCACCGTCCCCGCCGGAGAGATCTGCGTCCTCGTCGGCCCGTCGGGCGGCGGCAAGACGACTGCGCTGAAGCTCGTCAACCGGCTGATCGCCCTGTCCAGCGGCGACATCCGCATCGACGGGACGAGCATCATGGACCAGGAGCTGGTGGAGCTCCGCCGCGGCATCGGCTACGTGATCCAGCAGGTCGGGCTGTTCCCGCACATGACCATCGGGGCGAACATCGGCACGGTGCCGCGCCTGCTGGGCTGGCCGAAGCAGCGCACCGCGGAGCGCACGGCGGAGCTGCTCGACCTGGTCGGGCTGGAGCCGGAGGACGCGAAGCGCTATCCCGCGGAGCTGTCCGGCGGCCAGCGGCAGCGCGTCGGCCTCGCGCGCGCGCTCGCGGCGAACCCGCCGCTGATGCTGATGGACGAGCCGTTCGGCGCGATCGACCCGATCATCCGCTCGCGCCTCCAGGACGAGTTCCTCCGCCTGCAGCAGGAGCTGCGCAAGACGGTCGTGTTCGTCACGCACGACATCGACGAGGCGATCAAGATCGGCGACCGCATCGCCATCCTGCGCGAGGGCGGCCGGCTCGCGCAGTACGACACGCCGACGGCAATTCTCGAGCATCCGGCCGACGACTTCGTGGCGCAATTCGTCGGGAGCGACCGGGCGCTGAAGGCGCTGGCGCTGCGGCGGCTGTCCGATCTCGAGCTGCGGCCGGCGGCGGAGGCGGACGGCGCGCCGAGCGTCCCCATGGACATGACCCTGCGCGACGCGCTCGCCCGGTTCGTGTCCGAGAAGTCCGGGTACCTCGTCGTCGTGGACGCCGACGGCACGCCGGCCGGGTCCGTGACCCGCGAGGACGTGCTGCGGTGATCGTCGCGTCCGGTCCGGTGATCCCGAACTACGCGCCGGGCAGCCCGTGCGAGGTGAACAACGGCACCTTCTGCACGGACTGGGTGCGCGAGCACTGGCACGACACGCTGGAGCCGGCGCTCGTGCAGCACATCGAGCTGGCGCTGATCGCGGTCGCGATCGGATTCGCGATCGCGTTCCTGCTCGCGCTGGCCGGGCTGCGCTACCGCATCCTCGACGCGCCGATCGGCTATTGGGCCGACTTCCTCTACACCATCCCGAGCCTGGCGCTGTTCCAGCTGCTCATTCCCGTCACCGGACTGACGGTGCTGACGGTGGAGATCGCGCTCGTCTCGTACACGCTGCTCGTGCTGTACCGGAACATGATGGAAGGGCTGCTCGCCGTGCCCGCGGAGGTGATCGAGGCTGCGCGCGGCTCCGGCTTCTCGCGCAGGCAGACGTTCCTGCGCGTCGAGCTGCCGCTGGCGACGCCGACGATCATGGCCGGCGTGCGGGTCGCGACGGTCTCGACCATCTCGATCGCGACCGTCGCCGCGTTCGTCCTGCCGCAGGGTCTCGGCTATCCGATCTTCATCGCGCTGCGCGAGGACGTCTTCAAGACGGAGATCTACGCCGCGGGCGGGCTTGCGGTCGCGCTCGCACTCACCGCCGACGGGCTGCTGCACCTGCTCGAGCGCGCGCTGACGCCGTGGCTGCGGCGGACGAGGCACGCATGACTGTGCTCGCGGACCAGTTCCAGCCGGGCACGTTCGTCGACGCGCTCCGGTTCATCGTGGACAACAGGGGCTTGCTGCTGCGGCTCGCCGGCGAGCAGCTCGAGCTCTCGTTCGCCGCCCTCGCGATCGCGCTCGTGCTCGCGCTGCCGCTCGGCCTGTGGCTCGGGCACAAGCATCGCGGGCTGTTCTTCGCCGCCAGCGTCTCGAACGTCGGCCGCGCGCTCCCGAGCATCGTCCTCATCGCGTTCGGCCTCGTCATCTTCGGGCTCGGCTTCTGGAACAACGCGCTGGCGCTCTCCGTGCTCGCCATCGCGCCGATCCTCACGAATTCGTACTTCGCCATCGACGGTGTCGACAGCGACGTGGTCGAGGCGGCGCGGGGGATGGGACTGAGCGAACGGCAGGTGCTGCAGGAGGTGGAGCTGCCGCTGGGATTACCGCTCGTGATCGCCGGTATTCGGATCGCGACGATCTTCGTGATCGCGACGGCGACGATCGCGTCCATCGCCGGCGGCCACGGGCTGGGGGACATCATGGTCAACCAGGCGACGTACGGCCTTTCCGGCGTCGTCGGTGCATCGCTGTGCGTGTCTTTGCTCGCCTTCTCGGCGGCGTTTCTGCTGACGCTGCTGTACCGCGCGGTGTCGCCCAGACCCGTGCCCTCGGACTAGGGTTCAAGGCTCACCCGACAGGAGTAAGGAGGGGAAGTGTTCCGCAAGCACACGAGGCGCGCCGCCAAGGCGGCGTATGCCATCTCGCTCGGCGTCGCGCTGCTCATCGGACTCATCGCGGTGGCCGGCTCGACGGCCGCCACCGCAAAGCCCACCGCCGGCCCGACGATCGTCATCGGCACGAAGAACTTCACCGAGGAGTACGTCCTCGGCCAGCTGTACAAGCAGGCGCTCGAAGGCGCCGGCTTCACGGTCTCGTACAAGGAGAACATCGGCAGCTCGGAGCTGATCGACACGTCGATCACGAGCGGCAAGATCAACTTCTATCCGGAGTACACCGGCGTCATCGTGCAGGACCTCGCGAAGGAGAAGTCTCCCAAGACAGCAGCAGCGACGTACGCCGCGGCGAAGAAGTTCGAACAGACGCGGGGACTGACACTGCTCAACGCGACGCCGTTCTACGACTCCGACTCGTTCGGGATGCTCACGTCCACCGCGAAGAAGCTGGGCGTGAAGACCATCGGCGACATGAAGAAGGTGAAGTCGTTCACGTTCGCCGGCTATCCCGAGTGCGACAAGCGCATCACGTGCCTGCTCGGCCTGAAGCAGATCTACGGCTTGACCCAGGCGAAGTTCGTCCAGCTTGCGTCGATCAGCGTCTACACGCTCCTCGACCAGGGCAAGATCACCGCAGGTGACGTGTTCTCCACCGACCCGCAGCTCGCCGGGACGAAGTACACGGTGCTGACGGACACGAAGCACATCTTCGGCTTCCAGAACGTCGCGCCGGTCGTCTCGCAGAAGACGCTGGCCGCGGCAGGGCCGAAGTTCGCCCAGATCGTCAACGCCGTCTCGGCGAAGCTGACGATCCCCGCGATGATCGCCATGAACAAGGCGGTCGCGATCGACAAGGCGACGCCCGCCGCCGTGGCGGCCGGGTTCCTCAAGGCGAACCACCTGAAGTAGCCGATGTTGTCGTCCGGCCGGCGTTCCGCGCCGGCCGGACGGCGACTCCGTAGAATCCCTGGCGTGCTCGGCGAGGTCCTGACCGCGATCGTGACGCCGTTCCGCGCGGACGGCCCGGTCGACCTGGACGCGTTCCGCGAGCTGGCGGCGCATCTCGTCGACCACGGCTCCGACGGGCTGATCGTCGCGGGCACGACGGGAGAGTCTCCGACCTTGTCCGACGAGGAGAAGCTCGAGCTGTTTGCCGCCGCGGTCGATGCGGTCGGCGACCGGGCCAGCATCGTCGCCGGCACGGGCACCTACGACACGCGCCACTCCGCGCAGCTGACGGCGCGCGCCGATGAGCTCGGCGTCGACGGCTTCCTCGCGGTCACGCCGTACTACAACAAGCCGCCGCAGCGCGCGCTCGTCCGGCATTTCGAGGAGATCGCGGCGGCCACGGACAAGCCGGTCGTCGTCTACAACATCCCCAGCCGCGTGATCGTCAACATCGAGCCGGCGACGATCGCACAGCTCGCGGAGATCGACAACGTGACGGCGGTGAAACAGGCGCACGACGACCTCGACGAGGCGCGGTTCATCGCGCAGGAGACCCGGCTCGACCTGTACTCGGGTGACGACAACATCACGTTTGCGTTCCTCGAGCTCGGCGGCGTCGGCGTCATCTCCGTGGCCGCCCACGTCTGGGGGCCGCAGATCAAGGAGATGATCGTCTGGCACCGCGACGGGCGGGTCGACGAGGCGCGTGCGCTCGACGAGCAGCTGCGGCCCGCGTACGACCTGCTGAAGATCCAGACGAACCCGATTCCGATCAAGGCGGCGCTCAATCTCCTCGGCCACGGCGCCGGCGGCTACCGGCTGCCGATGGTGGAGCCGACGGAGGACGAGCTGGAGCAGGTGCGCGCGTGCCTCGTGCGCGGCGGCGTGCTCGAACCGGCCTCCGCGTAGGCGCAACTAGACTCCGCCAGATGGGTGTCTGCAGGATCATCCCGCTGGGCGGGCTGGGCGAGGTCGGCAAGAACATGACCGTCTACGAGGCGGACGGGTCGATCGTCGTCGTCGACGCCGGCCTTGCGTTCCCGCGCGACGAGCATCTCGGCGTCGACCTCGTGCTCTGCGACGTCTCGTACCTGAAGGAGCGCGAGTCGATGATCCGCGCCGTCGTGCTCACGCACGGCCACGAGGACCACGTCGGCGGGCTCCCGTACCTGATGCGCGAGGTGCATGTGCCCGTCGTCGTCGCCACCCGGCTGACGCTCGGTCTGGTCAAGTCGAAGCTGGACGAGCACGGGCTTCTGCGTGAGGCCGAGCTGCGCGAGATGGCGCCCGACGATCCGCCGATGCAGCTCGGCCCGTTCCGGATCGAGCTGATCCGCATGGCGCATTCGATCCCGGACGCGGCCGCGGTGGTGCTGGAGACGCCGGGCGGGCGGGTCGTCCACACGGGCGACTACAAGCTCGACCACACGCCGGTGGACGGACAGCGCACCGACGTCGGCAAGCTCGCCGAGGTCGGCAACCGCGGCGTCGACCTGCTGCTCGGAGACTCGACCAACGCGGAGCGGCCCGGCTTCACGCAGTCGGAGCGCGTCGTCGGCGAGGCGTTCCGCCAGATCATCCCGCACCGCACGGGACGGATCCTCGTCACGTCGTTCGCGTCGAACGTGCACCGGATGCAGCAGGCCGCCGACGTGGCGATCGAGTCGGGACGCAAGGTCGCGTTCGTCGGCCGCTCGATGCGCAAGAACGCGAACATCGCGCGCAACCTCGGCTACATGGACGTCCCCGAGGAGATGATCATGCGCCCGCACGAGCTGTCCGAGCTGCCGCGCGAGCAGCAGCTGATCCTCTGCACCGGCAGCCAGGGCGAGCCGATGTCGGCGATGACGCGCATCGCGTACGACGACCATCCGTCCGTGCACATCGAGGCCGGCGACACGGTGATCATCTCGGCGAAGCCGATCCCGGGGAACGAGCTGCGCGTGCACGACGCGATCAACCGGCTCGCGAAGTCGGGCGCAGAGGTTCTGCACGAGGACAACGCGCCGGTGCACGTGTCGGGTCACGGCCGCGCGGAGGAGCTGCGCACGATCCTCGGGCTCGTCCGGCCGAAGGCGGTGATGCCGGTGCACGGAGAGTTCCGCATGCTCGCGGCGCACGCGCAGCTCGCGCGCGAGGGCGGGATCCCCGAGGAGCGGATCGTGCTCGCGGAGAACGGCTCGGTGGTCGAGCTGTCGCAGGAGCACGGCGTCCGCATCGTCGACCGCATCGACGCGGGCATGACCTTCGTGGACGGGCTGGGCGTCGGGGACGTGCACGACGTCGCGCTGCGCGACCGCCGCAGGCTGTCCGAGGACGGCGTCCTCATCGTCGTCGCGACGCTCGCGACCACGAACGGCGGCGCGCTCACGGCTCCCCCCGAGCTGATCGCGCGCGGGTTCGGCGAGGCGGCGGAGCCGCTGCTGGACGAGCTGCGCGAGGAGGCGAACGAGGTGCTGCAGCAGCTGCTGAACGACGGCGTGACCGAGGTGAAGCTGATCCAGGAGCACGTCCACGACGCGCTCGGCGGCATCGTCTACAACCGGACGCGCCGGCGGCCGATGATCCTTCCGGTGATCGTGGAGATCTGATGCCGAGGCTCTCGCGCGCTCCCACGTGGGCCGACGTGCTCGAGGACAATGCCGTTGACGTGCTTGCCGCGCGCCGGCTCGTCGGCCAGCTGCACGCGTGCGAGACGGCGGCGCTCGCGTTCTGCCGTCTGCTCGAGGGCTGGGCCCGCGGCGACGCGCAGCCGCCGACTCCGGGCCGCAGGCAGGCGGCGCTCCGCCGCGCTGCGGACCGGGTGGAGACGGCGCTGACCGGACTCGAGGAGCCGCTGAAGCGCTACCTGTTCGAGCTAGAGGCCGAAGTGGCCGAGGGGCGTGCGTGGTACGGCGCTCCCGGCGCCGCCGAGCTGCTCGACTGGGAGCCGGTGCTCAACCGTGCCGGCGTGAGCGCCCGGCCGGAGCGGGTGGCGCAGGCGTATCTCGAGCTCGCCGTGCTCGTCCGCGCGCTCGAGGGCCTGACCGCGGCCGCGCGCATCGACGCGGCGCCGAACCGGTCGTCGCTCTGGGCCGGTCTGTTCGATCTGCGCGAGAACCTGCTCGGCCGTGCGCTCGACGACCTCCGCGCGCTCGCGGTCGCCTGATTGGCAGCCCCGCGGCTCACCGTGGTCGGGTCCGTCAACCTCGACCTGGTGGTGCAGGTCGAGCGGCTGCCGCGGCCCGGTGAGACGGTGACGGGCGCGACGTTCTCGCGGGTCCCGGGCGGGAAGGGTGCGAACCAGGCGGTCGCGGCCGCGCGGCTCGGCGCCGACGTGACGCTGATCGCCTGCGTCGGCGACGACCAGTTCGGCCGTGACGCGCTCGTCGAGCTGGAGCGAGCCGGTGTCGCGCTCGACCGGCTGCGCCGCATCGCCGCGGAGAGCGGCGTCGCCTTCATCACCGTCGACGCAGCCGGCGAGAACGAGATCGTCGTCGCGCCCGGCGCGAATCACCGGCTGCGCCCCGAGGACGTCGAGCTTCCGGAGTCGGACGGCGTGCTCGGCCAGCTGGAGATCCCGCGCGAGACGGTCGAGCACGTCGCGCGGGCCGCGGCCGGCCGTTTCTATCTCAACGCTGCGCCGGCGCGCGGCCCGGTCCCGCCGGCCGTCCTCACCGTCGTCAACCGCTACGAGCTGGCGGAGCTGACGAGCCGGACCGGCCTCGTCGCGGTCACGAGCGGCGCGGAGGGCGCGGTGCTGCTCGAGGATGGGGAGGAGGTGGCGCGCGCGGAACCGCCGCACGTCGACGCGGTCGACGGCACCGGCGCGGGCGACGCGTTCAGCGCGTGCCTCGTCGTCTCGCTGCTCGAAGGCCGCGCGCGCGACGAGGCGCTCCGGCGCGCGTGCATCGCGGGTGCGCTCGCGGCGTCGCGCTTCGGCGCGCAGACGTCGCTCCCGACCGCGGAGGAGGTGGATTCGCTGCTGTGACCGTTCCGATCGTCATCGACTGCGATCCGGGCCACGACGACGCGATCGCGATCCTGCTCGCTCTCGCCTCGCCCGAGGTCGAGGTGCGCGGCATCACCACCGTCGCCGGCAACCAGACGCTCGACAAGACCACGCGCAACGCGCTGAAGATCCTCGAGCTCGCGGGACGCACCGACATTCCCGTCGCCGCGGGCGCGGACCGCCCGCTCACACGCACGCTGCGCACGGCCGCGCACGTGCACGGCGAGAGCGGGCTGGACGGGCCGGACCTGCCGGAGCCGACGACGCGGCCGGTCGACGCTCATGCAGCGGATCTGCTCAACGAGCTGATCGAGCCCGGCGTCGTCCTCGTCCCCACGGGCCCGCTGACGAACGTCGCGCTGCTGCTGCAACGGCACCCGGACGTGCGCGACCGGCTGGACCGCATCGTCTGGATGGGCGGAGCGATCGCCGAGGGCAACGTCACTCCGGCGGCGGAGTTCAACGCGTTCGTCGATCCCGAAGCCGCCGCCCAGGTCTTCGCCAGCGGCATCGACGTGACGATGATGGGGCTCGACGTGACGCATCAGGCGCTGTTCACGCCGGAGCACGCGGAGCGGCTGCGCGCCGCGGGCGCCGCGGGCGCCGCGGGACGCGCCGTCGCGGAGCTCGCCGACTTCTTCCTCCAGTTCCACCGGCAGCTCTACCGCTTCGAGGGCGCGCCGATCCACGACGCGGTCGCGGTCGCGCACGTGATCGATCCGACGCTCATCGAGACGGTGCGCTGCAACGTCGAGGTCGAGACGAAGTCCCAGCACTGCGACGGGCGCACCGTCGTCGACCGCTGGCTCGTGCTCGACGCGCCGCGCAACGCCGATGTCGGCATCCGGATCGACGCGAAGCGGTTCCTCGATCTGCTCGTGGAGCGGATCGCCTCGCTGCCGTGATCGTGTTCGCCGCGATCGCGCCTCACGGCGAGCTCGACGACGTCCCCGAGCTGCGGGAGGCGATGGAGGAGCTCGGCCGCCGCTTCGTCGCCGCCGCTCCGGACACGACCGTCGTCGTCACCCCGCACACCGTCCACGTCGAGGGGAACTTTGCGGTGGTCACGGCCGGCCGCGTGGGGGAGACGTCCACCGACCGCGGGCTGGCGGCAAAGCTGCTCGACGCGCTCCGCGCCGACGCGATCCCGGCGCTCGGCGTCTCGTACGGCGGCAACGACCCGGCCGAGGCCGAGCTGCCGATGGACTGGGGGACGGCCATTCCGTTGTCGTTCATGCCGGCGCGGCGAATCGTCGTCCTCAGCCCCGCGCGCGACCGCCCGCTCGCGGAGCACGTCCGCGCGGGCGCCGCGATCGCGCGCGCGACGGGAGAGACGCGCGTCGCCCTCATCGCCAGCGCCGACCACGGCCACGCCCACGACGCGGACGGCCCGTACGGCTTCGATCCGGCGGCCGCCGCGTACGACGCGCAGGTGCAGGAGATCCTCCGCTCCGGCCGGCTCGACTTCGAGCCGCTCGGCGCCCTCGTCGCGGCGGCGAAGGCGGACTCGCTCTGGCAGCTGCTCATCCTCCAGGGCGCGGTCGGCGCCGGCGCCGAGATCGACCTGCTCGCCTACGCCGCACCGACGTACTTCGGGATGCTCTGCGCCGAGGTGCGCCCGTGAAGTTCGGGATCTGTTCCCTGCCGACGCGGCCGGTGGACGAGCTCGTCGCCTCGTGGCGGGAGCTGGACGAGCTCGGCTTCGAGACGATCTGGCTCCCCGATCAGCTGGCGCCGCGGCCGGGCCTGCGCTGGCTCGAGGCCTGGACGCTGCTCGGCGCGCTTGCGCGCGAGACGAGCCGTACGCGCATCGGCCCGCTCGTCTCGCCGCTCACGCTGCGCAACCCGGCGGTGCTCGCGCGTGCGGCGGTGACGCTCGACGAGCTGTCCGGCGGCCGCGCCGAGCTCGGCGTCGGCGCGGGTGGGGCGGAGCTCGACGACGAGCTGGCCGGTACGCGCGGCGATCGCGGGCTCGGCGGCTGGGCATTGGGTGACTGGGTCGAGTGGATCGAGACGGTGTGGCGCGACGAACGGCTCGTGCCGAATCACGGCGTCCCGCTCACGATCGGCGGCATGTCGGACACGACGCTGCGGCTCGCCGCGGAGCACGCCGCCCGCTGGTCGAGCTACGGCGGTGAAGGCGTCGAGCCCGACGAGGCGGCGGCGGCCGCGCGCCGGCACAACGACCGGCTCGACGAGCTCTGCCGCAGGCTCGGGCGCGACCCGGCGACGCTGCGGCGGTCGATCCTGCTCGGCCATCTCTACGTGCACGAGACGCCGTGGCGCAGCGAGGACGCGTTCCGCGCCACCGTCGACCGCTGGCGCGACGCGGGCATGGACGAGATCGTCTTCGTCCATCCGCCGCACGCGGCCATGCCGGAAGGCGCAGTCGAGCCCGGGCTGTTCGAGCGGCTGGCGCGAGAGGTCATGCCCACCCTCTAGAGGTCTTGTCCACCTTGCGGGCGAGGCTGTGCAACGCTGAGTGACGTGTTCGCACCGCTGATCGCGTCCGCCGTTCTGCTCATGACCGGGCCGCAGGTCGAGGTGCATCCTGCGGTCCTGATGCTTCGGCATACGGCGTCCGTGACCGTCACCGGCGTGGCCGCGCCGACGCTGGAGGTGCACCTCCTGGGCAGCTCGACGGCGCTCGGCGCGCCGTTGCCGTGGACGCCGCTGACGAAGGTCGGCGACACGTGGCGCGCGACGCTGCCCCTGACCGAGTTCCGCGGCATCCGGGACGGCTATCACGGCCGCTGGCGCCTGCTCGAGGCGACCACCGTTCCATAGAGAAGGATCGGCGGTCCGGCGGGCGAACAGGGCCGCATGCCGCGCAAGAAGCGCACGAGCAAGCTGCGCCCCAAGACGCCGAGCCGGATCAAGAAGCGCCGGCCGGCGACGAAGAGGCCGCGCAGCCTTCAGCACCCCGAGCTGTGGGGGCTGAGCTTCGTCGCGCTCGGCGCGTTCCTGGCCAGCGTCGTCTACTTCGGCTGGAACGGCGGCTACGTCGGCCGCGCCTTCGCCAACGGACTGGACGCGGTCATCGGCCACGCGACGTGGGCGCTGCCCGTTCTGCTCGTCGTGCTCGGCTGCCTGATGGTGGCGCGCAGCGCACTCGTCGACGTCCGCCCGTTCCGCACGGGCCTCGCCGTGCTCGTCTTCGGCCTGATGGTCGCCCTCGGACGCGACCAGGGCGGCTATCTCGGCTCGCTGCTCGGCGGCGGAGTCGGCCTCGCGATCGGCGCCACCGGCTCGACGATTCTCGGGATCCTGCTGCTGCTCGTCGGCACGCTGCTGCTCACCGGCGCGTCGCTCGGCGCGATCGTCCGCCGCTCCGGCCACGAGGTGAAGACCGCTGCAGCGAAGGCGCGCCGCCCGCGCCGCGAGGCGAGCCTCGACGACTGGCCCGTCGCTCCCGCCGTCGCCGCCGGGCCGGGAAGCGGGCGCGGCCGCAAGCCGGTCGACGCCGAGGAGGTCTATCCGGACGTCGTCGGCGAGCACCACCTGGGCAACGTCGTCCCGCTCGCCGTCTCGCCGCTGGTGCACGCCGAGCCTGCGCCGCTCGTCGCGCAGCATTCGCTCGTCGACGATCCGCTGACGCTGTTCGACGACGTCACGAGCGAGAACGTGGAGTACCGGCTCCCGGACGCATCGGTCCTGCGCTCGGCGCCAGAGGTGCCGAAGAACTCGGAGGAGACCTCGGCGCGCGTCGCCGACCTGCTCGTCCAGACGCTCGCGCACTTCGGTGTCGACGCGAACGTGATCGGCCAGATCTCCGGCCCGCGCGTGACGCGCTACGAGCTGCAACTCGCGCCGGGCACGAAGGTGAACAAGGTGGCGGCGCTGAAGGACGACCTGTCGTACGCACTCGCGACCACGGAGATCCGGATCCTCGCGCCGATCCCCGGCAAGCAGGCCGTCGGCGTCGAGCTGCCGAACCTCTCGCCGAACCTCGTCACCCTCGGCGACATCTTCGACGAGCTGCCCGCGACCGCGAGCCCGCTGTCCGTCTGGCTGGGCAAGGACATCTCCGGCGCGGCCGTGTGGACGGATCTCGCGCGGATGCCGCACCTGCTGATCGCCGGCACCACCGGCTCGGGCAAGTCCGGCTGCATCAACACGCTGCTCACCTCGGTGCTGCTGCGCTCGACGCCGGACGAGGTGCGGATGATCCTGATCGACCCCAAGCGCATCGAGCTGAACCACTACGAGGCGATCCCGCACCTGCTCACGCCGGTCGTGTCCAGTCCGAAGGAGGCGAGCGCCGTCCTCGCCAACTGCGTCGCCGAGATGGAGCGCCGCTACGAGCGCCTCTCGGCCGTGCGCGCGCGCAACCTGAACGAGGCGAACCGCGCCTTCCGGCAGCGCGGCGAGAAGACCATGCCGTATCTCCTCGTCGTGATCGACGAGCTCGCCGACCTGATGATGATCGCGCCGCAGGCCGTGGAGGACGCCGTCATCCGGCTGGCGCAGAAGTCCCGCGCCGTCGGCATCCACCTTGTGCTCGCGACGCAGCGTCCGTCCGTCGACGTGATCACCGGCATGATCAAGGCCAACGTCCCGTCGCGGATCGCGTTCGCCGTCTCGTCCATGACCGACTCCCGCGTGATCCTCGACCAGGGCGGCGCCGAGTCGCTGCTCGGCCAGGGCGACATGCTGTTCAAGCCGCTCGGCACCTCCCGGCTGCAGCGCGTCCAGGGGGCCTACGTCTCGGAGGAGGAGATCGCCCTCGTGGTCGAGCAGACGAAGCAGCGGGACCAGGAGCTGGACGAGGGCTACCTGGAGCTGCCCGAGGTCTTCGCCTCATCCGAGGACGACGGCGACGACCACGGCGAGTTCGATCCGGACGACGATCCGCTGCTCGACCGGGCGATCGAGATCGTCGTCCAGACGCAAACTGCATCGGTCTCCCTGCTGCAGCGGCGCCTCCGCGTCGGCTACACGCGGGCCGGCCGGCTGATCGACATGCTGGAGCGCCGAGGCATCGTCAGCGGCTACGAAGGCTCCAAGCCGCGCCGGGTTCTCGTGGACGAAGCCGGGCTCGCGCGGGTCGGCACCAGTCTGTAACCAGCGGCGACGGTACCCGGTAGAAACCGCACAAACAAGGGTCTAGGATCGGCGTCTGAATCAAGGCGGACCCCGGTCAGGGTCACCAGGAACCGATCTAGGAGGGTAAGTGAAGCTTTCTCGATGGCTAGCGCTGGCTGGCGTCGCCGCGCTCGTTGGCACGGTTGCCGCGTCGGCCGCAATGGGTGGGGCGGGCAAGTCCGGCAACCACCAGGGGACGTTCACCGCGGCACTCGTGAGCGACATCGGCAAGTTCACGGACAAGGGCTTCAACCAGAACCAGCTCAAGGGTCTGAACGAGGCGAAGTCCAAGTTCGGGATCAACACGCTTGCGCTGCAGTCGAACTCGACGAGCGACTACGCGCCGAACTTCAACACGGCGGTCCGCAAGGGCGCGAACCTCGTGATCGCGGCAGGCTTCCTGCTCGCGGGCACTGAGGCGACCTATGCGGCGAAGTTCCCGAGCACCGACTTCGCCATCACGGACTACACCGTGCACACGTCGCCGTTTGCGAACAAGAAGGGCGTCGTCCTGCCGACTGCGAAGAACGTCGAGGGCCTGACGTACATGGCGAACGAGTCGGGCTGCCTCGTCGGCGTCCTCGCGGCGAAGATGGCACTGAAGATGGGCGGCAACACCGTCGGCGCGGTCGGCGGCATCAAGATCCCGCCGGTGGACATCTGGATCGCGGGCTTCAAGTACTGCGTCCAGAAGGTCGCCCCGGGCATGAAGGTGCTCGTCCAGTACTCGAACGACTTCGTCGCGACCGACAAGTGCCAGACCGTCGCGGAGAACGAGATCTCCTCGGGCGCGAAGGTGCTGTTCCAGGTCGCCGGCGGCTGCGGTCTCGGCACGCTGAAGGCCGCGGACGACGCCGGGATCTGGGGCATCGGCGTGGACGTCGATCAGTACGCCGACGCGAAGCACGTTCTGACCAGCGGCATCAAGCGGGTCGACAACGGCGTGCTCGACGCGATCGAGCAGGCGCAGGCCGGCCAGTTCAAGGGCGGCCAGGATCTCGTCTTCAACCTGAAGAACCACGGCGTGGGCGTGGGCAAGATCAGCCCGGACGTCCCGGCCTCGTGGATCAAGCTGATGAACCAGTACCGCGCACGGATCGTGGCCGGGACCTTGAAGGTTCCGACCGCGCTCGGCTAGGCAAGCGCAGCAACGGTTCTCGGAGGGGCGGGCCTGGTGCCCGCCCCTCCTGTTTCCGGGCTTTGTAGGATCGCTCCCAGGTGGCCGAGGAACTCGTCCTGGAGATGCGCGGGATCCGCAAGGAGTTCCCCGGAGTCGTCGCCAACGACGACGTCGACTTCGACGTCCGCCGCGGTGAGGTGCACGCGCTGCTCGGCGAGAACGGCGCGGGCAAGTCGACGCTGATGACCATCCTCTGCGGCCTGTACCGCCAGGACGCGGGCGAGATCCTGCTGCACGGCAAGCCGGTCAACTTCACCTCGGCGCGCGACGCGATCCAGGCCGGGATCGGCATGGTGCACCAGCACTTCATGCTCATCCCGGTGATGACGGTGGCCGAGAACATCGTGCTCGGGATGGAGCCGAGCCACGGCATCTTCCTCGACGAGTCCGGCGCAGAGGGCCGCGTGCGCGAGTTGTCGGAGCAGTTCGGCCTCGTCGTCGACCCGTCGGCGCTCGTCAGCACGATCACGGTGGGGCAGGAGCAACGGGTGGAGATCCTGAAAGCACTGTTCCGCGGCGCCGACATCCTCATCCTCGACGAGCCGACGGCGGTGCTGACGCCGCAGGAGGCGCTGGAGCTGTTCGCCATCGTGCGCAGCCTCCAGGCGGACGGCAAGTCGATCATCTTCATCAGCCACAAGCTGAACGAGGTGCTGGAGATCGCCGACCGCATCACCGTGCTCCGCCGCGGCAAGAAGATCGAGACGGTCCCGCGCGAGGGCGCGACCGAGGCGTCGCTGGCGCGCGCGATGGTCGGCCGCGAGGTGCTCCTCCGCGTGGAGAAGCCGGCGGGCACTCCGGGCGACGTCCTGCTCGCGGTCGACGGCCTGAACGTGATCGACGACCGCGGCATCGCCAAGGTGCGCGACTTCTCGTTCTCCGTCCGCGCCGGGGAGATCGTCGGCATCGCCGGCGTCGACGGCAACGGCCAGACGGAGCTGATCGAGGCGATCACCGGCCTGCGGCGAAGGGAGAGCGGCACCATCTCGGTCGCGGGGGAGGCGCTGCACGCGCGGTCGGCGCGGGCGATGCTCGACGCCGGCGTGGGGCACATCCCCGAGGACCGCCAGCGGCGCGGGCTCGTGCTCGAGTTCAGCATCGCCGAGAACATCGGGCTGCACGACTACGCGAAGCCGCCGGACGCGAAGTGGGGCTGGCTGTTCCCGAAGCGGATGATCGAGCGCGCGCGCCGCCTGATCAAGGAGTTCGACGTGCGCGGCGGCGGACCGGAGACGCGTGCCGGCGGCCTCTCCGGCGGCAACCAGCAGAAGGTTGTCGTCGCACGCGAGGTCGCCCGCGATCCGAAGGTGCTGATCGCGGCGCAACCGACGCGCGGCCTCGACGTGGGCGCGATCGAGTTCCTTCACCGCCGTCTCGTCGCCGAGCGCGACAAGGGCCGCGCCATCCTGCTCGTCTCCCTCGAGCTGGACGAGATCTTCTCGCTCGCCGACCGCATCCTCGTCATGTACGAGGGCGCGATCGTCGGCGAGCACTCGGGAGAGGTCTCCGAGCAGCAGATCGGGCTGGAGATGGTCGGCGCCGGCGGGAAGACGGCGGCTGCGTGACCGGAGCCGACCCGACCGGGCCGCCCCTCGAGTCGGAGCCGCCGCCGGACGAGACGCCGACGGTCGTCGCGAGCATCGCGCTGAAGCAGAAGGCCGGCGGGCTGATCGTGCCGGTGCTCACGGCGCTGCTCGCGTTCCTGATCGGCGGGCTCGTCGTGCTTGCCACCGGGCACAACCCGCTGCTGGCCTACCGCGACATCTTCAACGGCGCCGGGCTGAACTGGATCTTCCACCCGACGACGAGCGTGGTGAACACGTCCGCGTACAACCTGACGCAGACGTTGCTGCAGACGACGACGCTGATCCTCACCGGGCTGGCCGTCGCGTTCGCGTTCCGCTGCGGCATGTTCAACATCGGCGGCCAGGGCCAGTACTTCATCGGCCTCTACGTCGCGAACTGGCTCGGCTACAGCTTCGCCGGGATGAGCCCCCTGCCGCACATCCTGATCGCCGTGGTCGGCGCGACGCTGGCCGGTGCTGCATGGGCGGGGATCGCGGGCGTGATGAAGGCGACGGTCGGCGCCCACGAGGTGATCACGACGATCATGCTCAACTGGATCGCCATCTGGCTCGGCGAATGGCTGTTCGGCGACGGCGGCCCGCTGCAGAACGCGGCCAACAACACCGTCCCGATCTCGAACGACGTCGCCAAGAGCGCCCAGCTGCCGGTGTTCTGGGGCGTGCAGCAGCTCCAGGGACTGCACATCGGCTTCTTCGTCGCGATCGGCGCGCTCGTCGTCTTCTCGCTGGTGCTCAATCACACGACGCTCGGCTACGAGGTGCGCGCGGTCGGCTTCAACCCCGAGGCGGCGGCGTACGGCGGGATCAGCGTCCGCAAGAACCTGATCCGCGCGATGGCGATCTCGGGCGCGTTCGCCGGCCTCGCGGGCGCGCTCGACATGCTCGGCTACCTCTACCACTACGGCCAGTCCGACATTCCCGTCTCGTCGGTCGGCTTCCTCGGGATCGCGGTCGCGCTGCTCGGGCGCAACACCGCCGTCGGCGTCGGCGTCGCCGCGCTGCTGTTCGGCGGGCTGCTGTTCGGGACGACGCACGGCCTGACGTCCAACGTGATCCAGCCGGAGCTCGCCGGCAATCTCACGTACATCATCCAGGGCCTCGTCGTGCTCTTCGTCGGCGCCGACGTGCTGATTCTCTCCGTCTGGAATGCGCGCACGAAGCTGCGGCGCAAGGCGGGCACGGCGGGGGCGCCGGCATGAGCAGCATCTGGACGGAGCGTCTCGACAATCCGGTCAGCGCGAAGCTGCGCGACCCGTCGGCGACCGGCTACGCGGGCCTGCTGCTCGGCGCGTTCGCCGCGTTCCTCGCCGTCCCGCCGATCGAGGCGCGGTCGATCGTCTGGTCGATTCTCGTCGGGCTCGTCGCGGCGATGATGGGGGTCTGGACGGCGACGCGAGGGCGCATGAAGCTCGGCCTCGGCGCGGTCGCGCTCGGGCTGATCGGGATCGGGCTCGGGATCCTCGCCACCCGCTCGAGCACCGGCAACCTCGAGAGCGTCTTCAACAGCTCGCTGATCGCGCAGATGTTCGCCTTCTCGACGCCGCTCGTGTTCGGCGCGATCGCCGGCATGTTCTCCGAGCGCAGCGGCGTGGTGAACATCGGCCTCGAGGGGATGATGCTGATGGGGGCGTTCTGGGGCGTCTACGGCGCGGACGTGGGCGGGAGCTGGGTGGTCGGGCTGATCGTCGGAGCGGCGGCCGGCGGGCTGCTCGCGCTGCTGTACGCGTACTTCGCCATCCACCTGCGGGCCGACCAGATCGTCGGCGGCACCGCCGTGAACTTCCTCGCGCTCGGCATCACCGGCTACTTCTTCTTCCAGCTCTACAACGGCAACTACGTGCCGAACGGCGTGTCGACGATCCCGAACGTGAGGATCCCCGGCATCGCGGACATGAAGTTCCTCGGGCCGGCGATCGGCGACCTCAGCCTGATGATCTGGGCCGGCTTCGCGCTCGTGATCGTCTCGTACATCGTCGTGTTCAAGACGCCGATCGGCCTGCGCATCCGCGCCTGCGGCGAGCATCCGCGCGCAGCCGACACCGTCGGCATCAACGTCTTCGCCATCCGCTACAGCGCGGTCGTCCTGTCCGGGATCCTCGCCGCGCTGGGCGGCGTGTACCTCTCGGACGGGTTCGGCGGCGGCGCGTTCACCGACAACATGACGGAGGGCCGCGGCTTCATCGCCCTCGCGGCGATGATCTTCGGGAACTGGCGGCCGTTCGGCGCGTTCGGCGCCGCGCTCCTGTTCGGCCTGTCCAGCGCGATCGCACTACGACTGCAGGTCTACTCCTCCTCTGCGTCTACCCTGTTCAACGTGCTCCCGTACGTTCTCACGCTGATCGCCGTCGGAGGCGTCATCGGCAGGACCGTCCCGCCCGCAGCCGATGGCAAGCCGTACAGCAAGCAGTAGCCGCGGCAACGTCCGCGCGTCCGTCGCGCTCGCGGCGGGACTGTGCGCCGTGCTCGCGGTGCCCGCGGCGATCGCTGTCGCCCGGAAGACGCACAAGATCGTGCTGCTCGACGCCCAGTGGGCGATCCCGGTCGCGATCGCGTTCGGCGTGGTGGCGTTGCTGTTCGCGCGCGGGGGACAGGGCCGGGTCCGCGAGTCGCTGGAGCGGGCGGGAGGAAGCGGCCGGGTCCGCTGGGCGCGCCGCCTGGCCGTCCTCGGCATCTGCATCGCGCTGTCAGGCGCGATCGCCGTCGGCTTCTACCATCTACTTCTCCATCTGGAGAACTAGGGGAACCCAGGGTTCCCCTAGTGGACCCCTCCTTCTTCGCGCGCGTGGCGGGTGTACGTGTGCGCTCCGGCGCGAGCGCGGTCGCGCCTGCGCGCGGCCGGCTCGCGTCCGACTCAGGGCGGATCTAGGCGGATCCCACTCCCGCGCGGCCCGTGGTGGCCTGTGGCCATCCCGAACCGCTGGTCGGCCTCCGTCCAACGCGCCTTCGGCAGCGTTGGCCTCCGGCCTTGTTCTCTCGAAGCTTGTTGCGTCAAAGAGTTTGCCGCGCACGGAATGGTGCGGGTGTTCGAGGACGAGTTTCAGCGACGAGGCGACTGGCGAGCGCAGATCGTCGTCTAGCACGACGGAGACGAAGCATCGGCCGTCAGGTCGTGTCCACTGCTTCACCGGCTCAATGCGAGGCAGCGTTCCATCTCTGCGACGCGGATTGCGACGTGTCGCACGATCGGCACGTCGGTCTCGCCGCGTCGCTGCTTCGCCGCGAGCCACGTAAGCGACGCGGCGTGTCGTGCGGCCATCAGCACCGGGAGGTGGTGCTCCAGCGACGTGGGTAGCGGACGCACGCTCCTGTAGCCGTCGAGAAACGCTCGCCGCAGTCGGGTGTGTGCTTCGGGCCAGTCGAACAGGTTCCCAAGAAGCGGTGCCAAGTCGTAGAGGAAGTATCCCCATCCGAGGTCGTCGAAATCGAGGATGCCGAGCTTCCAGCCATTGCGTTCTCGCTTGAAGCGGCAGTTGATGAGGACGTAGTCGTTGTGGATGATCCCCCACTGCCCCTCGTCGTGGCTGAGTTCGTCAAACACGGCGCGAGTCCGACCCACAACGTCTTGGAAGACAGCCCACGCTTCCGGTTGAAGGAACTCTTCCATTCGCCCTGGTCGAAACGGCGATGCAACCGATAGCAACGTTTCGCCATCCCAGGACGGCAGATCGAAGTCGGCGGTGAGCCGCTGGGTCGCGTTGTGAATCCGGCCGAGTCCCTCGCCGAGCGAGAACGTCGGGCGAACCCCGAGGCCGCGTCCGTACTTCAACACGCGGCCGTCGACCCAGGTCAGGAGATCGCAGAAGCGTCTCGGCCGTTCTTCGTCCCGGCCGTCGCCGCCGACAGAGACCGTCAGCCCGCCATCGCGGGCAGGAACAGGGCGCGGCACGGAGACAGACGAACCGTGCAGCTCGTCGCCGAGGGTTTCCAGCAGACGCAGCTCGGATTGAATGTGCTCCATCGAGCGATAGCTCGGCCGGTGAACGCGAAGCGCGAGATGCACGCCCTCGCCAACCACCTCGAACACTGCGTTGTTCAAGAGACGAATCGGCCGGACGCTCAGTTCGGGTGGGAGGTCGTACGCCCTGAGCGCCGCCCGCGCGATGTGCTGGAGCGCCGGCTCAGTGGTCTCTCCACCTGTACCTAAATGTGCCGTCCGGGAGCCTCCACCACCTGACCATAGAAGGAACCCGCCTGCGGCAGCTACCTGACTTCGCTCGTTTCGCCGACTCCCCGACGACGCTCAGGCGCCGATGGCAACCATGCGCTCGATCGCGAGCCGGGCGCGCTCTGCAGTTTCGGGCTCCACCGTGACGCGGTGCTTTCCGTCCCGCAGCGAGTCGCGGACCTTCTCCAGCGTCGTCATCTTCATGTAGCGGCAGACCGCGTCCTCGCGCACCGGCTCGAACGTCTTGCCCGGCGCCTCGCGCTCGAGGCGGTGCAGGATCCCTGTCTCGGTGGCGACGAGGAAGCGCTGCTTCGGGGAGCGCTGCGCGTAGTCGATCATCTTCTCCGTGGAGAGGATCTGCGTGCGCCCGTCGGCGAACGCCATCGCCTGGCTCGCGCAGCCGCACTCGGGGTGGACGAGCAGCTCGGCGTCCGGAGCCTCGCGGTGCCAGCGCTCGATGTCGGCAGGGCGGATGCCGGCGTGCACGTGGCATTCGCCCATCCAGATGGTCAGCGTGCGTCCCGTCTCGCGCTCGAGCCACAGGCCCAGGTACATGTCCGGCAGGAACAGAATTTCCTGGTCAGCCGGAATCGCCTCGATCACCTGCTTCGCGTTGCCGGAGGTGCAGCAGTAGTCGCTCTCCGCTTTCACCTCGGCGGTGGTGTTCACGTACGTGACGACGACCGCGCCCGGGTGCTGCTCCTTCCACTCGCGCAGCTGGTCGGCGGTGATCGAGTCCGCGAGCGAGCAGCCGGCGTCGAGATCCGGCAGCAGCACCGTCTTCTCCGGGCTGAGGATCGCAGCGGTCTCCGCCATGAAGTGCACGCCGCAGAAGACGATCGTGGACGCGTCCGTCGCGGCCGCAAGACGCGAGAGCCCGAGCGAGTCGCCCACGTAGTCGGCCACGTCCTGGACCTCGGGACGCTGGTAGTTGTGCGCGATCACGACGGCGTCGCGCTCGCGCGCGAGCGTGCGGATCTCTTCATGCAGCTCGGTGAACGTCGCGACGGTCACGGCACCTCCAGTGAGACGTGGAGCGAGCGAGCGCCGTGCGTCAGCGCGCCGACGGAGATGAAGTCGACGCCGGTCTCGGCGTACGCGCGCACCGTTGCGAGCGAGACGCCCCCCGAAGCCTCCAGCTGCGCGCGTCCGGCCACATGCGCGACCGCGCGCGCGACCTCGTCGGGCGTCATGTTGTCCAGCAGGATCCGCTCGACGCCGGCCGCGAGCGCCTCGTCCACCTGTGCGAGCGACTCCGCCTCGACCTCGAGCGCGAAGCCGTCCGCACGCTCCCGCAGGATCGCGACCGCAGCGGCGATCCCGCCGGCGACGCGGAGGTGGTTCTCCTTCACGAGCACGGCGTCGTACAGGCCGGCGCGATGGTTGCTGCCGCCGCCGCAGCGCACGGCGTACTTCTCCAGCGCACGGAGCCCCGGAGTCGTCTTCCGCGTGTCGAGGATCGTCGCGCCGGTGCCCTCGACGAGGTCGACGTAGCGCCGCGTGAGCGTGGCGATCCCGCACAGCCGCGCGAACAGATTCAGCGCGGTGCGCTCGCCGGTCAGCACCGCCTGCGCGGGGCCTTCGATCTCCGCGACGACGGCGGGTGGCGCGGACACGACGGCCCCGTCCTCGACGACGGCCTCGACGGTCACGTCGGCGTCGAGCGTCCGGAAGACAGCTGCCGCCGCGTCGACGCCGCAGACGACGCCGGGCTCCTCCAGCAGCAGCTGCGCGCGACACCGCAGCCCGGGAGGCACGAGCGCCTCCGTCGTGACATCGCCGTCGCCGACGTCCTCGGCGAGCGCGAGCTCGACAACGCGCTCGATCGTGTCCGCGGTCAGCTCCATCGCTGCAGCTCCGGTGCGGCACCCGCCCGCACGACGAAGTGGCCGGCGAGCGTGTCGTCCTCGACCGGATAGTCCTCGCGGAAGTGGACGCCGCGGCTCTCCGTGCGCGCGAGCGCGCTCTCGGCGATCAGGCGCACGAGCGGCGCGGGCGCGTCGAGCAGCCGCGTCAGCCCGTCGGCGCCGCGGATCAGCCCGGCGTCGTGCCAGAGCGCGCGCCGCAGCTCCGTCGTGACCGGCTGCTCGGGCTCCGGCGCTTCGGCCGGTCCGGTCGCGTGCTCCGGCTCGTCGAGCGCGGCGAGCGCGGCGCGCCTGCCGAACACGAGGCACTCGAGCAGAGAGTTGGAGGCCAGGCGGTTGGCGCCGTGCACGCCGGTACACGCGCACTCGCCGGCCGCGTAGAGACCGGGAATCGTGCTGCCGCCGTCGAGCCCGGTGACGATCCCGCCGATGGAGTAGTGCGCCGCGGGAGCGACGGGGATCGGCTCCAGCGCCGGGTCGTAGCCCGCGCGCTCGAGCGTCGCGATCAGCGCGGGATAGCGGCCGCGCTCGATTCCGCGCAGGTCGAGCTGCGCTCCCTCGTGCGCCGCGATCGCCCGCGCGACCACGTCACGGGGCGCGAGCTCGTCGGTGAAGCGCTCGCCGTCGTCGTCGAGCAGCGTCGCGCCGGCGCCGCGCAGCGCCTCCGACAGGAGGAAGCCGTCGTCGAGCAGCGCTGTCGGGTGGAACTGCATCAGCTCGAGGTCGGCGAGCGCCGCGCCCGCGCGGTACGCGAGCATCAGTCCCTCTCCGAGCGCGCCGGGCGGATTCGTCGTCCGCTCCCAGAGCGCTGCATAGCCGCCGGTGGCGAGCAGCGTCGCCCGCGCCGCGACCGTCCGCCGCTCCGTCACGAGCCCGTTGCAGCGTCCGTCCACCAGCCAGAGCCCCAGCGCCCGCTCGCCCTCGACCACGTCGATGTGCGGATGCGCCTGCACCCGCTCGGCGAGGACCTCCGCGATCCGCCGTCCCGTCTCGGCGCCGCCGGCGTGGACGACGCGGCGGCGCGAGTGGCCGCCTTCGAGGGCGAGGCCGTCGTCGAACTCGACGCCGAGCGCGACGAGCTCCGCGATCCGCGCGGGCGCCTCGTCCGTCAGCACCCGGACGGCGCCGGGGCTGCAGAGCCCGCGTCCCGCCGTCAGCGTGTCGGCCGCGTGGAGGGAGGGGTCGTCGTCGGAGCCGACCGCAGCCGCAACGCCGCCCTGGGCCGCGTAGCTGTTGGACGACCGCACCGAGCCCTTGGCCAGCAGGAGCACCCTCGCCTCGCCCGCCGCGCACAGCGCCGCGTAGAGGCCGGCGACCCCGCCGCCGACGACGACCAGGTCGTAGGAGGGTTCGGTGTGCAGTTTTCTCCTCAAAGGCGATAACCTTGGGACAGAGTCTACATGCCGACCACCACTCAAGCGAAGACGATGGCCCACGGCGTGCTCGGCGCCGTCATCCAGGTGCGCGACGGCCGCCTGCAGGCGCTGCTGTGGCAGCGTGCCCGCGATCCGTTCGCGGGGACGTGGGCGCTGCCCGGCGGCGCGCTCGCGGCGGACGAGACGCTGGAGCAGTCGATCCTGCGGCATCTCGCGCAGAAGGTCGACGTGCGCGAGGTCTCGCACCTCGAGCAGCTGGAGACGCGGAGCGAGCCTGACCGGAACCCACTCCGCCGCGAGCTGGTGACTGCATATCTCGGGCTCGTGCCCGCCGACGTCGATCCCGCCGTTCCGGAGGACACGTCCTGGCATCCGTTCGACCCGCTGCCGGAGCTGGCGTTCGACCACGGGCCGATCCTGCTGGCCGCGCGTGCGCGCCTGCGCGCGAAGCTGTCCTACACGAACCTCGGCTTTGCGCTCGCACCCGCGACGTTCACCATGGCGGATCTCCGCGACCTCTACGCGGCCGCGCTCGGGCACACCGTCTCCGCGACGAACCTCCAGCGCGTGCTGCTCCGGCGCGGCCTGCTGGAGGAGACGGGCGAGCAGCGGCACTACGGGAGCGGGGGAGGACGGCCCGCCGCGCTCTACCGGTTCCGCTCGCGCACGCTCCGGATCACCGACCAGTTCGCCGTCCTGCGGCCCCCGGCGGGCTGACCCGCTCGAACGCCGCCTAGAATGGGCCGGCCATGTTCGAGATCGGCAACAGCCTCCGTGAAGCGCGCGTCCGCCAGGGCCTCGACTACGCACAGATCGAGCTCGGGACGAAGATCCGGTCGAAGTACATCAAGGCGCTCGAGGACGAGCAGTTCGGCACGCTCCCCGCGCAGCCGTACGTCAAGGGCTTCCTGCGCACGTACGCGGAGTTCCTGGGGCTGGACGGACAGCTCTACGTGGACGAGTACAACTCGCGCTTCGTCGTCGAGGGCCAGGAGGATGCGCCGCCGATCGCGCGCAGGCCGCCGGGCGCGCGGGCGCGTCGCGACCGCGGCGTCGAGCGCAAGGTGGTGCTGCTCGCCCTGCTCGGAATCGCCGGCCTGACGGCGCTCGTGATCGTGGCGTGGAAGTTCGGCGGCGGAGCCTCGAACCCGCCGGCAGTCGTGACGGGCTCGACCAACTCGACGCCGGCGCCGTCGACGCTGCGGCTCACCGGCGTGAACGGCGGCACCTACGTCGAGGTGCGGCGCAGCACCTCCACCGGAGCCGTGCTCCTGCAGGCCACCATCCCTGCCGGCCAGAGCCAGGTCCTCGACGGCACGCGGTTCTGGCTCTACGTGAGGCGTTCGTCAGGGCTGCGGGTCCGGCTCGCCGGCAAGGCGGTCGCGCTGCCGGCCCAGCGGAACCTCCGGGTGACGATCACGCCGAAGCGCACGGCACTCGCGAGCGGTTGAGCCGCCCCAGGGCCCTCATCGTCGTCACGGGCAGCGAGCTCGTGCGGGGCGAGCGCACCGACCTGAACGGGCCGTTCCTCGCGCGGGAGGCGCTGCGGCTGGGGCTCGAGCCCGCCCGGATCGCCATCGTCGGCGACGCTCCCGAGGAGCTCGAGGCGGCGCTGCGTGCCGGCCTGCAGGCGGATGCGTGCTTCGTCTCCGGCGGTCTCGGCCCGACCCACGACGACCGCACCGTCGAGATGGTCGCGCGCGCCGCGGGCGTCGGCCTGCGCGTCGACAATGAGCTGGAGGTGCAGATCGAGGCCGTATCGCGCGGAGCGGCGGAACGGCTGAAGCGGCCGTACGCGGATTTCGCGCCGGGGGTGACGAAGCAGGCGACGATGCCGGAGGGGGCGCGGTCGCTCGGCCTCGCCGGCACCGCGCCGGGCCTGCTGATGACGACTGCGCGGCGGCTGCGTGGTGGTCGTGCTCCCGGGTCCGCCGTCGGAGCTGAAGCGGCTCTGGCCGAACGCCCTGGAGACGGACGAGTTCCGTGCGCTGCTGGCGCGCACGCAGCCGCCGGGCCGGCGCGTCCTCCGGTTCTTCGGCGTGAGCGAATCGGCGGTGGCGCGCGCCCTCGCGGAAGCAGGCGGCGACGGCGACGGGGTGGAGGCGACGATCTGCGCGCGCGACTTCGAGATCCACGTCGACCTCGTGGTCGAGCCCGGCGCGGAGGCCCGCGCGGACGAGCTGGTGGCCCGGCTGCTGCCGCCGATCGAGCGCTGGCTGTTCTCCCGCGACGAGCGCCCGATCGAGGAACATGTCCTCGCGCTCTTGCGAGCCCGAGGATTAGGGCTCGCCACTGCGGAGTCCTGTACCGGTGGGATGGTCGCAGCGCGGTTGACCGGCATTCCCGGCGCAAGCGACGTCTTCCGCGGCGGTGTGGTCGCGTATGCGAACAGCGTCAAGGAGGGCGAGCTCGGCGTGCCGGCGGCGCTGCTGGAGGAGCACGGCGCCGTCTCTCCGGAGGTCGCGGCGGCGATGGCACGCGGCGCGCGGGAGCGCCTGGGCGCGGACGTTGCGGTCGCGGTAACGGGCATCGCCGGCCCCGACGGCGGCACGCCGGAGAAGCCGGTCGGGCTCGTCTACCTGCACGTGGAAGGGCCGGACGGCGGGCACGGGCGGGAGTTCAGCTTCACCGGCGACCGCGCCTCCATCCGCGCCCGCGCGACCGTCGGCGCGCTCCATCTCGTCCGCCGCCATCTGACAGGAAGTCCTGACGAAGGCGTATGACTTCCCCCGCTAGCGTGGGCGGGGATGAACGGCTCAGGCTCTTCCTCGCGCTCCGGCTTCCCGGGACCGTGCTCGACGACGTCGCCCGCTGGCAGGCCGACTGCCTCGCCGGCGTGCGGCTCGTCCCCCGCGACGGCCTGCACGTCACGCTGGCCTTCCTCGGCCACCGGCCCGCCGGAGAGCTGGAGGGCATCGTCCGGGAGCTGCGGGAAGCCGCGGCTGCGGCCGCTGCGGATCTGCGTCTCACCCCGTCCCGTTACCGGGAGACCCGGAGCGTCGCGATGCTCGTTCTCGACGACGAGGGCGGCCGGGCGGCGGCCCTCGCCGGCGATCTGCAGGCGCGGCTGGAGCGGCTGGGCGTCTACCGGCGCGAGTCGCGGCCGTGGCTCCCGCACCTCACCGTCGCCCGGTTTCGGCAGCCGCCGGGGCTCCGGCCCGAGCCGCCGGGCATACGAACGTTCGTTCCGTCCGACGCGGCTGCTTATCTGTCTCGACTGCGACCGAGTGGGGCGCAGTACGAGGTACTGGAATCGGTCGCTCTAGGAGGTCGATAGACGTGGACAAAAACGACGCACTCGATGTCGCGCTCGGACAGATCGAGCGCCAGTTCGGCAAGGGCTCCGTGATGAAGATGAGCGATCGCGCGGCCGTCTCGGTCGGCGCCGTCTCGACGGGGTCGCTCTCACTGGACATCGCGCTCGGGATCGGCGGCCTGCCTCGCGGCCGCGTCGTCGAGATCTTCGGTCCGGAGTCGTCCGGCAAGACGACGCTCGTCTACCACGTCATCGCCGAGGCGCAGCGCCGCGGCGGCATCTGCGCCTTCATCGACGCCGAGCACGCGATGGACCCGGCGTATGCGAAGCGGATCGGCGTCGACGTCGACAATCTTCTGGTCTCCCAGCCGGACACGGGCGAGCAGGCCCTCGAGATCACCGAGCTGCTGATCCGCTCGGGCGCGCTCGACGTGGTCGCGATCGACTCGGTCGCCGCGCTGACGCCGAAGGCCGAGATCGAGGGCGAGATGGGCGACTCCCACGTCGGCCTGCAGGCCCGCCTCATGTCGCAGGCGCTGCGCAAGCTCGCCGGCACGCTGAACCGCACCGACACGATCTGCCTCTTCACCAACCAGCTGCGGGAGAAGATCGGCGTCATGTTCGGCAGCCCGGAGACGACCCCGGGCGGCCGCGCGCTGAAGTTCTACTCCTCGGTGCGCCTCGACATCCGCCGCATCGAGACGCTGAAGGAAGGCGTCGAGGCGTTCGGCAACCGCGTGCGCGTCAAGGTGGTGAAGAACAAGGTCGCGCCGCCGTTCAAGCAGGCCGAGTTCGACATCATCTACGGCTCGGGCATCTCCTGGGAGGGCACCGTGCTCGACACGGGCCTCGAGCGGAAGATCGTGACGAAGTCGGGGTCGTACTTCAGCCTCGGCGACGAGCGGCTCGGCCAGGGCCGGCAGAACGCAACCGCCTTCCTGCGCGAGCACCCCGACATCACGCAGCAGATCCTCCAGGGCATCCAGCTGGAGCTCGGGGACGAGCAGGTCGTCTCCGCCCGCCTCCTGCCGGTGACGGAGGAGCCCGTCGCGAACGGGAAGGCCGCGAAGGAAGCGGCAGTCGCAGCCGTCGCCGAGGCGGCCGCGATGGCGACGGCGACGTCGTCGAACGGCGCCGAAGCGGAGTAGGCGCGGTGGCGGTCGTCACCGCGCTGCGCGAGCGGCCGCGGGGGCGGGTCGAGATCGAGCTGGACGGAGCGCCGTGGCGGGTGGTTCCGGTTGACGCGGTCGTGCGCGCTGAGCTGCACGTCGGTCGACTGCTCGATCGGGAGGCGGCGCGGACGCTCGCGCGCGAGGTGCGTCGCGCCCGTGCGCTCGACGTCGCCGCCCAGGCGCTCCGGTACCGTGACCACTCGCGGCGGTCGCTCGAGGAGCGGCTGGCTCGGCGGAACGTCCGCCCGGACGCGAGCGAAGCGGCCCTCGCCGCGCTGGAGCGGACAGGCCTCGTCGACGACGCCAGAGTTGCGTCCACCCGCGCGGGCGTGATGGCCGACCGCGGCTACGGCGACGCGGCGATCCGCTTCGACCTGGAACGGCAGGGCGTCGCCGGCGAGCTGGTCGAGGACGCGGTGGCGCACCTCGAGCCGGAGCGGGAGCGGGCGAAGCAGCTGGTCGAGCGGCGTGGGGCCGAGCCCAAAACGGCCCGGTGGCTCGCCGGCCGCGGCTTCGACCCGGCGTCCGTGGAGGATGCGATGGAGCGGTTTGCAGCGGATCGTTGACCGCGCTACGATCAACGCACGCTTCACCCGACATTTTGCCTGCATACGGACTTTTTCGAATTCGCGATTTCCTTGAGAACGAACTCCATATCCATTCCGAGAACTAGACGACAGGGGCTCCCACCGGAGTAGTCCGGGCGGGTCCGCGCGCTGCGGCGCGCGCCGAAACAAGCGAGTTCGCGAACGTCCGGGCCGGCGGTGCCGGGTGGGTGAACAACCCACCGACCGAGGAGCTGCGCTCGTGCAGATCGGGATCGGACTCGCCATCGGGATCGCGCTCGGCGCCCTCGCTGCGCTGCTCGCGGTGTCCGTGTTCGGGACGACGGGAGTCGGCAAGGCGCGGCGACTGCGCAAGCAGCTGATCGAGGATGCCGAGCGGGAGGCGGAAGCCGTTCGCCGCGAGGCGCAGATCGAGTCGCGCGAGCAGGCGGTCACGCTTCGCGGGGAGATCGACGCCGAGCTGAACGACCGCCGGCAGCAGGTGATGAAGATCGAGGAGCGGGTCCTCGCAAGGGAGGAGGAGGTCGAGCAGAAGCTCGTCGAGATCTCCCGCCACGAGCAGGGGATGGCCGACCGCGAGACGCACCTCCGCCAGCTCCAGGAGGAGCTGAAGCAGGCGAAGCACGACGAGCAGGCCGTGCTCGAGCGCATCGCCGGGATGACCCAGCAGGAGGCGAAGGCGCACCTGCTCGAACGCGGCGAGGAACTGGTGCGCCACGATCTCAGCCGCCGGGTGCGGATGCTCGAGGAGGAGGCCCGTGCCGAATCGAAGCGGCGGGCGCGCAACCTCGTCGCGGACGCGCTGCAGCGGGTCGCCGCCAGCCACGCGGCCGAGACGACGGTGACCGTGATCGAGCTGTCATCCGACGACATGAAGGGCCGGATCATCGGCCGGGAGGGCCGCAACATCCGCGCGCTCGAGCACCTCACCGGCGTCGACTTCATCATCGACGACACGCCGCACGCGGTCGTGCTCTCGTCGTTCGACGGCCTGCGCCGCGAGGTGGCGCGCCTGACGCTGACGAAGCTGATCGAGGACGGGCGCATCCATCCCGCCCGCATCGAGGAGATGTACTACCAGTCGAAGGCGGAGATCGAGGAGGTCGTCCGCCAGGCCGGAGAGCAGGCGGTGTTCGAGGCCAACTGCGGCCCGTTCCACGAGGAGCTGGTGAAGATCCTCGGCCGGCTCCGCTTCCGCACCAGCTACGGGCAGAACGTGCTCAAGCACACGCTCGAGGTCGTCCACCTCGCCGGGATCATGGCCACGGAGCTCGGCGCCAGCGTGAAGACGACGAAGCGCGCGGCGATGCTGCACGACATCGGCAAGGCGATGACGCACGAGGTCGAGGGCTCGCACGCGCTCATCTCGGCCCAGCTCGCGCGGCGTTACGGCGAGACGCAGGGCGTCGTCCACGCGATCGAGGCGCACCACTACGAGGTGCAGCCGCAGACGGTCGAGGCCGTGCTCGTGATCTCCGCCGACGCGATCTCCGCGTCGCGCCCGGGCGCGCGCGGCGAGAGCCTCGAGCACTACATCAAGCGCCTGGAGTCGCTCGAGGAGCTGGCGGCGTCCAAGCCGGGCGTGGACAAGGTGTACGCGCTGCAGGCGGGCCGCGAGATCCGCGTGATCGTCCGTCCGAGCGAGGTCGACGACGACCTGGCGGCGCTGCTCTCCCACGAGATCGCGCGGGAGATCGAGGACCGGCTCGAGTATCCGGGCCAGGTGAAGGTGACCGTGATCCGCGAGAGCCGCGCCGTCGATGTCGCCCGCAACCACGGCGGCCTGATCGAGCGGCCGGACGAGCAGCAGGACACGCCGATTCAGGCCGCGTAGCGGCGCTACATCAGGTTCGGCGTGTGCAGGTCGGAGAGATAGAGCGCGGTCCGCTCGTCGAACCCGGCCGCCCGCAGGCGCCGGACGCGGTTTCGCTCCATCGTCTGCATCAGCCGGCGTAACGCCGCGCCGGCCTCCGACAGGTCGGCAGGCTGCAGCGAGCGCGAGGCGAGCAGGACCAGCGACTCCGTCAGCACCGGGCTCAACCCGGACAGGCTCGTGAGCTTCGCCGCACGCGCCTCGGCTGCCGCGACGAGCGCGTCGCGCTCCTCCGGGCCGAGCGCGAGCCGCCGGCGGACGTGGGCGATGCCGAAGTGGACGTGTCTCCGTTCGTCCCGGTGCGCGAGGCGCGCTGCAGCGGCGGTGGCCGCGTCGGGCGCGTGCCGTTCGACGAAGCGGAGCAGGTCGAGGAACGTGCCCTCGCCGAGCACGTTGAGCAGCAGCGCGGCGGCGGAGAAGTCGCTCTCCTCGAGCAGCGAGTGCAGCGAGAGGTCGGTCGACGCGAGCGCGTAGGCGTGCGCGCCGCCCGCGAGCGCCCGCTTGGTGAAGACCTCGACGTGCCGCGCCTCGTCGTGCACGTGGCTGGAGAGCCAGAGCAGCACCTCGGTATAGCGCGGGTTCACCTGCGGCAGGAAGCGCGACGGCACGTACAGCGCCGCGTACTCGTTCTGCGCGATGTACGTCATCACCTGGGCGACGGCCTGCTCGACGTGAGCCGGAAGACCGGCGGCCGCCTCCCATGGAATGTCCGTGGTCGCGTCCCACTGTGCGACCGCTGCGCGCTCCGTCAGCAACGCGAGCTCGTCCGCCCAGATCCGGTCGCGCTCGTTCAACCGCCAGGCGTAGGCGGGACCGCCCGCCTCGACGACCGAGCCGAGCGGCACGAGACCCGCCGACGGATCGGCGCTCTCGCCGACCGGCTCGAGCCGGCGCAGCTCCGAGATGTGCAGCGCGCCGCCGTCCAGCCCCGGCGGATCGCCGGGAGCGGGCAGCGCGTCCGCGAGCACGCGCCGCGCGCTGCCGCGCCGGATCACCACGACGAACCGATCGCCGTCCTTCCGCTCGCCCACGTGTTCGTGCCCGGCCGTTCGCGCCCAGGCGGGAAGCTCGAAGGCGACGGCACGCGACGCCGTCGCCACCTCGAGCTCCCCGCCGACCGGGACGCTCTCCAGCGCCGCGCGGACGAGCGTCTCGAGGCCGCCGCCGAGCTCGAGCGTGCCCGCGTCGACCCGATGGACGCTCATTCCAGGAGACCCTGCTCGCGCATCGCCTCCGTGAGGTCGGCGTAGCCGGTCTTGTCGGCGGGCAGCCAGCGCTTGACGCCCTCGAGGTCCATCACGTTGCGCACCGACGGATCGTCGTAGCTCATCGCGAGCAGCGCCTCGCTCCACCGCGCGGCCTTCGTCGCATCGAACGAAGGCAGAGCCGTGAAGTTGCAGTGGTAGTACGTCGGGCTGCGCCAGGTGACCTCGAGCTCCGCCGCAGGTGCGAACCCCTCGGAGCGCATCGCGGCCCACGTTGCATCGCCGAGCGCGCCCGCGTCCGCCTCGCCCTCGGCCACGGCGCGCACGACCCGGAACTCGGAGTCGCCGGTGTCGCCGTGCTTGCCGAGATCGGTGTCGAAGCGGACGAGCGTCGCCTGCCGCTCCGCGTCGAGGCCCTCGCGGGCGAGGTAGTGGAGCGGCAGGATCGCCGCGTGCCCCGAGTCGCGGCTCCCGAGCGCGATGCGTCTCCCCGCGAGCTCGGCCGCCGCGTCGACGGTCTCGCCGCGACGCGTGACGATCACCGTCCGGAAGTCGGCGTCGACGTCGCGCATCGCGAGCACCTGCGCGTCGCCGCCGATCCGCTCCTCCGCGGCGACGTAGGCGGTGTTCGTGTTCCAGCCGATGTCCACCTCTCCGTCGAGCAGCGCGTCGACGAGCCGCTCGTAGTTCGAGTAGAGGACGTAGTCGGTCGGCGTGTCACGGGCGGCGAAGTAGTCGCGGAAGCCCTCCCAGATGGTGACGATCCGCGGGTGGTACGCGACCGCGCCGACCAGGGTGACGTCGTCGCGGCCGCTCACGGGACGGGGAGCCCGGCGAGGGCCTTGCCGATCCAGCTGCGCAGGACGGCGTTCGTCGGGGCCATGACCGCACCGGCGCGGGCGTCGCGCAGGTGCCGCTCGATCGGCAGCGCGGGCGTGTAGCCCTGCCCGCCGGTCACTTCGAGCGCCTTCTGGGTGACAAGCGCCGCCGTCTCGGTCGCCGCGACCTTCGCCTCCATGATCGCGACGAGCGCCGACGGGTCGCCGGCCTCGCCGAGTGCCGCCGCCTCGCGCACGAGCAGCCGCGCCTGACGCACCGCCGTGTCCATGTCGGCGAGCAGATGCTGCACGACCTGGATCTCGGCGAGCGACGAGCCGTCGGGATAGCGCCGGTCGCGGGCATGCGCGGTGGCCGCGGCCGAGGCCGCCGCGCCGATGCCGACGTTCACCGCCGAGAGGCCGACGAGGAAGAACGGCGCGACCGCCTCGAACACGAGCCCGATGCCGCCGCCGGCCGCGCCGATGCGGTCGTCGTCGTCGAGCTTCACTCCGTCGAGCTCGAGCGCGACGCTGGAGTTGCCCGCCATGCCGAGCCCGGTCCACGTTCCGTCCGCGCGCACGCCGGGATCGTCGCCGCGCACGAGATACGCATCCGCGGTTCCCTCCGCGTCGCCCTGCACGAGCACGAGGTACACGTCTGCGTGCCCGCCGGAGGTGACGAAGCTCTTGCGGCCGGAGATGCTGACGCCGCCGTTCTCGCGTGTCGCCTTCAGCTCGGGGGAGTAGAAGTGGGCGCCGGTCCCGCGCTCGCTGAACGCGAGCGTGCCGATCGACTCGCCGGTCGCGAGCCGCGGCAGCACCTCGCCCGCACGCGCGCCGCCGCCGGCCGCGATCGTCGCCGCGGTGACGGAATGCATGAGGAAGACCATGCCGGTCGACGCACACGCCGAGCCGACGGTCTCGCACGCCTCCGCGAGCGCCGTCAGCGCGCCGCCGGCGCCTCCGTGCTCGACCGGAACGACGAGCCCCAGCGCGCCCGTCTCGGCCAGCGCCCGCAGGTTCTCGGCCGGGTACTTCCGCTCACGGTCGACACCGGCGGCCGCCGGCGCAATCGTCTCCTCGGCGACCTCACTGATCGCGCCGAGCACAACTCCAACGTCGTTGCTCACGACAGATGTCCCTTCGGTCGGTGAAATGAACGCCCCGCTCGCACCGAGCGGGCATGGTCGCAGCGGCTCAGGTCCGTCGCATCGCGTTCACCTCCCGAAGGCTCATCCGGAGAACAGTAACGTCCGGCCCGCGATCCTACGATTCGTCGCGAGCGTGAAGAGAAACGAGGTCGGAGCGGTGCTGATCGGCGTCGCGATTGCGGTCGGTCTCGCGATCGCGATCGCCGCCTGGCACCACGCCTTCGCGAGTAGCGACTACTCGAACGGCGGCAGCAACATCCTCGGCATCATCGGCACGGTGCCGCTGATCGCCGCGCTCGCAGTGGCCGCCTGGGCGCGCTGGCATCGCACGTGCGCCGTGCCGTACTGCCTCCGCACGGGTGAGCATCCGGTGAAGGGCACGCTGCAGAAGGTCTGCAGCCACCACCACACGGTCGAGCACCACGAGCTCGTCTACGAGCTCCATCACGCGAAGCACGTCGCCTCGGGTCGGCTCGACTTCGGCGAGTCTCATACGAAGAACGGCGCTCCGCCGTAGACCGGCTCAGCTGCGCTTCAGCTCGACGATCACGAGGCGGATCTCGGTGCCGCCGACGTTTTCGACGGTATGGGGAGGCATCGGCGCGGTCCAGACCGCGGTGCCGGCCTCCGGCCGCCCGGCGCCGGTGCGCGAGTCGGTGAGGACGGCCCCTTCGTGATCGCGACGAACGGCGTCGGAGTTGGACACCACGTAGATCACGCTCGGCCAGCGGTGGGTGTGCAGAGGCACCGTCTCGCCCGCACCGATCACGGTCTCGACCACACGGATGTCGTCCGTCTCGAGCACGAGCCGGTGGAACGCCGGTGCGGCGGCCAGCGCGTCGAGCGAGTCGGACCAGTCCCAGGCCACGGCGCCTACCAGCCTCCCGGCTCGCCGAGGAGCTGGCCGCCGTCGATCGGGATCACGGCGCCGGTGATGAAGCTCGATGCAGGCGAGGCCAGCAGCAGCGCAAGTCCCTTCAACTCCTCCGGCTCGCCCATGCGGCCGAGCGGCACGAGCGCGGCCCACTGCTTCTCGCCTTCGGGCGTGACCCCGCCCGCGATGCGGGTCTTGATCGGGCCCGGCGCGATCACGTTGACGTGGACGCCGTGCGGCGCCAGCTCGAGCGCGGCCTGACGGGCGACGTTGATCACGGCCGCCTTGCTCGCCGCGTAGCCGTAACAGACCATCGGATCGGCGCGCAGCCCGGCCGTCGAAGCGGTGACGACGATCTGTCCCGACCGCTGCGGCTTCATCACGTTCGCGGCCTCGCGCATCGTGTAGAGAACGCCGTCCTGGTTGATCGAGAGCACGCGGCGCCAGACGTCGTCGGCGACGGTGTGCAGCTCCTGCCCGTCCGCGACGGCGTAGCCGGGAACCGCCGCGATGCCTGCGTTGGCGAACACGACGTCGACGCCGCCCTGTACCCCGACCACGTCGCGGAAGAGTGCGCGCACCGCATCGGGATCTGCGACGTCGACGACCGCAGTGCGAACGTCACCTCCGCGCTGGGCGAGCCGCGCCGCCTCCGCCTCGGCCCGGTCCGCGTCGACGTCGGCGAGCGTCACGCGTGCGCCGCAGTCGGCCAGCACCTCGGCGATCGCGAGGCCGAGGCCGCTGGCCGCGCCGGTGACGACGACCCGCCGCCCGCTCACGTCGAACAGCCGGTCCGTAACGGACTCGGCGCTCACGGGACGTGCACCACGGCCTTCATCACCTCGTCGGGATGGTCGATGGCGAAGGCGATCGCGTGGGGTGCCTCCTCGAGCGAGAACTCGTGCGTGATCAGCGGCGCGACCGCGTCGCGGTGTCGCGCGACCAGGTCGGCGGCAACCGCGAACTCGGGGCCCTGACAGCAGCTGACGCCGAGCACGTCCAGCTCCCGGAACGGAAGCGCGCCGATGCGGAGTGGAACCTCGTGGCTGGAGAGCCCGACCACGACCACGCGTCCGGCAGCCGCGACGAGATCGAGCGCCAGCCGCATCGGCTCCTTCGCTCCGGTCGCCTCGATCACGACCTCCGGCAGCTCGCCGCCGCTCCACTCGCGGGCACGCGTCGCGAGATCGTCGCCGTCCTGCGCAAGCGCGAGGTCCGCGCCGGAGGCGCACCGCTCGAGACGCTCCGCGACCTGGTCGACGAGCAGCACCCTGGCGCCGCGGTCGAGCGCGGCGATCGCGACCGCCTGCCCGATCGGGCCGGCGCCGAGCACGAGCACATGATCGTCCGCCTCGACGCGTCCGCGCACGACGGTGCGAACCGCGATCGACATCGGCTCGACAAAGGCCGCGAGCTTCGCATCGTCCACGGCAACCGGAAACGCCTGATGCGCGGGAACGTGGAGCAGCTCCTGCAGCGCACCGTCGACGTGCACCCCGATCAGGCTGATGTTCTCGCACGCGTTCTCGCGACCGATCCGGCAGGCGCTGCAGCTCCCGCACGCCGACAGCGGCCAGACCGCGACGCGCTGTCCGGCCGCGATGCCCGGCGGGCAGTCCGGCCCGACCTCCTCGACGATCGCCGAGAACTCATGCCCCTGGATCCTCGGGTAGAGGTCGGCGGGGTCGTCGGTCAGCCCGATGTCGCCGTGGAAGTAGTGGAAGTCCGATCCGCAGAGACCGACGGCCTCGGGCCTGACGAGCAACCCGCCGGGAAGCGCCCCGTCCGGCTCGGCCACGTCGACGACGTCCATCACGTTCTGGCCCCGCGTCAGCGCCGCGCGCACGGGACTCTCCTGAGATAGGACATGGCGCGAGCTTAACCCGGCACGGCTACGCTTCTGCGTCGTGATGCGCCGCTACCACGTCACCACCTTCGGCTGCCAGATGAATGCGCACGACTCGGAGCGCATCAAGGGCATGCTCGAGGAGCTCGGTCTCGGCGAGGCGGCAGACCACGACGAGGCCGACGTGCTCGTCTTCAACACCTGCACGATCCGCGAGAAGCCGGACACGAAGCTCGCCGCCTATCTCGGCGACGCCGCGGCGCGGAAGCGGGAGCGGCCCGACACCGTCATCGCGGTCGGTGGCTGCTTCGCAGAGGCGCAGCGCGAACGGCTGTTCACGCTCTACCCGCAGGTCGACGTCGCCTTCGGGCCCGGAACGATCGCCCATCTCGGCGAATGGCTCGGCGCCGGCGGCCTCGGCGTCGAGCGCAGCGAGTTCGGCACGGGCGGCGAACGGCGCTTTGCCGCACAGCTGCCGATGCACCGCGAGCGCGTCTTCCAGGCCTGGGTGCAGATCTCGATGGGCTGCAACTCCGTCTGCTCGTACTGCATCGTGCCGGCGGTGCGCGGCCGCGAGGTGTCGCGGCGACCGGGCGAGATCCTCGCCGAGATAGGACGCCTCGCGGGCGAGGGCGTGCGCGAGCTGACGCTCCTCGGGCAGAACGTCAACTCGTACGGACGCGATCTCGGCACCGACTTCGCGCAGCTGCTCCGCGCGGTCGACGCGGTCGACGGGATCGACCGCATTCGCTTCACCAGCCCGCACCCCAAGGACTTCCGGCGCGAGGTGATCGAGGCGATGGCCGAGTGCGCGGCGGTGTGCGAGCACGCGCACCTGCCGCTGCAGTCGGGGTCGACGCGCGTCCTCAAGGCGATGCGGCGCACGTACTCGCGCGAGCGCTTCGTCAAGCTGGCCGGAGAGATGCGTGCCGCCATTCCGGATCTCGCGCTGTCGACGGACATCATCGTCGGCTTCCCCGGCGAGACCGAGGCGGACTTCCGCGAGACGCTGGAAGTGGTAGAGGAGGTCGGCTTCGACGGCGCCTTCACCTTCGTCTATTCGCCGCGCGCCGGGACCGAGGCTGCGGCCATGCCGGACCAGATCCCGGACGAGGTGAAGCGGGAGCGCATCGAGCGGCTGGTCGAGCTCGTGCAGACGGTCGCCGCCGCGAGAAACGAGACACGTGTCGGCCTCGTCGAGGAGGTGCTGGTCGAAGGGCCGAGCCGCACCGACCCGAGCCTGCTCCGGGGCCGGACGCGGCGCAACACGACCGTGAACTTCTCCGGCGCCGCGACCGGCGGGGAGTTCGTGGACGTGGCGATCGAGCGGGCGACGTCGACGACGCTCGCCGGCTCGCAGCTCGCCGTTGCCGTCGTCTAGGCGGCCGCGGCGCGGAGCGTGCGCATGCCGAGGGCGGCGGGCACGATCGGGAGCCAGAGGTTGAAGCAGCGGTAGGCGAAGACGGCGAGCACCGCCGCGGCGAGCGGCATCCCCGTCCAAGACAGCGCGAACGGCAGCAGCAACTCGACGGCTCCGGCGCCGCCGAACGGAAGCGTTCGCCGCGACAGGGCGTAGCCGGTGGCGTAGCCGATCAGGAGCAGCGGCACCGACGGCGCGGTCGGCGAGAACGCGTGCACGCAGGCCCATAGGCAGGCGATGTCGCCGAGCCAGTAGACCCCCGCTCCGATCGGGCCGGCGAGATGTCGCTTGCGCACGAACAGGCACCGGAGCACGTGAATGGAGTCGAGCGCCTGCGCGAGCTGCTCGCGCCAGCCCTCCTTTCCGTGAAAGCGCGAACGGTGACCGACCGCCCAGAGGGCGGCGACGAAGCCGAGCGGCACCAGGATCGCCCACGGCAGCGTGAAGCCGAGCGACGGCGTGTGCACGCCCTCGACGAGCAGCGCGATCGCCGCGATGCAGGCCGCGGGCGCGAGCAGCGCATACTCGAGAGCGCCGAGCCCGAGCACACGCACACGTGCCTCACGGTCGGAGATTCCGGTCTGCCGGAATGCGTGCAGGTCGACTGCGAAGCCGCCGCGTGCGACGAACGGACCGAAGCCGGCCGCGACGGCGGCGACCGCCGTTCCCGGCGAGATCCCGGGCCCGCGCTCGACGCGGGCCACCTCGCGGTAGCCGAAGACGTAGCCGACGTAGGCGATGGCCTCCGCCGCGAACGCCACGGCGAACCACTCAGGGCGAACGTTGTGCAGCCGCTCCGCGACCTCGCCGAGGCCGGCCGCCGAGGCGACGACGCACAACGCCGCGAGAGCGACGGCCGTCGTCCCAACCACGAACAGACCCGCGTCGGCGGTCGTGCGCTCCAGGTGCGTCCTGGGTGTCCTCCGGCGGAAGCTCAACCGCCGAGCCGTCTTCCCGCCCGTGGGTGGAGAACGGCGGCGAGAATGGTGCGGTGACGGTGATCGCCATCTTCGGTCCGACGGCGAGCGGCAAGTCGGCCGTCGCCGAGGCCGTCGCGGAGCGGATCCCCGCGGAGCTCGTGTCGGCGGACGCAATGCAGGTCTATCGCGATCTGCCGATCCTGACGAACCAGACTTCCCATCGCAACTCGGCTCGTCGGCATCTGGCCGCTCGAACATGAGGCCTCGGTGGGGGAGTATGCGGAGCTCGCGCACGCGGCGATCGACGAGATCCTCGCCGGAGGGCGGACGCCGGTGGTCGTCGGGGGCACCGGGCTCTATCTGCGTGCGGCGCTCGCCGATCTCTCGCTCCCGGCCGCGCCCGAGCCTGGGGCCCGCGAGCGGTGGGCACTGCTCTACGACGAGGAGGGCGCAGAGGCGGCTCACGAGCGCCTCGCGGCAGTCGATCCCGCCGCGGCCGCGGTCGTCCATGCGAACGACCGGCGGCGGGTGGTGCGCGCACTGGAGCTGGCCGAGGCGGGATCGTCGCTCATTCCCGCGGACGACCGCCTGTGGGCCGGCGAGCCGAGGCATCCCACGCTCCTGATCGGCCTCGACGTCCCGAAGGACGTGCTCGAGCAACGGATCGCGGAACGGACCCGGGCGATGTTCGACGCCGGTGTCCAGGCGGAGGTGCAGGCGGCGCTCGCGCGACCGATCTCCGCCACCGCGCGCAAGACGATGGGGATCGACGAGGTGGCGACGCTCCCGCGTGACGACGCCGTCGCCGCGCTCGTCCTCCGCACGCGCCGGTACGCCGCCTATCAGCGCAAGTGGATGCGCCGCCTCGAGGGGCTCGCTATGGTCGCTGGCGATCGCCCGCCGGGCGACATCGCGGATGAGATTCTCACGCTGGCACGCGCACGGGAACGTCTACCTCGTGGCTGAGGAGGCGACGCTGACGCCGGAGCTCGTGCGGGAGCAGGCGGTCGGCACGGACGGGATCGTCGAGATCGTCGGAACGGACGAAGGCGTGGTCGCGATCGTGATCTGGAATCCCGACGGCTCCACCGCCGAGCTGTCCGGCAACGGCACCCGAATCGCGGCGGCGTGGCTGATGGAGCGCGACGGCGCCGACGAAGCGCGCGTCGAGGTGCGCGGCGGCCGGAGCGTGCATGCGCGGCGGCTCCCCGGCGGGCTGTTCGAGGCCGACATGGGGGAGGTGGTCGTCGGCCCGCTCGAGACGGTCGACGGGATCGAGTTGAGGCCGGTCTCGGTCGGCAACCCGCACGCGGTTGTGATCGGAGATCCCGAGGAGATCGGCCTGCTCGGCCCGCGTCTCGAGACGAACCCGCGCTTTCCGGAGCGGACGAACGTTCAGATCGCCCGCGTCGACGGGCTGGGACACGTGACCGCGCGGGTCTGGGAGCGCGGCGTGGGGGAGACGACCGCCTCGGGCACGAGCGCAGTCGCGGTCGCGGCGGCGACGCACGCGGACGGCGACGTCGTCGTCGTCGTGCACTTCCCCGGCGGCGACCTCCACGTCCGGCTGGACGGCGGCCGCGCCTGGCTGACCGGCCCGGCCGAGCATGTGGACGAATCGCCGGACGATCGGCACGAAGCCGGCAACGACGCGTAACCGTTTCGCGGGTATCGTCGACGCCGAGGGGCGGAGGGACGACGCCCCTCCCTGGGTGGGGGGAGCGCTCCAGACGGCGCCGTCGTAGCGCGGTCCGACCGCGACCCGCGCCGCGCTACGCGCCGATCTCGTACTCGCGCAGGACGTCGTTCAGTGACGTCTTCAGATCCGTCTGCGCGTTGCGCTTGCCGATGATCAGCGCGCACCCGAGCTGGTATGTGCCCGCGGGGAACTCCTTGGGCCGCGTTCCCGGTACGACGACCGAGAACGGCGGCACGAAGCCGCGATGCTCGACCGGCTCCGGCCCGGTCACGTCGATCACCGGCACCGATCCGGTCAGCGAGACGTTCGGCGCGAGCACCGCACGCTCGCCGATGACGACACCCTCGGTGAGGATGCAGCGGGAGCCGATGAACGCCCCGTCCTCGACGATCACCGGTCGCGCCTGCACCGGCTCGAGGACGCCGCCGACGCCGACACCGCCGGCGAGATGGACGTCGGCGCCGATCTGCGCGCACGAGCCGACGGTCGCCCACGTGTCGATCATCGTGTTCGGGCCGACCCAGGCGCCGATGTTGACGTAGCTCGGCATCATCACCACGCCGCGCGAGAGGAACGATCCGTAGCGCGCGGTTGCCGGCGGCACGACACGAACGCCGAGCGCGGCGTAGTTGCGCTTCAGCGGGATCTTGTCGAGGTACTCGTATGGGCCGACCTCGAACGCCTCGAGCGAGCGAATGCGGAAGTAGTCGAGAATCGCCGCCTTGGCGTCCTCGTTCACGCGCCACTCGCCGTCGACCTTCTCGGCCACGCGGATCTCGCCGCGGTCGAGCGCCTCGATCGTGTCCTCGGTGCTCACAGTTGCTCCTCCAGGATCGCCGCCGCCCGCTTGCACTCGTCGAACGTCGGAACGAGGGCGAAGCGGATGTAGCCCTCGCCGCTCGGGCCGAAGTAGGTGCCCGGAGAGACGATCACGCCGTGCTCGAGCAGCCGCAGCGCGACCGCCTCGGCCGTCTCGCCGGTCGGAACCGCCACCCACAGATACATCGTCGCCTCGCTCGCGACCACCTCCCAGCCGCGGGACGCGAGCACCGGCATCAGCACCTCGCGCTTCGCGCGGTACCGCGCCCGTGTCTCCTCGACGTGACGCTCGTCGTTCCACGCGACGACGGACGCACGCTGCACGAACTCCTGCGGCGCGGTTCCCACCGTGGGCCGGTACGACTTCAGCGCCGCGATCACCTCGACGGGTGCGGCGACGAATCCCGACCGGTAGCCCGTCATCGACGAGCGCTTGCTCAGCGTCTGGAACACGACCGTCCGGCTGCGGTCGGATGCCTGCAGCGCCGACGGCGGCGGCTCGTCGAACCACAGCTCGCTGTACGCCTCGTCGGAGGCGACGACGAACTCGTACCGCGCCGCAAGCTCGGTGAGCCGCTCGTAAAAAGAGAGCGGAGCCACAGCGCCTGTCGGATTGTTCGGATAGTTCACCCAGACGATCGCCGTCCGTTCCCACGTCGCAGCGTCGACCGCGTCGAGGTCCGGCAGGAACGCGTGCTCGCGCAGCAGCGGCAGCGTCTCCACCTCGGCGCCCGCGAACAGCGCGCCGCGCTCGTACACCGGATAGGCCGGCTCGCCGAATACGACGAGCCGCTTGTCCGACTGCGGGTCGACGAGCACCTGCGCGAGCGAGAAGATCGCCTCCTTCGACCCGTACGTCGGCACGATCTCCGTGTCGGGATCGAGCACGACGCCGAACCGGCGCGCGCACCAGTCCGCCGCCGCCCGCCGCAGCTCCGGCAAGCCCTGCGCGAGCGGATACGGCGACCGCTCCGGCAGCGCGGCCACGAGCGCCTCGCGGATGATCGGATCGGTCGGCTCGTTCGGGTCGCCCTTGCCGAAGTCGATCACGTCCACACCGTCGGCGAGCAGCCGCCGGCGCGCCTCCTCGAGACGGACGAACGGGTACGTCGCCATCCCGGCGAGCGTCGGCGCGATCCGGACCGGCATCGCCTAGACCGTATCGAGCAGGAACCCGCGCAGGGTGTCGTAGCAGCGGTCGAGGTTCGCGATCGGCACCTGCTCGTCGCGCTTGTGCGCGTACGCGGTCGCGCCGGGGCCGTAGTTGATCGCGTCGATGCCCTGCTGGGCGAACTGCGCGACCGGCGTCCATGCCTGCTTCGGCGCGATCTCCGGCACGAGCTCGCGCAGCCGTGCGGCCAGCGGATTCGTCAGGCCGGGCGTGGCCGACGGGGAGTTGCTGCGCACGTGGAGCTCCCCCTCGCGGCGCGAGCTCGCGCAGCCGGCGCTCCGCCTCGGCCGGAGACCGTCCCGGCGCGTAGCGGAAGTTCAGCTCGACGCTCGCCTCCGCGGGCACGACGTTCGACGCGATGCCGCCGTCGATCCGGACCGCGCTCACCACCTCGCGGTAGACGAGTCCGTCCAGCTCGACGTCGACCGGCTCGAGGTCGACGAGCGGGCGGATCCCGCGCACGAGCTCGTGAATCGCGTTCACGCCGGTCCACGGCCGCGCCGAGTGCGCGCTCTTCCCGTGGAAGACGAGGCTCGCCTCGACGTTGCCGAGACAGCCGGCATGGAGGATGCAGTCCGTCGGCTCGAGCACGACGGCGAGCCGCGTGTCGTCGAGCAGATCCGTCGCGAACAGCGCCGGCAGCGGGCTCTCCGACACCGGCACCTCCTCCCGCGTGAAGAAGAGGTAGCGCGCCGGAAGGCCCGCGAGCGCCAGCTCGAGCATGACCGCGACGCCGCTCTTCATGTCGCTCGCGCCGAGCCCGTGCACGGCGCCGTCCTCGATCCGGCCCGGCACGTTGTCCTGCGCCGGCACGGTGTCGAAGTGCCCGGCGAGCACCACCGGCGCGGCCGCGTCCCCGTACAGCAGCACCTCGCCGTCGTCGAACAGCGCCTCGCCCGGCAGGAGCCCGCGCACGTGCTCGACGATCGCCGCCTCGCCGCGGCTCTCCGAGCGGATGTCGACGAGTTCGAGCGTCCGGGCTGCGAGATCTGGGGTCGGCACGACAGGAGTCATAATGACGGGCACATGACGGCGAGACGGCCTGATCCCACGCCGGGTCTCGAGCCCGAGCGCGGGCTTCGTCCTTGCCGTGCTCGGACAGGGCGTCGATCCGGACGACGAGCTGGCGGAGCTGGAGGAGCTCGCCCGCACCGCCGGCGTCGAGCCCGTCGAGCGGCTCGTCCAGCACCGGCCGCAGCCCGACACGCGCAGCTACGTCGGCAAGGGCAAGCTCGACGAGCTGAAGCAGACGTACGGCGACGCAGCCGCCGAGGTGCTGCTCGTCGACGACGAGCTGTCACCGTCCCAGCAGAAGCTGCTCGAGAACCAGCTGCAGGCGCGCGTCGTCGACCGCACGCAGCTGATCCTCGACATCTTCGCCCAGCACGCCACGAGCGCCGAGGGCAAGCTCCAGGTCGAGCTGGCGCAGCTCGAGTACAACCTGCCGCGGATGCGCGGGATGTGGCAGCACCTCGAGCGCCTCGGCGGCGGCGTCGGCACGCGCGGCCCGGGCGAGTCGCAGCTCGAGACCGACCGCCGCATCGCACGGCGCCGCGTCTCCATCCTCAAGGGGCGCCTCCGCGAGCTGTCGCGGCAGCGCGACGTGCGCCGGAAGGAACGGCGGCGCACGGAGATCCCGACGGTCGCGCTCGCCGGCTACACGAACGTCGGCAAGTCGACGCTGCTCAACGCACTCACCGACGCGGACGTCTCGGTACGCAACCGCCTGTTCGAGACGCTCGATCCGACCACGCGCGGCTTCGAGCACGACGGGCGGCGCTACCTCGTGACCGACACCGTCGGCTTCATCCGCCGCCTACCGCATCAGCTCGTCGAGGGCTTCGCCGCGACGCTCGAGGAGACGCTCGTCGCCGACCTCGTGCTGCACGTCGTCGACGGCTCGGCGCCGGAGGAGCGCCTCGTCGAGATGATCGCGGCCGTCAACGCCGTCCTCCACGAGATCGGGGCGGACGACCTGCCCATGCAGCTCGTCGTGAACAAGATCGACATGGTCGACCCGCTGCACCGCCGGCGGCTCGCCAACCGCTACCCGGACGCGCTGCAGGTCTCCGCCGTGACCGGCGAAGGGCTCGACGACCTGCGCGCCCGGATCGCCGACCGCTTCGCCGAGCGGTTCGAGCCGGTGCGGCTGCTGCTGCCGTACGACGAGGGCGGGAAGCTGAACGAGCTGTACGCCCTCGGCGCGCCGATCGAGTCGCGCGAGGACACGGAGGAGGGCGTGCTCGTCGTCGCGCGCCTGCCGCGCCGCGAGATCCGGCGCTTCGCTGCGTATCTCGTCGCCGACTCGTCCGACGATCACGTCCGGTCGAGCGGGTCGTGATCGAGCTGCCGATCCGGCGGCTCCGCGACGACGCCGTCGTCCCCAGCCGGGCCTACAGCGGCGACGCCGGCCTCGACCTCGCGTCGTGCGAGCGCGTCGAGCTGGGACCGGGGGAGAGAGCAACCGTGCCCACCGGTCTCGCCGTCGCCATCCCGGAGGGATACGCCGGCTTCGTCCAGCCGCGCTCCGGTCTCGCGGCGAAGCACGGGATCACGATCGTGAACGCGCCGGGGCTGATCGACTCCGGCTACCGCGGCGAGCTCCGAGTGACGCTGCTGAACACCGACTCCCGCGAGCTCTTCGTCGTGGAGCCGGGAATGCGCATCGCGCAGCTCGTCGTCGTCCCGGTCCCGGGCGTCGAGCCCGCCGAGGTGGACGAGCTCCCGGAGAGCGAACGCGGCGTCCGCGGTTTCGGGAGCTCCTCGGTCTGATGGCGCTGGAACCGAGGATCCGCGTGTCGGCGCTCCTCCGCTGGCAGGACCGGATCCTGCTCTGCCGCCACGAGAAGGCGGGGCGCGGCGAGTACTGGCTGCTCCCCGGCGGTGGGGTCAACTCCGGCGAGAGCCTCGTGGACGCGTTGCACCGCGAGCTGGCCGAGGAGGTCGGCCTCCAGGACGAGATCCCGGTCGAGGGGCCGATCGCGATCGTCGACTCGATCTCACCGAAGCGGACGTTCTCGTCCAAGCACGTCGTGCACATCATCTTCGCGGGCGATCTCTCCGGGCGCTCGCTCGAAGCGGTCAGCTCGCACGACGCCGCCGTCCGCGGGCACCGGCTCTTCGAGCACGCGGAGCTGGACGAGATCGTCGTACACCCGCCGATCCAGCGGTTCCTCCACCGCTGGGAGCCCGGCGACCCGGCGCGTGTACCTCGGCTCGCTCTGGGCGCCCTAGCGTCCGCCGCGAGAGCGCGCGCGCCCGGACGAGACGTCGTGCGCCCGCGTCTCGAGCTCGTCCGCGAGCGGCGCGCAGCTCGGCGGCTCGCCGCCGGTGCGGTGCGCGAGCGCCTGGGCGAGGAGCCAGTCGGCGAGCCACGGGATTCCGTGGCAGCAGCGGCCCGTGCAGGTAGGTGCCGAGCACGCGGCCGACGCGGCAGCCCTCGAAGCCGCTCTCGCCGTCGTTGCCGAAGCCCGCGACGACGCGCCCGAGCGGCTCCGCGCCCGCATCGAGGCGTGCGGCCGGCGTGGTTCTCGAAGCCGGCGAGCGTCCGCCGCGCCGGGCTCGAGCTCGCACTCGAGCAGGACGTCGCCGATCATCCGCCGGTCGCCCGCAACGGTGTCCAGCGGCAGCAGGCCGACGCCGGGCATCTCCTCGCCGTGCCGGCCGCGGTAGCCGCGCCCGAGCAGCTGGTAGCCGCCGCAGACGGCCAGCAGCGCCGCGCCGCCGGCCAGCACCGCCTCGCGCAGCGGCTCTGCCTTGCAGCGAGGTCGTCGGCGCACGAGCGCCTGCTCGCGGTCCTGTCCGCCGCCGACGTAGAAGAGGTCGATGCTCGCCGGGCACGACCGCGTCGTCCATGCCGATCGGCGACACGTCGAGCTCGTGCCCGCGCCACGCCGCGCGCGCGCGCGAGCACGGCGATGTTGCCGCGATCGGCGTAGATGTTCAGGTAGTCCGGGTAGAGGTGGCCGACGCGGATGATCATGCGGCGCGCTCCCAGTAGGTCGCGCGAGGCCGCGCGCGGCGACGATCCGCTGCAGCGCGAGCATCGCGGTGTAGGTCGGCAGGACGACGAGCTCGCCGCCGGTCGGCGTCAGCTCGAGGCCGCGGTCGAGCGCGCGCTCGAGCTCCGGCTCGACCTCGATCGCGCTCGCGCGTCGCAGCCCGCCGTAGCGTGAAGCGGAGCGCCAGCTCGGCCGCGCGCGCCGCCCGTCGCCGACCAGCCGGTCGAGCCCGCCGAGCAGCGGCTCGAAGTCGACGTCCCAGATCCACGAGACGTCGCGCCCGTCGGCGATCGCGTCGTTCAGGGCGATGACCGCGAGCCGCGGCGGCGCCGCCGTCGACGAGCGTCCGCACCGCCTCGTTCGCGCCCGCCGGGTTCTTGATCAGCAGCAGCAGCAGCCGCTTGTCGCCGACCGGGATCCGCTCGAAGCGGCCGAACGCGGCGCTGAAGCGCCCGAGCCCGGCGGCGATCTCGTCGAGCGGGCGCCGAGAGCGCCGCGCGAGCGCCGCCGCGGCGAGCCGCGTTGTAGACGTTGTAGAGGCCGGGCAGCGCCAGCTCGACGCGGCGCGTGCCCTCGGGCGTGACGAGGTCGAAGGCGGCGCCGCTCGAGCCCGTGCAGCTCGACGTCGCGGGCCGGCGACGTCGAGCGGCGGCCGCGCGTGGCCGCAGGCGGGCAGCGGTAGTCGCCGAGGTGGCCGACGTAGGCGGCCGCGTACGTCGTACGGCGTGCCGCAGCGGAGGCAGTACTTCGAGTCGGCGGCGTGCTGGAGCGACGGCCGCGCGAAGCCGCGGGATCGTCGAGCCCGAAGCACGGTCGCGCGCGCGATGCGCCTCGGCGAGCGCGCCGACCTGTGGATCGTCGCCGTTGACGACGAGCTGCGCCTCCGCCGGGAGCTGCGCCGACGGCCGTCGCGCCAGCGCTCCGCGACGCAGCTCCAGCTCGCCGTAGCGGTCGAGCTGGTCGCGGAAGAGGTTGCCGAGGCAGACCGCGCGCGGCTGCACGCGCCGCAGCACCTCCGGCAGCGCGCGCCTCGTCCGACCTCGAACAGCCCGAGCTCGGCGCCGTCGCGCGGCCAGCAGCGTCGAGGCGACGCCCGGAGACGAGGTTCGCGCCGGAGCCGTTGTGCGCGAGCCGGTAGCGCGGGCCGCAGGATCTCGGCCGCCATCGCCGCGGTGGTCGTCTTGCCGTTCGTCGCCGAGACGAGCGCCGCGCCCTCGGGGAGCCGCGCCGCGAGCCGGTCGATCGCGCCCGGGTCGAGCTTCGACAGGAGCTTGCCCGGCAGGGTCGTCCCGCCGCCCGGCGCCGGCGAGCCGCGAAAGCGCGCGCGACCGCGCGGGCGGCGGCGATCTCGGCGGCGAGCGGCACAGTCAGGCGCATGGGAGCGAGCGTACGTCAGCACGGGTGGTGAGCAGGGGTGAGAGCGGTTTGGCGGACACGCTCCCCCGAACGAGGGAACTTTGCCCCCTCGCGGCTGGGCTGACCCATACGGGGGACGTATCGCCGTTCCGGGAATCCTACGGTGGGGCAGCTTCACGTGGACTGCGGCCTCGCAATGATGCGAACGCGCAAGGGGAGAAGTGGTGCGGCTTACTCGGGTGGATAGGAGCGACAAGCGCGCGAACGCGCTGTGGGGCCGCGGCGGCCGCCGTTCCGGCGCAGCCGTGGCAGTCCTCGTCGTCGCCGCCTGCGCGCTCGCCTCGACCGCGACCGCCGGCACGAAGGGCGGACACACGTCGTGGACGTTCAGCACACGCGGCCTGGGCCATACGAGCGCCTACGTCCCAGGCACGCTGGCCGCTCAGATCCAGAAGAGCCCGAGCAAGAAGTTCGACGTCATCGTCGAGGGCGCCCAGACGTCCTCAGACCGGCACGGCCGCCAAGCTCGGCGCCGGCCTCCGGAACAGCCTGCTCAACGCGCGGCACGGCTCGACCGCGATCGGCGGCTCGCAGATCCGCGGGACGTTCCGGGCGATCGACGGCCTGCACGCGATGCTCAGCGGCGCCCAGATCGCCTTCCTCGCCAAGACGTCGTTCGTCTCGGCAATCGTCCCGAACGACAAGGTCGAGCTCAGCTCGGTGCAGCTGCCGTACTCGAACGACCAGAAGTGGCCGTGGGTGATCAACGCGCCGGTCGACTGGAACACCCAGGCGACGTCGCTGTCGGCTCCGACGATCGCGGTCGTCGACTCCGGCATCGACTCCTCGCGCGCCGACTTCGGCTCGCGCGTGCTCGACCAGGTCGACCTGTCGAGCCTCCAGCCGAACTCGCCGGGCGACGGCTACGGGCACGGTACGTTCGTCGCCGGGATCGCCGCCGGCGGCGCGGGCGGATTCGCCGGCGTCGCGCCGAGCGCCAACCTCGTCTCCGTCGACGTGATGAACGACGAGGGCGAGGCGACCGTCGCGCGACGTCATCGCGGCCTGCGACTGGATCCTGCAGAACAAGGCCCAGTACAACATCCGCGTCGCCAACTTCTCGCTGCATGCGATGCGACCGGGCGAGCCTGTTCTTCGACCCGCTCGACCAGGCGGTCGAGAAGCTGTGGCTGAACGGCGTCGTCGTCGTCACCGCGGCCGGGAACTACGGCGACCGACGGACAGGAGAGCGGCGTCCCGTTCGCTCCCGGCAACGACCCGTTCGTGATCACCGTCGGCGCCTCGGACATCAACGGCACCGTCGACACGAGCGACGACACGGTCGCGCCCGTGGTCGGCGTGGGGCTACACGCCCGACGGCTTCATGAAGCCCGACCTCGTCCGCTCCGGGCCGCTACATCGTCGGGCCGGTCTCGCCCGGCGCCGGCGCTTGCGATCGAGCGGCCGGATCACGTCACCTCCGACCCGAACGGCTACATGCAGCTCAGCGGCACGTCCTTCTCGGCGCCGATGGTCGTCGGGCGCGGCCGCGATGCTGCTGGCCCAGCATCCGGACTGGACGCCGGACCAGGTCAAGGGCGCCCTGATGGTCTCGGCCACCCCGACCCCTGCCGCAGCGCCCGGGTCGCTCGGCGCCGGTGAGCTCGACGTCGCCGCCGCGCGCAGGGTCGACAACCCGCCGAATCCGAACGCCGCCGTCGACCAGTTCCTGACCACGACCGCATCCACCGGCACCGTCGCGTTCGACAGCGGCGCCTGGCAGACCGCCGCGACGAACGACGCAGCCTGGAGCGACTCTGCCGCGGGCGACGCAGCCTGGAGCGACTCTGCCGCGGGCGACGCGGCCTGGAGCGACGCCGCCTGGGCGTCCGCCGCCTGGGGCGACGCGGCCTGGAGCGACGCCGCCTGGGCCGACGCGGCCTGGAGCGACGCCGCCTGGAGCGACGCAGCCTGGGCAGACACTGCCGGCGGCGACCTGTCCGTCCTCCAGGCCAGCACGAACGCGACCGACGACGAGATCTCCCAGGTCGAGGCGAACCTCGGCATCGTCGACCCGGTCTGCGACCCGATTCTCAGCACCTGCAGCGCCACAGGTACGCCGTAACGTTCGAGCCGAGCCATCGCCATCCAGACGGGCTCCGGATCTCCGGGGCCCGATCTGCCTGGAAGAACCCCGCAGTGGGAGCGGATGGAATGCTCCGAACGGGGGATGCCCTCGAACGAGGGGCTTCGTACTCTCCGCCCATGGCTCTGCGGCCATACGACCCGGCGTTCTCGGGTCACCCCGCCGTTCCGACACCGTTGGGCACCTCCGCATGAGCGTCGTCCCCGAGATACTGCCCGCCTCCGGCGCCGTCCACGTCAGCCGCGACGACCCGCCGCCGAACGCGCGCGCCGGACTGCCGAGAGCCGCGCAGATCTATCTCCTCATCCTCGGCCTGGCCACGATCGCCGCCGCGGGCCGGTTCTACCTCAAGGTTCCGAGCGTCAACCACAGCTGGCTCGCGTTCGCGCTTCTCGCCGCGGCCGCGACGGTCGCGCAGGTGTTCCCGGTCAAGTCGCCGCGCAACCTGATGTACCACACGTCGGTCGTCTTCCTCGTCGCGGCGGCGCTGCTGCTCCCGCCCGAGCTGCTCGTGCTGATCCCGCTCGTGCAGACCGTCCCGGAGTGGCTGAAGGAACGCTACCCGTGGCCGATCCAGGTGCTTCAACATCTCGAACTACACGCTGAACGCACTGGCGATGTGGGGCGTGATCCAGCTGATCCTGGACCACGGCGGCGGCGTCATCTCGAATCCGGACGCCCGCTTCGCCGTCGCCGGGCTCGCCGCCGCGGTCACATACGTCTGCGTCAACCACGTCTTCGTCGCGCTCATCCTCAAGCTGGGCCGCGGCCACTCGTTCCGCGAGACGGGGCTGTTCTCCGTCGAGAGCCTGTCCATCGACCTCGTGCTCGCCGTCCTCGGCGTCGTCGCTTGCCGCGTTCTGGCACCTGAACCCGTGGCTCGTCGTTCGCCGCCCTCGCGCCGCTCGTCGTCGTCCACCGCTCGCTCAGCGTGCCGCAGCTGCAGGCGGAGGCGCGCGTCGACCCGAAGACCGGCCTCTACAACGCCCGCTACTTCGCCACGACCCTCGCGGCGGAGATCGCGCGCGCCGCCGCGGTTCGACCGGCCGATGTCGCTGATCATGGCCGACCTCGACCTGCTGCGCGACATCAACAACAGCTACGGCCACCTCGCCGGCGACGCGGTGCTGCAGGGGATCGCCGAGATCTTCCGCGCGCAGCTGCGCCACTACGACGTCCCGGCCCGCTTCGGCGGCGAGGAGTTCTCCATCCTCCTGCCGGAGACGCCGCCGGACCAGGCGCTCGAGATCGCAGAGCGGATCCGCCGCGCCGTCGCCGAGCGCGAGTTCGAGGTCGAGACGGCGGCCGAGCCGATGCGCGCGACGGTCTCGATCGGCGTCGCCGCGTTCCCGAAGGACGGCTCGGACGCGAACGAGCTGATCCACCAGGCCGACCTCGCCGTCTACCGCGCGAAGCTCCAGGGCCGCAACCGCGTCCTCGGCGCCGAGCACCGAGCCGCTGCTGCTCGCGGAGGAGCGCGGCGCCAAGCTGCGGGCCGTCCGCGAGGACGGCGGAGCACATCGTCCCGCTGCCCGCCGCCGACCCGATCGAGACGGCCGAGGAGCGCCGCCAGCCGCGGCCGGGCGGGATGGTCGGACCGCGCTTCCTCTCGCTCTCGCCGCGCCTCGCGTTCGTCGTCGCCACGGTGAGCGTCGTCGGCATCGGCCTCGGCGTCGCCGGGCTCGTCTTCGGCGCGCAGCACCGACTACATCGGCCTGCTCGCGATCCTCGCGCTCGTCGGCGGCGGCCAGGCGCTGTCGCTGGAGCTCGCCGAGATCGAGGGCTCGATCTCCGTCAGCGCCGTCGGCTCGCTCGCCGGCGCCGCACTGTTCGACTATCGCGCCGCGCTGCCGCTCGCTCTGACCGTGTCGATCGTCGAGTGGAGCGCCCGCCGCACCTCGCTGCACCACGTGCTCTACAACATCGGGACGCTCTCCGCTGGCATCGCTCGCCGCCGCGTCGGTCATGTCCGTCGACATCGGCAGCGGCACGACGCACCGCCTCGCCGCGGCCGCCCTGGGCGTCGTCGGCGGCGCCGTCTACTTCGGCGTGAACATGTCCCTGCTCAGCATCGCCTCCGCCGTCGAGGGCCACGAGAGCCCCTGGCAGGTGTTCCACGAGCGGTTCGCCTGGCTGTTGCCTCACTACCTCGTCTACGGCTTCATCGGCGCGCGTCATCGCGCTGGCCTACAACGCCGTCGGCCTCTACGCGCTCGCCGTCTTCGCCGTGCCGCTCCTGCTGATGCGCAAGACGCAGGAGGCGTACCTGAAGCACACGCAGAAGTCGGCGCTAGAAGCTGCGCGAGGCGGCGGAGACGATCCAGTCCCAGAACGTCTCGCTCGAGCAGGCCAACCGGCTGCTGCGCGAGCGCTCGACGGCGGCGATGGAGTCCCTCTCGGCCACGGTCGACGCGCGCGACTCGTACACGGCCGGCCACTCGCGGCGCGTCCAGCAGCTCGCGCTCGCGATCGGCCGCGAGCTCGGCCTCTCGCAGGCGGAGCTCGACCTCCTCGGCCACGCCGCGCTCTTCCACGACATCGGCAAGCTCGCCATCCCGGACGCGATCCTCCTGAAGCCGGCCAGCCTGACCGGCGAGGAGTGGGCGCTGATGCAGCGGCACGCGGAGGAGGGCGCGCGCATCATCGACCGGCTCGGCTTCCTCCAGGACGCCGTGCCGTCGATCCGCCACCACCACGAGCGCTTCGACGGCACCGGCTATCCGGACCGGCTCGGCGGCGAGGAGATCCCGCTCGGCGCCCGCATCATCCACGTCGCCGACGCGCTCGACTCGATGCTGACGACCCGCATCTACCGTGCCGCGCGCCCGGTGCACGAGGCGCTCGCCGAGGTCAAGGGCGCCGCCGGCACACAGTTCTGCCCGCGCTGCGTCGCCGCGCTCGAGCGGATCCTGCCGCTCGAGTCGGTGGTGGGGGAGCTGCCCGAGGTGGAGCCGCAGCGGCGGCCTGCGCTGGTCAAGGCCTCGTAGCTCCGGCGGGTAGTGGGGCCGCCGCCCGCGCGGGCGCACTTGCGAAGCGCGCAACCTGCTCTACACTCTTTGGATGGCGCCCAAGCCGCGCTTCCGGGCGGTCGCTGACATCGACCCCGGAGCGCTCGCCGCCTTCCAGGCGGGAATCCGCAAGCGCTACTCCGACGAGCAGATCCTCGCCGAGCTGCGCGACTGCGCCAACCGGCTGGGGCAGCTCGCCGACGATGCGCGAGTTCGCCGCCGATCCCGAGACGACCCGTGCACCCGCAGACGGTGATCGAGCACTTCGGCTCCTGGAACGCGGCCAAGCGTGCGGCCGGGCTCGTGCCGCGCCGGTTCGCCACCCGCGACGAGCTGCTCGGCCTGCTGCGCGAGCTGGGGGACGAGCTCGGGCGGCCGCCGACCGCCCGCGATATCGACGAGCACAAGGGACGGCTGCCGTCGAAGTCGCTCTACTGGCACACCTTCGGTTCGCTCTCGAACGCGCTGCGCGAGGCGGGCTTCGACGTACCGGTGGGGGAGGAGCGGCTGGAGCGGGCCGTCGAGCAGGGCGCGGAGCTGGCCCGGCGGCTCGGCCGGCTGCCGAAGTTCGCCGACTGGGCCGAGGCCCGCAAGGAGGACGACGCGCTGCTGACGGAGTGGCAGGTCTACCGGATGTTCGACGCGCGGCGCGGCGCCTGGTCGACCTTCCAGTTCCTCGTCCGCGAGCGCCTGGACGAGCAGGGCGTGCGTGTGGGGAGCGACGGCCGCCTCGTCGGCGGCTAGCGCAGCGCTAGGCCGCGAGCGCCGCGAGGCGCCGGAGGCACGACGCGCCCTCGTGCGGGGCGCGGATCGCCGGGAGCGGCGTGGCCCTCGACGTAGGTGCGGTCGGGCCGGAACCGCTCGCTGCGGGCGACCTCGCCGTCGCGCAGCTCGAGGAAGCTGCCGTCCGCGAGCTTGTTCTTGCGGAGCCGCAGACCGGCGTAGCTGCTCGACGCACCTCGAGCGCGTCCTTGGTCGAGGCGAAGAAGATGGCGCCGCGCGCGTGTCCGAGCCACAGCGGCCGCCCGATGCCGCGCGCGAGGAAGACCGAGCCGGCCGCGCGCTCGTCGAGCCAGGCCGTCGCCATCGAGCCGACGAGGGCCTCGAGCGCGCTTCGGGTCGTTGGCCGAGTGCGCGGCGAGCGCGAAGATCGCCTCCGAGTCGACCGTCATCCGCGGCTCGACGCGGGCGCAGTCGAACGGGGCGAGGAGCTCGTCGTCGTTGACGATGATCCCGTTGTGGATGCCGATCGACCGGCCCGTGACGGACCGGGTGGTTGTTCGCGGCGATCGACGGGTGGCCCTTCGTGTAGTCGCGCACGTGAACGAGGAGCTCGGTCGCGGAGTGGGGGACGGAGATCCGCTCGAGCAGACGGCTCGCCGGCGTGCGCTGCTTCGTCACCGTGGGAGGCGTGTCGCCGGGCCTCCGGTACGCGTACCCGACCGCGTCCGCGCCCCGTTCTGCGATCCCGGCCAGGAGCGCCTGCGCTGCCAGCGTGCGATCGACGTCGCAGGCCGCAGAAAGGCTGTATCCGGCAATTCCGCACATAAGTCGAGCTGGTTGTCCTCCGAGACCCCAGGGCCGGCAGCGCCGCAGCCGCACCCTATGTTCTCTTTCGGACGAGTCGATCTGGTGGTTGTTAGATCGGCACGAACAGGCCTAACGATTAGCTGACATTTCGCCGCCGCCCGGCCCGTCCCTCGTTCGCGCGGAAGCCCCGCTCAAGCCTCGACTGAGGGATGCCGATACGCAGTGCGATGGAGCAGCGGCCGCTCCCCGATTCTGTCCTGAAGCCCGTTCCCGAGGCTGGTGAGCCCCGCCTGGAGCTGGTTCCCGGACTCGGAGAGCCGGCGACGACCGAGGAGGCCGAACAGGCCGTCACGGTCGAGGCCGGCGCCGAGCTCGACGAGCCGGACGCCGAAGAGGTCGAGGAGCTCGAAGCGGCCGAGGGCGCGATCCAGGTCCAGGATCCGCTGAAGCTGTACGTCCGCCAGATCGGCGGCGGCCCCCTGCTGACGCGCGGCGAGGAACGCGAGCTCGCACGGCGCAAGGACGCGGGCGACGAGGCGGCCAAGCGGCAGCTGATCGAGTCGAACCTCCGGCTCGTCATGTCCATCACCCGCAACTACACGAAGGCCGGCGTTCCGCTCCTCGACCTGATCCAGGAGGGGAACCTCGGGCTGATCCGCGCCGTGGAGAAGTTCGACTACCGCATGGGCTACAAGCTCTCGACCTACGCCACCTGGTGGATCCGCCAGGCGGTCACGCGTGCCCTCGCCGATCAGGGCAGGACGATCCGGCTGCCCGTGCACGTCGCCGAGCAGGTGCGGCGGCTCCTGCGCGCGCGCCGCCAGCTGGCGCAGAAGCTCAACCGCGAGCCGACGGTGACGGAGCTGGCGAAGGAGACCGGCCTGGAGGAGAGCAAGATCAACGACCTGCTCGACCTCGTCGAGGATCCGGTCAGCCTCGACACGCCGGTGGGCGACGGCGAAAGCCTCTACGGCGACCTGATCGAGGACATCCACTCCGAGGCGCCGCACGAGCGGACCGCACAGCGCCTGCGGGCGACGGAGCTGGCGAACGCCCTGTCGGTGCTCAACCCGCGCATGCGCCGGGTGCTTGCGCTCCGCTTCGGTCTGGACGGCGCCTCGCCGCAGACGCTCGAAGAGGTCGGCGCCGGGCTCGGCATCACCCGCGAGCGGGTGCGCCAGCTCGAGTCGCGCGCCCTCCGCGAGCTGCGGATGGCCGCGCCGGATCTCGAGCTCTACCTCCGAGCCGAATAGCTCCTAGCTACGCGGCGACGACCTGCATCTCGCTCAGGCCGGCGAGCCGGCGCAGCGACTCGAGCTCGATCTGACGGACGCGCTCGCGCGTGAGGCCGAGCCGCTTGCCGATCTCCTCCAGCGTCTTCGGCTCCTCGTCGAGCAGGCCGTAGCGGAGGACGAGCACGTGCCGCTCCCGGTCGGGCAGCGCCTGCAGTGCCACCGCGAGCGCCTGGCTGCGCAGCGAGACCTCGACGCGCTCCTCCGGGAGCGGGTCGTCGCCGGCGACGAAGTCGCCGAACACGGCGTCCTCCTGCTCGCCGACGGGCTGGTCGAGGCTGGCGGAGGCCCGGGCCGCTGCGCGCACCTCCCGCGCCTGCTCGACCGGCAGCGACGCCTCCTCGGCGATCTCTTCGAGGGTCGGCTCCCGGCCCAGCTCCATCCAGAGCGTTCGCTCGGCCCGGTTCATCTTCTGCATGCGCTCGACGATGTGGACGGGCATCCGGATCGTCCGTGCCTTGTCCGCCAGCGCCCGCGCGACCGCCTGGCGGATCCACCAGGTGGCGTAGGTCGAGAACTTGTAGCCGCGGCGCCAGTCGAACTTCTCCACGGCCCGGATGAGGCCGAGGGTGCCCTCCTGGATCAGGTCGAGGAACGGCAGCCCCTGGTTGCGGTAGTTCTTGGCGATGGAGACGACCAGGCGCAGGTTGGACTGGATCATGCGCTGCTTGGCCTCCCGGTCGCCGCGCTCGATCCGCTTGGCCAGCTCGACCTCCTGCGCCGCTGTCAGCAGCGCATGCCGGCCGGCCTCGCGCAGGAACAGCTGCAGCGCGTCCGTCGTCGTCTCCTGGGACGGCGGGCTCGGGGGTGGGGGAGCCGCGTCCTTCTCCGCCCCTTCCAGCAGCTCGATCCCCCGCCGGTCGAGCTCGCCGTACACCGCGTCGGTCTCCAGCGGATCCAGCTCGAGCGGCTCGAGGATCTCCTGCAGCTCCGCCGCGCGCAGCTGCCCGCTCGCCTCGGCGGTCTCGAGCAGCGTCGCGAGCTCTTCGTTTCCGAGGATCGACTCGATCTCGACGGTCAACCGGCGTCCCTTCTCGTTGCGCCGTCAACAGCCAAACACGCCCGCGCCGCCGGATCAAGCGTGTGCGCTTCCCGATCTGGCTCGTGCACGAGAACGTACGTTATGTCAAGTTGGAGTTCGAGAGCGCCTCGCGGGTATCGTCCCGGTGTGAAGCGCCTCGCGCTCGCAGTCGCGGTCGCCTCCGCCCTCTTCCTGGCGGGACTGGGTCGTGCGGGACTCGCTCGGGCGGAGAACGTGCCCGGTTCGACCGGTTCGTCCGACGCGATGCTGGCCGTCGCCGCGGACGGCTCGCCGCGGGTCGCCTTCGCAGCGGCGGACGGCTCGCTCGTGCTTGCCACCCGCGCCGTGGCCGGCGGCTGGACGGAGCAGACGATCTCCGGCCTCCCGGGCCTGCGCGTGCTCGTCGTCGGCCTGGCCGTCGCGCCGTCCGGTTCCACGGTGCTGCTCGCGGAGGATCCCGCCGCGCACTGGCTGGCGCTCGCCGAGCAGAGCGGCAGCACCTGGAGGGTCAGGACGGTCGCGACCGCGCCCGTGGGAGGGCTCCTGGGCTTCGGCGGCCTCGCGCTCGACCACTCGGGGCGGCCGCTCGTCGCCTACGCCTACGAGCTGAAGACGCAGAAGACCTGGCTGCGCCTCGTGCACGAGGACGCGACGGGCCGCCTGATCGGCGAGCGCGTCACGCGCCTCGGGTTCCCGTCCAGCGAGGTCCTGCCCGCCGCGGCGCCGGTCGTGCTCCCGAGCGGCGCCGTCCGTGTGGTCGAGGCATACGACTCGGCCACGATCGAATGGGCCCGTACGAAGAACCACAAGGACTGGATCGGCCAGCTCGTCTACGCGACGGCGCTGGGATCGCCGGCGGGCGTCGTCGCCGCCGCGGCCGGACCCGGTCAGGTCTGGAGCGCGTGGACGGAGCTCTTCCCCTCGCTCTCCGACACCGAGAGCGAGCTGCTGCTCACGCTGCACGACAAGGGCGAGACGACGACGATCCTCTCCCACCACGCCTTTCTCGTGTCCTTGGCGCTGTCGTCGACCGGCCCCGAGGTCGGCGGAGACGACTACGTCGACCTCGAGGGCACGCGGACGGTCTTTGCCGGCATCGTCGCGGACGCCCACGGCGGCTCGATCGAGCTGGCGGGCGAACTGAAGGGCTACGACATCGACGCCGCGGGCGGCCGCCAGTATCTGCTCGTCCAGCCGGACGGCCTCGACTGGTACCGCGCCGCCGCCGCGCCTGCCACACACGTCGCGCTGTCGGCGGCCGTCCAGGGCGCGGCGTTCGCGCTCTCCGGCAACGTCCTCGGCCCCGCCGGTGCGCCTGCCGCCGGCACGGTCCAGCTCTGGCGCGAGACCTCGGCCGGTGCGGAGCTGTTGACCACCCTCCCCCTCGCCGCCGACGGGACCTTCTCGTATGTCGACACGCCGCCCGTGCGGCCGCTGCTCTACCGCGCGGTGTACGTCGACCCGGCGTCGGGACTTCCGCTCGCCTCGCTGCTCCGGGCCGTTCTCGGCGGCTGAGGGAGTTATCCACAGGTTGCACAGAGTGCTGTGGAAATGTTGATTATTCACTTTCCGCAAATAGCGGCTTTTTCGTTTTTCGCACCCTTGATCCGCCCTCGACGACCCCCTAGATTCCCCATTGCGCCGAGCGCGGCGCGGGAGTAGGACGAAGCAGGGCCGATAGGCAGTACGGGGAGGCTCGCAAGAGCCAAGTCGGAAGGTCGAGCGGCTCTGTGGACGAAACCGCGACCGACTCGGCGAATCTTTTTTCTGGAACGGGGACTGACTGCGGTCGTCCCCGTTTCGCTTTGGGTCCGCCGTGTACGATCGCCGTCGATGTCCTCGAGCCCACGGCCACCCAGCATCGACCACGGCGTCGTCTCCCTGCTCTGGGCGATCGGCTTCGCGCTGTTCATCTACTTCGGCCTGGTGGCGATCGGCAGCTCGGGCGCGTTCTCGTTCGTGATCGCGCTCGTTGCGGGCGGCGCCATCTGGCTGTTCGTCCGCCTCCGGGGCGAAGACCGAGCCGGCGACTAGGCAGCGTGCAGGACGACGCGCCCCGCGGGCGCGCCGGAGCAGAGCGCCCACACGAGCTTCCGTGCCAGCTCGGGGCCGAGCACGACGTCGAGGCGCTCGCGGGCCGTCAGCTCTTCAGGGCCGAGGCTCGCGCAGTGGGCGAGCAGCAGCGGCAGGCCGCCGAGGCCCATGCCTTCCCAAGAGTGGTGTGCTCCGCTCATCCCGCCATGGGTATCGACGGAGCGCGCGCCGCCGCATGATCCCTCCCGGAAGGGATTGAAGGGCTAATGCCCGGCTAGTGCAGGTCGAGACGGCGCGCGTCGAAGCTCGAAGACCACAGCTCCGCCCGGAAGGCGGCGATCGTCGCGACGGCGTCGTCGGAGAAGACGTGGTCCACGACGGCGATCTCGCGATCGTTGTGGAACGGCAGATCGACGTGCTCTTGCGACACGAGGTTCACCGACAGCCGGGCGCACACCGGGCACCGGACGGCGAGGCCGAGCGTGCCGTCGCCGGGTGCGAGCAGGAAGAACGAGGACGGGAAGACCGGCCTCGGCCGCTCCTCCGGGAAGCAGAAGAAGCTCCACGGCCACTCCCCCGCTCCGATCCGCGCGGCGGCGAGCGCGCCCAGCTCGGCCGCGACCGGCTCCACGCGCGACGTCATCAGATTGAGGAAGACGCCCGCCTCGAGCCCGAGCGGCGCCCAGTCGAGATCGTCGTGGCTGACGAGCCCGTCGTGCTCGTCGCCGCACGGGCAGTCGAAGCGGATCCGGTACACGGCCGGATGGGCCGCGCCGGCCAGGCGCTCGAGGCGCCGGAACGCGGACAGCGTGACACGGCTCTCCCCGCGGGACGGGCAGGCGAACGTGTAGCGGCTCGTCAGCGCGTCGTACATGCCGAAGTTCTAATCGGCATAACGGACGGCGCCTGAAAGAGCTAGTACTCGATCAGCGAGAAGATGTCGTGCCCGCCGAGCTTCTGGCGGCCGCTGAGGAACGACAGCTCGATCACGAAGTTCACGCCGACCACGTGACCGCCGAGGCTCTCGACGAGACCGGCGATCGCCTCGACCGTGCCGCCGGTGGCGAGCACGTCGTCGTGGATGACCACCCGTGCGCCGCGGGCGATCGCGTCGGCGTTCACCTCGAGCGCGTTCTCACCGTACTCGAGCAGGTAGCGCGCCGAGACGGTCTCGGGCGGAAGCTTGCCCGGGCGGCGGGCCGGCACGAAGCCGCAGCCGACCTGGCACGCGATCGCGGCGCCGAGCAGGAAGCCGCGCGCCTCGGCGCCGAGCACGAGGTCGGGTTTCCGGTCCGCTGTCCACGACGCCAGCTCGTCGACCGCCTGCTTGAGCGCGAGCGGATCCAGGAGCAGCGGCGTGATGTCCTTGAAGCCGATGCCGGGCTCGGGGAAGTCCGGCACCTCGCGAACCTTGGAGCGGAGGTCGATCATCCGCCGGCGAACCTGCGCACGTTACGCCAGAACAGCAGCTGGGAGAGCTCCTGCGCCGCTTGGCCGAGCGCCTGCAGGTCGTCGATTCCGGCGCGGCGCCGCTCGGGATTCCGGGAGCGGAGCGCGGGCGCGACGAGCGCCTCCAGCAGCCCGGTCTCACGGTCGGCGGCGGTGCGGAACGCGCGCAGGTGCCGCGGTGCGATGCCGTAGCGCGACAGCGTCTCGCAGGCTGCGGCGATGTCCGCGTCTGTCTCGGAGTAGATGCGCTGTCCTCCCTCGACGCGCGGCTCGAGCAGGCCGAACTCCTCGAGCTCGCGTGCGCGCTCGGGGGCGATGCCGGCGCGCGCGCGCAGGGCGTCCAGGTCGAGCCCCTCCTCCCTCTCGCCCAGCCCGGTCACGCGCTTGCGCCGCCGGTCCTTGCCCGCGCCGGTGGCGAGCTCCTCGCGAATCACGCGCAGCGGCAGGAACTCGTCGCGCTGCATGCGCAGGATCGTCTCGAGCCGGTCGACGTCGTCCTCGCCGAACAGCCGGTAGCCGCCCTGCGTTCGCTTCGGCATGAGCAGGCCCTGGTCCTCGAGATAGCGGATCTTCGAGATGGAGATATCGGGGAACTCGGGCTTGAGGCGCCGGCAGACCGTGCCGATCGTCAGCAGCCGCTCACGGGCCGGAGAAGCAGCGGGTGCCTGCGTCGGGTTCATCAGCGCTGGAGAAAGGTGAGGCGGTACTTGCCGATCTGGATCTCGTCGCCGTCCTCGAGCTCGGCCGACTCGACCCGGCGGCGGTTCACGAACGTCCCGTTCAGGCTGCCCTGGTCCTCGATGTACCAGCGGGCGGCCCGTTGCACGAGTACCGCGTGCCGCCGCGAGACGGTCACGTCGTCGAGGAAGACGCCGCAGTCGGGCGAGCGTCCGATCGTCGTGCGCTCGTCCTGTGGCAGAAAGCTCTCGCCCGAGCGGCCGCCGCCGGAGCGGACGACGAGCGCCGGACCTCCTTCGGCGACGAGCGCACCGAGGTCGTCGAGGGTCCCGAGCGCCTCGTCCGGTTCGACGGGGCTGAACGTCTGCGTCGTCTCGTCGCCCTCCTCTCGAACGAGGAGGGCGCCGCATTTCGCGCAGTAGTTCGCGGCCTCCGGATTCTGGAAGCCGCACTCGGGACAGTAGACATGGCTCATGCCGAGGGCGGCGTGGCCTTCCCGGTGAGGATCTCGGTCAGCGACGCGACGTTCACCTCGTCGAGCACGCTCCGTCCTCCCGTCTTCTGGAGACGGGCGACGAGCTCGGCGCGCAGGATGTCGATCTTCCCGTGGAGGAGGCGGCGGCGGTACGAGACCTCCTGCTCCTCCTGTGTGTACTCGTCGATCAGCTTCTTGAGATCCTCATCGGACATCGAGGCGAGATCGGGCAGCGGTTCCAACGTCGGCCTTTCGCTCGGAGAGAGGGGCGCCCCTAAAGGGTCAACCTGAAGTTTAGCTTTCGCTCGGCGCGCGTCCAGAGGCGCGATTTCTAGGTTCGCGCTGCGGCCTGCTCACCCTGCTCGATCTCCTCGATGAACTCGCGCAGCTCCTCGGCGAGCTCGGTGGAGATCTCGGGGGTCTCTCCCTCGGCATAGAGGTGGATCAGCGGCTCGTCGGGATCGGGCAGCACCTGTGACCAGCCCCGCTCCTCGAACAGCTTGATCCCGTCCGTGAGGTCGAGGTCGCGCCCGGCCAGCCGCTCGTTCAGCACGCGCATGACCAGGCCCTTCATCCCCCACGGGCACGGGATCGGGCGGTGCACGAGCGTGGGGTGCGGCAGCTCGGCGACCAGCTCGGAGATCGGCCGCTGCACCGGCGCGAGCAGCTCCATCAGCTTCAGCAGGCTCGCGACCGCGTCGTAGGCCGGCAGGAACTCCGGGAAGACGTAGCCGCCGCCGACCGCCCCGGCGAAGACGACGCCGTCCTCGGCCGCGGCCTTCGTCAGAGCCGGCAGCGACGCGGGCGTGCGCACGATCTCGAGCTGCGAGCCCTCGACGAGCCGGTCGACCTGGCTCGTGACCGTCACGGGGAACGCCAGCTTCCCGGCGATGCCGGCCGAGGCGAGCAGGCTGACGTACAGCAGCAGCGTCTGCTCGACGGGGATCTCACGGGCCTCCTCGTCCACGAGGTAGAGCCGTTCGCCGGCCTGATCGAAGACGGCGCCGAGATCAGCCCCCACGGCCGGCACGAGCCGTTTCGCCTGCGCGATCGACGCGGCGAGCCCGGACTCTTCGGGGCTGCGCTCGCTTGGGAATGCGTTCGCGGCCACGGCCTCGATCCCGAGCGGCCCGAGGACGATCGGCAGGACGTACGACGCGGCCGAACGGCCGTAGTCGACGACGATGCGGAAGCCGCGCCGCTGGATCGCCTCGACGTCGACGTTCGTGAGCAGGTCGCTGGCGTAGCTCTCGCGGATGCGGGCCGGATAGGACAGCGTCCCCACCTCGGCCGCGGAGACGCGCCGCAGCTCGCCGCGCGTGTAGTGCTTCTCCACCTCCGCCTGCAGCGCCGCCGTCATCTCGATCCCCGGCTGCTCGAAGAACTGGATGCGGATCACCTCGGGGTCGGCGGGGCTCTGGCCGACGTGGAAGCCGGCGCGATAGCCCTCGGACTTGACCAGGTGCCGCGCGACGGATGCGGGGATCACGCGCAGGTCGGCCACGTCGACGCCGGTCGACGAGACGCCGGAGATCATCGCGCGCTTGATCATCCGGCAGGCCGGCGTGCCCTCGCGGCTCGCGACCACGCGCGCGTCGCGCTTCAGCGCGGTGCCGAACGCCGCGGCGAGCCGCAGCGCCGTGTCGGGCGTGAGGTCGACGTTGACCATCCCGGAGACGCCGTCCTTGCCGAAGACCCGCGTCGTCCCCCGTGACTCCCAGATCAGGCTGTCGTAGATCTGCGAGCCGGTCTCGACCTCCTTGTAGGGGTAGATGCGGACGCCCGGCATGATCACGCTCTCGGCCCCGATGGTGACCTCGTCGCCGATCGCGACGCCCTCGTGCACGCGCACGTGCGCGCGCAGGTCGCACGAGCGCCCCAGGATCGCGCCCTCGACGACGGTGCTGCGGCCGATGTACGTGGACGCGTCGACGATCGAGCGCGAGGTGCGCGCTCCCTCGCGGACCGTGACGCTGGTGGAGAGGACCGAGTACGGGCCGATCGTCGCCGACGGCGCGACGCGGCAGTAGTTGCCGAGATAGACCGGCCCTTCGAGCGCCTCGAGGTCGTGCACGTCGACGCCGTCGCCGATCCAGACGTTGCCGCGGATCCGGATGCCGCCGATGTTCAGGCGCACCCGCTCCTCGAGCGCGTCGAAGTTCGCCTGCCGGTACTGGTCCAGGTTGCCGATGTCCTGCCAGTAGCCGTCCAGGACGCAGCCGTAGATCGGCCGCCCCATCTCCAGCAGCAGCGGGAACAGCTCCTTGGAGAAGTCGTACGGCCGGTCGGTCGGAACGTGCTTCAGCACCTCCGGCTCGAGCACGTAGATGCCGGTGTTGATCGTGTCCGAGAAGACCTGGCCCCACGACGGCTTCTCCAGGAACCGCTCGACGCGGCCGTCCTCGTCGGTGACGACGATGCCGAACTCGAGCGGGTTGTCGACCGCCTTCAGGCCGATGGTCACGGAGGCGTTCTTCTCCTTGTGGAAGGCGATCAGCCGCGTCAGGTCCACGTCGCAGAGCGCGTCGCCGGAGATGACGAGGAACGTGTCGTCCAGCCTGCCCGCGGCGAGCCGGACGGAGCCGGCGGTGCCGAGCGGCGACTCCTCGACCGAGTAGCCGATCTCCATTCCGAGCGCGTCGCCGTTGCTGAAGTAGCTCCGGATCGCCTGCGGCAGGAACGCGACCGTGACGATCACGTCCTCGAGCCCGTGCAGCTTCAGCAGCTCGAGGATGTGCTCCATGCACGGCTTGCCGACGATCGGCACCATCGGCTTCGGCTGGTTGGACGTGAGCGGACGCAGGCGCGTGCCCTCGCCGCCCGCCATCACGACCGCCTTCACGCGCGCAGCACCTTCCAGGCGTCCCTGACGTAGAACGCGGCGGCGACGACGGCCATCCCCAGCCCGATCCAGAACAGCCAGAGCGGCCACCTGGTCGAGTCGGCGGTGACGATGCGGCAGCCGATCGCCAGATACAGGATCCACGTCGCGGCCTTGCCGAGCATGCTGACGTCGAGCTCGTACCCGCGCGGCTTGAGCACGCGGTAGCCGACGATCAGCAGGACGTCGCGGGCGATGATCACGACGAGCCCGATCCACGGCAGCCGTCCGTACCAGACGAGCAGGATCACCGCGGCGTCGATCATCAGCCGGTCCGCGAGCGGATCGGCCACCTTCCCGAAGCTGGACTCGACGTGCCAGCGGCGTGCGAGATAGCCGTCGACCTGGTCGGTGACGCCGGCGATGCCGAAGACGATCCCGGCCGGCCAGGACGGCGCGTCGCCCGCCTTGATCATCAGGACGACGAATACCGGGATGAGCGCCAGGCGGCCGAGCGTCAGCGCATTCGGCAGCTTGGCCAGCGGTGCGGGCACTGCGCGGGCGGCCATACCGCCAAGAATACGGTCACGGGACCGAGTGGAAGCGCCAGGCCCAGTACGCGGTGCGCAGGAGATAGGCCGACGAGGCGGCCGCGCCGGTCAGGCCCCAGGCGCCGACGTAGCTCGAATAGCCGGGCTTCGCCACGGCCGGCTCGATCTGCGTGCCCTCTCCCCACTCGTTGTACGACGTCACCGTGATGATGTCCGGATGGGCCGCAATCGCCGCGGACCAGAGATTGTCGTACGTCTGCCCGTTCCGGCGCGCGCTCGAGAGCGAGAACTCTCCGGCCCGGAGGCCGTCGTATCCAGGCCCGACGGACGGCGCGCACAGGATGTGCATCGCGTGCGCCTGCGCGCAGAGCCGATTGAACTTCGCGGCGCCGAAGCTGACGAAGTCGTACGTGTAGAAGCCGTCGAAGTGTCCCGCCGCCGCGAAGCCGACGAGCTGCGTCCCGGCGAACAGCCGCAGCGAGGACGGCAGCGTCGGCCGGAGCGCCGCCCAGTCCGACGCCGCGAAGTCGCGCGGGTGATAGACGTAGACGTCGCGTATCCCCAGCGACGCGAGATACGTCGCGTCCGCCCCGATCGCCGCGATCGTGCGGCCGGGATACGGCTCGAGGTGGATTGCCGGCTGGAGGCCGTGCCGCCGCGCGGCCGCGAGCACCATGGGCAGCCGCTTGTCCTCGGTCGAGCCGCGCCCCCACCAGGAGATGATCACCTCGTCGACGCCGGCGGCGGCGATCTCCGCCATCTGCGCGTTGATCACGGACGGGTCGGAGCTCGAGTACGGCCCGCGGGCCGGGTAGTAGCGGGAGTAGAGGTCGCCGGGCGGGATGTGGCCGTTCTGGTCCCAGTGCTCCCAGGCGCCGTCACGCGCCGGGGTGCCGTACCACGCGTAGTAGAAGATGGCGACCGTGCCGGCCTGCGCCGGCGCCGCGAAGGCCAGGCACGCCAGGCCGACCGCAAGGAGGCGCCACAGCACACGCGTATCCTCTCGCGCGTGGCGGACACTTTCCAGCTGAAGGGCTTCGTCAACGCCCACAGTCACGCGTTCCAGCGTGCGCTGCGGGGCCGGACCGAGGGGGCCGACTTCTGGGCCTGGCGCGAGACGATGCTGGACCTGGCCTGGGGTCAGACCCCGGGACGTGTCCGTCAGGAGTACGAAGCGGTCTACCGGGAGATGCTCGCCGCCGGGTACACGGCGGTCGGCGAGTTCCACTATCTCGGCCCCGCCGAGGCGGGCGCCGCAGCCGAGGCGGCCGCCGCCGCCGGCATCGAGCTGGTGCTCCTGTATGTCGCCTACGGCCGCGGCGGGATCGACCGCTTCTGCCAGAGCTCGGTTGCCGACTACCTCCGCGGGCTCGAGCAGCTGCGCGGCGCCGGCATCCGCGTCGGCGTCACCCCCCACTCCGTGCGCGCGTGCCCGCGCGACTGGCTCGAGGAGCTCGGCCGCTATGCCGCAGAGCATGCGCTGCCCCTGCACGTGCACGCCGACGAGCAGCCGCGTGAGATCGAGGAATGTCTCGCCGAGCACGGCCTGCGCCCGATCGAGCTGCTCGCGGCAACCGGCTGTCTCGGGCCGCGGACGACGATCGTCCACGCGACACACGCCGACGGCCGGGAGCTCGATCTGCTGGCCGAGGCCGGCGCGCGCATCTGCGCGTGCCCGACGACGGAGGCGAACCTCGGGGACGGCTTCCTCCCGGTCGAGCGGGTGCTGCACCGATCCATCCCGATCTGCATCGGCTCGGACTCCAACGTCCGCATAGACCCGTTCGAGGAGCTACGGGAGCTCGACGGCATCGCCCGCCGGCAGGCCGGCCGCCGCGACGTGCTTGGCGTCGACGCGCTCCTCTCCATCGGCTCCGACGAAGGAGCCGCGTCGCTCGGGCTCGAGGCGTGGCCGGCGATCGAGATCGATGCGTCGCACCCGCAGCTGCGCGGCGTCGCCGATCCGATCGGCGCACTCGTCGCCTCGTGCTCTGCCGACGTCGTCCGCTAGAAGACGCGGTCGAGCAGCGTCCGGGCGGTCACCGCGTCCGCGTCCGTGAAGCGGCGCGTGTCCTCGCGGTAGACCTCGACGAGCCCCCACAGCTCGCCGCTCTGCACGAGCGGGAGCATCAGCAGCGAGCCGTAGCCGAGCTCACGCAGCACCGTCGCCTCCGCGCCGTCCACGTCGGGATCGTCGAGCGTGAGCGAGAGCGGCACGCGCTCGGCGAGCACGCGCGTCGTCTCGGGATAGTCGGAGACGAGGTACCCCTGGCCGAGCTGGATCGTCCGGCCGCTCTCCGCGTGCTCGACGACGAGGATGAGCATGTCGCCGACCGCACGCGAGATGCCGCAGGCGTCCGCGTCGAGCGCCTCCGTGAGCTCACGCGCGGTTCCGGAAAGGACGTCGAGCAGTCGCAGCTTCGTAGCACCTTCCATCGCGAGCAGTATCGCCAGACCCGGCCGGGCGCCGCAGCCCCCTTTGGGTACTAGCGCGTCCCGGATTGCAGGTGCTGCTTAACACACCGGGCGAAGCCGCTGCTTCCCTGTGTGAGCCCTTTCGCGGTGCACGTCTTCTGCGCGGCGGTGGTGAGCAGCGTGTTGACGCACTTCATGAAGCCGTTGCTTCCCGGGAGGAGACCCCGCACGGCGCAGGTCTGCTGTGCGCGGTGCACGGTCAGCGGCGGCGTGGTCGACCCGCTCCCGGACACGGGCGCGCTCGGCGCCGTTCCGTTCAGCTCCTGGCGGACGCACTGCGCGTAGTCCGGGCTGCCGATCGTGATCCCCAGGGCCTGGCACGCCTTCTGCGCGCCGAGGAGGCCGGGCGGGTTGGCGCGGGTCGAAGCGGCCGCCGCAGGCACCACGAGAAGCGCCACGATCGCCGGAACGAACCACTGCATCGCCGCCTGTTTCATGCCCATGACCCATCCCCAGTATCGGCCGCTCCCTTCGGGGCCGCAATGGGGTCAACGTAAAGCTCCGGTAAGACGCAAACGGGGTCGCGAGACCCCGTTGCCGCGCATTCGTCGAGTCATCGGGGCGCCGAGATTCGAACTCGGGACCTCCAGTCCCCCAGACTGGCGCGCTAACCAGGCTGCGCCACGCCCCGTTCGCGCAAGCCTAGCGCGGCCCGCCGTCAGGCGGCGTCGCGGTCGTCCGCCGGCACGTGGCCGGGAGCGACGGCCGACCAGGCGACGTTCGCGCGTGCACGGTCGTAGGCCTCGGGCGTGAGCCAGACCTGCTCGAAGCAGTCGGGATCCCCGCACTCGCAGAAGAACCCGACCGCGTCGGCCCGGCCGCCCGCGTCGAGGCTCTCACACATCAGGTTGTTCGCCCGACGCATGACCACGCGAGTCCGGGCACCGGAGACGATCAGCAACGCTTATCCCCCACCGAATACAGCCATCAGCACGAGGCTAACTCGTGTCCCACCTGTTGACACGTTTTCTCACGACACCCGGAGGAAACGGTGTACGTCGGTTCCGCAGCTGGTTGCCGCGTCACCGGAGCTTTGAGATGGTTCGCACACGAGACGGAGGTGCGCGATGGCACGCTCGCGCGACAGGGACACCGACGGCCCGGCGGAGCCGTCGAAACCGGATTTGGAGCAGCTGGCCGAGCGGGCGGTCGACATCATCTACCGCTTCCGGATGCGGCCGACGCGCGGCTTCGAGTACGTCAGCCCGGCGGTCACGCGCGTCAACGGGTACACACCGGAGGAGCACTACGCCGATCCCGACATCGGCATGAAGCTCGTCCATCCGGACGACCGGGCGCTGCTCGAAGAGGTCGCCCGCCGTGCGCCGAGCAGCGAGCCGCTGATCATCCGCTGGGTGCGCAAGGACGGGAAGACGATCTGGACGGAGCAGCGCGACGTCCAGATCCTCGACGAAGCCGGCGAGCTGGTGGCGATCGAAGGCATCGCGCGCGAGATTCCCGATCCGACGCAACCGCCCGCCGAGACGGTCCGCGTCGTCGGAGGCGTTCGCATCGACCTGCAGGCGCACCGTGTCTACGTCGACGGAGAGGCGAAGCGGCTGACGACGAACGAGTTCCGGCTGCTCGCGCTGCTCGCGGCGAATCCCGGCCGGGTCCTGTCCCGCGCGGCGATCACGCGACAGCTGTGGGACAGCCGCCATGTCGGCACGGGGCACGCGTGCGAGAACCACATCTCCACGCTACGCAGGAAGATCGAGCGCGAGCCGCGCTTCCCGGAACGGATCGTCACGGTCCGCGGCCAGGGCTACCGCTTCAACCCGAAGTAGCGGATCAGCGATTCCGCCGATGGTTGCGCGCCCGCGCGGAGCGAGGCTGGCCCGAACAGAGGAGGGAGCATGGCCGCCATCGACACCACCCGCCGCATCGGGCTCGAGCGCCTGATCGCCGACCTCCGCCGCGCCGCACGCACCTTCCGTGCACTGACCCTCGTGGAGCGGGAGCAGACGCGCCACGTGCTCGTCGCCGCGATTCGCGGGGATCTCGAGCCGAACGCCCAGGCCGACATCCAGGGACTCGAAGCACTGCGCACGTGGACCGACGCCCTCGACGCCGCCGAGGTGACGGACGTCGACCAGGTGCAGGAGCTGCTGTACGGCATCGACGCGCTCGTTCGCGTGCACGTCTGGCGCGAGACGGGACTACCGCTGACGCCGCCGGAGCCGCGGCCGCCGAGCGACGTCTAGCGTGCGCGGGGCCGTCTGAGCGACCCCGCGCATGTGTTCCGTCACGGGATGATTCCGGGCGGCGGCTGAACCGACGGTACGCCGGCCGGAAGCGCCGAGCCCGGCTGCGCCCACGGATACGACGCCCCCGGCGGCAGCGTGATCACTGCCGCAGGCACGGCGATGGGAATGCTCGCCGGCGGTTGCACCGGCACCGTCATCGTCCGTGCCGCTCCCGGCTGAGCCCAGGGATACGAGGCCCCGGGCAGCGACGCTGCCGCCGCGGCCGCTGCGACGAGCGCTGCGAGCGCGACGGCGAGCCAAGCCAGGAGAATCCACCGCTTGCGCATGGCGTCCTCCTTTCACGACGAGCGTCGTCCACGGGATCCCGCCGCCCATCGGGAGAAGCCCGGATGCGGCGCGCCCTACTCGCCGAGGCGCCGGTACAGCCGGTCGATCAGCTCGGGCATCTCCTCGAGACGCTCGGTGATCACGCGCAGACGGAACTCGCGGAAGTGCTCGGGCTCGACGCCGAGCGCTTCCGCGAGCGTGGCGACGACCTCGTTGGACGGCACGGGGCGATTGCCGTGGACGAGATGGTTCAGGTAGCCGGCGGACAGGCCGGTGCGCGCCGCGAGCTCGCGGTACGTCACGTCCGACTCCGCCATCAGCGCCTCGATCGTCGGACCGAAGGGCTCCTCGCTGAACCGCCGCCGCCGCGCCATCGCCTACAGCACCTCCCCGAGCTCACTCACATCTAACCGCTTCTCGGAGCCGTCTGCGCGGTGGCGCACGTCGACCTTGCCGTCCTCGAGGCTCTTCTTGCCGGCGGTCACGCGCAACGGCGCGCCGATCAGGTCCGCGTCCGCGAACTTCTCCCCCGCCCGCAGGTCGCGGTCGTCGAGCAACACGTCGAGCCCGGCCGCGGACAGCGTCTCCGCCGCCTGCAGCGCGATCTCGTCGGCGCCGGCGAGCGCGACCACGTGCGCGTCGTACGGAGCGAGCGACGCGGGCCAGACGATGCCGTTCTCGTCGTGGTGCTGCTCCACGGCGGCGGCCATGACCCGGGCCGGGCCGATGCCGTAGCTGCCTCCGAGCAGCGGCTGCTCCTTGCCCTCCTCGTCGAGGAACGTGGCGCCCAGCGGCTCCGAATAGAAGCTGCCGAAGTCGAAGATGTGTCCGACCTCGATCGCGGTCTGGAACCGGAGCTTGCCGCCGCAGTGCGGGCAGGTGTCGCCCTCGCGCGGCTCGCGGAGGTCGGCGAACCGGGGCTCGTAGTCTCTCCCTGCCTCGACCCCGCGCAGGTGCCAGCCGTCGCGGTTCGCGCCCGCGACGTACTGCCCCTCGCGCAGCGCCTCGTCGGCGACGATCTCGCCTGCAAACCCCACCGGCCCGAGCGAGCCGCCGCCGGCGCCGAACGCCTGCTTGATCTCCTCGTCCGTCGCGGGCCGCGAGCTGCCGAGGAGCGCGTCGAAGAGCTTCGACTCGCTGAGCCGGTCGTCGCCACGGACGAGCGTGAGCACGAGCGTGCCGTCCTCCCGCACGACGGGCATCGCCTTCGACGTGGCGGTCGCGTCGATGGAGAGGAACTCGGCGAGCGCGTCGATCGTCGTCGCGCCCGGCGTCTCGATCTCCTCCGGCACACCGAGCGGCACCGGGAGCACCGCGGGCGACGGCACGGCGAGCGCGACCTCGAGATCGGCCGCGAAGTCGCCGTTCTCGCAGGTGACGAGCGTGTTCTCGCCCGATCCCGACGGCGCGAGGAAGTCGACGCTGAACTTGCCGCCCATGATCCCGCTCTCCGCCTGGACGTCGACCGCCTCGATCCCGCAGCGGGCGAAGATCCTCTTGTACGCCTCGCGGTTCGCCTCGAAGCTGTGCTTGACTCCGTCCTCGTCGCGGTCGAACGAGTAGCCGTCCTTCATCACGAACTCGCGGAGGCGCAGGAGGCCGCCGCGCGCGCGAGGCTCGTCCCGGTCCTTGGTCTGGAAGTGGTACCAGAGCTGCGGCAGCTGCTTGTACGACTGGATCTCGCGCGCGTGGAAGGTGACCGTCTCCTCGTGCGTGACCGGCAGCACGTACGCACGCCCGTTGCGGTCGGTGACGTGGAAGATCTCCGGGATGCCGATGCGGCCGGTCGTCTCCCACAGCTCGGCCGGGGTGAGCACCGGCATCTGCATCTCCTGCGCGCCGATCGCGTCCATCTCCTCACGGATCACCTGCTCGACCTTGCGGTGGACGCGCCAGCCGAGCGGCATGAACGTCCAGAGGCCGGCGCTGACCTGGCGCACGTAGCCGCCGCGCACGAGCAGCTTGTGCGAAACGGCTTCCGCGTCCGCGGGGTCGTCGCGAAGCGTGGGGAGGAAGAGCTGTGAGGCTCGAGCGATCATGCGTTGTCCAGCCTAGAGAAGATCGTTGTCCAGCGAGGCATGGAACCGCGTGCTCCGGCGGCGGTGCGCGTGGGCAGGCTACTCGAGCGGGATCAGGCTTGCTTCGGCCATCGCGAGCGCGGCCGGCTTCGCCATCTTCAGCCGCGTCGGGCGGTGCATGCCTTCGGCGATCCACTTGTCGATCTCGAAGAAGAGCTCGTCGATGAGGATGTCGGACGAAACCTTCTTCAGCACGCGGCCGTGCGCGTACACGAAGCCCACGTCGCGGCCACCGGCGATGCCGAAGTCGGCGTCGCCCGCCTCCCCCGGTCCGTTCACGGCGCAGCCGAGCACGGCCACCTCGAAGTGCTGCGGATACTCGTGCAGCCGTCCCTCGACCTTCTCGGCCAGCGTCTGGACGCCGACGTTGTCGCGCCCGCAGCTCGGGCACGCGATCATCACCGGTCCGCGCTCGCGCAGGCCGAGCGCCTTGAGAATCTCGTACGCGGTCTTGATCTCCTCCACCGGATCCGCGGTCAGCGAGACGCGGATCGTGTCGCCGATCCCGTCCACGAGCAGCGCGCCCATGCCGACCGCCGACTTGATCGAGCCGGAGAACGGCGTGCCCGCCTCGGTCACGCCGAGGTGCAGCGGGTACGGCACCTTGGCCGAGAGCATCCGGTAGGCGCGGATCATCGTCGGCACGTGGCTCGACTTGACGGAGATCTTGAAGTCGCGGAAGTCGAGCTGCTCGAGCAGCCGCACCTCCTCGAGCGCCGCCTCGACCAGCGCCTCCGCCTGGTCCTGCTGGGCCAGCTCCGACAGGTGCTTCGGCAGCGAGCCCGAGTTGGCGCCGATGCGCATCGGGATGCCGGCCTTGCGCGCCGCCTCGACCACGAGCGCGACCTTGTCCGGCCCGCCGATGTTCCCGGGATTGATCCGTACCGCCGCAACCCCAGCCTCGATCGCGCGGAGCGCGAGCGAGGCATTGAAGTGGATGTCCGCGATCACCGGCAGCGGCGACAGCCGGACGATCCGCGGCAGCGCCTCCGCGTCCTCGAGCTTCGGGACGGCGACGCGCACGATCTCGCAGCCGGCGGAGGCAAGCGCGGCGATCTGCGCCGTCGTCGCCTCGACGTCGTGCGTCTTGGTCAGCGTCATCGACTGGACGACGACGGGCGCGCCGCCGCCGATGGCGACGCCGCCAACCGTGATCTGGCGCTCACTCGACATGCCGAGTCAGTCTACCCAGGCCGATTGGCTGCTCCGCCGGAGCTTCAACGGACCTTGAGCCTTCGGCCGACGCCCATAGCGACGACGCAAGGCCGGAGGTTAGAGCAGGCGAAGCCGGTCTAACCGCAGGCCGGACTCACGCGGGCGGGGACGCGTAGCGCCACCGACCGCGCGCACGCGCGCGCCGCCGAGACGGCTGACAACGAGCTGCTGCCGTGCCGCGGCAAGACCACGCGCTTGCCGCGGCTGGAGCCGCATGCGACGCCGAGAAGCCGGCGTGAGCCCATCAGTCCGCCGCGCTCGCGCGGCGGACTCAGTCAGTGCGGCGAATTGCCGGACGAGAGCGCGATCACCCAGACGAGCAGGATGAGCGCGAAGCCGACCATGGAGACGCGCTCGTAGACCTCGCGCGCGAGCGCACGCCGGCGGACCGTCTCGATCATCGTGAAGAGGATGTGGCCGCCGTCCAGCGGGAGGATCGGCAGCAGGTTCAGCAGCGCCAGCGACATGCTGACGAAGGCGAGGATCTGCAGGTACCAGTTGAAGCTGACCTTCAGCGCGGCGTTCGAGATCTTGACGATTCCGACAGTGCTGACGAGTTGCCCCTTCGGGTGGCCGCCGAACATGCTGCCGAATGCCTGGGCCGTGCCCGAGACGACGCCCCACGAGGCCGCCGCCGCGAGATGGGCACTGCGCAACGGTCCAGTAGGAGACCGTCTCGGCGGTGGGCACGAAGCCCCAGATCCAGCGGTCACCCGACTTGACCGTCTTGGCCGGGCCGAGCGTGACCGTCGAGCCGCCGCGGCGGACGGTGACGGTGATCGGCTTGCCGCCGCTGCCGCGGATCACGGCGGAGATGCGCGCGAACGTCGGCGTGGCGTGCCCGTCCACGGCGACGACGCTGTCGCCGGGACGCAGTCCCGCGACCGCCGCGGGCATGCCGGACTCGACCTCGCCCACCTTCGTGCTGGCGTTCTGCGACGGCGCGCCGGTCGCGTAGACGGCGAAGAAGATGACGAACGCGGCGAGGATGTTCGCGGCCGGGCCGGCGAAGATGACGGCGATGCGCCGCCAGGCAGCCTGCCGCCAGTACGCGTCGGTGCCGGTGCCCTCGTCGAGCTCACGTAGCGCCCGCTCGGCGGAGCGCCGGGCGCGCGGCGTCAGCGTCGCGCGCTCCACCTCGGCGCGCAGCTCGGGCAGCACGGCGCGCGCGCCCGCGTAGTCCTCGACGTCGACCAGCGCACGGATGCGCTGCACCGTGTCCACGAGCTCCGCGTCCTCGCTCACCGCGGGCGCCATGAACGACGTGACGTCCTGTCCCGCGAGCCGGTTCATGCCGGGGATGCGCACCATGCCGCCGAGCGGGATCGCGCCGATGCCGTACTCGATGCCGTTGCGGCGGAACTTGAAGATGGCCGGCGGGAAGCCGATGTAGAAGCTGCGCGGGCGGATGCCGAGCGCGCGCGCCATGGTGAAGTGGCCGAGCTCGTGGATGAACACGAGGAGGACGAGGCCGACGACGACGACGAGCCAGGTCATGCGACCGGAAGCCCTCTCTCCGCCAGCCGTCTCGCGTCGGCGTCCGCCGCGAGCAGATCGTCGAGATCGCGCACCGGCGCGGCCCCGACGGAAGCGAGCGCGTCGGCGACGAGCTCCGGGATGCCGAGGAACGGCAGCCTGCCGTCGAGGAACGCGGCCACCGCCACCTCGTTGGCGGCGTTGAACACGCACGGATGGACGCCGCCGTTCTCCCCCGCCTCGCGCGCGAGCGCGAGCATCGGGAACGTCTCGAGGTCCGGCGCGTGGAACTCGAGGGTCAGCGCGGTGAGATCGAGCGGCGGCAGCGGCGTGGCGGCGCGCTCCGGATAGGTGAGCGCGTACGAGATCGGCACGCGCATGTCCGGGGTGCCGACGTGCGCGAGCGCCGCGCCGTCGCGGAAGCGCACGAGCGAGTGCACGATCGACGTCGGTTGCACGACCACCTCGATGCGGTCGTACGGAAGCTCGAACAGGAAATGCGCCTCGATCACCTCGAGGCCCTTGTTCGCGAGCGTGGCCGAGTCGACGGTGATCTTCCGGCCCATGCGCCAGGTCGGGTGCGCAAGCGCCTCCTCGGGAGTGACCTCCGTGAGCTCGTCGCGCGTGCGGCCGCGGAAGGGACCGCCGGAGCCGGTCAGCACGAGGCTCGCGACCTGGTCGGGCGCGGAACCGGCGAGGCACTGGTACAGCGCCGAGTGCTCGCTGTCCACGGGAAGGATCCGGCCGCCTCCGCGCGCCGCCGCGGCGAGCGCGAGGTCTCCGCCGGCGACGAGGCTCTCCTTGTTCGCGAGCGCGAGGTCGATGCCGTGCTCGAGCGTCCACAGCGTCGCGTGGATGCCCGCGAAGCCGACGACGGCGTTGAGGACGACGTCGGGCTCCGCCTGCTCCAGCAGCTCGACAAGGTCGCCGCCCACCTGCTTCAAGGGCGCGTCCACGTCGTGCAGCGGCGACGAGCCGGAGGCGACCGCGCAGAGCTCCAGCTCCGGATGGGCCTCGACGATCTCGATTGCCTGCCGGCCGATCGAGCCGGTGGCTCCGAGCAGGGCGACGCGCTTCACGCGCAAAGTGTACGGACGGTCATGGCGCTCAGCCGTATCCGAAGGCAAGAACGAGGTAATAAGCGGCCATGCCCGCGAAGAGCAGCGAATCGACCCGGTCGAGCACGCCGCCGTGGCCGCCCAGCAGCCGTCCGGTGTCCTTGACCTCCATGTCCCGCTTCAGCGCCGACTCGAACAGGTCTCCGGCCGCCGCGGCCAGCACGACGACGATCCCGAGCACGACCGCCTCCCAGATGCAGAGATACGTCGTCCGGGTGTCGTACAGCGCGAAGAACGAAACGAGGACGCCGGCGATCGAGCCGACGACGAAGCCCTCCCAGGTCTTCCCGGGCGAGAGCGTCGGCGCGAGCTTGTGCCGGCCCAGCAGGCGGCCGCCGAAATACGCGAGCGTGTCGGCGGCGAAGACGGTCAGCAGCACGGTGAAGACGATCAGCCGCGGCTCGTCGTTCATCTGGCGCAGCAGGAGCAGGAAGCCGAGGCCGAAGCCGATCCATGCCGCTCCGAAGATGGTCGCGCCGACCGCGACCGTCGCGGGCGGACGCGTCTCCGCGAACGAGTTGAGCACGAAGGCGAGCACGAAGGTGGCGAGGAAGCCGCCGAGCATCCAGACGAGCCCGCCCATGCGCGCGCCCAGCAGCGCGAGCATGACGCCGACGTAGACGGCGGGAGCGAGCGGCCGGAGCGGACGCGCCATGGTCACGAACTCGTGCACCGCGACCATGCCGGCGACGGCGACCAGCGCGAACAGCCACCAGCCGCCGAGCCACACGACGCCGAGCACGACAGGGAGGCCGACGATGCCGACCAGCACGCGCGAGAAGAGACCGGTCATCTGCCGCCGAATCTGCGCCGTCGGCCGGCGTAATCCTCCAACGCGCGGCGAAACTCGTCCGGCCCGAAGTCGGGCCAGAGCGCGTCCGTGAAGACGAGCTCGGCGTACGCCGACTGCCACAGGAGGAAGTTCGACACGCGCAGCTCGCCGGAGGTGCGGATCAGCAGATCGGGATCGGGCATGTCCGGCGCATACAGGTAGCGGGCGAACAGGGCCTCGTCCACGTCGTCCGCCTCCACCCCGTCCTCGACGAGGCGCCGCGCCGCCTCGACCAGCTCCGCGCGGCCGCCGTAGTCGAACGCGATCCAGAGGCTGAGCGTCGTCTTGTCGGCTGTCGCCGTCTCGAGGTCGGCCATCCGCGCCTGCAGCCAGTCCGGCGCGCGGTCGCGGCGGCCGATGAACCGGGTGCGGACGCCCTGCGCGGCGAGGTCGACCAGCTCACGGTCGATCGTCTCGCCGAAGATGTCCATCAGCGCGGCCACCTCCTCCGCGGAGCGCGTCCAGTTCTCCGTCGAGAACGCGTACACGGCGAGCGACTGCACGCCGAGATCGATCGCCGTCTCCACCACCGGCCGCAGCGCGCGCGAGCCGGCGCGATGCCCTTCGGCGACGTCCAGCCCCCGCGCCGCGGCCCAGCGGCCGTTCCCGTCCATGATCACCGCGACGGCGCGCGCGACATCCGGCAGCTCCGCGTCGCGGGCGGGTGAAAAGTGCGCCGCACTCTTCACGCCATCAGACCTCCATCACTTCCGCTTCCTTGTGCTTCAGCGCCTCGTCGATGTGCTTGATGTGCTCGTCCGTCAGCTTCTGCACGCGCTCCTCGGCGCGATGCTCCTCGTCCGCGCCGACGACGCCGGAGTCGACGAGCTCCTTCAGATGCTTCATCGCGTCGCGGCGGATCTCGCGCACGGCGACGCGATGCTCCTCGGCGAGGCCGCGCACCACCTTGACGAGCTCCTTGCGCCGCTCCTCGGTCAGCTGCGGGATCGGCAGGCGGATCATCTTGCCGTCGTTCGACGGCGTCAGCCCGAGATCGGACTCCATCACCGCCTTCTCCACTGCGCGGATCGAACTCGGGTCGAACGGCTGGATGGTCAGCATGCGCGGCTCCGGCACGTTGATCGTGGCCAGCTGCTTCAGCGGTGTCGCCGTGCCGTAGTAGTCGACCTCGATGCGGTCGAGCAGCGACGCGGAGGCGCGTCCGGTCCGCACCGTGGTGAACTCCCCGCGCCCGTGCTCCACGGACTTGTCCATCCGCGACTGCGCGTCCTGGATCAGCTCGTCGACGGTCGCCATGTCTGCTAGCCCTCCTGGTCGGGTGTCGAGATGATCGTCCCGACATCCTCGCCCGCGACCACCCGGGCGATGTTGCCGTCGGCGAGCTCGAACACGTGGATCGTGAGCCGGTTGTCCATGCAGAGCGAGAGCGCGGTCGTGTCCATCACCTTGAGGCCCCGCTCGATCGCCTCGAGGTGGGTCAGGCGCGGCAGGAACGCTGCGCCGGGATCGGTGCGCGGATCGCCGTCGTACACGCCCGCAACGCCGTTCTTCGCCATCAGGATCGCCTCCGCGTCGATCTCCAGCGCACGGAGCGCGGCGGCGGTGTCGGTGGTGAAGTACGGGTTGCCGGTGCCGGCGGCGAAGATGACGACCCGCCGCTTCTCCAGATGCCGGATCGCCCGCCGCCGGATGTACGGCTCGGCCGCCTCGGACACGACGAGCGCGGACATGACGCGCGTGTCCGCGCCCGCCCGCTCGAGCGCGTCCTGGAGCGCGAGCGCGTTCAGCAGCGTCGCGAGCATCCCCGCGTAGTCCGCCGTCGCCCGGTCCATGCCCTCGGCCGCGGCCGCCATGCCGCGGTAGAAGTTCCCGGCGCCGACGACGATGGCGACATCGAGGCCGTCCTCCCGGATCGCCGCGATCTCCGCCGCGAGGCTGCGGACGACCGCGACGTCGATGCCGTACTCGCGATCGCCCATCAGCGCCTCGCCGGACAGCTTCAGCAGGATGCGCCGGAAGCGCGGGCCGCCGGCCCCCGGCGCGACGAGCGTCTCCTCGGGTCGCACGCTCATCGATGTATCAGCCCGCGAGCGAGAGCCGCTCGTACTCCAGCACCTCGGCCCCGGCTTCCTTCAGCGCCTGGCCTACGGTCTTCGAGGACTCGTGGATCCACGGCTGCTCGAGCAGCGCACCACCCCGTTCCGCGAAGAAGCGCTTGTTCAGCATGCCGTCGACGATCTTCTCACGCGCCTGCTCCGGCTTTCCCAGCACTTCCTCGGAGTTCGCATAGATCTCGCGCTCCGCCGCAACGACATCCGCCGGAACCGCGTCGCGGTCGATCCAGCGCGGGTCGGACCAGGCGATGTGCATCGCGATGTTCCGCGCGAGCTCCTCGTCGGCCCCGCGCACCTGCACGAGCACGCCGAGCTTGTTCGCCGGCGGATGCGCGTACGCGGAGATGAGCGCGCCGTCGACCGCCTCGAACCGCGCAGCGCCGGCGACGACGATGTTCTCGCCGAGCTTCGCCGACAGCGCGACGCGCTCCTCGTCGAGCTCCCCCGCGGCCTCGATGCCGTCGGCGTCGACCGCCTCGAGCACCTTCTTCGCGTACTCGAGGAACTCGTCGTTGTTCGACACCGGCTCGGTCTCGCAGCCGACGGCGACGATCGTGCCCCTGCTGCCGTCGTCGCCCAGGCGGTAGCCGACCTTGCCCTCGGTCGTCTCGCGACCCGCGCGCTTGGCCACCTGGGCCATGCCCTTCTCGCGCAGCACGACGATGGCGGCCTCGAGGTCACCGTTCGTCTCCTGCAGCGCGCGCTTGCAGTCCATCATCCCCGCGCCGGTGCGATCGCGGAGCTCCTTGACGAGCCCGGCGGAGATCTCGGCCATCAGCCCTCCACCTCCTCGGCGGCGGCGGCCGGCTCGGCGGGAGCCTCGGCGACCACGACCTCCGCCTCGACCTCCGGCTCCGCCGCGACCTCGGCGACGACTTCCGTCTCGGCTTCGGCGGCCGGAGCGGCGGCAGCCTCGGCCTTCTCCTTCTCCGCGGCCTTCTCGGCCTTCTCGAAGTCACGCGCGGAGACCTTCTGCTGGCCCTGCTCGATCGCGTCGGCCACGGCGCGGGCGATCAGACTGCACGCGCGGATGGCGTCGTCGTTCCCGGGGACGACGAAGTCGGCCTCGTCCGGGTCGCAGTTCGTGTCCACGAGCGCGATCACCGGCAGGCCGAGCCGCCGCGCCTCGCGGACGGCGAGCTGCTCCTTGCGTAGGTCGATGATGAACACGGCGTCGGGCTGGCGGCGCATGTCGGCCACGCCGCCGAGGTTCGCCTCCAGCTTCTCCAGCTCGCCGGCCATGGAGATGCGCTCCTTCGCGGGCAGCAGCTCCAGCTGGCCCTCGTCGCGGAGTCGCCGCATCTCGTGCAGCCGCTCGATCCGGTCGGACATCGTCCGCCAGTTGGTGAGCAGCCCGCCGAGCCAGCGATGGTTCACGTACGGCATGCCGACGCGCTTCGCCTCGGTCTCGACGGCGTCCTGGGCCTGCTTCTTCGTGCCGACGAACAGCACGGTGCCGTTGCGCTCGGCGAGGTTGCGGACGAACTGCGCAGCCTCGTCGAGGCGCTCGCTCGTCTGCGTCAGATCGATGATGTAGATGCCGCCGCGCTCGGCAAAGATGAAGCGGCGCATCTTGGGGTTCCAGCGTCGCGTCTGGTGGCCGAAGTGGACTCCGGCCTCCAGCAGCTCGCGCATGGACACGACTGCCATGGGGCTCCTTCCGGTTTCTGTTGGGACTGCACCGGCGGGGCTCGGGGCGCACCGGCCACAGAGGCCGGCACCCGCGCCACGGCTGAATCCGCCGGGTCGAGGGACTGGATGCGGGAAGTCTAGCGGCCGCCCGCCGCAACCAGCGCCGCGGCGAGATCCGCGGGGAGCGGCGAGCTCACGTCCACCGGCTCGCCGGTGAAGGGATGCTCGAAGGCGAGCCGCGCCGCATGGAGGAACTGGCGCTGCAGCCCCAGGTCGCCGGCGCGGCCGTACAGCGGATCGCCCGCCACCGGCAGGTCGATCGCTTCGAGGTGGACGCGGATCTGGTGGGTCCGCCCCGTCTCCAGCGACACGCGGAGCAAGGCATGGCGCGGCAGCAGCTCCTCCACCTCGAAGTGCGTCACCGCCTCGCGCGGCGTGTCGCTGTCGAGCGACTGCCGCATCGGGTCGCGGCGGTCGCGTCCGATCGGTGCGTCGATCGTCCCGCTGCGGGAACGCGGGCGGCCCACCACGAGAGCCAGGTACTCGCGGGTCAGCTCCCGCGACTGCACGAGCTCCTGCAGCCGCCGGTGCGCCTCCGGCGAGCGGGCGACGACGAGCAGCCCCGACGTGTCGCGGTCGAGCCGGTGCACGATCCCCGGCCGCTCCGGCTCGTCTCCGCCCTCCACGTCGTACGCGAGCAGCCCGTGGACCAGCGTTCCCTGTGCGTGCCCCGGCGCGGGATGGACGACGAGGCCGGCCGGCTTGTCCACGACGAGCAGGTGCTCGTCCTCGTACGGGACGGTGAGCTCGATCTCCTCCGCGACGAGGTCGCTCGGCCGGGGCGCCGGTGGCTCGAACTCGAGCTCCTCGCCGCCCGCGAGCCGGTGGCTCTTCGGCCGCGTCCGGCCGTCGACGAGCACGCCGCCGCCCTCGAGCAGCCGTTCGGCGACGGCGCGGGACCCGACCTCCGGCAGCAGCGCGAGAAAGCGGTCGAGCCGCGTCCCGCGTGCTTCCTCAGGGACGGGCAGTCGCGTCACGGACGTGCCGCGACCGGCGCGGCTCGCGCTCGGCGGCGACGAGCGCGGCCAGCAGGAGGCCGACCCCGATCACGATGAAGCTGTCGGCGAGGTTGAACGCGGGCCAGAAGCGGAGATCGAGGAAGTCGGTCACGTAGCCGAGCCGCACCCGGTCGACGAGGTTCGACAGGCTGCCGCCGATCACGAGCCCGAGCGCCACCGGCAGGATGGGATGCCGTGCGCCGGAGCGGGCGAAGTACGCGAGCATCCATGCCACCGCGACGCCGGTGAGCACGATCACCACCGCGGTCGCGCTGGCGAACAGCCCGAACGCGATGCCGGAGTTCTGGACGTGGTGGATCCAGAGCGGGCCGATCACGTGGGTGCCCTCGTCCAGCTGCAGGTTGCTCGTGACGATGTGCTTCGTCAGCTGGTCGGCCGCCACGGCCGCCAGCGCGATCGCCGCGAGCGCGAGCCACTGCGCCGGGCCAGCGGCGAGCGACCGCTTCGCGGTGGAGACCGGACTGAGCGCGTCCGTCGACGAGCCGACGCGAACGTCGACCTGGCGGGCCGGCTCGCTCACCCGCGCTCCGACTTCCGCTTGCACTCGATGCAGAGCGACGCCCACGGATAGGCCTCGAGGCGCGCGGCCGGGATCTCATCGCCGCAGTTCGTGCACGTGCCGTAGGTGCCGGCGTCGATCCGCAGCAGCGCCGCGTCGATCTCGCCGAGCACCTGGGTCGAGTGCTCCTCGAGCGTGTAGTCGATCTCGCGGTCGAGCGTCGCGGTCGCCGTCTGGGCCAGATCCTGGTCGTTCGTGCCCGAGACCTCGTCGACCTCCTCCTCGAGGCTGCCGCGATGGTCGTCCTGCAGCGACGTGATCGCATGGTCGACGCGCCCGCGCTCCTCGAGCAGCACAGTGCGGAAGTGCTCGAGGTCGACGCTCATCAGCGCCGGTCCTTGTCCACCGCCGACGCCAGACGCCGTTCGGCGAGTGCGGTCGCCATGCCGGTGAGCTCGACCGTCTTCTCCCGGCTCGTATGCCCCCAGACGAGCGTGAGGTCGGCGAGCGGAACGCGCAGCGTCTCGGCCAGAAGCTGCAGCACCGCGTCGTTCGCGCGCCCGCGCTCGGCCGCGGCGGTGACGCGCACCTTCCATGCATCGCCGTGCCGGCCGACGATCGCAGCGGTGCGAGCAGACGGCGTGACCCGCAGTCGCAACCGTGTGGTGGACGCGGCGGCCATACAGGGAGTGTATCCGTGAAGCTACGCGGCCTCGGCTCCCGGCCAGGTCTTGTCGAGATCTGACTGGACGCTGCCCGGCTCGTCTGCGCCCTCTCGCTCGGCCGCGCCGTCATCCTCGACTCCGGCCTGATCGATCGAGGCCAGGGCGGACTTCAGCTGCTCCCGGACCCGCCGCGACTCGCCCACGAGCCGTTCGTTCTCGGCCAGCGCCTGCCGCTGCACCGCCCGCGCCTCGGCGTGGGCCTCGGTGAGGATCAGCTCCGCCTCGCGGCGAGCCTGCTCCTTCAGCTCGGCCGACGCACGCTCCGCGGAGACGAGCGTCGTCCGCAGCAGAGCCTCGAGCTCGCGGTAGCGGACGAGGTCCGCCTCGAGCTGCTCGACCTTGTCGGCGAGGTCGGCCCGCTCGCGCCACACGTCCTCGAAGCTGGACGCGATCTCCTCGAGCAGCCGGTCGGTCGCGCCGGCGTTGTAGCCGAACAGCGACCTCCCCGGTGTCATGTGCCTGATCTCGACTGGTGTCAGTGCCATCGTTGCTCCCCTCTACTGGAATCGCTGCAGGACCAGGATCACCGCGCGGCTCAGCACCCACAGCACGATCACCGCCACCATCGGCGAGAGATCGAGCGACCCCATCGAGGGGAGTACCCGTCGGAACAGCCGCAGGTAGGGCTCCGAGACGTCGTACAGAAAGCGCTGGATCCGGTTCAACCAGGGCGAATACGGCAGCCGCAGCCAGCTCGAGATGATGTAGACGAAGATCACGAGCGTGTAGACGGTCGTGAAGACGGTGACGAAGGTCTCCGCCTTGGTGACCGCGCTGAAGAGCAAGCTGACGGTGGCTGTTACGCCCATCGAACCGCCGTTCGCCCTCGCGGGCCGGATTCCTGGCTATGCCTGGTTGAAGAAGCCGCCGCGCTCGAGCATGCGCGCCCGCTCCTCGGCGGAGACCTCGACGTTCCGCGGCGTGAGCAGGAAGACCTTGTCCGCCACCCGCTGCATGCCGCCGTCGAGCGCGTACGTGAGGCCGCTGGTGAAGTCGATCAGCCGCTTCGCCAGATCCTGGTCGCAGCTCTGGAGGTTCAGGATCACCGGCACGCCGTCCTTGAACCGGTCCGCCACCTGCTGCGCGTCGTTGAAGCTGCGCGGAAGGACGAGATGGACGCGGCTCGTGCCCGGCCCGCCGCCGCTCTGCAGCGGGACGCTCTCGACGCCGCGCAGGCGCCTCGGCTCCGGTGCGGGCCGCAGGACGCTGGTGCGCCCGCCGGACGACGTCGGCTCCGGATCGGTCCAGTCGTCGAACTCGTCGCGGTTCTTCTTGCGCGGGGCGAGCCGGCGGACGTTCGGCCGGTCGGCGTACGCGCGCTGCAGCTCCTCGTCCGTGAGGTAGCCGTCCTCGTCCCACTCCTCCTCCTCGGCGATGCCGAAGTAGACGAGCGTTTTGTTCCAGACGTCACCGAACCCCATGGGTGCGCGGAATGGTATCGCTCCGCAAGGACGGCTCAGGCGCTCCAGAGCACCGAGCCGACGCGGACGTACGTGGCCCCTTCCTCGGCCGCGATGCGGTAGTCCTGGCTCGTTCCCATGGACAGCTCGGCGAGGCCCTGCGTCTCGGCGAGCTCCCGCAGGCGCCGGAAGAACGGCCGCGACGCCTCCGGATCGCCGGTGGCCGGCGGCATGGTCATCAGCCCGCGCACCTGCGGGTACAGCTCGATCATCCGCGCGAGGTCGCCGGGCTCGACGCCGGACTTCGTCGGCTCGCCGGACAGGTTCACCTCGACGAGGGCCGGAATGGTCAGCTTCGCCGCCGCCGACTCCGAGGCGAGCGAGTGGCAGAGCTCGCAGATCGTCGCTGACGGTCTTCGCCTTGCGGCTCTGCAGGTGGCCGATGAAGTGCCAGCGGAACGCGTCGCCGTAGCGCGCGTGCTTCGTCTCGAGGTCCTGCGCTCGGTTCTCGCCGACGACCGCGACGCCCGCGTCCGCCAACGACTGCATGTCGTCGACGGACACATACTTCGTCGCGGCGACGACGGTGACTGCCGGGGCCGACCTCGTCGCGGATGCGCGCGTAGCGCTCGCGGATCTCGTCAGGCGACGTACGCGATCACTCCCTGGCGCCCGGTCTTGCCGTGGTCGCGCCGGTGCGAGAAGAAGCGGTCGCCGTCGCAGGAGGTGCAGAGGTCGAAGCGCTCGACGCGCTCGCAGCCGGCGGCGCGGAGCGCGCGCTCCGCCGACGTCCACAGGTCGAGCCTGCCGTCGCGTACGACGTCGTCGCCGAACGCCTCCTGGAACGGCGTCGCCACCTCCTCGCCCACCTCGTAGCAGCACGGGCCGATGGCCGGGCCGATCGCCGCGGCGAGCCCACCGCCGCCGAGCGAGCGGACGCCGGCGCCGACGATGCCCGCGAGCAGGCCGCGCCAGCCGGCGTGCAGGATCGAGATCGCCGGCGTGCGCGCGTCGGTACGGGCGATCGCGATCGGCAGGCAGTCCGCGGTCAGCAGCAGCATCGCGCGTCCCTGCTCGTCGCTCCACAGGCCGTCGCAGTGGTCGTACACGGTTCCCGGCATGACGATCCCGCGCGGCTGCGCGCGCGACACGGTCGAGCCGTGGCGCTGCCACGCCATCGTGGCGCCGTCCGCGTCGGCGGCGGCGGCGTCGCACAGGCGGATGCGGTTCTCGACGACGCGCGCCGGATCGTCCTCGGTGCGGATGCCGAGGTTGAGCGACTCGAACGGACCGTCGCTCACACCGCCGAGGCGAGTGGAGAAGGCGACCCGATACGGGCCCGGAGCCGCCCACTCGATCAGAGAGACACCGGCCATCCCTCCACTTTGTCACGCGAGCCGAACTCGAGCGCGACGTCGCGCGCCTCGCCGTCCGGGACCGCGCAGCGTCGCCTTCTCCGCGTGGTAGCAGACCACCTCGCCGCCGTCCGGATCGCGGTACGTGACCCCGACGAAATCGTCGCGCGAGGCCTCCACCACATACGGGCCGAGCGCGACGCGGCCGGGCTCGACCTCGGCCTTCGTGCGGAACAGCGCCGTCAGACCATTGGCGGCGCCGTGCTCCGTCGCGTGCAGCGCGACCTGCGGCAGGTGCGGGACCGTCGCCGCGAGCCCCTCGATCCAGCGGCCGTCCGCAAGCGTCGCGTGGAACCAGCCCCAGCGGTCGGCGTGGCGCCGCCCGAAGAGGTGCGCCTGCTGGCCCGGAGCCGCATCCAGCTCGTGTCGCGTCGCCGTCGAGCTCGATCGATGCCGGAAATCGCGAGCGACGGCTTGACCACAACGACCTCCGTCGACGCGAGCCCGAGCCGGCTCATCACGGGCGGCGTGTACACGAACGGCTTCTGCCCGGCGGAGAACGTCAGCCGCCAGCGCGCGCCGTCGATCTCGCCGCTCGCCTCGGTGTCGCCGAGACGGCCCGGCCCGAGCTCGAGCGGCCATCCCTCACCCGGCGTGCGCAGCGCCTCGAGCGGGAAGGTCGCCTTCAGCGCACGCGGCGTTCCGGTGAAGTCCGCGAGCCAGAGCGCCGCCTCTCCCTCCTCGTCGGGGTCGCTCGGGACGCGCAGCGAGTAGCGGATCCAGAAGCGGCCGGCGACGGTGAGGTACCAGACCTCGTACCGCCCGGGCCGCCCGTCCCAGCGCAGCGCGTTCGCGTTCACGCCTTCGCGCCCTTCATGCGGCGGGCGCGGCGCAGCAGCTCGTCGCGCGTGTTCAGGCTCGGGTTGTCGACGACCGAGTCGAGCAGCTCTCGCAGCGCCTCGCCGACCGCCGGTCCCGGCCGGAAGCCGAGCGCGAGCAGGTCGTCGCCGCCGACGGCGAGGTCCGCGAGGCGATGCGGGCTCCCCCGCTCCGCCTCGACCACGGCGCCGAACTGCGCGAGCCGCTCGAGCTCGTCCAGGGGCGGCGGCTCTCCGTCCGAGCCGCGCTTACCGAGGAGATCGGCCTGCTTGTGCGCGAGCAGCTCGAACGCGAGCTCGTCGCCGTGCTTCGCGAGGAAGCGGCGGCCGCGCTGTGCGTTTGCCGTCCCCGGCTTGAACATGTGGTTCCGCACGATGCGGACGACCCGTTCGCGCAGCGCGTTCGGATACCGCAGCCGCCGCAGCGCACGGTCCGCGAGCTCCGCGCCGACCTGCTCGTGGCTGCGCCGCGAGTAGCCCGGCTTCGCGTAGTAGTGCAGGCGGCCGTCGGTGCCGCGCCACGCCACGTGCGGCTTGCCGAGATCGTGGAAGAGCGCGGCCAGCCGCACGGCGAGCGATCGCCCCTGCGTCCGCCGCCGCCTGCACGACCGCGAACGTGTGCTCGTCCACGGTCAGGTCGTGGTAGCGGCTCTCCTGGTCGAAGCCGATGGCCAGCTCGAACTCGGGGAGCAGCGCGACGAGGATGCCGGTGTCGCGGGCGAGCCGGAGCGCGCGCGCGGGCTCGCTCCCGAGCAGGAGCTTCGACAGCTCGCCCATCCCGTCCGCCTGCAGCCCGCCGCCGATCCGCTCGCCGGAGACGAGCGCGACCGCGCCGGCCTCCTCGCGCATCTGCCGCAGCGTCTCCTCGTCCGGCTCGAAGCCGAGCTGCGAGACGAAGCGAAGCGCGCGGACGAGCCGCAGCGGGTCCTCGCGGAAGCTCTGCGGAGACACCGCGCGCAGGACGCCGGCGCGGAGGTCCGCCTCGCCGCCGACCGGGTCGACGAGCTCGCCCGTGCGCAGCCGCCGCGCCATCGCGTTGACGGTGAAGTCGCGGCGGCGCATGTCGTCCTCGACGGACAGGGACGGGTCGGCGACGATCTCGAAGTCGTGTCGGCCGGGGCCGGTGCTGCGCTCGGCGCGCGGCGGCGCGAACTCGATGCCGGCGCGCGCGAGCGAGCGCACCTTCGCGTCGCTCGGGTAGAGCCGCACGCCGACGAGCCTGCCCGCGACGACGAGATCCTCGACGCGGCCGTGCGGCTCCAGCGCGCGCTTCAGCCCGTCGGTGTCGACCCGCGGGACGAGGAAGTCGGCGTCCTTCGAGTCGTGGCCGAGCAGCTCGTCGCGGACGGCGCCTCCGACGAGGTACGCGTCCAGGCCGAGCGCGTCGACATATGCCTCGAGCTCCCGCCGCATCGGCTCATTGTGGGCTACGCGAGCGCGATCGCTTCGATCTCGACGAGCGCGCCCGAGGGTAGGGCGGCGACCTCGACCGTCGAGCGGGCCGGCGGCTGCTCGCCGACGTGCTTCGCGTACACGGAGTTCATCCCCTGGAAGTCGCCCAGGTTCTGGAGGAAGACGGTCGTCTTCACCAGCCGGTCGAGCCCGGTGCCCGCCTCGGCGAGGATGGCGCCGAGATTGGCGAAGACCTGCTCGGTCTGCTCCTCGATCGAGCCGCCGGAGAGCTCCTTGTCGCCGGGCCGGAGCGCCAGCTGGCCCGAGACGAAGACGAAGCCGCCGGCGCGGATCGCCTGCGAGTAGGGCGCGCCCTGGAACGGCGCGGGCGCCGCCTCGGTGCGCACGACGGACTTGTCAGCCACGGGTCTCTTTGTCTCACATGCCTGGGCCAGCGCGACGCCGAGCGCCTTGAACATCGCCTCGAGCACGTGCTGGGTGTCCTTGCCGTTCAGTAGCCGTACGTGCAGGGTCAGGCCCGCAGCGTCGGCGAGGCGTTCGAGGAAGCGGCGGGCGACGTCGGTGCCCAGGCCGCCGATCCGCGCCTCGGTCAGGTCGACGTTCGAGACGACGAGCGGCGTGTCCGACGCCTCCAGGGCGACGTGGGCAAGCGCCTCCGAGGAGGTCATGAACGCCGACCCGAACCCACGGGCGCCCGGCGCGCGGAGCGGTCCGGCCAGCGCCTCGCCGAGCGCGCGACCGGCCGCCGTCACCTCGGCCTCGGCCTCCCCCGGCTCGACCTCCAGAACCAGGTCGAATCCGGCCGACTCCGCCAGCCGCTCGAGCAGCTGGTCGAGCACGGGAATGCCGGTCTCGACGTTGGCGACGCCGCTGCCGCGGACGTTGACGCGGATGCCGCTGCGCCCTGCTGTCTCCCCTGCGCCCATCGTGTTCGAGGAGGCTACCGCCGGGCTGCGGAGCACGCTCGTATGAGTTGAAAAGATGGGCCGATCGGCCCATGCCATCCCCCGGAAGGGTGACTACGGTCAACCCGGGAGGTGGAAGTGAGGGCACGGGCGGGAGTCGCGATGGGGATCGCGGTCCTGGTGCTCGCCGGCGGTGTCGCGGCGGCACTCGGTCGTACCGATGGCGCGCGCATTTCGGGCCGGCAGGTCGTCGTCGGCTATCGGACCACCGCCGATCTGGCGGCCGCACTGCACGGGACGGGCGCCGTCATGGTGCGCCGCCTGCCGGTGCTGCGGGCCGCCGAGGTGCGGACACTCGAGCCGGTCGCGCGGCTTCGCCGTGCACCCGGCATTCGCTTCGTCTCGCGCCCGGTCGCGCGCGGCGCCGCCGCCGAGCCGGCGCTCGCGGCCACGACATCCAGCCCGGTCGGTCTCGAGTGGGAGTACCACAGCACGCGCGAGGACGGCGTTCCCGGTTCGGTCCTCCGCGCAGCCTCATCCGTTCGCATCGCCGTGATCGACACGGGCGCCGACCTGACCGCGCCGGACCTCGCGGCCAAGTCGCCCTCCTCGTACAACACGCGCACCGGCACCTCCGACGTGACCGACGACAACGGCCACGGCACGTTCGTCGCCTCGATCGCGGCCGGGTCGGTGACGAACGGCGACGGCATCGCGGGCTTCGGCGGCGACGCGCAGCTGCTCGTGATCAAGGCGGGCGCGGGCGACGGCACGTTCACCGACGTGGACGAAGCGGCCGGGATCATGTACGCAATCGACCACGGGGCGAGGATCATCAACCTGAGCTTCGGCGGTCCAGGGACGACGTCGATCGAGCGGAGTGCGATCGCGTACGCGATCGGCCACGGCGCCCTCGTCGTCGCGGCGGCGGGCAACGAGTTCCAGCAGCGGAATCCGGTCGAGTACCCGGCCGCGCTGCTCCAGCCGGTGGGCTCGGACGGCGCCGGCGGCGCCGGGCTCGCGGTCGGTGCGTCGACGCAGACCGGCTCGCGGGCCGCGTTCTCCAACACCGGTTCCTGGATCTCGCTCGCTGCACCCGGCGTGAACGTGCTCGGCGACGTCTCCTCGCTGTCGCCGGCCGCGATGTATCCGCGCTCGCCGCTGCCCGGCTCGCAGGCCGGCCTGTACGGCTACTCGAGCGGAACGTCCTTCTCGGCTCCGCAGGTGGCCGGGGCGGCCGCGCTCGTCTGGGCCGCGAACCCGCAGCTGACCGCGCAGCAGGTGGCGCAGATCCTCAAGGAGACCGCCTCGGGCCAGGGCCGCTGGACGCCGGATCTCGGCTTCGGCGTGATCGACGTCGCCGCCGCGGTCGCGATGGCGCAGGGCGGCGGGCCTGGTGTGCTCCTCTCCGGGAACCGGATCAAGTCGAAGCTGCACCTGACCTGGAGCGGGAACACATCGCTCTACACGCTCACGCTCACCAGCGCGGGTGCGAGCCGGGTCGTCCTGTCCGCGTCGACCGACACGAGCGCATGGGTGCGGCTGCAGCCCGGCCGCGCGTACGCGTTCACCGTCTCGGCGATCGGCCCGACCGGTGCGACGTCTGCGACGTCGGCGCCGCTGACGGTCGCGCTGCCGTCGAAGCACTAGTGGAGCGTCAGCCTTCGATGCGCTCGATGTGCGCGCCGAGCGCGCGCAGGCGCTCGTCGATCCGCTCGTAGCCGCGGTCGATCTCGCGCACGTTCCCGATCGTCGACGTGCCCTCGGCGCAGAGCGCCGCCAGCAGCATCGCCATCCCGGCGCGGATGTCCGGGCTCGACATGCGCTCGCCGTACAGCCGCGCGGGCCCGGTGACGACGACGCGGTGCGGGTCGCAGAGGATGATCCGCGCGCCGAGGTTGACCAGCTTGTCCACGAAGAACAGCCGGTTCTCGAACATCTTCTCGAAGATCATCACCGTGCCCCGCGCCTGCGTCGCGACCGCCACGGCGATCGATGTGAGGTCGGCGGGAAACGCGGGCCAAGGGCCGTCGTCGATCTTCGGGATGTGTCCACCGACGTCGTCCTCGATCAGCAGGTCCTGTCCGTCGGGGACGCGGATGCTCGTGCCTTCGAACTCCATCCGGATACCGAGGCGCTTGAACACCGGCGTGATCGCGACGAGGTCCTCCGGGCGACAGTTCTCGATCACGATCTCGCCCTCGGTGATCGCGCCGAGGCCGATGAAGCTCGCCACCTCGATGTGGTCGGGCGCGATCGTGTGCTCTCCCCCGTGCAGCGATTCGACGCCGGTGACGCGCAGGACGTTCGTGCCGATGCCGTCGATGTCCGCGCCGAGCTCGACGAGGAAGCGGCAGAGATCCTGCACGTGCGGCTCCGACGCCGCGTTGCCGAGCGTCGTCTCGCCGTGTGCGAGCGTCGCGGCCATGACCGCGTTCTCCGTGCCCGTGACGCTCGCCTCGTCGAGGAAGACGTTCGCGCCGACGAGACCGGCGGTGCGCATGGTGAAGCGGCGGGTCGCCTCGATCTCGGCGCCGAGCTTCTGGAACGCGTGCAGATGCGTGTCGACGCGGCGGCGGCCGATCACGTCGCCGCCCGGCGGCGGGACGATGGCGCTGCCGAAGCGGGCGAGCAGCGGGCCGGCGAGCAGCACCGACGCCCGGATCTTGCTGCACAGCTCCTCGTCCAGCTCCGTCTTCGTCACGTTCGCCGCTTGCACGCGGAGGTCGTTCTCGCCGATCCACTCGACCTCGACGCCCAGGTCGGCCAGCAGGTCGAGCATCGTCTGCACGTCGAGGATGCGAGGCACGTTGTGCAGCAGCACCTCGCCGTCCGTGAGCAGGCAGGCCGCGAGGATCGGGAGCGCTCCGTTCTTGTTCCCGGCGGCACGGATGCGGCCGTTCAGCGGGCGCGCGCCCTCGATGAAAAATGCGTCGGCAAGGGCTGGTGCCACGGCCACGGGAGGCTATCCTAGCCGGGCCGTGACGCCGACCCGCGACCAGGCCTGGCAGACGCTGACGAAGTACACCAAGAGCGAATCGCTGCTCCGGCACGCCCTCGCCGTCGAGGCCTCCACCGCCGCCTACGCGGAGCGGTTCGACGGGGACGAGGAGCTCTGGCGGGTGGCGGCGCTGCTGCACGACTTCGACTACGAGATCCACCCGACCCTCGACAAGCATCCCCAGGACGGCGCGCCGCTGCTCCGCGAGGAGGGCTATCCCGACGAGGTGATCGACACGGTGCTGTCCCACGCGGAGCATCTCGGGCTACCGCGCGACACGCCGCTGAAGAAGGCGCTGTTCGCGTGCGACGAGCTGTCCGGCTTCGTGCACGCGTGCGCGCTCGTCCGCCCGACCGGGCTGGAGGGGCTCGAGCCGAAATCGGTGCGCAAGAAGCTGAAGCAGCCGTCGTTCGCCGCCGGCGTCCACCGCGAGGACGTCTACAAGGGCGCGGACGAGCTGGGCGTCGAGCTGGACGACCACATCAGGACGGTCGTCGCCGCGCTGACGCCGATCGCGTCCGAGCTCGGGCTCCCGGCGTAGCCACGGGTCCCGGTCGTCACACTTTCGCGAGCAAGTCGTCACACTTCTGCGAACCGTGTCTGACACCGGGGCATGTCCCGGACAGCCAGGCCGGCGTCCGCGGAACCGCTCGGCTCTGCGGAATCAGCCGAATCGTGTCTGACACCGGGGCATGTCCCCCGGGTCAGTGTCCGCTGAAGCCCGAGACGAGGCGCTGCAGGTCGTCTTCGCTCGTCCACCAGCCGCACGAGGCGCGGACCATGTTCCGGCCCGGGAGCTCCCGCACGACCACGCCGCGCTCGAAGAGCTGTGCCACGAGCTCCGTCGGATCGCCCGGCGGCCGGAACGTGACGAGCGTCGAGTGCCCGGGCGGCGTCAGCACCTCGACGTACTCGGCCAGCAGCTCGCGGCAGCGCGCCGCCAGTGTCGGCCGCGCGCTCGTACCGCCACTCCGGATGGGTTCCGAGCGCAGCGACGAGGCCGGCGAGGACCGGAAAGGCGATCCACCCGGAGTCGAACCGGGCCGCGCCATCTTTCGGCGTGAACGCGCCGGAGCTCTCGTACGCCGACTGCGCCAGGTAGCTCGGCGCCGCGATGCGCAGCCGATCCGGATCGCGGACGTACAGCGCCCCGGTCGGCTCGGGCCCACACAGCCATTTCTGCGCGGACACGGTGTAGAAGTCGAACGGCGTCGCATCGACCTCGATCGCGCCCGCGGACTGCGCGCCGTCCACCAGCAGCGGCAGCCCGCTCGCCTCCTTCAGGCGCGCCAGATCGAGACGGCGGCCGGTCGTCCAGAGCACGTGTGACAGCGCCAGCAACTTCGTCCGCGGCGTGACGGCGGCGAGGATCGCCTCCTCGTCCGCGGCCGTGACCACGACCCGCGCGCCGGATGCGTACACCGGCCCGGTCAGACCGAAATGCTCCTGGTCGGTGATGACGATCTCGTCCTCGGGACCGAGCCCCAGTCCCATGAGCACCGTGCCGCAGCCGCGCGTGGTCGAGTCGGTGAGCGCGACGAGGGAGGGATCGACGCCGATCACGGCGGCGAGCGCGCTCCGGGCGGTCTCCCGCGCTGCGAGGAGCGCCTCGAACTGCGGCCGTCCGCTCCGTCCCTCCAGGAGCTCCCGCTCAGCCTGCGCCGTCAGCGCTTCGACCGTCGCGCGCGTGAGCGGGCCGTTGGTGCCCGCGTTCAGATACGCGTAGCGCTCCAGCACCGGGAACTGCGCGCGGGCCTCGTCGAAGGTCATCCGGCCACCACCTCCACGGGCGCATGGTCCGAGACGAGACGATCGTGCACGCGGCGGCGCTTCTCGGGCCACGTCACCGGGTCGGCGGCGGGAAGTCCGCGCACGAGCACATGGTCGATCCCGGGACCTGGCGCCGAATAGCCCCACGCGCGAAGGTCCTGCATCGTCCGTGAGCGTGCGGCCGGGACGTTCGTGTCGCCGCAGAGGAACACCGGCTCGCCCGGCGCCGCAAGCCCGTCGAGGAACGCGGCCGCGCGGCGCAGCTCCGCGTCGGCGAGACGCTGATCCGCCTCGAAGCTCGTCGCGTGGAGGTTGCCGACAACCGCAGAGCCTCCCTCCGGCAGCGCGACCCGGACGGCGAGGCAGATGCGGCGCTCCTTCGCCCAGGCCAGCCGGGAGACGAGATCGAGCCCGAGCCAGCGCGCCTGCGCGCTGCGGAACCGCGGCGGATTGAGTACGAGCGTCCGCTCCTCGAGTATGCGCAGCCGCGACGACACGAGCGTCGCGTTGGCCTGGCCGGTGAAGGCGGAACGCAGCAGCCCCCGGTGCAGATCCGTCAGCGCGCGCCCGACTGCAGCGGTCGACGGGACCGGCCCGATCCGCGCCGACGCCGCCACGGCGCCGACGGCGGTCATCCCGCTCCAGCCGGCCAGGCGCTCCACCGCCCAGACGGGAACCTCCTGGAGACAAAGCACATCCGGATCGTCGGCGGCCGCGAGACGCACCATCTCCTCGAGATACGCGACGCGCCCGGGCGGCACCGCGTTCCCGTGGAAGACGTTCCAGCTGCGGACGAGGAGCGGCACGAGCGTAGCCTACGGCGGATGCGTGTCCTGCTCGCCGATCCACCGGCCTTCACGCCGACATACGACCACGAGCTCGCTGCGGCGCTCGCGCGGGCCGGCGCGGACGTCGAGCTCGTCACGTCGCGGTTCCGCTTCGGGGACGTGCCCGCGCCGGACGGCTACGACCGGGTCGAGCTCTTCTACCCCGTCTCCTCGCGGCTGTTCCGCGGGCGCTCGCGACTGCGCGTTCCGCTGAAGGTCGCGGAGCATCCGATCGGGCTGGCGGCGATGCGCCGCCGCCGCGCCGACGTCCTGCACCTGCAGTGGCTCGCGGCGCCGGAGCTCGACGACCGCCTCCTGCGGACGCGCCTCCCCAGCGTCTTCACCGCCCACGACCTGCTGCCGCGGCGGACGGCGGGCCGGCCGGATCTCTGGCGGCGCCTGCTCTCCCGCTTCGATCGCGTGATCGTGCACAGCCTGCACGGCCGGGACACGCTGGCGCTGCTGCTCGACGATCCGACGCGCCTGCAGGTCGTGCCCCATCCGGTCTTCCCGAGCGACCCGGAGCGCCGCGACGACGGGAAGACGGTTCTCTGCTTCGGGGTGATCCGGCCGTACAAAGGTCTCGGCGACGCGATCGAGGCCGTGCGCCGCGCCGGTGACGTGCGACTGATCGTCGCCGGCGACCCGCTGGAGCCGATGGAGCCGTACCGTGCCGCGGCGGCGGGGCTCGACGTCGACTGGCGGCTCGGCTACCTCCCGCAGGCCGAGGTGGACCGTGCCTTCGGCGAGGCGACGGTGGCCGTGTTCCCGTACCGGCCCGAGCTCGACCAGAGCGGCGCGCTGCTCCGCGCGCTCGGCGCCGGCGTGCCGGCGATCGCGTACGACGTCGGCGGCGTCGCCGAGCCGGTGCTCCGCTACGGCGCCGGACGCGTCGTTCCGCCGGGCAACGTCGAGGCACTGGCGGTGGCGATCCAGGAGCTGCTCGGCGACCCTGACGCGCTGGAGGAGGCCCGCGCCGGAGCGCGCCGCGCGCGCGAGGAGCTGACCTGGGACGCGGCGGCGCAGGGCCATCTCGCGGTATACGAGGAGATCACGTGATGTTCCGCCGCCGCTTCTCCGACCTGATCTCCCGCCAGCTCGACGTCTTCGCCGAGGACGAGGCAGATCTGATCGCGGCCTGCCGCGACGCGGAGCGGAAGTACGACAAGGCTCCCCGTGACGAGGCCGAGTCGACGTACGGCGACTACGTCGACTTCGTCGAGACCGCCACCGAGGCGCTCGCCGACATGCGCGACCGCTTCAAGCAGACGCTCGACGAGGACGCCGGCGAGGAGTACGAGGAGGCATTCAACCGCGCCGTGAAGAAACGCTGGCCGCCGTTCGGGCTCGAGATCGACAACCGCTGAGGCTGCGATGTCGCGAATCGAGGACTACGGACTGATCGGCGACCTGCACACGGCGGCACTCGTCGACCGCCGCGGCTCCATCGACTGGCTCTGCTTTCCCCGCTTCGACTCCGGCGCCTGTTTCGCGGCGCTGCTCGGCGACGCGGACAACGGCCGCTGGGAGCTCGCGCCGGTGGACGGCGGCACGCCGACGCGCCGCTACCTCCACGACACGCTCGTGTTGGAGACCACCTGGGAGACGGACGACGGCGCGGTGCGCGTGCTCGACTTCATGCCGCCGCGCGACGACGTGCCCGACCTCGTCCGTATCGTCGAGGGCGTCCGCGGCAGCGTGCGCATGCGGTCGGAGCTCGTCATCCGCTTCGACTACGGCCACATCGTCCCGTGGGTCCGCAATGTCGACGGCACGCGCCTCGCGGTTGCGGGCGCAGACGCGCTCGCGTTCCGCACGCCCGCGGACACGCACGGCGAGGACATGCGCACCGTCTCGGAGATCGTGGTCGAGGAGGGCGAGCGCATCCCGTTCACGCTCACGTGGTACCCCTCGCACCGCGATCCGCCGCCGGCGGTCGACGCGGAGCGCGCGCTCGCCGACACGGAGAGCTTCTGGCGGGGCTGGAACGGGCTGCGCACGAGCGCGCTGCCGGAGGAGTGGCGTGAGATCGTCGCGCGCTCGCTGATGGTGCTGAAGGCGCTCACGTACGCGCCGACCGGCGGGATCGTCGCCGCGCCGACGACCTCGCTCCCGGAATGGATCGGGAGCGTCCGCAACTGGGACTACCGCTACTGCTGGCTGCGCGACGCGACGCTCACACTGCTCGCGCTGCTCAACGCGGGCCATGCCGAGGAGGCCGCGCAGTGGCGGCGCTGGCTGCTGCGCGCCGTCGCCGGCGATCCGGCCGACCTGCAGATCATGTACGGCGTCGCGGGCGAGCGGCGGCTGAGCGAGTTCGAGCTGCCGTGGCTGTCCGGCTACGAAGGGTCGGCTCCCGTGCGCGTCGGCAACGCCGCGAGCGAGCAGCTGCAGATCGACGTGTACGGCGAGGTGATGGACGCGCTGTACCAGTCGCGCATCCACGGCCTTCCCGTCGAGCCGCCCGCATGGGCGCTGCAGCAGACCCTGCTTCGGTATCTCGAGGAGGCGTGGCGCAGGCCGGACCAGGGCATCTGGGAGATCCGCGGCGAGCGGCGACACTTCGTGCACTCGAAGGTGATGGCGTGGGTTGCGTTCGACCGTGCCGTCCGCACCGTGGAGACGCAGGGACTGGACGGCCCCGTCGACCGCTGGCGCGCACAGCGCGACGAGATCCACGCCCAGGTGTGCGACCAGGGCTTCGACGCGCAGCTCGGGTCGTTCACGCAGTCGTACGGCTCGCCGGAGCTGGACGCGAGCCTGCTCGTGCTGCCGCTCGTCGGCTTCCTCCCGGCCTCGGACCCGCGCATCGGCGGCACCGTCGAGGCGGTCGAGCGCGAGCTGGTGCAGGACGGCCTCGTGTTGCGTTACATCACGCGCGCCGGCGTCGACGGTCTGCCGCCCGGCGAGGGCGTGTTCCTCCCCTGCTCGTTCTGGCTCGTCGACTGCCTCGAGCTGCTCGGTCGCCACGACGACGCGCACGCGCTGCTCGACCGGCTGCTGGGTCTGGCGAACGACCTCGGCCTGCTGTCGGAGGAGTACGACCCGCAGGCCGGCCGCCTGCTCGGGAACTTCCCGCAGGCGTTCACGCATCTCGCGCTCGTCAACTCGGTGTTCAACGTCGCGCCGCACATGCCGTCGCCGATGAAGCGCCGTCACGCGCACTAGCGATTGAAATGTGAACAAGTGGAGAGTAGCGTCGGCCCGCCGCAGTTCATCAACCAGGGGAGGGATCTCCGTGAGGAAATCCTTGATCCGGCTCGGGCTCGTCGCTCTCGCCGCAGTCGCAATCGCGCTGCCGGCGTCCGCAGGCGGACGCGATCCGGCTAACGGATCGGATCACGGCAATTCGCCGCGTCTCGATCACATCTTCCTGATCATGCTCGAGAACCACTCGCAATCGAGCGTGATCGGCGACGTCAACGCGCCGTTCATCAACTCGCTCGCGTCGCAGTACGCGACCGCCGCGGACTACTACGGCGTCACGCATCCGAGCGAGCCGAACTACGTCGCCGCCATCTCCGGCTCGAACTGGTTCATCAACAACGACGATCCCGCGAACCGGTACGACCACACGAACGTTGTCGACCAGCTCGAAGCGAACCACGACACGTGGGGCGCGTACATGGAGTCGATGCCGAGCGTCGGGTATCTCGGCGACTTCTACCCGAGCTCGGCCAATCCGCTCTATGCGTCGAAGCACAATCCGTTCGTGCTCTTCGACGACATCCGCAACGACCCGTCGCGGCTCGCGAACGTGAAGCCGTACACGGCGCTGGCGACCGATCTGCAGCGTGAGCGGACGACGCCCGACTTCGTCTGGATCACGCCGAACCAGTGCCACGACATGCACGGCGGCGTCTATTCGCCCGTCGCTCCCGACGGCTCGGACGGAACGCCGTGTCCGTACGGTTCGACGAAGGACGACCCGAACGACGCCGCGCTGAAGCAGAAGGCGGACACGTTCGTGAAGGGCGCGGTCACGCTGATCATGCACAGCCCCGCGTGGCACAACAGCCGCTCGGCGATCTTCATCGTCACGGACGAGAACGACTTCACCGGCAACGCGGAGACGGGCGGCTGGGAGACGGCCGACGGGTGCTGCGACTCGCCGGTGCTGATTGCAGGCGACCCGTCCGTCAGCGCGACGTGGCCCGGGGGGACGTACGGCGGCGGGCTCATCCCCGCCGTGATCGTGACCAACCACGGCAAGACCGGCGGCTACGTCAGCACCGCGCCGTACAACCACTACTCGCTGCTCGCGACGATCGAGGAGAACTGGAACCTCGGCTACCTCGGGAACGCCTCGGACTCCGCCCAGGTGTCCCCGATGGACGAGTTCTTCTCGCACTAGAGCTGGACGTCGCGCCGGGCCGCCTCGCTGCGCGGCCCGGCGCGGCTCGTCTCACCGGTGGCCGAAGTGGTGCGCGTTCGGCAGGGACCCGTACACGTCGGCGCCTTCCGTGAGCGCGTGCGCGAGCGCGGCGAGGCTCGTGATCTCGTTGACGAGGATGTTCCGGTTGCGGTCGACGCGCTCGTAGCGGCCGCGCGCAAGCAGCAGCGGGTCGCCGCGCACGATGCCGCGGAATCGCTCGTACACCTGCGGCGGCAGGATCAGGTTCACCTGCGCGTGCTCGTCCTCGAGCAGCATGAAGACGACACCGTTCGCGGTCGACGGCCGCTGCCGCGCGACGACCATGCCGGCGATCGCGACGCGTGATCCGTGCGGCTGCTCGAGCAGCTCGACGCTCGACAGCGTTCCCTCCGGCAGGTGCGAGCGCAGCAGCTCGAGCGGATGCACGTCGATGGAGAGGCTCGTCGTCCGGTAGTCCGCGAGCATCCGTTCCCACACGGTCGGCTCCGGCAGGTCCGGCGTCGCCACCGTCGGATCGAGCGGCAGCGCAAGCTGCTTCGCCGAGCCGCCCCCGCGCGCCTTGGGCACGCGGTCTTCCGGCCGGGCGTCGTCGGCTATGCCGACGACGCTTCCAGCCTTCCAGCCGGGAACGGTCTGCGCACGCGGCACCAGCCCGAGCTGCCACAGCAGGTCGCGGCGGGCGAGTCCGAAGCAGTCGCACGCGCCCGACTCGACGAGGGCGCCTGTGCGCACCGCTACGCGCTGCGCCAGGTCCCGAATCGAGACGAACCGCCCGTTGCGAGCTCGTTCCTCGACCAGGGCGACCGCATCGTCCTCCGAGATCCCCTGCACGTACTTCAGTCCGGTGCGCACGGCACCGTCCTCGAGGTCGCAGCCGACGCTGCTGACGTTCACGTCAGGCGGCCGGGTCTCCACGCCGCGCCGCTGCGCGTCGCGCACGAGCGTGGACGGCGGATAGAAGCCCATCGGCTGCGCGTTCATCAGCGACGCGAGGAACTCCGCCGCGTAGTGGTGGCGCAGCCACGCCGACTGGTACGCGAGCAGCCCGAACGCGGCCGAGTGCGACTTGGGGAAGCCGAAGCCGGAGAAGCCGATCAGCTTGTCGTAGATCCCGTGAGCGGCCGTTTCGTCCACTCCTTTCTCCAGCGCTCCCGCGATGAAGCGGGAGCGCCACGCCTCGAGCGCCGCGAGGCTCCGCTTCCGGCTCATCGCCCGCCGCAGTCCTTCCGCCTCGCCAACGGTGAAGCCGGCGAGATGGACGGCGACGTCGAGCACCTGGTCCTGGAAGACGACGACGCCGAGCGTCTCCCGCAGCGGCCGTTGCAGCAGCGGATGATCCGCGGGCGCGACGAAGTTCGGATCCTCACGCAGCTTCTGCCGCCGCTCGATGTACGGGTGCACTGCCTTCCCCTGGATCGGCCCCGGCCGGACGAGCGCGACCTGCACGGTGATGTCGTCGAGGTTCTCCGGCCGCGTGCGCAGCAGCGACTGCATCTGCGCGCGGCTCTCGATCTGGAAGCAGCCGACCGTGTCCGCGTTCTGGATCTCGGCGTACACCGCCGGGTCATCGAGCGGGACGCGCGACAGGTCGATCAGCTCGCCGCGGTGGCGCGCAATCAGATCGACGCACTCCTCGACCGCCGACAGCATCCCGAGCCCGAGCAGGTCGATCTTGAGGAAGCCGGCATCCGCGCACGAGTCCTTGTCCCACTGGCACATCTGCCGGCCCGCCATCGCCGACGGCTGCACCGGCACCAGCTCGACGAGCGGCCGGGTCGAGATGACCATCCCGCCTGGATGCTGCGAGATGTGGCGCGGCAGGCCGGCGATCTCCGAGCACATCTCCGCGAACGCGCGCCAGCGCGGCGAGCGGAGCTTCTCCGCGTCGACCTCGTCCGGGACGTGCTCCGCATGCCAGCCGTCCGAGACGCGCGCGAGCCGCTCCAGCTCTGCGAACGGGAGGCCGAGCGCCTTGCCGACGTCGCGGATCGCGCCGCGCGAGCGATACGTCGAGAAGGTGGCGACGAGCGCAGCGTGCTCGCGGCCGTACTTCTCCGTCACGCGCAAGATCAGCTGCTCGCGGATGTCACGCGGAAAGTCGAGGTCGATGTCGGGCACCGACGACAGCTCGCGGTTGAGAAACCGTCCGAGCGACAGGTTCGCCGCGACGGGATCGACGTGCGAAAGCCCGGTGAGATAGCAGACGAGCGAGCCGACAGAGGAGCCGCGGCCGCGACCCGGCGGCAGCACGTGCCGCATCGACCCCGGCCCGCGTACGTCGAGCGCGACCTCTCGCGCGAGCTCGAGCACCTCCCAGTGCAGCAGGAAGAAGCCGGCGAGGCCGAGGTCGCCGATCAGCGCCAGCTCCTCGTCGAGGCGGGCGAGCACGCGCCGCTTGTGGCCGTTCAGCCCGGAGTAGCGCTCCGTGAACGCGCGCTCGCACACGCGGCGGAGCTGGACGATCGCCGGTTCCTCGCCGTCGGAGAAGTCGGGATAGCGGTAGCCGAGCTCCGCCGTCAGGTCGAAGCGGAGGCGATCGGCGAGCTCGCTCGTACGCGCGACCGCGTCACGGTCGTCCGGGAACCGCTCGAGCATGTCGGCGGGAGCGGCGAGCACGCATTCGTGGTTGCCGCGCCGCTCGCGCTCGCAGCCGTCGAGCGAAGTACGGCAGCGGATGGCGACCAGCACGTCCTGGAGCACGGCGCGGCGCGCGTCGTGCGCGTGCACGTCGCCGGTGGCGATCGTCGGGACACGGAGCGTCGCCGCAAGCTCGCGGAGCGCGACGTTGCGCCGCGCGTCGCCGCGCTCGTACGGCCGCTGCAGCTCGACGAAGAAGCTGTCGCGCCCGAAGACACCGGCGAGCCGCGCCGCGGCGTTCGGGTCGCGGACGGCGAGCCCGTGCCGCGCGCAGCCGGACAGACAGACGAGCCCCTCGTGCAGCTCCTCGAGCAGCCGAGGTTCGAGCGACGGCGGCAGCGGCGCAGCTGTTGTTTTTCGGGGACCCTCCTTCGGCCGCGTCCGCGAGTGCGCTGCGGTGAGCAGCCGGCAGAGGTTCGCGTACCCCCGCTGCGTCTCGACGAGCAGCGTGATGTGCGAGCCGCCATCCAGCGTCAGTTCCGCGCCGGTGATCGGCCGGACGCCGAAGTGCTTCGCCGCGTGCGCGAACTCGAGCGAGCCGTAGACGCCGTCGTGGTCGGTGAGCGCGAGCGCCTCGTACCCGAGCTCCGCCGCCCGCGCCGCCAGCTCCTCCGGCTGGGACGCGCCGTCGAGGAACGAGTAGGCGCTGTGGGCGTGCAGCTCGACGTAGCTCACCCCACTGGTTCTACACGAACATACGTTCGTTTACCACTCTTAGTCTCTGGCGAAAAAGTATGGTCCTGCGATCGCAGAACGCGCCTTTCCAGTCGTCTTCGCAGCGCACGTCTCCGCGACAGCGGCCTTTTACGAGCGCCTCGGCTTTCAGCCGCACTTCCAGCTCCCGCCCGTGGGCGAGCCCGGCTACGTCGGGCTCCGCCGAGGTGACTACGAAGTCGCAGTCGTCGCCTCCAGCTGGCCGGACGAGCAGTACGGCGTGTCGGTCGGCGACGGCGTGCGCTTCGAGCTGTTCGTCTACGTGGTCGGGGTCGACAAGCTCGTCGAGGAGCTGCGCGCCGAAGGCGTCACCGTTCTCCGAGAGCCGGCCGACATGCCGTGGGGCGAGCGCGTCGCCTACGTGACGGACCCGGACGGGAACCCGGTCGCGCTGGCTCAGGGCGCCTAGCGTTCTTAGAGAATGGCGCGCGGGTATAGCCGCGCCGCCAGCCCGGCGAACAGGCAGCAGAAGCCGATCGTGACGAGGAAGTCGATCCAGAGCGCGTCGCCGACCGGGAGGTTCAGCAGCATCCGGCGCATCCCCTCCACCTCGTACGTCAGCGGATTCACCCGCGCGATCGCCCGCAGCCAGGTCGGCAGCAGCGCGAGCGGGTAGAGCGCACTCGACGCGAAGAAGAGCGGCATCACGATCAGCTGCCCGATGCCCATGAACCGCTCGCGTGTCTTTACCACCGCGGCGAGCACCATCGACATGCACGCGAACGCGGCCGTGCCGATCACGAGCAGCACGAGCGAGCCGAGGATCCCGAGCACGCTCCAGTGGATGTGGATCTGCGCGATCGCGAGCACCGCCAGGAGGACGATCGCCTGGATGGTCGCGCGGATGGAAGCACCGCTCGCCTTGCCGAGCACGATGCCGAGACGGGGGAGCGGCGTGGCGAGCAGCCGCTGCAGCTGGCCGACGTCGCGTTCCCAGATGACGGCCAGCCCGTAGAAGATCGCGAGGAAGAGCGCCGCCTGCGCCATCACTCCCGGCGCGATGTACGCGCGGTAGTCGCCGTAGCCGCCGTTCAGCGAGCGCGCGTGCTGCAGCGCGGTGCCGAACACGAACAGCCACAGGAGCGGCTGCACCGACCGCGTGAGGATGTCGACGTTGTCGTGGCGCAGCTTCTGCAGCTCGACGCGCGCGATCGCGGCGGTGCCGGCCAGCAGCCGACGGAGCCGCGAGAGCGGGTCGAGCTGCAGCTCAGCCGAGGCGGCGGGAAAGCCTGCGCTGCCGGCGGACATCGCGGAACGACCCTCCTTCCTCGAGCTCGTGGCCGGTCGCGGCCGTGAACACGTCCTCGACGGTTGGGACGCCGTACTCGTCCTTCAGCTCCTGCGGCGTCCCCTGAACGGCGAGCCGGCCGAAGTCCATGATCGCGATGCGGTCGCAGTACCGCTCGGCTTCTTCCATCAGATGCGTCGTGACGAGCAGTGTCGTCCCCTCCTCGTCCTGCAACGTCTCGAGGTGCTCCCAGACGGTGCGGCGCGCGGTCGGATCGAGGCCGACGGTCGGCTCGTCGAGGAAGAGGACGCGCGGCCGTGTCAGCAGCGCGGTCGCGACCTCGAGCCGCCGCAGCATGCCGCCCGAGAACGTGCGCGCGAGCCGGTCGACGAACGCGCCGAGCCCCATCGTCTCGATCGCGTGGTCGATGCGCGCGTCGCGCTCGCGCCGCGGGACGCCGCTGACGCGGGCGTAGAACTCCAGGCTCTGCCGTCCCGTGAGTGCGGCGTCGACGGAGATCGCCTGCGGGATGTAGCCGATCGCCGCGCGGACGTGCAGTCCCTCGGACACGGTGTCGTGACCCGCGACGCGCGCGCGGCCGTCGGTCGGCCGGAGCAGCGTCGTCAGCACGCGCAGGGTCGAGGTCTTGCCGGCGCCGTTCGGACCGAGTAGGCCGAAGACCTCGCCGGGCTCGACCGCGAAGGACACGCCGTCGACGGCGGTGACCTCGTCGAAGCGGACGACGAGGTTGTCGACGAGAACGGCGGGTTCGGTGTCGGGTTCGAGTGTGGTCGTGGAAATCGCTTTCTTACGTCAACGTCAGGTTATCAACCGTGCCCTAGGCTGCGCCCGTGGATCGGCGCGAGCGTCTCTCCCGTGCGCGACTCATGCTCGTCGTCGAGGCTTGCCCGGAAGCGCTGCTCGACGCGGCGCTCCGCGGCGGCGTCGACGTCGTCCAGCTTCGCGACAAGGAGCTTGGCGACGCGGAGCTCGTCACTGCGGCCGCGCCGTTTCGCCGCGCCTGCGACCGTCACGGCGCGCTGTTCGTCCTCAACGACCGCCCCGACCTGGTGGACGCGTGCGGCGCCGACGGTGTCCATGTCGGCCAGGACGACACGCCGGTCGCCGAGGCGCGCGCGCTCGTCGGCCCGGATCGCCTCGTCGGCCTGTCCACGCATTCGCGCGAGGAGCTGGAGGCGGCGGAGAACGTCGACTACCTCGGCGTCGGCACGATCTTCACCACGCCGACGAAGGCGGAGGACGCCGTCGGCCTCGAGCTCGTCCGCGTCGCAGCGGAGACGGCCCGCGTCCCGTGGTTCGCCATCGGCGGCATCGACCTCTCGAACGTTCACCTCCTCGCGGCCGCGGGCGCGCACGGCGTCGCGGTGGTGCGCGCGATCCGCGACGCCGAGGATCCGCAGGCCGCGGCGCGCAACCTCCGGGCCGCACTCACGCGCCCTTCTGCGTGAACCACGCCCCGCCCGCGCCGTCGTGGAAGACGACGGTGTTCTCGCCGCTCTCCAGCACGACCTCGAAGTAACGGCGGACGACGGGCTCCTCCGTCCACCAGCGGTCGAGCACGCGCCACTCCTCGCGGAGGACGATGACCGGCTGGTGGTTCACCTGCCACGGCGTGCCGTCGAAGTTCGACTCGACGCGCGCCGGGCGCGGCTCGTTCAGTCGTCCCGCGGAACGAACAGCGCTCGCGTCTCGGGAATGCGCGACCACGGCGCGACCTCCACAACGGTGCAGACCGACCCGGAGCCGGTGCTCGCACGAACCTGGCGCAGGCCTTCGCTCAGACGGCTGCGGTCCTCGGCGCCCGCGGCGAGCAACTCGAGCTGGCGGCCCACGGGCTCGGTCAGCTCGACGAGCTCGACCTTCAGCTCGAGCACGGGCTCGGGGAGCTCGGTGAGCTTCGGCGCGAGCGCGACGCGGATCCGGTCGGCGTCGGCGCCGGGCTCGCGCAGGGTGAGCGTGCGGCGCCACGAGCCGCCGCCGACGAGCCGCGCGGAGAGGGCGGCCTTGCGGACGAAGCGGTCGCGGCGCTCCGGCCGCGCGAGCACCGTCTCGACGAGCGCGCCGAGCGCCCGACGCAGCGTCAGCTCGTTGCCGACCGCCTCGGGGAACTCGAGCGCCTCCGCCACCTCGGCCGGCGGGCGGCGACCGCGCACCCGCGCGGCCGCCCCGCCTCTCGCCAGGCTCCAGGCGCGCCGGCCGTCCGGCCCCAATCGTTCGGCGACGGCGCCACCCGGGAGCCCGGCAAGCTGTCCAAGCTTTCGCACCCCGAGCGCCTCCAGCTCCTCGTAGCGCTGCTTCTCCAGCGGCAGCAGCGAGAGCGGCAGCGGCGCGAGGAACTTGCCCACCTCCTCGTCGCGGACGACGAGCAGCTGTCCCGGCTTCGCCACCGACGCGGCTGCGAGCGCGGCGAACCGCCGCTCGGCCGCGCCGATCCGCGCGTCCCACGCGGGCCCGGCTGCGGCGAGCGCACGACGGAGCGCCGGCTCGAGCCCGCCGTACAGGCGCTCGACCCCGCGCGTCTCGAAGTAGGCGACGCCGAGCGCGGCCGTCTCGACCGCGTAGCCCGCGTCCTCGAGCGCGCGGACGATCTCCTCCCACGCCTGCTCGGCCGCCGCGGGATCCGGGTCGACGAGCACGAGCCGCGGGCAGGTCGCGAGCGCCTCGCCGAGGCGCATCCCCGGCCGGACGCCCGCCGCCTCGGCCGCGGCCGTCACGGGTCCGATCAACGCCTCGCTCATCGGCTCCGGCGCGAGCGCCGACGGCCGCAGCGCAAGCGACGGCGAGCGCCGCAGCGCCGCCTTCAGCTCGAACCCGGGGATGGAGAGACAGGCGATCATGGGAACAGATGTTCTACACGAACACATGTTCCCCTGTCAACCGGACGGACAGAACAGCAGACTTAGGCCATGACCGCACATCTCCGCGTGATGGTGCTCCCCGACCGGAAGACCGAGTTCATCGATCCGCTGGAGGGCGAGTCGCTCGACGGCCTGCTCGAGGAGTTCCTCACCAGGACCGGCCGGTTCACCGGCGAGTGGGTGCCCATCCGCGGCGGCGTCTCCGACCACCGCTACGTCCGCTACGACCAGATCGTGCTCGTCGAGGCCACACCGAACTGACGGCGACACCGAACTGAGGGCATGAAAAAGCCGAGCCGGTTGCGCCTTCGTCCACCTCGCCGACCAACCGGACTGGGCCGAAGCCTTCCTCCTGTCGCTCGGCGGGGCTTCAACCTCCAGCGCCCCGTACTCGGCAATGGGCACCCTATGGTGCGCACGCGGTGCGGATCAAGAGCCGCCGGCACACGATTCCCGCTCTTTGCGAGAAAAGAATTCTCGGCGCCGAATCTCCCCATTCCGGGGGTTGGCGCGCGTTGTCATCTGTCGAATAGAATCCGAGGCTCGGGCCTCGGCCGGACTCCTCGCCGTCGCACGCGGAGCGTTCCGGTAAAAGCTCGCCAAGCCGCGAAGCCCGAATCTAGGGATGGGGAGCGGCCCTCGCCTGGGGTCGCTCTCTCCCTCCTCTAGGCGGTGACTTCGGCCGCGGCGCCGATCGTCCGGACGAAGCGCGGGACGACGTCGAGCACGCTCTCGCGCGCGCACCAGGCGATGTCGGACTCGAGGCCGTGCCGCCGGAGGTTGGCGGCGCTGCGGCTGGCGCCGAGCCCTTCGACGGCGCTGCCGTAGCTCGCGGCGAGCCGGATCGCGGCGACGGCCGAGTCCTCGGGCTCGCCGCCGAGCGCAGCGGCGATCCGGCCGGCGCAGTAGGCGTCGTCGAGCGCGAGCTCGCCGAGCACGCCGGCGCAGAGCACCGCCACGTCCTCCCCGCTCTCGGCGGCGGCGCGCGCGACCGCGTCGAGGTTGAGCAGCGAGCCGACGTAGACGCGCTCGAACCGCTCCGCCGCGGCGACGAGGAGCCGCGTCCCGTTCGTGGTCGAGAGGATCAGCGTCTCAGCCGCCGGCTCGCCCGCCACCTCGGCCGGCGAGTTGCCGAAGTCGAATCCCTCGATGTGCTCGAGCCGCCGCTCGCCCGCGAGCTTTGCCGGGCCTTCCGTCACGGCGAGCGCCCGCGCCTCGTCGATCTCGGCGCAGCAGAGGACGCGCCGGTAGCCCGCGGCGAGCGCCTGCGTCATCGTCGAGGTGGCCCGGAGCACGTCGATGACGATGCCCACCGGCGCGGGCGTCTGCTCTCCCGGAGTGAATGCGACGTGAACGCGCACCCGGCTAGGCTAGTCGCGATGTCGACGGCGGAGACGAAGTACTGCTACCGGCACCCGGACAGGCAGACCGGCCTCTCCTGCTCCGAGTGCGGGCGCCCGATCTGCACCGACTGCATGACCGCGGGACCGGTCGGGCTCCGCTGCCCCGATCACGCCACCTCCGGCGGCTTCAAGCGTGGCCCTGCCCGTGGCGCGCGCGTCTCCTTCCGCGCGCCGGCGCTGCCGCATCGGAGGACGACGGCGCTCGTCACGAAGATCCTGATCGGCCTCAATGTCGCCGTCTACCTGATCACGTGCGTGCAGGGTGCCGGCATCAACTCGCCCGGCGGAAGCCTGTTCAACAAATGGTTCCTCTACGGTCCCTATGTCGAACACGGAGACTGGTGGCGGCTGATGACCTCGGCGTTCCTGCACGAGGGCCTGCTGCACATCGGCTTCAACATGGCCGCACTCTGGTTCGTCGGCGGGCCGGTCGAGGAGTACCTGGGCCGGACGCGCTACATCCTCGTGTACCTCGTCTCGGGACTCGCCGGCTCGGCGGGAGCGCTCTTCCAGAGCCCGCTCGCGCCGACGGTCGGAGCGTCCGGCGCCATCTTCGGCATCCTCGGCGCGCTGCTCGTGATCGAGTGGCACGAGACCGGACGGCTGATGGGGACCGCGATGACGTGGATCGTGATCAACCTCGCGATCAGCTTCACCGTGCCCGGAATCTCGTGGGGCGGACACGTGGGCGGGCTGATCGCGGGCATCCTCTGCACGCTCGCGTTCTCGCGCTTCGGCCGCGGGCACTCGGCGTACTCGAAGCTCGGGCTCGTCGCCATCTCGATGATCATCGGCGTCGCGGTGCTGAGCGTCGCCGCCGCGTACTGGCGGGTCCGCGGGCTCGCGCCTGGGCCCTAGAGGAAGTCCTCGCGCGGCACGAGCGAGCCGCCGGTGAGGAACGACCACCGCTTGTTCTTCAGCACCTGGACGTGCGTCGCGTCGGGATCGTCGTCCCCGTGCTCCGCGCGGTATCCCTGGAGCCAGGTCCGCACCTCGTCCTCCGTGGCCACCTTCGCGCGGCGGTCGCCGTCCACCAGCAGCTCGTACTTCGCCTTCGGCACTAGCCTCCTGCGGCCACGTACTCGGCGCGGTGCGCTTCCTTCAGCACCGCCTGCGCCGCCGCCAGCCGCGCCAGCGGGCACGCGGTACGGCGAGCAGCTGACGTAGTCGAGGCCGAGCCGGTGGCAGAACTCCACCGACTTCGGCTCGCCGCCATGCTCGCCGCAGATCCCCGTCTTCAGCTCGGGCTTGACGCTGCGGCCGCGCTCGACGCCGATGCGCATCAGGTCGCCGACGCCGCTCTGGTCGAGCGTCTCGAACGGGTTCTCCTCCAGCACGCCGTCCTCGAGGTAGAAGGTGAGGAACTTGCCCTCGGCGTCGTCGCGCGACATGCCGAGCGTCGTCTGCGTCAGGTCGTTCGTGCCGAACGAGAAGAAGTCCGCCTCCTCGGCGATCTCGTCGGCGCGGAGCGCCGCCCGCGGCAGCTCGATCATCGTGCCGCAGAGGTACTCGATCTCCGGCGCTTCCTCGGCCATGACGTGCTCCGTCAGCTCGCGCAGCCGGCGCAGCTCCTCCTTGAAGCCGACGAGCGGGTGCATGATCTCGACGAGCGGAGCCTCGCCGGTGCGCTCGCGCACCGCCTTCGCCGCCCGCGCGATCGCGCGCACCTGCATCTCGTAGATCTCCGGCCACTGGATGCCGAGCCGGCAGCCGCGCGTCCCGAGCATCGGGTTCGCCTCGTGCAGCACCTTGATCCGCGTCCGCATGCGCTCGTCCGTCGCCTCCTCGAGCGACGGCAGGAACTCGTGCAGCGGCGGGTCGAGCAGCCGGATCGTCACCGGCAGCCCCGCCATCACCTCGAAGATCGCCTCGAAGTCGGCCTGCTGGAACGGCAGCAGCCGGTCGAGCGCGTCGCGCCGGCCGGGCTCGTCGGAGGCGAGGATCATCTCCTGCACCACCGGCAGCCGCTCCTCGCCGAAGAACATGTGCTCGGTGCGGACGAGGCCGATGCCCTCGGCGCCGAACTCGCGCGCCTTCCTCGCGTCCTCCGGCGTGTCGCCGTTCGCGCGCACGCCGAGCCGGCGCACCGCGTCGGCCCACACGAGGATCGTCTCGAAGTCCTCGTTGATCTGCGGCGGGACGAGCGGGACCTCGCCGACGATGACGCGGCCGGTGCCGCCGTCGATCGTGATCGTGTCGCCCTCGTGCAGCTTGTGGCTGCCGATCGTGACCGCCTTCGTGGCTGCGTCGATGCTCAGGCCCTCGCAGCCCGCGACGCACGGCTTGCCCATGCCGCGCGCGACCACCGCCGCGTGCGACGTCATGCCTCCGTGCGCGGTGAGGACGCCCTTCGCCTGGATCAGCCCGTGGATGTCGTCCGGGGTCGTCTCCCAGCGGACGAGGATCACCGGCTCGCCGGCCTTGCCGTGCTCCTCCGCCGTGTCGGCGTCGAGCACGATCTTGCCGCAGGCCGCCCCCGGCGACGCGTTCAGCCCCTGCGCCGCCACCTCGAACTGCACGGTCGGGATCGAGCCGCGGGTGCAGCAGCTGGTCGAGCTGCGCCGGGTCGATGCGCGAGATCGCCTCCTCGCGGCTGATCAGTCCTTCGGCGGCCATGTCCACGGCGGATCGAATCGCGGCCGCGGCGGTGCGCTTCGCCGAGCGCGTCTGCAGGAGATAGAGCTTCCCGTCCTCGACGGTGAACTCGATGTCCTGCATGTCGCGGTAGTGCTGCTCGAGCCGCGCCATCGTGTCCAGCAGCTGGTCGTACGCCTCGGGCAGGATCTCCCGCATCTGCTCGACCGGCTGCGGCGTGCGGATGCCGGCCACGACGTCTTCGCCCTGCGCGTTGACCAGGTACTCGCCGTATACGCGCGGCTCGCCGGTGGACGGGTCGCGCGTGAAGCAGACGCCCGTCGCCGAGCGCTCGCCCATGTTGCCGAAGACCATCTGCAGGACGTTCACGGCGGTGCCGAGGTCGTCCGGGATCCCGTACGTGTGCCGGTACACCTGCGCGCGCGGGTTGTCCCACGACTCGAACACCGCGAGGACCGCACGGCGCAGCTGCTCGCGCGCGTCCTGCGGGAAGTCGTCGCCTGTCTCCTGCTTGTAGATGTTCTTGAACGTCTCGACGAGCCGCGCGAGGTCGTCGCCGTCGAGATCGACGTCCTGCTTGACGCGGCGGTCGTGCTTGAGATCGCCGAGCGCCTGCTCGAAGCGGTGGCCGTCGATCCCGTCCACCACCTCGCCGTACATCTGGATCAGCCGGCGGTACGAGTCCGCGGCGAAGCGTGCGTTGCCGGTGGCGCGCGTCAGGCCCGCCACGGCGTCGTCGTTCAGGCCGAGGTTGAGGATCGTGTCCATCATCCCCGGCATCGAGATCGCCGCGCCGGAGCGCACCGACACGAGCAGCGGATCCTCGGTGTCGCCGAAGCGCTTGCCGGTCTTCTCCTCGAGACGCGCGATGTGCTCGCCGATCTCCGCGTCGAGGCCGTCGGGCGCCTCGTGCCCGCGCACGTATGCGCGGCAGGCGTCGGTCGTGATCGTGAATCCAGCCGGGTACGGGGACGCCGAGCTGGGTCATCTCGGCCAGTCCAATACCCTTCCCTCCGAGGAGCTCGCGGCCCCCGTCGGACGGCTCTTCGAAGTCGTACACGTACCTGGTCATGAGCGCAGATGTTGTCATACACCCGACGATGCTCTCCCCGACGATCGTGGGCATCGGCGGTTTCCCGGAGAGGGCGATGGCCGAGTACGTACTCGGCCTGGCCCGGGGTCAGGGCAGAGGCCGGCGGCTGCTCTACGTCGGCACCGCCTCGATGGAGCATCCGGGCACGACGGAGGCGGTCGACGAGGTGCTGGGCGGGCTCGCCGAGGTGTCGCATCTGGAGCTGCGTCAGTGGCCGCCGGAGGATCTCCGCGGGTTCGTCCTCGGCCACGACGTGATCCTCGTCGGCGGCGGGAACACCGCCAATGCGCTCGCCGTCTGGCGGGTGCACGGACTCGACGGGATCCTGCGCGAGGCCTGGCGCGCAGGGATCGTCCTCACCGGCTGGAGTGCCGGGATGATCTGCTGGTTCGAGGCAGGTGTCACGGACTCATTCGGACCGCAGCTCGCAGGAATGCGCGACGGGCTCGGGCTCCTGCCGGGCAGCGGCTGCCCGCACTACGACGGCGAGGATCAGCGCCGGCCCGTGTATCGCCGGCTCGTGGACGAGGGCTTCCCGGCGGGGATTGCGCTCGACGACGCGGCCGCCGCGCACTTCAGCGGCACCGAGCTCGTCGAGGTGGTCGCGACGCGCACGGGCTCATGCGGCTACCGCGTCGGGCCGGACGGCGAGGAGCCGCTCGCCACGCGTCTGCTCGTGTAGCTAGGTGTCGTGGCGCCGGCGCGCGCGGAACTCCGCCAGCCACGCGACGGTGCGCAGGCCGATCCAGATCGGCGTCAGCAGCACGTAGAAGACGAAGTCGGCGACGACGAGGATCAGCGACCACAGCACCCAGTACCGCTTCGGTACGGGTTGCTCTCATTTGGCGGCTTGGGCCGCAGCGGCTCGCTCACGTGGAGATCTCCTCCGCGTTCCGCTCCTCGACGACGCGGAGCACGCGGTACGCCGTCTCCTCGATCGGACAGCTCCGAGATGTCGATCACGGGACAGCCGAGCCGGCGGTGCACCTTCTTCGCCTGGTCGAGCTCCTCGTAGATCTCCAGCAGCTCCGCGTAGCGGCGGTTGCGCGCGCCGCCGCCCATCGTGCGCACGCGCGCGCGGCGGATCTCGACGAGCCGGTTCGGGTCGATGGTCAGCCCGACCACCTTGCGCCGGTCGACCTCGAACAGCTCCTTCGGCGGAACGATTCCTTTCACCACAGGGACGTTCGCAGCTTTGTGGCCGAGGAAGCCGAGGTAGATGGACAGCGGCGTCTTCGAGGTGCGTGACACGCCGACGAGGACGATGTCCGCGTCGGGCAGGCCGCGCCCGACGCCGTCGTCGAAGCGGACGGCGAACTCGATCGCCTCCATCCGCTTGAAGTACGCGGAGTTGAGCGGCGGCCGCGAGCCCGGCGACATCGTCGCGGCCATGCCGGAGACGCGCGCCACGGCTTCGATCGGCTGGCCGAGCAGGTCGCAGTAGTGCAGCCTCGCACGGCGGCAGAGCGTGCGCATCGCGTCCCGCAGCTCCGGTTTCACCAGCGTGTAGACGACGACGGCCGGCCGCCCCTTCATCCGGTTCACGGCCACGTGCAGGTCGTCCTCCGACTCGACGCGCGGGTGCCGGATCTCGACGAACTCCTGATCCGGGAACTGCGCCTCAAGCGCCTGGACGAGCCGCGCGGCGGTCTCACCGGTGGCGTCCGACACGACGTGGAGCTCGACAGGCGGGTTCGCCACCGGCTCAGGTTAACCGGCCGTGATCGGGCCGACGCGGGCGTCGGTGAGCCGCACGAGGTCGCGCGGGTCGAGCTCAATCTGGAGGCCGCGGCGGCCCGCGCTGACGAGGATCGTCTCGTGCCCGAGCGCCGAGGCGTCGATCCTCGTCGGCAGCCGGCGGCGCTGGCCGAGCGGGCTGATCCCGCCGCTGACGTAGCCGGTCGCCCGTTCCGCGTGGGTCTTGTCCGCCAGCTGCGCCCGCTTGCCCAGCGCCTTCAGGTCGAGCTGGGCGGCAGCCGGGACACAGGCGACCCTCAGCGCTCCGTCCACGTCGGCGACGAGCGTCTTGAACAGCCGCGCCGGATCGACGCCCAGCTTCTCGGCCGCCTCGAGCCCGTACGAGTCGGCGCCGGGGTCGTGCTCGTACTCGTGCAGCGTGAACGAGATCCCCGCCCGTTCCGCAGCTTCGATCGCGGGCGTCCGCGCCATGCCGATACGGTAACGGGCAGATGTCCGAGACGCCCGGCCCCGTGACCATGGACAAGATCGTGTCGCTCTGCCGGCGGCGCGGCTTCGTCTTCCCGTCCTCCGAGATCTACGGCGGGCTCGGCTCGACGTACGACTACGGCCACTACGGCGTGCTCGCGAAGAACAACATCCGCCAGGCGTGGTTCCAGGCGATGGTGCAGGAGCGGGACGACATCGTCGCCCTCGACTCGGCGATCATCCTCAACCCCGCCGTCTGGGAGGCGTCCGGCCACGTCGCCGGGTTCAGCGACCCGCTCGTCGACTGCCGCACCTGCAAGCTGCGCTTCCGCGCCGACCAGATCGACACGGCGCAGTGCGGTCGCCGTCCGAGCAAGCACCCGGGCGAGACGCCGGACTGCGACCTCACGGACGCGCGCCAGTTCAACCTGATGTTCCAGACGCAGGTCGGCGCGGTCGAGGACGCGAGCTCGACGGCGTACCTCCGCCCCGAGACGGCGCAGGGCATCTTCATCAACTTCAAGAACGTGCTCCAGCTCGCGCGGCGCAAGCCGCCGTTCGGCATTGCGCAGACGGGCAAGTCGTTCCGCAACGAGATCACGCCGGGCAACTTCCTCTTCCGCGTACGCGAGTTCGAGCAGATGGAGATGGAGTTCTTCGTGCCTCCTGACGAGGCGGAGACGTGGTACCGCTACTGGGTCGACGCGCGCTTCGACTGGTATCTCGAGTACGGGCTGCGCGAGGCGAACCTGCGCAAGCGCGAGCACGACGCGGAGGAGCGCTCGCACTACTCGAGCGGCACGACCGACATCGAGTACCTCTATCCGATCGGCTGGTCCGAGCTGGAGGGGGTGGCGAACCGGGGCGACTTCGACCTGACGCAGCACACGCAGTTCTCCGGGACGAAGCTCGAGTTCGTCGGCCAGGACGGCGAGCGCTACACGCCGCACGTGATCGAGCCGGCGGTGAGCATCGAGCGGATCTTCGTGGCGCTGCTCGTCGACGCGTACCACGAGGAGGTCGTCGCCGACCGCGAGCGGACCGTGCTGCGGCTGCATCCTGCGATCGCTCCGGTGAAGGCCGCGATCCTGCCGCTGATCCCGCGCAACGACGACATGGTCACGCACGCACGCGGGCTGTTCGAGGAGTTGCGGCGCCGTCATCTCGTCGAGTACGACGACAGCGGCCAGATCGGCCGCCGCTACCGCCGTCAGGACGAGATCGGCACGCCGTGGGCGTTCACGATCGACGACCAGACGCTCGAGGACGGGACCGTGACCGTCCGCGACCGCGACTCGCTCGCGCAGGACCGGCTGCCCATCTCCGGCGTGCGCGAGTGGCTCGAGGACGCGCTCGACCGTCCGTGGAGCCCGCCGGCTGCGTAGCTAGCGCTTGACGGCGCCGCGCTCGACGAGCCGCTCGTTCGGCTCGAAGCCGAAGCGCGCGTAGAGCGTATGCGCGTCGCGCGTGTGGAGGACCCAGCGGCGGTCGGCGTACGGGCCGCGCTCGATCATCTCCCGCACCAGCTCGATCCCCAGGCCCCGGCCGCGGCACTCGTCGAGGACGTACACGTCGGCGAGGTACATGAACCGGCCCGCGTCGAAGGTGGACGCACGCGCGAAGCCGACCTGGCTCCCGTCGCGGTAGAGGCCGACGACGCGGACGCTCCCGTCGAGCAGCGCGTCCTGCTCCTCGCGCGTCCGGCCGGCCGCCCAGTAGGCGTCGGCGCCGAGATAGGCATGGACGGCGTCGCGGTCGATCCGGGCCGGATCGTCGTCGAGCTCGAAGCCGTCGCCGAGGTCACGTTTCACGCCGCCAGTTTCGCATGCGCTCACGCGGCAGCCGTGGGTTGCCGATGCCGTGAGCATGGGTCGTCGTCTCGCAGTTGTCGTCTCCCTCGCCGCCGGGCTCGCGGGCGCCGACCTCGTGGTGAACGCAGTCGTGCGGACCGACGCCGTGGACTTCCACCAGCGATCACAGACATGGTCGATCGTGGCGCTCGTGCTGCTCGGCGCACTCCTCGCCGTCGGGCTCCTGCCCTCGCTGGTCGTGTCGCTCGCGGCGGGAGTCGCAGCCGGAGGCGTTGCCGGGAACATCCTGTCGGCGCGCCTGCACGACGGTCGAGTGCCGAATCCGTTCGTCGTCGGCCCGGTCGCGTTCAATCTCGCGGACGTGCTCATCCTCTGCGCGGCGCCGATCCTCACCGTCACGCTCGCCCGCGTGGCGATCCGTCACCGCTCGTTCATCGACCGGCACGTCCCGCCCCGGTCGTGGGAAGTCGAGCTGCGCCGGCGCCTCGGGCTCTGACGAGCTTAGAAGCTCCAACAGAATGAGCACGGGCCGCCGGAACGCGCCGGGCACGCACGCTGCGGCGTCCTCGCTCGCCTCGATAGCGCTGCTATCGAGGCTCCCTGCGTCCTTGCATCGCACGCACCCATCGCGCCCCGTCAGCGCGTGGCATTCAGTTAGAGCTTCTACGCGCTGAGCGTCCGCAGGCGGAAGCCGCCGTGGTACTCGTACGACGCGGTGATCACGGTGAGCGCGTCGCGACGGGCGCGGTCGCCGAGCCCGAGCCCTGTCGGCGTCCGCGAGCGGCTGCGCGAGCAGCGCCTCGATCCCGCGGATCCCGTCGCCGCTGAGCGCGACCGCCTCGGCGCGGGCCGCGCAGGCGCCGCAGACGGCGCCGCCGGCGCGGGGCGAGTAGCCGACGAGGGTCGCGTCGTCCGCGCCGCACTCCGCGCAGCTCGTCAGGTGCGGCAGATAGCCGGAGAGCCAGAGCAGCTTCAGCTGGAACGAGAGCGCGAGCGGGTCGAGCGCAGGCCGGTCCGCGGTGTGCGGCAGCTCGTCGAGGAGGTCGAGGAAGCGGGTGACCGCGCCGAACGCGCGCTCGTTCGCCTCCTGCTCGCTGAACAGCCGGAGCATCGCCTCGGCGCCGATCAGCCCGACGGAGAGCCGGTAGTAGTCGTCCCGCGACTCGTGGTGCGCGCGGACGAGCTGGACGCCGGTGACGGTCTGCAGCTCTCCCGAGCCCTGGTGGAGCACGAGCTCGACGTGCGAGAGCGGCTCGAGCCGCGCGCCGAAGCGCGACGTCGTCTTGCGGACGCCCTTCGCGACGGCGCCGATGCGGCCGCGGTCGAGCGTGTAGAGGTGCAGGACGCGGTCGGCCTCGCCGAACCGCATCGACCGGAGCACGACCGCTTCGGTCTTGTAGGTGCGCCCGGCCATGGCTGATCCAGTCTAGTGCGGAGGTCGGGCGGGACGGCCGGGCGGGAACGTTCCGCCGGGCTCCGTCGTTCTAGCTCACGTGGCCCAGGTCCTCATGTACACGACCGAGTGGTGCGGGTACTGCGTGCGCGCGAAGGCGTTCCTCGACGCGAGGCAGATCCCGTACGAGGAGATCCACCTCGACGACGATCCCGCGTTCCGGCAGCATCTGCTCGATCTCACCGGCGGCTGGACCGTGCCGCAGATCCTCGTCGACGGTCAGCCGATCGGCGGTTACGACGAGCTGCGGATGCTCGATCGCGACGGCCGGCTCGACGCGCTGCTCGCTGCCTGACACGTCGGGCAGAACGACGTGCCGCGGCCGCCGACGACGCGTCTTCGCGATCGATCGTGCCGCAGCGGTCGCACGGCTCGCCGCCGCGGCCGTAGACCTTGAACTCGTCCTGCATCGAGCCGGACGCGTAGACGCCGTCGCCGAGATCCGCTCCCTGCTTGAGGATCCCGCGACGCAGTGCCGCGCGGATGCCTCGGCGCAGCTCGGCAATCTCGTCCGGGCTGAGCGAACCGGCCGGCCGGCGCGGATGGAGTTGCGCGCGCCAGAGTGCCTCGTCCGCGTAGATGTTCCCGAGCCCGGCGACCGTGCGCTGGTCGAGGAGCGCCGCCTTCAGCGGCGCGGCGCGACCGGCGAGCTGCTGTGGAGGAACGATGTCGTGAAGCCCGGGCCGAGCGGCTCCGGGCCGACGCGCGCGGCGAGGTACGGCATCGACGTCCTGCGGCTCGAGCAGCAGCCAGGTGCCGAAGCGACGCACGTCGCGATAGGCGACGTCCGACCCGTCTCTAAGTCTGACAACAGCACGCCGGTGCGGGACGTCCTGCAGGCTTCCACGCCGGTCGTGCCGAAAGCTCCCCGTCATCCGGAGGTGCACCAGGAGAACACGACCACTCTCGAACCGGACAATCAGATACTTGCCGCGCCGGTCCACCGCGGCGACCCGCTCGCCGGACAGCTCCGCCGCCACCTCGGCGGGCTCGTACGGGCGGACGAGCCTCGCGTCGTGGATGTCGACGTGCTCGAACGTCCGTCCGACGAGGACGGGCTCGAGCCGCCGGCGCACGGTCTCGACCTCGGGCAACTCGGGCACCCGTCCAGCCTAGCCGCGGCCATTCGGTACAGGACGCGCCGTGCTAGACGAGCGTGTCGAGGACGATCGGCCGCGCACGCGGCGGCTCGTCGCCGAGCTCGTACGCCTCGAGCACGTCGGCGGCTGCCTCGACTGCCGCACGCTCGTCGCGCGCGTGCACCTCGGCGAGCACGTCGCCCTCTGCGACCGCGTCGCCCCGCTTCGCGCGGCAGACGACGCCGACCGCGTGGTCGACGGGGTCGTCCTTCTCGCGGCGCCCGGCGCCGAGATGGAGGGCTGCGAGGCCGACGGGGAGCGCCGCGAGGCGGCCGACGTAGCCGGCACGCGGCGCGCGGACCTCGTGGATGAGCGGAGCGGTCGGCAACGCGGCCTCGTCGGGATCGCCGCCCTGCGCGCGCACCCAGCGCTCGTACGCGGCCATGGCCGAGCCGTCGGCGACGCGCCTGCTCCGCGAGCCGGCGCGCTTCTGCGCGGTCGACGCCGAGGTCGGACAGAGCGCAAGGAGGTGCGCCGCAGGCATCGAGGACGAGCTCGCTGAAGTCGGGCGGACCCGTCGCCGCGCAGCGTCGCGACCGCCTCGCGCACCTCGAGCGCGTTGCCGACGGCGCAGCCGAGCGGCTGGTCCATGTCGGTGAGCACGCAGACGACGTCGCGGCCCGGCACGCCGACCGAGCGCGAGCATCGCCTCGCCGAGCACCTGCGCGTCCGACAGCGACTTCATGAATGCGCCGTCGCCGACCTTGACGTCGAGCACGATCGCGTCCGCGCCGGAGGCGATCTTCTTCGACATGATGCTCGCCGCGATCAGCGACACGTTGTCGACCGTCGCCGTCACGTCCCGGAGCGCGTACAGCATCTTGTCCGCCGGCACGAGGTTCGCGGTCTGGCCGACGATCGCGAGGCCGATCTCCCGCACCTGGGCGACGAACTCGTCCGTGGTCAGCTCGACGCGGAAGCCGGGGATCGACTCGAGCTTGTCGAGCGTCCCGCCGGTGTGACCGAGGCCGCGGCCGCTCATCTTCCCGAACGGCACGCCGCAGGCGGCGACGATCGGCCCGACCGCGAGCGTCGTCTTGTCGCCCACGCCGCCGGTCGAGTGCTTGTCGACGACCCGCCGACCGAGCGCTGCGCCGAGGTCGATCGTCTCGCCGCTCCGCACCATCGCGTCCGTGAGCGCGAACGTCTCCGCCGTCGAGAGCCCACGGAAGTAGACGGCCATGAGGAACGCGGCGAGCTGGTAGTCGGGTACGTCGCCGCGCGTGTACGCGAGCACGAGCTCTCCGAGCTCTTCCGCCGCCGAGCTCCTCTCCGTCGCGCTTGCGCTGGATCAGCTCGGCCGGACGGATCACCGGCCTCTCCGCGACGAAGACGGTGTGACGTCGTGGCGTGGAACGGCACCGTCACTCGCGGCAGGCTCGGCGCGAGATGCGCCCGGTCGATGGTCGCCGCGATGAACGTGCTGAATCGACTCGAGTCGGGGAACACGAGCGTCGAGTCGACGTCGCGCTGCTGGACGTCGGCGAAATGCCGTCGCAAGCAACTCGGCCCCGTTCGACCCGGTTGAAGCTCACCGGCTCGCGCCGCTCGCCGTCCTCGAACAGGTCCCACACCTCGGACAGGTTTCCTCGCCGATGGTCGTGGCGACGAGACGCCCGCCGGGTCGCAGGACGCGCGCGCACTCGTCGATCGCCCGATCGAGCTTCGGCGCGTGGTAGAGCACCCAGCCGGCGAACACGCAGTCGAACTCGCCGTCGCCGAACGGGAGCTCCTCGATGTCGCCGAGCTGCGCGTCGACTCCGCGGTTGCGCGTGAGCTCGACCATCCGCGCGCGAGATGTCGAACGCGTGCACCTCCAGGCCGAGGTCGCGCACGAACCGCTCGCTCAGATCGCCGGGGCCGCAGCCGCGTCGAGCAGGCGCGCCGCGTGAGCGTTCTTCCACCGCGGCGAATGCCGCGTCCTCGGGGCTCTCGCCCTGCACGAGCGCGCGGAAGATCGCGTTGCGCTTGTTGAGTCGTTCCTCACTCGCGTACTCCCAGCGGACGAGGAGCGGGTTGTCGAGCCTCATCGGCGCGACGATCGGCTGCCCCGGGATGCCGCGGGACGGCGACTTCCCTTGGAGCCACGCGTTGACGGTCGCGCCGACGTCCGCGAACTCGCCCTCGTGGATCGGCCCGGCGGCGTTGCGCCCCTCGACGTACGCGAGCAGCATCGCGTGCTCGCGCGAGTGATCGGTCGACGGCGTCGTCGGATCGCAGCCGTGGTCGGAGGTGATGATCAGCAGGTCGCCGGGGCGAAGCGCGTCGAGCAGGTCGGGCAGGCGCCGGTCGAAATCCTGGAGGCAGCGGTGGAAGTTCACCGGGTCGTTGCGATGGCCCCAGAGCATGTCGGTCTCGACGAGGTTGACGAAGACGAAGCCCTCGTCGAGCTCGCGCAGCAGCTTCTCCGTCTGCTGGATCCCCTCGATGTTCGACTTCGTCGGATGCGACTCGTCGATGTCGCAGCCGGCGAAGATGTCCCCGATCTTCCCGACGCCGCACGACCTTCGCTCCGGACTCGCGCACGAGCGTCAGGTAGTTCGGCCGGCGCGGCTCGAGCGAGAAGTCGTGACGGTTCGCGGTGCGCACGTAGTTGCCGGGCTCGCCGACGAACGGCCGGGCGATCACGCGGCCGACCGCGTGTTTGCCGGTGAGCACCTCGCGGGCGATGCGGCAGCCCTCGTAGAGCTCGTCGAGCGGAACGGTCTCCTCGTGCGCGGCGATCTGGAAGACGGAATCGCCCGACGTGTAGACGATCCACTTCCCCGTCTTCTGATGCTCCTCGCCGAGCTCCTGGATGATCTCCGTGCCCGACGCCGGCCGGTTGCCGATCACACCGCGCCCGGTGCGATGCAGAACGGGTCGATCACGTCGTGCGGGAAGCCGTGCGGATACAGCGGGAACGCGTTCGCCGTGACGACCCCCATCAGCTCCCAGTGCCCGGCGGTCGTGTCCTTCCCCTTCGAGCGCTCGATCAGGCGCCCGGCGACGGCCGGAGCGCCGGGCTGCGGCCGGCAACCCTCGAGCGGCTCGACGTTCCCGAGCCCGAGCGCCTCCATGTTCGGCAGGTCGAGCCCGCCGACCGCCCGGGCCACGTTGCCGAGCGTGTCCGAGCCCTCGTCGCCGTACTGGTCGGCGTCCGGGAGGGCTCCGGCGCCGACGGCGTCGAGCACGATCACGCAAGCGCGGGGCATACGGCTATTCTAGGTCGGTGCTGCTCGACGTCCTCGGACTACTGGGTTTCGCGGTCTTCATCGTCTGCGTGATCGCGGCGGCGGCCGGGATCACCTGGCTCGTGGTCAAGATCTCGCCGGCGAAGAAGCCGAAGCCGGCCGTCGATCCGAAGGCCTGACGGAGGCTACGCCCGCGCGAGCGGGAGCACGTCGTGCAGCGGCGTGTAGTCGAGACCGTGAGCCTCGGCCACCGCCTCGTACGTGATCTTGCCGTCGAGCACGTTCACGCCCTGGGCCAGCGCCGGATCCTGCGCCACCGCCTCGGCCAGACCGTGCTCCGCGATCGCCTCGACGTACGGAAGCGTCGCGTTCGTCAGCGCCCTCGTCGAGGTGTTCGGCACGCCGCCCGGCATGTTGGCGACGCAGTAGTGCGAGGATCCCGTCGACCTCGTAGACGGGATCGGAGTGCGTGGTCGGCCTGGCCGTCTCGACGCAGCCGCCCTGGTCGATCGCCACGTCGACGATCACCGCGCCGCGCTTCATCTCGCCGAGCATCTCCCGCGTCACGAGCTTCGGCGCGCGCGCACCCGGCACCAGCACCGCGCCGATGACGAGATCCGCCTCCGCGACGGACTCCTCGACCTGGAGGCTCGACGACATGACGAGGCTGACGCGGCCCGAGAGGATGTCGTCGAGGTAGCGCATGCGATCGATCGAACGCTCGAGAATGGTCACCTGCGCGCCGAGCCCGATCGCGATGATCGCGGCGTTGTAGCCGACTATGCCGCCGCCGATGACGGTGACGCGGCCCGGTGCAACGCCCGGAACACCGCCGAGCAGCAGGCCGCGCCCGCCGAGCGGCTTCTCGAGGAAGTACGCCCCGGCCTGGGAGGCCAGGCGCCCGGCGATCTCGCTCATCGGCGCCAGCAGCGGTAGGCGCCGGTCCTCCGTCTCGACCGTCTCGTACGCGACGGCGGTGATGCCACTGTCCACGAGCGCGCGCGTGAGCGGCTCGTCGGCGGCGATGTGGAGGTACGTGAAGAGCACGAGCCCGTCGCGCATGCGCGGGTATTCCGTCGCGATCGGCTCCTTCACCTTCAGCAGAAGCTCCGCCTGCTCCCACACGTCCTCGACGGACACGAGGGTCGCACCGGCCCGCTCGTACTCGGCGTCGGGGAACGAACTGCCGTCGCCGGCAGTCGTCTCGACGAGCACCTCGTGGCCTTTGAGGACCAGTTCGCGCGCGCCCGCGGGCGTCAGCGCAACCCGGTATTCGTCGGTCTTGATCTCCTTGGCGACACCGATGCGCAAAGCCGGCCAACCATAGCGTGCGGCCAGTCGTCACGCATTCGTTGCAAAACCGCGACGGACACGTGGCACCTGCACGGGTATCGTCGATCCCGAGGGAGGAAGGGATAGGACCCCACCCTTGGGTGGGGGTGTGGCCAAACCCCCAAAAGAGGCGGGCCCGCGCGAGGCGGGCCGGAAGGTGTCAGGTCCGGTCGGGACGGCGGTCGCTCAGGTACAGCAGGAGTCCCGCGAGTGTCGTTGCGTCCTCGATCTCGCCGAGGCGGGGCTCGATCTCCTCGACGCGCCAACGGACGAGCTCCAGGTCCTCGTCCGGGTCCGGCGCGGACTCGCCGCTCTGCACGCCCTCGGCGGCGTAGAGGTGCATGTACTCCCGGCAGAAGCCGGGCGTGGTGAAGAACCGCGCCAGCTCCCGCCAGTCTCCGCCCGTCAAGCCGCACTCCTCCTGCAGCTCTCGCTTCGCGGTCTCAAGCGGATCCTCTCCGGGCTCCCGCGTCCCGGCCGGGATCTCCAGCAGCTCCCGTCGCGCCGGCTCGCGCAGCTGGCGGACAAGCGTCACCCAGCCGTCCGCGTCGACCGCGACGATCGCCACTGCGCCCGGGTGCTCGACGATCTCCCGCTCGTGGTCGCCCCACTGCTCCACCGAGAGGGCGAGCAGCTTCCCCTGATACACCACCCGAGCCGAGTCCGGTTTCACGCGGCGAGCCGCTCCACGAGGCGGCGCTCCTGCGGACCGAACCACGGCGGCCGCCCGGCCGCGGCGTTCTCCGCGGTCCGCTCGGGTCTGCTCGTCGCCGGAATCGCGACGTCCACGCGCTCGTCCGACAGCACCCACTTCAGCAGGGCCTGCGCCCACGTCTCCACGCCGAACGCCCGAAACGGGTCGAGCTCGGACGCGGCGGGCGCCCGTCGCACCAGCGCGCCCTCTCCGAGCGGCCGCATGACGATCACCGCGACGCCCAGCTCGGCCGCGAGCGGCAGGAGCTCCCGCTCCACCTCGCGCTCGTGCGGGTTGTACGGAAGCTGGACCGTGTCGAACCGCCCCGTGCGCAGCGCCTCCGCCACCTCCGGAAAGGCGCCGGCCGCATAGTGCGTGACCCCGAGCCGGTCGATTCGCCCCGCGTCGCGCTCCCGTTCCAGCCACGCAACGTGCTCGCGCCACGCGAGCAGGTTGTGCACCTGCTCGATCTCGACGCGTCCGTACCACTCGTGCTGCCGCCGGAACTGCTCCTTGCCTTCGTCGACCGTGCCGGCCCAGATCTTCGTCGCGACGACAGCCCCGTCGCGCCGGCCCTCGAGTGCCGCGCCGAGCGCGCTCTCCGCACCGCGATACATCGGCGACGAGTCGAACACCCGCACGCCGGCATCGAGCGCGGCGCCGACGACCGAACCCGCAAGCTCCGCATCCGTGCCGAACGTGTTCCACGTGCCGAGACCGACGACGGGGCCGAGCCGGCGCTCCTCCATCACGCGCGCGCCAGATCCACGAGTGCCAGCGTCACATCCACCATCGCCTCGAGATCGGCGACGGCGATGCGCTCGTCCGGCGTGTGGATGTCCGTCATCGCGTTCGCGAGATTGACGCAGCGCAGTCCGTGCATGTTGAAGACGTTCGCGTCGGCGCCGCCGCCGGACAGGACGTACGTCGCCTCGAAGCCGCACCGCGCCAGCGCGTCGGCCGCCAGCCGCACCGCCTCGTCGTCGCGCTTGAACCGGTAGCCGACATAGCTCTTGTTCATCGTCGTCTCGACCTCGCACTCCGCCGCCGTCGCGGCGAACGAGAACGCGTCGAGCATCTCCTGCACGATCTCGCCCAGCCGCCGTTCGTCCTGCGAGCGCGCCTCCGCGAGGAACGTGCACCACTCCGGGACGATGTTGCCGCCGGTGCCGCCGGTGATCACGCCGACGTTCGCGGTGGTGTCCTCGTCCACGCGCCCGAGCCGCAGGTCGGCGATCGCCTTCGCCGCGGCCGCGATCGCGGACCGGCCTTCCTCGGGGAACATGCCGGAGTGCGAGGCGCGCCCGTGGAAGCGCACCTCCATGGACTGCGCCCACGGCGCACCGAGCACGATCTCGCCGATCGGCGATCCCTGGTCGTAGACGTAGCCGACCTGCGCGTGCAGCCGCGTGTGGTCGAACTCGCCGGCGCCCTTGAGCCCGACCTCCTCCATCGGCGTGAACAGCAGCTCGATCCCCGCGTGCGGACGGTTCTCCGCAAGCACGCGCCGCACGCCCTCGAGCATGGCGACGACCGCGGCCTTGTTGTCCGCGCCGAGAATGGTGCCGCCCGCGTTACGGACGATCCCGTCCTCGACCACCGGACGCAGCTCGCCGTCCGGCGGCACCGTGTCGAGGTGTGCGCAGAAGAAGAGCGGCGTGCCCGGAGCAGTCGGCTCGAGGCGCGCGTAGACGTTCCCGATCGTCGAGCCGATCCGCGGCCCCGCGTCGTCCTCGTCCGGGTCGAGCCCGAGCCCGCGGAGGTAGCCGAGCACGGCATCCGCGACCTCGCGCTCCTCCCCCGGCGGGCTGCGCAGCGCCGCCAGCTCGAGGAAGAGCGAGACGATCTCGCCGGTCGCAGCCACGGCCCGATCCTACGGGCGAGCGCTAGCCGACTGCGGCAGTCTCGGCGGTCTCGCGCTCGAGACCACGCGCGCGGGCGCGCGCCAGCGCCGCGCCGACGAAGCCGCGGAACAGCGGTGCCGGACGCGTCGGCCGCGACTTGAACTCCGGATGGAACTGGCTGGCGACGAACCATGGATGGTCCGGAAGCTCGATGATCTCCACGAGCCGGCCCTCCTCGAACGTGCCGCAGACGACGAGTCCCGCCTGGACGAGCTGCTCGCGATAGAGGTTGTTCACCTCGTAGCGGTGCCGGTGCCGCTCGAAGATGACCGCGTCGCCGTACAGCTCGCGCGCGCGCGTCCCTTCGACCACCTCGACCGCCTGCGCGCCGAGCCGCATCGTCCCGCCGAGATCCTCGACGCCCTTCTGCTCGGGCAGCAGGTCGATCACCGGGAACGGCGTCTCCGGATCCATCTCCGTCGAGTTGGCTCCCTCGAGACCGACCACGTGGCGCGCGAACTCCGACACGGCGACGTGCATGCCGAGACAGATGCCGAGATACGGGATGCGCCGCTCGCGCGCGACCTGGCAGGCGAGGATCTTCCCCTCCCAGCCGCGCGAGCCGAAGCCGCCGGGCACGAGCACGCCGTCGACCGTCTCGAGCAGCTCGGCCGTCTCCTCGTACGACATGTTCTCGGCGTCGACCCAGCGCACGTGCACCGCGCAGCCGCTGAACAGTCCCGCGTGCTTCAGCGCCTCGTGCACCGAGAGATACGCGTCCTGGAGCTTCACGTACTTGCCGACCAGCGCGATCTCGACCGTCTCGCGCCGCTCGTCGATCCGCTTCGTCAGCTCGCCCCACTCGCCGAGGTCGGCCTCCGGCGCTTCGATCCCGAGCCGTTCGCAGACGAGGCGGTCGAGTCCCTCCTCCTTCAAGACGGCAGGGACGAGATAGACGTCGGGCACGTCGGGACACGCGACGACGGCGCCCGGATCGACGTCGGCGAACAGCGCGATCTTGTCGCGGATGTCGCGCGACAGCTCCTCGTGCGAGCGGCAGACGACGATGTCGGGATGGATACCGATGCGCCGCAGCTCGTTGACGGAATGCTGTGTCGGCTTCGTCTTCAGCTCGCCGGCCGCCTCGATGAACGGGACGAGCGTGACGTGGATGTAGACCACGTTCTCCTGCCCGACCTCGCGGCGGAACTGCCGGATCGCCTCGAGGAACGGCAGCGACTCGATGTCGCCGACGGTGCCGCCGATCTCCGAGATGACGACGTCGGTCGGGCTCGCCTCCGACGCGCGCCGGATGCGCGCCTTGATCTCGTTGGTGATGTGCGGGATCACCTGCACGGTCGCGCCGAGGAAGTCGCCCTTGCGCTCCTTGCGCAGAACGGTCTCCCAGACCGCGCCCGCGCTGTGGCTCGCGTTGCGCAGGAAGTTCTCGTCGACGAAGCGCTCGTAGTGGCCGATGTCGAGATCCGTCTCGGCGCCGTCCTCGGTCACGAACACCTCGCCGTGCTGGAACGGGCTCATCGTCCCCGGGTCGACGTTCAGGTACGGGTCGAACTTCTGCAGCTGGACGCGGAGTCCGCGGGCCTTCAGCAGCCGGCCGAGTGACGCGGCGACGATGCCCTTCCCAAGTGCGGAGACGACTCCCCCGGTGACGAAGACGAACTTGGGCCCCGGTGCGCTCACGGGATTTGAGGGTAGCAGCGATGGAGGTCGGACGTGATCACGCGAATCCGAGGTGGCGCTCGAACGTGCCGTCGAGGAGGTAGCGGCCGATCTCCGGCTGCGGGTCGACGTCGGGTGCGCGCTCGCGGAGCAGTGCGAGCACGCCGCGTGCCAGCCGCTCGGCCGCGTCGCGTACATGCGCGTCGTCCGCGGGCGCGAGCGCGAGCAGCACGGCGAGGTCGTCGGACCAGCCGTCGGGAGCCAGCGCGAAGGCGAGCGCGGCCCGCACCGCCTCGACCCGGCTCGGCACCGTCAGCGGCGCGTTCAGGTCGCGCAGGAGCGCCGGAGCCGACTCCCCCAGGCCGTACGCGGTGACGCGGAGCGAGACCGGATCGTCGGCCCGCAGCGCCTTCGCGCACCACTCGACGAAGTCCTCGAGCTCCGGCTCACCGGGCGGATGCGAGAAGCCCGGCGGGTCGCCGAGAGCCGCCACGGCCGCGCCGGTCGACCAGACCCACACGCCCGGCCCCTCGACGGCGAACCCGAGCGACCAGCCGGCCGGGACGCTGTGAAGCCGCCGCAGCTCGTCGGTCGACTTCGCGCCGACCGAGACGTGAACGTCGCCGACGAACCAGGTCCGGTAGCGGACGCGCGGCGCCGCCAGCGTGACGACCTGCAGATCGAGGTCGCTCGTCCGCTCCGCCGTCCCCTGCGCGTAGCTGCCGAAGGCGAAGACGCCGACGGCGTCGGGCTCCTCCTCGCGGATGCGCGAGACGAGCCGGCCGACGAGCCGCTCCGGCAGGTCCGCGAGCTCTACAGCTCCTCCCCGGTGCGCACGAGCGAGTAGAGCCGCGACAGCGCCTTCGACGGGAACGAGCGGCGCACGCCGCTGAACGGAGGCACTTCGACCACCAGCGTCACCTCCGTCTCGTTCCCCTCGGCCGGCTGAAGCTCGATCTCCGCGTCGAGGTGGTCGCCGGTCAGCTGGAAGGCGAGCCGCCGGCCCGGGACGACGTCGAGCACGAGCAGCATCCCGGTCGACTGCGGCCGCCGGAAGAGGCTCGGCCGGTCCGGCCCGATCACCTTCCAGCGGGCGCCGGGCGCCACGCCGCGCCGATCCGGCTCGACGCCGGAGATGCCGGGCCACCAGTCGGCCAGGTGATACGGCTCGGCGAGGAACCCCCAGACGTCGTCGAGCGGCGCGAGCAGGACGCGGCTGGCGGCGTAGCGCGACACGCGCTACCGCACCGTCGCGAGGAACTCCTGGCCGCCGAGCATCCGCTCCAGCTCGGCGCGCCGCTCCTCGTCGCCGAGCTGCTCGATCCGGGTGTGCGTCGGATCGCCGGGGACTTTCACAACGCTGAAATGACGGTCTGCGAGCGCCGCGATCTGCGGGAGATGCGTGATCGTGATCACCTGCGCACGCTCGGCGAGCCGCTGCAGCACGCGGCCGACGGCGTTCGCGGTCTCCCCGCCGATGCCGGCGTCGATCTCGTCGAACACCAGCGTCTCGCCGCCGGCCACCGCCGCGATGGCCAGCGCGATGCGCGACAGCTCGCCGCCGGAAGCCGTCTCCGCCACGGGCGCGAACGGCAGCCCGGCGTTGGGCCGGACGAGGAAGACGGTGTCGTCGGCTCCGGTCGCGCCCGGATCGCGCTCGCGCAGCTCGACGAGGAACTCGCCCTCGCCCATGCCGACGTCGTGCAACTCGGCCGCGACGGCGTCCGCGAAGGCGGGAGCGGCGGCGTTCCGCTCGGCGCGAAGCTCGATCGCGAGCGCGTGCACGCGCGCCTCAGCGTCGGCGAGCGCCTGAGCCGCTGCGGTGGCCGGATCGGCGCCTTCTTCGAGCGCGGCCAGCTCGGCCCGCGCGTCGGCGGCGCGGTCGAGCAGCTCCTCGTAGGTGGCGCAGCGGAAGCGGCGCTTCGCGTCGGCGATCCGGTCGAGCGCGGCCTCGAGCTCCTCGAGGCGTCCCGGCTCGGCCTCGAGCGAGGCGAGGAAGCCGTGCAGGTCCGACGCGATCTCGCGCAGCCGCAGCTCGGCGTCCCGCAGCTCGTCGCCGGCGCGCTGCAGCTCCGGCGCCAGCCGCTCGAGCGGAGCAACCGCCCGCTCGGCCTGCCCCACGAGCCCGGACGCACCCTCGCCGTCGTCCGGCGCGAGAGCGTGCGCGGCCGCGGCCGCGCCCTCCGCCAACTCGGAGACGTGGCGGAGCCGCTCGCGCTCGTCGCGCAGCTGCTCCTCGCCGCCCGGCTCCATCCCGTCCGTGTCCTCCGCGAGCGCCTGCAGCTCGGCCAGCCGCGCCTCCGCCAGCGCCGCGTGCGCGGTCAGCTCTTCGTGGCGGCGCCGCGCGGCCAGCAGCTCCCGCCAGGCGGCGCGCGCCTCGGCGCGACGGCGCAGCTGCTCGTCGCCGCAGAACCGGTCGAGCACCTCGAGCTGGTACGCCGGACGCGCCAGCCGCCGCTGCTCGAACTGGCCCGACATGGCCACCGTCAGCTCGAGCGCGGCCGCGATGTCCTCACGCGCGGCGGCACGCCCCCACGCGTACGCGCGCGTGCGCCCGTCGCCGAACACACGGCGGGAGACGACCAGCGCGTCCTCGTCCTCCGGCCGGAGCTCCCGCAGCGCCTCCAGCTCCTCGGCGTCGTCCGCCGGCAGGTCCAGCTCCGCCTCGACGTACGCCTCCGCTCCGGCGGGGCCGATGAAGGAGCCGTCGCCCTTCGCGCCGAGCAGCAGCCCGACCGCCTGGGCCAGGATCGTCTTCCCCGCACCGGTCTCGCCGGTGATCGCATTCAGCCCGGGCGCGAGCTCCAGCTCCGCCTCGCGGATCAGGACGAGATTCTCGATGCGCAGCCGTCGCAGCATCCCGTCGATGGTAGTCGCGGCGCCCGACGCCGCCCATTGGCAGGTCGGGGCACGTCCCCGGAATGGAGCCACGCCATCACCAACGTGGTCGGTGTGTCAGGACGGCGGACGCCATCCTCTGGGCAGGGTCGTCTGACCAACCTCGATCAGATGGCCGTCGGGATCGCGGATGTAGCAGCGCAGCTCGGTTGCGTGCTGTTTCGGCGGCGTCAGGAACTCGGCACCCCGCGCGCTCCACTCGGCGTACACAGCGTGGATGTCCGCAACCCGGATGTTGAGGAAGCTGCTCACCCGATCCGGGTCGGGCGGCGTCTCGAGCGTGACCGTCGGCTTGTCGTCGGTCGGACCTCCTCCGAGGTTGATGATGATCCAGCTGTTGGCCAGCGCGACGTACGTCACCACGTCATCCGACTCGCCGCCGATGACGGTCTTGCCGCCGAGTACTTCGGTGTAGAAGCGGCAGGAACGCTCCACATCGTCGGTGACGATGAAGTGGGCCAGGACCATCTCCTCGTCGCTCGTGCTCATGCTGACCTCCGTCGTCGGCTACTACGGATGTGAGGTGAACGTCTCCCGGTAACGGCCGAAGAACGTCGTCTCCGGGAGCGTGGCGAGCAGGCTGCGCTGCGGCGAGAGGCGGACCGCGACCTCGCCGCCGGCCGAGACCAACGCGACCTCGCGGCCGTCGACGAGGACGGCGACCTCGACGTCAGGGGTGCGGTTCACGAGCGTCACGTCGGGGCCGCGCGGGACAACGAGCGGCCGCGCGTGCAGCGAGTGCGGCGCGATGAACGTCACCGCCATCGCGTCGAGGCCGCGGACGAGCACCGGCCCGCCGTTGGAGAGGTTGTACGCGGTCGAGCCCGACGGCGTCGCGCAGATCATCCCGTCGCACGGGATCGTGCCGAGATCCTCGCCGCCGACCGCCCACTGCAGCTCGACCATGCGGCCGAGCATCGCGCTCGTGGCCACGACGTCGTTGACGGCGACGTGCGTCTCGCCGTCCAGCTGGACCTCCAGCGCCGGCAGCTCGATCAGCACGTACTCGCCGGCGAAGACGCGGACGAGATCCCGCTCGAGGTCGTCCGGCTCGATCGAGGCGAGGAAGCCGACGCGGCCGAAGTTGACGCCGACCACCGGCACGGCGCTCCCGAGCAGCTTCCCGAGCGTGCGCAGGATCGTCCCGTCGCCGCCGAGCGCGATGGCGATGTCGGCGCTGCGGGGATCCGCGTCCGCCGCGAGCACCGTCACGCCGGAGTTCGCCGCCACCGCCTGCACGCGCGCGACCGCCTCCGCGACGTCGACACGGCCGTGCGAGACGACCGCCGCGGTCTCAACCGCCCGCGGCGACAGCTGCGTCGATCCGTTCGTCGAGGTCATCGAGAAGCGTCGGGTGGTCGGTCTGCACGAGATGGAGGAACAGCTCCCGGTTGCCCTTCGGCCCGGGGAGTCCGGAGTCTACGACGCCGGCGACCGTCGCCCCCCAGTCGAGCGCCGCCTCGGCCACCTCCCGGACGACCCGGCGGCGTACCGCGTCGTCGCGGACGACGCCTCCCTTCCCCACGTCGGTGCGCCCTGCCTCGAACTGCGGCTTGACGAGCACGACCGCCTGCCAGCCGGGCGAGGCGAGCCGCAGCGCGGCCGGAAGCGCGGTCCGCACCGAGATGAACGACACGTCGCAGACGACGAGCTGCGGCGGATACGGCAGCTCCGCCAGCGCGCGCGCGTTCGTGCGCTCGAGCACGGTCACGCGCGGGTCGTCGCGGAGCTTCGGATGGAGCTGGCCGTAGCCGACGTCGACGGCCGTCACGCGCGCGGCCCCGCGCTGCAGCAGCACGTCGGTGAAGCCCCCGGTGGACGCGCCGACGTCGAGGCAGTCGAGACCGGCCGGATCGACGCCGAGCGCATCGAGCGCGTGCGCGAGCTTCTCGCCGCCGCGCGACACGTACGCCGGCCCCCGCGTCACCGCCAGCTCCGCCGCCTCGTCCACCTGCTGTCCCGGCTTGTCGAAGCCGGCCACGAGCCCGGCCATCACGAGCGCCTGCGCCTGCGCGCGCGACTCCGCCAGGCCGCGCTCGACGAGCAGGACGTCCAGGCGCTTCTTCGCCACGCCTACCCCGGAGCCGGCGGGCCGAGCGGCTTCGCCGGCAGCCGCCGGGTGAACCACAGGCCGAGGAACGCGAGAATCGCCACGCCGAGCAGCGCGATCTTCAGCCCGTCGATCTGGGCGGCGCCGTAGTCGTCCGCGACGGCGGCGGCCTGCGCCGGCGGCAGCCCCGCGTCGGCCGCGCCCTTCTCCACCTGCTCGACCGTGACGATGTCGATCCCCTTCGCCGCCTCCTGCGTGATCGCCGTCCTGGCATCCGCCGGCAGCGCCGGATTCTCCTCGATCCGCGAGACGAAGCTGGCCGTCAGCGAGGTGAGGAGGATCGCGCCGATCAGGGCGGTTCCGAGCGACGCGCCGAGGTTCTGGAACGTCCCCTGCAGCCCGCCGGCCTCGTTCGACTCCTCCGGCGGCGCCGACGACATGATCACGTTGCCCAGCTGCGACATCAGCAGGCCCGCGCCGATGCCGAACACGACGAGCGACACGGCGAAGCCGGCGCCGTGCAGCGTCACGTCGATCGTCCCCATCAGCAGCAGCGCCGCGACGACCATCGCCACGAGACCGACCTGGCAGACGCGCCGCGGGGACTGCCGGGCCGCCATCCTCGGGCCGGCGAGTGCCGCGATCAGCATCGAGATCGACATGGGGAACAGCCGCTTCCCCGTCTCGAACGCGTCCAGCCCCAGCACCACCTGGAGGTAGACAGGCAGCACGAAGAACGTCCCGAGCAGGACGAGCTGCATCATCGCGAGCGTCGACAGCCCGGCGCGCAGCGGCTCGATGGTCAGCAGCGCGCGATGCAGCAGCGCGTCCTCGCCGCGCCGTTCGCGCCGCTCCTCCCACCAGGCAAACAGCATCAGGAACCCGATCCCGATCGCGATCAGGAACGGCACGATCGACAGGCCGAACGGCGTCAGCTCGTGACCGTTGATCGACGGCGGCGACTTCGGCCTGATCCAGCCCCAGCTGCTGCTCTTGAGGATGGCGAACACGACGAGGCCGAGACCGATCGCGGAGAACGTCGCGCCGACGACGTCGAGCTTCGGGCGGTGCTCCGCCCGCGGCGCCGGAACCATCCGCCGGCGGAAGAGCAGGATCGCGATCACGATCACGACCTCCCCGACGAAGACGTAGCGCCAGCTGAACTCCGTCGTCACCCAGCCGCCGATCAGCGGCCCTGCCGCGATGGCCGCGCCCGCGACGCCGCCGATCACGCCGTACGCGAGCGCCCGCTGCTTTCCCTCGTAGTTGGCCGCGATCAACGCGGCGATCGCCGGGATCACCATCACCGCGCCGATGCCCTCGACGAACGACCAGCCGAAGAGCAGCACCGTCAGGTTGGGGCTGAGCGCCGTCGTCAGCGAGCCGAGCGCGTAGACGGAGAGGCCGATGGCGAAGATCCGGTCGCGCCCGTACATGTCGCCGAGCTTCGCGCCGACGAGCATGAACGCCGCCATCACGAGCGTGTACGCCGTGATCGCGCCCTGGACGCCCTGGATCGTCGTGTTCAGGTCGGCGACGATCTGCGAGATGGACACGTTCATGACGCTCGAGTCGAGCACCATCACGAACTGCGCCGCGCCGAGGATCATCAGCGGCAGCCAGCTCCGCTTCTCGGCGGCTCCCTCGGTCATGCCGTCCTGACCGCGAGGTCGTCGACGATCTCGCGCAGGACCGACGTGTCGGCGCCGATCGCGGCGAGCCGAGCGCGTGCGCGGTCGGCCGCCTCGTCGGCGAGCGCGCGGGCGCCGTCGACGCCGTGCGTGACGACAAAGCCGTCGCCGTCGAGGATGTCGTCCACGATCTGGAAGAGCAGCCCGAGCTCGTCGCCGAAGTCGCGCCACGGCCGCTGCTCTGCTTCCGGCACGCCCACCGCCCCGAGCGCGAGACCGACCGACGCCGCAAACAGGCAGCCGGTCTTCAGCTTGTGCAGCGTCGCCTCGTCGGGCGCGGTGCCGGTGACGTCGAGGTACTGGCCGCCGATCATCCCGAGCGTCGCCTCCGCGAGCTCGCGCGCGACCGCAGGCGTGTCGTACGACGTCGCGAGCCGGAACGCCTCGGCCAGCAGCGCGTCGCCGGCGAGGATCCCGACCGCCTCGCCGTAGCGCTTCCACGTCGACGGCTGTCCGCGCCGCTCCTCGTCGTCGTCCAGCGCGGGCAGGTCGTCGTGGACGAGCGAGAACGTGTGCACGAGCTCGAGCGCGCACGCCGCCGGCAGCGCGAGCTCCGGCCCGGCGCCGGCCGCCTCCGCGGTGGCGAGACAGATCACCGGGCGGACGCGCTTGCCGCCGACGAGCAGCGAGTAGCGCACCGACTCGGCCTGCCCGTGCAGCTGCGGCCAGAGCCGCAGCTCCTCGAGCCGCTCGTCGACGAGCGAGCGCAGCTCGTCAGGACTGTGCAGCGTCCGCCTCCGCGGCGCGCTTCGCGCGCTCCAGCTCCTCCTCGACCGCCTTGGCCAGCTCGGACAGCTCGTTGAGGATCTCCAGCGCCCGCTCCGGCGACGCGTCCTCCTGCTCCGACAGCTGCTCCAGCTCGCCACGCGCCGCCTCCAGCCGCGCCAGCAGCTCCTCCGCCCTGCTCAGCGACTCCTCGCTGCTGCTACTGCTCACGCCGCCTCCTCCCTGACGATCCTGCCGAGAATGCCGTTGACGAGTCTGCCCGCGTCGTCGGATGCGTACCGCTTCGCGAGCGTCACCGCCTCGTCGAGGACGACCTCGTGCGGGATCTCGCCCTCGTCCAGCTCCTCGATCGCGACGCGGAGGATGTTCCGCTCGACCGCGCCGAGGCGGTCCGCCGTCCACTCGTCCGACGCTGCGGTGATCCGCGCGTCGAGCTCGGTCGCGTGCGCCGTCACGGCCGCGGCGAGCCGCCGCGAGTAGTCGTCCACCTCGTCCTCGTACAGGGAGCCGAGCGGCGTCTCGGTCACGTCCCACTGGTACAGCATGAACACGGCGGCGCGGCGCGCCTCGCGGCGGCTGATCGCGGGAGACGCCATCAGCCGTCAAGCTCCTCGACGGACACGTCCACCGCGTCGACGTGGAGCGAGCACATCCGCTGCAGCGCGTCCGCGACCCGTTCCTGCACCTCGCGCGCGACGTCCGGGAGCACGCGGCCGTACGCGACCGCGAGCTCGAGCTCGACGTGCGCGCGCCCGTCCGCCACGGCGATCTCGAGATGCCGCCTCGGCTTGCGCACGCGCGCGCCTTCGACCGCTTCGGCGGCCTGCAGCACGATCTGCCCGAGCGCCGCGTCGGTGATAGTCACGGTTCCGCCGTTGTCGGAGACGACGAGGCTCATCGCGCCGCTCCGCTGAGCGCCGGCAGCCGCGCGCCCGCCTCCTCGAGGAACGACGTCGAGTACTCGCCGCTGCGGAACTCGTCGCTGGCGATGATCTCGAGCGCCGCCTCGCGCGTGGTCGGGATGCCGAGCACCTCCAGCTCGCCGAGCGCGCGCAGCGCCCGCGCGATCGCCGCGTCGCGGGTGTCGTCCCAGACGACCACCTTCGCCATCAGCGAGTCGTAGTGCGGCGGGATCGAGGCTCCGTCCTCGACGAATGTGTCCACGCGGACGCCTGGTCCGAGCGGCGGCCGGAAGCGTCCGAGGATCCCCGGCGCCGGCGCGAAGCCGCGCGACGGATCCTCCGCGTTGATGCGGATCTCGATCGCGTGTCCGGCGCGGGGCGCGCGGCCGGTCAGCGCCAGCCGCTCGCCGGCGGCGATCCGGATCTGCTCGCGCACGAGGTCGAGGGACGTGACCATCTCGGTCACGGGGTGCTCGACCTGCAGTCGCGCGTTCAGCTCGATGAACGAGAACGACCCGTCGGGGCCGACGAGGAACTCGAAGGTGCCGGCGTTGCGGTAGCCGATGTGCTTGCACGCGCGCTCGGCCGCCGCCTCCATCTCCTCGCGGAGGGCCGCGTCGAGCGCGGGCGACGGCGACTCCTCGATCAGCTTCTGGTGGCGGCGCTGGATCGAGCACTCGCGCTCGCCGCAGGTGAGCACGCCGCCGAAGGAGTCGCAGAGCACCTGGATCTCCACGTGCCGCGCGGGCGAGACCGCCTTCTCCACGTACAGCGTCCCGTCCGAGAAGGCCGCCTCCGCCTCGGCCGAGGCGCGCTGGTAGGCGTCCTCCAGCTCGGCGTCCGAGGTGACGAGCCGCATGCCGCGGCCGCCGCCTCCCGCAGCCGCCTTCAAGAGCACGGGAAAGCCGAGCTCGGCCGCCGCGGTCCGCGCTTCGGCGACGGTCGCCGTCCCCTCGGTGCCGGGGACGAGCGGCACACCCGCCGCGCGCATCTCCCTCTTCGCCTGCGCCTTGTCGCCCATGCGGGCCATCACCTCGGCGGGCGGGCCGATGAAGACGAGGTCGTGTTCCTCGCACGCGTGCACGAACGCGTCGTTCTCCGAGAGAAAGCCGTAGCCGGGGTGCACCGCCTCGCAGCCGGTGGTCGTGGCCGCGGCGACGATCGACGGAATCGACAGGTAGCTCTCCGACGCCGGCGGCGGACCGATCCGCACGGCGCGATCGGCGAGCCTGACGTGCATCGCGTCGGCGTCCGCGGTGGAGTACACGGCGACCGCTTCGATTCCGAGCTCGTGCAGCGCGCGGATCACGCGCACGGCGATCTCGCCGCGATTCGCTACGAGGACACGACCGAACATCGTGGTCTAGACGGCGTCGAGCGGTCGGCCGGTCAAAGGCTCCAGGTCGAACAGGACCTGGCCGAACTCGACCGGCTCCGCGTTCTCCACGTGGACTCGGCGGACGACCGCCTCGAGCTCGGCCTTCACCTCGTTCATCAGCTTCATCGCCTCGAGGATGCAGAGCGTCTGGCCCGCCGCGACGACGTCGCCCTCCTCCACGTACGGCGGCGCGTCCGGCTGCGGGGCGCGGTAGAAGGTGCCGACCATCGGCGCCTCGACGCGGACGAAGCCGTTCGGCGCGGCCGCGCTCAGCGGCGCCGGGCCGGGCTCCGGCAGCGCCAGCGGCGCGTCGCTGGAGAAGCCGCCGACCGCCGGCTCGAAGGCGGTGCGCACGGTCACGCGCATCCCGTCCTCCTCGATCGTGATCTCGCCGATGCCGGACTCCTCGACGATCCGGACGAGCTCGCGGATCCGCTCGGCGCGGGCCTCCTCGATCGACGCGAGACCGTCCTGGTCGCCGCTGGCCCGGCTGCGGATGGTCTTGAGCAGGTTCTCCGCGTCCTCGCCGAACAGGCCGATCAGCAGCAGCTCCTCCTGGCTGGCCGCCATGCCCTCGGCCTGCTCCCGAATCTCGTTCAGCGGCGGCGCGACGTTCTCCTCGGTCTCCGGGTCGGTGGTCAGCGCCACCGCACGCTGCACGGCAGGGTCGATCGGCCCGGGCGGCTTGCCGAAGTGGCCTGACAGCAGCGAACGAAGCTCGTCCACGACGGTCAAGTAGCGGCTCGCCGAGAGGACGTTGAGCAGCGCCTGTGAGGCGAGCACCTGTCCGATCGGCGCGGCCAGCGGCGGCCAGCCGGTCTCGGCGCGGATCAGGTCGAGCTCGACGAGCACCTCCTCGAGCCGGTCGCGCGCGTCCTGCGCGCGCAGGGTCGAGTCGACGCCCGCGACGAGGCTCGCCGGCACGTCGTGCTCGGCGGCGCGAACGGCGATCCGCGGCGACAGCGGGGCGACCGGTTCGTCGCCGATGTGCTCGTCGACGAGATCGCAGGCGCGCCAGAGCGCCGCCACGTCGATCCCCGGGTCGAGCCCCATCCCGGCGAGCGCCTCGGACAGAGCCTCGCCGGAGACACGGTGCAGCGCGAGCGCGAGCGGGTAGATGGCGCAGGCGATCAGCTCCGCGCCGGCCCGCGCGGCTGCGAGTGTCGACGCAAGCGCCGTTCCGCCCGCACCCTGCATGTAGATCCCGATCGGCAGGCCGCTGGCTTCGGCGACCGCGCCGACGAGCTCCTCGGCCTTGTGCGGCTGGAGCGATCCGGTCGGGTCGTGCAGGAGCACCCGAACGGCGCCGAGCTCGGGCAGCAGGCGGGCCCGCTCGATCAGCGTGTCGATCTCGCCTGTCGGGCCGGGGCTGTAGACGAGCCCCGCCTCGAAGTCGCGCTCCGCCGCCACGACCGCCTCGGCCGCCTCGCGGAGGTTGGAGACGTCGTTGAGCGGATCGTGGAGCCGGAAGACGTCGATCCCGTTGTCGGCGGCGGAGGCAACGAAGCGGCGCGCGAAGTCGGCGTCGACGGGCCGCGAGCCGACGAGGAAACGGCCGCGCAGCGCGAGCCCGAGCGGCGTCTTCGTCCGCGCCTTCAGCGCGCGGATCCGTTCCCACGGGCTCTCGACGCCGCGCTTGACCGCCGCGTCGAAGACCCCGCCGCCGGAGACCTCGAGGTACGCGAAGCCGGCGGTATCGAGGATCCCGGCAAGGTCGAGCTGGTCGGCGGTCGGCATCCGCCCCGCGAGCGGCTCCTGTCCGAGCAGGCGAATAGTGGTGTCGGCGAGCTTCGGCACGACCGGGACCTTACCGTGGTTTCAGGCGGCCTACGGGCGCTAGGCCCGCGAGATGTAGCGCTTCTCGCGCGGGTCGACCTTCAGGCGGTCGCCGACGTTCACGAACAGCGGCACCTGCACGACCGCGCCCGTCTCGAGCGTGGCCGGCTTCGTCACGTTGGAGACGGTGTCGCCCTTCACGCCGGGCTCCGTCTCCACCACCTCGAGCTCTACGGACGACGGCAGCTGGACGCTGGACGGCTTCCCGTTCACCGCCAGCACCTGCAGGACCGCGTTCGGCTGCATGAACGGCAGCTCCTCCTCGAGGTCGCCGTGCGGGACGGCGAACTGCTCGTACGACTCCTGGTCCATGAAGTGCACGTCGGAGCCGTCGTCGTAGAGGTACTGGACGTTCTTCGTCTCGGTGTGCACGCGCGGAAACTTCTCGCCGGCGCGGAAGGTGCGGTCGACGACCGCGCCGGACTCGAGCCCCTTCAGCTTCGTGCGGACGAATGCGCCGCCCTTGCCGGGCTTCACGTGCTGGAACTCGACGATCCGCCACACCTTGCCGTCGAGCTCGATGTGCATCCCGTTCTTGAACTGGTTCGTGTCGACCGTGTCAGCCATCGGCGGGGCAGTCTAGCCGCACTCCGGCCCGAGGCGTGACGGCCGCGCGGGGCTCTGCGGCTCTTTCGGCCACGTCCAGGTGCCAGGCACCTGGACGTGGCTCGAAGCGCCAAGACGTCTCATAGGGCCCCCGTCTGCTAGAGACCTTCGCGGACGAAGCGGTGCAGAGCGGCAAGTGCCGCAGCTCGAGATGATCCGAACTGCATGAGGACGAGAGTCGCGTCGACGAACGCGAACGTACTCGCGAGTCCGAGAGTCGTCGCGAAGCTGCTCCAGAAGCAGTCCTCCGGCCGCTCGCTGATTCCCGCCTTCACCGGGTTCTGGACGATGTACCGGAAAGCCGTCAGGACTTCGGGATCCGTCGCTTTGCGCCGCGACCGGTAGCGACCGCGAACGAGGTAGCCGACGCGCTCATGCCGGTGGTTGAACGCCTTCGCGTAGGCGGTGTTCAGCCAGTGCATCCCTTGCGCCAGCGATGAGTCGGGGACGTCGACGATGGCATGCCAGTGAGTCGAGAGCTCGCAGACTGCGATACAGGTCCACCCGTAGCGGTCGAGCATCCTCACGAACAACCGCGTCCAGGTGATGTGATCGACATCGTCCCGGAGTACTCGGCCGGCCCGGCCGCACCGACGCCGACATGGTGGATGCCAATGGCGGCATCTCGCGGGAGTCGAGGCACCACCCGAGAGTTGCTGACGCGGTGCCGCGGGGCAAGACGGCTCTTCGAGCCATGGCGTCCCTTTTAGCCACGTCTTGGTGCCAGGCACCAGGACGTGGCTCTACGAGACGTCGAGCAGGTCCTTCGTGAATCCGGTCATGTTCTCGATGCCGTCGGCGGTGACGACGACGTCGTCCTCGATCCGGACGCCGAACTTGCCTTCGACGTACACGCCGGGCTCGACGGTGACGACATTCCCTGCCTCGAGGACGTCGCTCGTCTCCGTGGACATGCGCGGCTCCTCGTGCACGTCGAGCCCGAGTCCGTGGCCGAGGCCGTGGCCGAACATGCCGGCGAACTGGCTGTCCTCGACGACCTTCCGCGCGGCCGCGTCGGCCTCGATCGCCGGCAGCCCGGCGCGGATCGTGTCGAGCGCGGTCTCCTGCGCCGCCAGCACGACTGCGTACGCCTCCCGTGCCTGGTCGTCGACGGGACCGGTCGAGAACGTCCGCGTGTAGTCGGACGCGTAGCCGCCGATCGTGCACCCCGCGTCGATCACGACGAGCTCGCTCCGCTCGATCGTGCGGTCGCCGGCGCGCGCATGCGGACGCGCGCCCGTCGGTCCCGAGCCCACGATCGACTCGAAGGCGAGACCGTCGCCGCCCTCCTCGTGGAAGAGCCGCGTCAGCTCCCAGGAGACCTCGCGCTCGGTTCGACCGATGAACCGCACCTCGCGCAACCGCTCGTACGCGCGGTCGGTGATCTTGCAGGCGCGGCGGAGCGCCTCCAGCTCATGCTCGTCCTTGACCGCGCGCAGCCGCTCGACCAGTCCGACGCGCGGGACGAGCTCGAGCCCGCCGCCGCCCAGCGTCTGGAACTGCGCGAACGACAACGCCGCCGCCTCGAAGCCGATTCGGCCCTTCAGCCGCTCCGCGAGATCCGCGATGATCGACCGCTTCGTCTGGACGACCTCGACGCCCTCGACGGCATGCGCAGCCTCGAGATAGCGGAAATCGGTGAACAGCTGCACGCGCTCCGGGTCGACGAGCAGCACCGTGTTCGAGCTCTCGAAGCCGACGAGGTAGACGACGTTGGTGGCGTTGGTGACGAGGAGCGGCTCCTCGAGCGATTCGCGCAGGCGGACGATGCGATCGTTCACGCGTTCTCCTTCAGGTATTCGAGGGCCATGCGGTAGCCGTCGGGGCCGTGCCCGACGTAGCGCTGCGCGACGACGTCGCGGATGACGGACACGCGCCGCCACTCCTCGCGCTCGTCCACGTTGGACAGGTGCACCTCGACCACCGGCACGGTCAGCGGCTCCAGCGCGTCGCGGATCGACCACGCGTAGTGCGTCCACGCGCCCGGGTTGACGATCACACCGTCAACGGTGTCGAACGCATCGTGGCACCAGTGGATGAACTCCCCCTCGTGGTTCGTCTGCCGGCACTGCACCGTCAGCTCGAGCTTCCGGCCCCACTCGTAGATCCGGCCCTCGAGCTCGGACATGGTCAGGTCGCCGTACGTCTCGGGATCGCGGCGACCGAGGATGTTCAGGTTGACGCCGTTGACGACGAGGATGCGCACGGCCGCGACTCTATCCGGCGATCAGCGCGTCCAGCTCGCGCCGCACGTCGTCGGCCGGGACGGCGACGTTCCATTCGGGGCCGTCGTCCCCGAGCAGGACGAGCCGGAGCTCGCCGCCGACCGCCTTCTTGTCGCGGTGCATCGCCTCCCACGCATGGTCGCGGTCGACCTTCACTTTCTTCGGATGGAGGATCTCCTCCACCGGCGCGGTCTCCCGCCCGGAGAGCCGGAGCGCCGCCAGCAGGCCGAGCCCGACCGCATCGCCGTGGCTGACGTGCTGGAAGTGCGCAGCCGCTTCGAGCGCGTGCGCGAACGTGTGCCCGAGATTGAGCACCGCGCGCTCGCCCGTGTCGAGCGGATCGCGGAGGCACAGTGCCGCCTTGAAGGCGGCGCAGCGGCGGACGAGCTCGTCGTCCGGGAGCTCCCACAGCGGCTCACCGGCCAGCAGTCCCGTCTTCACCACCTCGCTCATCCCCTCGCGGCGCTGCGCCTCCGGCAGCGTGGCCAGCAGATCCGGATCGATCACGGTCACGGCGGGCCAGTGGAACGCACCGACGAGGTTCTTTCCCTGCGGCAGGTCGATCGCCGTCTTGCCGCCGATGGCCGCGTCCACCTGGGCGACAAGGCTCGACGGCACCGGCGCCCAGGCGATGCCGCGCATGTACGCCGCCGCCGCGAACCCGGCCGCGTCGGTAGTGCAGCCGCCGCCGAGCGCGACGATCGTCCCGAGCCGGTCGAGACGAAGCTCCTGCCAGAGCCGGTCGAGCGCCGCCAGCGTCTTCGCCTCCTCGCCCGGCGGCAGCTCGTGCACCTGCGCCAGACGCGCCCCGAGCCCGAGCTGCGCGTCCGCGCCGTGGATGCCCGCGACGTTCGGATCGGACACGAGCGCGACGGATCCGTCGCCGGGCACGAGCCGGCCGAGCCGGTTCACCGCGCCGCGCTCGACGCGGATCCCTGCGGCCGCGAGCACGACGTCGTCCACGTCACGTGCGGTCACGTCCGCCACCTCGCGGTAGACCGGCTCGCGCTGGTCGTACAGCGCGAGGAACGCGGCCCGCTCCTGCGCCAGCGGACGATCCGATCCCTGTACCCGCTCCCAGGCGGTGTCGGCGTCGACGTCGAGCAGCACGGAGACGGCGCGCTCGCGCAGCGCCGTGCGCACGGGCTCGCGCGTGACCGCGCCGCCGCCGAGCGCGAGCACGGACGGACGTGGGTCGCGCAGAGCGGCCACGGTCGCCGCCGCCTCGCGCACGCGGAACGCTTCCTCGCCTTCCGAGGCAAAGAAGCTCGCGATCGACGTGCTCAGGGAGAGCTCGACCTCGCGGTCGACGTCGCGGAACGGGAGGCCGGTGCGGCGGGCGACCTCCTCACCGACCGTCGTCTTGCCCGCGCCCATGAACCCCACGAGCACGATGTGCCGGGTCAGCGGCGGCGCCACTCGATCCGTCCGAGATACGCCTGCCACGCGGTCACGAAGTCGCCGATCGAGTCGCCGCCGAACTTCTCGCGCGCCGCCCGCGCGAGCTCCCACGCCACCGCAGCCTCGGCGACGACAGCCAGCGCCTCGACCGCCGAGACGTCGCTGCGCTCGACGAGCGCCTGCGCCGCCTCGCCGGTGTCGAGGTCGACCGACGCGAGCGGCTTCATCAGCGTCGGCAGCGGCTTCATCCCGGCGCGGACGACGAGTTCCTCGCCGTTGGACATCCCGCCCTCGATCCCGCCGGCACGGTTCGTCTCCCGGTGCAGGCCGTTCTCGTCGCGGACGATCTCGTCGTGCGCCTCCGACCCGCGCAGGTGCGCGAGCGCGAACCCGTCGCCGACCTCGACGCCCTTCACCGCCTGGATGCCCATCAGCGCAGCCGCGAGCCGCGCGTCCAGTCGGTCCTCCTTGCGAGCGTACGAGCCGAGCCCGGGCGGGACGCCGTGCGCGTGGACTTCGACCACGCCGCCGAGGGTGTCGCGATCCGTACGGGCCGCGTCGACCGCGGCCGGATCGGCGCCGGCCTCCGGCAGAGCCGTTCCTGCGACGTCGATCCCGATCTCGGCGAGCAGCGACTTCGCCACCGCGCCGGCGGCGACATGGACGGCCGTGTGCCGTGCCGAGGCCCGCTCCAGCGCGTCGCGGACGTCGGACAGCCCGTACTTCTGCACACCGGCGAGGTCGGCGTGGCCGGGACGCGGCAGCGTCACCGGCTTCGTGCCCTTGCCCTCGGGCTCGCCCTCCGGCGGCCACGGGTTCATCCCCCACGTCCAGTTCTTGTGGTCGCGGTTGCGGACGACGAGCGCGAGCGGCGTACCCAGCGTCCGACCCTGGCGCAGCCCTGCGAGCACCTCGACCTCGTCCGTCTCGATCTGCTGGCGCGGCGAGCGGCCGTACCCCTGCTGGCGGCGGCGCAGGTCCGCGTCGATCGCCGCTCGGTAGAGCACGAGACCCGCGGGGAGCCCCGCGAGGATCGCCACGAGCGCCGGCCCGTGCGACTCTCCTGCCGTCGACAGCTCGAGCGTCACGAGGACAAGCCTAAAGCGGCCCGCATCGCCGCGACCGGTGCAGCGGTCCCGGTCCACCGCTCGAAGCTCACGGCGCCCTGGCGGACGAGCGCCTCGCGCCCGTCGACCACCTCGCAGCCCACGGCCCGTGCAGCCGCGACGAGGGCGGTGTCGCCGGCGCCGGCGGAATAGGCGAGCTCGACCACCGTCTGTCCCGGCTGGGGCTGGACGAGCACTTCGTCCCGGACCGGCGTGGCGTTTACGATCAGGTCGCAGCCGGCCGCGTCCGGCGGCCACTCGCCGCGGCGCGAGAACTGCCGCACGTCGCCGTGCAGCCCCGGGAGCAGCGCCGCCGCGGCGCCGCCCGCGCCGATCAGGCAGACGCGCGTCGAGGCGATCCCTGCGACGATCTCCTTGTCCGTGTTGAAGCCGGCGATCCGTCCGTCGGCGAACACGAGCGTGTTGACGCTGTCGCCGTCGGCCTCGTCGCAGAGCCGGGCCGCAGCGCGCTTGTGCGGGATGGTCACGTTCGCGCCGGCGAAGCCCGCGGCCGCGAGCCCGCGCACCGCCGCCTCCAGCCGCTCCGGCGGTACGTCGACGGCGACGTAGGCCCAGTCGAGCCCAGCCGCCGCGAATGCGGCGTTCTGCATCAGCGGCGAGAGCGAGTGTGCGACGGGATGCCCGAGCAGCGCGACGAGCCGCGTCGAAGCGGTGAGGTCTGTCATCGCCGTGAGGCTTTCGCGACGAAGCTGCGACTCCTGCGTGACAGTCGCGCGCGTACCGTGACCCGCAGGGGCGCTCTTGCGACGGACATGTCCCTTTCTGGCATCACGGATGCGGCGAGTAGCCGTGCGCCGTCTCGTAGTTCAGGAACGCCTGGTAGTTGTCCGTGAAGAAGTGGTGCACGAGATCCGGCTTGCGCACGAAGTAGAGCCAGTCGCCTGCCGCAGGATGGGCGGCCGCCTGGATCGAGGCGAGGCCCGGATTCGCGATCGGCGTCGGCGGCAGTCCGATGATGTTCGGGTTCCGCGTGTTGTACGGGTTGTCGCTGTTCAGCTCCGTCTGCGTCAGCGATTTCGTCCCGGGCACGTGCAGGCCGTAGCGCGTGGTCGCGTCGATGCCGAGGTTCATGTGCGCGTGCAGCCGGTTGTAGATCACGCGCGCGATCTTCGGACGCTCGTCGGGCGCCAGCGCCTCCTTCTCGACGAGCGACGCGATGATCAGCACGTCATACGGAGTCAGATTCTTCGAGCGCGCGTACGACAGGTTCACGCTGCGCCAGTTCCGCTGGAACGCCTGCAGCTGCGCGCGCACGAGCTGCGCCGACGTCGTGTTCGCGAGGAAGTCGTACGTGGCGGGAAAGAGGAAGCCCTCGAGCGGCCGGGTCTTGCGGCCGAAGCCGGCGATCCGGCGCGGGTACGACGCGCGCAGATACGTCTTCGAGGAAAGGCGCGGCTTCACGCCACGCTCCCGGTACGCGATGCCGGCGACCACCTGGACGCGATGGGCCATGTCCGTGCGCGTAAAGCCTTCCGGGAAGACGACGCGGAACGGCTTCACCGACGCGATCGTCGTCGGCGGAGCCGAGCCGCCGGAGCGGCGCGTCAGCCCGATCGCGAGGCCGGCGCCGACGCCGACCAGCACGAGCACCGCGGCGATCCCGATGCCGCGCCGCACGAGGATGCGCCGCCGATCGACCTGCCGGGGCGGCGGCCCCGGCTTCGGCGGCATCACGCCGGGTCGCCGCTCGACCACGCCAGGTAGCTGGAGAGGAGGTGCGCCGCCGCACGCGCGTCCAAGGATGTCTCCGACGGCGTCTGCTGGGCCAGATCGGTGGTGAACCGCTCGTCGAACAGCAGGACCGGAACGTCGACGAGCGCGCGCAGCGAGTCCGCGAAACGCTCGGTCTCGAGTGCCTGCTCGCCGCGCTCGCCCCGCAGTGTGATCGGGTGCCCGACCACCACCTGCTCCGGATCCTCGTCGCGCACGAGCCGCACCAGCTCGGCCATGCCGGTGTCGCTCGTCGCGCGCTCGACGACGCAGAGCGGACGCGCGATGATGCCCGTCGGATCGGAGACGGCGACGCCGGTCCGCGCCGACCCGAAGTCCAGCGCCATCACCTTCACTGCAGCGCCGCCGCGACCGCCTTCTTCCCCGCCGCGAGCGCGTCACGCACGCCGTCCGGGTTCTTTCCGCCCGCCTCGGCGAGCGTCGGCTTGCCGCCGCCGCCGCCCCCGATGTGCTTGCCGAGGTCGCGTACGAGCTGCGACGCGTCGAGCCCACGCTCGACGAGCGAGTCCGCCAGATTGATCACGAGGTAGGCGCGGCCGTCGTCGACCGAGGCGACAAAGGCGCCGTCCGCCTTCTCCTGCTGGCGCAGCCGGTCCGATAGGTCGCGCAGCGGGCCGCCCTTCAGCGACTTCGCCTCGATGAACAGGACGTTGCTCTCCGTGTCGACGATCTCGAACTCGACGCTGGTCTGCGCCGGGCCCTTCTTCGTCTCCCTGCGCGCGTGGTCGAGCTCCTCGCGGAGGACATCGGCCTCGCGGGCGCGCTCGTGCAGCAGCGCGAACGCCTCGCCGGAGGTGACCGCCTCGATGCGGCGCGCGCCGGCGCCGACCGAGCTCTCGTTGAGGATCACGAACGGCCCGACCTCGGCGGTCGACCGCACGTGCGTGCCTCCGCACAGCTCCACCGACCAGCCGCCGATGTCGACCACGCGGACGATGTCGCCGTACTTCTCGCCGAAGAGCATCATGGCGCCGAGCTTCCGCGCCTCTTCGATCGGCGTCTCGTAGATCCGCACCGGCAGGTTGGCGAACACACGCTCGTTCACGCGCTTCTCCACCTCCGCGCGCTCCTCGGCGGACAGCGCAGCGGGATGTGTGAAGTCGAAGCGGAGCTTGTCCGGACGCACCGCCGAGCCCGCCTGCTTGACGTGCTCGCCGAGCACTTCGCGCAGGCATTCGTGCAGCAGGTGCGTGCCCGTGTGGTTCGCCATCGTCGGGAAGCGCACGGGCCACGGCACGACCGCACGCACGCGGTCGCCCAAGCGGAAGCCCTTCCCCTCGAAGAGAAGTACCTGGTCGCCGTCGAAGCGATAGGCCTCGCGCAGCTCCGCGCGCGCGCCGTCGTCCTTCTCGATCCAACCCGCGTCGGTCACCTGACCGCCGCCGGCGGGATAGAACGGCGACTCATGCAGTTTCGCGAGGAAGAGGTCGGGCTCGAGCTTCCTGTACGCGCTGAGGGAAGTGAGGACGTCCGTCTTCTCATAACCAACGAACTCCGTCCGGGGAGCTGAGACTGTGAGTTCAGCGGCAACCCGGGCACCCTCACCGCTGAGCCCGGCACGCGAGATCTCGCGGTGCTCCTCCATCAGGCGCGTGTACTCCTCGTCGTTCACTTCAAGCCCTAGCTCCCGAGCAAGTTCCTGCGTCAGCTCGATCGGGAAACCGTAGGTCGCCTGGAGATCGAACGCATCCTCGGCACTGATGGTCCCTTGGCTCGCCGCGACCTCGAACAGCTTCATGCCGCGCTCGAGCGTCTCGCCGAAGCGCTCCTCCTCCGCGGCCAGCACGGCGCGAATCTCACGCTGGTGCTCGACCAGCTCCGGGTACGCCTCGCCCATCTGCTCGATCACCGTGTCCGCGAGCCCCGGCAGGAACGGCGCCTCCATGCCGATGCGCAGCCCGTGCTGCGCGGCGCGACGGATGATGCGGCGCAAGACGTAGCCGCGGCCCTCGTTCGACGGCGTCACACCCTCGGCGACGATGAACGCCATGCCGCGGCCGTGGTCGGCGAGGACGCGATGCGCCTTCGTCGCGTCCGGCGTCTCGCCGTACGCGACGCCGGACTGCGCGGCGATCCACTCCATGATCAGCTGGTAGCCGTCGGTGTCGTAGACCGACGCGACGTCCTGGACGATGCGCGCGGTGCGCTCGAGGCCGAGACCGGTGTCGATGTTCTGCTTCGGCAGATCGGTGAGCGTGCCGTCCGGGTGCAGCTCGTACGCCATGAACACGAGGTTCCAGAACTCGAGGAACCGCTCGCAGCGGGTGCAGCCGGGCTGGCAGTCCGGCTCGCCGCAGCCGGCCGCCTCGCCCCAGTCGTAGTAGATCTCCGAGTCGGGGCCGCACGGACCTGGGCCGCCGACCGACCAGAAGTTCTCGGAGGACGGCAGCGGCACGATCCGCTCGGGCGGCATGCCGATCTTCTCCCAGAGGTCGATGGCGACCTCGTCGGGGCCGAGCTTCAGCTCCGGGTCGCCGGCGTGGACGCTGACCCAGATCCGGTCCCAGTCGAGCTTGAGGCGGTCGCGGACGAACTCGGTCGCATACGCGATCGCGCCCTCCTTGAAGTACTGGCCGAACGAGAAGTTTCCGAGCATCTCGAAGAAGGTCAGGTGGTACGTGTCGAGGCCGACCTCGTCGATGTCGACGGTGCGGAAGCACTTCTGCGACAGCGTCGTCATCGGCGCCGGCGGCTGCTCGCGGCCGAGGAAGAAGGGCATCTGCGGCTGCATGCCGGCGGTGACGAGCAACGTCGACCTGTCGTCCGCGCGCGGGATCAGGGACGCCGACGGGCGTCGCAGGTGGCCCTTCTCCTCGAAGAAGGAGAGGTAGCCCTCGCGGATCTCGGCGGACGTGCGCACGGCGCGCATTGTAGGGACGGTCTCAGCCGTGCCCAGGAAGGGGTCGGCCAGGAAGGGGTCGGCAGGTGCACGCCGTATCCTCGCCGAGATGCCGTCGCGCAGGCGCTACCGCTACCGGTTCCGCCGGCTGATCCCCGTGGGCGTGGTCGCGCTCGTCGCGGCCGCCGGGGGAGCCTGGTTCGGCGCCCGCCATGCGACGGCTCCCGCCGCCGCCGCGGCGACGCCTCCGCCGAAGGTGCAGGCCGCGCCGGTCCGGAAGGCGGCCGCGCCGGAGCCGCCGGACCGTCTCGTCAGCGGCGCGCCGTCGCTGCAGGGCCGGCTGAAGCATCCGCTGCTCGCCGCCTCGGCGATCCTCGTCGACGCGAACACCGGACGGGTCCTCTGGCAGCTGCACCCGCACGAGCGCCGCCACATCGCGTCGACGACGAAGATCATGACGGCGCTGCTGGCGCTGCGGAAGCTCGCGCCGAACGACATCGTCACCATCGACCCGTCCGTCCCGCGCGTCCCGCTCGTGCGCGAGGGCCTGCGCGCCGGTGAGCGCGTCCCGGCGTGGAAGCTCTTCTACTCGATGCTGCTCTACTCGGGGAACGACGACGCCCTCGCGCTCGCGATCGCCGCCGGCGGCGACAAGTGGACGTTCGTCCGGCGGATGAACGCGGAGGCGCGGCTGCTCGGGCTCCGCGACACGCATTACTCGACCCCCAGCGGCGTGGTCGACGCGGACAACTACTCGAGCGCCTGGGATCTGGCCGGCCTGACGCGCGTGGCGATGCGCAACCCGCGCTTCCGCCAGATCGTGCACACGAAGATCGAGCACGTCTCGTGGGCCGCGCCGACGTACGCGAAGGTCTACGTGAACAACAACCTGATGCTGACCCGCTACCGCGGGGCGACCGGTGTGAAGACCGGCTTCACGCACAAGTCCGGCTGGTGCCTCGTCGTCTCGGCGACGCGCGGCAAGGTCTCGCTGATCGCGGTCGTGCTCGACTCCGACAACATGTACGCCGACGCGACGCGGCTGCTCAACCTCGGCTTCGCGTCGCGGTCATAACGCAGGCCCGCGTCCCCGCGGGACACGGCCCGGTGCCAGACACGGCACACAGAACCGTCACGACTTCCACGCGAAAGTGTGACGAACAATCCACAGATCCGCATGAATGCCCGCTTCCCGTCACCTGGACATGTCCACGACGACGGACATGTCCTCGTGTCAGACACGGGGGTTCCGGCTACGGCTCTTTGCCGGCGTCGCGGAGCTCTTCGGCGAGCTCCTGCTCGCGGCGCGCGGCCGCTTCCTTGCCGGCCTGCACCGCGTGCTTCCAGCCGCGCTTCGTCTTCAGATCGGCGGCGCCGTACGTGACTCCGGCGGCGAAGCCGGAGACCTTCTGCACCGGCTTCGTGATCGCCATGCTGACCGCGCGCACCGCGGTGTCGACGCTGTCCGCCGCGTCCACGGCGCTGTCCGTCACCTGGTCGACCTTGTCCAGCTGCACGTTGATGCGATCGACGCTGCCGCCAACCTTCTCGATCACCGGCAGCACCTCGCGCTCCGTGCCCTTGATCAGATCGGAGACGCTGTCGGCGGTGCGGGAGAGGCGGACGAGCAGATACGCCAGCGCGATGCCGACGGCGAAGAGGAAGACGGCCAGCGCGACCCGCCACAGATCGCTCGAGTTGAAGGTCGACGCCAGCATCCCGGCTCGATCTTAGTCGGCGTCGGCGGACGAGACGAGGCCGCACCCGACCACGGCGTCGCCCTCGTAGAGAACGGCGGCCTGTCCGGGGGCGACTCCGTACGCCGGCTCGTCCAGCTCCAGCTCGAAGCCGTGGGCCGCCGCCGACACCCGTGCGGCGACCGCCGGAGAGCGGTAGCGGAGCTTCACGTCGGCCCGGCCGACGTCGGCGTAGAGCCGCCCGGACGCCGCGACGCGCGTGCGCGCGAGCGCCTCGCGCGGGCCGACGACAACGGCGTTCGCAGCCGCGTCCGCGCCGAGCACGTACAGCGGCCGCTCCGCCACGACGCCGATGCCCTTCCGCTGGCCGGCGGTGAAGCGCCAGAAGCCGTCGTGCCTGCCGAGCTCGCGGCCGTGCTCGTCCACGATCGCACCGTCCTGCGGCGCCAGCCCGTGGCGGCCGAGGAACGTGCGGTAGTCGTCGCCCGCGAGGAAGCACGCCTCCTGGCTCTCGGGGCGGTGCGCCGCATCGAGTCCGGCTCGCTGCGCCTCGGCCCGCGTCTCCGCCTTGTCCTGCTCGCCGAGCGGGAACCAGACGCGCCCGAGCTCCGCCGGGTCGAGGCGCGCCAGCATGTACGACTGGTCCTTGGCGGGATCGGCGCCGCGGTGCAGCAGCAGCCGGCCGCGATGCTCGTCGATGCGCGCGTAGTGGCCGGTGGCGAGCCGGTCGCAGCCGGCGCGGCGCGCGAACGCGAGCAGCTCGGCGAAGCGGAAGCCGCCGTTGCAGGCGATGCACGGATTCGGCGTCTCGCCGCGCGCGTAGCCGCGCACGAACGGCGTCACAACCGCGCGGCGGAACTCCTCCCGGAGATCGAGCGTGACGTGCGGCAGCCCCAGCCGGTGGCAGGTCTCGCGTGCGGCGATCACCGACTCGGGCGAGCAGCAGGCCCGCTCCGAGTCCGGCCCGTTCGGATCGAGCCAGAGCCGCAGCGTCACGCCGACGGCGTTCGGCGCGGCACGGAGGAGCGCCACCGCGCTGTCGACTCCGCCGCTCATCGCCACCGCCGTCCGCCTCGCGCGCGGCTCGGCGCGGAAGACCGGTCCGAGCGCCGCCGCGAGCGCGTCGACCGCGAGCGTCTCGCCGCCGACCGCGGCAGCCTCGAGCAGCGTCAGCCCGGGCAGCGCGCGCTCGAGCCCATCGGCCTGCGCCTCGACGATCGTCTCGCCGTCGACGACGAGGCGAACCGTCGCCCACTCGCCGTCGCGCGTCGCGTCTCCGAACGTCTCGATCATCGCTGCACGGTAACGAAGATGGGGCGAGGCCTCGCGGCCCCGCCCCAGACTCCACCCTGCCGATCTTCTCCGAGCTATGTGAACCTGGCGAACCAGGTGGGTGCCGAGCCTTTCGTCGACCGCGGCGAGGCGGTCTCGGTCGGGACACGTGCTCCCTTTATGTAGGCGTTGGTTCTACATTGAGGCCCGGAGCGACGCACAGGGTCGAGCCGGGGCACTGTACCCGCAGGAACGGTTACTGCGCGAAGCGCCAGTGGATCGTCTGGACGCCCTGCAGGCCGAGCCGCCGCGCGAGGGCGCGCGTCAGGTCGAAGTCGTGTCCCGGCGTGGTCGCGCCGCGGTCGATCACCGTGGTCGGCACCGTCGTGCCGTGGAACTGGATCACGATCTTCACGCCGCACGGGAGCCGCGGATGGGCCACGCCCTGGGTGGCCGGGCCGATCTTCACGCCGCAGGCGCTCGTCTTCGTGCCGGTGGACGGCGCGTACGGCGCGGCGAGCGCCGTGTACCAGGCGCCGCCGGCGGCGGTGCCGGAGCCCCCGTGATGGTGCGGCCAGACGAGGACGACGACCACCGCGACGACGACTGCGACCACCCCGACGATCGCCAGGGCCAGGGCCCGGACGGTGATCGTCACCGGCCGACGAGATCGCCGAAGCTGTCGCGCACGAGGCCGTCGAAGTCGACCGGCAGCGAGCCGCCGGCGTCGGCGTACTCGCGGAGGTACATGAGCAGGTAGGTGCGCTCCTCGTCCTGCACCGCGTCCGTGCCGGTGTCCTCGCGCGCCAGCCGCTCGAGCTCCCAGACGTTCCACTGGCGCGGCGCCGACCCGACGCCGATCGGCACGACCTGCGCAGCGGCGGGCACGTCCACCGGCTCGGGCTCGAGCTCCGGTTCGGGTTCCGGCTCGGGCTCGAGCTCCGGCACGGCGACGAGCGGCGGCCGCTCGGGCTCGGGCTCGGGTTCCGGCTCAGGCGTGGGTTCCGGCTCGGGCTCAGGCTGCGCCTCGACAGGCCGAGCCTCGACAGGTGGGGGCGGCTCCTCGCGCGGGAGCACGCGCACGTGCTCGACGGCCGGCGGCGGGGTCTCCGCGACGACCGGCGCGACCACGGCCGGCGCCGGGGCGGGCGCCGGTACGCGCGCGGCCTTGGGCTTGGTCCTGCCTTCACGCCAGATCGTCGCCTCGAGACCGAGCACAAACAGATACGCGACGGCGCTCGCGCCGATGATCGTCCACTTGCCGAATCCGACAGCGAGCGCGACGACCGGCACCGCAATGAGGAACGCGGCCTCGACGATGGTTCTGGGGCCGAAGACGCGCCGCATCCCGGCCGGCCTAGCTCTCAGGCTCGGCGGGCTCCGTGCCGGCTTCCGCGTCCGGCTCCGTGCCCTCTGCCGGCGGCGGGCTGAACGGCGGAGCCGCCGGGCCGCCGCTGGACGCCGGAGGAGACGTCGGCGGACCCGACGTCGTCACCGGCGGTGCGGAGAACGTGGGCGGCGGCGTGGCAGCGGGCGGCGCGGCAGGCGGAGCCGGAGTCACCGCGGGCGGGGCGCCCGCGAGCGCGGCGGCCGGCGGCGCCGGTCGACCGGCCTCGGCGGCCTGGCCGGCCGCGGCGACGATCGCGGTGGCCACCTGGGAGATCGCGTCCTCTCCGAGACCGGCGGCGGCGAGCAGCTGCTCGGCGCCGTGCTGGGCGCGGGCGAGGATGGCGGACGCCTGCGCGCGCGCCCACTCGAGCGTCTGCTCGACCTCGGCGCGGGCGGCGTTCGTCAGTTCCGTCGCCTGGTGGCGGGACTGCTCGAGCAGCCGGTTGCCCTTCGCCTCGGCCTCCTGGAGCTCGCGCGTCGCGTCGGCGTGCGCCTTGGCGAGCAGCTCGCGCGACTCGTTGCGGGCCGTGTTGAGCATGTCGGCGCGCTGGCGCTCGCTCTCCTGGCGGTAGCGCTCGATGTCGGCCTCGCGCTCCTGCAGCTCGCGCTGGCGGCGGCTGACCTCTTCCTCGGTGCGCGCCGAGCTGGGTCGCGGAGGCGTTCTGGGCGTCGCGCTCGATCGTGTCGGCGAACTCGGCTGCGGCGCGGATCATGTGCAGCGCGTCCATGCGGACGGCGTGGCCGGTGGCCTCGATCGCGGCCGCGGAGCCCGGCCTGGTGCCGGCGACCTGGAGCACGCGCAGCTGCGCCTGCAGCTGGGCGGCGTGGCGGCGGAACGCGTCGAATGCGTCCCTGACCTTCTCTGCGTCGAGTCCGTCCCCGGCGTGGGGAATGTCCTCGATGCGAGGTAGCGACGTCAGCGACGGCGCTCCCGCCCGACCCGGTCCTTCACTGGCCATCTGCGGCTGATCCTCCTGTTGACCGTTGAGCGCGCAGCGCGCGCGTCACGAAGTATGACTTCTCCATCGGCGGGAAGACACCTACGCTTGATCCGGGAGGGACGATAGATCGGATTCCGAGCTCCCGCAGCGCCTCGTCAGGGTACGGCGTCGGCGCGCCCGGTGAGCGGATCGGAGCCGCTCGCCACCTTCGGGAACGCGATCACCTGGCGGATGTCGGGCTCGCCCGCCATCAGCGCGACCACGCGGTCGATCCCGAGCCGCGAAGCCGCCGTGCGGCGGCGCGCCGAGCTGCAGCGCGTCCAGCAGGAAGCCGAACTTCGCCTGCTGCTCCTCCTCGCCCATGCCCATCGTGCGGAAGACCGCCTCCTGGAGATCGGCGCGGTGGATCCGGATCGAGCCGGAGCCGAGCTCCCAGCCGTTCCAGATCAGGTCGTAGTGCTGGCTGAGCGCGCCGCCGGGGTCGGACTCGACCTTGTGCTCGTCGCCCGGCGATCGGCGCCGTGAACGGATGGTGCAGGAACGTCCACTCGCCGGTGTCCTCGTCGCGCTCGAACAGCGGGAAGTCGATCACCCAGTGGACGACGTCGGTTCCGGGCTGCGCGAGCTCGAGCTCGCGGCCGAGGTGGGTGCGCAGGCCGCCGAGCACGCGGGCGACGTCGCTCTCCTCGCCGGCGGCGAAGAGCACCGTCGTGCCCGGCTCCGGTCGCGAAGGCGGCGAGCTCCTGCTCGGAGAGGAACTTCGCGATCGGCGAGCGCACCTCGCCGGACTCGTCGGTGACGAGGTAGGCGAGCCCCTTCGCGCCCCACTCCTTCGCGATCTCCTCGAGGCGGGCCAGCTCCGCGCGCGAGAACGCCTGCGGCGCGACGAGGTAGCGGACGACGGGCGCGCCGGCGAAGACGCCGAACTGGGAGCCGCGCGTGATCTCCGTCGCATCCTGGATCTCGAGCCCGAAGCGGAGGTCCGGCTTGTCGGTGCCGTACTTCGCCATCGCCTCTGCGTACGACATGCGCGGGAACGGCCGCGCCGGCGGCTCGCGTCCGACGCGCCTCGAACGACGCGACCATGCAGCGCTCCAGCACGTCGAGCACGTCCTCGCGCTCGACGAAGGACATCTCGAGGTCGAGCTGGCGGAACTCGAACTGCCGGTCGGCGCGCAGATCCTCGTCGCGCCAGCACGTCGCGATCTGGTAGTAGCGGTCGAGTCCGCCGATCATCGTCAGCTGCTTGAACAGCTGCGGCGACTGCGCCAGCGCGAAGAAGCGACCGGGCTGCAGGCGCACGGGGACGAGGAAGTCGCGCGCGCCTTCCGGCGTGCCCTTCGTCATGCTCGGCGTCCAGACGTCGACGAAGCCGAGCGCGTCCATCTCCCGGCGGATCGCGCCGATGATCGTGTGGTTCAGCCGGAGGTTGCGCTGCATCCGCTCGCCGCGCATGTCGAGGTAGCGGTAGCGGAGGCGCAGCACCTCGTCGACGCTCTCGTCGCCGATCTGGAACGGCAGCGGGTCGGACGGCGAGACGATGCGAAGCATGTCCACCTGCACCTCGACCTCGCCGGTCGGGAGGTTCGGGTTGACCGCGTCGGGCGCGCGCAGCACGACCTCGCCTTCCGCCTGGAGCACGAACTCGTTGCGGACGCCGTGCGCGATCTCCGCAGCCTCGGGCGCGTGCTCCGGGTTGATCACGAGCTGCACCTTCCCCGAGTAGTCGCGCAGGTCGACGAAGACGAGTCCGCCGTGGTCGCGGCGCGTGTCGGCCCAGCCGGCGAGGATGACACGGCGGCCGGCGTCGGCGGCGCGGAGTGCGCCGCAGGTGGTGTCGCGCCAGCTCACAGCAGCTCCTTCAGATGCGTCGACGTCGCGCACGGTCACGTCCAGCTCGCCGCCGCGGCGCAGCGTCCAGCCGTCGCCGTCGAGGATGAGCGTCGCGTCCGCGTGCTTCTGCCCGTAGCCGATCTGCCCTTTGAGCGAACGGCCGGCGTAGTCGGTGTCGGCGGCGATCCCGGCGGCGCGCAGGTCCCTGCACGACCGCCGGCGCGCGCTGCCCCGGCCCGCGGCGACGAAGACGTCGAGCCTCGGCTGCTCGGCCGCGATCCCCTCCAGCTCGAGCGAGAGCACGAGCCGCTCGATGCCCGCGCCGAAGCCGATCCCCGGGGTCGGCGGGCCGCCGATCTCCTCGACGAGGTAGTCGTAGCGGCCGCCGCCGCAGATGGTCGATGCCTGCGCGCTCTCGTCCGGGCCGAGGAACTCGAAGGCGGTGCGGCTGTAGTAGTCGAGTCCGCGCACGAGCGTCGGGTCGATCGTGTACGGCGACGCCGTACGCGTCGAGCGTCGCGCGCACGGCGGCGAAGTGCTCGGCGCACTCGTCGCAGAGCGAGTCGCCGATCTTCGGCGCGTCCTGCAGCGCCGCCCGCACCTTCTCGTTCTTCACGTCGAACACGCGCAGCGGGCTCGTCGCGCGCTTCTGCCGCGCCTCGTCGTCGAGCGCCTCGGGGTGCGCGTCGAGCCACGCGTTCAGCGTCTCGACGTACCGCGGCCGGCAGCTGCGGTCGCCGATCGAGTTGAGCCGGAGCTCGTAGCCGCGTCACGCCGAGGTTGCGCAGCAGCGTGTCGTAGAACTGGATCACCTCCGCGTCGACGGCCGGATCGGCCGAGCCGATGCACTCGAGCGAGAGCTGGTAGTGCTCGCGGTAGCGTCCGCGCTGCGGCGCGGCGTACCGGTACATCGTCGCGAGCGTGTACAGCTTCACCGGCTGCGGCTCCTGCTTCATCCCGTGCTCGATGTAGGCGCGGCAGATCGGCGCCGTGCCCTCGGGACGCAGCGTGAGCGAGCGGCCGCTGCGGTCCTCGAACGTGTACATCTCCTTCTGGACGATGTCGGAGCCCGCGCCGGACGTGCGCGCGAACAGCTCCGTGTCCTCGAACACCGGCGTCTGGATGCGGCGGTACCCGTAGAGCGCGCAGAGGCGCTCCATCTCCCCCGTCACCTTCTGCCAGAGCGGCTGGTCGGACGGGAAGGACGTCGTGCGTTCCGCGCGGCGCTTCGATCTTGCGTCACGAGTCGCGGAGCTCCGCGAGGAACGGGTTGCGCGCGAGCTCGTCGCCGAGCGTCGTCGCGCGGGCCGTGGCCGGGGTAGACGAGCGTCTCGGGCGGGTAGCGGTCGGCGAGCGTGCGCACGGAGTCGAGCAGCGTGTCCCAGTCGGCGCCCGGGCAGGTCGGCGCGGCCGACCGAGCCGGCGAAGAGCAGGTCGCCGCTGAACAGGCAGCCGTCGGCGTGGAAGGCGACGTGCGCGGGCGAGTGGCCGGGGATGGCGACGCACTCGAAGGAGATCCCGGCAACCTCGACCGTCTCGCCGCCGTCGAGCAGGTGGTCGGGCGTGTATCGGCGTCCCGGCGCGCCCGCGCGGCGCGAAGTCCGGGTACTGCTCGAGCAGGGCGCGCTCGCCCTCGGGCATCCAGACGGGCGCGCCGGTGCCCTCGGCGAGGTCGGCGACGCCGCCGAGGTGGTCGAAGTGGCCGTGCGTGATCAGGATCGCGGCGCAGGTCGCGCCGCATGCGGGCCAGCTCGAGCCGCAGGTCGGCCGCGTCTCCGCCCGGGTCGATCACGGCCGCCTCGGCTGCGCCGCGGGCGGCGCGGACGACGTGGCAGTTGGTCTGGAGCGGGCCGAGCCCGTAGCGTGTCGACGACGATGCTCATCGAGCGCGAGTCTAGTCGCGCACGGACGGACGTCAGCGCTTCTTCGGCGTCGGCTTCTTGCCGGTCGGTGCCGGCGCGCCGCTTGCCGTCTTCGCGAGGTAGCGGCGGTAGGCGAAGCGGTCGATCATGTACGTGAACGGGACGAACAGCGCCGTGTAGATCACGGCGGGCAGCAGCGCCGACGCCCAGCCGGCGTTCCGGCTCGCCGTGAAGCGAAGAGGACGAAGACGACGATGCCGAGCAGCGCGGCGCGCTTTCCGGCGCGCTGCCACGACGGCGGCTGCGGCACGCGGGCGCGCGACCGCCTTTCTTCTGTGGCGCCTGCTTGCCCTTTTGCTGCGCGGCCGGCTTCGAGCCGTTGCTCTGTTCGTCGCGCTTCTTCGGGTCGTCTCCGCGCTCGTCCGGGTCGTCCTCGAGCTCGTTGCCTTCGGAGTCGACGTACACGAACTCGTACTCGTGCCGCTTCTCCTTCGCCTCGCGGCGCCTCTGCTTTCTCGTCGGCATCGGCGCTAGCGTAGCTCCATCGGGTCGCCGGCGAGCACGACCGCGTCGACGATGTCGCCGCCGAGGTGGTACGCGAGGTAGCGCCAGTCGGGCGCGTCGAGCAGGACGATGTCGGCGCGGTAGCCCGGCGCGAGCCGGCCGAGCCGGTCGGCGCGGCCGAGAACGTGCGCCGCGTTGACGGTGCACGCCGCGAGCGCCTCGGCCGGCGAGAGCTTCAGCTGGGTCGCGGCGAGCGAGCAGCAGAGCGGGAGGCTCTCGCAGAACGCGCTGCCCGGGTTGAAGTCGGTGGCGAGCGCGACCGCGGCGCCGGCGTCGACCAGCGCGCGCGCCGGCGGCATCGGCCGGCCGAGGAACAGCGCGCTCGCAGGCAGCAGGACGCCGGTCGACGCCGCTCGCGGCGAGCGTCCGCACGCCCGTCCGTCCCCGTCGCCTCGAGATGGTCGACCGAGCGGGCGCCGAGCTCGATCGCGAGCGCGATCGCACCCTGCTCGGTGAACTGGTCGCCGTGCAGCCGCAGCGCGAGGCCGGCGTCGCGGCACGCCTCGAGATAGCGGCGCGCCTGGGCCGCGTCGAAGGCGCCGCGCTCGAGGAAGACGTCGGCCGCCTCGGCGAGGCGAAGCCGCCTCGGGCAGCACCTCGGCGAGCGCGAAGTCGAGGTACGCGTCGGCGTCGCCGTCGAACTCCGGCGGCACGGCGTGCGCGCCGAGCCACGTCGGGATGCCGCCGGCCGCGCGGATCGCGCGCAGCGACGCGAGCTCGGTGTCGCGGTCGAGCCCGTAGCCGGACTTCGCCTCGAACGTCGTCGTGCCGTGGCGGAGCATCCAGCCGCGATGCCGCTCGACCGATCGCGCGCAGGCCGTCCTCGCCCGCCGCGCGCGTGGCGCGGACCGTCGCGAGGATGCCGCCGCCGCCGGCGTGCAGCTCCTCGTAGCCGGCGCCGCCGGCGCGGAGCGAGAACTCGTCGACGCGGTCGCCGCCGAACGCCGCATGCGTGTGACAGTCGACGAGCCCCGGGACCGCGCAGCAGTCCGCGGCCGTCGAGCTCCCGGACGTCGCCGTCGAGCGCGGGCAGGTCGCGCATCCGGCCGACGGCCTCGATCGTCTCGCCCGCGCAGAGCACGTACGCGTCCTCGAGTCACGTCGACACGACCGAGCGCGGCACCGCGCAAGCGGCGCGTCGCGCCCGGCCGGCGTCGCCAGCTGCGCGAGGTCGCGGACGAGCAGCCGCGCGGACGCGCTCACGCGTCGTGCGGCGCCGACGGGATGCTCAGCCCGCCGCGCGCTGCCGCCTCGATCGCCTCCGGGTAGCCGGCGTCGAAATGACGCACGACGCCCATGCCCGGATCGGTCGTCAGCACGCGCTCGAGCCGACTCGGCCAGCCGCGTCGGTGCCGTCGGCGACGACGACCATGCCCGCGTGGATCGAGTTGCCGATGCCGACGCCGCCGCCGTGGTGGACGCTGACCCACGTCGCGCCCGCCGCGACGTTCACGAGCGCGTTGAGGATCGGCCAGTCGGCGATCGCGTCCGAGCCGTCGCGCATCGCCTCCGTCTCGCGGTACGGCGAGGCGACCGAGCCCGCGTCGAGGTGGTCGCGGCCGATCACGACGGGCGCCTTCACCGCCCCGGACCGCACGAGCTCGTTGATCGCAAGCCCCGCCTTCGCGCGGTCGCCGTAGCCGAGCCAGCAGATCCGTGCGGGCAGCCCCTGGAACGCCACCCGCTCGGGCGCGAGCTCGAGCCACCGCTGCAGGAGCGGATCGTCCGGGAACAGCTCCCGGAGCGCATCGTCGATCGCCGCGATGTCGGCCGGGTCCCCGGACAGCACTGCCCAGCGAAACGGCCCGATGCCGCGACAGAACAGCGGCCGGATATAGGCCGGGACGAAGCCCGGGTATGAGAAGGCCTCCGTTACGCCGCCGTCACGGGCCTCCCCTCGCAGGTTGTTGCCATAATCGAAAACATACGCGCCGCGCCGGACGTACTCGAGCATCCCCTCGACGTGGCGCACGATCGACGCTCGCGCGCGGCGGAGGTACTCGTCCGGATCGGACACCCGCAGCGCATGCCGCTTCTGCCACCGACAATCCCTGCGGCACGTAGCCGTTCAGCGGATCGTGCGCGGCCGTCTGGTCGGTGACGAGGTCGAAGTGCTCGCCGCGCGCCGCGAGCTCGGGCACGACGTCGGCCGCATTCGCCGAGCAGCCCGACCGACAGCGGCGCGACCCTCGGCCGCCGCAGCGCGCACCCGCGCGAGCGCGTCGTCGAGCGAATCCGTCGCCTCGTCGAGATACCGCGTCTCGAGCCGCCGCTCGATCCGGTGCGGGTCGACCTCGACGCAGAGGATCGCGGCGCCGGCCATCGTCCCGGCGAGCGGCTGCGCGCCGCCCATCCCGCCGAGCCCGGCGGTGAGGATCGTCCGCCCGCGCAGGTCGGGCGAGCCGAAGTGCTTCTCGCCCGCCGCCGCGAACGTCTGGTACGTGCCCTGCAGGATCCCCTGCGTGCCGATGTAGATCCACGAGCCGGCCGTCATCTGGCCGAACATGGTCAGCCCCTCCGCCTCGAGGCGCCGGAACTCGTCCCACGTGGCCCACTTCGGCACGAGCAGCGAGTTCGCGATGAGCACGCGCGGCGCATCCTCGTGCGTCGTGAACACGGCCACCGGCTTGCCGCTCTGCACGAGCAGCGTCTCGTCGGCCCCGAGCTCGAGCAGCGCGCCGACGATCGCGCGCAGCGCCTCGTGGTTGCGTGCGGCCTTGCCGGAGCCGCCGTAGACGATCAGCTCCTCCGGCTTCTCCGCCACCTCGCGATCGAGGTTGTTCAGCAGCATCCGCAGCGGCGCCTCGGTCGACCACTGCCGCGCGTTCAGCTCGGTGCCGCGCGGCGCGCGGATCGACGACAGGTCGCCGCAGAGCGCATCGACCCGCGCCGCCAGTGTCTGCGTGGCGCTCATCGCAACGCCCCCACTTCCGCCTCGACTCCGGCGAGCAGCGACCCGTCGCGGATCGCTCGTCGCCACCGCCTCGATGTCCGGCGCGAGCGACCGGTCGTCCTGCAGCCGCGGCGACAGCTCGCGCACTCGCCGCCCGCGTCGCACGCACGCCCGCGCCGGGCTCGAGCGGCGCATGGAACTCGACCGCCTGGGCGCCCGCGAGCAACTCGATCGCCAGCGCCCGCTCGCAGTTCGCCAGCACCTGCCACGCCTTCAGCCCGGCCGCGTTTCCCATCGACACGTGATCCTCCTGCCCCGCGCTCGTGGGGATCGAGTCGACCGACGCGGGATGGCACAGCACCTTGTTCTCCGAGACGAGCGACGCGGCCACGTACTGCGGGATCATGAAGCCGCTGTTCAGCCCTCCGTCGGTGGTGAGGAACGCCGGCAGCCCGTCGGAGAGGTTCGGGTTGACGAGCCGCTCGACCCGGCGCTCGGAGATGCTCGCGAGCTCCGACACGGCCATCGCCAGCGCGTCGAGCGCGAACGCGAGCGGCTGGCCGTGGAAGTTCCCGTTCGAGACGAGCATGTCGTCGTCGACGAGCACGAGCGGATTGTCCGTGGCCGCGTTGAGCTCGACGGAGACGGTGTAGTCGACGTAGTCGAGCAGGTCGCGCGACGCGCCGTGCACCTGCGGCGCGCAGCGCAGCGAGTACGCGTCCTGCACCTTGTCGCACCAGCGGTGCGCCTCGATGATCGACGAGCCGTCCAGGAGCAGGAAGACGTTGGCGGCGGAGTCGCCCTGGCCGCGCAGCGGGCGGAGCGCGTGGATCTGCGGCAGGAACGACGTACGGGATCCCTGCAGCGCCTCGAGCGACTGCGCGCAGGCGAGATCCGCGGCCGCGGCGAGCCGTCGTGCCCGGACGAGGCCGAGCGCGGCGAACGCCGCCATGAACTGCGTGCCGTTGATCAGCGAGAGGCCTTCCTTCGCCTCGAGCCGCAACGGCGCGAGCCCGACGCGCGCGAGCGCTTCGAGGCCGGGCAGCCGCTCGCCGTCGACGAACGCCTCGCCCTCGCCGACGAGCGGAAGCGCGAGATGTGCGAGCGGCGCGAGATCGCCGGACGCGCCGACGGAGCCGCGGCTGGGCACGACCGGGACGACGCCGCGGTTCAGGCACTCGAGCAGCAGCTCGACCGTCTCGATCCGCGCGCCGGAGTTCCCTTTGGCGAGCGTGTTCGCGCGCAGCAGCATCGCCGCGCGGACGATCTCGTCGTCGTACGGCTCGCCGACGCCGCACGCGTGCGAGCGGAGCAGGCGGAGCTGCAGCTCCTCGGTCAGCTCCTCCGGGATCGAGCGTGAGACGAAGCGGCCGAAGCCGGTGTTGACGCCGTAGGTGTGCTCGCTCGTGCCGTGCGCCGCGCGCTCGACGAGCTCGCGCGCGGCGCGCATCTTCTCGCGGGCGGCATCGGTGAGCACGGCCGGGCTGCGGTCGACCGCGACGGCCCAGACGTCGGCGACGGTCAGGTCGTCGCCGGTGAGGCCGATCGCGGTGCGCTGGGCCACGGCGCGAGTCTAGCTCCCTGCCTGCGTGCGCTTCTGTCGACCCTCTCGGGCGCTGCCGGATAACGTGCGCCCCCGTGCGCTTCGGACTGCGTATCCCTCCCTGCGCCGACGTACGCGCCGTCGCCGCTTGTGTCGCCGAGGCAGAGCGAGCGGGCTTCGACGTCGCGTGGCTTCCCGACTCGCAGTTTCTCTGGCGCGACGTGTGGGCGACGCTGGCGATCGCCGCGACGGCCACGGAGCGGATCGAGCTTGGCCCGTGCGTGACCAATTTCGAGACTCGTCACCCGTCGGTGACCGCAGCGGCGGCGGCGACGCTCGCCGAGCTTGCACCGGGACGGACGATCCTCGGCGTCGGCTCGGGCGACAGTTCGATCAAGACACTCGGGCTCACGCCGACGAAGCTGGCGCAGATGCGCGGGGGCGTCGAGCTCGTGCGACGACTCACCTCGGGCGAGACGGTCGCCTTCGAGGACCGGGAGATGCATCTGCACGCGACGCCCGGCGGGCCGCTGCCGATCTACGTGGCCGCAACCGGCCCGAAGGCGCTCGAGCTCGCGGGCGAGGTCGCCGACGGCGTGATCACCGTTGCCGGGCTGTCGGAGGAGCTCGTCCTCCGGCTCCGCGAGCGGGTCGCGGCGGGCGCGGCGCGCGCCGGCCGGTCCATGGACGCGATCGAGCTCTGCTACGGCACGTTCTGCCACGTGACGAGCGACCCGCGCGAAGCCGCGCGGATCGTCAAGCCGTACGTCGTCGCGACGGCACAGGTGGGCGGGCGCGACACGCTGCGGTCGATCGGGATCGACATCGACCCTCCCGCAGCCGTCGGCGGGATCTATCCGGACATGTCGCACGCGGAGGACTGGGACGCGGCGGCCGACGCCGCCGAGGAATGGGTCAGCGACGACCTCGCGCTCCGTTACGCCGAGGCCTTCTGCCTCGTCGGCAGCGCCGACTACTGCATCGACCGGCTCCGGCGCGCGCGTGACGGGGGCGCGACCAGCTTCTACATCCGCCACTTCGAGTCGTACACGTTGCCGTCCGCGCTCATCGACGCCTTCGGCTCGTCGATCATCCCCGCCTTCGCAGCATGACGCGACGCGCCGACGTCGACCGCCTGTGGCACTGGTTCGAGACGTTCGTAGCGGCCGATACGCTCGTGCCGAGCGGCGAGAACCGGGTCGACCCCACGGATCCCCGGCTGGGCCGCTTCGCACGCGACGTCGCAGCACCCGCGTTCGAGGCGCTCGGCGCCGAGGTGGAGGTCGACCGGCTCAACAACGTCGTCGGGCGGTTCGGGCCGCACACCGGCGATGAGATTCTCTTCCTCTCCTATCCGGCGCTCCATCACGGGAACGAGATGGAGGACGCGCTGACGGCGCGACGTATCGCCGGCGCCGACGGTGGCGAGCTGTGGCTCGGGCTCGGCGCCAGCCAGAGCAAGGGCGGACTTGCCGCGGTCTGCGCGGCGATCGCCCTGCTGCAGGAGGACGGCGTCGAGCTCGGCGGCCGCGTGCTCGTGGGCGCATGTTCCGAAGGCGGCTCGAGCCACGAGAGCTCGACTGTGCTCTACGAGGCTCTCGATCCCCTGCCCAGGGGCGCCGTGCTGACCGTCGGGACGGACAACCGGATCTCGCTCGGGAACCGCGGCCGCGTCGACGTGGTCGTCGAGATTCCCGGCGTCGCGGCGCACTCCAGCTCGGTCGAGCTCGGCCGGAATCCGATCCCGGCGGTCGCAGACGTTCAGCGCCGCCTCGACGCGCTCGTCCTCGATCCGGAGCCGCATCCGCTGCTCGGCCGGCGCACGCTCGTCCAGTACAAGCTCACGTGCGGACCGATCGCACCGCACACGATTCCCGCCTGGTGCCTCCTCGTGCTCGACCGGCGGCTCCTACCCGGCGACGAACCGGACGACGCGGTCGCAGAGGTCGCGCTCGCACTCGACGGCCTCGACGTCGTGGTGCGGCGCGGGCCGTTCATGCTGCCCGCGCTCGTGGACGAATCGGCCGCAGTCGTGACCGCGCTCCAGCGCGGAGCAAACGCGGCGCTCGGCCACGGGCTCGAGACCTTCTATCCGCAGTACACGTTCGACGCCGGCTACGCGTGCTCGCTCGGCGTGCCGTCGGTGATGTGCGGACCGTCCTCCGGCGACCGAGTCGGCGCAGGCGTTCTCGGTGACGACTTCGTCGCTCTGGATCAGCTCGTCGACGCGGCCGGCGTCTTCGCCGCCTCGATCGGCGGCTGAGGGTCAGCGGTCGAGCAGCCGCAGCTCGAGTAGCCGCGACTCGTCGAAGCCGTCGATCCGGAGCGCGGCGCCGGCGGCGGCGGCCGCGGCGCCTGCGGGCATCAGGCCGACCAGCTCCGAGCCGGCGATCTCGACGCCGCGGGCGGCGGCCTCTCGCTCGATCGCGGCGACGATCTCGTCCAGCCCAACCGCCTTCCAGTCCTCGATGTTCATGCTGACCTGCGCGTGTCCCGCACGCGGCAGCGACAGCCCGAGCGCGCGCACGCCCGGAAAGCCGCCGTCGCGCTCGCGGATGACCGAGGCGATCGCGCGCGCCGTCTCGACGTCGCTGCCGACGAGATCGACGTTGAACGCGATCAGCGGCCGCCGCGCGCCGACGATCACGCCGCCGGCGGACGGATGCACTCGCTGCGGTCCGAAGTCGCAGACGATCTCGCCGTCGTCGATCCGCTTCTGCAGCTCCTCCGGCCCGCCGCGGCGGAAGAACGCCGGACCGCGGCCGGGCGCCAGCTCGCCGTAGAGGAACACCGGCAGCTCCAGCTCGGTCCCGATCCGTCGTGCGAGCTCTCGCGCGGCCGCCTTTGCCCGCTCCATGTCCTCCGGTCGCACCGGCACGACCGGCACGACGTCGGCCGCGCCGATCCGCGGGTGCGCGCCCTCGTGCTTGCGCAGGTCGATCCGCTCCTGCGCAACGGCGATCCCGGCCAGCAGCGCCTCGACCAGCTGCTTCGGCTCGCCGACCAGCGTGAAGACGGAGCGGTTGTGATCCTCGTCCGTATGCACGTCCAGCAGCTCCGCGCGCTCGGCGAGTGCGCGCCCGATCGCCTTCACGACCGCGCGGTCGCGACCCTCCGAGAAGTTCGGAACCGCTTCGAGCGGCAGCTGCACAGGGCAGAGACTACGACTCGGCCGCGAGGACGCGGGCGCAGTCCTCGCACATCTGCGGCGGCACGAGGCCGAGCCGCATCCCGAGATAGAACATCTTGCAGCCGACGCAGAGCCCGAACGCCGCCTCGAGCGACGCGAACACGGCGACCACGCCGACGAGCGCGAACGCAGCCGTATGCTGGTCAGCCGCGTAATAGAGCAGCGTCGCCGTCACGGTGAACAGCGCGCCGATCGCCTGCGCGAAGCGCTTCGCCGGTCCCGGCGAATACCGGTGACGGACGTGCAGCCGCGGCGTGACCACCCTCGTCGCCACCAGCGCCAGCGGGCTCAGCTTCGGCCCGGTCAGCACGCGCGCGAGGAAGCCGTACGCGAGCACGGGCAAGAGCCAGCCCTGCTGGAATGCGATCGCGAGCACGCACAGAATCGCGACAGCTCCCGCGACAAGCCGCGCCGAGGTCTCGTTGACCGGGTTGGGAAAGGAGAACAGGGAGTCCATTGCTTCAAAAAAGATACCGCACGATCGCCTCGCTGCAGCGCGACACGTCCCGCTGCCGTGCGTGCGCCGACGCCGGCTTTCCGCTCGAGTCGCTGCCGGTGCGCGCGCCGTTTGCGGGCCAGCGCGCGTACCTGTTCGGCCAGGCGCCGGGCATCGTCGAGGGCGAGCAGCGGCTGCCCTGGCGCGGCCGCGCAGGCCAGATGCTGCGCCGCTGGCTCGAGCTGGACGAGGAGACGTTCTACGCCACGTTCTATTGCGCGTCCGTGACCCGCTGCTACCCGGGACGCGCCGCCTCGGGGCGCGGCGACCGGACTCCGACGCCGCGCGAGCAGGAGCTCTGCGAGCACTGGCGCGACCGGGAGCTGGAGCTGCTGCGCCCGGGTCTGATCGTGACCGTCGGCGGCCTCGCGCTGCGGCGGATGCTCGGCCGAACGGAGCTGACGGAGTGCGTCGGCGAGCGGTTCGCGCGCGACAGCGCCGTCGTCGTCCCGCTCCCCCACCCCTCCGGCGCGAGCAGCTGGCCCCACGTGCCCGCAAATCGTGCGCGGCTGGACCGGGCACTCGGACTCGTGCGAACGGAGCTCGACCGGCTCGCATAGGCTCGCGCGATGGACGTCGTCGCCACGGCGCAACGACTCGCCGACGAAGTGCTCTTCCCGGCGGCGCTCGGCACCGACGCGGCCGAGGCCGTGCCGGTCGAGCTGCTCGACGCCATCGCCGACGCCGGTCTGTACGGGCTCGCCGGCCCGGCTGCCGCGGGAGGCCTCGACGCCGACTTCGCCACCGTCTGCGCCGTGGTCGAGGCACTCGCGTCCGGCTGCCTGACGACGGCCTTCGTCTGGGTGCAGCATCTCGGCGCGGTCCTGGCCGTCGCGTCCTCCGAGAGCACTCCGCTCCGGGACGAGTGGCTCGGGCCGCTCTGCCGCGGCGAGCGCCGCACCGGCCTCGCGCTCGGCGGCTCGGTTCCGGGACCGGCGCGGCTCGTCGCGCGGGAGACGAACGACAGCTGGATCTTCGACGGCGGCACACCGTTCCTCTCCGGCTGGGGACGGCATCGACGTCGTGCACACAGCTGCTCGCACCGACGACGGCCGCGTCGTCTGGGCCCTCGTCGACGCGACGGAGAGCGCAACGCTCGCGGTGGAACGGCTCGAGCTCGTCGCGCTGAACGCAACCGCCACCGTCCGTGCAACCTTCGCCGAACACGTCGTCGCCGCCGATCGCGTCACGTCGGTGTCGCCGTTTCGCCAGGGCCCGACTCCGCCGCCGGTTCTCGCGATCCACGGTTCGCTCGCGCTCGGCGTCGCCGCGCGCTGCTGCACGCTGCTCGGACCGTCGCCGCTCGACGACGAGCTCGCGGCCTGCCGTACGCAACTCGGCCAACTCGACCCCGAGACGATCGAGCCGGCGCGCGCGTCGGCGGGCGAGCTGGCGCTGCGGGCGGCCGCAGCCCTGGTGACGCAGCGCGGGAGCAGGTCGCTGCTCGTCGACGACCACGCGCAGCGACTCGCGCGCGAAGCGCTCTTCGTCCTGGTCTACGCGCTCCGCCCAGGCTCGCGCGACGCGCTCCTGGCCCGGCTCGGCGCCGCTACGGGATGATCCGCTGCTGCCCGGGAGCGACGTTCAACGTCAGCGTCTCGATCAGGCGCCGTCGCCCGTAGATCTCGAGCCGGACTAGCCCGGGGGTGTTGTCCACACCTGAGTCGAACTGCCCCCAGGTCGCCCCTCGGGTGTAGATCGTCTGCGGTGCGAGAAGTCCGGGTGCGTGCAGGACGATCCGGCTCACGTCGCCGCGCGCCACTCCCACGAGGAACAGCATGTCCGGACGCGGAAGGTGCGTCCCCCAGTCCAGCGCCGTCGCCGCCATGAGGACCGGAGACGCGCCGAGCTGGTTCGCGGCGGGACACCGCCAGCGCACCGTCGCATCGCCGGGCAGGACTGCCGCGAGACACGTGCTCACCGGCGTCTCGTCGATCGTCGGGGCGGCGAGGATCATCAGCGCGCCTGTCCGCGCGGGCCGAAGCGAATCGACGACGCGAACCTTGCTCGCGTCCAGGACGTCTTCGGCCGCCGCCAGCTGTGCTGCCTGGATCTCGATCGGCTGGACCTCGGAGAGGTTCACGCCCTTGATCGTCTGCCCGGCCTGCCACCCCGGCGTTCCGTCCGGCCAGACCCATCCCGCCGCGCCCGCGGCGTCGTTCGCGGGGCGTTTCGCGGGTAGCGGCGCCGTGTTGCCGTCGTGCGGATGGTACGCGGGCCGCGCGAACAGGAATGTGCCGGCGACCGCCACGACAGCGACGGCAACGATCACGACGGAGATCAGGTGCCGCGAGAAGAACGTCATCCGCCAGACGATCGGCCTGCGCATCGCGAACGCGGTCACTCGTTCGAGGGACTGGCCGCCCGGCGGCCACGTACGCCCTCGCGGCTAGATTTGATCGGTGACAGAGACGCCGACGCACAGCGCGACCTTCTTCCGGCTGCTCGGATTCCTCCGCCCGTACCGGACAGGGCTGATCGTCTCGATCGTCCTCGCCGTCGGCTCTCAGGCCTGCGCGATCGCGCTGATCTGGATCACCGGCCGCGACGTGATCGACCAGGCGCTCGTCGACCACGACACGAACAAGCTGGGCCGGGCCGTAGCGGCGATCGTCGTGCTCGGGATCGCCCGCGCGCTGTTCATGCTCGGCCGCCGGATCATCTCCGGCAAGCAGGCGCTCGACGTGGAGATGGACGTGCGCAGCGCCATGTACGCGCGGTTCGTCCGCCTCTCGTTCGGCTTCTACGACCGCCACCAGACCGGCCAGCTGATGAGCCGCGCCACCGTCGACCTCCAGGGCGTGCGCTTCTTCCTTGGCTACGGGCTGATCTTCTTCTTCCAGAACGTGCTGACCATCGTCTCGGTCACGATCGTCCTCTTCTTCTTCTCGTGGCAGCTCGCGCTGATCGCGCTCGCGATCACGCCGCTGCTGATCGTGGTCGCGTACCGCTACAGCCACATCGCGCACCCGACGCTGCGCGAGGTACAGCAACGGCTGGCAGACGTCGCCACCGTGGCGGAGGAGAACATCGTCGGCGTCCATGTGGTCAAGGCGTTCGCGCAGGAGCCGGCCGAGGAGGAGAAGTTCCGCTACCGCTCGGAGCGCGTCTTCGACCAGACGATCGCGGCGAACCGGCAGCGCGCGACGTACACGCCGCTGCTGTCGTTCCTGCCGTCGGTCGCGCAGGCGGCGGTGCTGCTGATCGGCGCGCGCATGGTCGCGAGCGGCAGCCTGTCGGTCGGCAGCTTCACCGCCATCTTCCTCTTCCTCGCGATGCTCGTCCTGCCGTTGCGGGCGCTGGGGATGTGGATCGGCCAGGCGCAGCGCGCGACCGCGTCCGGCGAGCGCATCTTCGAGGTGCTGGACGAGCCGTCGGAGGTGGACGACCGGCCGGGCGCGATCGAGCTCCCGCCGGGGCCGGGTGAGATCCGCTTCGAGGGCGTCACGTTCGCGTACGGCGACGGTGCTCCCGTGCTCGAGGGGATCGACCTCGACGTCGCGGCCGGCAGCACCGTCGCGCTGATCGGCCACACCGGATCGGGCAAGACGACGCTGACGTCGCTCGTGCCGCGCTTCTACGACGTCACCGGCGGCCGGCTGACGCTCGACGGCGTCGACGTTCGCGACGTGACGTTGAGCTCGCTCCGCCGCGAGATCGGCGTCATCTCGCAGGAGCCGTTCCTCTTCTCCGCGAGCGTGCGCGAGAACATCGCGTTCGGCGCTCCGGACCTGGATGACGCGGCCGTCGAGCGCGGCGGCGCGGCTCGCGCAGGCGCACGAGTTCGTCGAGCGGCTGCCGAAGGGCTACGACACCGTCATCGGCGAGCGCGGCATCACGCTCTCCGGCGGCCAGCGCCAGCGGATCGCGATCGCGCGCGCGCTCGCGGTCGAGCCGCGCGTGCTCATCCTCGACGACGCCACCGCCTCCGTCGACGCGACCACCGAGGCGCGGATCCGGCGAGGGCTGCGCGAGGCGATGCGCAACCGGACGACGCTGATCATCGCGCACCGTCTGTCCACGATCGCGCTCGCCGACACGATCGTCGTCCTCGACGCCGGCCGCGTCGTCGCGCAGGGCACGCACGACGAGCTGCTGGGCACGAGCCTGGTCTACCGCGAGATCCACGACCACGGCCTGCTCGAGCGGCAGTTCGCCGACGCGGTCGAGGCGCGCGGCGAGATCGAGCAGCAGGAGGTGGCATAGCGTGCGCGTCCACCAGGCGGGCAGCAGCCTGATGCGGGAGCGCGGCGCCGACGTCGACGACTGGTCGTGGCAGAAGACGCGGCGGCGGCTCGGCACGCTGACGCGGCTGACGAAGCCGTACAAGGTCCGCACCGCCTTCTCCATCTTCTCGCTGCTCGCCGCCACGGCCACCGCGCTCGCTCCGCCGTATCTCGCCAAGACGGCGCTCGACTCCGCCGTCAGCGGCGACGCCGGCACGAAGCTGACGATCATCGTGGCGATCTTCCTCGCCGCCGGCCTGGCCAACTGGGGCATGACCTACGTGGAGACGTACATGACCGGCTGGGTCGGGGAGCGGATCCTCGCCGACCTGCGCATCCAGCTGTTCGGCCACCTGCAGCAGCTCTCGCTCGGCTTCTTCGAGCGCAACCGCGCCGGCGTGATCATCAGCCGCCTGACGAACGACGTCGAGGCGATCGACCAGCTCGTCACCGACGGCGTCACCAGCCTCGTCCAGAACTCGCTGCTGCTGATCGGCACGGCCATCCTCCTGTTCGTGCTCGACTGGCGACTCGCGCTCGCGACGCTGCGCCGTGATCCCGCTCGTCGCCCTCGGGACGGCGGTCTTCCGCTCCCGCTCGGCGCGCGCGTACGCGCAGGTGCGCGAGCGGCTCGGGCTCGTCACGGCGACGCTCGCCGAGGACATCGCCGGCATGCGCGTCGTCCAGTCGTTCACGCGCGAGCAGGCGGCATTCGACAAGTACCGCGAGGTCGCGCTCCGCTACCGCGAGGCGAACATGCGCACCGTGATCCTGAACGGCCTCTACTTCCCGTACATCGACCTGCTGTCGTCGTGCGCGCTCGCGGTCGTGCTCGGCTACGGCGGCCACCTGTACTTCGCGAAGGTGGTCACGATCGGGACGCTGTTCGCCTTCATGCTCTACGTCTCGAACTTCTTCGATCCGGTGCAGCAGCTGTCGCAGCTCTACAACACGTTCCTGTCCGCGACGGCTGCGCTCGACAAGATCGTCGACGTGCTCGACCAGGTGCCGCAGGTGCAGGACCGGCCCGGCGCGGCGACCCTGGCGCGGATCGAGGGAAACGTGCGGTTCGAGCACGTCCGCTTCGGCTACGGGGACGGCGAGGACGTGCTGCACGACCTCGACCTGGACGTGCCGGCCGGGACGACGGTCGCGCTCGTCGGCCACACCGGCGCGGGCAAGTCGACGATCGCGAAGCTGCTCGCACGGTTCTACGAGCCGACCGCGACGGACGCATCACCGTCGACGGCTTCGACCTGAACGAGGTGACGCAGGCGTCGCTGCGCGGCCAGCTCGGCATCGTCCCGCAGGAGGGATTCCTCTTCGCCGGCACCGTCGCCGAGAACATCGCCTTCGGCACGCCGGGCGCGAAGCCGGAGGAGATCGTCCAGGCGGCGCAGACCGTCGGCGCGCACGACTTCATCCTGCGGCTCGAGCACGGCTACGAGACGCAGCTGGGCGAGCGCGGCTCACGCCTGTCGCTCGGCCAGCGGCAGCTCGTCGCGTTCGCACGTGCGCTGCTCGCCGACCCGCGGATCCTCGTGCTCGACGAGGCGACGTCGTCGGTCGACATCGGCACGGAGCGGAAGATCGAGCGCGCGCTCGACGTGCTGCTCGCCGACCGCACCGCGTTCATCATCGCCCACCGCCTGTCGACGATCCGCGACGCCGACCTGATCGTCGTGCTCGAGCACGGACGAGTCGTCGAGCAGGGCTCCCACGAGCAGCTGCTCGCACGCCGCGGCCTCTACACGTCGCTGTACGGCGACTGGGCCGCCGAAGACGTGGCATAGCACTAGAGTCGCCGCGTGAGCATCTCCGGCGTCCTCGAAGACGCACTCCAGATCTACCGCAGGCTGTTCTGGCGCTCCGTCGTCGTCGCCGGGATCGTCTTCGCCGTCGTCGGGCTCGCCGAGGCGTTCGCCTCGCGGCGTGCGACGCAGCTCGTCACGCTCGTGTCGCTGCTGCTCAGCCTCGTCGGCGGGCTGCTCGTCCAGGGCGCGCTGATCGGGGCGGTGAACGACCTGCACGCGAACCTGCCGGCGGCGCCCACGCGCGCGCTGTACGACCGGACGCGCGAGCGGCTCGGCACGCTGCTCGGCGCGTCGCTGCTCTACGGGGTCGGCATCGTCGCCGGGCTGATCCTGCTGATCGTCCCCGGGCTGATCGCGATCGCGCGCTGGTCGCTGATCGTGCCGCTGATCGTGATCGAGCGCCGCGGCTGGCGCGAGGCGTTCTCGCGCTCGAACCAGCTCGTCACCGGCCGCACCGGCCGCGTGCTCGTGCTGGTCGTGATCGCCAACGTGATCACCGGCGTCGTCTCAGTCGGGATCTCGACGCTGTTCACGTTCCTCCCGAACTTCGTCGCCACGTGGATCGGCACCGCCGTCGCCGGCGCGTTGACCGTTCCGTACCAGGCGATGGTGCTGACGGTTCTGTACTACCGCCTCACGTCAATGTCCTGAATAGCGGAGCCGCCACGCCTGCGCCATGGCGATGCGCTGCGCGATGGTCGGGTGGTTCTCCAGCATCAGGTACTCCCACGTCGGACGGATCCGGATCGTCCAGCGTCGTCGGGACGAAGCGGCGGAAGAGGCTCGTCGCCGCACCCGGATCCTTCGTCGTCTGCAACGCCATCCAGTCCGCCTCCGCCTCCATGTGCCGCGAGATCGCGTTCTGCAGCGGCAGCGCGAGCAGCCCGAGCACGACGAGGACGAGCAGCGCGAGCGGCACCGCCTCGGGCTGGCCCATGCCGCCGCGCCGCCGTGTCGCCCGCGCGATCAGGTACGCGCCTGGCACCGCGAACAGCGCGTACCAGCCGACGTCCCTCCAGATGTGGTTGCGAGCCAGGTGGCCGAACTCGTGTGCGAGCACCACGCGCAGCTCACGGTTCGTGAACCGGCCGTCCAGCAGCGTGTCCCACACGACGACGCGCCGGCTGGGACCGAGTCCCATCGCCTCGGCATTCGGCAGCGACGTGACGGTGTGCACCTTCTGCACGACGATCGGCGTGTGCTGCACGTGCTCGATCCGCTCGAGCGCACGCGCCTGACGCAGCAGCACGGGATCGCGCAGCGGATGCGTGGGCAGGAGATACGGCGTCACGAACGCGGACAGCGTCGCCAGCGCGACGAAGAGCGGCGCCGCCGGCAGCCACCACCAGTCGCCGAGCCGTCGCGCCAGTCCCATCACGATCGCCAGCGCCAGGCACAGGAAGACGAACTGGCTGCCGAGCGCGACCCAGTTCCCGAAGACGGTGGTGAAGTAGCCGGTGTGCGTCAGGTGATGGCGGCGCTCCCACCACAGCGCGGCGACGGTGAACGGAACCTCCGCCAGCCACAGCAGCGCGAAGCCGATCATCCCGAGCAGCATCCCGGTGCCGATCGGCCCGGCGGCCGACTCGCGCACGAAGCGCACGCCCCAGCGCGCGTACAGCACGAAGACGACGAGCTCGACGATCACGGTCACGATCCAGACGACGTTCGTGAACCGCCCGTACGACGCGGCGGCGTGCAGCTGCGCCGCGGTGAAGTAGCGATCGACCGCAATGTGCGGAAGCTTCAGCGACGACGGCACACGCGACTGCCAGAGCAGATACGCCGCCACCGACCAGATCGCCGCGAGCGCCACCAGCAGCGCGACGCGCGCGACGCGGCTGCGACTCACCCGGCGGGCTGTGGTGCGTCCGGCGTGAGCTCGAGCGAGAGCTGCGGCTCGGCCACGCCCTCGAGCGGGCTCGCGTGCGGGTATACGTCCGTGAGCAGATACAGGTACGCGTTCGTCTGCATGGCGTAGCGCAGCCCGTAGGCCGAGAGGTTGCGCAGCCCGGCCGGCGCCGACCCCGTCACGAGGGCGACGAACCAGGTGAGGAACGCGGCCGCCACCAGCGCCGCCTCGAGCGCGGCGGTGACGAGGAAGGCCGGGATCGCGAGCAGGAAGCGGAAGAAGGTCTTCCAGCGGTTCTGCCGGCCCGGCGCGGGCAGCACCAGATCGACCGGGTAGCGCCCCGTCTCGCCGGTGAAGCCCGGGAACGGATTCGCGGTGAGCAGCAGGAACGCGTAGACGTGCAGCTCGTACCGCACCCACCGCGACAGGAACCGGTGCAGCGGCGCGGCCGGCGTGCCGCGGAACAGCGTCACGAACCACTGCGCGATCGCAACGAAGTACGCGGCGATCGACCAGAGCACGAGCCAGACGAGATGCGGGATCGCGAGCAGCAGCCGGAAGAACACGGTCAGGCGCGAGCGCCGCAGGTCCTCGGAGCTCCACGCGAGGTGCACTACATGCTCGGGCGGAGCCTCCACGTCGTGCAGCAGCGCAGTCGGATCGGCGTTCGGATACCGGTCGGTGATGAACAGCAGAAACGCGAGCATCTGCGAGCCGTAGCCGAGGCTGTACGCGCCCGCGTCGCGCAATCCCTTCGGCATCTGGCCGCGCACGAGGCTGGCGAACCAGCCGAGGACAGCGATCGCCGTCGCGAGCCCGCCGGTACCGGTGCTGCTTGCCCTCCCGCTGCCCTTGCTGCGCGAGGCGGTGAGATTTCCGCCGCCCGCGAGCACTCCGGAGACGAGGATCGCCGGCAGCGCGATGAAGATCCGGAACAGCGTCTTGACGCGCGACTGCGGCCCCGGCGGCGGCAGCCTGAGGTCGATCGGATACTCGCCCTCCTCCCCCACGAAGCCCGGGTACGGGTTGCCGACGAGATGGAGGTACGCCTCCAGGTGCAGGACGTAGCGGACGTACGAGCACATGTAGCGGTGCAGCCCCGCGGGCGGCGTGCCGGCGATCAGCGTGATCAGCCACGTCAGAATCGCGACGAAGAAGGTGGCGATCGACCACAGCACGACCCAGATCAGGTGCGGGATCGCCAGCAGGATCCGGAAGAAGACGGTCAGGCGGCTCCTGCGCAGGTCGTCCTCGACCACGAGCTGGACCGGATGCGGCTCCACGTGACGAGTTATGACGGACGCGGCGGACGTAAGCTAGCCCCCGTGACCAACGAGATCGATCCGGAGACCGAGGAGATCATCGAGCACCCGGTCGCGGCGGAGGCGGAGCACGAGGTTCGCCTGACGCCGGCCGAGGCGATCGCGCGCATGCGCATCAACGTGCCCGTGCGCGGCAACCGCAAGCTCCGCACGCTCGTGGAGCGGGTGAACGAGGACAAGCAGCTGAAGGCGTGGTGGCACGTCTCCAACGTCAACGCCGTCGCGCGCATGGGCATCAACGACCACTCGTGGGTGCACATCCAGATCGTCACGAACATCGCGCTGAAGCTCCTGCGGCAGCTGACGAAGCACCACGTCGAGCCGGCGATGGTCACCGACTACGGCATGGCCCAGGAGGATGCGGAGGTGGTGGTCATGCTCGCGTCGCTGACGCACTGCATCGGCATGTCCATCCACCGCCACGGCCACGAGGACTGGAGCCTCTTCCTCGCCGAGCCGAAGCTGCGCCAGCTGCTCGACGGCATCTACGACGAGCCGAACAAGACGGTGGTCGTCTCGGAGGTGCTGCAGGCGATCACGAGCCACCGCGCCGACGGGCAGCCGCTGACGATCGAAGCGGGCCTGATCCGCGTCGCCGACGCGCTGGACATGGCCAAGGGCCGCTCCCGGATCCCGTTCGAGCGCGGCCGCGTCTCCATGCACTCGCTCTCGGCCGCCGCGATCGAGGACGTGACCATCAGCGACGGCGAGGAGCGGCCGATCCTGATCGAGATCCGCATGAACAACTCGTCGGGGATCTTCCAGGTGGACGAGCTACTGAAGGCGAAGCTGCGAGGCTCGGGCCTGGAGCCGTACGTCGAGGTGGTCGCGCACATCGACACGGAGACGGAACAGCGCCTCGTGCCGATCTACCGCCTCGAAATCTAGGCTCCGCGGCTCGCCTTCTGGGGGCTCGCTACACTTGCCGCCGACCCGTTGCGGGGTCGTCTAATGGTAGGACGCCTGACTCTGGATCAGGAAGTTGGGGTTCGAGTCCCTGCCCCGCAGTACGCGTCACGGCGGCCGTAGGCCGCCGTTCGCTTAACGGGGGAAACCAGGTTTCCCCCGTTTGCCCCCTTCTTCTCTGAGCGTTCGTTGCGTGAGCGTGCCGCGCCCGCACATGTCGGTCGCGGCGGCGACCGCGGAACGGACATGTCCCGGGGTCTGACCCCGCTCGCTCAGTGGACGGTGAACTTCGCCGTCTTCGACGCGACGCCGTTGGTCGTCGACGTGATGGTGACGGTCACCAGCAGTTTCTTGCCCTTCACCTTCTTCTTCGGGATGGTGACGGTGACCTGCGCCGCGCCGTTCGCGAACACCTGAGTGTTCACGATCGGCGCCGTCCCGAGCGTCGAGGTGGCGGTCATGGTGCCGTCCGTCATCGGCTGCTGGTTGTCGCTCCGCGTCACGTTGAACGTGATCGTGACTTTCTTCCCCGCTGTCACGGCGGGCGACGCGGCGCCGGGGGCGATCACCGGCTGCACCGTCGGAACCGGCGTCGTCGACGTCACCGACACGGTGTTGTTGGCGGGAACCGGGTCAGCGACCGGACCGGACGAGGACGAGTAGCCCGTCGTCGCGGTTAGCGTGTGGGCGCCGGTGCCGGTCACCGAGGTGTTGATGGTCACGTGACCGAATTGCGCGTCGCTCGACAGCCAATCGAGCGAGCAGTGCAGCGTCGTCGAGCTCGTTGTCGTGCAGCCGGATCCACGGTCGGTGGAGGATGACGTGTACTGCGTGTTCGCCGGGAGCGTGACGTCGACGTAGACGTTGAGCGCCGGGTAGGTGTTGATGTCGTTCACCGTGAGCTGCCAGACGAGACTGGCGCCGACCTGCGGCTGTGCCACGTTGACCGTCCCGGACAGCTGCAGGTCTGCGAAGCCGCAATCTTGGCCGGGAGTGCAGGCGGACCTGGTCGGCGCGGAGGACGCTGACCCCGAGAGAGCGAGCGCAGCCGCCGTGGCAGCAAGCGCGCTGGTGAGAAGCAATCGCATTGGATTCATATGCTCACAGACGCGTCGGACGCGTGTTGGTTAGCCCGCGCCCCATATGGATTCGTTCACGCCCTACCAACTGGCGGCCGTCGCGTCCGTCCGCATCTTCGTCCAGGATTGGAGTCTGAATGTGCTGCCTGCTCCTTGCCCTGTTCGCGTTCGGGCCTCGGTTTGTGCTCGCGCTCGAGTGGATCTTCGGCCACCGCATCCAGGCGGCGTTCTCCGGCTGGTGGTGGCCGCTGCTCGGGCTCGTCTTCCTGCCCTGGACGACGCTCATGTACGTGATCGTCTGGAGTCCGGGCGGCGTGCACGGAGCCAACTGGATCGCAGTCGCATTCGGCTTCCTGCTCGATGTGATCTCGTATACGGGCCGGTTCTCGCAACGCTGGTACCAGCGGCGAGCGGCGTCGGCCTAGACAAACCCACCAAGGAGTAACCGATGCTTGCCTACACGTTCGGCCAGGTCATGTGGTCCATGTTCATCTTCTTCGCGTGGATCCTGTTCTTCTGGCTGCTGTTCACGGTGTTCGGCGATCTGTTCCGTCGCCATGACATCGGCGGCTGGGGCAAGGCCGGCTGGACGGTCTTCGTCATCTGCCTGCCGTACCTCGGCATCCTCGTGTACCTGATCGCAGAGGGTCGCGGCATGGGTGAGCGGAGGCTCGCCGAAGTCCAGGCCGCACAGTCTCAGATGGACGCCCACGTCAGGTCGGTCGCCGGCTCGGGCAGCGCGCCTGAGCAGATCGCGAAGGCGAAGGAACTGCTCGACAGCGGCGCGATCACCCAGGCCGAATTCGACGGAATCAAGGCGAAGGCGCTCGCAGCGTGACGCGCGAGCCGGCAGCGCCGAGGGCCGCTTCGCTGCGGCTCTCGGCGCTGCAGCTCACATGCAGAGCCAGCCGCCGTCGACCGGCAGGTTGATGCCGTTGATCGCGCGGTTCTCCAGCAGGAAGCGGGACGCGTCCACCACCTCCGCCATCGTCACGAGCCGGCCCGTCGGCGTGCGTTGGACGAGGGCATGGACACGCTCCTCCGGCATGTCGATCCACTGCGGGCTGTCACCGACGATCGCGGGGTGGAGCGCGTTCACTCGTATCGGGGCGAGCTCGACCACGAGCGTGCGGACAAGGCCGGTGACTCCGCCGTTGACCGTCGTGACCGTCGTCGAGCCCGGATAGGGACGGTCGCGGGCGAGGCCGCCGAAGATGAGGATCGCCGCGTCGTCGCCCAGTCTCGGCAGCAGCGTGTGGATGACCTCGGTGTAGCCGACGAGCTTCAGGGTCACGAGTCGCAACGCCGCCGTGAGGTCGTAGTCCTTGACCGAGTTGCTGTCGCGTTCGATCGCTGCGAGGACGAGATACTGGACGTCGCCGACGTCGGCAAGCCGCTCCGCAATCGTGTGCGGCTCCGCCAGGTCGAGGCCGAGGCCGCGGGTCGCGCCGCCGATCTCGGCGGCGACCGCCGCTGCGCCGGCCGCGTCGCGCCCGGTGATCACGACGTCGCGGCCCTGGTCCGCGTAGAACTGCGCGAGCTCTCGGCCGAGACCCTTCGTCCCGCCGACGACGACGACACTCCCCATCAGTGCGAGTGCGCTCCCGCCTCTTCCGTGGCCCACTCCGGCAGCAGCCCGCCCTGACCGAGGATGGAGTTGCGCGACTCCTCGAGCTTGTGCACGACCGACTTCATGTCCACGCCGACGAGCTGCCCGTTGCGCTTGACCGCGTTGCCGGCGACGTACACCGTGTCGACGTTCGACGTGTCGGCGAACGTGACGATCGTCGCCTTCGGGTCGAGCACCGGCGCCGTGTTGATCACGTCGGTCTTCAGCAGCACGATGTCCGCCTGCTTGCCGGGCGTGAGCGAGCCCACCCTGTCCTCGAGCCCGATCGACCGCGCGCCGTCGATGGTCGCGAAGTCGAGCACGTCCGTGTGCGTCAGCTTCGGTGCGTACGCGATGTCGGGCGTATCGGTGAACTCGAGGATCCGGTCGTAGGCGAGCGCCGTGCGCATCTGCGTGAACATCTCGCCCGGAACGCTCGAGACGACGTCGACGCTGAGCGACGGCCGGACGCCGCGGGCGAGCATCTTCCCGGTCGGCGGCGGCCCGTGGCCCATCAGCATCTCGACGTACGGCGCGATCGACGCCTTGCCGCCCGTCTCCGCGATCCAGTCGAGCTCCTGGTCGGTCAGGTCGGTCATGTGGATGTAGCAGACATCCGGCCCCATCAGCCCGAGGTCGTGCATGTCCTTCACGGGCGTGTAGTGGAGGTTGTGCAGCCGCATGCCGACGTGCACGCTGATCAGGATCCCGAGCTCGCGCGCGAGCGCCCAGTCGTGCTTCGCGACGTCGGGCGTCACGTTGCCGGGCTGGCGCGCCGCCATCGCGAGGGTGATCAGGCCGTCGTCGGACGAGAAGTACGTGTCGCGGATCCGGCGGATGTCGTCCGGGTGCTCGAGCTCGCTGTACGACCACCACTCGCCGCCCGTCGGCATGCCGTTGGCGTACACAGCGCGGATCCCCGCGTCCTTCAGTCCCTGGATCGCGGCGTCCGAGTGGTCGGGCGTGTTGCTGATGTGCGACCAGTCGAGCAGCGTCGTGACGCCGGCGTTCAGCGCCTCGAGCGAGCCGGCGTAGTCGCCGATGTGCACGTCCTCCGCCCGGTAGAAGCCGCCGACCTGCCCGAGCATGACCGCGAAGTAGTGGTCGAGCGTGCAGGAGGGAAGAACGCCGCGGACGGGCGTCTGCCATGTGTGCCGGTGCGTGTCGACGAAGCCGGGCATCACGATCATCCCGGAGGCATCGACCTCCTCGGCGTCCGAGACCCCGAGACCGGCGCCGACGTCGACGATCTTGCCGTCCTCGACGAGCACGTCGGCGTGCGGGATGTCTCCGACGTCGGGGTCCATCGAGACGACGAAGCCGTTGCGGATCAGAAGCCGCTGCGAGCTCATGACAACTCCTTAGCCTCTTCGGACTGAGAATCCGGTGCGGTGGACCTGACGCCGCCGCATGTACAGCGACCATAAACGCTTGCCGACCGCGTCGTCAACGGCGAACGGGAACGCGTCCGCGGATCGTTAAGCCATCATTGACACTGTTCGCTGGACCTGGTCAGAATGTCCCGTGGTCGCGGCCAGCCCTTCATCGCCGCCCCCGATGGGACGGTATGCGGCTGCTCCCGTTCGACGGCTCGCCACGAGCGCCGCTCTCGCTGCCCGCTTCCTCCCGGTTTGGATCGCCACCGGCGCCCTCCTGATCGTGGCCGCATTCGCGGCGCCGAGCGCACTGGGGCACACCTCGATGTCCTACGTCCTGCCCTACGCCACCGTTCTCGCCATCGCGTCGCTCGGCCAGATGCTCGTCGTCATTCAGGGCGGGATCGACCTGTCCACGCCCGGCGTCGTCTCCGCAGCCGGGAACCTGATCGCCGGGGTCGGAGCCGGCTCGAACCACAACCTTCCCGTCGCGATCCTCACCGCTCTCGGCGTCGGCGTGCTCGTGGGCCTCGTCAACGGCGTCCTCGTCGGCGTGCTGCGGCTCAACCCGCTGATCGTCACGCTCGCCGTCGGGCAGATCGTCCTCGCCTGGACGAGCAAGTACTCGCGCGACGTCGTGACGAACCAGCCGAACGTTCCGGGAGGGTTGTCGCACTGGGCGACCGCGAAGCCGCTCGGAGTCAGCACCGTCTTCTGGATGGGGACGGCGATCACCATCGCCGTTGCGCTCGTCCTCCGCTACACGGTGGTCGGCCGCCGCTTCCAGGCCGTCGGTGCGAACCCGAAGGGCGCGTGGATCGCGGGCCTGCACGTCCGGACGCACGTCGTGCTCGCGTACACCGCGGCGGGCACGCTCTACGCGGTCGCGGGGATCCTGCTCGCGGGTGTGTCCATCAGCATCGACCCCGCCTTCGGCTCGGCGTACCTGCTCGCGCCGATCGCGGCGGTGGTGATCGCAGGCGCATCGCTCTCCGGCGGCCTCGCGAGCGCGACCTCGACGTGGGTCGCGGCGCTCGCGCTCACGCTGTTGACGCAGATGCTGCTGATCATGGGACTTTCGACGGCGATGCAGTACATCGTGTTCGGCATCGCGATCATCGCGGGAATGGTCGTCTCGGGCGACCGCGTCGCCTCCATTCTCGCCTGGGGTCTGCGGCTCGTGACACCGCCTGCCCACGAGGCGGGAGCCGGCTAAACAACACACGGACGTCAGCGTCAGAGAAGAGTCAACGTTGCACCGACCGAAGAAGGAGGCACAGATGAGACGAAGGCGCCAGATGGTTGTGGTGCTGGTGCTCGCAGCTGCGGTATCGGTTGCGCTCATTGCGACCGCCAGCGGCAGCGCACGCGGTAAGCACACGGCCGCCGGCATCACCGGCCCCTCGGGCTGGGTTGGGTCCGGCGGCACGACGATCGGAAAAGGCGGCGGCTACGGCGAGACCTATTCGGCGCCGTCGCCCACCCTCACCCATGCACTGTTCCAGGCGAACCTCCTGCCGGCGAACGCGACGGCGCGCAACATCGCGCTGGCCGCCTATGGACGCTCGACGAAGACCGTCAACTACACGCTCGCGCTCAAGTGCTGGAAGAACAACGGCTGCAGCACCGGCACGAACGGCAAGCTCACCGTCGCGTACGTCGAGGGCTTCGGTGAGAACACCTATCGCCAGATGTCGAAGATGGAGTTCATCCTCGACGCGCTCACGTATCCCTCGATCGGCAAGATCATCTACCGGAGCGCCCACTCGGACCTCAACCAGGCGATCGCCGACTTCAAGTCGATGATCGCGCAGCACGTGAGCGCGATCGTCACGTATCCCGACTTCGGTGACGCCATGCTGCCGGTGTTCCAGCAGGCGACGAAGGCCGGGATTCCGGTCTCGACCTACGCCTGGGGGTACGTGACCGGGCCGGGCACGAACTACACGACGGTGGTCGGCGAGGACACGTGCAAGCTCGGAAAGGCGTTCGCGAACGTGATGAACACGCTCGTCAAGAACGGGAACATCGCGTTCCTCGGCGGCTTCCCGGGCAACCCGCTGTCGCTCGGCTGGCAGACGTGCGAGCAGGCCGCGCTCAACTCGAACATCAAGGTCGTCGCAAACGAGCCGACGAACTGGGATCCGTCGAAGGTCCAGGGCATCGTCGCGGGCATCCTCGCGAAGTACCCCGACCTGGCCGGCCTCAGCTACGAGGACGCGCTCTTCATGTCGCAGGGCGGGTACGCCGCGTACCAGGCCGCGAACATCCCCTACCAGGGCGTCTTCACCTACCGCACCGACGAGGCCGGGATGGGCTGCCTCGCCGACAAGCTGAAGGACCCGAAGCTCAAGATCTACTACTTCTCGGCGGGCAACGCGCAGATCCGCGTCGCCTTGACCGCCGACATGATGAAGCTGCAGGGGGCGAAGATCCCGCCGACGATCGTCTTCCCGATCCAGCTTCAGCAGCAGTCCAAGCGGGACATGTGCCTCAAGGGGTATCCGTCCACGGCGTCGGGCACCTCGCTCATCCCGTTGAGCCTGCTCAAGAAGATGTACCCGTAGGAGCCGCCACGAGAAACTGAGACCGCAATGTCGAATCCCGGGCCCGTGAACCCCGACGTCCTGTGTGCTCGCGGGCTGTCGAAGACGTTCCGAGCGGTGCAAGCGCTCCGCGACGTCAGCGTCGACTGCCGTGCCGGCGAGATCCACGCCCTCGTCGGGGAGAACGGGTCCGGGAAATCGACCTTGCTGGGGATCGCGAGCGGATTCCTCGCGCCGGACGGGGGAACCGTGGAGATCGGCGGGAGCCGCCTCATCCACTTCTCCCCCGCGGCGGCGCGGCGGCTCGGACTGGGCATCGCCTACCAGGATTACTCCCACGTCCTCGACCTCTCGGTGGCCGAGAACATCTACCTTGCGGCGCCCGCCGACGCGCGTCCGGCGTACGGCCGCATGCACAGCTGGGCGGAGGAGACGCTCGCGGCGTTCAAGCTCGACGTTCCCCTCACCGCTCTGACCGGGTCGCTCTCACTCGCGCAGCGGCAGCTCCTCGAGGTGGCCAAGGCGCTCCTGACCCGGCCGAAGGTGCTGCTCCTCGACGAGCCGACCACGGCCCTCGGGCCGGAGGACGTCGGGCGCCTCCACACGCTCGTGCTGGAGCAGGCGCGTGCGGGCGTCGGCATCGTCTACGTCAGCCACCGCCTGCCCGAGGTGCTCGCGGTCGCCGATCGCGTCACCGTGCTTCGCGACGGCGTCGCCCAGGGGACGTTCGAGGCCGCGTCGGTCTCCGAGGACGCGCTCGTCACCCTGATGATCGGCCGGCCGCTGACCGTCGCCTTCCCGGAGCGGCGCACGCTGCCCGAGGACGCCGAGGTCATGCTCGCCGTCTCCGGTCTGAAGGGCGAGCGCTTCGGTCCGGTCGATCTGGAGGTCCGGAAGGGAGAGATCCTCGGGATCGCAGGCGCGGAGGGCAACGGCCAGGTGCCGTTCCTGCGTGCGCTCGCCGGCAGCGAGCCTGCGACCGGCACCGCCTCGTGCGGCGGCGCGAAGATCGACATGCGCTCGCCGGCGGGATCGCTGCGCGCCGGCGTCGTCCTCCTCAGCGGCGACCGGCGCGGCGAAGCGCTGTTCCCCGTCCTGAGCGTGCGCGCGAACTCGACCATCCAGATCCTCCGGCGACTCGCTCCCATCGGCATCGTCCTGCGCGGCCGCGAGCGCCGGGCGATGGCGGGGCTCGTCGAGCAGCTGCAGGTCCGCATGGCATCGCCGGAGCAGCCCGTCCATTCGCTCTCCGGCGGCAACCAGCAGAAGGTGTCGCTGATCAGCTCGTTCCTGCGCGGCGACGTGAAGGTCATCCTCGCCGAGGAGCCGACGCAGGGTGTCGACGTCGGTGCGCGCTTCGACATCTACGAGGCGTTGCGCGCGAAGTCGGAGGAAGGGATCACCACCGTCGTCAAGTCCAGCGACCCGATCGAGCTCTCGGGCCTCTGCGACCGCGTCGTCGTCATGTCGCGCGGGCGCATCGTCGAGGAGATTCCCCGCCACGAGCTCGGCGAGCGGCGGATCGTCGAGGCGATTGTCGGCTCGCGGGTGCGCGTCTCAGCGCCCGAAAGCGAAGGAACGAGCACATGAAGCGGAACTGGCTGCCGCTCATCCTGATGACCGCGCTGATCGTCGCCCTGGGCGCGTACACGGCGGCGCATCAGTCCGCGTTCCTGAGCAAGGAGAATCTCAACAGCCTGCTGCTCGAGGCGATGCCGCTCATCCTCGTCTCGCTGGGGCAAGCGGTCGCGCTCCTCGTCGGCGGATTCGACGTCTCGGTCGCCGCCCTGATGACGATGGTGGTCGTGGTCGCGTCGTTCACGATTCCGGCCACGACCTCGGGCATCGCTCTCGTGCCGGGTGTGCTCGCCCTCATCGGCGTCGGAATCGCGACCGGTCTCTTCAACGCATTCCTGATCCGGGGACTGCGACTGCCGTCGATCGTGGCGACGCTCGGAACGCTCAGCATCCTCGAGGGCTGGTCCCTCTGGCTCCGCTCCTATCCGTCGGGCGCGATCAACACCGACGTGACCGGCAAGCTGACCTCGACCGTCGGCTTCGTTCCGCTCGCGTTCGTCGCTGTCGTCGTGCTTGCCGCGCTCGGCGACTTCGGCCTCTACCGCTCGCGCACCGGGCTCGGGCTCCGCGCCGTCGGCCTCGACGAGACGTCGTCGCGCCGGCTCGGAATGTCCACCGGCCGCACGGTCGTGCTCGCGTTCGTCGTGTGCTCGGTGCTGGCGACGTTGGGCGGCTTCTACCTCGCGGCCGAGGTACAGGTCGGATCGCCGATCATCGGCAACGAGGCGCTCGAGAGCATCGCGGCCGCCGTCCTCGGCGGCGCCAGCCTCGCCGGCGGACGGGGATCGTTCTTCGGCACGCTCCTAGCGGCCTTCTTCCTCACCGAGATCAACAACATCCTCCCGCTCTTCCAGCAGCCGACCGAGTACGCGGACATGACGATCGGAGCGCTGATCCTGCTCGCGCTTCTGCTTTACCAGTCGCCGGTGCTGATCGCGAAGTTCCGAACCTCGCGCCGCACGGTCGAGCCGGCGGAGGCGACTGCCGGCTAGGGAAGATGAGCGTGGTCGCCGGCCGTCGCACGCGGGTCCGCGGCGCGGCCGATCACGACCCAGATCGCCTCGACAGGCTCGCCGCCGATCGTCCAGAGACGGTGCGGCGAGGAGGAGTCGAACGCGATCGACGTGCCCGGCCCCAGCTCGTACTCGTCGAAGCCGACGCGCACGCCCAGGGTGCCGCTGGAGACGTACCCGTACTCGCGGCCCCGGTGGGTGACGAGCGCATCCTCCGGGCACGACTCGGCCCCGACCGGATAGACGACGGAGAGGAACTCGACCTCGGGGTCGCTGTGCGGCGTCAGGCGCTCCCAGCGCACGCCGGAGGCGAGGTTCATCACGCGACGCGCGCCCGGGCGCGCGACCGGCCCGTCGTCCCCCTGCGCGTCGACGAGGCCGCGCGGCTGCCGGGTGGTGTCGCCGAAGACGTCGCCCATGGTCATCCCGAGCTCGGTGACCAGCGCGTAGAGCGTGCTCACGGAGGGATTGACGCGGTCGAGCTCGATCTGCGACACGAGGCTCGGCGACACGCCGACGCGGCGCGCGAGCTCGCGCAGGCTGATCTTCCGCCGCTCCCGCTCTCGGCGGAGCCGGCTTCCGACCTTGGAGGGCTCGAGGGTGCGATCGGTGGCCGCCACGCCCTTTACCGTAGCCGCCTCAGGATCTCGGTGACGATCCGATCCGGCCCCGGGAGGAACGCGTCCTCGAGCGGAGGGCTGTACGGGATCGGCGTGTTCGGCGTCGCGATCCGCCACGCGTCGTCGAGGTGGCCGAGCGCCTGCTCGGTGACGCACGCGAGCACCTCTCCGGCCCAGCCGCCCGTGAGCGGGCCTTCCTCGACGACGACGAAGCGGTTCGTCTTGCGAACCGACGCGACCACGGTGTCGACGTCGATCGGGCGCAGCGTGCGCAGGTCGATCACCTCGACCGAGACGCCGTCCTGCTCCAGCCGCTCCGCCGCCTCGAGCGCATCGTGAACGCTCTTCATGGCCGTGACGAGCGTGATGTCCGTCCCTTCGCGCACGACCGCGGCCTCGCCGAGCTTCCCGACGCTTCCGTCCACCTCGCCCTCGAGCCCGTAGAGGCGCTTGTGCTCGAAGAACAGGACAGGATTGTCGTCCTGGATCGCGGCCCTCAGCAGCGACTTCGCGTCCGCCGGCGTCGAGGGCGCGACGATCTTCAGCCCGGGGACGCCCATGAACCACGACGCGGGCATCTGCGAGTGGATGCCGCCGAAGCGGCCGCCGGCGCCGACGACCGAGCGGACGACGAGCGGAACGCTCACCTGCTCGCCGGTCATGAACCAGTACTTCGTCGCCTGGTTGACGAGGCTGTCCATCGCGAGCGTGAGGAAGTCGCCGAACATGATCTCGATCACCGGCCGCAGACCCGTGACCGCCGAGCCGAACGCGGCCCCGGCGAGGGCCAGCTCCGAGATCGGCGTGTCGAAGACGCGCTTCTCACCGTATTTCTCGTACAGGCCCGGCGTGGTCGCGAACACGCCCCCGGCGGCGGCGACGTCCTCGCCGAAGAGGATCACGCGCTCGTCGGCGGCCAGCTCCTCGTCGAGCGCGTCGTGAATCGCGGTGCGGAAGGGAATCGGCGGCATCAGACGGCGAGGACGAGCGGCTGCTCCAGCAGCTCGCGGAGTCGGGAGAGGAAGCGTGCGCCGTCGGCGCCGTACACGACGCGATGGTCGCAGCTCAGCGTCAGCGTCATCACGTCGTCGACGGTGCCGCCGACGGCCAGGATCGCGACCTGCGGCGGGTCGACGATCGCCGTGAACGAGCGCACGCCGAACATGCCGAGATTGGAGACGGTGAACGTGCCGTCGCGCAGCTCCTCCGGACGGACGGACCGGTCGCGGGCCGCCGCCGCCAGCCTGCGCGTCTCGGCGGAGATCTCCGCCAGCTTCTTCTCGTCGGCGTCGAAGACGACCGGAACGAGCAGCGCGTCGTCGGTGGCGACGGCGATGCCGACATTGACGCGTGAGAAGGTATGGACGGCGCCGTCCGCGAACGAGGCGTTGAAGCGCGGGAACTCGCGCAGCGTCAGCGCGGCAGCCTTGACGATGAAGTCGTTGAGCGACGGCGGCTTCTCGACGTTCTTCCGCAGCGCCACGATCTGGGACACGTCGGCGTCGATCGAGACGGTGAATACCGGGATCGTCGTCGCCGACTGCGTCATCCGGCGCGCGATCGTCGACTGGGTCGGCGTCAGCTCGATCACGCTGACGTGCCCGCGGCCGTCTGCCGTCTGGGGCGCGGGCGCGATGGGAGCGCCCGTCGCCGCCGCGCGCTGCACGTCCTCGCGCGTGATCCGGCCGCCGGGACCGGTTCCGGCGATGCCGTGGAGCGAGACTCCGAGCTCGAGCGCGGTCCGCTTCGCGACCGGCGTCGCGCCGTTGGACGCGACGGCCGGAAGCTCCCGCGTCGCGGCGACCTCGCCCGCCCCGGCGAGCAGGGCGATCGCCTGTCCGACCGCCGCCGCCTCGCCTTCGGCGACGAGGATCGCCTCGAGCGTGCCGTCCGCCTCGGCGTCGTAGACGATCGTCGCCTTGTCCGTCTCCACCTCGATCAGCGCCTCGCCCCGCCGGAACTCGTCGCCGGGCGACTTCAGCCACTTGATGATGACCGCGTCGGCCTCGGAGTCGGACAGCTTCGGCATCGTCAGCTCGGCCGCCATCACGGATCAGTCCTTGAACTCGGTCGCGGCCAGCTCGGACGGGAACGGCGCGGCGAGGCCGCGCTCGCGCATCCGCTCGAGCTCGTCGCTCACGTCGCGCTCGACCACGTCGAGGGCGCCGCCGTCGACGCCGTCCTCCTCGAGCTGCGCGCGCAGGACGACGATCGGATCGCGCTTCTTCCACTCGTCGAGCTCGCCCTCGGGACGGTAGGCGCCGGGATCGCTGCGCGAGTGCCCGACGAACCGATAGGTGATCGCCTCGACGAACGCGGGGCCGTTGCCGGCGCGCGCGTGCGCGATCGCCCGCGCGGCGGCGTCGCGGACGACCCAGACGCTCATGCCGTCGATCGTCTCGGCCGGCACCTCCATCACCTCGGCCCGGGCGCGGATCTCGCCGGCGGTGACCTCGCGGAACGGCGTGTACTCGCCATAGCCGTTGTTCTCGCACACGAGCACGAGTGGCAGCTTGAGCACCTGCGCGAAGTTGAGGCACTCGTAGACGTAGCCCTGGTTCATCGCGCCGTCGCCGAAGTACGCGACGGCGACGCCGCCCGTCGTCCGCGACAGCCCGAGCGCTGCGCCGGTGGCGGCCGCGATGCTGCCGCCGACGATCCCGAAGGACCCGATCAGCCGGTCGGTGGGAGACGTGACGTTCATCGAGCCGGCGCGTCCGCCGTTCACGCCCGTCGCCCGGCCGAGCATCTCGTCGAGCAGCGCCTGCGGGTCGACGCCCAGCGCGAGCGCGTGGCCGTGGCCGCGGTACGTCGCCGCCACGCGGTCACGATCCTCGAGCAGGCTCGCGACACCGGTCGCCACCGCCTCCTGGCCCGAGTACAGGTGCGTCGTGCCGTAGACCTCGCCCTTGAGGAAGAGCGACTGCACGAGCTCCTCGAAGCCGCGGATGAGGAGCATCTGGCGGTAGATCCGCGTGTACAGCTCGACGTCGTCGAGCACGCGCGTGCTCGTCTTGCTCATGCAATGCGCTCCGCGAGGTAGTCCCAGTCGCGCTCGAAGCGGTACGAGTGGCGCGCCGGCGGCCCAGGCGCGGACGTCTCGAGCCAGCGCACGAATCCTCCGGCGGTCTCGTAGAACGCGTGCACGCAGCCGGCCGCGGTCCAGAACACGTCGCCGGGCCGAAGCGTGTAGCGGTCGCCGGCGGCGACGACGTCGACCTCGCCCTCGAGCATGTAATACGACTCCTCGAACGGGTGGTCGTGCGGATGTGCGACCGCGCCCGGCTGGTAGTCGACCATGAACATCGTGTGCAGCTGCGCGTCGAGCCGCTGGTCGACGAGCATCTTCACGGCGATGCCGCTGTAGGCGAGGAGGGCCGTGGCCATGCTCGAAGACACGGTCGGCGCGCCGACGGCGGCGCCGTGCTTGAGCACGTCGAGATCCATCTGGCCGTCCGAGAGCAGAAAGAGGTTGCGGTTGCGCGGGTCGCGGACGTCGAGCGGCCGCGGCGGCGTGTCGGGCGGCCCGCCGAGGAAGAACGTGTCGCTCCCGTCGGGACGCGGCCGCGGCGCGGCCATCTCGATCCACCGCGCGGGCTCCTCGGAGCGGAACGCGTGCGGGACACCGATCGGGACGACGCCGCACGCGCCGGGCTGGAGCTGCACGCCGGCCCCGTCGAGGTAGAGGACCGGCTCCCCTTCGAGCACGTAGAAGCCCGTCTCGAACGAGTGGACGTGCTCGTCGACGTGACCGGACGCGAGCGAGACGAGCGTGAGCGCCATGTGCGTCGAGCCGAGCGAGCCGCCGACGAGACGGCACGACCGCAGGCCGCTCGAGTGGCCGGGAAGCCCGTCCTCGAGCTCCACGTCCTCCCGGCGCACGAGGCGGTAGCCCGGCATGCCGTCGGGGAGCTGCCGGGTGCCCGAGTCGCCGCTCACGCTCCGTTGCCGTCCGCGACCACTGCCGACGCGGCCACCGCGTCCGCCATCCCGTCGCGGCCGGCGTCGCCGTCGCGGACGAGATCCGCGCCGCGCACGTAGGTCCGCCCCGCCACGAGCAGCTCATCCGCCGGGAAGCGCGTGATGATCTCGCAGCCGGTCGCGGTCACGACCACCTCCTCCTCGATCCGCGCGGCGGAACGGCCGTCGGTCGCGGCGCAGTACGTCTCGAGCGCGAAGACCATCCCCTCCTCGATCTCGACCGGGTGGTCGAGCGAGTGCACGCGCGAGATCATCGGGGGCTCGTAGAGGCCGACGCCGATGCCGTGCCCGAACTGGAGGCCGAAGCACGTCTCCTCGTCGGGAAAGCCGAGCTCCTTCGCGGTCGGCCAGACCTCCGCGATCAGGTCGGTCGTCATGCCCGGCCGGACGAGGGCGATGGCGGCGTCGAGCCACTCGCGGCACCGCTTGTACGCGTCGAGCTGCGCAGCGTTGACGCCGCCGACGTTGAACGTGCGGTAGTAGCACGTCCGGTAGCCCATGAACGAGTGGATGATGTCGAAGAAGGCCTGGTCCCCCGGGCGCAGGAGCCGGTCGGAGAAGACGTGCGGGTGCGGGTTGCAGCGGTCGCCCGAGACGGCGTTGATCGCCTCGACGTGCTCGGACCCCATCTCGAACAGCAGCTGGTGCGCCCGCCCGACGATCTCGTGCTCGTAGATGCCGGGCCGGAGCATGCGGTAGATCTCCTCGTAGACCGCGTCGACGAGTCCGGCCGACTGGTCGAGCAGCGCGATCTCCTGCGCGGTCTTGATCTTGCGCGCCTCGAGCATCACGCGGGAGCCGTCGGTCACCTGGACGCCGGCGCGCTGCAGCGCTTCGAGCGTGACCAGATCGGCCATGTCGATGCCGAGCGGCTCGCCGGCGACTCCGTGCTCGCGCAGCTCGTGCGCGATCCGCTCGCCGAGCCGGTCGGGGATGCCGGTCTCGACGGGCATCGCCCCGCGCATCGGAGCGACGCCGGCGCGGAAGTTCTCGGGCGGGAGCCAGGGCGCGAACAGCTGGTGGTGGCGCGCCGCCGAGCCGAAGTCCCAGAGGATCGGGTCGGCGCCGCGCGGCAGCAGCGCGAAGCGGGCGTTCTTGTCGCGCGCCCACTCGCCGATGTGCGTGCTCGTGACGTAGCGGATGTTGTTCGGGTCGAAGAGCAGAAGCGCGCCGAGATCCGAGGCCTCCAGGGCCGCCTTCGCCCGCTCGAGACGGTCGCTGCGGAGGCGCGGGAAGTCGATCCGCTGTTCCCAGTCCACCGCCCGCGTCGCGTCGGGCGACCCGGAGAGCCTGCCGTGCATCGTCACGTCACCACCTCCTGATTCGACGCATTCTGCAGGTGCAGGAAGAGCGCCATGAAGTCGTCGTCCCCGTAGCCCGCCTCGACCGCGGAGCGCACGAGCGACTTGATCTCGCCCGCCAGCGGCAGCCGCACTCCGGCGGCCTCGGCCGCCTCGAGCACGAGATCCACGTCCTTCTCCATCAGGCTGGTGGTGAACGTCGCCGAATAGTCGTCGCGCAGCAGCGGCTCCGTCTTGTACTTCACGAACGGCGCGCCTGCCGCCGAGGAGCCCATCGTCTCGAGCAGCGCCGCGCGGGAGACGCCGGAGGCCTCGCCCAGCACGAGCGCCTCCGCCATCAGCTCGGCCAGGCCGGCGATGACGAGATTGATCGCGAGCTTGACGATGCGCGCCTGCTCGCCGTCGCCGACCACGTTGATCGTCGGCCCGATCGCGTGCAGCACCGGCTCGGCGCGCTCGATGGCGGCGGCAGGTCCCGAGACGATGAAGCTCGGGTTTCCCGCACGCACGACAGCAGGGTTGCCGCTCACGGGGGCGCGCACGTACAGAAGCGACGCGCTGTCCGCCAGCGCGGCGACGCGCGCCGAGGCTCCCGGCGAAACGGTGCTCAGGTCGACGAGGACCGTGCTTGGGCGCGCACCCGCGACGACGGACGCTGCCACGGCCTCGAGCGCGTCGTCGTCGGAGACGGACGTGAGGACGACGTCGGCGGCGGCGGCGAGGATCTCGGCGCTCTCGGCGACGGCCGCCCCGCGGGCGGCAAGAGGTTCGGTCTTCCCGCGGCTCCGGTTGTAGACCGTGAGGTCGCAGCCGGCGTCGAGAAGACGCTCTGCGACCGCCGTTCCCATGTTGCCGAGCCCGATCAACCCGACGACCCGACCCGGGTTGTGACTGGCGCTCACTGTGCAGTATAAATAAACGAACGGCGGGGGCAGAGTCAAGCCGTCCCGCAACATGTACAGCGCTACGAGACGCGATTGGAGGTGGCAGGCGGCCGTGGAGTCCTCCCAGGCGGTAGACCCTCAACCCCCGGCCCGGACGGCGACGTCGACGATGCTCGCCGGAATCGTGCTGATCGTCGGCGCGATCGTCTTCCTCTGGTACGCGCCGGACTCGTACAACATCTACAAGGCGCTGCACGTGGTCGCGATTCTCGTCTGGGTCGGCGGCGACGTGACGCTGACGACCCTCGGGATCGTGTTCGAGCGCAGACGCGACGACGGCGCGCTCGCCGAGCTCGGGAAGATGGGCGGCTGGATCGGAACGCGCGTCTACACCCCGGCGCTGTTCGCCGCGTTCGCGTTCGGCGTGGCACTGATCGAGAAGGGCGACCTCGGCTGGAGCGCGTTCTGGATCGACTTCGCCATCGCCGGCTGGGCCGTCGCCACCGTCGTCGGTCTCTTCTACGTCGGCCCGGAGCTCGGCCGGATCGGCGAGCTGGCGCAAGAGCTCGGACCGGACTCGCCGGAGGTGGGCCGCCGCGTGAAGCGGCTCTTCACCGTCTTCCGCTTCGACACCGCGCTGCTCATCCTCATCGCGATCGACATGACCGCGAAGCCGTTCTCCTGAGGTCGCGGACGGAGATAATGCGCGTCGCGCCATCGCGCGCCGAGGCAGGAGGCGTGGGTCCGTGAACGCGGAGACGACCGCTGCAGTGCCGGAGGAGTCGGGCGGCGACCGGCGGCTCGCGATCCTGCTGTCGATGGCGATGTTCGTGCTCGTGGTCGACACGTCGCTGATGAACGTGTCGATCTCGGCGGTGGTGCACGACCTCGACACGACGGCGAGCGGGGTGCAGTCGGCGATCGCGCTGGAGGCCCTCGTCTCGGCGGCGTTCATCCTGATCGGCAGCAAGATCGGCGACCTGATCGGTCGCAAGCGCGCGTACGTGATCGGTCTGCTCGGGTACGCGGCCGGCGCGCTGTCGATGACGCTGTCGCAGAGCCTGACGCCGATCATCGTCTTCTGGGCGGTGATCGGCGGCCTCGGCGCGTCGCTTCTTCTTCCCGCGATGCAGTCGTTGATCCACGGGAATTTCCAGGGAGCAATGCAGCGACGCGCCTACGCGCTCGTCGGCGCCGCCGCGGCGATCGCCGCCGCGATCGGGCCGCTGGTCGGCGGTTTCATCACGACGTATCTCTCCTGGCGCGTCGCATTCCTCGGCGAGGTCGTGATCATCGCGGTCGTGCTCGTCGGCAGCAGGCGCGTCCACGACGTCCCGTACACGGGCGAGCGGGGAGTCGACGTCGTGGGTGCGATCCTGTCGGCGCTGGGCATGGGCGGCGTCGTGCTCGGGATCCTCGTCTGGCAGGAGGGCGGCGGAGCGGTTGGCGCGCTGCTCGCCGTCGGCATCGTCGCGCTGGGCTCGTTCGCCTGGTGGCTGGTGAAGCGCAAGCGCGAGGGCAAGCCGGCGCTGATCGACGCCGACCTCTTCCGGTCGAAGTACTTCCGCCTCGGTATCTCGTCGCAGACGCTGCAGCAGATCGCGCTCGGCGGGCTGATGATCGCGCTGCCGATCTACCTGCAGATGGTGCTGGAGTACAACGCCATGGAGGCCGGCCTGTCGCTCGCGCCGCTGTCGCTGAGCATGTTCGCGGTCGCCCTGATCGCCGGCAAGCGGGCCGGGAGGCGCAGCCCGAGCAGGATCATCCGCGCAGGGTTCCTGCTGCTCGCCGTCGGCGTCGTCGTGCTGATCCCCGTCGTTCCGCGGGCCGACTCCGGCTGGGTGATGGTGGTGCCGCTGCTGATCGCGGGCGCCGGTCTCGGGCTGCTCGTGTCGCAGCTGAACAACTACACGCTCTCGCCGATCGAGGAGGAGCGCGTCAGCGAGGCCGCCGGCGTGAACTCCGCCGGCGGCTCCTTCGGGCTCTCCTTCGGTCTCGCCTTTGCGGGCGCGATCATGCTCGCATCGCTCTCGCTGCTCTTCACCCACATGGCAAACCAGAGCACGGTGCTCTCGCCGGCCGAGAAGCAGCAGGTCGCCACGGGCCTCGAGCAGAACGCCGAGGTGATGACCAACACGCACCTCGACGAACTGCTCGTCGGGCAGCCGGCGGACGTCAAGGCCGAGATCATCCACATCAACACGAAGGCGAGGCCCAGGGCCCTCCAGATCGCGCTCCTCGTGCCGCTCATCGCGGCCGTGCTCGGCCTCGTCAACGGCTTCCGCATGACGCGAATGCCCGATCCGGAACCGTCGGCAGCCGCCGAAGGGATGCTGCTCGGCTGACGCCGGCTACCGCGGCCGGTGGAGCGACGGCAGCGCCGTCCGCCTCGGAGCCGATACTGGACGACCACAGCCAATGAATCTCTCCCGCTCCCACGCCGTCGTCGCAGCCAGGCTTGTAGTCGCCGCATCGCTGGGGCTGCTCGCATCGCTTGCCCTCACCTCCTGTGGCGGTGGCGGGAACAACGCAGCCGTGGCGACCACGCGAACCGCCACCCGCGCGGCGGCCACGACCTCGACCCCGACGACAACAGCGACCACCGAGTCGACACCGACCAACACCGAGTCGTCGCCGACTCGAACCGTGATCGTCACCACCACGGCGTCCACGGTCACCGAGACCGCTCCGGCGCAGACGGTCACCGTCACTCAGACGCAGACCGAGACGCACACGCAGACGACGACGGCCACGGTCACCGCGCCGCCTCCGACCACGACCGCGGCGACAACGACGGCCTCGACGACGACCGTCACCCCGGCCGCCGCAGCGGCCGCGGGAGCCGCCATCGCCAAGAACAACCAGACCACCACGAGCAGCAGCACCCAGTGGGGCTGGATCGCGTTCGGCATCCTCGCCGCCGCCGTCGTGATCGGCGCGATCGTCTGGTGGCTGCGTCGTCGATCGGCGAAGAAGCAGGCCGACGAAGACGCCCCGCCGCCGAGCGACTCGTCGAGCTAGCGCGACGCGTTCAGCTCGACCGCGGCGCGCACGAGAGCCTTCAGAGCCTTCTCGTCGATCTTCTCGCCCTCGTGGAAGTCGATGGCGCGCCTGACGTTGCCTTCCAGGCTCGAGTTGAACAGGCCCGCGGGATCCGGCAGCGACGCTCCCTTGGCGAAGGTCATCTTCACCACGCTCTTGTAGGTCTCGCCCGTACAGATCATCCCGTCGTGGTACCACGTGGGAACGCCTCTCCACTTCCACTCCTCGACCACGTCGGGGTCGGCCTGCTTGATCAGAGCGCGGAGCCGGGCGAGCATCTCGCCGCGCCAGTCGTCCAGCTCACGGATCCTCTCGTCGATCAACTCGGATGGAGACGCCACGGCATCTCTCATACCACATCGACTTTCGCGGGCGCGCCGGCTCTAGCCGAAGGTGAAGACGTAGGCGCCGAGTCCCGGATCGAGGAACGTGATCTCGATCGTGCGATCGTCGACGCGGCCCGGCCGGCGGATCAGCTGATACAGCCGCTGCTCCGAGACCGTGCCGTCGCCCTCGTCATCGACGTCGGCGCCGTGCGCGCCGGCGGGCGGCCGGCCGCCGAGCAGCACCCGGAAGCGCACCGATGCGCAGCAACTGCTGGAGCACGCGTTCCGACTCCTCGTAGTGACCCTCCCCGAAGTGGTGATGCCGGATCACGCCCTCCGCGTCGGCGACGTAGAGCGCGGGCCAGTAATGGTTGTCGAACGCGCGCCAGACCGCGTAGTCGTTGTCGATCGCGACCGGGTATTCGATCCCGCGTTCGTTCGTGTTCCACAGGACGTTGTCGACGTCGTGCTCGAACGCGAACTCCGGCGTGTGCACGCCGATCACGACGAGCCCCCGGTCGCCGTACTTCTCCGCCCACGCCCGCACGTACGGGAGCGTGCGGAGCCAGTTGATGCACGTGTACGTCCAGAAGTCGACCAGCACGACGCGGCCTTGCAGGTCCGCCGTCGTCAGCGGCGGCGAGTTCAGCCACCCGGTGGCGCCGGACAGCGGCGGCAGCCGCCCCTCGTGCGCGCGAACGCTCAGCCGACGAGCGTCTTCCGGTCGATCAGCCCCATCTGGTGCGCGACCCCGACCACGTCCCAGTTGACGTGGCTCTCGGCCAGCTTCCCGTTGGAGATGCGGTAGATGTTGATCCCGGAGAAGACGATCTCGGTTCCGGTCGCCGCACGGCCCATCAGCTCGCCCTTGTGCGTGCCGCGGGCGGTCCAGCGGGTCACCACCTTGTCGCCCTCGGCCACCTGCTCGTGGATCGTGTGCGTCAGATCCGGCAGCGCGCCGTACAGCGCCGCGTAGAACTCCTTCGTCTGCTCGAGATCCAGCGGCTGCTCGGCGCCGGGAAAGTGGATCACGTAGCCGGGATCGAACAGCTCGTCCAGCACGCCGAGATTCCCCTTGTCCAGCTCTGCGAACCGGTGTGCGACGAGCTTCTTGTTGGCGTCGGTCGACACGCGCACCCCCTCCTGGTCGGTGCTCACAATCTAGCGCCGTGCCGCCGCCGGAGTTCCGGTCAGCGGATGCGGAAGGTCGCGACCTTCGAGGCCGGTCCGCCGGTAGCCGTGACAGTCACCTTTACCTTCAGCAGCTTGCCCTTCGCAGTCTTCGGGACGGTGAACGACACCGTCGCGATGCCGTTCGAGAACCTAGAGACGTGAGCGATCGACTTCCCTGCGACCGAGCTGCTGCTGACCATCGTGCCCTTCGTCAGCGGCGTGCCGTCGTCGCTTCGCGTCACACTGAAGCCAACGGTGGCGCGCTTGCCGTGGATCGGGGCCGGCGTGATCACACCGGCCGAGATCACGGGCAACAGCGGCGGTGGCGGCGGCGGCGGTGGCGGCGGCGGCGGCGCCGGCGTGGTCGCTGTGATCGTCACGGTGTTGTCGGCCGGATTCGGATCGGCGACCGGGCCGGCCGGGGACGAGTAGCTCGTCACCGCCGTCAGCGCGTGGTCTCCCGTCGCGGTCACCGCGGTCACGAGCGTTACGTGCCCGAACTGCGCGGAGTCGGACAGCCAGTCGAGATTGCAGTGCACGGTCGTGGCACTCGTGGCCGTACAGCCCGGGCCGCGGTCGGCAGTGGCGGACGTGAGCGAGACGTTCGCAGGAAGCGTGATGTCGACGATGACGTTGAGCGCCGGGTACGTGTTGCGGTCGTTCACGGTGAGCTGCCACGTGAGGCTGTCCCCGACCGAGGCCTGCGTCGGGGTCACCGTCCCGGTCAGCTGCAGATCGGCGAAACCGCAATCCTGGCCGGGAGTGCACGAGGCGACGGCGTGGCGCGACGGCGCGGCCGCGGCCGAGGCGACAAGCACCGCCATCGCGACGGCACCTGACAGGAGGCTGATTCGGAGCAACTTCACGGCGGCCGCATGGTACCCACGGCCTCAGTACGTCGTGTAAGAAAACAGCCCGGGTTCGTGGGAGGTACAGCCCGTTCGGAATCGAACAAGCGCTCACACAACCGATGACGACGACCGGTATCCAGCCACCGAAAGTTCCGCACCTGAAGCGGCTGCCGCTCGAGCCGAACCCGGTGCTCGTCGAGCATGCCCGGCAGCGCGCCGAGAGCGTCCAGAACCGGATCGCAGACCGGATCACGGCGTTCGCCGGCTCGATGGCCTTCGTCTACATCTCGGCTATCTGGTTCGCCTCCTGGATCGGCTTCCGCGTGGAGAAGTACCCGTACGGCCTGCTGACGATGATCGTGTCGCTCGAGGCGATCTTCCTCTCGACCTTCGTGATGATCAGCCAGAACCGTGCGGACGCGAAGCGCCAGATCGTCGCCGACCAGCAATGGACCGTCGTCCAGCAGGAGGACAAGGAGAACCTCGAGCTGCTGGAGCTCTCACGCCAGATCCTCGAGCTGACGAAGCAGGTCCACGACCTCGCGCGGGCCGCGGCGCCGGACTCCGGCCCGCCGCCGCCGGCCTAGCCGTCGGAGAAGCCGCATTCGAGGCAGACGAAGCGCGTCTTGCCGCTCGAGTCGGTGACGATCCCCATGGTGACCCCGCACGCCGGGCAGATCGGCGGCCGGTCGTCCTGCTCGGGCTCGCGCTTCGTCATGTGCGAAGCGTAGGACATGGCCCGGGGTCTGACCCCGCGCTCTGACCCCGCACTCTGACCGGGCGCTCGACCACTCGTTATATTCCGGTCAGCGTTGCCGGGCGGCGCATCGCTCTCTTCTGCGGTAGCCATCGAGAGGAGAGAACAGATGCCAGTACCAAAGGCCTGCCAGTCGATCGCAGACCAGCTCGCGGCTGCGGTGAAGGTGCTCGAGGAGATCCAGAGCAACCCGAACTACATCGACCACTCCGGGCCGCATCCGGGGAAGCCCAATCCCGGGATGCTGCGAGAGGCCGAGGCGGAGGAGAAGAAGATCGCACAGCTGAACGGCGAGCTGAACGCGTGCAAGGAGGCGCACGGCATCGAGCCGACCGAGATCTCGACGTTCTCGGGAACGGCGACGCTCGAGTCGGCGCAGGGCTCGGGCCAGCACCACTTCTCGATGTCGCTCGAGTTCCTCGAGCCCCATCACCGGCACTTCTTCGTGCAGGAGTTCCCGCCGATCCACGTCGAGGTCGGCGGCCACAATCTGACCATCACGCAGACGGGCGGAGGATGGGGCCACTTCGATCCCGACAACGGCCACCTCGACCTGCAGATCGACCTCGACGTCGACGCGCCGTCGCCCGGCGGCCACATGGACATCGACATCACGCTCGCGACCAACGGAGAGAAGACGCGGCTGAACTCGGCCGGCGAGCTGACACTCGCGGGCAAGAGCAACGCGCACGGATCGGGGATCGGGTTCCCCGATCACATCGAGGTCACCATGACCGCGAAGGGCAAGATCGCTCCACGGCCCTGAAGCAACGGCAGGCGGGCCGGCACGAACGCCGGCCCGCCCCACGTTTCGCCCTACCGCCTCGCCGCGGCCGTCTTCTTGGTCGCAGCCGGCTTCTTCGCCGCCGCGGGCTTCTTCGCTGCACCGGGCTTCGTCGGCGCCAGCATCTTGGTCGCCTTCATCTTCACACCCGGCATGCCGGCGAGCTTCGTCACCGGCTTCGGGAACGGCAGCGGCTTCGGGACCAGGCGCACCGAGCCGAGACCCGCGAAGTAGGCGGCCGTGTCCGTGCCGACGCCGAAGACGTCGGTGCGGTACGCCGCCCACGAGGTGGCCGACAGCGCGGCCCCCATCTTCGGCTGCACGAGCACGCCGCCCTGGCTCGCCCAGCCGCTCCACGTCGATCCGTCCCACGACTGGTGGTACAGGGCGGAGTCGCTGCCGATGGTGAACAGGTCGAGCCGGTTCGGCCCCCAGCTCGAGGCCGCGATCTCGCTGTGGCAGACGCCGCCCAGCGACTCCCAGCCGCCCCACGCGCTGCCGTCCCACCAGCGGTGCCAGCACGCGTGATCCTCGCCCAGGGCGAAGATGTCCAGCCGGCCTTCGTCCCAGGAGACGACCGTCGGGTCGGAGGTGAGCACGCCGCCGAGCGACTCCCAGCCGCCCCACGCGTGCCCGTCCCACCAGCGGTGGTACAGGGCGTGATCGGTGCCGACGCCGAACAGGTCGATCCGGTTCGGGCCCCAGCAGGTCGCGGCGATCTTGCCCACGAAGATCCCACCGAGGTTCTCCCATCCGCCCCAGTGCGCGCCGTCCCACCAGCGGTGCCAGCACGCGTTGTTCTCGCCCAGGGCGAAGATGTCGAGCCGGTCCGGCGCCCACGACACCGCAGTCGGCTGGGAGCTGAGGGTGCCGCCGAGCCCCTCGAAGCCGCCCCAGTGCGCGCCGTCCCACCAGCGGTGGTAGAGGCCGGAGTCCGTGCCGAGGACGAAGATGTCCAGCCGGCCGGGCTCCCAGCTGACGACCGACGGAGGCGACTGGCAGAGGCCGCCGAGCGACTCCCATCCGCCCCAGTGCGCGCCGTCCCACCAGCGGTGGTACAGCGCCTGGTCGGTGCCGATCGCGAACGTGTCCAGCCGGTTCGGAGCCCAGGCCACCGTCACCGGAGCCGACTCGACGATGCCGCCGAGCGACTGCCAGCCGTGCCAGAGCTCGATCCCGTCGGGACGCGGGAACGCGTTGTCCGTCCCGACGAGGCCCGACTTCGCCGCGGGCGGCCACTGCCGGTCGACGAACGCCTTGAAGTCGGCGTACGCAGTGGTCCTCCCCGTCAGGCGCTGATACGTCTTCGCCAGGGTCGGCTGCCCCTTGCCGGCCTTGACGATCTTCGCCCAGCTGAAGCCGAGCTGGTAGCGGAGATAGAACAGGAACAGCGTGCCCGCCCCGATCGAGACATAGTCGCGATCGGTGTTCTCCGTGTTCCCGATCCAGTCCGGCCGCCCGTTGTCGAGCCACGACGCGGCGGTGGCGTACCCGTCGAGCGCGGACGGATACATGATCTCCGCCATCACACGCGAGAGCGCCTCGCCGTCGCTTTGCCCGCAGCCCCAGCCGGTGTACGCGGCCTCGAAGACCTCCTCTTCCTCGGCGACGACGAGCATGCGGATCGTGCTCGCGTCCGTCGTCGCGTCGGCGCCGCAATGGATCTCCGTCGCGGCGCAGGTGGCGTGGTACGCGCCACCGACGTCGGTGACGATGTAGACGTTGAACGGCAGTGACGGCGGCGTGATCCCGCCGAAGTAGCCCTGGAGACGGAAGAACTCCGCCTCGCAGGTGGCGAGAACGAAGTCGGCGAGCTTCTGGCCCTGCGCGCTCCCGAGTGCGTTCTCGTAGTAGACGTTGAAGTGCGGCTTCGAGCCGCGCTTCGTGTACGGACCGCCGTCGGCCTTGATCGGCAGCGTGTCCGGCGAGATGTCGACCCCTTCCTTCACGAACACGTGAAGAGGAGCGACCTTCGTCCTTGGCACGGGTCACCTCCCGGTGAAGCGGAGGCTCGTAGCGGAGTCGTGCCGCACCGCCCCGTGCTGCGAGCGTGAACGACTTCGAACCTAGACCTTGCGTGTCCGGGAGGTCAAGCTACTATGAGTTGAAAGCTGTATTCATCGGCTTCTGCGGCAATGCTCGATCCGGCCCCCGGCTACCTCGACTGCCCCGAGTGCGGAACCTCGGTTGCTCCGCTCGCGCTCGAGGCGCACCGCTGCGACGACCGGCACCGGCACGACCACGTCAAGCGCGTCGCCGGGTCGGAGATCGGCGCATTCGAGACGGAGTTCCGCTTCTTCCTCGAGACGCCGCGCGGGCGATTCGAGGTCTTCTACGCCGAGCGGAGCCGCCGGCGCTAGGGAACCGGCCGGCTCGCCAGCTCGTGCAGACGGTCCTGCAGCTCCCTCGGTGATCGGGTCGCCGTGGCCGACGCCGACGATCGTCGCCTCGAGCGCGGCGAGCCGCTGTAGCGTCGCGTGGTGCTGCGGCCGGTTCAGGTTGAACGAGTGCCAGCCCGGGCAGAGCTCGGGCCACGTGGCCACGCCGTCGCCCGCGATCAGGAACTTCCGCTCCGGCCAGGAGAAGACGAGATGGCCGGGCGAGTGGCCGGGGGCGTGCAGCACCTGCAGCGGCCCGAACGCGTCGCCCTCGTCGAGCAGCTCGTCCACCGGGCACGGCGTCGCCTTCGGGATGTTCAGCCACAGCCCGAGCTGGAACGGGATCAGCTTCAGCGACTGCCGCGGCCAGATGCTCACCGCCTGCGCACGGCGGTTGCCAGCGACGATGTCGGACTCCCACTCGTGCGCGTACACGGTGGCGCCGCTCGCGCGCTTCAGCGCGGCGAGCCCGCCCACGTGCGAGCGGTGGCCGTGCGTGATCGCGATCCGCTTCAGGTCGGACGGGCTCTTGCCGAGCCCGCGGATCGCGTCGAACACGAGCCGCGCGTCGGTCTCGTACAGCGTGTCCACGAGCGACAGCTCTCCCCCGTCGTCGATCAGGAAGGCGTGGACGTGCCCGCCCTTCCCGTGGCCGAGGCTGTGGATGCCGGGGGCGAGCTCCATCACGGCTTTGCGACCTGCCACGGCGCGAACGGATTCGCCACGCCGTGCAGCGCCGACTCCAGCTCGGGGAAGTGGCGCAGGAGCAGCGTTCGCATCGAGTTGGCCTCGACCCAGTCGATGCCCTCCTTCGTGTAGACCTCGGGCCGGTAGTCGCGCGTGAAGAAGCGGTCCGCCTCGAGCCGCCGCGACGCCATCAGGATGAAGATGCGGAACGCCGTGTCGCTGAACCCGAACCCTTCCGGCTTCTTCTCCGTGTACATGCCGATCATCGTGTCGACCTGCTCGGGATCGCTGTAGATCCGGCGCAGATCCTCCGCGTGCTCCGGCGTGTCGGTCATCTCCTCGAACGTGTCGTACGCCTTCAGGTGCAGCAGCCGGCGGAACTCGTTGTACCGCGGCACGCCGCGCTCGCGCACGCGCAGGACGTCGATCGACGCAAGGTCGACGTGCTCGCCGTCGGCCCGGTGGAAGTCCTGCAGGAACTTCGGGAAGTTGTGCAGCGTGATCGCGCCCGGATGCATCGTGCCGAACGAGTAGAAGACGTCCGCCATCGACATCTCAGTCAACCGGTCGCGCACCTGCAGGACCTCCAGATCCGGCAGCGTCCGCTCCTGCAGCACGTGGTCGTCCTCGAGCGAGCGGAAGCTGTAGTCGTCCGGGATCAGCGGGTGCATGCGGTAGACGGCGACGAACTCCTCGGTCAGCTGGTACGGGACGCCGTGCAGCGCGGTCGGCGAGCCGGGAATGCCGCGGATCACCTCGTTCGACGTAATGCGGCCGATCTTCTTGTCCAGCGTCTCGCCCTCGAGCCCCCACCAGTTCGTGTGCAGCGCCTTCACCGTGGTCGGGTGCGCGATGATCGCCGGCGTCCAGTCGACGGTGTGGATCTTCGCCATCAACGCTGCGACGACGAGCCGGGCCTTGTCGAACAGCTGCTCGTCGGACAGCTCCGGATGCGTGGCGTGCAGGTGGTCGCAGACAACGTTGTGCTCGCGCATGAACAGCGAGTGCAGCAGCGCGAGCCCGACCCAGAAGTTGCCCGCCACACCGGTGAGGTTGACGTGCGCCTCCACGTCCGCCGGGATCAGCCCGCGGTCGTCGAGCTTCAGCTTGCCGTCCTCGCCGGTGCGGATCGCTGCGGCGAACGCGGGGTCGTTCCCGTAGATCTGCGACGCGTCCCACCAGTGCGTGTCGCCGGTGACGAAGGTCGGCGGCCCGTCCGGATCGGCGCTCGGGTCCTTCCGCGTCCGCTGGATCTCCATCGGATGCTGCGGCCACGGATCGTCGTCGGCGAGCGCCACCTTCCACGGGTTGTCCGCCTCGTTCTGGCCGTGGCTGAACCAGTCGTGCACCTCGAACTGGATCCACGCGCCCGCCAGGAGATTCAGCGTCGTTGCGGGGATGAACTCCTTCCGCGTCAGCAGCTCGCGGCTGATCGTGCGCGGGTTCGGCGTCATCGGGTCCTTCTCGCGCACCGTGTACTCGAGCGGCACGTTGCGGCCGAACCGGCTGTTCAGCGCGCCCATCAGCGGGTCGTCGAGGTTGTTGAACGTGCCGTCGAGCGTGCGCGCGGTCAGGTAGTTCGGATGATCCGAGATGTCGGGCTTGTCCAGCGGCCCGCGTCCGGTGTCGACGAGGTTCTTCTCGCGCAGGACGTTGCGCAGGCCGATCAGGACGAGCATCGCGATCGGCAGTGGCAGCTTGTCCCAGCCCCAGCGATGGTCGGCCGATTCGGCGGCGTCGTTGTACCAGGTGATCGGCCAGCGGGACACAGGCGCTCCTCTCGAGCAGTCTCACGATTGACGCGTTGCGCGTCCCGCAGACCGCGGACTTAACCAGTCGCCTCGGTGAGAGTCAATTCCGCCGCTCGATTACAGTCTCGCGGTGGCCCAGCGAGCGGACGCGAAGCCGGACGACGACGGCGACCTGTACGGCGAGCCGCGCTGGCCGATCGCAGCGGCCGTGCTCGTGTTCATGGCGCTCACGCTCGCGCTTCGCCACTACGGGCCGCGGCGGCAGTCCATCGGACCGAGCTGGCTCGTCCCGCTCGTGCTCGTGCTCCTGTTCGTCACGCTGGTCACCGCCGACCCGCAGGGAGACCGCCGGCACGTGCTCTGGCTGCGGCGGTGCTCGATCGTGCTGATCGTCCTGCTGGCCGGGGCGGCCGTCTGGTCGACCGGCACTCTCGTCCACGACCTGATCGACGGCGGCAAGGTGACCGACTCTCCCGGCACGCTGCTCGCGGTCGGCGCACTGATCTGGGCGGGAAACAACCTCGTCTTCTCGCTGCTCTACTGGGAGTTCGACTCCGGCGGCGCGCGCGCCCGCATGCTCCGCAGGAAGAAGTATCCGGACTTCGCGTTCCCGCAGCAGCTGAACCCGGAGCTCGCCCCGCCCGGCTGGCGGCCGAAGTTCGTCGACTACCTCTACCTCGGTCTGACCAACAGCACCGCATTCAGCCCGACCGACGTGATGCCGCTGGCAGCGTGGGCGAAGCTGACGATGGCGCTGCAGTCGCTCGTCTCGCTCGTGATCGTCGGCCTCGTGATCGCGCGGGCGGTCAACATCTTCACGTAGCCGGAAACGGAAAGACCCGCGTGCGCGGGCCTTTCCGGAAGACTCGGTCCCGACCGGCTACGCGGCGGACTCCTTCTCCAGCGAGCGCACCGTGAAGGCGACGATGAAGCTGTTGATGCCACGGAACAGGCAGAACAGCGCGACCCAGACGGTGAGCAGGATCGCCTTGCGGTTGAAGTCGCCCGACGCCCAGAACGCGAGCCCGATGCAGATCACGCCGGTGATCAGCCGCACCCACCACAGCCCCGTGCGGTCGGAGAACGCGATGATCAGGTCCAGGATCCCGACGAACAGGAACATGAAGCCGATGATCGACGCGATCGCGACGAAGGTGTTCTCGGGGTGGATGAACGACATGATCCCGCCGACGATCAGCAGCAGGGCGAGGATCGCATTCAGCGCCTTCCACCAGCCACCGTGCACGACGGCGACCATCCCGATCTCGATCACGCCGGCGCAGAGGAAGACGATGCCGGCCAGCACGCCGATCGACTTCGCCGAGGTGATGTTGAAGCGGAACATGATCAGCGACAGGATCAGCCAGGCGGTTCCGGTGATCAGGAACACCCACCAGATGCTGCCGGCGCTCTCTTCGTAGACCTGCCCATCCGCGGTCATCGTGGACACGGCCTGCCCTCCTTATGTGGATTGTCTCGTGCCCGCGAGTCTGACAGACGGGCCGGAGATCAGCCGCTGCGGACGGCGTCGTGCCGGTAGAAGTCGACCGGCTCGGGCGGCAGCGGCGTGTCGCCGCGAATCAGGTCCGCCGCCTTCTCCGCGACCATCATCACGGGGGCGTAGATGTTCCCGTTCGTCACGTACGGAAACACGGACGCGTCCACGACGCGCAGCCCCTCGACGCCGTACACCCGCATCGTGTCCGGGTCGACGACGCTGCCCATCGCGCAGGTGCAGGAGGGATGGAGCGCGGTCTCGCCGTCGCGGGCGACCCAATCGAGGATCTGCTCGTCCGTCGCGACCGCGTCGCCCGGCGACGTCTCGCCGCCGTCGAACGGCGCGAACGCGGGCTGCCCGAGGATCAGCCGCGCCGTGTGCACCGCCTCGACCCACTCGCGACGGTCCTGGTCGGTCGAGAGGTAGTTGAAGCGGAGCGCCGGATGCGTGTGCGGATCGGTCGAGACGATCTTCACCGAGCCGCGCGCGTCCGAGTACATCGGGCCGACGTGCACCTGATAGCCGTCGTGGCCCGGCGACGAGGTGCCGTCGTAGCGGATGGCCAGCGGCAGGAAATGGAACATCAGGTTCGGATACGCGACGTCGTCGTTGGAGCGGACGAAGCCTCCCGCCTCGAAGTGGTTCGTCGCGCCGGGGCCGGAGCGGAGGAACAGCCACTGCGCTCCGATCAGCGGCCGCTTCCACTTCTTCAGCGACGGCTGCTCCGAGACGGGCTGCGTGCACAGGTGCTGCACGTAGACCTCGAGATGATCCTGCAGGTTCTCGCCCACTCCGGGGAGATCGGCCACGACCGCGACGCCGAGCCCTTCCAGCTCGGCCGCGTCGCCGACGCCGGAGAGCTGCAGCAGCTGCGGCGAGTTGATCGCGCCGCCGCACAGGATCACCTCGTCCGCGCGGATCACCTCGCCGCCGACGTCGACGCCGACGGCGCTCGTGCCCTCGAAGACGACGCGGTTCACGAACGCGCGCGTGCGCACCTCGAGGTTCGGCCGGCTCATCACCGGATGGAGATATGCGCGTGCGGCGCTGACACGGCGGCCGCGGTGGATCGTCCGGTCGAACCGCGCGAACCCTTCCTGCTGCCGCCCGTTCACGTCGTCCGTCAACGGATAGCCGGCCTGCTGCACCGCCTCGAAGAACGCGTCGAACAACGGGCCGTGCGCGGGGCCGCGCTCGAGCCACTGCGGCCCGTCGCCGCCGCGGTACTCGTCCGCGCCGGCCAGGCACGTCTCCATCCGCTTGAAGTACGGCAGGCAGTGCGCGTAGTCCCAGCCCTCCATCCCGGGATCCGCCGCCCAGCGCTCGAAATCGAGCGGGTTGCCGCGCTGGAAGATCATCCCGTTGATCGAGCTGGAGCCGCCGAGCAGCTTCCCGCGCGCGTGGTAGACGCGGCGGTTGTGCATGAACGGCTCCGGCTCGGACTCGTACTTCCAGTCGTAGCGCTTGTTCCCGATCGGGAACGCAAGCGCGGCCGGCATCTGCACGTAGACATCCCAGAGGCTGTCGGTCCGGCCCGCCTCGAGCACGAGCACGCGCGTGGACGGGTCCTCGCTCAGCCGCGCGGCGAGCGCGCAGCCGGCGGAGCCGCCGCCGACGATGACGACGTCGTAGCTCACTGCGAGAGCACGACGGTCTGCAGCTCCGTGAACGCCTCCATCGGGGCGGTGCCGCCGACGCGGCCGATGCCGCTGGCGGTGCCGGAGCGCCCGCCGAACGGCAGGTGGCTCTCCCAGTAGTTGGACGACTCGTTCACGTTGACCCAGCCGGTGCGCACCGACTCGGCGAAGCGGAGGCCGCGCGCGAGGTCGCGCGTGAAGACGGCGGCGAGCAGCCCGTACGGCGACGCGTTCGCCAGCTCGATCGCGTGCTCCAGCGAGTCGATCGCGACGACGGGCGCGACCGGACCGAACGTCTCCTCGCGCGCGACGAGCGCGTCCGCGGGGACGCCGTCGAGGATCGTCGCGGGCCAGTACAGGTCGGTCGGGAAGCCGCCCGCGCGCGAGCCGCCGCTGACGACGGCCGCGCCGCGCTCGAGCGCGTCGGCGACGTGCTCGTCCATCTTCTCGGCCACGCCGGCGTTGTTCAGCGGACCGAGCGTCGTCCCGTCCGCGAACGGATCGCCGAGCACGACGCGCTCCGTCACGAGCCGCGCCAGCTTCGCCACGAACTCGTCACGCACGTCGCGGTGGACGAGGATCCGCTCCCCGGCGGTGCAGCTCTGACCGGCGCAGAGGAAGCAGGCGGTGACCGTCGCCTCGGCGGCGAGATCGAGATCGGCGTCGTCCAGCACGACGACGGGCCCGTTCCCGCCCAGCTCGAGCACGGCGGCCTTGCCGACCGCCGCCTCCGCCAGCTTGCGGCCCGTCTCGGTCGAGCCGATGAAGCCGACACCGTGCGTGCCCGGGTTCCGCGCGATCTCGTCGCCGACGGTCGAGCCCGGTCCGGTGACGAGGTTGAAAACCCCAGGCGGGAGATCCGCCTCGACAACGCACTCCGCGAGCGCGATGCCGGCGACGGCGGTGGTCGACGCGGGCGTCCACACGACGGTGTTCCCGCACGCGAGTGCGGGTGCGATCAGCTCGGCCGGCATCGTGTACGGCCAGTTCCACGGGGTGATCACGCCGATCACGCCGCGCGGGCGGCGGATCAGCAGCACGCGCTTGCCGCGACACCGAGTTCGGCAGTCGGCCCTCGAGCCGCTTCCCGTCCTCGGCGGCGTTGCGCCAGTAGAGGACGAGCTCCTCCACCTCGTCGCGGGACTCGTGCAGCGGCTTGCCCTGGTCGAGCGTCAGCGTGTGCACGAGCTTGTCGCGGCGCTTCTCGACCTCGTCGGCGACGCGGTGCATCGCGTCCGCGCGCTCGAACGCGGTCGCGCCCGCCCACGCGTCGGCGGCGCGGTTGGCCGCGCCGATGGCGAGCTGCGCGTCCTGGCGGTCGCCGCGCGGAACCTCGGCGATCGCCTCGCCCGTGGCCGGCGACTCGGCCGTGAACGTCTCGCCGGAGAGCGCGCCCGTCCACCCTCCGTCCAGAAAAAACTGGTTAGGCGCCACGCGGCGTCTCGTCGTCCAGTACCACGCGCATCAGGTCGCGGATCGAGACGATCCCGACCGGCTTGCCCGCCTCGACCACCGGCAGGTGGCGGAAGCCGCCGTGGATCATCATCGACGCGGCGTGCGCGGTCGTGTCCGACGGCTCGATCGTCTCGGGACCGCGCGTCATCCACATCGCCACGTCGGTCCCCTCCACCTGGCCGAGCGCGACGGCGCGCAGCACGTCGCGCTCCGTGAGGATCCCGCCGACGCGATCGCCCGCCAGCACCAGCACCGCGCCGACCGAGTGTTCGTGCATCAGCTTCGCCGCCTCGACCAGCGGCGTCGAGGCGTCCACCGTCAGCAGCCCCGTCGACATCACTTCGCCCACCTGTGGCATCACTAGTCTCCCAGCTCGGTACGCCGTCGATCGACGTACGCCTTCAGCTCCTCCTTCAGGGCCGCATCCATCGGAGGCTCCTCGTACTCCTCCAGCGTCTTCTTCCAGACCTCGGAGGCACGCGCCGCGGTGTCGTTGCCGCCGAGACGGTTCCAGCGCTCGTAATTCTCCGTCGAGGAGACGAGCGGCCGGTAGAAGCACTCGCGGAAGCGCTCCAGCGTGTGCACGGCGCCGAGGAAGTGGCCGCCCTGGCCGACCTCCTCGTGCGCGGAGTACGCGAGCGTCTCCTCGTTGATCTGCAGCGGCTGGAATACCTCGTGCAGCATGCGCAGCTGCTCGACGTCGACGACGAACTTCTCGTAACAGCTGACGAGCGCCGACTCGAGCCAGCCGGCCGAGTGCATGACGAAGTTCGTCCCGGCGAGGAACGTCGGCCAGAGCGACATCATCGACTCGTAGCCCGCCTGCGCGTCCACCACCTGCGACGACGTGAGCGCGCCGCCGCCGCGGAAGGGCAGCCCGTAGCGGCGCGCGATCTGGCCGGTGCAGAACAGCCCGACTGCCGACTCCGGCGTGCCGAAGCTCGGCGAGCCGGACTGCATGTCGGTGTTGGAGAGGAACGAGCCGAAGACGACGGGGCAGCCGGGCCGGATCGTCTGCACGAGCGCGATCCCGGCGAGCGCCTCCGCCACCTGCTGCGCGAGCGCGGCGGGCACGCTCACCGGCGACATCGCACCCATGAGCAGGAACGGGGTCACCACCGTCGCCTGGTTCGCCTTCGTGTACTCGATCAGCGCCGAGAGCATCCGATCGTCGTAGCGCAGCGGCGAGTTGACGTTGATCAGCGAGATGATCGCCGGCGTTTGCTCCAGCGAGTCGCGGCCGAACACCATCTCCGCCATCGCGATCGTGTCCAGCGCGTTCGGGCCCGACGTGACCGAGCCCATGAACGGCTTGTCGGAGAGGGTCATGAGCGCGTAGACCATGTCCAGGTGGCGCGAGTCGAGCGGCTTGTCGTTCGGCTCGCAGATCGTCCCGCCCGGCGAGTCCAGCTGCGGGAACGCCTGCGACAGCCTCACGAGGTTCTGGAAGTCGTCGTACGTCGCCTCGCGCCGCTCGATTCCCTCGCGGACGAACGGGCAGCCGTACACGGCGGAGAAGACCATGTGCTTGCCGCCGATGTGGACGCTGCGCTCCGGGTTCCGGGCCTGCAGGTCGAACTCGCGCGGCGCCTTCGCCACCTGCTCGAGGATCCAGTCCGGGTCGAACTTGACCACGTCGCCCTCGACCTTCTGGCCCGCCTTGGCCAGATAGTCGAGCGCCTCCGGGTGGAGGAAGTCGATGCCGAGCTCGCTGACGATCCGTCGCCAGCCGCGGTCGAGCTCCTCCATGGAGAACTCGTCGAGGATCTCGTAGCGCGGCATCTCGTTGATCAGCATTCGCGTCCCTTCAGCAGTTTCTCCAGAGCCAGTTCCAGTCCCGTGTCGCCGGTCTCGCGCACCTCGAGCGGCAGGCCGAGGCGCGCAGCTGCATTCTCCGCTTCCGCGCGCAGTTGCGGCGTCGGTTCCTGCGCGAGCCAGACGACCTTCTCGTAGTGGCGGAAGTATTCGTCGCGCAGCTCCGGGTGCCGGTCGAGCCCGAGCCCCTGCCAGACGACGTGGTCGAAGCTGCGCACGAGGAAGTCGGTGAGGAAGTACGTGGTCATCTCGTGTTCCGCGCCGTAGACCTCGTAGCAGTGCGCGCCGGGGAGCCGGGCGAGCCCGGTGAGATCGGCGCCGCAGTGGGCGTAGGCGACGACCACGTCGTCGCCGTTGGCCGCCTCGTCGACGGCGGCGCGGATCTTCTCGGGACGGTTGTGCAGCTCCGGCGGCACGGGACGCACCTCGAGATCCCAGCCGCGGCGGGCCGCGATCTTCTTCACGTGCAGCGCCAGCGCGCCGCAGCTGACCACGACGGTGCTCATCCGGGGAACTTCAGCTGGTCGATGAACAGGTCGTTGAAGTCGGTGCGGCCGGACAGCTCGACGTACTGCACTTCCTCCAGCACCGCGTGCGCGGCTGCGCGCTCGGTGACGGACAGCGCGGCGATCTTTGCGCCCTCGCCGGCGACGTTGCCGGCGGCGACGATGCGCGGCAGCGGCAGCTTCGGCACGAGCCCGATCCGCACCGCGCTCGCCGGCGTCAGGTACGAGCCGAACGAGCCGCCGAGCAGCACCTGCGCGATCTCCCCGGGCTCGATGCCGAGGTCGCTGCAGAGGATGGCCCAGCCGGTGGCGATCGACGCCTTGGCGAACTGCAGCTCGCGCACGTCGCGCTGCGAGAGGAACACGTCGTCGCTGAGCCGGAAGATGTTCTCCTCGCCGATCTCGTCCAGCCGGTCCGACGAGCCGAGCACGAAGCGGCCGGAGTGGTCGAGGATCCCGGCGCCGACGAGCTCGGCCACCGCGTCGACGAGCCCGGAGCCGCACAGCCCGACCGGCGCGACGTCGCCGATCACCGTCAGCTCGACCTCCCCGTCGCGGATCTTCACGCCCTCGATCGCGCCGTCGGCCGCGCGCATGCCGCAGCGGATCTGGGCCGCCTCGAACGCGGGTCCCGCGGGCGCGGCGGTGGCGAGCGCGCCTGCGGACGAGCCGAGCACGATCTCGGAGTTGGTGCCGACGTCGATGAACAGGCGGACGCGCCGGTCGAGTGTCAGCCCGGTGGCGAGGATCCCGGCGACGATGTCCGGTCCGACGTACGCGCCGAGCGCCGGGAACAGCACCGCGGGCGCGCGCTCGTGCACGCGTAGCCCGAAGTCGGTCGCGCGGGCCTCGGGCAGCGTGCGCGCGGCGATGGTGAACGGCGCCATCGACAGCGGCTGGGGATCGATCCCGAGCGCGAGCTGGATCATGGTCACGTTGCCGGCGACGACCACCTCGTAGACCTGGCCCGGATCGACGCCCGCCTCCTCGCAGACCTCGTCCGTGAGCAGCTGCAGCGTCTCGTGCGCGTACGTCTGCAGGCGCCCGAGCGCGTCCGGGTCGAGCATCGTGGCGGAGATGCGCGTGATCACGTCGGCGCCGAACGGCTGCTGCGAGTTCAGCACCGAGCGAACCGCGCGCGGCAACCCCGTCTCGAGGTCGAGCAGCGTCGCCACGACGGTGGTGGTACCGAGGTCGAACGCGATCGCGTACCGCGCCTCCGACGTGTCCCCCATCTCGACGTCGATCAGCAGGTCGTCGCAGACGACGGCGGTCACCTTCCAGTCGGCGTCGCGGAGCGTCGCGCCCAGCCCGCGGATCAGATCGAGCGGAACGCGGAGCTCCAGATCGTCCATCGCCGCGAGCACGCGTTCCAGATCGGACAGCTGATCCTCCAGCGTCGGCTCCGTCAGCTCGAGATACCGCTTCTGCACAGCCGGCCGCAGGATCACGTGGCGGCCGACTCCCGCGAGCGCCGCCCTCGGCCGCGTCTGCAGCGGCGGCACCTCGACGGTCAGATCCTCCTGCGCGGGCGCGCGGCACGCGAGCCGCCACCCGGCCTTCATCTCCTCGACGGAGAACGCGCGCGGATCGACGGAGCTGAGCGGCGCGTGCCCGGAGACGACCCGCACCTTGCACTTCTTGCAGGTGCCGTGGCCGCCGCAGGTCGAGTCGATGGCGACGCCGTTCCAGCTGGCCGCGTCGAACACCGTCGTCCCGGCGAGCACGCGCGCCTCCTTGACAGCGTGATCCTCCGCCATCTGCAGGAAGCGGAGCCGAACGCGATCCTGCGCCGGCGGCTCCGGCAGATCCTCGACGACGCTCATGCGTTCGCAGCTGCCTGCTTCTCGCGGTACCGCCGGATCCACGCCACGCCCCATTCGTCGCGGCCGAGCAGGAAGTCGGTCGCGCGCACCGCTTCGACCATCTCGTCGCGGCGGGAGTCCATGATCGCGCTCGTCAGCCCGTGGCTCTGCGCGACGGCGAGGAACGCCGCGCCGAGCGTGTGCCGGCCCGGCAGCCCGAACGACGTGTTGCCGGCGCCGCAGGTCGTGTTCACGCCCAGCTCGTCGCGCAGCAGGTGCAGCGTCTCGATGAACAGCGTGACCGCGCGCGGCTCGGCGCCAACCGGCATCGCCAGCGGGTCGATGATCACGTCCTCGGGCGGGATGCCGTGATCGCCGGCGACGGAGACGATCTTCTTCGCCACCTCGAGCCGCCGCTCGGGCTCCATCGGGATGTCCTCGTCGTTGGCGAGCCCGATCACCGCGGCGCCGTGGCGCGCGACGATCGGCAGGATCGCCTCGAGCCGCTCGTCCTCGCCCGTGACGGAGTTGACGAGGGCCTTCCCGTCGTACGCGGCGAGGCCTGCTTCCAACGCCTCAATGACTGATGAGTCGATGCAAAGAGGCAGCTCGCAGAGCCCCTGCACGAGCGGGATCGCCTGCGCCATCAGCCCAACCTCGTCCGCGAGCGGGTCGCCGACGTTGACGTCGAGCATGTCGGCGCCGCCCGCGACCTGCTGCGCGACGTCGATCTCGATCTGCGACAGGTCGCCGGCCTGCAGCTGCGCCTGGAAGGCCTTGCGGCCGGTCGGGTTGATCCGCTCGCCGATCACGCAGAACGGCTGCGTCCGCCCGATCGTGACCGTCCGCGACGGCGACGAGACGACGGTGTCCACTAGGCGGGAACCGCCGAGCGGCGCTGCTCGATCAGATCCTTCGCGAGCCGCACCGCCGTCGACGCGTCCGCCGCGTAGCCGTCGGCGCCGACCGCGTCCGCGTACTGCTGCGTCACCGGCGCGCCGCCGACCATGACGATCACGTCATCGCGGATCCCCGCCTTCTCGAGCGCGTTGATGTTCGCCTTGAACATCGGCATGGTCGTGGTGAGGAACGCGGAGAAGCCGACGACGTCGGGCTTGAACTCCTGGATCGCCTCGATGAACTTCTCCGGCGCGACGTTGACGCCGAGGTCGTGGACGGTGAAGCCGGCGCCCTCGAGCATGATGTTGACGAGGTTCTTGCCGATGTCGTGCACGTCGCCCTTGACCGTGCCCATCACGTACGTGCCGACCTGCTTCGCGCCGGTCTCGGCGAGCAGCGGGCGGAGGATGTCGAGCGCGCCCTGCATCGCGCGCGCGGCGATCAGCATCTCGGGGACGAAGAAGTCGCCGCGCTCGAAGCGCGCGCCGACCTCCTCGAGCGACGGGATGAGCGCGTCGTACAGCATCGATTCGGGATCCATGCCGTCGGCGAGCCCGGCGTTGACGAGGTCTTTGACCTCGGGCGCGTTGCCGACGAGCGTGTTGTCGTAGAGCCCCTGGAGGATCTCGTCGTGGGTCATGCGGCACCTCGTGCGTTGTCGGTGTGGCCGAGCCGCGCCGCGAGCGTGTGCGCCTCGTCGACGAGAAGCGGCGCGAGCTTGGCGATGCGGTCGGAGGTCAGACGGTTCGTCGGTCCGGAGATGGAGAGCGCTGCGATGGCGTCGCCCGCGGGCCCGAGCACGGGAGCGGCGATGGCGGTGAGCCCGACCTCGAGCTCGTCGATGGAGGTGGCGTACCCGCGCGCGCGAACCTTGCGCAGCTCGGGGGTCTGTTTCGCGGCGCCGCCGAAGGCGAGGAAGCACTTCCCGTTGGCCGCGAGCTCGAAGGCGACCTTGCGGCCGACCCAGTCGGTGACGCCGACGAAGTGAGCAGTGTCCTCCTGCGCCAGGTGCTCGACCCCGTCGGTCCCGGGCACGGCGAGGTTGATCGTCTCCCCGGAAGCGTCGGCAAGCCGGCGAAGACTCGGAGCCGCGAGCTCGACGAGCGTCGCCGCGGTATCGCGGTTCGCGTATCTGAGAAGAACCGGCCCTGGCCTCAGTCTGCCTCTGTCTTCTATGCGCTGAACAAGCCCCTGCCGCTCAAGCGCCGCAACGAGCCGAGAAGTCGTGCTCTTCGGCAGCCCGGAGCGTTGAGCAAGCTCGCCAATGGACTGAGGCTCAGCCGACTCGACGACGCGAACAAGCAGCTGAGCCGCCCGATCAATCGCCTGGGTACCTGTGGTCTCGGTCGCCATTTGCTCACATTGTGGAACGGTAGTTCCACCGAATTGTGCCGTGACAGCGAGCGCCCGTCAATCGAAGCGAGCACGCGTACTCGGGGACACGCCTTCACGAGTGTTGACTCCAGGCCAAGGCTCGGATCATTCTCCTGGGGTGCTGAACCGTCTGCGGCTCGAAAACTTTCGCGGCTTCGATGATCACGTAGTCCCTCTTCGCGATCTCACGATCGTCGTGGGTGCCAATAACGCAGGCAAGTCCACGGTGGTCGAAGCGCTTCGGCTGATCGAGCTAGTCGTACGCCGCTTCAGACGCAGCGCGAGCGGTTTCGCAGACATTCCATCTTGGCTCGACCATGCGCAGGGCTTTCGGGGGATTCAGCCAGGAGTCACTGGACGGCGCGGCTTCGAAGGTCACGGTCCGAGCACTTTTCATCAGTACCAAGAGCCCCCAGCTGTCTTGACGGCGTACTTCGACACGGGCGCTTCCGTAAACGTCTTCGTCGGGCCAGACGGTGAGATCCACGGTGTGGCTCGGGATAACCGCGGGCATGCCGTTGGTACAGCAGCGGCGGCGCGAGGATTGAATCTGTCGCCAATTCAGATCCAACCTCAAGTTGCGCCTCTCCTTCGAGAAGAACGTCTGCTTACTGAAGAGACGATTAGGCGCGGCGAGGGAACATACCTAGCCTCGCAGCATTTCCGAAACCAGCTTGTGCTGGCCGAAGATGATGAATGGAAAGCCTTCGTTGACTTCGCTGAAGCCACGTGGGCTGGCTTGCAGATCATCGAACTCAGGGCGGAGGCTCTTCACCCTGAAGACCCGATTCAACTCGACGTCCGCGACGGCTCATTCGTTGGAGAGGTAAGCCTCATGGGCCACGGCCTTCAGATGTGGCTGCAGACCGTTTGGTTTCTTGCCCGCGCCGAGCGGGATAGCACTGTGGTGCTCGACGAACCGGACGTCTACATGCATCCGGATCTGCAGCGTCGGCTACTCAACCTTGTACGAACGCGGTACCAACAGTTAGTCATCGCGACACATTCAATCGAGATCATCTCCGACGTCGACCCGTCCGCAATAGTCGCGATCGACAAGAGTGCGTCCGAGTCGTCATTTCTTACGGACTTGCCGGGCGTGCAGGCCGTAATTGACGCTTTGGGCGGCGTTCACAGCATTCAGGTGAGCAGGCTTCTTCGCGGACGAGCTTTCATTCTTGTTGAAGGCGACGACCTGAGGATTTTGCGTGCTCTTCAATCACAAGTTTCGCCAACAGTTGATCCAATAGACCTGATTGCACACGGCGAGATCGGAGGACGCGGAGGATGGTCAAGCGGACTGCCTAGCCGGATACCTTCGCGAAACGCAGAAGGAGATCGGATCTCGACGTATTGCCTCCTCGACCGCGACTACTTCCCCGATGAGGAGGTGAACGAGCGCTACGGCGAGGCCAAGAGTTGGAACGTGAATCTCAGAGTTTGGACGAAGAAGGAGCTCGAGAACTTCCTTCTGGTGCCCGACGTGATCTCTCGGTTCATCGCGTCACGCGCCGCCGCCTCTATCACGCCGCCTACAAGTACCGAGGTTGCAGAGGAGATTGACCGACTTGTCGACGCGATGCGTGAGACTCCGATCACCGATGGCATCGCAACCGAACTCTTCAACCGTAACAAGAAGGCCGGCCTAACGAACGCCAACAAGGCGGCTCGCGTAATCGTCGCGACGAAGTGGCGAACCCAAGCCGAAAAGTGGGGAGCCGCACCCGGCAAGGCTGTGATCTCAGGACTTTCCGCCTGGTCACAGAAGGCGTTCGGGGTCTCGTTTGGCGCCGAACAACTTGCCCGAGTAGCCACACGCGAGGACCTCGATATCGAGATTGTCGAGGTCATCGATGCAATCCCGACGCGGCGGCGCCTAGCCGCCGCATGAGTACTCAGTCGAGGCTCGCGGGACCGGTACGGCGAGCCTTTAGTTCTCCACCTTCTTCGGGTAGGTGGTCATGTTGAGCGTCTCCGGATCCGGCCCGGCGCGGACGCCCGTGTCGAGCGCGTCGATCGAGGCGACCTCGTCGGCGGTCAGCTCGAAGTCGAAGACGTCGAAGTTCTCCTTGATCCTGTGCGGCTTCACCGACTTTGGGATCGCAACGATCCCCTGGTCGATGTGCCAGCGCAGCACCACCTGCGCGGGCGTCTTGCCGTGCTTCTCGGCGATCGCGGTGACCGTCGGATGCTCGAGCGCGTTCAAGACTGCGTTCGGATCGGCCGGGCGGTACACGTGGATGCCGCCGAGCGGCGACCACGCCTCGGTCGTGATCCCGTGCTTCGCGTGGAACTCGCGCAGCGGCTGCTGCGTGAAGAACGGGTGGAGCTCGACCTGGTTGATCGCAGGCACGACCTCGGTCTGCCGCATCAGGTTCTCGAGATGCCGCTCGCTGAAGTTCGAGACGCCGATCGCGCGAGCCCGGCCTTCCGAGAGCATCGTCTCCATCGCCTTGTACGCCCCGACCGTCCCGTCGAAGTCGGTGGGAACGGGCTGGTGGAGCAGGAAGAGGTCGATGTAGTCGACGCCGAGGCGTCGCAGACAGCCCTCGAAGCCGACGAACGCCTCGTCGTAGCCGTAGTCGCTGTACCACAGCTTCGTCGTGACGAACACCTCGCCACGGTCGACCCCGGAGGCGCGGATCGCCTCACCCACCTCGCGCTCGTTGCCGTACGCGGCGGCGGTGTCGACCAGGCGATAGCCGTCGGCGATCGCAGTCCCGACCGCGGCGGTTGTCTCCTCGGGCGGGCTCTGGAAGACGCCGAAGCCGAGCATCGGCATCTCGACGCCGTTGTTCAGCGTTGCGGTTGGAGTGGCTGGTTGTGTCATCGGCTCTCCTGTGACGATTGACGCCACTGAACCAGAACTCGCATCGGGCTGACCGACCCTGGCGATGCCGGTACTGCCGGTACCTGTCTCAGCCGACCGGCATGGCCCGTAGCGGACTCTGTGAGTAACCGGCGATGCGGTTGACCATGTCGTCGGCGGCCGCGAGACCCGCCGCGATCCGGTCGCGGCCGGGCTCGCCCAACACGACCCCGGTGATCGCCGTCCGCTTGCCGTCGATCCAGCGGATCGCCCGGAAGGCGAAACAGCCGCCGGCCGCGTTGTCCGAGCCGGTCTTGACACCGACAAACCCGTCGTGCCCGAGCAACGTGTTGGTGTTGTGCACGGTGCCGGCGACCGGCAGCGTCGCGCTCGGTGTCGCGACGATGCTCGCGAACGCCGTCAGGCGCATAGCCCGGTCGACGATGCGCACCTGGTCGGCGGCAGTCGACACGGTTGCGTCGTCATAGCCGCTCGGATCGGTGTAGCGGGTGTGGGTCATGCCCAGCGACCGTGCCGTGGCATTCATCCGGGCGACGAACCGCTCTGTCGAGCCGGCGTCCCATCGAGCCAGAACCGCGGCGATGTTGTTCGCCGACGGCAGCAGCAATGCCTGCAGCGCCTGCCGCTCCGTCAGTCGCTCTCCGGCGTCGACGGACACGACGGACTCCTCCCGTTCGCGCCGACGGTCGGTGTCGGCGACGTCGGCGTCGCTGAGCGTGACCGTCGGGCCGTCCTGGCCGAGCGGTAGCGGGTGGTCGAGGAGCACGAGATAGGCCGTCATCACCTTCGCGACGCTGGCGATTGCAGCCATGTGCTGGTTCGGCCCGGCTTGAACCTGCGACTGTCCTGTTCGGATGAACGCGGCTTGACCGTCGGCCGGCCACACCGTGCTCGGCGGCGCTTCGCCGAGCGCACCACGGTGCTCACCGCGAGGGGCGACGATGGGTGCTGCCGCTGTCGAGGCCGAGGACGCCAGGAACCGGTGGCCGAGCGCGGCGATCACCGCGACGACGACCAGCACGCCGGCGACACGGATCCTGCGAATCCGAGTCCGACGGGCTGCTCGTGCTCGTCTGCCGTAGGTCACGCCTCCAATCTGGGCAGCGTGGTGTTGCCGGCACGTATGTGGTTTTCGATATGCCGGCGATATGCGCCAGCTCCTAGCATGGGAGGGTGCGGGTGTTGGTCGTTGAGGACGAGCCGTATATGGCAGAAGCCATCCGCGACGGCCTACGCCTGGAAGCGATCGCGGCCGACATCGCAGGTGACGGCGACACCGCTCTGGAGCTGCTGCGCTTCAACGCCTACGACATCGCCGTCCTCGACCGAGATGTTCCCGGGCCCTCCGGTGACGAGATCGCCGAATACATCGTCGCCTCCGGCAGCGGCATGCCGATCCTCATGCTCACCGCTGCGGACCGTCTCGACGACAAGGCCATAGGGTTCGAGCTCGGCGCCGACGACTACCTGACGAAGCCGTTCGAGCTCCGAGAGCTCGTGCTCCGTCTCCGGGCGCTCGACCGCAGGCGCTCCTACAACAGGCCGCCCGTGCGAGAGCTCGCAGGGCTGCGGCTGGATCCGTTCCGCCGAGAGGTCTACCGCGACGGCCGCTTCGTCGCGCTGACCAGAAAGCAGTTCGCGGTGCTCGAAGTCCTCGTCGCCGCTGAAGGCGGCGTCGTCAGCGCCGAAGACCTCCTGGCGCGAGCATGGGACGAGAATGCAGACCCGTTCACCAACGCCGTGCGCATCACCGTCTCGGCACTGCGCAAGCGGCTCGGCGAGCCCTGGATCATCGTTACCGTGGCCGGCGTCGGCTACCGCATCGACACTCAACCAGACACCGTGTCCCATGGAGCAGACCGTGGCTAGAGCCCCTGGTTTGAGCGCTCGGCTGAAGCTCACCCTCAGCTACGCCGGCTTCCTCATGCTCGCAGGCGTCCTGATGCTCGCGGCCGTTTGGGTTGTCGTTCTGCGCTACATACCCAACGGTGCCCTCGCCCACATGCATCCCTCGTGGTGGTTCCTATTCGACCGCTCCGACCCCCTCCACGGCTTCGGCTCGATCGCGGCCATCGTGTTGGCGTTCCTGCTGGTATTCGGTCTGCTGGGAGGGTGGCTGCTCGCCGGCCGCATGCTCGCTCCCCTGACGCGCATCACCGACGCCACACGTACAGCCGCGAACGGATCGCTCTCCCACCGGATCGACTTGGAAGGCCGCCAGGACGAGTTCCGCGAACTCGCCGACAGCTTCGACACCATGCTCGCGCAGGTCGAAGCACTCGTCGCCGAACAGCAGCGATTCGCAGCCAACGCCTCCCACGAGCTGCGCACCCCGCTCGCGATCACGCAGACGCTGCTCGACGTCGCCCGCAACGACCCCGACCCCGACACCGGCGAGCTCGTCGACCGTCTCCACGCCGTGAACACGCGAGCGATCGAACTCACCGAAGCATTGCTCCTGCTCAGCCGCTCGGACCGAGGATCCTTCTCCCGAGAGCACGTCGACCTGTCCCTCATCGCGGAAGAAGCCGCGGAAACGCTCCTCCCCCTCGCAGAGAAACGGGGCCTCACCATCGAGACCTCCGGCGACACGACCCCCACCATCGGCTCACATCCGCTCCTGCTGCAGATGAGCACGAACCTCCTACACAACGCGATCGTCCACAACCTGCCGGAACACGGCGCCGCATGGGTCACGACCGGCGTTCACGCCGAGAGTGCGGTGCTCACCGTCGAGAACACCGGCGAGAAGCTCACCTCCCAGGTAGTCGCCACTCTTGCAGAGCCGTTTCTTCGCGGCACCAGACGCATACGCACCGAGCACGCAGGTGTCGGCCTCGGCCTGGCAATCGTCAAGAGCATCACCGAAGCACACGGCGGCACCCTCACCCTCGTCCCCCGCGCCGCCGGCGGGCTCCGCGTCACGGTGCAGCTACCCGCCGCGCCACTCCACACCGGCCCAGAGCGAGAGGTCGACCGAAGCGCCATCCCAGCCTGAGCTATGTCCTGTCCTGGGTCACAACGTCGAACGCCGCCGGGTACGCGACCTCACCGCGCATGCTCGGGTCGTAGCTCGCGAGTGGATTAGCCATCGCGGCTTCTTCCGGCGCCCAGTCGGGGAGGTGGATGCTGATCCCGAGCTCCTTCGCCGGCCGGAAGCCGAAACGGGGGTAGTAGAGCGGGCTTCCTTCCAGGACGACCAGCGGTTCTCCCCGCGCATCGGCCGCCGCGATGGCTGTCCTGATGAGCGAGCCGCCGATTCCTCGTCCCTGCTCCTCGGGCACGACGGATAACGGCGACAACGTCAGGATCCGGTGGACCGACTGCGTGCCGACGAGGTCGACGTGGCTCAGCATGACGTGTCCGACGATCTTCCCGTCGCGCTCGGCCACGAACGAGAGCTCCGGGACATAGTTCTCCGACGACCGGATGCGATCGACGAGATCTGCGACCACCTCCCGGTCGAATGCTCTCGTGACGACGTCACGTACAGCCGCGTGGTCGGCAGGTGTCTCGGGGCGCAGAGATACCACGGGTCGTCAGCCGACGATCGCGACCACGCGCGCCGGCGCGGCGCTCGCTCCCACCAGCTTCAGCGGGAAGCACGCCACCGTGAAGCCGGTCGGTGGCAGCGCAGCCAGGTTGAACAGCCGCTCGATCTGCGAGTACGGAAGATCCGCCTGGTGGGCGGCCCAGAAGACTCCCGCCTCGTCGCGTTCCAGGGCTTCGGCGGCTTGCAGGTTGAGCGGGCGGTCCCAGCCCCACGCGTCGATGCCCATCACGCGGACGCCTCGGTCGAACAGCCACTCCGTCGCCTCGGCGGTGACGCCGGGGCCGCGGAACATGTAGTCGGGCTCGGCATAGAAGCGGTCGCAGTCCGTCCGCACCAGGACGATGTCGCGCTCGCGCAGCTCGTGGCCTGCGCGCGCGAGCACCGGCTCCAGCTCCTCCGCGCGGACCGCGTCGCCGTCGTCGCGGCCGGTGAAGTCGAGCACGACGCCGGGCGCGAAGAACCAGTCCAGCGGCAGCTGGTCGATCGTCTGCGCCGGCTCGCCCCGGATCGTCGAGTTGTAGTGGTACGGCGCGTCGACGTGGGTCGAGCTGTGCGTGCCGAGGTGCGTGATCGTCTCGACCGCCCAGCCCTCGCCGTCACGGAGCAGCCGCGCCGGGACGCCGAGCAGCGTCTCGATCTCGGCCGCGCCGGCTGCATGCGCCGAGTAGTCGATGCGGGTGGCGAGGAACTCCGGCGTCCCTTCGGGGCTCGGCGTGATCGGCGCGGACAGATCGACGAAGCTCGGCATCCGGGCGATCGTAGAACGCGGCTACCAGACGTGTGGGAGCAGGCGCGCTCTCGAGCTCGCGTACTCCGCGTACTCCGCACCGAATGTCGTCGCCAGTGCGCGTTCCTCGACCCGGATGCGCGGCACCATCCCGGCCACGACGAGCACGAGCGCGGCGGCCGCGCCGAGCCAGCTCCCGATCGCGAGCGCGAAGCCGACGAACATCAGGATCAGCCCTGTGTACGACGGATGCCGCAGCACGCGATACGGGCCGCGGCGCACGAGCCTCTGGCCCGGCTCGATCGTCACCTCGCGCCGGAACCAGCGGCCCAGGCTCACGATCGACCAGTCACGCAGACCGGCTCCGGCGAGGACGATCGCAAGCCCCAGTCCGAACGTCCACCAGTTGTTCGCGTAATCGCGGAGACCGGGCACCTTCGCGATCGCGATGGCCGCGCCGATGCCGAGATACGCGCCGAGCGCGACGGCAATGCGGGTCCCGCGGTCCTGCGGCGTCTTCGGCCCGCGGCTCCGCATCAACCCACGCTCGCCGTCGCGCGCGCGGCCGAGATAGGACGCGGCAACCTCGCCGATCACCACCGCCAGCGCCGCCACGACGATCAGCCAGTGTGCGACCGGATCCTGCACGAGCAGCGACATTCCTCCCAGTGTAGGAACGTCGTGCGAACATCAGGAAGGCAGGATCGACAACAGAGGAGATGCACATGGCGACCAAGGCCGATTTCACGCAGGAGGAATGGGAGGCGATGCAGGAGGGCATCACCGGCGCCGGCATGTTCGTCGCCATCAGCGACCCCGGGTTCTGGGACACCTTCAAGGAGGCGAGCGCGCTCGCGAAGCATGTGAACGAGGCGCACACGAAGAACGACAGCGCGCTCGTCCGCGAGCTGGCCCAGGGCCACGACAAGCCCTTCGGCGCGACCGCGTCGGCGGCGGAGGCCGAGCAGGCAACCGTCAATGCGTTGCACGCGGCCGTCGCGGCGCTCGAGGCGAAGTCGCCCGAGGATCTGCCCGCGTACAGGCAGGTCGTGCTCGACGTTGCGCAGTCCGTGGCCGAAGCGGCGAAGGGCGTCTCGGCGAGCGAGACCACCGCGCTCGACGCGATCCGCGCTGCGCTCGGAGCGACCTAGCGAAACCGTGGCGGCGCCGGAGCCGTAGTCCGGGAGATGAGAGCCGTCGCGGCTGTGCTCGGACTCGCCGTCGTCGCGGCGGCTCCCGGCACGGTGGTGGCGCAGAAGTCCGCGTCGGGTACGTCGGCCGTCGCCACCGTCGGCGCAGTCGTGAAGCAGCCGACTGGCCTGTGGCTACGGCTTTCCGGAAGCGTCCGCGGCGGCGAGGCGGTCGTCTCGTGCGACCGCGGCTACAGCACCGTCAACGACTCGTACTTCTACGAGAAGGCGGGCACGTTCCGTCTGCCGATCAAGCCGTCGCGCGCGAGCAACTGCTCCGTCTTCGCCGGCGTGGCGGGCTCCGGGACGGTCACGGTCGAGATCCGCGCAACTCCGTAGTAGGTGCCGGGGCCAGGCCCGGGCCAGGCCACGTGGAAGTCGTGACGGTTCCGTATCGGGGCCTGGCCCCGGGCTGACGGTCAGCGGTAGCCGCGCGCGGCCGCGTACTCCGCAGCGACGTACTTCGGCACGCACAGCGCCCACGCGTCTTCGACCAGGTCGCGCATCTCGTCGTGGTCGAGCGCGTCGAGCTGCACGTGGATCCAGTTGAAGCGCATATCGGACTCGCTCGGCAGCGAGAACTTCTCCGGCTCGGACTCGACGGCCGCGGCGCGCCAGTCCTTCGGGAAGCCGATGCCCATCACCGTGCCGTCCTTCGAGAACGCGAGGAAGACGATCTGGCCGACGCGGTACTTGATCCGGCCGCGGACGAACGCCTCGTAGGCCCGCGGCAGCGTGGCCGCGACTGCGCGAACCTCGTCCACCGTCACGGGCACGCGCTACTCCCGCTTCTCCCAGACGGAGACGTGCTTCGTGCTGGCGGCCGTGAACGGCTCGCGGTTCCAGCCGCTCCAGCGCTCGCGCAGCCGCATCCCGCCGAGCAGCGCCATCAGGTCGAGCTCCGCCGGCCACGCGTAGCGGAACGGGATCGACCGGAGCCCGAAGGTCCCGTCGTCCCGCGCGTTGTAGTGATGCGAGATCAGGCCCTGCGACACGACGTCGTACTCGTCGAAGCCGAGATGCGTCGCCCTCACGTCGAACGGGCGGAAGATCTCGCCGGCCGGGAGCCGCTGCAGGTCCGGGACCATCACCTCGATCACGAAGCAGCCGCCCGGCTCGAGGTGCGCGCCGGCGTTCCGGAAGCACGCCACCTGCGCGTCCTGCGCGGTCAGGTTCATGATCGTGTTGTAGACGAGGTACGCGAGCCGGAACGTCCCGTCGACGGTGGTCGTGGCGAAGTCGCCGATGGTCACGCCGATGTCCTCGGCTCCCGGCTTCGCGCGCAGCTTCGCCACCATCGCCTCGGACAGGTCGATGCCGTGCACGTGGACGCCGCGCTGCGCGAGCGGCACGGCGATCCGGCCGGTGCCGACGCCGAGCTCGAGCGCCTCGCCGTCGCCGGCGAGATCCGCGAGGAAGTCGACGGTCGACTCGATCACCGCCGGGTCGAACTCCTCGCTGGTCGGCTCGTCGTACCGCTCGGCGACGCGCTCGCCGAAATGGTTCTCGGGCATCCCGAGAGACTAGTTCTCCAGCGAGGCGTGCGCTCGTCATCCGCATCGTTCTCTACACTGGCAACAGATGAATAGCCAACGGACGTTAGCCGAGTTGATCATCGACCGGGCACAGGGTCGCCTTGACGGCCAGCTCCACGACAACGACGCGCTGGACGTGAAGGCCCTGGGACTCATTGCAGTCGACGCAGCAGTTCTCGCTGTTCTCATCGCCGCGCATGGATCGCTCGACCGGATATGGGTGATTCCTGCATTTGTGCTCGCCGTCGCAGGTTTCCTCTTCTTGTGCGCGCTCTGGCGCCGCCGATTCGATGCCGGACCGAACTGGCGCGAGTTCTACGAGGACTATGGGTGGGAACCGTTCGAGGACGTCGCGCGCCAGATGCTCTCCGACCTTCTTGCCGCGATCGAGTGGAACACCGAACACGGCCGCCGGAAGGACGCGCTGTATGGGGCGGGATTCGCCGCAAGCCTCGTGGGACTACTCGCGGCGGGAATCGTTGGACTCGCTCGCTAGACTGGACCACAGAAGATGGCCACAGACCAACAGCAGCCCAAGCCCGTTCAGCAGCCCTCGAGCCCGCCTTTGCCGCCGCCGTCTCAGACGCACGTGTTCGTGAAGAAGGGCGCAGGCGCAGGAACGGTCGAGAAGCGCATCAAGTAGACGTCGCTAGTTCTCGAGCGACTCCGCGAGGAGCGTCGCCACGTCGGCGACGCGCATCGTCTCCCCCGCTTCGCGCACGCCGTCGTCCAGCATCACCGTGCAGAACGGGCACGCGACGGCGAGGGTCTCCGCTCCCGTGCCGGCGGCCTCGCGGGCGCGCTCGACGTTGATCGCGTTGCCGCGCTCCTCCATCCACATGTGCGCGCCGCCGGCGCCGCAGCAGAATGTCTGCTTGCCGCTGCGCTTCATCTCAACCGGCTGGCCGATCACGTTCAGGAGCTTGCGCGGCTCCATGCGCACGTCGTTGTGGCGCGCGAGATAGCAGGAGTCGTGGTACGTGATCGACTCGCTGCCGGCCTTCGGCCTGAGGCGGCCGCTATCCACGAGCTCCGCCAGCAGCTCCGTGTGGTGCAGCACCTCGTAGTCGCCGCCGAAGTCGCCGTACTCGTTCGCGAGCGTGTTGAAGCAGTGCGGACAGCTGGCGACGATCTTCGTCACGCCCGCATCGTTCAACGTCGTGACGTTCTGCTCCGCGTAGCCCTGGAAGACGTACTCGTTGCCCATGCGGCGGGCCGGGTCGCCGGTGCACGACTCGCGCGGGCCGAGGATGGCGAAGTCGACGCCGGCCGCCTGCAGCAGCTTCGCGGTCGACTCTGCGGAGGCTCGCGCCCGCTCGTCGAACGAGGCGGCGCAACCGACCCAGTACAGGTACTCCGGCGCGGGGTCGCCCGGCTCGAGGACGCGCACGCCGAGCGCCTCCGCCCAGGCGGCGCGCTCCGTCTGCGGCTTGCCCCACGGATTCGCGGAGCGCTCGACGTCGCGCAGCATCGGCTCCGCCTCGGCCGGGAACGTGGAGTCGACCATGACGAGGTTGCGGCGCAGGTCGACGATGTGGTCGACGTGCTCGATCGACACCGGGCACGCCTCGACGCACGCGCCGCAGGTCACGCAGTCCCAGATCATCTCCACCGGCACCCCGTTGCCGGCGATCGGCTCCGTACTCTGCGCGAAGACCTGGTCGCGGATGCCCATGATCAGCAGCTTCGGCGAGAGCAGCTTGCCCGTCGCGTTGGCGGGGCACGCGTCCTGGCAGCGGCCGCACTCGGTGCACGAGAAGCCGTCCAGCACCTGTTTCCACGTCAGGTCGGCGACGGTCGCGACGCCGAAGCGCAGCTGGTCGTCGGGCAGGTCGAAGCGCAGCGGCTCCAGCCGCCCGCGCGCGCGCGTCCGCCCGAACCAGACGTTGACCGCGGCGACACCGATGTGCAGGTGCTTCGAGTACGGGAGGTAGACGAGGAAGCCGAAGACGGCACAGAGGTGCAGCCAGACGAACGCGCGCTCCGCCGCGTCTCCCGACGGGAAGACGTTGGACAGCGCGTTCGCGACGGGCGACCAGTGCGCAGGCCACTCGTTCAGCCCGGCGGCGATCAGCGCCGCGTGCCAGCAGAGCAGCGTCAGCACGACGGCGGCGATCAGCCCGAGGATCACGTACGCCTCGCTGCCGTGCGAGCCCTCGAAGCGGCGCGGCCGTACCACGGCGCGGATCACCACCGCGGTCACGAGTCCCGCGAGCACGAGCACGATGAACAGGTCGACGAGCAGCATGTACCAGCCCTGGTGACCGAGCCACGGCAGCGTCGCGTTCACGTCGACTGCGGCGATCATCGCCATCAGGATCGTCGGGAAGAGCACGAGGAAGCCCCAGAAGATGAACGCGTGCATCAGTCCCGGCACGACGCGCTGCAGAAGCGTGCGCTGGCCGAGGACGTCGACCGCTTCGTTGCGGACGCGCGCAGGTGTGTCGCCGGAGCGGTCGGTCGGGCGCGCGGCGCGCACGAGCCCGGTGAGGAACAGCGCGCGCTTGCCGAACAGCGTGCCCGTGACGACGAGCAGCGCCGCGAGGCCGACCGCGCCGGCGGCGATGCTCAGTTGCCGCGGACCCTTCTCAGCTCGGCGCTGATGGCGGGGACGATCTCGTGCAGGTCGCCGATCACGGCGTAGTCGGCGCTGGCGAGGATCGGCGCCTCCCGGTCGGAGTTGATCGCGAGGATCTTCTTGGCGCCCTTGGCGCCGGCGATGTGCTGCGTCGCGCCGCTGATCCCGCAGGCGACGTACAGGTCGGCAGAGATCTTCGTCCCGGTCTGGCCGACCTGGTCCGTGTGTGGGCGCCAGCCTGCGCTGGTGACGACGCGCGAGCAGCCGACCGCGGCGCCGAGCAGCGCCGCCAGTTCCTCGATGACGGCGAAGCCCTCGGCGGAGCCGACGCCGCGGCCGCCGCTGACGACCACCTTCGCGTCGCGGAGCGAGACGCCGCCGCTGGACTCCTCGACGCGCTCGAGCACGCGCGGCGAGCCGTCGTCCGGCGCCGTCAGCGTCTCGACGTCGCCGAGCTCTCCCGCCGCGTGCACGTGCGGAGCGACCGAGAGGATCCGCGGCGAGCCGTGCAGCCGCGCCTCCTCGAGCAGGCTCCCGCCCCAGCGGACGCGCGTGACCGTGTCGCCGTCGACGGCGGTGACGTTGGCGGCGAACGGCTGGTCGAGCTGCGCCGCGACGTGGGCGAGCAGCTCGTTGCCGCGATCCGAGCCGGCGGCGACGATCGCGTCGGCTCCGTCCGCCGCGGCGGCGAGCGCGGTCGCCCACGCGGCGGGCTGGTACGCGCCGTCGAGCGTGACCGCGCGCACGTCGCCGAGCCCGCGCGCGAACGCGAGCGCCTGGAGCGACAGCTCGTCGCCCAGCTCGACGTAGACGAGAACCGTCATGCCACGCCCAGCTGCTGCATCACTTCGACGACCTTCGGTGCGGCCGACGGGCCTTCGCCGAGAATCTCCGCCGACGTGCCCTCGCCCTCCGGCAGCACGAGCCGTAGCTTCTCCAGCTTCGACTCGGGCCGCGCCGGCTCGATCACGGCGAGCGGCTTCGACTTCGCGCGCAACCGCCCCGGGACGGACGGGTAGCGCGGCAGGTTCAGTCCCTCCAGCACGGTCAGGACGGCCGGCAGCGGCGCCTCGTACACGTCGCGCGCACCGCCCGCGTCGCGCTCGCAGCGCACGCGTCCGTCGGCGACGTCGATCTTCTTCAGCCCCGTCACGACCGGCAGCCCGAGCGCGTGCGCGACGCGAATGCCGACCTGGAAGTTGGCCGAGTCGGCCGACTCGTTGCCGAACAGGATCAGGTCGAACGCCTCGTCCCGCGCGGCGCTCGACGATCGCGGCGGCGGTCGCCTGCGGATCCCATTCCTGCCCGTCGGTCTTGATCAGGATCCCGCGGTCGGCGCCGATGGCCATGCAGTCGCGCAGCTGCTCCTCGGCCTCCGCAGGGCCGAGCGTCAGGACGACGACCTCGCCGGCAGTCCCATCGGCACTACTCGCCTCGACGATGCGCACGGCCTCCTCGACCGCGCACTCCTCGTGCGGCGAGATGGCGAAGCCGAGATGCAGCGTGCGGATCTCCTGCGCGTCGTCCGTCAGCACGATCTTCCCGCCCGTGATCGGGACGCGCTTGACGCAGACGAGGATCTTCACGGACGCCCGCTCCGACTGCCCGAAGTCCGAGCCGTCCCACTCCCCCCCCTCACGAACGGATCCTCGTGTTGTCCGGGTCGAAGATCGGCGTCGAGCCGACGATCTCGACCGTGACCGGGTAGAGCTCCTGCATGTACTCGACGGCCAGCTTCTCGCCCACCTGCGCGTGCGCGGGCGGGAGGTAGGCCATCAGGATGTGCTTGCCGATGGACGGGCCGGCTCCGGCGGAGGTGACGTAGGAGCGGCGGCCCTTCGCGTCGGTGATCGGCGCGCCGTCCAGGGTGACGACCGGCTCGCGGCCGAGCGGGTACCGCTTCACGCCGCTCGCCGACGTGTGGTCGTCGATGGTCAGCGTGCAGAGCCGCGCCACCGGCTCCGTCTCGCGGTGCGCCACGTGAGCCGCCTTGCCGACGAAGTCCTGGTCCTTCACCTTCCACCACGCCATGTCCGCCTCGACCACGTCATAGTCGGCGTCCAGTTCGGTGCCGAACGCGCGGTAGCACTTCTCCAGGCGGCCGGTCGTGCCGTAGACGCCGATGCCGGCGGGGACGACACCGTGCACCTGGCCGGCGTCCCACAGCGTGTCCCACAGCTTCGCGGCGTCCTCCATCGAGGCGTAGATCTCCCAGCCGAGGTCGCCGACGTACGAGATTCGTGACGCATACGCGTGGAAGCCGTCCAGCTCGAGCAGCTTCCACGTGCCGAACGGGAAGCCCTCGTTGGAGACGTCGGTGCTCGTTACCGCCGACAAGATGTCGCGCGCCCGCGGGCCCCACAGCCCGACCGTGCACTGCTGCGAGGTGTGATCGTCGATCCGCGCGCCCTTGTTCAGATGGTCGGCGAACCACTTCTTGTCCGCCATGCCGTGCGCGCCGCCGGTGACGACACGGAAGATCTCGTCGTCCATGCGCATGATCGTCAGATCCGACTTGAACGTGCCGCGCTGCGACAGCACCGGCGTGTAGATCACGCGGCCGTTGGGCACGTCCATCTGCCGCGCCGCCACCTCCTGCACGACGTCGAGTGCGCCCGGGCCGACGACGTCGAAGATGCAGAACGCCGTCAGGTCGAACATCGCCGCGCGGTCGCGCATCGCGAGGTGCTCGGCGTTGATGATCGGCGACCACCAGCGCGCGTCCCACTCGTGCTCTCTGGGTTGCACATCGAACTGCTCGACGAGCCCGACGTTCGACGCGTACCACTGCGGCCGCTCCCACGCCGCCGCCTCGTAGAAGACGGCGCCGAGCTCGTGCTCGCGGTCGTAGAACGGCGACATGCGCACGCGCCGGTTCGACTCCCACTGCTCGCCGGGATGGACGATCCCGTACGTCTTGTTGAACCCTTCCGCGGTGCGGCCCTTGATGTGCTCCGGCGTGCGCTGCTCGTCGTAGAAGCGCGCGATGTCGGACGACTGCAGATCGATCTCCGGCTCGCCGTGCACCATCCATTCGGCCACAGACTTGCCGACGCCCGGGCCCTCCTTGACCCAGACCGCCGACGCGGCCCAGAGCCCCTTCACCTCCGGCGTCTCGCCGAGCAGCGGCAAACCGTCCGGCGTCAGCGACAGCAGCCCGTTGATCGCGTACTTGATCCCGACCGACTCGTCGCCGAGCACCTCCGGAACGAGCTGCAGCGCGTGCTCGAGCTGGAGCTCGAAGTCCTCCTGCGTGAACGGCAGCTCGGTCGGCGATAGCGACGCCGCCTCGATGGACGGGATCTCGTCGGGCTCATGGAGGATCGGACGGTGCGCGTACGAGCCGACCTCGAGCCCCTGCCCGTCCTGACGCTCGTACATGTTCGTGTCCATGTCGCGGACGATCGGGAACTCGATCGCGCTCGTCGACGAGAGGAACCGCGGCACCGGGCCGACGTCGATCATCTGGTGCACCGCCGGCGTCAGCGGGATCGACGCGCCGGCCATGCGCGCGATGCGCGGGCTCCAGACGCCGCACGCGACGACCACGTACTCCGCCTCGACGTCGCCGCGGCTCGTGCGCACGCGCTGCACACGGCCCTCGTGCACGTCGAGCCCGAGCACCTCCGTGTTCGCGAACACGGCCAGCGCGCCCGACGCCTGCGCGCGCTCGCGCATCAGCGTGCCGAAGCGCAGCGAGTCCACCACCGCGACGGAAGGCGTGTAGAAACCGCCGAGCAGGATCGACTCGTCCACGAACGGGACGAGCTCCTTGATCTCCGCGGGCGTGACGAGACGGCAGTCCTCGACGCCCCACGACTTCGCCGACGCCATCCGGCGGCGCAGCTCCTCCATCCGCTCCTCGGTGCGCGCCACCTCGATGCCGCCGCTCTCGATCAGCGTGCCCGCCTCGCTGTACTGGCGCATCGACTCGAGCGTGAGCTGCGTCATCTCCTTCGAGTGGTCGACCGGGAAGATGAAGTTCGACGCATGGCCGGTGGAGCCGCCCGGGTTGGGGAACGGGCCCTTGTCCAGCAGCACGAGGTCGCGCCAGCCGAGCTCGGCGAGCCAGCCGGCGAGGCTGTTGCCGACGATGCCGCCGCCGATCACGACGGCCTTCGCAGTTGCGGGAAAGTCGCTCACGCGGATGTCCTCACACGGTCAGGAGCACGCGACGCATCGCCTGCTCGAAGTCCTCGACGTGGGCGCGCATGGTCGCGGCCGCGCGCTCCCCGTCTCCGTCGTAGATCGCCTCGAGGAGCGCACGGTGCTCCTGCACGGCGTCCTTCAGCTCGTGCTGTCGGTCGAGCGCGATCGTCCAGATGCGCAGGGCGAGCACGTAGTACTGCTCCAGCGTCGCCTCGAGCAGATCGTTCCGGGCGCACCGGTAGACGGCCCGGTGGATCCGCTCGTCCAGCGCCATCAGCGCCTGATCGTCGGCACCGCCTGCGTCCAACGCGTCCAGCAGCTCCTGCAGCTCCGCGCGCTCCGCGTCGGTCGCCCGCTCCGCGGCGAGCCGCGCCGCCTCCGGCTCGAGCGCGGCGCGCACCTCGGAGATGAGCGCGAGATTGCGGACGTCGACGTCGGTGACGAACATGCCGCGGCGCGGGTACACCTCGACGAGCCCCTCCTGCGCCAGCCGCCGCAGCGCCTCGCGCACCGGGGTGCGGCCGATCCCGAGCTGCTCCACCAGCTCCCGCTCGTTGATCACCGAGCCGGGGCCGAGCGCGAGTGTCACGATCATCCGACGGATCGCGACGTACGCTCTCTCGGCGAGCGATTCCGCCTGGCCTACCGCCGTCGCCACCCAGATATATTACTCATATCCCAGCCATGAAAGGATCGACCACGATGCCCTCCTCCCTCGAGATCGCACAGCAGGCGCAGCTCCGACCGATCGCGGACGTCGCCGCGGCCGCTGGGCTCGAGCCGGACGAGGTCGATCTGTACGGCAAGTACAAGGCGAAGATCTCGCTGTCCGTGCTCGACCGGCTCGCGGCGAAGCCCGACGCGAAGCTCGTCGGCGTCACGGCGATCACGCCGACGAAGGCCGGCGAGGGCAAGACGACGACCGCGGTGTCGCTGACCCAGGGACTCGGCTACATCGGCCGCAACCCGGTGCTCTGCCTGCGCGAGGCGTCGCTGGGTCCCGTCTTCGGCATCAAGGGCGGCGCGGCCGGCGCCGGCTACGCGCAGGTCGTCCCGATGGAGGACATGAACCTCCACTTCACCGGCGACATCCACGCGATCGGCGCGGCGAACAACCTGCTCTCGGCGATGCTCGAGGCGCACCTGCTGCACGGGAATGTGCTCGGCATCGACCCGCTCTCGATCTCGTGGCGGCGCTGCATGGACATGAACGACCGCGCGCTGCGCGACATCGTCGTCGGGATCGGCGGCCGCGCGAACGGCTACGTGCGCGAGACCGGCTTCGACATCACCGCCGCCTCCGAGGTGATGGCCATCGTCGCGGTCGCGCGCGACCTGCAGGACCTGCGCGCGCGCCTCGGCGCGATCACCGTCGGCAACACCTTCGAGGGCGAGCCGGTGACCGCGGAGCAGCTGAAGGCGGCCGGCGCGATGACCGTCCTGCTGAAGGAGACGATCAAGCCGAACCTCGTCCAGACGCTGGAGGGGCAGCCGGCATTCGTCCACTGCGGGCCGTTCGCCAACATCGCGCACGGCAACAACTCGCTCGTCTCCGACCGCGTGGCGCTGAAGCTCGGCGACATCGTCCTCACCGAGAGCGGCTTCGGCTCGGACATGGGCATGGAGAAGTTCTTCGACATCGTCTGCCGCGCCGGCGGCCTCACGCCGAGCGCGTCCGTGCTCGTCGCCACGGTGAAGGCGCTGAAGCACCACGGCGGTGACCCGGACGGCGGCCTCGAGGCGGTCGAGCGCGGCTCGGCCAACCTCGTCCGGCACCTCGGGATCATCCGCGAGTTCGGGCTGAACGCCGTCGTCGGCGTCAACCGCTTCCCGGACGACACGGACGAGGAGATCGAGCTGATCCGGTCGATCGCGCTGGCCAACGGCGCGTTCGCGGCCGAGCCGAACGACGCCGTCTCCCAGGGCGGCAAGGGCGCGGCGGCGCTGGCCGAGGCGGTCGTCGCGGCCACCGAGGAGCCGTCGAGCTTCGCGCCGATCTATCCGCTCGAGGACTCGATCGAGCAGAAGATCGAGGCGATCGCCAGGCGGGTCTACGGCGCCGACGGGGTCTTCCTTTTGCCGGCCGCGCGAGAGAAGATCCGGCAATTCGACGCCGCCGGCTTCGACGGGCTCCCGATCTGCATGGCCAAGACGCATCTCTCCCTCTCCCACGACCCGGCTCTCGTCAACGCGCCCAGCGGCTTCACCGTGACGGTGCGCGACATCCGTGCCTACACCGGGGCCGGCTGGCTCGTGGCACTCTGCGGAGACATGCAGACGATGCCGGGTCTGGGCAAGACGCCGGCCGCGTTCAACGTCGACATCGACGCCGAGGGTCGGACTGTCGGACTCTTCTGAGATTCAGGCCGACGTCGTCGAGGAAGGACGCCGGCTGATCGGGGTGGCGGAGGCGGCGAACGTGCCCGTCCGGCTGCTCGGAGGAGTGGCGGTGCGGATCCGCGCGTCGAGCGGGCTGCCGTCGTCGCTCGAGCGCGAGTACAAGGACATCGACGTGGCCACGACGCGCAAGGGCTCCGGCGCGGTGGCCAAGCTGCTGAAGGAGCAGGGCTACGAGCCGCACGTCGGCTTCAACGCGATGAACGCGCGCGAGCGGCTGCTCTTCTTCGACGAGCCGAACCGGCGCCAGCTGGACGTCTTCGTCAGCTCGTTCCGCATGTGCCACGAGATCCCGCTCGAGCAGCGGCTGACGGTCAACGCGGGAACGGTTCCGCTCGCCGAGCTGCTGCTGACGAAGCTCCAGATCATCGAGCTGAACGAGAAGGACGTCCGCGACACCGTCGCGCTCTTCCACGAGCACGAGGTGACCGGAGATGACACCGGCGTGAACGCCGCCCGCGTCGCCGAGCTCTGCGGCGCCGACTGGGGGCTCTGGCGGACGATCACCGCCAACCTGGAGAACGTCCGCGTCCATCTCGACCGCTACGAGCTGGCTCCGGACGAGAGCGCGCTCGTGAGCTCCCGCCTCGAAGCCGTCGAGGAGCGGATCGAGGCGGCGCCGAAGTCGCGCGCCTGGAGGCTGCGCGCGCGGGTCGGCGAGCGCGTGAAATGGTACGAGACCCCCGAGGAGGTTTGACGCACCGATGAAGCTCTTCTTCGCCACCGACGTCCACGGCTCCGAGATCTGCTGGCGCAAGTTCCTCGGGGCCGCCCAGCACTACGACGTCGAGGTGCTGATCCTCGGCGGCGACATGACCGGCAAGGCGCTCGTGCCGATCATCGACGACGGCGAAGGCCACTGGCACGCGACGCTGCTCGAGAACCGCTACGAGCTGACCGGCGAGGACGAGGTGGCGGCGTTCGAGGACCGCGTGATCAAGCGCGGCTACTACCCGTTCCGCACCAACCCCGACGAGCTGCGCGCGCTGAGCGAGGACGAGCCGCGCTGGCACGCGCTCTTCAACGAGAAGATGCTCGGCACCGTCGAGCAGTGGATGAAGCTCGCGGACGAGCGGCTCGCCGGCACCGGCGTCCGCGTCATCTGCTGTCCCGGCAACGACGACCAGTTCGAGGTCGACGCGGTGATCGACAGCGCGAAGACGGTCGAGCTCGGCGAGGGCCGCGTGCTCGACCTCGACGGTTTCCAGATCGTCTCCACCGGGTGGGCGAACCGGACGCCGTGGGACACCTACCGGGAGGAGGACGAGCCGGACCTCCGCGCGCGGCTGGAGAAGGCGATCGCACAGGCCTCGGCGCCGCCCGAGAGCACCATCTTCAGCTTCCACTGCCCGCCGTACCGCTCCGGCCTGGACGACGCCCCGGAGCTGACCGAGGACATGATGCTGAAGGACGCGGGACGGGCCGTGCACCCGGTCGGATCGACCGCCGTCCGCGGCGCGATCGAGGAGCACCAGCCGGCCCTCTCGCTCCACGGGCACATCCACGAGGCCCGCGGGACATGTCGCATCGGCCGAACACTGTGCATTAATCCCGGAAGCTCGTACGAGCAGGGCGACCTGCTCGGTGCTGTGGTGGATCTGGACGGCAAGAAGAAGGTCAAGCGGTTCCTGCTCACCAGCGGATAGGAGGGACACTGCATGGCGACGATGGCAGGTGGCGCACCCTATGAGGAGCGCTCACTGTTCGTCCGGAAGGCGACCGGACTCGTTCGCGGCTGGTCGGTGCAAGACGCGTTCATCTACGCGTTCTTCTCGATCAACCTGATCACGCTCGGGCTCTACATCTTCGCCGACGGGCCCTTCATCCCGAAGGGAAGCCTGATCTACGCGATCATCCTCTCGGGCCTGTACCTCGTGTTCCAGACGATCGTGTACGCAGCGCTGATCGCGGTGATGCCGCGGGCCGGCGGCGACTACGTGTGGGTGAGCCGCGTGCTCGGCGGCGGCATCGGCTTCGTGCTGGCGGTGTGCGGCTGGTGGTTCATCAACTGGCACTGGGTGCCGATCTACGCGAACATCCTCAGCAAGGAGTTCTTCCAGCCGCTGGCGGCGATCTTCGGCTGGCACAGCGTGGTCGTCTTCTTCAACGAGCCGAAGGGCATCTTCACCGCCTCGGTGATCACGGCGTTCATGGCCGCGGCGTTCATCTCGATCGGGATGCGCAACTACGCGAAGCTGCAGCGGTTCTGCTTCCTCGGCGGGATGCTCGGGCTGCTGATCATCTTCGCGCTGTTGATCTTCCACTCGAAGTCGGCGTTCCAGGGTGCGTTCAACCACTACGCCGTGAAGACGTACGGCTCGACGTCGCCCGACGCGTACGCGGCGACGATCAAGAAGGGGACGTATGAGGGCGCGAGCTCGCTGGGCGGCCTCGCCTTCGGGGCGACCATTCTGCTGATCCCGATGATCGCGTTCTTCAACCTGTGGTCGAACTGGGGCGCGACGCTGTACGGCGAGGTCCGCGGCGCGTCGGACTTCCGCAAGAACATCTACGCGATGGCGGGCGCGCTGATCGCCACGACGGGCCTCGCGCTCGTGTTCCTGCTCCTGATCGCGCACACGATGGGCTGGAACTTCTACAACTCGGCGAACAACGCGTGGTGGGGCGGCACCGACCAGATGAGCGGCGTGTGGCCGTATCCGGTGACGCTCGCGTCGTTCTTCGTCAGCCCGTGGCTGCAGGTGATCGTGATCCTGCTGATGTCGCTGTGGTTCTTCGGCTGGGTCGGCACGGTGTTCCTCACCGCGACGCGCGTGATCTTCGCGTCGGCGTTCGACCGGATCCTGCCGGAGTGGGCTGCGCGGATCGACAAGCGCGGCGTGCCGTACTACGCGATCCTGATCATGCTGCTGCCGTCGCTCGTGATCTCGTACTTCTACGCGTACAACTCGACGTTCACGAGCTGGACGCTGGACGCGACGCTGGTGATCGCGGTGACGTTCTGCGGGTCGACGGTGGCGGCGGGGATCCTCCCGTGGCGGAAGCCGGAGATCTACAACGCGTCGCCGATCGCGAAGTACAAGGTGGCGGGGATCCCGCTGATCACCGCCGCGGCCGTGCTGTTCCTCGCGTACCTCGGCTTCTGCATCTACAAGTGGCTGCAGGACGGCGTGTACGGGTCGAACAACCGCAACTCGCTCTACTACATGGGCTGCCTGTACGCGATCGCGTTCATCATCTACGGGGTGTCGCGGTTCGTCCGCAAGCGGCAGGGCATGGATCTGAAGACGGTGTACAAGGAGATCCCGGTCGAGTAGCGACCGACGCTCGTCGGAGTGTCAGGAGGGGCGGCGCGAGCCGCCCCTCCGTCGTTTCGCGGCGGTGCGGCCAACACCCCTGTGTCTGACACCGGGGACATGTCCCGGCATCGGACATGTCCGGGATCGCGGAAGCGGGCAACGGTGCGGAACTGTGGAACGTTTGTGACACATTCGCGTGGAAGTCGTGACGGTTCTGCGAACCGTGTCTGACACCGGGCCGTGGCCCGCAGGGGCACGGCCTAGGAGCGGACGAGGGCGTTGGCGGGGTCGTAGAGGCAGTCGGCGGCGACGACCGCGGGGACGAGCTCGCCGAAGACGTCGACCGCCACCTCCGCGCCTTCTTCGAGCTCCGCCGGGAGCTTCGCCAGGGCGATGTTGCGGCGGACGGTGAAGCCGTAGCCGGCGCTGCGGACGCGGCCGATCACCTCGCCGCCGCCATGTACCGCCTCGCCGCCGTAGAGGGTGACGTAGTCGCCTCCGCCGACGACGAGCGTGCGCAGCCGCTGCGGCGGATCGCGCTCGAGCTCCGGCCACTTGCCGGAGGCGACGCAGAAGCCGAGGCCCGCCTCGAACGGCGAGTCCAGTGACGTGATGTCGGCGCCGAAGTAGCGGTAGCCCTTCTCCAGCCGCAGCGAGTCGAGCGCGGCGTAGCCGACCGGCTCCGGCTGCGCAGCCGCGACGAGCGCGTCCCACACCTGCACCGCCGCCGCGCGCGCGACGTACAGCTCGTAGCCGAGCTCGCCGACGTACGTGATCCGCTGCGCCAGCACGGGCGCGCCGCCGACCGAGATCTCCTTCGCGGTGCGGAACGGGAACGCCTCGGCCGACACGTCGTCGTCCGTCACCGCCGCGAGCGCCGCGCGCGACTCCGGCCCCCAGATGCCGATCACCGCGAGGTCGTCGCTGACGTCCAGGATCGCCACGTCGTCGCCGTCAACGCGGTTCAGCTCGAGCCAGCCGCGGTCCGAGTCGACCGCGCCGGCGCCGGTGACGACGCGGAAACGGTCAACCGCAAGCCGCGTCACCGTCACGTCGCCGACGATCCCGCCGCGCCCGTCGAGCAGCTGCGTGTACACGACCGCACCGACAGGCCGGTCGATGCGGTTGCCGCAGACGCGCTCGAGCAGCGCGAGCGCATCCGCGCCCGAGACGTCGAGCTTCCCGAACGAGGTCATGTCGATGATCCCGACGCGCTCGCGCATCGCCGCGTGCTCGACGGCGACGCGGTCGTGATACGGCGGCCGCGCCCAACCGAACGCGCGCTGGTCCTCCCCGGCCCGCCGCCACGGCTCGCCGGGACGGAAAAAGTCGGCGCGCTCCCAGCCGTTCTTCGTGCCGAAGACGGCGCCGAGCTCCTGCAGCCGCCCGTGCAGCGGGCTCAGCCGCCGCGGCCGCCCCGCCTCGGACACGTCGAGCGGATAGCGCAGCCGGTAGTAGTACTTGTAGACCTCGCGCGCACCCGCCGCCGCGAACGCGGGACCGCGATACGGCCCGCCGAACCGCCACGGCCGGTACGGCTGCACGTCCACCTCCGCCGCGCCGCCGGTGACGAGCTCCGCGAGCGCCTTGCCCAGCCCTCCCGCGCCGCCGAAGCCGTTGAGCGACAGCCCGGCCGCCATCCAGAACCCGCGCGCCTCCGGCACCGGGCCGAGCAGCGGATTGCCGTCCGGCGTCATCGCGTCGGGATGACACACCAGCGCGGTCACCCCCGCCTCGTCGAGGAACGGGAAGCGGCGGACCGCGCCGGCCATCAGCGGCGCGAAGCGCTCGTGGTCGGGCGGGAGCATGCGCGCGCCGTGCTCCCACGGCACGCCGTCCTCCCAGCGCGACACCGGATTCGCCTCGTAGCCGCCGAAGAGGACGCCGCCGCTCTCCGCTTTCCCGTAAATCAGGTTGTCGGTGTCGCGGAAGCACGGCGTGTCGCGCGACAGCTCGTGCCCGTCGACCGCGAGCAGCGCGATGTGCTGGTGGTCGACCGGGATGGAGCAGGCGAACGCGCCCACCATCGCCGCCACCTGCGGCGCCCACATGCCGGCCGCGTTCACGACCGTGTCGGTCTCGATGCGGCCCTGATCCGTCAGCACGGCGCGAACCTCGCGCCGCGGCCCGAGCTCGATGCCGGTCACGCGCGTGTTGATGCGGATCTCCGCGCCGAGCTCGCGCGCAGCGGACGCGACCGCGTAGGTGGCGATGTGCGGATCGACGTAGCCGTCGCCCGGCATCCAGACGGCGCCGTACAGCGCATCCGCCGTCGCCTCCGGCAGCAGGCGCCGCGCCTCCTCCGGGCCGACGAGCTCCGCATCGAGTCCGATCCCGTGCGCACGGCTGACGCCCCGGCGCAACTCGGCGAGGCTCTCCGGGCTCGACGCGATGCGCAGCGAGCCGACCGCCTCGAACACGCCCAGCTCCCGGTACAGCTCGACGCTGTAGCGGCGGAAGCGCATCATCGTCGGCGACGGGTTGAACTGAGTGACCAACCCGGCGGCGTGATGAGTTGAGCCGCTCGTCAGCTCGCCCTTCTCCACCAGCACGACGTCGCGCACGCCGGCCTGCGCGAGGTGGTACGCACAGCTGACGCCGGCGATGCCTCCGCCGACGACGACGACCGTCACGCGCGCACCCGCTCGCCCTTCGGGTCGTACAACGGCTCGGCTCGCACCTCCGCCGCCACCCAGTCGCCGAAGATGTCCACCGCCAGCTCCGTTCCCGGCTCGGTGTACGCGTCGGGAACGTACGCGAGCGCGATGCTCGCGCCGACGGCGTAGCCGAAGCCGCCGCTGGTCACGCGGCCGACGATCGTTCCGTCTGCCGCCCGCACCGGTTCCGAGCCGAGCGCGATCGCGCGCGGATCGTCCAATACGAGACAGACGAGCCGCTGCCGCGGATCACGCAACGAGTCGCGGCCGATGAACGGCCCCTTGTCCCGCTTGACCGCGAACGACAGACCCGCCTCGTCCGGCGTCGTCTCCGCATTGAGGTCGCTCGCCCACGCGCGGTAGCCCTTCTCCAGGCGCAAGGCGTCGATCGCGCGATAGCCGCCGGGAGTGACGCCGTCGACGTGCAGGCGATCCCACAGCGCGAGCCCGTATTCCGCGGGGCAGTAGAACTCCCAGCCGAGCTCGCCGACGTACGTGACGCGCGACGCGATCACCGGCACGCTGCCGAGCGAGAGCTCGCGCGCCTGCATGTACGGAAAGTCGAGGTCGACGACATCGCGCGCGTTCGGTCCCCACAGACAGAGGCACGCGTACGCAGAGGTGACGTCGTTGATGTAGACCGTGCCGTCGCGCGGCGCGTTCTTCACCAGCCACGCACGGTCGTGCGTGCCGAATGCGGTACCGGTGACGAGCAGGAAGCGATCGTCGGCGCGGCGCAGCACGGAGAGATCCGCCTCGATCCCGCCGCGCTCGTTCAGCAGCTGCGTGTACACGACGGTGCCGACGGGCCGGTCGATCCGGTTCGCGCACAGCCGTTCGAGGAACGGAAGCGCACCGGGGCCGAGCACCTCGAGCTTCGAGAAGCTCGACTGGTCGAACAGCGCGCACGACTCGCGCGCGGCGCGCGCCTCCACCTCGATCGCGGGCGACCAGTTCTCCCCGGCCCAGCCGCGCGGGCGCAGCGACTCGTCGCCTCCGGCGGCGTTCGACTCGTACCAGTTGACGCGCTCCCAGCCACCCTTCTCGCCGAACGCTGCGCCCAGCTCTGCGTGCCGCGCGTACACCGGGGAGACGCGCAGCGGCCGGCCGGCCTTCTTCTCCTCGCCCGGATACTTGATGTCGTAGTACTGCGACAGCGCCTCGTACGAGCGCGCGAGCGTGTACGCCTGGCTGCGGTACTGGCGGCCGAAGCGGTTCAGGTCGAGCGGCCACACATCCCACTCGGGACGGCCGTCGACGATCCACTCGCCCATCACCTTGCCGACCCCGCCCGCGCCCGCGAGCCCGTGCGCGCAGCCGCCCGCGGCGACCCAGAAGCCCGGCACCTCCGACTCGCCGAGCAGGAAGTCCGCGTCCGGCGTGAACGCCTCCGGCCCGTTGAAGAACATCTTCACCTCGACCGTCTCCATGGCCGGGACACGGCGGATCGCGTTCTCGAACAGCTCCTGCATCCGGTCCCAGTCCTCGGGGAGCAGCTTCGCCTCGAAGCCCTCCGGAATGCCGTCGAGCGCCCATGCCGCCGGCTTGCGCTCGTAGCCGCCCATGACGAGGCCGCCGACTTCGGTGCGGAAGTAGACGAGATTGTCGGGGTCGCGCAGCGTCGGCAGCGGCTCCAGCGCCGGCTCGAACGGTTCCGTGACGAGGTACTGGTGGCCGAACGGGATGATCGGCAGGTTGACGCCGACCATGCGCGCGATCTGCGGCGCATACATCCCCGCCGCGTCGACGACGACGTCGCACTCGACGCGGCCCTGGTCCGTCTGCACGGCGACGACGCGGCCGTCGCGCGTCTCGATCCCGGTCACCGTCGTCCGCACCTCGATCTGCGCGCCGAGCCGCCGAGCCGCGTCCGCGAGCGAGAACGTCAGCTGGCTCGGATCGAGATAGCCGTCGTCGGCGATGTACGCGGCGGCGAGCACGCCGTCGGTGCTCATGGGCGGGAACAGCGCCTGCGCCTCGTCGGCGGAGACGATCTCCATCGGCAGACCGAACGTCTTCGCCCACGACGCCTGGCGGCGGATCTCCTCCAGCCGCGGCTGCGACGAGGCGAGCCGCAGCCCACCGAGCTGCCGCCAGCCCGGGTCGTTGCCCGTCAGCTCCTTCAGCTCCGCGTAGAGCCCGACCGAGTACTGCATCATCCGCGTCAGCGACAGCGACGAGCGCAGCTGTCCGACGAGCCCGGCGGAGTGCCAGGTCGACCCGTGCGTCAGCTGGTACTGCTCGACGAGCAGCGAGTCCGTCCAACCCTGCTTCGCGAGGTGGTAGAGAACAGAGCAGCCGATGACGCCGCCGCCGATCACCACCGCCCGTGCGCGTTCCGGCATCACGCGCTCGATTCCATCATAGGATCCTCCGATGGCGCTGGAGGACGTGCTGGAGGCGGTTCCGCAGCTGCGCGGCGCGCAGGATGTCGAGCAGCTCGCGGGCGGCCTGACGAACACGAACTACAAGGTCACGACCGCCGACGGCGCCTACGTCGTCCGCATCTCCGGCAAGGACACCGGCCTGCTGGCGATCGACCGCGCCAACGAGATCCACAACACCATCGCCGCGTCCGAGACCGGGATCGGCGCGCCGTTCGTCGCCGCGCTGCCCGAGCTGGACGCACTCGTGCTCGAGTACATGGTCGGCGAGACGATGAGCCCGGAGCTGCTGCGGCGCGGCGACCGGATCGGGAAGATCGCCGAGTCCTGCCGGCGCCTGCACTCCGGCCGCCGCTTCCTGCACGACTTCGACATGTTCGCCATCCAGCGCGGCTACGTCGAGGTCGTCCGCGAGCGCGGCTTCCGCTTCCCCGACCGCTACGCCGAGTTCGAGCCGCAGGTGCGGACGCTGGAGACGGCGATGCGCGTGCACCCCGAGCCGACGGTCCCGTGCAACAACGACCTGCTCGCGGAAAACTTCATCGAGGTCGACGGCGTGCTGCGGCTGATCGACTACGAGTACTCCGGCAACAACGAGCCGACCTTCGAGCTCGGCAACGTGTGGAGCGAGTCGGATCTCTCGCTGCCGCAGCTGGAGGCGCTCGTGGCCGAGTACTACGGGCGGCCGCTGCGGAACAAGGTCGCGCGCGCCCGCCTGTGGGGGCTGATGTCGAAGTACGGGTGGACGTTGTGGGGCTCGATCCAGGCGGGCATCTCCGACCTCGACTTCGACTTCTGGGACTGGGCGATGGGCCGCTACGACCGCGCGGTGGCCGAGTTCGACGGCCCCGACTTCGAGCGGCTGCTGGAGGACGTACAGCGCGACGACTGAGAGGGGGCGGCGCTCGCCGCCCCCTCTCCAGCTCCTTCCGCAGGAAGGGCTAGCCCTCGGCCGGAAGCAGGAAGTCCTCCGACGACTCGAGCTTCTCCAGCTCCTCCTCGGTGCCCATCCGCACCGGGCCTTTGAACCACTTGCGGGCCGAGAGCACCCACCAGCCGCCGAAGCACAACCCGATGCCGATGAACCACAGGATCGTGTAGTTCGTCAGCGACCACGAGAAGTTCTTCGCCCACGGGAGCCCGTCGTAGAACAGCGGCATGCAGAACAGGACGGTGACGATCCCGACCCAGGTGATCGCGACGATGTCGATCCACTTGTAGTGCTTGCCGAGGCTCCACGCGCCGTGCTCGAACTTGTCGCCGAGCCGGAACCGGAGGAAGACCGGAAGGATGAACGCGATATAGAGGCCGATCACCGCGATCGCCGTCCCCGCCGCGTAGCCGACGAGATAGTTCCAGATCGCCGGCACCATCAGCAGTGCGGAGAGCACGCCGATGGCGAACACGGCGTAGACGGGCACGCGGTGCCTGGACACCCGCCGCCACAAGGTGTGCCCGGGCACGGCACCGTCACGGGAAAACGCGAACATCATCCGCGACGCCGACGTGGTCGATGCCGTCAGGCAGAAGAACTGGGCGACCACGCAGATGAACAGCAGCGCATCCGACCAGTTCTGGCTCATCGAGGTGCTCCAGATCCACGGAACGACCGCCCCGATGTTGTCGAGGGCGCCCTGCGTGCTCGGGATCGCAAAGGTGACGGCGACGAGCAGGACGAAGCCGAAGATGGCCGAGACGACCACGGACATGTACATCCCGACCGCGGCCATCCGCGACGCCTGATGGGTCTCCTCCGCCATGTGCGCGGAAGCGTCGAACCCGGTCATCGTGTACTGCGACATCAACAGGCCGAGGCCGAACACGAGCCAGAAGGCCGCGTGCTCGAAGCCGGTCACGTTGCCGCCGTAGCCGGTCGCGTTGACCGTGCCGGTGAACACGTACGACAGCGACTGATGGTGACTCGGCACGACGATCAGCACGATCACGATCACCGCGACGCCGGCCATGTGCCAGTAGGCCGAGACGGTGTTCAGCATCGCCGTGATGCGAACGTCGAAGACGTTGATCAGGCAGACCGCGAGCAGCAGGACCGCATAGAGCGCGTAGACCGTCTCGTTGTAGTTGAAGCCGAACCAGTCGTTCATGTGCTTCTCGAACGAGAACAGGTCGTCGAACAGCACCGTCGCGAACGTCGACAGGCCGTACCCGATCGCGGCGGTGACGGCGATCTGCCCGATCAGGTTGAACCAGCCGGTGGCCCAGCCCCAGCCCGGACTGCCGAGCTTCGACGCCCAGTAGTAGAGGCCGCCCGCCGTCGGGAACGACGACGCGATCTCCGCCATCGCAAGCGCGATGATCGTGGCGAACAGGCCGACGATCAGCCAGCCCCAGGTGACGGCGATCGGGCCGCCGCTCTCGAACGCGATGTAGTACGAGGTCAGGCAGCCGGCGAGGATCGAGATGATCGTGAACGAGATGGCGAAGTTCTGGAACCCGCCCATCGCGCGGAAGAGCTCCTGGGCATAGCCCAGCTTGTGCAGCTGTCTCTCGTCCTCCGACAGCTGTGGCCCCGGTGCAGGGGCGCTCGTACTCACATCAGCCTCCCTTGGTGTCGTGCTTTTTCCCCTGAGTTGTCGCGCATGGTGTCAAGCACACCGGCCGGACAGCTATTACCCATGCCGTTCCGCCCCGGTCGGCTCGAGCGCGTCGTGCAGGTGCTTCTGGACGTTCTTGTCCGGACGCCAGATGAACAGGTAGAGCGCGCCGACGATCGCGATCACGGCGATGACGACCAGCGTGATCCAGTCGAGGTTGAAGTACCCGCGCGGGCTGGTGAGGCCGCTCGGGAACACGACGTTGACCAGCATCAGGCCGAGATAGACGAGCGCGATGATGCACACCGGCCAGCCCCACTTGCCAAGGCGGAACTTCCCCTCCGGGACCCAGCCGCGCGCCCGCGCGACGATCGCGGCGATCACCGTCAGCAAGAACGCGAGGTAGATGCCGCTGACGCCGAACGAGACGAGCGCGACCAGCCCGTTGACGTTGGCCGGATACGTGATGAAGAGGAAGTGGTAGTTGTGCGCCGGCGACGCGTACACGAGCAGCACGAACAGCACGGTCACGACGGCGCCGGCGAGCAGCGCGTTGACCGGCGTCTTGAAGCGCTGGTTCACCTTGGCGATCCATCCGGAGCCGGGCAGGGCGCCGTCGCGCGCGTACGAGAACGCGAGCCGGCTCCCCGCGCCCTGGATCGAGCGTGCCGCAGGAGAAGAACGCGAAGATGATCAGCAGCAGCAGGAAGTCCTGCAGCCAGCTCGGGAGCTCGCCGAGGATGAACGGCATCGCCGCCGCCCTTGACGTGGCCGCGATCGGGTTGTGCGCCGGCATCGCCAGCAGCAGCGCGCCGATGAGGATGAACGAGGCGATGCCGCCCCAGATCAGGCGCCCAGCGCATCGGCCTTCGGCACCTGCCTGCCGGCGTCCTTCGTCTCCTCGGAGATGTCGCCGGCCGCCTCGAACCCGTAGAAGATGTAGACGGGCGCGAGCACGGCGATCGAGCGCTGCGCCGAGCCAGCTGCCGTGGAAGTTCAGCCCCAGAGGGTTGCTCGCGACGTGCTGCACGTTGTCGGTCTTGAACAGGAAGCCGAGGCCGTGGTGGAAGCCGTGGATGGCGAGGATGATCGCGATCCCGAGCGTCCCGAGGATCTCGACGTAGACGCCGAACTTCGCCACGTCGCCCATGACCCGGGCGCCGGTGATGTTCAGCGACGTCTGGATCGCCAGCAGGACCAGCGTGATCAGCAGGATCGTCGTGTGGTCGGCCGCGTTCAGGTTCCAGCCGAACCAGTTGTGCGTCAGCGCGGTGACGTAGCTGACGACGCCGGTGTCGACGGCGGCGACGGTGATCAACAGCGCGAAGCCGTAGAACCAGCCGACGAACCAGCCGTAGCGTGGGCCGACGGAGAACTTGCTGTACTGGAACAGCGCGCCGGCGACCGGGTAGTGGCTGGCGAGCTCGCCGAACACGAGCGCGACGAAGAGCATCCCGACCACGGGGAGCCACGTCAGCCAGATGTACGCCGGTCCGCCCGTGCCCACGCCGAGCACGAACAGCGAGTAGATCCCGACCATCGGCGACAGATAGGTGAACGCGACGGCGAAGTTCGCGAACAGCCCGAGCACGCGGTTCAGCTGCGGCTTGTAGCCCAGGCTTTCGAGCCGCGCGTCCTCGCTCTCGTACGCGCCCGTCGTCTCGACCGTCGTCTCGCTCATCGTTCCTCCCGTCGCCGCCTGCCGAAGATCCGCATTTGATCCCACGTTTCTCCGTACCGTGTCAACTCCACGCCCTACTTCATCGCATGACGATCAAAGCCATCGCCTTCGACTTCAACGGGACGCTCTCGGACGACGAGCCGGTGCTGTGCGAGATCTTCGTCGAGCTGTTCGCCGAGCACGGAAAGCCGCTGTCGGCACAGGAGTACTTCGACCATCTCGCCGGCCACTCCGACCCGGAGATCGTCCACCGCTGGCTCGGCTCCGGCCACGCGGACGAGCAGGCGGTGATCGAGGAGCGGATCCGCCGCTACCGGGCCCGCGTCTCCGACGGCCACACGATTCACGAGCCGGTGCGGGCGGCGGTGCGGTACGCGGCGGCGCGGGTGCATGTTGCGATCGTCTCCGGCGCGATGCGGGCGGAGATCGAGCCGGTGGTCGAGTCGGCGGGGCTCGCGCCGCTGTTTCGCGGCATCGTCGGAGCGGACGACGTCGAGCACGGCAAGCCCGATCCGGAGGGATATCTGCAGGCGCTGCCGCTGCTCGGCGCGGAGCCGGCCGACGTCCTCGTGCTCGAGGACACGGAGGCGGGGATCGCCTCCGCGGTCGCGGCCGGGATGCGGGTGATCGCGAAGCGGGGAACCCTCGACCCGCACCGGCTGGCCGGCGCGGAGGAGATCGTCGACGCGATCGACGTCGAGCTGATGCGCCGCTTCCTCGGCTGAACGCGCGCCGACCGGCGCGCGACTCTCGTCACGCTTCCGTATCGGGGCCTGGCCCCGGGCCGTTCGGGCAAAGCCGGTTCGTAGAGCGCCGTCACGGTTCCGGAACCGAGGCGGGGGCCAGGCCCGAATACGGCTTCGTCATGACTTCCCGGCGAGACGGGCGGGCTCACCGGCGCCGAGCCGCCGCGCGAGCGTCGCGAACGCGTGCTGCTCGATCTGGCGCACGCGCTCCGGCGCGAGGTGGAGCTCGTGCGGCGATCTGCTCCAGCGTGTGCGGCTCGCCGTCGAGGCCGAAATGGCTCTCGACGATCTCCCGCTCGCGCACCCGCAGCTCCGCCACCGCCGCGCGGACGGCCTCGGCGCGCGCCGCCTCCTCCGCCTCGTCGCCCGGGTCGCGTGCGCGTCGCGTCCGCGACGAGGTCGAGCAGCTGCGCGCCGCCGTCCTCGCTGCCGATCGTCTCGTTCAGGGACGCGCTCGCCAGCGGGACGCCGCTCGACGCCCGCGATCGCCGCCGCGTCGAATCCGGTTGCCGCTGCGATCTCCTCCGTCGTCGGCGTCCGCCCCAGCCCGGCCTCCAGCGTGGCCGAGGCGCGACGGGTCGCCAGCTGCTTCGCGACGAGCCGGCTCGGCAGCCGGATCGTGCGCGAGTCGTTCGTCAGCGCGCGCCGGATCGCCTGCCGGATCCACCACGCTGCGTAGGTCGAGAAGCGCCGGCCGCGGTGCCAGTCGAAGCGGTCGACCGCCTGGATCAGGCCGACCGTCCCCTCCTGCACGAGATCCGGGAACGGCAGGCCGAGCCCCTGGTAGCGGCGCGCCATCGCGACGACCAGCCGGAGATTCGCCTCGATCAGGACGTCGCGCGCCTCCTCGTCGCCGGCGGCGATCGGCCGGGCCAGCTCGCGCTCCTCGTCGGCGCGCAGAACGTGCCCCGGACGCGGCCGCAACAGCCGCGAGGAACCGTCCGTCCGGCGGCCGCGCCTGCCTGTGAGCGAAGGGCCATGTTCCTCCTCGGCCACCATGGTCTCGCCCGACTCGTCGGGCGCGCATCCGCGCGGGTGCCGAGGGAGCCTGCGGCCATTTACGGACCCGCCTGCCGCCGTGCGAGACTCCGGCCATGGAGTCCCGCCGGCTGGTGCCGCTCGGGCGTCGTGGTCGCCGCGCTCGTCGTGCTCGCCGGGGTCGCGAGCCGCGGCCGTCCGCTCGCCGGCTCCGGCTCGGGCGCCGGCCCGACCGCCGGCTTCTTCGATTACTTCTTCACGACGGTCGTGATCTTCGCGGTGATCGTCGCCGCGGTGGTCGCTCTGGGCGCTGCTCTCCACCCGGCCGACGGGCGGCAAGCCTCGCGGGCGCAACCATCTCGTCAGCTACCTCCTCTCGCATCGCCGGCGGCGCGGCCATCGCCAGCTTCCTGCTGCACAACTCGCAGTTCATCCGGCGCTTCCAGCACCTCGACCAGCGCGCCAACCAGCACCAGGCAGGGACACGGCACGGCAAGCTCCCGCCCGCGCCGAGCGGCGTGCGCCGCGGCCCACATCCGCTGGGACGAGATCACGATCGTCGTCGCGCTCGTGGCCGGAACGGCCGCGTTCGTCGTCGCCCGCCGTTCGAAGAAGCGGCTGCGCCCGCCGTCCTGGCTGACCGGCTCGCAGCAGGCGGTCTCGGCCGCGCTCGACGACTCGCTCGACGACCTCCGCAACGAGCCCGACCTGCGCCGCGCGATCATCGCCGCGTACGCGCGGATGGAGACGGCGCTCGCCGGCGCCGGCCTCGCCGCGCCGTCCGTCGGAGGCGCCGCTCGAGTACGTGGAGCGGGCGCTGACCGCGCTCGACACGAGCGCGACCGTCCGTGCACCGCCTCACCGTCCTGTTCGAGTGGGCAAAGTTCAGCCAGCATGAGCCGGAGCCGGAGATGAGGGACGAGGCGATCGACGCGCTCGTCGCCGTCCGGGACGAGCTGCGGCGGCCGGCCGAGGCGGAGGAGGAGGCGGCGTGAACGAGCGCGCGGCGGCTCCTCACGAGCTTCGCTCGTGCGACCGCGGGGCTCGGCGTCGCGCTCGGCGATCCGCCCGTTCCCGACGCAGCGGATCCTCGCCGTGTACGTGCTCGCGCTGGCGGCGATCGCGCTCGCCGCGCTCACGCCGCATCGCGCGCCTCGCACGAGGACCGGAACCGGTCGTCGCCTTCGAGCACGCGCTGCGGCGGTCGCCGCCACGAGCCGATGCGTCCGCCGGAGCTCGTCCGCACGGAGCGGGAGATCACGCTCGGCATGGCCAGCGCGGGGCATCTGCACCACCGGCTGCTCCCGATGCTGCGCGAGGCCGCCGCGGTCCGGCTCGCGACGCGGCACAGCATCGACCTCGAACGCCGCCCGGAGCAGCGCGCGGCTCCTGCTCGGCGACGAGGCGTGGGCTCTGCTCCGCCCGGACCTGCCGGAGCCGGCCGACCGTCACGCACCCGGCATCCCGTGCGCCGCGCTCCGCCGCGTCGTCGACGCGCTGGAGCGCATCTGATGCAGCTGGACGAGCTGCGGACGCAGGCGGCACAGATCCTCGACCAGGTCGAGCGCGCCGTCGTCGGCAAGCGCGACGCGCTCGAGCTGATCCTGCTCGCGCTGCTCTGCGACGGCCACGTGCTGCTCGAGGACTATCCCGGGCTGGCGAAGACGCTGATCGCGCGCTCGTTCGCGCAGGCGACGTCGCTCCGCTTCTCGCGCATTCAGTTCACGCCGGACCTGATGCCGTCCGACGTGACCGGCTCGTCGATCTTCGACCAGCGCCAGGGAGAGTTCTCGTTCCTCCCGGGCCCGATCTTCACCAACCTCCTCCTCGCCGACGAGATCAACCGCGCCCCACCGAAGACGCAGGCGGCGCTGCTCGAGGCGATGCAGGAGCGGCAGGTCACGAGCGAGGGCGAGACGCGGCCGTTCGACCCGCCGTTCGTCGTGCTCGCGACGCAGAACCCGATCGAGTACGAGGGCACCTATCCGCTGCCGGAGGCGCAGCTCGACCGCTTCCTGATGCGGATCGGCGTCGGCTATCCGAGCCGGGAGCACGAGATCGAGATGCTCGGCCGCCGGCTCGAGCGCGGCGAGGACGAGCTGCCGTTGACGCCCGTGGTCGACACGCCCACGCTCGTCGCGATGCAGCATGCGCTCGAGCAGGTGCACGTCGCGCCGTCGATCGAGGGTTACATCGTCGACCTCGTCTCGGCGACGCGCGACTCGCGCCGGCTCGCCGTCGGTGCAAGCCCGCGTGGAAGCCTCGCGCTGCTGAAGCTGTCGCGCGCGAAGGCGGCGCTCGCCGGCCGCGACTTCGTCGTCCCCGAGGACGTGAAGGCCGTGGCCGTGCCGGCGCTCGCGCACCGGCTGACGCTGCGGCCGGAGCTGTGGGTGCAGCGCGTGCGTGGCGAGGACATCGTCGAGGAAGCGCTCGAGACCGTGCCGACGCCGCCGGCGGAGGATGCGGTCCGCGAAGCGGCCGGATGACCCGGCACGTCTCGCCGCGGCTGGCTGCGTACGCCGGCATCGCGGCGCTCGCGCTCCTCGCCGGGCTCGTGCTCGGACGGGTCGAGCTCGTCGCGCTCGCGGCGCCGTTCGCGTTCGCGGCGGTCGTCGGCGCAGCAATCGCGCGGCGACCGCAGCTCGAGGTCACGCTGCGCATCGACCGCGAGCGCTCGCTGGAGGGCGAGGAGCTCGGCGCGACGATCGAGCTGTCGTCGGCCACCGGCGTCGCGCGCGCCGACGTCCTGCTCATCCGCCCCGACGAGCTGGCGCCGACGAAGCCGAATCCGCTCGGGCTCCGGCTGGAGCCGGGAGAGACGCGAACGCTCGAGCTGCCGCTGCGGTGCGACCGCTGGGGCGCGTTCTCCGTCGGCCCGGTGCTCGTGCGCATCCGCGACCCGCTCGGGTTCCATTCCTGGGAGCTGCAGGCCGGCGGCGCTCCCGCAGTCCGCGTCTACCCGAGCGTGGAGACGCTGCACGCGCTGCTGCCGCCGCACGAGACGCAGGTGTTCGTCGGCAACCAGGTGTCGCGCGCGAAGGGCGAGGGCATCGAGTTCGCCGACGTCCGCCCGTGGACGCACGGCGACCGCCCGCGCCGGATCAACTGGCGCGCGAGCGCGCGGCGCGGCGAGCTCTGGGTGAACGACCAGCACCCGGAGCGGAACACCGACGTCGTCCTCTTCGTCGACACGTTCGCGGAGGTGCGCAGCGGCGGACGCAGCACGCTCGACCTTGCCGTGCGTGCCGCCACGTCGCTCGCGCACCGCTACCTCGGGCGCAAGGACCGCGTCGGCCTCGTCAGCTTCGGCGGCTTTCTCACCTGGCTCGTTCCCGCGTCCGGGACGCTGCAGCTGTACAAGATCGTCGACTCGCTGCTGCAGATGGACATCGTGCTGAGCTTCGCGATGAAGGGCGTCGACGTGCTGCCGCCGCGGACGCTGCCGCCGAAGGCGCTCGTGCTCGCGCTGACGCCGCTGCTCGATCCGCGTTCGGCCGCGGCGCTGCTCGACCTGCGGGCGCGCGGCTTCGACCTCGTCGTGGTCGAGGTCTCCCCCGTCCCGTTCGTCGACCCGGGCAAGGGCGAGCTGGCCGAGCTGTCGTACCGGCTGTGGCGCCTCTCGCGCGAGGCGCTGCGCGCGCGCTACGAGCGCGCGGGCGTGCCCGTGGTCGAGTGGCTCGACGGCGTTCCCCTCGACGTCCCGCTGGAGGAGGTGTCGGCATTCAGACGCTACGCAAGGCCCGCGCGCGCGTGACGCTGGCGCTGCTGTCGGCACTCGTGTTCGCGGCGGTGCTGGCGGACGCGATCGTGCGCACGCCGTCGGTCGGCGCGATCGTCGGCGGAATCGGCGCGATCGGATTCGCGTTGCTCGCGCTCGTGCTCGTGCGCGGAAACGACGATCTCCTGCCGTGGGCGGTGGTGTGCTTCGTCGTCGCGTACACCGTCTCGCTCGTCGTCCACGGCGGGTCGGTGGACGAGCGCGCGCCGCTCGTCGCGGCCGGGCTGCTGCTGGGCGCGGAGCTCGCGTCGTGGTCGCTGCAGGAGTGGATCCCGATCGTCGCGGAGCGCCCCGTCCTGCGCGGCCGCCTCATCGCCCTGGCTGCGCTGATCGGCGGCGGCCTCGCCACGTCGGCGCTCGTCGTCGCCGTCGCAGCCGCGCCGACGGAACGCGGCCTCGTCTGGACGGTGGCCGGCGCCGCCGCAGCGGTACTGGCGGTCGGCCTGGCCGTGCGCGTCGCCCACGGTGACGCCTAGCGGCGGAGCCCCGCTACACTTGTGCCCCGCCCGGCGCATTCGTCTAGTGGCCTAGGACACCGCCCTCTCACGGCGGCGGCACGGGTTCGAATCCCGTATGCGCCTTTTCGTGTCACAAAGTGACTCGCATTTGGCTCAACCATGCGGGTCATTTGTGACAGACGTGCCCCCAAATCGCGTCGCGTGCAGACCCCGGTGCAGACCTCGAGCTGGGCCTGCGTTTGGCCAGTCTGGTCTCGACCGCTCAGGCGACCGCAAACTCAACTGCGCACTGCACATCATCCTCGTCACTCGCAAACGCACACACCCCGCCACGATCGCCTACATCGAACGCCGACTCGCAGAAGGCAAGACACGACGCGAGGCAAACCGCTGCCTCAAGCGCTACCTCGCCCACAACCTCTACCGGCTACTCGAGCACCAGTCCCCGTCACCGACTTGACAGACACAGAAGCATCACTGGCGCAGACGGGCGGCCCTAACCAAAGTGGCTTGGTGACATCGAACACTGGCGTCGGCGTTGACGGCATATCCGACAACTGCCACAGTCTTGCCGTGACTGCCAGGGTCCAGTCCACCGTCGATGAGTACATCCACCGTTACTCGGAACGCGATGTCGAGGGCGTCACCGATCTCTGCCTCTGGCCATTCCTTGCGGTCCGAAAAGGAGCAGCGATCCACCTGCCAGACCGCGCCGCGGTGCGGGATCACTTTGCGGGGGCGATCGTTGCTTACCGCGTCATCGGCGTCGTGGCGTGGACGCAGGTCGAGATCTACGCTCGCCAACTCGGCGAGTCTTCCGTCTTCGCGACCGTGCATTGGAACGCGTTAGGCGCCGGTGGCGAGGTACTGCGAGACACCTGGACGAGCTACCAACTGCTTGACGCTCGGGACGGGTGGCGCTTTCTCTCGTACACGAATCACTTCTAGGGCACCCTCGCCGGATCTGGGTAATCGTTCCGGACGCTTGACGGTCAGCTCCTCAACGAACCGGCTCGTGAGGTGACTGTGAGACTCGGCCGAGCGCTTACCCGGGGCCAATGCCCTCCGCCGTTCCACCCTCGTGCACCAGCACCCCGCCGCCGGAAGCCTGAGCCCGTCGGCGACGCGCAAGACGGCCTCGAGTTCGGCCCACGAGCGGGCTATAAAGAGAGACACGCTTGAGGAGGTCACCCTTCCTGGACGACGTCGATCGCTTCACTTGAAGCCACCGCGCCCAAGAGTTTAGTATCTGGGCGTGCCGCGTTACATGGTCGTCCGAAGTTTCGATGTCGGCGAGGCCGAGATGCCCGGCGTGGGCCGGCGCTCGAGAGAGATCGTCGAGACCGAGTTCCCTGAGATCACCTGGGAGCACAGCCACGTCGTCGTCGACGATACGGGGATGGTGCAAACGTTTTGTGTCTACGCTGCGCCGAGCGAAGAGGTAGTGCGAGAGCATGCGGTGCGGCTCGGACAGCATGAGGTCGACTCGATCGACGAGATCGTCGGCGACGTCACGCCTGCGGACTTCCCCGCCGTCTGACATCCGGTACGTGGTACGACGCCGAGCTCGCGAGAGCGAGGCGGCGGCGAAGCATGACTCTTCTCTCGGTGTTCTCCTCCGGCACGAGTGCCAGCGCTTCGCGGTAGAGCAGTGCAGCGTGGTCCTTCGCCCAGCCGCGCTCTGCCAGCTCGGCCGCACGCACGAGTTGTTCCACGGCTCGCTCGTGGTCGCCGGCGCCTCGCCAGTGTCGAGCCATGGCACCGATCGCTTCGCCTGACGTGCCGGTCTTGTTACCGAAGAACTCGGCGACGAGCGCGTGCCGGTGTGTCCGGGCTGCGCGCGGCAGGAGGTCGTAGGCGACGTCGCGGATGAGGATGTGGGTGAAAGCGAACTGTTGCTCCCCTTCAATGATCGTTGCAGTCTCGCGATAGATGAGGTCGCGGCGCTCGAGTTCCTCGAGCAGATCGAGCAAGTCGTCTCTCTCGCGATTCATGGTCCGTAGCGCCTCGAGCCAGAAGACCTTGCCGACGACCGCGGCGTCGAGTAGTAATGAGCGTTCCGCACGCGGCAGCGCATCGAGACGCGCGGCGACGATCCCGCGGACGTTCGTGGGAAGCTTTCCCGGCTCGATTTCGTCGATGCTCGCCGCGAGCTGCTCGATGAACAGGGGGTTGCCCTCCGCGACGCGGAGCACGTCGTCGGCCTGGTCGCCGCTCCCGAGCCGGACGGCCAGCTCCCGTGCGTGTTGCTCGTCGAGAGGACTGAGTGTCACCGCCGTGTAGCCGGCCAGTCCTGCACCCCACTCGGTGCGCAGGTCGAGGAGCTCTGGGCGGGAGAGCGTAAGGAAGAGGATCGGCACGCCCCGCACCCGCGTAGCGAGCGAGTGGACGAGGTCGAGCATGTTGGCGTCGGCCCAGTGGATGTCCTCGAAGACGAGGATCGTCGGTTGTTCGCGCGCTACCGCTTCCAGGAACTCACGCGCCGAGTAGAAGAGCGTTTCACGATCGGATGCCTCGGTTCCCGCGTCGACCCCGACGATGACGCCTAGATGCCCGGCGACCGCATCGGAATCGGCTCCCGCTCCGGCAAGCAACGCAGCTGTCCTCGTGCGCAGTTTCTCGACCACGACCGGCGCCGCGTCGCTCTCGAACACTCCTCCTAGCTTCATCACCTGTGCCGCGAGAGCGCCATAGGTGCCGCTCTCGCGATATGGAAGAGAACGGCCGTGAACGACGCGGGTGCCGCTATTGGCGATGGCGCGGCCGAACTCCGCTACCAGCGTCGACTTGCCGACTCCTGCGGCGCCGAAGATTGAGACAAGGTGCGGCAACCGCTCTGCGGACGCGCGCTCCCACACGCTCTTCAGAATCGCCATCTCGAACGTGCGGCCCACGATCAACAGCTTCGAGCTCGGCCTCTCGCCCGCCGCTGTCGTCGCCCGAACCGCTACCCACGCCTTGACTGGGTGTTCCTTCCCCTTCGCGACTACCGGCGCGGTCGCCGCGTACTCGACCACGTCCCTCGTGCTGAGGTAAGTCTCCTCGCCCACTACGACCCCGTTCACGGGTGCTGCCGCCTGCAAACGAGACGCGGTGTTCACTACGTCACCGGCAACCATCGACTCTCCGAGAGCAGGCCGTGCGCCGAGAGACACCACGGCCCCGCCTGTGTTGACTGCAATCCGAATCTGGAGATCGCCGCCCGCAAGTTCGCCGGCGATGTCGCGGACGACGAGCGCCGCCCGCACCGCGCGCTCTGCGTCGTCGCCGTGAGCGAGGGGAGCCCCGAAGACCCCCATGACTGCGTCGCCGATGAACTTCTCGACGACGCCTCCGAATGACTCGATCTCGCGTCGGACGCGCTCGTGGTACGGCGCCAGCACCGCACGAACCTCCTCGGGATCGAGCCGCTCGGCCCTGGCTGTGAACCCCACGAGGTCGACGAAGATGACCGTGACGACTCTGCGCTCGTCGCGAGAAGGGCTCTCTTCGGTTAGCGAGGAGCCGCACGCGAGGCAAAAGCGGGCGACCGCTGGGTTCTCCTGGCCGCAGGCGAGACAACTGAGCATCGGCAGAGCCTAAGGCCGCCAGCGGCAATCACGCCCGCGAAGCATACGCCGCGCAGGACTGCCGTTATCGTGCGATCGCCACGCCCCTCGTCGACGAGCGTCGGAATGGGGACTCGCGGTCCTCAGCTTGCGACCCGACTCCTTGAAATGGACAGGTGCGGAGACGACGCGAGCGTCTGGTAGACGACGCAATACCTTTCGGTCAGGCGGAGCAGGGTATCAAGCTGTTCTTCCGCGACGTCGGTCTCTAGGTCGAAGCGAACTCGTATCGATCGGAAGCCGACGGGCGCGTCCCGGTCGACGCCGAGGGTACCGCGGAAGTCTAGGTCTCCCTCGACGTGGACGGAACCGCTCGCGATCGCTATCTCCAGCGACGTCGCCACGGCGCGCAGAGTGACGCCGGCGCACGCGGCCAATGCCTCCAGGAGCATGTCACCCGAACAGAGCATCGACCCGTCACCGCCGCTGGCAGGGTGAAGTCCTGCAGCCGCGACCGCCCGCCCAGTCTGGACCGAGCACGTCACGCCCTCTCCGAGGGTTCCAGTTGCGGTCAACGTCACGAGCGCCGCAGCCGGCTCCTCGCGATAGCGCTCTTTCAGCGGCTGCTGTACGCGGCGCAGCGCAGTACGATCCACCACATCCTCCTCGTTGCTGGTCGGATCCTACGCCGCATAGGATCGGCTGGATGTCGGTTCGTGCACACGAGATGAACGAGGATCTGCCCGCGTGGAGCCTGCCCGCTGAGGAGCGCAACCGGATTCGGCTTCCGGTGGAGTGGCCCGACCGCGTGACGCGCGAGTGGGCCTGGGGCGGAGCGAGCGGCGCCGGCGTCCGCGTCTGCGTGCTCGACAGCGGCGTCGAGCCCGAGCATCCGCTCGTCGGAGCTGTGCAGCGAGCCGTCGTCGTGCTTCGCAACGAGGAGGAGACCCGCGTGGTCGAGGACGACGAAGGGGATCTCTGCGGGCACGGCACCGCCTGCGCAGGGATCATCCGGGCGCTTGCACCTGACTGCGAACTGACAAGCGTGCGCGTGCTTGGTGCGGGTTACACCGGCAGTGGCCGGGTGTTGTTGGCCGGGCTCACCTGGGCGGTTGAGCAGGGCTTTGATGTCGTGAACATGAGCCTCTCGACCACGAAGAAGCAGTACGTCGACCTCCTCCACGAATTAGCAGATCGCGCGTACTTCAACCGCACGATGATCGTCGCTTCGGCGCACAACATGCCGGTGGAAAGTTTCCCCTGGCGCTTCGCGAGCGTCATCTCTGTTGGGAGTCACGAGGATGCCGACCCGCTTGCCTATTACTACAACCCCAGCCCTCCGGTGGAGTTCTTCGCCCGCGGGCTGGACGTTGACGTCGCGTGGCTCGGGGGCGGGACGCTTCGCTGTACCGGCAATAGCTTCGCGACTCCCCATTTGACCGGTATCTGCGCACTCATACTCAGCAAGCATCCTCGGCTCGAGCCCTTCCAGCTCAAGAGTGTGCTGCATCTGACGGCGTCGAACGTGGAAAGGCGCGCGTGAGCGATCTCCGGGCCGCGGTCGCTGCCGGGGTGTTCGGCGCTGAGGAGAGCTACCGCTCGCTCCTGCACGCGACGGTCGAGGTTGCCCGGTCGATCTTCCGCGCCAAGGCGGCGTCCGTCTTCCTGCTCGACGAGGACGCGGACGAGCTGGTCTTCGAAGCGGTCGCCGGCGAGGGCGGCGACGCGCTGGTCGGGCGACGCTTCCCCTCGAGTACAGGCGTCGCCGGCTGGGTGCTCGTCACGAGGCAGCCGCTCGTCGTCGACGACCTCACCGCGGATGCCCGTTTCTCCCACGAGGCGGCGGAGTCGACCGGCTTCGTGCCGAAGAGCCTCATGGCCGTGCCGCTGCTCGTCGAGGACAAAGCTCTCGGCGTCCTGGAGGTGCTCGATCGGCCCAGCGACGTGCCGTTCAGGTTGTCGGAGATCGATCTGCTCGGACTCTTCGCGAACCAGGCGGCGATCGGGCTCGACCTGATGCAGCGAGCGCGACGCGCCCGCGCGGCACTCGATGGTGACGACGAGCTCGGCGCGCTGGCCCATATCGCGGCCCGGATGGAGTCGGCGGACGGGGAGTCGAGGGGCGCAGCGCTCGAGCTCCTTCAGGCTCTCGATCGACTGCTCGGCGAGCGAACGTGAAAGAGCCCGGGCCGAAAGGCCCGGGCTCTCGCGCGACGGAGGGTCGCGTTAAAGCTTCTTCGGAGCGTCGGTCCGGCGCATGTGCGCTTCGACCTCGTCCGACTCCTCACCCTCGGCCTTGGGCTCCTCGTTCGCCGCGACGACGCGACGGTGCCCCTCGACGTCGTCTTCGGGCTCCTCATGACCACTCCGGCGAGCCTCGTCTTCAGACACGGTTCCCTCCTTTTCGGACTCCGTTCGCGCCGTCAGCGCGCTTCCCCCACTAGACGGGCGACAGGCTCGGAATCTTCCCACCGGCTCTTCCAAAACACAACCGATGTTGCGATCCTCGCCCAATGCCGCTGCGCCGCCGGGTTGCCGAGTCTCTCGGCGCGTTCGCCGAGATGTTCGCGAACGCCGACTTGCGTAGACTCCAGCTCGCCGGTATCGGCTCGACCCTGGGCATCTGGGCCTACGGCGTCGCGATCGCCGTCTACGCCTACGACGTCGACGGCGCGAGGGCCGTAGGCCTCCTCTATTTCGTGCGCTGGTTGCTCGCAGGTGCGTTCGCTCCGTGGCTCGCGTTGCTCGCCGACCGTGTCTCGCGGCGGCGCGTGATGCTCGCCGCCGACCTGCTGCGGGCCGGCATCGTCGGCGGCATGGCCGCAGTGGCGGCGACACACGGCCCGACGACACTCGTCTATGCGCTCGCCGTGCTCGCCTCGATCGTGGGCGCGGCCTTCCATCCTGCGCAGTCGGCGCTTCTGCCCTCGCTCGCCAAGACACCCGAGGAGCTCGCCGCCTCGAACGTGGCTCTCAGCAGCACGTCGAGCATCGGCATGTTCGCAGGCCCTGCGATTGCCGGCGCTCTGCTCGCGATCACCAGCCCCGGGGTCGTCTTCGCAGTTACCGCCGCGGCCTTTCTCTGGTCGGCGGCTTGCCTCGTGCGCATCCCGCGCGACGCTCCCGCGACCTCGGCAGGCGAAGGGGAGAACGCGTTCTCGGCACTGCTGGCCGGATTCCGGGCGATCGCGTCCGAGCCGAAGCTGCGGGTCGTGATCGGGCTCAGCGGCGGCCAGACGCTCGTCGCGGGCGCCCTTGAGGTGCTGCTCGTGATCGTCGCACTTCGGCTCCTCGACGCCGGAAACGCGGGCGTCGGCTGGCTCAATGCGGCCGTTGGTGTCGGGGGCCTGCTCGGCGCGGTCGGCGCCGCGGCGCTCGCCGGACGGAAGCGCCTCGGCGGGGACTTCGGGGTCGGGCTGCTGCTTTTCGGCCTGCCGCTCGCGCTGTGCGCGGCGTGGACGAACGCCGCCTTCGTCCTCGTGCTCTTCGCGGTGATCGGGATCGGCAACACCGTCGTCGACGTGTCGAGCATCACGCTCATGCAGCGGACGGCGGAGGACGAGGTGCTGGCGCGCGTGTTCGGCGTGCTCGAGAGCCTCATCTTCCTGACGCTCGCGCTCGGCGCCCTCGCGACGCCTGCGCTCGTCGCGGCGATCGGACCACGCCTCGCACTCGTCGTCGCAGGACTGTTCTTGCCGGCCGTGCTCGTGCCGCTGTGGCCGCGCCTGGCTGCGATCGACGCATCGACGCGCATCCCTTCGGCCCGCCTGGAGCTGCTGCGCGCGATCCCGCTCTTCGCACCGCTCCCGCCGCCGGTGCTCGAGCGTCTCGCCGCAAGTTCGGCCGAAGTCACGGTCCCGGCGGAGGCAGCGGTCGTGGAGCAAGGTCAACCCGGCGACCTGTTCTACGTGATCGCATCGGGGCGGGCCGCGGTCGAGGTCGACGGCAGCCGTTCGGCGGAGCTCGGCCCGGGAGACTTCTTCGGCGAGATCGCGCTGTTGCGCGACGTGCCTCGCACCGCAACCGTGCGCGCGCTCGACGAGCTGCGGCTGTTCGCACTCGAACGCGACGTATTCATCGCGGCGGTCACCGGCTACGCGCCGAGCAAGGAGGCGGCGGACAGCGTCGTGGCCGAGCGGCTGCCGCTGGGGATCCCGCTCTAGCGCCGAAGCGACCGCGCGGCCGCCTGCTCGGCCGCTTCGGCCAGCAACTCCGCTTCGGCCACGCGGGGGTCGTCGGCGCGTGTGGTGAGGTTCACCGCCACGAGCGACAGCCCGCCGCGCGCGGCGGCGGCCGCGATCGCGGTTGCGACCAATGCATCGGCCCGCATCCGCTCGTCGCCGTGCTCGGCGACGACGGCCGCCAGCTCGGCCACGTCGGCCGCGACGCGCGCGATCGCCAACGGCGGCTCGGCTGCCGCCGCAAACGCAAGCCCGACCTCCCAGTCGCGCCGGTCGGGCGGCTGCGCGGCGGCGGCGTCCCGCGACCCGAGAGCGCGCGCGTAGACCTCGGCGTCGGTCTCCATGAGCGCGGCTGCGCGGAAGCGCAGGGCGTCCGCCTGCGCCGCGATGCCCGCGCCGTCCTCCCACGACGGCGCGGAGATGCGCGCCGCCATCGCCACCACCGCGGCCGCGGCCGCGAGCGCGAGCGCAAGCGCCGAGCCGCCGCCGGGGATCTCTCGCGGCGCGGCCAGCTCGTCGAGGAGGACACGCACGGGCAGGTCAGTCAGCATCGGGAGCGATTGTCGCCGACCCGAGGCGAAGACGGAGCGTGGAGGTCAGTCGGCGGCGAGCTTGCGCCGCAGCTGCTCGACGACCTGCGGGGTCGGCTCGTAGCCCGCCGACGCCACGGCCTCCTCGAGGTCGGCGAGCAGACGCTGCCGGAAGGCCGCGTCTGCCTCTGCCCGAGCGAGCAGGCCGTCCACGGCAGCGCGCGCCGCCGGAAGCTCCTGTGCTGCCCGCACCCAGCCCTCGGGCGCCGGCGGCAACAGGCGCAGCAGCAGTGCGATCTGCTCTTCGTCGAACACCGTCATCCCGTATTCCAGACGGCGGGGCCGGTCAAGTTCTTCCCTCCAGCTCGCCGCGGAGCTTGCGGAGGCAACGGGAGATCCTGCTCGCTACCGTCCCGGCGGGAAGACCGAGCGCGTCGCCGATGACGCGATAGCTCTCGTCCCGGCAGAAGAAACGGTCGAGGACGTCACGGCACGTCTCTCCGATTGCGTCGAGCCCGGCCCGCACGGTCATGGCCTCGTCCAGCCGAGAGAGTGTGTCGTCGACATTCCGCGGCTCTTCCTCGTGGCCCTCCGCCGCTTCGTGCCGGGTCGCACGCAGCCGGTCGACGCAGAGACGCCGCGTGAGCTGGGCGAGCCAGGGCCGCACGGCGTCGTCCGCGCGCAGGCTGTCGAGGCGCTCGAAAGCCCGCGCGAAAACCTCCTGGAAGACGTCTTCCGCTTCCTCGGCGCGGAGCCGGAATCCCTGCATGCAGATCGCATACACGTAGCGCGAGAAGCGCTCCACCAGCTCGGTCCAGGCAGCCTCCTCGCCGGCGCGGCAGCGGGCGACGAGGTCGGCGTCGGTGAGGTCGGCTCCCATTGCAGGGAGGCTAACTTGCGCGGCCCACTGCATCCACATCTGCCCGATAAGGGTTACCCGCTTTGCGAACCGCCTCACAGCGCCCACGCGCCGCGATACCAGGTCGGCGAAGCGCCTCGCATGTCGGCCTCGCAGAGTGCACACCCCTTTGCTGCCGTGTTGATGGCGTGCCCGAGGAAGCGAGTACCGCATTGGAATGGGCATGGCCGGCGCCGAGACGGCGCTGTTAGCACGGGCCGCAGCGCCGTACGCGTGTCGGGTGAGCGCTTCTCTTTGCGGCCATTCGAACCAGTCGGGCGCGAAGTTTGCTCGGCGTGCGGTTAGAGCTCCTCATGGTGCAGGGGATGCAGCGGGAGAGGCGGAACGTCGTGACCTGCCTCTTCTGTACTCCGGTCGGCTTAAGCCCGCGAGCGGACTACTGGGCGCCCTGTCGCTCGAGAAACGCGCGCAGGTCCTTGAGCAGCATGATCAGGTGGAGCGGGTCTGTCGGCGATTCCTCGAAGCCGTACTGCAAGTACCAGGTCTTCGCAGCCTCGTGCTTTGCGTGCACGAGCAAGACTCGTGCGCCGATCGCCTCGGCTGCGTCGAGGCAGCGCAGCATCCCGTCCTGGAGGAGCGATCGACCGAGCCCGGCGCGTTGGTGCTCCTGGTGGACCGCGAGCCGAGCAAGAAGGACAGCCGGCACCGGCCTCGCTCGCGGCTGACCCTTGAGCACCCGCTCCGTCGCGGCCTCAGGAGCGACTTGTGCCGCAGCGAGCGCGTAGTAGCCGACGACCGTCTCTCGATCCTCGAGCGTTGTCACAAAGACGCGCGCCGAGCCCGACGCGTGTGCGCCGCGTGCATGGCGCTTAAGCCACTCGTCAAGGGCGGGCTCGCCGGACTCGAACTCGTCGAGGCTGTGGCCCTTCCCAAGCGGCTCGGGCGGCCGGTAGGCCACCGGCTAGGTGCCGCTGAAGACGCTCGGCTCTGAGAAGAGCTTTTCGAGCCCGGGGTTGTCCCGCGGTGAGCGATCGACGAGCTCGACGAACCGCTCCCACTGCTCTTGCTCGAGCACGAACGCTGTTCGGTCGGCGAGCAGACGCTCGGCCTCCACGACGGCGGCATCGACGACGAAGTCCGTAAGCGTGCGCTGCGAGCTCGCTGCCGCCTGCCGCACGAGCCGGTCGGTCTCGGCCTCGACGCGAAAGTCCCAACGCTCATTGACTTTGGCCATGTAGGCAGTGTACACACATCTTCCGTACGGCGCCAGCCAGCCCGCCGATGCTCGGATGAGCACGCCAAGGCGCAAATGGCGCAGACCCCGGTGCATACCTCGCGCGAAAAACATGCCTATTTGCAGGGAGGTCCCGGTGCAGACCTCGAGTTGGGCCTGCGTTTGGCAAGTCTGGTGGGCGCCACAACGCCGGGCGAGAGGACTCTGGCGCATGTCGGCGTCACGTTGCCAGGTGCGCTATGTCGCGTCCCCGTTGTCGTTCTCCCGTTCGTTGACTATGTTCCAAACGCCCGTGGGTCGAAGAAAAGGAGCTCGCATGGCCGGGAAAGTTCTCGTCAATCTCGCGACCGGCATGGAGGACCCGGAACGGGTGACCGTCGCATTCCTCGTCGCGACCGCTGCGCTCGACCAGGGCAAGTCCGTCGTGATCTGGGCCACCAAGGACGCGGTACGCCTTGCCCTGCCCGGTGAGACGAAAGGCGAGGCCTGCGACGGCTGCCCGCCCCTCGAGCGGCTGTTCCAGCAGTTCACCGATGGCGGCGGGGAACTCTGGCTCTGCCCCATCTGCCTCAACGCCCGCGGCCTCGCGGATCACGAGAAGGTCGGCAACGTCAAGATCGCTGGCGCGACGCCGATGTGGGAGTGGGCCGGAGACGACACGACCGTCTTCAGCTACTAACCGACGGACGGACGACGCGCCTCGTGTTCATGTGACATTTACGAACTGTGAGTCGGAGAGGTCGCCTCCTGTCAGGCGGCCGCGCTTAGCAGGCCGAGGCTGCTCGTTGGAGGATGGCGCGGATGGTTGAGGGCCACCATTGCTTGCCGCCGTGCGCGGTCGGTGTGCCGTCCGCGTTCAGGGTGCGCGCGATCTCGGCATAGCTCTTTCCGGTGATGCGCGCGGCGCAGATACGTCCGACGAGGTCGGGTGGGAGCCTCGCCGGCCGGCCGGACCGTGTCGCCCGTGGTCGCTGGCGTCGAGGTCGGCGTCGTTCGGCGAGGAGCCGTTCAAGTTCGTCGACGGGGATCAGTGTGGTGCCCCAGGGTGTCTCGATCGTGTCGACGTAAGGCAGGAGCCGAGTGAGTGTGGTGCGGCTGATCCCGAGCGCCTCGGCGGCCCGTGGCCGGGTGTAGGCGAGCCGCTCGACTTGGGCCGGCTGACGTACGACCTGCTCCGGCCCCTGCTCCCGCACCGGCTCGTGTGTCGGGCGGCTGCGGCGCTGTACTTTCTCGCTTCGACGGCGGAGTCGGCGGCGCGACATCCATACACCGTACACAAATAGGTGGACGTTTCTGCATCATGATGCATCTGTGTCTCGCCTGTTATCGAGACTGGTAGACGGCGGCTGTTGGTGCGGCTGCGGCCGGTGCTCAGCGTTCGAGTGAGCGGCCGCGGTCGAGTCCGTGTTCGAGTTCGATCAGCCGGCGGATCGTCAGCAGGGGCTCGCGGTCCTGGTCTCGGTCGAGGGCGGAGAGCATGCGCGCGTGGTCGTCGAGCGAGGCGACCGAGGGTCGCAGTCCCTGGCCGATCGGCTCCCGCTTCGCGTGCCGGCGCAGATCGTCGTACCCCCTGGTACCCGCCGGCTCAGGCACCAGCTTCAGCTCGCCGGCGCTGGTAGCGAGCTCGAGCAGCGGTCCGCGGGCAAGGTCCCGCTCGAGCACCAGCGGCTTCCCGTCGGGGCGGCGCGCCTTTATTTTCTCGAGGGCCGTGTCGAGCAGGCGGAGGTTCTCCTCCCGCATCAGAGGGACGACGTCAACCCCGTCGGTCAACTCGTCCGAGCCCTGCAGCACCCGGCCCAGCCCTCCCACAACCACGTAAATCACCCGCTGACGCTCCAGAGCCTGAAGGACGGCGTACGGGTCGAACTTCGTGGCCATCAGCGCCGACTCGCTCGCAGCATCGCCTGCAGCCGCTCCTGCGGCGTCCGCTCCAACGCCCGCTGCAAGCGGGCGTCCCGGCGCGGATCCGGCGGACTGAAGGGCACGAGCGAGAGCTCGAGGTCGAACCCACAGGCCTGCAACAACTCCCGCAGCGTCTCCAGGCTCGGCTGCACAACGTCGCGCTCCCAGCGAGCGATCTGCGCCCGGTCCTTGCCGCTTCGCTCCGACAGCGCCACCTGCGACAGCCCCGCCCGCATCCGCGCCTGCCGAATTAACGTCCCACTCGTCACACCCGCAGTCTAAACCAGCTGGTGCATACCGAACCTACGAGACGTATCTGTTACACTCGCCTGATGGCGCGCACCGCCGCCGCGCACCAGCTCGAGCTCGAGGTCCAGCGTCAGGAGCCTCTCGAAGCCGCGAGCAAGGACCATCCCCGCCGGGTAGTCCAGCGCCATCGAGCGGCAACAGACCTCCTCACCACACCCGGAGCCCTCCTGACCCGCTCACATCTCCGGGAGCTCGGACTCGAGCGGCGAGCGATAGACGCCGTCTTCCGCGCCCTCCCGGTGGTCGCACTCCCTGGATACTCGCGGCCGCTGATCCGCGCCGACCAGTACCTTGCGCTGGTCGAGCAGCACACCTATCGCGACGACCGCGTGCGCCCGATGAGGTCGAGCCGTGGCTAGTGCCTGGGTGACAACTCGGCCGACCGCCGGCGGACGGAGCCGTTACCGCGTCATGTATCGACTCGGCGGCCGCGAGAGTGTGCCGCGCTACGCGGGTTCGTTCTCGACGAAGCGCGAGGCGCTGGCGCGGAAGGCCTGGGTGCTCGGCGAGCTCGCCGCGATGCGCGTCCCTGATCGTCGAATTGCTGACGATCTGCCCTCCCCCCTTCTCCGCGACGTCGCCGGCCGCTGGCAGGCCTCCAGGGTCGACGTCGCCGCAGGAACCCTCCAGACGTATCGGGTCGCTCTTGGGCGGATTCTGCCGGAGCTCGGTGAGGCGCCCATCACGGAGATCGACCCCCAGACGGTTGCGAGCCTGGTCGCCGACATGCACGAGCAGGGTCTGAAGAAGCAGACGATTCGCAAGACGGTCAGCGTCCTTGCAATGGTGCTCGACCACGCCCGCCTCCAACCGAACCCCGCTCGCGATCGGCTGACGGTCAAGCTGCCCCGAGAGGAGCGCCGGCAGGTCCAGCCTCCCACCGCGGAGCACGTCCAGGCGGTCGTCCGACTTCTGCCGAAGCGCTACCGGCTTCCCATCCTGGTTCTCGACGCCACGGGAATGCGCATCGGCGAGCTCGAAGCTCTCACCTGGGGAGACATGGACGAACCACGAAGCCGCTGGCGGATCGCGACCAGCAAGACGGGCCGTCCACGCTGGGTGACACCGCCGGCGTTCTTGCTCGCTGCGGTTCTCGAGCTCTTCCCGCGCGACGATCGCCGACCCGACCGCCGTGTGTTCGAGCAAGTCACGAGTGAGCGCCTGCGTACCGCCCTGACACGGGCGTGCACGGCCGCGGGTATTCCGGCGTTCTCGCCCCACGACCTTCGTCACCGCCGGGTCTCGTTGCTGCACCTTGGCGGAATGCCGTGGGCACGGATCGGCGAGCTGGTGGGCCACGACGATCTCGTCACCACGGCCCGGACGTACACGCACGTTGTCGCCGACGAGCGCGAGGTCGACTATGCGGAGATGCTCGTCTGACCAGCGCTGGGTGGCGCAAGCTCCTCAAGCTGCTCGCGAATCGTCTGCATCTCCTGCCGGTCCTGCTCCTCCACCGCGAGCCGCCGGACCTCGCCGCGAAGCTCCGCGCGATCCCGCCGGCGCCGGCCAGCGGGAGGTTGCCTATCGCGTGAGCGGGCCGAGTCGCTCAAACCGTCTGTGCCTCAGCGATCGTAGGCACGGCCACGCGGGAGGATGCGAACGACGATGACCGTCCGCGCCTCGAAATCGAGTTCAAACCGTACGCGCCAGTCACCGACCCGCAACCGCCACTCATCGCTCCCACGCAGACTCTGAGATCGAGTGACGGGTCACGCTCGAGAAGCCTGTCGAGCGCCGCAAGGACCCGCCGCGCCACGGGTGGATCGAGCCGGGACAGGTCTCGCTCCGCGCGAGACTCGAATCGGATCGCCCACGGGGCGTCGTCGGGCACGCCTACGCGTACTTGCGCTTGACGTCGTCGAACGAGATCGTTTCGACGCCAGCACGACGGTCGGCCTCGACCTCCGCGATCGCTGCCTCCTCGTCCGGAGTGACCGGCTCGTCGTCGACGGGCGCCTCGTCGAGGAAGCGTACGAACGGATCACTGCGGATGATCTCGATGCGGCGCAGCGTCGCCTCCGCTTCCTCGTCGGTCATCGCGTCGACGACCTGGTGCAGCTGCTCCTTGACGGTCATGAGGCGCAGGGTAGCGGCTGGTTTCGGTGTCGGAAAGGCCCTATCGGGTGCAAACGGTGCAGACCCCGGTGCATACCTCGTGCGAAAAACATGCCAATTTGCAGGGAGGTTCGAATCCCGTATGCGCCTTAGCGCCTTGCGAGCCCGCGAAAGCGGGCTCGCTCGCTTAACGGGGAAACGTCCGTCGCGGCGAGCTCGACCCGGAACCACCGGAACCGGAGTGCGACCTACGTGCATCGGCAAGGAAGAGCGCCAGGTCATTCCCTCGTTCGAGGGATTCGGCTTGTAACCGGCCTCGACCCGGTCGTAGGTTGGGCTCTGAGGCGCAGGATGGTCAATCCCTTCAACGTCACATCGGTGTACATGGCGGGGATCGTCTGGGTGCTGATGCTGCTCTACTGGATCTGCGTCTGCTTCTACGTCTTCGTCGGTTTCAACCTCTTCGTCTAGCTCACCGCCCGCTTCACCAGCGCGGCGATCTTCTTTTCCTCGGCCGCGGTGAGCTTCATCAGCGCGAACGCGCTCGGCCACATCGCGCCGTCGTCGAGGTTTGCCTTGTCGCTGAAACCGAGCGTCGCGTAGCGCGTCTTGAACTTGCTCCCGCTCTGGAAGAAGCAGACGACCTTGCCGTCCTTCGCATACGCCGGCATCCCGTACCACGTTCTCGGCGCGAGCTCCGGCGCGGTGGCCCTGACGATCGCGTGGATCCGCTCGGCGATGACGCGATCCGATGCCGGCATCTCGGCGATCTTCTCCAGCACTTCGCTCTCGCCGCCCGCGGACTTCAGCTCGCGGGTGCGCTCCTTCATCGCGGCCTTCTCCTCGGCGGTGAAACCCTTTCGCTCGGCCATCGCTCAGCGGTCCTGGAGCAGCCCGAGGACGTTGCCGTCGGGGTCGGTGACGGTGGCCACGAGACGGCCGCCGCCGACGTCGCGCGCGGGCTCCTTCAGCGTGGCGCCGGCAGCGGTCACCTCGGCGAGCTTCGCCTCGATGTCCGCCACGTGCCAGAAGGCCACCGGCGAGGTCATGCCCTGCGGCCCGCCGCCCGGCACCAGCCCGATCTGCTGGCCCTCGGCCTCGAAGCCGACGTAATAGGGCCCGTCGGTCTGCGGCTCGATGCCGAGGAGGGCGGCATAGACCGGCTTGGCCGCGTCCAGGTCGGACACGGGATGCAGCACCGTCTTGATTCCCTGCGTGGAAGAGCCGGCCATGGTCGCTCCTGACGTCGTGGGTCAGATGAGCTTAGAGACGCGCGGTTGCCGATCGTGCGGCAGGTGAGACATGTCCCGGGGTCAGACCCCGGGACATGTCCGTTCCTGGCTAGACGGCCGAGCTTGCGGACGTCAGGCTTGCCAGCTGCCGGCGCGTCTGCTCGAGCCGTTGCTTCCGGTCCGAGAGCGCCTTACCGACTGCGCCCGTGGCCTTGAGCCGGCGGAGCTCCGTCATCTGGCGGCGGATCTGGTCCAGCAGCTGCTCGACCTCCCGCTGATAGCGGCGCCGTTCGCGGACTGGAGCTTCGGTAACGGTGGTGGTGATGGTCATGCGGCCTCCTCGAATGCCGGAGTCAGCTCGCCGACTCCGCTTTCCGCGGATGCGGAGGCGCCCGGCTCGATCATCACCGCGGCGACGATCGCTCCGAGGGCGGCGAGAGCGGCGAGAACGTAGAACGTGATCTGGAAGCCGTGCGTCAGCGCGGCTGCGTCGAGCGAGCCGATGCCGGGATGGCCGTGGACGTAATGGCCCGCGTACGTGGTGGCGATCGTCGTGGCGACGGCAACGCCGATCGCTCCGCCGATCTGCTGCGTCGTGTTGAGCAGACCGGAAGCGACGCCGGCGTCCTCCGCCTGCACGCCGGTCAGAGCCCCGATCGACATGGGCACGAACGCGAACGCCAGGCCGATGCCGCTGAGGATGAACGCCGGGAACAGGTTGGAGAAGTAGGTGCCGTGCACGGGCAGCTGCGCATAGAGCACGAGCCCGGCTGCGGCCAACGCCATCCCGACCGTCAGCACCAGCCGGACGCCGATGCGGGTGACGAGCGCCTGCGAGACCGCCGAGAAGGCGATGATCGACAGCGTCAGCGCGATGTACGCGACGCCGGTCTTAAGCGGCGAGTAGTGCAGAACCTGCTGCATGTACAGGGTGAGCAGGAAGAACTGCGAGAAGATCGCCGCACCCATCAGCAGCGCGGTGATGTTCGAGGCCGACAGCGTGCGGAGCTTGAAGATCCGCAACGGCAGCAACGGCGCCTTCGAACGCATCTCGATGACGACGAACCCGACGATCAGCGCGGCCGACAGGGCGAGCAGTCCGATCGTCTCGGCCGTGACCCAGCCGTGCTGGCTGGCGCGGGTCAGCGCGTACACGAGCACCATCAGCCCGCCGGTGATCGACGCAGCGCCGGCGGTGTCGAAGAGGCGATGATCGAGGTCGGCGCGGCTCTCTCGGAGGAGCACCGGGCTGATTGCGAGCACGGCGATCCCCACAGGGACGTTGATGAAGAAGATCCAGGACCAGCTCAGCGCGCTCGTGAGAGCGCCGCCGAGCAGGACTCCGGCCGCGCCACCGCTGCCGGAGGCCGCACCCCAGATTCCCAGCGCGACGTTCCGGTCCTTGCCCTCACGAAACGTGGTGGTGAGGATCGACAGCGCCGCCGGCGCAAGCAGCGCGGCGCCCAGCCCCTGCGCTGCGCGGAAGACGATCAACGAGCCCGAGGACCACGCGAAGCCGTCCAGGAGCGAGAAGACCGTGAAGACGGTCAGCCCGAGCATGAACATGCGCCGGCGCCCGAGAAGGTCGGCCATCCGGCCGCCGAGCAGGAGCACGCCGCCGAAGAAGATGGCGTAGGCCGTGATCACCCACTGCAGGCTCTCCTGGCTGAAGTGCAGGTCGTTCTTGATCGTCGGCAGCGCCACGTTGACGATCGCGACGTCGAGCACGACCATGAACTGGGCGACCACGAGCACGGACAGGACCGCCCAGCGCCGCCTGTCGCGCTCGACTCCATCTGCGCGCAGTGCCATAGTGTTATCCGTCATTTGATTTCCCCTCAAATCGTTTGCTGGTTCCACGATACACGAAGCAAACGATGCTGCGCTACACTTATTCCATGAACACACCATCCGTCGTCCCGATCGACTCGCCGCAGCCCTGTCTTCCCCGTGAGCTGGTCGACAACACGGCCTTCCTGCTGGCCCGGCTCGGCGTCGGGCTGAAGCTGCGGGCGTTCAAGGAGTTCGAGCAGGCGGGCTTCAGCCCGTACCACCACAGCGTGCTCGCTCTGCTCGACGAGGGATCCCGGGAGACCCAGGCGACGATCGCGGACGCGCTCAAGCTCGACCGCAGCCAGCTGGTCGGGCTCCTCGACACCCTGGAGGAGCACGGCCTGATCGAGCGGCGGCGCGACCCGAACGACCGGCGGCGCCACCTCGTCACGCTCACGCCCGCGGGACGAAAGCAGCTCGTTCAGTTCCGCGCCATCGTCAAGTCGCTCCAGGACGAGTTCCTCGCCCCTCTCGACGCCGACAGCCGCGCCACCCTGCACGAGCTGCTCCTCCAACTGGCGACGTCCAGCGACGCGCGCTACGTCCTCGACCCGGCCGCCGTCGCCACCTCGCTGTCCTGACACATCCCCCACTCCGCCCACGAGCCGTAGTAGACGGCCGCGCGTGGATGGTCGAGAACCCGGGTCAACGCGAACCACGCCATGCTCGCCCGGTTGCCGATGGTGCAGTAGGTGACGACGCGGCGATCCGGCGTGACGCCGTGCTCGCGGAAGACCCTCCGCATCTCGTCGCGGTCGCGGAATCGCCCGTCCTCGGTGCGGAGCAGCTCGATCGGCAGATGGACGCTGCCGGGGATGTGCCCCGCCCGGCCGGAGGCCTCGTCGGCTCCTGACGGCCAGAAGCACTCGCCGTCGTACTCGGCGGACGAGCGCAGGTCGAGGATCAGCTCGTCCGACCGCTCGGCCACGGCTTCGCGCGTCCACCGGATCGGCGACTCGTCGACGGCCAGCGGATACGACGACGGCTCGGGCGACGGCACCTCCTCCGTCCAGCCGTGGCCGGCGTTCAGCCAGTCCTCGCGGGTGCCGTCGAGCAGCTCGACCCGTTCATGGCCGAGGCTGCGCATCAGCCAGTAGCCGAGATGAGCGCCGTAGCCGTAGAAGACGATCGGCGTCTCCGGCGTCAGCCCCGACCGCGAGAGCACCTGCTCGAGCTCGCCGCGGCCGACCGGGCTGTAGCCGGCACGACGGAGATCCGCATACGCGTTCCAGAGCACCGCGCCGGGAATGTGACCGGCGTCGTACGCCGCGCGATCGACGTCGACCTCGATGAACGTCGCGGCGCTCATGACGGCTTGATGTTCTGGTTGACGTGGAAGAGGTTGCCCGGGTCGTACGCCGTCTTGATGCGCGCGAGCCGGTCGTAGTTGGCGCCGTAGCTGGCGCGGACGCGATCGTCGCCCTCGTCCATGAGGAAGTTGCTGTACGCGCCGCCGGCCGCGTACGGGTGCAGCGCCTCCCAGTAGCGGACGGTCCAGTCGCGCAGGTCGTTCGCCTTGGCCGGGTCGGGATCGACGCCGACGATCACCTGCGCCCAGCGCGCGTTGCGGTAGCTCCACGCCGTCGCGTCGGGCGCGACGCGGCCGGCGGCGCCGTCGACCGGATAGAGGTGCATCGTCGACTTCCATGTCGGCAGCTCGTTTGCGTGCGCGACGTGCGCCTCGATCGCGGCCTCCGGGATCGTCTCGACGAAGTCGGCACGCCAGTACCACTGGTCGCCGTGCGGGTACAGCCCGTCGAAGGCGGACTGCATCGCCGGCAGAGGCACCTCGCCCACGCCGTCGAGCGCGGGCGGGAACGCCTTCCGCACCGGCGCGAGCGCCGCCTCCGCGTCCGCCGCCGGACCGGCGTAGCACCAGACGACGCCGCACATCTTCTGCAGGTGCAGCTCCTCCGGGAACGGCGGCGCCGGTGGCACGGTCAGGAACGCGAAGAAGCCGTTCAGCTGCTCCGGCGCCGCGGCCATGAACTCGGCGTAGAAGGCGAGCACCTCCGCCGCCTGGTCGAGCGGCCACAGCATCGGGCCGGCGACCACCGTCGACACGGGCCGCGCCTGGAACGTGAACGAGGTGACGACGCCGAAGTTCCCGCCGCCGCCGCGCAGCGCCCAGAACAGATCCTCGTGCTCGCTCTCGCTCGCGCGAACGAGGCTCCCGTCGGCGAGCACGACGTCGGCGCCGATCAGATTGTCGATCGTGAGGCCGTACGCGCGGGTGAGGTGGCCGATGCCTCCGCCCAGCGTCAGCCCGCCGACGCCGGTGCTGGAGATGATCCCGGCCGGGACCGCCAGCCCGAACGCGTGCGTCGCGTGATCGACCTCGCCCAGCGTCGTGCCGCCGGCGACGGTGACCGTGCGCGCGTGCGGGTCGACGCGCACGCCGCGCAGCTCCGACAGGTCGATCACGAGACCGCCGTCGACGCTGCCGAGGCCGCCGCCGTTGTGGCCGCCGCCGCGGATCGCGAGGTCGACGCCCTGGTCGGCCGCGTAGCGGACGCAGGCGATCACGTCGGAGACGTCGACGCAGCGCGCGATCAGCGCCGGCCGCTTGTCGATCATCGCGTTGTACAGCCGGCGCGCATCGTCGTAGCCGGCGTTCTCGGGATCGATCAGCTCGCCGCGCAGCGAGCCTGCGAGTGTCGGAGCGGTGACGGACATGGCATTCCCTCCTCGTGGACGACTGTGGCGCGATCGTCCGCAACGAGGGCTGCGGAAGCCCGGTGGAAACCCTGCGGAAAGGTTGCGGCGGCCGCGGTCAGCCGGCACCGGTCGAGTCGAGCACCTGCCGGTAGACCGACTGCAGCGGCTCGGCCGGCGAGACGCCGAGCTCCTCGCGCAGCCGCTCCCGGGCCGTCTCGTACACCGTCAGCGCCTCCGCCACGTTGCCCTGCGCGGCGAGCGCCCGCATCAGCAGCCCGTAGCCGCTCTCGCGCAGCGGGGCCGCGCTCACCACCTGCCGCGCCGCACGCTCGGCTCCCGCCAGCTCGGTGCCGCCGAGCCCGAGGCACGCGTTGGCGTAGCACTCGAGCGAGCGGACGAGCACGCCGTCGAGCGTCCGCCGCCACTCGTCGATCCACTCCGCCTCGTAGTCGCCGAGCAGCGTCCGCTTCGCCACGATCTGCGCCTCGAGCGACGCGCCCCACGCGCGCGGCCAGTCCGCCAGCGAACACGCCGACTCGGCCTGGTGCAGCGCCGTCAGCGCCCGCTCGACGTCGACGTCCGCGTCCGCCGGCAGTGCGAGCACGAGCTCGCTCCGCCCCTCGAGATACGAGCCGCCCAGAGCCGCGCGCACCTTCGAGAGCAGCGCCGCCAGCGCGTCCGCGGGATCCCGCGGCTGCTCGCGCGACCACACCGCCTCCACCAGCTCGCCGCGGCCGACGGCACGGTCCCGGTTCAGCGCCAGGAACGCGAACAGCAGCCGTCCCTGCCGGCCCGGGAGCGCGGACTCGACGCGCCGGCCCTCCAGCTCGACCACCATCCGACCGCACAGCTGCACCGTTGTCTTCACCATCGCCGCTGACCATAATCCAGCCATGAGCCAACAGGTGAAGTGCGAGTGCGGCTACGTCGCCCGCGCCGACAGCGACGACGAGGTGATCGTCGTCATCCGCGACCACATGCGCACCGACCACCCGGACCTGCTCGACAAGATCAGCGACGAGCAGATCCGCGGCTGGATCGAGACCGTCGCGTAACGGCGCGACCGCGGCGCGGTCGCGTCAGAGAACGGCCGGCGCGGCGGACCCGGCGTCGGCCTCCGGCTCGGCCGCGATCAGCGCCTCGAGAACGGCCTCGGTGCACAGGTCGCAGAGCGTCCGCCCGAAGTAGCGAGTCCGGCCGCGGAAGATGACGAAGCGGAGGTCTGCCTCTCCGCCGGCGCCGCACTTCTCGCACGCGTCGGCCTGGGGAGCGGCGTCGTACGGGAAGTCGGGCAGCTGCTCGCTCATGGGTTCGATTCTACGTTCGACCGCGGAGGTCGTCGGGGTCGTTAGATCGTACTACGACTAATCACCCGTAATAGGGGTATACATCGTACTCCGTTCTGACGATGCAGCTGCTCGATGCGAGTGTCGGGTCATGCCCCGGCTCGCGTCGGCAGGCATCGCTGTATCGACGGAAGGAATCTCAAACATGCGGTTTTCCCTTGCCACGAAGCTGCTCGCGACGATGGCGATCCTCGGTGTGGCCGCCGGCATCGCCGGGCTGGGCACCTACGCGAGCTTCACGAGCTCGACGTCGGCGCAGGCCCAGAATCTCAGCTCCGGAACGGTCTCGCTGACGCTCGGCTCCACCGACCGGCTCACGGTCTCGGCCGCCAACCTCGTCCCCGGCGACACGATCGAGCGCGCCGTCGACCTCGCCAACAACGGCTCGGCAGGAACGAGCAGCGTCGGCTCGATCACGGTCAGCACGAACGCGACGAGCTCCTCGCTGCTGAACACCGACACGACCAACGGGCTGCAGATGCAGATCGACAACTGCTCGACGGCGTGGACGGAGTCGGGGCCGCCGTACACGTATGCGTGCTCCGGCACGCAGACGGTGGCGCTCGCTTCGACGCCCGTAATCGCGACGAACGCATCGCTCGCGAACATGAGCGCCGTCACTGCCGGAAACACCGACCATCTGCGCGTGAAGCTGACGCTGCCGACGACGGCGGGCAACACGTTCCAGGGACTGAGCTCGGTGATCGACTACACGTTCACCGCCGAGCAGAGAGCCGCCGGGTCGCGGTAACGAGCAGAGCGTTGCTGCGCTCCCCCGGCAGACGGAAGCGGACGCGGGCGGCGGCAGGTTCAGCCGTCCGCGTCTGCTTTCTCGCGTTGCTCCCCCTGGCGATCGCGTGCATCGGGCTCGCGTGCGCGCGCGGCGGGCTCTGGCTCGTTGCGCTCGTCCCGGCCGGCTCGCTGCTCGCGGCGCATGCGAACCTCGTCGCCCGCGCCGGTCTTCGCTCGTGGAGCGGGCCGATCGGCACAGGCGCACTCGCTCTCGCAGTCGCGGCACTCGCCACGCTCGGACTCGGCCCGGCGCTCGGCATCTATCGCACCGTCACGGTGCTCTCCGGCTCGATGCGGCCGACCTTCTCGCCCGGCGACGTGATCGTCGTCACGCCGGAGCGCGCCCGCGATCTCCGTGTCGGGCAGGTGATCAGCTACCACATCCCGGTCGACGGCCGCCCGGTCGTGACCCACCGGGTCGTACGGATCGTCGAGCCCGGCGACGAGCCGATCGTGCAGACGAAGGGAGACGCGAACAACGCGGTCGACCCGTGGCAGGCGAAGCTCCACGGCGGGACGATCTGGCGCTTCCGGATGCGCGTGCCGCTGCTCGGGTACGCGATTCTCGCGCTCCGCAATCCCCGCGCGCACGAGCTTCTGGTCGTATTCCTGCCTGCGCTCCTCGCGCTGTACGGGATCATGCTCATCTGGCGTCCCCGTCCCCGTCCCCGTCATGCCCGCACGGATCCGTAGAGCGGCGCTCGCCGCGATCGCCGTCGCACTCACGGCCGCCGTCCCGGCGCTCGCGGGCTGGTCCTCCCCCGTCGACGCGGGCTCGTTGAGCGTTGCCACCGCCTCACTCACGGCTCCGACCGGAGTCGCGGCGGCGATTGCCGCCTGCACTCCCAGGCAGGCGACCTCGCTGACCGTGAACGTGACGTGGGTCGCAACAAGCTCACCCGCCGCCGGCTACACGATCCTTCGCGGAACGAGAGTGTCCGGCCCGTTCACGGCCGTCGGCTCCGTCGTCGGTGTCGGCACGGCCGCGTGGACGGATACAACGGGCAAGCTCAAGTTCTCGACCGCCTATTACTACGTCGTGCAGTCGACGGTCCAGTCCTGGACGAGCCCCGTCTCCGCAACTGCGTCGGTCACGACGCCGCGCTCGAAGAACTGCGCCTGAGAGCTACGCGGCGGACAGATCCGCGACGAGCGGTGCGGTGTCGAGCGGGTCGAAGCCGAGCCGCACGGCGATCTCCTCGCTCGTCGGCCGCGTGCCCTCGGCGAACAGCGCACGGAGGATCTCCCCCGTCTGCTCGCTCCGCCACCAGTCGTCGCCGACCTCGCCGATCAGGTACGCGCGCAGCTGCGCCGAGCGGATCCATGCGCGCAGATAGTCGGCCGAGTAGAAGCCGGAGTCCATGTCGGAGAGGTAGCCGCGCTCGTCGTAGCGGATGCCGGTCGCGCCGGTGAGCTGCTGCGCGTAGTCGCGCGGCGAGCGGCCGCCCTCCTCGGCGAAGGCCGCCCAGAACCCGAGCTCGTAGCGCAGCTTCGCCGTGTAGCGGCGGTACAGCAGCGCCTCGAGGAACAGCGTCGCCTGCGCGTTCTCCTCCGCCTGCGCGTCGGTCAGCCCGAAGTGGAGCGCGTGCCAGCCCGGCTCGCGCGTCACCGCTTCGAAGATGTACGAGTAGATCTCCGTCAGCGCGTGGTCGCGTGCGATGCGGCGGAACGTGTACGGGAGCCGCGGGTCGACGCCGGCGTAATGGAGCGCATGCCCCGCCTCGTGCATGAACGCCTGGTAGTCGGCGAGACCGCCCTGCGCCCGCGTGATCAGGTGCACGACCTCGGGCGGGTCCGACGCGATCACGCACGCGCGCGGATTCTTCTGCGGCCGGTCCTCGAGATCGAGGCGGATGTTCGGGATCGCGGTCATGTCGAAGCCGAGCGCCCGCACGGACGCGAGGCACACCTCGACGGAGCGCTCCTTCGAGTACGTCGACTCGAGCGGCGACAGCCGGCGGAGGTACTGCATGTGCGCGTTCGTCGGCAGCGCCTCGCGCTCCGGACCGAGCAGCCGGTCGAACCAGACGTCGCGCAGCCGCTCCCACGGCGCGGTGGTCGCGTCGCTCGCGGCCACGAGCACCTGCTCGAGCGCGCGCAGCGAGACCGCCTTCTCCTCTTCGCTGCGGACGATCGGATCGGGCTCGCCGGACAGCTCCGCGTCGAACTCCTCCCACGCCGCGATCAACGCGAGCCGCTCCGCGTTGAACTCCGCCGACGCGGTCCGCTCCAGCTCGCCGAGCTCCTCGCGGTCGGCGTACGAGTCGAGCACGGCGAGCCGCGCGAGTGCCGAGCGGAGCGGCAGGTCCTCACCGCGGAACGCGACGCGCGCGCGCAGGATCGCGTTCTCCAGCGCATCCTCCTGCTCTGCCATCGACAGGGAGATCAGCCCGGCCTCACACGTCTTGCGCAGCCGGTACAACCGCTCGCGCTCGTCGTCCGGAGACGATACTTCCGCCTCGGCCAGCGCGTCGATCTGCGCCCGCGAGAAGAGGTCGGCGAAGCGCGCGACGATCGAGGCCTGCTCCGACACCTCCTTCTCGCCGACGCGGACCGCACGGCTCTCCTCGGAGCGCTCGAAGTAGTACTGCTGCAGCATCGCTTCGTACTCGGAGGGCGTGCGAACCGCTGTGGTGGCCATGGGCTGGGACTACCTCTCTGCTGTGGTCAGGGCGGTGAGGCGGCGAACGGTCTCGGTCAGCTGCTCGGGCGCGAACGGCTTCGCCAGCACGGCGTCCGCTTCGGGACGATCGGGAGCGAGTGCGTCGGTGGAGCCGGTGACGAGCGCGACCGGCATCGGCGGAGTCCGGCGTCGCAGCTCCTCGAGCAGACCGTCGGTGCGTTCGCGACCGACGTTCAGGTCGAGCAGCACGACGTCGATCTGCTCCGACGCGAGCAGCCGCCGCGCCTCCGCGACCTCCGCCGCTTCGAGCACCCGGTAGCCGTCCAACTCGAGGTTCACCCGGCAGAGAAACCGGATCGAGTACTCGTCGTCGACGATCAGGATGGTGTGGCCGTTCTTTGCCGCAGTTGCCACGAGGCGGCAGTGTAGCGCTCGCGCTAGACCGCGGCCACCGCGGCGTCGAGCCGCTCCAGGGTGGTCTCGCGGCCGAGCAGCTCGATGCTCTCGAACAACCCCGGAGACACCTTGGAGCCCGTGACGGCCACCCGGATCGGCGCGAAGCCCTGCCGCGGCTTCAGTCCGAGACCGTCGAGCACGCCCCGGAGCGCCGCCTCGATCGACTCGGCGGTGAACGGCTCCAGCCCCGCGAGCGCGTCGCGCGCCGCCGCAACCACAGGGATACCGCCGTCCAGCGCAGCCGGATCCGGCTCGACGTGGTGGAAGAGGAAGCCGGCGAAGCCCGGGAACTCGCCCAGCAGCTGGATCTTCTCCTGGACGAGCGGCGCGGCTTTCCGAACGAGCTCCGCGTCCCAGTCGTAGCCCTGCTCCCCGAGCCAGAGGACGAGCGCGTCGGCGAACGCGTCGCCGTGCATCGCGCGGACGTAGACGCCGTTCATCCAGTCGAGCTTCGCGTAGTCGAACTGCGCGGGACTGGAGCTGACGCGATCGAGGGTGAACCGCTCCACCAGCTCGTCGCGGTTCATGATCGTCGTCTCGCCGTCAGGCGCCCAGCCGAGCAGCGCGAGGAAGTTGAGCAGCGCGTCCGGGAGATAGCCCGCCTTGCGGAACTCGTCCACGCCGGTCGCGCCGTGGCGCTTCGACAGCTTCTTGCCGTCCGGCCCGTTCACGTTCGGGACGTGCGCGTACAGCGGCAGCTCCGCGCCGACCGCGCCGATGATGTTGATCTGCTTCGGCGTGTTCGAGATGTGATCCTCGGCGCGGATCACGTGCGTGATCCCGTCCCAGACGTCCTCCATCGGCGACGCGAAGTTGTACGTCGGCCTGCCGTCCGAGCGGACGATGACGACGTCCTCGATCGTCTCGTTCGCCACCTCGACGCGGCCGCGGACCGCGTCGTCCCAGGCGGTGACGCCGTCGTCGGGCATGCGGAACCGGATCGCGCCCTCGTCCTCGTACGCCTTGCCCTCGGCGAGGAGCCTCTGCGCGACCTCGCGGCAGTCGTCGAGGCGATCGAGCTGGAAGGTGGTCGGCCCGTCCCAGTCGAGGCCGAGCCAGCGCAGCGACGCCTCGATCTGGTCGACCGCCTCCGCCACCTCGCGGGTCGTGTCGGTGTTCTCGATCCGCAGCCGGAACTCGCCGCCCGCGTGCCGCGCGAACAGCCAGTTGAAGAGGAACGTGCGAACGCCGCCGATGTGGAGGAAGCCGGTCGGGCTGGGAGCCATGCGGACGCGGACGGACACCGCGTCATCGTACGCGCGTCAGCCGGCGAGCAGACTGCGGGCCATCGCATTCATCCCGGCGCGCAGCTCGGCCGCCGACAGACGCGATTCCTCGACGGGCTCGGCACGGTACGAGAACAGCCCGTCGAAGGTCATCGTGAACAGCGGCGTTCCGTCCGGCTCGTACTCGCCGACGACGTCGTCACCGCCCCACGACACCTCCCAGTTGCCGTCGGCGAGCATCCGCGCCGAGCCGCAGCAGAGCGACGTCCCGATCGCCGGATCGGTGATCTGGCCGAGCCACGTCGCCGTGTGCGCCACCGCGTCGATGCGGTAGTGCACGGCGCGCGGCGGCCGCCCGAGGAAGGTCCCGTCGTCGAAGACCGTGATCGTCCCGTCCGGCAGCACGCGCACGTCGTGCTGGCCGCCGAACGGAACGTCGCCGTACGGGTCGCCGACGACGGTCAGGCTCTGCGGCGTCGGCGTGCCGCCGAGCTTCCACAGGATCTCCCCGGTGGCCTTGTCGATCGCGTAGATCCCGTCGGTCTGGCGCAGCGACAGCAGCACCGTGCCCTTGTCGAGCGAGACGGCGTTCGCGTGGAAGAAGTCGTACGTCGTCTCCCCGTCGGTGAGGATCACCGGCGTGCCGAGGATCGTCGAGAGCCAGCGCGTCGATTCGGACAGGTCGACGTGGCCGTCGGTCGACCACGACCAGACGAGCTTGCCCTTCGGCGAGATCTCCTCGATCTTGCCCTCGAGCACCGTCCCGTCGGCCGGGCCGCCGTACGGCGTCAGGTCGACGTGCTGCTTCGGGTCATAGACGAGATAGACGTAGTCGCCGTTGGCCGTGCGCTGCAGCTCGTGGTCGTCGATGTGCCCGTCGGGCGAGACGACGGTGCCGACGAGGGTCCCGTCCAGCCGGTGGATCTCGAAGTTCGCCGACGCCGCCGGGAACGACGCGAAGGCGATCGTCGGCCCAGGCAGCAGCGTCGCGTCGATCGGGACGCGGCTCGTCTGGTACCACCAGACCGGAACGCCGTGCGGGTCGAAGATGGCGACGTAGTGCGCCGTGTCGGTGCCGAGCGAGAGCGTCGGCGTGGCGATCGTCCAGTCGTCCGGGTCGCCGGTTCCGGTCACGGTCCAGTCGGGGAAGTCGGACGGGAGGCAGCGGATGTAATACGTCGCCGTCTGCTTGCCGGCGCGCGCGGCGATGGTGGCCGCCTCGTCCTCGGCGAGCTTCACCGAAGCGCTGCGACGCGCCTTCCCGTCGATCAGCGGCGTCGCGCCCGCGCTGGGCCAGGCCGTGATCTGCACCGGATTCGCCGGATCGCAGCGGACGACGTAGTCGTGGATCGACGGCGAATACGCGGGATAGATGGCCGGGGTCACGGACACGCGCGTGAGCAGCGGCGCGCGGACTGCGGCGGGAGCGGCGCCGGCGCCGAGGATGGCACAGACGACGAGGGTGGTGACGGCGAGCCGCAGGAATCGCATCGCGTACCGATCCTCTCATCGCACGGCCCGGCTCGGCAAGATGGAACCGTCGATGGCGCCGCGCGTCCTGACCCTGCGGGAGCTGAACCGCGCCACGCTGGCGCGGCAGCTGCTGCTGGAGCGGAAGCGCCTCGATCCGGTGGCTGCGATCGAGCGGCTCGCCGGGATGCAGGCGCAATGGCCGCCCTCCCCGTACATCGGGCTCTGGTCGCGGCTCACCGGCTTCAGGCGGGAGACGCTCGAGCAGGCGGTGCTCCGCGGCGACGTGATCAAGCCGACGGTGATGCGCGGGACGCTGCATCTGATCAGCGCACGCGACTATCCGGTCTTCTGGACGGCGCTGAGCGACATGCCGACCTGGTACGACGAGACGCACCTCGCGCACGCGCTCGTCGCGGCTCCGGGCGCGCGGAAGCTGGCGGAGCAGGCGCCGCTGACGCACAAGGACGGACTCGCCTACCTGGAGCACGAGCACGGCCACGACGACGAGCTGACACGGCGGCGGATCTTCCACGCGGTGCGCCGGCACGCGCACCTGCTGCACATCCCGGAGTCGGCGCTGTGGAAGGGCCGGCCGCTCGGTGTCTTCCACCCGCACACCGAGCCGGAGCCGATGGACGTGCTCGCCGCCCGCACCGAGCTCGTCCGCCGCTACCTCGCCGCCTTCGGCCCCTCCACCCGCGCCGACCTCGCCGACTGGTCCGGCCTGCGCGTGGCCGACGTCGCGCCGGCACTGGAAGAGCTCGAGCCGCTGCGCCGCTTCCAGGACGAGAACGGTCGCGAGCTGCTCGACCTTCCGCGGGCGCCGCTGCCCGCCGCCGACACGCACGCGCCGGTGCGGTTCCTGCCGAAGTGGGACAACACGCTGCTCGCGCACGCGGATCGGCGCCGCGTCCTGCCCGAAGAGCTGCGCAAGACGGTGATCGGCAAGAACGGAGACGTGACGCAGACGTTCCTCGTCGACGGCGTGGTGGCCGGATCCTGGAGCGCCGACAAGCGGGGAAAGGTCGCGCTCGTGCCGTTCGCCCCTCTCCCCCGCGTCGCCCGTCGCGAGGTCGAGGACGAGGCGGCGCGGCTGGAGGCCTGGCTGCGTTAGGTTCGATTGCGATGCACATCGGCGCGCACGTCTCCTCCTCGGGCGGAATCGACAAGGCGATCGACCGCGCCGAGGCGATCGGCGCCGAATCCGTGCAGGTGTTCACGCAGAGCCCGCGCGCGTGGCGGCCGACGAATCACGACCCGGCGACGTTCGAGCGCTTCCGCGAACGACGGGTCGAGGCCGGGATCGACGGCGTCCTCTGCCACGCGCTGTACCTCTGCAACCTCGCCGCGCCGGACGACGAGGTCTACGCGAAGTCGATCGCTGCGATGCGCAACACGATGGAGGTCGCGTCCGCGATCGGCGCGCACGTCGTCTTCCACGTCGGCTCCCATCTCGGCTCCGGTTTCGACGCCGGGCTGGAGCGGGTGCTGCCGGCGATGGAGCAGGTGCTGGAGCTGGCCACGGACGAGACGTGGCTGCTGATGGAGAACTCCGCCGGCGCCGGTGGGACGATCGGCCGCTCGATCGCGGAGCTGGCTGCGATCCACGAGGGGCTGGGACGGCCGCCGCGGCTCGGCATCTGCCTCGACTCGTGCCACCTGTACGTCTCGGGCGTCGACGTGACCGACCCGGCCGCGCTCGACGCGTGCCTCGACGAGGTGGACGCGACCATCGGGCTCGACCGGCTGCGCGCGCTGCACGTCAACGACTCGAAGTCGCCGCTCGGCTCCAACAGCGACCGCCACGAGAACATCGGCGAGGGGCTGATGGGCGAGCGGCTCGGCGTCTTCCTCGGCAATTCTCGGCTGCAAGGGCTGCCGGCGGTGCTCGAGACGGCGGGGCCGGACGGCCACGGCCCGGACGCGGACGACATCCGCAGGACGAAAGAGCTGCGCGCGCGCTGGATCGCAACGTGAGGTCGCGGTACCGCTGGACGATCCTCGCCGCGGGCACGACGGCGCAGGCGAGCTTCTCCGCCGCGCTGATCGGACTGCCCGCGCTCGCGCCGGCGCTGCGGACGCAGTACGACCTGACGCTCGGCGAGACCGGTGTCGTGCTCGGCGCGATGTCGCTAGGGCTGCTCCCGACGTTGTACGCGTGGGGACTGCTCGCCGACCGGCTCGGGGAGCGCGCGGTGATCGTGCTCGGGCTCACGACCGGCGGCATCGTCCTCGCGTTCGCGGGCGAGACGACGAGCTTCGGCGCGCTCGTCGCGACGCTGGCGCTGGCGGGCGCGCTCGGCGCAAGCGTCAACTCGGCCAGCGGCCGCGCGGTGATGGGCTGGTTCGAGGAGGACGAACGCGGCCTCGCACTCGGGATCCGGCAGGCGGCGGTTCCGATCGGCGGCGCGATCGCCGCGATCACGCTGCCGCTGCTCGCCTCCGTGGGAGGGACGAAGCTCGCATTCGCGGCGCTCGGCGGCGGCGTCGTCGCCGGGGGCGCAGTCGCAGGCGTGCTGCTGCGCGAGGCCCCGCACCGGCCACAGTCGGCCACGAGCGGCTCGCGCTCGGTCCTCCGGGACGGCGTGCTATGGATGCTCGCCGGCGGCTCGTCGCTCTATCTCACCGCGCAGATCGCAATCGCGAGCTTTGTGGTGTTGTTCCTCCACGGCCACCGCGGGATGTCGGCTCACGCCGCGGCAGGCGTGCTCGCGGTGATCAACATCCTCGCGATCGGCACGCGCATCGGCGCCGGCCGCTGGTCGGACCGCACCCGCAGGCGCATCGGGCCGCTCCGCACGGTCGGGCTCGCGCTCGCCACGGCCACGGTCGTCGCCGCGGCGCTCGTCGATGCGCCGCTCGCGGTGCTCATCCCGGCGCTGATCGTCGACGGCGTCCTCGGCTTCAGCTGGAACGGGCTCTCGTTCACGGCCGCGGCGGAACGCGCGGGCGCGGCCCGGAGCGGCGCGGCGCTCGGCTTCCAGCAGACGACGCTCGCAGTCGTCGGCGCGATCGTCCCGCCGGCGTTCGCCGCGCTCGTGACGGCGACGTCGTGGCGTGTCGCGTTCGCGGCTGCCGCCGTCGGGCCGGTCGCCGGCGTGATCCTGCTGCGGCGGGTTCCGGAAATTACGCGCCGCGGAGCCGGGCGAACACGCGAAATGTCGGCGATCCCGCCGGCAGCTCGTTGAACTCCGGATTGACGCAGCCGAGCTCGCCCGAGCGGTGCGCGTAGCACGGCTCGACCTCCGACCGGCACATCGGCAGCGGCTGCTTCACCGCGCGGACGGCGCCGAAGCCGTCACGGCGCGCCTCGGCCGCCCGGAGCATCCCCAGGTCGATCTCGACGCCGTACACCTTCTGCATGCAGCCGATGAACGTGTGCCCGTGCTCCTCGTACGCGTAGACGAACGGACACGAGCGGGTCAGGCACGCGGACGGGTAGACGACCTTGTCGCAGTGCACCTCGCAGCGGCGGCACTCGAGCTCGTCCTGCGGGTGCAGCGGGAGCGTGGCCGGCTGGGACCGCTGGGGCGCGTTGTTCATCGACACTCATTGTGTGTGCGGGATTCAGGCCCCCGCAAGTCTTGACAAACCGGGTGTTTTCAGGTTGTGCGGGCGGAGTCGCGACTAGCCGAGGCGCCGGACGACGGTCAGGACGTCCATCTGCGTGAACGCCTGGAAGTCCGGCTCCGGCGCAGCGGTCGCGTCGTCGGCGGTGAACCAGAGCGCCTGGCAGGTGTGCAGGCCGACCGCCGCCGCGCCGCCGACGTCGTTGACGAGGCTGTCGCCGACGAACAGCGCGTGATCCGCCTCGACGCCGAGCTCCGCGAGCGCCTGCTCGAACATCGCCGGGTGCGGCTTCCGCCAGCCCACCTCGGAGGAGAAGAGCGCTACGTCGAGCCGCTCGGCGACGCCGAACCTCTCCAGGTCGCGGTGCAGGAGCGACGGAGGGTCGATCGCATTGGAGACGAGCCCGACGAGGAGACCGCGCTCCCGCAGCGCGTCCAGCAGCGCGTGCGTCGTCGTCGCGAGCATCCGCGCCGGCCCCCACGCGTCGTGTTCCGCATCCAGGAACCGGGCGAGCTCCTCGTCGCCGACGTCGATCCCCGCCTCGGCGAGTGCCCAGCGGACGGTGGCCGGATAGTCGACCTCCTCGAGCGTCTCCGGCCGCAGCAGCCGCGGCAGGTACGCCTCGCCGAACCGCGCCGTCAGCTCCGGCGACGGCGCGCGCCCGAGCGCGCGCAGGCCCGCCGCGTGTCCCGCCACGAGCAGCTCCGGGTCCCACGCCCAGCGCATCAGCGTGTCGCCCCAGTCGAAGATCACCGCTTCGAGCACGGCGGGTAGGGTAGACGCGTCGTGGCTCGCAGGATTCTCTGGGCGTCGCTGGCCCTCGCGCCCGTCACGATCGCGGTGGACCGGCTCGCCAATCCGGGGATGACGACGCTGTTCGTCCTCTCGGCCGCGTCGCTGATCCCGCTCGCGTGGCTGATCGGCGAGTCCACCGAGCACGCGGCCGAGCACACGGGCGCGGGGATCGGCGGCTTCCTCAACGCGAGCTTCGGCAACGCACCGGAGCTGATCATCGCGCTGTTCGCCGTCGCCGACGGCCTGCCGCAGGTCGTCCGCGGCTCCCTCGCCGGCTCCGTGATCTCGAATCTCCTGCTCGTCTTCGGCCTCACCCTCGTGGTCGGGCCGGAGAAGACGATCGACCTCCGCTCGCTGTCCACCCAGCTCGGGCTCGTCGCGGTGGCGGTGGTCGCGCTCATCCCGGTGGTCGTGCTCGGCTACACCGGCGCCGGCCCCGAGCGCCACACGGTCGTCGTCGTCTCGATCCCGATCGCCGTCGCGCTGCTCGTCCTCTACCTCGCCGTGACCGGCCGGAACCTCCGCCGCCACCACCGCCTGCAGGAGAAGGCGCTGCGCGACCATCCACACAAGGCGGCGTGGTCGTTGCCGACGGCGCTCGTCGTGCTGGGGATCGCGACCGTGTTCACCGCGTTCGTCAGCGAGATCCTCGTGCACTCGCTCGCCGCGTTCTCGAGCGCCGCAGGGCTGAGCGAGTTCTTCGTCGCGGCGGTGATCCTCGCCATCGTCGGCAACGCGGCCGAGCACGGCGGCGCACTCGTGATCGCCCACGCGGGAGACATGCGGCTGGCCAGCGAGATCGCGATCTCGTCCAGCGCGCAGGTGGCGCTGCTCGTCGCGCCGGTGGTGATGCTCGTCTCGCTCTTCTTCGACAATCCGCTGCCGCTCTCGTTCCGCTGGGAGGAGATCCTCGCGCTCGCCGGTGCCGTTCTCCTCGCCGGGCAGACGATCCGGGACGGACGGACGACGAAGCGCGAGGGCGTGATGCTCCTGCTCGGCTACGTCGTGGTGGTGGCCGGGTTCTTCTTCGCCGGGAACCGCTGAGGCACGCGGTCCGGGACGGCTCCGGGCGATACCGGATGGCCCGGGGTCCGGGGCCTCGGCTAGGTTGCCGCTATGACCACCGTCGAGGAACAGGGCACCCCGGCGCCCGCCGCCGGGAACGGAGCCGTCGTCGAGGCGAAGGACCTGACGCGCCGCTACGGCGAGGGCGCAACCGCGGTCGACGCGCTGCGCGGCGTCTCGCTCGAGGTGGCCAAGGGCCAGCTCGTGGCCGTGATGGGTCCGTCCGGGTCGGGCAAGTCGACGCTGATGCACCTCCTGGCCGGACTGGACAAGCCGACGAGCGGCACCGTCGAGATCGCGGGCACGGAGATCACGACGCTCGTGGACGCGAAGCTGACGCGGCTGCGCCGCAAGCACATCGGCTTCGTCTTCCAGTTCTTCAATCTCCTCCCCATGCTCAGCGCCGAGGAGAACGTCGTGCTGCCGCTGTCCATCGCCGGCGAGAAGCCCGACAAGGAGTGGCTCGCGGAGCTGATGACCAAGACCGGGCTGACGGAGCGCGGCTCGCACCGCCCGTCGGAGCTCTCCGGGGGCCAGCAGCAGCGCGTGGCGATCGCGCGCGCGCTCGTGACGAAGCCGACGATCCTGTTCGCGGACGAGCCGACCGGCAATCTCGACTCGAAGACGGGCGGCGAGATCCTCAATCTGCTGCGCGACTCCGCCGACTCCTACGGGCAGACGATCGTGATGGTCACGCACGAGCCGCGGGCCGCGTCGATCGCCGACCGGATCCTGTTCATCGCCGACGGACTCATCGTCCAGGAGCTCACCGACACGAACGCTGCACAGGTGCTCGAGGTCATGAGCACGCTTCACTCGTGATCACCGTCGCGCTGAAAGGGCTGTTCGGCCGCAAGCTGCGGGCGTTCCTCACCGCGATCGCGATCGTGCTCGGCGTGGCCATGGTCAGCGGAACCTACGTGCTGACGGACACGATCGAGGCGGCGTTCAACACCGTCTTCACCCAGGTCTACCAGAACACCGACGCGGTGATCAGCGGCAAGAGCGCGATCGGGAACGGGAACGCCAACGGCAACGCGGTGATCCCGTCCTTCCCGGAGTCGCTGCTCGCGCACGTGCAGCAATTGCCCGGCGTGCTCGAGGCAGAGGGTGGCATCGACGACCAGTCACGGCTCGTCGGACGCAACGGCAAGGTGATCGCGAACGGCGGGCCCGGCCTCGCGTTCAGCGTCAATCCCGCCGGCAACCAGCGCTTCAACCCGCTCGAGCTGACGCAGGGCCGGTGGCCGAGCGCGCCGGACGAGATTGCGATCGACAAGGCGACCGCGGACAAGAGCCACTACTCGGTCGGCGACTCGATCGGCGTGATCGCGCGCGGCCCGGTGCAGACCTTCCGCATCGTCGGCCTGGTCAAGTTCGGCGGCCTCAGCTCGCTCGGCGGGGGGACGCTCTCGATCTTCGACCTGCCCACGGCGCAGCGCCTGTTCGACAAGATCGGCCGGCTCGACTCGATCGGCGTCGCCGGGAAGCCGAACGTGACGCCGCAGCAGCTCGTCCGGGAGATCCGACCGATCCTGCCGCCGACGGCCCAGGTCCGCACCGGCCAGGCGCAGGCCAAGCAGGCGTCGAAGGACACGAGCGGCTTCCTGAACATCCTCCAGGACTTCCTGCTCGCGTTCGGCGGCGTCGCGCTGTTCGTCGGCGCCTTCGTGATCGCGAACACGCTGTCGATCACGATCGCGCAACGGACGCGCGAGCTGGCGACGCTGCGGACACTCGGCGCGACCCGGCGGCAGGTGCGCTGGTCGGTGATGCTCGAGGCGTTCGTGATCGGGGTCGTCGCCTCGGTCACGGGGCTCTTCCTCGGCCTCCTCCTCGCCAAGGGCCTGAACGCGCTCTTCGTCAGCGTCGGCATCGACCTGCCGCAGACCGGCACGGTCTTCGCGACGCGAACGATCGTCGTCTCGCTGGCCATCGGGATCGGGATCACGCTGATCGCGGCGCTCCGGCCGGCCATGCGCGCGACGAGAGTTCCGCCGATCGCAGCCGTGCGCGAGGGCGCCGTCCTGCCGGTGTCGCGCTTCGCCCGCTTCGGCCCCTACGTGGCGCTGCTGACCATCGTCGGCTCGGTCGGGCTGATGCTCGTCGGACTGTTCGTCGGCGGCCTGTCGACGAAGGAGCGGCTGCTCTCGATCGGCATCGGCGCCGCGGCGCTCTTCATCGGCGTGGCGATGCTCGCGCCGACGCTCGTGCCGCCGCTCGCCCGTGTGCTCGGCTGGCCCGCCGCGCGCCTCGGCGGCGCAGCCGGGACGCTTGCGCGCGGCAACGCCATCCGCAACCCGGGCCGGACGGCGTCGACCGCGTCCGCGCTGATGATCGGGCTCGCGCTCGTCACGCTCGTCGCCGTGCTCGCCGCGGGTCTCAAGTCGACGTTCGAAGGCTCCGTCAACGCTCTCTTCCGCGCCGACTACGCCCTGACGTCGCAGGACAACTTCTCGCCGATCTCGATCGCGTCCGCGAACGCATTGAAGGACGTACCCGGCGTGCTCGTCGTGTCCGGCGTGCGCGCAGGCGAAGGACGCGCGTTCGGCAAGCGGATCAGCGTCACCGCCGTCGCGCCCGACATCTCCAAGGTGATCGACGTCAAATGGCAGGCCGGCAGCCCGGAGACGCCGGGAGAGCTGGGCAGCGACGGCGCGTTCGTCTCGAAGGACTTCGCCAAGAGCCACCACCTGACGAAGGGCTCGACCGTCGTCGTCGAGATCCCGACCGGCCAGAAGCTCCGTCTCTCCGTGAAGGGCATCTTCGCGCCGCCGAAGGGCGGCTCGCCGTACGGCGACGTGACCATCTCGTCGACCAGCTTCGACAAGCTCTTCCCCAACCCGACGAACGTCTTCACGTTCGTGAACATGCAGGGCGGCGTCACGCCGGCGAACACGGCGTTGCTGACGGCGGCGCTGGCGAAGTTCCCCGACGCGAAGATCCAGACCGAGAGCGAGTTCAAGAAGAACCAGGAGCGCGGGATCACGCTGCTGCTGAACCTGCTCTACGTGCTGCTCTCGCTCGCGATCGTGATCAGCCTGCTCGGGATCGTGAACACGCTCATCCTCACCGTGTTCGAGCGGACGCGCGAGCTGGGAATGCTGCGCGCCATCGGCATGACGCGGCGGCAGGTGCGCAGCATGATCCGCCACGAGGCGATCGTCACCGCGCTGCTCGGGGCCGCGCTCGGCATCCCGGTCGGGATCGTGCTCGCGCTGATGGTCGGCGAGGCGATCAAGTACCCGGCGTTCACCATCCCGTGGGGGACGATCGTGGTGTTCGTGATCGCGGCGATCATCGTCGGCCTGCTCGCGGCGATCTTCCCGGCGCGGCGCGCAGGCCGCCTGAACGTGCTCGAAGCGCTCCAGTACGAGTAGCTGCGCCCGTCAGGCGAAGCCGCGCGGTACGCGCCGGACCGGGTAGCCGGCCCAGACGAGCCGGACGACGGCGCCGGCGTCGTCGCGCTCGATGCGCAGCGCCTCGCCGTGCTCCGGCCCGGAGACGGTGCGCCACCGGTCGTCGGTCTCGCGTGTGAACACGGACGACTGCTTCCAGTCCGGAATGCCGGTGAAGCGGCCCTCGAGCTTCCCGTCGCGCCAGCGGAAGACGATCTGGCTGGCCTCGACCCACCAGATGCCGAGCAGCGGCTCGACGTCAGCCGGCGGCGGCGCCTCGACGCGCCACGGCTCCGGCGAAACCGGCCACGCATCGACGGTGTGCGCGACGAGGGCGAGTACGAGGCTCTCGACCGCGGCCTCGCTCGAGTTGGTCAGGACGGCCGAGCCGACCTTGTCCTCCGGCGAGATGAGCACGCCGGTGATGAAGCCGGGCATCGCGCCGCCGTGCCCGGCGAGGATCCGCTCGCCGTCGCGACGAAGGGCGAGGCCGAGCCCGTAGCCGGCGGTCCAGCGAATGTGGTCGTCGATCGTCTGGACCGTCCGCATCTCCTCGACAGAGGATCGCGCCAGCACCGAGTCGTCCGGCTGGGCGAGGAATGCGGCCCAGCGGCAGAGGTCGCGCACCGTCCCCCACATCTGGCCGGCCGAGATCCAGCCGCCGGTGTCGACGTCCACCTCGACCACGGCGCCCTCGACGTACTCCTGCACGAGGTAGCCGGTGGCCGCGGGGTGCTCCGGCTCGAAGCCGATCCGGCCGAGCCCGAGGGGCTCGAGCAGCCGCGTGCGCACGTAGTCGGCGTACGGCATCCCGGACGCACGCTCGACCACCACTCCGAGCAGCGCGAACGCCAGGTTGGAGTAGTGGAAGCGCGCGCCGGGCGGCAGGACTTGCTCCGCGTCACCGAGCGTCTCGACCAGCTCCTGCGCCGACGCGAAGCGCAGCGACAGCCACGCGTCGTCCTGCGTCTCCCGCTGGATCCCCGACGTGTGCGAGAGCAGCCGCCGCAGCGTCGGCCGGTGCGCCGCGCCGTCGATGTGGCGGTCGAGCGTGTCCTCCAGGTCGAGCGCACCCGCGTCGCGGAGCTGCATGATCGCCGCGGCGGTGAACGTCTTCGTGATCGAGCCGATGCGGTACTGCGTGTCCGGCGTCGCCTCGGTGCCGGACGCGGTGTCGGCGAAACCGACGGCGGTCTCCCAGACGATCTCGCCGTCGCGGACGACCGCCGCAGCGACGCTGGGCAGCCGCTTCTCGCGCTGCTCGCGACGGACGAGCCGCTCCAGCTCGGCGGCGAGCGGCTCAGGCGTGGACATGCGCGACTCCGAGCGCCTGCGGCACGAGCTCCGCGGCGCGGTCGATGTCCTCGTCCGTGATGTCGAGATGCGTGACCGCGCGGAGGATCGTCGGATGCACCGTGTCGGACAGCCGAACCCCCGCGTCGGTGAGCCGCAGCGCCGCGTCCTGCGCGGTGATGTCGAGCGGGCCGACGTCGAGCTGCACGAAGTTCGTCTCGACCTGCTCCAGATCGACGGGGAGACCCGCGGCAGCCCACGCCTCGCCGAGCCGCCGCGCGCGCGCGTGATCGTCGGCGATGCGCTCGACGTGATGCTCGAGCGCGTAGACGCCTGCCGCCGCGACGATCCCTGCCTGACGCATGGCGCCGCCGAACAGCTGCTTCGCGCGGCGCGCCGCCCGCATCAGTTCCTCCGAGCCGGCGACGAGCGCGCCGAGCGGGCAGCCGAGACCCTTCGACAGGCAGAGCGTCACCGTCTCGGCGCGGCGGCCGATCTCGGACGCGGGAACGCCGAGCGCCGTCGCCGCGTTGACGATGCGCGCGCCGTCGAGGTGCAGCCGCAGATCGAGCTCGCTTGCGGTCGCGGCGATCGCGTCGATCTCCGCGAGCGTCCACACGCGCCCGCCCGAGGAGTTGTGCGTGTTCTCGATCGAGACGAGCCGCGTGATCGGCATGTGGCCGCTCGACGAGTCGCGCATCGCCGCGCGGATCTGCTCCGGCGCGATCTTGCCGTGGTGGCCGGGAAGGCCGCGCATGACGAGACCGCTGAAGACGGCGGGCCCGCCTTGCTCGTAGAGGAAGACGTGCGAGTTCTCCTCGGCCAGCAGCTCGTCGCCGGGCCGGCCGAGGATGCGCAGCGCGATCTGGTTCGCCATCGTCGCCGTCGGGACGAAGACCGCCTCCTCCTGGCCGAGGAACGCGGCGGTGCGCTGCTCCAGCTCGAGCACCGTCGGATCCTCCCGTTCCTGCTCGTCGCCGACGACGGCGCCCGCGATCGCCGCGCGCATCGCCACGGTCGGCTGGGTGACGGTGTCGGAGCGGAGATCGATCATCACGGGCCGGACGCTACCGGAGCCGCGCTGCGAAGATGCCGGGGATGCGCTACGGACTCCAGCTCCGCACGCTCGAGGCGTTCGCCGACCCGCGGGAGGCGGTGCGCGTCGCCGTCGCGGCCGAGGAGGCGGGCTGGGAGGCGCTGCTCGTCTGGGACCATCTGGCATGGGCCTCGTCGGGCGAGGCGTCCGCCGACCCGTGGGTGACGCTCGGCGCGTGCGCGGCGGTGACCTCGCGGATCCAGCTCGGGACGGCGGTGACGCCGCTGCCGCGCCGGCGGCCGCACGACGTCGCGCAACAGCTGGCCACGCTGTCGCTTCTGAGCGGCGGCCGGGTCATCTTCGGCGCGGGGCTCGGCGGGCGGGTCGCGGAGTTCGAGCGGTTCGGCGAGGACGCCGACGTGCGGCGCCGCGCCGCGATGCTCGACGAGGGGCTCGACGTCGTCGCCGCCCTGCTGACGGGAGAGACGGTCGTGCACCGCGGCGCGCACTACACCGTCGACGGCGTCGCGCTCGCACCGCGGCCGCTCCGCGAGATCCCGTTCTGGATCGGCGCGCGCTCGCCGCAGGCGCTCCGTCGCGCGGCCCGCTGGGACGGCTGGCTCGCCGCCGGCTCCGACGACGCGCGCAACGTCTATTCGCCGGACGAGACGGCCGAGCTCGTGTCGCTGCTGCGCGGTGAGGGCGCCCGCGACGGCTTCGACGTCTGCTTCATCGGCTACTCCGGCCAAGCCGACCTCGCCGCGTACGCAGCTGCGGGAGTGACGTGGTGGATCGAGAACCTGCGCGGCGACGTCGACGACGTCCTCGCCCGCGTCCGTCCCGGCCCTCCCGGCGAGACGCTCCTGTGACCACCCTCCGTGTCTGACACCGGGACATGTCCCTCCCCCACGCGGTCCGTGACGAAGTCGTGACACTTTCCGAGCCACATCCGCCTGGTTGAGCGAGATCGCACGCGAAAACCGTGACGGTTTCGTTTGCCGTGTCTGACACCGGGCCGTGTCCGCGAAGGACGGGCGCGGTTACCCTGGCGTCGTGGATCTGAAGCTCCTGGAGACGACCCTCGCCGACGGCGGCGGGCCTGCCTACCGCGCCGGCCAGGTGTGGGAGTGGACGGCGCGCGGCGCCGCCGGCTACGACACGATGACGAATCTGCCGCGCGCGCTCCGCGACCAGCTCGCCGCCACGGTGCCGTTCTCGACACTCACCGTCGAGACCGAGCGCGAGTCACGCGACGGAACGGTCAAGACGCTGTTCCGAACTGTGGACGGCCATCCGATCGAGGCGGTGCTGATGCGCTACCGCGACGGCCGCCGTTCGCTGTGCCTCTCGTCGCAGTCCGGCTGCCCGCTCACGTGCACGTTCTGCGCCACCGGCCAGATGGCGTTCGGCCGCAACCTCACCGCGTCGGAGATCCTCGACCAGGCGCTGCACTTCCGCCGCATCGAGGCGGTCGACCACGCGGTGTTCATGGGCATGGGCGAACCGATGCTGAACTTCGACTCCGTGATCGAGGCGGCCCGGCGGCTCCCCGACCTCGGCATCACGCCGCGGCGAACGACCGTGTCGACGGTCGGCTGGCTGCCGGGATTGCGACGCTTCGTCGACGAGGTGGACGAGCCGATCCGGCTCGCGCTCTCGCTGCACGCCGCGGACGGCGAGCAGCGCTCGAAGCTGATGCCGGTGAACAACCGCTATCCGCTGGACAAGGTGCTGGCGGAGTGCCGCCGCTACGTCGAGCTGCGCCGTCGCCGCGTCTACATCGAGTACGTCATGCTCGCCGGCGTGAACGACTCGCCGAAGCAGGCGCGCGCGCTTGCGGAGCTGCTCGGCCGGGACGAGTTCAAGGTGAACCTGATCCCGTACAACCCGACCGGCATGTTCGACGGCGCGACCCGCGAGCGGATCGCCGCGTTCAAGCTGGAGCTCGACCGCGCACGCGTGCCGGCAACTGTGCGCCTCACGCGCGGACGCGACATCGAGGCCGCGTGCGGCCAGCTGGCCGCGTCCCCGAAGAGCCGCGCCGCCCACACTCCGGCGTAGTGCACGAGCTGCAGCAGGCGATCGACGAGATCGCCGTCGCAACGGACTTCTCCGGCGTCGTCCGCGTCGATCTCGACGGTGAGGTCGAAGTGGCGGCAGCGTACGGCCTCGCAGATCGCGGCCGCGAGATCGCGAACACGCTCGACACGCAGTTCGGCGTCGCCAGCGGTGGAAAGAGCCTGACCGCCGTCACGGTCGCGTCCCTGATCGAGGACGGCGTACTCGACCTCTCGACGACGGCGCGGTCGGTGCTCGGCCACGATCTCCAGCTGATCGGCGACGACGTGACCGTCGGGCACCTGCTCGCGCACCGATCCGGGATCGGCGACTACCTGGACGAGGACGCAGGCGGCGGGGTCGACGACTACGTGATGCCCGTACCCGTACAGGAGCTCGCGACCACCGAGGACTACCTCGCCGTGCTGGACGGGCATCCCGCGAAGTTCCGGCCGGACGAGCGGTTCGCGTACTGCAACGGCGGCTACGTCGTGCTCGCGCTGATCGCCGAGCGGACGAGCGGCATCCCGTTCCACGCGCTGGTGCGCACGCGCGTGTGCGAGCCGGCCGGGATGGCCGACACGGAGTTCCTGCGCTCGGACGAGCTTCCCGGACGGGCCGCGCTCGGCTATCTCGCCGACGACCACTCGCGGACGAACGTCTTCCATCTCCCCGTGCGCGGCAGCGGAGACGGCGGGATCTACTCGACGGCCGCGGACGTCAGCTCCTTCTGGACCGCGTTCTTCGCCGGCCGGATCGTGCCGCCGGCCTGGGTGATGCAGCTGGTGCAACCGCGCAGCGACGCGCCGGAGCACTCGATGCGCTACGGCCTCGGCTTCTGGCTGCACGCGTCGAGCGACATCGTGATGCTCGAAGGATCCGACGCCGGAGTCTCGTTCCGCAGCGCGCACGATCCGGCGCGACAACTCACCCACACGGTGATCTCGAACACGTCGACGGGAGCGTGGCCGATCGCACGGCTGCTGCGAGACCGGCTGACGCCCTAGGCCCTGCGACGACCGGAGCGCCAGACCCAGAGCAGGAGGCCGAGACCGATCACCACGAGCACGACGCCAAGCCCGGCGTAGCCGCCGTGGCCGCTCATCGACGATCCGTGGATCGCGTTCGTGCCCTGCCCGATGAACACCACCCCGACGAAGACGGCCAGGACGCCGACGATCCCAAGAGCCCAGCGCAGCACCCTCACTCCGGGACGGTAGCCGCTGCGGTGATCTCCAGCCACGTCTCACGCAGCTCGCCCGGCTGCAGGACGGGCAGCCTTCCCACGGACGCGTCGAAGGCGCGGCCCATGACCGAGCAGTTCGCCGGCTCGATGCCGAGGACGCCGCGCTCCGGGCTGACCCACTGCCAGAGCCGCGGCAGGCTCGACCGGATCTCGACGATCACCTCGCCGATGCGAACCCGCGACCGTGTCGCGCCGAGGTGCTCGTAGACCCGTTCCTCGCCGGTTCCCTGGACACGCCAGTCGCCGGCCGCGGACGCGGCGTCGCGCGGCTCGACCGACTCGGAATCGATGTCGACCTCGCCCCAGAGCAGGTTGCAGTGGTAGAGCAACGGCGCGGGTTGCGGCTCGGCGCTCGTGTTGGACGTGCTGTCGTCGATGCGGATGCGGCCACGGTCACGGCCACGATCGCGGTCGTTGACGATCCGCCTGTGCACGACGACGCCGCGCGGGTCGGCGACGGTTCCGGACACGCGATCGCCGTCGGTCTCGACCGACCCCGCCTGCAGATAGGTGTACGTCCCGTGCAGCGGCAGCCCGTCGGTCGGAACACCGACGTTGTCCAGACCTGCGGTCGTCATCAGCCCGCCGCCCCACGACGCCCACCAGTCGCCCGCGACCGTCGGCGCGTCCTCGCCGAGCGTGGTGAGCCAGGCGAGCGGTTGTCCCCCGAACGACGCCGCGCCGAGATCGAGGCCGCGATGCGGACGGATGACGACGTCGATCGCTCCGGCGAGTCTCATCCGCGCGGCGGGCTAGACCGGCTGGTGCAGGCCGTGCCGGTTGTCCCACGCGTGAGCGACGGCCGCCACGAGCAGCGTCACGTCGCCGACGACGAGAGCAACGTCGGCGAGATTGAACGCGTAGTCGCCGCCGACGAGCGGATCCGGGACTCCCCCATGCCACACGAGCCCGGAGACGAACATCGCCAGCGCGCCGCCCGCGGCGATGCCGCCGCCGACCGCGACGCTCACCGAGCGAACGCGCGGCACGAACACGAGCACGAGCGCGGCAAGCACGGCCATGAGCGCAAGCGCGCCCGACGAGCGCGCGTGATGGTACGGCGTCGGCGTCAGCGCCTCCTGTACGACGACGATCGCGAGCACGACGCCGGCGACCGCGGCGGCCACGATCCGGCGCGACCGCGTCGTGCTCACGTCACGATCCCTGCGGCATCGGGTTGCGGGTGCTCGGCGAAGCCGTACTTGACGACGGGATTCTTCGCCGCGCGTACCTCGTCGAGCCTGCGCACGGGTCGACTGTGCGGCGCCTCCTTGAGCAGCTCCGGACTCTCGGCCGCCTCGCGCGCGATCGCGAGCATCGCGTCGCAGAACGCGTCCAGCGTCTCCTTCGTCTCCGTCTCGGTCGGCTCGATCATCAGCGCCTCGGGAACGATCAGCGGGAAGTAGATCGTCGGCGGATGGAAGCCGTAGTCCATCAGCCGCTTCGCCACGTCGAGCGCCGTCGAGCCGTGGTCGCGCTTCAGCGAACGGGCCGAGAGGACGAATTCGTGCATGCACAGCCGGTCGAAGGAGAGGTCGTACGCACCCTTCAGTCGCGCCAGCACGTAGTTCGCGTTCAGCACCGCCGCCTCCGACATCTCGCGCAGCTGCGGGCCGTACATCCGCATGTATGCGTACGAGCGGACGAAGACGCCGAACGGACCGGTGAAGCCGCGCACCTTGCCGATCGTCTTCGGGCGGTCGAAGTCGAGCCCGAAGCTCCCGTCGTCGCGGCGGATCACGGCGGGCACCGGCAGGAACGGCTCGAGCATGTCGCGCACCGCGATCGGCCCGCCGCCCGGCCCGCCGCCGCCGTGCGGCTGCGAGAACGTCTTGTGCAGGTTGATGTGGACGATGTCGAAGCCCATGTCGCCCGGTCGCGAGATGCCGCAGACGGCGTTGAGGTTCGCGCCGTCGTAGTACATGAGCGCGCCGGCCCCGTGGAAGATCCGCTCGATCTCCTCGATGTTCTCGTCGAAGAGGCCGAGCGTGGACGGGTTCGTCAGCATCAGCGCGGCCGTGTTCCCGTCGACTTTGCCGCGCAGGTCGTCGACGTCGATGTTCCCGCGCGCGTCCGTCTGCACGTGCGTCAACTCGTAGCCGGCCATGGTCACCGACGCCGGGTTCGTCCCGTGCGCGGTGTCCGGGATGACGACCTTGCGGCGCTGCTCCGACTCGCCGCGGTCGGCGAAGTACGCGCGCACGAGCATCAGCCCGGTCAGCTCGCCCTGCGAGCCGGCGGCCGGCTGGAGCGAGACCGCGTCGAGCCCGGTCACCTCCGTGAGGATCTGCTGCAGCCGCCACTCGAGCTCGAGCGCCCCCTGGATGCCGTCCTCCTCCTGATGCGGATGGAGGTTGGCGAAGCCCGGGAGCGTGACGAGCCGCTCGTTGATGCGCGGGTTGTACTTCATCGTGCAGGAGCCGAGCGGGTAGAAGCCCGTGTCGACGCCGAAGTTGCGCGTCGACAGCTCGGTGAAGTGCCGGATCAGCTCGAACTCCGGTACCTCCGGGAGCCGCGGCGGCTCGGCGCGCCGAAGCGACTCGGGCACCTCCGGGGCGGGCAGCCCGTCCGGGCGCGGGATCGACGACGCGCGGCGGCCGCTCTGCGACTTCTCGTAGATCAGCTTCACTCTGCACCCCTCATTGGGCGACCTCCGCGAGCACGTCGGCGAGGCGGTCGATCTCCGCGGGTGTGCGCTTCTCCGTGACGGCCACGAGCAGGACGTCGTCCATGTCGGCGTAGTCGCGCCCGAGTGCGTACCCGGGATGCACGCCGAGCGCGCGTGCGTCGTGGATGACGTCTCGTGCGTTCCGTCCGACGCGTACCGCAAACTCCTTGAACGTTGCCCGCTCTGGAAACACCAGCTCGACGCCGGCGCGCTCCTGCAGCCGCTGCTTCGCATACGCGCCGAGTGCGAGGCAGGTCTCCCCCACGTCGCGCAGTCCCTGCGGACCCAGCCACGTGAGGTACACGAGGCCGGCGAGCGCAAGCAGCGTCTGATTCGTCGTGATGTTGGAGGTGGCCTTCTCGCGGCGGATGTGCTGCTCGCGCGTCTGCAGGGTGAGGACATAGCCGCGTTCACCCGCGGTGTCTAGCGTCTCGCCGACGATGCGTCCCGGCATGCGGCGGATGAATTCCTGGCGCGCCGCGAGGAAGCCGTAGTGCGGACCGCCGTACGAGGGGAAGTTCCCCGCCCCCTGCCCCTCGCCGAGCGCGATGGCGCAGCCGTAGCGGCCCGGAGCCTCGAGCACGCCGAGCGACAGCGGATCGACGTGCGCGATCGCCAGCGCCTCCTCGTCGTTCGCCGCGGCGGCGAGGTCCGGAGCCGGCTCCAGGCAGCCGAAGAAGTTCGGCTGCTGGAAGATCACGGCCGCGGCTCCGTCGGCTGCCTGCCGCAGCTCGTCCGGATCGGTCGTGCCGCCGCGGTGCGGGACCTCGACGATCTCGAGACCGAAGCCGGGCGCATAGGTCTTCACCACCTGGCGGACCTGCGGGTTCGTCGCCTCGGTGACGACGACGGTGGTGCGGCCGGTCGCGTGCTTGGCGATGTAGCACGCGTCCGCGGTCACGGTCTCGCCGTCGTAGCCGGACGCGTTCGAGACGTCCATCCCGGTCAGCTCGCAGATCGCGGTCTGGTACTCGAAGATGGACTGGAGCACGCCCTGGCTCATCTCCGGCTGATACGGCGTGTACGCCGTGAGGAACTCGCCGCGCTGCAGGACCGCGTCGACCACCGCCGGCACGTAGTGGTCGTAGATGCCTGCGCCGAGGAACGACAGCTCGTGCGTCGTGTCGGCGTTCCGCGCCGCCAGCTCGCCCAGGTGAGCGGACAGCTCCTGCTCGGACAACGCCGGCTCGAGCTCGAGCTCACGCCCGAGCCGCATTCCGGCGGGAATGTCGCGGAACAGCTCCTCGACGGACGAAACGCCGATCGTGCGGAGCATCTCCGCCTTGTCGGCGTCGGTGAGCGCGAGGTACGGGTGGGTCACTGCTCGGCCAGCACCTGCTTGTATGCCGCGACGTCGAGCAGGGCGTCGACCTCGGACGGATCCGAGAGCCGGATGCGGATCAGCCAGCCCGCGCCGTACGGGTCCTCGTTCACGGTCTCGGGCGCGTCGACGACCTGCTGGTTCACGTCGACCACCTCGCCGGAGAGCGGCGAGATCAGCTCGGAGACGGCCTTGACCGACTCCACCTCGCCGTAGGACGCGTCCTTCGCGACGGCGGCGCCCGGCTTCGGCGGCTCGTAGTGGACCAGCTCCCCGAGCGCGTCGACGGCGAACCACGTCACACCCAGTACCGCCTCGTCGCCCTCGATGCGGGCCCAGTCGTGTTCCGGGTGGTACTTCAGGTCTTCCGGATAGGTCTCAGCTGCGGCCACTCAACCCTCCCTGTGGTAGATCGGCTTGGGCACGACCCGCGCCGCGCGGGGATTCCCGCGCACGTCGATGGTCAAGCCGGTTCCGGCCTGCGTCATCGTGGAAGGCACGTAACCCATGCCGATGCCGATGTCGAGCATGGGCGAGTGCGATCCGGACGTGACCTCGCCGCCGCCCTCGATCGCCATGCCCTGACGCGGGATCGCCCGCTCCTCCATCACGAACGAGACGAGCTTCCGCTCCGGCCCCCGCTCCTTGACGCGGCGAATCTCGTCGACACCGGTGAACTCCTTGCCGAGCGCGCACGCCCAGCCGAGCCCAGCCGAGATCGGGTCCGTGTCGGGGGAGATGTCGTTGCCGTGCAGCGGGTAGCTCACCTCGAGCCGAAGCGTGTCGCGTGCGCCGAGGCCACAGGGAACGATCCCGCGCGCGAGCACTGCGTCCCACAACGCGCCGACGTCCTCGGCGTCGCACATGACCTCGCACCCGTCCTCGCCCGTATAGCCCGTCCGGTTCACCATCACCTCCACGCCGTCGATCTCCGCGTCGGCAAACGTGAACGCCGGCGCCGGCGGCAGGCCGAGCTTCTCGATCGCCTTCGGCCCCTGTACGGCGAGCAACCCGCACTCGCCCGAGAGATCGCGTACGTCGGAGCCCGAGATCTCGCGCTCCTTGATCCAGCGATAGTCGGCCTCGCGATTCGACGCATTGACGACGAGCACGTAGCGAAACTCGCCGAGCCGGTACGCGATCAGGTCGTCGATGATGCCGCCCTGGTCGTTCGTCAGGAGCGTGTACTGCGCCTGTCCCGGCTCGATCCGGTCGAGGTCGTTGGACAGGAGCCCCTGCAGCAACTCCTGTGCGCGCGGTCCCTCGACCTCGAGCTCGCCCATGTGCGAGACGTCGAACACGCCGGCGTCGGTCCGCACCGCGCGGTGCTCCTGGATCACGCCTTCGTACTGCACCGGCATCTCCCAGCCGGCGAACGGCACCATCCTCGCGCCGAGGGCGACGTGTCGGTCGTACAGGGGCGTGCGCTGGAGCGTCTGCGCCATGCATGCCCGATCCTAGTGTCTTGCCGGTCGGCGGGCGGCTACGTGTCGCGGAGGAACGAGGGCACGTCGAGCGCCTCGTCCGACATCTCGAAGCCCGGGCTGGGCGTGGGCGACGCGGGCACCGGAGCCTCCGTACCGGGCTCGCGGCGGCGGCGGCGGCGCTGGCCGCCGAAGCCGGTGGCGATCACCGTGACCCTGACCTCGTCGCCGAGCGCGTCGTCGATGACCGCGCCGAAGATGACGTTGGCGTTCTGGTCGGCCGCGCTCGTGACCACCTCGGCTGCTTCGTTCACCTCGAACAGCCCGATCTCGGGGCCGCCCGTGATGTTGAGCAGGATCCCGGTGGCGCCCTCGATCGACGCCTCGAGCAGCGGAGACGAGACGGCGGAGCGGGCGGCCTCGGCCGCGCGTCCCTCGCCGGTCGCGATCCCGATGCCCATCAGCGCCGAGCCGGCGTCGCGCATGATCGTGCGCACGTCGGCGAAGTCGAGATTGACGAGCCCGGGCACGGTGATCAGATCGGTGATGCCCTGCACGCCCTGACGGAGAATGTCGTCCGCCATCTGGAACGCCTCGACGATCGTCGTGCGCTTCTCGACCACCTGCAGCAGGCGGTCGTTCTCGATCACGATCAGGGTGTCGACACGGTCGCGCAGGTTCTCGATCCCGAGCTCGGCCTGCTGCGAGCGCTTCCTCCCCTCGAACGCGAACGGCCGCGTGACCACGCCGACGGTGAGCGCCGAGAGCTCGCGACCGAGCTCGGCCACGATCGGCGCGCCCCCGGTCCCGGTGCCCCCGCCCTCGCCGGCGGTGACGAAGATCATGTCGGCCCCCTTCAGGGCCTCCTTCAGCTCGTCCCGGCTCTCCTGCGCGGCGGCCTGGCCGACCGCGGGATCCGCCCCGGCGCCGAGGCCGCGCGTGGCCTTCGAGCCGATGTGGATCTTCACGTCCGCGTCGCACATCATCAGCGCCTGTGCGTCCGTGTTGACAGCGATGAACTCGACCCCGGAGAGTCCGGCATCGACCATTCGGTTGACCGCGTTCGTGCCTCCGCCGCCGACGCCGACGACCTTGATCACCGCAAGGTAGTTACCCGATTGATCGCGCATGCTCATTGGGCCGACACCTGAACCTTCAGTTGAGAATAGGGGCGGTGCGAAGCCGATTCGCCGCCAGGGTACGTGCGGTCAATCTCGCTGTCAATCAGAGATTGATGCTTCAAACCATCACCCTCCACTTGAGACTTGAGAGTTGGTTCCTGCGACCGGACGCCGCGGGACGCTGACGTCGAGATACGTGGCTCCCGGGGGCAGGTCGAACAAGGCCCGCCGGGCGATGGCGAGCTTGAGCCGGATGTCCGTCGGATCGCCGAGCTGCAGTTCGAGACCCGACCGAAGCCGGTAGGTCAGATTGCCCGGCGTGAAGGACGCTGCCGCGATGCGTGCCGGGAAGCGATCGGCGACGAGCGCGAGCGAACGCGCCGCAGTCCCGCCGTGCGTGGCGTCGAGGAACGCGCCCGCGAGGACGGCCGCGGCCGTCGGAACCCAGATCCGCGGCAGGCCGGGATCGCTTCCCGCCGGCACTCGCGAGATCACCCTCCCCCGCGCCGACACGAGCCAGCTCTCGGTGCCGCGGCGCACGATCGCCACCGGCTTCTCCGGGACCACCACGATGTGGAGCGTGTGCGGGAAGGACCTGTCGTATCCGGCCGACAGCACTCCCGGAATCGCGTCCACCCTGCGCTCGACGGCGGCTCCGTCCAGTGCGAGCAGGCTCACCCCGTCGAACGACGCGAGCACGGTGCGCACCTGCGCCTGCAGTCGCGGCGGCGCGCCCGACACGGCGATGCTGCGAACGGCGAACACGGAGCTCTCGCGTGCGGCCGCGTAGACGCCGCAGGTGGCGACGAGGATGGCAACGCCGATCCCGAGCGAGCGCCGCGAGGGCATGAACCGAACGCGCCGGGCCGTCGGCGCAGCCTGCCGCGCACGCGGAAGCGCAACCGCAGCCGCGCGCGCGCGCGGCTGCCGACCTCGACGCTTGGCGGCCACCCGACAAGCTTCGCCGCGCGCACAGACGCTCCTACCCGACCCGCGCGCCGCGCGTCAGTGCCCATGTGCGCCCACATGCCCCCAGGGGGTCGCGAGACCCCCTGCAGTCACGCTATCGGGGAACCTGTGACGGGCGGATCGCAGCTTGCTCGCGGCTTCGCGCCGGCGCCGGCCGAAGGGTCAGACTGTGAGCGCCGGCAACGCCAGCTCGCCGAGAAACTCGACCTCGTGCCGGAGCTCGACCCCGAACTGCTCGAAGGCGCGGCGGCGCGCCTCGACCATCAGCGCGATCGCGTCGGCCGTCCGCGCGCCGTCGGCGTTCTCGATGAAGTTCGCGTGCTTGGGCGAGATCTGGGCGCCGCCGATGCGATGCCCCTTCAGCCCGCACGCCTCCAGCATCCGCCCCGCGCTGAGCTCGTGGTCGGGGTTCTTGAAGACGCTGCCGAACGTCCGCCGGTTCGTCGGCTGCGCGGCCTTCCGCTGTGCATTCAGCTCGCGGATCTCGCTCCGGATCTCCTCCGAGGGCCGCGGCCGGAGCCGCAGCTCCGCCTGCAGCACCACCTGTCCGTGCCGCAGCTCCGAGTGCCGGTACGAGAGGCCGAGCTCCGCCGGCGTGAGCCAGCCCGTTCCGTCCGGCGTCGCCACGAGGACTCGTTCCAGCACCTGCGAGAACTCGCCGCCGTAGGCGCCGGCGTTCATCCACACGCCGCCGCCGATCGTGCCGGGGATGGCGCACGCGAACTCGAACGAGCCCAGCCCCGCCGCGCGGGCACGATGGAGACAGACGGCGTTCGCCGCGCCCCCTCCCGCGCGCAGCACGTCTCCTTCGACCTCCACGGCGGCAATCTCGCCGGCGAGCCGCAACACCAACGCATCGACGCCCTCGTCGGCGACGAGCAGATTCGAGCCGAGACCGACGACCGCGACCGGCAGCGCCCGCTCCGCCGCCCAGCGGAGCAGCTCCTCCACCTCGCCGGCCGACTCCGGCCGCGCGAACGCCTGCGCGGAACCGCCGGTCCCGAGCGTCGTGAACCGCGCCAGCTCGACGCCGTCTTCGATCCTCACGCCAGCGCCTCCAGCAGCAGCGCGGCCGCTCGGTCGACGTCACCGGCCCCGAGCGTCAGCACCGTGTCGCCGCCGCGCGCCCAGCTCACGACGATCCGCACGGCGTCCTCGACGGTCGGTCCCCACCCCACGCGCATGCCCGGCCGCAGCTGGGCGAGCTCGCGCACGATCAACCGGCCGGTCACGCCGGGGAGCGGTTCCTCGCGCGCCGGATAGATCTCGGTGACGCACACGGCATCGGCGGCGGCGAGCGCGACGCCGAACTCGTGCGCGAGATGCAACGTCCGCGAGTACAGGTGCGGCTGGAACAGCACGAGCAGCCGCCCGTCCACGTCGCCTCGGGCGGCCTCGAGATCTGCGGCCAGCTCGGCCGGATGATGGGCATAGCTGTCGAGCACGCGAACGCCGCCCGCCTCCCCGCGCGGCTCGAGCCTCCGGCCCGCGCCCAGGAACTCGACGATCACGCGTTCCGCGTCCGCCCGCGCCACACCGGCGAGCTCCAGCGTGGCGAGCGCGGCCGCAGCATTGCGGCGGTTGTGCTCCCCCGGCACAGCCAGCTGCAGATCCACCGGCGCGAGCGTCTCGCCGCGCACCACCTGGGGCACGTGCGCCAGCCATTCCTCGAACAACGCCTCCACCTCGGCGCGCGAGCCGAACGTCGTGTGATGGTCGAGATCGACGTTCAGGAGCACCGCAATCTCCGGCCGGAGCGCTGCGACGGACCGGTCGGACTCATCACCCTCGACGACGAGCCAGCCGGCGCCGGCGCGGGCGTTGCCGTCGAGCTGTGGGATCTCGCCGCCGATCAGGAACGCCGGATCGAGCCCGAGCCGGTCGAGACAGAACGCGATCATGGCGCATGTCGTCGTCTTCCCGTGCGCGCCCGCGACGACGATCGACCGGCGGAGCGAGACGAGCTCCGCCAGGAGGTCGGCCCGCGGCCTCCCCTCGACCCAGCCTGCGTACGCGGTGGAGACGAACGCCTCGGCGCCGGCCGGCGGGGGCGGCGGCTCCGGCGAGATGGTCACGTCGATCCCGTCGAGGTGCGCGAGATACGGCGTCTCCACCCGGTCCCACCCGGACACGTCCGCGCCCCACGCGTGCGCGAGCAGCGCGTATGCGCTCATGCCGGCGCCGCCGATTCCGGCGAGCCAGAGACGCCTACCGGCGAGCGGTTGCGAGGGCGATGAGCTCATTCGCGATCTCCTCTGCCGCCTGCGGCTTCGCGGCCGCCCGCATCGCTTCGCTGCGGCGCTCGAGCTCGCCCGGGTCACCGAGCAGCTCGGCGACGAGCGCCGGCACGCGGGTGCGCGCCTCCTCGTCCGGGACGATCACGGCGCCGCCGGCACGGGCGAAGTACTCGGCGTTCTTCCGCTGGTGGTCGGCGGTCGCCTCCGGGTACGGGACGAGAATCGCCGGCTTGCCCGCCGCGGCGATCTCCCAGACCGAGCCGCCGGCACGCGAGACGACGAGGTCGGCCGCGCCGAGCGCCGCGCCGTAGTCGTCCACGAACGGGAGCAGCCGGTAGCCGGGCCGCGTCACCCGTCCCTGCAGCTCTGCGTAGTCGCGTTCGCCGCAGAGGTGCAGGATCGACGGACCCGACTCGCCCCAGGCAGCGAGCGCCGTCTCGTTCAGCGTCCGCGCGCCGAGGCTGCCGCCGGCGACGAGCACGACCGGGCCGTCGACGGGAAGCTCGAAGCGCCGGCGCGCGTCATCGCGCGGAGTCGGCCGCGACGCCGTCGGGATCGGGCGGCCGACGACGCGGTACCTGGCGCCGCCTCGACCTTGCACCGGATAGGCGAGCAGGACACGACGCGCGAACGGCGCCGCGAGCCGGTTCGCCAGTCCGAGGTGAGCGTCCGCCTCCGTCACCGCCGCGGGAACACGACGCAGCCAGGCGGCGACGATCATCGGCCCGGCGACGTAGCCGCCGGCGCCGAGCACGACGTCGGGTCGGCGCCGAGCGAGGATCCGCGCACACGCGGCCGGCGCCGCAGCAGCGAGCGCGAGCGCCCTGAGCAGCGCCACCCCCGGCCGGCGCGGGAAGCCCGCGACCGGGAAGGCGTCGAACGCGTAACCGCGCTCAGGAACGAGCCGCGCCTCGACGCGATCCGGCGACCCGGCGAACGTCACCGTCACGCCGCGGTCGCGCAGCGCCTCCGCCACCGCGAGCGCGGGGGCGACGTGCCCCACCGTCCCCCCGGCCGCGATCAGGCACCGAAGCTGTCTGTGCTCTTCCATGACCACGGGCGATGTTAAGGAGGATCCCGACCGAGAGGAGCGCCACCACGAGACTCGAGCCCCCGTAGGAGACGAACGGAAGCGGAATTCCGGTCAGCGGAGCGAGCCCGACAACCGCCGCGACGTTGATTGCGGCCTGACCGCAGATCATTGCCGTGATACCGGCCGCGAGCCGCTTGCCGAACGGATCCTTGCAGGCGATCGCAGCCCGAAGCCCGGCATACGCGAAGACGCTGTAGCCGACGATGAGCAGGGCCACGCCGACGAGTCCGAGCTCCTCGCCGATCACGGCGAAGATCATGTCGGTGTGCGCCTCGGGGAGAAAGTGGATCTTCTCCACGCCGTTGCCCAGGCCGCGGCCGAAGATCCCGCCGGAGCCGAGGCTGATCTGCGCCTGCACGTTCTGCAGCCCCGCGCCGAGCGGATCCTTCCAGGGATCGATGAACGTCAGCAGCCGCGCGCGCCGGTACGCCGACGACCACGCGGCGAGCGCGCCGAGCCCGAGGACGATGCCGGAGGCTGCCGCGAGCGTCGGCAGCCGCGTGCCGGAGACGAGCAGCATCGCCCCGACCATCACCACGATCGTGATCGCGGTGCCGAGGTCCGGCTCCACGAGCACGAGCAGGCAGAAGAGCCCGACCAGCATGCCGATCGGGCGGAACAGGTCGCGCAGGCTCTGCGGCGGCGGGCGGCGGGCGAGATAGGCGGCGGTCCACACGACCAGCGCGAGCTTCGCCAGCTCGGAGGGCTGGAAGGCGGCCGGCCCGAAGCCGATCCAGCGGCGTGCGCCGTTGATCCGCTCGCCGATCACGAGCACGGCGAGGCAGAGCCCGAGTGCCGAGAGGACGAGCATCGGCGCGAGCGCACGGAGCTTCCGGAAGTCGCTGCGCGCGGCCACGATCAGCAACGCGACGCCGACGAGCGCGTAGATCCCCTGCCGCTCGAGATAGCCGGTCGGGTTTCCGTTCCCGAGCGCGGCCGACGCGGAGGTCGCGCTGTAGACCATCACGAGGCCGAACAGGACGAGCGAGACGGTGACGAGGACGAGCAGGTTCCACTCGAGCGAGGACTGCTTCGTCCGGGCGCTCACCAGAGCTCCCCGACGAGCGCGCGGAACGCGTCGCCGCGCTGTTCGTAGTTGTCGAACTGGTCGTAGCTCGCGCAGGCCGGCGAGAGCAGGACGACGTCGCCGGGATCCGCGTCGGCGGCCGCGAGTGCGACCGCGTGTGCGAGCGTCCCCGCGCGGACGTAGCTCCGCCGCGCCGAGTCGAGCGCGGCCGCAAGCTGGTCGGCCGCCTCGCCGATCAGGTAGACCGAGCGCACGGTCGGCGGCAGCTCGCGCGCGAAGGGGCCGAAGTCCTCGCCCTTCAGCGAGCCGCCGAGGATCAAACGCAGCGGCGCGTCGTACGCGGCCACGCCGCGCCGTGCCGCCGCGGTGTTCGTCGCTTTCGAGTCGTTGACGTAGCGGACGCCGTTCGACTCGAGCACGAGCTCGAGCCGGTGCGGCACCCCGGGAAAGGTTCGCAGCGCGGTCGCGATCGCCTCGTCCGAGACGCCGGCCGCGCGCGCAGCGGCAGTGGCCGCGGCGGCGTTCTCGCGGTTGTGCGCGCCGGGGATCAGCGGCTCGGCGGGCAGCGGGTCGTCGCCCGAGAACTCGGTTCCGTCGAGACCCAGCCCGCGCGGAACGATCGCGACGCCTGCGCGTTCGAAGATGCGCAGCTTCGCGTCGCGGTACACGTCGAAGGTTCCGTGCCGGTCGAGATGGTCGGGCTCGAGGTTGAGCAGAACCGCGATGTCGCAGGCCAGCGTGTGCACGTCCTCGAGCTGGAAGCTGGACAGCTCGCAGACGACCCACGTGCCCGGCTCGATGCTCTCGGCGACGTCGGTGAGCGCGCGGCCGACGTTCCCCGCCGTCTCGACGCTGCGTCCGTCGGCGCGGAGGATCGCGCCGAGCAACTCGGTCGTCGTCGTCTTGCCGTTCGTGCCGGTGATCCCGATCAGCGGGTTGTCGCGGAGCAGCCTGAAGCCGAGCTCCACCTCACTCCAGATCGGGATCCCGGACGCGCGCGCCGCTACAGCGAGCGGTGACTCTCCCGGCACACCCGGACTCTTGACGACCACGTCGACACCCTCCAGCAGCGACTCCTCCTCTGATCCGAGACGGACTTCGACGCCTGCCGCGACAAGCCTCCCGGGATCGGCGTCGGGGGAGCGGTCGGCGGCGACGACGGCCACGCCCCGGCGCGCGAGTGCGAGCGCAGCCGCCCTCCCGGAGCGCGCGAGCCCGACCACCAGCACCCGCCGCGGCAGCTCCCCGGCCGGGCCGCTTGCCGTCTTTTCTGCCCTTTCAGGACGTGTCCAGCTCACGAACCACGCCTCCCCCCATGGGGGGCGCGAGGGCCCCTGCGGTCAGCGTACGCGCGGAGGTGTGACGTCGGTGTGGAGCGTTCCCGGCGGATGCGTGACAGTTCGGCGCCGGGGCGCCGCATCCTCATGCGATGCGTCAGACCGGCGGGTGGACGGCGCCGTCTTCCCGGAGGACGCGGCGCACCTCGGCGTCCGCCGCATCGGCGCCGACGAGCAGGTCGACGGACGCGTCCGGAAGCGGCAGCACCGGCAGAGCGCCGAGCACATAGTCGAGGCGCGGATCCCGCAGCTCGAGCATCAGCCCTTCGAGCTCGTCCACCGACCCCTCGAGCACGACGATCTCGTCGAAGCCGGCGAGCCCCGCCAGCGCATGCCGCGCGGCCGCGGCTCCGAGCACCGCAGCGGTTCGGCTCACTGGCGGAAGTAGTAGCGGTAGAAGAGGGCGAACCCGGCGGAGCAGAGGATGCCGGCCACGATCCAGAAGCGGATGGTGATCTTCGTCTCGGACCACGCCTTCATCTCGAAGTGATGGTGGATCGGCGCCATCAGGAACACGCGTCGCCCGAAGTAGCGGAACGAGAAGACCTGGATCATCACCGAAAGCGCCTCGATCACGAAGATGCCGCCGATGAAGAGCAGCAGGACTTCCGTCTTCGTCATGATCGCGAACGCCGCGAGCGCCCCGCCGATCGCCATCGAGCCGGTGTCGCCCATGATCACCTCGGCGGGGAAGGCGTTGTACCAGAGGAACCCGACCATCGCCCCGATCAGCGCGGCGGAGATGATCGCGAGGTCGAGCGTCGTCAGGTTGCGGTTCGAGGGCGGCCCTGACCGGACGAACGAGACGACCATCATCGCCATGTACGTGAACAGCGCGATGATCCCAGTCCCCGCCGCGAGACCGTCGACGCCGTCGGCGAGATTCGTCCCGTTCGACGCACCGGCGATGACGAGGAACAGGAACGGGTACCACGCGTACGACAGCGGCACCGAGACGTCGACGACCGGGAGGTACACGTCGGTGCTCAGCTTCAGGTGATGCGCGACCACACCGACGACGACGGTCACGCCGGCGAGCAGCAACAGCTTCCAGCGGCCGGACAGCCCGAGCGAGCGCTTGTGCGTCAGCTTGATGAAGTCGTCGAGGAACCCGATCGCGCCGCATGCGAGCGTGACGAACAGCACCGTCAGCGACTGCAGCCGGAAGTGGCTGACCGGCAGGAACGCGATCGTTGCCGCGAACAGGATCAGCAGGCCGCCCATCGTCGGCGTGCCCTGCTTCGACACGTGGTGCTGCGGCCCGTCCTCCCTGATGTGCTGGCCGAACTCGTTGCGGCGCAGAAACTCGATGAACTTCGGGCCGATGAGGATCGACACGATCAGCGCGACCAGTGCGGCGATCAGAACCCGGGTCAGCACGCCGCCACCCCCGTCAGCGCATCGGCGACGACCTCGAGCGCGACCGCGCGCGACGCCTTCACGAGCACGGCGTCGCCGGGCTCGACCACCTTCTGCACGACCTCGACGGCTCCGGCGGCGTCCGCTGCCCATACGTCGGGCTCGTAGCTGCGGCCGAGCTCGCCGACGCCGACCACGACGTCGACGCCGAGCTCGCGCGCGAAGCGGCCCGCCTCCTCGTGGAAGTGCTGCGCCTCCACGCCGAGCTCCGCCATCTCACCGAGCACCGCCACGGTGCGGCGGCGCTGTGCGCGGTCGACGAGGTGCTCCAGCGCCGCACGCATCGACGCGGGATTCGCGTTGTACGCGTCGTTGATCAGCAGCCCGCCGCCGGGAAGCGCCGACTCCTCGCAGCGCCACGGCGAGAACGCAATCGCGGCGGAGCCCTCCGCCACGCGGTCCAGCGGCAGCCCCAGCGAGCGGTACGCCGCCACCGCGGCGACGAGATTCGACGCCTGCATCCGCGCGGTGAACGGGACCGGAAGCTCGATCCGGTCACCGTCGCGGAACGAGACAAACGCACGCTCGCCCGGATCGAACAGCTCGAGCTCGACGTCGCCGCCTGGACCGAACCGCACGAGCTCGATGTCGTCCCGCTGCAGGAACGGCTCGAGCTCGGCCACGCCGGCCGGAACGACCGCCACGCCGCCGTCCGGCAGCGCGGCCACGACCTCCGCCTTCGCACGCGCGACGTTCTCGACCGTGCCGACGAGCTCGAGATGCACCGGGCCGATGCTCGTGATCACGCCGACGTGCGGCTGCGCGATCGCGCACAGCTCGGCGATCTGACCGAGCCCACGCATGCCCATCTCCGCGATCACGACCTCCGTGTCCCACTCGATGCGCGTCAGCGTCAGCGGCAGGCCGATCTCGTTGTTGTGGCCGCCCTCGGCCGCGACCGTGCGCGCCACCGGACGGCAGAGCGCAGCCAGGATGTCCTTCGTCGACGTCTTCCCGCTCGAGCCGGTGATCGCGACGACCCGCGCGTGCGTGCGGGCGCGCACGGCGCGGCCGAGCGCCGCCATCGCGGCGTGGTCGTCGTCGGGAACGAGCGTCGCCGCCGCGCCGTGCCCGCGCGCGTCCTCGAGGAAGGCGGCGCCGCCGCCGACCGCGACGAACAGGTCGCCGGGACCGACGCGCCGCGAATCGATCTCGACTCCGGTCACCTCCCGCGCATCGCTGGCCAGACGCCCCAACCCGAGCGACCGCAACTCGTCGAGCGACAGCGCGATCACGTCGCCGCCCCCAGCGCGCGCAGCGCTTCCCGCGCCGCCTCGCGATCGTCGAACGGGATCGTCCGGTCGGCGAACTGCTGCCCTTGCTCGGCGCCCTTGCCGGCGATCAGCACGACGTCGCCCTCGCGCGCGAGCTCGACCGCGCGCGCGATCGCGACGGCGCGGTCCGGCTCGACCTCGACCTCGCCGACGGCGCCCGTCACGATCTCGTCGATGATCGCCTGCGGGTCCTCGCTGCGCGGATTGTCGGACGTGACGATCGCCACGTCGGCGAGCTCGGACGCGAGCCGTCCCATCACCGGCCGCTTACCTCGGTCGCGGTCGCCGCCCGCGCCGACGACGCAGATCACCCGGTTGCCGGCGGCCAGCTCGCGCGCAGCGCGCAGCACCTTCTCGAGCGCGTCCGGCTTGTGCGCATAGTCGACGATCACCGTGAACGACTGTCCCTCCTCCACCGACTCGAAGCGCCCCGGCACACCGCGCACCGACTCGAGCCCGCGCGCGATCGCATCGTCGTCCACGCCGAGCAGCCGCGCCGCGGCCAACGCGCCGAGCGCGTTCTCGACGTTGAAGCTGCCGCGCAGCCTGAGCTCGACGCCGGCGAGCGCGTCCGGCCCGATCGCAGCGTTCCCTGCGAGCGAGAACGTCAGCGCGCTCGGCAGCTCGGCCGCCAGCCGCCGTCCGTACTCGTCGCCCACGTTCACAGCCGCGGGCGGATCGCCGTCGACGAAGAGCCGCCGCTTCGCCTCGAAGTACGACTCCATGTCGCCGTGGAAGTCCAGATGATCCTGGCTGAGATTGGTGAAGACGAGCGCGGAGAAGCGCACGCGGTCGAGCCGGTGCAGCTCCGACGCATGCGACGACGCCTCCATCGCGCACGAGCGGTCGCCCGCATCGAGCATCTCGCGGAAGGTCCGCTGCAGGTCGATCGCCTCGGGCGTCGTGCGCACGACCCCGCGCCGCTCGCCGCCGACGCGCGCCTCCACCGTGCCGAGCAGCCCGGGACGGCGGCCGGCCGCGGCGAGGATGGCGAAGAGCAGGAACGCCGTTGTCGTCTTGCCGCTCGTCCCGGTGACACCGGCCACCTCGAGCTCCTCCGTCGGCCGGCCGAAGAACTCGTCCGCCGCGACCGCCATCGCCGCGCGCGAGCTCGGGACGACGAGCTGCGGCACCGGCAGGTCGAGCGGCCGCTCGACGACGAGAGCCACGGCGCCCCGCTCCACCGCCTCCGGCGCGAACTCGTGACCGTCGGCACGAGCGCCGGGAACACAGAAGAACAGCGATCCGGGCGCCGCGGCACGGGCGTCGTAGACGAGGTCGCGCACGTCGACCGGAGCACGTCCGAGCACGTCGACAGGGCCGAGCGCTGCGACGAGGCGCTCCAGGTTCATCGGTCGGCGAGTCTACCGGCGCCTGCGGCTACCGGACCGGCTCGTCGGGCGGCACCTCGAGGTACTGGAGGTCGAACGAGGCGATCTGCGCGAACGCCGGCGCCGCCACCACGCCGCCGAAGATGGCGAGGCTCGGCTCGTCCACCGTAACGAGGACGACCAGCCGCGGATCGCTCGCCGGCACCATCCCGACGAACGTCGCCACGTACTTCCCGGGCATGTAGCCGTGCGGCCCAGGCTTCTGCGCGGTGCCCGTCTTCCCCGCCACCGAGTAGCCGGGGATCTCGGCCGCGGCGGCGGTACCGACGTCCGAGACGACGCCCTTCAGCATCGTCAGCAGCTGATGGTCGACGTGCGGCGAGAGGATCCGGCGCGTCTTCGGCTGCGCGGGCTGCTCGCCCTGGACGTGGTCGACGAGGTGCGGCTGGATCCACAGGCCACCGTTCGCCACCGCGGCGTACACGGACGCGAGCTGGATCGCCGTGACTGAGATGCCCTGGCCGATCGGCACATTGCCGATGGTCGAGCCGGACCAGTACGACGGCAGCAGCCCCGCGCTCTCCCCCGGGAAGTCGATGCCGGTCGGGTGGCCGAAGCCGAAGCGTGAGATCCACTCCTGCAGCCGCTTCTGCCCGAGCAGGTTTCTCGCGATCGTGACCGCGCCGACGTTGGACGAGCGCTGCAGGATCTGCGCCACCGTCATCCGCTCGGTCGGCCGCACCTCCGCGTCGTGGATGACGCGGTCGGCGACGCGGATCGAGTACGGCAGCGTGAACGCGGTCTGCGGCGTGACGAGATGCTCCGACAGCGCGCCGGCGATGGTGACGATCTTGAACACGGAACCGGGCTCGAACACGTCGGTGACGGCGTGATCGCTCTGCAGCGCCGCCGGCGCCGTGGGATACGCGTTCGCGTCGTATCCGGGCTCCATCGCCATCGCGAGCACGCCTCCCGTGTGCGGATCGAGCACGATCGCGGTCGCGTCCTTCGCATGCCACTTCGCCACCGTCGCCCGCAGCACCTGCTCCGCGTTCGCCTGGATCGTGTGGTCGAGCGTGAGGAAGACGTTCTTCCCCTGACGCGCCGGCTTCTCGTTCTCGATCGAGATGACGTGGCCGAGGGGATCGCGGACGACGGTCTCCTCTCCCGCCTTGCCGGTGAGCTGCGAGTTGAGCTGCAGCTCCAGCCCGGCGAGCCCCGTGTTGTCGACTCCCGCGTAACCGAGCACGGGCGCGGCCACCGACTTCTGCGGGTAGACGCGCCGCTGCTCAGGGTAGTAGCCGAAGCCGACGAGATCCTTCTTCGCCAGCGCGGTCGCCTCGGCCGGCGGCGCCTTCCGCTCGACGTAGACGAAGCCGAGCTTGCGGTCGCCGAGCAGCCGGGCCAGCGGCTTCGGCTTCAGCCCGAGCACGCGCGCCGCGATCGTCGCGTCCGTGACCGGATGCGAGATCTGCCGCGGATCGGCGAACACCGTCGTCGCCTGCTCGCCGAGCGCGAGCGGCGTGCCCATCGCATCGAAGATCGTCCCGCGGCCGGCGGGGAGGACGACGGGGATCCGCGTCTGCGCCGTCGCGAGCCGCGACAGCGAGGCCGCGCGCACCGTCTGGATCCACGCGGCGCGCGCGAGCAGCCCGCCGAAGGCGACGATGATCAGCAGCAACAGGAAACGGATCCGCGAGTTGACGACCCGCGTCATCTGTTATTTCGGAACGCCGAGATTGACGTAGCTCGTGTCCGTCCCGGGAGCCGGCACGAGGCCGAGCCGCCGCGCCGCCGCCTCGATCCGCAGCGACGACGACGCCGCCGAGACCTGTGACGCGAGAGCCGCGTTCTGTTCCTGCAGCTGCGTCGTCTGCTGGTTCAGCTTGTTCACGTCGATGTTCGCGCGCAGCACCGCGACGTTGAGCGCGACGATGCCGGCCAGGAGTGCGGCGAAGACCGAGATCCAGACGATCCAGCCGCCGACGGGGCGGCCGGCGCGGACCCGGCGCTTCGGAGCCGCCGCGGGAGCGGCCTTGGGCGCACGCCGCGGCCGGGAGGGCGCGGGCGCCGCAATCTCGGCCGAGCCGAACCAGTCGAGCGCGGCCATCAGTCCTGTTCGCCTTCCGGGCCGCCGACCTTGATCGCGACGCGCAGCCGCGCCGAGGCGGAGCGCGGATTCGCGGCGATCTCGTCCTCGCCCGGCCGGACCGGCCGGCGCTGGACGGCGCGCAGCTCGGGCTCGTGCCCGCAGACGCAGATGGGGAAGTCCGGCGGGCACGTGCAGCCCTTCTCCTTCTCGCGGAAGAACTGCTTGACGATCCGGTCCTCGAGCGAGTGGAACGAGATGACGGCGAGCCGTCCGCCGGGCCGCAGCATCTCGAGCGCCGCGGGCAGCGCCTCCTCGAGCGCGCGCAGCTCGTCGTTCACGGCGATCCGCAGCGCCTGGAAGACGCGCTTCGCCGGATGACCCTCGCCGAACCGCGCCGGCGCCGGAATCGAGCTCTTGATCGTGTCCACCAGCTCGCCCGTGCGCTCGAACGGCTGCTCCTTGCGCCGCCGGACGATCGCGCGCGCGATCTGCTTCGCGTACCGCTCCTCGCCGTAGCGGCGGAAGATCGTGGTCAGCTCACGCTCGGGCCACTCGTTGACGATCGCGGCGGCGGTGAGCTCCTGCGAGGTGTCCATGCGCATGTCGAGCGGCGCGTCGGCCGCGTACGAGAAGCCGCGCTCGGGCCGGTCGACCTGCATGGACGAGACACCCAGGTCGAGCAGGATCGCGTCGGCGCGAACGCCGTTCTCGGCCAGCTGCGGCAGCACGACCCCGAAGTCGCCGCGGAGCAGACGCGACTGGACGCCCGCCTGCTTCTCGAAGCGCTCGAAGTACGTGCGCGCCGTCGGATCGCGGTCGATCGCAATCAGCTTGCCCTGTCCGTGCAGATCGGCCGCGAGTAGCGCGGCGTGCCCGCCCGCGCCGAAGGTCGCGTCGATCACCGTCTCGCCCGCCTGCACGCCGAGACACGCGCGCACCTCGGCGGCGAGAACGGGGACGTGATCAGTCGCGTTGGGCTGCAAGACGTTCGGCAACATGCTCCGCACTCCCTTCGACCTCGGCGAGCTCCCGCCGCCAGGCGGCGCGGTCCCAGATCTCGAGGTGGTCGTGGACGCCCGCGACGACGACGTCGCGGCCGAGCTTCGCGTGCTCCATCAGCGCGCCGGGGATGCCGACGCGGCCCTGCCTGTCCAGGTCGCCCTCGACGGCGCCGGCGTAGAAGTAGCGCTGCAGCCGGCGGGTCTCCTTGCTGAGCGGGTCGAGCTCGTTCAGCCGGGCCTCGATCGCCTGCGCCCAGTCGGGCTTCGGATACGCGTACAGGCAGCCGTCGAGACCGCGACTCACGACGACTCCTTCCGCGAATGCCTGCCGGAACCGGGCCGGGAGGGTGAGGCGGCTCTTGTCATCGATCGTGTGCTCAAACTCGCCGAGAAGCATCAGGGGCCGGGTTGTTGGCTCACCACTTCGCCCCACCTTAGTCCACTTTCCCCCACTTGGCAACCCCTCGGGACCACCCCAAAGGGGGGATTCGACCCTGCGTCGGAATCGGCGGGCTAGACGGCTGCGGAGGTGAGCTGGCCCGCGTAGGCGCCGCGGCCCGTGAGGACGGCCGCACCGCAGCGGGCCGCCAGGGCGAGCGCCTCCTCCATCGGGCGGCCCTCCGCGAGCGCGAAGGTCAGCCCGGCGGCGAAGCAGTCGCCGCAGCCGTACGCGTCCTCGATGGGGCCCGGCAGCGGCGCGGCCCGGAACGGCCCGCCGGGACGGACCCAGCCGCCGAGCGAGCCGGCGGTGGTGACGACGACTCCCGGCGGCGGCTCGAGGATGCCGAGCTCGTAGCGCTCGCTGTCGTCCTCGCCGCTGCCGACCACGGCGTCGATCTCGACTCCGGCCCGCTGCAGCGTGGCGAGCTCACGCGACGTGGCGACGAGCACGCGCGCACGACGGGCCGCCTGGAGGGCGGCGACGTCGCCGCTGACGAAGAAGACCGCGTCGCAGCGGGACAGCTCCTCCCACGACAGCGCGGCGTCGTGGCCCGACGGGACGAGCTTCCGCCCGAGCACGGTGATCGTCCGCTCCCCGTCGCCGTCGACGTACGTGAACGCACGCCGCTGCGGCTCCGGCGCCGCCGACGCGTGGACCGTGACGCCGCGGGCGGTCAGCTCCTCGCGTGCACGGGTGCCGTGGACGTCGCTGCCGAGGGAGGTGAAGAAGTGGACGGATCCCTCGAGATTGGCCAGCTGGACCGCCGCGACCGCACCGCCGCCGGCGGGTTCCTCCCAGGTCTCGAGCGCCGTGACGATCTCGCCCGGACCCGGCACGTGGTCGACCCGGACGAACTCGACCCACTCGACATGGCCGACGACGGCAAGCTTCACATCTCACATCTTGGCGGCTGAGTACGTTTCACGTGTCGATGGCAGTCGCAGTTCCCCCGTTCGAGGTCTTCTACGAGCGCCACCAGGACGAGGTGATGGCCTTCCTCGGCCGCCGGCTCGGCCGCGAACGGGCGGAGGACGCGTTCCAGGAGACATTCCTGCGTGCGCTGCGCGCGTACCACCGGCTCGAGCACGGCGAGCATCTCCGCGCGTGGGCGCTGACGATCGCGAGCCGGATCGCGCTGGACGACTTCCGCCGCCGGCGGCCACAGGGCGAGATGCCGGAGCTCGCGACGGCAGATGCGCGGCCCGCGTTCGAGGAGCTTGCGCCGCTGACGGATGGGTTGCCGCAGAAGGAGCGGGCGGCGGTCGTGCTCCGCTACGGGTACGGACTCAGCTACGACGAGATCGGCGCCGCCCTCGGCTCGACCGGGTCGGCGGCGCGACAGGCGGCCTCCGCCGGGGTGCGGCGGCTGCGAAAGGAGCACGCATGACGGTTTCCGAATCGCTCGACGACCGCTTCCGCGCGGCCGCGGCCGCGGAGGGGCTGCTCGACGTCGCGTATGACGTCCTCGACGACACGCCCGTCGGCACGCTGCTCGTCGGCGTCACCGACCACGGCGTGTGCCGGATCAGCTTTGACCCCGACCCGGAGCGCGAGCTCGAGGAGCTGGCGCGGATGCACGGATCTCGCGTGCTCCGGTCCGCGCGCCCGGTCAACCGGCTCCGGCGCGAGCTGGACGAGTACTTCGGCGGCCGGCGGCGGCACTTCGACCTGGAGCCCGACATCCGCGTCGTCCCGGAGTTCAACCGCCGCGTGCTCGAGCGGCTCGCGCGGGTGGACTACGGCGAGACGACGACGTACGGCGCGCTCGCCAAGGAGTCCGGCAGCCCGCACGCGGCGCGCGCGGTCGGCACGGTGATGAACCGGAACCCGGTGCCGATCGTCCTGCCGTGCCACCGCGTGATCGGCGCGAACGGCAAGCTCGTCGGCTACGGCGGCGGCCTCGACCGCAAGGTGCTGCTGCTCCGGCTCGAAGGAGCGATCCTCTAGCGCAGCTATTCGCGAGGCCAACTCACGCCGCGGTTGTCGCGACAGTACGCTCAGCGTATGGCTCGGCAGCTGATCGTCATTCTCGGTGCCGGAGCCTCCATGGATTGCGCAAGCGATCCCACCCACTCGACCCACCTAAATGACAGCCGCAAGCCTCCGCTTGTTAGGGATCTGTTCAACGACACTTACCGCGACATTCTGGACAGGTACCCGCTCGCGCAGGCTGCCGCAGCCGGGCTACGGCCAGCCTCGACTGGCAACCAGGCGATCGGACTGGAGGACTACCTCCGGGATGAGCTCCGCAACTCGCCTTCAGCACTCCGACGAGCTCAGTATTGGGCTGTCCCGCTTTACCTGCAGGAGCTTCTCTTCGAATGCGGGTGGTACTACACCTCGTGGCCCGACAACTTCGATCGGCTTGTGACCGAACTCGATGCCCTCGAGCGGGTGGTCTTTGTCACCCTCAATTACGACACGATCTTCGATCGAGTCCTCGCGAGGTACTACCAACTTGACTCGTTGGATTCATACGCTGCGCATCGTCGAGTCGCCTTGATCAAGCTGCATGGTTCCGTCAACTGGGGGCGTCACCTCAATCTGACGGGAATCAAGTCACCCATGGAGCACGGATACCAAGCGATATGTCATGCGCTCGCTGCAGACCCGGCGCGCCTCGCCAACAACATCACCTTCCTTGGTCCCGCCCAGAGTCTCACCAATCTGACTCAGTTTCGAGCGGGCGAAGACGGTTTCTTCTTCCCCGCTCTCGCGGCGCCCCTCGGCCCAACAGACCAGCCTGTTTGTGACATGGACCACTTGGGCGCGCTCCGGTACGCGTTGGACCAACGGTCATTCGGGCCGAAGCTCCATCTCTTGATAATCGGCTACAGCTGCCTCGACCAAACGCCGCTCGATCTGATCAAGGAGAGCGGCAGCAGCATCGTGTCCACTGTGGTCGTGAACGGCAACACGCGCGCGGGCGAGGAAGCGCTTCAACGAATGCAAGAGCACATGCCGGGAGTTGCGCCGTACCCGCAGCTACGGCCGAGCGACTACGTCGAAGTCTTCCCGGGTGGGTTTACGGAGTTCGCAAGGACGGATCGGCTTCGTGCACTAGTCGAGCGAGTACGCGACGCGCCCGAGACCTAGCCGCCAGCTCGCCAACGAACCGCTTCCAGGTCATCCGTCGACGGCGTCGCGTAGCTTGTAGCCCACTCCCCACACGTTGACGACGTAGCCCGGGAGGCCGGCGCGGGCGAGCTTGCAGCGGACGCGTGACGCGTGCGACTCCAGCGTTCGCGTCGGCACGTAGGTGCGGTAGCCCCACACCTCGCGCAGCAGACGCTCGCGCGTGAACACGCGCTCCGGATCCTCGGCGAGCTTGACCAGCAGCGCCCACTCCTTCGCGGACAGCACGACCTCGCGGCCGCGCGCGAGCACGCGCCGCGCGGCGCGGTCGATCGTCAGCTCACCCAGATCGAGGTGCTCGCGCCGCGGCGGGCGCCGCCGCAGCAGCGCCCGGATCCGCGCGACGAGCTCCTCGTACGCGAACGGCTTCGTCAGATAGTCGTCGCACCGCTCGAGCGCGCGGACGCGCAGCGCAGCGTCGGCGTCGCCGAGCACGATCACGGGACAGTCCGGCACGCAGCAGCGCTCGAGCGCGGACGCGTCGCCGAGCACGAACACGTCCGGCTCGGCCGAGCGCGGCAGGTCGTCGGGGCTGCCGAACGAGAGGACATCGAAGCCGTCGCTCGCGAGCTGCCGCTCGAGGAAGCCCCGCACGGACGGCTCGGGTTCCGCAAGCAGCAGCGCAGTCATTCCGCCGAAGGTAGCGACCGTCTCCTCCGCGCGCCAGATGTCCTTCCGCGCGGAAGTGCAACAACTCGTCTACAACCGTCCGGAACGGATGACGCCCCAGAGCAGCCACACCGCGAGAATCGTCGACAGCACGAAGCCGATCACCGACAGCGCGTTGACCCCGAGGATCGTCGGGCCCGACGTCGAGAACACGCCGATCATGGCCGAGCCGATCAGCCCGCCCGCGACGATCAGCGCGATCACGAGCCGGTTGAACACCCTCTGCATGTCCGCGAGGAACTCGTCCAGCCCCTTGTGGACGAACCCGACCTCGATCTGGCCGTCGCGGATCTGCTCCATGAAGTCGTACCACTGGAACGGCGCCTCGCGCGCGATCTGCGCGTAACGCAGCGCATCGCGCCGCGCGCGACGCGCGACGCGGTCCGGGGCGAACCGCTCCACCATCAGCCCGCGCGCATACGGACGCGCGACCTCGAACACGTTGAAGTTCGGATACAGCTCGATCCCGACCGAGCCGAGTGTCGCGATCGCGCGGTCGAGCAGCAGGAACCGCGTCGGCAGCTTCAGGTTCATCGAGTAGATCAGCTGAAAGGCCTCGCGGATGATCTGGATCGGGTCGATCTCCGCGAGGCTCGCGCCGTAGTAGCGGTAGAAGATCTCGGTCAGCTCCGCGACGAACTCCTCTTCCCGTTCCTTCGGATACTTGACGCCGAGATCGGCCAGCCGCTTCGGCAGCATGTCCACGTTCTCCGCCGCCGCGTCGATGAACAGGCTCGTCAGCTTCGACATGTCCTCGTCGCTGAGCGCCGCCGCCGCGCCGAAGTCGACGAGGCCGATCGTTCCCGCCTCCTCGAGGATGAGGATGTTCGCCGGGTGCGGGTCGGCATGGATGAACCCGTGACGGAAGATCATCGCCATCCACGTGTCCGCGACGAGATACGCGAGGTCGCGCCGCTCCTCGAGCGACAGCGGCAGCGTGTCGACGTCCGCGAGCTGCGTGCCCTCGATCCACTCGAGCGTCAGCACCCGCGCGCGCGAGTACTGCCAGTACACCTTCGGGATGTGCACGTTCCGGTTGCCCGCGAAGTTGCGGTGGAAGGTCTGCGCGTGGCGGCCCTCGAGCCGGTAGTCGAGCTCAGTCCGCAACTGCCGCGCGAACTCGTCGACGAGCCCGTGGGCATCGATGAAGTCGAGTGAGCGGACGCGTTCCTTCACCAGCTTCGCCGCCTGGTACATGAGCGAGACGTCGGCCTCGATCAGCCGCTGCGCGTCGGGTCGCTGCACCTTCACGGCGACGGCCTTTCCGTTCGGGAGCGTCGCGCGGTGCACCTGGCCGATCGACGCGGCGGCGACCGGCTCCTCGTCGAAATCGAGGAACAGCCGCTCGATCGTGTTGCCGAGCTCCTGCTCGATCACGCGCTGCGCCTCGGAGTAGGGGAACGGGCGCACGTCGTCCTGGAGCGGACGCAGCTCGGCGATGATGTCGGGCGGCACGATGTCGGGACGCGTCGACAGCAGCTGCCCGAACTTCACGAACGTCGGCCCGAGCTCCTCGAACACCTCACGCAGATGCTGTCCGCGCGCCGAGCTGCCGTCCGGCGACGCCGCCGCCAGCCGCGCTTCCGCCGACCGGCCCGGCAGCAGGTCCGTCAGCTTGTGCATCTCGAGGAAGTAGCCGAAGCCGTGCCGGACCATCACCTGCGCGATCTCCGACAGGCGGCCGAGGCTCCGAGAGGTCGTCGCCGGCTGAGCCATCTGGCCCAAGTGTGACACGGGGACTACTCAGACAGGGACGTGCTGCTTACGCTCGCGCTTCGCCCACGGCCCTGGGGGGACGAGCAACTGCTCCACGTGGAGATACGCAAGGCCGACCACCGGCAGGTCGGTCAGCTTCTCCACGCAGAGGTAGCGCGGGCGCCACTCGGGGAAGAACTTCCGGTTGAAGGCGTAGAGCCGCTCCAGCTGGAACACGTTGTCGGCCGAGAGCAGCAGGCGACGGAAGGCCCGGCGCGGCACCGTGACCGCGCGCTCCGGCGAGAGGAAGTCGGTGAAGACGCAGAAGTTCAGCGACAGCTCGCTGAACTCGTGCTCCTTCGCCCACGCCAGCGTCTCGACGATGAGGAACTCCGTGAGCCCGTTCGGGGTCTCCGGCCTGCGTCGCATCGTGCTCAGCGACCAGCCGCCGCCGGCCGGGGTCGGCGCGAGATGGAGGAAGCCGCCGACGCGTCCGTTCTCGCAGACCGCGAGCGTGAAGACGGTGCCGGGCACGTACAGGTCGTCGATCGACATGGTGAACCCGCGCTCCGGCATGTTGCCGCGCCAGGCCTCGGACACCGCGTCCAGCTCGGCGCGCAGGACCTCGTCGGCCTCCTCGGCGGGAACGACGCGGAGCGTGTAGCCGGCCTTCGTCAACCGCGTGACCGACTGCCGCACCTTGCGGATGGGCCGTCCGTCGAGCGAGAACTCGGCCGGGTGCAGCACCGCCTCCTCCCCGATCGCGATCGCGCGCAGGCCGAGCTTCCGGTAGCGCTCGAGGTGCTGCTCGGACGCGCCGAGGACGGCGAGGCGCCAGCCGTTCGCGCGCGCGACGCGGCGGAACTCGGCGAGCAGCGAGTCGAACTCCTCTTCGTCGCCCACCGGGTCGGCGCTGACGAGCGCGGCGCCCGCGACGACGCGGTACGCGAGGAACGACCTCCGCGTCGGCGAGAAGAAATAGCTCTTGTCGCGCCGCAGGGAGAAAAACGACAGGCTGTCCTGCCCGTACGCGTCCACGAGCGCACGCGCGACGCGGCGCTCCCCGACCGTCTGCCTCACCGCCAGGGAGATCGGCCGGAGCCAGAGGAAGAGCGCCGTGAAGCCGACGAACAGGCCGAGCCCGGTCAGCGAATCGGAGATCCGGTCCGGCAGGTCGGCGCCGCGCAGCTCGATCGCGACCCAGACCGCGGCGATCGCCGCGACGACTGCGCCGATGGCGAGCAGCGGCCGCACGGTCGTCGGGTCGCCGGGCACGTCGAAGCGCCGGCGATAGATGATCAGCGCGACGAGCAGGCAGAGCGAGATCAGGGCCTCCTCGATGTCCAGTCCCTTCGCGATGTGCGCGACGACGGAGGCGCAGACGATCACCACCGCAAGCTGCCAGGCACGCTGCCGGCGGCGGGCGAGCGAGCGGGAGAGGAAGACGAGTGCGAACCCGAACGCGACCGCCCCGACGCGGGCGGCGGTCGGGATCCCGGGCGGAAGCATGGAATTGACGAGCCGGACCCGGTCTCTCATCTCGGGGGTCAGCCCGGAGATGATGCTGATCACGCCGACGGCTGCAGCCGCCCAGGCAAGCAGCGACTCGGGCCTTGGGGTCGACGGCCGCAAGCGCACGGAACCAGCGTAACGCCATCGTCGGCGCATTGCCCTACCCACACGGGGTACAACGTGGTCATGGAGGAGCGCTTTGCGGCTCCCGAGCCGTCCGACGCGGCTCTCCCTGACCCGGCGCGGGTGCCCCTGCCCCGGTGGGTGACGCCGGTCCTGACCGTGGCCGCGGTCGTACTGCTGCCCTGGACGCTCTGGCTGACCTTCACGCTGCCGTCGCGCCACCTCACCGTGCACTACGACGTGGCCTGGGTCGGCTTCGACGTCGCCCTCCTGTCGGCGTTCGCGGCCACCTCCTGGTGCGCGATCCGCAGCTCCCAGTGGCTCGTCCCCTTCGCCGCGGCAACCGGGACGATGCTCGTCTGCGACGCCTGGTTCGACATCGTCACCTCGTCCGGCGGGATGGAGCGGTTCGAGGCGGTGCTCCAGGCCGCGTTCGCGGAGCTGCCGCTCGCGGCGGCCTGCGGCTTCATCGTCTACGACGCGGAGAAGTTCCGGCAGGCGACTGTCGTCCGCTACACGGCGACGCTGCGCCGGCTGCGCGGTCGCTCGGTCGCCTAAGCTCGCCTCGTGGAGATCGTCCGGCCGGCCCGAGTCGAGGAGCGTCCCGAGCGGCCGTACGTCGGTATCCGGGTGGTTGCACCGTTTCGGGGAATGCTGGGCGTCTACGACGGTCTCTTGAAGGAGCTGAGCTCGTGGGTGGCGCAGGCCGGGATCGAGACGGTCGAGTACGGCTTCCTCCGGCTGCACGTGATCGACATGAGCGGGCCGATGGACATCGAGGCGGGCTTCTTCACCGCGGGTGACCAGCCGGGCGACGATCGCGTCCGCGCGGGCGTGACGCCGGCCGGGCGCTACGCGACGCTCTCGTACCGGAACCACGCCATCCAGGCCAACCGCGCGCTGCTCGACTGGGTGCGGGACAACGGCCTCACGCTCGACCGCCGCGAGGTGCCGGAGGGCGACGCGTTCGCGTGCCGGTACGAGGCGTGCCTCACCGATCCGAAGCTCGAGCCGCGCAAGACGCGGCAGGAGATCGAGCTGGCGATGAAGCTCGCCTAGGGCGCGACGAGCGCGTCCGTGAGCGCGTCTATGCCGGCGAGATTCGCGGCCAGATCGGCACTGAGCCCGTAGCGGGCGGCCAACACCGACGGCGCGGTATACGAGACCTTCGTCCGGCCGTCGTCGTCCCAGACCAGCACCTTCAACGGCAGGTCGAGCGCCGCCAGCGGCGCGGCCGCCATCACCGGCGTCCCGGCGGCCGGGCTGCCGAAGACGACCAGCGTCGTCTCGCGCAGCTCGAGCCCGGCCGAGCGGGCCTCGGCGCGCTGGTCGATCACGGCGAAGAGCGTCAGCCCCTTCGCCTGGACGAGCTCGGTCAGACGCGTGACCGTGTCCGCCACCGAGCGTGGACTGAGCTTGGTGACGACTCCCGCGTCGTCTCCGGAACGAGACATTGGTGACCTCCAGCGTCGGCCGTTATATTCCGACGAATCGTAAGCCGTTCCGATCTTCCCGCCGCCGCCGGCGGCCGCTCGAGGAACCTCATCCTCGCCGCGATGATCGTCGCGGTGTCGATGACGTTCATCGACCAGACGATCGTCGCGATCGCCGCGCCGCAGATCCAGCGCGAGCTCGGGCTGAGCAGCACCGGCGTCCAGTGGGCGATCAACTCGTACCTGCTCACGCTCGCCGCCCTCTTCGCCTTCGGCGGCCGGCTCGCCGACACGCGCGGGCACAAGAGGATGACGGTGCTCGGCGTGCTCGTGTTCGCCGGCGCGTCGGCCCTGTGCGGCCTCACGCCGAAGGGCGGCGCCGCCGAGGCGTGGATCGTCACCTTCCGGGCCGTGCAGGGCGCGGGCGGCGCGCTCATGTTCCCGGCTGCGCTGGCGATCGTCGTCCAGACCTTCCCACTGCACGCGCGTGGCCGTGCGCTGGCCGTCTTCTTCGGCATCGCCGGCGGCCTGACCGCGATCGGCCCGATTCTCGGCGGCTACCTGACGCAGTGGACCTGGCGGGCGATCTTCTGGGTCAACATCCCGGTCGCGATCGTGGCGCTGGTGCTGATCGCGATCGCGAAGCCGGTCACGGTATTCAAGCCGGCCCGCATCGACTACCGGGGACTCGTGCTGATCGCGGCCGGGGTCGGCCTGAGCGTGTTCGGCTTCCAGCAGGCGTCGAGGTGGGGCTGGTACAGCGACAAGACCTGGCTGTGCATCGTCGTCGGCCTCGTGCTGCTCGTCGTCTTCTACGTCGTGGAGAAGCGGACGGCGGTGCCGCTGATCGACGTCCGCATCTTCGACATCCGGCCGTTCCGCGTCGAGAACGTCGTGCTCGGCATCTCGAACCTGGCCTTCATCCCGGTGTTCTTCTTCGCCAGCGAGTACGCGCAGATCGGCCTGGGCAAGTCCGCGTCGGGAGCGAGTCTCGTGCTGCTGTACTTCTTCCTCGGCTTCGTCGCGGCCGCACAGATCGGCGGGCGCATGCTCGACCGGGTCGGAGCGAAGCGTCCGGTCGTGTTGGGCTGCGTGCTCGCCGCTGTCGGCTTCTACCTCTGGGCCGGGAAGGTGACGGAGCTCAGCCTCGGCTCGCAGGTCTGGTTCATCGTCCTTGCCGGCGCCGGCATGGGCTTCATGCTCGGCCCGGCCAGCACCGACGCGGTCAACCGGGCCTCGCGGCTGTCGTACGGCGAGGCGACCGGCATCACGCAGACGGTCCGCAACTACTCGGCCAGCCTCGGCCTGGCCATCCTCGGCACGTTCCTGATCGACAAGCTGCACTCGCAGCTGACCGGGTCGCTCGTGGCGCAGGGGCTCCCGCACGCGCAGGCGTCGGCGGAGGCGTCGAAGATCTCGCAGTCGCAGGCGGCGCCGCCGGGCGGTGTGATCCCGCACTTCGTGCGGCTCGACTTCGCCTATGCGACGCGCACGGTGCTGATCGGCATGTGCGTGATCATGGCGGCCGCCGCCGTCGTGTCCGTCGTCGGGTTGCGCCGCGGCGTCCAGCAGGAGGAGCTGGAGCCGGCCGAGATCACGCCGTCGTGAGCTAGCTCGGCGGCGGCAGGTCGCGCGGGCCTTCGAGCAGCTTCAGCCGGTGCTCGAGCTGCGCCACCCGGAGCTCCAGCTCGTCGAGGTCGTCGCGTGAGACGAACCCGAGCTCGTCGGCGAAGGAGCGCAGCGCACCGGACGCACCGGACGCGAGTCGTTCTCCGCCGCCGCGCAGCCGCCCGGGCAGCTCGGCGAAGAGCTCGTCGAAGATCTGGACGAGACGGTCGCTAGCGGGCTCGGCCATGTGGCCTCGAGCTCCGCCGCTGCCGGCGCTTTTCGCGCCGCGCCTGCGCGCCCGGCTCGGACGGCGCCGCATCGACGACGTCGACGATTCCCGGCGTCGACTCGGCCGCGAGCGCCTGCTCGGACTCGGCCACCTCCGCGGCGATCGCGTCGGTGCCGGTCACCCGCCTGCCCTTGCCGTCCACCGTCTCGATCGCGCCCGCCTCGGCGAGCTGCTTCCGCTTCGCGAACTCCGGCTCACGCCGTTCCTTCCACATGGTCAGCAGCGGCGCAGCGATGAAGATGGACGAGTACGCACCGGAGGTGACGCCGACGATCAGCGCGAACGCGAAGTCCTTGAGCGTCGCGCCGCCGAGGAGCCAGAGCGCGACGATCGGCAGCAGGGTGATGAACGTCGTCGCCAGCGAGCGGCGGATCGTCTCCCAGATGGAGACGTTCGCGATCGTGGCGAACGGCTGCCGGCGCATCAGCGGCACGTTCTCGCGGATACGGTCGAAGATGATGATCGTGTCGTAGATCGAGTACCCGAGCACGGTCAGGACCGCGGCCACGGTCGCGACCGAGACCTCCTTGTACGTGAGCGAGTAGATCCCGATCGTGATCAGGATGTCGTGCAGCATCGCCAGGATCACCGGCACCGCGTACTTCAGGTCGAAGCGCAGCGTGATGTAGATGGTGATCAGGATCAGCGAGACGATGATTCCCCAGATCGCATCGACCGCGATCTGGTGGCCGAAGCTCGCGGAGACGTTCTTCGCCCCCGACGCGTACGCGCCGAGGTTGTGGTTCAGGCTCCCCTCGAGCCGCGTCTGCTCCGGCACGCTCAGCGACTTCGTCCGGATCTGCCACTGCTTGTACTCGCCGCTCGTGGGGGACGAGCCCCGGCCCTGGACGACCGCGTCGGGCTGGCCCGCATTCGCGGTGATCTTCTGCACGTCCGGCTGCGTGAACGCCTTGTGCGTGTTGAACGTGATCTGCGTCCCGCCCTTGAAGTCGATCCCGAAGTTCATACCGCGGACGCCGAGCGAGATCAGTCCGGCGAGGATGATCGCGCCCGAGATGGCGAACCACGTGTTGCGCCGCTTGATGAAGTCGATCTGCAGCCACTTGCCCGTCTGCTGGCCCGACGCTCCCATGAAGCGTGGGTTGTCGAACCACTTGAAGCCGGCGAGCAGCCCGAGCATCGCGCGCGTCGCCACGACGGCGGTGAGCAGGGAGATCACCGTTCCGATCAGCAGCATCAGCGCGAAACCCTTCACGTCGGCGACCGCGATCAGGAACAGGACGAGCGCGGTGATCGCCGTGACGACGTTCGCATCGAGAATCGTGTGGAAGCCCTTGCCGTACCCGGCCGAGATCGCCGCCTTTACGGACTTCCCGGACCGCACCTCTTCCTTGATGCGTTCGAACACGACGACGTTGGCGTCGGCCGCCACGCCAATGGTCAGGATCAGTCCGGCGAAGCCGGGCAGCGTCAGCGTCACGTTGAAGAGCAGGATCGCCGCGTAGTAGAAGAGGCAGTAGATGGCGAGGCCGGCGACCGCGACGAGGCCGAGGAAGCGGTAGAAGACGAGCAGGAAGATCGCGACGAGGACCAGGCCGACGAGGGCGGCGTGCCAGGCCTGCGTGAGCGAGTTCTTACCCAGCGTGGCCGACACGTCGGTGCGCTCGATCTGCACGAAGCTGACCGGCAGGGCGCCCGTCTGCAACACGAGGGCGAGGTTCTGCGCGTCCTTGAACGTCCCGCCGTTGCCCATGTCGATCTGCGCGTTCGGGCCGGGGATGCCGTCCGGGTTCTGCTTGAAGTCGATGTACGGCGTCGACTGCAGCACGCCGTCGAGCACGATGGCGAAGTGCTGCGTGTAGTTGAGGTAGTTCCCCTGCTTGCCGGCGAGGTTGTACAGCGACTGGCCGCGCTGCGCCTCGTCGCGCGTGATCTTCTGGAACTGGTTCGACCCGTGATTCGTGAACTGGAGCAGGACGACCGGGTTCCCGTTCGGCCCGAAGTCGGCCTTCGTGCCCGAGAGGACGAGGTCGGAGCCGTTCATCTCCGGCACCGGGTTGAGCTTGTTCGTCGGCGCGTACTTCATCAGGTAGTAGTAGGCGCCCGAGGTCGAGACCTGGCCTTGCTGGATCCCGAGGCAGCCGTTGGCGACGGGGCAGGTGACGACGAGGTTGTTGCCGGGAACCGCGAGGACCTTCGTGCCGGGCGGCAGCTTGCCGCCGTAGGGGCGGAGCAGCGCCGTCAGCGTGTTGGCAGGCCCTGCCACGAGGGAGTGCTTGACGGTGGTCGTGGGCTTCCCGACCGTCTTGCCTTTGACCTTCTTCGCCGGCTTGACGGTCGTCGTCGTGTGGAAGAGGTAGTACTGCGACGGCGAGCCCTTCGCCGCCTGCTTCTGCACCTGCGTGAGCAGGCCGTACAGCGTCGGCGTCGCAACCGGGTTGCCGTTGACGTCGCGTGACGGCCCGGCCAGGTCGTTCTCGAAGTCGAAGAGCATCAGCTGCGCCGTCTTGCCGATCAGCGCGGCGGCGGCGGCCGGATCGTGGACGCCGGCGAGCTGGATGACGATCTGGTCGTTGCCCTGCTTGCGGATCTCCGGCGCGGCCACGCCGATCTTGTTGATCCGGTTCAGCATGATCGAGACCGACTTGTCCATGTCGGACGACGTGAGGATGTGGTTCTTGCCGGGAACGGCCTTGAGCACGACCTCGAGGCCGCCCTGCAGGTCGAGGCCGAGCACCGGCTTCTTGTGCAGCGGCGAGCCGGGAACGGTCAGGAGGATCGCGCCGACGAGGGCCGCAACGATCGCGCCCATCAGGATCAGATACTTACGGCGGTCGGTCACGATTGCGGCAAGAGGGTAGCTGTCGTTTCCGGGTTTCTGTGGTGTCGCACGGGTGAGGATCGCCTAAGTTTTCGGCTCCGCCGCGTCCGGCTCCTCCACCGGGACCGGCTCCGGCTCCGGCTCGTCGGCGCTCTCCGGCTCGTCCTCCGCGGACTCGTCTTCCGGGCGGGAGACGACGCCGCCCACGGCGCGGCGCGCGATGCGCACCTCGAGCTCCGGCGCGATCCGGACGAGCAGGTCGTCGTCCTGGAAGCCGGTGATCTCGCCGTAGATGCCGCCGGCGGTGACGATCTCGTCGCCTTCCTTCAGGCCGCCGAGCATCTGCGCCTGCGTCGCTTGACGGCGCTTCTGCGGGCGTACGAGCACGAAGTAGAGAAACGCGAACGCGACGATGATGAGCAGCAGGGCGGAAGGGTTCACGGAGTCTCCAGGTTCGTGGGCCGGAGGCGGGCGAGCGCGTCGTCCCGCCATTCTGCGAGCCCGCCGCGCTCGATCGCCTGCCGCGCAGCGGCGACAAGGTCGATGAGGAAGCGCAGATTATGCAGGCTCAGGAGCCGTATTCCGAGAATCTCCTGCTGGTTGACGAGGTGGCGCACGTACGCGCGGCTGAAGCGCGCGCAGGCGGGGCAGCCGCAGTGCTCGTCCAGCGGACGCGGGTCGCGGGCGAAGCGGGCGTTGCGGAGGTTGAGCCGTCCCTCCCACGTCAGCGCGCTACCGGTGCGCGCGGTGCGCGTCGGGAGGACGCAATCGAACATGTCGACGCCGCGGGAGATCACCTCGATCACGCCCTCGGGGTCGCCGATCCCCATGAAGTAACGCGGCTTGTCGTGTGGGAGGAACGAGGCGGCGAGCGTGGCCGCCTCGAACATGGGGCCGCGCTCCTCTCCGACGCTGAGCCCGCCGATGGCATAGCCGTTGTAGTCCAGCGGGACGAGAGCTTCCGAGGATTGCTGCCGCAGCTCCGCGTCGAGGCCGCCCTGGGTGATCGCGAAGCGCAGCTGGCCCGGCGCGCGCGGCAGGTCGCGCTGGCGCTGCGCCCAGAGCGTCGTGCGGCGCACGGCATCCTCGAGGTCCGCGCGCGGGACGCCGGGGGGCCGGCAGATGTCGAGGCACATGGCGATGTCGGAGCCGAGCCGCCGCTGGATCTCCGCCGCAAGCTCGGGCGTCAGCCGCTCGGGCGCGCCGTCGTAGACGGAGCGGAAGGTGGCGCCGTCGTCGTCGAGCTCGAGCAGCGTGTCGCGGAGCGAGAAGACCTGGAAGCCGCCGGAGTCGGTCAGGATCGGGCCGTCCCAGCCCATGAAGGCGTGCAGTCCGCCCAGTTCCTCGACGAGATCCTCGCCCGGCCGGAAGTGCAGGTGGTAGGTGTTGCCGAGGACGATGGCTGCTCCGAGCGCCCGCAGCTCGTCCGGATCGACGGCCTTCACGGTCGCCTTCGTCCCGACGGGCATGAACGCCGGCGTGGGCACGTCGCCGTGCGCGGTGCGCAGCACGCCGGCGCGGGCGAGCCCGTCCGTCGCGGTCAGGGTGAAGACGTCCGTCACAGACGTGACCGTAGCCCGCACAACCTCAGATCCGTGTCTGACACCGGGACCTGTCCCGGCACGGGCCATTCCGTGACGAAGTCGTGACACTTCTGTGAGAGCGACGACACGGCCGCGCGGAATGGTGTGCCTCCGGCCGTCACACTTCTGTGAACCGTGTCTGACACCGGGGCTTGTCCGCGGGAGACAGTCGCGGCTGTCACAAGATCAGCATCGCATCGCCGAACGAATAGAAGCGGTAGCGCTCCTCGATCGCCAGCCGGTAGAGCCGCCGCGTCTCCTCCACTCCGGTGAACGCCATCACGAGCGCCAGCAGCGTCGAACGCGGCAGATGGAAGTTCGTCAGCAGCGCATCGACGCGGCGGAACTCGAAGCCCGGCGTGACGAACAGTTCCGTGCGGCCCGCGAGCGGCGCACCGCGGGCGAGCGTCTCAAGCACCCGAACGGTCGTCGTGCCGACGGCGAGCATGCGCTCCGCGCCGCGGATCCGCTCCCACGCGTCGGCCTCGACCTCGTAGCGCTCGCCGTGGATCACGTGCTCCTCGAGCCGCTCCTCGCCGACGGGCCGGAACGTGTCGAGGCCGACGTGGAGCGTCACCCGCTCGACGTCGAGCCCGGCCAGCAGCTCCGGCGTGAAGTGCAGCCCCGCCGTCGGCGCAGCCGCGGAGCCCGCCTCGCGCGCATAGACGGTCTGGTACCGGGCCGGATCGTCGAGCGGCGCCGTGATGTACGGCGGCAGCGGCGTCTCCCCGGCCGGCTCGCCCTCGAGCCGCAGCCGCCAACGGCCCTCGCCGAGGTGCTCCAGCAACTCCACCGCGCCGTAGCGGCGACCCGCCTTGAGCCGGCGCGTCGGCCGCGCCAGCCCCTCCCACTCGTCGCCGGACAGCCGCTCGAGCAGCAGCACCTCGCCGCGCGGCGACTCGATCGGAATCCGCGCCGGAACGACCTTCGTGTCGTTCACGACCACGAGCTCGCCGTGCAGCTCTTCCGGAAGGTCACCGAAGCGGCGGTGCCGTACCGCGCCGCTCGCGCGCTCGACGACGAGCAGCCGCGACGCGTCGCGGCGCTCCGCCGGATGCTGTGCGATCAGCTCCGCCGGCAGGTCGTAGTCGAGCTCCGATACATCCATCCGGCTGGCACGGTAACGTCGCGTTCATGGACGACGCGGTCGACCGGGCCAGAGAGCGGATCGAATCCGCGGCCGCGGGCCGGACCGAGCCCGCCGCCCTCGACGCGGCGCTGGAGCGGGCGCGCGAGCAGGTCGAGGCTCTCGCCGCGGCCACCGCCGAGATCGAGTCGACCCTGCCGGCCCGGGTCGGCGACGCCGTCCAGGACGGCCTGCGCGAGCAGGTGCTGCCGGTGGCGCGGAACCTGGCAGAGATCCGCGGGCTGATGAACCAGCTGATCCGGCGGATGGAGCGGATCGAGGGCGACCTGCTCTCGGAGCGGCACGCGCGCGTCGACGACCTCGCGCTGCTGGTCGAGCTCGTCACCGCCGGCTGGCGGAGCGTCGAGCACCGCCTGATGCGGCTCGAGTCGAGCCTCGACCAGCGCGGCGGCGCCGTCGTGTACCGCATGGAGGAGCGCCGCCCCTCCGATTCACAAGCCGGCTAGAGGGCTGATGTGAGCCGCCCGGCCGCGCATGCGGCCGGCTTCAGGGGTCTTCGCGCGTGCCGGAATCCGCGCGAGCGGATTGCGGCGCTTCCGCCGACGAGCTAGCTCCCCGGCCCAGGCAGCAGCAGCTCGAAGCGGCTCCCCCGCCCCGGCTTGGTCCGGAGCTCGATCCGTCCGCCGAGCGCGAGCGCCAGCTCATTCGCGATCGCCAGCCCGAGTCCGGTGCCGCCGCCGTCGCGCGACCAGAACGGCCGGAAGATGCGGTCGCGCTCCTCGTCCGTGATCCCGGGCCCGGTGTCGGCGACGGCGACCGACACGGAGCCGTTCACCGAGGACAGCTCGAGCTCGACCGAGCCGCCCTCCGGTGTCCAGCGGAACGCATTCGAGAGCAGGTTCGAGATGATCTGCAGCACCCGGTCGCCGTCGGTCATGATCACCGGGCTCGCATGGAAGTCGCGCCGGTACTCGATCGAACGGCGGCGCGCCTCCTCGCCGAAGGCGTTGAACACCCGCTCGCACAGCTGCTCCATGTCGACCTCCTCGTGCAGCACGGTGAAGCGGTGCGCGTCGAGCTTGGCCAGGTCGAGCACGTCGCCGACCAGCCGCTCCAGCCGCAGCGCCTCCTCCCCGATCACGCCGAGCGACGCCTCGCGGGCGCTCTCGTCCGCGAACACGCCTTCGCGTAGCGCGGCCACGTGCCCGCGAATCGCCGTCAGCGGCGTGCGCAGCTCATGCGAGACCGACATGAGGAAGTTGCGCGACAGCTGCTCCGACTCCGCGAGCCGCGACGCCATGTCACGGAACCGGGTCGTGAGGTGCGCGATCTCGTCGCCGCCGTGCGGCTCCGGCAGCTCGACGTCGTAGTTCCCGGCCGCCACCTCGTCCGCCGCCGTCGACAGCCGCAGCAGCGGGTCGGTGATCCGCCGCGACAGGTAGACGCCGAGCAGGCCGGCGATGATCACGCCGCCGCCGAGCGCGAGCGTGAGCCGCTCGACGAGCGTGACCCAGCGGCTGCGCAGCTGCGAGACCGGCTTTGCCACGACCATCGCGCCGAACAGCTGGTCGATGATCTTCAGCGGCTGCGCCACCGCGATGTACTTCTTGCCGTTGACGGTCAGGTTCACCGTCGCGGAGCGGCCGCCGCGGAGATTGGCCGCCGGGATCGAGCTCGCCGGCAACGTCGGCAGGCGCCCGGTGAAGAGCGTCACGCCCGGGGCGATCGGGACGTAGAAGATCCGGTCGCCGCCGATCGCCGCTTCGAGCTTGTTCACCGGCACCTCCCGCGCGCCCGCCTGGCTCGCGTAGAGCTGGACGATGCCCACCGACTCCGACCGCAGCTCCGCGATCGAGCGCGTCCGCGTGTAGTCCTGGAAGAACCGGATCGCGATCAACGTGGCGATCAGCCCGGAGAGCACGCAGCCCAGCAGGAAGAGGGCCGGAAGTCTGAACCGGAGCGACCCGAGCACGGGAGCGACAGTACTCCGCTAGGCGGCGGGGTTCTCGCGCGCCGGGCTCACCTTGTAGCCCACGCCCCAGACCGTGACGATCGGGGAGGCGTCGCCGAGCTTGCGCCGGAGCTGGCGGACGTGGACGTCGACGGTCCGCGTGTCGCCGGCGAAGGTGTAGCCCCACACCCGCTCGAGCAGCTGGTCGCGCGTGAGCACGAGCCCACGGTGATCGAGCAGCTCCCAGAGCAGATCGAACTCCTTCGGCGCCAGCTGGATCTCGGTGTCGCCGACCCGCGCCTCGCGGCGACCGGCGTCGACGAGGAGGTCGCCGTGCCGGATCGTCGCGCTCTCGCGCTCGCCCCGCTCGGGCGCCGCGCGGCGCAGGATCGCGCGGACGCGCGCGACGAGCTCGCGCGGATTGAACGGCTTCGTCATGTAGTCGTCCGCGCCGACCTCGAGCCCGATGATCTTGTCCACGTCCTCGTCGCGGGCGGTGAGCATCAGCACCGGAAGATCGCCGTGCTGGCGGATCCGCTTGCACACCTCGACGCCGTCGATGTCCGGCAGCATCAGATCGAGCACGACGAGCGCCGGCTTCTCCGACTCGACGAGCTTCAGCGCCTCGACGCCGCTGGCGGTGGCGCGCACGTCGTAGCCGGCGTTCTTCAGATACGCAGACACGAACGATGCGATGGACGCCTCGTCTTCGACGACGAGCACGGTCTGCTGCTTCGTGCTCACGACGCGAGTTCTACCCGGTCGGCGAGGTGCCGAGCGTGAGCTTCACGAGCGGCGAAGCCGGGAGCGAGCGGAAGGTGTCGCCGTTGAGGGAGTAGACGCCGTCGCCGGTGGTGGAATCCGGAATGCCGCTGAGCGTGACGTAGCCGCTGCCGACCGCGGAGAGGTCGACGCCCGAGCCGTAGATGGTGATCTTGTACGTACCGCCGACGGCCCGGAACTTCATGCCCACGCCGACCCACTTGGTGGCGGTGCCGGACACGTCCTTGTGCGAGTCGAAGCCCGAGACCTCGGGGCTGAACGAATCGAGCGGCGTCGAGTCGTCGATCACGATCGTGCCGTAGTTCGAGATCCGGCCGATGGCGGCGCCGGTGATGATCAGCGTCACGACCGGCACGCCCTTCGGCGCGGCTCCGTTCTTGATCACCAGCGTCCCGTCGCCGGGCGCCTGGGTCATCGACCAGGCGGCGGCCGGCGCGGCAAGCGCGAGCAGGGACACGGACAGGAGTGCGAGACGACGCATGTCCTCACAGTATGTCCACGTCCGGTTTCCCTGGATTGATCGGACCGTAAAGGTTCTGTAACGAGGGAGGGAACGGCCGAGGCTCAGCCCCAGATGCCCTGGACGGCGGCGAACGCGGCCCACGCGGCGATGAGCAGAACGCCTCCGCGCGGGCCCATCCCGCTCCGGCGCAGGAGCAGCACGATCGCGACCGCCGTCACCGCGAGCAGCCAGCCGATGTCAACGGCCCCGAGCGTCGAGACCGCCCCGAGCGAGACGAACAACGCCGGAATGGCCACGCCGCCGACCAGGTTGATCGTGTTCGAGTTCATCGTCTCGCTGACGAGCGCCGCGCCGCGCCGGGCCCGCCCGAGGCGGATGCCGGTATAGGCGTTCGGCAGGCTCGTCAGCACCGCCAGCAGCACCGCGCCGACGACGGCGTCTGGCACACCCCAGCGGTCGGCGAGCGTCACCGCCGTGTGCACCATGCCGATGCTGCCGAGCACGATCACCGCCACCGCCGGCGGAATCACGAGCATCGGGCCGATCACCTCGCGCGGCGCCACGGGCTGCCGCCGGTCCCTGCCGCCGAGCGACCGCCGTAGATGCCGCCACTGACGCAGAGACAGCCGCCGCGGCCGGTCCCCCTCGGCGACGCTGATCACGATCGCGTACGGCAGGAGGACGAGCAGGACGAGGAGTACCGTCGCCCAGGCGGGCAGCACACCGAAGACGAGCAGCGCGACGATCACCGTGATCACGAGCGCGACGCCGCCTTCGAGCGCGAGCGCCTCGGGCGCGAGCCGCACTCTCCCGACGACGACGGCGGAGAGCCCGAGCATGGCGGCGATGTTGAAGACGTTGGAGCCGACGACGACGCCGAGGCCGACGGCATTCGCGCCCGTCGCGAGCGCGACCACTGCGGACGAGAGCTCCGGCGCGTCCGCGCCGGCCGCCGTGAGCACGCCGATCAGCGACTCCGGCAGCTCGAGCCGGTGGCCGATCACGTCGAGCCGTTCCGCGAAGACGGCGGCGGCAACGAGCGTCGCGCCGAGCGAGACGGCGAAGATCAGCAGTGCCAAACCCGTGGACACGAGCCGATGCTACGGGGTGCAGGCCGCAGGAACGTCCGCCCTCGGGACGAACATTCGCCCATGGTCGACCCTGCGGAACGTAGCGACCGGACGGCGCGGATCCTCAGCGAGCGGGTGGATGCGCTCGCGGCCGCGCTCCGCGCAGCCGGGGTCGGGCCTGCAGTGTCGGAGCGGCTGCTCGGCGCCGCCGCCGCCGCCGCGATGGACGCGCTCGCGCTCGACCTGATCGTCGCCGACGCACGCTCGCCGCAGCCGGCGGCCGCCGCAGCTGCGGCGCGGCCGCACGAGCAGCCGATCCAGCTCGCGGCCTAGCCGTCGTACGTGTAGAAGCCGCGGCCGGTCTTGCGGCCGTGCAGCCCCGCGCTCGCCATCGCCACGAGCCGAGGCGGCGGCGCCATCCGCGGCTCGCGCAGCTTGTCCCACAGCGCCTCGCTCGCGTGCAGGTGCACGTCGATGCCGATCAGATCGAGCAGCTCGCACGGGCCCATCGGCCAACCGGCGCCGTGCTTCATCCCCGCGTCGAGATCCTCGACGGTCACGCGCGCCTCGTCGAGGGTGCGCACGCAGTCGTTCAGCAGCGGGATGAGGATCCGGTTGACCACGAAGCCGGGAGTGTCGTTGCAGCGGATCGGGTGCTTACCCAGCATCGCGCCGAACGCGTACGCCGTGTCGCAGGCGTCGTCCGAGGACAGCTCGGCGCGGACGATCTCGACGAGCGGCATCAGCGGCGCCGGGTTGAAGAAGTGCATGCCGACGACGCGTCCGGGCGACGAGACCGCGGACGCGATCTCCGTCACGGACAAGGCCGACGTGTTCGTCGCGAGCACCGCGTCGGGACGGCAGATCCGCTCCAGCTCGGCGAACAGCTCCTGCTTCGGAGCGAGCTCCTCGACGATCGCCTCGATCACGAGGTCGCAGCCGGCGAGGTCGGCGAGGTCGGTGGTCAGCGACAGCCTGCCGACGGCGGCGTCGCGGGCGTCCTGCTCCAGCCGGCCCTTCTCGACCTTGCGTGTGAGGAAGTGGCCGATCCGCTCGCGCGCCTGTTCACCCAGCTCGGCCGTCACCTCGCGCCCGACGGTGTCGACGCCGGCCTCGACGCAGAGCTGCGCGATGCCGGAGCCCATCGCGCCGAGCCCGACAACGCACACGGTGCGGATCTCGCTCATCGGCGCGAGCTTATCGCTGCCGACGCGAATGCGAGCGCCGCGTCGGCGCCTCGCATTCGCAAGACCAACCGAGTCGCGCTAGTTGCCGAACAGGCTGCCGAGGCCCTTGACCGCGGCCCCCACGGCGAGCCCGGCGGTGGCGTTCGAGCCGGTGTTCGAGTCCGGGAGCTCGAGGTACGGCTGGAGCGCCGCCGCGAGCATCGGCAGCGAGAGCGACTGCAGCCAGACCTTCCCCGGGCCGGTGAGCCGGATGAGGAAGAGGCCGTCGCCGCTGAAGATCTTGTTCTTGATCCCCGGCACGGTCGAGAGCGAGTACTCGACGGTGCCTTCGACGAGGCCGATGTGCGCCGGATGGACCCGGATCTCCTGGCCGGGCTGGAGGTCGTACTCCGTCAGCTCGCCGGAGAGCTCGACCCACGCGTGGCCGGTGCCCTCGAGCTTCTGGAGCAGGAACCCGAAGCCGCCGAACAGCCCCGCGCCGATCTTCTTGGGCTGGAACGCGGTGGTCAGCGTCGAGCCTTCGAGCCCGGCGAGGAAGCCGTGCCGCTGGATCAGGTAGGAGCGGTCGGGGCCGAGCGGAAGCTGGAAGATCTTGCCCGGCAGCCGCGCCGGGAACGAGACGCTGCCCGGCTTCGTGGTCGACTCGTAGCGGGTCATGAAGAAGGTGCCGCCGCCGAAGCTGCGCTTGGCTGCGTCCCACATCCCGTCTGCGCCGGCCATCGCCGTCGACGTCTTCAGCTCGACGCCGTCGTCGAACCAGCCGAGCTGGCCGGACTCGGCGACGACGGACTCGCCCGGGGTGAGATGCACCTCGAGGACCTGCATGGTGGTGCCGCGGATTGTCGTTTCCATGGCGCTCGTTATCGGCCGCACGAGCCGCAAGCGTTAGCTTCTCTCCGCTTTCTAGCATGCTAGAATACTCGCATGAGCGGTGACGAGAAACAGCAATTCAACGTGTACCTCCCGTCCGAGCTAATCCGGACGGTCAAGCACGCAGCCATCGACGAGGGGAAGTCGCTGTCGGCCTTCGTCGAATCGATCCTGCGCGCCTACGTCGAGAAAGGAGCCGGGAGATGATCCTGATGCCGATCGTCTACGTACGCGACATGGACGAATCCGTCGCCTTCTACGAACGGTTGGGCTTCGAGGTCGACATCCAGAGCCGCAGCCAGAACTGGACGGAGATGAAGACGGGCGAAGCGGCTGTGCTCGCCCTGCACTCGGCCGAGGGTGGCAAGGCGGGACGAGTCGAGCTCTCGATGGTGGCGGACCAGCCGCTCGAGGCGGTCGCCGAGCTCGTCCCCGTCGCGCGCGGCATCGCCGACGAGGCGTTCGGCCGGTCGGTCGTCCTCGAGGACCCGAACGGCCTCCAGATCCAGGTGAACGAACACGATCGCGAGCTCTACGGGTAAACCCCACTCGCCCGGCGATGCGGCACAAGGCCGGAGTGTAGAGCAGGCGAAGCCGCTCTACGCAGAGGCCGGAGGAAGCGGGCCGGGATGCGTCAGCACCACGGCCTGCGCAGCAGGTCCATGTCGCCCACAGTCGCTATGGGTGGGAAGCGGCTCAGACGAGCGGAGCCGGGACCGCGCTCCCGGCGGAGCGCACGACCCGATCCGCCACGCGCGCCCCGCCTCGTCGAACGTCAAAGACGTTCGACGACTCCCGCGATGGCCTGGCCGAAGCCGATGCACATGGCGCCGATGCCGTAGCGGGCGTTCCGCCGCTCCAGCTCGGAGACAAGCGTGGCGGTGATGCGGGCGCCGGTGGCGCCCAGCGGATGGCCGAGCGAGATGCCGCCGCCGTTCGGGTTGACGTCGCCGGCCTCCCAGCGCTCGCCGAGACCCGTGTCCGCGAGGAACTGGAGCACGACCGACGCGAACGCCTCGTTCACCTCGATCACGCCGATGTCGTCCCAGCTCAGCCCGGCCTTCGCGAGCGCCTTCGCGCACGCGTCGGGGTTCCCGTGCAGCATCAGGTGCGGGTCGACGCCGGCGATGCCGAAGGAGAGGAAGCGCGCCCGCGGCTCCAACCCGAGCTCGGATGCCTTCTGCTCCGACGCGATCAGCACGGCGGCCGAGCCGTCGACGATCTGGCTCGAGTTGCCCGCCGTCGTCTTCCCTTCGGGAACGAACGCGGGCTGCAGCTCGGCCAGCTTCTCCATCGTCGTCCCGCGCCGCACCGCCTCGTCGACGGCGAAGCGCGTGCGCGTCATCGTCGCGGTGCCGCCGTTCTCGTCCGGGACGGGCACGTCGAGCTCGACCGGGATGATCTCCTTGTCGAACCGACCCTCGTCGATCGCACGCGCGGCGCGCATGTGCGACTCGTACGAGTAGCGGTCGAGCTCCTCGCGAGAGAGATTCCACTTGTCCGCGATCTCCTCGGCGGAGAACCCCTGCATGACGATGTCGTAGCGCTCGAGCACGGCGTCCGACATCGAGCCGCTGTTCGACCCCATCGGGACGCGCGACATCATCTCGACGCCGCCGGAAACGACGAGGTCGAGCTGGCCGGACCACACCGCGGCGGCGGCGTTGAAGTTCGTCTGCATCGAGGAGCCGCACTGCCGGTCGACGGTCGTCCCGGCCACGGTGACGGGCCAGCCGGCGGTGAGGGCGACGTTGCGGCCGATGTTCCAGGCCTGCTCGTTGATCTGCGTGACGCAGCCCCACTGGACGTCCTCGATCTCGGCCGGGTCGACGTCGCTGCGCGACACCAGCCCGTTGACGATCTGCGCCGACAGGTCGTCTCCGCGGATGTGCGAGAGCGTCCCGTTGCGGCGCCCGATCGGGCTGCGGACGGCGTCGACGATGAGCGCGTCTGATTTCCACCCGGACATGGACGGAACTGTACCCAGGTTGCGCATGGCCGGGGCCAGCCGGGAGAATCACTTCATGCTCCGGAAAGACGCCAAGCTCGAGCTGCTCCGGCGCGTGCCGTTGTTCGAGCGCTGCAGCAAGCGCGAGCTGCAGCAGATCGGCGCCGTGGCGGACGAGCTGGCGGTGCCGGCCGGCAAGAAGCTGACCCAGGAGGGCCGGACGGGCTACGAGTTCGTCGTGCTCGTCGAGGGAGCCGCCGAGGTGCGGCGCAAGAGCCGCGTCGTCAACAAGCTCCGTTCTGGCGACTTCTTCGGCGAGATCGCGCTGATCACGGGAACGCCGCGCACGGCGACGGTGACGACGACCGCGCCGTCGACGGTGCTCGTGATCACCGCGCGCGACTTCCGCCGCGTCCTGCGCGAGACGCCGTCGATGCAGATGAATGTGCTGGAGGCGCTGGCGGCGCGGCTCCCGGACGAAGGGACGTAACGACATGGCTGCCACCGCGACCGAGCGAAAGCTCCTGATCGACGGCGAGTGGATCGACACGGGCGAGTGGATCGACGTGCTCTCTCCCTACTCCGGCGACGTCGTCGGCCGCGTGGCGAAAGGCGGCGCAGACGAGACGCGGCGCGCGCTGGACGCCGCCGACCGCGCGCTCGCGAACCCGCTGCCCGCGCACAAGCGGGCCGAGATCCTCGTCAAGGTCGCGGGCCTGATCGGGCGCCGCCACGAAGAGCTGGCGCGGACGATCTCCGACGAGGCCGGCAAGCCGATCAAGACGGCGCGCGTCGAGGCGTCCCGCGCCATGTCGACGTACACCTTCGCCGCGGTCGAGGCGCGCACGCTCACCGGCGGCATGATTCCGATGGACGCCGCCCAGGCGGGCGAGGGCAAGCTCGCGTTCACCGTCCGCCACCCCGTCGGGATCGTCGGCGCGATCTCGCCGTTCAACTTCCCGTGCAACCTCGTCGCGCACAAGCTCGCCCCCGCGCTCGCCGCCGGCTGCCCGGTCGTGCTGAAGCCGGCGAGCGCGACGCCGCTGTCCGCCCTCTTCCTCGCGGAGCTCGAGCAGGAGGCCGGGCTTCCGGCCGGGTGGCTCAACGTGATCGTCGGCCCGTCGTCGGCGATCGGCGACGTGCTCGTCGAGGACGAGCGGGTCAAGCTGATCACGTTCACCGGCTCCGGCCCGGTCGGCTGGGGCATCCAGGAGCGCGCGCCGCGCAAGCGGGTCAAGCTCGAGCTCGGCAACTCGACGCCGGCGATCGTCGCCGCCGACGCCGACATCGCGGGCGCGGCCGCGAAGCTCGCCGCCAACGCGTTCTCCTTCGCCGGCCAGAGCTGCATCTCCGTGCAGCGGATCTACGTCGAGCGCGCCGCGTACGACGACTTCGTGACACGGTTCGTCCCCGCCGTCGAAGCGCTGAAGGTCGGCGACCCGGCCGACGACGACACCGACGTCGGCCCGGTGATCGACGCGGACGCGCGCACGCGTATCCTCGCGTGGATCGAGGAGGCGAAGGCGGCCGGCGCGACGATGCTCGCGGGCGGCGAAGCGGGCGACCTGATCATGCCGACGGTGCTCGCCGGCGTTCCCGACACGGCGAAGGTCAGCTGCGAGGAGGTGTTCGGGCCGGTGGCGATCGTCAATCCGGTCGACTCGATCGACGAGGCGCTCGAGCGGGCGAACGGCACGCCGTTCGGGCTGCAGGCCGGCATCTTCACCGCGTCGATCGACACGGCGCTCCGCTGCGCCGACGTGCTCGACTTCGGCGGCGTCACGGTCAACGAGGCGCCGACGTTCCGCTCCGACCAGATGCCGTACGGCGGCGTGAAGGCCTCCGGCAACACGAAGGAAGGCCCGGCGTACGCCGTCCGGGAGATGACCGAGGAACGGCTCGTCGTCATCCAGCGCTGAGGCTTCCCGGACGGAGGCTGGCGACCACCCCGGTCGCTAGAGTCGCCAACTGATGCCGTGCCGGCCGGGGTCATGACCAGCTCCAGTGCCTGGATCCGTCCTGCGCTGTTCTTTCTCGCCGTCTCGGCCGCCGCGACCGCGATCGCCGTCATCGTCTCCGTGTCGCGCGGCTCGTCGGCGTCGACCACGACCACCACGACGACGACCCCGCCGGCGAAGACGACGACCGTCGTGACCACCACCACCGCGATCGCGCCGCCGCCGACGGCGACGATCACGACCACGACGCCCCCTCCGCACCCGTCGGCCCCCGGCGCGTGGCCGGCGGGAAAGAGCGGCTACACCGTCGTGCTCGAGTCGATCCCGCTCTCCGCCGGCCGCGCTTTCGCCGCCTCGCGCGCACGGGCGGCGCGCCGGGCCGGCCTCCCCCGGGTCGGCGTGCTCGACTCCTCGGACTACCCGAGCCTCCACCCCGGCTACTACGTCGTCTTCTCCGGGGTCTACAGGACGAGCTCACAGGCCGCCGACGCCGTCTCCACGGCCCATTCGCACGGCTTTCCGGACGCCTATCAGGCCCGCGTCTCGCGCTGAGGAGCGTTCTCTCGCCGGGCAACGCAGGCCCGGGACTTTGTAACATGGCTGGAAACCATGTAGCATCGACGGTCAGTCAACGGGAATCAGGTCTTTACCCGCTGTTAACAAAGCATTGGCGGGGACTTAATAGGAGACGGGGAGACTGGTGATCGACGAACGAACCTCCCAGTTGCAACACTGCATGTATCAATACTCTCGTGCCATTTACCGGTCGATCAAGGACAGGATCGACCCGTACAGCGACCGTGAGACGCAGGTGGAGTCGCGCCGCGCGGTGCTCGAGGCCTGCGAGCAGACGATGGAACGGCTTGCGAAGGATCCGCTCTATTTCGCCAAGCCGGACCGGGCCCTGTTCCAGGACATCCGCCGCTACTTCCCCATCACGGCCCAGGCCCAGGTGGCGTGGGCGGTGCAGAAGGGCGTGACCGCCGCGGTCACGTTCATCGAAGAGCAGATCGAGTCCGGCGCCCTCGACGGCGGCGTCGCACGCTGCCGCGCGACCACGCGCAAGGGCAAGCCGTGCCAGCGCACGCCCCTGCCGGAACGCGACTACTGCCCGTCGCACCAGCACCTCGAGGCAAAGCTCGAGGCCAAGGCCGCGGCCTAAGCCCTTTCAGCCCTTCTCCACAGGGACGATCCACAGGTCTTGCCGTGTAGGGTTGGGATCGAGGGTGTCGCACGACACGGACAAACTGATTCGCCAGCTCTCGCTGGTCGCGTTCCTGATGGCGGAGCGGCGAGCGCTGACGGCCCGCGACGTCAAGTCGAACGTCGAGGGCTACTCCGAGATGTCCGACGAGGCGTTCGCGCGGCGGTTCTACTCCGACCGCGCCGAGCTGCTCGCACTGGGCGTGCCGCTGCAGTCTCAGCGGGACGAGTTCACCGGCGAGGAGCTGTACACGCTGCGCTCCGAGCAGTACTTCCTCGCGGAGCTGGAGCTCGAGGACGAGGAGCTGGCGGCGCTCCAGACCGCCCTCTACCTGCTCGAGGGGAAGTTCGCCTACGCCGAGCCGCTGCGGCTCGCGCTGCAGAACCTCGCGCTGGGCCGCCCCGGGTTCGACGAGGCGCCGACCGAGACCGCCGGCCGGGTCGAGGTGCTCGACCCCGACTACTCCCCGGAGATGCCGGGCCGGCTCGCGAAGCTCGAGGGCGCGATCTCGAAGCAGCGCACGGTCAAGTTCGAGTACTGGTCGATCTCCAGCGACAAGGTCTCCGAGCGGACGCTCAACCCCTACGCCCTGCTCCCGGACAACGGCATCTGGTACGTCGTCGGCCGCGACCTCGACCGCGAGGACATCCGCACCTTCCGCGTCTCCCGGATCCGCGGCGAGATCAAGTTCGCCACCCGGCGGGAGCGCGACTTCCGCACGCCGGCCGACTTCGACATCGAGCTGTACCGCGGCCGCCCGCCGTGGCAGATCGGCGACACCGTCGGCGAGGCGCGCATCGAGGTGCGCGGCGACACGGCCTGGTGGGTGCAGCGCGCGTACGGATCGACCGGGCACTTCGAGGACGGCGTCTTCGTCACCGACTACTCGTCCCTGCCGATGCTCGCGTCCTGGGTGCTGCGACAGGACGGCCGCGCCGTCCCGCTCGAGCCGGACGAGCTGCGCCGCGAGGTGGCGGGATCCCTCCGCCGCGTGCGCGCCGGCCACGAAGGCCCTCCGCCCAAACCCGCGAACGAGCGTCCGGCGAAGAACGTCGAGGACGCGGGCGACCGGCCCGCAGGCCCGGTCGTGCCCGAGCGGTTCGCCGTGCTCCAGGCGCTGCTCGCGTATCTCCTCGCTGCCTGCGGCGAGGAGAAGGAGGCGCGGTTCCCCGCCACGGAGATCCTCGACCGCTTCCCCATTCCGGCGGAGGAGCTCGAGGAGCATCTGTCGCTGCTGAACCTCGTCAACTTCGGCGGCGGCTGCTACACGGTCTACGCCGAGCTGCAGGCCGACGAGGTGCACGTGGACAAGGAGCTGTGGGGCGACACCTTCCGGCTGCCGCCGCGGCTGACGCCGCTCGAGGCGCGGGCGATCCGCCTGGCGCTCGAGTACGTCGGGCCGATGATCGCCGCGGACGCACACACGCCGCTCGCGCGCGTGCGCCGCAAGCTGGAGGAGACGTTCGGCCAGTTCGAGATGGCGCAGACCCCGCAGCCGCAGATCGAACGGGCCGAGGAGGATCTCGTCTCGACGCTCGCACGCGGCATGCGCGAGCACAAGGTGGTCGAGATCGAGTACCAGAAGGAGGTTGACGCGCAGCCGTCGACGCGGCTGGTCGAGCCGTACTCGCTCGAGCGCCAGCTGCCGAACTGGTACGTCCACACGTGGGACCGCTCGAGCGACGCGGAGCGCTCGTTCCGGCTCGACCGGATGAAGAGCGCGAAGCTGACCCGGGAGCGCTTCACCCCGCGCGAGGCGTTCGAGCCGACACGGCTCGCCGGAGCGCACACGGCGCCCGTGCTCTACGCGCCCGAGATCGCGCGCTGGGCGGTCGAGCGCGGCGCCCGCAGGCTCGCGGACGGCAGCGCGTTGCGCGAGCTTCCGGTCGGCAGCGACGAGTGGCTCGAGAGCGAGATCCTGGCCCAGCGCGGCGCCGCCGTCGTGCTCGGCCCGCCCGAGATCCGCGCGCGCATCGCCGCCCGCGCGAAGCAGCTGGCGAAAGACCTCGGCGTCGAGCGCCTGCGGGCTCGGGCTTAGCCCGCCGCCGGCAGCGTCAGCGTGAACGTCGCGCCCGCGGGCGGCGTGGACTCGACCCCGAGCGAGCCGCCGTGGGCCTCCGCGATCGAGCGCGCGATGAACAGGCCGAGACCCGATCCCGGCTTCGCTGCTCCCGGCCCCGTGGCGCGTCCGAACTTCTCGAAGATCAGCCGCTGCTGGTCGTGCGGGATGCCCGGCCCGTCGTCGGCGACGGAGACGCGGACGACGCCGTCCTCGCCGCTCGCGGCGATCTCGACCTGACCCCCGTCCTGCCCGTACTTGACCGCGTTGTCGATCAGATTCGACAGCACCTGGCGCAGGCGCTCCCGGTCGCCGTGGACGGGCGGCAGTGCGCCGGCGACGGTCGATCGCACCCGCACGGCGTCCTGGCCGACCTGCGCGGTGGCGACGGCGTCGTCGATCAGGCGCAGCATGTCGACCTCGCCGAACGTGTAGCTGAACGTGCCCGCCTCGATCCGCGACGTGTCCAGCACGTCGCCGACGAGCACGGCGAGCCGGTTCGTCTCGTTCCCGATCAGCGTCAGGAACGCCTCCCGCTGCTCTTCCGTCAGCGCGCGCCACCGGTCCTGCAGCGTCCGCGCGGCGCCGATCACCGCCGCCATCGGGCTGCGCAGCTCGTGCGACACGAGCGAGACGAAGTCGGCGCGCAACGCGGACAGCCGGTGCAGCTCCTCCACCCTGCGCCGCTCGGCCTCGTACGCGCGGATGTTCTGCACCGCCGTCGCCACGAGCCGGCCGAGCAGCGAGACGAGCTCCACCTCTTCGTCCGAGAAGGCGTCGGCCGATTCCCGGGAGACGGTCAGCATCCCGATCGGCCGAGCGCCGACCGGCAGCGGCGCGACGAGCTCGCTGCGCAGGCCGAGTGCGACGAGCAGACGGTCCTCGGGGAACTCCGTGTCGGCAAGGTCGTGACGCACGACCGTATGGCCGGCGAGGACGCGCTCCAGCACGGAGCCCTCGAGCGGGCCGACGCTGCCGGGCGGGAACAGCTCGTCCGCGCCGCGGCCGGCGGTGGCGATCGTCGCCGCCGCGTCGTCCTCGACGAGCACGATCGCCGTCCGGTCGAACGGAACGAAGCCGCGCAGCTCGACGATGAACGCGCCGAACGCCCCCTCGATCTCCAGCGACGAGCCGAGCGCGCGGGCGCACCGGTTGGCCGCCTCGAGCGCGTCGACGTGTCGGCCGAGCTCGTCGCGCAGCGTCTCTGCCTCGCTCGCGCGCACCAGCCCCAGTCGCGCCTCCTCCTCCAGACGGCGCACGAGCCAGCCGACCACGAGCCCGCCGAGGATGAGGACGCCGGCCGGGAACGTCGCGCGGTCGCCCCTGAAGCCGGGCGGCCCGAAGTAGTGCGACCGCCACCACTCGTCGAAGAACAGGAACGGGATCAGCAGCAGCGGCGTGACGATCCCGCCGATCAGCCCGTACCGGAGCGCGCCCTCGATCACGACGAGGATCAGCGCCCACCGAACCTGGCTCCCGTACTCGTAGGAGAAGATCGTCGAGTACGCGGCGACGATGGCGGCGTCGAAGACGAGCGCGGTGAAGCCGAGCCCCCGGCCGAGGTCCTCCGATCCGCGGCGCGCGAGCACGAACAGCATCACCGTGCCGACCGCGAGCACGCCGGTGACCGCCCACGCGGCGGCCGCATAGCCGGGCGGAAACTCCTGGCTCGACATGGAGATCTCGAGCGTCGCGAAGATGAGCCCCGCTGCGCGCACCCACGACAGCCAGCCCTCGAGCTCGCGCTCGCTCACGAGCCCCCGCTGCTGGAACGCGCGCTCGCCGAGCAGTCCGTTTCGCTCAGCCACTGCGCGCCTCCATGCGCGAAAGCGCCCACGCCGCGTGCTCGCGCAGCATCTCGTCGCCGTCTTCGAGGTACGGCTCGACGGCGGTTCGTTCCGCGTCGCCGCCGACGTTTCCCGCTGCGACGAGCGCGTTGCGGCGCAGCCAGCGGCCGTCGTCGCGCGGCACGTACAGCCGCGCGTAGCGGCGGCGGAGCTCGCCGGCGTCCGACTGCAGCCAGTCGACGAGCGACACGTGCGGCTCTGAGGGGGCTCTCGGCAGCTCGCCGTCGCGGCGCTTCTCGATCCCGCGATTCCAAGGACACACGTCCTGGCAAATGTCGCAGCCGTAGACCTGCGCGTCGAGACCCACGCGGTACGACTCCGGGATCGCGGCCGGCGCCTGCGTCCAGTACGAGAGACAACGCGTCGAGTCGAGCACGCCGGGCTCGTCGAGCGCGCCGGTCGGGCACGCGTCGACGCAGAGGCGGCACGAGCCGCAGTCGAGGTCGAGCGGCGGCGTCGGCTCGAGCACGCGATCCGTCACGAGCGTTCCCAGCACGACCCACGAGCCGTGGCGGCGCGTGATCAGCAGCGTGTTCTTGCCGTAGAAGCCGACGCCGCTGCGCGCAGCCGCCTCGCGGTCGACGTGCTGGTTCGCGTCCACGAGCACGCGGTACGAGCCTCCCAGCTTTCGTCCGAGCTCGTCCAGCTTCTCCCGCAGCTCCGCGTAGCCGTCGAACCACGTGTAGCGCGGCAGGCGGCCGTGGCCCGCAGGCCGCTCCGGCTCGGGCGCGTAGTAGCAGAGCGCGGCGGAGACGACGGTGCGCGCGCCGGGCAGCAGCGTCTCCGGGTGACAGGACTCCTCCGGCCGCGACATGGTGAATCTCATGTCCGCGAACAGGCCGCGCGCGCGGCGGTCGCGGATGTGACGCTCGGTCTCCTCGTACGGCGCCGCGGGCGCGGCTCCGACGGCGTCGAGCCCGAGCTCTTCCGACAGCTCCCGGAGAAGGGCCGCATTCACCCCGATAGTCTGCCCTGTGTGCAGGCGGTGCGTATCCACGCGGACGGCGGCCCCGAGGTGCTGCAGCTGGAGGAGGCTCCGGATCCCACCGCAGGCGAGGGCGAGGTGCTCGTCCGGATCCGCGCCTCGGCGCTGAACCATCTCGACGTCTGGATCCGGAAGGGCCTGCCGTCGGTGCCGAAGCCGCGCATCCTGGGCGCTGACGGCGCGGGCATCGTCGAGTCGCTCGGCCCCGGCGTGACCGGCTTCGAGCCGGGACAGCGCGTCGTGCTCAACCCCGGCGTCGAGGCTGCGGACGGGGCGATCCACGTGATCGGCGAGCACGGCGACGGCACGAACGCGGAGCTGATCGCCGTGCCCGCGACGAACGTCTACCCCATTCCCGGCGACCTCTCCTTCGAGGAGGCGGCCGCGTTCCCGCTCGTGTTCGAGACCGCGTACCGGATGCTCGTCACGCGCGCGAACCTGCTCGAGGGCGAATGGGTGCTGCTGTGGGGAATCGGCAGCGGCGTCTCGACGGCGGGACTGGCGATCGCGAAGGCGCTCGGCGCGCGGACGATCGTGACGTCGTCGAGCGACGACAAGCTCGCGCGGGCGCGGGAGCTCGGCGCCGACGTGACCGTCAATCACGCCACCGCCGACGTGAAGGCGGCGGTGAAGGAGGCGACGGGCGGCCACGGCGCGGACATCGTCGTCGACCACGTCGGCGAAGCGACGTGGCGGACGTCGCTCGACGTCGCGGCACGCGATGGACGCATCGCCGTGTGCGGCGCGACCACCGGCCCGAACCCGCCCGCGGCACTGCACCGGATCTGGTGGAAGCAGCTGACCATCCTCGGCTCGACGATGGGCACGAAGGCCGACTTCGAGGGCGCGTATGCGCTGATCGAGAGCGGCCGCGCGCGCCCGGTGGTGGACGAAGTACTGCCGCTGTCGGAGATCCGCGCCGCGCACGAGCGGCTCGAGGCAGGCGAACAGCTCGGCAAGATCGTGCTGACCGTTCCCGGCTAGCTCAACCACCGATCGCGGATGGCGACGCAGCTCGCCAGCGTGCCGTATACCCGTGCCGTGTCGTCGGTCCGGCGATGCGGGGCGCGCAGCATGTTGAGGCACTCGGCGAGGTCCTTCAAGTCCCACGTGAGACGGAAGAAGTCCACCGCCTCGCGGTCGACCGGACGCCCCGTCGCGTCGGCGTAGGCGGCAGCCTCGTCACCGGTCTCGCTCACGACCATCCAGAGATCCCGCTCAGGCGGAGCCAGTGCGACGGTATCCCAGTCGACGAGCAGCCGGCCCTCTGAGCTTCGCATCACGTTGGCCCGGTGCGGCTCGCCGTGCGTGACCACCCACTCGCCTCCACGCTTCTGCACGCCGGCTGCGAGACGATCGGCCAGCGCGAGGAGATCCGCGACGTCGGACGCCCGATCCGCGAGCGCGTGACGCGCCGGCTCGGAGAACGGCCCGCCGGTCCACGGCCTGTCCACCTCCCGGAGCCCGGACTCGATGTGCGCACGGCCGGGTAGGTCCAAACCGACGCTGCCTGCGACGGAGGCGACCGCCGGCGTCGCTCGATGGAGCTCGGCCAGCAGCGCGACGACGGCCGCGCGGTCCTCGGCCGTCTCGTACTCGCCCCAGTCGTCGGCCTGGCCGTCGACGAGCGGGAACAGCGCGACGGTGTGGCGCGGCCCGATTCGCCGCAGCGACATGCCTTCGCTCGTTCGGATCGGCGCGATCACGAAGCCGAGGCCCGCGTCGTGCAGCGCCGCGGCGGTGTCGAACGCGCGCCGCAGGCCGTCGAGCACCGCATCGCGCGTGTCCCCGAGCCAGACCTTCTGGTCGAGGTCGTCGACAGTGGCGAACGCATGGGCGCCCGTGCGATCGCGGACGACCCAGTGATAGCTCCCGGCGCCGAGCGGCGCGTAGTCCGCGGCCACGACGTCGAAGTCCCAGCCGTCGGCCAGCGCACCGGCGAGCTGATCGGAGTCGACCTCCTCCGGCAGATCCTTCACTTCAGCATGTTGCGCACGACGAACAGGACGTTCGCCGGCCGTTCGGCGAGGCGCCGCATCAGGTACGGGTACCACTCCGGTCCGTACGGCGTCGCCACGAGCACGTTGTAGCCGCGTCCGGCCAGGTCGAGCTGCAGCTGCGGCCGCACGCCGTAGAGCATCTGGAACTCATAGCGGTCGCGCCCGATCCCGTGCTTCTCGGTGAAGCGGATCGTGTGCGCGATCAGGCGCTCGTCGTGCGTGGCGACGGCGAGGTAGGCGCCGCCGAGCAGCGCCCGCTCGAGCAGCCGAACGTACGCGGCGTCGACGTCCTGCTTGCGCGGGTAGGCGATCTCCGGCGGCTCGAGATACGCGCCCTTGACGAGACGGAGATTCGGGGCGGACGGCAGCAGCGCGTCGAGATCGGCAGGCGTGCGGTGGAGGTACGACTGGAGCACGCAGCCGACGGCTTCGCGGCCGCTCTCGCGCAGGCGCGCGTAGATGCCGAGGGTCGCGTCGACGAGGCTCGACTGCTCCATGTCGATGCGGACGAAGTTGCCGAGCGACGCGGCGTGGTCGACGACGGCGGCGATGTTGTCGAAGGCGAGCTCCTCGTCGATCAACAGGCCGAGGTGCGTCAGCTTCACCGCGACGTTGACCTTCAGCCCGCGCTCGGCGATCCGGTCGAGGATGGTGCGGAACTCGCCCACGACGACGCGCGTCTCGTCCGGCGAGCGCACGTCCTCGCCGAGCAGCGTCGTGTTCGCGCGCAGCCCGCGTGCGTTCAGCCGCGCGAGCACGTCGAGGCATTCGTCGAGCGTCTCGCCGGCGACGAAGCGCGAGCCGCCGAGCCTCATCCCGTAGCGGCTGACGAACGAGCGGACGCGGCCGTTCGTCGCCGCGGCGAGGATCGCCTTGCGGAGGAGTGCGTTGACGGTTCTGCTGACCCGGGCTGCCGGGCCGGAGCTGCTCATGGCGCGCGAGCCTACCGCGTCGACTCCGGCCCGGTCCTCCCGGGAAGCGAGCTCTAGGGGCTGGTCGTGCCCGAGTTGGAGCCCGGCTTGCTCCCCTTCAGGCTCTGGCGGAGAGCCTGCGCGGCCTGGTGGGCCGACTGGAGAGCGGTCTTGACCGCGTCGCGCTCCTGCGCGAGGGCCGCGTTCATCTGCTGGAGCAGCGGCTTCAACTGCCCCTTCCCGGCCTTCGCCTGGCGGGCCGCCTGAAGGTCGGACTTGAGCTGGTTCCAGTCGCTCTGCACCGCCGGGACGAGCGCGGCCCGGTCGGACTGGATCTTCTGCACGTCCGCCTTCAGCGTTGCGGCGACCGTCTTGCGGTCGCTTCCCTGCAACGCCGCCACGTCGGCCGAGATCTTCTGCGCGTCGGCCAGCACCGTGCTGTGCAGCGTGCCCGCGTCCGTGGTCGAGCTTCTGGATGTCCGCCTGAACTGCCGCAACCGGGTCCGAGGCGGCCCGAGCTGATGCGCTGCCGATGCCGACGGCAAGAACCGCGGCCGCAGCGCACACGGTGGTCTTCTTCATCGTGTGATCGCTCCTTGCTTCTGTCGTCGCACCTGCGCCGAAGGCAGTCATCGGCAGGCCTGGACACCCGCTCAAACCCGAACGGGTGCCTCCGGATCAATACTGTTTACAAATCATAGCCACCTGTTAACACCGTCGCCGCTAGCGCGCGCTACAACGGTCACGGCCGTGAACAGACTCCATGAGTGGATCGACTGGTACCGCTTCGCCCGCGACACGCTGGAGTACGGCCACGACGAGGCGGTCGCGTACGCGAACGCCCGCTACGTCGAGGAGCTGAACCGGCAGCACCTCGGCCGCGATGCGGCCTAGCCGAAGCCGAGGATGAACTTCGCGTCGTCGGACATCTTGTCCGGCGTCCACGGTGGGTCGAAGGTCAGCTCCAGCTCGACGTCCTCGACTCCGGGCACCTCGCGCGTGGCGCGGTCCATGTCGCCGGCGATCAGCGGGCCGGCGGGGCAGCCCATCGAGGTGAGGCTGTACAGCACCTTCACCTTCGGGCCGTCGACCGCGACCTCGTAGACGAGGCCGAGATCGACGACGTCCATGCCGAGCTCGGGATCCTCGACCTGGCGCAACGCCTCCATCACCTCGTGCTCGCTCGGCATCGATTCCAGTGTATCGGGACGCGTGCACAGCAAGCTCACAGTGAACCTTCGAGGTGCTCCAAGGCCCGGATGGTCTCCTGGAATGGAAGCGTTTTCCCAGACCAAGGAGCCCACATGTCGTTCACCACCTCCGTCGTCCTGATCGCCGTCTTCGACGTGCTGATCATCGCCGGGCTGGCAGCCGTCTGCCTCGTCCCGTTCCGCATCGACCGTCGTCCGGCCGCCGCCGCTCAGGTCCGGCGGCTCGGCAGCGCCGACCTGCTCGAGGACGAAGCCGCCGCCTGACCGTTCCCGACACGTCCTGGTGCCTGGCACCGGGACGTGTCTACCATGGACGCGTGCTCGCGGACTCCGGCACGACGGCGATGGACGCCGTCTACGTCGTCTCCTCGATCGGCCCGCTGATCGTCCTCGGGATCATCTGCTGGGTCTTCTTCCGCGCCGCGCGGCGCAACGACGAGCGCGAGCGGGACGAGGCTCTAGCGCAGCTCCTCGCCGAACCGCGCTCGCTTCACGAACCGTCCGATCCCCGCTGACGCGACGAGCTCGCCGTCCTCGACCAGCACGTTCCCGCGCAGCAGGACGATCTCCGGTGCGCCGACCACCGTCGTTCCCTCGTAGAGGTTGTAGTCGGCCTTCGAGTGGTGCGTGGCCGCGGAGATCGTGTGCTCCTTCTGCGGATCGAAGACGACGATGTCTGCGTCGGAGCCGGGCGCGATCGTGCCCTTGCGCGGATAGAGGCCGAACAGCTTCGCCGCGTTCGTCGACAGCAGCTCGACCATGCGGTTCAGGGAGATGCGGCCCTCGTTGACGCCGAAGTGGTGGATCATCAGCAGCCGGTCCTCGACGCCGGGCGCGCCGTTCGGGATCAAGGCGAAGTTGTCGCGACCCAGCGATTTCTGGTCAGCCATGCGGAACGAGCAGTGGTCCGTCGAGATCGCCGAGAGCTTGTCCGTGCGGACCGCGTCCCAGAGGATCGGCTGGTTGCGCTTGTCGCGCACCGGCGGCGAGAAGACGGCCTTCGCGCCCTCGAAGTCGGGCCGGTCGAGGTACGTGTCGTCGACGAAGAAGTACTGCGTGCACGTCTCGCCCCAGACGGGCCAGCCCTTCGCGCGCGCCGCGGCGATGGCGTCGACCGACTCCTCGCAGGTGACGTGCACGATGTAGACGGGGCGCCGGCGACGTGCGCGATCTGGATCGCGCGGTTGGTCGCCTCGCCCTCGAGCTCCGCAGGCCGCGTCTTCGCGTGCCAGCTCGGGTCGAGGTTCCCCTCCTCGACCGCCCGCTTGACGAGCAGGTCGATCACCTCGCCGTTCTCGCCGTGGATCATCGCCAGCGCGCCGGTCTCCTTCGCCAGCTCCATCACGCGGAAGAGCGTCTGGTCGTCGACGAGCAGGACGCCCTTGTACGCCATCAGCATCTTGTACGAGGTGACGCCGAGCTCCGGGAGCGTCGCGAGATCCTCGAGCGTCCCACCCTCGAGGTCGACGACGATGATGTGGAACCCGTAATCGATCATCGCCTTGCCGTCCGCCTTCGCGTGCCAGGCCTCGATCCCCTCGGTGAAGGACTTGCCGCGCGTCTGGTTGGCGAAGTCGATGTGGCAGGTGGTGCCGCCGAACGCGCAGGAAGTCTGCCCGGACTGGAAGTCGTCGGCCGTGATCGTGCCGCCGAACGGCATGTCGAAGTGCGTGTGCGGGTCGATGCACCCCGGCAGGAGGTACTTTCCGGTCGCGTCGATCACCCGGTCGGCGTCGACGTCGAGCGACGTGCCGATCGTCGTGATCGTCTCGTCCTCGATGTAGACGTCGGCGACGTAATCCTCGCTCGCCGTGATGATCCGTCCGCCCTGAATCAGCACAGACATGACGCTCCCTTCGTTTCGGTGATTGGATTATCGCCAGATGGACGGGACAACGCTCTATCGCAATGCCGCCATCGTCACCATGGACGACGACGCGACGGAGCACGAGAGCGGCTGGCTGGAGGTTCGGGACGGCCTGATCGCAGCGGTCGGCGCGGGAGCCGCGCCTGCGGCGGACGCGACGGTCGACCTCGGCGGTGCGGTGGTCACACCCGGACTCGTCAACACGCACCATCACCTGTACCAGACCCTCACGCGCGCACGCGCGCAGGAGGCGACGCTGTTCGAGTGGCTCGTCGCGCTCTACCCCGTCTGGGCGCGGATCGACGAGGAGTCGGAGTACGCGGCGGCGCGCACGGGGCTCGCGGAGCTGGCGCTCTCCGGCTGCACGACGGTGTTCGACCACCACTACGTCTTTCCGCGCGGACGCGACCGGGCTCGTCGAGGCGGAGGTGCGCGCGGCGCGCGAGCTCGGCGTGCGCATCGTCGCGTCACGCGGCTCGATGGATCTGGGCGAGTCGCAGGGCGGGCTGCCGCCGGACTCGCTCGTGGAGGAGATCGACGCCGTGCTCGCCGACACGGAGCGGCTCGCGGCGCTGCAGGACGACGACGGCTTCGTGCAGATCGCGGTCGGCGCCGTGCTCGCCCTTCTCCGCGACCGGGCGGCTGATGGAGGAGTCGGCCGCGCTCGCGCGCGAGCACGCGGCTCGTGCTGCACACGCACCTGGCCGAGACCCGGGACGAGGAGGAGTACTGCCTGGAGCTGTACGGCTGCCGTCCCGTCGAGTACCTCGACTCGCTCGGCTGGCTGGACGACGACGTCTGGTGTGCGCACTGCGTGCATCTCTCCGACGGCGACATCGCGCGGTTCGCCGAGTCGGGCACCGGCGTCGCGCACTGCCCCACCTCGAATCTCCGTCTCGGCGCCGGCGTCGCACCGCGTGCGCGAGCTGCTCGACGCCGGCGTGCGCGTCGGCCTCGGCGTGGACGGCTCCGCGTCGAACGAGCGCAGCGACCTGTTCTTCGAGGTGAAGCAGGCGCTGCTCGTCGCGCGCGGGCGCGGCGGCCCGCAGGCGCTGACGGCGCGCGAAGCGCTGCGGCTCGGCACGCGCGGCGGCGCGGCCGTGCTCGGCCGAAGCGACATCGGCTCGCTCGAGCCGGGGAAGCGGGCCGACTTCGCCGTCTGGCGGACGGACGGGCTGGAGCTGGGCGGCGCCGACGACGCGGTCGCCGGTCTCGTGTTCGCGGGACCGCATCGCGTCGACCGCCTCGTCGTCGGCGGCGCGGACGTCGTCCGCGACGGACGGCTCGCCCACGCGGACGAAGAGGAGATCGCGCGCGAGCACCGCGTGCAGGCGCGGAGGCTCGCGGCGTGAACCGTGATGTCGATCTCGGTCGCCGGCTGACTGTCGCACGCGGCGACGAGCCCGCCGACCTCGTCATCCGCGGCGGCCGCGTGTTCTCGTCGTTCACGCGCGAATGGCTCGACACGGACGTCGCGGTCGTCGACGGCGCGGTGGCCGGGCTCGGCGACTACGAGGGCCGCGAGACGCTGGACGCCTCCGGCTGCTACCTCGTCCCCGGGTTCGTCGACGCGCACCTGCACATCGAATCGTCCAAGCTGCTCGTGGACGAGTTCGCGCGCCTGGTGCTGCCGCTCGGCACCACCGCGGTCGTCGCCGACCCGCACGAGATCGCCAACGTGCTCGGGACCGACGGCGTCCACTGGCTGCTGGACGCATCCGCCGACCTGCCGCTCGAGATCTACTTCATGGCGCCGTCGTGCGTGCCCGCGTCCGATTTCGAGTCGCCGCGGCGCGCACTGACGATCGGCGATCTCGAGGGACTGCTGCGCCGGAGCCACGTGCTCGGCGTGGCCGAGATGATGAACTTCCCCGGCGTGGTCAACGGCTCGGAGCACGAGCTGGCGAAGCTGCGGCTCGCCGCCCACGTCGACGGGCATGCCCCGGGGCTCGTCGGCCGCCGCCTGAACGCGTACGCGTCCGCGGGAATCCGGTCCGATCACGAGGCGGCCACGCTCGAGGAGGGGCGCGAACGCCTGCGCGCCGGCATGTGGCTGCTGATCCGGGAGGCGTCGGCGGCGAGGAACCTCAAGGCGCTGATCCCGCTCGCACTCGAGTACGGGCCGTCGAGGCTCGCGTTCTGCACGGACGACCGTGAGCCGGAGCACATCGCCGACGACGGGCACATCAACTCGATCGTCCGCGACGCGGTGGCGCTCGGCGTCCCGCCGGAGGACGCGCTCGTGATGGCGTCGCTCAACCCGGCGCTGTACCACGGGCTGTCCCACCTCGGGGCGATCGCGCCGGGCTACCGGGCCGACGTGCTCGTCCTGCCCGATCTCGTGTCGTTCGTGCCCGAGCTCGTGCTCAAGGCGGGCCGGCCGGTCGAGGAGATCGCGTCCGTCGCCGTGCCGGAGTGGGTGCGCCACACGGTCCGCGTCGGCGCGGTGCCGTCGGGCGTCTTCCGGATCCCGTGGCAGGGCGGGAACGCGCGCGTGATCGGGCTCGTGGAGGGTCAGATCGTGACCGAGTCGCTCGTGGACGAGCCGCTCGTCGAGGACGGGCTCGCGGTCGCGGACCCGAAGCGGGACATGGCGAAGATCGCGGTGCTCGAGCGCCACCTCGGCACCGGGCGCGTCGGGCTCGGCTTCGTCCGCGGCTTCGGCCTCGCCCGGGGAGCCTTCGGCGCGACCCTCGCGCACGACGCGCACAACCTGGTCGTCGTCGGCGTCGACGACGCCTCGATGGCCCGCGTGGTCGAGCGTCTCGGCGAGCTCGGCGGCGGCATCGTCGTCGCGGACGGGACGGAGATCCTCTCGGAGCTGCCCCTCCCCGTGGCCGGGCTCCTCTCCGACCGCCCGCTGGCGGAGGTGCTCGCGGCGAGCCGGGCGCTGAACGGGGCCGCGCAGCAGCTCGGCGTCGCGTATCCGCATCCGTTCCAGGTGCTGGCGTTCCTGGCCCTGTCGGTGATCCCGTCGCTGAAGATCACCGACCGCGGCCTCGTCGACGTCGACCGCTTCGAATTGGTCCCGCTGGCCGTCTGAGCCGAAAAGGGACGCGCGGAAACCACTGACGGCGGTTCCGGCGAAGCCCCGACGACCCCGGCTCGTGCCTTTCGTAGCGTTGGGTTGTCGAGCCACAGGAGGTCGCCGTGTTGACCGAAAGCCCCGCCGAGAACGGCGAGATCGTCGACGTGCAGGTGCTCGAGCGGACGGTTGCCCGGTTCCGCGACGAAGGCATCGCCCTGCCGACGTTCGCCCAGCTTGCGGATCCCGCGACGATACCGCCGGCGATCACCGCCCGGCTCGCCGCGATCGGGCCGGACGACGCGGACCCGCTGAACCTCTTCCGCGTCCACTGGTTCAACGACGCGGCCCGCACCGGGATCGCTCCGGTGCCGCAGCACGTCGTCCTGCCGCGCGAGATCACCGGCATCGACGCGCGCATCGTCGTCGCGCTCGGCAACCGCTTTCCCATGATCGAGGCCCACAAGGTGCTGGCGGCGTACGGCTGCCTCGCCCCGCGCCTCGTCACCGGCGCGTTCGACCCCACCCGGAACCGCGCGATCTGGCCTTCGACCGGGAACTACTGCCGCGGCGGCGTCGCCATCTCGCGGCTGATGGGCTGCCGCGGCGTCGCGGTGCTGCCTGAGGGGATGAGCAAGGAGCGCTTCGACTGGCTCGACCGCTGGGTGGTCGAACCGGACGAAGACGTGATCCGCACGCCGGGCACCGAGAGCAACGTCAAGGAGATCTACGACAGGTGCCACGAGCTCGCGGCGGATCCCGAGAACGTGATCTTCAACCAGTTCGCCGAGTTCGGGAACCATGTCGCGCACTACCTCGCCACCGGCGCCGCGCTCGGACGCGTCTTCGACGCGCTCCAGCACGACGAGCCGTCGCTGCGGCTGCGCGCGTTCGTCTCCGCGACCGGCTCGGCCGGCACGATCGCCGCCGGCGACTTCCTCAAGGAGCGGTACGGCTCGCTGATCGTCGCGGTCGAGGCGCTCGAGTGCCCGACGATGCTCTACAACGGCTTCGGCGAGCACAACATCCAGGGGATCGGCGACAAGCACATCCCGTTGATCCACAACGTGCTCAACACCGACGTCGCGATCGCGGTCTCCGACCGCGCGACCGACCGGCTCGGGCTGCTGTTCGACACCGAGGTCGGCCGTGAGCATCTGCTTCGACGCCGCGGCGTCGCCGCCGACGTGGTCGCGGAGCTGCCGTCGCTCGGCCTGTCGAGCATCTGCAACGTGCTCGCGGCGATCAAGACCGCGAAGTACTACGGGCTCGGCGCGGACGACGTCGTCGTCACGGTCGCGACCGACGGCGCTGCCATGTACGGCAGCGAGCGGGAGCTGGCGCTGGCGAAGTACTTCCCCGACGGCTTCGACGAGGTGGGCGCATCCGAGGTCTACGGCGAGCACCTGCTCGGCGCGACCACCGATCATCTCCGCCAGCTGACGCACGAGGAGCGCGAGCGGATCTTCAACCTCGGCTACTACACGTGGGTCGAGCAGCAGGGCATCTCGCTGGAGGAGTTCCAGGCGCGCCGCGATCCGGCCTTCTGGACGCGGATCCACGAGAGCGCGACCGCGTGGGACGAGCAGATCGGCGAGTTCAACGCCCGCACCGGCGTGCTGGAGACGCTGTGAGCGGCGGCAGCGTCAGCCGTCTCGTCTGCGCCGGCTGCGGCGCGGAGCCGGCACGGGACGATCCGTATCCGTTCCGCTGTCCGAATGCGGACAGCGGCGACGACGTGGATCACGTCCTCCGCCGCGTCCTCGACTTCGATGCGCTCCGTCTCCCCCCGGACGGCGCGGAGGCGAATCCGTTCGTCCGCTACCGGTGGCTGCTGCACGCGTACCACGCCGCGGTCGAGGGCGGCATGAGCGACGAGGACTTCTGCGCGCTCGTGCAGCGGCTCGACGAGCGGGTGGCCGCGGTCGACGGCCACGGCTTCGCGACGACGCCGTTCGAGCGCAGCGCGGAGCTGAGCGACCGGCTCGGCTTCTCCGCGGAGGGCGGCGTCTGGGTGAAGGACGAGACGGGCAACGTGTCCGGCTCGCACAAGGCGCGGCACCTCTTCGGCGTCCTGATCTGGCTCGAGGTGGCGGAGCGGCTCGGCTTCGCGGATCCGTCGGCGCGGCCCGATCTCGCGATCGCGAGCTGCGGCAACGCGGCGCTCGCCGCAGCCGTGGTCGCCGCCGCGGGCGAGCGGCGCCTGCGCGTGTCCGTCCCCGTCGACGCGGACCCCGTCGTGCTCGCGCGGCTGAAGGAGCTCGGTGCGGCCGTCACGGTCTGTCCGCGCTCGAAGGGCGTGGCCGGCGACCCGACCGTCCACCGGCTGGAGGAGGCGCTGGCCGGCAGCGCGCTGCCGTTCACCTGCCAGGGGAACCTGAACGGGCTGGCCGTCGAGGGCGGCCAGACGCTCGCCTGGGAGATGGCGGCGACGGGCGCGCCCGTGCAGCGGTTGATCGTGCAGGTCGGCGGCGGCGCGCTCGCGAGCGCCTGCGTCCACGGCTTCGCCGAGGCGGCCGCGCTCGGCGCGATCGCCGCCGCGCCGAGGATCGACACCGTCCAGACCCGCGGCGCCTGGCCGCTGAAGCGCGCGTTCGACCGCGTGGAGGCGCGCGGCGGCGACGCCGAAGCGGTCGCGTACGCCGCGCATCACCGCGCCGAGTTCATGTGGCCCTGGGAACAGGAGCCGCACAGCGTCGCGCACGGCATCCTCGACGACGAGACGTACGACTGGCTCGCCGTCGTCGAGGGCATGCTCGCCACGGGCGGCAAGCCGGTGATCGCCGGTGAGCGCACGCTGCAGCAGGCGAACGAGCTCGCCCGCACCACAACCGGCATCGATGTCGACACAACCGGCTCGTCCGGGCTCGCCGGCCTCCTCGCGCTGCGCGCGGACGGTCTCGTGGCCGACGACGAGCGGGTCGCAGTGCTGTTCACCGGCGCCAGCCGGACCCCCCAATCCGAGAAAGAGGCACAGAGAGATGCGGAGCTTCACGGGTCGCGACATCCTGTCGCTCAAGGACTTTGAGCGGAACGAGTTCGAGCGCGTCTTCGAGGTCTGCGACGAGCTCGCGCCGATCGCGAAGAACCGGCGCAACACCGATCTGCTCGCGAACAAGACGCTGCTGACGGCCTTCTACCAGCCGAGCACGCGCACACGGATGTCGACGGAGGCGGCGATGCACCGGCTGGGCGGCCACGTGCTCGGCTTCGCCGACTCGAAGATGACGCGCGCCGGCGACTTCTACCAGGAGTCGATGAAGGACACGATCCACATGCTGGAGTTCTACGCCGACGTGATCGCCATGCGGCACTTCCAGCAGGGCGCGCCCGAGGAGGCGGCGCACTGGTCCTCCGTGCCGATCATCAACTGCGGCGACGGCTGGGGCGAGCACCCGACGCAGGTCCTCACCGACCTGTACACGATCCGCGGCGAGCTGGGCACGCTCGACGGGCTCACCTTCCTGCTCGTCGGCGACATGCGCATGCGGACGATGCACTCGATCCTCTACGCCCTGTCGCAGTTCGGCTCGAAGGCATACGTCGTCGGGCCGCCGGAGATGTCGCTGCTGCCGGAGTTCAAGACGGAGCTCGACCAGCTGAACGTCATGTACGAGGAGGCAGCGTCGACCGCCGACGTCATCTCCGAGTGCGACGTCATCTACATGGAGCCGGTCGTCCAGGCCGACTACACGCAGTCGCGCGTCGAGCGCGACGACGACAAGCTCGGGCTCACTCCCGAGGCGTACTGCGTCACCCGCGAGCTGCTGCGCGAGAAGGCGAAGCCGAGCTCGATCATCCTGCACAGCCTGCCGCGGATGGACGAGCTGCTCCCGGACGTCGACGCGACGCGGCACCAGCGGTACTGGGTCGAGGCGTTCAACGGCGTGGTCATGCGCATGGCGCTGATCTCGCTCGTGCTCGGAGCGATGGAATAAGGGAGGAGCGATGGACTTCGTCCTCAACGGCGAGCCGGTCTCGGTCGAGCTACGGGAGGACGAACGCCTGCTCGAAGTGCTGCGCGAGCGCTTCGGCCTCGGCTCGGTGAAGGACGGCTGCGCGCCCGAAGGCTCGTGCGGCGCGTGCACCGTGATCGTCGACGGGCATGCGGTCGTGTCGTGCGCGCAGAAGGCGGCACGCGTCGAGGGCAAGTCCGTCGTCACGCAGGAGGGACTGTCGGAGGCGACGCGCCGCCGCTGGGCCGAGTGCTTCGTCGCGGCCGGCGCGTCGCAGTGCGGCTACTGCTCGCCGGGGATCGTGATGAAGGCGGAGGCGCTGCTGGAGAAGCATCCCGAGCCGACCCGCGAGGAGATCGAGCACGCGCTGCTCGGCAACCTCTGCCGCTGCACCGGCTACGTGAAGATCGTCGACGCGATCCAGCTCGCGGCGGGAGTGCGCCGCGGCGACCCGCTGCCGGAGCTCGACCGCAGCGGCCGCGTCGGCTCGCGCAGCGCCCGCTACAAGGGCGTCGAGCTCGCGCTCGGCGACCAGCCGTTCGTCGGCGACATGACCGCGCCGGGGATGCTGCACTGCGCGCTGCGATTCTCGGATCATCCGCGGGCGCGCGTGCTCGCGATCGACACGGCGCAGGCGAAGGCACATTCCGGCGTGGTCGCGGTGCTCACGGCCGACGACGTTCCCGGCGACCGCACGCAGGGATCGATCACGAAGGACTGGCGGCAGCTCGTCGCCGTCGGCGAGACGACCGCGTACGTCGGCGACGTGCTCGCCGTCGTCGCGGCGGAGACGCGGCACGCGGCGCGCGAAGCGGCGGAGCTCGTCACCGTCGAGTACGAGGTGCTCGAGCCGGTCACCGATCCGTTCGACGCGCTGGCCGACGGCGCTCCGCTGCTGCACGAGGGCGGCAATGTCCTCTCGGTCTCGCGCGTCCTCCGCGGCGACGCCGACGCGGCGCTCGCGGCGTCGGCGCACGTGGCCGGCGGCTCCTACCGGACGCAGGTGATCGAGCACGCGTTCCTCGAGCCGGAGTCGTCGCTCGCCGTTCCCGCAAACGGGAAGCCGCTGCACGTCTACTCGCAGGGCCAGGGCATCTGGGACGACCGCCGGCAGATCGCGTCGTTCCTCAGCCTGCCGGAGGACGCTGTGCGCGTCACCCAGGTCTCGACCGGCGGCGCCTTCGGCGCGAAGGAGGACCTGAACGTCCAGTCGCACGCGGCCCTCGTCGCTGCCGCCACGGGCCGGCCCGCGAAGCTGACACTTTCGCGCAAGGAAAGCCTCCGCTTCCACTCGAAGCGCCATCCGATGTGGCTCGACTACACCGTCGGCTGCGACGAGGACGGACTGCTCACCGCCGTCCGCGCGCGGATCGTCGGCGACACCGGCGCCTATGCCAGCGTCGGCGACAAGGTGCTCGAGCGCGCGGCCGGCCACGCCTGCAGCGCGTACAAGGTGAGCAACGTCGACGTCGAGGCGACCGCGGTCTACACGAACAACCCGCCGTGCGGCGCGATGCGCGGCTTCGGCGTCAACCAGACGAACTTCGCCATGGAGGGAGTCCTCGACGAGTTGGCAGAGAAGGTCGGCATCGACGGCTGGGAGATCCGCTGGCGCAACGCGCTCGACGTCGGCGACCGCTGCGGCACCGGCCAGAAGCTCGGCCCCGGCGTCGGGCTGAAGCAGACGCTGCTCGCCGTCAAGGACGTGTATCGCGACGCGCGGTACGCCGGCATCGCCTGCGGCCTGAAGAACACCGGCATCGGCAACGGCATGCGCGAGTTCGGTCACGCCATCCTCCGCCCCGAGCCCGACGGCACCGTCACGCTCTTCCACTCCTGGACGGAGATGGGCCAGGGCGTCGACACCGTGCTGCGCCAGATCGCCTGCGAGGAGCTCGGCTTCGCGCCGGAGCTGATCGCCGTCGCGGTCGACACGGAGAAGGAGCTCGAGACCGGGCAGACGACCGCGTCGCGCTCGACCGTGCTCGGCGGCCGCGCCGTGATGCTGGCGGCGCAGAAGCTGAAGGCGGCGCTCGCGAAGCGGCCGCTCGTCGAGCTCGTCGGCGAGGAGTTCCGCGGCGACTTCGAGGTTGATTGGACGACGGCGCTCGGCCCCGAGGTCGCGGAGCCGATCACGCACATCGCGTACGCCTGGGCGACGCAGGTCGTGATCCTCGACGACGAGGGGAAGATCGAGAAGGTCGTCGCCGCACACGATGTCGGCAAGGCGATCAACCCGACGCTCTGCGAAGGCCAGATCGAAGGCGGCCTGCACATGGGGCTCGGCCAGGCGCTCTCGGAGGAGTTCGTCGTCGTGGACGGCGTGCCCGTGACCGAGACGCTCAAGTCGCTGCACATCATCCCGCCGACCGGGATGCCGCCGGTCGAGTGCATCCTTGTCGAAGTGCCGCAGCCGGAAGGCCCCTACGGCGCGAAGGGCATCGGCGAGGCGGCGCTCGTGCCGACGGCGGCCGCCGTCGCGGGCGCGCTGTACGCCTTCGACGGGATCCGCCGGACCCGGCTGCCGATGAAGGACTCGCCGGCGGCGATCGCCGCCGTCCCTCACCTCGTCAGCCGTCACGGATGACCGTCGTCCTGGGCGGCGCGATGGTGGTCACGTCGCTCGATCCGCTCCGGATCTCCAACGGCAACCTCGCTGTCACCGACGACGGCCGCGTCGCGACGGCGGCGGGTTCCGGCGACCCGCGCCGCGACTGCAGCGGCTGCGTCGTCATCCCGGGAAACGTCTGCGCGCACACGCACCTGTACTCGGCGCTCGCGCGCGGCATGCCGTACGCGCTGGAGCCGCCGACGAGCTTCCTGCAGATCCTGCAGCGCATCTGGTGGCGGCTCGACCGCGCGCTGGACGAAGAGTCGGTGCGCGCGTCCGCGCTCGTGGGCGCGATGGAGGCGCTGCTCTCCGGCACCACGACCGTCGTCGACCACCATGCGTCGCCGCATGCGATCGACGGATCGCTCGACGTGATCGCCGACGCGCTGCGGTCGGTCGGGCTCCGCTCGGTGCTCTGCTACGAGACGACCGACCGCGATGGACAGGAGCTTGCGCTCGCCGGTCTCGAAGAGAACCGGCGCTTCCTCGCACGCGTGCGCGACGACCGGCCGCCGCTCGCGCGCGGGCTCGTCGGCGCGCACGCGTCGTTCACCCTCGACGACGAGACGCTCGCGGCGTGCGCTGGTGCGGCGTCCGAGTTCTCCGTCGGCCTGCACGTCCACGCGGCCGAGGACGGCGTCGACGAGCGCGACTCCGTCGCGCGGTGCGGCGTCCGGGTGGCCGAGCGCCTCGACCGCGCGGGCGCGCTGAACGAGCGGACGCTCGTCGCGCACGGCGTGCATCTCGACGGCGACGAGGCGGCGGTGGTCGCCCGCGCGAACGCGACCGTCGCGCACAACGCCCGCTCCAACATGAACAACTCCGTCGGCCGCTCGAGCCTCGGTGTGCTCGGAGGACGCGTCGCACTCGGCACCGACGGGATCGGCTCCGACATGTTCGAGGAGTCGCGCGCCGCGTTCTTCCGGCTGCGCGAGGACGACCTCGGCGCCGGAGCGGACTGGCCGCTCGCGCCGCTCGCCGAGAGCGCGCGCGTCGCAGCGCGTTCGTTCGGCGAGCCGCTGCTGGGCACGCTCGAGCCGGGCGCGCCCGCCGACCTCGTGGTGCTCGACTACGACGCCCCGACGCCGCTGGACGCGGCGAGCTTCGCGGGGCACTGGATCTTCGGCCTCTCGTCGCGGTACGTCCGCGACGTGATGGTCGGAGGCGAATGGGCGGTGACCGACCGGCGTCTCGTCCGGGTCGACCAGCGGGAGCTCGTGTCGGAGGCGCTGGGCGCCGCGACGCGGCTCTGGCGCCGCCTCGACGATCTCGAACCGCACGGCTACGAGCCGAGAGGAGGCTCCTGATGGACCGCGTCGCGCTCTATCTCCAGGACAAGCATCCGATTCGGGACGGCATGGAGTACGCCGTCCTCGCCGAGCGCGCCGGCTTCGAGGCCGTGTGGCAGGCCGAGAGCCGCCTCGTGCGCGAGGCGACGGTGCCGATGGCGGCGTTCGCCGCGGTGACCGAGCGGATCGGCATCGGCGCAGGCGTGGTGAACACGTGGACGCGCAACGTCGGCCTGCTCGCCGCCACGTTCTCCACCCTCGACGACCTCGCGCCCGGACGCATCAAGCTCGGCATCGGCGCGTGGTGGGAACCGCTCGCGTCGAAGGTCGGCGTCGACCGCCGCCGTCCGCTCCTCTGCATGCGAGAGACTGTCGAGGCAGCACGCAGGCTGCTCGCGATGGAGAACGTCACCTTCCACGGGGAGTTCGTCCACCTCGACGACGTCGAGATCGACATCGTCCACGGCGACCGTTCGCCGAAGCACGTCCCGATCTACATCGGCGCCACCGGCATGAAGATGATGGAGGTGGCAGGCGAGATCGGCGACGGCGTCCTGCTCAACTACCTCGTCGGGCCGGAGTACAACAAGAGCGCGATGGCGGCGCTCGCCACCGGAGCGGAGCGCGCGGGCCGCACCGTCGAGGACCTCGACCGCCCGCAGCTCGTCGTCTGCTCGCTCGACGCCGATCGCTCGGTCGCGCTCGACCGCGCACGCGAGCTTGTCGCGCAGTACCTCGGCCAGCAGCCGCACATCATGAAGGCGAGCGGCGTGGACGAGTCTCTGCTCGAGGAGATCGGCAGCGTGCTGACGTGGCCGGCGACGCCGGAGCAGATCGAGCGGGCGATGGCGCTCGTGCCGGACGAGGTCGTCCAGCTGATCACCGCCTCCGGAACGGCGGACGAGTGCCGCGCCAAGGTGCGCGAGTACGTCGACAACGGCTGTACCTGCCCCGTTCTCTACCCGTTGGGCGACGACGTGCCCGCGATGATCGACGCATTTGCGACAGTGACGGTGTGATGGAGGTCTTTCTCCCCCGCTCGCTCGAGGAGGCGCTGGAGCTGAAGGCGGAGCACCCGGATGCGGTGCCCGTGGCCGGCGGCACCGATCTCTGGGTCGCCGTGAACTTCGGCGTCGCACGTCCGCCGGCCCTGCTCGACCTGTCCCGGGTCGGTGAGCTGAAGCTCTGGCGCGCGGACGACGGCCGCGTCCGCCTCGGCGCGGGCGTGACGTTCGCCCGGATCGAGCGGGAGCTGGCGACGTTCCGTCCGCTCGCCGAGGCCGCGCGCTCCGTCGGCTCGCCCCAGATCCGGAACCGCGCCACCATCGGCGGCAACCTCGCCACCGCCTCGCCCGCCGGCGACAGCATCCCCGTGCTGGCGGCGTACGGCGCGAGCGTCGTCGTCGGCTCGCGCAAAGGCGTGCGGTCGGAGCCGTGGCACACGTTCTTCACCGGGCCGAAGCGGACGACGCTCGCGCCGGACGAGCTGATCGTCGGCGTCGAGTGGCAGCAGGTCGACGCTCCCGGCTCGTTTGCGAAGGTGGGGACGCGCAACGCGATGGTGATCGCCATCGCCGGGCTCTGCCTCCAGCTCGATCCGGCAGCGCGCGGCGTGAGGCTCGCGCTCGGCTCGGTTGCGCCGACGGTCGTCCGCGCGCCCGAGGCGGAGTCGTTCGCGGCGGATGCGGTCGCGTGGGACGAGCCCGACCGCCCCTTGCCGGACGACGCGGTTACCGAGTTCGGCCGGCTCGCCGCTGACGCGGCGCACCCGATCGACGACGTCCGCTCCTCTGCCGGATACCGTCGTCACGCGGTCGAGGTGCTCGCGCGCCGGGCGCTGCTCTGGACACTCGACGACTGGAAGGCAGCCGCATGAAGATCCGCACGACCGTGAACGGCGTCGAGCGCGAGGCGGACGCCTGGCCGGGATCGAGCCTGCTGACGTTCCTCCGCGACGACCTCGGGCTCGTCGGCTCCAAGAACGCGTGCGAGCAGGGCGAGTGCGGCTCCTGCTCGGTCTGGCTCGACGGCGACGTCGTCTGCTCCTGTCTCGTCCCGGCGGTGCAGGCGGACGGCGCGGTGGTGAAGACGGTCGAGGCGCTCGCCGACGGCGAGACGCTGCACGCGGTGCAGGAGGCGTTCCTCGCCGCGGGCGCGGTCCAGTGCGGCTTCTGCACGCCCGGGATGGTCGTCACCGCCGCCGACCTGCTCGAGCGTGACCCGGACCCGAGCGACGAGACCATCCGCGAGGCGCTCGCCGGGAACCTCTGCCGCTGCACCGGCTACGGCAAGATCATCGACGCCGTCCATCTCGCCGCGAAAGCGCTGGCTTGAGCTCGACGACGAAGACCCGCGGCGTGATCGGCGAGAGCGCGCGCCGCGTCGACGGCGTGCCGAAGGTGACGGGCGACTTCGCCTTCGGCAGCGACCTCCGCGCCGACAACATGCTCTGGGGCGTCACCGTCCGCTCGCCGCACGCGTCGGCGAAGATCCTGTCCATCGACCTGGCGGCCGCCGCGCAGGCGCCGGGCGTCGCAGCCGTCCTCACCGCGGCCGACGTCCCCGGGCTGAAGACGTTCGGCCTCGAGTTCTGCGACCAGCCGGTGCTCGCCCACGACGTGATCCGCTACGTCGGCGAAGCCGTCGCGCTCGTCGCGGCCGAGACGCCGGAGCAGGCGCGGGCCGCGGCAGCCCAGGTCGTCGTCCGCTACGAGCCGTTGCCGGTCGTCGCCGACATGGAGGAGGCCCTGCGCCCGGACTCCCCGCGCGTACACGACTTCGGCAACGTCCTCCGCCACGTCCACATCGTCAGCGGGGACGTCGACGCGGTCGAGGCAGACGTCTGGGTGGACGGCTACTACGAGACCGCGATGCAGGATCAGGCGGCGCTCGGGCCGGAAGCGGGGCTGGCCGTCCCCGCGGCCGACGGCGGCATCGACCTGTACGCGGTCACACAATGGCTGCACGTCGACCGCCAGCAGATCGCGCCCTGCCTCGATCTGCCCGAGGACAAGGTGCGGATCACGCTCGCCGGCGTCGGCGGCGCGTTCGGCTCGCGCGAGGACCTGACGATGCAGCTGCACGCGTGCCTGCTCGCGCTGCGCACGCGCCGGCCGGTGAAGATGTCGTACGGCCGCGAGGAGTCGTTCCACGGCCACGTGCACCGGCACCCGTCGCGCACGTGGATCCGCTACGGGGCGACGAAGGACGGCAAGCTCGTCGCCGCCGACGTGCGGCTGCTGCTCGACGGCGGCGCGTACGCGTCGTCCTCTCCCGCGGTCGTGGTCAACGCGTCCACATTTGCGGCCGGCCCGTACGAGGTGCCGAACGTTCGCGTCGAGGGCACCGTCGTCTACACGAACAACCCGCCGTGCGGCGCGATGCGCGGCTTCGGCGCGCCACAGGTCTGCTTCGCGTACGAGTCGGCGATGGACGTGCTGGCCGGCGAGCTCGGCATCGACCCGCTCGAGCTGCGGCTGCTCAACGTTCTGCGCAACGGCTCCGTCTTGCCGACCGGCCAGGTGATGACCGGCAGCACCCCCGCGCGCGAGGTGCTCGAGCGCTGCGCCGCGATCCCGCTGCCGGAGCTGGAGCCGGAACGGGGCCGCGACCCGATCGCGTATCCGGGCGGCGCCGGCAACGTCAGCCGCGGCGAGTCGCTGAAGCGCGGCGTCGGCTTCGCCCTCGGCTACAAGAACATCGCCTACAGCGAGGGCTTCGACGACGCGTCGGAGGCGACGGTGACGCTGCGTCCCGGGCCGGACGGCCCCGTCGCCGTCGTGCACACCGCCGCCGTCGAGTACGGCCAGGGGCTGTACACGGTGCTCGGGCAGATCGTCCGCACCGAGCTCGGTGTTGACGAGGTCGTCTTCGAGCCCGCATCGGTCGAGGTCGGCTCCGCGGGATCGACGTCCGCGTCGCGCCAGACGACGATGACGGGCGGCGCGGTGCTCGGCGCCTGCCGCGAAGTGCGCGCCGCACGCGAGCGGCGCGGTCTCGACGAGCCGATCACGCGCACGCACACCCACCACCACCGCGCGACGACCGGGATCGACGCCGACGGACAGGGCGACGTCCACGTCAGCTTCGCGTTCGCGGCAGAACGTGCAGTGGTCGAAGTCGACGAGGAGCTCGGCCTCGTGCGCGTCCTCCAGATCGCGGCGGTGCAGGACGCGGGCCGCGTGATGAACCCGCAGGCCGCCGAGGGCCAGGTCGAGGGCGGCACCGCGCAGGGGCTCGGATTCGCGTTGATGGAAGAGGTGAAGCTCGAGGAGGGGATCATCCGCAACGCCTCCTTCACCGACTATCTGATCCCGACCATCCTCGACGTGCCGCCGGTAGTGACGGAGTTCGTCGAGGAGCCCGAGCCCGACGCTCCCTACGGGCTCAAGGGCATCGGCGAGATGGGCACCGTCGTGGCGACGCCGGCCGTCGTGGCCGCGCTGCGCGACGCCGTCGGCCGCCCGCTGAACAGGGCGCCGGTCACGCCCGAAGACCTCGTCGGCCTCCGGCCGCCCGCCTCCACGACGGGCCCCGCGCCGATCCCGGAAGTGCCGGGCCAGCAGCCCGTGCCGGAATACCTCGGCATGGGCCTCGGCCAGCAGGAACTGATGAAAAGGAGTGACTGAAATGAGCACCGCCGTTCGCGTCGACCGGAGCACGCTCACCGGCCGCGACTACATCGAGACGCTCGACTGGACCGTCGAGGAGCTGGACGAAGTGCTCGCCGTCGCCGGTGAGCTGAAGGACGCGCGCAGGCGCGGGGAGCCGCAGCGCCTGCTCCCGGACAAGACGCTGTACATGCTGTTCCTCGACAAGTCCACCCGCACGCGCAACGCCTTCGAGACCGGCATGACTCAGCTCGGCGGCCACGCGATCTTCCTCGACGCCGACAAGACCCAGGTCTCGCACGGCGAGAGCCCCGGCGACACGGCGCGGACGCTGTCCCGCTACGGCGAGGGCATCGCCATCCGCCACGACCTCGCGCCGTACGAGGGCAACGCCTGGATGCGCGAGATCGCCCGCTTCGCCGACATCCCCGTGATCAACCTCCAGTGCGACGTCGACCATCCGACGCAGACGATTGCCGACCTGATGACGCTGCGCGAGCATCGCGGCGAGAACCTGCGAGGCCTGAAGGTTGCGATGACGTGGGCCTACGCGCCGTCGTACGCGCGCCCGCTCTCGGTGCCGCAGGGCGTGGCCACGCTCTTCCCCCGCTTCGGCATGGACGTCGTGCTCGCCCACCCGCCCGGCTTCGAGCTGATGCCCGAGGTGATGGAGAAGGCACAGGCGGCGGCCAAGGCGGCGGGGTCGACGATCACGTTCGCCGACAGCATGGAGGAGGCGTTCGAGGGCGCCGACGTTGTGTACCCGAAGTCGTGGGGACGGCTCGACGCGTTCTCGGACGACTCGAAGGCGCTGGCCGAGTCGGGCGCGTACGCCGACTGGATCTGCGACGAGCGGAAGCTCGCGCTCGCGTCGCCCGACGTGCTCTACCTGCACTGCCTGCCGGCGGACCGCGGCCGCGAGGTCACCGATGCGGTGATGGACGGGCCGCACTCCGTCGTCTGGGACGAGGCGGAGAACCGGATGCACACCGGGAAGGCGCTGACGGCGCTGACCATGGGCGGCTTCGCGAAGCCATGAAGCGCCGCAGCGCGGTCGTCGCGATCGGCGGCAACTCGCTGATCAAGGACACGACGCATCAGAGCGTCCGCGACCAGTACATCGCGGCCGGCGAGACGTGCTGGCACATCGCGTCGATGATCAAGGACGGCTGGGACGTCGCCATCGGCCACGGCAACGGCCCGCAGGTCGGCTTCATCCTCCGCCGCTCCGAGCTCGCCGCCTCGGAGCTGCACGAGGTGCCGCTGGACGTCTGCGGCGCCGACAGCCAGGGCGCGATCGGCTATGCGCTCGCGCAGAACCTCGAGAACGACTTCCACCGGCTCGGGATCGAACGCCACGCCGTCTCCGTGATCACGCAGATGGAGGTGGCGGCCGACGATCCGGCCTTCGCCGCCCCGTCCAAGCCGATCGGCTCGTTCATGGACGAGCCGACGGCGATGCGGCGGCGCGACGAGGACGGCTGGGCCGTGCGCGAGGACGCGGGCCGTGGCTGGCGGCGCGTGGTCGCGTCGCCGGCTCCGCTCCGGATCGTCGAGGAGGACGCGATCCGCGCGCTGATGGACGCCGGCTTCGTCGTCGTCTCGGTCGGCGGCGGCGGCATTCCCGTCGTCGCCGACGCGGACGGGAATCTCAGCGGCGTCGCGGCGGTGATCGACAAGGATCTCGCCTGCTCGCTGCTGGCAACGGTGATCGGGGCGGAGCTGCTGATGATCACGACGGCCGTGGAGCGGGTCGCGCTCCGGTTCGGCACGCCCGAGCAGGAGTGGGTCGACCGGCTGACGCTGTCCGAGGCGAAGGCGTACCTCGCCGAGGGCACGCACTTCGCGGAGGGCAGCATGGGCCCGAAGATCCGCGCGGTGATCGGCTTCCTCGAGCGCGGCGGCGCGACCGCGATCGTCACCGACCCGGCCAACGTGGAGCGCGCCCTCGCCGGCGAGACCGGCACGACGATCGTCCGCGACTGACCTTTCCAGCCACGTCTTGGTGCCTGGCACCGAGACGTGGCTCCAGGAGACTGCTGTCCCTTTGGGACGCATGCTCAAAACCGCTCAGCTGCTGGGACGCCGGCATCGTCTGTCCGGAACGGCCACGTCCTGGTGCCTGGCACCGGGACGTGGCCTGAAGAGACGTTCCTACGACGGCGTGCCGCCGGCCATGCGCAGGCCGATCTCGGTCACGCTCTCGCGGTCCTCGGCCTCCGTCAGCTGCCCCTCGTACATGACGAGGATGCGGTCGTTCAGCGCGAAGATCTCGTCGAGGTCCTCGCTGATCAGCAGCACGGCGGTGCCGCTCTCGGCCGCGCGGAGGAGATACGCGTGCACCTGCTCCACCGCCGCGACGTCGAGGCCGCGCGTCGGCGACGCCGCCACGAGCACGCTCGGCTCGGCGGCGAACTCGCGGGCGATCACGACCTTCTGCAGGTTCCCGCCGGAGAGGTAGTCCGTCTCCTGGTCCGGGCCCGACGCCTTGATCTCGAAGGTGCGGATCGCCTCCTCCGCGGTCGCGCGCATCGGCCCGAGCCGCAGGAACGGCCCGAACGAGTCGTCGCGGAACGACTTCAGCCCGAGGTTCTTCGCGATCGACAGCGTCGGCGCGACGCCGGTGCCGAGGCGGTCCTCCGGCACGTAGCCGATCCCGGCCTCGAACGCCGAGCGCGCGTCGCCGTTGCGGACGGCCTTGCCCTTGACCGCGACCGAGCCCTTCGTGCAGGGGCGCAGGCCCGCGATCGCCTCGGCGAGCTCTCGCTGGCCGTTGCCGGAGACGCCGGCGACGGCGGCGATCTCTCCGGCGCGGACCGTGAGCGACACGCCCTTGACGGCCACGTTGCCGCGGTCGCCGGCTGCCCAGACGCCGTCGAGCTCGAGCACCGCCGGGCTGTCGGGACGAGCATGCCCCGCGCGCGTGACGACCTCGATGTCGCGGCCGACCATCAGCGCGGCGAGCGACTGCGGCGTCGCCTCCGCGGTCTGCACGGTGGCCAGCGCCTTCCCCGCCCGGAGCACCGTGACGCGGTCCGAGACCGCCTTCACCTCGTGCAGCTTGTGCGAGATGAAGATCACCGTCCTCCCCTCCGCGGCCATCTGCCGGGCCGTCGCGAACAGGCCGTCCGCCTCGTCCGGCGTCAGCACCGCGGTCGGCTCGTCGAGGATGAGGATGCGCGCCTCCTGGTACAGCGCCTTGAGGATCTCGACGCGCTGCTGCTCGCCGACGGAGAGCTGCCAGATCTTCGCGTGCGGATCGACGCCGAGGCTGTAGCGCTCGCCGAGCTCGCGCACCTGCGTCTCGACCGCGCCAGGGTCGATGCGGAACTTGCGGCCGACGCCGCGGCGGTCGCCGAGCACGAGGTTCTCCGCGACGCTGAACCGCTGGACGAGCCGGAAGTGCTGGTGCACCATGCCGACGCCGGCGTCGATCGCCTCACGCGGCGACGCGAAGTCGACCTGCTCGCCGTAGAGCGAGATCGTCCCCGCATCCGCGCGGTAGAGCCCGGTGAGGATGTGCGAGAGCGTCGTCTTCCCTGCGCCGTTCTCGCCGAGCAGCGCGTGCACCTCGCCGGCGGCGGCGTCGAAGTCGACGCCGTCGTTCGCCACCACGCCGGGGAAGCGCTTCGTGATGCCGCGCATCGAGACGGCAGGCGAAGGCGGCGACGCCACTACCGCTCCTCCCGTGCGTACGCGTTGCCGAGCGCCGCCGGCGCGCCGAGACGGCTCCGCGCAGTGCCGGACGAGACGATCACGAGCACGACGATGGTCATCACGTACGGCAGCGCGTTCGTCCACAGCACCGTCGGCCCGAGGCTGATGTCGCGCGCCTGCAGCTGCGGCGCGAGCGCCTGGAGCGCACCGAAGAAGTACGCGCCGACGAGGCAGAGCTCCGGCCGCCAGAAGGCGAAGATGACGAGCGCGATCGCGATCCACCCGGCGCCGCCGGTGATCCCGTCCACCCATTGCGGCGTGATCGCGAGCGTGATCGTCGCGCCCGCGACGCCCGCGAATGCGCCGCCGACGAGCGTGTGGACGTAGCGGTAGCGCGTGACGTTGATGCCCATGGTGTCGGCTGCCGCCGGCGACTCGCCGACCGCACGGACGTTGAGGCCGGGCCGCGTGCGCGACAGGTAGAGCCAGATCCCGACGACGCAGGCCCAGGAGACGTAGACGAGGACGTTCTGGCCGAACACGATCGGGCCGACGACCGGCCAGCTCTGCATGCTCGCCGGGAACACGGCACTGAAGGTGTGGACGGCCGGAGAGCCGGCCAGGTTCAGGTCGCTCCCGAGATACGACGACAGGCCGACCGCGCCCGCGAAGATGGTCAGCGCGAGACCGGAGACGATCTGGCTCGCGCGCAGCGTGATCACGAGGAACGCATGGATCGCCGACAGCGCCGCGCCGACGAGGCCGGCGACGATGACGGCGGCGGCCAGCGCGATGCCGGTGTTCGCATGCACGTGCTGCACCGTCCAGAAGCCCATGACCGCGCCGACGAGCATCATCCCCTCGACGCCGAGATTGAGCACGCCCGACCGCTCCGCCAGCAGCTCTCCGAGCGCGGCATAGAGCAGCGGCGTTCCGTACGCGACGCCGGAGGCGATCAGGACGATCAGCAGCGAGTTGTTCACGCCGCGGGCTCCGGCGCCGAAGCGGCGCGCTTCCTCGTGCGGACGATGCGCACGCGATGGCGGATGAGCACCTCTCCGCCGAGCGCCGAGAAGAGGATGATCCCCTGGATCACGCCGACGAGGCCGGCGGGAAAATCGGCTCCTTGCAGGGTGTTTCCGGCGTTCTCGAGGCCGCCGATCAGGAACGCGACGAGCACGACGGCGAACGGGTTGTAGCGGGCGAGCGCCGCGATGACGATGCCCGTGTAACCGTACCCGAGCTTCTGCAGGCCGTTCGGATCGCCGTCGAGCGAGTGGGCGAAGTCGCCGACCTGGCTGGCGCCGCCGAGTCCCGCGATCGCGCCGGAGAGCGCCATCACGGCGAGGATCTTGCGGCGCACCCGCACGCCCGAGTAGCGCGCGGCCCGGTCGGAGTCGCCGAGCACGCGCGCCTCGAACCCGAAGCGCGTCCGCGCGTACAGCACCCAGAGCACGACGGCGGCGAGCACGGCGAGGACGGCTCCGAGCGGGATGGTGACGCCGCCCTGGACGTTGATCGTCCACGACGGCCAGACCGCCGACGGGGGCAACGGCTTCCCCGTCGGGAAGACGCTCGCGTTGAAGCCCTTCGTCTGGCGCCAGTACGACTCGCTCTCGAAGATCAGGTACGTGAGCACGAGCCCCGCGACGTAGTTCAGCAGCAGCGACGTGAGGATCTCGTTCGTCTTGAAGAACGCCTTGAGCACGCCGGGGATCAGCGCCCACAAGCTGCCGCCGATGCAGCCCGTCACCACCATCGCCGCGATCACGAACGCCGACGAGCCGCCGCGCCCGCCGAGGTAGAGGCCCGCGGCCGCACCGAAGATCGCGCCCATGTACAGCTGCCCCTCCGCGCCGATGTTGAACAGCTTCATCCGGAACGCGGCGGCGGCGGCGAGCCCGGTGAAGGCGAGCGGCGTCGCGGAGATCAGCGTCTGGGTGAGCGACCCGGTCTGGAGGAACGCGGCGTCGAACAGCTGCCGGTACGTCGAGAGCGGATTGTGTCCCGTCGCGAGCAGCACGAGCCCCGCGAGGAAGAACGCGAAGACGACCGAGCCGACAGGAACCGCGACCGACAGCCAGCGGGGCTGACGCAGCCTTCGCTCAAAGGTGATGCGCATCCGGTCCTGTCATGACGGCTCGAGGGCTGAAGAGGGGCGCCCGCGTGGGCGCCCCTCTCGATACGGCCGCTAGCCCTTGGCGCTTCCGATCACGCCTTTGACGAGCCAGTTCATCCCGTAGAGGCTGTTCGCGCCGCCGGTGAGCACCTGCATCTTCACGCCCTTGGCCACGCGCAGCTTTCCGGTCTGGTCGTAGAGCGGGCCCGTGAACTCGTAGAAGGACCCGTTCTCGATCTTCTTCTCGTACGAGGCGATCTTCGCTTTCGTCGCCGCGGTCACGCCCGGCCCGTACGCGGCGAGCTTCGTGAAGCCGTCGTTGATCGAGCCGTAGTAGAACGAGGACTTCCACATCCCCGCCATGCCCGCCTTGATCTGCTTGACCATGAACGGGCCCCAGTTGTAGACGGACGCGGTCAGCCACGACTTCGGCGCGAACGTCGACGAGTCGGAGTCGTAGCCCACCCACGGCACCTTGACCGACTCGGCGAACTGCCCGGTCGCCGGCGAGTCGACGTTCTGGCCGAGCACGTCTACGCCGGCTGCGACGAGGCTCTGCGCGGCCTTCTTCTCCTTCGCCGGATCGAACCACGAGTTCGTCCACACGAGCCGAACCGTCGCGCCCGGATGCGTCAGCTGTGCGCCGAGCGCGAACGCGTTCGCGTGCCGGATCACCTCGGGGATCGGGAACGCGACGACGTAGCCGATCTTCCCGGTCTTGCTCGCCGCGCCTGCGGCCATGCCGGAGAGGAAGACGGTGTCCTCGGCCCGGCCGAAGTACTCACCGAGGTTCTTGGACAGGTCCGTTCCGGTCGCCTGCTCGAAGATCACCTTCGGGTACTTGGCGGCGAGCGCCTTCGTCATCATCCCGTAGGAGGTGGCCCAGATCATGTTGTAGCCCTGCGAGACGAGGCTCGCGACGGTCTGGTTGAACTGGGCGCCGACGGCGATGTTCTCCTTGTACGTCGTCTGCACCTTGCTGCCGAGAGTCTTCTGCACGTACTGGAGCGCGTCGTAGTGCGCCTGCGACCAGCCGCCGTCGTTGTGCGGCCCGACGAGGATGAGCGCGACCTTGTACGGGCTCGCCGCCTTCTTCGTCGTGCCTCCGAGCGTCGCGCTCGAGAAGACCAGCGCCAGGGCGCCGGCCGTCGCAAGCAAGACGAGAGCCGTTCTGCTCCTCTTCATTACGTCCTCCTTGGAGATCTTCGGCCGGCATCGGCCACGATGGGGGGCGCCGTCGCCGGACTCGAGCAGTCTGCGAAATCGTCGTGAAGCTGCGGCACAAGCACCTCCCGCACTTCTACAGACCGCGAAGCCGCGGCACAAGCACCATCTGCTCAGACGCCGGGAACGTCATCGCGGACGTTACTGAGCCGGTCGTGGCGAACTACCGACCCATCTGGGTCACCCCCGACGCTGCCCGTATCATGGGGTCTCTGAAGCGGCCGCCCCTGTACACGTTGATGGAGTGGATCCAGTTCCGGATCTGGTTTGCGCGGCTCTACCGCGTCGACCTCCACGGCCGCGAGCGCATCCCCGAGACCGGCCCGGTGATCCTCTGCTCGAACCACGAGTCGATGATCGACCCGTGGCTGCTCGGGCTCGCCACGCTGCGCCCGATCCGCTACATGGCGAAGGCGGAGTTCTTCCGGATGCGGCTGCTGCGGCCGGTGATGGAGGCCTACGGCACCTTCCCGGTCGAGCGCGGGACCGGCGACCGGAACGCCGTGGGACGCGGCCGGCAGCTGCTGGCGGAGGGCCAGGCGCTCGGCATCTTCCCGCAGGGGACCTGCCTGCCGTACCGGCGGCGCCCGTGGCTGCGCGGCGCCGCGAAGCTCGCGCTCGCAGGCGGCGCGACCATCGTCCCCGTCTGCATCGTCGGCAGCGAACGGGCGCTCCGGCCCGGCAAGTTCAAGCTGGGGCTGCCGCGCATCCGGATCCTCGTCGGCGAGCCGATCCCGGTCGCGCAGGCGCGGCCGACCGTGGCCGCGGCGAAGGAGCTGACCCTCCAGATCGAGCGCGCGGTGGACGAGCTGCGCGCGCCGTACGGGCCGCCGGCGCACGCCTGGTACCCGGACGAGCCTCCCGCCTAGGGGTCCGTCGAGACGACGACGGTGCCGGCGAGATAGTCCTGCAGCGCGCGGCGCCGGTCGTCGAACAGCACCGGCACGAAGCCGAGGAACAGCAGCAGGATCGCCAGAGCCAGTCCGGCGAGACGGAGCAGCGAGCGCCAGAAGCCCGGTGTAGAGGGACCGGGCGTGGAGCCGCCCGCGACGGCGACGCGCACGTGCATCAGCCGCATCCCCGGCGTCTGGCCCACCGTCGTCCAGAACCAGGTGAAGTACGTCACCTCGAGCAGCACCCAGGCGGCGGCCAGGAACGCCTCGACGGCCGAGGCGGGCTTGGGCTTCCAGACGAGCCCGACGACGAGCCCGAGCAGTCCGGTGCCGACGAGGTAGATCAGCGTCAGCAGCACGGCGTCGGCCGCGAGCCCGGCGCCGCGCGTGGCGAGGCCGGCGAACGGCATCGGCCGTCCGTCGGCCGAGACGATCTCCGGACGCGCATGCTCGCCGACGAGGCGGCGGCTGCGCCGCTCGATCGCGTCGTCCGCCCGGCGCAGGCGCGTACGCATGCCGGCCGCGATCTCGTCGGCGAAGGAGTGCGACTGGCCCTTGATCGCCTCGCGCACCTCGGGGCTGGACAGGACGTTGGTCAGCGCGCTCTTGAATGCCGGGCTGTGCACCATCGCGTCGGTGAGGTCGACCGTGACCCGGCTCTCCAGCGCGTCGGAGACGAGGCGCTCGAGCTGCTCCGACTGCGCGGCCGCCTCGCTCATCCGCTCCGCCTCGGCCCGCTCCAGCGCCTCGGCCACGATCCGCTCGACCACGTGGTGGTCGACGAGCGACCGCGCCACCGCCTCCGGCAGGCCGCCGGCGAAGACGTTGTCGATCACCTGCTCCGCCTCCGGCGTGGCGAGCGCCCCGCCCGCGGCCGTCTCGAGCCGGCGGCGCGCGTCCAGCTCCGCGTTGCGGCCGGTGGCGGCGAGGCTGTCGGCGTGGCCTCTGAACGGCGCGCCGAGCGGCGACCGCGCGACCGCCCGCGCCGGGGCGAGTGCGACGCGGCCGGCAGCTGCGCCGATCCGGCCGGTGGTGACCACCAGCCCCATGGCCACGTCGCGGCCGTTCGTCCCGCGGGCCGCCATCAGAATCCGAGCAGGCGCACCTCTTCGCGCCGCTCGCGTGCGAAGAAGTGGATGCCGTCGACGAAACGCACCCAGTTGCAGCGGGTGCACATGACGAGCGAGTGCGTGCGGGCGCTGTCGGCGAGGTAGCGGACGCCGCGGAGCAGGTCGCCGTTGGAGACGCCGGTGGCGGCGACGATCACCTCGCCCGGCGCGAGATCCTCGGTGCGGAAGATCCGTCCGTAGTCCTCGATGCCGATGGCGCGGAGCTCGTCGATCTCCCCGCGTGACGTCGGCCAGAACTGCGCCTGCAGCTCGCCGCCGAGGCAGCGCAGCGCGGCCGCGGACAGCACCGCCTGCCTCGTGCCGCCGATGCCGATGGCGAGATGGTCGTTCGTGCCGCGGATCGACGCCGAGATGGACGCGGTCACGTCGCCGTCCTGGATCAGCTTGATGCGCGCGCCGGAGTTGCGGATCTCCTCGATCAGGTCGTGATGGCGCGGGCGGTCCAGGACGATCGTGGTCACGTCGTTGACGCGGCGGCCGAACGCCTCGGCGATCGCCTCGACGTTCTCGACCACCGGCCGCAGCAGATCGATCGAGCCGCGCGCGCGCGGGCCGACGGCCATCTTGCGCATGTACATGTTCGGCAGGCTGAGGAATTTCCCGGGCTCGCCCACGGCGATCATCGACATCGCGCCGTTGCCACCGCGCGCCACCACGCCGCGGCCCTCGAGCGGGTCGAGCGCCAGGTCGACCTCCCGTCCTCCCGCGCCGACCACGTCTCCCGCCGTCAGGCTGCCGTTCACGTCCATGGCGCCGAGGACGACGCGACCGCGGATCGGCATCAGGTCGAGCGCGGCGCGCATGCCGCTCGCCGCCGCCTCCTCCGCCGCCTCCTGGTCGGCGCGGCCGAGCCAGCGTGCGGCCCCGAGCGCAGCGCGCTCGGTCGAGCGGAGATACGACTCGCAGATGCAGGGCCCCAGCGCCTCCTCGACTGTCTCACCCACGGTCGGCTCGGTCTCGAGGTCGGTCACACCCGCTCCCGCATCCGCTCCGCCGCCGCCAGCACGAGCTCGGCCACGGCGGCGGTCGCCTCGTCGGCGCTCTCGTTCTCGATCACCGGCACGCCCTCGCGCTCCGCCCGCCCGACGAGGAAGTCCTGCAGCCTACGGATCTCGTCGAAGCGGTCGAGGTACTTCTCCGTCGGCCGCTGCGAGCCCGCGTCGCGCGCGAAGAAGTGCTGCGCATGCGCCGACTCGTCCTCGATCGAGAGCACGCACGGGACGACGAGCGCGTCCGGCAGCTGCGCGGGGAGCATCCCGGGCACGAGGTGGACGCCCTCCAGCACCATCGACCAGCCTTCCTGCAGCGCGCGCTCGATCGAGGCGACGACGCCGACGAGCACGTCGCGCGACTGCTCGAGGAAGCCGGTGACGAGCGGGTCGTCCGCGTCCGGGAACGCGTCGCCCGCCTCGAAGCTCGAGTAGTGGATCGCCGGCATGAACTCGTCGGAGAAGAACGCGCGCATCGTCTGGCGCACGAAGTCGGTGGAGGTGACGCGCGTGATCCCGAGCCGGTACGCGATCTCCGTCGCCACCGTCGACTTGCCCGTGCCGGTGGCGCCGCCGACGAGGATCACGATTGGCAGGTCCAGCTCACGGAGCTCCTGGTAGCGGCGCAGACGGCGCATCGCCGCCTGTCCCTCCTCCTCGCCGAGGATCTCTTCGGCGAGCAGCGCGAGGCGGTCGAGGTCGAGAACCGTGCTGCCGTGCGCGGCGAGGTCGTCGCCGGCCCGGCGCGCGAGCGCGTACGCGCGGTCCGCGGGCACGCCCACGGCCATGAGCGCGCGCGCCATCAGCCCGCGCGAGTACGGCAGTCCGTGCTCGCCGCCGAGCGGCAGCGGCATGATCCGGCGCGGCTGGCTGCTCACGTCGCGGCCACCCGCTGCGGCACGAGTCCGAGCATGAGCTCGTCGAGACCGTCGGCGACGACGTCGTTCGCGGCGAGCACGACCTCGGCTCCGCGCGCGAGCGCGTGCTCGGCGACGACGTCGATCGCCGCCGCCTTCAGCTCGACGAGATAGACCTCCGCGTCGATCTGCTCCAGCTCCTCGCGGAGCGCGTCGCGGCGGGCGAGGTTCCGCGAGACGTGCACGACGTCGGCGTCGAGGTGCTCCGTCGGCGCGGCGCCCGTGGTGAAGACGGCGGTGCGGCGGCCGAGCAGCGGCGTCGCCGGACGCAGCCGCAGCTCCGCGCGCACGACGGGAACGTCCTTCAGTGCGCGAATCGCACCGTGGTCGGCGCCGCCGGTGTCGACCACGAGATCGGAGACGAGCACGCGATACGCGCTGAGCCCGTCGCGGACGTCGTGGTCGCCGTTGGTGACGAGGATCCGCGCGGTCGCGGCCACGGGCGGCAGCGCCGCTCCGCTCCCGTCGAAGAGCACGAGCTCCGGATCGAGCGTCGCGGCGCGCGCAGCGCCTTCGAGCACGTTGGAGTCGAACGTGGCGCCCGCGAGCCCGCCGCCGGCGCGGCGGCAGCCGATCGTCGGCACTCCCGAGAAGACGGCGGTCTCCAGATAGTCGGAGGCGGCGTGACGGCCTGCGCGGGCGAGCGCGACGAGCTCGTCCACCGACGGCTCGGAGTCGCGCAGCTCCGGCTCCGGCGGCCCTCCGCGTCCCATCGACACGACCACGACCCGGCGGTCGCGTGCCAGCAACCGTGCGGCATGCACGGCGACGGCCGTCTTGCCGACCCGCTTCCCCGTCCCGATCACCGCCACGGACGGGAACGGCACGGGGTGAAACGGCGGAGCATCGAAGCGGAAGTCGGCGCCGACGTACGGCAGCCCGAGCGCGAGCGCGCGCGACGCCCAGAGGAACCGCTCGCGCGGCCCGAGCACCGGCTCGTCGGAGAGGTCGACCACGATCTCCGCCTCCACTTCGTCGAGCGAACGGACCAGCGCAACACCGTAGTCGTCTCCGCCGCGCAGCTTCTCCGTCCCGCCGACCATCAGCGCCGCGACCACGTCGTACGCCAACGCGGCGAGTGCGTCCCGCACGACGGGCGCGTAGTGCTCGCCGTCGATCAGGACGATGGCCCTCATCGCGCCGACGTCACCTCGCCGTCGATCCTGTCCGTGTACTTCTCGTACTTCTTCGTCTCGGTGGAGAACTGGATGATCCGGTCCTGCCCGTGGAACGGGTACCTGCGCCACACGTCGACGTGCGTGCCGTCGACCTCGACGACGTTGTAACAGGGCCGGCCGTTCCCGCGCAGCCGCTGGGACGAGACCGTCCCCGCGTTGACGATGAACAGATCCTCGAGCCGCCATGCGTACGGCACGTGCTTGTGCCCGGAGAGGACGAGATCGACACCCGCGCGTTGCAGGCACTCGAGCGCGTCGCCGGCGTCGTGCACGACGTTCCGCTCGCGTCCGGTTCCCGGGATCGGCAGCAGATGGTGGTGCAGCACGAAGACGCGCAGCCGCGCCGGGTCGGCGAACTGCTGCTCGATCCACGGATAGCGGCCGCGCCCGATCTGTCCGTGGTCGAGATCCGGCTCGGTCGAGTCGACGGCGACGATGGAGACGTCGCCGGTGTGCAGCACCGAGTTGCGCTGACCGAACAGCTCCTCGAAGTGGATGTAGCCGACGTTCCGCGAGTCGTGGTTCCCCGGCACGATCACGAGCTCCCGGCACTCGATCCGGTCGATGTACTCCTTCGCGAGCGCGTACTCGTCCTTGAATCCGTGCGAGGTGAGATCGCCGGAGATGACGACGACGTCCGGCTCCAGCTCGTTCACCTCCGCGATCGCCCGCTCGAGCAGGTTGGGCAGGAAGAACTGCTGCCCGCAGTGGAGATCGGACAGCTGCGCGATCGTGAACGGGCGCCCATTCTGCACGGACATTTCCGAAGTCTAGGCGGCCGGGAGCCACTCGCCACCGAGGCCGGAGGTTAGGGCAGGCGAAGCCGCCCTAACCGGAGGCGAAGGAAGCGGTTCGGGATGGCCGCGAGGCCACCACGGGCCGCGCAGAATCGCGAATGCGCCGGGATCGCTCTGAGCGGACCGCGCTTCGCGCGCGGAGCCGGGACCACGCTCCCGGCGGAGCGCACAACCAGAAACGCCACCCGCGCCGAAGGAGGGGGCTCACGGGGGAACCACGGGTTCCCCCGTCCGGTGCGCCAGCTACCGTGACCGCGATGGGGCTCGACATCCCCGCGTTCAAGGCCTTCCGGGGAACCGAGCCGCCGCGCTTCGCCAGTCAGGCGGAGCTCGAGTGCGCGAAGGTTCTCGACTACTACGGCGTGCCGTGGATGTACGAGCCGCGCACGTTCGTCCTCGAGCAGGCACCGGACGGGCGGGTGACGGAGGCGTTCACGCCGGACTTCTACCTCCCGGAGCAGGAGCTCTACATCGAGATCACGGTGATGAAGCAGTCCCTCGTCACGCGCAAGAACCGCAAGCTGCGGAAGCTGCGCGAGCGCTACCCCGAGGTCAAGGTCAAGCTGTTCTACCGGCGCGACCTCGAGCGCCTCGCAGAGCACTTCCATCTCAACCTCGCCTCGTAGGAGCAGCGCCGCGGACGACCGGATCGGCGAGGTCTACCTCTCGGCTTCCGAGATCGCGGCCCGCGTCCGCGAGCTGGGCGCGGAGATCGTGCGCGACTACGACGGGCGCGAGCCGATCCTGATCGGCTCCCTGAAGGCGAGCCTCGTCTTCCTCGCAGACCTCTCGCGCGCCCTGCCGATCCTGCACAACCTCGACTTCGTCGAGCTGGCCGGCTACGGCAGCGCGCAGATGGGCGGGCACGAGCAGATCCGCGTGCTGAAGGACCTCGACGCCGACGTCCGCGACCGCGACGTGATCCTCGTCGAGGACGTGATCGACACCGGCCTGACGCTGCACTATCTCGTCCGCACGCTCGAGCTGCGCCGGCCGCGCTCGATCGCCGTGGCGACGCTGCTCGACCGGCCCTACCGGCGGCTCGTCGACGACCTGCCGGTGCGCTACGTCGGCTTCGTCGTCCCGGACGAGCTGTTCGTCGGCTACGGCTTCGACCTCGAGGAACGGTGGCGCCAGCTGCCGGACCTGCGGCTGCTGAAGCTGCAGAACAGCGCGACCCAGGGAGATTTAGGCTAGTCTAACTTTAGTGGGCGTGACACAGACGGAACGTGCCGACCGTGCGCGCACGCGCGGGGAGCACGCTCTCCGGGGCAACCGCTTCCGCCTCCTCCCCTTCCTCGGCCCGGCCTTCATCGCGTCGGTGGCGTACATCGACCCGGGCAACTTCGCCACGAACATCGCGGGCGGCTCGCAGTTCGGCTACACGCTCGTGTGGGTCGTCGTCGCGTCGAGCCTCATGGCGATGCTCGTCCAGGGCCTCTCGGCGAAGCTCGGCGTGGCGACGGGGCGCAACCTCGCCGAGGTGTGCCGCGACGAGTTCCCCCGGCACGTGACGATCGGGTTGTGGCTCCAGGCCGAGGTGATCGCGATGGCGACGGACCTTGCGGAGTTCCTCGGCGCGGCGATCGGACTGCATCTCCTGTTCGGGATGCCGCTGCTGCCCGCAGCGTTCGTCACCGCCATCGCTTCGTTCCTCATCCTCGGCCTGCAGCGGTTCGGCTTCCGGCCGCTCGAGGCGACGATCGGCGTGATCGTGCTCGTGATCGGCGTCTGCTACGTGATCGAGCTGTTCTTCGCGCAGCCCTCGCTCGGGCAGACGGCGGAGCACGCGGTCGTCCCCGGGTTCGCCGGCAGCAGCGAGGCCATTCTGCTCTCGGTCGGGATCATCGGCGCGACGGTGATGCCGCACGTGATCTGGCTCCACTCGGCGCTGATGCAGGACCGCGTCCGCCCCGAGAACGACAGACAGAGGCGGCGGCTGATGCACTACACGTGGATCGACGTGCTGATCGCGATGTCGATTGCCGGCCTGATCAACGTGGCCATGCTTGTGATGGCCGCGGCCACCTTCTACAAGAGCGGCCTCCACCACGTCGAGTCGCTCGAGGTCGCGCACAAGACGCTAGTGCCGCTGCTCGGCAGCGCAGCGAGCGCGCTCTTTGCGCTTGCGCTGCTTGCGTCGGGGCTGTCGAGCTCCGCGGTCGGCACGCTCTCCGGCCAGGTGGTGATGCAGGGCTTCCTCCGCCGCCAGATCCCGCTCGTCGTGCGCAGGCTCGTGACGATGCTGCCCGCGTTCATCGTGATCGCGATCGGACTGAACCCGTCGCGCACGCTCGTGCTCAGCCAGGTGATCCTGTCCTTCGGGATCCCGTTCGCGCTCGTTCCACTCGTCATCTTCACGAGACGGCGGAGCGTGATGGGCGTCCTCGTCAACGCGCGCGCCACGACCGCGGCCGCCTTCCTCGTCGCGGGCGTGATCATCAGCCTGAACGTCTATCTGCTGCTGCAGACGTTCGGCCTGCTTTAGCCGCCGAGATAGCCGAGCGGGTCGACCGGCGTGCCGTTCACGCGCACCTCGAAGTGGACGTGCGGCCCGGTGCAGAAGCCGGTGCAGCCGGAGTAGGCGATCACCTCGCCCTGCTGCACCTCCTCGCCGCACGAGACCGCGATGCGCGAGTTGTGGCCGTACGCCGTCGCATACCCGCCGCCGTGGTCGATGACGACGAAGTTTCCGTAGCCCGACTCCCAGCCGCACCAGATGACCTTGCCGGCGGCCGCCGCGTGCACCGGCGTGCCGGTCGGGACGCCGATGTCGATGCCGGGATGCAGCGTGCCCCAGCGCATGCCGAAGGGGCTCGTGATCGGGCCGTTCACCGGCCAGATGAAGTGCGGTGCGCCGGCCGGCGCCGACGTCGACCCACCGGTCGTGTCGGTCGGCGGCCCGGAGTCGCCCTTGAGCAGCGCGGCGAGCGCTGCGCTCGACGACGCGAGCGCCTCCGACTCGCCGACCTCCTGCTGGATCTGCTCCTTTGTCACCGCCAGCGCCTTCGACTTCGAGGAGCGGGCCCCGGCGAGATGGCCCTGGCTCGACACGAGCTGCGCGCGCAGGATCTCCTCCTGCTGCGCGCGGCCGAGGATCACCTGCTGCTCGACCTTGACGTTGGCCCGCAGGGCGCGCGTGTGCGCCCGCGCCGCCGCGACCTGGTTCTTCGCGGTCGCGACGGAGGCGGCGACGCTCTTGTCCTGCGCGGCGATCGCGCCGAGGTAGTCGAGCTGGTCGAGCACGTCCTGGAAGCTCCGCGCGGCGAGCAGCACGTCGACGGTCGACGGGTTGGGCTGCTTGTAGATGTTGACGAGCCGCTGGTCGAGCCGCTGCAGCGCCAGGTGGTACTCGCGGCGCAGGATGGTGTAGCGCACGGTCTGGAGGTGGAACAGCTCGTCGAGCTTGTCCAGCCGGCGCTGGTGCAGCGCGACGTCGCGTTGCAGGACGCCGAGCCGCTGCGAGACGTCGCCGACGCGCGACTCGAGCGCGTGGATGTTCGTGGTCAGGTGCCCGATCTGCGCGCCCAGCGCGGAGGCGCGGTGCTGGTCGGCGGCCAGCTTCGCCTGGACCGCAGCGAGCTTCGCGTCGACGCTCGCCTTCTGGCCCGAGATGTCGCCCGCGAGCGCGCCGCCCGCCGGCAGGAGCGCGACGAGGCCGGCCGCAAGGACGAGCGGGAGCACGAGGCGCCGGGCCATCGGGACTGGTTTCGCCGCCCGCGCGGCCGTCCCTCCCCTACGCGGACCCCTACGCGGACGGTGTGCCGCTGCTGCTCTGGACGCGGTCCGCGCGAGCCTCGGTACGGGGCTCCGTGCGGGGCTCGAGCGCCCGCAACGCCTCGGCCGCACGCCGCCGGAGCGGGCCGACGAGCGCGCGGTAGTCGTCGTCGGCGATCTTCCCGGTGCGGTGGTCGAACTCCAGCTCCTTCAGCGCGCCGAGAGCCTGGTCGCGTTCCTCCAGCAGCGCGAGCCGCCGCCGGTCGAGCTCTCCCGCCTCGGCGAGCCGGTCGTCGACGGGCGCCGGGTCGCGCAGGAACGGCCGCGCGACGAGCAGGACGGCGGCCACGGCGAGCACCGCGCCGAGCACGAGCGCGAGCATCACAATCCCGCCGAGATCGCGGCCGGCTCGTAGCGCTCGGCGAGCCGCCGCTGCTCGACCGCGTCCGGCCACATGGCGATGAGCGAGCCGAGCACGAAGACGAAGCCGGCGAGCCAGACGAGATTCACGAGCGGTTTCACCAGCACCTTGAGCGCGATCACCGACCCCTTGTCGATCTGCGCGATCGTGAACACGTCACCGACGGTGCGCGGATCGTGGTAGATGGACGCCTCGTTCGCGGGTCCCTCGATCGCGTACTCGTTCTCGCCGGGATCGAGCGTGGCGACGTGCGATCCGCCGCGCTTGACGTCGAGCAGGGCTCGGAAGCCGGTGTAGTTCGGCCCCTTCGTCGGCTTGATCCCGAGATACGTCAGCGTGTAGCCGGCGGTCGTCATCGACTGTCCGGGCGAGAGGTTCTTCTGACCCACCGTCTGGTACGCGCTCGAGCCGGCGATCCCGATCGCGAGCAGCACGATCGCCGCGTGCACGATGTAGCCGCCGTAGCGGCGACGGTTGCGCGCGATCAGCGAGCCGAACGCGCGCGGGATCGACTCCCCCGCGATCGCGCGTCGCGCGCTGGTTCCGCGCCAGAACTCGAGCACGATCGACGCGGCGACAAAGGCGGAGAACGTGTACGTCAACAGTCCCGGCAGCGAGCTCCCGACCCCGACGGCGATCAACGCGACACCGGTCACGAGCGCGGCGGTCAGCGGGATGATGAACGTCTTGCCGAGCGCGCGGAGCGACGCGCGCCGCCACGCGACGAGCGGTCCGATCCCCATCAACAGCAGCAGCGGCAGCCCGAACGTGTGCAGGAAGAAGTCGTAGTACGGCCCCGACACCGACCGGGTCTCACCGCGCACAGCCTGCGTCAGCACCGGGTACATCACACCCCAGAGAATCGTCAGGCACAGCGCGACGAGCAGCAGGTTGTTGTAGAGGAACGTCGCCTCGCGCGAGACGAGCGACTCGAGCTTCGTCCGCGCGCGCAGCAGCGGCAGCCGAAGGTAGATCAAGGTGACGGAGAAGACCGTCATGATCGCGATGAAGCCGAGGAACCAGCCGCCGAGCGGGCTCTTCGAGAACGAGTGGATCGAGTTGACCACGCCGGACCGCGTCAGGAACGTGCCGAACAGCGAGAGCAGGAACGCGAGCGCGACAAGCACCATGTTCCAGATCTTCAGCATGCCCCGCTTCTCCTGGATCATCACCGAGTGCAGGAACGCGGTGGCCGCGAGCCACGGCATCAGCGCCGCGTTCTCGACCGGATCCCACGAGTAGTAGCCGCCCCAGCCGATCTCGGTGTACGCCCAGTGCGCGCCGAGCAGCTGGCCGACGCCGAGGAACGTCCACGCCGCGAGCGTCCAGCGCCGCGTCAGGATGATCCAGCGCTCGTCCGTCTGCCGCGACAGCAGCGCACCCATGCCGAACGCGAACGGGATGGTCAGTCCCACGTAGCCGAGATAGAGCATCGGCGGGTGCGCGAGCATGTACGGGTTCTGCAGGCTCGGCACCATGCCGGCGCCGTCTGCCGGCGCGGGAGCGACTCCGAACGGGCTGGAGACGAAGCAGAGCATGAACGCGAAGAACGTCGCGACGAGCGCGAGCACCGGCACGACCCAGACGACGAGGTCGCGCGCGCCGCGGTTCAGGAAGACCGCGAGCGCGGAATAGCCGGAGAGGATCAGCAGCCACAGCAGCAGCGATCCCTCCTGCCCTCCCCAGAACGCGGAGAGCGCGTAGCCGAGCGGGAGCGACTTGCTCGTGTGCTCGGCCACATACTGGAAGGTGAAGTCACGCCGCGCGAGTGCGGTGAAGAGGACGGCCGCCGCGACCACCGTCGTACCGAACGCGGCGAACAGCGCGTTCTGCGCCGAGAGCGCGAGCCGTCGCCGTCGCTTCCACGCGGCGAACGAGCCGGCGACCAGTGCATAGACGACGAGCCCGAAGGTGACCAGCAGGGCCGCGCGGCCGAGGTCAGCCATTAGTGCCCCTTGAGGTAATGCCGTCTAGCTTCTGGGTCGCGAGCACCAAGCGATGCAAGGACGCAGGGAGCGCCCATAGCGGTTTCTATGGGCGCGACCGAGGACGCCGCAGCGCGCCGCGTGATCGCGGGCCAGAAGCGGTCATGTATTGCCTCAAGGGGCACTTAGGAGTTGCTCGAGCTCTTTGCGGGCGCGTACTTCGACGGACACTTGGTCACGAGCGAGCCGTTGTCGCCGACGAAGGTGGCGCCGCGCAGCTTGCCCGTGAGGACGATGTGCCGTCCGACCTTGAACAGGTCGGGAACGGAACCGTGGTAGTCCACGGGGACGAGCACCTTGGACGGACCGGAGACGTCCTTGACGCGGAAGCGCAGCCCCGCGCCGTGCGCGTCGCCGGTCACGGGCCCGACGACCGTGCCGACGAGCGCGACGTGGTCGGTGTGGCCGGCGAGCTGGCTCGGAGACAGCTGCGTCGTGGCGCCGCCGACGACCGCCGTATAGAGGATGAACACGGCGAGCGCCGCGGCGACCGACAGAGCGATCACGAGCCGGGCGGGACTCCCTCTCACGCCGCGGATTCTAGCTGGGCTTTAGTGCGCAGGGTCGGTGCTGGGCGCGCCGACCTCGCGGCCCGGAATCCGGTAGCCGTGATCGTGACAAAGCGAACCAGGTGAGTCCTCGGTCAGCGCGTCGCAGTAGCCCTTGCCGTAGGCGGCCCGCATGAAGGCGGCGACGACGTCGAGGTTCCAGTCGGTGATCTCGCCCGCCTCCCGCCAGAGGTCGGACAGGCGCAGGTCGATATCGAGCTCCAGCAGGTCGATTCGCGACGGGTGATTGGCCATGGCGTCGAAGGTACCGAGGCCGTCGGACAGCATCTGGAGGCGGCCGCTCAGAGCTCGCCGAGCGCCTCCAGGGCGGCTGTCAGACCGGCCCGCTCGTCCGCCGTGAGCGTCCGCAGCGGCGCCCGCACGTCCGCCTGGATCGGCGCGCCCCTCTGCGCCGCGACCACTTTCAGCGCAGGCTGGAACGGATACGCCTGCACGGCGTCGCGGATCCGGCCGAGCCGTGCCGCGCCCTCCGCCGTCGGCTCGTGGACGACTCCGGCGACGACGTCGGGGAAGGCCGCCGCCAGCCCGGACACGGCTCCGGCGGCGCCCGCGGCCATGCCGTCGGCGATCAGCGCCTCCGCCCCGATGAACACGTCGAGCCCGTCCAGCAGGTACGGGACGACGCGGTCGAACGGCGAATCCGAGACCTTCATGCCGGCGAGATTCGGCGCGACACCACGCAGCTGCTCGATCACACGCGGCGGAATCGCGTAGCCGCTGCGCGCCGCGAACTCGTAGACGTAGAATGGCGTCGGAGCGCACGCGGCCGCGGCGGCCACCAGGTGCGCCAGCTGCTCCGACTCGTCCAGCGGAAAGTACGGAGGCGCGATCACGGCGACTCCGGACACGCCGAGCGCCGCCGCGTCGGCTGCGAGCTCCGCCGTCTCGGCCGTCGTCTGCGCGCCGCAGTGGACCGCCACGTCCACCCGCCCGTCCGCGGCGGCCGTGAACGCGGCCGCGATCCGCTTCCGCTCCTCGACGGAGAAGAGCATGCACTCGCCCGTCGTGCCGAGCACGAGCAGGCCGTCGATGCCGCCGGCGGCGAGGAAGTCGACGTACCCGGGCACCGCCGCCTCGTCCACGGCGGCGCCGCCGTCGCGCAGCGGGGTGAGCGTGGCCGTCAGGGCGCCGTGGATCACAGGGGCACTATCCCGGATCGCCGAGGGCTACGCTCCGGACGTGGGAGCGATCAGATTCGGGCCGTCCGGGCTGCCCGACGCGGACACCTTCGAGGAGTCGGCGGCGCTGCTCGCCGCGTCCGGCTACAGCGCCGTCGAGATCGGCTTCGCCGGCGGCTTCTGGCTCGACTACGACGCAGCGCCGCAGCTTGCGGGGGCGCTGCGCGCGGCCGACATCGCGCTGTCCGTCCACGCGCCGCTGGCCGCGTTCATGGGCCACGTCGACCGCGGCAAGAAGTTCAACATGGCGCTGGGGATGCTCGACCACACCGCGGGTCTCGCGAAGGCCGCAGGCGCAGAGCTGATCGTCATCCATCCCGGCTTTCTGCTCGGGCGGGAGCGGGAGCAGGCGCTCGACGACGTGGTCGACCAGTTCGGCGACCTGAGCGCGCGGCTGGAGAAGAAGGACCGGCTCGTGCCGTTCGGCGTCGAGGTGATGGGACGCGTTCGCGATCTCGGCTCGATCGACGACGTGGTCGCGATCGCCTCGCGCGTCGACTTCGTCCGTCCGGTGCTCGACTTCGCGCACATGCACGCGACGAGCGACGGCGCGTTCACGGACGCCGACGCGTTCGCGTGGGCGCTCGCGCAGGCCGACGCCGCGCTCGGGTCGGACGAGCCGTTCCACATCCACTTCTCCGACATCGCGTACGCGAACCGCAACGAGACGAAGCACCTGCCGTACGGCGAGGGGACCCTGCGGGCGGAGCCGCTGCGCGACGCGCTCACGCGGTTCGAGCGGCCGGCGACGGTGATCAGCGAGTCGCCGGACGAGCAGTCGACTCAGACGATCGGCGCAGTGCTGATCGGCGAGAGCGCCGCGCGCCGCTCGGCGTAGACCTCCGCCTCCTCGTCGCGCCCGCGCTCGTGCAGGAACGCGACGAGATAGCGCAGCGCCCAGTGCTCGAGCGCGCGGAGGTCGAAGAACGCGAGCTCCTCCACCGCCTCGGTCAGCAGCTGCTCCGCCTCGGCGTCGCGCTCCTGCGCCGCGCGCACGATGCCGAGCGCGAGCTTCGTCGTCGAGCCGGAGACGCGATCGTCCGGCCCGACGGTCTGGCGTGCCTCGAGCGCCGTCCGCTCCGCCTCGTCGATCCGGCCCTGCTCGGCGAGCACCATCGCCAGCGCGCGCTGCGCCTCGCACAGCGAGCCCCGGTCGCCGAGCCCCTTCAGCGTGCGCACCGAGTCGCGCAGGAGCTTCTCGGCGCGGTCGCGATCGCCCTGGGCGAACGCCGCACGTCCGATCATCATCGTCATGCCGGCCTCGCGGATGGCATTGCCGACCTCGGCGTAGAGATCGCGCGCCGCGGTGAAATACGCCTCGGCCTCGATCGGGCGCATGCTCACCAGCTCGAGCCAGCCGCGCACGCTCAGCGCCGAGGCGCGGCTGAAGACGCTGCCGCTCGCGTCGGCGAGCTCGACCGCGCGCTCGACGAGCGGCGCGGCCTCCTCCAGCTCGAGCCGGAGGACGTACGCGCTGGCGAGGCTGTGCACGACGAGCACCTCGAGATCCTTCCGTTCGGCCTCGCGTGCGGCTGCGAGCGCCGCCTTCGCCCAGCGCTCGAACTCGCTGCTGTCGCCGAACCAGGCAGCCACCTGCGACGCGATCCAGAGCGGCTCGAAGCGGATCTCGGCCGACTCGTCGCGCAGAACCTCGATCGCCTGCGCGACGAGCCCGCGCGCGGTGACCGCGTCCGCCCGGTGCTGCAGGACGGCTTCCGCGAGCGCCGTGAGCGCGCGGCCCTGGATGAGCGCGTCGCCGGCCCGCTCCGCGGCCGAGGCCACCTCTTCCATCTCGACGAGCACGGCCGGCATGTCGGCGAGCCGCCACGCGGCGCGGCCGGCGTAGTAGCGGCGCTCCAGCGTCGGCGCCAGCTCGACCGCGCGGAGCAGGAGCTTGCGCGCGCTCCGGAACGCCTCGCGCGACAGCGCGCGCCGTCCCGCCTGCGTCAGCGCGTCCGCCGCGTCCTCGCGCAGGTCGGCAGGCGCAGCGCCGTCGAGCTCCGCGAGCAGATGCGCGGCCTGGTCGAGATGGAACGCGCGGATCTCCAGCAGCTCGGCACCCGCCCGCTCGCCCAGCCAGTCGGCGAAGGCGCGGTGCAGATCGGCGCGTGAGCTCTTCGCGAGTCCCGCATACGCGACCTCACGGATGAGCACGTGCTTCAGCTTGAACGCTTCCTCGCCGCTGATCGTGGCGCGCGGCTCGCGCACGACGAGATCGCGGCGGAGCAGCTCCTCCAACGCGGAGTGGACGTCCTCCACCTCCGGCGACAGCCGTTCGAGCGCGCCGAGCATGAAGATCCGGCCCATCACGGCCGCGCGCTGGAGCAGCAGCCGCTGCGTGCCGGGCAGCCGGTCGATGCGCGCCGAGATCAGCGACTGCAGCGTGTCCGGGATCCGCTCGACCCCGCCGCGCGTCCGCTCGGCGAGCATGCGCACCGTCTCCTCCACGTACAGCGGGTTCCCTTCGCTCTTCGCCAGCACCGCCGCGGTGTCGATGCCGAGCTCCAGCTCGAGCTCCGACGTCAACGCGGCGACGAGCTCCGCACTCTCCTCCGGCGGCAGCGGCTCGAGCTCGATCGCGGTCGACCGGACGCGGCCTCCGCCCCAGGTCGGGCGCACGTCGAGCAGCTCGGTGCGCGCGATGCAAAGCAGCAACAGCGGCACCTCGCGCACCCACGCGGCGAGATGCTCGACCAGCTCGAGCAGCGGCTCCTCGCCCCAGTGGACGTCCTCGAACAGGAGCACGAGCGGCTGCGCCTCCGCGAGCTGCTCCGCCCACGCGCGCGACGCCCACGCGATCTCCTGTTGCGCCCGCTCGCCCTCGACCGCCTCGAGCACGCCGACGGCGAGGCCGAGCAGATCCGCGACCGCCTCGTCCTCGCAGTACGCGCGCAGCTTCGCGCGCGCCTCGTCGAGCGGGTCGTCGTCGGAGATCCCGGCGGACGACTTGACCATCTCGGCCAGCGGCCAGTAGGTGACTCCCTCGCCGTACGGGAGGCAGCGGCCGGAGAGGACGGTCGCGCCCTCGAGCCCGGCGACAAACTCGCGCGCGAGCCGGCTCTTCCCCACGCCGGGATCGCCGTAGATGGTGAAGAGGGCGGCGCGGCGGTCCCGCACGGTGCGGGCAAACGTGTTCTCCAGCAGCTCCAGCTCGGACTCGCGGCCGACGAGCGGCGCCGACAGTCCCCACACCGGCGCGCCGAGCTCGACCGCGCAGAGCACGCGCTGCGCCGCGACCGGCTCGCGCCAGCCGCGCAGCTCGAGCGGCCCGACCGGCTCCAGCTCGACGCGGTCGCGGATCAGGCGTGCGGCCGCCGGGCCGATGAGGATCTCGTTCGGGGCGGCTTCCTGCTGCAACCGAGCTGCGAGGTTGACCGGCTCGCCGGTGGCGAAGGTCGACTCCACCTCGTCGGCGACGACCTCGCCGGACTCGATCCCGACGCGCGCCTCGAGGCCGAGCTCCCTCACGCGGTCGAGCGTCGCGAGCGCCGCGCGGACGGCGCGCTCCGCGTCGTCCTCGTGCGCGAGCGGCACGCCGAATGCGGCCATGACGGCGTCGCCGGCGAACTTCTCCACCGTGCCGCCGTGCGTGACGATGCAGTGGGAGACCTGGTCGAAGAAGCGCGAGACCTTGCGCCGGACGATCTCCGGGTCCACGTCTGCGACGAGCTCGGTGGACGAGACGAGGTCGACGAACAGCACCGTGGCGAGCTTGCGTTCCACAGGTGCATGCTAGTCGCACCGGCAGCGGCTACCGGGCCGTTTCCATAGCATCCTGGGCGTGCTCGACCCGAAGGTCTTCAAGGCATACGACGTGCGCGGGATCTATCCGGCGCAGCTGGACGAGGACGGCGCCTACGCGATCGGGCGCGGCTACGTCGAGCAGTTCGAGCCGAAGCGGATGGCGGTCGGGCGCGACATGCGGATCTCCGGGCCCGCGATGCAGGCGGCGGTGATGCTCGGCGCGGCCGAGGCGGGCGCCGAGGTGCTCGATCTCGGGCTGATCGGGACGGAGATGCTCTATTTCGCTGTCGGCGAGCTGGGGCTGGACGGCGGCATCACCGTGACCGCATCGCACAACCCGAAGGAGTACACGGGGATGAAGATCGTGCGGCGCGGCGCGCTGCCGGTCGGCGGCGAGTCGGGGCTGCTGGACGTGCGCGACCGAGCCACGTCCGGTGCCAGGCACCGGGCAGGCCCCGCCGGGACGGTGTCGCCATACGACATCTGGCCGGCGTACGTCGACCGGGTGATGTCGTTCATCGACGTGTCGGCGCTGCGTCCGATGCGCGTCGTGATCGACGCGGCCAACGGGATGGCGGGCGCGATGCTCCCGCCGGTGCTCGAGCGGCTGCCGATGATCGAGACCGTCCGCTGCTTCTTCGACCCGGACGGATCGTTCCCGAATCACGAGCCGAATCCGCTGCTGCCGGAGAACCGAGAGTTCATCGTCCGGACGACGCTGGAGGAGGGCGCCGACCTCGGCGTCGCGTTCGACGGCGACGCGGACCGGTGCTTCTTCGTGGACGACAGCGGCGAGTTCGTCCCCGGCGACTTCGCCACGGCGCTGATGTCCGAAGCGGTGCTGGCGAAGGATCCCGGCGCGAAGATCATCTACGACGTCCGCGCGAGCTGGGCGGTGCCGGAGACGATCGAGCGCGCCGGCGGGGTGGCGCTGATGAACCGCGTCGGGCACGCGTACATCAAGCACCGCATGCGGCAGGACGACGCGGCGTTCGGCGGCGAGGTGTCCGGCCACTACTACTTCCGCGACTTCTCGCAGGCGGACACGGGCGTCGTGCCGTTCCTGCTCATGCTCGAGATCGTCTCGCGGAAGGGCGTGAAGCTCTCGGAGGCGCTGCGCCCGCTGCGTGAGCGGTACTTCATCACCGGCGAGCTGAATACGCCCGTCGGGGACGTGGCGCTGAAGCTGCAGGAGCTGAAGGAGCACTACGCCGCGGAGGGCCGCGTGTCGCATCTCGACGGGATCTCGGTCGATGCCGAGGACTGGCACTTCAACGTGCGGCCGTCGAACACGGAGCCGCTGCTGCGGTTGAATCTCGAAGCCCGGTCGCAGGAGCTGATGGAGCGCAAGCGGGACGAGGTGCTCGCGCTGATCCGGTCCTAGTCAGGCGGCTCGGAGGAGCGGCGGCGGCTCGTACCGCGACAGCTGCTCGATCGTGTCTGACACAGGGAGCTGTCCCGAATGGACGTAGTCGCGATATGCACGAACCGCCCGTTCCCTGTCCCGGCCGAACAGGCCCAGAACGGCGTCGACTGCGAGCCACCGCGGTGCCGGCTCGAGGCCGACGGTCGCACGGTAACTACACGCCGGCCAGTCGGCGGGTGTCTTGCAGCGCCCTGCCTTCACGGGGTTTCTGACGACGTAGATGTTCGACGTTACGGCATAGGCGTCGGAGTCGACCGCGACGCTGAAGAAGCGGTTCTCCACCAGGTGACCGCTCCGTCCTTGCCTATGGTTGGTCCGGCGGCTGTGGTTGCCGTTGAGCTCCTGCATCCCCAGTGACAGAGCGCCCTCGGGCGTCCGCGCGACAACATGGAAGTGGTTGGTCATGAGGCACCAGGACCAGACCTCCCAATCGTATTTCGTCGCGACCCGCCCGAGCTCGGCGATGAAGAGCTCGACGTCGACGGCATCGAAGACGATCGGCCCGCTGTTGTTCCCGCGAGAGATCACGTGATACGGAAAGTCGGGGTCGATCGCACGCAGTTCGCGTCCCATCGAGCGACCGTAGCGCGGGCGAAAGACCCTTGGGGGCGCCGTCACACTTTTGCGAGGAAGCTGTGACACTTCCGCGAACCGTGTCTGACACCGGGGCATGGCTCCGCCGGTCAGTGCGTAGGATCACCGGCGATGAGGCTCGAGCTCGGACGCACCACGGATCGGCGGCCGCCGTTCAAGTACTCGGCGCTGACGCGGGTCGGCTTCTCCGACACGGACGCGCAGGGGATCGTCTACTACGGCCGCTACCTCCCCTACTTCGACCTGTCGCGCACCGAGTACCTTCGCCACCTCGACCTCCTGTACCGGCGCGGCGACGGTGAGTTCGTCATGCGCGGGATGACGATCGAGTACTTCGCACCCGCGCGGTTCGACGACACGATCGAGATCTTCTGCCGGCAGAGCCGGATCGGCCGCACGAGCGCGACCTTCGAATGCGCGGCGTACCGCGTCGAGGACGAGGCGCTGATGGTCACCGCGCAGCAGACGGTCGTCTACGTCGACCTCGCCGAGCGGAGGGCCTGTCGGATCCCCGACGGCTACCGCGAGACGATCGGCGCGTTCGAGGGAACGGATGTCGAGACATGACGCAGCAGCCGGCCGCGCTCGAGGAGATCGAGGCCATCGTCGACCGCGGCGGCGACGCCGACGACGTGCTCCGCGCCGTCGTCGCGACGCTGCACGAGCGGGCGGGCTACGCCTGGGCGGGGATTCTGTTCGTCGAGGACGGCGGTCTCGCGCTAGGACCGGAAGCCGGCAACGCAGCCGCCGAGGCAACCCGAACGAGCGTCCCCGTCACCTGGCATGACGAGCGCGTGGCCGAGCTCGAGGTCGAGGGCGCGGACAGCGCCGACCGGCCGTTCCTGGAGCGCGTCGCCCAGCTCGTCTCTGGGCATTGCCTCGTCGGCTGGGACACCGGCGGCGAGCCCTGGGAGTCGTAGTTCCGCCGTCCAGAAGGCTGCGCGTCCGGCCGTGTCCTCGCCGACCGGACGCCGCAGCTTTCCGACCCCCCTCCCCCGACTCGTTGTAGTCGCAGGCGCCGTCGCCTGTCGATCCCTCGTCCCAGGGATCCCTCGATCTGGCCACCCCGTGTGAGCGCCTGAGCATCCCTCGTTCGAGGGAACGGCTCGGCTCCACCAGCGGGCTCGACCGTCCTGTCCCCCAATGGGGTACCCCCTCGTCCGGGTGACGGCATCCCTCGATCGAGGGGCGGCTACGACCCGGCTACGACCCAGCTATGACGGGGTGACGCGGTACGCGTCGAAGACCGACTCGATGTTACGCAGCGAGGTCAGGAGCGTCCGCAGCGACTTCGTGTCGCCGACCTCCACGACGTACCAGTTGCGCGCCATCTGATCCTCGACCGTGCCGCCGTAGCCGACGATGTTCGCGCCGTGCTCGGAGAAGGTCCGGGCGACGTCCTCGAGCAACCGCGGCCGGTCCCACGAGTCGACGGCGATCTGGACGCGGAAGCTCTGGGAGGTGCCGCCGTCCCACTCCACCGGCGTGAACCGCTCCGGATTGCGCATCAGCGAGCGCACGTTCGGGCAGTCGCCGCGGTGGATGGTGATGCCCTTGCCCAGCGAGATGTAGCCGACGATCTCGTCGCCGGGGACCGGCGTACAGCACTTCGCCAGCCGGACGAGCACGTCCTCGACGCCGACGACGCTGATGCCGTAGGTGTTGCTGGCGAGCGCGTCGCGCGCCTTCGGGCGCTTGCGCGGAGGACCGCCTCCTCTTCGACCACCTGCTCGACCTTCAGCTTCTGCAGCACCTTGTTGACGATGCTTCCGGCCGTCAGCTTCCCAGAGCCGAGCGCGATGTAGAAGTCCTCGGCCTTCTTGTAGCCGGACTCGCGGATCACGCCGGCGAGCACCGCGGAGCCGGCGAGCTTCTTGTACGGGAGGTTCTGCCCCTTCAGCGCGTGCTCGAGCGACTCGCGGCCCTTCGCCTCGAGATCCTCTTTCTGCTCGCGCGAGAAGAACTGGCGGATCTTGTTCCGCGCGCGCGACGACGCGACGAGCGAGAGCCAGTCGCGCGACGGCCCGCGCCCGGCCTTCGACGTGAGCACCTCGACGCGGTCGCCGTTCCGGAGCTTGTAGTGCAGCGGGACGATGCGCCCGTTCACCTTCGCGCCGACGGTGCGGTGGCCGACGTCGGTGTGCACCGCATACGCGAAGTCGATCGGCGTCGCGCCGGCGGGCAGCGTCTTCACCTCGCCCTTCGGCGTGAAGACGAACACCTCCTCGTCGAAGAGGTCGGTGCGGAACGACTTGACGAACTCGCCCGCGTCCGACTCGTCGGCGTGGAAGTCCATCAGCTGCTGCACCCACGCGGCCCACTCTTCGTCGCCGCGGCGGGGACGCTTTCCGTCGCCCTTGTACGCCCAGTGCGCGGCGACGCCGAGCTCGGCCGTCTGGTGCATCTCGCGTGTCCGTACCTGGATCTCCAGCGGCCGGCCCTCAGGCCCGATCACCGTCGTGTGCAGCGAGCGGTACCCGTTGAACTTCGGCATCGCCACGTAATCCTTGAAGCGGCCGGGCATCGGCTTCCACAGCGAATGGATCAGGCCGAGCGCCCCGTAGCAGTCGCGCGTCCCCTCCTCGCCGTCGCGCTCGACGATCACGCGCATGGCGGTGAGGTCGTAGATCTCGTTGAACTCGCGGCCCTTCTTGGCCATCTTGTCGTAGATGGAATAGAAGTGCTTCGCGCGCCCGGAGATCTCCGCCGGAATGTCGACCTTCTCGAGCTCGCGGTGCAGGACGTCCGCTGCTTCGGCGACGTGGCCCTCGCGGTCGGCGCGCCGCTCCGCGACCATCGTCTTGATCTCCTCGTACTTGCGCGGATGGAGCGTCTGGAAGGCGAGGTCCTCGAGCTCCCACTTGATCGCGTGGATGCCGAGGCGATGTGCCAGCGGCGCGTAGACCTCGAGCGTCTCCTTCGCCTTCTGGATCTGCTTCTGCCGGCCGAGATACTCGATCGTGCGCATGTTGTGCAGCCGGTCCGCGAGCTTGATCAGGATCACGCGGACGTCCTCGGACATCGCAACGATCATCTTGCGGTAGTTCTCCGCCTCCGCCTGCTCGCGGCTCTGGAAGGTGATCCGCGTCAGCTTCGTCACGCCTTCGACGAGGCGCGCCACTTCGTCGCCGAACTCGGCGCGGACGTCCTCGATGTCGGCGGCGGTGTCCTCGACGACGTCGTGGAGGAGCGCTGCCGCGAGCGTCTGCTCGTCGAGGCGCAGCTCCGCGCAGATGCGCGCGACGCCGACGGGGTGCTCGATGAACGGAGAGCCGGAACGGCGCGTCTGCCCTTCGTGCGCAGCGGCGGCGAACTGGAAGGCCCGGGCGATCAGGTCGCGGTCGACCGCGCTGCTGTACGCCTCGACTTCCGCCAGCAGCTCGTCGAGAAGCCCCTTGTGCCTCTCGCCTGTCTCCAGTGTCGCCACCTTCGAATTGTACTCCCGGCCTCCGGGGGCGCATCCCTCGGCAGGAAGGGCGGCGCCCGGGTCGAATCCTCGGCTCCGTGCTTCGCTTTCGCCGCACAGAATCCCGCAAGGTGGCCCGGCTGGCGCGCGTGCTCGCGTCGCTGGACGAGCAGGCAAGGGCGACCCGGCCGGCGCCGCGCCGGACCGTCCGCGTCTCCGTCAGCTCCCGCTAGACGACCGCGAACGCCGCCCGCGGCTCGAAGCGCGCCTGGAAGAAGCGCAGGTGCTCCGGCGCGTACGTCATGCGCAGGCCCGGGATCGCGCGCGCATGCGCGTAGAGGTCGGCCACGACCTCGGCCACATAGGTCAGGTGCTCCTGGGTGTAGACGCGCCGCGGCAGCGTCAGCCGCACGAGCTCGAGCCCGTCGTACGGCTCGGCGCCGTGCTGCGCCGAGACGATTCCGCGCTCCATCGTGCGGACCCCGCCGGCGAGGTAGATGGCGGCGGCGAGCGCCTGCGCGGGGAACTGCTCCTGCGGGACCTGCGGCAGGAACCGCTTCGCGTCGAGGAACACCGCGTGGGCTCCGGGCGGCAGCACGATCGGCACGCCGGCCTCCTGCAGCAGCGAGGCGAGGTACGCGACCTGGTCGACGTAGTGGCCGACGATCCGCTCGTCCGCTGCCTCGACGATGCCGCGCGCGAGCGCCTCCATCGCGGACCCGGACATGCCGCCGTAGTGCGGGAAGCCCTCGTACACGACCACGAGCTCGCGCAGCCGCTCGGCGAGGAGGTCGTCGTTGACGGCGACGAGCCCGCCGATCGGGACGAAGTGATCCTTCTTCGAGGAGAAGACCGCGCCGTCGCTCAGGTCCGCGATCAGCTTGATGATCTCCCCCAGCCGGTGCCGGCCGTGACCCTCCTCGCGGCGCTTGACGAACAGCGCATTCTCGGAGCTGCGCGTCGCGTCGAGGATCAGCGGCACGTTGTAGTCGAGCGTGACCGCGCGGACCTCGACGAGGTTCTCGATCGAGAACGGCTGGCCGCCCGCCATGTTCAGGCAGCACTCGTGCCGGACGAACGCGATGTTCTCCGGGCCGGCGCCGCGGATCAGCGCCTCCAGCTTCGCGACGTCGATGTTGCCCTTCCACGGGTACGGCGACGCGGGATCGCTCGCCTCGGCGATGGACACGTCGGTCCAGATCCCGCCCGCCAGCTCCGCATGCTCGCGCGACGTGGTGAAGTAGAGGTTGGACGGGACGAGCTGTCCTCTCTTGACGAGCACCTTGGACAGCAGGTGCTCGGCGCCGCGACCCTGGTGCGTCGGAATCGTGTGCTTGTAGCCGTAGATGTCGCGCACGGCGTGCTCGAGCCTGAAGAAGCTGCGCGAGCCGGCGTAGGACTCGTCGCCGAGCTCCATCGCGGCGCGCTGCTCCTGCGAGACGGCGCCGGTGCCGCTGTCCGTGAGCAGGTCGATGTAGACGTCGTCGGAGCGGAGCAGGAACGTGTTGTAGCCGGCCTCGACGAGCGCGTCGCGGCGGCGATCGGGGTCGGGCAGCGAGATCGGCTCGACCACCTTGATCTTGTACGGGGGCGCATTCATGTGCGAATCGTCTCCTGGCGTCGGTCCGGCCGCATCCGCGCGGCGGCCTACATGGGCTGCGGGCGAGTACGTAGGCTCCCGGCGTGCCCTGGTACTACGCCGTCGCCGAGCGCGACCACGAGCTGCAGAACCCGACGAGCACGGCCAAGATCCGCCAGCTCGGCGAGCGGCTGCGGCTCGGACCCACGAGCCGCGTCGTCGACCTGGCGTGCGGCAAGGCCGGGCCGGCGCTGATCCTCGCGGAGTCGTTCGGCTGCGAGATCGTCGGCGTCGAGCGCGCGCCGGAGTTCGTCGCGGCCGCACGGGAGCGCGTCGCTGCCGCCGGGCTCGCCGACCGGGTCGAGATCGTCGAGGGCGACGCCGCGGCGTTCGCGCTCGAGCCGGGCGCGTGGGACGCGGCGCTCTGCCTCGGAGCGAGCTTCGTCTGGCACGGCCTCGACGGCACGATCGAGGCGCTGGCGCCGTCGGTGCGGCCCGGCGGGCACGTCGTCGTGGGCGAGCCGTTCTGGCGCACGTGGCCGCTGCCGGAGGGGATCGACGACCTCGGCTATCTGCCGCTCCGGGAGACGGTGTCCCGGTTCGAGACCGCCGGGCTGGCCCTCGTGTCGCTGCTCGCCTCGTCGCAGGACGACTGGGACACGTACGAGTCGCTGCACTGGCGTGCGCTGGAGCAGTGGCTCGCCGCGAATCCGGACGATCGCGACGCGCCGAAGATCCGCGAGCGGCACGAGGCGTCGCGCGACGCCTACCTCGGCCACGAGCGGGCACTGCTCGGCTGGGCCATCTTCGTCGCCCGTAGGCCGTAAAGCCTTCGTAAAACCGCGGTTTCGCGACTCCGATCCGGAGTAAAAGGACCGGATGGAGACGAACTTCGGAACGAGCACGCCGTACAGCCTCGGCATCGAGGAGGAGTTCCAGCTCGTCGATCTCGAGTCGCTCGAGCTCGTGTCGCGGATCGAGCCGATCCTCGCGTCGGTGGCCGACGAGACCATCCGCGAGCGCGTCGAGCCGGAGCTGCTGCAGTCCGTCGTCGAGATCTCGACGCGCATCGCCGTCACCGTCGAGGAGGCGGTGGACGAGGTGGTCGATCTGCGCGAGCGGCTCGGACGGATCGCAGCCGATCACGGCACCGCCCTCGCCGCCGCGGGCACGCATCCGTTCTCGCGCTGCGACGAGCAGCGCGTCACCGAGCGGCCGCGCTACCGGGAGCTGGCCGAGAGCCTCGGCTGGCTGGCGTCGCGACAGCCGGTGTTCGGGCTGCACGTGCACGTCGGCGCGGGCTCGGCGGCGAAGGCGATCGCGTCCGCCGACGGACTGCGCAACTACGTCCCTGAGCTGCTCGCGCTCTCGGCGAACTCTCCGTTCCACCACGGGCGGCCGACGGGGCACGCCTCGATCCGCGCGACCATCCTCGAGGATCTCCCGCGCGCCGGGCTCCCGCCCGCGCTCGAGTCGTTCGCTGCCTTCGAGCGCATCGTCGGGCACGGCGCGCGCACCGGCTGCTTCCCCGACTACACGCACATCTGGTGGGACGTGCGTCCGCATCCGCGGCTCGGCACCGTCGAGGTGAGGATCTGCGACGCACAGACACATGTCTCGAATGTCGCGGCGATCGCCGCGCTCGTGCAGTCGCTCGCGGCCACGATCGGCAGCGCGTTCGAGTGCGGCGAGGTCATCGCGCCCGGCTCCGCGATCGTGCTGGAGGAGAACCGGCGGCGCGCGGCGCGCGACGGGCTCGCGGCCCGGCTGATCGATCTCGCCGACGACACTGAGCAGCCCGCCGTCGACGCGGTTCGCGCGCTCGTGATGCGCTGCGTGCCGGCGGCCGACGCGCTCGGCTGCCTCGAGGAGCTGGAGCTCGTGGAGCAGATCCTCGACGGTGGGAACGGCGCCGACGAGCAGCTGCGGGTGTACGACGACACCGGCGATCCGCGGGCCGTGGCGCGCCGGCTCGTGGAGCGGACCGCGGCGCAGCCCGCTTCGCTCGCGTTCTGACGGTCAGGCGGCGCGCGCGAGCGCCGGCTCGCCCGCGAGCAGCGCGCGGAAGCGCGGCGACTCGAGCAGATGCCGTCTCCCGAGGCCCGTCTCGTCCAGCTGGAGCTCCGCGAAGACGGCGACCGCATCTGGGCTGCGCGCCGCTTCCGGCTTGCGGTACTCCGCGACGAGCCAGTCGCGCAGCTCGTCGAACCGCGGTGACGCGACGTAGATGCGGCGCACGACGAGCTGTGGCGCCACCGTTCCGTTCCACCGGTTCTCCTCGAGGCGGAACGCGACGTCGTAGGACGTCTCGCTCCGGTACGAGTCGAGGCGCGAGCCGAAGCCGAAGGCGATGGCGCTGCCGGCGTCGGAGCCCTCGCGGCGAACGCGGAAGCGCAGATGCTTGCCCTCCCCCACCGTGCCGAGCTCGCCGAGCTCGCAGCCCGGCGCGAGCAGCGTCACGCCCAGGTTGCCGAGGCCGAACGGCGCGAGCCGCGCGAGCTCCGCGCAGAGGTCGAGCGTCAGCCGCTCGCCACGCGGGACGATCGCGTCGATCTCGAGCACGGGCAGCAGCTCCTCCTCGTCGAGGACGCCGGCGGCGTGCGCCGCGAACGCGGCCGCGAACGGCTCCACGTTCTCCGGCTTGATCGACAGCCCCGCCGCGGCGCGATGGCCGCCCCAGCGCTCGAGCAGCTCCGAGCACGCGCGCAGCCCGCCGTGCAGATCGAACGCCGGCACTGACCGGCCGGAGCCCTTCCAATCTCCCTCCCCACCGGCGATGAGCACGACCGGACGGTGATACCGCTCGACGAGGCGCGACGCGACGATGCCGATCACGCCCTCGTGCCAGTCCTCGCCGGCAACGACGTAGGCGCGGCGGCTGCGCTGCTCCTCGGGCCATTCCTCGACCTGCGCGATCGCCTCGCGCAGGATCCGCCCCTCGACCGCCTGCCGCTCGCGGTTCAGCTCCTCCAGCGAGTCGGCGAGCCGGCGCGCGTCGTCGGCGTCATCGGTGAGCAGCAGCTCGAGCGCGGCGTCCGGCCGGCCGAGGCGGCCCGCCGCGTTGATCCGCGGGCCGAGCCGGAAGCCGACGGCGCCCGCGTCGACGGTGGCCGGATCGACACCGGCGGTGCGCATCAGCGCCTGCAGCCCGACCTTCTGCGTGCGCGCGAGCGCGCGCAGACCGGCGATCGCGAGCGAGCGGTTCTCGTCCAGCAGCGGCACGACGTCGGCGATCGTCGCCAGCGCGACGAGATCGAGATGGCGCTTCGGGATCTCCGAGTCGACGCCGAACAGCGCCTGGCCGAGCTTGTAGACGACGCCGGTGCCGCACAGCTCCGGAAACGGATAGTCGGACGGCCGCGTCGCGACCACGGTGCACTCCGGCAGCGTTTCGCCGGGGCGATGGTGGTCCGTGACGATCACCTCGAGCCCGCGCGCCCGGGCCTCGGCCACCTCCGCCACCGCGGTGATCCCGCAGTCGACGGTGACGACGAGCCCGCAGCCCTCGTCGGCGAGCCGGGCGAGCGTCTCCGTGCGCACGCCGTAGCCCTCGTCGAAGCGGCTCGGCAGGTGCCAGTCGACCTCGGCGCCGAGCTCCCGGAACAGCAGGACGGCGAGCGCCGTGGCCGCGATGCCGTCGACGTCGTAGTCGCCGTGGACGCAGATCCGCCGCCCCTCCGCCACCGCCGCGCGAATCCGCTGCGCCGCGGCGCGCATGTCGCCGAGCAGGAACGGATCGTGCGGGGGCTGCTCGCCCTCAAGGAAGGCGCGCGCGACCGCCGGGTCGCTGTAGCCGCGCCGGACCAGGACGGCTGCCGTCAGCTCGCTGATCCCGAGGGACGCGGCAAGGTCGGCCTGCACCCGGTGCGGACACGGACGGATCGTCCAGGTGCCCTCGTGCATCGTGAAATCACGCTACGGGGAGCGTCGGACGGAGCCCGTATGCTCCGCCACGGGGTGCTCTCGTACGTTGTCAGACGGCTCGGGCTCGGGGCGATCGTGATCGTCGCCGTCTCGTTCGTGACGTGGCTCGTGTTCGCCACGGCGCTCAATCCGCTCTGGTCGTTCTTCGCCGCGCCGCATACGCCCGAGGTGGAGGCGATCCGCGTGCGCGCGCACCTGCACGACGGCGTGGTCGTCCGCTACTGGCTCTGGCTGAAGGGCATCTTCACCGGCCAGGGGCTCGGCCGGACCGTCGTCTCGGACGAGCCGGTCTGGCCGCAGGTCGAGCACGCGTTCTTCATCACGCTGGAGCTGATCGTCATGTCCACGATCATCGTGGTGGCGCTGAGCCTGCTCGTCGGCATCGTCGCCGCCCGCCGCCGCGGCTCGGCGGTCGACGTGAGCCTGCGCGGGTTCTCGTACGTCTCCTGGGCGGTACCGGCGTTCCTGCTCGCGCTGCTGCTGCAGCACGCGTTCGTGGCGATCGCGAACGACTGGCACTTCCAGCCCTTCGCCATCGGCGGGCCGCCGACGCCGGGCCTCGGCTTCACCCCCCGCGGCGTCGAGGACTGGTTCCAGCACATGACGCTGCCGGCGATCGCGGTCGCTCTCGGCTTCGTCGGCGTGTACAGCCGCTACCTGCGGACCTCGCTGCTCGTCACGCTCGACCAGCCGTACACGACCGTCGCGCGCGCGAAGGGACTGCCGGAGCGCCAGGTGGTGCGGCGTCACGCGCTGCGCAACGCGCTCGTCCCGTTCACGACGGTGATCGCGCTCGAGTTCGGCACGATCTTCGCTGCGACGCTGGCCGCCGACTACGTCTTCGGGCTGCACGGGCTGGCGTCGCTGTTCCTCTCCAGCGGGCTGCTGAACGCCGACCCGTACCTGATCGAGGCGCCGATCGTGCTCGCCGCGGCGATCGTCGTCGTGGCCTCGATCATCGGCGACATCATCTGTGCCGCCCTCGACCCGCGCCTCCGCTACAGCTAGCCCGTCGCGCCGAACGCGTCGTCGAGGCTGTCGCCGACGAAGTTCACGCACACGAGCAGGACGACGAGCACGAGCGCCGGCATCGCCCAGGTCCACCACGGCGAGTAGCCGAGATTCCCGTACTTGGTCGAGTCGGCGATCAGGTTCCCCAGCGTCGGGCCGGCCACCTCGTTCGTCCCCACGTTGAAGTAGTCGGCCGTCGCCTCGAGCACGAGTGCGAGGCCGAAGACCGACGTCGCGGCGACGATGATCGTCCCGAGGCTGTTCGGCAGCAGGTGCCGGAACACGATCCGGGCCGGCGACGCACCGGCGGCCTGCGCCGCCTCGACGAACTCGCGCTGCCGCAGCACGGCGAAGTTGGAGCGGACGACGCGCGCGACGGTCGTCCACATCAGCAGCATCAGCACGATCCCGATCCGCGTCGGGGTGAGCGGCGAGAAGTAGACGATCGACGCGAGCAGCGCCGCGAGCACCGGAATGGTCACGATCAGGTCGACGCCGCCCATCAGGATCGAGTCGACCCAGCCGCCCGCGTAGCCGGTGATCGCGCCGACGACGACGCCGAAGAGCGTGGCCACGAACGCCACCATCAGGGCGACGAGGATGGACGTGTGCAACCCGTACAGCACCTGGCTGAGCAGGTCGCGGCCGAGATAGTCGGTGCCGAACAGGTGCCGTCCGGCGAAGGTCGGGCCGGTCGGGTGGTTGACGTGCGCGAGGTCGAGGCGGTTGACCGGGTACTTCGCGATCCGGCCGCCGAGCACCCCGGCGAGCACGACGAGCGCGAGCACGGCGAGGGCGAGCACGCCGAGCGGCCGGCGCACGTAGCGCCTCGCAGCGCGGCGCCAGGGTCCGCGTGACACTGCTCCGCGGGACGGCGCGCCGCCACCGGCCTCGGACTCGTCCACCGCACCCGCCACGACCCCGTCGTCCACGCGCACCGATCCTACGCATCGTCCCGGCGCGCGGCAGACTGCACGCGTGTCTACCGCCGCCGAGCTGCGTGAGGAGTTCCTGCTCGACCCGGAGGTGACGTTCCTCAACCACGGTGCGTTCGGCGCCTGCCCGCGTCCGGTGCTCGAGCGCGCGCAGGCGTGGCAGCGCGAGCTCGAGCGGGAGCCGGTGCGGTTCCTCGCCCGGCGCCTGGCGGAGCTGATCGACGGCGCGCGGATGCGGCTCACGGCGTATCTCGGCGCCGCCGCCGCCGATCTCGCGTTCGTCACGAACGCGACCACCGGCGTGAACATCGCCGCGCGCTCGCTCGGGCTCCAGCCGGGCGACGAGGTGTTGACCACGTCGCTCGAGTACGGCGCCTGCGACCTCGCCTGGGAGTGGCTGTGCACCCGCACGGGCGCGCGTTACGTCCGCGCGGAGGTGCCGCTGCCGATCGCGCGGCCGGAGGACGTCGTCGACGCGCTGTTCGCGGCGCGCACCCCACGCACCCGCGTCGTCTTCGTCAGCCACATCACCTCCGGGACCGGGCTGCTCCTGCCCGTCGACGCCGTCGTCGCGCGCGCCCACGCGGAGGGCCTGCCGGTGGTCGTCGACGGCGCGCACGCGCCGGCGCAGGCGCCGCTCGACCTCGACGGCCTCGGCGCGGACTTCTACGCGGGCAACTGCCAC
>CAVXHM010000002.1:0-49878 GCA_963761665.1 uncultured Actinomycetes bacterium
GCAGAGGACCGACGGTCTTTTCACCTTGAGCTTGTGCTCAAAGTCCATCCCTGAAGAAGGGATGAGACAGGTTGTTGATTCACCAGTCCGGTTCGCAAAGCGAGCCGGACCAGCGTCTCGACGTAAACGCACGCTGTTGAGTTTTCAAAGACCGGACCACCGGCCGGGCGACGCAAAAAAAGAGCCCCCGACTCGCGCCAGAGGCCTCAGGATGCTCGGACTTCTCATTCCGAATCGTCCTCGAGGCGCTCCAGTTGTGTCGGATTGCAGGGACCTTCCAGCGCCGCCCTTTCGGGCAGCCGGGGAATAGTAGCTCAACCGCGCAGGAGCCGCAAGAACTGCCGCTTGCCGGCCTGCAGCGTCGCGCCTTCGAGGTCTGCCCACGGGACGTCGTAGCCGGACACGGGCTCGCCGTCGAGCTTGACGCCACCCTGGTCGATGACGCGGCGCCAGTGGCTGACGGTCTGACCGACGTGCGTCTTCAAGACCGCAGGCAGGTAGACGGGGTCGTCGCCGCCGACCACCGTGACCGTCTTCACGTCCTCCGGCGCCTCGTGGCGCCTCACGACGCGGGTGAAATGCGCCTCGCCCGCCTCGGCACCGGCCGCGCCGTGCCAGCGCGCGGTGATCCGTCGCGCCAGCTCCAGCTTCCACTCCATCGGGTCGGCAGGGTGCTCGCCGCCGGCGAGGAGCTCCCACCACTGCGGCAGCGCAGCGTCCGGGATCGACATGGTCTTGCCGAACATCTCCTCCGGCGGCTCGAGGACGCCGATGTAGTTGCCGCGCGACTTCGACATCTTCTCCACGCCGTCCAGCCCGACCAACAGCGGATACGTGACCACGACCTGAGGCTCGAGGCCATAGCTCTCCATCACGTCTCGGCCGGTGAGCAGGTTGTACAGCTGGTCGGTGCCGCCGATCTCGACGTCTGCCTCGATCGCGACCGAGTCATAAGCCTGCATCGGCGGATAGAGCATCTCCGACAGCGAGATCGGCTCCTGGGCCGAAAACCGCTTCGCGAAGTCGTCCCGTTCGAGCAGCCGCGCAACCGTCAGCGTCCGGGTCAGGCGCACGACCTCGGCGAAGCTCAGCTTCGCGAGCCACTCACCGTTGAACCGTACTTCGGTTTTCTCGCGGTCGAGGACCTGGAACGCCTGGTCGGCGAAGTGCGTCGCGTTTGCATCGAGCTCCTCGTCCGGGAGTACCGGGCGCTCCGCCGAGCGGCCGGACGGGTCGCCGATCCGAGCGGTGTAGTCCCCGACGATGAGGACGACCGTGTTCCCGGCGTCCTGCCACTCACGGAGGCGGTCGAGGACGAACGCGAACCCGAGATGGATGTCCGGCGAGGTCGGGTCGATGCCGAGCTTGACGCGCAGCGGCCTTCCCTGTGCGAGTTTCTGCTCAAGCGCGCGCTCGGGGAGGACGTGCACGGCATGCCGGGTCGGGGCGAAGTCGGCCACGCGGCCGATCCTACTGAGGACGTCGCTAGAATCCAGCCTCTTCCGTGCATCTGCGCAGACAACGCTCCGAGCCGGCGGCGCCCCGCCGGCGCAGGCGCCGGATCCGCAAGCTTCGCCTCCTCGCCCTGCTCGGCGTGCTGGGGGTGCTGGCGGTCACGGCGTTCTCCTACGGCCTCATCGTCGCCGTCAGCGCGCAGCTGAAAGGCCTCGATCCGCTGCACCAGCAGCACCAGCAGGTCGACGGCTATATCTACGCGAGCGACGGGCACACCATCCTCGCCGTGCTCCGCGGGTCGCAGAGCCGCGTGCTCGTAAAGAGCGCCGCGATCTCGCCGTGGATCAAGCAGGCGATCGTCGCGACCGAGGACAAGCGCTTCTGGGAGCACCGCGGCATCGACCTTCGCGGCATGGGCCGCGCGCTCTGGGCGGACATCCGCCATCAGGGCGCGGTGCAGGGCGGCTCCACGATCACGCAGCAGTTCGTCAAGAACTCCCTGACGGGCAACGACCCGACGATCACGCGCAAGCTGAAGGAGGCGGCGCTCGCGTGGCAGCTCGAGCAGGTCTGGACGAAGGACCAGATCCTGACCGCGTACCTCAACACCATCTACTTCGGGAACGGCGCCTACGGCGTCGAGCGCGCGTCGCGCACGTACTTCGGCCACAGCGCGTCGAAGCTGAACCTGCCCGAGGCGGCGCTGCTCGCCGGCATTCCGGAGGACCCGAGCCTGTACGACCCGGTCGCGCACCCGCAGGCGGCGAAGGGACGGCGGACGGTCGTGCTGCGGCTGATGCTGCAACAGGGCGTGATCAACGCGGCGCGCTACCGCTGGGCGGTGCGTCAGCCGATGCCGAAGCCGCAGAACGTCCACCTCTCCGGCGTGCAGGGCGTCGCGCCGTACTTCGGCGAGTACGTCAAGTCGCAGCTGATCGCGAACCCGAGCCTCGGCGTGAAGAAGGTCTACGGCGGCGGCTACCGCGTCTACACGACGATCGACCTCGAGCTGCAGAAGCTCGCGCGGCAGGCGATCCACAAGTGGCTGCCCGATCCGACCGGGCCGCAGGCCGCGCTCGTGGCGATGAACCCGACCACCGGCGCCGTGCTCGCGATGTACGGCGGCAACAACTTCCACGCGAGCCAGTTCAACCTCGCTGTGCAGGGAGAGCGGCAGCCGGGCTCGTCCTTCAAGCCGTTCGTGCTCGCCACCGCGCTGAAGCAGGGAATCTCGCCGCAGACGGTCTTCAAGTCCGGACCGGTTTCGATCTTCCTCGGCAACAAGTACTGGTACGTGCACAACTTCGAGGGCGAGAATCTGGGGCCGATCGACGTCAGCAAGGCGATCGTCGTGTCGGACAACACCGTGTTCGCGCAGCTGACGAAGGTGGTCGGGCCGGAGAACGTCGCCCAGACGGCGAAGCAGCTCGGGATCACGACGCCGCTGCAGGGCTACTTCGCCATCGGGCTCGGCGCAGAGCCGGTCAATCCGCTGGAGATGGCGCGGGCCTACGCGTCGTTCGCGAACGGCGGCTATCGCGTCGACGGATCGTTCTTCGGCAACGAGCCGCGCGCAGTGACGGTGATCAAGGATCAATCCGGCAAGGTGGTCGCGACGAACGCGCCGGCGCGCAAGCAGGTGCTCTCGTCCGCGGAGGACGAGCTGCTGACGCAGATGCTCGAGGGCGTCGTCACCTCCGGGACCGGCAAGGCGGCCGCGCTGCCGGACCGCATGGTGGCGGGCAAGACCGGCACGACGGAGAACTACGGCGACGCCTGGTTCGTCGGGTACACGCCGCAGCTCGTCACCGCCGTCTGGGTCGGCTATCCGAACAAGCTCGTGCCGATGACGCACGACTTCCACGGCGCGCCCGTCGTCGGCGGCACCTATCCCGCGCTGATCTGGAAGAGCTTCATGGAGTCCGCGCTCGCGTCGATGGACGCGCCGCCGGAGTCGTTCCCGAGCCCGCCGTATCTGTCGGCTGCCCCGCGCCAGGTGACATACCGCAACGGGCAGATCGAGGCCGACAACGGACTCTGCCGCGACGTCTCCACGATCGTCTACTTCACCGGCCGCGGGCCCGCGAAGACGGCGAACTGCAAGAAGAACGAGGTGGACGTGCCGAACGTCGTCGGCTGGACGCTGCCGCAGGCGCAGGCGCGGCTGGCCGAGATGCCGTTGACGCCGCAGCTGATCTACAAGCCGGCGTCGGCCGGGCAGAACGTCAACCGCGTGGTGAAGCAGTTCCCGCTCGGCGGGACGCTGTCGTCGTTCGACAAGGTGACGCTCGTGCTCGCGAAGCCGCTGCACGGACTCGTCCCGCACGTCGTCGGGCTCAGTCTGCGCACGGCGCAGAAGCGGCTGGCGCGGCTGAAGATCGTCCCGTCGGTGCGCTTCGGCACCGGCAAAGCGGGCCGGGTCGTCTCGCAGGCCCCGCTCGGCGGCGTCGCGGCGATGCCCGGGATGACGATCCGCTTGATCGTCGGCCGCGGCTAAGTCGCGGTGCAACCCCTGGTTCCCCCGCGTGCCCCCTCCTCCGCACGCGTGGCGCAGGTGGTCTGCGCTCCGCCGGGAGCGCGGTCCCGGCTCCGCACTGCAGCCGGCTTCCCACCTTGGAGTGATCCTGGCGCATTGGCTGTGCCGCGCGGCTCGTGGTGCTGAGGCATCCCGACCCCCTTCCTCCGCCTTCAGCTAACACGCCTTCGGCCGCGTTAGCTTCCGGCCTTTGCCGTGTCGTCAGCGACAGCCCTAGAAGCGCCGGCTGAGATACGGCGAGCCGGCGAGGCCGTAGCGCCATGGGCGGTCGGCGGCCTTGGTCAGGCCGATGCGCGCGCCGGTGGCGATCGTCGGCGTCTCCGAGCGCGCGACGAGACGGAACGGCGGCTCGTCCAGGGCGAGGCCGTCGTGCGCGCCCGTGACCGCGAGTGCCTGGCACAGCTTTCCGGGGCCGGAGCAGAGTGCGCGATCGGCGTCCGTCCCGCGGCGCAGCCGCATCGTCTCCAGACCGTGCTCCGGCTGCAGCGCGCGGATCAGCACCGCCTCCGCGCGGTCCGTCTCTGCGCACACGACGTTGAGGCACCAGTGGATCCCGTACGAGCGATAGACGTACGCGTATCCCGCCGGGCCGAACATGACCGCGTTCCGCCGCGTCCGTCCCTTGAACGAGTGGCTTGCCGGATCGTCCTGGTCGTACGCCTCCACCTCGACGATCGGCCCGCCGACTCCGTCGACGAGCAGCGTCACGCCGATCAGATCGGGCGCCACCTCGTGCGAGGAGCGGGCGAAGAAGTCACGCCGGAGCTGGTTCACGGGCACGAGACCGGTAGTGGATCAGAGCCGGGAACGCGAGCGCGAGCGCGAAGCAGCCGAACACGCAGAAGATCCCGCCGGAGACGATCGACGTGCGGATGCTCGTGACCGACGCGACCACACCTGCCTCGAGGTTGCCGAGCGACGGCGCGCTCGCGACCTGCATGAACTCGATGCCCGTGAGGCGGCCGCGCAGCGAGTCCGGTGTCAGCTCGAGCAGCATCGTCCCGCGCAGCACTGCGCTGACGAGGTCGGCGCCGCCCGCGATCGCGAGCAGCAGCAGCGCGACCCACAGCTGCGTCGCGAAGCCGAACGCGGCGATCGCCGCACCCCAGAGCGACGCCGCTACGACGACGATCAACCCCTGGCGGCGCACGTGGTTGACCCAGCCGCCGAGCAGCGACGCGAGCAGCGCACCCGCGTACGTCGCCGCGTACAGATAGCCGACGAGGCTCGGGTTGTGGAAGCGATGCGTCGCGAGCGCCGGGAACAGCGCCGTCGGCATGCCGAAGATCATCGCGTTCGTGTCCACGAGCATGAAGCCGAGGATGACCGGCATGCGGCTGATGAAGCGGAAGCCGTCGACGATCGAGCCGAGGCTGGGAGACTCGCCGCCGCCCTCGGGCCGCAGCGACGGCAGCCGCCACACCGCAGCGAGCGTGAGCAGGAACGTCACCGTGTCCAGGGCATACGCCGTGGTCAAGCCGACCGTCGCGATCAGCACACCCGCCAGCGCCGGTCCCGCCACCGCGCCGAGGCTCGAGGTGAGGCTGTTGAGGTTGTTTGCGGCGACGAGCTGGTCGTCGGACACGAGCTTCGGCAGCATCGAATGCTGCGCGCCCGCGCCGAAGGCGAACGCGGCGACGGTGACGAACACGCCGAGGAAGCACGGCCACACCTGCGGATCCCCGGACGCTGTGTTCGCGAGGATGATCGCGGTGCCGGCGATCATCCCGCACTGCTGCAGCAGCATCAGCCTGCGCCGGTCGAACGCGTCGGCGAGCGCGCCGCCGACGAGCGTCATCGTCAGCATCGGGATCAGCTCCGTCAGCGCGAGCAGCCCGACGGCAAGGGTCGAGCCGGTCAGTGCGTACACCTGATACGAGAGCGCGACGTACCCGACCTCGCTGCCGATGAAGGACGCGGACTGCGCCAGCCAGAGCCTCCGGAACGCGGGCGACTCACGCAGCGGCGTCGGATCGAGCTTGAGCTTCCCGATCAGCTCGCGGACACCGGGCGACTCGGTGTCCGGCGGGCGGCCGGGGACATCGCCCGGCGAGACCGTCACGAGGCGGCGCGCGGATGGCGCGAGTCGTAGCGGAGCAGCACGGGGAACGCGAGCGCGCAGGCAAGTGTCCCGACGACGCAGAGGATCCCGCCGGAGACGATGGAGAAGCGAAGGCTCGTCAGCGATGCGACGATGCCGGCTTCGAGGTTGCCGAGCGCCGGCGTGCTCGCCACCTGGGCGAACTCGATCCCGCCGAGCCGGCCGCGCATCTCGTCCGGCGTCACCGTGAGCACGATCGTCGAGCGGAACACGGCGCTGACCTGGTCGGCGGCGCCGGCGACCGCCAGCAGGATCAGTGCGATCCAGAGCGTCGTCGCGAAGCCGAAAGCGGCGATGGCGATCCCCCAGCCCGATGCGGCCAGGACGATCGCGCGTCCCTGGCGGCGCACGCGCATCACCCAGCCGGAGACGAGCGACGCGGCGAACGCCCCGACCGCCGGCGCTGCGAAGAGATAGCCGACCGATGCGGGGTTCTGGAACACGTTCTGCGCGAGCGCCGGGAACAGCGCGGCCGGCATTCCGAAGATCATCGCGATCGAGTCGATGAGGAAGAAGCCGAGCACGACGTGCTGCGAGCCGACGTAGCTGAAGCCCTGCCGGATCGACGCGAAGGTCATGCGCTGCGCGTCGGCCGCGGGCGGAACCGGCGGGATCCCGAACACGATCACCACGGACACGACGAGCCCGACGAATGCGACGGCGTACGTCGAGGTCAGCCCGATCCAACCGATCAGCACGCCGGCGATCGCGGGGCCGACGACGAGGCCGAGGTTGTTGTACAGGCCGGTGAGCGCGGCCGCGGCCGGCAGCTGCTCGATCGGGACGAGACGCGGCGTCACCGACCGCACCGCGCCCGCGCCGAGCGAGAAGGACGACCACGCCGCCAGCGACAGGACGAAGACAAGGGCTGCGCTGTCGACGCCGAAGCCCGCAGCGGCGGTGAGCGCTCCGGTCGAGACCGCCACGCCGGCCGTGCTGGCGACGAGGATGCGGCGGCGGTCGTGGCTGTCGGCGAGCCCGCCGCCAACGATCGTCAGCGTGACGAGCGGGATGAACTGCGTGATCGCGAGCAGGCCGACCGCGAGGCTCGATCCGGTGAGCCGGTACACCTGCACCGAGGTGAGCACAGGCAGCATCCGCCACGCGACATACGCGACCGACTGGCCGAGCCAGAGCCGGCGGAAGCCCGGCGACTCGCGCAGCGGCGTGATGTCGACCGCAACGCGCGCCAGAAATCCGGGACGGTCGGGAGCCGGGCTCTCCGCCCCCTCGACCTCCGTCAAAACAGCTGTTCGGCCTCGGGCGGCCTGGCCGTCTGCTCGAGTACGCGGCGCGCCCGGCGGCCGAGGTCGGCGAGATCGACGCGGCCTTCCTCGGCGGCGTTCGCGAGCCGTTCCGCGAGATCGAGCGCCTCGTCGAGGACCTGGCTCGAGCCGGAAGCGTCCTGTCCCATCTCGGCCAGGATCGTGCGCTCGGTGCGCGACGCGACGATCGAGTCGGATACGCCGTCGACCCAGACACGGGTCCGTCTTCCGTGGCCGCGGTCGGCGCCCTCGAGCGGCTCGAGCGCGTAGATCCGGTCCGCGCGCGCCCACTTGCCGAAGCCGAGGGAGATCATCCGAGGCGTCCGCTCCGCCATGAGTCGAAAAGCTACAGCAGCGGCGGTGCGGCGGAGGCGAGCCCCACCGCACCGCGCGCCGCGGTTACCCGCCGGTGATGCTGCCCACCTGAATCGCGGTGAGGAACACCTCGTCCGCCTTTGCGGCATCGCCGGCGGTGATGTCGCAGTTGAGGTTCATCGTCGTCGCCGACGCGAGCGTGACCGCGTAGTTCAGCGAGACGATCTTCCTGTCGTTCGTGGTGCCCAGGTTGACGTTCGAGAAGTTGCTGTTCGAGCCGCCGCCCGCGGGCTGGAGGTAGCACTCCGCGTTCGTCCCGGTGCCCTGCGACAGGAGCCTGGCACTCGCGATGAACACGTACGAGCCCGCGGGAACGGAGAGCGACGAGACTGCCGTCGGAGTCGTCGACAGCGTCGAGTTCCCGGTGAACGTGTTCACCGTGAACGCGTTGCTCGGACCGATCGGTCCCGTTGCTCCCTGAGGGCCTGCCGGTCCTGCCGGGCCTTGCGGACCTGCCGGACCCTGCGGTCCCACACCGCCGGCGGCGCCGGCTGCTCCGGCGTCGCCGGTGTCGCCCTTCGCCCCGGCTGCTCCTGTCGCGCCGGTCGCTCCGGTCGCTCCCGCCGCGCCGACCGGCCCCTGCGGCCCGATCGCGCCGGCCGGACCCGCGGGCCCCTGGCCGCCGGATGCGCCGGACGCGCCGTTCGATCCGTTCTGACCGTTCGCGCCGTTCTGGCCGTTCTGTCCGTTCTGGCCGTTGGCGCCTGTCGCACCCTGCGCGCCGGCCGGACCCTGCGCACCGGGCGGGCCCTGCATGCCGGGATCGCCCTTGTCGCCCTTCGGGCCGGTCGCGCCCGTTGCGCCTGCCGGTCCTGCGGGTCCTGCCGGTCCTGCCGGTCCCTGCGGACCGGGCTGGCCGGCGCTGTTCCACGAGACGGCCAGCTCGCCCGGCTTGCAGGACGAGTCGATGCGGAGGTTGCCGCTGCTCTGGCTGTAGCAGCCGTGGATCGTGCTGTCCGTGCTGTGCGACGTCGTCGCATAGGCGACGCCGCCACCTGCTGCCAGCACGACGAGAGCCAACGCGAGCATGAGCCCGCGCGGCCGGAAGTTGCCCTGCATGGGTGGTTCCTCCCTCCCCTGGATGAGGGATGACCCTAATCCGGGCGGGCGCGCCGGTTCAAGCGGCGCTCAGGCGAAGAACGTGTCGTCGTGCGAGTACGGCGGCGCGCACGAGCAGAGGATGATCAGCTCGCTGTTGCCGTTGTTCTCCAGCGTGTGCCAGCTGCGCGCGGGGATCAGGACGGCGTCGCCGGGCCGCACCTGCCGCGTGTCGCCGTCCACCTCCATCGCACCGGAGCCCTTGAGCACGAAGTAGATCTCCTCGGTGACGCCGTGGTAGTGGCGGATCGTCGCCTGGCCCGGCTCGAGCGTGGCCTCGGCAAGGCTCTGCGCCTCCGTGTGGTGCAGCTCGCGGATGGTGGAGCCGTCCTTCGTGGTGAACGGCTCCGCCGCGCGGACCGACTGCAGCTCCATCACAGGACCGCGGCGAGCGCCTCGGCCACGCGCTCCTGCGCGTCGCGCTCGAGCGCGGTGAAGAACGGCAGCGCCAGCGTGCGCGCGCTCGCGTCCTCGGAGACCGGACACAGCCCCTCGCTGAAGCCGTACCGCTCGCGCATGTACGGCTGCAGGTGGATGGACGGGAGGTAGCGGTTGAAGCCGATGCCCTCGCGCTCGAAGTGCGCGATCACGCGCTCGCGCGTGGCGTTGTCCGGGAGCTTGACGACGTAGACGAACCACGAACGAGTGTGGTCGGCGTCATCCGCGCACGGCAGCTCCACACCGTCGATACCCGCCAGCAGCTCCCCGTAGCGCTGCGCGACCCGGTCGCGCAGCACCAGTATCTCGTCGAGCTTGTCCACCTGCGCGATCCCCATGGCCGCGCCGATGTCGTCGAGCCGGTAGTTGTAGCCGAGCCGCACGTGCTCGAGCCAGCCGCCGGCGTCGCCGCGGCCCTGGTTGCGGAGCGACCGGAGCAGCCGCCACTCCTCCTCCGAGTGCGTGGTGACGATGCCGCCCTCGCCGGTGGTGATCTGCTTGTTCGGGATAGAACGCGAAGACGGCCGGCGGCCCCTGCGCGCCGAGCCGCTCGCCCTTGTACCGCGCGCCGAGCGCCTCGCACGCGTCGTCGATCAGCGCGAGGCCGTGCTTCGCCGCAATCGCGCGGATCTCGTCGAGCTCGCACGGATAGCCGTAGATGTCGACCGCGACGATCGCCTTCGTGCGCGGCGTGATCGCCGCCTCGACCGCGGCGGGATCCATGTTCAGCGTCCGCGCGTCGACGTCGGCGAACACCGGAGTCGCGCCCTCGTAGATGAAGCAGTTGGCCGACGCGGCGAACGAGTACGGGGACGTGATCACCTCGTCGCCCGCTCCGATGCCGGCGGTGATGCACAGCAGGTGCAGGCCCGCGGTTCCGGACGAGACGGCGGCCGCGTACGGCGCGCCGACCTTCGCTGCGATCACCTCCTCGAAGCGGTCGATCGTCGGGCCGAGCGAGAGCCGACCGGACCGGAGGACTTCGACGACCGCCTCCTCTTCCCGCTCGTCGAGATACGGCCCCGACAGCGGGATGGCGCCCGCTTTCTTTGGCCTCACTTCCTGCTTCACGCTTCGGCGCGCGTCGGCGCGTACTCGAGCCACTGGCCCCAGCGGTCGCTGCGCCCGTGGACCGTGTCGAGGTACGCCTGCTGGATCGCGAACGTCACCGCTCCCAGCGGGACGGAATGGTCGTCGACCTCGCGGATCGGCGTCACCTCCGCGGCCGTCCCGACCATGAAGACCTCGTCCGCGAGGTAGAGGTCGGTGCGGATCAGCGGCTTCTCGACGACGGTGTAGCCGAGATCCTGCGCGATCTGGATGACGGTGTCGCGCGTGATGCCGACGAGGATCGACGCGGACAGGTCCGGCGTGTAGATGACGCCGTCGCGCACGATGAAGATGCTCTCGCCCGAGCCGTCGGCGATCGTGCCTTCGGCGGTGAGCAGGATCGCCTCGTCGTAGCCGGCGCGGTTCGCCTCGCCGACCGCGAGCATCGAGTTGATGTAGACGCCGGTCGCCTTGGCCGCGTGCGGGATCACGTTCGGGCCGACGCGCTGCCAGCTCGACACCTTGACGCGGATCCCGTTGCGCAGCCCGTCCTCGCCGAGATACGCGCCCCACGGCCACGCCATGATCGCGACGTCGATCGGGTTGTCGCGCGACGCGACGCCGAGCTGCCCGTAGCCGGAGAACGCGATCGGGCGCAGGTAGCACGACGGCAGCCCGTTCGCGCCGATCAGGTCCCACGTGGCCGCCTTCAGCTCGTCCACCGAGTACGGGAGGTCGATGTAGAGGAGCTTCGCCGACTTGTGCAGCCGATCGAGGTGATCGCCGAGCCGGAAGACCGCGGTGCCCGCGTCGGTCTCGTAGGCGCGAATGCCTTCGAAGACTCCCGATCCGTAGTGGAGACCGTGGACGCCGACGTGGACGGTGGCGTCGGCCCAGTCCACCAGCTGCCCGTTCATCCAGATCTTCGCGGTCTCTTCCATCGGTTCGTCTCCTTGTCGGGTCGGTGCGCTCCGAATCGTACCGGCGCTACTCCTCGTCGAGCTCCGTCAGGTCGGTCGGCTCCGCACGGGCGATGCGAACGAGGTCGACGGGCGACAGCCCGACCATGTGCCGCGACGTGCCCGCGCCCGCCCAGACCGTCTCGTGCAGCAGCAGCTCCTTCTCCACGAGCACCCGCGTCACGGCCGACGCCGGAAACGGAGCGACGCCGCCGGGCTCGAAGCCGGTGGCGGCGAGCACCTCCTCGGGCCGCGCGACGCGCGCGTAGCCGGCGCCCACCGCCGCGGCCACCTTGTTCGGATCCGCCCGCCGGTCGCCCGGGACGAGCGCCAGCACCGGCCGCCCGTCGCAGATGAAGACGAGCGACTTGACGATCTCGTCCGGCTCGCAGCCGATCGACCGCGCGGCCGCGGCCGCCGTCGGCGTGCCTTCCTGAAACTCCTCCAGCCGCGCGTCGGCACCCGAGGCGCGCAGCACCGCCGCCACCCGCTCGACCGGCTCGGGCCAGCCGCTCATGTCCGTTACAAGGGTCCCAGCGAGAGCACGAGGGCGTCGTCGAAGCCCTCGGCGCGGAGCTCCTCGACAACCCCGGGCGGCGGCTCCGAGTCCACGGACAGCACCATCAATGCCTTGCCGCCGCGGTTGTTGCGGGACACGGTCATGTTCGCGATGTTCACTCCGGCCTCGCCGAAGAGCGTGCCGACGCGGCCGATCACGCCAGGCACGTCGTCGTAACGGCAGAACACGAGCAGCGGCGCCAGCTCGATCTCGAGGTCGAACCCGAGGGCGTTGACGAGCCACAGGCGGTTGTCGCTGCCGATGGTCGTGCCCGCGAGGCGGATCTGCTCCCCGGCGACGGTGAGCTCGACGAGCAGGAGGTTCGTGTAGTCGCGCGCCGACTGCGACCGCTCCTCGCGCACCTCGATCCCGCGCTCGCGCGCGATCATCGGCGCGTTCACATAGTTGACCGGCCGGTCGGCGCGGCCCTGGAAGGCCCCGTTCAGCGCGGACACGGTGAGGAGGCGCGTGTCGTAGTCGGCGAGCCCGCCGTATGCCGTGATCACGATCTGGTCGGCCCGTCCCCCGGACAGCTCCATCGCCAGGCGGCCGAGCTTCGCGGCGAGCGGGACGAACGGCCCGAGCACCTCGAGATCCTCCGCGCCGATCACCGGGATGTTCACCGCGTTGGTGACGAGCCCGCCCTCGAGCGCGGCAGCGACCTGCTCCGCGACGATCACGCCGGCGCGGTCCTGCGCCTCGTCCGTCGAGGCGGCGAGGTGCGGCGTGACCACGACGTTGTCCAGCTCGAGCAGCGGTCCCGAGTACGGCTCCGCGGAGAAGACGTCGAGCGCCGCACCGGCGACGTTGCCGCCTTGCAGCGCATCCACGAGCGCCGGCTCGTCGATCAGCTCGCCGCGCGCCGCGTTGACGAGCCGGACGCCCGGGCGCATGCGCGCGAAGGCGGCGGCGTCGATCGAGCCGCGCGTCTCCGGCGTGAGCGGCAGGTGCAGCGTGAGGAAGTCGGCGGTGTCGTACACGTCCTCCGGCGTCGCCAGCTGCTCGGCCCCGAGCTCCCGGAAGCGCTCGGCCGTGACGAACGGGTCGTACGCGACCACGCGCATGCCGAGTCCGAGCGCGCGCCGCCCGACCTGCTGGCCGATGCGGCCGAAGCCGAGCACCCCGAGCGTCTTCCCGGCCAGCTCGGTGCCGCCGTACTTCTTCCGCTCCCAGCGCCCCTGCTTCAGCGCCGCGTGCGCCTGCGGGATGTTGCGCGCGAGCGCGACGAGCAGACCGATCGTGTGCTCCGCGGCGGAGACGACGGTCGACTCCGGCGCATTCGCGACGACGATTCCCCGCCGCGTGGCCGCTTCCACATCGACGTTGTCGACGCCGACTCCCGCGCGGCCGATCACCTTCAGCCGGTCGGCGAGGTCGATCACCTCGGCCGTGAGCTTCGTCGCGGAGCGGACGACGATCGCGTCGTAACGGCCGATGATCTCCGTCAGCTCGCTGTCGGCGTCCACGTCGACGTCGAAGCGGGAGCGCAGCAGCTCGACGCCTGCGTCGGAGATCGACTCGCGGACGAGAACCTTCTGCGTCACGCGCTCTTTCCCGCCGTCCCGCACCGAAGGTGCGACACGGCGCAAGGGGGAACCTCTCGGTTCCCCCGAGTCCCCCTCCCCGGTCGCGTGAGCGAGCTCACGCGACCGACTGCGGCTCGAACGCCTCGAGCGCCGCGGTCACGGCGGCTCCGCGCTCGACGTCGGCGCCCAGATCGACGAGCACGAGCTCGACGGCAGCAAGCGCGGTCGTGATGTCGAAGATGTCGAACCAGCCGATGTGGCCGAGGCGGAAGATCTTCCCCTTCAGGTGGCCCTGGCCGTTGGCGATGGTCATGCCGAAGCGCTTGCGCACGCCGGACACGACCGCGCCGGAGTCGATCCCGCCGGGAGCCCGGATCGCGGTCACGACCGCGCTGCGGTCCTCGTCGGGCGAGAACAGCTCGAGCCCCATCGCCTTCGCGCCCGCGCGCGTCGCGCGGCCGAGCCGCACGTGCCGGTCGAACACCGCCTCGAGACCTTCCTCGAGCAGCAGGCCCAGCGCGACGTTGAGCGCGACGACGAGCGACGTCGCCGGCGTGAACGGCGCGTCCAGCTGCGCCTGCGCCTTCTGCGTCCGCCGCCAGTCGAGGTAGAAGCTCCGCGACGACGTTGCCGCGGCGAGCGCCTGCTCCGAGACGGCGCAGAACGCGAGCCCGGGCGGCGTCATCAGCGCCTTCTGCGAGCCCGATGCGACAGCGTCGAGCCCCCAGGCGTCCATCTCGAGCGGAACCGCGCCGAGGCTCGACACCGCGTCGACCGCGACGAGAGCGCCGGCGCTCTTCGCGGCTGCCGCGAGCGCCTGGACGTCGGCGACGACGCCGGTCGACGTCTCGGACTGGGTCAGGAAGACGAGGTCGGTGCCGCTGCGCTCGGCCAGCCGGGCCGCGAGATCGTCCGCGCGCGGCGTCTCGCCCCACTCGTAGCGGAGCACCTCCACCTCGGCTCCGTGGACGGCCAGGATCGCCTCCCAGCGCTCGCCGAACGACCCGGCGGAGACGACGACCGCCTGCGAGCCCTCGGCGAGGTTCGCGGCGACGGACTCCATCGCCGCCGACCCCGAAGCGGTGAACATCAGGACGTCCGCGCTCGTCCGATGGACCTCCTGCAGCTGCGCGAGGCAGCGCTCGTACACGGGCCGGAAGTCGGAGCTGCGGTGATGGAGCACCGGCTCGGCCAGCGCCGCGAGCACCTGCGGCGGCACGGGCGTCGGCCCCGGCGTGAACAGATACTGCTTCTCGGGCACGAACCTCAGACTAGATGCTCGCCCCGACGCCGCTCGGTCGTTTGTCCGGTTCGGTCGTGCTATCCGTGACTACCGAACTGGATCACCTGCTGGAAGGTCGGACGGTTCGTCCAGCGCATCGTGTCCGGGATGAAGCCGGAGAACTGGATCCGCTCGGCGTTCGCGTCGGAGTGCCACGCGGACGGATCGGACCCCTGCGCCGCGGCGAGCGCGTTGCCCGCGGCGTCGAGCGACTGCCAAAGCGAATCGGCGCACGCGGTGACGTCGCCGCCGCCGCAGTACGCGGTGGAGAACTTGCCGGCCACCTTCTCGCCGAGCAGAGTGCGGAGATCCTTGTCCACGTACGAGTACCAGCCCGCGCCGTAGGAGCTGCCGTTCGGATTCGCCGGATTGTCGATCGGCGCGAGCTGCTTCAGCTGGTCGGTGAGCGGGCCGAGCACCGGCTGGAGATCGGCCACGGCGAGCCGCGGCCACCAGGCGTCCATGATTGCCGCGCCGGGGGCGTCGATCTTGCCGTCGCCGTTCGCGTCGAGCCGGCTGCCGTTCCACTCCTTCAGCAGCGCGAGCATCTGCGTGTCGCGCGCGTTCGGCGCGGTGCCGTGCGCCAGCACGCCGGCCAGGACAGGCACGAGCGTCCAGCGGAGATCTGTCGTCGCGGCGAGGTTCATCGCGGAGACGACGCTCGCAGGCGTCTGGATCTTCTTCGCCGCCACGTTTTCGTCCAGCAGCAGGACGCGGTGCACCGAGCCGTACGACCAGTTGTCGTCCGCCGCGCCGAAGCCGGCCGCGGGCTTGTTGTTCCAGTTGACGATCGCGCCGCCGGCGGGATCGACGACGTGCGGGTGCGCCATAGGCGCGAGAAAGCCGCGCCACTCGTACGAGCCGTCGCCGTTCGTCGGGAGGCCCGGGTCGACGCCGGTCGCGCGGATCGGCAGCCGCCCGCTCGAGTACATGGCGATGTGCTTCGAGTCGGCGTAGAACCAGTTGAACGTCAGCTCGAACTTGCTCATCGTGTCGAAGAACTGCTGCGGCGTGCGCACGGCTCCCGTCGACAGCGTCTGGAACGGGATCGCGCCGAGCAGCTCGCGGCCGCGCGTCGAACGCTGCGAGGAGACGGCGACCTTCGTCCCGTTGCTCGTCGCGTAGCCGACGACCGGCCCGTGCACGGTCGTGTGGAAGACGAGCTCCGTGTTCGCCGCTCCGCCGATCCCCTTCAGGTAGCCGGCGTCGAACGTGCCCATCGCGCGGCAGGTGCCCTTGAACATGTAGTGCACGTCGTCGCCGCCGCACAGCGTCTCGACGAACTGGTCGGTCACGTCGGAGCTGGCCGACGTGGCGCTCCACGCGTAGTCGGCGCTGCGCCCGATCTGCAGGTAGAAGCCGAGTCCCGGGAATGCGACGCCGCGCGCGTCGAGCCCGCCGCCGTGCAGGTCCTCCTCCATCAGGATCTCCGGCGCGTAGTAGCCGACCTGCGGGCCGGCGACGAAGATAGGGTGGCCGTTCGAGGAGCGGCTCGCGCCGATCAGCAGCGCGTTGGACATGAGATGCCGCTGCAGCGTGCGGACGACGGGACCTGCGGGCGTGAAGCTGCCCGGGTCGAGCGCAACGTTGCCGGGGCCGACGCCGGTCGGTCCGGTCTCGTACGGAAACGACTTCGCGATGCTCACGGGAGTCGACGGATCGAGCTGCTCGCGCAGGTCGTTCCAGACGGCGAGGCCCTTCGTCGCGCCCAGCCGCTGCTGCAGCGACGCGAGGAACTCGGCGCTCGCCGCTTCGTTGCCGCCGCCGGCGCCGAACACCGCGCCGATCAGCGTGCCGATCGCGATCACGTCGTTCCGCGTGAACGGTGCGACGAAGCCGCCCTGCCGCTTGAAGTACGCGTTGATCCCGGCGATGTACGAGTCGACGTCCCGAACCAGCTGCCGGCCCTGCGCCGTCTTCTGCGCCAGCGGGATCTGCCGCGCGAGGAACGACTCCGTCTGCGCGCTCGGCACGAACTGCCGTCCCGAGAGCGCGACCGAGAACGCGTCGTAACCGGGCACGTCGAGCGCAGAGATGCGCGCGGGTCCGCGGAGCAGCTGCAGGTCGAGCCCGCGGTCCTCGGCGGTCGCCCACCCGGCGCCGAACTCCGTGTCGGCGCGGGTCCTCCCGTAGATGTGCGGGACGTCCCACTTGTCCCGGTCGATGGTCACGCCCGCCTTCGGCCGCTCGACGCGGGTCGGCTTCACGCCGCCGAGCCCGAGCGTCTCCGGCTTGTAGAACTTCGTCAGGTCGGCGCCCGTGACGTCGCCGCGCAGCGGCGTCAGCCCGTCGTACAGCGGCAGCTGGCTGGTCAGGTCGGGTGCGTTCGCGCCCTCGCCGGGCGGAAGGATGTTCAGGGCCAGCAGCGCGTGGTCGGGCGGCGGTGCGGCCGACGCCGCTCCCAGTACGAGCGAGCCGCAGACCGTCGCGAGGGCGACGAGCAGCCATCTCTTCCCCTTCACCGGCCGCGAGCCTACTAGGCTCGAGGCGTGGACGCCCTCGTCGCCTTCGCCGCCACGCTCGTCGCGCTCCGCCTCGCCGGCGCGCTGGCCCGCCGCTGGCGCGAGACCAGGCGCCCGGAGCTCGCCGCCTGGGCCTGGTCGCTCGCGGCCTACGCGGTCGCCGCGGCCGCGATCGCCTGGGGCGAGGCGGCCCAGTGGGACGCCCGCACCTTCCGCGTCTACTACGCAGCCGGAGCGCTGCTGACCGCGCCGCTGCTCGGCATCGGCTCGCTCCTCCTCGCCCGAGTCCGGCGGGCCGGGGCGATCGGGCTCGTCTACGCCGGCCTCGCGATCGGGATCGCGGTCGCCATGCCGGTGCACGGCCAGTTCGCCGCGCACGGGATCCCGCCGGCCCAGGATCACCTCGCTTTCGTGCCGGCGCGCCTCGTCGCGATCGTGGCCAACATCCTCGGCACGATCGCCGTCGTCGTGGTCGCGGCACGCTCGTTCCGGCAGCGGCCGGTCGGCAACGCCCTCATCGTCGCCGGGGTCGCCGTGGCCGCGCTCGGCAGCGGCCTCGCGGGCCTCGGAGCGGCGGGAACCTCGGTCGGGATCGCCGTCGGCGTCGGGCTCCTGTACGCCGGATTCGTGGCCCCGCCGACGTTTGCGCTGCGCCGGACCGCCGCTCCGCCTGCTTGAGGCGATCTACACAAAGCGGTGCCGTCCGACCTGTCCGTACCCTTTCGGACGCATAGCCGCCCCGAGCGGTGCAGGTCGCGGCCCGACCGTTGCCCGCTCGGTTCTACGTGCAAAGCGAATCCCTCGGAGGTGATTCTTGCGGCGTTCCGTTCTGGCCTGCGCCGGCCTGCTCGCGTTCGCGTGCATGACGGCGGCGACAACCGTTTCACCAGCAGCAGCGCAGCATGAGATGCTCGGACAGGCGGCGATCGCCCGTCTCGGCGGCGAGATCGCCCAGTACCAACGGGCCACCTGGCGCTGGCAGCACGTGATGGGCGTCAAGCTCACGCCGACCAACGGCCGGGTGCTCAGCACCATGAGCGTGTCCGACGTCCGCCGGGCGGAGCAGGACTGGCAGCGCCGCGCGACCGTCGCCCTCCGGCACGCTCAGCACCCGCCGCAGCTCCATGCCTGGCTCTGCATCCACCATTACGAAGGCAGCTGGACCGACACCGGGGACCCGTACTGGGGCGGGCTCCAGATGGACATCTCCTTCCAGCGCACCTACGGCCCCTGGCTGTACCGCCACAAGGGCACGGCCGATCACTGGACGCCGCTCGAGCAGATCTGGACGGCCGTCCGCGCCGCGAAGACTCGCGGCTTCTGGCCGTGGCCGAATACGGCTCGTTTCTGCGGCCTGATGTAACCGGGGGAACGGGTTCCCCCGGTCGCCCCCTCCTTCGGCGCTCGTGGCGGCTCGCAGCGTGCGCTCCGCCGGGAGCGCGGTCCCGGCTGCGCGCGGCCTCGGCCTCCCCACTCAGAGCGATCTCGGCGACTTGTCACTGCCGTGCGGCCGGTGGCGGCCTGCGGCCGTCACCGGCCGCATCGATTCGCCTCCGCCGAAGCCGCCTTCAGCCGGCTTCGTCTCCGGCTTGTCTGGCTCTCTGAGGCGCTAGCGTCAGAGTAGGTCAAAAATGACTTGACAGTGACGTCACTGTGATGTCATAGTGCAGCCATGCAGATCGACGGGTACGTCCAGGCAATCCGCGAGGATCTCGCCCGCGTCGCGGCTCTCGGTGACGAGACCACCGCCCGCGCGGCCGAGCTGCTCGCCGTCGCACTCGAGTCCTCGCTCGGCCGGCGCCTCCAGGAGGCGCTCGGCGAGGCGGCGCTCGAGCTCTCGGGACAGCTCGACAGCGGACGCGTCGAGGTGCGGATCGCCGGCGGCGATCCGGAGCTCGTCCTCGTCCGCGAGGAAGAGGCGGAGGCGGCGCCCGAGGTGGGCGACGACCAGCGCCTCGCCCGGATCACGCTGCGGCTCCCCGAGCCGATGAAGCAGCGGATCGAGGAGTCGGCGGCCCGCGACGGGGTCTCCGTGAACACATGGATCGTCCAGGCGCTGGTTCGCCATGCGCACACCGCCAGGCGGTCGGCCGGCAAGCGGCTGACCGGCTACGGACGCAGTTGAAAGGAGTCGCAATGTCCGAGCTGACCTTCAACAGCCGGCCCCCGCGCGACGCGCGCTGGAGCTACGACGACCCGTCCGGCGTCGGCGAGGCGCCCCTCGAGGTCCGTCTGCCGGAGCCGCTCCGCGGCGGCGTCGAGACGGCGGCCGCCCGCGCCGGGCTCAGCCCCGCGCAGTGGCTGACCGCGCTCGTCTCCCGCAGCCTCTCCCCCGCGACCCCGAAGGCGGTCTGAGCATGTCCGAGCATCGCTTCGACACAACCGGCCCGGTCGAGCTGAAGGTGACCATCCCGGCCGGCGAGATCAGCGTCCAGACCATCGACGGCGACGAGTCGTTCGTGACGATCGAAGGCAGCCCCAAGCTCGTCGAGCAGACGACGGTCGAGCAGCGCGGCGACGCCATCGTCGTCGAGTTCCACGGCAAGCACGCCGGGATCTCGATCGCCATCGGCAACCTCTCCTTCGGCGGCGGGCGGCTCGAGGTCCGCGCGCGGGTTCCGCACGCAAGCCGCGCCCGCCTCAACTCGGCGTCGGCCGACATGACCGTCGACGGCAGGCTGGAGTCGCTCGAGCTGAAGACCGTATCCGGCGACGTGCGCGGCAGCGCCGAGATCGAAGGCGACGCGGCTGTGAAGAGCGTCAGCGGCGACGTCCGCCTCGCCACCATCGGAGGAGACCTCCGCGTGCAGTCGGTGTCGGGCGACACCACCGTGCGCTCGATCGGCGGCTCGCTCGAGGCGAAGTCGGTGTCGGGCGACGTGCGGGTCGAGTCCGTTCGCTCGGGCCACACGAACGCGACGAGCATCTCCGGCGACATCGAGATCGGCATCGCCGCAGGCTCGAACGTCGACGTCGACGCGAACTCCGTCTCCGGCGAGCTCTCGTCCGAGGTTGCGCTCGCGAGCGATCCCGGCGCGGCCAGCTTCGGCGACGGCCCGACCGTCGTCGTGCGCGGCAAGACCGTCAGCGGCGACTTCCGGGTCTTCCGCGCGGCATGAGGTCGCTGCTCCGCGGCCGCAACGCGCGCCTGCTCTTCGGCGGCGAGGCGATCTCGCTGTTCGGGGACTGGGCGCTGATCATCGTGCTCGGGATCTGGGCGAAGACGCTCACTGGGTCGAACGCTGCTGCGGGGCTCGTCTTCTTCGTGTTCGCGGCGGGACGGCTCACATCGCCGCTCGCCGGCGTGCTCGCCGACCGCGTGCGGCGCCGGCCGCTGATGGTCAGCGCCGACGTCTTCCTCGCCTTGAGCGTGCTCCTGCTGCTGTTCGTGCACGACCGGAGCGACGTCTGGCTGATCTACGTCGTCACGCTCCTCTACTCGGTCGGCGGCGCGGTGTTCGACTCCGCGCGCGCCGCGCTGCTCCGCGTCGTGTTCCCGGAGGAGCAGCTGCCGGAGGCGAACGGCCTGCTGCAGACGATCACGCAGGGACTGCGGCTCGTCGCGCCACTCGCCGGCGCGGGCTTGTTTGCGGTCGTCGGCGGCGGCGCCGTTGCCGTGCTCGACGCGGCGACGTTCGTCGTCTCGGCCGTCGCGCTCTCGGCGTTGCGCATCCACGAAGAGCGGCCCGAGCGGCACGACCACACGTTCGTCGTCGAGGTGTCGGCCGGCGCGCGCCACATCCTGGCGACGCCTGCTCTGCGCAGAATGCTCGTCGGTACCGCCGTGGCGATGCTCGTGATCGGATTCGCCGAGACGTTCGTCTTCGCGCTGCTCGACGCAATCGGGAAGCCGCCGTCGTTCCTCGGCGTGACGAGCGTGCTGCAGGGCGTCGGCTCGATCGCCGGCGGGCTCACCGCAGCCGCGTTCCTCCGGCGCGTCGGAGACGTGCGCCTGGTCGGGATCGGCCTCGCCGGCTTCGCAGTCGGTGACGCGTTCTTGCTCGTGCCGAACCTCGCGACGATCCTCGTCGGCTTCCTCATCGCGGGCGTCGCGATCGCGTGGACGATCGTCGCCTACACGACGGCGCTGCAGACGCGAACGCCGCTCGAGGTGCAGGGCCGCGTGTCCGCCGCGGCCGACCTCGCGCTGACCGTTCCTCAGACGCTGTCCATCGCCGTCGGCGCCGTGCTCTCGACCGTCATCCCGTATCAGGCGCTCATCGTCGCGATGGCGGTCGTACTCGGGCTCGCCGCGCTCTACCTGACGCGCGACGTCGCGGTCACGCCTGCAGCTTCTCCCGCAGAAGCCGGTTGACCACCTTCGGGTCGGCCTTGCCCTGCGTCTCCTTCATCACCTGGCCGACGAGGAAGCCGAGCACACCCTCCTTGCCGCCGCGGTAGGTCTCGACCTGCTGCGGGTTCGCGGCGATGACGGCGTCGATCGCGGGGCCGAGCGCGGATTCGTCGCTGACGGATGTCTGTGAGAGGAACTCGTCGGCGGAGATCGCACGTATCGCCGCCGCGGCGAAGGCAGCGGTATACGCCTCACGCGTGATCTCCTCTCGATGAAGGACGATCTGTGCCAGAGCTTCTGCGTTCTCCGACAGGAAGTCCCCCTGGTTCATTGCAGTCGCTGACGCGGCCGGCCATGGCGCACCAAACTTCACAAGCGCGCCGGCTTTCCACTCATTCCCCGTCATGACGAGCTCTTCCGCGGCGGCGTGGCCGATCTCCTCGCTGATCCGCCGGATCCGCGCCGCCGGTAGCTCCGGCAACTCGCCGCGCAGCCGCTCGACCAGCTCGCCGGGCGGCTCGACCGGGACGAGGTCCGGCTCGGGGAAGTAGCGGTAGTCGTCCGCCTCCTCCTTCGAGCGGTGCACGGTGAGCACGTCGGTGTCGGCCTCGTAGTCGTACGTCGACTGCACCACCGTCTCCCCCGCCTCGTGCGCTGCGATCTGCCGGCGGACGGCGGCGTCGATCGCGCGGCGGATGAACGTGAACGAGTTCATGTTCTTGATCTCCCAGCGCGGCCGGTAGCCGGTCTCGCCGCGCTCGCGCACGGAGACGTTCACGTCGGCGCGCAGCGTGCCCTTCTCCATCTCCGCGTCGGAGATCCCGAGCTCGACGATCGTCTGGCGCAGCAGCCGGAGGAAGCGGTCGGCTTCGTCGGCGGAGCGGAGGTCCGGCTCGGTGACGATCTCGAGCAGCGGCGTGCCGCCGCGGTTGAAGTCGACGAGCGAGTAGTCGGCGCCGACGGACCGGCCGGTCGCGCCGCCCGCGTGCACCGTCTTCGCCGCGTCCTCCTCGAGATGCGCGCGCACGATGCCGACGGTCTCGTCGCCGTCGGCGGTCGGAACGACGAGCTGCCCCGGCCCGCACAAAGGCTCCTCGTACTGGCTGATCTGGTAGCCCTTCGGGAGATCGGGGTAGAAGTAGTTCTTGCGCGCGAAGATCGCGTGCTCCGAGATGGCGCAGCCGAGCGCGAGGCCGAGCTTGATCGTGTACTCGATCGCCTTGCCGTTCGGCACCGGCAGCGCGCCCGGGTGCGCGAGACAGATCTCGCAGGTGTGCGTGTTCTCGGCGGCGCCGTACTCCAGCTCGCAGCGGCAGAACATCTTCGTCCGCGTCTTCAGGTGCGCGTGCACCTCGAGGCCGATGACGGACTCCCACTCAGTCATCCGTGACCAGCTCCTTCGCCTCGCGGACGGCCGCCTCGACGTCGCCGCGCACGGGGACCATGGCGACGAAGTGCTCGAGCACGCCGTGTCGCTCGATCAGCCACAGCTCGCGCTCGCCCGCCTCGAGCTGGAGCTTCAGGTCGCCGACGAGCACGGCGCGCGAGCCGTCAAGCACGCGCGGCCGCGTGCCGAAGACGCGCTCGACCGCGGGCACGAACTCCGCGGCAGGATCCTCGAACCTCATCGCAGCCTCGTCGGGACGGGGTCGAAGCCGATCGCGCGCTCGAGCGCGTAGCCGGTGCGGAAGAGCGCGTTCTCCGAGAATTGCGGGCCGATCAGCTGCAGCCCCACCGGCAGCCCCTCGGACAGGCCGCACGGGATGTTCAGGCCGGGGAGCCCTGCAAGGCAGGACGGAATGGTCAGCAGGTCGCTGAGATACATCGCGAGCGGGTCGGCCGTGCGCGCGCCCAGCTCGAAGGCGACGCTCGGCGACGTCGGCGACACGAGCACGTCGAAGCGCTCGAACACCTCCGCGTGCTCGCGCGCGAGCAGCGTCCGCACCTTCTGCGCCTGGCCGTAATACGCGTCGTAGTAGCCCGCGGAGAGCGCGTACGTGCCGACCATGATCCGCCGCTTCGGCTCGTCGCCGAAGCCCTCGTCCCGCGTGCGCTCGTACATCTCCAGGCGATCGCCGCTGCGGGCGGAGCGGTAGCCGAAGCGGACGCCGTCGTAGCGCGCGAGATTGGACGACGCCTCGGCGGGCGCGATCAGGTAGTAGCACGGCATGCCGTAGTCGACCGAGCGCGGCAGCGAGCACTCCCCCACCTCCGCGCCGAGCTCGCGGCAGAGCTCGATCGCGCGCTGCACTGCGTCGCGCACGCCGGGCTCGATCGCCTCGTGTTCGTTGAACTCGCGCGGGACGCCGACGCGCAGCCCCTTCAGATCCTCCGCCTGCGGCAGCTCCACCGCCTGCGGCAGCTCCACCGTCGTCGTGTCGCAGACGTCGCGGCCGGCGATGATCGAGTACAGCAGCGCGCAGTCGCGCACGTTGCGCGCGACCGGGCCGACCTGGTCGAGGCTCGACGCGAACGCGACGATGCCGTAGCGCGAGACGGTGCCGTACGTCGGACGCAGGCCGACGTTGCCGCACAGGGCGGACGGCTGCTTGATCGAGCCGCCGGTGTCCGAGCCGAGGGCCCACGGCGCGAGCCCGGCGGTGACCGCCGCGGCGGAACCGCCGCCCGAGCCGCCCGGCACGCGCGACGGGTCCCACGGATTCTTCGTCGGCCCGTACGCGGAGTTCTCCGTGGACGAGCCCATGGCGAACTCGTCCGTGTTCGTCTTGCCGAGCAGCGACAGCCCGCGCTCCTTGCACCGCCTGGCGACGGTCGAGTCGTAGACGGGCACGTAGCCCTGGAGGATCTTCGAGCCCGCGGTGGTCTCGACGCCCTTCGTGCCGATCACGTCCTTCAGCGCAATCGGGATGGCGGTGCCGTTCGGCTCGTCCAGCACGCGGAGATAACAGTGCAGCTCCGGGTCGCGCTCGGCGATGGCGGCGATGTACGCCGCGTGCAGCTCGGCCGGCGACACCTCGCCCCGGTCGACGAGCCCGAGCGCCTCCTCTGCCGTGAGCCGAAGCGTGTCGATCATGAGCCGGCAGGCGGGACCTTGAAGAAGTTGCCCTCCCGCTCGGGCGCGTTGGCGAGGGCCTCCTCCACCGGCAGGCACGGACGCGGCTCGTCCTCGCCCCACACGTTGACCACGTCGAGCGGGTGCGAGGTGGCCGGGACGTCCGCCAGGTCCAGCTCGGAGACCTTGCTCACCGCCTCCAGGATGTCGTTCAGCTGCGCGCCGAGCCGCTCGACCTCCGAGTCCGGGAGCTCGAGCCGCGCGAGATGCGCGACGTGGAGAAGCTGTTCGCGATCGATCGCCATCGTTGACTGCATCCTTCCAAAACGAAGCGGGCCCCTCTCGGGGCCCGCTTCACACATGCCGAGAGGGTTCTCCTACGCTGCCTGGACGTTCGCGGCCTGCGCGCCCTTCGGGCCCTGCACAACCTCGAACGACACGCGCTGGCCTTCGGTCAGCGACTTGTAGCCGTCCATGGTGATAGCGGAGAAGTGCACGAAGACATCGTCGCCACCTTCACGCTCGATGAATCCGTAACCCTTCTCGTTGGAGAACCACTTAACGGTGCCCTCTGCCAACTTGACCTTCCTCCTTGCAAAAAACAACGACGGCTCGGGCACCGAGCCGCCGACCGATGGTGAAGCAGCCGGAGTGTAGCTCAGGAAACGGGATTCGCAAGGGCTCCGCGGCGGGCACGTGCGGCGGCGACGGTGTTCTTCAGGACCATGGCGATCGTCATCGGTCCGACCCCGCCCGGAACGGGCGTGAGGAAGCCGGCACGGTCGGCCGCGGCCGGGTCGACGTCGCCGAACAGCCCGTCGTCGGTGCGGTTCATGCCGACGTCGATCACGGCGGCCCCGGGCTTGACCATGGCCGCCTCGATCACGTGCAGCTTCCCGACCGCGGCGACGAGGATGTCGGCCTCGAGCGTGTGCGCGGCGAGGTCGCGCGTGCGGGAGTGGCAGATGGTCACGGTCGCGTGTGCCCGCAGCAGCAGCTGGGCCATCGGCTTGCCGACGATGTTCGAGCGGCCGACGACGACCGCGTTGGCGCCCTTCGTCTCGATCCCGTACTCCTCGAGCATCCGCATCACGCCCATCGGCGTGCCGGGAACGAGCCCCGGCCGCCCGAGGGCGAGCCGCCCCGCGTTCATCGGGTGGAGGCCGTCGATGTCCTTGGCCGGGCTGATCGCCTCGATCACGGTGTTCTCGTCGAGACTCGACGGCAGCGGCAGCTGAACGAGCAGCCCGTCCACGGCATCGTTGGCATTTAGCTCGGCGATCAGGGCCAGCAGGTCCGCCTCGCTCGTCTCCGCCGGCAGATGGTGGTCGAAGGACTCGAAGCCGGCGTCGCGGGCCGCCTTGTGCTTGCCGCGGATGTAGATCTCGGACGCGGGATCCTCCCCGACCAGGACGGTCGCGAGCCCGACGTGGCCGAGCTCGGCGACGTCGGCCGCCACCTCGGCGCGCACCTTCGCGGCCAGCGCCTTGCCGTCGATGACGGTTACGGTCATGGCGCCGAGCCTATCGACTGAGAGAATGCGGCCGTGCCGCCTCGGCTCCCCCGCAAGAACGATGCCGCGTCGATCCGTGCCCGCCAGGAGGCGCTCGGGCTCGAGGGCGCCGTCACCGCCGCCGACCTGGAGCCGTACGCGAGCGCAGCCGAGACGGTGACCGGCGTCGCCGTGATCCCCGTGTCGGTGGCGCAGCTGACCGTTTCGCTCGGCGAGTACGAGCTGTCCGAGGACGGCGAGGTGGTCGAGCGCGACCGTGCCGTCGAGGACGTGACCGTGCCGCTCGCGCACACCGAAGGCGGGCTGACCGCGTCGCTGCAGCGCGGCGCGAAGGCCGTGGCCGAGTCCGGCGGCTTCCGAACATATGTCGTCGCCGACAGAATCACCAGAGCATCTTGCTTTGTCTGCAAGGACGCGGGAGACGCACTGACGCTGGCCCGGTGGATCGCGGACCAGGTGCCGGCGATGCGCGAGTTCCTCGGAGCGGCGGACATTCCGGAGCTATCGCGGTTCGCCGTCCTGCGCGAGGTGAAGACGCACGTGGTCGGCCCGATGTGCCATGTCCTCTGGCGGTTCACGACGGGCGACGCGGTCGGGCCGAACATGATGACCCGCAACGCGTATGCGCTGAACATGGCGTTCGTCCTCCCCCAGGCCCCCGTGCCGATCGAGCGGACGATGCTCGAGGCGAACATGGGCGGCGACAAGAAGCCGTCCTACGAGTACTTCCAGTCCGGCCACGGCAAGACGGTGATCGCCGAGACGACGCTGACGGACGAGGCGATCCGCCGCGTGCTGCGGACCACTGCCGAGGATCTCGAGGCGCTCGCCTGGGTCGGCACGCAGGGCGCGGTCGCGTCGGGCATGCAGTCGGTCGCGTTCACGCCCGCGTCCGCGATCGCCGCGATCTTCGCCGCGACGGGCCAGGACATCGGCATGGTCGGCACGAGCTCGATGGCGCACGGCACCGGCAGACGCGTCGAGGGCGGCATGCACATCGCCGTCCGCTTCCCCGGCCTCGAGGTCGGCACCGTCGGCGGCGGCACGACGCTGCCGACCCCGCGCGAGTGGCTGGAGCTGATGGGCTGCGCCGGCCCCGGGAAGGTCTACCGCTTCGCCCAGATCGTGGCGGCGGCCGCCCTCGCCCTGGAGATCTCAGCCTCCTCGGCGATGGCGACCGCCGGCTCCGAAAACTTCTTCCGCGCCCATTTCGAACGCGGCGGGCTTCGCTAAACCGGGGGAACCGCAGGGTTCCCCCGGTTGCCCCCTCCTTCTTCGCCCTCGTGGCGGGTGTTGGTGTGCGCTCCGGCGCGAGCGCGGTCGCGCCTGCGCGCGTTCACGCGCGCTCCACTCAGAGCGGTGTTAGCGGCTGGCAGTGCCGTGCGGCCGGTGGTGGCCTGCGGCCACCCCCGACCGCATCAGTCCGCCTCCGTCCACCGCGGCTACGGCCGCGTTAGCCTCCGGCCTGATTCGCCCGAAGCTCGCAGCGACCAAAGCCGGAGGCTAGGACAGCCGCAGGCGTCCTAGACGCAGACGCACCAACGGGCCGGGATGCCTTGGCACCACGGGCCGCGCGGGGCAGGCAACCCGCCCACACCGCTCTGGGTCCACCGCGCCCCCACGCGCGGAGGCGGGACCCCGCTCCCGCCGCAGCGCCACCACCAACCGCCACCAGCGCCGAAGGAGGGGTCCACTAGGGGAACCCTGCGGTTCCCCTAGTACGGAATGACGACTTCGCTGACGTCGAGGCCGAGGCTCTTCGCCAGACGGACGCCGTGGCCGAGCTCGGTCTTGAGGCGCTCGCGGTCGCGGGCCTCCATCAGCTGGCCGATCATCTCGCGCGCCTTCGGCCGCCAGAGGACGTGGGCGGCGAACTCGGGCAGCATGCGGTTCGCCGCGTCGACGAGCGTGTTCCTGATCGTCGGCGGCGCATTCACGAGCAGCACGCGCTCGTACTCCATCCCGGCGCCGTGGTGGATGCCGTCGTCGATGGCGAGGCGGTTGCAGAGATCCTCGAGCACCGTCCCGCGCGACGAGCGGGCGATCAGCCGGAAGCGCGGGATGATCAGCCGCTCGAAGAAGACCTGCATGAGGAAGACCTTCTCCTCGAGCAGATCCGCCTCGAGGAACATGTGTCCCAGCGCGTCGAGGTGCGGGTCGCGCTCCCCCTCGCCGCCGATCTGGCCGATCAGCTTCAGCCACGCCTCGGTGTGACGCGCCTCGTCCTGCACCATCGTCGAGTAGTAGAGCCTCGCCTCCGGATCGGGCGCCGCGTTCAGCAGCTGCGCCGCCATCTCCACCGCGAGCACGTCGGCCTGGAGCTGCTGCATCACCACCGAGCGCCAGACGTCCATCCGGCGCGCCCGGCGCTGGGGCGAGCCCTTGCCTTCCGGCACCGGCGCGATCTCGCCCCACGGGAGGTCCCGCACCATCCATTCCTGGCGCTTTGCCAGGTGGTAGAAGCGCAGGACTCCCGCATACGCGCTGCGGTCCTCCTCAGGCTCCTGCTCCACAGCGAGGGGCTCGGCAGTCATCGCGCAGAGGTTAACGCCCCCGTGGTACGAATCGGCGCGTGATCGCTCTCGTCTTCAGGTACGAGGTCCGCGACGTGGAGGAGTTCGAGCGGGCATACGGGCCTGACGGCGACTGGGCCCAGTTCTTCCGGCAGGGGCCCGGATACATCGGAACCGAGCTGCTGCGGGACATCGAGGCGCCCGGCCGCTATCTCGTGATCGACCGCTGGGAGACGGCCCAGGCGTACAACGACTTCGCGGCCGCCCACCGGGAGGAGTACATGCGGCGGGTGGACGACACGCGCTTCCACTACGACCAGGAGCTGCGGTTCGGGACGTTCGAGAACGTCTGGGACCGCTGATTCCCGAACGAGGGATTCCACTTCGGCGGCACCCGCGCCGGGCCGATACAGAAGCTGGGTAGGCCCGGCCTGCGGCTGGGAGGTTCGAATGCTTCTGAGGGTTTGCGTCGTAGCGGCCTTGGCCCTGGCGCTGATGGTCGCGGTCAAGGACGGCAAGCTGCTGAAGACGACCGGGTTGACCGGCACGTGCCTCGTGGCGCGCACGAACGCCGACGGCACCCAGATCGAAGCGTGCCGCGCGGGCAAGCTGCAGGGCCGGCCGGACCTCTCGACCGACGGCTGCAAGGACCTCGGTCCCCAGGGCCCGTACGAGTACTGGAACTGCCCCGCAGCAGTCGCCGCGCAGGCGAACGGTCGGTAACCGGGGGAACCGCAGGGTTCCCCCAGTCGCCCCCTCCTTCGGCGCTGGTGGCGGTTGGTGGTGGCGCTGCGGCGGGAGCGGGGTCCCGCCTCCGCGCGTGGCAGCGCCGTCCACCCAGATTCACTCGGCGGTTTGCCTCCCCCGCGCGGCCCGTGGTGCTACGCATCCCGGGCCGCTGGTCAGCCTCCGTCTAGGACGCCTTCGGCAGTCCTAGCCTCCGGCCTTGTTCGCAGGAGGCTCGAGCGGTAGAGGCCGGAGGCTAACGCTGCCGCAGGCGCGTTGGACGGAGGCGGACTGATGCGGTCGGGGATGGCCGGTAGGCCACCACCGACTGCACGGCACCGCGCGCCGCTCGGATCAATCTGGGTGCACTGCGCTCTCTCGCGCGCAGCCGGGACCGCGCTCCCGGCGAAGCGCACAACCACCAACCCGCCACGAGCGCCGAAGGAGGGGTGCCCCAGGGGAACCCTGCGGTTCCCCTGGGACTAGCAGATGCGCGGGAGCGGATCGCCGACGAGCATGTCGACGATGCGGCTGCCGCCGTACGGGGTGTCGACGAGGACGAGGGGCTCGTCGTCTTCGCGGACCTCACCGATGTCGACGGCGTTCGCGCCGAGCGGATGCGCGCGGAGCGCGGCGAGCGCCGCCGCTGCGGCGTCGGGTGCGACCACCGCGACGAGCTTGCCCTCGTTCGCGACGTAGAGCGGGTCGATCCCGAGGATCTCGCACGCGGCGCGCACGTCGTCGCGGACCGGGATCGCCTCCTCGTCGAGGACGACGGTGACGCCTGCGCCCGCGGCCAGCTCGTTCAGCGTCGTCGCGAGCCCGCCGCGTGTCGGGTCGCGCATCCAGCGCAGATCGGGACCGAGCGCGCAGAGCGCGGCCGTCAGCCCGTTCAGCGGCGCGGTGTCGCTGGCGACGTCCAGCTCCAGCTCGAGGTGGCCGCGCGCGAACATGACGGCGATCCCGTGCTCGGCGATCCCGCCGGAGACGAGCACCCGGTCGCCGGGCCGGACGCGCTCGAAGCCGAGGACGGCGCGCAGGTCGAGCAAACCGATCCCGGCGGTGGTGACGTAGAGACCGTCGGCAGCGCCGCGCTCGACGACCTTCGTGTCGCCGGCCGCCACGGAGACACCCGCGTCGAGTGCGGCGCGCGCCATCGAAGCGGTCAGGGCGCGCAGCTCGTCGAGAGGAAAGCCCTCCTCGATCACGAAGCCGGCGGTCAGCGCGAGCGGCACCGCGCCGGAGACGGCGAGGTCGTTCACCGTCCCGTTGACGGCGAGCTCGCCGATGTCGCCGCCGGGGAAGCGCAGCGGACGCACGACGTACGAGTCGGTCGTGAAGGCGAAGCGCGTGCCGTTCGCGGAGACCAGCGCAGCGTCGCCGAGCGGCTCGAGCATCGGGTTGCGCAGCTCCTCGAGGAACAGGCCCTCGACGAGCCGGCGCGACGCCTTGCCGCCGGCGCCGTCCGCGAGCGTGACCACGTCGCCGCTCACGCGGTCGCCTTCTCGCGGCGCTGGTGCCGCCCGTACGCGTAGTACGCGGCGCACGCGCCCTCGCTCGAGACCATGCACGTGCCGAGCGGCTGCTCCGGCGTGCAGGCGGTGCCGAAGACGCCGCACTCGTACGGCTTCGCCAGACCGCGCAGGACGTCGCCGCAGCGGCACGCCTTCGGATCCTCGATCCGCAGCGCCGGGAATCTCGAAGCGATTCTCCGCATCCCAGGCGCCAAGCGCGTCCGCGATGCGCAAGCCCGCTGCGCGGGATCGCGCCGAGACCGCGCCACTCGAAGTCGTCGCGCACGGCGAACGCCTCCGTCGAGCGCCGCGAGCGCCTGCGGATTGCCGTCGGTGCGGACGACGCGACCGTACTCGTTCTCCACCTCGGCGCGGCCGTCGCGCAGCTGGCGCAGCAGCATCGCGCCACCGCCTGGAGGATGTCGGTCGGCTCGAAGCCGGCGACGACGACCGGCCGCCCGTACTCGCGAGCAGACGAAGTCGTACGGACGCGTCCCGATCACCGTCGAGACGTGGCCGGGGCCGACGAAACCGTCGATCTCGGTCTCGGGCGAGTCGAGGATCGCGCGCAACGCCGGACCGATCAGCACGTGGTTGCAGAAGACGGAGAAGTTGTCGACACCGAGCTCGCGTGCGCGCAGGAGCGTCAGCGCCGTCGCCGGCGCGGTCGTCTCGAAGCCGACGCCGAAGAAGACGACCTCGCGCTCGGGCTCGCGTCGCGCGATGCGCGAGCGCGTCGAGCGGCGAGTAGACGGTGCGCACGTCCGCGCCGCGCGCCTTCGCCTCCAGCAGCGAGCGGCGCCGGCCGCCGGGAACGCGCAGCATGTCGCCGAAGCTCGCGAAGGTCACCTCGGGCCGCTCCGCGATCGAGATCGCGTCGTCGACGCGGCCCATCGGGATCACGCAGACCGGGCAGCCGGGCCCGTGGACGAGCTCGACCTCGTCCGGCAGCAGCGCCTCGAGCCCGTGCCGGTAGATCGCATGCGTGTGCCCGCCGCAGACCTCCATCAGCTTCACGTGGCTCCCGGGCTCGACGAGCGTGCAGATCTCCGCCGCAATCGCCCGTGCCGCGCGGCCGTCGCGGTACTCGTCGACGTACTTCACTGCGCCAGCTCCGCCGCGATTGCCTCGCCGAGCAGCTCCAGCGTCGCGCGCGCCTCGTCCTCGTCGACCTGCGCGAGCGCGAAGCCGACGTGGACGAGCACCCAGTCGCCCGGCCCTGCTTCGGGCGTGAAGACGACGCTGACGTTGCGGCGGACGCCGGTGAAGTCGACCTTCGCCTGCCCGTCGTCGAGCAGCTCGAGGATCTGGCCCGGGACGGCTAGGCACATGCGAGCCTCCTCGCCGCGACGGCCGCCTGGCCGTAGCTGACGCCACCGTCGTTCGGCGGCACGAGGCGGTGCTCGAGCACACGGAAGCCCCACCCTTCGAGACGCGCGCGCGTCGCCGCCGCCAGCCGCCGGTTCTGGAACGAGCCGCCGGAGAGGGCGACGGTGTCGCAGCCGTCGGCGAGCGCGTACGCCTCCGCCGCGGCCGATGCGGCGATCGTCTCGTGGAAGGCGGCGGCGATCTGCACGCGCGGCCGCCCGGCGGCGAGCTCGTCCGCGACGCGCGCGACGAGCGCGGTCGTCTCGCCGAAGCGCCACGCCCACGGATCCGCCTCCACGAAGCCCGCCAGCTGCTCCAGCTCGATCGCGGCCTGCCCCTCGTACGAGACGCGGGCGCGCACGCCGAGCACCGCGGCCGCGGCGTCGAAGAGCCGGCCCATCCCGGACGAGAGCGGCGCGTTGACGGCCAGGCTCGCGCGCACGGTCTCCCACTCCGGCCACGGAACGGGCAGGCCCGCGCGCTCCAGGTGCATCGCGGCGACGCGCCACGGCTCGCGGACCGCGGCCTCGCCGCCGGGAAGCGGTGCCGGCTCGAGCCAGGCGAGCCGTTCGAACCCGGCGAGGTCGGCCTTCAGCAGCTCGCCGCCCCAGAGCGTTCCGTCGGTGCCGTAGCCGGTTCCGTCGAAGACGAGCGCGAGCGCCGGGCCCTCCTCCCCGTGCTCGGCCAGACACGCCGCCGCGTGCGCGTGATGGTGCTGCACCTCGACCAGCGGCAGCCCCTGCTCGTGCGCCCACTTCGTGGACAGGTACTCGGGATGGAGGTCGCACGCGACCGCGGCGGGCTCGACCGCGAGCATCTCGAGGTAGAGCCGCAGGTCGGTGCGGAAGGCGCGGTACGCGGGCTCGGAGTCGAGATCGCCGAGGTGCGCCGAGAGGAACGCCTCGTGGCCGCGGGCGACGCAGAAGGTCGACTTCAGCTCCGCGCCGGCGGCGACGAGCGGGACCGGCGTTTCGACCGGCAGCGGCAGCGGCGAGGGCGCGTAGCCGCGCGAGCGCCGGAGGACGGCGCCACGGCGGACGACCGAGTCCTCGCAGCGGCGGTGAATGCGCCGGTCGTTGCCGAGGGACGCGTCAGCGATCACATCGAGCCGGCGTCGCGCCTCGTCGTCGTCGAAGGCGATCGGCTCGTCGCTGAGGTTGCCGCTCGTGAGGACGAACGGCCGCGCCAGGTCGTGCCAGAGCAGGTGCAGCAGCGGCGTGTACGGGAGCATCACGCCGAGCCACGGCGAGCCGGGCGCGACCGAGTCGGCGACGCGCGCGCCCCACAGGCGGCGCAGCAGCACGATCGGCCGCGCCGGCGAGCGAAGCAGATCCCACTCGTCCGGCTCGACGAGACAGAGCGACTCGGGGTCGCCGCTGACGAGCGCGAACGGCTTTTCCTCGCGGTGCTTCCGCGCGCGCAACCGTGCGACCGCCGACTCGTTCGCTGCATCGCAGGCGAGGTGGTAGCCGCCGAGCCCCTTGACCGCGACGATCCCTCCCTCGCGCAGCAGCTCGACGGCGTCGGCCAGCGGCATCGACAGCTGCGGCCCGCATGCCGGACACGCGATCGGCTCTGCGTGAAAGCGGCGGTCGGACGGATCCTCGTATTCGCGGCGACAGTCGGCGCACAGCTCGAACGGCGCCATCGTCGTGCGCGCGCGGTCGTACGGAACGGACTGGACGATCGTCAGCCGCGGTCCGCACTGCGTGCAGTTGAGGAACGGGTAGCGGAACCGGCGGTCGGCCGGGTCGAACAGCTCGCGCAGGCAGTCGTCGCAGGTGGCGAGGTCGGGCGGGATCGCCGCGGCAGCAGAGCCGGCAGCGCCGTCGCTCGCGCGAATGGCAAAGCTGCGCTCGCCGCGCGGCGTGACGAGCTCGGCCACGAGCGAGTCCACGTGCGCATGACCCGGCGCGGCGGCGACGATCTCGACGGCGAATGCATCGAGCTCGCGCACGGTCCCCTCGGCCTCGATCACGACACCCTCGCCGTCGTTGAGGACGAAGCCGCCCAGCCGGTGGGCCGACGCGAGCCGATGGACGAAGGGCCGAAACCCGACTCCCTGCACGACTCCGCGGGCCCGGAAGCGGCGGCGCTCCACGCTGCTAACGGTCACGCACCAAGCGTCACAAACGCCCCGCGCAACGGCATCGGCAGAAGCACGCCCTCCCGCGCGGGAAACCCGCAGGGCGATCGGGCGGCCCTACCGATGCGGCTTCGCGCCGCGCACGGGAGTGTTCAGAACGGAAGGAGGCCCGTGCAGAACAAGGGCGCAACCGAGCCCGCAATCCTCGCAGCGGCGGATCTCGACGCACTGCTCGACGCGCTCCGCGCCGAGGGCTACCGCGTCGTCGGGCCCACCGTGCGCGACGGAGCGATCGTCTATGCGGAGCTATCCGCCGCCTCGGCGCTTCCGGCCGGCTGGACCGACGAGCAGGCGCCGGGGTCGTACCGGCTCGCGCGCCGGGAGGACGACGCGGTCTTCGGCTACGCCGTCGGGCCGCACTCGTGGAAGCAGGAGCTGCTGCCGCCGCACGTCCGCCTCTGGCAGGCCCGCCGCGACGGCGCCTCGCTGACCGTCGAGGAGGAGCCGCCGGCCTCGGTGCCGACGGCGTTCGTCGGCGTCCGTCCGTGCGAGCTGGCCGCGATCGCCATCCAGGACCGCGTCTTCCTCGGCGGCTCCTACGTCGACCGCGACTACGCGTCCCGCCGTGCCGACGTCTTCATCGTCGCCGCCGACTGCGGCGACCCGTCCTCCCTCTGCTTCTGCACGTCGATGGGCGGCGGCCCCGGCGCGACCGGAGACTTCGACCTCGCGCTGACGGAGCTCCTCGACGGGGAACACCGCTTCCTGATTCGCACGGGCTCTCCGGCCGGAGAAGCAGTCCTCGCGAAGCTGCCCGTGCGGCCCTCTGCTGCCAGGGACATCGACGCCGCCCACTCCCTAGTCGCGCGCGCAGCGCGAGACATGGACGGCCGCTTCGACAGTACGGACCTGCACGACCTGCTGCTGCGCAACCTCGAGAGCCCCCGCTGGGACGAGGTGGCCGAGCGCTGTCTCACCTGCGGCAACTGCACGCTCGTCTGCCCCACCTGCTTCTGCACGCACGTCGAGGACGCGAGCTCGCTCGACGGCTCGACCGCGGAGCGCTCGCGCGTCTGGGACACGTGCTTCTCCCTCCAGTACGCCGAGATGCACGGCGGGAACACGCGTCCGACTCCGCGTGCCCGCTACCGGCAGTGGCTGACGCACAAGCTCGCGACGTGGGAGGACCAGTTCGGCTCGACCGGCTGCGTCGGCTGCGGCCGCTGCATCGCCTGGTGCCCCGTCGGCATCGACATCCGGGAAGAAGTTGAGGCAATCCGCGCAGAGGAGAAAGAGCATGCGCACGCTTGACGCACTGATAGTCGAGAGCCCCGTCTTCGCGGATCTCGACCAGGAGCAGCTGGAGCTGATCGCCGGCTGCGCCTCCAACGTCGTCTTCGCCGCCGGCGAGCGGCTCTTCCGCGAGGGTGACCAGGCGGACACGTTCTTCCTGATCCGGCACGGCATCGTCGCGCTCGACGCGTACGTGCCGAACCGCGGACAGCTCACCGTCGAGACCGTCGGCCCGGGCGAGATCGTCGGCTGGTCCTGGCTGCTGCCGCCGTACACGTGGCACTTCACGGGACGCGCGGTCGACGCCGTCCGCGCCGTCCAGTTCGACGGCGCCTGCCTCCGTGGCAAGTGCGAGACCGATCCCGCGCTCGGCTACGACCTGCTCAACCGCTTCGCGCAGGTGCTCGTCTCCCGCCTCCAGGCCACGCGCCTCCAGCTGATGGACGTCTATGGCGACCGCCGTCAGTGAGGCGACCGTCCAACGCGGCGCGATGACGCCGCTGCCGTACCGCGTTGCGCGGAAACGGCGCGAGAACCACGACAACTGGACGCTCGAGCTGGAGCCGGTCGATGCGTCCATCGATCCGATCGGGCCGGGCCAGTTCACCATGCTCTACGCCTTCGGCGTCGGCGAGGTGCCGATCTCGACGAGCGGCGACGTGGACAAGACAGGCACGACGCTCGTGCACACGATTCGCGCGGTCGGCGCGGTGACGAAGGCGCTCTGCGCCTGCGCGCCGGGCGACGTCGTCGGCGTGCGCGGGCCGTTCGGGAACCGCTGGCCGATCGACGCCGCGCGCGGCCACGATCTCGTCGTCGTCGGCGGCGGCGTCGGCCTGCCCCCGCTCCGCCCCGCGATCTACCACGCACTCGCGCACCGCGACGACTTCGGCAAGCTCGTCGTCCTCTACGGCGGCCGGACTCCCGAGGACCTGCTGTTCCGCAAGGAGCTGGAGCGATGGCGCGGCAGGCTCGACGTCGGCGTCGAGGTCTCCGTCGACTCGGCCGGCCCCGACTGGAGCGGCAACGTCGGCGTGGTCACGAAGCTGATCCGCGCCGCGCAATTCGAGCCGGCCGACGCGGTTGCGTTCATCGTCGGGCCGGAGATCATGATGCTGTTCACGGCGCGCGCGTTGATCGACCGCGGCGTCCCGCCCGAGCAGATCTGGATCTCGATGGAGCGCACGATGCGCTGCGGCGTCGGGCTGTGCGGCCACTGCCAGCTCGGGCCGACCCTGATCTGCCGCGACGGGCCTGTCTACCGCTGGGACGAGCTGGCCCCGCTGCTGGGGGTGCAGGAACTATGAAGCCGACGCTCGCGGTCTGGAAGTTCTCCTCCTGCGACGGCTGCCAGCTCTCGCTGCTCGACTGCGAGGACGAGCTCCTCGAGCTGACCGGCGCTGTCGAGATTGCGTTCTTCCTCGAGGCGACGAGCGCGATGGCGAAGGGCCCGTACGACCTGACGCTCGTCGAGGGCTCGATCACGACGCCGCACGACGCCGAGCGGATCCACGAAATCCGCCGCCAGTCGAAGTTCCTCGTCACCATCGGCGCCTGCGCCACGTCGGGCGGTATCCAGGCGCTGCGCAACTTCGCGCAGGTCGGCGACTTCGTCTCCGCCGTGTACGCCAGCCCCGACTACATCTCGACGCTGCGCACGTCGACCGCGGTCGCGGACCACGTCCACGTCGACTTCGAGCTCCAGGGCTGTCCGATCAACAAGCACCAGCTGCTCGAGGTGGTCGGCGCGTTCCTCGCCGGCCGACGGCCGAACATCCCCGGGTACAGCGTCTGCGTCGAGTGCAAGCGCGCCGGCGTCCCGTGCGTGATGGTGGCGAAGGGCGTTCCCTGCCTCGGCCCCGTGACCCACGCCGGCTGCGGCGCCCTCTGTCCGCTGTATGCGCGCGGCTGCTTCGGCTGCTTCGGCCCGAAGGAGCAGCCGAACACCGAGGCGCTCGCCGCGCACTGGCGCGAGCTCGGCGCCGACGACCCGCAGCTGCTCCGCGCGTTCCGGGCCTTCACCGGCAACGCGCCGGCATTCCGAAGGCAGGCGACGTTCCATGAGTAAGACGCGGACGATCCGTACCGACTATCTCGCGCGCGTCGAAGGCGAGGGCGGAATGCTCGTGCGCATGCGCGGCGACGAGGTGCTCGACGTGAAGCTGAAGATCTACGAGCCGCCGCGCTTCTTCGAGGCGTTCCTTCGTGGGCGCGCGTTCACGGAGGCGCCCGACATCACCGCGCGCATCTGCGGCATCTGCCCCGTCGCGTACCAGATGAGCTCGTGCCTCGCGATGGAGTCGCTGGCCGGCGTCGAGGTGGACGGGCAGCTGCGCGCGCTGCGCCGGCTCCTCTACTGCGGCGAGTGGATCGAGAGCCACACGCTGCACATCTTCATGCTCCACGCGCCGGACTTCCTCGGCGTGCCGAGCGCGGTCGAGCTGGCGAAGATCGACCCGGCGCTCGTCGAGACCGCGTTGCGGCTGAAGAAGATCGGCAACGAGGTGATGCGCGTGGTCGGCGGCCGCGAGGTGCACCCGATCAACGTGCGCGTCGGCGGCTGGTACAAGGCGCCGAGCCGCGCCGACCTGGAGCGCATGGTTCCCGACCTCGAGTGGGCGAAGGAGGCCTCGCGCGAGGCGGTGCGCGTCGTGTCGGGCCTGGACTTCCCCGAGCTGGAGCAGGACTACGAGTTCGTCGCCCTCGACGCTAGCGGCGAGTATCCGATCGAGCGCGGCGCGCGCCTGATCTCCAATCGAGGGCTCGATATTCCCATCGCGGAGTTCTTCGACCACGTCGTCGAGGAGCACGTCGAGCACTCCAACGCTCTGCACGCGCGACTGCGCGAGCGAGGCGCCTACCTCGTCGGCCCCCTGGCGCGCTATGCGCTCCACCGCGGGCTCCTCTCCCCCGACGCGCTCGCGGCGGCCGACGAGGTGGGGCTCGAGCCGGTCGTGCGCAATCCGTTCCGCTCGATCGTCGTGCGCGCGGTCGAGCTCGTGCACGCATGCGACGAGGCGCTGCGGCTGATCGCCGCGTACGAGGAGCCGCCCGCGCCGTCGGTCGAGGTCGTGCCGCAGGCCGGCTGGGGCCACGGCGCGAGCGAGGCGCCGCGCGGCACGCTCTACCACCGCTATCGCCTCGACGAGGAGGGCACGATCCTCGATGCGAAGATCGTCCCGCCGACGTCGCAGAACCAGAAGATGATCGAGGAGGATCTGTTCGCCTTCGTCAGCGGGCACGCCGATCTCGGCGAGGACGAGCTGCGGCTGCGCTGCGAGCAGACGATCCGGAACTACGATCCGTGCATCTCGTGCGCCACCCACTTCCTGACGCTCGACGTCGAGCGGGTATGACCGTCTGCGTCGTCGGCGTCGGGAACGCACTGCGCGGCGACGACGCCGTCGGGCTCGAGGTGGCGCGCCTGCTGGACGGCACGCTGCCGGGCGACGTGCGCCTCGTCGAGTGCGAGGGCGAGCCGGTGGCGCTCCTCTCGTCGTGGGAGGACTGCGATTCCGCCATCGTCGTCGACGCCACGGAGTCCGGCACTGAGCCGGGCACGGTGCGACGGCTGGAGGCGCACGACGGGCCGCTGCCGCCGGAGCTCCAGCGCGCGTCCACGCACCTGCTCGGCGTCGCCGACGCAGTGGAGCTCGCGCGTGCGCTCGGGCGCCTGCCGGAGCGGACGATCGTCTACGGGATCGAGGGCGGCAGCTTCGACACCGGCGCGCCGCTGTCCGCGGCGGTCCGCTCCGCCGCCGCCGACGTGGCGGAGTCGATCCGGCGCGAGCTGTCCGGGGAGCAAGGCTGATGCACGAGCGTGCGCTGCTGGCGGACCTCGTCCGCGAGATCGAGTCCGTGGCCGCCCGCGAGCACGCCGACAAGGTGGTCGCGATCAGGGTGCGCATCGGGCCGATGTCGCACATGACGCCGGATCACTTCGTCGAGCACTTCGTCGACGCCACGCGCGGCACCGTCGCCGAAGGCGCCCGCTGCGAGGTGGAGGAGATCGACCAGCACGACCCCCTGGCGCAGAGCATCGTGCTGGAATCGATCGAGGTCGCGGGCTAGCGGAATCCCGCTCAGCTGCGCATTTCGACAGCTTCGGCGCTCGATCGCCTCGCAATGCGAGAGCGATACCTGTTGAAAACATGCAACGCGACAAGGAATAATCCGCCGACGTATGTCGGTCGACGAACGCGCCGCCACGGAGCGGGTGATCCAGGCACGGGAGCGGTACGTGCCGCGCGGCGTCTCGACGCCCCAGCTCGTGGTCTCCAAGGCCTGGGGCGCGAAGATCTGGGACGCCGACGGCCGCGAATACCTCGACTTCGGCGGCGGCATCGCCTGCCAGAACCTCGGGCACGGCCCGGCCGGCGTCGTCCGCGCGATTCACGAGCAGGCCGACAAGTTCCTGCACCAGTGCTTCATGGTCGGGATCTACGAGCCGTACGTGGAGGTCGCGCGCCGGCTGGACGACCATTGGCCCGGCGAAGCCGCGACGAAGACGCTGCTCGTCAACTCCGGCGCAGAGGCGATCGAGAACGCGGTGAAGATCGCGCGCGCCGCGACGAAGCGCGCCGGCGTCGATCGTCTTCGACCGCGCCTTCCACGGCCGCACCAACCTGACCATGGCGATGACCTCGAAGCTCGTCTACAAGCAGGGCTTCGGCCCGCTCGCCACCGACATCTACCGCGCGCCGGCTCCGTATCCGTACCGCGGCGTCACGCACCGAGGACGCGCTGCGCGGGCTCGAGCTGCTGTTCAAGCAGGACGTCGCTCCCACCGAAGTCGCGTGCATCGTGCTCGAGCCGGTGCAGGGCGAGGGCGGCTTCATCCCGATGCCGGTCGAGTTCGTCAAGGCCCTCGACGAGCTCTGCGACGAGCACGGGATCCTCTACGTCGACGACGAGATCCAGTCCGGCTGCGGGCGCACCGGCTCGATGTGGGCGATCGAGCGCTACGGCGTCGAGCCCGACCTGCTCGTCTCCGGCAAGACGCTCGGCGGCGGGCTGCCGCTCGCAGCGGTCACGGGACGCGCCGACATCATGGACGCCGTCCATCCGGGCGGGCTCGGCGGCACCTTCGGCGGGAACCCGCTCGCGTGCGCCGCGGCGATCGCCGTCCTCGACGAGCTGTCCGCGCCGGGCTACAGCGAGCGCGCCGAGCAGATCGCCGGGATCCTGCGCACGCGCCTCGACGAGATCGCCGCGAAGCACGACGATCGTCGGCGAGGTGCGCGGTCTCGGCGCCATGCTCGCGCTCGAGTTCGCGGAGCAGAGTGCGGACACCGCGAAGGCCGTGACTGCGGCCGCCTTCGAGAAAGGGCTGATCCTCCTCTCGTGCGGTCTCTACGGGAACGTGATCCGGCTCCTGCCGCCGCTGTCGGCGACGGACGAGGAGCTGGAGCAGGGCCTCGGGATCCTGGAGGAGGCGCTTGGCGACGCAGGCTCCGGCTAGGGCCGAGGCTGAGACCGAGCCCGCCGCCGGCGCCGGCCGTCAGGCTTCGGGGCATCCGCCGCACCTACGGCGACGTCGTCGCGATCGCGAACCTCGACCTCGACATCGCCGAGGGCGAGTTCTTCACCATGCTCGGGCCGTCGGGCTCGGGCAAGACGACGACGCTGCGCGTGATCGCCGGCTTCGAGCGGCCCGACGCCGGCCACGTCGAGCTCGCGGGCGCCGACGTCACCGGGACCGCGCCGTCGCGAGCGCGACGTCAACACCGTCTTCCAGGACTACGCGCTGTTCCCGCACATGACGGTGCTCGAGAACGTCGAGTACGGGCTGCGCGTCAAGGGCGTCGGCCGGCGCGACCGCCGCGCGAAAGCGGAAGAGGTGCTCGAGCGCGTCCGCCTGCCCGAAGCTCGGCGGCCGCAAGCCGGTGCAGCTCTCGGGCGGCCAGCGGCAGCGCGTCGCGCTCGCGCGCGCGATCGTCAACAGCCCGTCCGTGCTGCTGCTCGACGAGCCGCTCGGCGCGCTCGACCTGAAGCTGCGCCAGGAGATGCAGGTGTTCCTCAAGGAGCTGCAGCGGGAGCTCGGGATCACGTTCGTCTACGTCACGCACGACCAGGAGGAGGCGCTGACGATGAGCGACCGCCTCGCCGTCTTCAACGAGGGGCGGATCGAGCAGATCGGGTCGCCCGCCGACGTGTACGAGCGGCCGCGGACGGAGTTCGTCGCCGGCTTCGTCGGCGTCTCGAACGTGCTCGAGCGCGACGGGCGGACGATTCACGATCCGCCCGGAGAAGATCCACATGTCCGAGACAGGCGACGGCGAGACCGGGAGTCGTTCGCGACGTCGTCTACGTCGGCATGGTCACGCGCTACATCGTCGACCTCGACCGCGGCGGCGAGCTCGTCGTCGTCCAGCAGAACCTCGAGACGTCCTCGCAGCAGGCGCTCGAGGCACAGGGCAGGCGGGTCCGGCTCTCCTGGCGGCCGGAGCACACGTTCGAGATCACCTCGCACAAGGAGGAAGACGAGCAGTGAGAAGCATTCGCAAGGTGCACGTCCTCGTCGCCGCGTTCGCCGTCGCGCTGTGCGTGCCGGCGGCGGGCGTGAGCGCCGGCAACGGCCTGCCCACGCAGGTCGGCAAGGGCGAGGGGTCAGCTCGAACCTGATCGCGTGGGAGGGCTACACGCAGCCGCAGTGGGTCAAGCCGTTCCAGAAGGCGACCGGCTGCAAGGTGAACGCGAAGTACGCCGGCTCGTCGGACGAGATGGTCACGCTGATGCGGCAGGGCGGCGGCGTCGCAGTACGACGGCGTCTCCGCGTCGGGCGACGCGAGCCTCCGCCTGATCTACGGCAAGGACGTCCAGCCGGTCAACCCGGCGCTGATCCCGGACTTCAAGAACTTCATCCCGGCGCTGAAGTCGCCGCCGCACAACACGATCAACGGCGTGCACTACGGGATCTCGCTGCAGTGGGGCCCGAACACGCTGCTCTACAACACGAAGCTCGTGAAGCCGGCGCCGACGAGCTGGGCGTCGATCTACAGCCCGAAGTACAAGGGCAAGGTCACCGTGCCGGACAACCCGATCCAGATCGCGGACGCCGCGCTCTACCTGTCCAAGGCGAAGCCGTCGCTCGGGATCACCGATCCGTACGAGCTGGACTCGACCCAGTTCAACGCGGCGATCAACCTGCTGAAGGCGCAGAAGCCGCTGATCGTGAAGTACTGGGCGCTCGCCTCGGACGAGATCGACCTGTTCAAGAACGGCGACGCGGTGATCGGCGCCTCGTGGCCGTACCAGACGAACACGCTGATCGCGGCGAAGGTCCCGGTGAAGGACCTGATCCCGAAGGAGGGCGCGACCGGCTGGGCCGACACGTGGATGATGTCGGCGCACGCGAAGCACCCGAACTGCATGTACAAGTGGATGGCCTGGGTCTCGACGCCGAAGGTGCAGGCGGAGCAGGCGATCTACTTCGGGGAGACGCCGGCCAACACGAAGGCCTGCGCGATCATGAACAAGCTCTCGCCCGGCTCCGCCGCGCAGTACCACTGCGGCGCGTCGGCGAAGTACTTCAACTCGATCAAGTTCTGGAAGACGCCGGTGGCCGCGTGCGGCAACGGCAAGAACGACTGCATGGACTACACGCAATGGCAGCAAGCCTGGACGCAGATGAAGGGCTGAGTCCTGGCTGTTCGCGCTGCTGATCTGACACCGGGGGCGGGCTCTCCACTACGGGGAGCCCGCCTCCGCCTTTCCTCGTTCTTCTGGCGGCACCGCTGGGCGAAGGCGCTGCTCCTGCTGCTGCCGCCGCTGCTGGCGTTCGCGCTCGTCTACCTCGCGTCGCTCGGCGCGCTGTTCGTCTCCTCGTTCTGGACGGTCAACCCGTTCACGACGGAGATCGAGCACGTCTGGACGCTCGAGCAACTACCAGACCATCTTCGAGTCGAGCGCGTACCGCACGATCGCGCTCCGCACGATCGGCATCGCCGCCGCGGTGACGATCGCCGACGCGATTCTCGCGTTCCCGCTCGGCTACTTCATGGCGCGGATCGCGCGGCCGCGTACGCGTGCGTTCCTGTTCGTCGCGATGCTGCTGCCGCTCTGGTCGAGCTACCTGATCCGCGTCTACATCTGGCGGCTGATCCTCGCTCAGGACGGCGTGCTCAACTGGTCGCTGGAGAAGCTCGGGCTGCCGGCGCAGCATCTCGCGTACACGAACTGGGCAGTGTGGATCATCTTCACCTACGTCTGGCTGCCGTTCATGGTGCTGCCGGTCTACGGCGCGCTCGAGCGGATTCCGGAGTCGTACGTCGAGGCGTCGCGCGACCTCGGCGCGAGCGGGTTCATGACCTTCCGCCGCGTGATCCTGCCGCTCGCGCTGCCGGGCGTCGTCGCCGGCTCGATCTTCACGTTCTCGCTGACGCTCGGCGACTACGTGACGCCGCTGCTCGCCGGCGGCGCGAGCTCGCAGTTCATCGGCAACGTCGTCTTCGACTCGGTCGGGATCTCGAACAACGTGCCGTTCGCGGCGGCCTTCGCGATGGTCCCGCTCGCGGTGATGGCCGTGTACCTGCTCGTCGCGCGCCGGCTGGGCGCGTTCGAGGCGATGTGATGGAGGGGAAGGCGACCCGCATCGGCCTGGTGATCTGGACGACGCTCGTCGTGCTCTTCCTCTGGGTCCCGCTCGTGCTGATCATGATCTACGCGTTCAACGCGTCGAACGTGCAGAGCTGGCCGATCACGAGCTTCACCACGCACTGGTTCTCGGTCGCCTGGAACTCCCCCGACGTCCGCGCCGCGCTCTGGCTGTCGGTCCGCGCGGCGGTGCTCGCGACGTCGGCGCGCGATCGTGCTCGGCTCCACGGCTGCGTTCGCGATCGCACGCTTCCGGTTCTTCGGCCGCGAGTCGATCACGTTCCTGCTGGTGCTGCCGATCGCGCTGCCGGGGATCGTCACCGGCATGGCGCTGAACTCCTTCTTCGTCTTCGGCCACATCAACCTGTCGCTGTGGACGATCGTGATCGGGCACGCGACGTTCTGCATCGTGATCGTCTACAACAACGTGCTGGCGCGGCTGCGGCGCTCATCGGCGTCGCTGCTCGAGGCGTCTCAGGATCTCGGCGCGGACGGGTTCCAGACGTTCCGGTTCGTGATCTGGCCGGTGCTCTCGACGGCCCTCGTCGCCGGTGGCCTGCTCGCCTTCGCGCTGTCCTTCGACGAGATCGTGGTCACGTACTTCACCGCGGGCGCGCAGAACACGCTGCCGCTGCTCATCTTCGGCTACATCCGTCTCGGACAGCAGCTCCCCGTCGTCAATGCCATCGCATTCGCAATGATCCTCCTGACGGTCATCCCCGTCATGCTCGCGCAGCGCCTGATGCGCGACACCGGCGTGCTCCGCCGGGGCGCGGTGAACGTCACGGAGGCGGTCGAGTCTGCCCAGGTCACAGCGGTATAGCTCACAGCAGTTTGAGAAGGAGGCACACGAATGAGCGCTACGACAACGTCCTACAAGAACTTCGTCGGCGGAGACTGGGTCGACGCGGCCTCGGGCGAGACGATGGAGGTGGTCAACCCGGCCACCGGCGAGACGATCGGCGAGGTGCCGAGCTGCGGCGCCGCCGACGTCGACCGCGCCGTCGAGGCGGCGAAGAAGGCGCTCCCGGACTGGCTCGACGCGACGCCGAAGGAGCGCTCCGAGCTGCTGCACAAGCTCGCGGACGTGCTGGACGAGCACGGCGAGGAGCTGGCGCAGCTCGAGTCGCTGAACGTCGGCAAGCCGCTGATGGCGTCGCGCGACGAGATGCCGTTCTCCGCCGACAACCTCCGCTTCTTCGCCGGCGCCGCCCGGCATCTCGAGGGGCAGTCGGCCGGCGAGTACATCAAGGGCTACACGTCGATCATCCGCCGCGAGCCGCTCGGCATCGTCGGCGGCATCTGCCCGTGGAACTACCCACTGATGATGGCGGTCTGGAAGATGGGGCCTGCGCTCGCCGCCGGCAACGTCCAGATCCTCAAGCCGTCCGAGCAGACGCCGCTGTCGCTGCTCCGGTTCGTGCAGCTGGCGCAGGAGGTGATCCCGGCCGGCGTGCTGCAGGTCGTCACCGGCGACGGCGTTCCCGTCGGCGAGCGGCTCGTCGCGCATCCGGACGTGCGGCTCGTCTCGCTCACCGGCGACGTCTCGACCGGCAAGCGCCATCGCCCGCAACGCGGCGGACACGCTCAAGCGCGTCCACCTCGAGCTGGGCGGCAAGGCGCCGATGGTCGTCTTCGACGACGCCGACCCGAAGGCGGTCGCCGAGGGCATCCGGCTCGCCGGCTTCTGGAACTCCGGCCAGGACTGCACGGCCGGCTCGCGCGTGATCGCCGGCCCGAAGATCTACGACAAGCTGCTGGAGGAGCTCGTGCCCCAGGTCGAGTCGCTGAAGGTCGGCGACCCGATGGAGAGCGACGAGATCGAGATGGGCTCCGTCATCTCGAAGGCGCAGCAGGAGCGGATCCTCGGCTTCCTCGAGCGGGCCAAGGGCGCGACCGTCCTCACGGGAGGCGGCACGAACGGAAGCAGCAAGGGCTTCTTCGTCCAGCCGACGGTCGTCACCGACGTGAAGCAGACGGACGAGATCGTCCAGGACGAGGTCTTCGGCCCGGTCGTGACCGTGCAGCGCTTCGCGGACGACGACGAGGCGATCCGCTGGGCCAACGACGTCCGCTACGGGCTCGCCGTCGTCCGTCTGGACGCGCGACGTCGGCCGCGCGATGAACGCGGTCCGGCGGCTCCAGTTCGGCACGGTCTGGGTGAACGACCACCTGCTGCCGATCACGTCGGAGATGCCGCACGGCGGCTACAAGCAGTCCGGCTACGGCAAGGACATGTCGATCTACTCCATGGAGGAGTACACGCAGATCAAGCACGCTGCGTTCAAGATCGACTGACCCAACCGGGTCAACCGGGTCAACCGCACATCGGCCGATCGAACCGCTCGTTCGAGCTATGAGGGCGCCTGCGTGGACCGCCGAGATCTAGGAGGCGGAGTCCAGCACCAAAGCGTGACAGTGCGCCCTGTTATCGCCCCCCTTGCGGCACGTCGGGTCAAGCAAGAGGCAAGGAGAGCGAATGAACAGCGGAGGCCACCGCGGCTTCACCGTCGTCACGATCATCACCCTGATCTTCGCGCCGTTCTTCGCGCATCATCAGTGGGTCTGGCGCCTGGTCGGGGAGACGAAGCAGTCGCACATCGAGAAGTGCGTCGCGCACCAGCCGTGCCCGCCGAGCCGGGTGATCGTGACCACCGTCAAGGAAGGCTCGCTGCCGCCGCCCCCGCCGCCCCCGCCGCCACCGCACCGTCGGAGGCGCTAGCACGGCATGACCGTGCTGATGCTGGCGGTCTCGGCCGTTCTCGTCGCGTTCGACTTCCAGAATCTGCTCGCCTGGTGGCACGGAAAGCTCGTGAAGCCAGGCGAGCGGAAGTCGTTCGACTTCACCATCGTCATCCCGCTCTACGGCCATCCGCGGTATTTCGACGGGCGTGACGCGATCGCGCCGTACCAGGCGAACGTGCTCGTCGCGCTCGAGACGACGCCGCCGCACATGAAGGAGTTCGCGTCCCAGCTCGAGGCGGAGGGCTGGAAGGTGTGCCGCATCGAGATCGAGAAGCCGAGCCCGCCGGCGCTGATGAAGGTCGCGCTCGACAGCGTGACGACGAGCTACGCGCTCCGGCTCGACGCCGACACGCACATCGGCCCGGGGCTCGAGCGGATGATGGGCGCGGTGGTCGCCGGCGACGCCGACCTGTGCTCGATGAAGGTCGATGCCGAGAACGCCCGGTCGACCGCCGCGAGGCTGCAGGGGCTCGAGTACCGGATCGCCATGCTCTCTCGCCACTACCGGCCGTGGCTCACCTCCGGTGCGTGCTTCATCGGCAAGACGGAGTCGCTGCGGCTGATCCTCGACCACCACTCGCTCTGGACGCCGGGCGAGGACATCGAGACGGGGCGGATCGCACACGCGCTGCGGCTGAAGATCCGGCACGCGGACTTCGTCGTCACCACCGAGGTGCCCGACACGTGGGCCTCCCTGTTCAAGCAGCGCCGGCTGTGGTGGGCCGGAACGTTTCGCCACTCGTTCGTGAACGCCGACCGCAACCTCGTGCAGCTGCCGGTGTGGACGAGCTACATGCTCCTGGCCGTCTTCGCCAGCGTCTACTTCAAGTGGTGGAGCATGATCGACTGGCGGGCGCTGCCGTTCGAGCTGCCGCTGATCCTCGTCGTCTACGCCCTGGTCACCTTCGTGTCGAACATCCAGGTGCGGAGCTGGTGGATGATCGTCTTTCCGATCTACGCGCTCGCGCAGTCTCTCGTCATGCCGCCGCTGGGCGCCTGCTACTACATCGTGCTGGCCCACCGGAAAGGACGGATCGGCCGGTTCCGGTTCGCCTACCGGCGCGGAATCCCGCCCGGCACCCTCGAGCGGGTCCGGCTGGACCGGATCGCGCGCTACGCCGACCTGGTCGAATCCTCCCGCACCCAGGCATAAGCAGCCCGCATAGAGGTATCCGGCCACCGACCGGAATCCGTTTCCGTCGTCTAAGTCGAAGACACTAGGCTTGCGTTCTGGGCTGGTCCTTCGAGGCTGACATTCGGGTTGGGCGACGGGAGGTCGTGCGTGGGCGCTGACGAGCTGGAGCGGGCCGCCGCGGTCGGTGAGCGGTTCCTCGACAACATCGAGACCGTCGTCCACGGCAAGCGGGAGCAGATCACGCTCGTCGTCGCGGCGCTCATGTGCGGGGGCCACGCGCTGCTCGAGGACGTTCCCGGAACGGCGAAGACGGTGCTCGCGCGCGCGATCGCGCAGTCGATCGAGGGCGCGCACTCGACGCGCATCCAGTGCACGCCGGACCTCCAGCCCACCGACGTCACCGGGCTGTCCATCTTCAACCAGCGCGAACGCGACTTCGAGTTCCGGCCCGGCCCGGTGTTCGCGAACGTCGTGCTCGTGGACGAGATCAACCGCGCGATGCCGAAGACACAGTCGGCGCTGCTCGAGGCGATGGCGGAGCAGCAGGTCACCGTCGACGGCGAGACGCGCCCCCTCGCCGAGCCGTTCCTCGTCATGGCCACGCAGAACCCGATCGAGTACGAGGGGACGTTCCCGCTGCCGGAGGCGCAGCTCGACCGGTTCTTCGTCCGCACGGCGCTCGGCTATCCCGAGGCGGAGGACGAGCTCCGCATCGTCGACGAGCAGCTCGGCAGCCACCCGCTGACGCGGCTCCAGCCGGTGGTCGGGCTCGACGAGATCGCGCTGATGCGCGCCGCCGTCGGCGGCGTCTTCGTGCACGAGGCGGTCGCACGCTGGGTGGTCGATCTCGTCCGCGCGACCCGCCGGCTGGACATCGTCGCCATCGGCAGCTCGGTGCGCGGCACGCTCGCGCTCAACCGCGCGGCGCGCGCATGGGCGGTGCTGCACGGCCGCCGCTACGTGACGCCGGAGGACGTCGAGCGGCTGTTCGTGCCGGTGCTGCTGCACCGGATCCTCTTCCGCCCCAGCTTCCTCGCCGACGTCCGCGACAAGGGCTGGGAGGTTTCCAGCGTCGAGGTCCGCGACCGCTGCTTCGAGCTCGCACCGAAGCCGGGGTTCGACATCGACCTCGACGTACCCGCGACAGTCGGGTAAGCAATGTCCCGCGCCGTCTTCCCGCTGATCCCGCGACGGCGGGTGATCGGCCTCGCCTTCGGCGGCGTCCGCAGCGCACGGCGGGGCGTCGGCTCGGACGTGGCCAGCTCGCGGGAGTACCGGCCGGGCGACGACGTCGGCTGGATGGACTGGGCCGCATCGGCGCGCCTCTCCGCCGCGCGCGCGGACGACGAGTTCATCGTGCGCGAGCGGTTCGCCGACGAGGCGCCGCGCGTGATCGTCGTCTGCGACCGGCGGCCGTCGCTCGGCATCCGCGCGTCGCGGCTGCGTCCGCTGGACAAGCCGAAGGCGCTGCTGACGGCGATCGAGCTGATCGGCGCGAGCGCGACGGCGGCGCGCAGCCTCACCGGCTACGTCGACTTCGCCACCGGTGAGCCGTACTGGCGCCCGCCGCGTAGCGAGCACCGCGCCGAGCCGCACACGTTCGAACGCCCGTTCCGCGCGCCCGCGGACACCGTCTCGCGCGCGCTCGAGCATCTGGGCGAGCACCGGCGCGACCTGCCGACGCAGACGTTCGTCTTCGTGCTGTCCGACTTTCTCGTTCCTCCGGACGAGCGCATCTGGCAGCGCACGCTCGAGCACCGCTGGGAGCTCGTGCCGGTGGTCGTGCAGGACCCGGTGTGGGAGCGGACGTTTCCCGACGTCGGAGGCGTCTCCGTGCCGTACGCCGATCCTCGTAAGGGCCGTGTCGCCCCGGTCTTCCTGACCGAGGCGGAGGCGGCGCGGCTGCGCGGGCAGAACGAGACGCGGTGGGACGACCTCGTGCGGACCTTCCGCGCGCTCGGCCTCGAGCCGGTGTCC
>CAVXHM010000003.1:0-2119012 GCA_963761665.1 uncultured Actinomycetes bacterium
AGATCCAACCGAACCATTCGGCCCCGCACCTGGTCTGACCCCAGGCATCGCTGCAACACCCGCGCGGGCGCCCCACCCACCCGCCGGCAAACCCGGAAACGGCCCCACAATCGAGTTCGCGCGTAGCAATCTCGCCATCCCATGGGACACGGACTACGGCAGCCTGCTCGAGCTCGCCGAAGCATGCGACGTTCCCGTCCGCGGGTCGTGCGGGACCGGCGTCTGTCACACCTGCGAGACCACTCTCATCGCCGGCGATGTCAAGTACAACCCTGAACCGGTCGAACCCCCGGCCGACGGAAGCGCGCTCCTTTGCTGCTCGCAGCCACGCGACAACGTGGTGCTGGACCTCTGACTGGCAGCAAGGCATGCTCGAGCGCGGACAACGCGCCGAGGTCTGAAGATTCAAGAAGCTACCGCTAGGAAAAACACCGCGTACCGCCCAAGGGAGGGGCATGATGAACAACATCGACGAGGAGCTCGTCTTGGCCCACTTCATCGTCTCGGACGATGTCGAGCGTTCCCGCACCTTCTACACCGAGTATCGGGGGCAGGGTGGCCTTCTCCGGCCCCGGAGGGCTGACCTATGTCGCACTATCCAACAGCTGGATCATCATCAATGGCGGCGGCGTACCGACCGACGACAAGCCTGCGGTCACCCTGGAGACGCCACGCGACCCCGACCGAGTTAGCAGCTTCCTCAATATCCGGGTCAAGGACATCGCGGCCGTGTATGCCGATGGAGCGCCCGGGGCGCGAATTTCCTGACGCCACCGAAACAACACCAATACGAGATCCGTTGCTACATCCGCGACCCCGACGGTCACCTGATCGAAGTGGGGCAAACCACCGACCCAGACGGCGACTGGACGCCCGCTCGCTCGCCATCGAGTACGCCCGCCGAGGAGTCCAAGTGAAGGCCGAGATCACCCGCGGCCACCGAAGAGACGGTTATCCGATGCGTTCTGAGATCGCACCGGGCGGTGTGTTCCCCGACTGCTCGTTGTCAGGCCACACCGGCACGGTCCGCACTGGGAGGTCTCGGTCATGATCACAGCGATCATCGGCACTGGAGGGATCGGATCGGTCATCGCCCGCCAGCTGGCCTCCCGCGCCGAGATCCTCCAGCTTCGAGCGCCGACCATACGTCGGCACGAAGGCTGGCTGCCGAGATCGGTCGGCGCGGTTGTCGCCGTTGACAACCGTGACTCGTTGAGGGGCGCCGATACCGTCGTTTTCGCGCTGCGGTTCACGGTGCTCAAGGACGTGATAGACGAGATCACCGACTCGCTGACCGACAAGCTCGCGGTCGTTCCCAGCAACCCAGTCGGCCTCGACGCGCAGGGAAACCTCGTGCGGCTCCTGCCGGAGGGACAATCCTCTGGCGAGGTTGTAGCCGGATGGCTGCCAGCGGGTTCGCGCTTGGCCATGGCGTTTGGAACCATGTCGGCCGACGTCTTCGAGTCCTCGAGCAGCCGGTCGCCGAAGGCGGTCCTCTTCTACGCGACCGACGACGGCCGTGCAGGCGAGGAAGTCGAGCGGTTGATCCGAACCGCCAGCTTCGAGCCGATCAAGGCCGGCGGGCTCGAACAGTCGGGCCGACTCGAGGTGGGCGGCGACCTTCACGATCTCGTAGTCGGCCCCGCAGAGGCGCGCTCATTGCTCGCTGGGGCTGATCGCCTTGCCAACCGGCTGCTTCAGTCGGATTGCCCGCCGGGGTTGATCGGTGGCCAGTCGGCGGGCCACCAGTCCCCTGTGGGTCGGTGGTTTGCCCGACCTCGATGATGTAGCCGTCGGGATCCCGGATGTAGCAGCGGATCTCGTAGGCGTGTGGCTCGGAGGCGTCAGGAACTGCGCACCCCGGGCGCTCCATGCGGCGTAGACGGCGTGGATGTCGGCGACCCGGATATTGAGGAAGCTGCTGACCCGGTCGGGATCTCGCGGGGCCTCGAGCGTGATCGTGGGCTTGTCGTCGGTGGGACCTCCGCCGACGTTGATGATGACGTACGTGTTCGCGAGCGCGATATTGGTCGGCTTCGGGCCGAACACGACGGTGCCGCCGAGTACCTCCGTGTAGAAGCGCCGGGAACGCTCGACGTCGTCGGAGACGATGAAGTGGGTCACTACCATTCGACTTGCGGGCTGCGTGGGTTCGGCCACTGGCACCTCCGCTCGTTGCGGCTCGTGCCCCGCTCACGACGTGGTCTGAGACCCCTGCGGCGCGGCTGGAAATGTCCGGGCTCGCGGCTATCGTCGCGGGCGTGGCACTGGTCAACGTCCCCGCGGTGGCGATCGTGGGCGGCGCGTCCGTCGTCGCGGCCGCGTTCGCTCTCGAACATCCCGGGATGCAGCCGTGAGACTCACGATGACGCGCCTCTTTCTCTGGATCCACGCGCGCGCCTTCCACCGTGGACTGCATGGCGCGGCACACATCGACCGGCAGCGGCAGCGCGCACTCCGACTCGCGGTGTTCTCGTTCGTCCGGATGACGGTGTGGCTTCTCCTGATCGGCTGCTACGCGCTTAACTACCTGTTTCCCGGGTTCGGATGGACGCGCGTCCTGTTCGCGTCGGTGCCGTTCGTGGCGCTGATCTCGCTCTACGCGAACGCCGCGACCGACTACGGCGCCGGCAGCGCGAACCTCGCCGAACTCACCGCCGGCGACGCGCACGACGACACCGAACATACCCGCGCCCAACTCGGGGTCGACTTCGCGGCGCTCGAGACCGACATAGCGCAACTCGCAGCACTGCAGCCTGGCACCGCCGCGCAGGAACTCGCCGGCCGCATCGTCGCCCAGCTTCGCTCCTGACCGGCTCTTCAGAAAAGATGACGTGAAGATCAAACACGGTCGCGAATTTCCCGACCGCTTAGGCCCGGCTTGGCGACGAGAGGTCAGGCGTGCCTGGTTAGCGGAGTGGCTTGAAGGCCGCGCGGATTTCGGTCGAGAAGAGTTCGGGCTCTTCCCATGCGGCGAAGTGGCCGCCCTTGTTGACTGCGTTGAAGTAGATGACGTTCGGGTAGCTGGCCTCGACCCAGCTGCGCGGCGTCCGCCAGATTTCGCCCGGGAACGTCGTGAAAGCGAACGGAATCGTCGGCGGCGGCAGCGGCTGCGGGCCTGCGGCCGGGGCGTCGGCGCCGTAGGCCTCCCAGTACGACCGAGCTGCGGAGGCGCCGGTGCCGCTCAGCCAGTACAGCGTGATGTTGTCGAGGATGTGGTCGCGCGTGAGGTTGCCCGAAGGCTGTCCCTCGACGAAAGCGGCCGCGATCTTGGTGTAGGCGTCCGTGTCGTGGTCGATCATCCACGCCGCCAGAGCCATGGGCGAATCGAGCAGCGCGTACCCGATCGTCTGCGGGCGGGTGGCCATCTCGACGAAGTAGCCGTTACCGGACTGACCGAAGGTGGCGATCTGCGCGGCCGCGGCGCGTTCCTCGTCCGTGTTCGTCGGCATCGTGCCCCAAACGCCGGCACGAGCAGGTTGGTGTGGATGCCGAGCAGGCCCTCGGGTGCCTGGCGGGCCATCGCGTCGGTGACGCCGGCGCCCACGTCGCCGCCCTGGGCCACGTACCGCGTGTAGCCGAGTCGGCGCATCAGCTCGGCCCAGGCCCGTGCCGTGCGCGCCCAGATCCCAGCCGATCTCCACCGGCTCGCCCGAGAGCCCGTACCCCGGGAGGGAGGGCAGCGCGAGATGGAAGGCCTCGTCGCCGCTGCCACCGTGCGCGGTCGGGTCGGTCAGCGGGCCAACCGTGTCGAGCAGCTCGATCACCGACCCAGGCCAGCCGTGGGTCATGATCAGCGGCAACGCGTGCTCGTGCGACGACGTGACATGGATGAAATGGATGTCCACGCCGTCGATCTCCGTGACGAACTGCGGCAGCTCGTTCAGCCGCGCCTCGATGCGGCCGAAGTCGTACTCGTCCAGCCAATAGCGGGCGAGGGCTTCGCGGCGGCAAGCTGCACGCCCTGCGACCGCTCGTCGACCAGCTCCTTGCTCGGCCAGCGTGTCGCGGCGATACGCCCTCGCAGATCGCCGATCTGCTCCTCCGAAAACTCCGCCCCGAAGGGTCGAATCGCCGTCGCGGTCTCGGCAGTCGTGCTCATGGGATCATCTCCCCCACTCTCGAATGACCCCGCGTCCCGAGCCTACACGCCGACTCCCGGCCCGGCAGGAGCGCGATACCGGATCGTCACATCTCTTGATGGACGCGATGTCTCAGTCGTCTTCGACGGTTCGCTCAAGCCCGTCGCTGCCGCCGCCTGATCGGCGACGCTGACGTGTGGCGACGCTGACGTGGGCCAGCGTCCTGTCACTTGGGCCAACAGAGAGAGGCCTCACCGAACTCCCGTCACCCCTTGGATGCCGAATGCCGGTCAACCAAGCGGATGACTCCGAATAAGTCAGCTCGTGGCCGTCGCAACCAGCTGGAACCGCGCCGGAAAGACGACCCGGCCGGCGGCGCGCGCGATCGAGACGAAGCCGTCCTCCAGCGGCTGCCGCAGCGCCTCGAGCGACGGCCGCGCGAACTCCGCCAGCTCGTCGAGGAGCAGTACGCCGCGGTGAGCGAGACTCGCCTCGCCGGGACGCAGTCCCGGTCCGCCGCCGACGATCGCCGCGGTCGACGCGCTGTGATGCGGCGCGCGAAACGGCGGCACCTCGATCAGCGGGTGCTCCGGCGGCAGCAGCCCGGCGACCGAGTGGACGCGCGTCACCTCGAGTGCCGCCTCCGGATCGAGCGGCGGCAGGATGCCCGGAAGCCGGCGGCCGAGCATCGTCTTGCCGGTGCCCGGCGGCCCGCCGAGGAGCAGGTTGTGGCCCCCCGCGGCGGCGATCTCGAGCGCGCGGCGCGCGCGCTCCTGCCCGCGCACGTCGGCGAGGTCCGGCACAAACACCGGCGCCACACCGTTCATCGGCAGCACCGGATCCGGCTCCAGCTCACCCCGCAGATACGCGACCGCATCGGCGAGATGCCGCACCGGCACCGGCTCGACCCCCGCCAACGCCGCCTCCGCCGCCGACTCCGCCGGACACAGCAGCCGCTCCAGCCCCATCCTCCGCGCGCCCTCGGCCACGGCGAGGACGCCGCCGACCGGGCGCAGCCGTCCGTCGAGCGCGAGCTCACCCACGGACGCGTGCCGCTCCAGCTCGTCGCGCGGCACCTGCCGCGACGCGGCGAGCACAGCCAGCGCGATCGGCAGGTCGAAGCCGGAGCCCTCCTTGCGCAGCTCCGCCGGCGCGAGGTTGACGGTGACGCGCCGCCGCGGGAACTCGAGCTCGGCGGACGCGATGCCGCTGCGGACGCGCTCGCGCGCCTCGTTCAGCGCCTTGTCCGCGAGCCCGACGATCGCGAACGACGGCACGCCGTCCTGGATGTGCGCCTCCACCTCGACGCGACGCGGCTCGAGACCGACGAGCGCGTGGGTGACCGCGCGTGCGAGCACACACCGACGCTACGGCGAGAAACGTGACGTCAGCGTGCCGGCTGCGTCACGGAACGCAGGCGTTCGCGCGCGAGCTGTTCGAGGCCCGGCAGGTTCCGGCAGATGTCGCACCGGACGATCCGCGCGGTTCCATCCTCGCTGCCGGTGAGGATCCAGTCGCCGCTCGGGTCGAAGGTTGCGCCGGTGAGCGGACGCGTCGGCCCGCTGAGGTAGAGCACGAGCTGCCCCGTCGCGGAGTCCCAGAGCCCCGCGGTGAACTGGCTGCCCGTGACGATCCAGCGGCCGTCGGGGCTGAACGACGCCGATCTGACCGGGAAGAAGTGGCCGCGCAGCACGTGCAGGAGGCGGCCGCTCGCGACGTCCCAGATGCGCGCGTCGTGGTCGTCGCTCGCCGTGACGAGGCGCGTCCCGTCCGGCGAGAACTCGACATCCGTGACGAGCGAGCGATGGCCGGTCAGCCGGTGCAGGAGCTTCCCGCCCGCCGCGTCCCAGAGCAGCGCGTCGCGCCCGGTCGACGTCGCGACCACCGCTCCGTCCGGCGAGAGGACGGCGCGCTGAGCGTGTGCCGCGATCGTCCCGACGGTGGAGCCGTCGAGCCCATAGACGCGGACCGAGCCGTCCGCCGTCCGCGCGAGGAACCGGCTGCGTGCCGCCGAGATGCCGAGCACGGGACCCGGCGCATGGACGATCAGCGGCGCCGTCGCTCCCGGCTTCCAGATCCGGATCGTCCCGTCGCTCGAGCCCGGCGACGAGCGTTCCGTCCGGGGCGTAGGCGACGGCGTCGACGCCGAGGCCACGCCGTGTCAGCGACTGGCCTGCCAGAGCGGCGACGTCGAGATCCCCGAGTGCGTCCGCCAGCGCGACCGAGTTGCCGTTCGCGGCGGCGCTCGTGATCCGCGCCCGCATCAGGATCCGCCGCAGCACGGTTCCGCTCGTCGTCAGCACGCGCGCCTCGCGTCCCGCCACCGTCAGCACGCGCGTACCCGCGAAGAGCGCATCGACCGCGCTCGTCCGCCGGTCGATCGGCAGCAGCTCGTCGCCGGCGTCGGCGCTCCAGAGCCGCGCCGTTCCATCGGCGCCCGCGGTGACGATCAGCCGCCCGCGCGGGTCGTAGCCGACGCTCGTGACCGAGTCACGGTGTCCCGCGAGCGGCGCGAGCAGCCGCCCGTCGTCCGCGCTGTAGATGCGCGCGAGCCGGTCGCCGAACGCGACCGTGATCTCCTTGCCGTCCGGGCTGTACGCGCTGTCGTCGGCGATGCCTGTCGAGCCGACGAGGAGCAGCGTGCGCACGCCGGTGTGGACATCCCAGACCGCCGCGGTGCCGTCCGCGCTCGAGGAGACGAGCGACGCGCCGTCCGGAGAGAACGTCAGTGCGAGCACGTGCCCCTTCTGGCGCAGCACGTGCAGCTGCCGTCCGGTGGCCGCACTCCAGAGCCGCGCGGTGTCGTCCGTGCTGCCGGTGGCGAGCAGGCGCCCGTCGGCGCTGAACAGGAGCGGACCGATCCCCCGCTCCGGCAGCGTCGCGCGCACGCGCCCGGTTTGCGCGGCGACGATGCGGGTCTCGACGTGGCCGGCGCGCTTGGTCGCGACCGCCAGCAGGCGTCCGCCCGGGCTCGCGGCGAGCGACTCCACGGCACCTGCGGTCGGGAAGCTGCGGATCGACGCACCGGTGTCGGGGACGATGCGGACGCGCGCGCCGCTGCCGATGAACAGCTCGGTGTGCGCGAAGTCGAGCGCCGCCACGGGACCGCCCGTCTTCACCGTGAAGACCGGACGGCCGGTGCTCGCACGCCACACGGTGACGGTGCCGTCGACGGCGCCCGTGGCGAAGAGGCTGCCGTCCGGGCTCCAGGCGGCCTGTGTCAGCGCCGGCTGCCGCGGCAGCGCGACCGGACTGCTCCCATTCGCGTCGTACAGCCGGAGCATCCCGTTGCTGCTCGCCACGAGCAGGCGGCCGCCGGCCGGGGCGAAGCTCGCGTCGACGACGTCGCCGCCGACGCGAATCACGCGCTGCTCGCGCATCGCAAGCAGGCTCGAGCGCAGCACGTTCTCCGTCTGCGTTCCGGGCAGGAGCCGGGCGGCGCGCAGAGCCAGCGCGAGGCTTGCGGCCGGGTTCGACGGCAGTCCTGCGAGCGCGTCGGCCGCGAGCTCGCGCGCATGGGCGTTGCGCGCCTGCGTCCGTGCGGTGCCGCGCTCCACGAGCGCGAACACGGCGATCGCGCCGACGACCACGAGCGCACCCAGCGCTGCCGCAACGAGCGCCAGCAACCGTCGGCGCTGACGGCGCGCCGTCACACGTTCGCGCTCGAGCTCGTAGCCCGTTCTCCAGGCGAGCAGCGGCTCGGCGAGAACGTCGTGGAAGATCTCGTAGCGCGTCGATCCTCCGTCGACGCCGTCCACGGCGCGCACGATGCGCTCGCGCACCAGCGCCTCGACCAGCGGACGGAGCGCCGCCTCGTCGAGGCCCGAGTACCCGGCGAGATCGGCAGCGGTCTGCGAGATCTTCGCTCCGGACGGCGTGACGAGCTGGCGCACGACCATGGCGGCCGCGTCCTGTTCGGCCGGCGACAGGCGATCGAGCGTCCCGTAGACGTGGTCGCGCACGATCGGCTGCGCACCGCCGAGCCGCCGGAGCGTCTCCAGACGCAGCTCGTGCGATCCGGCTGCGCTCTCTTCGCTCCACAGCCGCTCCAGCACGAGCTGGAGGTACGGGGCCTCGATGCGGTCTCGCTCGACCGACCCTTCGGCCGCGCCGCTGAAGTCGACCCGGCCCGTCGCGACCTCGTCGAGCACGGCCTCGATCAGCTCCGGCTCGGCGCTGTAGCCCGCGCCCGCGAGCCCGCCGTACCGCTCCAGCGGGCCGACGATCGCCGCGCGCCCCGCGCGACGGTCGAGCCGGTCGAGGCGCAGCAGGTTGTCGTACAGCCCCGGCACCCGCGTGGTCAACGCGTCCAGCTCGGCCAGCGCGTCGCTGCGCAGCGCGATCAGCACGTTGACGCGGAGGCCAGGCCGGCGCACGAGGTCCTGCAGCGCTGCCCCGAGCGGACCGTCCGCGCCGTGGTAGAGGAAGTACTCCTCGAACTGGTCGAGCAGGAGATACGCCTCGCCGGCCTGTTGCGCCGCGGCCGCGACGGTGTCGACGAGGCCGGCCGTCGGCCCGAGCTCCGGGCACGCCTCGCGCACGGAGGCGACGATGCCGCCGACCGGATCCTCTGCCCACGCGTCGTGCACGATCACCGCGGCGCCTCCGAGCGCACGGAGGCGCTGCGCGACGCCTGCACGGAGCAGGGAGCTCTTGCCCACGCCGCTCGGCCCGTAGAGGACGGTCAGCCGCCCGGCGAGGAGGTTGGAGACGATCGCGTCCCGGTCGGACTCGCGACCGAAGAAGAGCAGCGCATCCTGCTCGGAGTCGTCGAAGGCAGCGAGACCCTTGTACGGGCTCGCGGGAGTCGCGCTCATCCCGACAGCCGTTCCACGACACCCTGCAGCTCGGCCGCGTACGCCGCCGACGCCATGTCGATCACCTCGACGTCGCGCCGCCGCCAGAACTCGCGCTCGAGCGCGTGCGGGCCGGCGTGTACCGACCACGACCTGAAACCGAGCGGCTCCTCGCCCCAGAGCCGTTCGAGCACGACGCGCAGCGTCCAGTCCGAGAGCGTGTAGCCGACGAGCAGCAGATGCGTTCGCCGCAACCGGGCTGCGAGCGCGACCGGCAGCATCCTGGCGATGTCGCCGTAGTGGATGAAGTCGTCCTCGGTGACGGCGAAGCTCTCCCACGGCCGCTCGGGCGACGAGTCGACGCGTCCCTGCAGACGGAGGACGATCGTGCGTCGTTCGAGCGACAGCTCGCTCACGTACGCGTTCGGCCGCTCGATCGGAGTGACGACGCCGTCCGGAGAGATGTGGACGAAGCTGCCGCGCCGCGGGCCGGCCGCGATGTAACAGACGCTGTCGAACTCCTCGTCAGCCTCCTCGAGCGCGCGCTCGAGCGCGACCCCGTAGCCGGTGGTGACGAGCAGCGGATTGCCGGCGCCGCGCGCGCGGAGGAGCGCGGGCAGCGTCGCGGCGAAACGGTGCAGCGGCACGGGCTCGCCGTCCGCCTCCACGAGCGTGTGCAGCGTGTCGTAGAGCGGACCGGATCCGTTGAGAGTGGCGATCGCCTGCGAGACGCGCGGCAGCTCCGGGCGCTCCGCGTCGAGACCGAACCGTCTCGCGAGCTCCCCTGCGAGAGGCTCCGCATCCTGCGCGACGACGATCGTCACGCGTCCCGCGAGCAGCAGCTCGGCCACTTCCTCGAAGTGCTCGCGCTTCGGCACGGTGCCCTCCGCGGGCGGCAGCTCCTCCTGGCGGAGGATCGCGGCGTGGATCCGCTGCAGAAGCGGGCTCGGCTCGATCCCCTGCCCCTCGACGAGCGCGGCGCGTCCCTCCCGGTACGCCTCGAGCGCCTCGGCCTGGCGGCCCGAACGGCTCAACGCGAGCATCAGCTGCGCCCGCAGCCGTTCCCGCAGCGGGTGCTCGTGGACGAGCGCCTCGAGATCGCCGACGAGCGCCGCGTGATGTCCGAGCGCGAGCTCCGCCTCGGCGCGCTCCTCGAGCAGCGCCAGCCGAAGCTCCACGAGCCGCGCGATCTCGCCCTGCGCAAACGGCTCGAACGCGAGCTCCGCGAGCGGCTCTCCCCGCCAGAGACCGAGCGCCTCGGACAGGAGCCGCGACCGCCGCGACGGATCGCTCGCGCGGGCCTCGTCGACGAGACGGCGAACGCGCGCGAGGTCGAGTTGGCCCGCCTCGACGTTGACGAGATAGCCCGGCGCACGCGTCACGATCGTCTCCGCCCCGAGCGCCCTGCGCAGCTGAACGATCATGTTCTGCAGCGACGTGTTCGCGGTGCGCGGAGGCTCGCCGCGCCACAGCGCGTCCACCAGGCGGTCGGTCGAGACGACGCGGCCCGCGTCGAGGAGCAGCAGCGCGAGCACGGAGCGGCGCGTGCCGCCGAGCGCGACGGGCTTGCCGTCGACGATCACCTCCAGCGGGCCGAGGATCCGGAACTCGATCACTGCGGCACGTTGTAACAGGCCCGGCGGGCGGCCGAGCGCACCCGTTACCGAGTCGTTAGCGGCCGGTTTGAGACGCCTTCGACGGTGTCCGCATGGACACCACGCGAAGCACCCTCAGCCGCGCCGCCGTCGTTCCGCTCGTGCTCCTGCTTGCAGGCGGAACCGCGCGCGTCGCCATCCCGCACCCCCATCCCAAGCCGGAGGTCGACGGCGACGCCTCGTCGAGCCTCGTCAAGACGCCGCCGAACACGGCCACGCAGGCGGCCTTCACATTGCGCAGCTATGCGCCCGGCGCGACCGCGACCCTGCACCTCCGCGGTCGCGGCACCGGGCTCCAGCTCAGGCTCTTCCACGCCGGCGCCGGCAAGGACGGCCCGCTCGACGGAGCCGCCGTCGGCCCGTCCACCACTCTCCACAGCAGCGCCGCCGACGTTTCCGTGAAGCTCGGCGCCTGGCCGAGCGGCTACTACTACGCGCGGGTCGTCGACGCCCGGGCGCGGTGCCTGGTACGCGCCGTTCGTCCTCCGTCCGGCGCACCTCGGCGTCCACCGCGTCCTCGTCGTCCTGCCGACGAACACGTGGCAGGCCTACAACTTCGAGGACGACGACTCGTGGTACGAGAACCCGGAAGTCCACACGGTCGACCTGACCCGGCCGTACGTCGACGGCGGCGTGCCGCCGCACTACCACGGCTACGACCGCGGCTTCATCCGCTGGCTCGCCGTCCATCACGAGCAGCCGGACTTCCTCTCGGACGACGACCTCGACCGGATCGCCAGCGCCGGCGAGCTGGCCCGCCGCTATGACCTGATCGTCTTCTCCGGACACGAGGAGTACGTGACGGGACACGAGTACGACCTGATCGACGCGTACCGCAATCTCGGCGGCAACCTCGCCTTCCTCTCGGCCAACGACTTCTTCTACAAGGTGGTCAAGCACGGCGACTCGATGGACGGCCGCTGGCGCTGGCGCGACATCGGCAGGCCGGAGGCGGCGCTCGTCGGCGCGCAGTACGTGGACTGGAATCACAACGAGTACGCCAATCGCCCGTTCGTGGTGAACGGCGTCGAGCGGGCGCCGTGGCTCTTCCGCGGCACTGGCCTGCGCGACGGCGACACGTTCGGCGTGTACGGGATCGAGGTCGACGCCCGCTCCAGCACGTCGCCGCCCGGCACACGCGTGCTCGCGCACATTCCCGGCATCTTCGGTCCCGGCAAGAACGCGGAGATGACGTACTACACGACGAAGCGCGGCGCCAAGGTGTTCTCCGCCGGCGTGATGAACTTCGGCGGGAGCGCGCAGTGGCCGACGGTCACGACGATGATGCTGAACATCTGGACGGAGCTGTCGCGGCCGTGACGCGATGCGCCGTCTAGTCCTCACGCTGCTCGTGCTGGTGCTCACGGTAGGCGGCCTCGTTGCCGCCTACCGCCACTGGCGGCACACCGCACCGACGGTCCACGGCTCGCCGTCCGTCCAGTACACGCCGACGGCGGTCCCGCAGCAGCCCGCAGAGCCCGGTGTCGCCTGGCCGATGTACGGCTACGACGAGGAGCGGCTCCGCGTCGCACCGGAGCTCCGGCTGCGACCGCCGTTCCGGCGCGTGTGGACGTTCCACGGCCGCGCGCTGCTCGAGTTTCCGCCGGTCGTCGGCTACGGGCGCGTCTACGAGACGAACTTCGACGGACGGCTGTTCGCGATCGACGCGGCCACGGGCCGGATGGACTGGAGCTTCGCGTCCGGCCGGTGCGGGTGGGCGTCGCCGGCGCTGGCGGGCCACCTCGTCTACGAGACGTTCATCGGCAACCGCGAGTGCGGCTCGCGCTTCGACGACGGCGAGGTGGCGGCGTTCGACGAGCGCAGCGGACAGGTGCGGTGGCTGCGGCGGATCGGTCCGACCGAGTCGTCGCCGCTCGTGAGCGGCGGCGTCGTCTACGTCGGGGACTGGTCCGGGAAGGTCTGGGCGCTCGACGCCGTTACGGGGCGCGTGCGCTGGGTCACCGCGCTGCACGGTGCGATCAAGGGCTCGGTGGCGCGCGGCGGCGAGTCCTTGTACATCGGCACGTACGGCGGCGACGTCGTCGCGCTCGCCGCCCGCAGCGGACGGGTGCTCTGGACGTCGGGAGGTCACGGGCGGATCTACTCGTCCCCGGCCGTCGCCTACGGACGCGTGTACATCGGCTCGCTCGACGGAGGCGTCTACGCCTTCGGGGCTGCGACGGGCGACCTGCTCTGGGCGCACCCGACCGGCGGCTACGTCTACGCGTCACCGGCGGTCTGGCGCGGACGGATCCTCGTCGGCTCGTACGATCACGGCTTCTACGCCTTCGACGCCGGCACCGGCGCGGCACTCTGGCGCTTCGACGCGGGCGGTCCGATCTCCGGCTCGGCCACGGTGATCGACGGGCTCGTCTACTTCTCCACGTTCCGGCGGCGCACGTTCGCCCTCGACGCGTCGCACGGACGGCAGGTCGCGACGTGGCCCGACGGCGAGTACTCGCCGGTCGTCGCCGACGCGACGCATCTGTACCTGGTCGGCCTCGGACGGCTGTACGCGCTCGCAGAGCGATGACGCGCCGACGTCAGTCCAGCGGCGTGTTCGCCGCCCGTTCATAGAGGCCGCCGCCGGTGGCGAAGATCCATCGCTCGCCTCCGTCCGCATCCGTGGCCGTGCAGAGCCAGGCCTCGCGTGCGACCGGTCCGTCGTGCACGAGCATCGGCTCCGAGACGGCGACGTCGCCGGAACGCAGGTCCGACGCGACCTGACGCGCCCGAGCGGCGCTGAGGCCCGTCACCGCCTGCGCCGCATCCTCTGCCGGCTCCCGCAGCTCTCCCACCGTCGCGACGCGGCCGTCCGGGAGGATCCGCGCCACCGCCACGACGTCGCCGCCGCGCAGCCCGGGGACGAGCCAGTAGGACGGCTCGCCCCCGAGTGTCGCAACCGCCTCGGGCACGCCCGCGACGACGCCTGACGCGTCGGCGACGACCGAGTCGAACGCCTGCTGCGCCGCCTCGGCGATCACGCGTGATGCACGATCCCGAACCACATCACCGGCGAGCTCGCCCACGTCTCCCAGTACGGCGCGCCCGGCTTGCACAGATCGGCGTTCCACGGCCAGGGGTCGTAGATGTAGAGCATCTGGTTCGTCACGAGCCGGAGGATCCCGCTGATCACCTCCGAGTAGCCGACGCAGACGCGGTAGTGGTGCGGCACCTGCGTGAACAGCGGCCGGTTCGCAGTGACCTCGGCTATCGCGTCCGCGAACTGCTGCGCGCGGCTCGCGCCGTCGTCGAACGAGAGCAGAAGCTTGTTGCCGGTCAGGCTCTTGAAGCCGGTGGTGAGTCCGGTGCCCGACGTCCCGCCCTGCGGAGTCGTGCTCATCGCCACGGCGATCTGGTTCTGCGTGTAGTTCCAGCCGTAGTGCTCGAGCAGCATCTGCGCGCTCGCGTCGACACAGAAGTAGTCGGTGATCTGCGCGTAGTGCGTCAGCCCGATCACGCTTCCGGCGCAGTACGGCGACAGGTTGACGAGCCTCTGCACCGTGGTGTTGATCGGCACCGGGATCGGGATCTTCGGTCCGACGGGGTTGATCGGGAGCTTGGCGATCTGCGCTTCCACGGCGCGGGACGCCTTCACCCGCGCGGCCGCTCCCGTCTTCAGCGTGCCGAGCAGCGAGTAGCGCGTGAACTGATTCGCGTCCTTCGTCGCCGTGCCGACGACGCCGCCGCTCGACGCATCGAAGAGCTCCGTCGCAGTCTTGCTGCCGACCGCATAGGTCAGCTCGATGCCGATCTTCGGGTACGCGTAGCAGACGAGCCGTGACGACGTGACCGTGGCCTGCGGCGCGGTCGCGTGCAGCGACTCCGTGGCCATGCGCAGGGCGCTCGCACCGTCCCAGCCGGGCGCCGCGTGACTGACGGAGATGAGCGGCGAGCCGAGTGCGCGGTTCGCGGCCGTCCGCACGGTCCCGACGACCGCACCTGCGGCGTCGACGAGCGGATAGTCGTGGAACAGCTGCTGTCCATTCACGTCGTAGATGGTGATGGGCGCGGCGGCGACGGTCGCGGCGGCGACGGCGTCCATCCCGTGCAGGTTTGCCGCCACCATTTCCTGGTGCGCGACGGTCGCGACCGCCAGCGTGGTCTGCTGGCCGATCGCGTTCGGCGAGACGGCGGGACGAGGCATGGCTCCTCCGATCGGGTCGGGTCGGAAAGCCGCAGCAGCGGGACTCTACGCGAAGCGGAGCGCGCCGAGCTCGAGCAGGTCGCGGCAGAGCGACAGCGCGGCGCGGTCGGCGCCGAGGCGCTTCAGCGTCGTCTTGCCGTCCAGGCCCTCGACCACGCGGATCCCGGTCGCGGTCGCGGGCAGCGCCGAGTTCGTGCCGTCGTCGAGGGCGAGCTCGCCGCCGCCGCGGCCGATGTCGCGCTCGAGCCGGAGCGGCATCGCGCGCGCGAGCCGCGCCTTCGGCAGGTCGGCGTAGCGCATCGCCGCGAGCCGGGCGCGGTTCGCGAACGCGCGGCGGATCTGGTCGCCCGACGGCTCGAGCGAGTCCTCGTCCATCTCGTCGACGCGGATCGTCTGACGCGATTCGCCGCTGCGATGCAGCACGACGGCGCCCTCGACGACGCCGCGCGCGCCGAGCTCGGCGAGATACGCCGTCCATTCGTCCAGCGCCGCCTCGTACCCGGAGGGATCGCCGAAGAACTGCGAGTTCCACGACGCCGCGTGCTCGAGCGGCTCGGTCACCGGCGACGCGAGCACCCAGCCGTCGCAGCCGGACTTCTCCACCCACGCGACCGGCCGCTCCTCGGGGTCGTCGCCGCTGGTCACGAGCCAGCTGCCGAGCAGCGTCGCGTAGCCGCCGTGCGCGAGCCGCGCGGCGGCCGCGGCCACGAGATATGCGGTGAGGTCGTCGCCGAGGAAGCCGCTGTCGCGATACGTCCAGCGCTGCTCCGGCGAGACGACGTACGGCGCGTTGCACGTGATCAGGTCGAAGGTCTCCCCTTCGACGGGGACGAAGAAGCTGCCGGCGCGGCACTCGATGTTGTCGAAGTCGTTCAGCGCTGCGTTCAACGCCGTGTACGCGAGCGCGCGCGGGTTGACGTCGACCGCGACGACCTCACGGTGGTCGCCCGCGGCGAGCAGCGCGTGGATGCCGCTGCCGGTCCCGACGTCGAGCGCGCGCCGGCCGCGCTTCCGCACGGTCAGCACGTCGCACGTGCGCGCGGTCGGCGTGTAGCTCGCGACGTAGTCGGGCGGATCGTCGGCGTCGCGCGAGAAGCCGTCCGAGGCGAGCAGGACGCCGCTGACCGGGACGACCCGCGACGTCGGCACGACGTCGCCGCCGAGCTCGGCGAGCCCCGTCGCGGCGAGCGCGTCCACGGCCCGGCGGCCGAGTGCGTCGACCGCCTCTGCCTCCGGCACCGGCAGCTGGAGGAACAGAAGCCGGATCGCAGTGGCGAGCTTCGACTCCGGGAGTCCCCGCGACGCCACGATCACGTCCTCCGTCTTCCCGGAGAACGCGTCCTCGTCGAGCAGGCCGTCGAGCGTGTCCTCGTCGTAGCCGAGCTTGCGCAGCGCGGAGCCGAGCGCCGCGGCGGCCTTGCGGTCGGGGTTCGGCGCCGTCACCGGCCAGATGATGTCGTACGGGTCGGCGGCCCGGCGGGTGCAAGCGCACGCCGCCGGACCGCCGACCGCTGCTAGCAGGGCTGGATGAAGCTGAAGTTGAACGTCGTGTCCTGCCCGCCGAAGTCGACGGTGAAGACGGTCCCGTCTCCCGCGCCGTACTGGATCGTCGGCGTGACCGAGCGGAAGTACGCCTGGAACGAGACGATCGGATAGCACGCCCAGGTGCCCTGCGGCATGGTGATCGTGTAGTTCCCCGGCGAGTTCCACGTAATCGTGAAGCCGCCCGTGCTCACGTAGGTCGGGACGGTGTCGCCGGCCTGCTCGTTCTGCGGATCGGCGGTGACGCCGTAGGTGCCGCCGGCGATGAGCTTCTGCCCGACGGCGAGCCCGGACGGTCCCATCGGTCCGGTGTCGCCCTTCGGCCCCTGCACGCCCGTTGCGCCCTGCGGACCTTGCGGCCCTTCCGCGCCGGTGTCGCCCTTCGAGCCTGCGGGGCCCGCAGGACCTGCGGGGCCGACCGCACCGGCAGGACCGGCCGGACCGACAGGGCCGGCGGGACCTGCGGGGCCGGCTGCCCCCGGGGTGCCGGCAGGCCCGGCGGGACCGGCCGGACCCGGATTGCCCGCGACGCCCTGCTGGTTCCAGGAGATCTCGTCCTCGAACGGCGAGCAGTGGCTGCGGAGGTCATGGCTCGACAGCGACGTGTCGATCAGCCTGACCGTTCCGGTCGCCCTCAACACGCAGGCCGTGTAGACGTGATTGCCGTTCGGGATCGTCGCGTACGCGATCCCTCCGGCCAACGACAGCAACACCACCGACAGCACAGCCACGCGTACGACTCGGCGCGCAGCGACACGACTCAAGCGTCTGCCCATCTCTTCTCCCCCTAGCGATTTGTGACCGGCTGCCGCCGACGCCGATCGTGTGTGTGCGCGCGAGCCTACGCCCGTCGCGGCCGTGTCGACAAGCACGGCCGGGTCGCATAGGCTCGCCGCGTCAACGACGGGAGGCAGGCCATGTACGCGCGCATTGCGACGTTCGAGGGTGCGACCGACATCAAGGGAGCCGTTGCGGGGATGGAGCAGGGCGGCCCGCCGGAGGGGCTGAAGGCGACCGAGGCATACTTCTTCGGCGACGAGGCTTCCGGCAAGTCCATCTTCGTCACCTTCTTCGCCACCGAAGAGGACATGAAGGCCGGCGACGCGATGCTCAACTCGATGAGCCCCGGCGACGTCGGAGTCGGAAGCCGCGCGAGCGTGGACCTCATGGAGGTCCTCGCTCACATGACGGTGTAGCTACTCGTCCGCGGATCGGGCGACGAGCACGTCCTCGAAGTACTCGCCGGCGCGGCGGCCGGTGCGGCGGTTCACGTGCCGGCGCAGCCGCGCCTCGAGGCGGAGACCGGCGCGGTCGAGGATCTCCGGATAGAGATCGCGGCGGTCGTTGACGACGACGAGCACCGGCGCACCGGGCCGGAGCGCCGACGCGGCGTTCGCGAGCGCGGCCGCGATTCCGGCGCGGTACGACTCGATCGCCGCGCGTGACGTTCCCTCCTCTGCCGCGCCGAGCTCGAGCTCGCGCCGGTCGTCGAGTGCGAGCAGCTCATACGCGTAGCGGTGCTGCTCGTGGTAGTCGATCAGCCCCGGATACGGCGGTGACGTGAGCACGCCGTCGTACTCGTCCTCGTAGGCAACGCTCCGCGAGTCGGCGTGGAGCACGTGCGCCTCGCGTTCGTCGTCGCGCACGGCCGCGAACGTCTCGATCCGCGTCAGCGTGTCCAGTGTGTAGCGTCGGAGGAAGCCGACGGCCGACTCGACCGGGCGGCACATGCGGCGATGCTTGTAGCACCAGTACTCGCCGGTCTGCGGCTCGCGCGGCGCCTCGAGATCGAAGTGTGCCGCGCGGCGCGCCGAGCGGGCGGCGCGCGAGAGGATCACGCGCAGGACGTCGGAGTGCTCGTAGCCGGCGATCAGGTCGCGGAACGCGAACAGCTCCGCCGCAGCCTGCGGCGCGTACCAGGCGCGGAGATACGGCTCGCGCGGAACGCGCACCTTGCCGACGTCGAGTGCGTCGATGCGCGTGCAGACGTCGCGCAGCTCGGCGCTCAGCGCGTCGACGTCGTAGCGCGCCGTCTTGACGCGGATGAGCAGGCAGTTGAATGCGGCCAGCTCCGATCCGGTCGCGTCGAGTCCGGACTCGAGCGCCTGCACGAGCGTCGTCCCGGAGCCGGCGAACGGATCGAGCACGTGTCCGCCCGGCTCGAAGTAGCGGTCGAGCAGAACCTCGACGAGCTGCGGGATGAACTTCCCGTGGTACGGGTGCAGCCGGTGCACGTGCCTCGTCCGCACGTGCTCGGGGAGCGCGCGCTCCGACCACGACAGCTCGAGGTCAAGCGTCGCGTACAGCTCGTCCTGCGTGACGGCCACGAGGGACGGAGTTCGACGGCGAGCGGCGAGGTCCTGGTCCACCCGGTGTCTGACACGAAGTCGTGAAGAAGTGTCTGACACCAAACGGGCGAAAAGTGTCAGACACCAAAGCGCCTCACGGTGTCAGACACCGGAGGCTCACTCCGTCAGGTCCGGATCCTAGAGTGGCCGGGCTGTGCTCGTCGCGCTCGCCATCCTGCTCGTCGTCGCCGTGATCCTCGCGGTCGCCCTCGCGCGTCGCCGGCGCACGCCCCGCGCCACAGGCCGTGCGCGTGCTCGCGGAGGCGGCGCCGCTGCCGCCGACGATCTCGGGCGACGTCGACCCGGTGGCCGCGCTCGACGCGCTGCTCGCCGAGATCGAGGCGACCACGGTCCGGATCGGCGGCGCCGACGAGCTGGACGCCGGGTCCGTGCGCGAGCTGGAGCAGCTCGCCGAGATGCTCGAGGCCGCGGCCGAGTCCCTCGCAGCGGCACCCGGCTAGAACGCGTCGGCCACGCGCTCGAGACGGCCGCCCCGGACCGCGACCACGTCGAAGCCGACGAGCAGCCCGTCCAGCTCGGGTCGTGCCGCGAGCCACGACTCGGCCGCCCGGCGCACGCGCCGCTGCTTCTCCGCCGAGACCATGTCGAGCGGATCGCCGAAGCCGCCGCCGCTCTTCTCCTTCACCTCGACGAACCGGAGCTCGCGCCCGCGGCGGGCGATCAGGTCGAGCTCGTTGCCGCCCGCCCAGACGTTCGCGCCCAGAATCCGCCAGCCGCGGAGCCGGTACCACCACACCGCGCGGCGCTCGGCGGCGCCGCCGGTGCCCCGTCTAGTAATGCCGTCCAGCTTCTGGGTCGCGAGCACCAAGCGATGCAAGGACGCAGGGAGCGCTCGTAGCCGAAGCTACGGGCGCGACCGAGGACGCCGCAGCGCGCCGCGTGATCGCGGACCAGAAGCCGACATGTGTTGCTAGGCGGGGCACCTTACGCAGCCGTTTCCTCCGCGCCGTAGCAGAGCGCCTGGAAGCTGAGCCGGTGCACGGCGGACGGTCCGCGCTCGCGCACAACGGCCGAGTGCCCGGGCGTGATGTAGCCGACGTGCCGCGCGAATCCGTATGCGGGATAGAGCGAATCGAGACGGCGCATGAGCCGGTCTCGCGTCACCTTGGCGATGATCGACGCGGCCGCGATCGCGGCGCTCTTCTCGTCGCCGTCCACCACCGCCGTGTGCACCGGCGCGAGCGGTCCGAGCCGGAAGCCGTCGACGAGACACGCCTCCGCCGGCGGCGTCAGCGCGTGCAGCATCGCGCGCAGGCCGGCGAGGTTCGACTTGTGCAGCCCGTTGCGGTCGATGTCGCCCGGCGGGATCACCCGCACCGCGACCTTCTCGGCGCAGCCGAGCACCGCGTGGAACAGCTCCTCGCGCCGCTCCTCGGAGCACTGCTTCGAGTCGTTCAGGTACGCGAGCGGACGCACCTTGTGCTCTTTCAGCGAACCGTAGTCGAGCAGGACGCCGGCGACGACGAGCGGCCCGGCAAGGGAGCCGCGCCCCGCCTCGTCGGCTCCCGCGACGAAGCGCGCGCCGAGGTTCCGGTCGAATCGCAGCAGACGCTGGCCCGTTCGCTTCATCCGCGCCGAGGATACCGCGCGCCTCAGCGGGCGCCCGCGCCCGCGACGAAACTGCGACGAAGGTGCGAGGAAGCTGCGACTACTCGGCGGGAACCGCTTCGGCCTCTTCGGCCTCGGCAGGCTCGACCACTTCAGCATCGCCGTCGGGCTCGGCGTCGGCCGCGACGTCGGCGGTCTCCTCGACCGCTTCCGGCTCGACCGCAACAGCCTCGACCTCGACGGCTTCGTCCTCGACAACGGACTCCTCGTCGACAGGCGCGTCGAGCAGCTCCGGCTCCACCGACTCCGGCCGCACCGACCCGTACCGCACCTCGCGGACGCGCGCCTTCTTGCCGACGCGGCCCCGCAGGTAGTACAGCTTCGCGCGGTTCACGTCGCCGATCGCGCCGACCTCGATCTTCTCGATCTTCGGCGAGTGGATCGGGAACGTCCGCTCCACCCCGACGCCGAACGACTGCTTGCGCACGGTGAAGGTCTCGCGGACGCCGGAGCCCTGCCGCTTGATCACGATGCCCTCGTAGACCTGGACGCGGCGGCGCTGGCCCTCGATCACCTGGAAGTGGACGCGGACGGTGTCGCCGGCCTTGAAGCGCGGCACACGGCGCATCTGGGCGCGTTCGATCGAGTCGATGATGTTGCTCATGGCAAAGGGGTGGCCGAAAAGCCGGACGGCTAGGTTAGCGAAAACCGATCCGATTCGGGGGCCAGTAGACGAAGAAGACCTCGCCGATCAGGTTCTTCCGCGGCACCGAGCCCCAGACCCGGGAGTCGCACGATTGGGAGCGGTTGTCGCCCATGAAGAAGTAGTAGCCCTTGGGCACGTGCCAGGTGCGCGGCGCGTCGTCGTCCCGGCGCGACGCCTGGATGTACGGCTCCTTCAGCAGCTTCCCGTTGATGTAGACGAAGCCGTTCTTCTCGCTGACCGTGTCCCCCGGGAGCCCGATCAGCCGCTTCACGAACGTGCCGCCGGCGCCGCAGCGGACCTTGGCCAGCGGCGGGGTGTTGAACACGATGATCTGGCCGCGCTTCGGGCTCTCGAAGCGGTAGATGAAGCGGTTGGCGAGGACGCGGTCGCTGAAGCGGGCCTCGCACCCGGGCGCGGGCCGCGCGCAGTGCAGCGTCGGCTCCATCGACGACGACGGGATCCGGTACGGGTTGACCACCCACTGCTTGATCGCGAGCACGATCAGGATCGCCCCGGCGATGGTGATCACCCAGTCGAGCACCACCCGGGCGGAGTGCGGGAGGTTCGGGAACAGGCGGCCGAGCGGATCGCGCATCAGTGGGTGACATGCTCCTTGCGCCACGTCTCGATCCGGCCGTGGTCACCGGAGAGCAGCACGTCGGGGACGGTCCAGCCGCGAAAGTCCGCGGGGCGGGTGTAGTGCGGGTACTCGAGCCCGCCGCCCAGCTCCTCGGAGAAGCTCTCCAGCTCGCCGGAGCCTTCGGCAAGCGCGCCGGGGAGCCGCCGCGCGACCGCGTCGAGCAGCACCATCGCCGGCAGGTCGCCGTTGGAGAGCACGTACGGGCCGATCGAGATCGCGTCGCCGCACAGGTGCTGGACGATGCGGTGGTCGAACCCCTCGAACCGCGCGGACAGCAGCGTCAGCGCCTCCTCCTCCGCCAGCGACTCGACGATCTCCTGCGTCAGCGGGCGCCCCTGCGGCGTCAGCGCGACGACGCGGTGGTCCGGGACGCCGCCGTACGCGGCGTCGAGCGCGGCGGCGACGACGTCGACGCGCAGCACCATCCCGGCGCCGCCGCCGTACGGCGTGTCGTCCACCTGGCCGGCGCGGAGCGGCGTCGTGTCGCGGTAATTGAACAGCCGCAGCTCGAGCTCGCCGCCGAGCACGCCCGCGATCGGCTGCTGCTCGGTGAGCCACGCGAAGGCGTGAGGAACGAGGCTGAAGACGTCGATGCGCACAGGCGGATGAGGTTATTCGGGTTCGGCGAAGCCGGTAGAGACAGTGATTCGCCCGCCAGCGAGATCGACCTTCCGCACGCAGGCTTCGACGAGCGGCAGGAACAGGCCCGAGTCCAGCTCGAGCACGTCGTTCGCAGGGTAGTCGACCACGTCGCGGACGCGCCCGAGGACCCGGCCGCCCTCCTCCTCGACGACGAGGCCGACGAGCTGGAAGACGTAGTACGCGTCCTCCTCGAGCTCCGGCAGATCCGTGCGCGGGACGGCCAGCGTCGCGCCGCGGTCGACCCGGCGGTCGAGCCGGATCACCGGGCGGCCGCCGGCGCCTCGTCGCGCGCCGACGATCTTCGCTGCCTCGCCGTCGACGTACAGGGTCCCGCCCTTCGCGAACGCCTCCTCGCGCTCGCTCGGGCCCTCGACGAAGAAGGAGCCGTCGAGCCCGTGCGGCTTGCCCACGCGGCCGATCGGCACGAGGTCAGGAGCCGACGGCAAGGGTCTCGTAGAAGGCGAGAACCTCGGCCCGGGTCGGCGTCGGCCTCGTGTCCGGCCAGTCGTTCGGCAGCGGGACGAACTCTGTCCTTCGATGCTGCACGTCCGGACCGAGCAGCGCCCAGTACGCGCCCGGCTCGTCCTCGTAGGCCATGCCGACGCTGCCGGCGTTGACGACGCGCACACCGGCGATGGTGCGGTCGAACTGCATGTGCGTGTGCCCGACCACGACGAGATCCGCGTCGACGCCCTCGAAGCTCGGCGCCACCCGCTCCTCCGGCGTCGCCTCGGTGAAGACGTCCATGTCGTTCCCGGGCACCGCATGGCAGAAGAGGACGCGTCCCAGCCCCTCGACCTCGAGCGTCAGCGTGGGCGGGAGCCCGTGGAGGAACGCGATCTGCTCCTCCGTCATGCGCCCCCGGATCCACTCCATCAGCTCCGGCGGCGCGAAGCCGTCCTCGCCGGGAGTGATCGCCCGGTCGGCGTTCCCGCGGAGCCAGTTGACTCGGTCGCCGAGCCGGCGCAGGCGCTCGACGGTCTCGGCGGGGAACGGCCCGGCCGCGACGTCACCGCCGATGACGATCGCCGCGTCGTCGGGAATCTCCGCGAGCACCGCCTCGAGCGCGGGCAGGTTGCCGTGGACGTCGTACAGCGCCGCGACCTGCATGGAGGCCTAGCCGACGATCTCGAGCTGGAGCCGGCGCCCCGCCTCGACGCCGCCGGCGCGCACGAGCGTCCGCAGCGCACGGGCGATCCGGCCCTGGCGGCCGATCACCTTGCCGACGTCGCCCTCGGCGACGTGCAGCCTGAACACGATCGACCCGTCGTCGCCGGCGGCCTGCTCGACACGCACCGCATCCGGCTCGTCGACGAGCCTGCGGGCGAGCTCCTCGAGCAGCTCACGCATGAGTTACGAAATGCCCTGCGTCTTCAACAGCTTCGCCACCGACTCGGTCGGCAGCGCGCCTTTTGCGAGCCAGGCCCGCACCTTCTCCTCGTCGAGCTCGATCAGCGACGGCTCCTGCTGGGGGTTGTACCGCCCGACGATCTCGATGAACTTGCCGTCGCGCGGTGAGCGCGAGTCGGCGGCGACGACGCGGTAGATCGGGTTCTTCTTCGAGCCGACCCGCGTCAGCCTCAACTTCACTGCCATGTCATTACCTCTTCGTTCGCTTCTTGCGTTTACTGGACGACTTGCGTGTGGCGCTCGGGCGCGGCTTGCCGCTCGGGCCGACAGATGGTGCCTGCATTCCCGGGAGCGAGGGCATCTTGCCCGATCCCATCGACTTCATCATCTTCGCCATCTGGCGGCGCGCCTCGATCAGCTGGTTCACCTGCTGGACGGAAGTGCCCGAGCCGGCGGCGATGCGCTTCCGCCGCGAACCGTCGATCACGTGCGGGACGCGCCGCTCGTGCGGCGTCATCGAGAGGATGACCGCCTCGATGCGGCCGAGATCCTTCTCGTTCACCTGGTCGAGCCCCTCCAGCTGCTTGCCCATGCCGGGGATCATCTTCATCACGCCCTGGAGCGGACCCATGCGGCGGATCATCTTGTAGCTCTTGAGAAAGTCGTCGAAGGTGAACTCGCCCGCCATCATGCGGCGCTCGAGCTCCTCCTTCTCGTCGTCGGCCACCGCCGCCTCGGCGCGCTCGATCAGCGTGAGCACGTCGCCCATGCCGAGGATGCGCGACGCCATCCGGTCGGGATGGAACCACTCGAGCGCGTCGAGCTTCTCGCCGACGGACGCGAGCTTGATCGGCTTGCCGGTCACCGCCTTGACGGACAGGGCCGCGCCGCCGCGCGCGTCGCCGTCGAGCTTCGTCATCAGCACGCCGTCGAAGTCGACCCGCTCCTGGAACGCCTTCGCGACGTTCACGGCCTCCTGGCCGGTCATCGCGTCCAGCACGAGGAGCACGTTCGTCGGCTTCGCCTCACGCCGGACGGCGGCGAGCTCCTCCATCAACGCTTCGTCGATCTGCAGGCGGCCGGCCGTGTCCAGGATGACCACGTCACGGCCGTCCGCCTTCGCCCGCTCGATCCCGTCGTGCACCGCCTTGACCGGGTCGGAGCGCTCGTCCGCGTAGACGGGCACGTCGACCTGCGCGCCGAGCTGGATCAGCTGCTCGATCGCGGCGGGGCGCTGGAGGTCGGCGGCGACGAGCGCGGGCTTGCGGCCGTCGTTCTTCAGCAGCAGCGCAAGCTTCCCCGCAGCGGTCGTCTTGCCCGAGCCCTGCAGCCCGGCGAGCAGGATCGTCGTGGGCGGCCGCGGCGAGAAGGCGAGCTTCGAGGAACCGGAGCCCATCAGCTCCGTCAGCTCCTCGTGCACGATCTTCACCACCTGCTGCCCCGGCGTCAGGCTCTTCTGGACGTCCTGCCCGAGCGCGCGGTCGCGGACGTGCGCGACGAACTGCCGCACGACGTCGAAGTTGACGTCGGCCTCGAGCAGCGCGAGGCGAACCTCGCGCATGGCGCGCGAGATCGTCTCCTCGTCGAGTGTTCCGCGGCTGCGGAGGTCGCCGAGAGCGCTCTGGAGCTTGTCGGAAAGCGTGTCGAACACGGCTCATCAGTGTAGTTGCGGGCACGCGAACGCCCACCGGGCCGGGAGCCGGTGGGCGTAGGCCTTGACCCAGGGCGGCGCCGTCGGTGGGCGGCGCCGCCCCCTCCCCCTGGGTCAAGCTGGCACTGCGTCAAGAGGATGCAGCGACTAGGCGGTGGTGACGCCGCCCCGCCTGCCGTTGCGCATCTGCGTGCTGGCCAGGAGGAGCAACAGCAGCGCGGCGACGAAGCCGGCGCCGATGCCGATGTCCTTCCAGTTGGGGCCGCTTCCGCCGGTCGAGCTGCCGGTGGCGACCGGTGCTGCCGTCCTGCCGTACCCGAGGTGCTGCGTCGCCTGCGCGACGGCGAGGGTTGAGCCGCCCTGGACGTAGGCGTTGGCGTTGTAACCGCTCACAGGGGCGATCGTGTCGCTCGTGAACCGGTTGGCCTGCACCTGCTGCGCCGCGGCGGAGCCGCCCCGCGCACTCGTGCTCGAGAGCGCGGCCGGCACCACGACGAGGCCGACAGCGGCCGTGACCACGATCCCGCCGAAGAACCGCTTGAGCCTGAGCTGCTTGCCGAACATGACTTCCTCCTCCTCTGGCGATCGCCGCATGCGATCTCTGCCGCGACTAGACCAGGGGGCGCCTAAGCCCCGGTAACGGCCCGGTAAACCGCCCGGTAAACGGCAGGGTCAAGCCCGTTCCTTGAGGGCCCCAGAGGCCGGTGCTAGCGTCACCGCGAGGCTCAGTCGATGGATTTCCGCATCCTCGGCCCGCTCGAAGTGCTCGACGACGGGCGGGCGCTCGACCTCGGCGGCGCCAAGCAGCGTGCCGCGCTCGCCATGCTCGCGGTGCACGCGAACCGGGTGGTTGCGCACGAGCGGCTGATCGAGGCGCTCTGGGACGAGGAGCCGCCGGAGACGGCGAGAAAGGCGCTGCAGGTCTACGTCTCGCAGCTGCGGAAGGTGCTCGGCCGCGAGCGTCTGGAGACGAAGCCGCGCGGTTACCTGCTGCGGCTCGAGCCGGACGAGCTCGATCTCAGCCGCTTCGAGCTCCTGCGCGACAGCGGGAAGCCGGGAGAAGCGCTCGAGCTGTGGCGCGGAGATCCGCTGGCGGACTTCGCCGACCAGCGCTTCGCCGAGCCCGAGATCGCCCGCCTCGAGGAGCTTCGCCTCGCCTGCGTGGAGCAGCGGATCGAGCTCGACCTCGCCTACGGCCGCCATACCGAGCTGATCGGCGAGCTGGAGGCCCTCGTGCGCGTGCATCCGCTCCGTGAGCACCTCCGCGCCCAGCTGATGGTGGCGCTGTACCGGTCGGGCCGGCAGGCCGAGGCGCTCGAGGCGTACCAGGCGGCGCGCGCGGCCCTCGTCGACGGCCTCGGCATCGAGCCCGGCCCGGGCCTGCGCGAGCTGCACCAGCAGATCCTCACGCAGGATCCCGCGCTCGACCTCGCCGCCGCTCCGAAGCCGGTGCAGCCGGCCGCCCCGTCCTCACCCGCGGAGCCGCCCGCGCCGATGGCCGAGTCCCGGAAGACGGTCACGGTGCTGTTCTGCGACCTCGCCGACTCGACCGAGCTGGGCGAGCGCCTCGATCCGGAGTCCCTGCGCGGGCTGATGGCGCGCTGGTACGGCGCCATGCGCGAGCCACTCGAGCGGCACGGCGGCACGGTGGAGAAGTTCATCGGCGACGCGGTCATGGCCGTGTTCGGCGTCCCGCAGGTGCACGAGGACGACGCGCTGCGGGCGGTCCGGGCCGCCGTCGAGATGCGCGGGCGACAGACCGCGCTGAACGAGGAGCTCGCCGCCGAGCAGAGGCCGCAGCTCCGGATCCGGATCGGCGTCAACAGCGGCGAGGTGGTCACCGGCAACCACGCCACCACGCTCGTCACCGGCGACGCGGTCAACACGGCGAAGCGGCTCGAAGAGGCCGCCGGGCCGGACGAGATCCTCATCGGCGACGCGACGCGGCAACTGGTCGAGAACGCGGCGGTGCTCGAGCCGGCCGAGCCGGTCGCGGCGAAGGGGAAGCGCAAGCCGGTGCAGGCCTGGCGCGTGCTGGAGACGATCGCCGGCGCCGCGCCGTTCGCCCGGCGCACCGACACCCAGATCGTCGACCGCCTCGCCGAACTGGCCGTGCTCCTGACCGAGCTCGCCGCGGCCGAGCGCGAGCGCTCGTGCCGCCTCGTCACCGTGCTCGGCACGGCAGGGCTGGGAAAGTCGCGGCTCGCTTCCGAGCTGATGGAAGAGGTCGAGCCGCGCGTGACGGTGCTCACGACGCGCTGTCTCCCCTACGGCGACGGGATCACGTTCTGGCCGCTGCTCGATCTCCTCCGCTCCGCCGGCGGCGCCGACGCCGTCGCGGAGGCGGTGCGGGACGAGCCCGACCGCGAGCTGATCCTCGAGCGCATGTCCGTGCTCACCGGCTCGGCGGCGCCGTCGTCGCCGGAAGAAACGTTCTGGGCGGTGCGGCGCGTGCTCGAGGCGCTCGCGCGGGACCGGCCGCTCCTGCTCCGGTTCGAGGACATCCACTGGGCGGAGCCGACGCTGCTCGACCTCATCGAATACGTCGTCGGCTGGTGCCGCGACGCGCCGATCCTGGTGCTCTGCCTGGCGCGTCCGGAGCTGCTGGACGAGCGCCCCGACTGGCTCGGCGTGCGCGGCGCGTCGCTGACGCTGGAGCCGCTCAGCGGCGACGAGTCCGACGAGCTGCTCGACCTGCTCGACGTCCCACTCGAGGCCGCCGCGCGGGCGCGTATCCGCGACGCCGCCGAGGGCAATCCGCTCTTCGTCGAACAGATGGTGGCGATGCTGGCCGAGAATCCCGGCGAGACGGCGATGCCGCCGACGATCAACGCGCTGCTGGCCGCCCGCCTCGACCGGCTCGCCCCGCTCGATCGGAGCATCCTCGAGCGCGCGTCGGTGCTGGGCAAGGAGTTCGGACGCGGCGGCGTGGCCGAGCTATCCCCGCCGGAGGAGCGGAATGCAGTGGGAACGGTGCTCCTGTCGCTCACCCGCCGGGACCTGATCGAGCCGGGGCGAACGCCGGTGCCCGGCGACGACGGCTTCCGCTTTCGCCACGCGTTGATTCGCGACGCGGCGTATTCGGGAGTGCCGAAAGCGGTGCGCGCGAGCCTGCACGAGCAGGCCGCCAAGCTGCTCGACAGCCAGGGAGTCGCGGGAGAGCTGGTCGGCTACCACCTCGAGCAGGCGTACCGGTACCGCGACGAGCTGGGCACTCTCGACGATGCCACGCGCGCGATCGGCGCGCGCGCAGGCACGCTGCTCGGCGCGGCCGGACGGCGCGCGTTCGCGCTCGAGGACATGCCCGCCGCCGTGAACCTGCTCGAACGCGCGCTGCGGCTCGCCGACTCGTCCGATCCGGCCCGCCTGGAGCTCCAGCGCGAGCTGAGCATGGCGCTCTGGTGGACCGGCGAGGTCGCGGGAGCCGAATCCCTGCTCGACGACCTGATCGCGACAGCGGTCGCAATGGGAGACTCTCGGCAGCAGTGGTACGGCCTCGTCGAGCGTGCCGCGCGACGCACCATCTTCGGCGGCGATGCGGAAGCCGACGAGCTGCTCGTCGTCGCCGGCGATGCGGTTCCGGTGTTCGAGGCGCTCGGCGACGACGCCGGCCTCGCGCGCGCGTGGCGCCGGATCGCCTACGCGCATCAGCTGCGCCTGCGCTACGGCGCGGCCGAGGATGCCGCCCTGCTCGCCCTCGGCCACGCGGAGCGGGCGGGTGAAGCGCAGGAGGAGGCGCGGATCATCGACGTGCTCTGCACGAGCCTCCTGTACGGCCCCACACCCGCGGAAGAGGCGGTGGCCCGGTGCGAGGCCATGTTGGAGGACGAGCGAGAGAGCCAAGTGGTCGAGGCGAACATCTCCATCTCGCTCGCAGGTCTGCTCGCGATGCTCGGCCGGTTCGACGAGGCGCGCGCCCACGCCGAGCGCGCGAAGTCGGTGTACGGAGAGCTCGGCCAGACGATGGCCGTCGCCGGCTGGACGCAGATCGCCGGTCCCATGGAGCTGCTCGCCGCCGATCCCGCCGCGGCGGAGCGACACCTTCGTCAGGGGTTCGACCTCCTGACGGAGGCCGGCTCGCAGGAGTATCAGGCGTCACTCCTCGCCGAGGCGCTCTACCAGCTGGGCTCCCACGACGAGGCTGACCGCTTCGCGGAGCTCGCGCTGGCGCAGAGCGCAGCCGGCGACGACGCGGCGCAGGTGATCGCATCCGGAGTCCGCGCGAAGGTCCAGGCGAGGCTTCGGCCGCGGCAGATCAACGAGGCGCTGGCGACCGCCCGCGCCGCGGCCGAGCTCGCCGCCGCGACGGATGCGCTCAATCTGTGGGGTGACTCGCTGGTCAGCGTCGCCCACGTGCTGCGCAGAGCCGAACAGCACGACGAGGCCGACGCCGTACTCCGCGATGCGGCGGACGTGTTCGGCCGCAAGGGCAACGTCGTCGCCGCCGAACAGGCCGTCGGCGGCACGGCGCAGCGCGCGTCGTAGGAAAGCCCGCGGCAGCGGTTTATGGTTCTTCGAGGGTCAACGTCCCAAGGAGAAGCGATGGACAGGGTCAGAGTTCACGGACATGCCGACGCGGACGCCGCGCCGACCAAGCATTCGCAGGCATTCGACCGCGCGCTGGAGGACGCGCTCTCCCGGGCGAGCAAGTCCGGCTTCGAGCCGGGTGAGCACAACGTGCGCATCGAGTTCCGGGCCGTGATGAAGGTCACCAACCCCGGGCGGATCCAGTCGTACGTCGTGTCGATCGAGAAGGACGACGACGACGGGACGAGCTAGCCGTCGACGAGCGCGCGTGCGAAGTCGCGCGGATCGAACGGACGCAGGTCGTCGATGCTCTCGCCGACGCCGATCAGCTTCACCGGCAGGCCGAGCTCATAGGCGATCGGGATGGCGACGCCGCCCTTGGCGCTGCCGTCGAGCTTCGTCAGCGCGACGCCGGTGACGCCGGCGGTCTCGGCGAACAGCCGAGCCTGCTCCAGCCCGTTCTGGCCGGTGGTCGCGTCGATCACCAGCAGCGTCTCGTGCGGCGCGCCGTCGAGGCGGCCGGCGATCACGCGACGGACCTTCGCCAGCTCCTCCATCAGATTCGTCTGCGTGTGCAGCCGTCCCGCCGTGTCGACGAGCACGACGTCGCGGCTGCGCGCCTGCGCCGCCTCGATCGCGTCGTAGGCCACCGCGGCGGGATCGCCGCCGCGCGACGAGCCGACGAAGTCGGCGCCGGCGCGCTCCGCCCAGATCTCGAGCTGCTCCTCCGCGGCAGCTCGGAAGGTGTCGGCCGCGGCGACGACGACCGAGTGGCCGTGCTCTGCGAGCTTCGCGGCGAGCTTGCCGATCGTCGTCGTCTTACCCGTGCCGTTGACGCCGACGACGAGGATCACCGTCGGCCCGTGCGAGAGGTCGAGCGTCGGCGGCTCGCCGAACAGCTGCGCGATCTCCTCGGCGAGCGCGTCGTTCAGGTCGCCCAGGTCGCCGCGCGCCTCGAGCCGCCGCACGAGCTCCGCCGTCGCGCGCACGCCGACGTCTCCCATGATCAGCGCCTCCTCGAGCCGCTCCCAGTCCGCGTCGTTGCCCGGGTCGAACGCCGCGGACGCAAGCTCGCCGGTGAGCGCGCGCCGCGACTTCGACAGCGAGTCGCGCAGCCGCGAGAACAGCCCCGCCCGCTCGTCCTCCGGCTCGGGGGCGGCGTTCGCCTCCCCGAGCAGCTCGGCCCAGCTCCGCGCCACGTCAGCCCGCGACGGCGAGCAGGTGCTGGGCGAGCTCCTGCGGCGCGGAGAGGAACGGCGAGTGATCCGTGTCGATCGACAGCACCTGCTCGCACGGCCGCGCGGCGACCATCTGCCGCTGCTTTCCGATCGTGATCGCGCGATCGCTCACGCACTCGACGTAGACCCGCCGGACCGAGTCGGCGCCCGCTTCCGTCAGGTGGACGGGTGCGGCCATGGCGGCGAGGCTCTCCGGCACGAGCTGCGACGAGGCCCACGCGGCGTCCTCGGCGCTGCACTCTCCGTAGAAGGCGTCGCGCAGCGCGGACTCGTTCACCGTGGCGAGACCCGCCGCCTCGTCCACGACCATGTTCGGCTGGACGAGCGCCTCCGGATCGTCGCCGGCGAGCTGCATCAGCGGCTGGCCGTCGTTCGGCAGGAACGCGGTCACGTACACGAGCGCGGCCACGCGGTCCGGGACGAGCTCCGCGGCCGCGGTGACGGACATGCCGCCCATGCTGTGGCCGACGAGGACGACCGGCTCGCCGGCGGCCTCGATGCGGTCGGCCACGTGACGCGCGAACGCATCGAGCGTCATCTCCGCCGCGGGTGCGGGATTGGCGCCGTGCCCGGGGAGGTCGACCGCGTCGACGCTGTGGCCCGCCGCCTCGAGCAGCGGCGTCACCTTGTCCCAGCACCAGCCGCCGTGCCAGGCGCCGTGGACGAGCACGAAGCTTGCCATCGACGCGAGCCTAGTCGATCAGGCCGCGGAGACGGCTTCGGCTTCTTCGCGCGGCAGGCGGCGGGAGACGATCTGCGAGATGCCGTCGCCGCCCATGGTCACGCCGTAGAGGACGTCGGCGGCCTCCATCGTCCGCTTCTGGTGGGTGATCACGACGAACTGCGCCCGGTCGGCGTAGCCGCGCAGGAGCTCGACGAAGCGGCCGATGTTCGTGTCGTCGAGCGCGGCCTCGACCTCGTCGAGGAGGTAGAACGGACACGGCCGCGCGAGGAAGAGGGCGAACAGGAACGAGATCGCGCCGAGCGCCTTCTCGCCGCCGGACAGGAGCGAGAGCCGCTGCACCTTCTTGCCCACCGGGCGCAGCTCGACTTCGATTCCGGGTAGCTCCTCGTCGTCCTCGGGCACGGTCAGCTGCAGCCGGCCCTCGCCGCCGGGGAACAGCGTCGCCGCCACCTCGTGGAAGTGGCCCTGCACGGCGTCGAAGGTCTCGGCGAACCGCCGCTCGACCGTCTCCGCCAGGTCGGCGCTGAGCTTCTGCAGCTCTTCGAGGCTCTGCTCGAGGTCGGCCCGCTGCGTCGTCAGCTCGTCCAGCCGCAGCTTCTCGGCGTCGTGCTCCTCCTTCGCCAGCGGATTGACCTGGCCGAGCGTCTCGCGGCGGCGCTCGAGCCGCTCGACGCGCTCGGCGAGCTCGTCGCGGTCGTCGCCCTCTGCCGGCTGATCTGCCCCGGGCGCCGAAGGCGACCAGGTCTTCTGGCCGGGCGACGGCGGCTCCGCCGCCGTCGCTCCCAGCCGCTGCGCATGCTCGAGCCGGCGCCGCGCCTCGTCGGCTTCCGCGTCGATGCGGGCCACCTCGACGTCGATCGCAGACGCGCGTTCCGAGGCGGCCGTCAGCACCTGGCGCAGCTCGACCTCCGCGGCGCCGAGCCGTCGCAGCTCCTCGCCGAGCTCACCGGTGCGCATGCCTCCCGCGTCGACGCGTGCCCGCAGCGGTGTCTCGAAGCGGACGGCTGCAGCGACGGCGGCGGCGAGCGTCTCGTCGAGCCGCTCCGCGCCGGCGAGCACGCGCGCGAGCTCGTGCGGCCGCGCGCGGCGGCGGCCCGCCCGGACGGCGGCGTCGATCCTCGCGTTCTCGGCTGCGCGGGCGCGTTCGCCCGCGGCGGCTGCTTCGCCGGCGGCCTCGTCGGCGGCGGCGACGAGCGACCGAGCCTCGGCGCGCAATGCGTCGGCGTCGCCTTCGGCCGCCTCGTCGGCGACGGCGGCTCCGCCGAGCCGGACGAGATCCCGCTCCGCGGCGGCGGCTCCTTCGGCGACGGCAGCCAACTCGCGCCGGAGCGTGCTCTCGCGCTCGCCCAGCGCGCGCAGCGTCGCGCCGATCCCGGCCGTGCGTTCCGCGCCGGCCTCGCCGCGCGCCCTGAGCGGCGCCTCGACCACGTCGACGGCGCGGTCGAGCGCGTCGAGCGCCTGTTCGAGCCGTCGCGCGGCGGCGACGAGCGAGCGGAGCGTCGGTGCGTCGGCGCGGCGCAGCCGGAGCCTCGGCGCCGCAGCGGTGAATGCCGTCTCCGCGGCGGCGGCGCGCTCGTCGGCGGCCTGGGCCTCGCGCTCGGCGAACTGCGCCTGCTCAGCCAGCGTGCGGGCCTCCTCGGCCAGCGCTTGGCGACGCGAATCGAGCTCGAGCAGGACGGCCTCGGCCGTCTCTCCGGCGAACCACAGCTCGCCGCGTTGCGGGTCGTAGCCGTAGCCGTCGCGCGTCACAGCGGGCACCGGCGACGCCAGCAGATCCTCCTTCGCCACCACGGGCAGCTCGGCCACGAGCTCGCGTGGGTCGCGTCCGGCGAGCACGCGCAGGGAGCCGAGCCCGGCCGCTGCGGCCCGCTCGAGCAGCTCCATCGCCGCCTTCGCGTCGTCGGCCACCAGCGCGGATGCGCGCGGGCCGAGCGCGGCGGCGACCGCCCTTTCCTCCCCGGGCTCGACGCGGACGAGCGAGAGCGCGAGCCGCTCGCCCTGCTCCGCGAGCGCGCGCGCGGCGGGCGGGATGCCCTCCCGCTCGGCCAGCGACCGCTCCAAGGTGGCGAGCCGTTCGTGCGCGGTGAGCGCGCGCTCGGCGAGCGTGTCGCGTTCGTGCGCGGCCTCGCGGGCGGCCGCACGCGCGAGCAGCGCCTGCCGCTCCAGCTCCTCCGGGGACGGGCCGCCGCGCGCTGCGTCGGCTTCCGCCTCGGCCAGCTCGGTCTGCAGCCGCGCGAGCAGCCGCGCCGCCGACTCCTGCTGGACCGCGAGCCGCGCCGACCGGCTGCGCAGCTCGTACGAGACGGACAGCGCAGCCTCGCGCTCGCCGGCCGCGCCGGTCAGCTCGTCCTCGATTCCCGTCCGCTCCACGAGCATCTCGTCGAGCCGTGCCTGCGCCGAGGCGTGCGCGGCCCGCTCGGCGCCGAGCAGCCGCATCAGCGCGCGGCGTGCGCGCTCGAAGCGCGTCTCCCGCTCGACCGCGGCGACGCGGGCCACCTCGGCGGCGTCGCGCGACGCACGCTCGAGCTCCGCCGTCTCCACTCCCGGCTCGCCTGCGTCGGACTCCGCCGCCGCGAGCTCCGTCCGCACCTGCTCGAGCAGCGCCGTCGCCGACTCGCGTCGGATGCCGAGCCGTTCGCCGCCGCTGCGCAGCCGGTACAGGACCTGCATCGACTGCTCGCGCTTGCCGGCTGCGTCGGCGAGCTCCTCTTCGGCGCCGCCGCGCTCGGCGAGCACGGCGTTCAGCCGCTCCTCCGCCGCGTTCCGCGCCAGCCCGGCCGCGGCGCGCCGCTCGCCCGCCTCGGCGAGCCGTTCGTCGAGCGTCGCGAGGTCGAGCTGCGCGAGCCGCGCGCGCAGACGCGCGATCTCGAGCCGGAGCTTCTCCGCCCGCTCGGCCGCCGTCGCCTGCAGGGCGAGCGGGCGCAGGCGCTTGCGCACTTCGTCCTCCAGGTCGCGCGCCCGCTCCACCTGAACGGCGACGCGCGCCAGCTTCAGCTCGGCGCGATGCCGACGCGCCTTGAACCGTCCGAGCCCGGCCGCCTCCTCGATCAGCGCGCGGCGTTCCTCCGGCCGCGACGCGAGGATCGCCTCGACCTTGCCCTGACCGATGATCGAGTGCATGCCCTGGCCGAGGCCGAGGTCGGCGAGCAGCTCGACGAGATCGATCCGGCGCACCGGCGTCTTGTTCACCAGGTACTGCCCCTCGCCGCCACGGTGCAGGCGCCGCGCGATCGACAGCTCCGAGTACTCGAACGGGCCTCCACTCATGACTGAGCCGGCCTGGTTGTCGAACAACAGCTCGACCTCGCAGAAGTCGGCCGGCCCGCGGCCGGCGGCCCCCGCGAAGAGCACGTCGTCCGGCTTCTCGGCACGCAGCTCGTTCGGGCTGAGCGACCCGGCCGCCCAGCGGATCGCGTCCGCCACGTTCGACTTGCCCGAGCCGTTCGGCCCGACGATCACGCCGACGCCCCGGTCGAGGCGAACCTCCACCGGGTCGGGAAACGACTTGAAGCCACGGACCTTTATCGCGCGGAGATGCACGTGCAGAGGACCCTAGCGGCCCTCACGGACAGCCTCGACACGGGCGAAGAATCCGTCCAGCAGAGCGAGGAAGCGCTCCGGCTCCTCCACGTGAGCCATGTGGGAGCAGCCGTCGAGGATGACGAGCTCCGAGCCGCGGATGCCGTCGTGGACCGTGCGCGAGATCGCCGGCGTCGCCTCGTCGTGCTCGCCGCTGACGACCAGCGCGGGCAGGTCGATCTCGCCGAGCCGGTCGACGACCGACCATTGGCGAAGGGTGCCGGTGACGTGGAACTCGCTCGGCCCGTTCATCGTCTCGTACACCTCGTGCGACAGCTCTGCGAAAGCCTTCGTGACGCACTCGGGCCACGGGTCGAGCCGGCAGACGTGGCGGCGGTAGAAGACCGCGCACGCCGCCTCGTACTCGGGCGAGTCCGTGGTGCCGTCCTGCTCGTGCCGAGACAGCGTGGCCTGGACGTCCTCCGGCAAGAGCGAGCGCAGCCGCCCCGTCTCCTCGACCCACTGCGGGATCGACGCCGGCGACGACGCGAGCACGAGCGACGCCAGCCACTCCGGCCGGGTCAGCGCCACCTCCATGGCGAGCATGCCGCCCCACGAGTTGCCGAACAGGTGCAACCGCTCCAGCTCCAGCGCCTCACGAACGGCGTTTACCTCGTCGACGAACAGCTCCACCGTCCACAGGGACGGATCGTGCGGCTGCGACGACGCGCCGCAGCCGAGCTGGTCGTAGAAGACGGCCCGCCGGCCCGACGCGGCGATTCCCTCCAGCGGCTCGAGATACCAGTGCGTCGCGCCCGGCCCGCCGTGCAGGCAGAGCACCGGGAGCTTGCCGTCGTCCTCCCCGTCGCCGACCACGCGGTACCACGTCTCGTGGCCGCGAAACGGGGCGCGGCCCTCGACCGCGGTCACGAGGGCGAGGCCTCGGCGGCGAGCAAGGCCAGCGCCTCGCGCGCGGCCTCCTGCTCCGCTGCCTTCTTCGAGCCGCCGCTGCCGACGCCGAGCTGCTCGCCGTCGACCACCGCGACGCAGGTGAAGTGGCGGTCGTGCGGCGGCCCCTCCGCCGAGATCACGGCGTAGGACACCTGGCGGCCGGTCCGCGCGAGCGCCTCCTGCAGCTCGGTCTTGTGGTCGACGTGGCTCGTGTGCGCGTACTCGATCCGCTCGGCGAACGCGTCCACGACGGCCTGCTCGATCGCGGCGAAGCCGTGCTCGAGGAACAGGGCACCGAGCACCGCCTCGAGCAGCGCCGCGAGGACGTTGCGGTTACGCGTCAGCCGCTCCAGCTCGTCCGGCGGCGTGTCGGCCACCGCCGCGTGGCGCGCCAGCCGCTCGCCAAGCTCCAGCTCGCGGGCGACGACGGCACAGCTCGCACGGGAGACGACGTGCGAGCGGATCTTCGCCAGGCGGCCCTCGGAGAACTCCGGATACCGCTCGTAGATCGCATGTGCGATGGACAGCTCGAGCACGCTGTCCCCGAGGAACTCGAGCCGCTCGTACGACGACGTCCGCTCCGCCGCCCAGGACGAGTGGGTGAACGCGGTAGCCGCCCTCGCCGGCGGCAGCGCGTCGATCAGCGACCCGAGTCCGGCGTGACCGGCGCCGCCGCTACTGGTGCGTCGAGACGTAGTCGACGGCCTGCCCGACGGTCTGGATCTTCTGGGCGTCCTCGTCCGAGATCTTGATCCCGAACTGGTCCTCCAGCTCCATGATCAGCTCGACGAGGTCGAGCGAGTCGGCGTCGAGATCCTCCTGGAACGACGCTTCCTCCGTGATCTCGCTCTCGTCGATCCCGAGCTGCTCGGTCAGAACTTCCTTGACCCGCTCGAACACTTCCTCGCGCGACGCTGCCATGTCACCTCATTTTTCTCAGGGGCCTGAAGCGCGCCGATCATATACACGCGGAGGAACCCATGGTTCCCCCACGGGCCCCCTCCTTTGGCGCTCCTGGCGGTTCTGGTGGTGCGCTCCGCCGGGAGCGCGGTCCCGGCTCCGCGCGTCCGCGCGCACTCGACTCAGAGCGATCTCGGCCTTTCGCTCCCCCGTGCAGCCGGTGGTGGCCTGCGGCCATCCCCGCCCGCATGAGCTCGCCTCCGGCCAACGCGCCTGCGGCCGCGTTAGCCTCCGGCCTGGGTAGGCTCGCGCGCCGGCAGACGAGAGGCGAGCCTGCCGACCACGTCGTGCTCGACTCCGACGGCCGCGAGGCGGACCGCATTGGCGATCGCCGTGCGCGAGGAGTTGCCGTGCGCGATCACGGCGAGGCCCCGCAGGCCGAGCAGATACGCCCCGCCGTACGTGTCCGGATCGAGCCGGTGGCGGAGCCTCCGGGCCGCCGGGCGGATGAGCAGGCCGCCGAGCTTGCCGGTCGCGGTGGCCGAGATCTCCTCCCGCAGCGAGTCGAGCAGCGTCCGGATCGTCCCCTCCAGCAGCTTCAGCGCGACGTTGCCGGTGAAGCCGTCCGTGACCACCACGTCGGCTGCGCCGAGCATCAGCTCGCGGCCCTCCGTGTTGCCGGCGAAGTTCAGGTCGCTGGCGGCGAGCAGCTCGTGCGCCTCGAGCGTGAGCTGATTCCCCTTCTGCGGCTCCTCGCCGATCGAGAGCAGCCGCACGACCGGGTTGGCGATCCCGAGGATCTCCTCCGCGAAGACGGCGCCCATGGTGGCGAACTGGACGAGGTGCTCGGGACGGGCGTCGGCGTTCGCGCCGGCGTCGATCAGCACCGAGGGGCCGTTCTTCGCCGGGATCGGCACGGCGATGGCCGGCCGCATCACGCCGGGGAGCCGCCGCAGCTCGAGCAGGCCGGCGGCGAGCATCGCGCCGGTGTTCCCGGCGGAGACGACAGCGTCGGCCCTGTCCTCCGCTACGGCGCGGACGGCGGCGACGAGCGAGCTATCCGGCTTCGAGCGCACGGCCTCGGCCGGCTTCTCGTGCATCTCGATCACGCCGGCGGTCTCCTGAAGCTCGAGCCCATGCGTCTCGATCCCGACCGGACCGAACAGCAGCGGCGTCAGCGTGTCGGAGCGGGCGTCGAGCGCGCCCGCGACGATCTCCCCGGGACCGCGGTCCCCGCCCATCGCATCGACGGCGATGCGCGGCACTCGCGGCCTCTAGGGCGCGTCGATGCGGAGCGGCTCGACCTCGCGCCCGTTGTATGTGCCGCAATTCAGGCACAGGTGATGCGGGCGCTTCGGCTGGCCGCACGTCGAGCAGACGTTGACCTTCGCCGCGGTGATCGCGTGCGTTGCGCGACGCTTGTCGCGGCGTGACTTCGAGGTTTTCCGCTTCGGGACGGCCATGACCGGCGGGCAGTATAGCCACGCCGCACCGATAGGCCGCCGGCGGATACCGTCAGACCTGTGGACAGACGCACGCTGGGAACGGATCTCGAGGTCTCGGAGCAGGGCCTCGGCTGCATGGGCATGTCGGCGTTCTACGGGACGATCGACGAGGAGGAGTCGACCGCGGCCATCCACCGCGCGCTCGAGCTGGGGATCACCTTCCTCGACACCGCGGACATGTACGGCACGGGCCGGAACGAGGAGCTCGTCGGCCGCGCGATCGCCGGTCGCCGCGACGAGGTCGAGCTGGCGACGAAGTTCGGGAACATCGTCCGCGACGACGGCAGCCGCGGCGTCGACGGGCGCCCCGAGTACGTGCACCAGGCATTCGAGGCCTCGCTGCGCCGGCTCGGCGTCGACCACGTCGACCTCTACTACCAGCACCGCGTGGACAAGACCGTCCCGATCGAGGAGACGGTCGGAGCCATGGCCGAGCTGGTCGCGGCCGGGAAGGTCCGGTACCTCGGGCTGTCGGAGGCGTCGCCGCAGACGATCCGGCGGGCGCACGCCGTCCACCCGATCGCAGCGGTCCAGACCGAGTACTCGCTCTGGACGCGCGACCCCGAGGACGGCGTCCTCGACACCTGCCGCGAGCTCGGGATCGGCTTCGTCGCGTACAGCCCGCTCGGGCGCGGCTTCCTCACCGGGCGGTTCCGGTCGGCGGACGACTTCGAGGACGGCGACTTCCGCGGCGGCCTCCCGCGCCTCCAGGGCGAGAACTTCGAGCGGAACCTCGAGCTCGTCCGGCGGGTCGAGGAGATCGCGGCCGCGAAGGGAGTCACGCCGGCGCAGCTCGCGCTCGCGTGGGTGCTGGCCCAGGGCGACGACGTCGTCCCGATCCCGGGCACGAAGCGGCGCAGCTACCTGGAGGAGAACGCCGGGGCGTCGGAGATCGAGCTCGACGCAGACGACCTGGCGCAGCTGGACGAGGCGTTCCCGCCCGCCGCCGCAGCCGGTGCGCGCTACGCGGACATGTCGGCGATCGACACGTAGGACCGCGCTACGGTGGAGCGGTGACCACCTTCAACCTGCGCCAGACCAGGCTCCGCAGCCTCGAGCAGTACCACGAGACGGTCGAGCTGGAGCTCGATCCGCTCGTCCTCGGCGGCCAGGAGTACGTGCCGGCGCCCACTCCGACGCCGGCCGAGCTGACCGTCACCCGGGCGACCAGCGGCACCGTCCTCGAGCTGGCGTTCCGCGTGCACCTGGACGGCCCGTGCTTCCGCTGCCTCGCAGACGCGGCGCTCGAGCTGCCGATCCACGCGCGCGAGTACCAGGCGACGAACCCGGGCGGGGACGAGGAGCTGCGCTCGCCGTACGTCGAGGACGACAAGGTCGACCTCTCGGCGTGGGCCCGCGATGCGATCGCACTGGAGCTGCCTGACAAGATCCTCTGCACACCGGACTGCGCCGGCCTCTGCGCCGTCTGCGGCCGCGACCTCAACGTCGAGCCGCACACGCACGAGGAGACCGTGTCGGACGCGCGCTGGGCCGCGCTGCAGTCGCTGCGGGACGAGACCTAGGAGCTGATGCGCCGCAGCTCGGCGAGCCGCGGCGCCGACCGGATGCCCTTGGTCTGCGCGTCCTTGACGCGGATGTAGGGCTGCAGCGACTCCGCCGTCGGCTCGGCGTCCGGCTCGGGCTGCCGGGCGAAGAACAGGAGCCCGACCGAGGCGAGGATCACGAGCCCGGCCGCGACCTCCTTGCCGCCGACGTGCTCGCCCATCACCAGCCAGCCGAGGGCGACCGCCACGGCGGGGTTGACGTACGAGTAGGTGGAGAGCACCGGAATCGAGGCGTGGCGGAGCAGCCAGCCGAAGGCGGTGAAGGCGCCGATCGAGCCGAAGACGACGAGGAAGCCGACCGCTGCGAGCGACGCCGCCGAGACGGCGCCGAGCCGGACCTGGGACAGCTCGCCCGCGGAGATGCCGACCACGCCGAGCATCGCGCCGGCGCAGAGCATCTGCAGCGCGGCGGAGACGAACGGCTTGCGCGGCAGCGGCGCCACGCGCGCGACCACGGAGCCCGCTGCCCAGGCGAACGCCGCCACGAGCAGGACAATGGTGCCGAGAGGGTCGATGCGGCCGCCGGTGCCGACCAGCAGCCCGACGCCGAGCAGGCCTGCGGCGATTCCCGCCATCGCGCCGACCGGGAGCTTCGTGCCGAAGAAGGTGCGGTCGAGCAGCGCCGTGAACAGCGGGACGGTGGCGACGAGCAGCGCCGCCTGGCCGGTCGGGACGCGCTGCTCCGCGAGCGCGACGCCGCCGGTGTCGACCACGAGCAGCAGCCCGCCCACGGCGGCGGCGGCGCCCCACTCCCGGCGGCTCGGGCGCGCGCCGCGGAGGTCTCCACGCCAGGCCGACCAGGCCAGCATGATCCCGCCGGCGCTGAGGAAGCGGACGGACAGCATCAGCAGCGGCGGCAGCGACCGGTCCGCCACCGCGATGGCGAGATAGGTCGAGCCCCAGACGAGGTAGACCATGCCGAGAGCCGCCGCAAGCTTCAGCTTCATGGTTCCAGCCTGCCTGTACCTACCGATTAGAGCAAAGCGGGTTATGATTCGAGTCGATAATGAAACGTGATCAATGGCTGGGCATCGAACTCCGGCATCTGACCGCGCTGGAGGCGGTCGCGCGCACTCGCTCGTTCGGCGCCGCGGCGCGCGAGCTCGGGTACACGCAGTCGGCGGTCAGCCAGCAGATCGCCCACCTCGAGCACGCGGTCGGCCAGCGGCTCGTCGACCGGCCGGGCGGGCCGCGCCGCGTCGACCTGACCGAGGCGGGCCGGCTGCTCCTGCGACACGCCGACGCGATCGTCGCGCAGCTCGGCGCCGCCCAGGCGGACATGGCCGCGCTGGCGGAGGGCGCCGCGGGGCCGCTCCGCGTCGGCATCTACCAGAGCGTCGGCGCACGCATCCTCCCCGGGCTGCTGCGGCGCTTCCAGCGCGAGTGGCCCCGCGTCGAGGTGCGGGTGCAGGAGGAGACGGACGCGGCCGACCTGCTGCGCGGCGTCGAGCGCGGCGACCTCGACCTGACCTTCGCCGACCTGCCGCTGCCGCCGGGGCCGTTCGAGTCGGCGGAGGTGCTGCACGACCCGTACGTGCTGCTCACGGCTGCGAAGTCGGAGCTGGCGGAGCGCGAGACGCCGGTGCGGCTGCGCGACCTCGCCGGCGTGCCGCTGATCGGATGGCGCAGCAGCGGCGAGCTCGAGCGCTACCTCGCCGGACACGTCCCCGGACTGAACGTCGTCTTCCGCACCGACGACAACGGCACGCTGCTCGGTCTCGTCGCGGAGGGCCTGGGCGCCGCGGTCGTGCCGCGGCTCGTGGTCAACCCGCGCAATCCGGCGGTGGTGGCGCTGCCGCTCGGGAGCCGCGTGCCGCCCCGCATCCTCGCGATCGTCTGGCACCGCGACCGCTACCGTTCGGCCGCGTCGCAGGCGTTTGCCGAGCTGGCCCGGGAGCTGGGCGCGGCCTATGCGGCGCGGGCTAGCGAACCGTCCAGCGCGTCGGCGGCCAGTACGTCGCGACCACGGGACCGATGAACGCCGACCGGGCGACCGGTCCCCAGGTGCGCGAGTCGCAGGACTCGATGCGGTTGTCGCCCATCATGAAGTACTCGTTCTTCCCGAGCCGCGGCCAGGCCTTCGTCACCGCGTCGCGGTCCCACTCGGTCACGTAGGGCTCGTTCAGCTTCTTGCCGTTGATGTAGATGAATCCGTCCCGCTCCGACACCCTGTCGCCCGGGAGGCCGATCACGCGCTTGAGATACGTGCCGCCCTCGCTGCAGGCCTTCTTCGCCGCGGCCGGCGCGTGGAAGACGGCGATCTCGCCCCGCTTCGGATTGCGGAAGCGGTAGACGATCTTCGCCACGATCACCCGGTCGTTGAACGTGGCCGTGCAGCCGAGCCCGGGATGCGCGCATGCGAGCGTCGGCTCCATCGACGAGGTCGGGACGCGGAAGGGCTGCGCCACCTCCGCCTCGAAGGCGAGCACGAAGACGATGGCGAACCCGAGAGTCACGACCCACTCGACGACGGCCTTGCGCGACATCCGACCAGGTTAGACGGCGTCGCCGCGAATCGCGTGGATGTAGCGCTCGGCCGAGCGGCGGACGATCTCGCTGCCGTCCCGCTCCACCACCCTCCCCCACCAGGCGCCGTGGATCGAGTCGAACGCGAACGGCTCCAGCGCGTCGACGATCCGCCGCACCGCCGCCTCGCCCAGCGGGACGAGGTTCGGGTAGCTGTACATGAAGCTGACCCAGCGGCGGTCCGGGATCACCTGGACGATGTCGCCGGCCAGGAGCGCCCGGCGCTCCGCCAGGTGCAGCACCTGCCCGCCGGCGAAATGGCCGCCGCAGCGGACGAGCATCAGGCCGCCCCCGAGGTCGTGCGTCTCGCCCTGCCAGAGGACGACATGGTCGTCCGGCCGCATCAGCCACTCGGCGTCGTCGGCGTGGAGATAGACGGGGCAGTCGAACCGCCGCGCCCACTCGACGAGCGACGAGTAGTAGTGCGGGTGCGAGATCGCGATCGCGGCGAGCCCGCCGAGCACGCCGACCTCGTCCGCCGTCTCGTCGTCGAGCAGGGAGATGCAGTCCCACATCAGGTTCGAGCCCTCCCACGGAACGAGGAGCGCGCGCTGCCCGATCGCGAACGACGGCTCGGTGCCGATGCCGGTGAAGCCGGCGTCGTCGCGGATCCAGTTGCCGTGGCTCTCGCGCAGCTCCGTCAGGGTCGTCCAGCGCTGGCCCTCGACCGGGACGTACTGGCGCTCGTCCTCGCAGATCGGGCAACGCGGCGGCGATGGCTCGCCGAACTGCGTGCCGCACGTCTTGCAGATTGCGAGGTCGGAGCTAGAGGCTTGAGGTGAAAGCAAGCTCACTCGCCGCCCGGCCGCGAATGCGGCCGGCTTCAGGGATCTTCGCGCGTGCCGGAATCCGCGCGAGCGGATTCCGGCGCTTGCGCAAACTAATACCCGAGATCGTCGGTGACGCCGTCGTTCGGCCCGATGCCGGCGACGACGGTCTCCTGCGAGCGCTCGTTCAGCCGCTCGCGTCCACGCTTGACCGCGACGAGGAACTTGTCCAGATTGACCTCGAGGGTGGCGAGGATGCTGTCCGCCCAGTCCTCCATCTCGAGCTTCGTCTCCCGCGCCGCACGGCGCGCCTCGTCGACGATGTCCTGCGCCTGCCGCTCGGCGATCTTGACGATCTCTGTCTGGGACGCCTCCCGGACGGCCTGCTCCCGCGCCTCGGCGAGCAGCCGGTCCACCTCGCGCTTGGCCTCCGCGAGCATCTCCTGGCGCTCCTTCACGATCCAGCGCGCCTGCTTGATCTCCTCGGGGATGGTCGCGCGCATCTGGTCGAGGATGTCGTAGATCTCCTCGCGGTCGATCCGCACCTGGTCGGTGAGGGGCACGGCCTTCGCGTTGTGCACGAGGTCGTCGAGCTTGTCGATCAGTACGAGGACGTCCATGGGGCGAAGTCTAGCTTCGCCGCCGGGCCGGACGGTCCTCTAGAACCGCGCCAGCAGCCAGTCGTAGATCTCGCCGAGCCGGCCGACCGTGATCGACAGGTGGCCGTCCGGCTCGCTGATGTGCGCTTCGACGCCCGGGATCCGCTCGGCGAGCCACCGCCCGTGCGCCACCGGGACCATCTTGTCCTGGACGCCCTGCCAGAGGAGCGAGGGCACGTGGGTCTCGGTGAGCTCGAACCCCCACGGCTTGATGAACGCGAGGTCGTCGTCGCGCCAGCCGTCGATCCCGGGCGCGACCGCCCGGTCGATGCTCTTCTTCGCGTGCACGGCGCGCTCGCCCGTGAGCACTTCCCGGTCGACGGGCGGCAGGAGCGTGACGATGAGGTCGCGCAAGTCCTCCGGCGATGCCGCCCGGATCTGCGCCGCCGCCGGGACGAGGAAGGCCTCGAGCGCCTCCGGTCCCTCGAGAGCCGCACCGAACTCCTCGACGTTCTGCTCGCCCATGCCGGCCATCGGGTCGACGCCCTCTGCCTCCCAGGGAGTCGGGCACGCGACCATCGCGACGGCCACGCAGCGGTCCGCGAGGCGGGCACCGAGGGCGAGCGAGTGCGGTGCGCCGCCGGAGCCGCCGAGGGACACGCACTGCTCGATGCCGAGCGCGTCGAGCACATCCTCGATGTCGTGGGCGATGTCGACGACGGCGCGGCCCGGGCTCGGCGTCGAAAGGCCGTAGCCGGCACGGTCGTACGCGATCACGCGGAGGCCGCGCTCGCGTGCGAGCTCGAGGTCGGGCGGATACGTGTACCCGCTACCCGGCGTCCCGTGGTGCTCGACGACGACGCGCCCGTCCGGGTCGCCGTCGTCGTAGATGTGCAGCGTCCGCCCGTCACGCAGGGTGACGTCCCTTTCACTCACCGGGGTTCTCCGGCGTGCCGGGGCGGCCGTTCGGGAACAGCTCCTTGAAGCGTCGGGCGACCGGCTCCGGCACGAGTGCGAAGACGTCGCCACCGAACGCTGCGATCTCCTTCACGCCGCTGGAGGAGACGAAGCTGACCTGCGGGCTCGCCATCACGTACATCGTCTCGATGTCGGGCGCGAGGTGCCGGTTCAGCTGGTTCATCTGGAACTCCCACTCGAAGTCGGAGGTGACGCGCAGTCCCTTCACGATCGCCTTCGCCTCCCACCGGTGAGCGAAGTCGACGACCAGCTCGCGGAAGACGTCGATCTCCACGTTGGGCAGATGGCCGAGCGCGTCGCGCAGGAAGCCGACCCGCTCGTCGATGGTGAACATCGGCTCCTTGTGGTGCGGGTTGCCGACGACGCCGACGACGACGCGGTCGAAGATTCCCGCCGCGCGCGAGATCACGTCGACGTGACCGTTCGTCACCGGGTCGTACGAGCCCGGGCAGATGGCGGTGATCACGCGTCCGCCTCGAACAGCGACACGCGCGCCTGTCCGTACTTGCGCGAGGTGCGGAGGCGCAGGGGCAGCTCCGGCTCGATCCGCGCGTCCGTCTCCACGACGAGCACGCCGTCGGCGGCAAGGAGTGCCGGAAGATGGCGCGCGAGCTTCGGCTGGAGGTCGGGATACATGTCGTAGGGCGGGTCGACGAGGACGAGATCGTACTTCCTCCCCGCCGAGGCCTCGACGGCGAGCGCCGCCACGGCGTCCTGGCGGAGCACGCGTGCCCCCGTGAGCCGGAGCTTGTCCAGGTTCCGCTCGATCGCGCGCACCGCCTCGGCGTCGTTCTCGACGAAGACCGCGCGCGTGGCGCCGCGCGACAGCGCCTCGAGCCCGAGCCCGCCCGAGCCCGCGAAGAGATCGAGGACGACGGCGCCGTCCACCGGGCCGACGAGGTTGAAGACGTTCTCGCGCACGCGGTCCGAGGTCGGCCGCGTGTCCTGGCCGCGCGGAGCGGCGATCGTGTGTCCTCTCCGGGAGCCGGCGATGATTCGCATGCTGCGAAGCTTAGGATCAGGAGGTGGCGACGTTCGCTCTAGTGCACGGCGCCTGGCACGGCGGCTGGGCGTGGGACTCGCTCCTGGGGGAGCTGGAGGCACGGGACCACCGCGTCGTCGCGCCTGATCTGCCGTGCGAGGACCCGGCGGCCGGGCTCGTCGAGTACGCCGCCGTTGTGCGCGACGCGCTCGGCGGCGAGGACGACGCGATCGTCGTCGGGCACTCGCTCGGAGGGCTGACGATCCCGCTCGTGCCGGCGCGTCTCCGTGTGTTCCTCTGTGCGCTCGTTCCCGGGGCAGGCCAAGAGGACGCGTTCGTCCCGGGCTTCGGCGACGCCCGCGTCCGGGACGAGCTCGGGCGGTCGTACTATCCCGACGCCGCGGACGCCGCGCGCGAACTTCAGTACCCGCCGGACCTGGCCCAGCTTGCGGCGAAGCTGCGCCGCCAGGCGCCTGTCGACGCGATGGAGACGCCGCTCCGCGGGCCGGCCGCGTACGTCGTCTGTGCGCGCGACGCAGCGATCAGACCGGACTGGCAGCGCCACGTCGCGCGCGACGTGCTGGGCGTCGAGCCGCTGGAGCTCGACGCGGGTCACTCGCCGATGCTTTCGCACCCGCGCGAGCTGGCCGACGCGCTCACCGACTTGGCGTAGCCAACTTGGCGACGCCACGCCATGGCTCGTCTAAGCGAGACAGGCGTCGTGGCTGGACGTCGAGACGTGGACGGTGTCGCGGACACGACCGCTCGCGTCGACGACGCACAGCGTTCCCATCACCAGTGACGGTGTCAGCACGACGCCGTCGGCGAACTGCACGTTGAAGGAGCCGAGCGGAACCGAACCACGGTGCAGCAGCCTCGCCGACGACTCGTCGTACACGCGAATCGTGCCCGAGCCTCCGCTCGTCACGAACGCGCGGCCGTCGAGGAAGGTCACGTGCTGCGGCGCCTCGTCGGCCGGGAGCTCGCGGAGGAGCCGCCCCGACTGCACGTCGTAGACGGCGATCGTGCGAGCCGTTCCGGAGGTGACCCAGGCGCGGCGGCCGCCCGGCGCGATCACCACGTCGTGCATGGGGAACGGCGGCGTGATCGTCCCGCGCAGCCGCGGCTGCTCCGGCCGCGAGACGTCGACCACCGCGAAGCGGGGCGACGCCGTGCCGAGGCCGACCCAGAGCGTCCGCCCATCCGGTGACAGCGACAGATGCCGCGGCCAGAGCGAGAGCTTCAGCCGGCCGACGACCTCGCCGCGTGCGAGATCGACGGTCGCGAGCTCGATGCGTACCGAGTCCGTCACGAACGCGTGCCGGCCGTCGCGGCTCGCCGCTGTGTACCGCGGTTCCTGCACCGAGTCGAGCACCGACGTGACCGCGAGCGTGCGGCCGTCGATCAGCGAGACCGCGCCCACGTCGGTATGTGCGACGACGGCGACGCGGCCGGCGCGCTCGATGCTCTGCGGACCGGGCCGCGTCGGGATGCGCGCGCGGATGCGTCCGGTTCCGAGCTCGACGGCGACGACGTGCGCCTCGGTGTCGGCCGTGACGAGCGCGAGCGGAGCGGCGGCCGCAAGCGCGTCCGGGATCCGCGATGCGGCGAACGGCGCCACAGCGGCGGCGAGCAGGAAACGGCGCCTGTCCACGACAGCAGTACGTCAGGCGAGCGCGTCGGGGTCCGTGCCCGCGAACAGCGCGTCGACCTCGTCCTGGAGGGGCCCCGGCGCCGCGCCGATCCCGGCTGCCGCCGTCCGCGCCCGCTCCAGCAACGCTCGGTCGCGGCGGAGATGGGCGAAGCGGAGGTCCGAGACACCGGACTGCCGGGTCCCGAGCAGATGGCCGCCGCCGCGCAGCTCGAGATCCGTCTCGGCCAGCTCGAAGCCGTCGGTCGTGTCGACGAGCGCCTGCAGCCGCGCCTGCGCCGTCTCCGTCAGCTCCTCCTTCGCCCGCGACACGAGCACGCAATAGGACTGCTCGGCGCCGCGACCGACGCGGCCGCGGAGCTGGTGCAGCTGCGCGAGCCCGAACCGGTCGGCCTCCTGGACGATCATCACGGTCGCATTCGGGACGTCGACGCCGACCTCGATCACCGTCGTGGCGACGAGCACGTCGAGCTCGCGCGCCTTGAAGCGCGCCATCAGGTCGCGCCGCTCCGCCGGCTTCAGCCGTCCGTGCACGCAGCCGACACGGAAGTCGCGCAGCTCGGCGCGGCGCAGCCGGTCCGCTTCCTCCTCGGCGGCGCGCGCGAGCGTCGTCTCCGACGCCTCGACGAGCGGGCAGACGACGTACGCCTGGCGACCCTCTTTCAGCAGCCGCGTCAGCCGCGTGTACGCAGCGGACGCGCGCTCTTCGGTGATCCAGCTCGTGACGACGGGCTTCCGCGACGCCGGCGGCTTCGCAATCTCCGAGACGGACAGGTCGCCGTACACCGTCAGCGCAAGCGTGCGGGGGATGGGCGTCGCCGTCATGTGCAGCACGTGCGGGCTGCGCCCCTCCACCAGCGCCTTGCGCTGCTCGACGCCGAAGCGGTGTTGCTCGTCGACGACGGCGACGGCGAGGTCCGCGAAGTCGACCTCCTGCTGGATCAGCGCGTGCGTGCCGACGGCGATCTGCGCCTCGCCGCTGCGCAGGCGCGCGCGCACCGCCGCGTGCTCGCGCGCGGGCAGCGCGCTCGTCAGCAGCTCGCAGGTGACGCCGAGCTCGAGACAGAGGTCGGCGACGGTGAGGAAGTGCTGTTCCGCGAGCGTCTCGGTCGGCGCCATCAGCGCTCCCTGGCGGCCGTTCTCGACCGCGCGCAGGAGCGCGTACAGCGCGACGACGGTCTTCCCGGAGCCGACGTCGCCCTGCAGCAGGCGCTGCATCGGGATCGCGCGCGCGAGATCGACGTCGATCTCGCGGATCGCCTGCTCCTGATACGGCGTCAGCCCGAACGGGAGCGCCGCCCGGTAGCGCGCGATCAGCTCACCCGGCTCGCCGAGCGACGGCGCGACCGTCCGCTCGCGCGCGGCCGCGCGCCGCGCGATGCCGACCTGCAGCAGAAGCAGCTCGTCGAACGCGAGCCGGCGCCGGCCCGTCTCGGCCTCCTGCGCCGAGCCGGGATGATGGACAGCGGCGAGCGCATCGCTCTTCAGCGGCAGGCCCTCACTCGCGCGCAGCTCGGCCGGCAGCGGATCCCAGTAGTCGTGCGCGTGCGGCAGCGCCTCCGCGACGAGCTCGCGGATTTTCTTCGGGGTGATCTCCTCGCTCGCCGGATAGACGGGAGCGAAGTCCGCGGTCGCCTCGCCGTCGCCGATGTCGGAGGAACGAACGTCGAAGCCGTAGCGGCCGGGCCGGCCGCGCAGGCGGACGCGGACGCCGGGCTTGAGCTGGTCGGCGAGCCACGGCTGGTTGAACCAGGTGGCGCCGATCGCCGCGGTCCCGTCGGAGATGCGCGCGGTCACGATCGTCAGCCGTCCGCGGCGGCGCGAGTTGACGTTCAGCACCTCGCCGGCGATGGCGACCTCGTCCTCGCCGCCGAGCGCCGCGATCGCCACCTCGGGGACGGGATCCTCGTAGCGGCGAGGGCAGTGCTCGAGCAGGTCGCGGATCGTCTCCAGCCCCAGCTTCGACAGCCGACGCTTGATCGTCGTTCCGACGCCGGGAAGCGTGTCGAGCGGCGCGGCGAGGCGCTCCGGCCGCGGACGGCCGCGCAAGGCGGGCCAGACCTTCGGCTGGTCCAGGCCTGCAAAGACCGTCTGTCGACGGATCGCTGTCATCGTGCTCGGCGCCAGAGCGGCACGAGTATAGGAAGACGGTCCGGACGGACCCGCTAGGCGTCGACGTCGTCGAACCAGAAGAAGCCGACGCAGCCCGGCCCGGAATGCGTGCCGACGACGGCGCCGAGCGATGTCTCCGCCTCGATCTGCGCCTGCGGGCGGCGGTCGCGCACCATCTTCTCCAGCTCCGCCATCCGCTCCGGCGCGTCCGCGTGCGCGATGCCGATGTGCAGCGTCGGCGCGTCGCTCGTGCGCGTGTCGAGCGCGTCGACGAATTCCTGGAACGCCTTGCGATTGCCGCGCACGCGCTTCACGGGGATGACCTCGCCGTCGACGATCGCGAGGATCGGCTTCACGTTCATCAGCTGCCCCGCGAACGCCTTCGCGCGGCCGATGCGGCCGCCGCGCGCGAGGAACTCGAGCGTGTCGACCGTGAACAGCAGCCCGTGCGTGGCGCGGTACCGCTCGACGAGCGCGTCGACCTCGTCGTCCGTCGTCCCGCGCTCGAGCCGCCGCTGGACGGCGAGGCCGAGCATTGTGATCGCGGCGGAGGCCGTCTCCGAGTCGATCGTACGCACGCGTCCGTCGCCGAGCTCGGCGGCCGCGATGCCCGCGCTCTGGAACGTGCCCGAGAGCTTCGACGCGATGTGGATGGACAGGATCCGCTCGTACGCGCCGAGGTCCTGGTAGCAGGCGAGGAAGTCGGCCGGCGTCGGCTGTGACGTCGTGGGCAGTGTCGGCGACGACTTCAGCCGCTCGTAGAACTGCGTCGCGTCGAGGTCGACGCCGTCGCGGAAGCTCTCGGTGCCGAAGTTGACGTACAGCGGGACGACGCGCCAGTTGGGAAACCGCTCGGCCGCGTCCGGGAAGTCGGCGGTCGAGTCGACGACGATGGCGGTGTTGTCGGCGTTGAGGTTCACGTGTTGCGGCCCGCGGCGCGCCGGATCGCGTCGACGATCGTCTCCAGCTCCTGGTCCTTCGTCAGGCACGCGGTTGCGCCGGCCGCGTACAGCGCCTCGATCTCGCGCGCGTTCGCCGACGCGGTCAGGCAGACAACCGCGACGTCCGGCGCAGCCTCGCGCACCGCGCCCGTCGCCTGCACGCCGTCGAGCCCGGGCAGGCGGTAGTCCATCAGGACGACGTCGGGCTCGTGCTCCTGGACGGCGCCGACCGCCTCGCTGCCGTCGCCGACAGAGGCGACCACCTCGACGTCGGAGCTCAGTCCGAGCAGCAGCTCAAGCGCTTCGCGGAAGACCTGGTTGTCCTCCACGAGCAGGATCCGGATCGGCTCGGCCACCAGCGGGCCACTCTAGTCACTCGGCCGACAGCAGCAGCGGGTAGTGAGGCTGCCCGCCGTCCTGCACCTCGACCTCGAGCGCCGGATGGGCGGCCGCGATCCGCTCGAGCAGCCCGTCCAGCGGAGGCTCGTCGGCGCCCTTGAGCAGCGTCAGGACGTCGCGCGGCTCGGCGAGGAGCCGCTCGACAACTGCCGCCGCCACGTCGTCGAACGCCGGTCCGCCGGCCACCGGCTCGCCGTCCGCGAGACCGAGCCACTCGCCCTTGCGGATGGCGACGCCGTTCCACGCCACGTCGCGCGAGGCGATCGTCACCTCGCCGGTCGCGACCGCCGCGACCGACTCCCGCATCTCGGCCGCGTTGGCGCCGGCGACCCGGTCTCCGTCGAAGACGAGCATCGCGGCGAGGCCGGCCGGGATCGAGTCCGACGGCACCACCTCGACCGGACGATCGAAATGGAGCGCTGCCTGCTCCGCGGCGAGGAGGACGTTGGAGTTGTTCGGGAGCAGGATCGCCTCGTCGGCGTCGAGCGACTGCAGCGCCTCCAGCAGGTCCGCGGTGGACGGGTTCATCGTCTGACCGCCCTCGACGATCCGGATCGGGCCGTTCGCGGCGAGGCTCTCGAACAGCCGCCGGTTCCCGTCGCCCGCGACGACGGCGACGATGCCGGTGACGGCGCGTTCGGCGTCGGGCACGGACGCGAGCAGCCGCTCCTCGCGCCGCTGCGTCTGCTCGTGCATGTTGGCGATCTCGATGCGGTCGATCGTCCCGACGGCGGTGCCGAGCGACAGCGCGGCGCCGGGATGGTCCGTGTGGACGTGCACCTTCAACGCGCTCTCGTCGCCGACGACGAGCAGCGAGTCGCCCAGCTGCTCGAGTTGCTCCTCCAGCTGCTCGCGGTCGAGATCTTCGCCCTCGATCAGAAAGACGGTGCAGTAGCGGTAGCGCGACAGCTCCTGGTGGATCGCCTCCACGCTCATGCGCTCGTCCGCCGGCGGCGCCGCGGGCACGACCTCGCCGCTCACGGCCGAGGCGACGCCGCGCACGAGCTCGAGCAGCCCGGCCCCGCCCGCGTCCACCACGCCGGCCTCGCGCAGGACGGCGAGCTGCTCCGGCGTTCGCGCCACCGCCTCCTCGCCCCGGCGGACGAGCTCGACCAGCAGGTCACCGAGCTGCGTCCCGCCGTTCGTACGCGACTCAGCCTCCTCCGCGAGCTCGCGGATCACCGACAGCATCGTCCCCTCGACCGGCCGCCTGACGGCGCGGTACGCAGCATCGGTGGCGCCGCGCAGGGCACGCGCTGCGACCTCGGGATCGACGCCGTTCGTCGTCTCCGCGAGCACGTCGGCGGCACCGCGGACGATCTGGGAGAAGATCACGCCGGAGTTCCCGCGCGCGCCCATCAGCGCGCCGCGGGCGACGTCGCGCGCCAGGGACCGGCGGTCGGAGGCATGGGACTCCTCGACCGCGTCCGCGACCGCGCGCACGGTCATGGTCAGGTTCGTGCCGGTGTCGCCGTCCGGGACGGGATACACGTTGAGGTCGTCGATGCGCATCCGGCTCGCCTCGAGCGACGCGAGCGCCGCGCCGACGACCCGCTGGACGGCGTCGAGGTCGGTCGAGGCGGTCACTCGCTCCTCCGCACGTCCTCGATGTGCACCTCGACCGCACGCACCGGCAGCCCGGTCAGCCGCCCGACCTCGTAGCTGACCCGGTTGCGGACGGTCGACGCCACCTCGGCGAGGTTGAGCCCGTACTCGACGACGACGTGAAGGTCGATGCTGACGCCGCCCTCGCCGTCGCGGCCGATCTGGATGCCCTGCGTCAGCCGCTCGCGGCCGAGCAGCCGGCGGACAGGCCCCTTCGCCGCCATGCCCACGACCCCGTAGCACTCGAGCGCGGTCTCGCCGACGATGTGCGCGATCGCATCGCTCGAGATCGTGATGCTGCCGAGCGGCGACGAGAGCATGTGCTCGGCTTCCATCAGGTGTATTGGACCACGGAAGTCCCGCCGCAGTTGCAGCGGAACTTCCGTGGTGACGGAACTCCGCGCGACCGGGAGCGCGGTCCCGGCCGCGCTCCGTGCTGTTTCGCCGCGGTGCTCTCGGCGGAGAGGCTGCCCTGCCCGGCCGGTGGTGGGCTGTAGCCCATCCCCGTCCGAGTGAGTCCGGCCTCCACTAACGCTGCGCGTTAGCGTCGTCCCTTCGTCGCGCGCCCGGCGGGCGGCTAAACGGCCTTTTGGACTTTTCCAGCTTTCAGGCAGCGGGTGCAGACGTACGCGCGCTGAGCTTTCCCGTTCAGGACGACGCGGACGCGCTGCAGGTTCGGGTCGAAGCGGCGCTTGGTGGCGACCATCGAGTGGCTCCGGTGATTACCGAAGCCGGGCTTCTTCCCGCAGACAGAACAGATCTTGGACATCGGCGGCGGATTGTAGCCGAACGCCATCGGCCCGCTGCGCGACCCAGGGCCGGAGCTAACGCAGAGCGTTAGCGGAGGCCGGACTCTCGGTCGGGGATGGCGCAGCCCACCACCGGCCGAGCAGGGCAGCCAGCGCGCCGAGAATAAGAATAAGAGGAGCAACAGCACGGAGCGCGGCCGGGACCGCGCTCCCGGTCGCGCGAAGTTCCGTTTCGGAAGCAGCGAGCGCGCCGCGCTCGCTGCTTAGGCCTGTTTTGCTTGTGAGCGTAGATGAGCGAAGAGATCGGCCATCTCCAGGGCGGTGCGGACGGCTTCGGCGCCCTTGTCCACGCGGGCCATCGCCTGCTCGAGCGTCTCCACGGTGAGGACGCCGAACGACACGGGGACGCCGGTCTCGAGCGCCGCCAGCTGGAGCCCGGAGGCGGTCTCGCCGGCGACGTAGTCGAAGTGGGCGGTCTCGCCGCGGATGACGCAGCCGAGCGCGACGATCGCCGCGTAGCGGCGCGTCTTCGCCAGCGCCATCGCCCCGAGCGGAAGCTCGAAGGCGCCGGGAACGGCCATCACGGTCACGAGCTCGTTCGGCACGCCGGCCCGCTGCAGCTCGGCCAGCGCCGACTCGAGCAGCCGGTTCGTCACGTCGCCGTTGAAGCGGGCCGCGACGATGCCGACGCCGCGCCGCCCGCCGATGGGCGCGCCCTCGAGCACGGCGATGTCGTCCGGGACGGTCAGGTCGCCGGGAGCGTGGCCGGCCAGCCGCAGCAGCGGCTCCGCGTCCTCCGCGGGCTCCTCGTCGGGCTCTTCCGCGTCGTCCTCGTCCGCCTCTTCGGGATCGTCGAAGCCGGGCTCCTGGAAGCTGGGCTCCTGGAACCCGGGCTCCTCGAAATCCTCGGTGTCCTCCGACGGCTCCGACACGGCGGCTCCGACGACGTCCTCGACGGCGCCCTCGTCCACCTCACCTGTGTCCACCTCACCCGTGCCCACTTCACCCGTGTCCATTCCACCTGTGGCCGGGACAGCCTTCGGCTGCTCCCCGGGCCAGAACTCGCTCGCGCTCACTCGTCCTCCGGCTCGAACTTCAGCCCCTGATGGTGGAGCCTGTGGCCGAGCTTATCCCGCTTCGTCGTCAGGTAGCGGCGGTTCTCGTCGTTCGGGGAGGTCTCGATCGGCACCTGCTCGGTCACCTTCAGGCCGTACGCCTCGAGGCCGGAGACCTTCTTCGGGTTGTTCGTCAGCAGCCGGATCGTGGTCAGGCCGAGCTCGGCGAGGATCTGGTTGCCGATCCCCCACTCCCGCTCGTCGGCGGCGAAGCCGAGCGCGAGGTTCGCGTCGACGGTGTCGAGCCCCTCTTCCTGGAGCTCGTAGGCCTTCAGCTTGTTCAGCAGCCCGATGCCGCGACCCTCCTGCGCCATGTACAGGAGCACGCCGCACTGCTCCGCCGCGATCAGCCCCAGCGCGGCCTCGAGCTGCTCGCCGCAGTCGCAGCGCAGCGAATGGAAGACGTCGCCGGTCAGGCATTCCGAGTGGACGCGGACGAGCACGTCCTGCGCGTCCGCGACGTCGCCGTGCACGAGCGCGACGTGGCTCTTCCCCGTCAGCGTCTCGCGGAAGAGCACGGCGGTGAACTCGCCGTACGCCGTCGGCATCCGCACCGCCACCTCGCGCTCGACGAGCTTCTCGTGGCGGCGGCGGTGCTCGATCAGGTCGGCGACCGTGACGAGCTTCAGCGAGTGGAGCGCGCAGAACTCGATCAGGTCGGGGACGCGCGCCATCGTGCCGTCGTCCTTCATCACCTCGCAGATCACGCCGGCGGGGATCAGCCCGGCGAGGCGGGCGAGGTCGACCGCGGCCTCCGTCTGGCCGGCGCGCTGCAGCGAGCCGCCCGGCTTCGCGCGCAACGGAAAGACGTGTCCCGGCTGGACGATGTCGTGCGGGCCTTTCGACGGGTCGATCGCCACCTGGACGGTGCGCGCGCGGTCGTGCGCGGAGATGCCGGTCGAGATGCCCTCGCGCGCCTCGATCGAGACGGTGAAGGCGGTCCCGTACGGCGTCTCGTTCTGCTCGGTCATCATCCGCAGCCCGAGCTCGTCGCAGCGCTCGCCGGTAAGGCAGAGGCAGATCAGGCCCCGCCCTTCCTTCGCCATGAAGTTGATCGCCTCGGGCGTCGCGAACTGCGCGGCGATGGTCAGGTCGCCCTCGTTTTCGCGGTCGGCCGCGTCGACGACGACGACCATCTTGCCCTGGCGGATGTCCTCGATCGCGTCGTCGACGGTGGCAAACGGGCTCGGGGACTGGACGGGCGATGCGCTCATGGACTCATCGTAGAGGGGAGCAGCCGCTCCACGTATTTGGCGAGCACGTCGGCCTCGAGGTTGACCTCGTCGCCGGCCGCCAGCCCACCGAGCGTCGTTTCAGAAAGCGTGTGCGGGATCAGCGCGACGGCGAAGCCCGCGTCATCCAGCGCGGCCACGGTCAGCGACGTCCCGTCGACGGCGATCGAGCCCTTGACCACGCAGTAGCGGAGCACGTCCGGCGGCGCGTCGAGCCAGATGCGGCTGCCCTCGCCCTCCGGCTCGACCGAGCGGACGCGGCCGACGCCGTCCACGTGGCCCTGCATCACGTGTCCGCCGAGCGGCTCGCCCGCGCGGAGCGCCGGCTCGACGTTCACCTCGGCGCCCCGCTGGAGCCGCCCCAGCGCCGTGCGGCTGAGCGTCTCCGGCACGGCGTCGAACGACAGCTGCGGCGCGGCGATCTCGACGACGGTGAGGCAGACGCCGCCGACTGCGACCGAGTCGCCGACCGAAACCTCCGCCGCGGTCGCGGGCGCGTCGATGCGCAGCCGCACGCCCTCCGCGCCGCCGTCGATCGCGGCCACCCGCCCCCGCTCGCGCACGATGCCGGTGAACATCCCGCCAAGGCTACCGCCGCGGCCGTGTGGGTTTCCCGCAGCCGGTTCCGCGGCTCCCGGTACAGACAGGCACGGCGCCGAGAGGCAGGCTGGGAGCACAGCCGAAGGAGTTGCGTTTCGCGAAAGACGGCGACCGGGACAACCGGCCGCGCAGTCCGCAGCAGCGACTCCCTGCGGACTGCGGGAGGGCGGCGCAAGCCGCCCTCTTCTTACGGCTCGTGGACGTACGCCTCGAGCAGGACGTCGCCGCCGACGGCGGACGCGCGCAGGCGCGAGAGATCGACAGGCGCGGCGAGATCGCCGAGGAACCGCGGTCCCGCGCCGGCGAGCGTCGGCGCGACGAAGACGAGCAGCTTGTCCACGAGGCCCGCCTCGAGGAACGCCGTCGCGAGGGTCGGTCCTCCCTCGAGCAGCAGCGACTGCACGCCGTCCGCGGCGAGTGCCCGCAGCTCCTCGTCGAGCGGTCCGGTGCGCAGCTCCAGCTCCGAGCCGTCGGGAAGCGGGCCCCGGCCGAACGCGAGCCGCCGCGGCTGTCTCGCCGCGCCGACGTCGCGCGCATCGAGCCGCGGTGCATCGGCCCGCACCGTTCCCATCCCGACCGCGACCGCGTCCGACGCGGCACGCAGCTCGTGCACGCGCCGCCGCGACTCCTCGCCCGTGACCCAGCGCGAGCCCGGCACGGTGACGCGGCCGTCGAGCGTGACCGCCGCCTTGTAGGTGACGAAGGGGCGACCCTTCGACTTCCACGTCCGCCACGCCTCGTTCTGGCGCCGCGCCTCGAAGCTGTCCAGCAGCTCGACGTCGACGCCCGCCGCCACGAGCCGTTCGACCCCGCGTCCGTCCACCACCGGATTCGGATCGAGCGCGCCGACGACGACGCGCGCGACACCCGCCTCGACGACGGCGTCGGCGCACGGCGGCGTCCTCCCGTGGTGCGAGCACGGCTCGAGCGTGACGTAGAGCGTCGCGCCCCGAGCCCGCTCGCCCGCCTGCGCGAGGGCGATCGCCTCCGCGTGCTGCACACCGGCGAACTCGTACCAGCCCTCGCCGACCGCCTCGCCGTCGCGGACGAGCACCGCGCCGACGAGCGGATGATCCTCGACCTTGCCGCGACCGCGCTCGGCGAGCTCGAGCGCTCGCTCGAACCAGTTCACGCGAGTGCTTGTACCAGCCGCCGGTAGGCCCGCGGGAGATCCTCGCGCGAGAAGATGGCGGTGCCCGCGACGATCAGCGTCGCGCCCGCGTCGTAGATCGAGCGGACGTTGTCGTTGTCGACGCCGCCGTCCACCTGGACGTGAATGTGCTCGGGCAGCGCGGCGCGGAGCCGTTCGATCCGGCCGAGCGCCTCCGGCATGAACTCCTGGCCGCCGTAGCCGGGATGGATGCTCATGCAGAGCACGACGTCCGCGTCGGTCGCGACGGCGGCCACGTCCTCGGGCTCCGTCTCCGGGTTGAACGCGACGCCGACGCCGAGCCCGAGCTCGCGCGCGGCCGCGATCGTGGCCGGCACGTCGTCGACGGCCTCGTAGTGGAAGGTGACGCTGTTGCCGCCGGAGGTGACGATCTGCGGGAAGTGGTGCAGTGGGTTGTCCACCATCAGGTGGCAGTCGACCACGCCGTCCATCCCGTGGATGTGCGGGGCGATCGACTGGAGCACGATCGGCCCCATCGTGATCGGCTCGACGAAGTGGCCGTCGCCGACGTCGAAGTGGAAGATCCGCGCGCCGGTGCGCAGGAGCACGTCCGTCTGCTCGGCCAGATGGCCGAAGTCCGCCGCATACAGGGACGGCTCGATCTCCACCGTCCGGATCCATTCCTGCCAGGCCATTGCCGCCCTCGGATCGTACGCCGGGGACCGGTCGGTGTCACCGGGCGAGCCGGGCGACGAAGAAGCCCGTCGTCCCGTGCACGTGCGGCAGCGTGAGCAGGAACTCCGGCCGCCTCGGATGGGCGAACGCCGGCCACTCCTCGCCGAGCGGGAGCACGCGCAGCCCGCTCGCCTCGACCACCGCCTCGTTCTCGTCCGCGTTCATCGCGCAGACGGCGTAGACGATCGTCGCACCGGGGCGAACGCGCTCCGCCGCCGAGCGGAGCAGCGCGAGCTGGAGCTCCGGCAAGGGCTGCGAGCGCCAGCGCAGGTCGGGCCGCTGCGCGAGCACGCCGAGCCCGGAGCAGGGCGCGTCGACGAGCGCGCGATCGAAGCCGTCGAGTCCCGGCGGCAGTTGTGTCCCGTCGGCCTCGACCACGGTGACGTTGTCCGCGTGCGAGGCGCGCGACGTTCGCCCGCAGCTCGCTCGCGCGATGCGGGTCGAGCTCGACCGCGGTCACCTCGCCGCGGAGCTGCGTCGTCTTCCCGCCCGGCGCCGCGCACAGGTCGAGCACGCGCTCGCCGTCCTGCGAGCCGACGGCGAGCCCGACGAGCTGCGAGCCGCGGCTCTGCGGCCAGATCAGCCCGTCGGCGACGGCGAGGTCGTCGACGCGCTCGACGCGATACGCCCCGGGAACGTCGGTCGGCTCGGCGCCCGCCGGCGGGTCTCCCTCGACAAGGCGGACGACCGTCTCGAGCGGCTCGTTCATCGTCCGCATCAGCGCGAGCGCGTCGGCGGCGCCGAGGTCGCGCACCCAGACGTCGTAGACCCAGTCGGGATAGGACTCCTTCAGCGGGCCGTCGGGCAAGCCGTCGAGCAGCGGCCGGATGCCCTCGGCGAGCCGCCGCATGATCGCGTTCGTGAACGGCACGGCGCGCTCGAGGCGTGCGCGGCGGACGAGCTCGACCGACTCGTTCGCCGCTGCGTGCGGCGCCGTGTCCGTGTACCCGAGCTGGTACGCGCCGAGGCGGAGCGCCGCGCGCACCGGCGCGTCGAGCTTGCGCACCGGCCGCTTGCCCGAGCGTCTCGATCGCGTGGTCGAGCGTGCGCACGCGCTGGACCGCGCCGTACGCGAGCCGCTGCGCGAACGCGCGCTCGCGCTCGTCGAGATCGGTCGCGGCGCTGCGGAAGACGCGGTCGGCGTACGCGTCCTGCTCGAACACGCGCAGCAGCACCTCGTACGCGACGCGCCGGGCCGGCGAGACGCTCATGCGCGCCGGCCGCGCAGGTACTCGTCGAAGCGACATCCGGCGGCCGCCCTCCGGCTGCACCTCGACCAGCTCGAGCGAACCGTCCGCCGCCGCGCGGGCCTTCCAGACGATCAGCGGCCTTCCGTCCACGACCGCGCGCGCGCCGATGTGCGGCGCCAGCGCGCGAACGCGGTTGACCAGCTCCGGCACCGGACGCGTCGAGGTCGAGCTCGCGGTCCTCGGGCCGGATCTTCTCGGCGTAGGTGACGCCGTCGCCGGACTGCGGCGTGAACGCCGGCTCGGGCTGCGCCAGCACCTCGTCGAGCAGCTCGCGCCGCGATCTCCGCGGAGCGCGCGTAGACGGAGCCCGCGTCGTCCTCCGGTCCGAGGTCGAAGGCCGCCTGCGCGGCGATCGGCCCGGCGTCGAGCTCGGCGATCGTCCGGTGGATCGTCACGCCGGTGCGCTCGTCGCCCGCCATGAGCGCCCGCTCGACCGGCGCGGCGCCGCGCCAGCGCGGCAGCAGCGACGGGTGGACGTTGAGCCAGAGCGCGCGATCGAGCAGCGTGTCCGGGATCAGCAGCCCGTACGCGCAGACGACGACGGTGTCGGCGCCGAGCTCGACCGTCTCGTCGAGCGTCGCCGGCTGCGCCACCGGGATGCCGAGCCGCTGCGCGGTCTCCTTCGCCGGCGGCGCCGCCAGCTTGCGGCCGCGGCCGCGCGGCTTGTCCGGCCGCGTCAGCAGGAGCGCGACGTCGTGCTGCGCGGCGAGCCGCTCGAGGACGTCGGCGCCGAAGGGCGCGGTCGCCGCGACGGCGATCCGGCGGGCCACGTCAGCTGAGGACGATGCGAGGGCGCAGGACGGACAGCGCCTCGCGCCGCGCCTCGGGCGTCGTCCGGTCGAGGATCAGGACGCCGTCGAGATGGTCGTTCTCGTGCTGCGCGGCGCGGGCGTAGATGTCCTCGAGCTCGTAGCGCACCTCCGCGCCGTTCTCGTCGCGGCCGGCGAGCGTGATCGTCGTCGCGCGCTCGACGGGGACGAGCGATGCCCTGGATCGAGAGGCAGCCTTCGTCGTCGACGTCCGTCTCCTCGCCGCGCTCGACGATCTCCGGGTTGGCGACCGCGACGATCTCGTCCTCGCCGGCGTGGAAGACGAACAGCCGCTGCAGGATGCCGACCTGGGTGGCCGCGAGGCCGATCCCGCTCGCGTCCGCCATCAGCAGCTTCATCCGCTCGACGAGCCGGCGCAATTCGTCGTCGAACTCCTCGACGGGCCGCGCGTTCATCTTCAGCGCGGCGTCGGGATACTGGCGGATCTGGGCGAGCGCAAGCCGCCGCCGCGCCTCGCGCTCCGGGTCGCGCTCCTCCTCCTCGATCACCTGTCCTTCGATCTCCGCCATGCAGTCGGCAGGCTACCCATGCACGCGATGGATCCGAGGGAGCAGAAGGCGATCATGAGCCAGGGCGCGATCCGCCCGGAGACGGCGCGCGACCGCGAGGAGCGGCGCATCCTCGAGGCGGACCTCGCCGAGAGCCCGGTGACCGGCAAGCCGCTGCAGCAGCGGCTGCGGAACTTCCGGCCGGACGCGGACGCAGCCGTTCGCGCGCTCGGCGGGCCGACGGTCTGGATGCGGCGGCTGCGCGCGATCGAGGTGGAGCTCGAGCAGCACGAGCGGCAGCTCGACGAGGCGTGGCGCGCGCTCGCACGCGAGAGCGCGGATCCGGCGGAGTTCGACGCGCGCGCTGGCGCGACACGGCGCGGCACTGGAGCTTCGCCGAGGTGAACGAGCTCGTCGACCGGCACAACCGCTGGTTTCCCGCCGAGGCGCGGCTGGCGATGGATCCGCGGACGCGCGACTTCGTCAAGATCAACGGCCGTCCGTACCAGCGGCAGGCTGCTCGACGCGGAGTGGATCCTCGCGCGCTGGCCGGCCGATCTCGCCGCAGCGCAGCGTCGCGTTCGTGATCCGCCTGCTCACCGTCGACGACGCCGACGAGCTGGCGGCGCTGCTGGCCGCGAACCGCCGGTTCCTCGCTCCCTACGAGCCGGAGCGCCCCGACGAGTTACTTCACGCCGGCCGGCCAGCGCGAGCGGCTCGCAGCTCTCGCCCGAGGACAGGCTGGAGGTTCGCCATCCTCGACGGCGACGCGATCGCGGGGACGATCAGCCTGACCAACGTCGTGCGCGGGCCGCTCCAGAGCGGCAACGTCGGCTACTGGGTGGCGGAGGATCGCAACGGCCGCGGGCTGGCGACCGCCGCGGTCGGAGAGCTGCTCGCCTTCGCGTTCGGCGAGGCCGGTCTCCACCGGCGTCGACGCGGGCGCGCTCGTCGACAACGTCCGCTCGCACCGCGTGCTCGAGCAGAACGGGTTCGAGCGGATCGGCGTCGCGCGCAGCTATCTGCTCATCGCCGGCGGATGGCGCGACCACGTGTTGTTCCAGCGCGTGGCCGGGTGAGCGAGGCGCTCAGAGCGACTGCGGATCGACGTCGACGACGGCGGTGAGGCCGGCGCGGCGCATCGCCGGCGCGGCGGACGGCGAGCAGCCGCGCCGCCCGTGTCGCGAGCGCGCGCGGCCGCGTCCGTCTTGCCGACGAGCTGCGCGCGGTGGCGGTTCCGCAGGCGCAGGAGCGGCGCCGGGCCGAGCAGCTCCTCCCCGCTCGAGGCCGAACCTCAGCTCCTCGAGCGCGCGCATCGCGTCGGCCAGGTCGGGCCCGGAGACGACGATGCGCACGAGATGGCAGAACGGCGGATACGCCAGCGCGCGCCGCCGCTCGAGCTCCTCCGCCATGAAGCCGGCGACGTCGTGCCGCGCCGCGTGCACGACGGCGCGCGCATCCGGCTGGAACGTCTGCACGATCACGCGCCCGGGCGCGTCGCGGCCGCTGCGGCCGGCGAGCTGCGTCAGCAGCTGGAAGGTCCGCTCCTCGGCGCGGAAGTCCGGCAGCCCGAGCCCGGTGTCGGCGTCGACGACCGCGGCCAGCTCGACGCCCGGGAAGTGGTGGCCCTTGGCCACCATCTGCGTGCCGACGAGCACGGCTCGGTCGGCGCGGCCGAACCGCTCGAGTGCGTCGCGCAGCTGCTCCGGCTTCTCGATCGCGTCCGCGTCGAGACGGATCCGCTCGAGCTCCGGCACGTGCTTCTCCAGCTCGCGCTCGAGCTTCTGCGTGCCCGCGCCGATCCGCGCGAGCTCGGCCGAGCCGCACGCGGGACACGTCTTCCCCATCGTCTCGTGCGCGCCGCAGTGGTGGCAGCGCAGCGTGCCGTCCTGGTGGAGCGTGAGCGCGACGTCGCAGCTCTGGCACCGCCGCGTCGCGCCGCACGCGCGGCAGTGCACCGCCGGCGCCATCCCGCGGCGGTTCAGCAGCAGGATCGCCTTGCCGCCGCGCTCCGCGAGTCCGCCCAGCTCGGCCAGCAGCGGCGCCGAGAGCGGATAGCCCGCCTCGCGGCGAAGGTCGACGACGCGAACGGACGGCAGCGGCGCGGCGATGCGTCCGCCGAGCTCGAGCCGCTCCAGCCGTTCCCATGACTCCGGCCGCGGCGTGGCCGAGCCGAACACGGCGACGGCGCCCTCGAGCGACGCGCGCTTCGCCGCGACCGTGCGCGCGTCGTAGCGCGGATCCGACTCCTGCTTGTACGACGAGTCCTGCTCCTCGTCGATGCAGATCACGCCGAGCCGAGGCACCGGCGCGAACACCGCCGAGCGGGCGCCGACGACGACGGGGGCGTCACCGGACGCGATCCGCTCGCGCTCGTCCCGCCGCTCCGCCTCGCTCAGCGCCGAGTGGAGCACCGCCACGCGATCGCCGAACCGCTCGCGGAAGCGGCCGAGCGTCTGCGGCGTCAGCGCGATCTCGGGCACGAGCACGATCGCGCCGCGCCCGCGGGCGAGCGCCGCCGCGCACGCGCGGATGTACACCTCGGTCTTGCCGCTCCCGGTCGCGCCGTAGAGCAGCACGTTGCCGCCGCCTCCGTCGAGCAGCTCGTCGATCCGCGCGAGCGCGCGCTCCTGCTCCTCGGACGGCTGCGCCGGCGGCGACTCGGCGTCGAGCGCGCCCGTCACGGAAGCGTGGCGCAGCTCGCCGCGGCGCTTCGGCGTGTGCGGCGCGACGAGCGCGAGCGCGCGCGCGGGCGTCGAGCCGTAGTAGTCGGCGAGCCAGAGCGCGAGATCGACGAGCGCCGGCGGCAGGCGCTCCGCGATCCGCCCGACCGGCGCCGCCTCGACGCCGTCCGGCGGCGGCGACGCCGATCTCCGTGACGACGCCGCGCCGGCGCGCGTTTCCGAACCGCACCTCGACGACGGCGCCCTTCTCCACCTCGTCCGGCACCTCGTACGTGAACGGGCGCGCGACGGCACGGGCGCTGACGAGCGGGTAGACGGAGGCGAAACGGGTCACCGGGCGAGCGTAGCCGCGGCTATGGTCGGCGCATGTCAGGCTTCGAATGGAACCCCGACACGTATCTCGACGAGATGCACGACGGGATTCCGGGCTACGAGGAGCTGCAGGACGCGGTCGCGGCGGCGACGGAAGGGCTCGCCGCGCGCGACGTCCTCGAGCTCGGCGTCGGCACCGGCGAGACCGCGGTGCGAGTGCTGGCGCTGCACCCGGAGGCGCGCTGGACCGGGATCGATGCGAGCGAGGCGATGCTCGCGCGGGCGTGGGAGCGGCTGCCCGCGGCGGTGCTGCTGCTGTCGCGGCTCGAGGATCCGCTGCCGGCGGGGCCGTTCGATCTGGTCGTGTCCACACTCGCCGTCCATCACCTGGACGGCGCCGGCAAGCGGGATCTGTTCGCGCGCGTGGCCGGCGTGCTCCGTCCCGGCGGACGGTTCGTGCTCGGCGACGTCGTCGTCCCGCGCGCGGGCGAGGCGGGCGCGATCGACGATCGACGGGGTGATGGACGTTCCGGACACGGTCGCCGACCAGCTCGCGTGGCTGGAGGCGGCGGGATTTGCCGCGACGGCCGTCGACGTGCGGTCAGATCTGGCCGTGCTCACGGCGAAGCTCGCATGATGGACGACGACGCGCGGACGACGTTGCCATCTCGGCGCGAACCCGCGACGGACACGTAACGGGTCACGCGATATCGTCGGAACCGAGGGCGGAGGGTCGCGACCCCGCCCTATGGGTGGGGGTGCGGGGTCAGACGCAGCTCAGACGCCGGCGGCGGTGACGACGAAGTCCGTCGCGAAGCCGAGCATGACGCCGGCGAAGACGAGCCACATGACGAGCTTCGTGTGCCCGTACGTCCGGTTGACCGCGAACAGCTCCTGCACGACGTAGAGGATCGAGCCGGCCGCGACGGCGAAGAACACGACCGACACCGCCTCGCTCGACCACGCCTGGCCGAGTGCGGTGCCGAAGAACGTCGGCGAGCCGCCGATCACGCCGAGCAGGACGAGGTACTTCCAGGTCGGCTGCGTCCCCTCGCCGCTCATCGGGCCGCAGATGCCGAAGCCCTCCGTCGCGTTGTGCAGGCCGAAGCCGATGATCAGCGTCACCGCCAGGCTGATCTCGCCCGCCGTCGCGGCCTGCCCGATGGCGAGACCCTCGCCGAAGTTGTGCACGCCGATCCCGATCGCGATCAGCAGCGCCAGCTGCTCGCCCGGCGTCAGCCGGTCGATCCAGCCGCGCTGCTCGAACTCGTCGAGCGCCGCAGCGCCCGGGCCGACGAGCGGCGTCGCCCGCCGGTGCGTGCGCTTCCTCATCCACTCGGCGTAGTAGACGAGGCTCATCAGGCCGAGCGCGAAGCCGCCGAGTCCCAGGGCGGCGAGCCAGGCGAAGCGGCCCCAGTCGCGGGCGGTCAGCGCCGACTCGATCGGCTCGACCGCGCCGGTCAGCACGTCCCACAGCAGGAAGACGAGGATCCCGGTGGCGAGCGCGCTCAGCGCCGCGCGCGACGCGCTCGAAAGGCCGCGCAGCCGCCCGATCGGCAGCCCGAGGAAGATCGTCGCGCCCGCGATCGCGCCCAGCAAGAGGATCTGACCCGTGGACATATCTCGTCTCGACTCCGTCTCCGGCGATGATGTAAGGGTGCCCTTACACGCGCGGCGAGGGGCAATATAGCACACATGGCGCAGGGCCACTCGATCGACGAGTACCTCGAGACGATCTACTTCCTCGCGTTCCCGATCGGCGAGTACACGCCGCGCGGAGCGGGGACGCCGCCGCTCGCGTCGCGCGTCGCCGAGATGCTGCACGTCTCCCGCGCATCGGCCGGGGAGATGCTGAAGCGGCTCGAGGCGGAGGGCCTGATCGAACGCGGCGCGCGCAAGGAAGCGCTGCTCACCGCGACCGGCCGCGAGCGGGCCGAGCACGTCGTGCGCAAGCACCGGCTGATCGAGCGGCTGCTGACCGACTTCATGGGCTACACCGGCGCAGAGGCGCACGAGCGGGCCGACGAGCTCGGCGACACGTTCGACGACGACATGATCGACCGCATCGACGAGAAGCTCGGCCATCCCGATCGCTGCCCGCACGGCTGGCCGGTCGACCCGGACGTCGAGCAGGCGGAGAACGAGCACCTGGCGCCGCTCGCTGCGCTCCAGCCGGGCGCGCACGCGACCATCGTCCGCCTCGCCGAGCACGACGGGGAGCTGCTGCACTGGTTCTACGACCACGGGCTCGTGCCCGGGCAGGAGCTCGTCGTCACCTCCGCCGAGCCGGCCGCAGACGAGTTCGTCGTCCGCGTCAACGGCGGCGAGCAGTCGATCTCCGAGCGGGCCGCCGCCGGCCTGTTCGTCCGCGCCGCCTAGATACGGAGTCCGCGCCGAGCGAGCTCGCCCGCCGCGGCGTCGACGCGGTCGTCGGCGGCCTGGCCCTCGAGCCACGCCGCCAGCTCGACGAGCCCGTCCTCCAGCGACACCTGCGGCTCGTAGCCGAGCCGCTCGCGTGCGAGCGCAATGTCGGCGAAGCAGTGCCGGATGTCGCCCACGCGGTACTCGCCCGTCACCTCCGGCTCGATCCGCTTCCCGACCGTCGCCCCGAGCTGCTCGCCGATCTCGCGGACGGTGACGCTGCGGCCGCTGCCGACGTTCACCGCCTCACCGTCGGCGCCGTCGCGCTCCAGCGCGAGCGCGAACGCGCGCGCGACGTCGTGCACGGAGACGAAGTCGCGCCGCTGGAGACCGTCCTCGAAGATCAGCGGCGGACGGTCGTTCAGCAGCCGCGCCGCGAAGATGGCGAGCACGCCGGTGTACGGGTTCGACAGCGCCTGCCGCGTGCCGTACGTGTTGAACAGCCGCAGCGCCACCGTCGGGATCCCGTAGGCGGCGCCGACGACGAGCGACGCGCGCTCCTGGTCGAACTTCGTCAGGGCGTAGATCGAGGAGGCGACCGTCCGCTTCCGTTCCGGCGTCGGCAGCGGCTCGAGTCCCGGCAGCTCCCACTCGCGCCGCTCCAGCTGCTCGCGCGTCCGCTCCGGCGGCTCCACCTCCACGCCGTCGGACGACCGGTACAGCCCCTCGCCGTAGACGCTCATGCTCGACGCGACGACGAGCTTGCCGACCGGAGCCTCGGCCAGCGCCTCGAGCAGCACCGCCGTGCCGACCGAGTTCGCCGACGTGTACTCCGCGATCTCGTACATCGACTGGCCCACGCCCACGCGCGCGGCGAGATGGACGACCGCATCGACGCCGACGAGCGCCCTGCCGCACCGCGTCGGGGTCGCGCACGTCGCCGACCTGGAGCTCGACGTCGGTCGCGAGATACACCGGGCGCGCGCCGTCGCCGTGCACCTGCGGCGTGAGGTTGTCGAGCGCGCGCACGCGGTGGCCGCGCGCGAGCAGCTCGTCGGCGAGGTGCGAGCCGATGAAGCCCGCGCCGCCGGTGATGAGAACCGTGCTAGACGTCGCTCGTTGCGGCGGCGGCCGCTTCAGCGAAAGGGGCTGCGCCGGCCAGACCCGCGTCGGAACGCAACGCGGCCGCCTTGTCCGTCCGCTCCCACGTGAAGTCGGCGTCCTCGCGGCCGAAGTGGCCGTACGCCGCGGTCTTCGCGTAGATCGGGCGGCGCAGGTCGAGGTCGCGCAGGATCGCGGCGGGACGGAGGTCGAAGTGCTCGCGGACGAGCTCCTCGATCCGCGGCACGGGCAGCGACTCGGTGCCGAACGTCTCGACGAGGATCGACATCGGATGCGCGACGCCGATCGCGTACGCCACTTGGATCTGGCAGCGCTCGGCCAGACCGGCGGCGACGAGATTCTTCGCCACGTACCGGGCCGCGTACGCCGCCGAGCGGTCGACCTTCGTCGGATCCTTGCCCGAGAACGCGCCGCCGCCGTGCGGCGCAGCGCCGCCGTACGTGTCCACGATGATCTTCCGTCCGGTGAGGCCGGTGTCGCCCATCGGCCCGCCGATCACGAACCGGCCGGTCGGGTTGCAATAGAAGAAGTCCTTGTCGTGGTCGAGCCGCCGCTCGTCGTAGAGATCGTGCGGCAGGATCGGGCGCAGCACGTGCTCGACCAGATCCGGCCGCAGCAGCGTGTCGACGTCGAGGCCGTCGCGGTGCTGCGTCGAGATCAGCACCCGCTCGATCTCGACCGGCCGCCGGTGGCCGCGCTCGTCCTCCTCGTAGCGCACCGTCACCTGCGACTTGCCGTCCGGGCGGAGGTACGGAAGCACGTCGGCCTTGCGCACCTCGGACAGGCGGTGCGCGATCCGATGGGCAAGCATGATCGGCAGCGGCATCAGCTCGTCCGTCTCGTTCGAGGCGTACCCGAACATCATCCCCTGGTCGCCCGCGCCCTCCTGGTCGAGCGGGTCCGCGTCGCCGTGCTGCTGTTCGAACGACGTGTCGACGCCCTGCGCGATGTCGAGCGACTGCTCGTCGATGGCGACGACCACGCCGCACGTGTCGGCGTCGAAGCCGAACTTCGCGCGCGTGTACCCGATCTCGCGGATCCGGTCGCGCACGAGACGCGGGATGTCCACATACGTCGTCGTCGTGATCTCGCCGGCGACGACGACGAGGCCGGTGGTGATCAGCGTCTCGCACGCCACCCTCCCGGTCGGATCGTCGGCGAGGACGGCGTCGAGGACGCTGTCCGAGATCTGGTCGGCGATCTTGTCCGGATGTCCCTCGGTGACCGACTCCGAGGTGAAAGAGAACGTGCGGGCAGCCATTCGGCGCAGGCTACCGGAGCAGTCCGCCGGAGGAGCGTCCTACTGAACCGCGACGAAGACGGTGAAGCTCGTCTCGTCGCCGCTGGTCGTCGCATAGGCGGTGAGCGACTGCAGCGGGGTGAGATCCGTCTGGATCCCGGCCGGGAGCTTCGCCCCCATCAGCCCGGCGAGGCCCTCGACGAGCGGCAGGGCGTCGTGGAGGTTCACGTAGACGAAGCCGTTCGTCGCCGCCGGCATCGAGGCCGCCGAGGTGGCGTCCTTGAAGGCGCTGTCGTCGGCGAGCTTCGGGCCGCCGCCCTGGAAGTCGGCGATCGCCTGCTCCGACGTCGAGGCGATCAGGGTGCCGCCGTCGATTGCGTGGTAGAGGTGGAGGTTGCCGAGGATCACGCCCAGCCCGGACGAGCTGCCGGCGGAGCTGCCCAGCCCGGCGAACGCCTTGTCGAGTGCGTCGGCCGCAGCCTGAGGATCCGCCGGATGCGTGACGAGCGTGACGGTCGGGATCGGCTCGCCGGGGCTGACGTAGACCGCGGTCTCGCCGCCGAGCGCGGCTGCGAACGGGCTCTTCGCAGGCAGGGCGGCGGCGTCGAAGTCCGCGACCGCCAGAGCGCCGGCCGGGATCTTCTCGACGAGCGCCGACGCGTACGGGGTCGCCGGAGCCGAGCCGCCCTGCGTGCGCAGGAAACCGTCGACCTTGACGCCGCCGCTCGCGGCCACCAGGTCGGCGGAGACCCACTGCAGCTGGGCACCGGCGGTCCCGGTCGGAAGAGACTTCCCGAGCGAGCCGGCCAGCTGTTGCGCCTCCGTCCCGTTCGCGTACACGCTCGCGAGCGCGTCGCCGGACAGCTTCGATGTCGCGTCCTGGTACGTGTTGTCGTCCGCGAGGTGCGCGGTCGCGCCGGTGACGGCGTCGAGCGCCGACTGCGTTGCCGCCACCGCCGTCCAGCCGCCGGCCTGCGCCGTGACGAACGTCTTCCCCGTGCCCGCGCCGAGCTTCTGGACGAGCGCGTCGAACTTCGCGCCGTCGGCGGGCTGCGACGAGCGCGACGAGCTCCGGCTTCCCGTTCGCCGCGGCACGGCAGCACGACGAGGTCGAGCTCCGGGCCGAGCGCCGGCTTCACGTCGTCGGCCCAGCTCAGCTTCGTCTTCTGCGCGAACGTCTGCTGCAGCTTCGTCAGCAGCGCGTCGTGCGCCGGGAAACTTCTGCAGCAGCGCGTCGACCGCCTGCCACTGACCGGACGACACGTCGGTGTCGACCGCGACGAACGCCACGGAGTCGGCCGGCGCGACCGACGCGCCCGCTCCGATCGTCGCCGAGCCGGAGCCGGCGCCCGAAGACCCGCCGCATCCGGCGAGCAGGCCGGCGGCACACACTGCCACCGCAACCCCGAAGATCAGCCGAGCGCGCATCGTCACTCCTCTGTCGGCTGCCTGCCCATGAGCCTGAACATCAATTCGGTGAGGCTCTCTCCTGAGAGTACCGCGCACACACCGTCCGTGATCGGTAATTCCACGCCGACCCGCCGGGCCAGCTCCTGGAGCACCGGCGCCGTCGTGATCCCCTCGACGGTCTGGCCGATCTCGGCGAGCGCGCGCTCGGGGCTCATCCCCTGGGCGATCAGCTCGCCCGCCCGGCGGTTGCGGCCGTGGCGGCTCCAGCAGGTGACGATCAGGTCGCCCATTCCGGCCAGTCCCGCGAACGTCTCGGAACGCGCGCCGAACGCCTCCCCGAGCCGCGCCATCTCCGCGAGGCCGCGGGTGATCAGCGCCGCCTTCCCGTTGTCCCCGAGCCCGAGCCCGTCGACCGCGCCGGCGGCGAGCCCGATCACGTTCTTCGCCGCGGCGCAGAGCTCCACGCCGACGACGTCCGGGTTGACGTACGCGCGGAAGACGGTCGAGTTGACCGCGTGCTGCAGCTGGCCGGCGAGGAAGCCGTCCTCGCTGGCGATCACCGCAGCGGTCGGCAGCCCCTGCGCGATCTCCTCGGCCATGTTCGGTCCGGACAGGACAGCGACGCCGCGGCCGCGCACGCGCGTGGACAGCCGCTCGCCCGTCGCTGGATCGAGACCTTTGGTCAAGCCCAGCACCGGCGCGTCGCCCGGAAGGTTCGCGGCCACCTCGGCGAACGCGGTGCTCGGTACGGCAAGGACGATCGCGTCCACGTCTCCGGGAGCGTCCGCGATCGTGGCCGTGTCGACGCCGCGGAGGTCGGTGGTCGTGAGGTAGCGCGGATTCCGGCCGGTCGAGGCGATCGCGTCCGCCTGCTCCGAGGTGTGGCAGGCGAGCACGACCTGGTGCTTGCGGTCGAGCAGCACACGCGTGAAGGCGGTGCCCCACGACCCCGCCCCGACGACGAGAAAGCGCATCCGGCTAAGCCTAGGCCCAAGAAGCGGCAAAAGCCTCGGGCTAACGAAGCCGCAGGCGCGTTAGGCCGAGGCGGACGAGCGTGCGGGCCTGCCACGGCACGCCCGCACGCGCCAGGGAAGGCAAATCGCTCAAAGACGCCCGAGAATCGTGGCCCTCCAAGCGCCAGGGGAGACCGCGCTCTCCCCGGAGCGCACGCGCGAACGGCCACGCGAGCCGAGGGAGGGGTCCCGTAGGGGAACCCCGGTTCCCCTACGAAGTCACGACCGCTTGACGAAGTCGATCGACACGGGAACGCCGTCGAGGCCGAAGCGCTCGCGCAGCTCGTTCTCGACCCAGTAGCCGTAGTCGCGCGTGACGAGGCCGGGGTCGTTGACGAAGAAGCGGAAGCGCGGCGGCCGGACGCGGATCTGCGCGCCGTACAGCAGGTTCAGGCTCTTGCCCTTGCGCGACGGCGGCTGGCGGGCCTCGCGCAGCTCGCCCAGCACGCGGTTCAGCTCGCCGGTGGAGACACGCGACGTGTGACGGTCGAACAGCTCCGCGACGCTGTCGAGCAGCCGGTTCAGCCCGCGGCCGGTCTGCGCGGAGACGGCGAGAAACGCCGGCCGCTGGCGCAGGCGACGCCGCAGGTGGCCGCGTACGTCCTCGATCCGCACGGTGGTGATGTCCCACTTCGACAGCACCACGAGGGTCGAGCACTCCGCTTTCCTGGAGATGTCCGCGACGGCGAGGTCCTGGTCGACGACACCCTGCGAGGCGTCGATCAGGACGAGCGTGATGTCGGCCCGCTCCGCCGCTTCGAGCGCGCGCAGCTCGGAGTAGTACTCGATCCCCTGCCGGTGGCGGCGCTTGCGGCGCAGCCCGGCCGTGTCGACGAGCACGAAGGTGCGGTCGCCGCGGACGAGCACGGTGTCGATCGAATCCCGCGTCGTGCCGGGAATCTCCGAGACGATCACGCGCTCCCGGCCGAGCAGCGCGTTCAGCAGGCTCGACTTGCCGACGTTCGGGCGGCCGAGGATGGCAACGCGGATCGCGTCCGGCGGCAGCTCCGGCCGGCCCTGCGAGCCGTGCTCCTCGAGCTCGTCGATGATCGTGTCCAGCAGATCGCCGACGCCGGTGCCGTGCAGCCCGGAGACCGGGATCGGGTCGCCGAGCCCGAGCCGGTGCAGGTCGTAGGAGAGCGAGTCCAGCTTCGGGTCGTCGATCTTGTTGGCCAGCACGAGCACCGGCTTGTGCGACTCGCGCAGGATCTGTCCGACCTCCTCGTCGCCCGGCGTGATCCCGGCGCGCGCGTCGACGACGAGCAGCGCCAGGTCGGCCTCCTCGACCGCCTCGCGCGCCTGCTCGGCGATCGAGCGCGTGATCGGCGTCTGGTCGGCGATGTCGACGCCGCCGGTGTCGATGAGGAGGAACCGCTTTCCGTTCCACTCGCAGACGAGCTCCTTGCGGTCGCGCGTCACGCCCGGGGTCTCGTGCACGACCGCGGCGCGGGTGCCGCTGAGCCGGTTCACGAGCGTCGACTTGCCGACGTTGGGGAAGCCGACGATCGCCACCGTCCCGATCAGGGCGTCCGGCGGCTTCTCCTCGGGCGGAGTCTCTTCTTCCTCGAACATCGCGGCTCTAGCGTAGAGGCGATGCGCCGGCAGGGTGACCGTGTGGAGACCGCGCTCGGCCTCTAGCTCAGGTGATCGTGAAGACGCCGATCATTCCGGCCGCGGCGTGGCCTGGAACGGTGCACTTGTACGTGTAGTGGCCCTTGCGCAGGAACGTCACCCGCAAGGTGTTCGACTTGCCCGGTGCGATCAGCGGCGTCTTCCGGCCGTTGATCTGGAAGTCGTGGCCGACCTTGCCGACGTTCTTCACCTTGAAGATGACCAGCCCACGCTTCGCCGTCTTCTTGCTCAGCACGAACTTGAACTCGCTGGCGGTGACGTTCACCGTCGCGATCAACGTGTGTGCCTGCGCCGACCGAACGGCTTCAGGCTGGCGGGCCGCAAGAGCGCTCGAGCCGACGAGAGCCCCGGCCCCGATAGCGACCGACACGAGAACAACGCTGCGCTTCACTTTGGCTCCCTTCTCGCTGTGCCCACCCGCCCGAAGAGTGTACGTACGAGCAGCCGGGATGAGCGTCAGGGAAGCGTGACGGGAGCCCGCAGCTCCGCCGAGGCTCGGGGCGGCACGGCGTGGCGCGGGCGCGGCCCGCCGGCGGCGTGCAGATCGGCCAGCCACTGCCACAGCCGGTGCAGCTCCCGCTCGATCTCGACCGACGCCTCGCGGTAGCCCTTGCCGCCGCGCGGGAGCCCGTCGAACCGCATCGGCTCCCCCCAGGCGATCGAGACCGGGGCGAAGTTCCCGACCTTCCACGTCTGCGAGCCGTGGATCGCCGCGCAGACGACCGGAACGTCCTCCTGCAGCGCGGCCATCGCGGCGCCCGGCTGCACCGGGCCGGGAACGCCGGTCAGCTGCCGCGTCCCCTCGGCGAAGATCCCGAGCACCTTGCCGTCGCGCACGACCTCGCGCATCCGGCGCACGGCTTCGCGGTCGGACTCGCCGCGGCGCACGGCGAACGTCCCGAACGCGCGGATCAGCTCGCCGAGCCCGGGCGCGCGGTGCGCCTCGATCTTCGCCATGTAGTAGATCGTGCGCGGGCTCGCCGCCCCGAACGCGGCCGGGTCGAGCCAGTGGAAGTGGTTCATCGCGAGCACGACGCCGCCGAACTGCGGCACCCGCTCGGAGCCGTACGACCGGAGCGGCGCGAAGATCCGCACCGCCGACCCGATGGTCAGCCGGCCGACCCCCCAGACCGCGTCGACGCCGTTCACGCGGCCGTCCGCGCGCGGACGAGCTCCTCGATCCGCTCGACGACGTCCTCCACCTTCAGATCCGTCGTGTCGATCTCCTGCGCGTCGGGCGCCGGCTCCATCCGCTCGGCGTCCTTCTTGTCGCGCTTCCGCATGTCGGTCGCGAGCGCGTCCGCGCCGATGCCCGGGCGGTCGGCCATGCGCCGCTGCGCGCGCACGTCGCGGTCGGCGACGAGATAGACCTTCACCTCGGCGTTCGGCGCGACCACGGTGCCGATGTCGCGGCCCTCGATCACGACGTCGCCCTCGCGGCCGAGCTGCCGCTGCCGCTCGCGCATCACTTCGCGCACCTCCGGATGCGCGGCGACGACGGGGACCATCCGGTCGACGCGCTGGTCGCGGATCGAGGAGGTGACGTCGATGCCGGCGATCGAGACGCGGCCCGCGTCGTCGAAGCGGACCGGCTCCGCGGCGGCAAGCGCGGCGAGCGCCGAGCCCGCGCCGAGATCGATGCTCCGCTGCATCGCCAGCCAGGTGACCGCGCGGTACATCGCGCCCGTGTCGAGGTAGCGGAAGCCGAGCCGCTCTGCGAGCGCGCGCGCGACGGTGCTCTTGCCGGCCCCGGCAGGGCCGTCGATTGCCACGATCATGTCCTTTCGCCTTCGGCGAAAGGACTGGGAACCGGAATGCCTGTCATTGCCCTCCCAGTCGAAGGCGGCGCTCAACCCCGTTGAGCGATGGCTTCGAGCAACTCGAAGAAACCGGGGAAGCTTATAGCGACGGCGTCGGCGCCCTCGATCTCCACCCCGTCGCGCGAGGCCAGACCGGCGATTGCACCGAGCATGGCGATCCGGTGGTCGCCGCGCGCGTCGACCGTCCCGCCGCGTAGTCGGGTCGGCACGCCGCGGATCGTCCAGCCGTCCGGGTTGGCCACGATGTGACCGCCGCAGGCGCGCAGGCCGTCCGCCACCGCCTCGATCCGGTCGGTCTCCTTCAGCCGCAGCTCGGCGGCGCCGGCGACGACCGTCTCGCCGCGCGCATGCGAGGCCAGCAGAGCGACCAGCGGCAGCTCGTCCACGAGCAGCGGCACTTCGGCGGCCTCCACCCGCGTCGCCACCAGCTCCGCGTTCTGCACGTGCACGTCGCCGACCGCCTCGCCCCCGGCGCGGCGGCGGTTGTAGACGGAGACGCGCGCTCCCATCCGCTCCAGCACGTCCAGCAGCCCGGTGCGGCGCGGGTTCAGCCCGAGATCGTGGACGGTGACGTCGCTGCCGGGCACCAGAGCTGCGGCCACGAGCAGCGGCGCCGCGGAGGAGAAGTCTCCCGGCACGAACACCTCGCCGAGGCGCAACGCGCCCGCCGGCTGCACCGTGACCGACGTCAGGCGCCGCCGCACCCGCACCCCAGCGGCCTCGAGCATCAGCTCCGTGTGGTCGCGCGTCGGCGCCGGCTCGACCACCGTCGTCGCACCGGTGGCGTTCAGCCCGGCCAGCAGCACCGCCGACTTCACCTGCGCGCTCGCCACAGGCAGCTCGTAGTCGATCCCGTGCAGCGACGCGGAGCCCTCGATCACGACGGGCGGGCGGCCGTCCGTCGTGGTGATGTCCGCACCCATCCGCCGCAGCGGCTCGGCGATCCGCTCCATCGGCCGGGTGCGCAGCGACTCGTCGCCCGTCAGCTCGAACCGTCCCTCCTGCCCTGCGAGCACTCCGGAGATGAGCCGGATCAGCGTGCCCGCGTTCTCGCAGTCGACCGGGCCGTCGGGCGGACGCAGCCCCCGCAGACCGACGCCGTGCACGAGCAGCTCGTCCGCGGAGACGTCGTCGACGCCCGCGCCGAGCGCGCGCATCGCGCGCACCGTCGCTTCGGTGTCGCCGCCGCGCCCGAAGCCGCGCACGACCGTCTCGCCCTCGCCGAGCGCGCCGAACATGACGGCGCGGTGCGAGATCGACTTGTCCCCCGGCACAGCGGCGTGCCCGACGACGCTGACCGCGGGCTCGATCCTAAGTGCTCCCCCGGGCGGAGTCATCCGGCCTCTGGAACGCGATCACGCGGCGCGCTGCGGCGTCCTCGGTCGCACCCAAGGGAACCGCTATGGGCGCTCCCTGCGTCCTTGCATCGCTTGGTGCTCGCGCCCCAGAGCCCCAGCAACTCCACCCGGAGAAGCACTAGCCGATGGTGCGTCCCATGAGGGACACGAGCGCGCCGATCTCCGCTGCGAAGTCGTGGAAGTCCGAGGTCGGGATCTGCTGCGCCGCGTCGCAGAGCGCTTCCTCGGGACGCGGATGCACCTCGACGATGATCCCGTCGGCCCCTGCGGCGACCGCGGCGCGCGCGAGCGGGAGCACGAGGTCGCGCCGCCCGGCCGGATGCGACGGGTCGACGATCACCGGCAGATGCGTCTCGGTCTTGAGCACGGGAATCGCGCTGATGTCGAGCGTGAACCGCGTCGACGTCTCGAAGGTCTTGATCCCGCGCTCGCAGAGGATCACCTCGGAGTTGCCCTCCTTGACGATGTACTCGGCGGCCATCAGGAGGTCCTCGACCGTGGACGAGAGGCCGCGCTTCAGCAGCACCGGCTTCGGCGCGCGGCCGACCTCGGAGAGGAGCGAGAAGTTGGACATGTTGCGCGCGCCGATCTGGATCACGTCGGCGACCTCGAGCACCGCCTCGACATGGCGCGGGTCCATCAGCTCGGTCACGAGCGGCAGACCGGTCTCCTCGCGCGCCTCGACGAGGATGTCGAGCGCCACGTCGCCGAGCCCCTGGAAGGCGTACGGCGAGGTGCGCGGCTTGAATGCGCCGCCGCGGAGCATGGTCACGCCTTCGGCCGCGACGCAGCGCGCCGTCTCCAGCGTCTGCTCGCGCGTCTCGACCGTGCACGGCCCGGCGATGAAGCCGAAGTAGCCGTCGCCGATACGGCGTCCGCGCGCCTCGATCACGGTCGGATCGGGCGAGAGCTCACGCGAGACGAGCTTGTACGGCTTGAGGATCGGCAGCACCTGCTCGACCCCGGCGTAGCCCTCGAGCGGCAGCGCCGCGAGCAGCTCCCGCTCGCCGATCGCGCCGATCACGGTGGCCTCGCGGCCCGGCGTGACGAGCGCGGCGCAGCCGGCCTCCTCGAGGCGTGCGACCACCTCGTCCACCTGGTCGGGCGTCGCGTGCCCGCTCATGACGATCAGCAGCTCGGGTGCACCGGTCACGGCCATCACTCGAAGTGTAGATGCGCGTTTCGCGCCGCCCCGCTATTCTCCGGTTTCGATGATTCCCGCAACCCGCACGAGCTGGTTCTGGCGCCGCAAGCGGGGCGGGAGCCTGCGCGCCGTCTAGGCCGCGCACCACAGCCCGCCGCCGCTTCGAGACCTCCACCGGGAGGTCTTTTTCATGTCCGCCCCGAACCTGTGACCAGGAGCAGAGAACCGATGACCGACGAACCGAAGCCCAAAGTCTTCTCCGGGATCCAGCCGACCGGGCAGAAGACGCTCGGCAACTATTCCGGCGGCTTCCGCCAGTACGTGCAGACGCAGGAGCGCGGCGAGGCGTTCTTCTGCATCGTCGACCTGCACTCGATCACGACCGACTACGACCCGGCGGAGCTCCGCAGCTCGACGCTCGACCTCGCGGCGATGCTCTTCGCCGTCGGTCTCGACGCGGAGCGCTCGACCATCTTCTGCCAGAGCCACGTGACCGCGCACGCCGAGGCCGCCTGGCTGCTGTCGGCCGTGACGGGCTACGGGCAGCTCGGGCGGATGACGCAGTTCAAGGACAAGGCGGAGCAGCAGGGGTTCGTCTCCGCCGGGCTGTTCACGTACCCGATCCTGATGGCCGGCGACATCCTCCTCTACCAGACCGACCTCGTCCCGATCGGCGACGACCAGCGCCAGCATCTCGAGCTCGCGCGCGACGTCGCGGAGCGGTTCAACCACCGCTACGGCGAGACCTTCCGCGTGCCTGCCGGCGTGTACCCCGAGGTGGGCGGCCGGATCATGGACCTGCAGGAGCCGGCGAACAAGATGTCCACCACCGCCGGCACGCCGCAGGGCACCGTGCTGATGATCGACCCGCCCGACGTGGTCCGGAAGAAGTTCAAGTCCGCGGTGACCGACTCGGGCCGCGAGGTCCGGTACGACCCGCAGGAGAAGGCCGGGATCGCGAACCTGATCGAGATCATGGCCGTCGCCACGGGCGAGCCGGTCGCGGCGATCGAGCAGCGGTTCGAGGGCGCGGGCTACGGCGCGTTCAAGGAGGCCGTCGGCGAATCGGTGGTCGAGCTGCTGACGCCGATCCGGGAGCAGTACGAGGCGCTGCGCGCGGACGAGCGCGAGCTGCAGCGACTCCTCGCCGTCGGCGCGGACAAGGCGCGCCGCGCGGCCGAGCCGACGCTGCAGGCGATGTACGACCGGATGGGCTTCGCAAAGGCGGAGGCTGGAAAGCTGTTCGGCGCTGCGCGGCCGCGCGGATTGTGAGCGAACCTACACCGACACCGGCCGATGCTCGAACCTTGCCCTGATGAGCCACCTCACTAATGACTGCCGGGGATCCCCTCCGACGCTGACTCAAATGGGTCACCCGTCCGCGCGATGTCCGCCGCTCCGGCGCCACGTACGGTCAGCACTGCGGGAAGTCAGCCCGGCGCCTGGGGAATGGCTTCCCGTAGAGCCGGTGCGCCCGGGCTTTTGCGGGTAGGGGGAGCTTGCATCGCCCGGGGCACCGCTCGATCAGCCGAACGGTTCCGCGGCGCGGTCTGGGCGAGTCCGAGCGCTCGCCGCCACCCGCGGGCGCTTCAATTTCGTTCAGCGACCGGGCTGGGAGTGGCGGGTGCCTGACACGATCTGCCAGCTGAACCCGATTGACGAAGACCTAACGATCACGACCTGTGCTTCGTAGACGTTACGGTCGGCACCCGTGAGGTCGCAGTTCAGACGGTGGTAGGAATCGAGCGAGCCAGACCGGTGCACGCCGTACTGACGCAGCCCACGACAATGCGCACGAACGATGTCCGCATGGTGGCCGCTGTAGGTGATGCCGTACGAGACGATTGACTCTGCGACGGGAGCCTCTTGTGCGTAGCCACCCACGCGCATCGCTGCCCCTCCCGCCGACGCGGTCACGAGCGCGGCTGAGACCGCTAAGACGGATACAGGCAGCACTTCAGAGGAATTCAACATCAAATACAGACAACAACCGAATGCTGTCCCGCCAGATAGCCGAGCCGTATCCAGAGCCTCAGGCACTCCCTGGACCACGGCCGGGCGTGCGACTAGACCCGGCGCCGCTTGTGGACAACTTCGGGCGTCCGTCCGCGCTGCTCGCGCGTCGGCAAGCGATGCACGGACGCAATCGACGTCGCCGTCGGGGACAGCCGCGCCTTGCCGCAGCGCGAACAGGCCTCAACGCGATTCCCGAGGATGATGGCCTGGAAGCGGTACTCGTGACCGCCTAGCTGGCATCGCAGTTGCTCCAGGACCAAACCCGTTGCCCTTCTATCGCAGGCGTTTTCGCTTTGAATCTGACGGCTGAAAGATGACCCGTCGCCCCACTAACGTCGGGCTTTCAGCGCCCTTACCGACGGCTGTCTCGGTCATTCCAGCGCAACGTGGAGGAGCCGAACCGTCGGACGATGAGGGCACTGCCGTCCTGAACTCCCCGATGGGCTAGACCGTATTCCCCACTACCGAAAGGGGAGAGCCGGCGGGTGCGGCTGCGGCTCCTCACCCGTCCGGCTCTCTGGGGTGAACGGACTACGGCGCACCGTCCTAACCCCGCTCCCATCGTCAGGCTGGCTCGGTGAACGCGCGTCCCTCTTACGAGGGATGCATAGACTTCCGGCGCTGAAATAGCCGAGCCGAGCAGCGTCGGCCGCACAGGTCCAACACCCGACGATGAATCTCAACGGCCGGCAGCCCTTTCGATCGGATGAACCACCGGTGGAGCGCAAGACGAAGCTACCCACAGTCGCGCTGAGTGAGCCACCAAGGCTCCGATACGCCCGTGACCATCTCCCCCTTCTGCGGGACGCGGGGGCGGCCTGCCGACCGGCAACGTGAGCAGCACGAACCTCCCCGATGGCAGGAGTCATGGGCACTGCGGCTTACACGTTCCCCGTCGATCGCCCGCGCGATTGGCTTGAAGAGCTGGAAACGATCCTCACACGGGCCGACGCAATGTCGAGCGTCGCCCAAGACGCGGTCAGCTCGGTAGTCGAGTCATTTCTCCATGACCCCGACACCACGGTTACGGAGATCGCCAGCGTGAACGCACTGCTCGCGCACCACGGATCACGATGGCTTCGGCCGACATGAGGCAGCGGACAATGGGGATAGATCTCAGAGCGGAGAGTGCAGCTTGAAAGGGTCGCGTCTTCCGCCGATAGAGAAACATGGACGCGAGTGAGGATGTCTGGCGGTCGCTCGGCTCAGCGCTCGCCGCGCAATGCGTCGTGACAACGGATGAGGTCGAGGAAGCGCTCGCCGAGCAGAAGCTTTCGGGAGAGCGCCTAGGCGAGATCCTTATCGCTCACGGCTATGTCTCGCGCACCACGATCCGGGCTGCTCTCGCGTCCCAGGCGGTGCTGCTCCTTGACCCTGCTCGTGACGAGCCGACCGGATCGGACGACATTCCTGCAGCACTTCTGGAGCAGGCCCGGCAAGCGGCTACCACGCCGCGAACTCAGGAGGACATGGCCCGGCCTCCCGAGGATCCCACCGCTCAGTTTCTCGCGACCGTCGGCAAAGCACGGAGATACCTCGCTGATCGCCGCGCCGCATTGGAGAACTGAACGGCCCTCTGTGGGCCGTCTGCGGCGGCCGCCGAACGGTGTTCACAATGCCTGGCGACGTAGACGAGCCGACCGGTTGCGCGCGCAGTGCGCGGGTCGGGATCTGCCAATATCCATGCCTTGACGCTCCTGAGCCGGGCTGAAATCGCCACCTTGTGCCGCCGAGGACTTCTTTGCGCGGCGCTTCCGGGCCTCGCGCTCCTGCTCACCGGGTGCGGAGACGCCACGCGCGTCTCGCCCCTCTCGGAGCACTCGGCGCAGCCGTATCGCGCCGCCTCCCTCGGCGTACGTGAGCCGCTCGCGAGCGGCATCACGTGCGCCGACGGAGCGAGTCCACCAATGCGCGGAAACCCGTCGTATGCTGCCGTCGTGCGTCGCGAAGCAGTGGCGTACGCCCAACCGGGCGCCGAGCGACCCCTCGGCCGCTTCGGCCGCATCGACCAGAATGGCTATCCGACCGTCTTCGGCGTCGTCGGCGTGCGGATCGGCCGTAACTGCAAGCCCACCTGGTACCGGGTGCAGCTTCCCGTTGCGCCCAACGGGAGCACCGGCTGGGTCGCCGCAAACGCCGTCCGCGCCTACCCCGTCACCTCGAGCATCGTCGTGACGCTCTCGACCCGCAGCTTGGTCGTCTACCGTTCGGACCGACCGATCTTCCACACCCGCGTCGCGGTCGGGGCGCCGCAGACCCCGACACCCGTCGGCCGGTACTTCGTCAATGAACGTTTCCTCCTATCCGACCCGGACGGGCCGTTCGGCTCGGCGGCACTCGGCATCTCCGCGCACTCGGACGTGCTCAGAACCTGGGTACAGGGAGGACCGATCGCCCTCCATGGAACCGACGACCCCGCCTCACTCGGCGGCGCGGTGTCGCACGGCTGCATCCGTCTCGCGAACAACGACATGCGTCGGATCTTCGTCCTGGCTCCGGCAGGGACGCCCGTGTCAATCCTCCGCTGACGCCGTCCACGAGGCGGCTCACTCACATGAAACGGCGCCGAACACGCTCGACGGCGCCCGCGCTTGAAGGACCCGGTGGTTGCTGGAGGCTCGACCATGCCGCGTACGGCCGAGCCTCCATACGAGGCCAGTCGGTCAGCGGGCGGCATTTGGCACCGAACCGGCTCCGCTCGTTAGTGTGCCTTCGACCCAAGCCTCCAACTGAGGATGCGCCCGAATGGCGGCCCTCGCCCCCTTCGGAGGAGCCGCGTGAGAACCGACTTTCGACCAGGGAGGGGCGTCCTAGCTGTCCTACCTACGGACGTTGTGAACGCGGCTGATGGGTGGCCAGGATGTGTGGGGCGGCAGATTCTGTCGTGGGCGGCTCGCCCGAGGGCGCGTTTCCGGACGGCCGCCTTCACCGTGACCTTTCTTCCGGCCGCGGGCCTGGCCCTTGCCTTTCTTGTGTTCGCCGCTCCCAGCCGCGGCGCTGCGCCGGGGGTGGTGTCAGCACCGCCGGGGTCTCGCAGCTGCTCCTAGGCGAAACGCCTCCGATCACCTGAGCCCCGCCCTGCGGGCGCGACGCATAGGACGACTCATCACGACGAATCGTTGCGCGCCCCGCGACACTCGAACGGACTCACGGCGAGGGCGGTGTGCGCGCGCCCCGGTTCTCCCTCAGCGTGGGTGCAACGCTCGCCCGGACGGCCCGGCGGGCCAAAGTCCGCCGGGCCGTCCCCCCAAGTAGTCCTCGCGGCGTCGCCGGGTGTGTGGCGAGGTGGGTAGAGTCGAGCGCAAGCAGATATGGTCGCCGGCAGTTCGTCTGCCGCTCGCGACCTGGCGTCGAGAATCGCCTCTCATCGAGGAGCATCTCGGCTTGTGCTCGGCCGAGCTGAGGCGCGAACACTCGCGAAGCGCCTCGCTGCCGCTCCGCATAGCTCTGCCGGCCCTGAGGAACTCGCTGAGACACTCAAGGGATCTCCTCGCATTACATCCGGATCACGCAGAGCCGCAGACATGATCTGGGCAGCCTCGACAGATCCACGCTGACACGGCGGATGTCCAACCGCGATCGTCACGGACCGATGGGGATCGGCATGACAACCGGGCGAAGCTACGTCGGCCCGGCCGGCGAAGGCGTCGGCGCGTGCTAGCGGCTCCCGAACTCGTTGGCCCAGATTGCCACACCCGGGTCGCCCAGGAAGTCGGTTTGCAGACGCACCGCCAGGCCAAACTGGCGCCAACGGGGCGAGAGGAGGTTCCGGCGATGCTCGGGCGAGTTAAGCCACATTCGCATGATCTGTTGGGGGGACGCGTCCTTCCCTCGACCCCAGGCGAGATTCTCGCCGACGGCGTATCGACTTGAACCACGCGCGTATCCCGCTGCAACAAACCACGTCATGAAATCGTTGCCGCATGGCGTGTGCGAAAAGTCGCCACACGAGAGATCAGCGTCGATCTTTAGCACTGCGACACGATCGAGCTTCACCGATGGTCGGAGGGGCTCGACACCCGCTCGAGCTCGGGCAAAGGCAACGAGGCATGCCATCGCCCGAACCTGGACTGCGAGCGGGGCGTCGCGCCGATAGCTGGCGGGGCAGGCTTGCTTCGTCGCGAGCAAGCCGGCCGCCCGCCCGGCGGGGCCGCTCGCACCCGAGGCAGTTGCGGCGGCTAGACCGACAGCCAAGCACGCAATCGGCAGTGTCTGCCTCAGCCAACGGTTGGGAATCAAGGTCAACCTGGGCAAAGTGAGTTACCTAGCGTCTCGAAGGAGTGAAACAAGGTGCCCGGACGGCACCCGGCGGCGGCGCGAAGAATCTACCGCCACGTCGACAGTTGCGGTAGGGGCCGCAACTCGCAATCTGATCCAGGCTGAAACGCGGAACGTCTAGGCGAACGGCCAGGCAATGCCGGACTTTCCGTGGAGAGCGAGGCGCTTGAATTGCCGAAATACACCACATGAGCCGAGATCCGAGAGACAACGCGGTGACACCCGTCTTCAAGACGAGAATCGTCGTACGGCCGATTTCATGCCAGGAATGCCGGCGTCCATGGGATGACCAGACGGAACGCTGGCGGATGTACGTCGCTTCGTTCAGCCGCCCCCTCGTCGTGCCTTATTGCCCGCAATGCGCCCTGAGAGAGTTCGGCTGAGTTCAGGCGTCGAGCCATGTTCCGGTCGACGCCAACGCACCACACGTATCGCCACGAACTAGACGTACGGACAGGCGACCCCTGCGTTCGAAGGGTCGAGCGTTGTTTGGTGACGGACTACGTTCGAGGCGAGAATCGCATGATCGCCGTCCGCAGACATCCATCTGGGGTGAGTGCAGCTCACTCGCAGTTTGTTTTTGCGCTCATTCTCATCTCGGCCTTCATGGTGTTCGCGCCGCGCACGGACGGTGCCACCCCGCCCGGACAGACGACGGGTCAAACGACAACAGATCCGGCAACCGTGACCAATCCGGCCACAGGCGTGACTCCCCAGCCGGACCCCGCGCCGCCGCCGAAGAAGACGCCGCCGCCCACGCCCAGCCGCAGCGCTCCGGTCAGCCACAGCGCTCCGGTCAGCCACAGCGCTCCCCCGAGCCACAAGGCCACCGCCGTACGGCCTCCCGCGTTCGTCACGCCGACACCCGCGTCGGCGGCTGCCCCCGCCACCGTGACGAGTTCGCCGCATTCGATCGCCAAGACACGCGCTCGGACTGCGCGGGCTAGACACCATCCCGCGCCGTCGTCAGTGCTCGAGGGCCCTCCGGCGTCGCCCGCCGTACAACAACGATCCACAAAGCCCGCGACGTTATCTCCGACTCCCGCGACTCCGGAAGCCCCGCCGTCCGGTACCCCGGTGGGGCACGTGGCAGGGGCGACGCACAACTCTGTCGCTCGCGACTTGGTCGTCCTCATCGACCTTGTCGCCGTGTTACTCCTTGTTCTCGCGGTGATGCCCGCGGCCGTCCTACGCAGCCCCCTCGTTGTCCGTCGGGCTGTGCGGCTCCGGCCATCGATCGCTGCGGCGGGCATCTCGCTGCTTTCCGCGAGCCTCATCCTGTTCATGCTCAACTTGTCGGGTCCCATACCGTGAGGAGCGCTGTCCCAGCTTTCAAGGCAGCGCAGTCTGCATGGCGGCGGGGATCTCGGCTCGGCTCGCCGGCTCCGACTACCAGAGTCCAGCGCAGTGGTTGTCGCATACGCCACCTCGGCTCCGGCGAATGCCTGCGGCGCTGCCCTGCCGTTCCGAGGGTTTCTCTGCCGAATGGTCTAGCAACGCTCTCGGCTGCCGGTCGGAGAATGGCTGAAGACAGTCGTCCGACGAAAAGCAGGTTGACGATGTGAAGACGATCCTGACCTCGGCCGCGCTGCTGGTCGCCGTGTTGTCGCTCGCGGCGCCCGTGTCGGCGGATGAGCCTCCGATCACTGTTCCGTCGGACATCACGGCCGAGGCGACGTCGGCCGCCGGCGCTACGGTCGCGTTCAATGTCATGAGCGGCGACGTGACTGCGACTGTCGCGTGCGACCACAATTCGGGGGCCCTGTTTCCGCTCGGCATGACTACGGTTTCATGCACCGCCACCAATGCAGGCGGAGTGATAGGCACCGGCTCGTTCCAGATCACCGTGCAGGATACGACACCACCGACCGTCTCGGTTCCCGCGGACATAAGCCAATCGACGACGAACCCAGGCGGTCTCGCGGTGACTTACTCGGCCGGCGCGAGCGACACCGTCGACGGAACGATCCCTCCGTCGTGCTCGCCCGCCTCCGGCACAAACTTCCCGGTCGGAACAACAACCGTCACCTGCACCGCCACCGACGCACACAACAACACCGGCTCCAACTCTTTCAAGGTCACCGTCACGCTCGTCGACACGACGCCGCCCGTCGTCAACGTCCCCGCCGACATCACCAACACGACAACGGTCGCCTCCGGAAAGACCGTCACCTTCACCGCATCCGCCAACGACAACCTCGACGGACCCATCACCCCGACCTGCTCGCCCGCCTCCGGCACAAACTTCCCGGTCGGAACAACAACCGTCACCTGCACCGCCACCGACGCACACAACAACACCGGCTCCAACTCTTTCAAGGTCACCGTCACGCTCGTCGACACGACGCCGCCCGTCGTCAACGTCCCCGCCGACATCACCAACACGACAACGGTCGCCTCCGGAAAGACCGTCACCTTCACCGCATCCGCCAACGACAACCTCGACGGACCCATCACCCCGACCTGCTCGCCCGCCTCCGGCACAAACTTCCCGGTCGGAACAACAACCGTCACCTGCACCGCCACCGACGCACACAACAACACCGGCTCCAACTCTTTCAAGGTCACCGTCACGCTCGTCGACACGACGCCGCCCGTCGTCAACGTCCCCGCCGACATCACCAACACGACAACGGTCGCCTCCGGAAAGACCGTCACCTTCACCGCATCCGCCAACGACAACCTCGACGGACCCATCACCCCGACCTGCTCGCCCGCCTCCGGCACAAACTTCCCGGTCGGAACAACAACCGTCACCTGCACCGCCACCGACGCACACAACAACACCGGCTCCAACTCTTTCAAGGTCACCGTCACGCTCGTCGACACGACGCCGCCCGTCGTCAACGTCCCCGCCGACATCACCAACACGACAACGGTCGCCTCCGGAAAGACCGTCACCTTCACCGCATCCGCCAACGACAACCTCGACGGACCCATCACCCCGACCTGCTCGCCCGCCTCCGGCACAAACTTCCCGGTCGGAACAACAACCGTCACCTGCACCGCCACCGACGCACACAACAACACCGGCTCCAACTCTTTCAAGGTCACCGTCACGCTCGTCGACACGACGCCGCCCGTCGTCAACGTCCCACCGGACCAGACGGACGAGGCCACCGGACCGGCCGGAGCAGTAGCGACCTTCGCCCCGGCCACAGCCACTGACAACATCGACGGCGCCATCACCTCGACCTGCTCGCCCGCCTCCGGCACAAACTTCCCGGTCGGAACAACAACCGTCACCTGCACCGCCACCGACGCACACAACAACACCGGCTCCAACTCCTTCAAGGTCACGATCCAAGACACGACACCGCCGGTCGTCACCGTCCCGGCAGACCTCACACGCGAGGCCAACGGACCGGGCGGCGCTCTCGTGGCCTTCCTCACAACAGTTTCCGCAACGGACACGGTAGACGGCCCCCTCCTACCAGCCGCAATCAGGTGCCTCCCGGCCTCTGGATCGATGTTCCCGCTGGGCAAGACGACCGTGACCTGCAGCGCTTCCGACAGCCACGGGAACGTGGGACACGCGTCCCTCGCTGTCACCGTGGTCGACACGACGGCACCGCGCATGAACATCCCCGCAGCGATCACCCTGAGCAGTCCGAACTCCTTGCCCGCGAGCGACCCCACGATCTCTGCCTTCCTCGGCTCGGCGAACGCGACCGATCTCGTCGACGGGACGGTGCCGGTCGCGAACGACGCGCCCGGCTCGTTCCCGATCGGCACGACAACGGTGACATTCACCGCGACGGACAAGGCCGGCAACAAGACGGTCGCTTCTTCCTCCGTCACCGTGACGGTCGCCGCAGTCCCTCCGCCCCCACCGCCGGACACGAAGCCACCGGCACCGGTCGGCAAACTTGCCGCCAGCGCGTCGAACGGAGTGGTGAAGTTGACCTGGTCACTGCCCAGCGACAGTGATTTCGACCATGTCGTGGTCGAGCAGTCGTCGGAGGGATCCCCGCTGTCGGTCGTGTACACCGGGAGCGGCACTGGCTTCACCGCGAAAGGGCTGAAGAACGGCTCCGAGTATCGCTTCGTGGTAGTGAGCTACGACAAGACCGGTAATGCATCGGCGGAGGCGGCAATCGTCGCAACGCCGGCTGCGGCAATGCTCGTGCAACCCAAGAACGGCGCCGTGACGACGAAGGCGCCGCTCCTCGACTGGCGCGATGTCACCGACGCCTCCTATTACAACGTCCAGCTCTATCGCGTTCCGGCATCTCTCAAGACGACGGGCACGCTGCCGAGCGGATCAAAAATCCTCAGCGTCTGGCCGACGACGAGCAGTCTCCGGCTTTCGCTCAAGTGGACATACGGAAAGAAGCATTATCAGCTCTCGCCAGGCACGTACGTCTGGTTCGTCTGGGCCGGCTTCGGACCACGCTCCGACGTGAAGTACGGACCGCTACTCGGCCAGAGCAGCTTCGTCTTTCACCGGCACTAGACTCGAGCGGCGGACGAGGAACGCACCGGCCGCAACTGTTGGACCGGCGCACGATCTCTATCGACGAACTGCAGAGGACCGGGAGACCGACGTCCCGCAACGTGGACACTGCGGATGTTCGACTCTCCAGAGCAGCGGGACAGCGAGACGTCGTGCTACCTCGGAGAGCGTTGCGCGCCAGGCAGCACTCTCCTCCTCCGGCGCGTCGCCCAACGCATCCCCCACCAGCAAACGCATCCCGCATTGACAGTCGACCCGGAATGCGACGAGCACCTCCGATGATCGATCTGCAGCGGTGTGGATGACCACTCCTGATTCTCTAGTCACGACCAGCAACCCGAATGTTCTCGAACCGGCGCCACCAGCCGACCCCAGGCGCATTATTCGCCCGATAGGGAGCATACGCCCTGACCACTCAGATTGTCGGCTGGAAAAGGACTGTGACCGACCTTTGAAGGAGCACGAATCGATGGTCGAAGATCTCATCCGTGGGCGGCGACAGTCACGAGCGACCGGTCTGATGGCCAAGCTCGCGCTTGTCCTCGAGGACGAGCGCGAGCTAGAGATCTTCGTCCCCTGCTCGGGTTGCTCAACCCCGGTCAAGCTCGCAGGCGCGGCCGACGGGCGCTGCACGGATTGCCGCCGAGCTGACTGACTCAAACGCCCGCAAGGTCGTGTTGAACCTCGACCACGGTAGCGGGTCGTCACCGATCTCCCCCCTTACGGTGCAGCGGTGGTCGCTGAAACCGCTGAAACCGCTGCCAACTTAAGCGAGACGACACTTCTCGCACTCTTGGTGTCGGCCTTCGACCTACGCGTGCGCTAATCGGCCTCGAGTGTCTACCCGCGTCCTAGTTCTCGGACTCGACGCCGCCGACGCGAGGCTGATTCGAGCGGGCGTCGACGACGGCACACTCCAGACTTTCGCGCGGGTCGGCGCCGGTGCGTCCGAGCTAGAGCTCGAAAACACGCTATCTGCTCTGCCCGGCGCCATTTGGCCCGAGATCGCCACGGGCCGCTCTTCCGGCAAGACAGGCTTCTACTTCCCGCCGCGCCAGCTTCGCACAGGGGAAGCAATCCCTCGTCCCCTCGAAGCACAAGAGGTCGACCCGACCTCTTTCTGGACCCTCGCATCCGATGCATCCGCCCGGGTGGCTGTCGTCGACTATCCCTGGTGGCCGCTAAAACCCAATCTCAACGGCATCCAACTCGCGGAGTGGGGCACTCACGATCGCCCGTTCGGCGCTGACGGCCTCGCCTTCAGCGAGCCGCCGCAGCTGGCGTCGGAGCTGACGGCCCGTTACGGCGTATACCCGACGACTGGCGGTGGCCTGGTCGGCTCGGGCACCCGCGCCCCGTGCGACGGGCACGACGCCTCACCCGCCGGTTACGAGGCGTTGCTCACACACCTGCTCACCGGTATCGAACTAAAGACCCGGCTCTTGGTCGATCTCCTCCACCGGGAGGAGTGGGATTTGTTCGTCACCGTCTTCGGCGAGCCTCAGTGCGTCGGCCATCAGATGTGGCATCTGTTCGAGCGCGCGTCAGAGCATGCATCCGGAGCGCCGACCGATCCGATCCGTGAGGTTTACCGGCAGCTCGATCGTGCAACCGCCGAACTACTGGAGGCCGCCGGCGCAGACGCCGTCAGCGTCGTGATCGCAAGCCACGGAATGGCGCAACCCACCGGAGGCCCCCAGCTCATTCCGGAGGTCCTCCTCCGTCTTGGGCTCGGCTCCGGGCGGGGCGCGACTGCGAGCGTGCGCACACGTTTGCCTGCCCCGGCAAGGAAGCTGGCGCGGCTGATGCTGCGGGGCAAGCTTCAGCAGCGGGCTCGCGCAGCAGCCGGGTCGCTCGCGCATCCGCTCGAGTCCCCGGGCACGCTGGCAGCGGCGCTCGACGGCGACCGATGCAGCTGGATCAGGATCAACGTCAGCGGCCGAGAGCCGTTCGGGACTGTTGCGCCGGAACAAGCCCCCGAGCTGGTCGAGGAGATACGCCGCGACCTCCTCGAGCTCGTCGATCCTCGATCGAGAGAGCAGATCGTGGCGAGGGCGTCGACGGCACGGGAGGAGTTCGGAGCCGATGCCCACCCCGACGTGCCTGACCTCATGGTGTCCTTTCGCGAAGATCTCGGGGTCATCGAGGCGTGCGAATCGGCGCGTGTCGGACTGGTGCATGTCCCCTTCCACGCTCCCGCCCTGCGGACAGGAGCGCATCCGACAACCCCTACGACTGCGTGGATCGCGGGTACCCCGGTCGAGGCGGTCACCACCACAGGGACGGTCCGGGATCTCGCGCCGACGATTCTCGATCTCCTCGGAGTCTCACCGCCGGCGAATCTCGACGGGCACTCACTTCTCCGTCGAACGGCCGTGGCCTGAGCTGTCGCCGTGCGTGGGGGCTTCGGCCTGGGGTTCAAACAGGACCCGGGGCCCCCACACAGGGCGACGGCTCAAGGAATCCCGGGTCTTTGCCGATAGACGAAGTGCGGCTGCGCGGGGGCTCTGGGTCCTCGACTGAACCCCAGGCCGGTGCCCCGGCGCAGCCGCAGTTTTCTCTTCTTTGTGGATTCCGGACCGATTCTGCGCTAAGTTCGAGCCGAACCCCAGGGAAGGGGACCACCCTTCCGTCCTTCCGTGTTATGCAATTGATTGGCGGGAAGGACTAGGCATGAGCGACTCGGCGGCGCGGCGGGGTGACACCCGAGGGACGCGATGTTCCACATCGGGCGGAGGCGCCCGATGAAAATCCTGATTGCGGACGACCACCAGCTGATGCTCGACGGCATCCGGTGCGCGTTGGAGCGGTGCGAGGATTTCGAGATCGTCGGAGAGGCCCACTCGGGCAGCGAGGTACTGCCCGTGATCGGTAGAACCGACCCCGACGTGGTGCTGCTCGACATGCGCATGCCCGGCATGGACGGACTCACCTGCCTCGAACGAATCCGCAAGCAATACCCACGCATCAAAGTCGTCGTCCTCTCCGTCTTCCGAGAGCCCGAACACATCGAAGCCGCCCTCAAACGCGGCGCATCCGGCTACATCGTCAAAAGCGTCAACCCGCTCGACCTACCCGCAGCACTCCGCCAAGCCTTCGACGGCACCGTCTACCACGCACTCGGCCTCACCGAAGACGAAGAACCAGCCCGCGGCACCGGACTCACCGACCGCGAACTCGGCATCCTCAAAGCCGTCGCCCGCGGCCTCTCCAACCAAGCCATCGGCAAAGAACTCTGGGTCACCGAACAAACCGTCAAATTCCACCTAACCAACATCTACCGCAAACTCGGCGTCGCCAACCGCACCGAAGCCGCACGCTACGCGTTCGAGCACGACCTGGCCGAGACGCCTCGCGGGAGAACTGTCGAGCGAACGGCGGGCTGAGCTGGCCCCGACCAAGCGGTGGGTTCTGACTGGCCCTTCCGCGGTGGGGCTCGTTTCGATTGCCCCGTAGGCTGGGTACCATGAACCGTCGGAGACTTGCAGCAGTGGTGATTGCTCTTGGCATCGCCGGCGCTACGCCCGTTGGGGCGTGGGCGACCGGGTCTCTGCCGGCTGACAAACAGTACGGGAATCCGATCACACAGACGCCGAGCAGCGGCGGGGTGTCTGGCCAAGGGAATCAGGCGGGAGCCGTACCCGTCCAGGGAAGCGACCTTCCGTTCACTGGATTCGACGCAGGTCTCGCGGTGGCGGGAGGCCTGACGCTCGTCGGACTCGGGCTTGGCCTTCGCCGTTTCAGTCGCAGAACCGGCCAGTAGGCTCGTCGTAACGCGACCGGCCGTCCAGGACGTTGTCCTGGCCGCGCCGATCGCGGGTACGGTCTGGCTCGCGACACGGTCCCAAGGCGCGTATGACATCGCCGCATGGGCGCCACTGGGCCTGCTGCTCCTCGCTACAGCGCTCGTTCTCTGCATCGGAGGATGGGGTCTCCCACGACGAGCGGCAGCTCCGACAGCGGCCCTGGTCGTACTCGGCGTGTGGGCGGCCCTCTCCGGGCTATGGGGCGGCGTGCCCGATGCGGGTTGGACCACACTCGACCAGGTGCTCGTTGCCGGAGCGGCGTTAGCGGTAGGAGCGATGCTCGCCACCCCGCCCAGACGCGCCCGGGTGATCCAAGCAGCGGTGCTGGTAGGCATTGCCGCCCACGGCGTCGAGCTCCTCGGCCGCCTCGCGCTTTCTTCGAATGCAACGGTGTACTTCCACGGACGCGTGCTCTACGGGCTCGTCGGCTACCAGAATGCGCAAGCGGCGATCCTGGCGATCGGGATCCCTCCCGCGCTGGCACTCGCGGCGCAACGCCACCGACTGCTACGCGCTGCCGGAGCAGGGACGGCGGTCCTGCTGAGCGCCGGCGTGTTGCTGACCGAATCCCGTGGCGGCCTTCTCGCGCTGGTGGTGGGAGTCGTGGTTCAGATTGCATGGAGCCGCAACGGGCGCGTCGCCGCAACGGCCCTCTTGACGCTCGCGGCGACAGGAGCGCTTGCGGTGGAGCTTCGCCACGTCGACCGCGCACTGTTTGCAGGCACCGCCGAACACGCGATACGCGTGTACGTGTTCGTCGCCTTTGCGGCTGCGGCCGCCGCCGCTATCCTGGCGCAAATCGAGCTGCGACAGCCCGGTCGGCGTGTGCTGACAGCGGCGGGAGGGGTGACGGTGTGCATCCTCGTAGTCGTCGGAGGGTTGACACTCGGGCCTCGGCTCGGCTCAGCCTGGTCGCAGCTCGCGAGCGACGCGCCGCCTCGAGCGGCGCCCGGCTCGACCCGCCTCGTCTCACTTTCGCTTAACGGCCGCCGCGACGCATGGCGGGTGGCCATCGGGATGATCGAAGCCCAACCGCTCCTGGGCGAAGGGCCTGCGAGCTTCCCTCTGCGCTGGACCGAGAACCGGCGCCTGGGAAGCCTCTACATCATCCAACCTCACAGCCTCGAACTGGAGCTGCTCTCGGAGCTCGGCATCGTCGGCTTCGCCGCGTTCATCGCCTTCGTCGTTCTCACCTACCGGGGAATCGCGCGCGCCGGCCGTGGCATCGGCGGTGTGGCGGCCGGGGTTATATCCATCGTTCTCGTACAGGCGTCGTACGACTGGACCTGGTCGTTCCTCGGCCTCGTCGCACCGGCGTTACTCATCGCCGGCGCCGCATGCGCGACCGGCGCACGACTTCGCGGGACTCCAGTGACGATGCTGGTCGTCACTCTCATCGTTGTCTCGGGTGCCGCCATCACGGCTCCCTATCTCGCCGATCGCCAGCTCCGGGCTGCGCGCGCGCTGGAGGTCGCCGACCCGAGAGCTGCCTGGATGCACACGCAAGCGGCGGCCAGGCTGGACCCCTGGAACGAGGAGGCACGCTCTCTGCAGGCGGCGATCGCCGAGTCGGTTGGGAAGTTCTCGCTGGCCGCTCGCAGGTACCGGGACGCAGCGGTTGTGTCGCAGGCACCCTGGGTCGACTATTACCAGGAAGCGCTGGCGTGGCAGCGAGCCGGATTCAACGCTCGCAGACTCGCCGCGTGCCGGGCGGCGCAGGCCCAGAATCCGCTCGAACCGCTCCTCGAGCGAGATCAGTGTGCCTGACCAGCAGCTCTCAGCGCTGCAGCTGCATGCGCCCGACCGGTTGGTATCGCGTTCCCAAAAGCTCGGAGCGCGACGAGATCTCGTCTTGCACGGCGGCGGGAACACGTCGACGAAGAGCACGATCGAAGATCCGACAGGCCGAGAGCGCACCGTTCTCTGGATCAAGGCGAGCGGAGCAGACCTGGCGACCGCCACGAGAGAGGACTTCGTCCCTCTGTATCTTGACGCGCTCCTGCCGCTCCAAACCTGCGAGGCGATGGACGACGCCGTCCTCGTCGAGCATCTCGGCCGCGCCGTTGTCCGTGCCGGGTCACGGCGTCCATCGGTGGAGACACTTCTGCATGCTTTCCTACCCGCAGACCACGTCGACCACGTCCACGCCAACTCGATCTGCGTGCTGACGAATCAGCCGGACGCCCGCGAGACCGTGGCCGCCGTCCTCGGCGATGAGGTTGGATTCGTCCCGTATGTTCGCCCTGGATTCGGGCTCGCGCTCGTGTCGGCCGAGCAGGCCGCGAACCGATGTGCGCTCGTGCTGGAGCACCACGGTTTGGTGACGTGGGGCGATACCCACGAGGAATCGCTCGACGCGACGCTCGAACTGGTTCGCCGTGCCGACGAGTACCTGGCCGAGCGAGTTACGAAACGCCGCCCGGTAGCCGAAGAGACGACCATCTCGCCCCCGGACCGCGAGCTCCTACTCGCGACTCTTCGCGGGCGTCTGTCACGCGAGCAGCGCGTCGTCCTCCACGTCGACGACTTGCAGCGAGCGGTGTCTGACCGAGAAGACGTACAGCGCGTCGCCGAAGCGGGCCGAGCCACTCCTGACCACATCCTTCGGATCGGCAGCAGATCCGCGGTGGTGCGGCCGGGCGACGTCGACGCGGCGCTCGAGCGCTTCGAGAGCGAGAACCGGCGAGCCTTCGACGACAATGTCGCTTTCCTCGCCGGCAATCCAACGATGCGCTCGCCCCTACCATCCGTCGCACTCGTGCCGGGACTCGGCTGCGTCGCCGCGGGCATCAACGCCCGTGAGGCGCGCGTGCGCGCGGAGATCGCCGCCCAATCCCACATGGTGAGCGCCGCTGTCCTCGATGCATTCGGCACAGCTCGATGGCTCGATCGACTTGAGCAGCTCGACTTCGAGTATTGGCCACTCGAGCTCGAGAAGCTCTCCGGCGCCGGAAAGCCGCGCGAGCTCGAGGGACGCATCGCGATCGTGACCGGGGCGGCCTCTGGAATAGGTCTCGCTGCCGCCGAGGATCTCCTCGAACGCGGCGCCCATGTCGTCGTCGCCGACATCGACGGACCAAAGCTCGCGGACGCCGCGGGGTCGCTCGAGGCAAGCCGAGTCTTCGCGTTCGAGGCCGACCTGACGGACGAGGCCGCGGTCGACGAGATGGTCCGCGCCACCGTCGAGCACTTCGGAGGCCTCGACGCCGTCGTCTCGAACGCAGGCGTGGCCTCGTTCGGCTCGCTCGAGACCCTCTCGCAGTCCGAGTGGAACCGTGCGTTGCAGATCAACGCCACAGCGCATTTCCTGCTCACGAAGCGTGTGTGGCCGATCTTCCGAAGCCAGGGCATCGGTGGCAGCCTGGTTTACGTCGCATCGAAGAATGCCTTCGCGCCCGGAGCCGAGTTCGGCGCATATTCGGCCTCGAAGGCTGCCCAGGTGCAACTCGCCCGCATCGCCGCGCTAGAGGGCGGGCCAATCGGGGTCCGAGCCAATGTCGTCAACCCTGATGCGGTGTTCAGCGGCTCGTCTCTCTGGTCCCCGGAACTCCGTCGCGCCCGTGCGGCTGCTCACGGGTTTCCCGAAGACGAGCTCGAAAGCTTCTACGCCGCGCGCAGCTTGCTCGGGATTCCGATCAGGCCGCAGGATGTTGCCGAAGCCATAGCGTTCTTCGTCTCGGATCGGTCGCACGCCACAACAGGCGCCGTTCTCACCGTCGACGGCGGGGTCGCTGCGGCGTTTCCACGGTGACGTGCGTCCCGGTAGCGGTCGGCAGCCATTCAGGCAGATGCGCGTAGATCACGGTCGGCCCCCCCGGCTTCGACCGGACATCGAATGTGCCGCCAAGGAGACGAATCCGCTCCGCCATGCCGAGCAGTCCGAGGCGCCCTTGACGCGCAGAACGCACCAGCGTGCGCTCCACGTCAAACCCCCGCCCGTCGTCGGTGACCTCGATGCTCACGCCGCCGGCGCTCTGCGTCACGACGACGCGCACCTTTGCGGCGCCGCTGTGGACGCGCACGTTGGAGAGAGACTCCTGGATGACTCGGGCAATCGCAATCCGTTGCGATGCAGTCACGCGCTCCGACAGCTCTCCACGGACTTGGATGCTGCACTCGATGCCGTCGCGGCTCCGCAAATTCGCCGCCTCGTCGGCGAGTAACTCACGCAGCGGACGCTCGAGCAGGCCTGAGCTCTGAAACGACTGAATGACCTCGCGCAAGTCAGCGTCGAGGGCAAGAAGGCGCGCCTCGAGGTCGTCGACCCGGCCGAGAACGATCGGCTTCGTGGCTCGATCTTCGAGCGCGTCGGCCAACTGCCTACGGAAGAGCCTGACCTCACTCAGCAACGCCAGAATGTCCTGGGCAGGACCGTCGTGCATGTCGAAGGTCAAACGGGCGAGCTGCCGCTCGGAGGCCTGCACGACGACTCTGAGCCGGTCCTCGTTTGCACTGAGAAGATCCGATCGCTCGAGCGCATATGCGATAACCGGTTCGGCTTCGCGAGCCAGCACCTGCGCAAGGTCGCGACGGCGCGCCGGCCCACGAAACACGATCGCGCCGACGGGGCGCTCGCCTCGATTGACTGCGATGCCCTGAATCGCCCGATGAATCCCCAGCTCCTGGTCCGACCGGACCACTTCTTGGGCATGCTCTCGCGTCCGGCGAGTCACGGCATGCTTGCCCTGCGATCCAACGCAGCGCACTCGATCGCCCAGCTCGACGGTCCAGACCGAAACCGCGTCGAGGTCGGCGACGAGCTTGAGCGTCTCTATCTGCCGCCGAATCGCTTCCTCGTGCGGAAGCTCGAGCAAGCCGAGATTCCGCAAAGCCAACGTTCCCACGATCAGGCGGGCCATACGATCGTTGGCACCAAGCTTCATGAAGTCAGCGAGAGCTGCTTCGACTGCACCGTCGGCAGTCACATCAGGTGCGGTTTGCAATTTCACGGCGTCGTGCATCGGCTCTGCATTTCCCAACCGCCAGCCTCCGAAACCAATCTACCTCGATCTGTGAACCGCAGTGCCCGCCGCCACGCGTCGGGCGGGGGAGTCGAGATCCCGACCCCTCAAAGGACCCGGCGGTCCTGCACGTTGGTGGGACTTATGGCCGCGGGCATCGCGTTAAGCTCACCGCCTTCCTCCCTGGAGGTATTCCATCACAAGCCCACTTACGGGTCGCGCTGTGCGTGTCGTTGTCAGCTCCCACGATCGGCGATTCCTCAGGCTCATGGGCTTCCTTGTTTCGCGGCTCGGACACGAGGTCGCGCTCGTCCGGCGCGACGAGGAGGTCGGCGAAGTAGCGGCATCGCTCGGCGCCGATGTCGTCGTCCTCGACGGCAGCGACTCGCTCGCCGAGATGACCTCGGCGGCCGCGGAGGTCGGTCGCCTGGCGCCGCGAGCCAACGTCATCGTGGTCGCCGACGCCGTCGCCTCCGCCGGGAACTACCACTTCCGCGTCGTTCCGAAGTGGAGCCCGATCGACGACCTCGGCCTCGAGATCGCAGCGGCGTCCGCAACTGCGGGCCGGTCTGTAACAACCATGAGCGCCGATCCGTGACTGTCCAGCCTCTACCTTCGAGCCAGCCCCACCTAGCCCTTGGAGCCGGGAGACGAGACGGTGCCGCTCCTAAGATCGTGGAGTGGACATCCGCTCCTACTACGACGATCACTGGACCAACGCCAAGGAAGGGGAGGTCGACAATTCCCGGCTTCAGTTTGTCCTCGACTTTCTCTCCCCGGGGGAGCATGTCCTCGATTCCGGGTGCGGCCCGGGCTTTCTCGCCGAGCTGCTGAAGAACCACGGGATCGACGTCGTCGGCACGGACGTATCCAGGGTCGGCCCAGAGCGAACGCGAGCGCGCGGAATCGAGGCGCAGCAGGTCGACCTCGACACCGAGGCGTTGCCCTTCGCCGACGGAGCGTTCGATGCCGTAATCGCGAACTCGAACCTCGAACACCTCTTCTACATGCGGCGCCACGTCGGCGAGTGCGCGCGCTGTGTCCGACCGGGCGGGAAGTTCATCTGGCTCGTCCCGAACCTCGGCCATTGGCGCTATCGGCTCTGGCTGCTGGCAGGTCGTTTCCCGACCGTCGCGCATGGCCCCACCGACGAATACCACCTCAGGCACACGACCGCGTACGAAGCGAGCAAGATGATCAGCGCCGCCGGGCTCGACGTCGTACGCGTGCGCGGACACGCCGGAACCTGGTGCGGCGGACTGTATCCACGCATACTCGTCAACCGATACACGAAGCGCTACTTCGACCCCTTCTACGACATGCTCGTCCGACTCCGGCCATCCCTTTTCGGCCGCTACCTCTGCTTCTACGCCGTCAAGGAGGCTCGATGAAGCTCGAGACACTCGCGAATCCGAGACGCCTGAAGCTGCGCGTGAAGCAGCGATCGAACATGGCGCTCAAGTACGGCTCGTACGAGTTGGGACTCGAGGCGGCACCCACGTTCCCGGACCGGGTCTACGTCGAGTCGACGAACGTCTGCAACCTCGACTGCATCATGTGCCCGACGGGTCTGCACATCGACACCCGCCCCAAGGGGTTCATGGAGTGGGATCTCTACACGTCGATCATCGACGAGATCGCGCCGTTCGCACATGCGGTCGTCCTGCACTCGTGGGGCGAGCCGCTGCTGCACAAGCGAATCATCGAGATGATCGAGTACGCGAAGGCGAAAGGTCTCTGGGTCGAGACATCTACCAATGCTACGAAGCTGACCGAGGAGGTCTCTCGGCAGCTCCTCGCCGCGGGAATCGACCGCATCTACCTCAGCATGGACGGCCTGACGAAGGAAACATACGAGAAGGTGCGGGTCGGCGGGAACTTCGATGAGGTACTGGGCAACATCGAGCGGTTCCTCGAGCTCAAAGATGAGCTCGGTTCTTCCGTCGAGGCGGACATCCAGATCGTCCGGCTCTCCGAGACGGACGCCGAAGTCGCGGACTTCGTGAAGCGGTGGCGGAGCAGCCGTGCGGACATCATCAACATCAAGGAACTCGACACGTGGGGAGACCAGATCGAGGACGTCTCGGCGCTCACGGTGGACGAGGATGCCGCCGAGCACAGCGCACAGGTCAATGCAGACCGGAAGCCGTGCCCGAACCTCTGGTACCACTGCCACATCCATTGGGACGGCGTGCTCGTCTCCTGCTCGCGAGACTACGACGCAGTCACACCGCTCGGCAACGTCAAGAACGGCGGCGTGCTCAAGACGTGGCACGGCGCACGCATGCGGGCGATGCGCCGTCTCCATCTGGACGGCAACTTCTGCGCACATCAGTGCGTTGACTGCACGGAATGGTCGTGGTGGAAGCCCACACCCTTCGGCGGCGGAGGCACCGGCGGCAAGGTCGATCGCGTCGAGACAGAGTCATCGGAGCAGGATGACGAGGCCAGCCTGGTCAAGCGCCTGCCCGTTCTGAGCTCGGGTGCGTGTGAGAGCTGCGACGAGTGATGGCGGGCGCGGAGGAGACAGTCGGCCAGTGGAGCCATGTCCGAGTGGCGTTCGTCGGCTCGTCCGCATGTAACGAGCTCCCCGGCGGGTTTGAACGCGTTTCGCCGGAGGGTGAAGCGGACGTGTATCACGTCCGTCACGATCGACTTGGATCGGTTCGCGACCTCCACACGAGGTATCCGACGGCGGCGATCGTCGTCGACCTGACAGGAGTCTCTGTACGCGAACTGGATCGCAGCATGCTCACCCTCGCTCGGGACGCAGACGTCGTCGTCGTCGCCTCCTCGGGACAAGCAGCGACGCTCGAGCACTGCGACCAGAGGTTGGCCGGCCGCATCTCCATCATGCCCGCGTCGATCGATCTCGAACGCTTTGCTCCCGATGCCGAACTCGCCGCGACTCGAAGAGTGCAGTATTCGCGCTTCAAGAGGTATCACCGCCTCGCGCCGCCAACCGTCCTTTTCGCGGGCGCTTACGTCCCTGGTGGCGGGCTCGGATTGGCCCTCGATGCGGTGTACCTCCTTCGTGATGACCTCGAAGACATCCGCTTCACTTCGATCCCACTGGGGCGGATCGATCGACGCCATCTCGATCAATGCGAGCGGCGCGCATTGATACTCGGCCATCGCGGCATCGTCGAGTGGAGCGTGCCGACTGAGGATGAATTGCCGTTCTGGTTCGCAACGGCATCGGTCGTCCTCATCGCCGGCGACGCAGCTGCGCGTTCTGCACTGCTCGCGTCCGCCGCTGCACGTCCCTTCGTGGCGCTCGACGCCGTCGCTGCCGAAACCGTGGAAGCCGGTCGTGAGCCGGCAAGCGATCCCGAAGCCCTCGCTACAGCAATCCGCACGCTCCTCGGGCCCGCCGGGACTGCAGCCGGCGAAGAGAACCGGCGTGAGCTCATGGCCCGGCAGGCGAGCACCGGCCCCCGACTTGCTCAGCTGTGGACTTCCGCCGCATTCGGAGCGGGGGCAGTGAGCAACGCCACCCTGAGGGCGGTGAGTGCGGATGCGACATCTGGGCCTTCGTCCTCCACCGTGATCCATCCCCGGTAGTCCAGCCGGTCGAGCGCCAGAAGAAGCCCGGCGACGTCGAGGTCGCCCGTTCCCGCGGCAACCGGCTGCGGCCGCGGTCGCAGCCGGCGTCGAAGGCGCGGTCCGAGTGCGACTTCAATAGTTGACGGACGGCTCGCGTCCTTGAGATGGATGTGCGCAAGGCTCGACCCGAGCCCGGCGGCGAAGCGCTGGGGGTCGACTCCGGCAACGATCGCATGCCCGGTGTCCAAACAGGCAGCCAGGCGCGTGGCCGGCGCACGTCGTGCGAGGAGGCGACGCACGTCGCCGGGTCGCCGCGCAAACTGATCCCAGTGGTTCTCGATGCAGAGTGTCAGACCCTCCGGCACCGACCGCGAAAGCTGAGGTAGGGCTCGCGGGGACACGCATGCGACGACGGTCTCAGCTCCGACTGCGCGGGCCAGATCGAACGACCGCGCCGCAGATGATGTGTTCTCGTCGTAGAAGCCACCGGCACTGACGGCGACCGCACGCATGCCCGTCGCCGCAAGCACATTCGCGACGTGTACCGGTCCTGCGGTGGCATGGCCGACCCAGACTTCCACTGCAGAGAACCCGAGCTCCGCGATGGACTCGACGGCTACGTCGAGCGGGTGATCGCGGTAGGCGTAGGTGTGCGCCGCGATTCGTCGCTCCGGCAGATGGGTGAGGATCATCGCGCGGGGACTGCGGCGACGCCGGAGCGAGCCGACTCCGCTGAAGCCACGAGCAGGGCGATCGTCCGAACGTTGTCACTCGCACTCGCCTGGGGCTCGTGCCCGTCACGGATCGCCGATCGGAGTTCGTCGAGGACCCCCGCGCGATCGAGCGGCACCCCCTGATCGAGTTTGAGCCCGCTCGGGCCGAAGACTTGCAGCGCTCTGGACAACCGCGACCTCGATAGTCGTGGCTCACCCGGATACAGGACGACCCGATCGTCCTCCCATTGCAGCGCGCCAGAATCCCCCTGGATCTCCCAGCAACCGCCCCATCCCGTCTGGCGCCCACGGCTCGCCCAACTTCCGACGTAGGAGATCGGGACATCTTCATCGGTCTCGAGGCGGACGACACCCTCCGCGTTCCCGTGGAATGGACTCCAGGGAGGATTCGACGTGTGGGCCCATACCCTCGTCGGTTCCAGGCCGACTACGGTGCGGAGTTGGTCGAAGTGGTGGACTGCCATGTCGAACAGAAGGGGCTCTTCCATGTTCAATCGGTAGCCGCTGGGTGCGAACGACCGCATAAAGGAAATGTCGACGGCGCCGACGCGGCCGACCGCCCCCTCCGAGAGGAGGCGCCGGACGGTTCGTGAGCCTGCACGGAACCGGTAGTTCTGGCTCACCATGACCACCCTCTCGGCAGCATGGCCGCAGGACACGATCTTGTTGCACTCTGCGATGGTCAGAGCGAGCGGCTTCTCGATCAGACAGTGGAGACCCGCCTCGAGAGCCTCGAGTGCAACGGCGCAATGGGCGGACGGCGGCACGGCGATCACCGCAGCGTCGAGTGTCGTACCGCCGGCTGCCTCCCCCACCGACCCGAAGACTCTGCTCGGCGGCAACCCGACGCCGGCTGCTGCGCGGAGGCCCAGCTCGGCGTCGAACTCGGCGATCGCCGCGAGCTCGAAGCCCGGCGCCGAGCGGATCTCATTCGCCCAGGTAGCCCCCCACCCCCCTGCCCCGACGAGAAGCACGCGGAGCAGCCGTTCTCGGGTACCCGCCATACGGCCATGGTGCTCGAGTTCCACCCGTTGCCAAAACGACAGAAGGTCGAGCGAAGGCTCGCCTGGGGTCCGGTAAAAGTCCAGTCCAACCTCTAGCCAGCACACGAAGATGCCAAGCGAGACTCATCTGACGATGATTCCTTGCGGGATCTACTGCGTGGCGAGCAACGAGCATTACATCGGACTCGTCGCTCTCCTGAACTCCCTTCGCTTGACCGGCAACGACGCGCCGCTTTTCGTCACCGACTGCGGGCTCACCGCACTCCAGCGCGAACAGCTCGCGCCCCATGTCGTTCTGGTCGAAGTCGAGGATCAGCCGTCACCACATCTCGCAAAATGGGCAGGCCCGCTCGCACATCCCGCCGAGGTCTCGGTCCTGCTCGACGCCGACGTCATCGCTTTGGGCTCGCTCGCCCCTCTCGTCGTGGTAGCGCAGCACAGACCGCTTGTCTTCGCTGATCCACTCTGGCATCGGTTCGACGAGAACTGGGGCCGCCTGCTCGGCCTCGGCCCGCTCCGGCGCGGCACCTACTTCAACGCAGGAGTGATCGCGCTGCCGGCCCGTCGAACGGCTGAACTGCTTCCGATCGTCGCTACGGCCCAACGCCGTATCGACACCGACAAGACGTGGATCAACAGCGGGGGGGCGCCGGGATACCCGTTCTATTTCGGCGACCAGGATGTCTGGAACGCGGTATTCGCAGCGCGACTTGCGCCCAATGAACTGCTCGTCTTCGAGCAGCGGCTCGCCGTGCATCCGCCCTTCCCTCGACTCCGTCTGCATGACACGGAAACGCTCGACTGCCGCTACGCGGACGGCGCCGTTCCATTTTTCCTCCATCACGTTGGTAAGAAGCCCTGGCTGGCTCAGACGCGCCCGAACATCTACAGCAAACTGCTCACTCGCCTGTTGCTGGGCGACGATGTCGTGCTGCCGCTGGATCCCAGCGAAGTGCCTTGGCGACTCAGATGCCGTGCGACCGGGGAGGCTGGTCGAGCCTACGCGGCGACCTCGGCCTCGTTGTACGGCCTGAGAGGCCATCTCGGCATTCGTCGAAGACTCCGGGGGAACAAGGCGACCGGGCTGACGAGCCGTACCACTGAGCCACCTGCGGCCCGTGTGGTGGAACCCGACACGATGGCTCGTGAGGCCTAGCCGGTCGGCTAAGACAGCTACCGGACGACTTGCGTACCGTCAAAGCGATGCGAATCGCCCTCGTCTACCGGAACGTCAACTTCTCCGGCAGTCTCGAGCGGTGCGTAGCGTTTCTGGCCTCTGAGCTGGCCGGAAAAGGAGCCGAGGTCCACTGCTACTGCAATCCCTCCTCGAGCATCGACAGCATCCCCGGCGTCCGCTTCCACGCCGTACAGCCGCTTGTGTCGTCCCGAGGCCGGATCGGCTACGCGGTCGAGTGCGCTTCGTTCGCAGCGGCGGCGACGAGAGCCGTCAGAACGGCGAAGAACAGCTTCGACATCGTCGACGTCGTCGGCCCTGCCGGTTGGCATCACGACGTCGTGACCGTGCACGGAGTCGCGCACGCGCATCAACGCCGCTGGCCGGCAGAGGGAGGACAGGATCGCTCGCTCGCCGGTGTCCGGGCGCTCGCCGCGCCGATGACGACTCCGTCATTCGCAGTCGGACGAAGCATCGAGCGCCTCCAATTTCGAGCGGGGCACTTCTCGCGCGTCATCGCCGTGACTGAACGCGTTGCCGAGGACGTCATGCGTGTTCACGGCGTGCCGTCCGACCGGATCGACATCATCCCGCCTCCGATCGACGTCGCACGCTTCGCCACACGCAACGGCTCCAACGTTCGTAGCGAACTCGGCATCGCTCCGAGCGCCCGCCTGCTGCTCTTCGTAGGACACGACTTTGGGAGGAAGGGCCTTGACGACGCACTGTCGTCGCTCGCAGGGCTCGACGAGACGACGCACCTCGTCGTCGTAGGCGGCTCGGATCCGTCCCGCCACCGGCGCCAGGCCGAACAATTTGGAGTGGCGGCGCGCGTGCACTTCGTGGGCCGGACCGACCATCCCGAGCGCTACTTCCACGACGCCGACCTCCTCGTTCTTCCTACCAAGAACGATCCCTGGGCCAATGTGCTCGTCGAGGCCATGGCGGCAGGACTGCCGATCGTCACGAGCGCGGTCGCAGGCGCCTCCCGGGTCGTCAGGAGCCAAGGCGCAGGCGTCGTCATCGACGACCCGTCGCCGACGGTGCTACGAGCTGAGGTTCGGGCGCTGCTCGCCGATCCTGAACGAATGACTCGACATGCATCAGCGGGACGCAGCGCCGCAGACGAATACAGCGTCGAGAGGAACGCCCAAGCAACGCTCGCGACGTACGAGCGGGTCCTTCGTGAGAAGCGGGGTATCCGACCGGCGCCTCGACAGATCGCGCCGAGCTCTCGCACGTGGCGCGTCGCAACGCTACCGCGACTCGGAGGGATGAACCCGTACCAGCGTCTGCTGTACGAGCACCTTCGGCCACTCGGCTTCGAGCTCGTCTCAGGTGCTCGACTACAGGTGAGCTGGCTGTGGGCCGCGAAGCCCGATGTGGATCTGATCCACATCCACTGGCCGCAGGCGCTCTACACCTACGCGGGTAGACCGAAGTTCCTACGACCGGTGCTCTCATGGCTGAAGCTCGCCGTTTTCGCCCTGCGCTTGCGGGTGGCACGCCGCCTCGGCTACCGGATCGCGTGGACCATCCATCAGGTCTATCCGCACGACCGCGCTCCGTCAGTCCGGGATCGGCTCGCTGCTCGCTCGCTCGCTCGAGCAGCTGATGTGCTGATCGCTCACGACGACACGACAGCTGAATCTGCGCATCGCGAGCTGGGCACGCCGGTTTCCAGGATCGCTGTTATTGCGCACGGGTCGTACGTCGGCATCTATCCTCCCGGCCGCTCGCGTCAGGACGTTCGGCGGGAGCTCGGCGTTCCGGATTCCGCGTTCACGTTCCTCGTGTTCGGTGAGCTGCGTGCGCACAAGGAAGTCGCTCGTGTTCTCGCGGCATTTGGAACCGCTCAGGCGCGCGACCTGGCACTCGTCGTGGCCGGGATGCCCAAGGACGCGGAAACGATCTCGGCGCTCGAGCAGCACGCCTCGGACGATGGGCGTATTCGGCTCAAGCTCGAGTTCGTCTATCCGGAGCACGTCGCCGAGCTCTTCGCGGCGTGCGACGTGGTCATCGCACCCCGCACAGACGGTGGAACGTCCGGATCGCTCATCCTCGGCCCCTCGCTCGGGCTGCCGACGATTGCCGCCAATCGCCCCGCGTACGCGGAGGTGATGGGCGACGGCACATGCGGATGGCTCTTCGAGCCGGATGTCCCGTCGCTGCGGGCCGCGATCGAGGAGGCGTCCGCTGACCCGACAGCCGCAAAGGCGAAGGGCATCGCGGCGCTCGATCTGATATCGCGACGGTCGTGGGAGGACGTGGCCCGCCAGACCGCAGCGCTTCTCGAGGCGTCGGTGGAGGGGTGAACGGGATCCCGGATAGGAGCTTCGTGTCGCGAGCTTTCGACGACGTTGCCCTCTCACCAAGCTCGAGCATCACCGATGCTGCCGCAGCCGGCGCAGATGTCGCGCCCCCCGCGCAACGAGTTCCACGACCGTCGAGTCATAGCCGCGGGCGAGCCGCGATGGACAGACCGTTCACGATCATCTGCGTGTCGCCGCAGATCTGGGACACAGGACTGCCGACCAACCGCCAGCAGATCATGCGGCGCGCCGCCGGGTTCGGCCACGAGGTCGTCTTCGTCGAGACTTCCCACTTCCTCGGTCGCGACCTGTGGCAGTTCGTCCGCGGGCCGCGAGGCTCTGGGAGGACGTTTCTTCGCCGCCTCCTTGCCGGTGACCACGTGGCCGAGCGGATCACTGTGCGCAAGGCTCCGTGGCTCGCGCCGTGGGCGCGGCGCTTTCGCTGGGCGAACTGGCTCGACACGACGCTAACGAGGGCGGTCGTGCGCGCGATCGTGCGCGCGACCGACGGGCCGGTCGTCCTGTGGCTCTACGACGCTGCGTCCTCGTCGCTCATTGGACGCTGCGGTGAGGCGGCCGCCGTCTACGACTGCGTCGACGACCACGCCGAGGCAGCCGGCACGAATCCACGTGTGCGTGCGTTCGTCGCGAGAGAGGACGACCGGGCCGCGAGATCGGCGACCGTTGTGATCACGACGACCAAGACGCTGTATGACCGGCATCTCGCGGCGAACCCGCAGACATACCTCGTCCCGAACGTCGGCGATTACCGGCACTTCGCTCCCGCCGCGTCGCGCGCGATCGCCGCCCCCGACGTGGCCGCGCTCCCGCGTCCCGTGCTTGGATTCACGGGCAATGTCGTAGCCTGGAAGGTCGACTTCGATCTTCTCATCGAGGCCGCGCGCCGCAGGCCGGACTGGAGTGTCGTTCTGGTCGGTCCCGGGGGGGCTGACGCGCTGGAACACCTCGCGCGCTTGACGAAACTGCCGAACGTGCACCATCTCGGCTCGAGACCGTACGATCGCATCCCTGAGTACGTGGCCGGGTTCGACGTCGGCCTCTGTCCATACCTTTGGAACGCGTACGCACGCAGCGTGTTCCCGTTGAAGGTGTACGAGTACCTTGCAGCCGGAAAGCCCATCGTCGCAAGCGGGGTCCCCGACCTCGCCGGGATGGAACCCGACGTACGACTCGTCAGAGGCGCCGACGAATTCGTCGCGGCCGTCGAAGACGTCCTCGCTTTGGAGGGCCAGGACGACCGCGCGCGGCGCATGACACTCGCTGCCGCGAATACGTGGGAATCGCGGACCCGACGGATAATCGAGCTCATCCAGCCGCATCTGGAGCAGTGATGCGGATCCTCGTCCCCACCGGCCAGTGGTTTCCCGAGGCGACGGGTGGGTCGGCGCGAGTCGCGACGGAGACCGCTCTCGGCCTGGCCGGCCGTGGGCACGAAGTGACGGTCATCGCGCCGGTCAGCGCAAGACCCGCCATCGAGCGACTCGCCGAAGACCTGACGGTTCGGAGATCGCTTCCTCGGACGCGACTACCCATCACGCTGACGGACGTCGTCTCCACGGCGCGCAGCGTTCGAGGCCTCGGGAGCTACGACGTCGCACTTGTCCACCAGTCGACGTGCGCAGCCGGCTTGGTCGCCGCGGGGTTCGATGCTCCGATGGCCCTGGTCTTTCACGCGTCGGCGCTCCGTGAGCTGCGCTTCCTCCGCACACGTCTGAGCGGCGCGAAGCGTCTCGGCACATATGGTCTCGAGCCCTTTCTGGCCTGGTTCGAACGGCTCTCACTCGAGCGCGCGACCTCGGTGCTCGTCCTCAGCGAATTCAGCCGCGGACTCATCGAAACAGATCATCCTGGGATCGCAAGCCGCATCACGCGCGTCTCGGGTGGAGTGGACATCGACCGGTTCACGCCCGGCGACGGCCTGCAGTCCGCACGCGACCGACTGGGGATCGAGAGTGACGGGACGCTCTTGGTCACCGCTCGGCGACTCGAGCCACGCATGGGTCTGGAACAGCTTCTGGAGGCGGTGCGGATTGCGCGTAGCGACGGAATCGACCTGCGTCTAGCCGTGATCGGCTCGGGGATCCTCGAGCGCACGCTGCGCTCGCTGGCCGTCCGTCTCGGGCTCGGCAACGTCGTCAGCTTTCGAGGTCGCGTCCCCGATACCGAGCTCGTCGACTGGTACCGGGCGGCCGATCTCTTCGTGCTACCCACGATCGCCTACGAAGGCTTCGGCATGGTTACAGTCGAGGCGCTCGCCTCAGGAACCCCCGTCGTCGGGACTCCGGTCGGTGCGACTCCCGAGCTGCTCGGACCGTTGGACAAGCGACTGATCGCCCAGACGGCCGAAGCCGGAGATCTCGCCACGACGATTGGCGCCGCGCTGCGGCTCGCCGGCCCTGATCTGCGTAGCGCGTGCCGAGAGTACGCGTGCGCCGAATTCGCCTGGCCGCGGGTCATGGACGCATGGGAGAAGGCCCTCGAGACCACGAGCGGAACCTCAGCTCTCAGTGAGTCACGCCTCACCGTCTGCGCGGCCGGCGGTTGATCATTCCGCCCGTACCGCCAATCCGTCCCATCGGTATGGCGCAGCGGATCCCGCTACGCGTCTACTAAGGAGAGGTGTAGCTGGCGTAGATGGAGTAGTTGCTGGTGCTGGTGGAGGCGGTACCGAAGCTGGCAGGGGCGGGATTCGTGGAGGAGTACGCGGCGGGGGCGTAGCGTTCGGCGCCGGCGGCGTTGACGTAGTAGTGGCGGCTGGCGCCGTCGGCATACCAGTAGCCGAGCCAGTAGGAGCCGGCCGACAGGCTGAGCGCGCTGGGGAACGTGAGGTCGTTCCAGCCGGCCGCCGCGCCGGCAGCGATACTGAGCTCGTTGCTGGTGCCGATCAGAGCGCCGGGAGCGCCACCGTTGTCCGCGTAGATGACACCGCGCAGCTTGGAGGCGCTGGCGCCGCCCGACAGGTACGCGGTCAACTTGCTCACCGTGACCGCCTGACCGATCGCAAACGGACCGGAGAGGTCGAGATAGCCGCCGGCGCCAGTGTCAGTCAGCGTTCCGATACTGGTGACGCCGAAGGTGCCCGAGCCGCCGCTGCCGGCGCTGACCAGGCCGGTGGCCGCCGAGTTGGCCGCAACAGTGCCCAAGCTGTTCTGGCCGGTGACCGTAGCAACCATGGTGTGACCGACATCAGCAGCCACCAACGTGTACGTCTGACCGGTCGCAGCACCAATCGCAACACAGTTCGCACCCCCACCGTCGCAACGCTGCCACTGATACGTGAAACCCGGCGCCGGCGAACCAGTCCAACTCCCATTCGAAACCGACAACACCTGCCCCGACACCGCCGAACCCGACACCACCGGCGCCACCGTATTCACCGGCGGCGAACCAGACCCGCCCGTGGTGTAGCTGGCGTAGATGGAGTAGTTGCTGGTGCTGGTGGAGGCGGTACCGAAGCTGGCAGGGGCGGGATTCGTGGAGGAGTACGCGGCGGGGGCGTAGCGTTCGGCGCCGGCGGCGTTGACGTAGTAGTGGCGGCTGGCGCCGTCGGCATACCAGTAGCCGAGCCAGTAGGAGCCGGCCGACAGGCTGAGCGCGCTGGGGAACGTGAGGTCGTTCCAGCCGGCCGCCGCGCCGGCAGCGATACTGAGCTCGTTGCTGGTGCCGATCAGAGCGCCGGGAGCGCCACCGTTGTCCGCGTAGATGACACCGCGCAGCTTGGAGGCGCTGGCGCCGCCCGACAGGTACGCGGTCAACTTGCTCACCGTGACCGCCTGACCGATCGCAAACGGACCGGAGAGGTCGAGATAGCCGCCGGCGCCAGTGTCAGTCAGCGTTCCGATACTGGTGACGCCGAAGGTGCCCGAGCCGCCGCTGCCGGCGCTGACCAGGCCGGTGGCCGCCGAGTTGGCCGCAACAGTGCCCAAGCTGTTCTGGCCGGTGACCGTAGCAACCATGGTGTGACCGACATCAGCAGCCACCAACGTGTACGTCTGACCGGTCGCAGCACCAATCGCAACACAGTTCGCACCCCCACCGTCGCAACGCTGCCACTGATACGTGAAACCCGGCGCCGGCGAACCAGTCCAACTCCCATTCGAAACCGACAACACCTGCCCCGACACCGCCGAACCCGACACCACCGGCGCCACCGTATTCACCGGCGGCGAACCAGACCCGCCCGTGGTGTAGCTGGCGTAGATGGAGTAGTTGCTGGTGCTGGTGGAGGCGGTACCGAAGCTGGCAGGGGCGGGATTCGTGGAGGAGTACGCGGCGGGGGCGTAGCGTTCGGCGCCGGCGGCGTTGACGTAGTAGTGGCGGCTGGCGCCGTCGGCATACCAGTAGCCGAGCCAGTAGGAGCCGGCCGACAGGCTGAGCGCGCTGGGGAACGTGAGGTCGTTCCAGCCGGCCGCCGCGCCGGCAGCGATACTGAGCTCGTTGCTGGTGCCGATCAGAGCGCCGGGAGCGCCACCGTTGTCCGCGTAGATGACACCGCGCAGCTTGGAGGCGCTGGCGCCGCCCGACAGGTACGCGGTCAACTTGCTCACCGTGACCGCCTGACCGATCGCAAACGGACCGGAGAGGTCGAGATAGCCGCCGGCGCCAGTGTCAGTCAGCGTTCCGATACTGGTGACGCCGAAGGTGCCCGAGCCGCCGCTGCCGGCGCTGACCAGGCCGGTGGCCGCCGAGTTGGCCGCAACAGTGCCCAAGCTGTTCTGGCCGGTGACCGTAGCAACCATGGTGTGACCGACATCAGCAGCCACCAACGTGTACGTCTGACCGGTCGCAGCACCAATCGCAACACAGTTCGCACCCCCACCGTCGCAACGCTGCCACTGATACGTGAAACCCGGCGCCGGCGAACCAGTCCAACTCCCATTCGAAACCGACAACACCTGCCCCTGCACCGCCGAACCCGACACCACCGGCGCCACCGTATTCACCGGCGGCGAACCAGACCCGCCGGTGATGACCGCCGTCGGCTCCGACCAGATCGTGGTCGAGCCGTTGCCGTTGGTCGCGGTCACCTCGATACGCAGCGTCGAGCCGGCATCGGCGTTCACAAGCGTGTAGGCGCCGGGTCCGGTGGCGCCGGCGATGTTGCTGCAGCTGGTCAACTCGCCCACCGGGTCGCAGCGCATCCACTGGTAGGCGTAACTGGTGGGCGCGTTGGCCCAGGTGCCGGTCGTGGCGTTGTTGGGCGTGAGCGTGTTTCCGACCGAGTGGCCGGTGCCGGAGATGCCGGGCCAGGACAAGGGAGCCGGCTTCGCCGACGCACCGAAGCTGTACGTCCAGAAGAACTCGTCACTCTTGATGAACGCGTAGAAATAGCCGCAGGAAGCCACATTCGCCGGGCAGCCGGTCAGCTGGGTCTGGTACTTCAGGAGTGTCTGCCACTTCCGGTTCTGGCTCAGGTCGGCCACCGCCATGTCGGCGGGAACCGGATCGATCTCGTTGGGTGCCCCCCACGGCCCCCAGTCGCTGCCCACCGGCGTGTCCGTGGTCGACGCCGGGCAGTGGCTGGAGGGCGCGCCGGCAAACAGCGGCGGCGCCAGGAACGGCATGCTCGGCGTTGCACGGGCGGTCGGGTCGCTCACCTGCTCCGGATTGGGCCAGAACCAGGCCGAAGCCGCCAAGCAACCGGCCTGCTCCAGGTGATGGATCAACGTCCCGTGCACCGTCGTGGTCAAGCCCAGCGTCTGCACCGCCTGGAGCACGTCACGAGCAACCGCCGCATGATCGGGATGCCCATCGAAGACGACATGCGTGTAGATATCACCCGGCTGCACCGCCGCAATCACATCGGTGATGTCGCTCTGCAGACTCGCCGCCGTGAACGAACCATGCACGCCATAGCGAAGGTAGTGATAGTCACCGTCGCAGTTCTGATTGGACGAGTCGCCCGAATCGGCGTACGTACCGATGCCCGCGTCGTCAGAAACCGACAGCCCCTGCGAGATCCCCGCGATCCCCTGCGTGGTCGTGCCGCCCCCATCCGGATAGCCGAGGAAGAACACATGCGTCGAGACCAGACTGTCCGTCCACGGGATCAAGCCGGTGCCCACCGTCGTCCCCCCGCCCAGATAGGTCATCGCCGCCTCCGACTCACGCTCACGCGTCAGCCCCAACAGCGCCACCCCCGACGGCAGCCCCGTCGCCGCACCACACACAGACGTCGAACTCGACCCCGACCAACCCGCGCCCGAACCGTTGGTCACAACCACCACATACACCGGCCGCCCGGCATTCAGCGCCGACTCGATCACCCCCGCCGAGCCCAGGGCCTCATCGTCCGGGTGGGCCGCGATCACCAACACCGGCGAGGTGTCCGCCGCTGCCGCCGGCACGCCCATGGCCAGCCCAACCGATACGGCCGATGAGAGCACCGCCGCCCCTGCCACGGCCCGCAGAAGAATGCTACGACAACGTGTCACGCTCGACGAGCTCCTCCCAGGTTTGAGCATCCGCAACCGGCCGCGTCGCAGCGCCCACTGGATCCTGCCCATTTTGCCCGCGATTTCGCGAAAACGGCAGTCATCAAAGGACTAGCTCTGACACACCGGACGACCGGTAGCCAGAACCGACGACGGCAGTGCAGGCGGATCAGACACACGGATCAGATGGGTTGTCGTCGTCGTCGGGGGCGGCGACGACACCCAGGATCTTGGCGTCAGAGGCCTCGTCCGGCAGCCGGCAGGGTCGCTCCCGAGCGCCCGCCTGGCCCATCACCCACGCCTGAGCTCCCAAACTCAGCGGCGACCATGTCCACTCGCTGTGCGCTTGGGCACGTGGACGACGACCACGTTTGAGACCGACGGCGGGCGCAGCGGCTGACCGTTCGCCCGGACAAGCTCGACACTTACCTGATGCCGCCCCGCACCGAGCTTCGTCGTCGCGCCTCCAACGGCCGACCGCGAGATCGCGTTTCGCTGACCGTCCACGTAGATCATCCAGTACCCGTGCGCACCACCGGCGTTCTTCACGGGCTTTGCGTCGATCGTCCAACCCTTGACGGCGACCTTCAGCGTCACGATCCCGCTCTTCGCAACCGTCGTCTGCAGGATGCGGATCGTCGGCGTCGGCGCCACCGGTGTCGGCGTGGGCACGACCGGCGCCGGAGTAGTCGCGGTCAGCGTCAGCTTATTATCCGCCGGCGTCGGATCCGCCGAGACGTACCCCGTCACCGCCGTCAAGACATGATCGCCGGTAGCTGTGACCTTCGTCACCAGGATCACGTGAGCGAACTGCACGTTGTCGGCCAGCCAGTCGAGATAGCAATGCAGGTGGTTGGGCGCATCCACTGTGCAACCCGTGCCACGATCGGCATAACTCGACACCAACGACACACTCGACGGCAACTGGATATCGACCCACAGACCCGTCGCCGAACCCGTGTTGTAATCGTTCACCGTAATCCGCCACGTCACCGTGTCACCAACCGCCGACTGCACCGGATCAACCGTCCCCTCCAACCGCAGATCCGCCAAACCAGTCCCGCCGCCGCCGCCGCCGCCGCCGCCACCGCCACCGCCACCGCCACCGCCGCCGCCGCCGCCACCGCCGCCGCTGGCGGCGCTGATCAGGCCGGTGGGCGCCGAGTCGGCCGCCACGGTGCCGGACGCGTTCTGGCCGGTGACGGTAGCGACAATGATGTCGCCGACATCAGCAGCGGCCAGCGTGTACGTCTGCCCCGTCTCAGCAGCGATCGGGGCACAGTTGGCGCCCCCACCGTCGCAGCGCTGCCACTGATACGTGAACGTCGGCGCCGGCGAACCAGTCCAACTCCCATTCGAAACCGACAACACCTGCCCCGACACCGCCGAACCCGACACCACCGGCGCCACCGTATTCACCGGCGGCGAACCAGACCCGCCGGTGATGACCTCCGTCGGCTCCGACCAGATCGTGGTCGAGCCGTTGCCGTTGGTCGCGGTCACCTCGATACGCAGGGTCGAGCCGGCATCGGCGTTGACGAGCGTGTAGGCGCCGTCTGTCGGGTTGCCCGGCAAGGGCAAGGGGCCGGTGGCGCCGGCGATGTTGCTGCAGCTGGTCAACTCGCCCACCGGGTCGCAGCGCATCCACTGGTAGGCGTAACTGGTGGGCGCGTTGGCCCAGGTGCCGGTCGTGGCGTTGTTGGGCGTGAGCGTGTTTCCGACCGAGTGGCCGGTGCCGGAGATGCCGGGCCAGGACAAGGGAGCCGGCTTCGCCGAGGCGCCGAAGCTGTACGTCCAGAAGAACTCGTCACTCTTGATGAAGGCGTACAGGTACCCGCAGGAAGCCACGTTGGACGGGCAGCTGCCCAGCTGAGTCTGGTACTTCAGAATCGCCTGCCACTTGTGGTTCTGGCTCAGGTCGGCCACCGCCATGTCGGCGGGAACCGGATCGATCTCGTTGGGTGCCCCCCACGGCCCCCAGTCGCTGCCCACCGGGATATCCGAGTTGGAGGCCGGACAGTGGCTGGAAGGCGCGCCGACCGAAGAGGAGTTAGAGGCAAACAGCGGCGGCGCCAGGAACGGCATGCTCGGCGTTGCACGGGCGGTCGGGTCGCTCACCTGCTCCGGATTGGGCCAGAACCAGGCCGAAGCCGCCAAGCAACCGGCCTGCTCCAGGTGATGGATCAACGTCCCGTGCACCGTCGTGGTCAAGCCCAGCGTCTGCACCGCCTGGAGCACGTCACGAGCAACCGCCGCATGATCGGGATGCCCATCGAAGACGACATGCGTGTAGATATCACCCGGCTGCACCGCCGCAATCACATCGGTGATGTCGCTCTGCAGACTCGCCGCCGTGAACGAACCATGCACGCCATAGCGAAGGTAGTGATAGTCACCGTCGCAGTTCTGATTGGACGAGTCGCCCGAATCGGCGTACGTACCGATGCCCGCGTCGTCAGAAACCGACAGCCCCTGCGAGATCCCCGCGATCCCCTGCGTGGTCGTGCCGCCCCCATCCGGATAGCCGAGGAAGAACACATGCGTCGAGACCAGACTGTCCGTCCACGGGATCAAGCCGGTGCCCACCGTCGTCCCCCCGCCCAGATAGGTCATCGCCGCCTCCGACTCACGCTCACGCGTCAGCCCCAACAGCGCCACCCCCGACGGCAGCCCCGTCGCCGCACCACACACAGACGTCGGGATCGGCCCGGCCACACTCGGGAGGGACCCGTTGGTCACAACCACCACATACACCGGCCGCCCGGCATTCAGCGCCGACTCGATCACCCCCGCCGCACCCAGGGCCTCATCGTCCGGGTGGGCCGCAATCACCAACACCGGCGAGGTGTCCGCAGCTGCCGCGCCTGGAGCGCGAATGAGCGCGCCGGTCACGGCAAGAAACGCTGAGAGGACGAGGGCAGCGGCGAGAGCGAGCCGCCGGCGCGAAACGCGGGTATGTGCAGGGGTCTCTGGCATGCCACAACCATGAAGCTTGGAGGGCCGGCCGACACTGATCTTCCGGTCAGGGGCGTCCTTGTCGTGCGACGGGCTTCCCGGGATCTGGCATAGGCCTAGACAGGGCGACTCGACGGCGCGTCCGCAACGGCCGGCGAGCGCATCGTCGAGCGTGTCGGCTCGAGCAGCTCGCGGAACACGGCCGCCAACTGCTCCGCCGCGAGGTCCCATGTCGCGAGCCGTCGAACGCGCTTGCGTGCCGCCCGCCCGAGCGCAACGCCGAGCGACGGATCGCACAGGACGCGCGCGAGCGCCCCGGAGAGCGCCGCGGAGTCTCCATAGGGAACGAGGTACCCGGTGACGCCGTTCTCGATCTGCTCCGGGATACCACCGGCATCGCTGCCGACGACTGGAAGGCCGGAGGCCATCGCCTCGGCGACCGGCAACCCGAATGCTTCGAACAGCGACGGCTGCACGTAGACGTCGGCAAGCGCATACACGAGCGGGAGCTCCGCCGGTGAGATCCGTCCGGCGAAGACGACGTGCCTCCCGTACGGCGCCGCGAGGCGCTGCAGTTGCTGGGGGTAATAGGCACGCCACTCGGGGGGGTGACCGGCGAGCTCACGCCGGTCGCGCGACGGCAGCGGGCTGCGAAGGCCTGCGAACGCGCCGCAGAGCACCACCTGGGCATCCGGCACCCGCTCGAGCAGCCGAGGCAGCGCCTCGACGAGGACGTGCAGTCCCTTCTCCGGCGAGATCCGGCCGAGGAACAGCACGACGGGCCCCGAGCCGAGCCCAAGTCGGCGCCGAAGCGCTTCGACCTCGGCGCCGCGCAAGGCGCGCGTCTCGTCAACGGATGGAAACGCGGAGGTGTCGATGCCGTGGTGCAGCACTCCGACCTTGTCCGCCTCCTCGGGGAACCGCTCGCGAATCTGACGCGCGATCTGCTCCGAGACGCCGAGCACTCTGTCGACCTGGCGGAGTCGCGCGAGCCCGTCCGCGTGCGGAATCTCCGCGAGCCACTCGCAGTGCATGTGCAGGACGATCGGCGCGGTTGGGAGCGCACGCCGAAGGATGGGAATCCACTGGGAGTTGTTGTGGATGTTCACGAGCGCAACGCCCTCGCGCCGGAAGCGCGACGCATGCCGGCTCGCGTAGCCGCGGAAGTAGTAGGACCGACCCGCGTAGGGGAGATCGCGCAGGCGCAGCCGCCGCTGGACCTGGTTCAGCCGATGCACAAGCTTGCTCACCGCCTGGTCCTGCGCGGCATCGGCTCGCACATATCGGACCCCGTCGGCCTCGATGTCGGCGCCGCCGAGCACCGGATGCGGCCTCGTCGCGAACACTATTTCGTAGCGATCAGCGAGTCGTGTCGCCAACTGCCAGATCACGTCGCTGATCGACCCACGCGACTCGATCACAGGCAGCGCCTCGTCCTCGGGGACCAGCCATCCGATCCGCGGCAGACCGGAACGCTCAGGAAGCTCGCCTGTCATCTGCCTGGACCGTACGTGCAGGGACTTGCACGCGACATGACCGAACGTGGAGCGCGTGGTCAACGAACGCCGGGGAGGCCGTGCTATGGGCCGAGCGAGCCCGGGTGAGGCGGGTCCCGCGGTGCCGTATGACCGCGAGTTGGCGCACCTCCTCACCGCGGGACTGCCCGATCGGCGCCCCGCGAACCGGACGTTCGACCGTGCCCTCGGTCGGTCGATGCCTCTACCTTCGGCCGAGATGGTGATGTTGCCCGGCGACCGGGGTGCGATACCCCCGGAGGGGCTCGGCTCCCGCATTGCCGTCAGCGCACGTTGGATCGCGGCCTCCACGATCGTTGGCATGGCCGCCACGTGGCTGACTGCGCTGGCCCTCGCACGGATCCTCGATCGGCGGGAGTTCGGCATCGCGGCGCTCGCCTTGCTCGCTGTGGCCGTGTTCCAGTTGTTCCAGGACTCGGGCCTGCATGCCGCACTCATCCAGCGCCCGACCCGGATCCAGGAGGCCGTCGACACGGCGGGGCTGTACGCACCGCTCACGGGCCTCGTCCTGGCATTGGCGTGCGTCGTGCTGGCTCCGCTCGGCGCGCGGTTCTTCCACGAGCCCGAACTGACGGGCCTCATCCGCGGACTCGGCGTGGTCTTCCTGCTGCGGTCGTTCGCGATCGTGCCTTCGGCAGTCATCCAGCGCGAGCTCCTCTTCGCTCGAACAGCCATCATCGGCGTCGTCGCGTCGGTGCTTCAGCTCAGTGCGGCTGTCACGCTCGCGCTGCTGGGCGCTGGAGCCTGGGCTGTGATCGGAGCCCAGATCCTCGTCTCCGCCTGGTCGGCGATCGCTGCGACGCTCGCATCGCCGCTCCGCGCGCACCCCTCCCGCGCCTCGTACACGGAACTGCGGGCGCTGCTCCGCTACGGGCGACACATTGTCGTCGGAAACCTGGTCGGATTCGTCAATTCGAACACCGATCCCGTGGCGGTAGGACGGCTGTTCGGCCCTATCCCATTAGGCGCCTACACGCTCGGCTTCCAGACCGGCAGCCAGTCCGTCACCGCAGTGACCGGGGTCTCGAACCTCCTCGTCTTCCCCGCCTACGCGAAGCTCCAGGACGATATGCCGCGATTCCGGCGCGCCTACCTGCGTTCATTGCGTTTCGTCTGCACGATCTCCGTCCCCACCGGAATCGGGCTTGCCGCCGTCAGCGCCGTCTTCGTACGTGTGCTGTACGGCGAGAAATGGGCCGCTGCGATCCCTGTCCTGGCGATCATCTCGTTCTATGGGCTCTTCCTTTCGGTCTTTGCAACAACCGGCGAGGTGTTCAAGGCGGCCGGCCGACCCCAGCTGTTCGCGCGTATGGGCATCTTCCAAATCGCGATCCTGTTCGGCCTGATCGCCGCCTTGTATCCGTTTGGAATCGTCGGCTTTGCCCTCGCTCGAGCGGGGGCGACCTTCATCATGGGGTGGGTCGCCCTCTACTTCGCCGGGCGCATCCTCGAGCTGGGGATCTCCGAATGGATCCGGGTGCTGAGCGCTCCCATGGCCGCGGGCCTGCTGATGGGCGCCGGCGTGCTGGCCACCCAGCTGGCGCTCGCGACCGTCGTCGCCGAAAACGTCTTCGTCCTCGCCCTGCTGATCGTCGAGGGAGTGATCCTGTATGTCGTGGCCATGCGCCTCGTCGCGCCTGCGCGTTGGGAGGAGTTCGTCACCGAACTGACGGCGATCGTGCCGCTGAAGCCGATCCGCTGGCTCTCGCTTCGAACCGCGCATGCCTCGCGGCCCGACCAGAAACCACTGCCTGCGGAGCGCGGCATTCGGGAGCCGGAGACCTCGAAGGTGATCGCGAGGTGAGTACGCGACCCGGGGAGGACCGGGACTCGTTCCCGCGCACCCCCGACCGCGTCCGTCCGGCCCCCGCTCCGAGTCCTAGCCGAAGGGCCAACCGTCGCTGGGCCGACGTGGATGGCGTCGAGATCACCGGAAAGGCAACTTCAGGACGTCGTGAACGCTTCTGAGTTCTACGGCGCCCTGTGGCGCCACAAAGTCTTCATCTCGGTGATGACAGCGGTCTTCGTTGCGAGCGCACTCGTGCTCACGCTCCGGGAGCAGAAGATCTACCAGGCGTCCAGCCTCGTCCGCGTGCAACAGCTGATCTCCGACCCCAGTCAGACCCTCGGCGTACTGGCGGCGACCTCTCAGCTGGCAATGACGTACGGGAGGATCGTCGAGACGACGACGATCGCACAGAAGATCGCCACGAACAGCAAGGGCGAGCTGCCGCTCGACAAGGTCGACGGCCATATCTCCGGATCTCCTGTTCAGGGTCTCGACATGCTCACGATCGCCGCGCGAAGCCCTGACCCGTTGACGGCTGAAAGGATTGCCAACGCTGCGCCGCATGCGCTCGAGAGCTTCATTCGCCAGACGGGGACACTTCGCGACCAGATCACGCTCGTGCAACGTGCGGACCTTCCCAGAGCTGCGTCTTCGCCGAATTTGAAGCTCAACTTGGCGCTGGCTCTCCTGCTCGGACTCATCTTCAACGCGGCGCTCGCATTGGCGATCGATCTGATCTCCGATCGGGTAGGCGACGCCGACGAGTTCGAGAAGCTCACCGGAGTTCCGGTCATCGCATCGATTCCCCCGCTGAAGTTCGCGGACAACGTGCTTCCGCGAAGCCTCGAGGTGGAAGAAACAGAGGCATACGAGCCGGCCCGGCCGCGGGCCGTTGGAAAGGCCGTCAATGGCTGAGGTTGCGATCGCACCGACGAAGCGGCTCGTGGATCCGGGATCACCGTCATCTGAACCGTTTCGCGCGCTGCGTCTGGCGCTCCAGTTGCCGGCAGTCGAGCAACAGAACAATGTGTTGCTCCTGACGAGCGCCGAGCAGGGAGAGGGCAAATCGACGCTCGCCGCCAACTACGCCCTCGTCTCGGCGATCGGGTACCGCAACGTCCTGTTGATCGACGCCGACTTGCGGCGGCCTACCTTGCACGAATTCTTCGGCATGCCACGTTCCCCAGGGCTCGTTGATCTCGCGGCGTCGAACGGCCATCTGAAGGAGTTCACGCGTCCGGTTCCGAGCTTCGGGACGCTCGACCTCCTCACGGCAGGCTCGTCGATCCGCCGGTCGGGTGACCTGACATCGTCGGCCCGCATGGCGGCAATTCTCGAAGAGGCAGCCCGGACCTACGCGCTCGTCGTTGTCGACTCTCCTCCGGTGCTCGCCGCGGCCGATGCGGCCGGGATTTCGTCGCTCCCCGGGGTGAGCGTCATCCTGGTCGTCGACAAGGGGGCCCGTCGGCGGATGGTTCGGAGGGCGCTTCGCAAGCTCGAACTCGTCAACGCGCACGTGGCCGGCGCCGTCATGAACCGAGAGGGCCGCCTCTCCGCGTACGGATACTGATGCGAGTACGCGCCGTGCCGTTCCCCACGGCCGCTTTGGTCGTTGGGGCCGCGGTGGTCAATACGGGACTGGCGTTGATCCTGGCACATCGCGGCGGCTCTTCCGCGACAGTTCTGGCGTTCCTCCCGATGGTAGTCGTACTGTTCGGGATGCTCGTGGCGTCCAACCGCGCCGTTCTTCTGGCCGTGGCCCTCGGTTTGAGCATGACGATCCCGGCCCTGAACAAGCCGTTGCCGCTCCCCTTCCCGGGACGCCTCTATGGGACCGACGTCGTCGTTATCCTCGCTCTCGTCACCTGGCTCGCTCGACGGCTCACGCTTCCGTCGGAGGCGCGTCCTCGCTCTCCGACTACCCCGCTGCTCGGGCCGCCGCTGATCTTCTTCGCCGTCGTCACGGCCTGGGCCGCGCTGCGCGGGCACTACGACTACGGTGCCAACCTCTTCGGCGAACCGATCCGCCTCTTTGCGTACGTTCTTCTCGTCTTCGCGTTGGTCGATCTCGACGCGAGAACCACCTACCGTACGATCGTTGCGGTCTTCTACACCGGCACCGTTTGGATGTTCCTGAATGCCGTCTATCACTATGTGAACGGCACATCGCAGACGAACCAGGTCAACCTTTCGACCGGTGGAATTCGGATTCTCGCCCTCACCACGGCGATCTATCTCGCCGGCGGCCTCGTCCTGGCACTGCTCAATCTCGAGATTGATCGCACTCCCAAACGCTGGGCCGTCCACCTGCTCATAGCCGCGCTCGCTCTCGGAGGCATCATCGTTGCCTACGGCCGCGCGACGTACCTGGCCGTTGTGGTCCTGGTGCCGTTGCTCGTCTTGTTCCTGCCCCGAGTGCGCGGCGCACTCCTGACCATGCTTCCTGTCTGCGTACCGTTCATCCTTCTGGTGGCGATCGCGCTTCCGCGGGTCGCGCCAACCCTGGAGCCGACCTTCATGAACCGCGTCCTCAAGAGCAACGGCTCGGACGTCAACGTCGAGTGGCGCCAGGCGGCAGCCGGGGCGCTCTGGCAGCAGGTGCACGAATCCCCCGTCACCGGAGTGGGTTTCGGCAAATCGGCGACTTTCCGCTTCGACGGCACCCTGCAGACGATCAATCAGGATCCGCACGACAGCTTCCTCTATCTGCTGGCGGGCGGAGGGATTCTCACGCTGTGTGGCTTCCTGTTGATCCTGCTCACCTTCGCCGCCGATGCAGTCATGCGCCTCCGACGGGCAACTGATCCCTATCAGCGGCTGATCGTCTTGTGGTCGATGGCGATGCTGTTCGTGTTTCTCGTCAACGCGGCAGCCAGCCCCGTGCTCAGCGACCCGAGAATGCTGTTGACCATTTGGGCCGTCATGCTTCTCCCGTCGTCGATCCGACCCGCGGTAAGCGAGAGGGTTACGCGTATGCGCGCACAGACTGCTGTGCCGCGAGCCGCGTGACGCGTTCGCCGGCCCGTACCGAACCTCCGGCGATGCGCGCGGCAACTGGCACCTCGACCACTTCCGGATCGATGAACATCCTCAGCCAGCGTTCGGTGATGAAGGCCCGCCAGAGCTCGTCGATCCCGCGCCCGCCTGCACGAACGCTCGCAAGCAGAGTGCGCAGCTCCGGTACCCGGACGTAGCCGCGACAGGCGGTCTCACGCTCGGCGAGCGTCGCGTCGATCACATCGCCGAGACGTCCCCTCACCCACTCGCTCTGGTCGACGGTGAAGCCCTGCTTGTCGCGCCGATCGACGATCGCGTTCGGCACGAGACCTCGCATCGCGGCGCGAAGTGGCCACTTGAGCACGCCGTCGCGAAGAAGCTCATCGGGACGAAGGGCAAGTGCTGCCTCGGCGAGCCGATGGTCGAAGAACGGCGAACGAGATTCGACGCCGACGCTCATCGAGTTGCGGTCGTCGTGATGCAAAAAGGCGGGTAGCGGAGTCACGCCCATCAGATGAAGCTGATGGGAACGGACACCCCGTCCGGGAACGGGAGCGCGCGTGCCGCCATCGAGACGTTCTCCCAGCCACGACGGGATCCTGCGAGCCCGAAGAGAAGCCGGCGCGAGATGCCTGGCGACGTCGAGAATCGCGCGCCGGCGCCCGACGCGACTGATCGCGGCCCGCGCGCCGATCGCCGCAAGCGCCGCACGCAGATTGCCGGACATCAGAAAGCTGTACACGAACGCCGGCAAGAGATGGTCGTATCCGCAGAAGACTTCGTCGCCAGCCTGCCCCTCCAGCATGACGATCGTTCCCTCAGCGCGCGCGCGACCTAGCACGCGCCAGTGGCCGTAGACGGTTGGGCTGTGAAACGGCTCATCCATGAACCAGAGCAATTCGTCGATGCTCGAGACGACATCGTCATCAGTCAGGAAGATGTCGATATTCCGTCCTCCCGTGCTCGAGATGACCTCGGCGATGTACTTCCCCTCATCAATACGCGGATCGCGGGAGCGCGCGGAGAACGACGTGGGCGGCTCAGCGCCGGCATCCCGATTGAGCATCGCTGCAACTGCCATGACCGAGCCCGAATCCATGCCTCCGGAGAGCGCGGTTCCGACCGGGACGTCCGAGCGAAGTCTGAGGCGCACGGCGTCCACGAAGAGCTCCCGCACGCTTTCTGCGACCGAAGTTTTCGAACGCGGGGCCGGATGCGCCGCGTACCAGCGCCGTGGGCGCTCGGCGCCTGCGGACGTCACGACAAGGACAGATCCGGGAGCGAGCTGCTCAATCCCATCGAAGAGCGTCTGGCTCGTATGGTCGATGAGCCCGCGCGCCAGGAAGTCGGCCAACCGCTCTTCGTTCGGCGTCCGAGGGATCGCCGGATCGAGCAACAGCGCCTTGATCTCGGACGCGAACCTGAAACGGCCCCCGGCCGTCGTGTAATACAGCGGCTTGACGCCGAGACGGTCGCGCACACACGTCAATCGTCCGGCCTCACGGTCCCAGAGTGCGAAGGCGAAATCACCGTTCAAGCGGGCGAAGGACGCTTCTCCCCACTCGTCGTACGCCTGCAGCAGCACTTCGGTATCCGTACCGGTCCGAAACCGGCGGCCGAGCCTCCTAAGCTCCTCTGCCAGCTCGACGTAGTTGTAGATCTCACCGTTGTAGGTGATCCAAAGCCCGCCGTCCTGGGTGGTCATCGGTTGGTGCCCTGCCGGCGAGAGATCGAGGATCGCGAGACGTCTGTTGCCGAGAACTACCGGTGCATCGACCAGGAGGCCGGCATCGTCGGGGCCACGATGCGCCAGCGCGTCGGTCATCCGCCCGACAAGCGCCTCGTCCGGAACCGAGCCGGGCTCGAGTTCGAACGTTCCGGCGATCCCGCACATCTACGACCCATCGTCGCTGCCCGGTACGTGTCTGGAACTGGCGCATTGACGAGGAAGCTCCTAGCCGGGCGGAGGACACAGCCCCATAGTTGACGTCTTCGGCAGCGACGCAGAGCGCTGTCCTCAGATTGCCTCCCCAAAGGTCTAGGGCGGCGGGTCTACCCCTTTTGGGTGTCCACGCAGACGGCGCCTGGGCCGATTGCAAGCGGGTCCGCAGCTTCCAAAGCCGCCTTGGAGGGACTCATGCCGGTCGCGTGCCGCCCGTACCGTCGCTTCGCCTACCTGCTTGTGCTCGCCGTCGCCCTGACGTTGCTCGCGGGGCCTGCGCTTGCACAGCAAATTCCGGGTCGGAACATCACTATTCCTCCGGGAAGCAGCGAGGGTGGCAAAGCCGGGTTCTGGGCGCACTGGCTCTCGGTCGACAACTCGTCCGTACCCAACGGCTCCGAGTTCTATGCCTTCTTCAGTGTCAAGTTCGATGCAGGTACGTCCTGGCCGGTCAACAACTTCGAGCCGACATTCAACCTTCATGTCACCAGCAGCAACCCCGCATATAACGGCCTCGCGGTATCTCCGGTTCAAGTGGACTTCAACGGTGGAACCGTCCAGCTGTACACGCACGGCGGCGGCACCTACGACCAAGGCTGCAACTGCTACGACAACGTGCAGGTGCACGATTCGGGTCCGTCGCTAACGATCCACCCCGGCGTCCTCTACGACTTCAGCCTGCACGTGGTTGTCAGCTCGAGCCCTAGCGTCGGCTACGCCGAGCTCTGGGCTTACGCCCACGACGGCACGATGACGGCGCCAGTCGAGGTCGATTCGGTTCACTCGGCCACGATGTACAACAGTGACCCCGGGCCGCTCAGCCTGTATTACGGCTTCTACACACGCGGCGCCCCAGGAGCCAGCCCGCAGCCGAACAACGATCAGGCAACGTTCGACGAGAACGTGTGGCTGCCTCGCATCGGCTCGACCGTTGCCTCCGCGCTTGCGCATACCCCGACTGTCGTAGCGGAGTGGGGGTCGCTCGATCGTGACACGACTCTCACCGTGAACGGCGTCACTCCCGCGGCTTCTCCGGCAACGCTCGACAGCGCGAACTTCGTCTGCCCGATCCCATGGAACTGCACGCCAAGCCCGCCAGCCGCTAGCCCACCCGCCACGAGCCCCCCAGCCGCGAGTTCGCCTCCGGCGGTGAATCAGAGCACCTCCCAGGCTGCGCCGTCTGGCCCGGATCTGCCGCTCGTGAGCAACTTCTCTCCGGTGACTGACTCCGGCTGTGCCGGATGTGTCGTGTCGACCTCCCAGGGTCCGGGTCACGTTGCGGCGACAATCGCCGGCGGCCTCGACTCACTCGACACTGCGTACGGGCTTGCCGACTTCGGAGGCTCGTCCGGGTGGACCGGGCGCGTCTGGACGCGCGACGTCATCGCCCTTGCTCCCTCCATCCCACTCGGAGGGAATCTTTCGGTCCTCCAGCAGCGCGACGCAAGCGGCAACCTCGTATGGGAGATCTACATCGACGGCTCCAGCCGGCAGATCAGCCTCTGGAGCCCCGCCGGCGGTCTAGGAGCAGCGGCGATCAACCAGTCGACGGGCGTCGTCATGGACGGCCAGAGCCACAGCGTCGAGGTCTCTGCCCTCCCGAACAACTCCGCCGTGGTCAGGGTTGACGGTCAGGACCGGATCACGGTCAATGGCCTATCCGGATCGACTTCCGGAAATCTCCGATTCCTCCGTGTGGGAATCGACCACTATGACACCGGGACCTCGAACGAGCCCATCTCTATCAGTCACAGCGACGTGGGAGTCAGCACCCTCGGTTGGCTGGGGAGTCGTGTCTCGGCGACAACCGGAACGTCGGCGAGCTCGTCCGCCTCGTCGGGAACCGCCGGCGTGGCGTTGCAGTCGTCCGGTGGCGGCGGTGGGAGCGCAGCGGCTGACCTCAGCCTCGCTCTGTCGGCCACGCCGCCGGTCCCGACCGACGCCGTCACGTACAACGCCGTAGTGAGCGACGTCAACGGCGGATCAGGTTCGAATCTTGTGCTCACTCTGAAGCTCCCGTCGAGCGCGACCGTGGTCTCGATGTCGGCCGACCGCGGCTCCGGGTGCACGGGAACAACGAAGATCACCTGCAATCTCGATTGGATCTCCGGATCGCTCACGGCCCACGTCACGGTCACAGCTCGGGTGCCGGCCGGCGTTCAAGTCACTGCCACGGGAGCCGTCTCGGAGACCGAGAGCGATCCGAACCTCAAGAACAACACCGCTTCGGTGACCGTCGGCCCCAAGGTGGCTTTCGGCGTGCCGGCTGCGAAACCGGGTAGCGGGAAGACCACACTGGTCTCTGGTGCAACCGGGCAGAAGGGTCCGACCGCTCGACGGCCGGTAATCTTCGTCGAGCGCCCTCGAGTGGTTGGGCGACTCACTCTGCTGGTTCGTCTCGCCACTCGACCCCGCCTCCCGCTGCAGATCATCGTCCGCGACAGGCACGGAGGCGACCTCGGCTCGACGTACGCGGTCTCGACTCTCAAGGGCCGATCGTTGCAGCTCGTCACACTGCCCAGGTGGCGAGGCCAGGTGAACGTGAACGTGATCGTCAAGTCGCGCGTTGCCCGTCACATGCACCGAACGAACATGCTCATCCACCTGTCGAATCGAGAACTGGCGACCTGTCGCGGAATCCGCTGACCGAAGCCTCGACTAAGCCTTCGATGCCTTCCAGTCGAGGGCGTAGGCCCGTCCTCGCATCGGTGTGACGCTCCGGAGACGTGCGAACACCACCCAGCGGTGGCTCGCACTAAAGAGTGGATGGCATGCGGAGAGCACCAGGGTGTCATACCCACGGTCGCGGACGATCGACCAGTCGGAGGCGGGCACGACCTCGTGCCCGAGCACCTCGTAGCGGAAAGTGCCATACGGCATCTCCAGCACGATCAGGTCGTGCTTCCGCAGTTTGTCGATGTGACGGAACCAGGCTCCGAACGTCGTTCGGTGACCGGCGATGGCGGTCGTGCGATCGAGGCCCGGAAGCGAAGTGGAGGGATACCGTCCGGGGCCCTGGGACAGGTCGTGCAACCAATCCGTCCCGTTGACGAACACGACATTCAACGAAAGTCGCGGGATAACGATCCGGCCGATCGCCTGTCCAGGCTTTAGCGTCTTCGAAAAGCGCTCGGCCGAAGCCACGGTATTGGAGAGCGGCCGCGGCACGAGCGGCGGCTTCTGCGCCCCGCCTTGGACGTCTACGCTCTCGGGGATAGTCGCCCCGTAGGCACTGAACTCGCGTGCGAGCGCACTCGACAACTGGTGCTGTCGCCACTGTGCGTAGAGATCGGTGACCGGATCACGCCAGAAGACGACGAGCAGCGCGTATGCGCAAATCAGCACGCCGAGCGCCGCAAGTACCGTGCCGGCGCGGCGCGTCCGGACGCGTGCGACGCCGGGGCGGCTCGCCGCGTCCGGGATCGCAGTCAAGGGCCCTTGGATGCTCTCGGTCAGAGGACGACACCTTCCCTGTTTGTTTCTTGACCCGCGGCTTCAACGGCGTGGGCGGCTAGCACGTCCCGCAAGACTCGGAGCGCCACGCAGCTGCGTACGGTCCGAAGCGAACGGGGGCTTGCGATCGTTTCACTCGCCGGCCTTCATCTCCCGCCCTTCCCTCGCTCGCACGGCTAGAGACCGAAACTAGCGTGCCGGCCGCCGGGGAACGCCTGCGGATCGCCCAGCCATACCTCGACTCTCGGCCTGCGGCGCACGCGCCGGCCTCAGGCAGACAATGGCATGGCGCACGCTGACGGACATCTGACACGCGCCGATCGGCGGGGTTCGGCGCCGTGCCGTCTCGACGTCCGGACAGGCCACCCTACCCAGGTAGACAGCAGACGCCTTTTCGTCCCCGATGGACACTCGTTCGTGGACAGGGTCCCACAGGGAGCAAAGGGGCAGGAACCAATAGGCATGCGCTCGTCGCGTGCATTGTGTCAGCGGCATCGAGGGGGATGACGGGGATGAAGTTGCGAGTCCTGATTGCGGACGACCACCAGCTGATGCTCGACGGCATCCGCCGCGCGTTGGAGCGGTGCGAGGATTTCGAGATCGTCGGAGAGGCCCACTCGGGCAGCGAGGTACTGCCCGTGATCGGCAGAACCGACCCCGACGTGGTGCTGCTCGACATGCGCATGCCCGGCATGGACGGACTCACCTGCCTCGAACGAATCCGCAAGCAATACCCACGCATCAAAGTCGTCGTCCTCTCCGTCTTCCGAGAGCCCGAACACATCGAAGCCGCCCTCAAACGCGGCGCATCCGGCTACATCGTCAAAAGCGTCAACCCGCTCGACCTACCCGCAGCACTCCGCCAAGCCTTCGACGGCACCGTCTACCACGCACTCGGCCTCACCGAAGACGAAGAACCAGCCCGCGGCACCGGACTCACCGACCGCGAACTCGGCATCCTCAAAGCCGTCGCCCGCGGCCTCTCCAACCAAGCCATCGGCAAAGAACTCTGGGTCACCGAACAAACCGTCAAATTCCACCTAACCAACATCTACCGCAAACTCGGCGTCGCCAACCGCACCGAAGCCGCACGCTACGCCTACCAGCACTCCCTGGTCGAGAGTCCGGCGCTCGAGCTCGCGTAGGGACACAATGTACGGCGCTCCTTCTTCGAGCCTCGACCGTCGCGCCGAGCGGGGAGACCGCTGTGTGGTGTGCGGGTCGGAGATCGAGAAACGTATGTTTCGGATCGTGGTGCCACACTGGCAAGGCACGTTCGACTGCATGGAGTGTGCCCTCACCGTCGCTGGTCGCGGCGCGTCGGGAGCGGGCCGACTGAGCCAGGCGGAGGAGTTGGCGGCTGAACTCTTCGTCGCGCGGCTTGCAGGAGAGAGCACGCGAAGCGGAAGCGAACGCCTCCGGCTGGAGATCACCCGACTCAGCGCTGAGCTCGAAGAGGAACGTCTGAAGGCGCGCCAGCTCGAGTGGGAGCGGGACAGGCTGGCACGTCAACTCGAGCTGGCCGGCTTCGACCCTTCCCCGCCCCCGAGTGGCGTTGGCGGGTAGCCAAGTCGAGATCGACATGCATGACCGATACGTGATGACGGTCTTCACGACCCGAAAGTCGCGGACCTAACACGACACTGCGGTACTCCTGAGCGAGTGAGATGACCGGTGCGGACGACGCCCGCTTGAAACGCTAGCCGTACCTCGACCTTCAACGGTTTGCGTCAAGCCGCATGTGGTCAAGAATGCGGCGTCATGTGTCTCTCCTCCGCGAGCTAAAGCGAACCGACTGTGCTCACGTCCAGCGTGACGCTAGGCAACTGGGCGCTCGTCGCTCTCGGGGCGTGCGCGCTCGTCGCTACGGCTATGGCTGTCGTTCTCTTCCTGCGATCGGGCCGAGGTAAGGAGTCCGGCGTCGAAAGGGCTGACCTTCGGTACGTGTTCGATGCGGTCCGGCGCAGCGAGCACGAGAAGGACGTTCTCGCCGACTCACTTCGGCTCGCGCAGCAGACGGCTACGCGCCGGATGGTGCTCGAGCGAATCGGCGAGAGACTCGACCTGGACGCCGTTCTCGAGCGTGCGTTCGAAGCCGCTCGCGATGTGCTGCAGGTGGACGCCGCCGCTATCTCCCTCCTCCAACCGAGGGACGAGCCGGTCGTGGCAATGTTCGGCCTGGTCGATATCGCTGAACAGCGTCTGCCCTTGCACGAGCCTCTGGGAGGAGCGAGCGCGCTCGTGACGACGTACAGGCACGTGGGCGTCCACGGAGCTTCTGGGCCTGGTGCGATCCAAGCCGGGCTCACGCTCAACCTGCTCGACGCCGACGACATTCCCTTCGGGCTTCTCTCGCTGTACTGGCGGGCGGAGCGGACCTCGCTCGAAACCGACGACGTCGAACTGGGCGAGGAGCTCGCCCGCGCGATTGCAGCGCCGATCGCAAACGGGGTGAGGTACCGAGACGCCGCCCGGCGAGCTGAGATCGACGGGCTGACCCAGTTGCGGCACAACACGGCGTTTCGCGCATCGCTGTCCGGCGAGGTGGCACGCTCCCACCGTTACAACCGCAAGGTCGCGCTCCTGGTAGCGGACATCGACGACTTCAAACTCATCAACGATCGCTCTGGACACCTCGCCGGTGATGCGATTCTGGCGGAGCTCGGCGCTCGCCTGATCGGGCTTGTTCGCGTCGCGGACATTCCCTGTCGCATCGGTGGCGACGAGTTCGCCGTCATCCTGCCTGAGTCCACCACCGGCGACGCCCTGAGCCTCTTCGAGCGCCTCCAGGCTGGCGCTCGTGAGCATGATTCATTCGCCGGCGCCCACCTTTCGTTTTCCGGAGGCTGTGCCGAGCTGCTGCCAGGTGAGCAGGCTGAGCCGTTTTTCGCCCGAGCGGACGCGGCCCTGCTGGAAGCAAAGACCAAAGGCAAGAATCGGGCCTCCATCGCGAGCGACGACATCGATTCGAGCGGCCCGTGGGGACAAGCCTGGGCGGGGCAATAGAAACCTAGACGTCCGCCGACGCTAAACAGCGCTTTCGTGCGTATCTCCGCCGCCCCCGGCTTCCTACGGTGAGCTAGGAGACGATGGAGACCGCAGGCATTGGAACAAGGCGGGTCGGAGATCCCGGATCAGGCGCGAATGGGGCCGGCGCCGGTTCCCACGCGATCCTCTCCGAGCACCTCGTCGTGTTCGACGGCGTGCTCGACGCCGTCGACGCTCGCACGCTCGAGATCCTCAGGCGCCGGCGGGTACGCGGTTGGAGCCGTCGCCGCGGTTGGCTCGTGCGGCGACTGCTTCTCGTCTCGGACGTGGTCGGACTCACTCTCGCCTTCGCGGTGGCCCAGCCGTTCCCGACCCTTCCGGCCGGCGTTCAGATCCTGGTCCTACTCGCATCCCTCCCGGCGTGGGTGGTCGCAGCGAAGATCTTTGGCCTGTACGACGGCGACGACGTTCGAACCGATCACTCGACGGTGGACGATCTCGTTGGTGTTTTCGAGCTCGTCACGACTGGAGCGTGGGCGTTCGTCGCCGTCCCGTGGATCCTCGGTCTTCCGGGATCGGCGCCCGGCGGCATGGTGATCTTCTGGTTGGTTGCGATCACACTGCTGGTCATAGGCCGTGCCGCCGTGCGGACGGGCGTCCGTCAACGGCTGATGTACCTCCAGAACACGATCATCGTCGGCGCCGGGAATGTGGGCCAACTCGTAGCCCGGAAGTTCCTCCATCACACGGAGTACGGCATCAATCTGATCGGCTTCGTGGACGATACGCCACGAGATCGCCGTCCTGGTCTCGAACACCTGGCAGTGCTTGGGCCTCTCGAGCGTCTCCCGCAACTCGTTCGTCAACTCGACGTCGAGCGCGTCGTCATCGCATTTTCGCAGGATCACCACGAGCGCATCCTCGCAATCGTGCGGCGCCTGCGATCGCAGAACGTGCAAATCGACATCGTGCCGCGGACTTTCGAGCTCATCGGGCCCAGCGTCCGTGTGCACACTGTCGAAGGACTGCCGCTGCTCGGTCTCCCACCCGTGCGGCTCTCCCGCTCGTCGCGCCTCGTCAAGCGCGCGTTGGACGTCGTTCTCGCGTTCTGCGGGCTCGTGCTCCTTGCGCCGTTCTTCGCGGTCGTAGCGCTCCTGATTCGGCGTGACTCTCCCGGGCCGGTCTTCTTTCGACAGGTCCGCCTCGGGATCAATCAGCGGCCGTTCGCGATGCTGAAGTTCAGGTCCATGCGAGACGGAACCTCCGACGACGCGCATCGAACCTACATCGAGGCGACGTCGAAGCCGGACGCAGACCTGCCGTCGAATGGTTTGTACAAGCTCGACCGCGCGGACTCGGTCACCCGAACGGGGAGATGGCTGCGACGAACGAGCCTTGACGAACTGCCGCAACTGATCAACGTCCTTCGTGGAGACATGTCTCTTGTCGGCCCACGGCCGTGTCTTCCGTACGAGCTCGACCAATTCGACGTTCACCACTTCGATCGATTCCTCGTACCTGCCGGCATCACGGGCCTTTGGCAGGTGACGGCCCGCGCGCATGCCACTTTCATCGAGGCCCTCGACATGGATGTCGCCTACGCGCGTGGCTGGTCGCTCGGGCTCGACGTGGCTCTCGCGCTCCGCACACTTCGTCAGCTGGTCGTCGGAAAGGCAACGACATGACTTCATCTGGCGTGCCCGGTCGGACTCGAATCGCCGTTGTCGGGCTCGGGTACTGGGGGCCGAACCTCGCTCGGAACATCAACGAGCTACCGGACGCGGAGCTCGCAATGGTATGCGATTCACGCAGGAGTGCCCTCGAAAAGTTTGCACAGCGATATCCCGCGGTCGCCACAACCGATGACTACCACGCCGTGGTTTCCGACCCCACCATCGACGCGATTCTGCTGGCGACCCCCGTCTCGACCCACCACGCACTTGCCCAGCGTGCTCTTCGCGCGGGAAAGCACGTCTTCGTCGAAAAGCCTCTGGCCGGCTCCGCGGAGGAAGCCGCGGCGCTGGTCATGCTCGCAGAAGCGAACGGTCGCGTGTTGATGGTCGGCCACACGTTTCTCTACAGCCCGGCAGTAAACGCCGTCCGCGACTTGATCCGCGAAGGCCGAGTAGGCGACATCTACTTCATCTCGATGAGTCGCGTGAACCTGGGCATCCACCAGACCGACGTGAGCGTCGTGTGGGATCTCGGGCCGCACGACTTCTCGATCCTGCGGTACTGGCTCGACGAGAACCCCATCGCCGTCTCAGCCGTGAGCAGGGGCTGCGTTATTCCCGGCAAGCCGGATGTGGCGTTTGTAAATCTCGAGTTTCCGTCCGGCGTGATCGCGCATGTGGAGCTCTCGTGGCTCGCTCCCAGCAAGTTGCGTCGCACAACGATCGTCGGGTCGTCTCAGATGATCGTCTACGACGATACGAGCTCTGAGCCGGTGCGGGTGTTCGATTCCGGTGTCGTCTTTCCCGACCCGGGTAGCTTCGGCGAGTACCAGCTGAGCTACCGCACGGGTTCGATCGTCTCGCCGAGGATCGACGCGAGCGAGCCGCTCCTGCTCGAGATGCAGGATTTCTGCACGGCGATCGAGACCGGTTGCCTGCCCCGATCGTCAGGTCAGATCGGCTTCGACGTCGTACGAGTGATCGAAGCAGTTCACGCATCGCTCGACGCGGGCGGCGGCCGGATTGCGGTCGAGGCCGACGCGGCTTTCAGCGTTGTCTGAGACCACCGCATCGCCGAAGCGCACTCCGGCCTTCTACGAACGCGCACTCGGCGGCGCACGCGCAACCGTGGGGCGCGGGAGAGGTTACGAGGCCCAACCCGTCGGTCAACACTTCGCCGAAGCGCCGCTCAGCGGATACTTCATCGACTTCCGCGCCAAGACGACCGCCGGAACGGCGTCGACTCCCTGGATGCTAAGCCCCGCGGCGCTCGCCCAACTCTCACTCGGCTGGTGGGAGCGCGTTATCGCCGGCGAGCCCGACCTCTTCAGCCAGTTCCTCGAGACAGCGGAGCTTCTGAGGCGAACATCGCAACGAAGGGCAAACTCCTCGCTCTGGGCTTACGAGGTCGATCTTCCGAAATACGGGATACGAGCACCCTGGTACTCGGCCATGGCACAGGGTCAAATCGCCTCGGTGTTCGCGCGGATGGCCAGCCGCACCGGCGACCCCGCGGACGCCGACCTGGCGCTCAGCGCGATCAAGCCGCTGCTGGAGCCGTCGGAACCATGCCTGGTTACACGGACTCCGGAAGGCCCGGTGCTCGAGGAGGCGCCGAGCGATCACCCTTCCCGGATCCTGAACGGCTGGATCTTCGCCCTCATCGGCCTGCGTGACGTCGGGGAAGGGCTGCGAGACAAGTGTGCCGAGGACGCTTTCGACGAAGGAATCGCGACGCTTGCACGTGCCCTCCCTCTCTATGACGTCGGCTGGTGGTCGCGCTACAGCCTCTACCCCCACCGGTTCGTCGACCTCGCAAAACCCTTTTATCACCGCCTTCACGTCGCTCAACTCGAGGCGTTGTATCGCCTCACCGGCATCGACGCCTTCGCGGAAACGTCAGCCCGGTGGGCGTCGTACGACCGTCTGCTTCCACGCTCGCGTGCTCTCGCGCAAAAGGCGTCGTTTCGCCTGTTCCGTGGCTCGCCCAGATGAACGTCCTCGTCGTGACGAACATGTGGCCGACGCCCGACGACCCCAGCTTCGGCTGCTTCGTCGCCGAGCAGGTCGAGGACGTGCGTCGCCTCGGGGTCGATGTCGACGTGATCGCCTTCGACGGCCGACGCGACCGTCGAAACTACGTTCGAGCTGCAAGAGCTGTACGGGACGCGGTTCGGCGTCGCCCCGTCTCCGTCGTCCACGCTCACTACGGCCTAACCGGTGCAGTCGCTGCCGCACAGAGGTCGGCACCGGTGATCACGACCTTCCACGGCAGCGACACCGGTTACGTCCCCTGGCAGGCGCGTGTCTCACGGGTCGTCGCGGCGCGAACGACGCCGCTGTTCGTCAGCCGGGCCGGCGCGGAAGCACTTGGACGTCCGGCTGCAGCAGTCCTGCCGGCGCCTGTCGACATCGATCGCTTCGCCCCCATCGACCGGGCCGAGGCACGAGCCCTGCTGGGCTGGAACCTCGAAGCGCCGTACGCTCTGTTCCCCGGAGCGCGGGCGAACCGACGGAAGCGCGCCGATCTATTCGACGCGGCGGTATCGGAAGCGCGCCGCACGGTGCCGGATCTCGAGACGGCCGCACTCGAAGGACTCACGCGCGATCAGGTTGTGCTCGCCCTCAACGCCGCGGACGTCACGGTCATGGTCTCGGACTGGGAGGGGTCGCCAGTGACGGTCAGGGAGTCTCTCGCGTGCATGACGCCCGTCGTCTCTGTGGACGTGGGCGATGTCCGAGAGGTCCTCGCAGGTCTGCGGACATGTGCGCTCGTCCACCGCCGTCCACACGAGCTCGGAGCTGCGATCGCCGAAGCGCTCACACAGCCTCGCGATGAGGCGCTCCGGGATCGAGCGGCGCTGACCTCTCGACCGCGGATCGCCGAGCAGCTTGTAGGACTCTACGGGCGAGTCGCATGGACAAACTGAGCCAGGGACGTCTATGCATGGTGGTACACGGGCCGTACCCGATCGGCGAGCCACGCGTCGCGAGAGAGGTGGCGGCGGCGCTCACCGCCGGCTACGAGGTGGACGTCGTTGCGATGCGCCGGTCCGGCGAACCATCGCGGGAGTCCGTCGACGGTGCGAACGTCGTCCGACTCCCGCTGTCGCATCAGCGGGGCAGCGGGCTCCTCGGGATGGTCGCCGAGTACGTCGGCTTCGCGGTTCTAGCGAGCTGTGTTGTCGCGAAGCTCATGCTCAGGCGTCGCTACAGCGTGGTCCAGGTACACAACCCACCGGACTTCTTGATCGTCGCGGCTCTGATCCCACGAGCCCTCGGGGCGTATGTGATCTTCGATGTCCACGACCTTTCGTCCGACATGTTCGCGATGCGCTGGGCAGGGAAGCCTGGGGCACGTATCGCGGAGCGCCTCCTGCGGGCGATCGAGCGCGCCGCCGCAAGTCTCGCGGACGCAGTCGTCACAGTGCACGAGCCCTACCGCCGGGAGCTCACTGCACGCGGAGTGCCGGCCGCCAAGCTGACAGTCGTGATGAACACTCTCGACGAGAGCCTGCTCCCGCAGGGCTCTCCTCCCAGAGACGCGGAGACGTTTCGCATCGTCTATCACGGGACCGTGACGCCGCTCTACGGGGTACCGCTGCTGGTGGAGGCGTGCGCACTGATTGCCGACCTTGTTCCGAACTTCAGGCTGGAGATCTACGGCGAAGGCGACTCGGTCGCGACCGTTCGCCACCGGGCGATGGAGCTCGGGATCGGCAACCGAGTGCTGATCAGCGAGGGATACCTCCCCCAACGCGACGTGCTCCGCCAGGTCGCGGGTGCGAGCGCAGGCGTCGTGCCGAACCTTCCGACACCGATGAACCGATTCGCGCTCTCGTCCAAGCTCTTCGAATACGTCGCCCTGAAGATCCCCGTCGTCTGCTCCGAGCTGCCGACGATCAGGGAGCATTTCCCGGACGGCGAGCTCAGGTACTTCCGGCCGGGTGACGCTCGGTCACTGGCGGACGCGCTGATCGAGACGGCGTTGGAACCAGAAACGCGCGATGTCCGCGTGCAGCGGGCGCTCGCACGCTACGAGAGCTATAGGTGGCCGGTTCACGCTGCTCGATACGAATACGTCCTCGCGCGGTCACCCTCCAATTCCTCCGAAGACCCAACCGGCAGGGAGGCGGCGAGCCTACCCGAGCCCTAGATCGCGAGCGGCCGGGCAGGGACACCGACGACGACATCACGGTCGGCCACGTCGCGCGTCACGACCGCCCCGGCGCCAATCAGAGCATCTGCGCCGATGCGGATTCCACAAAGGATCACGGCCCCCGATCCGATGCTCGCTCCACGACCGACAAACGTCGGGAGCTGCGTCCACTCTCCCGCCTGGAGCAGTCGCCCGTCGTCGCCCGTCGCCCGCGGCCGCTTGTCGTTGACGAACACGGCACCGTGTCCCACAAAGACGTCGTCCTCGATCGTCACGCCGCTGCACAGGAACGAGTGGCTCTGGATCTTGCATCGCGCGCCGACCGAGACATCACGCTGGATCTCGACGAACGGGCCGATTCGCGTTTCGTCGCCGATGCGACAACCGTAGAGATTCGTAAATGACTGCACCTCGACGTCCACGCCGAACTCCACGTTCGTGATCAGTCGAAACGGGGCCTCGTTCGACGGGCGATCAGACATCGTGGCCGAAGTACGCGCGTACCGCACTGACCACGAAGTCGATCTCCTCGCGCTCCATTCCCGGGAAGATGGGCAGCGACAGGCATTCCGCCGCTCGACGCTCTGCCACGGGAAAGTCACCGGCGGCGTGGCCCAGCCAGCTGTATGCCGGCGTAAGGTGCACTGCATCGGGGTAGTGCCGACCTGATTGCACGCCTCGATCCGCGAGGAAACGCGACAGATCATCGGGGGACTCCGTCTGCACGACGAAGAGATGCCACACCGGCTCCGCTCCCGGCGCCGTGGTGGGAAGCTTGAGGTCGCCAACCCCTTCGAGCTCCTCGAGGTAGCGTGCGGCAACCGCGCGGCGCGATGCGTTCCAGGGGTCCAGGAGGGGGAGCTTGCGGAGAAGGACCAGCGCTTGAATGGAGTCGAGCCGCGCCGTCCAGCCCTCGACGTCATGCACGTACTTCGCCCGCTGACCGTGCTCACGGAGGGCCGAAACCCGTTCGGCTAGGGCTTCGTCATCGGTGATGATCGCGCCCCCGTCACCGAACGCACCGAGATTCTTGCCCGGATAGAAACTGAATGCCGCAACCCGCCCGCGTGCGCCGGGACGAACCCCGTCGGCGGAGGCCCCATGCGCCTGGCACGCATCCTCGACAAGTTGCACGCTACGAGCGCGCGTCACCTCCTCGAGCCGGCGCATATCGGCGAGATGGCCGTAGATATGCACCGGAATAACGGCGGACGTCTGCTCCCCGATTGCGTTTTCGACTGCGAGCGGATCGATGGTGCCGTCGTCCTCGCGGACGTCGACGATCACCGGCCGCGCACCGGCTTGGGTAACGGCCTCGAGTGTCGCGACGAAGGTGAGCGCCGGTACGATCACCTCGTCTCCGGCCTGCACTCCTCCTGCCAGGAGCCCGAGACGCAGGGCGTCCAGTCCGCTCGAGAGCGCGACCGCGAATCGGCAGCCGCAGTATGCCGCGAAGGCCTCCTCGAAGTCGGCGACGGCAGGTCCATTGATGAAGCGTCCGCTGTCGATCAGCCGTGCGAAGTCCTCCAGGAGCGCGTCCTTGAGGCCGGCGTGGGTCCGTCCGAGATCGAGAAACGGGACCGTCATAGACGACGCCCGGCTACTCGATACGCGGCTCGGGATCGTGGGCAGCTCCCCCATCGCGGAAAGCCTATGACGAGGCCGGAGGGTGCTCACTGGCCTTGCGCATAGGGCCAGACCCCGCGATCGTCCTACGCGATCAACACTGTGAGGATCGCGACCAGCAAGAGTGAGACCCCGACTGCGACGAGCTGCACCGGCTGGACGACGAGACTGCCGAACCCCACCGGCCCGCGGGCGAAGCCGAGCCTCCTGACCACGACTGCAATCCCGAGCATCAGGAAAGCGATCATGAACAGGAAAATCGTGAGTGCGAGGGAAAGCCCGTGCAACGCCGATCCCGACGCCGCCGGAGCAGCGACCTGCGTGATGCCGATGGAATGCGAAGCGGGTGTCTTCGCCGAAACGAGGTTGTTGGCCGGGAAGGGCGGCCCGACCCGCATGACGACCGTGCCGTAGCCGTCGACGAGCACCGGAACGCTCCCGTCGGGATACTGATACCACGCGTCGACGTGCGCATAGCCGCCTGTGTCGGGGCGGATCGGCCGCTGGAAGACGTCGACCCACGAGGTGCCGTTCCGGCTGGCGAAGAGATGAACCGTTCGCTCTCCGACGTAGATGCTGCCCGAGGGCTCGTGCGTCTCGCCGATGAGGAACGTGCCGTCGGCGAGACGCAGGGCCGAGTAGGAGGCGCCGAATGAGTTGGCGAGAACGACCGATGTTGCCCCTGTCTTCTTGTCCGCCCGGATGATCGCGTCCCGATCCTGGTTGTCCTGACCGAAATACACGTACTTGCGATCGAAAGCGAGATCGACGGCACGGTCGTCCCAGCCCCGAATAAACACGGACCACGTACTGCCCCGGTCGCTCGAACGCAAGATCTGACTCTGAGGTCCCCAATCTCCGAAGCAGACGTATATGTCGCCCGTGTATGGGTCGTAGCTGACGCAATGGGCATGTCGAGACGTGCGAACGACGTCGACAACCTTCCACGTGCGGCCGTCGTCCGTCGATCGCAGGATCGGGGTCGGGTGATTCCCCGGATTCTTGAAGTAGTTGTACGCGGCCATGTACACGCGCCCGTGCCCGTCGGTCGCGATCGAGTGCGGCGTCAGCAATCCCAGATTCTTCGGGAAGACGTATACCTTTGTCCACGTCCGCCCCCGGTCTCCCGACCGCCAGACCTGCCAGCTGCCGAATAGCACCCCGGCAAGCAAGGTCGAACCACCCACCGGCCTGATCAGTACGATGTGCGATCCCTGGGGGAAGTAGTAGAGCGGGCTCCAGGTGCGGGCGCGGTCGGAGGAAACCCACAGCTCATTCTCGTGCGCCGTGCCACCGGTGACGCCGTAGGAAACGCCACGGCTGTCGACCCCGTAGACGGCGTAGTGAGGATTCGAGTATTCGACGACTACCCGGAGCGGAGCCTCGGCACTCGCCGCCGGAGCTGCCGCCGCGCCCAGCCCTAGGACGACGAGGCAGAGAACCAGCACCGACAGTCGGAACGACGGGACTGCGCGTGACCCCGTAACCCGAGCGAAGAACGGCCGCATAGCAGAAGAAGTAGCACCGTGCCTCGCAACAGTCACTGGACTTCCGGCCGGGCAACTCGATCCCTTACGACCAACCTACATCCACCCACCTACCGTCTGCGAGCGGCGGCGGCGCCACCATGCCTGCGGCGCCAGACATCGACGATCGCAGCCAAGCGAAGATCTTCCAGGGACGGGGGTGCCGGATTGAGCCGGGCCACAGTCACGAACCGTCCTCGCACCTCGGCATCCTCGTACCCGCACTGCCGAAGCAGGGACGCGAGGTCGGCAGCGAGTGCTGGAGTCTCGACTTCGACCCGCATCGGCGCAACTGACAGCGCGTCGGCCACCGAAAAAGCGTTGTCGGAGCAGGGGCTCCGGACAATCGACGAAGCGCTGGACCGGCGACACCCTATCGGGGGGCTCGTCAGAGCGTTCGCAGCCGAGGAATCAGCCCCAGTTCGTACGCGCGCCTCGAGGCTTGAGTACGCCCGGTCGCATCCAGTTTGCGGTAGATGTTGCGCAGGTGGAACTTCACCGTCGGCTCCGAAAGCCACAACTGCGTCGCAACAGTGCCATTGCTGGCCCCCGAGGCGACGCACGAAAGCACCTGCGTTTCGCGCGGCGTGAGGCGCACCGCACCGGCGGAGACCGACTCATCTCGTACCGGCGGACTCGTCATGATGTTCTCGTCGACGACCTGGCGAACCAGCGGCGCGAGATCTTTCGGATCGACGGTCTTCAGGATGAACGCACTTGCGCCTGCGTCGAAAGCCTGCTGAGCTTCGTCGGGCGTAGGCGGCTGGCCGAGGATGATGACCTTACTCGCCGGCTCCGCAACTACGACGCGTCTGAGCCCTTCGAGATCGCGCCGTCCTGTCCCGTCCCACCCCACGAGGATCGCAACCGGTACGCGGCGCGTCGGACGGGGGATGTCGGCCAACGCTGCTCCGTGGGCGACGATGTCGAACCCTCCACGGATCAGCGCGTCGACGATGCCGGTTCGCATGATCGGATGACGGTCGACGACAATCGCCGCCGGTGACTCTGATGCCGGTCGCCGCAAGTGACCGCTCGCTCTCTGATTTGCCGCCCTGCCAGCGCCTACCGACGCTGGTCCTGCCTCGAGTATCTGAATGTAGTCGGCTTCCACGCAAACGTCTAGGTCCCGGCTTATTTGGACGTCGTAGGCTTCTGCCAGAGAATGGCCCTGAGCTGGTCACCGAGCAGCCGGAGTTCGTGGCGTCGTCGCCCGTCATCCATGACTCCGCCCGCCGCCGGCCGAACCACTCGGCTCGAGTATGCGCGCGTGCGACGCACGTTGAGGCGGTGCTGACTTCCGACATGCCGGTCTCGATGCCGGTGACCGGAGCGATCCTGAAGAACGTTCGCCATGCAGTCCTCGTCGACGGCTCGTCTATCGAGATCCATCAGTTGCGAACTCCGGTTGGCCTCGATTTTGTGCTCGAGGCGCGAGGACGCAGTTGGCACGTGATCGGCGTCGTCCCCGAGCACGCTGAGATTCGCGCGCTTTGCGTGCCGAATCGGTTCTAGCCAGCGCAACCTGAAGCCGAGCGCGCCCGTTGCACGGCCTAGGGGCCGGAAACACACCTCCGCACGCCGGTGAACGTGCGCGGATAGACGAAGTCAGACGGCGGCCGCGGTGGAAGTCGGGAAACCTTGCTGGGGTCGAACTGGAGTGATCCCCACTGCGCATCGACGGTCGGCACTACCGCGGCGGCAGCGCGGAAGGTGCGACCGATCCGAGGCGCTTCCAAGGCCATCGAGAACGTACTGTCCGGATTCGCAGCGCCGTTCGTGTAGAAGCCGACCCAGAGCTCGGCATGCTGCTCACCCGTGTACAGGGTGGGGACGTTTCGCGCGTCGACCACCAGGACACCACGCTGCCACAGCTTGACGAAACCGTGTTTGGAGTCCAGCTTCACATGCATGACCCAGTCCGTCCAGACACCCCGAAAAATCGGAGGCTGGCACGACCTCGGGAAATCGAACCTCGTGACATCCACCGGCTGGGGGATTCCGTCGATCGTGCTGATCGAGCCTCCCCCGTGCGTCAGGACATGGAGAAGCCCGTCCGTGATGTCGATCTGGACCGGGCTGACGCCGATCGGCCAACCGATGTCGCCCGCGACGGTGTGAAAGTTCCACACGACGCCCCAGTCTCTTACCACAGGCATTCCCGGCGGGAAGTAGAAACCGCCGATCACCCAGTAGTCGGCGCCCGCGTCGAGTCTTGCTCCCGCGACGCCGAACCAGTGTGCCGCAATGCTGCGACCGCCTTCCTTGCCGCCCGGCGGTACCGTCAGAGAGAACGTGGGGACCGCCTTCGCGAGCGCCACTCCGCGCACCGGATCAACCGGTGCTGCACCCGTTGGCGGGGTGCTCACCCCAAGAACGAGGAGAACCAGCAAGAAGAGGGCGAAACGCATGCCGCCGGATCGCACCGGACTGATACTCGCGCACGGGCGGAACGACGTCAACTTGATCGAGCTCCCCCAATACGTCGAGCGCGGCCCTTGCCATCCGGTCGGTGTGTCTCGCGATTCCGCGTCGCAAGCTCAGGCAGAGGTGCCGCTGTATGAATCCCAACTGCCGCGGGTAGTCGAAAACATGCCCAAATCGCGTCCGTGGACGACAGACATTCGCCGCCGACAGCGGTGACGGCGCTCGGAGGGGACCACCACGATCGCGCCTCTACCGGAGGTGCGCCTTCCCGATTCGCTGGATCGGCTTCCTCACAGGACGAGCCTCGCCGTTCGACGGATGTACCCGAAGGTCCGCGGCTGTGTATTGCCCTCGGCACGCACAACCGGTGCGACCTAGCGGTCCAAGCACTTGAATCGGTGATACCGCAACTGCAGGACGGCGACGAGCTGATCGTCGTCGCCAGCGCTTGCGACGACGATACCTACGCTCGGCTCACCGAGCTTCTCGCTCGGCGACAACAAGCGGCACGGGTCGTCGACGACCCCGTCGGCGGCATATCACGCGCTCGGAACCTCGCGCTCGCGCATGCCGAAGCTCCGATCGTCTGCTTCTTCGACGACGACGAGCTCGTCGACCCGAACTGGATCGAAAGTCTCCGTACTGCGTGGCTCCACGCAACGGCTGACGTCGCCGTCATCGGCGGCCCAATACGCCCTCGGTGGGAAACCCGTCGTCCCAGTTGGTTGCGAGAAGACATCCTTTACGTCCTGGGCTTGCTCGACCTCGGGGCGCTGCCGCAAAAGCTAGACCAGTCACCGCGTATCGGGTACATCTGGGGCGGCAACATGAGCGTCCGGCGTCAGGCGGCGCTCGAGGTTGGAGGTTTCGACGAGCTGCGCGGGCTGCGTCCTTCGGCTCTTCTCGAACGAGGTGAGGAAGAAGAGATTCAGCGTCGCATGGCCGCTCGGAATTGGCAAATCTGGTACGAGCCTTCCGCGATCGTCGACCACCAGCTTTCAGCCAAGCGAACCACGCTGCAGTACTTCAGACGCGCTTCTCGAGAGGCTGCGCGTGGAGCGGCCCGGCAAGGTGCGCCCCGGCGGCGCGCGGGTATTCGGCTCGCCGTTTCGCTCTCGCGGTTCACAGCGGCACTCGTGCTCGTCAAGCCGGACGACGTGGCACGATCGAGCCTCCACGTCGCGTATGCATGGACGCTGCTGACTGCACCTCGAGCTCGCCGTCCGGCATCGCCACGCCGTTCCGAAGGTTGAGGACGTCTCTGCCGATTGGTCGAGCACCGCTCTCAGCCGCCGGTCGACAATGCCAAAGACAGTCGTCGGAGGAGGAGCAGCCATGTGGGGCCCTATGACGAGACGACAACGCGGGAGCAGCCACGCTGTTCTGTGGATCAGCGGCCTCTGCTCGCTTGCCGGCTATGTACTCGGAGTAGGGGCGGGCTACTGGCGGGTGTGATGGCGATCGAGCGTCCGTCTGCGCAGAGCCCCGCCTTGGGGCCGAACGCGCAGGTCCAGTTCGAACGGGAGACCTACTGAGCGAGCGAAGCCCACGGATTGCCCCCGTTGTCGCAGTAGGCGAGAGGGTACGCATATCGATTGCGAGCGCCGTCCACCGCCGGGCGAGTCGCGGGCTGACGCTGAAGGAAGCCGTCGAGCACGCGTTCACCTTCAACTGCCTCGGAGTCGTCGTTTCGCCTTTGCAGTATCGCGAGGAACTTCTGGCTCTGCTCGAGATCGTAGAAGAACGACGGCCGCGCGCGATCGTCGAGATCGGCACCTTCGCCGGCGGAACCCTCTCACTGCTCGCGCGCTGCGCGGCCTCCGACGCAATCGTCATCTCGATCGATCTTCCGGGCGGTCAATTTGGTGGGGGATACGCCGTGCACAGAGCCCCTCTCTACCGATCGTTCGCGAAGAGAGACCAGCGAATCGAGCTCGTTCGTGCGAACTCGCATCGCCCCGAGACGAGAGATCGGGTGAGAGAGCTCCTAGGGCCACGGCCGATCGAGCTCCTGTTCATCGACGGCGATCACACGCTCGAGGGCGTGCGTCGCGACCTCGAACTCTACGCGCCGCTCTTGGCCGACGACGGACTGGTCGCCTTCCACGACATCGTTCCCGGCCAACATGCATCGGTTGGAGGCGTGCCACAGTTCTGGGTCGAGTTGGGCGCAGCCTGTCAGGTTCGCGAGCTCGTGCGCGACTGGGCCCAGGGCGAAGCAGGAGTCGGGCTCGTCGAAGCGTCCGAACTGAGCAACGTCGCCGGGTTCGCTGACGGACGATAGGGGTCGACCTCAGCGCTCGAGGGCCGAGGCAGCGCTAGTGGATCTGAATCGGCATGCAGCTCCACGGCCCCTGGTTCCCGCTCCCATCGCGTCCGGAGACGCAGAGCGTGTACGGCCCCTTAGGCAGCGTCTGCGGCACGTGCCAGGTGACCGAGTACGTCGCCTGCGGCAGCACCCGTCGAAGCCGAACATGGATGAAGGCGACGCGAGTCGATCGGGCGAGAACCTTGACGGCAACGCTGCTACGCTCGCTGTCTTCGATGACCTGATAGTTGAGCTTCATCGGTTGTCCCCGCTTGCCGAGCGACCGTTGCGGGTACGCGACGGGGGCGAGGTGGTCTCTCGACTTGAGCGCCCGCGCTTTGAGAAGCAGAGCTACGGCTGTGGTCGCGGCCCGGGTCAAGTCGTCCGCTCGGGTGCCGTGCATGTGGATGCCCACCAGCACCCGTTGGGCGGTCACGGTCGATCCCCCTCCGTTGTAGATGCCGAAGCCAGTCGGCATCACGATCAGCAGCGGACCCACGTAGATGGTGGACAGCTCGACGCCCAGGAAGTGCGCGTATTCAGTCGGATGGCCAAACAGACTCGGGATCGAACCGAGGTCGGACCTTGCGGCGATGACGGCAACCTTGATCCGGTAGCCGGCGGCGTACACGGACTCGACTTGCGCAAGCAACGGAGCTGCGGCCTGCGTCGACGGGGCCGGAAACGGCAGCGCAACGTCGGCACGAACAAGATAGTCGCTCGCTGGATCGCCGTCCGCGAGGGCCGGTCCTGCACGTCCCGCCAGCACCGCAAGAAGAGCCATCCCCGTAAACACGAATCGAAGGGTGTGCCATGGCCTCGTCTTGCACGGGCGAACCCTGATCGTGGTGACGAGGCTAGGAACCATCGTCGATGAGTCGCGACGTCCCCTGCAGGATGTCGGACGCGATGCTGGTGAAGATCGTGTTCAGCTGCCCCGGGGTGGGCTTGTTGTAGAAATCGGTCGGGCTACTGGCGATCTGCGGGAGCGCCTCTGCTGCCGTGATCGGAGGCTGCTCCGGCGCTCGGGCCTGAGTCGCCTTGGTCTCGCCCTCGCACCGATCATGCCCGAGGTCGTATCCGATCGAGAAGACTGTAGTGCCGCTAGCCGTGATTGCTTGCGCTGAGGCGATCCCCTGATGGCACGGCTGCGTCAGGTACGGGGATGTCGCTGGGTAGTAGAGGGGGCCTGTGTTGGCCGCGCCGTCCGAGAGGAAAATGATCACCTTGGTCGTTCCTGGCCTGCCGTCGGCGACGAGCTCGGCCTGAGCGGCCTCGAGCGCGTTGGCGTAAGCAGTCCAGCCGTTCGCCTGCACGCAGTCGATGGTCGAGACGAGATTCGAGGATGTGTTCAGCTGTCCGTTCACGAGGTAGTCGCTCGCGAGTGGAACGATCACGTAGGGGGACGCTGTCGAGTCGTAGCTCGCGGAGTCGGGCGGTTTCGCACAGCGGGTCGCGACGCTCGTCGGAGGCGGCAGAACCGCGAGTCCGACATGGTCAATCGATGGGTCGAGAAACTGGAGGAACGTCTTCATCCCCTCCCGTGCATTGTTCAAGTCGGTGCACGCTGGATCGGGGTTGCCGTTCGAGTCTGTGCACATCGAGCCTGTCCGATCGAGGACGAGCATCACATCGAGCGGTTTCTCGCTACACGGGGAGCACGCTGTCGCCGTGGCGTGGACGGTGAGGTTTGAGACCCCGAACAGGCCGCCGAACACCATGGGAACCTCGGCCGTTGCGCGAACGACCACCGCGTTCGCCGGCGAGCATCCAGGAACCGACGCGAGGCACTTCGTTGAGAAGGCCATCTGAACAGCGCGCCCGTCTCCAGGAACGTTCGCCCCGGTCGGGCCGTACGCGGAGGCAAGGGCGTTCGCTTGTGTCACATCGGGTAATGCCTGCGCACCTGCAAGCGCCGCAGCGTCGGCCGCAGCCTGTAGGCGTCGCTTGATGAGGTAGGCGTGGCCGACGTCGAGGGTGAGTGCGCAGAAGCCGAGCAGCACGATCATGAAGAAGACGGCGATCACGATCGCCTGGCCTTCCTCGCCCCGTGCGCCGACGCGAAGCATCAGCCGAGAAAGGTCTTCAGCGTGAGGACTGCCGGGCCGAGGATGACGATGAAGAGCGCCGGGAAGATGAACAGCGCTGCGGGGAAGAGCATCTTCACCGGGGCCTTCGCGGCCCGCTCCTCGGCGGTCGCGTGTCGCCGCCGCCGCGCGTCGTCCGCGAGCCCGCGGAGGGTCTTCGCAAGGGAGAGACCGAGCTCCTCGCCCTGGATCATCGTCCGAGCCATCGACCGCAGGTCGCTCGAGCCGGTACGGGCACCTAGACGCTTCAGTGCACCGCTGCTGCTCTCCCCGACCCGCATCTCCGCGAGGCAGAGCGCAAACTCTTCAGCGAGTGGGCCCTGCGTCGACTCGACCACTTTGGCGATCGCACCGTACAAGCCGAGGCCCGCCTCAACCGTCACGGCGAGGAGGTCAAGGGCATCGGGTAGTGCATCGTCGACGCGCTCGCGCCGCGCGCGTGCACGCCGGTCGAGCAGCGCTCCGGGAAGCACGTATCCGGACACGGCAAGCGCGGCGCAGAGCAAGACGGTCGCGGTCAACGTCCCAAAGGCACCGCCAATGAGCAGGCCGCCCCCAACGCCCAGGACGACAAGGACGACCCGGATCGATACGAAGTCGGCCGGCGTCAAGCGGTCACCCACTCCTGCGGCCGCGAGCCGCTCACGGAGGCGGCTCCGTGTTCGTGCGGAGGTCAGCCTGTAGAGGAGGAGCTCCTCTACCCGCTCCAGCCGAAGGATGCGCCATTGGAGGCGCCTCGGCCGCTCACCTTCGCCTGCCCAGGCTCTCACGATGCGCACGGCCTCGGTTCCTTCCCGATCTGGCGGTGCCAGCGCATCGACTGCAACGACAGCGGCCGCGACGAGCAAGAACCCCGCGATGACCGGAAGCAGCATTGCTACGCCCTGACCGAGCCGATTCGCCGAATCACGATCGCACCGATCGTCATCATCGCCAGTGCAATTCCGACGAGTAAATGCCCGCTCGCCGAGTGCCAGAGCGGGGACATGTACGAGCTGTCCACCGCTGTAATGAGTACTGCGGCGACGATTGGCAGGGCGATGAGTACGCTGGCGGAAGCTCGGACCATCCCGGTCAGCGCGCGCACCTTCTGTCGGAACTGCTCGCGCGCCCGGACCGTCTCGGCCACGAGCTCGAACAACGAGGCGAGGCTACCGCCGACCTCTCGCTGAACGGCGATTGCCGCCAGCACGAACGCAAGGTCGACAGAACGAACACGGCCGCCGAGGTCCCGCAGAGAGTCGTCGAGCGCCCGGCCGAGATGCACCTCGCCGACGACTCGCTGAAGCTCGCGCTCGGCTGGTTCGCCGATGCCCGCAACGACTGCCTGCAGGGCCTGGTCGAAGCTGTGCCCAGCTTTCAGAGAGGCGGAGAGCGTGTCGAGGATCTCGGGAAGCTGTTGCTCGAACGCTCTCGCGCGCCGCCTGCCGCGCGCCGACAGTACGAGCCACGGGGCCGCGATCCCGCCGACACCAATAAGGAACGCGATGCCGAGCCCCGCCACGGACATGCCGATGAGGAAGCCGACGACGCCGGTTCCCGCTGTCAGTAAAAGGATCGCACCGAGGGGAACATCGATCCCCGCCCGTGCAACCGTCGCGGCAAGTTGGCCGTGAATCCGCAGCCGTCCGACGGCTGATTCAGCAAGCGCGTACGCACGCTTCGGACCTGCGGCAGGCGATCGTTCAGCGCGGTGATCGCTGACGACGTATGGCTCGAGCTGACGCAGGACCGAGACGCGCTGCGGCGCGAGCAAAGTGAGGACCACACCCAACACGAGCATGCCGACGAGCAAGGGGATTGCGAGGCTCACGATGCGCGCTTCCTTCTCGCCGACGGCGCGGGCCGCCCTACGACCTGCTCCGAGGCGGAGGCGTCCGGCGGCAATACCACTCCAGCCGTCGCGAGCTTCCGTCCGAACTGAGGTCGGAGTCCGGTTGCCAGTAGGTCGCCGAGCAGCGCGGCGCTCTCAACTGCCGCAGGCCGAGCCAGGAAGAGATCCTGGAGCGTGACGATGTCGGACTCCATCCGCAGCACTTCCGTGATGTGGGTGACACGGCGGGACCCGTCGACGAGGCGCGAGACCTGCACCACGAGGTCGAATGCGCTGGAGATCTGCTCGCGGATCGCTCGCAGGGGCAGATCGACACCGGCCGTGAGAACGAGCGTCTCCAAGCGAGAGAGCGCATCGCGCGGGGTGTTCGCGTGAATGGTGGTCAACGATCCCTCGTGACCGGTGTTCATCGCCTGGAGCATGTCGACGGTCTCCGGGCCGCGAACCTCGCCGACGATGATGCGGTCAGGACGCATCCGCAAGGCGTTCCTGACGAGGTCTCGAATGCGAACCTCACCCTGTCCTTCGATGTTCGACGGCCTCGACTCGAGTGACACGACATGGCGCTGTTGCAGGTGCAGCTCCGCCGCATCTTCGACCGTGATGATCCGCTCGGTGCCCGGAATGAAACTCGAGAGCGCGTTCAAGAGCGTCGTCTTTCCGACGCCGGTGCCGCCCGAGATGAGGATGTTGAGCTTGCCACAGACACAGGCGCGAAGAAACGCGACGGCATCGACCGAAAGCGATCCCAGTGCAACCAGGTCGTCAGCCGTCAACGCATCGCGCGAGAACTTCCTGATTGTCAGCACTGGGCCTCGCAGGGACAGTGGCGGAATGATGACGTTCACGCGCGAGCCGTCCGCGAGGCGCGCATCGACCATTGGAGACGCCTCGTCGACGCGCCTCCCGACCGCTGCGACGACGCGATCGATCACCCGAAGGAGATGCTCGTCGCTGGCGAACTGCACGCCCGTGTCCTCGATTTTCCCCCGACGTTCGACGAACACCTGGCGATGTCCGTTCACCATGATCTCGGTAATCGATTCGTCGTGCAGAAGCGGTTCGATGGGTCCGTCAGCCGAGTACGTCGTCGACGATGCCGGCGACCAAGAGCTGCCGTTCCTCCGTCGTGATCCTTTCGTGTGCGCGAGCGAGCTCGGTCTCGACGACGTCGAGCACCCTCCGCCGTAGCTCATCCGGCGAACTCTCGAGCGACTGCAGCTCCGGTCCGACCGTTGCGACGCACGCGCGATGGAGCTCGGCGCGCAACTCGACGAACCGGTCGACGTAGGCGTCGTCTTCGGACCTCCCCAGTCGAGGACCAAGCACGAGAGCGTCGCTGACGTCGTTGCCGTTGATCCGTTGCTGGAGGGACATGCCTAGCTCCTCCCGAAGCTGAATCGCTTCGGGCTGCGCGAAACCCGTGATGTCGGCGCGGTGACGCCGCCACCGATCGACCTCGCGAGCTCGATGATCGCGTCTCCAAACGGTGTTGGCGTCGGCTCGAGCACTACCGCCTCCGCGCGATTCACTGCGACGGGAACGGCGGGATCCAGCGGCAGCGTGATGTCGACCTGGCGTCCCAGCGCTGCCTCGACGTCGGCACGCGCGATTCCGGTCGACGTGCTCGCGCGGTTCAAGACGACACGAAGACGATCGTCCGGGAACGACAGCAGCTCGAGTGTCTGCAGAGTGAGTCGCACGTTCTTGAGCGTCGGAACGTCGGGATTGCAGAGCAACAGCAGTTGATCGGTCTCATCGAGCGTGGCGAGCATCGGGCCATAGAAGAACGGTGCAGTGTCGATGACGACGAGGTCATAAGCCTCCCGCGCAACCGAAAGGAGCGTCCGGACTGCTTCTTCGCCGATCAGTTCGGCATCCTCAGGGCGAACGGGTGCCGAGAGAACGTCGACGCCCGAAGCGTGCCGCTCGGTGTACACCTCGAGCTTCTCGGCGTCGAGGGTCGCAGAAGTGCCCATGAGCTCGTGGAGAGTGTTCCGCGGCGTCAGTCCGAGCATGATCGCGGCGTCCCCGAACTGGAGGTCGAGATCGACGAGCAGCGTCCGGCTGTTCGTATGCCGTGCGGAGGCGACGGCGAGGTTGGTGGAGACGACGGACTTCCCGGATCCGCCCTTCGGCGAGAAGACGGTTACGACTCGTCCACGCTCGAGCCGAGCCAGCCGGGACGCCGCGCGAGCCGCTTTCTCGATCGCGAAGAGGAGTCCCTCCGACGACGCGGGTAGCGTGAGTACGTCCGCGATGCCCGCGTCGACGGCCCAATGCACGAGCTCGCTCGATGGCGCACTGGTGACGAGGATGACAGGCCCGGCCGAGTGCTCGCGCAGCGTCGCGAGCTGCTCGCCGGGATCGGCGCGCTCGTTGTGGAGCATAAGCACAACGTCCGGAGCCGCGTGCGCCGCCTGCTTCACGACCAACTCGAACGCCTCGAGACGTGCGATCTCGGCCTTGAGAACGGTGGCAGCCGCACCTCTGCCGGTGACCGCCACTCGTATACGACTTTCAGCGGCCATTGGCGCCTCCCACCAGATTCGATGCCGTGACCGGCTGTAGCAAGGGATCTCGAGCGCCGGCGCTCGGGCGCAGCAGCAAGGACCAGTCTCCGTTCTTTGCGAGCCAGAAGAGACGCTGCGCCTGGAGAGGGGTCAGCTCAAGCTCGGCTGAAAGGGTGTCCTGCTGGCTCGCCAATCCGGACGACGTCTCCGCCGGTGGCGCCTTCACGACGAGCAGGTTGTGCAGCACGACGGCCGCAACATGCGTCTGCCCCGACTCCGGCAGCTTGATCGAGCCGACGACGTCGACCCGGTTTCCTCTCTCGAGCGTGCCCGCGAGGAGTTGGGTTGCGCTCCCTGACAGCTCGATGATCCGCGCAGTCCCGCCGAGCTCGGACGGGAGGCCCTGCTGCTGGACGCTACCGAACCTCCGGATAGTGATCTGCTCGCCGCGGTAAGTCGGCTGCAGGGCCACAAGATTCGCGAGCTGCGCGACGCTGGCCACTGCACCCGCTGCGACGGTGTCGGCCGGCACGCGCTCCGTGGTGACCCACCGTCCATCGATGATCTCGGACGCCGACGTCCCGAGTGGGATGTCGCGGGTCGCGATCAAGACCGGCTGACCGGAAACCGCCTGGGCGCTGCTCGGCCTCGCCTGAGCTCCATAAATGATCATGAGTGCCACCGCGACAACTGCAAGCGTGACTGCGATGGCGATCCTTCGACCGCTGTACGAAAGTCTCCGCATCATCTTCCCCTGATCTCAGATCGCCGCTATTCGACTCGCTCGATCGTCGTGCTGTGCAAATCGCCGGACGCAACGACGATTCCGAGAATGTCGATCTGGTACGGGTAACTCGCAGATACCGTGACGCTGTCACCGGCACGCCACGTCGACGTGACCACGATCTGGAGCTTTGAGGCGTCGAGGTCGCCGGCGGCGGCTACGACGGCCTGCTGCGTGGTTGCCGTCGGGTTGGACGCCGTGCTGCTGACGGCCGCCTTGCGTGCGCCTGCGCGCACCGCGTCGGTAACCACCACCGAGTTCTTGAACGCGACTCCGAACTGCACGATTCCGAAGAGGATCAGCAGCAGCACCGGTGCCACGAGCACGAACTCGACGAGAGTTTGGCCTTTCTCGCCTCGACTGTCTGGAACGCCTCTCATCGCCGACTCGCCCGGAACGGCAGGTGAGTCCGCGAATCGGGAGCACCTGCCGGGCCGTACGACTGTCCTCAGAGCGCGTTGCCGATGTTCGTCAGCGCGCCGGTAATCGCGTTCTTGAACGTTGTGAGGGAAAGCGTCAGTGCTACCGCGACGAGCACGCCGATGAGTGCGTACTCCACGAACGTCTGTCCGTCCTCACGCTTCGCCGCGAGCATCGCCGTAACAAAGACGCGGTTGATCGCATCGTTGACCACTGTGTACCCCCTTGTCCCTAGTTGCGAAGCGCCAAGAGATGAGGCGCCCCGCCGACCCGCGTATCCAGAATGGAACGCCTGTGGTCAATGTGCGCTTCGCTCATCTGCCGACGCACACCGGTCGGCATAGGTCTTCGACAAACGAAGGTCCAGGCGTTGGCACCGACCGATTTGATTCTCTTCTCCACTCAGACGGCCAAAGCGACTCACTCTCGTACGGAGGTTGTTTCAATGCGACAGATCACGGTGCGGACACACGAGGGGCGTCTCATGTGTGAGCGCTGTGCCGTCGCGGACGGGCCGTTGACGCGAATGCGCGGCCTCCTTGGCCGCTCGCAACTCGGTGCCGGGGAAGGGTTGCTCTTGAAGCCTGCAAGCAGCGTGCACACCTTCTTCATGCGGTTCCCGATCGACGTCGTCTTCATCGACCGCGAGGGACGCGTGACGCGCGTCGTTCGCGCCCTGCGCCCCTGGCGCGTCGCTGGAAGTCGACGAGCCTGCGCAGTCCTCGAGCTGCCCGCGGGCGTCTGCGAACGTGGCGAGATCATTCCAGGGTCGCGCCTCGAACTCACCCTTTGAACGGCCGCTGTGGAACCCGCCTCTAGTCGAGCCCGTCGATGACGCCGACGTCGAGTGCCGCACTCACGGCGGCTGTCCGGTTCTTGACCTCGAGCTTTCGGTAGATGCTGGTGAGGTGAAACTTCACGGTCGGCTCACTTATGTCCAAATGGGCGGCTATCTCCTTATTCGAGAAGCCACGTGCGAGCACCTGGAGCACCTCGAACTCTCGTCCGGTCAGGATGCCCTCAAGGTCTGGTTCGGGGGGATGGCCGCTGATGCCGTCGAAACCGTGTTCGATAGCCAGGCGTACTGTCTCGCCCAGGTGATCTAGCTCGACGGTCTTGAGAATGTACGCTCTGGCCCCCGCTTCGAACGCCGCAGTAATGTCATCCGGCGAAGCTGAGGCGGCGACAACGATCGCCGGAATCTCCGGAAAACGTGTCGCGAGACGTCGAATCGCGACGATACCGTCGAGCTCCGGAAGGTCGAGCTCGAGCAGCACCGCGTCCGGCGCATGCCTTTGGACCAATGGGAGCAGCTCGCTTCCACGGCGCGCGAACGCCACGACCTCGAACCCCTCTGACTCGAGCGCTCGTTGAAAAACGGGGTGTAACAAGGCGTGGTCGTCAACGACGACCAGCCGCAGAGTGCCGCAGTACATGTCGCTCCAATCGCCGCAGAGCCCGGAGAGACGCCGGCCGCAGGGCGCGGCGAGAATCCGGACACTCAGTCTTTAGGACGAAGCGCGCTGCTTGTCAACCCAGGCCTTGCCTCTGGCCGCGGATCATCATCGTCTGCGCACGGCCATGCGCCGGTCGATGCTGGTGCGCCTCTCGAGGATCGCCGTCGGCGCCGCGCCGGTGCGTCGATCTGCGGCCCGACGATCGATGAGCCGCCGCCGTTCCACTCTGGGTATTGGTGCGAGCTGAACCGAGGGCGTCGACTCCCAGGAGTCGAGCACCGGCTTGGGACAGCCCATCTCGACCGCGAGGCGTACGGCATCAACAAGAGGATCGAGTTCCGCAGTTTTGACGATGTACGCTCGAGCGCCCGCCTCGAAAACGGTTGCGATGACAGCCGGCAACACGGAATCACCGAGAACGATCGCCGGAAGGTCCGGGAAGCGTTCGGCGAGGCGCCGAATCGGGATCGTTCCGTTGGATTCCGCCAGGTCGAGATCGAGTAGCACCGCATCCGGCCGGTGCAGTTCGACCAGGGTGAGAAAGTCGCATCCGCGCGGCGCGGACGCCGCGATGGAGAACCCTTCCGACTCGAGCGGCCCATGCAACTGGCGGGCAGGGCCTTCGACGATTACCAGCCGCAGGACTTCATCCATCGACCCCGTGCACTCCTTCACTTTCGAACCCGCAGAGGCGCCGGTGGGACTCGGCGCGGGTCGAGCATCTACAAGCTTCAGTTCTGACTCGCGAGTTGTCAATAACGATTGTTGACACGAGGGAGGACTTGCGAGCGGGGTTGCCGACGTATCTGACTCTCGGTCGCGCGAAGCTAGCCGATACGGCGGCGCACCTGACGGAGGTACGCGTAAGTGTGAACCCTGATGAGCGCACCGGAAGTGGAGCTACGCCCGGCTGGGAGGCACGCGAACGAGTTCGTCGTCCGGGCGGCTCGTGCAGAGGATGAGCCGACGATCGAACGGATGTTCTCTGAGTGCTTCGGCACCCCCCGCTCGGCCGTTGAATGGCGCTGGCGATGGTTTGGCGCACCTGGAGGTCACGGCGAAGCGTTTGTCCTCGAGACCGACGGCCGCCCCGTCGGACACTGGGCGAGCTCCACCACGGATATGTGGCTCGAGGGACGGCGGAAGAGGGTGATGCTGGGCGGAGAGGCCATGGTGCTGGCTCACTACCGGCGGCGCGGCGGTATGGGCATGCTCATCGGGGCGGGACGCGCGATCGCCGACGCCCACGCTGACGTGTGGATCGGATTCGCGACAGACGAAGCCGCCCGTGTCACGGGCGCCAGCGGGGGTGGGCGCGTCATCGGGCGCCTGCCAACCTGGGTTGTCTGGTCCAAGCGCGTCCCGCGTCTGCCGGCGCCGGTCGGCGTTCTCGTCGCCCGACTGCTCGGCGCGTGGAGAACGATCGTCTTCGGGGTGTTGCCGTGCGCCGCTGTCGAATCGGTCGACGCCGTCTCATCAGCCGAGGCTGACGAGTTGGCCGCGTCTGCGGCCTCCTTCTCCGTCTGCATGCGGGTCCGCGACAGCTCATATCTGCGCTGGCGCTGGCTCGACCGCCCGGAGGGCCACGTGACGGTGCTCTGTGCGCGAACGAAATCCGGACGTATGAGCGGTTATGCCGTCATCGGGGTGGACGGCGACGGCCGCATCGGGCGCATTCTCGATCTACTGGCGAGTGACAAAGCGTCACTGCGCGGGTTGCTGCGCCGATCGCTATCTGACTTGACCGCCGAAGGCTGTGAGGTGGTGACGTGTGACTACCTCGATCCGCGCCCGTGGTCACGGTCCGTGCTCCTTATCGCCGGGTTCACGTGCCGACCGGGCAAGGCAATAACCGCCCTCTGTACGTCCCCGGACGTCGGGCATGCTCCGGAGCTCCTCGAGTCCTGGTACTTCACTCGTGGCGACACTGATGTCTTCTGAGACCGAGCTTGTGCGAGACGGGCCGCGCACGCAACGGGAGGCGAGGTTCCGGGTGGCGTATGTGTACCGAACCTTTTCCGAGGTCGGCTCCATTCCGTCGCTGTATCGACGACAGGCAGAGCGTCTCTCGTATGACCTCGACCTGACGCTCTTCTGCTCGGTCCGGGGCCGGGAGAGTACCGATGCGCCACTGACCTTCCGCAACATCGATCCACTCGTCGGCGGCAGCGGCCGGTTCCGCTACGCGATCGAGTGCGCGAGCTTCGCAGCCCGAGCCACGCGAGCCGCCTCGAGGGAGCGCGAGACCTTCGACCTGGTGCACTCCGAAGGCTTCGCGACGTTTCGCGCCGATCTCGTCACTGTTCACGCCGTCCGAGCGGCGGAGCTCGCGCGATACTTCGAGCGTATCGAGCCACGCGCGACGGTGCGCCGCGTCCTGAGCCCCTACGTCTTCCGTCCTCAGGCCGCGGTTGTGCTGGCGATCGAGCGTCGACTCTTTGCGTATCCCGCGCCGCTGTGCATTGCCCCGTCATTGCAGATCAAGCGGGATCTCGAACGGTTCCACGGCGTGCCGTCCGAGCTCATCGAGGTGATCCCGTACGGGGTGGACGCCGATCGGATGCAGTTTGATGAATCGGCGCGGGTCCGGCGACGTGCCGAATTCGGCACGCCGGACGACAGGACCGTCGTGCTGTTCGTTGGCGGCTCGTTTCAGAGGAAGGGTCTCGACACTGCTATCGAGGGAGTGGCTGCAAGCCGCTCACGTCCGGACCTCTGGGTGATCGGGGGGGACGACCCGTCGCACTATGTAGCCCTTGCGGCCCGGCTCGGAGTCTCGGAACGCGTCCGCTTCCTCGGAGGTCGTCCGCACGCCGAGCTACCCGCTTTGTACTCGGCCGGCGATGTACTGCTGCTTCCGAGCCGGAACGACGCATGGGGGCTCCCGGCAGTCGACGCCATGATCGCAGGAAGGGCTCCTGTGGTCAGTTCCTTCACGGGATGCTCCGAGGCGATCGAGCATGGTGAGAACGGGTATGTGCTTCAGGGAGCCGGGAGTGGGTCGGAGATCGCCGCACTTCTCGACGGCCCTTTGGGCGACCCGGCCACGCGAGCCGCAGTAGGCTCGAGAGCGGCGGTGGACGCCCAAGCATTCGCGTGGACGAAGGTGTACCCGCGGATACTCGAGGCGCATCGAAGGGCGTACGAGCTTCGGCGATCCCGATTGCAGGCGGCGTGATGGAGCGGGGAAGCGAGCCCGCGACGCTCGGCGAAGGGCCGGCGTTCGTTCAGCCGGTCGTCGTCGGTCGGCCATGGCTCCCCGACCGCGAGCGGATCCTCGGACTCGTCGGCGACGTGCTGGACAGTGGTCGCCTCTCAAACGGCGGCCCGTCGGTCGTCGAGCTCGAGCGCCGCATTGCCGAGCTGCACCAGGTGCGTCACTGCGTCGCGACCTGCAACGGCACGCTGGCACTCGAGCTCGCGCTCCGAGCAGCGCAGCTGACCGGAGAGGTCGTGGTTCCGTCATTTACGTTCGTCGCTACGGCGCACGCCGTCAGTCGGGCAGGCCTGGTACCCGTCTTCGCCGACGTCGACCCTTTGACCCACAACCTCGATCCCGCTGCCGCGGAGCGGGTCATCACTGCGCGCACGTCAGCGATTCTCGGAGTTCATCTCTGGGGCCGCCCCTGCGATGTGGAGGGCCTCACTGCGGTCGCAGACCGTTACGGTCTCCAGGTCCTGTTCGACGCCGCGCACGCATTCGGCTGCTCCCATCGCGGGCGCATGGTCGGTGGATTCGGACGCGCCGAAGCCTTCAGCTTCCACGCCACCAAGTTCTTCCACACGATCGAAGGCGGAGCCGTCATGACCGACGACGACGACATCGCCGAGAGCGCCCGGCGTCAGCGCAATTTTGGCTTCGGCGAGTCGCTCGACTCCGAGATAGTCGGAGGTAACGCGAAGCTGAACGAGATTTCAGCCGCCGTAGGCCTATCCCAGCTGGACGGACTTGATGAGTTGGCCGCTGTCAACCGCAGCCGATACGAGCTCTACCGCAGTGAGATGCAGAGCGTCCGCGGTATCCACGTCGTCGAGTATCCGGCTCTGGAACTGTCCAACTATCACTATGTGTCGATCGAGGTGGACGCCAGAGAAGCCGGAGTCGACCGCGACGATCTTCTCGACATTCTCCTCGCCGAGAACGTGATCGCGCGCCCGTACTTCAGCCCACCGTGTCATCTTGCTGCCGTCTACAGCGAAGGTCCGATGCAGGGGCTTGGAGAGACCGAGCGATTGGCACGTCGCACCTTGGCCCTGCCGACGGGCCCGGCACTGAGCCTTGGCGATGTCCGTACGGTGTGCGACCTGATTAGGTCCGCAGTCGAACCAAATTCTTTCTGTGCTGATCAAGGGCATCGCGGGCTCGTCCGTAGCCAAAACAGATGGCAACAGTCGTGGGTCCACCCGCGGCACCGCAAACATTGGACACGGCCATGAGCGCAGTCCACGAGCGGCCTTGAAACGAGCCTGCCACTGTCTTTGAACAGACGGCCGCCACTCCAGCGATGCGAGAAGGGGTTCTTCCAACTCCCCCGAAAGGGGGATGGCATATGACGGCGGTCGAAACGGGAATCGGGTACCTCGTGCCACCGCGGGCGCACGCCGGGAACGCTCTCAAGCGTCTCCTCGCACGGTTTGAAACAGACCAGCCCGATACCTTCGCCCACGCCGCTGCTGTTGAGGCGCTCTCAGTTGACGCAGCGAGGCGGCTGCATGTCCGTGAGCCGCAGCTCGGGGCGCTTCGGCTCGGAGCGTTCCTTCACGATCTCGGCAAACTCGAGGTTCCATGCCGGATCCTGCGGAAGCCGGGCCCCCTGACCACGCGCGAGTGGTCCGAGATACGGCGCCACCCAAGCGCCGGCGTGCGACTCCTCTCGCCGATCATTCGATCCGAAGAGGCGCTGGCGATTGTCCACTTCCATCACGAGCGGTGGGATGGAGCCGGGTACCCACATGGACTCGCCGGGAACGAGATACCGCTCACGGCGCGAATCGTCGCCGTTACGGACGCCTTCTATGCGATGAGCGAGGCACGGTCGTATCGGCCGCCGCTCTCGCGTGAGGAGGCACTCCTCGAACTGCAGGGGAACGCGGGCGGGCAGTTCGACCCGGCCTGCGTCGACGCGGTGTGTGAGGCGGTGACCGCACGCCGCCGTTCGCACGACGTCTTGAGAACCTGAACACGCGCCCCGCGCGGCCGAGCCGACGCTCGAGCAGATGTACGAGCGCATGGGCTTCGCGAAGCCGGGGCGGGCCGCTTGTTCGGAGCGGCCCGCCCCCGTGGCCTCTAGCTGACTATCGGTTCAGCCCTACTGCCAAGGCCAGGATGGTCTGGCAGTCCTTGAGATCGTTGGCTCCAGGGATCGGGTGGTTGTCGAACTCGGCGTCGAACAGATCGTTCTTGATCCGCGTGGCCACCGCGTCGCGTGCGGCGCCGAGGATGCGGATCTTCGCGAGCGTCCACCGGTAGGTCCAGTCGTTGCTGCCCGAGCCCGTCTTCAACGCGTTGGTGTCCGCGACGAGAACGTCCGTCCCGAACTCACCGACGCTGGAGTTGAGCTGCTTGTAGCACTTCGCGAGATCGAGGTACTTCGGCTGTCCGGTCTTGCCCGGCGAGACGGTCAGGTCCTCGACGAGGACGCGCCCGTCGTCGACATAGTCGTCCTTCAGGCCGGTCAAGGCCATGATGGTCGGCCGGATGTCCGTGTGGTCCGCCCACGTGCCCGGGTTCCCCACCGAGGTCACGAGCTGCGGGTGCGAGTTCGAGCCGTCCGCGGAGCTCGGGCCCTGGCCGGCGGTGAACCCGTCCACACCCTTGTGCGCGACGCCGGGCCCGACGAGGCCGAGCCACGTGTTGTCGATCTCGGGCGCGTAGTACCCGTGGTCCCACGCGAACCCGTTGTTGACCACTACGCAGTTCGCCGCCGCCGTTGCCGCTGTCGACGTCGGACAGTTCGGCGTCGTCGGTTTCGCGGTCGGGTCGCCCGTGCCCGTCGAGAGGTAGAAGTCCGGTCTCGGGAACACATCGAACGACGGCGTACGGTTCGGATCCGCGTTCACGAAGTGCAGCAACTGCTCCACCGTCGGATCGACCGCATACTGCGCGACCGTCTCGGTGGTGTTGTCGTAGCTGTCGTTCGCAGTCACGTGGAGGAAGTCCCGCTCGAGCGTGCGCGTCGCCGGCTGGGTGGGACCGGGGTTGCCCGTGATGAAGACCGCGTTCCCCTGCGGCTCGTTGTAGAACGGCGTCGTGTCGCCGAGCTGCGCCGCCAGGAGCCCGTGGATCGAGACCTGCTGCTCTCCGATCGAGCCCGCCGCGGAATAGCTGCAGCTGTACGTCGTCGTGCCGGGAGTGCCGGTGCAGGCGGGCGTGACCGCACGGCCGACGTTCGCTCCGGCGAAGTGGTCGCCCTCGTCCGCCGCGAACACGAACAGGGTGTTGTGCTGGTTGATGCCGTCGTCGGCGAGCCGCCGGAAGAAGGTGGCGAACGACGAGTTGTAGGCCGCGAGCGTCTGCGCGTAGCACGAGTCACCAGGGCCCTGCGCCGTTCCGCCGTTGGAGCAGTTCGCCTGGCCGGTCTTCTTCTCGTGCGCATCGGAGATGTACGCGTACGTGATCGGAACGCCGGTCTCCTGCATGTCGGCCACGTAGGCGAGCGACTGCGCGGCACTGATGCCGCCGAAGCCGGGGAAGCCGGGGTGTCCGGGCGGCAGGAACGCGCCGTCGATCTCGTTCCCGTTCAGGTCGACGAGATTGCCGGCCGAGTCGTACACCTCGTACGAGTGGCCGTTGACAACGCGGTTGCCGCCGGAGTTCGCCGCCTGGACTAGCTGCGGCTGGAGGTACCTGTGCCCGAAGAGGCCCTCGAAGCCGTCGTAGCCGCCCGGCTCGTCGGGGAGCGAGTCGGTGACCGCAGTGCTCGACGGGCTCGTCTGCCCGAACTTGACCGCCTGGGCCGAGGAGCAGAACGAGCTGCCCTGGGCACAGTGGACGCCGAGGCCGACGTAGTCGGCGACTTCCTGGTCCTTGAACGAGTCGCTGTCGGCGTTGTACTGCGCCACCTCGGGCGAGGACGGGCCGAAGACGTTCTGGAGATCAGGATTGACGTTCTCGAGCTCCATGTTGGCCGTCGAGACCGCACCGAAGTCGCATCCGGTGCGGGTGAACGGAACCCACGGCGCGGGCGGCGTCGCCGGCGCCCAGCCGGTCGCGGGAACCTTCGCCGAGTAGGGCTGGTTCGGGAACGAGTCCAGTCCATACGTGCCCGTCCAGTAGGCGAAGGACGACTTGGGCGTGACGGTGCCCGAGGCGCCGTACGTCTCGTATGTGTTCGTGAGGCCCTGCCCCTGCCGGTCGCCGTACAGGCCGGAGTAGTTCGTGATCGTGTCATCGGCAGTGTGCGCGATCAGCGGCGTGTGGTTGTTCGAGAGCATCGTGCCGTTGTCCGTGATGAAGCTCTCGAGCGCGGGCATCTGCTCGAGGTCGGACAGCACTTTCGGGTTGTCGCGGTTGAAGTGGACGTTGTCGAACGTGATCTCGATCACGTGACTGATGCCGTTCGCGAGATGACACGACGACGATTCGGTCGAAGGGTGCGTCGACGCCGTGGTCGACGAAGCCCCCCATGCTGCCGTGGCGGCCGCCGCTGCGATGACAGCAGCGATCGAAGCCGCGCGAGCGACTCTACGAACTCCCCTACTCATCTGCTCCCCCTGCGGGTTGGGAACTAACGACGACGTGAGGCTACCCCTCGCCCCAGCATCCAAACAACGGGCGTCGGAGGGCTGTCACGACGCTGTTACCCGGCGTTCACAGTGCGCGCAGACCTTCCACTTCGGCGCGTTCGAGCTCGCGCCACGCGCCGGGCTCGAGTCCGTCGAGCGTCAACCCTGCGTAGCGGCTGCGATGCAGGCTGCGCACCGGATGCCCGACCGCCTCGAACATGCGCTTCACCTGCCGGTTGCGGCCCTCGTGGAGGATCAGCTCGATCGTGTGCGGGCCGAGTCGCCGCACCTGCGCGGGCGAGGTGACGCCGTCGTCGAGCTCGACGCCGTCGCGCAGCTGCTCCAGCCCGGCCTCGCTCAGGCGCCCGCCGATCTGCGCCTCGTAGACCTTCTCCACGCCGTAGCGCGGGTGCGCGAGCCGGTGCGCGAGCGTCCCGTCGTTCGTCAGCAGCAGCGCCCCCGTCGTGTCGGCGTCGAGCCGTCCGACCGGCACGACGTGGGGCTCGGCGGGGACGAGCTCGACGACGGTGGGTCGGCGCTGCGGGTCGCGCGCGGTGGTGACGACGCCGGCGGGCTTGTGCAGGAGCACGTACGCGAGCCGCTGCAGCGAAACCGCGCGGCCGTCGACCTCGACCCGGTCGCGCGAGCCGACGACGGTGTTCAGCTGCCCCTGCTCGCCGTTGACGAGAACGCGGCCGTCCTTGATCAGCGCGTCGGCGTTCCGGCGCGACGCGACGCCGGCGCGCGCGAGGTAGGCGTTGAGTCGCACGCGGCGGAGCGTAGTTCGCCGGCGGCGGCGCCGTGGGAGAATCCGGCGGATGACGACACCCTTCGCCGTCGCCTCGCTCGTCTTCACCGGCGCCTGCGTCGCGTGCCTCGTCTATCTCCATCTCGCGCCGACGGGATACAGCCCGCTGCGCAACGCGGTCAGCGAGTACGGGGTCGGCCGCTATGCGCGCTGGTACCGCACGCAGGCGACGTGCGCAGGTCTTGCAGGCGGGATGCTCGCGGGCGCGCTGGCGACGGGCATCTCCCCCGCTCCGTTCCGCGTGGACGTGCTGCTCGTCGTCTTCGCGGTCGCGCGCATCGCGATCGGCTGGTTCCCCACCGATCTGATCGGCGCGACGAGACGGACGCGGACGGGCGCAATCCACGTCGCGCTGGCGATCGCGGCATTCGGGTCGGCGTCCGCCGCCGGGATCGCGCTGAAGCGGCCGGAGCACGGACAGCCGGCGCTCGGCTGGGCGATGGCGGTCTGCGCGGTCGGAACGATGCTCGCGGTGCGCCAGTCCGCGCTCCGGCCGTTCACTGGGCTGATCGAGCGCGGCTTCTACGTGGCGATGCTCGCGTGGCTCGTCCTCGTCGCGGCGCGGCTGGCCTAGTGCGCGCGTTCCGCCGGCGGAGCCGGGCGTGGCCGATCTCGGACGCTGCCGCGCTCGTCGTGTTCGCGGTGGTCGGCCTCTTGTCGCACCACGGCACGGTCACGGCGGCCGGGCTCGCGCACGACGCGCTGCCGCTGCTCGCCGGCTGGTTCGCCGCAGCGCTCGTCTTTCGGCTCTACACGCAGCCGTCGGTCACGCGGCTGCTGGCCACCTGGCTGTGCGGCGTCACCGCCGGCGTCCTGCTCCGCGCGCTCGTGCTCGGCCGGTCGCTGAACGGCCGCGAAGCTGCGTTCCTCGGCGTCGCGCTCACGTTCACGCTGCTGTTCGTCGTGGCGTTGCGACTCGCGGTGGCGGCGGTTACGCGACGGGCTTAGGCCGAGCGCATCTCGGCGACCTGGTGGAGCCGCTCGCGGATCTGCTCCGCGTCGGCGCCGATGTCGTCGAGGCGCGGCAGCTCGGACAGGCTCTCGAGACCGAAGATCCGCTCGAACAGCGGCGTCGTCCGGTAGCGGATGGCGCCGCCGGCCGCGTCGTCCCGGCCCGACTCGGCGATCAGCCCGCGCTCCGTGAGATTGGCGACGGCGGAGTCGGCGGCGACGCCGCGGATGCGCGCGATGTCCGGCCGGGTGCACGGGCCGAGGTACGCGACGATGGCGAGCGTCTCGAGCGACGCCTGCGACAGGTTGCGCTGCGCCGGCTTCTCGAACAGGCGCGCGCACGCGTCGGCCGCGTCGCGGGAGGCGCGGAAGGCCCAGCCGCCGGCCACCTTCTCCAGCACGACGCCGCTGCGCCCTTCGCGGTAGCGGTCGCCGACGAGGCCCAGCGCGGCCTCGACGCGCTCCGGATGGTCGTCCGCAGCCTCGGCGATGTCCTCGACGGAGAGCGGCACGGACGTGACCACCAGCAGCGCCTCGATCGTGCGGGCAAGCTGGTCGAGCGGATTGGCGGCGATCAGGCGGAGCGGACGGTCCACGCCACGGTCCTTTCGTCTCGAGCGGTTGACTCCTCCCCATTCCGCGCCACACGGATCGGCGCGAACGGGGCGGCCTGGTCGATGGTGATCTCGCCGTTGCGGCGGAGATCGAGGAGCGCGAGGAAGGCGACGGCCTGCTCGACCCGCGTCAGCCCGGTCACCTCGGCGTCGAAGTCGAAGCGGGAGCGGCGGCGGAGCACCGCGCGGAAGCGCTCGAGGAACTGCGTCACGGGCGGGAAGCGGAGCGCCATGTGCGACAGCGACACCTGCGGCGGCTCGACGGCCAGCGCCCGCAGGACGGACGCGAGCCGCAGCGGCTCCTGGGGCCCGAGGGGCTGCTCGACCTTCGGCGCGAGCGGCGCCGGGCCGATGCGGAAGAACCGGTCTCCTTCCGTCTCGAGGCGCTCGCGCAGCCACGCGGCCGCCTCCTTCATCCGCCGATATTCGGCGAGCCGTCGGGCCAGCTCCTCCGCCGCGGCCTCCGGCTCCAGCTCCGCCAGCTCAGCCGCCTCCTCCGGGAACAGCCCGCGCGCCTTCAGCTCGAGCAGCGCGGCGATGAGGACGAGGAACTCGCCGCACGCTTCCAGGTCGAGCTGGTCCCTGGCGGCGAGCCGTTCGATGAAGGAGATGACGATGGCCGCGACGTCGACCTCGCGCAGGTCGAGCTCGTCCTTGAGGACGAGCGTCAGCAGCAGGTCGAACGGGCCCTCGAACGCGTCGAGGTCCAGCTCCAGTTCCCGGACGATCACTGGTGGTTCTCCTGTTGGCAGGGCCGAGTCGCTCGGTCGCGAGCGCCGAGCGATGCAAGGACGCAGGGAGCGTTCATAGCTTTAGCTATGGGCGCGACTGAGGACGCCGCAGCGCGACGTGCGATCGCGGGCGAGCGGCCGGCGTCTGTCAGCAGGGGGGCCACCGAAAGGGACCGTAGCCGCACTACCGGACGCGCCCCTTGGGCACGGCCATCTTCGGCCCCGTCGGGATGGGCCGTGGCCGCGACGTCGGCGACGAGGACGACGGCTTGCGCAGGAACTGCCACCAGACGAAGAACGCCACCGAGCCGATGAACATGATGATCGAGACCCAGAAGTTGATCCGCTGCCCGAGGAAGTGGTTCGACGGGTCGATCCTCAGCGTCTCCTCGTACGTGCGGAAGGCGCAGTAGATGGCGACGTACAGCGCGAACAGGCCCGGCCGCTTGATCGTGAAGCGCCGGTCGATCCACAGCAGCGCCACCACGCCCAGCAGGTCCCAGATGAACTCGTACAGGAAGGTCGGGTGGTACAGGTGCGCCGCCGTCTTCCCGTGGATCTGGAGCGCCCAGGGCAGCGTCGTGTGCTTGCCGTACAGCTCCTGGTTGAAGTAGTTGCCCCAGCGCCCGATCCCCTGCGCCAGCAGCAGTCCGGGCGCGGCGGCATCCATCATCAGCCGCACCGGATTGCCGGAGCGGTGGACGACCCAGCCGCCGACGAGCAGCCCCAGCGGGATCGCGCCCCAGATCCCGAGCCCGCCCGACCAGACGGCGAACGGGCCGTACCAGTGCGCGTGGATGGCGGAATCCTGGTTCCAGCTGGTGGCCAGGTGGTAGAGCCGCGCGCCGACGATCCCGGCGATCACGCCCCACACGGCCACGCGGAAGATGAGATCCCAGTCGCCGCCCCAGCGCACCCAGCGCGTCCCGGTCAGCCACACGCACGCGGCGATCGCGAGCAGCAGCATCACGCCGTACATGTGGATCGTGAACGGTCCGACGTGATAGACGCCCGTCGGCGGAGACGGGATCGATGCGAGAACGGCGACGGTCACCCGCGCCATTCTGACGACCCGACCGAGCTAGCGCAGGATCTGCAGCGCGAGCTCGGGCGGACAGCCGCGCTCGACGAGAGCGACGGCGGCGTGCAGGTCGACATCCGACCGCAGTGCGAGCTCGAAGGCCGCCTCGGCGTCGTACCCGGCGCGCTCCAGCTCCTGCGTGCGCCAGCGCTCGACCCGCTCGACCTCGGTCTCGACGACTTCGACTTGCTCAACCGCAGACATTGCGCATCCTTCCGACGTTCGCTGGTCCTACTTCGGGAAAACACGGAGATCGGATCACCCCCTTTACGGGGTATCTGCCGCCAAACGAGGGACGCGAAGACGCCTACGACGGGACGGAGGCCGCTTCGCGCTTCCGGCGCGACGTGGCCGACTGCCGCTTCTGCGCCGACAGCTCGGCCTTGCGCAGGCGGATGCTCTTCGGCGTCACCTCGACGCACTCGTCCTCGCGGATCAGCTCGAGCGCCTGCTCCAGCGACAGCGGGCGCGGCGGGATCAGGCGCACGGTCTCGTCCGAGCTCGCCGCCCGCATGTTCGTCAGCTTCTTCTCTTTGGTCGCGTTCACGTCGAGGTCGTCCGCGCGCGAGTTCTCGCCCACGATCATCCCTTCGTAGACCTCGACGCCGGGCGCGATGAACAGGGAGCCGCGCTCCTGCAGGTTGATGATCGCGAACGCCGTCGTCGGCCCGCGCCGGTCGGCGACGAGGCTGCCGGTCGGCCGCGTGCGCAGCTCGCCGTGCCACGGCTCCCACGACTCGAACACGTGATGGAGGATCCCGGTGCCGCGCGTCTCGGTGAGGAACTCGGTGCGGAAGCCGATCAGTCCGCGCGCGGGGACGAGGTATTCCATGCGCGCCCAGCCGGTGCCGTGGTTGACCATCTGCTGCAGCCGTCCCTTGCGCAGCGCGAGCAGCTGCGTGACCACGCCGATGTACTCCTCGGGCACGTCGATGGCGAGACGCTCGACCGGCTCGTGGCGCTTGCCGTCGATCTCCCGGGTCAGCACCTCCGGCTTGCCGACGGTGAGCTCGAAGCCCTCGCGGCGCATCAGCTCGACGAGGATCGCGAGCTGCAGCTCGCCGCGGCCCTGCACCTCCCACGCGTCCGGCCGCTCCGTCGGGCCGACGCGGAGCGACACGTTGCCGACGAGCTCCTGGTCGAGCCGCGCCTTCACCATCGACGCGGTCAGCCGGTCGCCCTCGGTCCCGGCGAGCGGCGACGTGTTGATGCCGATCGTGATCGACAGCGACGGCTCGTCGACGGAGGTGACGGGCAGCGGGCGCGGATCGTCCGGGTCGGCGATCGTCTCGCCGATGGTCACGTCCGGGAGGCCGGCGAGCGCGACGATCTCCCCCGGCCCCGCCTCGTCCGCCGGCACGCGGTCGAGCGCCTCGGTGATGAACAGCTCGACGATCTTCGCGTTCGAGATCGTCCCGTCTGCGCGGCACCACGCGATCGTCGCGCCCTTGCGCAGATGGCCGTGCATGATGCGGCAGAGTGCGAGCCGGCCGACGTACGGGTCGGCGTCGAGGTTCGTCACGAGCGCCTGCAGCGGATGCTCGGGGTCGTACTCCGGCGGCGGAACCGTGGCGAGCAGCGTCTCGACGAGCGGCCCGAGATCCGGCGCGAGATCGTCGGGCGTCAGCCCGGCGCGGCCGGCGCGCGCGTTGCAATAGACGATCGGGAACTCGATCTGCGACTCGTCCGCGTCGAGGTCGAGGAACAGCTCGTACACCTCGTCCACGACCTCCTGCGGACGCGCGTCGTCGCGGTCGATCTTGTTCACGACGAGGACGACGGGCAGCTTCGCCTGCAGTGCCTTGCGCAGCACGAAGCGCGTCTGCGGCAGCGGCCCCTCGCTCGCGTCCACGAGCAGGAGCACGCCGTCCACCATCGTCAGCCCGCGCTCGACCTCGCCGCCGAAGTCGGCGTGACCCGGCGTGTCGACGATGTTCAGCTTCGTGTCGCCGAGCCGCACAGCCGTGTTCTTGGCGAGGATGGTGATGCCCTTCTCGCGCTCGAGGTCCATCGAGTCCATCACGCGCTCGTTCACGTCCTGGTTCTCACGGAACGAGCCGGCCTGCCACAGCAGCGCGTCGACGAGCGTCGTCTTCCCGTGGTCGACGTGGGCGACGATGGCGAGGTTGCGGAGGTCTTCGCGGCGGGCCATGAAGCCTCCACGGTAGCCGTCGGGCGCCGACGACTACCGGGCCGCGTCGAGAGTGGCGACCGCGTACGCGTCGATCGTGTCGTCGCGCGCTACGAGGGTCAGCTCCTCGAGCTGAGCCTGCGCCACGAGCATCCGGTCGAACGGATCCCTGTGATGCGGTGGCAGCTCGGCCGCCGCGATCACGTGGGATACGTCGATCGGCAGCGGCGCGAAGTCGCTCGCCGCGATCCAGTCGGCAATGTCGCCCGGCGCTTCGAGCTTGCCGCTGCGCCGCTTAACCGCGATCTCCCACGCGCTCGCAGCGCTGACGAAGACGACGTTTCGCTCGTCGGCGATCGCCGCGCGGGACGTGGGCCCCAACCTGCGGTCGTCTCCGAGCCACCAGAGAAACGCATGCGTGTCGAGCAGCAGGCGCACCTACAGCTCGTCGAAGCCTTCGGGCACGTCGTCGAAGCCCGGCTTGATCGCGATCTTCCCGGCCAGGAGCCCCGGCTTCCGCTCGCCGCCTCCCTGCGAATAGCCGACGATCTTCGCGACCGGCTTCCCGAAGTTGCTGACGACGATCTCCTCACCCGCCTCCGCTTGCTTGACGAGCTTCGAGAACTGCGTCTTCGCCTCGTGGATCCCGACGACGACTTTCTTCACGATCCGACCACCTGTCCTAAACGGACTAACTTAGTCCATTTACGGTAGCACGGCCGCGACTACAGGACGGCGGCCTCGCCCAGCAGCGCCTTCGCCTCGGCGAAGAAGTCCGGGATCGGCTGCACCTTCGGGCCGAGCTCGAGCAGCTTCGGGCCGTACGACGTCACGGCTTCGACGTAGACCGGCGCCTCGCCCGGATAGCGGCCGACGACGTCGGCGAGCTCGCGGATCAGCCCGGCCGGCGCGATGCGCGCGTCCACCTTCAGGCGCACCTCGCGCCGTTCCGGGACCGCCTCAAAAGGGGTGATTTCCAGGGCAATCAGCTTCGTCTCGCCCTGCTGCTTGTGATCGACGCGGCCCTTGACGACGAGGATCCGCTCCTGCGCGATCAGGTCGCGCGCCAGCGCGTAGACGGAGTTGAACGCGACCACTTCGACCGAGCCGGTCACGTCCTCGAGGCCGACGAAGACCATCGGCTCGCCCTTCTTCGTCGTCAGCTGCTTGATCGCGGACACGATCCCGCCGACGACGACGATCTCGCCGTCGCGGCGCCGCTCGAGCTCGGACAGCGCGCAGTCCGTCTTCCGGCGCAGCTGGTCGCGGATGCCCGAGAGCGGGTGCTCGGATACGTACAGGCCGAGGCTCTCCTTCTCCATGTGCAGCAGCTCGCCCTTCTCGTACTCCTCCGCACCGAGCGTCGGATGGTGGCGCGGCGCGGCCTCGCCGGCGACCTCGCCGAGGTCGAAGATCGAGCCCTGGCCGAGCAGCTTGTCGGACTGCTGCTTCTGCCCCCACGACAGCGCCTGCTCGAGCGACTCCAGCATGCCCTTGCGCGACGCGCCGGTCGAGTCGAGCGCACCCGATTTGACCAGCGACTCGAGCGCGCGCTTGTTCGACACCTGCGGGTCGACCCGCTCGGTGAAGTCCCAGATCGACTCGAACGGCCCGCCTTCCGTGCGGGCGCGCACGATCTCGCGGCAGGCCGCCTCGCCGACGTTCTTCACCGCGTTCAACCCGAAGCGGATCTTCCCCTCGACGACGGCGAAGTCGATCTGCGACGTGTTCACGTCGGGCGGCAGCACCTCGATGCCGAGCTCGTCGCACGCGTTGACGTAGAACGGAACCTTGTCCTTCGTGTTCATGACGGAGGAGATGAGCGCCGCCATGTACTCCTTCGGGTGGTTCGCGCGCAGCCACGCCGTGCGGTACGTGATCAGCGCGTAGCCGGCGGCGTGCGCCTTGTTGAAGGAGTAGTCCTGCGCCTGTTCCATGTCGGCCCAGAGCTGGTTGCCGACGCTCGGCGAGACGTCGTTCGCGGCGCAGCCCTCGAGGAACTTGCCCTTCAGCGACGCCATCAGCGAGTGGATCTTCTTGCCGATCGCCTTGCGCAGGTCGTCCGCCTCCGCGGGCGAGAACCCGGCCATGTTCTTGGCGATCTCCATGTACTGCTCCTGATAGATGCAGATGCCGTACGTGGTGCTCGTGATCGGCTTCAGCCGCTCGTCCAGGTAGCTGACCGCCTCCTGGCCGTTCTTGCGGCGCGCGTACACCGGGATGTACGCCATCGGGCCCGGCCGGTAGAGCGCAACGAGCGCGATGATGTCCTCGAAGACGGTCGGCTTCACCTGGCGCAGCGCCTCGCGCATCCCGGACGACTCGAACTGGAAGACGCCGGTCGCCTCGCCGCGCGCGAGCATCTCGTAGGTCTTCTTGTCGTCGAGCGGGATCGTGCCGATGTCGAGGTCGCCGATCAGCTCGCACGCCTTGTCGATCACGTCGAGGTTGCGCAGTCCGAGGAAGTCCATCTTCAGCAGCCCGAGCGCCTCGACGTTCCCCATCGAGAACTGCGTCACGACTTCCTGGTCGGGACCCTTCTGCTGCAGCGGCACCAGCTCGATCAGCGGCTGCGCGCCGATGACGACGCCGGCGGCGTGGATCGAGTCCTGCCGCGTGAGTCCCTCGAGCGGCTTCGCGAGGTCGACGATCTCGCGCGTGACCGGGTCCGAGTCGTAGGCCTGCCGCAGCTCGGAGCCCGGCTTGAGGCATTCGTCGAGCGTCTGCCCGGGGCCTTCCGGGATCGCCTTCGCCACCTTGTCGACGACGCCGTACGGCACCTCGAGCACGCGACCCGCGTCGCGCACCGCCGCGCGCGCCGCCATCGTCCCGAAGGTGATGATCTGCGCGACGCGGTCGCGCCCGTACTTCTCGCGCACGTAGTTGATCACGCGCTCGCGTCCGTCCACGGCGAAGTCGATGTCCATGTCCGGCATCGACTTGCGGCCCGGGTTGAGGAACCGCTCGAACAGCAGGTCGTAGCGGATCGGATCGATGTCGGTGATCTCGAGGCAGTAGGCGACGAGGCTGCCGGCGGCGGAGCCGCGGCCCGGGCCGACGCTGATCCCGTTGCGCTTCGCGAAGCCGACGAAGTCGGCGACGATCAGGAAGTAGTCGGCGAAGCCCATCTCCTTGATCGTCTTCAGCTCGAACTTCAGTCGCTCCTGCAGCTCCGGTGTGACCGTGTCGTACCGGCGCCCGAGACCCTTCTCGCACAGCTCGACGAGGTAGTCGAAGGTGTCGCGGCCGTCCGGCGCCGGGAAGTGCGGCAGCAGGATCCGGTCGAGCGCGATCTCGACATTGCAGCGCTCGGCGATCTCGAGCGTGCGCCGCAGCGCATCCTCGTGCCCGGGGAAGTCGGCGGCCATCTCCGCCTGCGTCTTGAAGAAGAAGTGGTCGGTGTCGAACTTCCAGTGGTTCGGGTTCTTCAGCGAGTCGCCCGACTGGATGCACAGCAGCGCCTCGTGCGCCCGCGCGTCCTCGTGCCGGAGGTAGTGCACGTCGCCGGTGGCGACCACCGGCAGCCCGCGGCGCTCGGCGAGCTGCGTCAGCACCGGGTTGATCCGCTGCTGCACGTCCAGGTGCGCGTTCTGCATCTCGACGTACACGTCGTCGCGGCCGAAGATCGTCGTCAAGCGGTCGAGCTCGGCTTCCGCGTCCGTTGCGCGACCTTCTTCGAGCGCCTTGCAGACGCGTCCCGACAGGCAGCCGGAGAGCGCGACGAGCCCGTCGGCGTGCCGCTCGAGCAGCTCCCAGTCGACGCGCGGCTTGTAGTAGTAGCCCTCGAGATAGCCGAGCGAGCTGAGCTTGATCAGGTTCCCGTAGCCCTCGGTCGTCTCGGCCAGGAGCGTCAGGTGCGCGTAGCCCTTCTGCTGCGCCTTGCGGTCGTCCGCGACGTAGACCTCGCAGCCGATGACGGGCTTGACGCCCTCCTTCTTCGCCGCCTTGAACAAGTCGATCGTGCCCGCGAGCGACCCGTGGTCGGTCAGCCCGACGGCCGGCATCTCCAGCTCCGCCGCCCGTGCCGCGAGCGCCGGAATGCGGCACGCCCCGTCGAGGATCGAGTACTCGGAGTGGACGTGAAGATGGACGAAGGGGGTCGCCTCGGGCACGACAAGCGATGCTACTCGCACACCAGGACGAGCCCCCTTCGGTCTGCGAGATCAACCCGGCAGCGCCGCTCCGAGCTCGGTGAAGGCCGGCGCCGAGTAGACCTTCCCCGGCGTCCCGCCCACCGCGAGCAGCCGCACGGGCTCGTCGCCGGTGACGATCTTGCGCGTCACGCCGGGCCCGACACGCGCGAACACGCCGGGCTCGAGCCGGTACTCCTCGCCCCCGGCCGTGAGGGTCGCCGACCCGGCGAGGGCGGTGTAGACCTCCTCCTGGCCGTCGTCTGAGTGGTCGTGCTCGGGATAGTGCTCGAAGTGCGGCGGGAAGTTCTCCACCTGCATCCCGAACGCCGTCACGCCCAGGCTGGCGCGCGCCTTGCAGAACCCGCCGCCGTCGGGTGTGTCGAACTCCTCGATCCGCTGTACCGTCACCTCGGACATCGTCGTTCCTCCTCCGTCGGATGACCTGTCGGAGGTGAGACGAACGACGTGACGCGTAATCGACCGCTAGGCGGGAAGCTCTGCCGCGGTGACGCCGTCGGTCTCCTCGACCGTGACGTCGCCGTCCTCGAGCTCCGCCTCGTCGCCTTCGACCGCGCCTTCGGGCGCCGTCAGCGCGGCGAGCTTCGCTTCGGCGGCGGCCTGTTTCTTCTCCGCCTTCAGCTGCCTCTTCTCGCGGACGCGCTGTTCGCGCTGCATCTTCGCGAAGGTCTGCTGCTTCTTTGTGGCCATTGGCCCCGTCCTCTCTGTGGGTTCCCAGCCTAGCTGGTGCCATGGACGGGCCTATGCGAGATGGGGTCAGTAGCGGTCGATCTCGATCAGCCGCTCGTCGCTGATCCCGAAGTGGTGCGCCACCTCGTGCAGGACGACGTGCCTGATCTGCCGGTCGAGCAGCTCGGGGTCGTAGCCGTACAGCCGCTCGAGCGGCCCGCGGTAGACGGTGATCTTGTCCGGCAGCGCGCCGCTGTAGCCGCTGGTGCGCCGGGTGAGCGGGATCCCCTGGTAGAGCCCGAGCAGCGGCTGCCCGTACGGCGGCTCGTCCTCGACGACGATCTCGACGTTGGAGATGCGGTCGCGCAGCTCCGCCGGCAGCGAGTCGAGCGCAGCCTGCACGGAGCGCTCGAAGTCCGGCTCCGCCTCGCCGGGCTCGGTCACTTCCCCCGCGAGGTCTTCTTCTTCGGCTTGGCCTTCTGCGTCGTCGAGGTCCCGGCCGCCTGAGCCGCCGCCTGTGCCTTCGCCTGCTGCTTCTTCGTCGCCACTTCAGCCTCCTGGGCTCGTGGACGTGGGAGGACAGATGCTACGCGTTCCCGGTCAGCTGACCCGGTACGCCATCAGGATCGCGTCCACGTCTTCGCCGGCTCGGTGGTAATGGGCCTTGCGGAAGCCTTCGCGTTCGAAGCCGAAGCGTTCGTACAGGCGGATGGCGGGCTGGTTCCACGGGAAGACGTGCAGCTCCAGCTTCCGGACGCCGGCTGTGTGGGCCCAGTCCACGGCGGCTTCCAGCAGCGCGCGGCCGACGCCCCGGCGGCGCGCGTCCTTCGCCACCATCAGGCCCAGGTCGGCGACGTGCGCGCTTGCCGGATGCGAGTCGCGCGCGACAGAGAGGCGCCCCAACAGCACGCCGTCCGACCCTTCCGCCACGAACACGGCGGCATGCGGGTACCGGCGCAGCGCCTTCAGATACCGACGTTCGTCGCCGACGCTGCGCCATTCCCCGTCGGCGGAGATCAGCCACGCCTCCGGCTCGCCGCTGACGGCTTCCGCGAGACGCGTCAGCTCCTCCGCATCGCCGGGCTCCGCCGGCCGCACGACGAAGCCCTGGCTCACGGGACGACCACTCCGGCTCCGCCGCGGCGCGGGTCTCCCGCGGCGGCGAGGCTCCCGTCGCCGAGCACCTCGACTGCGCTGACGCCGCCGAAGAACAGATTGTGCCGGCGGAAGCGCACGACCTTCCGGCCCGCCGCCTCCAGCCGGTCCGCGACGACGGCGTCCTCGCAGTAGACGACGCCGTCCTCCGCATGGAGCCGCGGCGCGTCCACCGCCTCCTCGACGCCCATCCCCTTCCCGACGACGTTCGCCACCACCTGCAGGATCGCGCCGCGCAGCCGCGCCGAGCCGGCGGAGCCGACGACGAGCCGCGGCCGGCCCTCCTGCAGGACGACCGACGGCGCCATCATCGACGTCAGCCGCTCGCCCGGGCGCGCGTCCGCGGCGAGGTCGGCCTCGCCCAGCATGTTGTTCAGATGGATGCCCGTCCCGGGCACGACGACGCCGCTGCCGGAGCCGAGCGACGCCGACAGCGACGCAGCGTCGCCGCGCGCGTCCACGACCGAGATGTGCGTCGTCCCGGAGAGCAGCCGCTGCGCCGCGCCGCCGCGCTGGAGACTGCGGACGAACGCGCCGCCGCGTACGGCGTCCTGCGCCTCCATCGCCGCGACGATCGCCTCCGCGTCGGGCTCGTCGTCGCCGAGCGACTGCAGCCCGAGCCCGACGAGCAGCCCTCCGCTCGACGGCGGCGGGTTCGAGCGGAACTCGTGGCCGCGGTATTCGACGCTCAGCGGCCGCCGCCGCACGACGCGGTAACCGGCGAGATCGTCGAGCGTCAGCGCGCCACCGCCCGACTGCACGTGATCGACGATCCGGCGTGCGAGATCGCCGCCGTACAGCACGCCCGCACCGCCCTCGGCGATCCGCTCGAGCGTGTCGGCGAAGTCCCCGAGGACGAACCGCTCGCCGGCCTGCAGCGGCCTGTCCTCGCCGGGATGTCCGTACATCGCGTTCCCCTCCGGCGAGTGGCGGAGCAGCCCGTCGAGGATGCGATGCAGGTAGCCCTGCGGCGGCGTCAGCTCGACGCCCTCGCGCGCGAGCCGCGCCGCGGGCGCGACCAGCTCGGCCCACGGCACCGTCCCGAACTGCCGGTGCGCCGTCTCCAGGCCGAGCGCCGTCCCGGGCACGGCCACAGCCGCCGCGCCGGTGTGGAACCTCTGCTGCGTGTCCCCGTCGAAGTCGATCTCGAGCTGCAACAGCTCGCCCGCGCCGGCCGGAGCGCGCGGAACCGTAACGAAGAAGTCAAAAAGCCGTGACTTTTGGTCGCTACCTTGGTGGACGAGCATGAAACCGCCGCCGCCGGGACCCGTCAGCGGGCTCTCGCATACCCAGGAGACACACGCGGCGGCTACGCATGCGTCCACGGCGTTGCCTCCCGCCTCGAGCACGCGGGCGCCCGCCTCGGCGGTCAGCGGATGGCCTGCTGCGACTGCGCCACGCATGGCCGGGAGGTTAATTCCCAAACCACTCCAGCGTCCGGCCGTCTCAGCCGATACGAGGACAGTGGGTCAACACGCGCACGACATAGTCAGCCGCATCGGGCGGCGGGGTCTCGTGGCCGCCGGCGGCCTGCTCGTGATGCTCACTGTCCTCGTAGCGACCCCGCAGCTGCTCGGCTCGCGCGTGGACGCGGCCGTCGGCTCGCTCGACCAGGCGAGCCCGAAGTGGCTCTGGATCGCCGGGGCCGGCTTCCTCTTGTCGGTGCTCGGCGCCGCAGGCTCCTGGCTCTCGGCGATCCGGCTGTGCGGCGGGCGGCTGTCGCTCGGCGACGCGTGCGCCCGCTACGGCGCCGGCTCGCTCGTCAACACCTTCGTCCCGGCCCGCGCCGGCGACGCGCTCAGGATCGGATTGTTCTCGCGGACCCTGCCGAACCGCGAGCGGCTGTGGACGAGCGGCGGCGCCTACGCGGCGCTCGGCGCCTCGCGCGCGGTCGTGCTCTCGGCGCTCGTCGTGGCAGGCTCGCTCGCCGGGGTGATGCCACTCTGGCCGCTGTTCGTCCTGCTCGGGCTCATCGCGGTCGGGATCGTGCTCGCGGTGCGCGCGAGCCGGCGTCCTGCAGGCGGCCGTGTCTCGCACGTCCTCGACGCGTTCCGCGCGCTCGGCCGCGAGCCGCGCGCAGCCGTCCGCCTTGTCGCCTGGATCGCGCTGTCCACGGCCGGGCGCCTCGCGTCGGCGACCGCCGTCGGCGCGGCGCTCGGCATCCGCCAGCCGCTCGCCGCGGCGGTCGTGATCGTCCCCATGCTCGAGGTGGCCGGGATGATCCCGCTCACGCCGGGGAACATCGGCGTCACCAGCGGCGCCGTGGCCATGGCCTTCCAGGCGCACGGCATCTCGTTCACCCGTGCGCTGGCCGCCGGGATCGCCTTCCACGCCGTGGAGACGGCGGTGGGCATCCTCGTCGGCGTCTCGAGCGTGATCTGGCTCGCGCCGTATCCGTCGCCGACGCTGCGGCGGGTCGCGATCGTCGGCGCCGCCGCCTGCGGGTGCGTCGCCGTGGCCGGGGCGTTCAGCGCCACCGTGCTCGTCCCTCTCGTCTGATCCTTAGGGATTCGCGGTACGGTCCGGAGCCGTGATTCGTCGCGCCGCAATTCTCCTCTGCCTGCTCGCGTGCGCGGCCGCCGCGACCGGGACCGCCCGTGCGTCGAACGACTTCACGGGGCATCACCGGCAGGTGATCCCGGTCGTCGTGGTCAAGGGGCTGTCGCTCGCCGACCTTCAGGGGCTCGCCCAGGAAGGGGCGGTCGGGCTGCTGGTGCCGAACGCGGGGCCCCGCACGAGCGCCGGCGACGCGTTCGCTGGAATGGTGCGCGGCGTGCTGTACAACGCGCGGCTGCCGCGGCCGCACGACCTGGTGCTGATCCACGTGACGAAGGCGAACAGGATTCCCGCGCACGGGCCGCTGATCGTGGTCGGGCTGCCGCCGGAGCGGACGACGAAGAACGGCACGCGCTATCCGGTCGCCGTTCTCGGGCCCGGCTGGCACGGGACGCTGTCGTCGAGCCTCACCCGCGTTCCGGGACTCGTGTCGATGGCGGACATCGCGCGCACGGCGCTGCAGACGCCGCATGCGCTGCACGCGAAGCCGAGCGGTGGCGCGGCCGCGTCGGTGCTCCGCCTCGAGTCGCGGATCGAGGTGGCCCGCAGCTCGGCGCTGGCGGCGACGCTGGTCGTGCTGGGACTCCTCGTCGCGTTCGCGCTGTTCTTCCCGGCGGGAGCGCCGGCCGCGCTCGGCGCCGCGCTCGCGGCCAACCTCGCGCTCGGCTGGGCGGCGGGCGGCTCGACCGCCCCTCGCATCGTTCTCCTCGGACTCTGCACCGTCGCCGGCGGGATCCTCGGCGTGCGCTTCCTCCGCTCGCGCGTCGCGCTCGGCTTCGCGCTCGTCGGCATCCTCGCCGCCTACGCGGTGGTGATGGCCGTCCATCCGTGGGCGCTCTCGCTCGCACCGCTCGGGCCGGAGCTGACGAGCCGGTTCTACGGCGTGTCGAACCTGCTCGAGACGCTGCTACTCGTGCCGGCGCTGCTCGGCGCGAAGCTGCTCGGTGAGCGGAGCGCCAAGCTGCCGGGTGAGCGGTTCGGCTGGCTCGCGTTCGGCGCGGTCGGGCTGCTGGCGCTGACGACGATCGCGGAGAACCGGCTCGGCGACGACGGCGGCGGCGCAATCGTCGTCGCAGCCTCGTTCGCCGTGCTCGCGGTCGCGATCAGCAGCGCGCGGTGGCGCGTGATCGTGCCGGCGCTCGTTCTCGGAGTCGCTGCCGCCGTCGCGCTGCTCGGCGCCGACGCCGCATCGACGACGTCGGACCATCTCCGCGGCGCGCTCGACGGCGGCCTGGGCGGACTCGCGCACGTGGCGGAGAACCGCGTCCCGCTCTCGTACGACCGGATGTTCGAGCAGTGGTACCTCGTCTTCCCCGCCGCGATCGCGCTCGCGGTCGGAGTCGCCGTCGTCCGCTCGGCGCAGTCGCGGCGCGAGGCGGCGGTGCCGGTCGCGCTGCTCGCCGGCCTCGCCGTCTCGGTGCTGGTCAACGACTCGCCCGCCGCGGTCTCGCTGGCCGGGCTGACGGCGCTGCTCGCGGTCGAGGGAGGATTCCTCCACCGGACGGTCGTGGTGCCGGTCGCGGCAAGGCTCGGCGTGTCCGGAGGGACTACCGTCGGGAGACCCCGGCCCCAGGAGTAGTCTCTGAGCGTGCGCCTGCGCCACCCGCTTCTGCGCGAGGCGGTTCTCTCTGCCGCCGCCGCCGCAGGCATCGCAGCAATCCTGGCCTGGCTCGGCCCTCCCGGGACCGACCTGGCCGCGCATGCGTACCAGCGCACGCTGTTCCTCGAGCACGGCTTCGTGCTCTGGAACAACTTCTGGTACGCGGGCCGCTACAGCTTCGTCACCTACAGCCTCCTCTACTACCCGCTCGCCGCCGTGCTCGGGATCAAGCTGCTCGCGGTGGCGACGATCGCGCTGGCCGCGCTCGCGTTCGCGGTCGTGCTCTGGCGCGAATGGGGGCCGACGACCCGCTGGTCGAGCCGCAGCTTCGCCGTCGTCTGGGCGGGAGTCGTCCTCTCGGCGGCGTTCCCGTTCGCGCTCGGGATCGCACTCGCGCTGCTCGCGATCTGGGCGATACAGAGCGGGGCGCGCTGGCGGTTCGCGGCGCTCGCTGCGCTCACGCTTGCGGCGAGCCCGCTCGCGTTCCTGCTGCTGGTGATCGTGCTCGTCGGCGTCGGGCTGTCGCAACGTGCGTCGGTGAGAGTGAACTGGCTGCCGATCACGGCGATCGTGCTCGCCGGCGCGACCGAGCTCGTGCTCTGGCGGCTCTTCCCCGGCGGCGGCCGCTATCCGTTCTCGTTCGCGGAGGCGGCTGCGGGGGTCGTGTTCTGCGCGCTCGCGCTCATCTTCACGTGGCGAGTCGAGAGTGCGCGCGTGCTGCGGTTCGTCTTCGCTCGTCTACACGGCGGCGTTCATCGCCTCGTATCTCGTCCCGTCCGCGATCGGGGAGAACATCGCGCGGCTTCGCTACGCCGCGATTCCGCTCGCGGTGCTCGTGTTCTCGCTGCGCCGCTGGAAGCCGCTGCCGCTCGGGCTCGCCGTGCTCGCGCTCGCGCTGTCCTGGAACCTGTCGCCGCTCGCGTCGAGCTACGTGGACGGCGCGGCGGACGTGACCGCCGCACCGACGGTGTGGCCCGCGGCGATCAGCGTGGGTGCACGCACATCTCGGTGCCGACTACCGCGTCGAGGCGGTGGACACGCAGGGCCACTGGCCCGCGGTCTACCTCGCGGACGCGGGCATCCCGCTCGCCCGCGGCTGGTTCCGCCAGGACGACTTCCCGCAGAACCAGGTGTTGTACAGCAAGCTCGGAGCGGCGGCGTATCTCGGCTGGCTGCGCGGGCTCGGGGTGAAGTACGTCGTGCTCTCGGACGCGCCGCCGGACTACAGCGCCCGCGCCGAAGCGGCACTCGTCTCCGGCGGCCGCGCCGGGCTCACGCCCGTCTTCTCGACGCACACGCTCACCGTCTACGCCGTGCCGAAGCCGCAGCCGATCGTCACCGGGCCGGGAGCGGCGCGGCTCGAGTCGCTGACCGAGGCGCGCATGGATCTCGTCGTCACCGAGGCCGGCCGCTACCGGATCGCGGTGCGCTGGAGCCCGTACTGGCAGTCGTCGGCGGGCTGCATCAGCGAGGGCAAGGACGGGATGATCCGGCTGACGACGCGGCAGGCGGAGTACGTGCGGCTGGACTTCGCGATCAACGCGGAGCGGGCGCTCGACGAGCTGACCGGGATCACGCCGCGGTGCAGCGCACCTTGAAGATCCCTGAAGCCGGCCGCATTCGCGGCCGGACGCTCGAGCGTTGGCAACGACACGCGACCCTGAGTCAGGCGCGGCGGACGAGCTCGTCGAGCGTGCGTCGGTTCGCGCCGGCCGACCACTCCTCGACGGTGCGCGCGTTCGGGTCGCGCGGCCGCTCCGGGTAGCCGCAGGAGAGGATCATCTTCACCTCGCCGCCGCAGATCGCCGCGGCAGCGTCGGGATCGCGGATCCCGTTCGGGCACGAGACGACGCCCTCGTTCCAGGCGGCGAGCATCATGTTCTGGGCGCAGCGGCCGACGTCGAATCCGCCCGCCTCGCCGACGATCGCGATCACGAGCGCGGCCCCGCTGACGTTCCGGGAGGCGTAGACGACATCGGCCAGCTCGGCGCGCGCCGCCTCGACGAGGACGAACTCCCACTGCTGCGTGTTGCGCGAGCTCCCGGAGAGACGACCCGCGTCGAGGATGCGGCCGACGACGTCGTCCGGGATCGGCGTGTCCGCGTACGCGCGCCCGTCGCGCTTGCTCGCGATCGCGAGGAAGGCGTCCATGACGGAAGCCTAGTTGCGCAGGAAGGACGGCACGTCGAGGTCGCCGCCGGCATCGGGCCGGAGCGTCGTCGGCGTGAACGTCGGGCGGTGGTGGTGGCCGCGGCCGCGGCCGATGCCCGTGGCCACGACGGTCACCCAGACCTGGCCGTTGAGCCGGTCGTCGACCGTGGCGCCGAAGATGATGTTCGTGTCGTCCGTGGCCGCGGCGCGGATCGCCTCGGCCGCCTCGTTCACCTCGATCAGCGTCATGTCGTCGCCGCCGGCGATCGAGAGCAGGATGCCGGTCGCGCCGGTGATCTCCTCGTCGATCAGCGGCGAGCGCAGCGCCCGGTCGGCCGCCTCGCGCGCGCGGTTCTCGCCGGACGAGGAGAAGCCGATGCCCATCAGCGCCGTGTCCGAGTCGGACATGATCGTGCGCACGTCGGCGAAGTCGAGGTTGATCAGGCCCGGCATCGTGATCAGGTCGCAGATCCCCTGGACGCCCTGCCGGAGGACGTCGTCGGCGACCTTGAACGCGTCGAGCATCGACGTGGAGCGGTCGAGCACCTCGAGCAGCCGGTCGTTCGGGATCACGATCGTCGTGTCGCAGGCCTGACGGAGCGCGACCACGCCCTGGTCGGACTGCGTCTTCCGCTTCGTCCCTTCGAACTTGAACGGAGTGGTGACGATGCCGACCGTGAGCGCGCCGATATCGCGGGCGATCTTCGCGACGACGGGCGCCGCGCCGGTGCCGGTGCCTCCGCCCTCGCCGGCGGCGACGAACACCATGTCCGCTCCGCGCAGCGCGTGCTTCAGCTGGTCGTAGCCCTCTTCCGCGGCGAGCCGGCCCATCTCGGGATCGGCGCCGGAGCCGAGGCCCTGCGTCAGCTCGCGGCCGATGTGGATCTTCGCCGGCGCGTCGCTCATGTGCAGCGCCTGGATGTCGGTGTTGACGGCGATGAACTCGACCTGGTTGATGCCCGCGTCGATCATCCGGTTGACGGCGTTGATGCCGGCGCCGCCGACGCCGACGACCTTGATCACGGCGACGTACGCGCCGCTCTCGGCGCGCGGCGCGCGGTTCAGGCGGGCGGGAGACTCGGGCAGCGGATCGACGTAGCGGCTCACCGGCGGCGGCGAAGACGGCGCGGGCGCGACCGCGCGATGCTCTTCCAGCGGCGGCGGGGGCGGCGGCGCGGGAGTCACCGGCGGCGGAGGCGGCGGTGCGGCCGCCGGCGGAATCACGTTCGCGACCGACTCCTCCCAGCTGGGGACGTGTTCGACCGTCCGCTCCTCCGGCTCGACCGGAGCGGGCGGCGGCGGCGCTGCGGCCTCGGGCGGAGCAGCCTGCTCGGCGTCCTCTTCGGGGCGGCCTTCGGCCTGCCGCTGGGCGGCCTCGGTGGCACGGAAGAGCTCCGCAAGCGGGCCCTCACGCATGCTGGCGCGCCGACGCGCCATCGAGCACCTCCTTGGCGAGGTCCCGGTACATGCCGGCGGCGTCGCCGGACGGGTCGTACTTCAGCACCGACTGCCCCTTCACCGGAGCCTCGGCGTAGCGAACCGTCTTGCGGATCTTCGTGTTGAGGACCAGGTCACCGAAGTTCTCCTTCAGGATCTCGACCGCCTCGCGCGAGTGCAGCAGCCGCTTGTCGAACATCGTCGGGAGGATCCCCTGGATCTCGACGCGCGGGTTGAGGTTCTCGCGGATCATCGTGAGGGTGTTCTCGAGCTGCACGAGGCCACGCAGCGACAGGTACTCGCACTGCACCGGCACGATCACCCCGTCCGCCGCGACGAGCGCGTTGATCGTCAGCAGGCCGAGCGACGGCGGCGTGTCGATGAGGATGAAGTCGTACGTCTCCTTCGCGGGCTGCAGCGCCTTCTCGAGCGCGCGCTCGCGGCCGATCATCGAGGACAGCGCCAGCTCGGCGCCGGCGAGGTCGATCGAGGAGACGGCCAGGTCGATCTCGCCCTGGCGGACGATCTCCGCGATCGGGAGCTTGTGGACGAGGACGTCGAACATCGAGCGGTCGATCTCGTCCGGGTTCCAGCCCTGCGACATGGTCAGGTTGCCCTGCGGGTCGAGGTCGACCGCGAGCACGCGCTTCCCCTTCTCGGCGAGCGCGACGCCGAGATTGAGCGTGGTGGTCGTCTTGGCGACGCCACCCTTCTGGTTCGCGAAGGCGATGACCCTGGCCACGGTGGGACCTCTATCCGTCCTCGCCCGAGGCGACGGGCGCGGGAGCAAACGCGTGAGCGCCATGACCGCTCACCTTTCGGATCAACGTAGCAGAGTCCTTCTCGAGTAAGGTCGGGGCCATGGACCGGAAGTGGCGCGCGCTCATCATCGTCTGTGTCGCCATTTTCATGCTCCTGCTGGACATCACGGTGGTCAATGTCGCGCTGCCGGACATCCAGAAGGAGCTCCACACCTCCTTCACCGACCTCCAGTGGGTGGTCGACGCCTACGCGCTGATGCTGGCCACGGTGGTGCTGATCGCCGGCTCGCTCGGCGATCTGCTCGGCCGCAAGCGCGTGTTCATCTCGGGCGTCGTGCTCTTCACGGCGGCGTCGGCACTGTGCGGCGCGGCCCAGTCGCCGCTGATGCTGAACCTGTCCCGCGGCGTCCAGGGGATCGGCGGCGGGATCATGTTCGCCGTCTCGCTCGCCATCCTGTCGCAGGAGTTCCACGGCAAGGAGCGCGGCACCGCCTTCGGCATCTGGGGCGCGACCGTCGGCCTGGGCGTCGCCATCGGACCGCTCGTCGGCGGCGCGCTCACCACCTGGGCCGGCTGGCGCTGGATCTTCTTCGTCAACGTGCCGATCGGGATCCTCTGCGTCGCCGGCGCACTGCGCGAGCTGCACGAGTCCCGCGACGAGTCGCACGGCGGCTACGACCTGCCGGGCTTCGTCACCTTGTCGCTCGGGCTGTTCGCATTCGTGCTCGCGATGCTGCGCGGCAACGACTGGCACTGGGGCAGCGCGCGCGTCGTCGGCCTGTTCGTCGCGGCAGCGGTGCTGATGGTCGCGTTCGTCCTCGTCGAGTGGCGGCAGAAGAATCCGATGCTCGACCTCTCGCTGTTCCGCGTGCCGACGTTCACCGGCGCGCAGATCACGGCATTCGTGATCTCGGCGGCGATGTTCTCTCAGTTCCTCTATCTGACGCTGTACCTGCAGAACGTGCTCGGGCTCTCCCCGATCGCCGCGGGCGTCCGCTTCCTGCCGCTGTCGCTGATCTCGTTCGTCGTCGCGCCGATCGCGGGACGGCTCTCCGTACGGATCCCGGTGAAGTACCTGCTCGGCGGCGGGCTCGGGGTGGTCGGCGTGGCGCTGCTGCTCATGCACGGGATCACGCCGAGCTCGGACTGGACGACGCTGCTGGCCGGCTTCATCGTCGGCGGCATCGGCGTCGGGCTCGTGAACGCGCCGCTCGCCTCGACCGCCGTCAGCGTCGTGCCGCCGCAGCGCGCAGGCATGGCGTCGGGGGTCAACAACACCTTCCGGCAGGTCGGGATCGCGACGGGGATCGCAGCGCTCGGGGCGATCCTGCAGACGAAGGTGCACTCGGAGCTCGCGGGTACCGCGGCCGCGCCGTACGCGAAAGCGGCCGCGGGCGGCCTGGTCAGCGGCGGACAGGCGGGGCCGCACGTGACGAGCCTTCTCACCGGTGCGTACATCTCCGGGCTGAACGAGATCCTGCTCGTCGCGGCGATCCTCGCGTTCGCCGGCGGCGCGCTCGCGTTCGTGCTCGTCCGGCAGCGCGACTTCGTCGCGCACTCCGGCGCCGTGCCCGAGGGGGCTCACGGGTGAACGGGGTTCCCCCATGAACCCCCTCCTTTTCGCGCTCGTGGCGGTTGTGTGTGTGCGCTTCGCCGGGAGCGCGGTCCACTCAGGGCGTTCTTAGCCGCGCGTAGTGCCGTGCGCCCGGTGGTGGCCTGCGGCCATCCCCGACCGCATCAGTGCGCCTCCGTCTAACCCGCCTGCGGCCGCGTTAGCCTCCGGCCTTGGTCGCTGCGAGCCTCGAGCGAATCAAGCCGAAGGCTAGAGCCGGCGCAGCCGCTCTAGACGCAGGCGGACCAGCGGCCCGGGATGCTTAGCACCACGGGCCGCGCGGAACAGCCAACCCGCCAAGATCACTCTGGGTGCAGCGCGCTCCCACCCGCGGAGGCGGGACCCCGCTCCCGCCGCAGCGCCACACGCAATCGCCACCCGCGCCGAAGGAGGGGGCTCATGGGGGAACTCCGTGCCCCCATGTGCAGCGCGAGCTGCCAGGCGGCGACGAAGACGATCACCACCGCGCCGGTGACGATCACGAGCGCCTGCGCCGCGACGGAGAAGGCGATCGCGTCCGCCGTGTGCACGCCGCTCGCGATCAAGATCGCTGCGCCCGCGCCGGCCTGGGTCGCCGCACCGGCGGGCGCGATCGGCAGCGCGGCCGAGGCGGCCGAGGCGCACAGGAACGCGAGCGCGAGCGGGAACGAGCTGGTCATGGAGAGGGCGTTCAACAGCAGGAACACCGCCGTCCCGCGCAGCGCCCACGAAACCGAGACGAGCACCCACGCCGCGCAGGCCTCGCTCGTGCAGTGCGTGTGCCCGCCGAGCCAGCGGCCGAGCCGGAACCGCGTCACCCGTTCCCAGCTGCCGGCGCGCGGGAGCAGCCCGATCACGATCGCGGCGAGCACACCGGCTCCGGCCACGACGAGAAAACCCGTCCGCACGATCCAGGAGTCGGCGTCCACCGCGGCCACCGACGCGAGCGGCGTCAGCGCCACGTTGTCGAGCATCCCGAGCACGATCAGGCTGAGCCCGAGCGCGCCGAGTCCCGTTCGCGTGCCGGGGAACTTCCGCACCACCGCGATGCGGATGGCGTCGTCGATCCGCCCGGGCAGCGCGATGCCGCCGACGCAGGCCGCGCCGCCCGCCGCGGCGAGCGCTCCCGCGTCGGGCCGCTCGTGCTGCGCGAACAGCCGCTGCCAGCCCCACGCCTTGAACGCGTAGGCGAAGAGGAAGAGCAGCGCGGAGCCCGCGACGAGCACCGGGTCGGCGTGGTGCAGCGGCCAGCCGCCGTGGACGAACCGGCGGGTGCTGAAGAACGCGACGGCCAGTAGCAACGAGCCCGAAACCGCCGTTCAGCAGGAGCTGGAACCTCTTGTCGGAGAGCAGCGAGAGCGACGGCACGTCCGGTGCTCATCGGCGCGCGGCGCAGCCGGCATGAATGCCTCGGTCGAGGCTTACCCCGGCTCGCCGTCGAAGTAGTCGAGCGGCTCGAGCCGAGCCATCAGCCCGAGCCCGCGGAAGAAGATCTTGTTCGAGCGCGGGTAATACGCGATGTCGTTCGGCTCCTTCGTGCCGTAGGCGAGGTACGTCAGGCCCTGTTCGCCGGAGCGGAAGCAATGCGAGATGCGCGTCCCCGCCGGACGCGAGACGACGTGGCCGCGCCTGACCGGATGTGTCTCGTGCGGTTCCGTCGGGAGCGGCTCCCCCGGCTTCGGCCCGGGCCACAGCTCGAGCACGCCCTCGCCGTCGAGGACGACGAACAGCTCCTCCTCGGCCGAGTGGCAGTGCGGCGCCGCGCCCTCCTCGTTCGGCGGCAGCGCCACCCAGTTCAGCCCCGTCTGCTTCGCGCCGGCGGCCGCGCCGACGCGCTTCGCAATGCCGCCGAAGTCGCCCTCGACGACCTCGAGGCCGACGATGGAGGCGGGACGCGCGCTCGGAGCGGGCCACTCCAGATTCGGCGGCCGGTCGAACGGGTTCGGTTCTTTTCCCACCTCGGCCCAGGTCGGCCACAGCCAGTAGATGCCGAGCTTCGGGAGGTACCCGCCGCCTATCCGGTGCCGCTGGCCGTAGGCGAGGACGTCGAGACCGTCGTCGCCCGCGCGCAGCGTGTGCGCCTTGCCGAGCGGACGGTGGACGAGGCAGTCGCCGGCACGCATCTCGTACGTCTCTCCGTCCTGCCAGGACAGGCCTGAGCCAGCCAGGACGAAGAAGATCTCCTCGTCCGCTCCGTGGACGTGCGCAGGCGTCGACACCTCGCCCGGGTCGAGCTGGAGGCGATTGGCGCCGACGGTGCGCGAGCCGGCGGCGCTGCCGATGTTGGTCCAGCGGCCGCCGAGGCCGGGCCGCTCGGGCCGGCCGCTTCTCGCCTCGTCCCAATGCGCGATGGTCACAGCCGGACTATTGCATGGGGGTTTGGTGCATGCTCCTCCAGCGCCTCGGCACAGCGGGCGACCACGGCCTGCGCCTCGTGGTCGCGCTCGCGGCGCGCCCAGACCTCCGCCTCGCGCACGAGCAGGCGCAGCTCGGCGAGCAGCTCGCCGGGCGGCGCGCCGACGTGCTGGAGCGACTCGATCCGCTCCAGCCGCTCCAGCACGGCGCGCGCCTCGTCCATGTCCCGACCGTAGCCGGGGACATGTCACGACGGGGTGTCAGCTCGCGCGCAGCTCCGCGACGCGCGCCGGGCGCGGGCGGAGGGCGAGCAGCGCGTCGTCGAGCTCGCGCACGAGCCGGCGGCGGTCGCCGTGCAGCAGCAGCTCGAGCAGCAGGCGGCGGATCAGGTCGGGCGTCGGCTCCTGGAAGCGCTCCGCCAGATCGGCGCGCTCCTCCGGCGTGTCGCCGAGCAGCGCTGCGCCGCGCATGCCGGCGGCCCATGGTCCGTCGCCGTCGCCGAGCGCGCTGTCGAGCGCATGCCGGAGCTGCTCCGCGCGGAACGGCTCGGTCTGGAAGAGCGACAGCTCCCAGCGGTCGAGCGCCTCGCCGAGCTGCGGATCGTCGTCGGCGCGCGCGAGCTGCGGCCGCAGCTGTGCGGCGACCGTGGCGCGGAACGGGTCGAGGCGCGTCGGCTCTCCGGGAGGAGCGGTGGCCGCGATCGGCAGGACCGGACGGATCCCGTACGGGCGCCAGTCGAGCCGCTCGAACAGGACGGGGCCCGCGGCGACAGGAGCCGACGTGGAGAGACGAAGCGCCGTGACTGCATCGGCAAGCTCGCCCGGCGCGTCCGGCGCCTCGTCGGCTCCCGGCTCCAGCGCGCGCTCCAGCTCGAGCACGCACAGCCGGTCCGTCTCGCGGCCGAAGTCGCGCGGGAGCAGGCCGGCCGCCTCGGGCCACATCGCAGACAGCTCGCCCGCAGCGGCGGCGCGCACGCGAATGCCGTCTCCGAGCTCGATCACCGTCCCGCACGAGATGCCGACGAGAGGCGCGACCGCGCCGTACGCGTGGCCGTCGCCGAACAGCGATCCCTCCAGCTCCGCGTACGCGCGGTCGAACGCGGCGTCGTCCCAGTCGAAGCCGCCGCAGCGTCTCCGCGGTGCGGACGAGCAGCGGCACGAGCACGCTGCGGTAGAGCGCGCGCGCCTCGTCCGGCGACAGTCCCTCGTGCGCCCGCGCGAAGATCCGTGCCGCCGGCTCGCGCTGGAGATCGGCGACGGCGGCGCGCACGTCGTCGCGCTGGAAGAGCCGTTCGGCGCGCGCCTCGACGAAGCCGCGCACGAGCGGCCGGTACTCGTACAGGGTCGGCCGGCCGTACGAGCCGTGCTCCTCGAAGGCGAAGGGGAGGTCGGCGCCGCCGTCCAGATCCTGGTGAAAGAGGGCGAAGGCGCCGAGGCAGAACCGGCGCAGCGTGTCGTAGAGCAGCGGAGAGCGCATCGCAACTCTTCCCTTACGCCGTCGGGGCCGACGCTCCTGCGGAGCCCACGCCCACCGTGACGATTTCATCACACCTACGTATTCGGGCCTGGCCCCCGCCGTTCGTGCTGAGCAACGGCGTGGCCCCAATCCCGCACGGTTGCGACCGTTGCCGGACGACTCTGAGCGGACGGCCGGGGCCAGGCCCCGTGACGGAGGGGTCACGACTTCGTCATGGGCGGCTCCTGGCCGCCGCGCTGGCAGCCGGGGCACCAGTACGCAGTCCGGGCGGCGTCGCCCTGGGGATAGGAGCGGATGACGGCGCCGCAGCGGCGGCACGCGCGGCCGGCGCGGCGGTAGACGTGGCGCAGCGGCCGCGTCCCCTCCACTCCCGTCCGCATCAGACGGGCGGCGGCGTCGAGGACGGCGAGCAGCTCCCGGTCCGCCAGGTCGTCCAGCGGCCGCCACGGCGACACCCGCGCCTCCCACAGCGACTCCGCCTTCCAGAGGTTCCCGATGCCCGCGACGAGCCGCTGGTCGAGCACCGCGTCGCCGACCGCCCGCTCCTGCGGCGACGAGCGCAGCCGCTCGAGCATCGACTCGAAGTCGGGCGGGTCGCCGAGGATGTCCGGGCCGAGCCGTCCCACCGGGCTCTGCCCACGCGTCAGCTCCAGCACCGGGCCGTTCCACAGCACCGCTTCGTACCGAGCGCCGCGCAGGACGAGCCACGGCCGGCCGGCACGCCTCGCGCCACGCAGCTCCACGCGCCACCGGCCGGTCATCCGCAGGTGGCTGCGCAGGACGAGACCGCCCTCGAACCGCAGCAGCAGGTTCTTTCCCACCGCCTCGACCGACTCGAGCCGGAGCCCGTTCAGCCGCTCAACCAGCCGCTTCCCGCTCGCGCGCGGGTGCGGCGTCTCCACCTCGACAGGCTGGCCGACCAGGACTTGGAGGCTCTGCGCCGCCCGGTGGAGCGAATCGCCCTCTGGCATATCCGAAAGCCTACGATTGCGGACATGACCCGGCGCTTCATCGGCGTCCGCTGGTGGCTCGGGGCGGCGTTCGCGCTCGTCGCAGCCGTTTCCACCGCCATCGTCGTCTCCCAGTTCTCGACGCGGTCGGAGAACGCGTTCCGCGGTCGCGCGGAGCAGCTCGCCGACACGAGCGCCCTCGTCGCGGCGGCGCAGGCGGTCGACGCGCGGCGCGCCGGCACCCTCTCGCCGCGGCTGCGGGAGCTGGCGCAGCGGCTCGTTCTCGACCTGCTCGTCTACAGCCCGGACGGGAAGCTGATCGCGAGCGCGCCGGCGCGGTCGCATCTCGCCAGCGCGCCGCCGCAGCAGCAGCGGGCGCTGGCGTCCGCGCTCGCCGGCCGGGGCAGCGTGTCGAGCACGTCGAACGGCGGGATCGTCGTCGTCGGCGTCCCGCTGCGAACGCACGACCTCGGCGCGCTCGTCGCGCTGAGCACCCGCCCCGACGTGGCGGCGGCGATCGGGATCGTCAGCGACCAGGCCTTGCGCGCCGGCGTGATCGCGGGCGTGATCGGCATCGTCGTCGGCCTGCTGCTCGCGCAGCTGATCGCGCTGCGCCTGCGCCGGCTGTCGCTCGCGGCCGAGGCGCTCGCGCTCGGAGACTTCGAGACGCCGCTCCACTATCGGTTCCGCGACGAGTTCGGCGCGCTCGCCTACAACTTCGACCGGATGCGGCGGCAGCTGCGCCGCTCGTTCCACCGCGTCGAGGCCGAGCGCGACCGCCTGCGGCTCCTGCTGGAGCGGCTGCACGAGGGAGTCGTCACCGTGGACGAGGACATGGTCGTCCACTTCGCGAACGCGGAGGCGCGCCGTCTGCTCGGCGGCCGCCTCGCCGAGGGCGACACGCTGCCGGAGCCGTGGGAGGGCACGTCGCTGCGCGAGCTGGTCGAGCGGCTCTTCCAGCCGGACGCCTCGCCGCTGCAGCTGCACGTCACGCCGGGCGAGGAGCGGGCGCTCGGCCTCGTCGGCATCCCGGCGACACCGGAGGGAGAGACGGCGCTGATCGTGATCGAGGACCTCACGGAGCAGGAGCGGCGCGAGCTGGCGGAGCGCGAGTTCGTCTCGAACGCCGCGCACGAGCTTCGCACCCCGCTGACGACGATCATCGGCGCGGTCGACGTGTTGCAGGCCGGCGCGAAGGAGGACCCGGTCGAGCGCGACCGGTTCCTCGCGCACATCGAACGCGAGGCCGCGCGGCTGGGACGGCTCGCGCACGCGCTGCTCACGCTCGCGCGCGCGCACGCGGGCCAGGAGCGCCCGCGCGCGGAGCCGGTGCAGCTGGAGCCGCTACTGCGCGAGGTGGCGGACGACCTTCGCCCGCACGAGGGTGTCACGGTCGATGTCGAGTGCGAGCCGGGTCTCGTCGCGACGGTCAACCGCGACGTGCTCGAGCAGGCGCTGCGGAACCTCGGCGAGAACGCGGCGAAGCACACGCCGACGGGTCGCGTCGTGCTGCGCGCGTCCGGCTCCGGGAAGACGGTGCACGTCGAGGTGGAGGACACCGGCGTCGGCATGAGCGCCGAGACCCAGCAGCACGTCTTCGACCGCTTCTATCGCGGCCAGGACCGCGACGCGGAGGGCTTCGGGCTCGGCCTCGCCATCGTGCGGCAGTCGGTGCGGACGCTCGGCGGCCGCGTCGAGCTCGACTCGGCGCCGGGCGAGGGAACGCGGGTGCGGATCGTGCTCGAGCGGGCGCGCGTGCGCGAGGGAGTGCCGGTCGCGTGAGCGTGAACGACAGCACGAACATCCTCGTAGTCGACGACGACCCGGGCGTGCTCGACGTCGTCGCGTTCACGCTGCGCCGCGAGGGCTTCGAGGTGGACGAGGAGCGGGACGGAACGGCGGCGCTCGAGGCAGCGCGCGCGCGCAGCTACGACATCGTCATCCTCGACATCATGCTGCCGGAGCTGTCCGGCACCGACGTCTGCCGCGCGCTGCGCGCAGAGAGCGACGTCCCGATCCTCATGCTCACCGCACGCGACGCAGAGCTCGACCGCGTGAACGGGCTCGAGCTGGGCGCCGACGACTACGTGACGAAGCCGTTCTCCTCGGCGGAGCTGCTCAGCCGAGTGCGCGCGATCCTGCGCAGGCGCGCGCTCGACCGCGCCAACGGCGGGGTGCCGGTGCGCCGGCTCGGCGGCGTCGAGATCGACCTCGGCCGCCAGGAGGTGCACGTCGACGGCGAGCGCGTGCATCTGACGCTGTCGGAGTTCAAGGTGCTGGCGCTGCTCGCGGAGCAGTCGGACAGCCCGGTCTCCCGTCGCGAGCTGATGCAGCACCTGTGGGCGAGCGACCATGTCGGCGACGAGCACGCCTGCGAGGTGCACATCTCCAACCTCCGCCGCAAGATCGAGAAGGATCCGTCGCGGCCGCAGCGCTTGATCACCGTGCGCGGGCTCGGGTACAAGCTCGTGCCGGCCTGATGGGGATGCGGAGCTTGGACACGCCGCTGGCCGAAAGGCTCGGGCTGCGGTTCGCGCTCGTGCAGGCGCCGATGGCGAGCGTGGCCACGCCGGAGCTGGCGGCGGCGGTGTCGGAGGCGGGCGCGCTCGGCTCCTTCGGCGGCGGGACGGCCTCGCCGGACGATCTGCGCGCGGCGATCCGCGCGATCCGGGAGCTGACCTCCGCGCCGTTCGCGGTCAACCTGTTCGCTCGGCTGCCGCGCGACGAGTTCACGCCGGAGGCGGCCGAGGCGGTGCGCGAGCTCGTCGCGCGTCACGGAGATCCGGGCGAGCCGGCCGGGCCGCCGTGGAGCGTGGACGACCAGATCGCCGTCGTGCTCGAGGAGCGCGTGCCGGTGGTCAGCACGACATTCGGTCTGATCGATCCGGAGCAGTTCCACGACGTCGGCATCGCCGTGATCGGGACGGCGACCACCGCGGAGGAGGCGCGCGAGCACGAGCTCGACGGCGTCGACGCGGTCGTGGCGCAGGGTGCCGAGGCCGGCGGGCACCGCGGCACGTTCCTCGACTCGTTCGAGGCGGGGCTCGTGCCTCTCGCGGAGCTCGTTCCGGCCGTCGTCGACGCCGTGTCGATCCCGGTGATCGCGGCCGGCGGGATCATGGACGGTGCGGGAGTCGCGGCCGCGCTGGCGCTCGGCGCCGAGGCGGCGCAGCTGGGCACGGCCTTCCTCTTGTGTCCCGAGTCGGGAGCGTCGGCCGCGTGGCGGCAGGCGCTGCGCGAGCACGAGACGGTGGTCACGCCCGCGTACACGGGCCGTCCCGCCCGCGCCGCGCGCACGCCGTTCCTCGACGAGCTGATGGCCGGGCCGGCGCCGCTGCCGTACCCGCTCCAGGCCGCGGTGGTCGCGCCGCTGCGGGCGCGCGACGGCTTCGGCCTCTACATGGGCGGCACCGGAGCCGCGCGCGGACGCGAGATGCCCGCGGCGGAGCTGGTCCGCACGCTCGCCTTCGAGACCGAGACGGCCGGACGCTAGGACTCGCGGGCGCGCTTCCGCATCGCGCGGCCCAGCTCGGCCGCCATCAGCGGCCTGACGCCGCTGAGGCAGACGCCGACGGACGGAATCTCACGCTCGAGGTGCCACTCCTCGACCTCGTCGAGCGCGTTGAGGATGCCCTCACCGTGCGCGCCGGGAACCTGGGCGCGGACGAGCCAGCGTCCGTCCGGGAAGTCGAGCTGGATCAGGTGCGGGTGATACGGCGCCAGGCGATCGAGCAGCTCGACCGCCTCCCAGCGGTTGCGCACGTCGATCTCGAGGGTCGTCGTCATCGCGGACACCCGTGGGTGCAGTGTGCCGACTGCGGGCACGGGCGACATCGGTGCCTGCACGTATCTCTAAGCTCGTAGCACCGCCCGTCTCGGTCCGGCGAGGAAACCGGCCTCGACGAGCAGCGGCATGGCGATCGTCTCCGTCACCGGCTCGCCGTCGAACCGCTCGACCGCGAGCCTCTTTGCGCCGCCGCGCTTCACGTGTCCGACGAGCGCCGCCAGAGCAGGCCGGAGCCACTCGGGATCGGGCTCACGCAGCGGGACGAGCGAGCGGCCGCCGCGCTCGACGTACAGCGCCGCCACGCCGCCGAGCAGCACGACGTGCGCGCCCGCGACGCGCGCCGCGCGCGCGCCGGCCCGCTTCGGCCACGGCAACGCGGCTCCGTACGGCTGCGCCGGGTCGGCGGCGGCGAGCACGAGCGGCTCCGGCTCGTCGTCGTCGCGCGGGCGCAGCTCACGCAGCCGCTCGACCGCGCCCGCCAGCGCGAACTGCGCGCCGCCGAGCCCCTCGACGAAGTAGCCGCGACGGCAGGTTCCCAGCGTCTCGAGCGCGCGCAGCTCCGAGTAGACCGCGCCGTAGCCGCCGGCGATTCCCTCGCCGCGGACGGAGTCGCGCGTGACGATGCCCTGGCGCTCCAGCAGCAGCTCCGCCAGCGCGCGCCGGTCCGGCTCGCCGGCGAAGAGCGGCGCCGCCAGCGACCAGCGGCCCTGCGTCGCCGTCACCTGAGCGGCGCGGGCGCGGGAGAAGCGGCGGGCGCGGCGGTCCGGCCGCGGTGCCTGGTAGCGGCGCTCGGCGCGCAGCGGCGCCCACTGGTCGTTCGTCACCTCGCCCGCCCAGACGAGATCCCACAGCGCGGGCAGCGCGACCGCGTCTTCGAGCTGCGTCTCGGCCAGCAGGTCGTACCAGAACAGCGCGCCGTTCTCGAGCGCGGCGCGGATCGCGGCGTGCTGATCCTCGTCCGGCGCGGGCGCGGCACCGGGGCGGCCGAGCACCGGCGCGTCCTCGCGGAAGAAGACGGCGACGCGGTCGAGCCCCGCTCCCGCCCAGACGAGCTCGCCCGACGCGCAGAGCTGGTCGAGCTGCTCGGGCCGGTACCCGGGCACGCGGCGAGGCAGTACCTCCGACTCCCAGAGCGGCGCCGGCAGCGCCAGACCCTGCAGCGGGATCAGCGCCTCGCGCAGCGACGCGCGCCGGTCGACGCCGTGCCAGTGCGGCAGGAAGCGGCCGAGTGCCGCCTGCTCCGCCGGCTCGACCTCGCGGCGCAGCGCGGCGAGCGAGGCGCGCCGCAGCCGCCGCAGCACCTCCGGGTCGCACCACTCCCGTTCCGTTCCGCCGGGACGGAGCTCGCCGCGGACGAGCTTCTCGTCGTGCTCGAGCTCCCGCAGCAGCGGGTCGACATCGACACCGAACCAGGCGTTTGCCTGCGCGGTGGTGAACGGTCCCCGTCCGCGCGCGTAGCGCTGCACCAGCTGCTGTAGCGAGTCGCGGCCGCCCTCGAGGAACACCTCCGGCAGCCCCGACGGCGGCATCACGCCGAGCGCGTCGCGATAGCGGCCCGCGTCCTCCGCCGCGATCAGCCGCTCCTCGCCGCCGAGGCGGATGCGGATCGCGCGGCGCTCCGCCTCGAGGATGGCCGCGTGCGCCTCGTCGAACTCTCCGGTACGGAGATCGCCGCGCAGCCGCAGCAAATCGTGCAACCGGTCCGGATCGGGCGCCGACGGCCGCAGCGACGCTTCGACCTCTGCCAGCGCGTCGCGGTCGATCAGCTCGCGCAGCTCCTCCTGGCCCAACAGCTCCCGCAGAAGGTCGCGGTCGAGCGACAGCGCCTGCGCACGCCGCTCCGCCGGCGGCGTGTCGTCCTCGTACATATAGGTGGCGATGTAGTCGAAGAGCAGCGACGACGCGAACGGCGAGGCCGACGCGGTCTCGACGTCGACGAGATCGATCTCGCGCGTGCGCAGTCCGCGCAGCAGCCGCTTCAGCGCCGGCAGGTCGAAGACGTCCTGGAGGCACTCGCGGTACGTCTCCAGCACGATCGGGAAGCTCGGGTACTTGCGCGCGACCTGGAGCAGGCCCTGCGCCTTCAGCCGCTGCTGCCACAGCGGCGTCCGCTCGCCGGGCCTGCGGCGCGGGATCAGCAGCGCCCGCGCGGCGTTCTCGCGGAAGCGCGCGCCGAACAGCGCCGTCTGCCCCACCTCGCCGACGACGAGATCGTCCAGCTCGTCCGGATCGAGCATGAGCAGATCGGTCGCCGGCGGCGAGTCGGCGTCGGCGAGATGGAACGCGATGCCGTCGTCGGACCAGATCGACTGCACCTCGACGCCGAGCGAGTCGCGCAGCCGCGCGCCCACCGCCATCGCCCACGGCGCATGCACGCGCGCGCCGAACGGCGTGAGGATGCAGATGCGCCAGTCGCCGATCTCGTCGCGGAAGCGTTCGACCACGACGGTTCTGTCGGACGGCACTACGCCGGTGCTGCGTTCCTGCTCGCGCAGGAACGCCAGGAGGTTTGACGCGGCACGGGGATCGAGGTCTGGAAGACGGGCGAGCGCGCTGGTCTCGTCGAGGGAGAGAATTTCGCGCGAGAACTTTCCGATCGCCTCGCCCAGCTCGTACGGGCGGCCGATGCCTTCGCCCTTCCAGAACGGCACCATGCCCGGAACGCCCGGCGCCGGCGAGACGAGCACGCGGTCGCGCGTGATCTCCTCGATCCGCCACGACGACGCGCCGAGCATGATCACCTGCCCCGCGCGCGACTCGTACACCATCTCCTCGTCCAGCTCGCCGACGCGGCCGCCGCCATCGACGATGAAGACGCCGAATAGGCCGCGGTCGGGAATCGTGCCCGCGTTCGTGACGGCGAGCCGGCGCGCGCCCTCGCGACCGCGCACGACGCCGGCGGTGCGGTCCCAGATGATGCGCGGCCGCAACTCCGCGAACTCGTCCGACGGATAGCGGCCGGCGAGCATGTCGAGGACGTTCTCGAGCTGCGCGCGCGATAGATCCGCGAACGGATACGCGCCCGTCACGAGCTGGTGCAACTCGTCGACAGCGATCTCCGCGTCAGCCGAAATCGCAACGATCTGCTGCGCGAGCACGTCGAGCGGGTTGCGCGGGATCTGCGTCTCCTCGATCGCGCCGGCGCGCATGCGCTGGACGACGACGGCGGTCTCGAGCAGGTCGGCACGAAACTTCGGGAAGATGCGGCCCTTCGACACTTCGCCGAGCGAATGGCCGGCGCGGCCGATGCGCTGCAGCCCGCGCGCGACCGACTTCGGCGACTCGACCTGGATGACGAGATCGACGGCGCCCATGTCGATGCCGAGCTCGAGCGACGACGTGGCGACGAGGCACGGGATCCGCCCCGCCTTCAGGTCCTCCTCGATCTCGACGCGCTGCTCGCGCGCGAGCGAGCCGTGGTGCGCGCGTGCGATTTCGCTTTCGGCGAGCTCGTTCAGCCTGAGCGCGAGCCGCTCGGCGAGGCGGCGGTTGTTGACGAAGACGATCGTCGAGCGGTGCGCGCGCACGAGCTCGAGCAGCGCGGGATAGATCGACGGCCAGATCGAATGCGCGTCGTAGCCCTCGTCGCGGGTCGCGCCGGGCTCGCGCATGTCCTCGACCGGGACGACGACCTCGAGGTCGAGCTGCTTCGCGACGCCCGCGTCGACGAGCTCGATCGGGCGCCCTCCGGACACGAAGCGGCCGATCTCCTCGAGCGGACGCTGGGTCGCGGAGAGGCCGATGCGCTGGAGCGGGCGGTCGCCGAGCAGGTGCTGCAGGCGCTCGACCGAGAGCGCGAGATGCGCGCCGCGCTTCGTGCCGGCGACCGCGTGCACCTCGTCGAGGATCAGCGTGTCGACCGTGCGGAGGATGGCCTGCGCCTGCGACGTCAGCAGCAGGAACAGCGACTCCGGAGTCGTGATCAGGATGTCGGGCGGGTTGCGCAGCATCGCCGCGCGCTCCTTCTGCGGCGTGTCGCCGGTGCGGACCGCGACGCGCAGCTGCGACTGGAGCCCGGCGAGCGGCCCGCGCAGGTTGCGCTCGACGTCGTAGTTGAGCGCCTTCAGCGGCGAGACGTAGAGCACGCGCAGTCCGGCGCCGGGCGAGGGTGTCAGCCGGTCGATCGCGTAGAGGAACGCGGCGAGCGTCTTGCCGGAGCCGGTCGGCGCCTGGATCAGCGTGTTCGCGCCCGAGGCGATCACGGGCCAGCCCTTCTCCTGCGCGGGCGTCGGCGCGTCGAACGTGCGCTCGAACCAGGCCCGCGTCACCGGGCTGAAAACGGCCAGCGGCTCCACGAACGGAGGGTATCTCCCGCGGGGCAGCGTAAGCTCCGCGGGGATGAGCTACCGCGTCCGCGGCGCGTATTTCGAGTCGTGCAACTGCGAGGCGATCTGCCCGTGCCGGATGATCGGCGGAGTGCCCGGCGGCCGTTCGACGTACGGCGTCTGCTTCGGCGTCCTCTCGTGGCGGATCGACGAGGGGCTGGTCGGCGAGGTCGACGTGGGCGGGCTCGTGACCGTGCTCGTGGTCAGCTACGACGACGACGAGCCGGGGTCGCCGTGGAGCGTGGTGCTGCACGTCGACGAGCGCGCGGACGAGCAGCAGCACGAGGCGCTCGCGCAGGTCTTCCTCGGCGAGCTGGGCGGGCCGCACGTCTCGCGGCTGCCGTGGGTGCGCAAGCCGCGGCACGAGCTCGGCGTGCGCAGCAGCCGGATCGAGCTCGTTCCCGAGGGGAAGGGCTACGTGCTCCGTGTCGGCACGTCGATCTCGCTGCGGGCGACGCAGCCGGTGGAGACGGACGTGCCGGTGGCGTGCGGCATCCCCGGCTACGACCACGTCGGTCTCGAGCTGTACGCCGGCGAGTTCGTCGTCGAGGACGAGCCGTTCAGCTGGGAGCTCGCCGGGAACTGCGCGTACGCGACCGACTTCGAGTACGCGTCGGCGTAACTCCCCCGCGCGGTGTCTGACACATTGTCGTGAAGAAGTGCCTGGCACCAAACGGCTCTCAGGTGCCAGGCACCAAACGGCTCCCTGGTGCCAGGCACCAAACGGCTCGCTGGTGCCAGGTACCGAGGGGTTAGGATCGAGGCATGGCCGCGCCCGACCGGCTCTACTTCACGGACGACGACGAGGCGAACGCGCTGATCGCTTCGGATCCGTTCGCGCTGCTCGTCGGCTTCGCGCTCGACCAGCAGGTGACGGTGCCGACCGCGTTCCTCGGACCGCTGAAGCTGAAGCAGCGGCTCGGCACGCTCGATCCGACCACGATCGCTGCGACCGATCCGGGCACGGTCGAGGCGGCGTTCCGGGAGAAGCCGGCAGTCCACCGCTTCCCTGGCGCGATGGCCACGCGGGTGCATGAGCTCGCCGCGACGGTCGCGGAGGAGTACGGCGGCGACGCCGGGAGGCTCTGGGCCGACGCGCGCAACGGCGACGACCTGCGCGCACGCATCGCGGCGCTCCCCGGCTTCGGCGAGATGAAGATCAAGAGCCTCGGCGCGGTGCTCGCGAAGCGCTACGGCGTCGCGGTGGCGCAACCGCTTGTCCCGAAGCATCCGACGCTCGGCGACGTCGACTCTCCGCAGGCCCTCGTCGACTACCAGGCGGCGAAGCGCGCGTACAAAGCGGAGATGCGCGCGAAGGCCTCCTGATCGACGTCCACACGCTCACCGACGGCGCGCAGCCCGCGGAGCGCACGGCACACGCGCTCGCGGACTTCGTCGGCGGCGCCAAGAAGACGCTCGAGATCGCGATCTACGACTTCCACCTGCCGGACGACCTGCGGGAGATCGTCGAGGGCGCACTCGTCGCCGCGTCGAAGCGCGGCGTCGCGATTCGCCTCGCGTACAACGTCGACCACGGGAAGAAGGCGAACGTCCCGCCGCCGCCGCGCACGGAGCCGACAGCTCGTCGACCGGCTGCCGTTCCCGACCGCCGCGATCCCCGGCGTCCCCGACCTGATGCACCACAAGTACGTGATCCGCGACCGCGCGGCGGTCTGGACCGGCTCGACCAACTGGACGCACGACTCGTGGACGCGCGAGGAGAACGTGATCGTCTCGCTGGAGTCGAAGCAGCTCGCGGCCCGCTACTCCGACGACTTCGACCAGCTGTGGACGAAGCGGAACGTCATGCGCAGCGGCCGGGTCGCGACCGCGCCGGTCACGGCGGAGGGACGGCAGGTGCGCGCCTGGTTCTGCCCCGGCCGGGGCGAGCGGCTCGCGCACCGGATCGCGAAGGTGATCGGCGAGGCGAAGCGCCGGATCCGGATCGCGTCGCCGGTGATCAGCTCCGGCCCGATCCTCGGCACGCTCGCCCAGGTCGCATCCGACGGCAAGGTAGACCTCGCCGGCGTCGTCGACCTGACGCAGGTGCGCGCGGTCATCCAGCAGTGGAGCGAGAACACCAACGCCGAGTGGAAGCAGCCGCTCCTGCGCGCGGCCCTCACCCGGGCTCCGTTCTCCGGCAAGGTCAGCACGCCGTACTACCCCGGCTCGATCCACGACTACATGCACGCGAAGCTGACGGTCGCCGACGACCGCGTCTTCGTCGGCAGCTTCAACCTCTCCCATTCCGGCGAGATGAACGCCGAGAACGTGCTCGAGATCGCCGACGCCGCCCTCGCCGACCGGCTCGCCGCCTACGTGGACGAGGTGCGCGGCCGCTACCCGTCCGTCGATCTGTAGCGCTTTTTCAGTCATACGGGACGCATACGCGCTGACCACGTGATTCATCGGCGCGTCCTCGATTCTCTGGTCACCGGGCAACAACGTCCGGCCGGTACGAACTCAGACCAGAGGAGTTAGCGAACATGATCAAGGCAGCAAAGGCACTGACGAGGAAGCGGACGCTGTTCGCCGTCGTCCTGGCCATCACGATCTTCGGCGCGGTCTACGGCTTCGCCGCGACGCTCGGCATCAACAGCAACAACCTGAGCGCCGGCAACGTCGCCGTCGCGTCGTGTCAGGCCACCCCGGTGACCGGCACGTACACGACCGCGTACGACTCGACCATCCCGGGTTACAAGGTCGCCACGGTGGTCGTCACCGGAATCTCGACGACCTGCGGCAGCAAGACCGTCTCGGCAACCCTGACCGACTCGTCGAACAACGCCATCGCCGGCGGAACGCTGACCGGCACCGCCCCTGTGGGCGGCGGCACCCTGACCCTGACTCCGGCCTCCTCGGTCTCCGCCGCGGCCGTCTCGGGCGTCAGCGTCGCGATCAACGGCTAACGACTCGCCGGAAGTTCCGTACCGGCGGACAAAGCGAGCGGGGCGCCTGGCGGCGGGCGCCCCGCCTCGCACGACGGAGGACACGACGTGAAGCATCTCAACAAGGCACTGGCATTCGCACTCTCGGTGGCAGCCGCGTTCACCGCGTGCGCCGCCGCCGCAACTCTCGCAGTCGGCTCGAACAAGCTGTCGGCCGGCAACGCGAGCGTTGCGAAGTGCACCTCCTCCCTCGCAGCCACACGCAACGTGGACAACAGCGGGAACGTGACGCAGGTGAACGTCGCCGGGATTCCGACGGCGTGCTCCGGCGAGACGCTCTCGGTCACGCTCGTCGGCGCTGCGAACGCGGCCCTCGGCAGCGGCTCCGCCACCGTCGGCAGCTGCGGCACGACCTGCTCCGTCACGATCACGAGCTTCGGCGCGACCGTCTCGGCCGCCAGCGTCGCCGGCTACAGCTTCGGACTGACGGGAGCGTAAGCCGGTGCGCCGCCTTCGTCTCACGCCCCGCCGCGTCGCCGTCGTGCTCGCCGCCACCGTCGGCATCAGCGCAGGCGTCGCGTACGCCGCGACGCTGAGCGTCGGCTCGTGGCATCTGTGGGCCGGCTCGCAGACGCTGACGAAGGCGACGTGCACGCTCACGCCGTCGACGACCGACACGTACGTGACCCAGGCGACGCCCGGCGGCGCCAACGGCTCCGCCACGACGATGCTCGTTCGATCGAATTCGGGCAGCGCGGACTGGTCGTTTGTCTACTTCGACCTCTCGACCTGCGCAATCCCGGCGACCGGAGGCGCCGACACGGCGACGCTGACGCTGTTCATCACGTCCAAGCCCTCGGGGCGAACGATCACGGTGACACCGGTGAAGTCGAGCTGGTCGAGCACCCTGACCTGGACCACGGCGCAGTCGCTCTCCTACGGCGGCACGACGACGACGTTCGCGACCGGGACGACGGCCAACACGGCGAAAGCTGTACCGGTGACGATCGACGTCGACACGCAAATCAAAAGCCCGACGGGCATCTACGGCTGGCGCCTCAGCGACTCGGGTAGCGGCAGCGCGACCACGACCTTCGCCAGCTCCAACAACGCCACCTCCGCGGATCGGCCCAAGCTGGTGATCAACTATGAGAAGTAGCCGCGCACTCGGCTCCACAGTGAAGACATACGGCTTGTTCGTCGCGCTCGGCGCGACGACGGCGCTTCTGCTCGAGAAGCGCGCCGTGGCGGAGAAGCCGGTGCTCGCGCCGATCGCGGCGCCTGCGCCGGTGGAGATGAAGCCCACACCCGTCGCGGCACCGTCCCGGCGCCGGCTGACGCTGTCCGGCTTCTTCAACGCAGCGGGTCTCGTGCTCGCGGTCGCCACGGTCGTCTTCTGGGCGATGTTCCTCCGCCCGCAGTCGCTCGGCGGCCCCGCCGCGTACGTGCTCGTCTCGGGCAAGAGCATGCTGCCGCGCTACCACACCGGCGACCTCGTCCTCGTCGAGCGGCAGTCGCACTACCACGTCGGCGAGGTGATCGCGTACCGCGTGCCGAAGGGCGATCCGATGGCGGGCGCGCAGGTGATCCACCGGATTATCGGCGGCGACGCGCAGCACGGCTTCGTCGTACAGGGCGACAACCGCACGGCGCCGGACGTGTGGCGGCCCAAGACCGCCGACATCGTCGGCGCGAAGGCGCTGCGGCTCCCGGGCGCCGTGGTCGTGCTCCGGTTCCTGCGCTCGCCGCTGCTGCTCGGCCTGATGGCGGCGTGCTTCGTGTTCGTCCGCGTGCTCGGATTCGGCGGCGAGAAGACAGAGCCGAAGGACGACGACCTGTTCCTGGCGGACGCGGCGTGAAACGGCGCGTGATCGTGGCCGCGCCGAACGCCGAGGTCCGTCGCTTCCTCGAGCTGACCGTCGAGCGTCTCGGCTACGAGCTGGTGCAGGCTCCGGTGTCCGGCCGGCCGCCGCAGGCGGACGCGGTGCTGCTCGAGCCGGCGTGCCCGGAGAGCCACAGCCTCCTGCACCGCTTCGGCGACGAGGTTCCTCCGGTCGTGTGTCTCAGCGTCTATCCGCGCGAGGCCGGTCTCGCGCCGCCCGAGAGCGTCGCCTACCTCGTGAAGCCGTCGTCGACGGCCGCGCTCGGCGACGCGCTGCGCAGCGTGTTCGGACGCTGACGCCTCTGGCGTCGTTCGGCCACCTGACTACCATGCGATCGGTCCTGGCCGTCAAGCGTCACCTGGTCTCCTCGCAGCGTCGACTGGTCGTCATCCTTGCCGTCGGGTGCCTGCTCGGCACGTGGGCGGTGATGATGCTGACGAACACCGCGGCCGAGATCGGCGCGATCGGGCTGGCGCCGTGGATCGGGCTGATCGGCTACGAGCTCGGCACCGCGGCCGGCCTCGGCGCCGCTGCAGCCGCGCTCGGCCTCTGGATCATCGCCATGGATGCGCAGGGCGGCTCGCTGACCGCGCTCACCGTCGCGATCCGCGTCGTCGCGTTCATCGTCTTCGCCGTCACCTCCAGCATCGTCGGCCGGCGGATGCGCGAGAGCGAGCGCGCGTACCGGACGCAGGCTGCGCTCCAATCGGAGCTGATCGACTCCACGCTCGACGGCATCTGCCTCACCGACGCGGACGGCAACCTGCTCATCTCCAACGCGCCGCTGCGGCGGCTGAGCATCGAGCTCGGCATCCCGGTGACCGGCACGATCCCAGACCGGCTGCTCGCGGTCGCCGGCCGCACGACGGAACCCGAGCGCTACCGCACCCGCATGAAGGAGATCGCCGCCGAGCCGATGGAGTCGAGCGCGGACGAGTTCGAGCTCGCGGGCAGCGGCCGCGTCTTCCGCGGCTACACCGCAGCGATCACCGACGCCGACGGCCGTTTCAACGGACGGATCTGGACGCTCCGCGAGGTGACGGCCGACCGCGAGCTCGACCGGCTCCGCGACGCGTTCGTCGCGGCCGTCTCGCACGAGCTGCGCACGCCGCTCACCTCCATCTCCGGCTTCCTCGAGATGCTGCGAGACGAGGAGCAGAGCCTCGGCGACCCCGGGCGCATGTACCTCGACGTGATCCGTCGCAGCACCGACCGGCTGCAACGGCTCGTCGAGGACCTCCTGCTCGTCGCACAGATCGAGGCGCACCGGCTCGAGCTCGTGCTCGGAACCGTCGACCTGGACGAGATCGCGGCCGCAGCGGTCGAGGCGGCGCGCCCCACGGCGGCCGACAAGGAGGTCGACCTCCGCCTCGAGCTCGACGGCGCTCCGGCGGTGCGCGCGGACGCCGACCGCATGGCGCAGGTGCTGGACAACCTCATCTCCAACGCGGTCAAGTTCACCGAGGCGGGCGGCGCGGTGACGGTCAGCGTCGTCGGCAAGGGCTCGTTCGCGTATCTCACCGTGAGAGACAGCGGCGTCGGCATCCCGATCGACGAGCAGGGCCAGCTGTTCTCGAGCTTCTTCCGCGCGTCGACGGCGACCCGTCAGGCGATTCCGGGAACGGGCCTCGGACTCGTGATCGTCCGTGCGATCGTGGAGCAGCACGGCGGCACCATCGACCTGGAGAGCCGCGAGGGCAAGGGGACGACCGTGATCGTGACGCTGCCGGCGGAAGCGGAGCCGGTCGCATGAGGCGGCTGCTCCCTCTCGCGGTCGTGCTACTCGCCGTCGGCGGCGCGTCCGCACATGCGCTGCCGCTGCCGCAGGCGCCCGCGTGCCCGATCTTCCCGGCGAGCAACGCGTGGAACCAGCGCGTCGACTCGCTTCCGGTGGCGGCGAACTCGGCGCAGATGATCGCGTCCATCGGACTGTCCACCGGCCTCCATCCCGACTTCGGCTCCGGTCTCTGGGACGGCGGACCGATCGGCATCCCGTTCGACGTCGTGTCGAAGGCGACGCCGCGCGTCGCGCGTCTCTTTCGACTACGCCGATGAATCAGATAGGGCGCCGTACCCGATCCCGAAGACGGTGCACATCGAAGGCGGCCGCGCGTCGAGCGGCGACCGCCACGCGATCCTGGTCGACAAGAGCGCCTGCAAGCTCTACGAGCTGTACGCGCTGTACCCGAAGACGGGCGGCGGCTGGAAGGCCGGCTCGGGCGCGATCTGGAACCTCCGCTCGAACACGCTGCGGCCCGCGGGCTGGACGTCAGCCGACGCGGCGGGGCTGCCGATCTTCCCGGGCTCGCGCGCTACGACGAGGTCGCCCGTGGCGTGATCGACCATGCGCTGCGGTTCACGGCCGAGCGTACGCGCAAGGCGTACGTCTATCCGGCCCGGCACTACGCGTCCAACTCGAACGACCCGTCGCTGCCGCCGATGGGACTGCGCGTGCGGCTGAAGGCGAGCGTCGACATCTCCGGCTTTCCGAAGCAGGCGCGCATCGTCCTGCAGGCGCTGAAGACGTACGGGATGATCCTCGCCGACAACGGCTCGAGCTGGTACATCAGCGGCGCGCCGAACCCGAAGTGGTCGAACGACGACCTGCACACGCTCGGCCGCATCACCGGCTCCGACTTCGAGGTGGTCGACACCTCGTCGCTGCCGCACCCGGGCGGCTGAGCCGAAGGCCGGGGCCAGGCCCCGTGCCGACTTGCTCGCCACTCCGTCACGGCCGGGAGCGAAGTCCTGCAAATCAGCCCGATCGGTCGTGACGGAGTCGTCACACCCACGTATTCGGGCCTGGCCCCGGCCTGCGGGAACGTCAGCGCAGCGCGGGCGAGACGAGCTCGCGCAGCTCCGCCACGACGCGCGGATCGATCGAGTGCTCCATCGGCGACTCGCGGTAGAACACGTCCGCTCCCGCCTGCTCCAGCGTGGTGCGCGCCTGCCGCGCGAACTCGACGGAGATCACCGGGTCGTAGGTGCCGTGCGCGATCGCGATCGGCGGGAACGACGACTCCAGATCCAGCTCCCAGCCGTCGACCGTCGGGATGAAGCCGCTGAGCGCGAGCAGCGCTCGCGTGCGCGGCCGGCCCGCGCCGAGGCCGAGCGCGTACGCCATCACCGCGCCCTGCGAGAAGCCGCCGAGCACGATCTCCTCCGCCGGGAACGGCAACGCGTCGAGCCAGTCCGACAGCAGCTCGTAGCTCGCGTGGAACGTGTCGTGATCCGGATAGCCGACGCGCGGCACGATGTACCAGTGCGCGCCTCCGGGCGGAAGCGCGAGCGGCGCACGCGGTGTGTAGCCGTGCAGCCGCTGCTGCGGGTCGAGCGCATCGAGCAGCGGGAAGAGGTCGTGCTCGTCGGCGCCGCGGCCGTGCAGCAGGACGAGGGCGCCCTCCGGCTCGCCCGCGGCGGGGCGCTCCAGAGCGACGAGGCTCACGTGCGCGTCCAGCTCTCCCGCGGATCCGGCAGCGGCGTCAGCAGCGGCTCGACCTGCGCGCGCAGGTGCTCGAAGTCGGGCGGCAGGATCAGCTTCTCGCCCAGATGCTCCATCTCCTCGTCGGTCCCGAAGCCGGGCCCGAGCGTGGCGATCTCGAACAGGACGCCGCTCGGCTCGCGGAAGTAGATCGAGTGGAACCAGAAGCGGTCGATGATCGGCGTCGGCTGCCCGCCCGCCTCGGCGACGCGCTGCCGCCACGCCTCCTCGTCCTCCATCGGCGACGCCCACGCGACGTGATGGACGGTGCCCGCGCCGGGGACGCCGTGCTCGGCCGGCGCGCTCGTCGTAGGCGATCCAGCCGCCGCGGCGGTCGCCGCGCGTCTCCCACGCCGACTCGCCTCGCGCCTCGAAGCCGAGCTGCTCCAGGAACGGCGCAGTGCCGCGTCTCCGGGTCGACGGCGAATACGCGCGCACGCCCTCGAAGCCCTGCAGCGCGAGCTCGCGCGGGATCTCCGGATGGTCGGCGACGAGCGGCTCGTCGGGAACGTGACGCGACGACGAGCTCGTGCTGCAGCCCTTCCGGATCGGCGAAGCGGACGACGTCGCCGTCGCGATCGCCGTCGGCTCGCGCCGCCCAGAAGTCGAGCGCCTCCGACGAGCCGACGCGCCAGACGACGGTGTGCACCATCCCGTCGCCCGCGCGGCCGGCGCGGCGCCCGGGTACTCGAAGAACGTGATGTCCGACCCGGCGTCGCCCTTCTCGTCCGCGTAGAAGAGGTGGTACACGGTCGGATCGTCCTGGTTGACGGACTTCTTCACGAGCCGCAGCCCCAGCACGCCGGTGTAGAACTCGACGTTCTGCGGCGCGTCGCCGGTGATGCAGGTGACGTGATGGATCCCTTCCAGCTTCATCTGCGGCTGCTCCTCTAGGTGACGTGTGCGAGCGACCGGCTCTCGCGCAGCATCTCGCGCGCGATCACGAGCCGCTGGATCTCCTGCGTGCCTTCGTAGATCTGCGTGATCTTCGCGTCGCGCATGAAGCGCTCGACCGGGTACTCCTTGATGTAGCCGTAGCCGCCGAGGATCTGCACGGCGTCGGTCGTCACCGCCATCGCGACGTCGCCGCACTTGAGCTTCGCCATCGCCGAGGCCTTCGTCAGCTCCGGCCCGTCGACGCCGGCGTCGACCATCTGGCCGAAGCGGTAGAGCAGCCCGCGCGCCGCCTCGCACTCCGTCTCCATGTCGGCGAGCTTCGCCTGGATCAGCTGGTGCTGCGGCGATCGGCTTGCCCATCGTCTCGCGCGTCTTCGCGTACTCGAGCGCGTAGTCGGTCGCGCCCTGCGCGATCCCGAGCGCCTGCGCCGCCACCCCGGGCCGCGAGCGGTCGAGGATCCGCATCGCGATCCGGAACCCCTCGCCCTCCGCGCCGAGCAGGTTGCCGGCCGGGATGCGGCAGTCCGTCGAAGACGAGCTCGCCCGTGGTCGAGCCGCTGATCCCCATCTTCGGCTCGAGCCGCGCCACCTCGAAGCCCGGCGCGTCCGCCTCGACCACGAACGCCGAGATGCCGGCGTGGCCCGCGTCCGGATCGGTCTTCGCGAACACCGTGTACAGGCTCGCGACGCCGGCGTTCGTGATGAACCGCTTCGAGCCGTTCGAGCACGTACTCGTCGCCGTCGCGCCGCGCCGTCGTGCGCATCGCCGCCGAGTCCGAGCCCGAGCCCGACTCCGTCAGCGCGTACGCGGCCAGCCACTCGCCGGACGCGAGCCGCGGCAGGCTAGCGCTGCTGCTGCTCGTCCGTCCCGGCCAGCTTCAGCCCGAGCGAGCCCAGCTCCTGCACGGCGAGGATCAGCGCGCTCGTGGCGCAGACCTTCGCCACCTCCTCGATCGCGACCAGCGCGAGCAGCGTGCCCGTGCCGGTGCCGCCGTACCGCTCGTCGTGCAAGAGCCCGAACATGTCGTTCTCGCGGAAGAGCTCGACGACGTCCCAGGGAAACTCGTGCGACGCGTCGATCTCTGCCGCACGCGGCGCGATCCGCTCGCGCGCGAGCGTCCGCACGAGGTCGCGCAGCTCGCGCTGCTCGGCGGTCAGCTGCTCCCAGGCCACGAGAGGATTCTACGTGCGCGTCAGCCCCAGACCTCCTGCGCCGTCTCCACCACCAGGCGGAGCTTCGCGACCTCCTCGTCGATGCTCAGGGCGTTGCCCTCGACCGTCGAGGAGAAGCCGCACTGCGGCGACAGGCACAGCTGGTCGACGTCGACGAAGGCCGACGCCTCCTCGATGCGCCGCTTCAGCTCGTCCTTCGTCTCGAGCTCGCCGCGCTTCGTGGTCACGAGGCCGAGCACGACGAGCTTGCCCTTGGGCACGAAGCGCAGCGGCTCGAAGCCGCCGGAGCGCTCGTCGTCCCATTCCATGAAGAAGCCGTCGACCTCGAGCTCGTTGAACAGCGCCTCGGCGACGAAGTCGTAGCCGCCCTCGGCGACCCAGGAGGAGTGGAAGTTGCCGCGGCACATGTGCGTGGTCACGGTCATGCCGTCGGGCCGGGCGGCGAGCGCCTCGTTGATGTGGTGGATGTACTCGACGTGCTGGCGGTCGGGATCGCCGCCGAGCGACGCGATGTACTCGCGCTGGTGCGGATCGTTCAGATACGCGAGGCTCGTGTCGTCGAACTGCAGGTACGTGCAGCCGAGCTCGCCGAGCCGCCGTACCTCCTCGCGCGTACGGCGACGGTCAGGTCGGCCCAGAACGCGCCGAGCTCGGGATAGACGGCTCGGATCGATCGCCGCGCGCCCGCCGCGGTAGTGGACCATGCTCGGCGACGGGATGGTCAGCTTCGGCGTCGCCGTCGTCACCGTCTCCTGCAGCGAAGGTGAAGTCGTCGCCGAAGATCGTCTTGGAGACGCCGAGCTTGCCGGCCACGTGCAGCGCCGCCGGCGTCAACTCGATGTCGCCGTGCTCGTTGTGGAACGGGACGCTCAGGTTCCCGATGTCCTTGGTGATGCCGTCGAGCTGGTAGATGAAGTCCATGTGCCAGGAGCGCGCGGCGGAACTCGCCGTCGGTCGCGGCCTGCAGCCCGACCTCCTCCTGCAGACGGATGGCGTCGCGGATGGCCGCGTCCTCGACGGCACGCAGCTCGGCCGCGTCGATCCGGCCCGCGGCGAAGTCGTCGCGCGCCGCGAGCAGGTCCGGCGGGCGGAGCAGGCTGCCGACGTGATCGGCGCGGAACGGCGGCGTCGTGCGCTGACCCATCAGGCGGGTGCGTGACAGACGGCCTCGACGTTGTTCCCGTCGGGGTCGTGGACGAAGGCGCCGTAGTACGTCGGGTGGTAGTGCTCGCGGACGGCCGGCGCGCCGTTGTCCGTGCCGCCCGCGGCGACGGCGGCCGCGTAGAACGCGTCGACGGTGGCACGGTCGCTACAGGTGAACGCGACGTGCGTACCGGTGCCGTACGGCTCCCGCTGCGCGACCCAGAACTCCGGCTTGTCGGCGGTGCCGAGACCGACGGCGTTGTGCTCGTCGAAGGCCATCACGACCTTGTAGCCGAGCGGTGCGAGCGCCGCTTCGTAGAACGCGCGGCTCGCGGGATAGTCCTTCACGTTGAGACCGACATGGTCGAACACGGTGGCTCCTCTCTGAGTACGCTCGACACGATGATCCTCCAGAACGGCGTCGTGCGCACGCTTGAACCGTCGCTGCCACCGCGCGGCGCGCTCGCGATCGCGGGCGACCGCGATCGCCGGCGGCGTCGGCGTGCACGAGAGGGCGCTCGCCAGCCCCGAGACGGTCGACCTGGGCGGACGCTGCGTCGTCCCCGGCTTCACCGACTCGCACGTCCACTTCCCCACGTGGGCGGTCGCGCAGCACGAGGTGCAGCTCGACGGCTGCGGCTCGCTCGACGAGGCGCTCGAGCGGATCCGCGCGGCCGAGGCGGCGCTGCCGGCGGGACGGTGGCTGCGCGGCTACGGCTGGCGCGGCGGAGACTGGCCGGACGGCGCGCGAGCCGACGCGGCAGGATCTCGACGCGGTCACCGGCTCCCGCCCGGCGGCGCTGATCGCGAAGGACTATCACTCGCTCTGGCTCAACTCCGCAGCGCTCGCGCTCGCCGGCGGCGACCTCGAGGTCACGGCGGCGTGGTCGAGCGCGACGCGCGCGGCGAGCCGACCGGCGTGCTGCGCGAGGAGTCGGCGTGGCGGTTCAAGGCAGCGCTACCTCGATCTCCCGACGACGAGTACGTCGAGGCGATGCGCGCCGGCGTGCGAGTCGCGAACGCGCGCGGCGTCACCTGCGTCCACGACAAGGACGGCTGGCTCGGCGCGGCGGGCCTCTGGCAGCGGCTCGAGCGAGCTCGGCGCGCTCTCGCTCCGCGTCTGGCAGTCCGTCCCGCACGAGCAGCTGCCGGAGCTGCGCGTCGCTCGTCGCTGCGCAGCGGCATCGGCTCGCCGCTGCTGCGCGATCGGCTACCTGAAGGTCGTTCATGGACGGAACGCTCGGCTCGCGGACGGCGTGGATGCTCGACGGCAGCGGCGTGCGTCATCACGAGCGGCGAGGAGCTCGCGGAGATCGTCCGCGCCGGCGCCGAGGCGGGCTGGCCGGTCGGCGTGCACGCGATCGGCGACCGCGCGAACCGCGAGGCGCTCGACGCGTTCGAGCGGACGCGCGACGTCTGGGAGCCGCGCGGGCTGCGCCAGCGGATCGAGCACGCACAGTGCCTCGCGCCGGAGGACATGCCGCGCTTCGCGCGAGCTCGGCGTCGCCGTCTCGGCCAGTTCACGCACGCGCCGTCGGACCGCGACCTCGCGGAGCGCTTCTGGGCCGGACCGCCTGGACGGCACGTACGCCTTCCGCTCGCTGCTCGACTCCGGCGCGCGTCGTCGCCAACGGCTCCGACGCGCCGATCGAGGAGCTCGACCCGTGGGCCGGCGTCGTCGCGGGCGTGCTGCGGACGCCGACGAGCGGCCCGCTGGCGGCCGGAGCAGGCGCTCACCGCTCGAGCAGGCGCTGCACGCGACCTGCGTCGCGCCCGGCCTGGCTCTCGCACGACGAGCGCGACGCGCGGGACGCTGATCCCCGGCCGCGCTCGCAGATCTGGTCGTGCTCGACCGCGATCCGTTCGCGTGCGAGCCCGGCGGAGCTGCCCGAGGTGCAGGTGGTGGCGACGATGCTCGGCGGCCGCTGGGTGCACAATCCGCCGCCGTGGGACTGACATGACGCATCGCATCTCCAAGGAGCAGGTGATCTGGGCCTTCGGGCCCGACCTCGTCCCGGTGCTGGAGGTCGAGCCCGGTGAGACGGTGACGTTCGAGACGAACGACTGCTTCACCGGGCAGATCCGCAGCGAGGACGACCTCGTCACCGACATCGACATGTCGCGCATCAACGGCGCCACCGGCCCGGTGGCGGTGAAGGGAGCCGAGCCCGGCGATTCGCTCGTGGTGGAGATCCTCGACGTGCGGCCGATCGAATGGGGCGTGGCGACGCTGATCCCCGGCTTCGGGCAGCTGATCGACCAGGTGCAGACGCCGCTGACGCGGATGTTCGAGGTGAAGGACGGGATGATCCGGCAGAACGAGCGGATCTCGTTCCCGGCGATGCCGATGGTCGGCGTCGTCGGCGTCGCCACGGACGGACAGAAGCTGTCGAACGGGCTCGCGGGCCGGCACGGCGGCAACCTCGACGATCACTTCCACGGCAAGGGCGCGACGATCTACTTCCCGGTGCGGCAGCCGGGCGGCATGTTCGCCGTCGGCGACATGCACGCGTCCATGGGCGACGGCGAGATCTGCTTCACCGGCGTCGAGATCGCCGGCGAGGTCGACGTCCGCTTCGACCTGCTGAAGGGCAAGCAGGCGACGTGGCCGGTGACCGAGCTGGCCGACCGCTGGCTCCCCCACGCCACCGCGTACGACTACGCGGACGCGCTCCAGCTCGTGTCGGAGGAGGCGGCGCGGATGCTCGTCGACGAGCACGGCTTCTCGATCGAGGACGCGTTCATCTTCCTCTCCGTCGCCTGCGACGCCGGCGTGGCCCAGGCGTGCAAGCCGGCGGAGGGATTCGGGACGATCGCCCGTTTCTCCATCCCGAAGATCGACGCCTGCCCGGGTCCGTTCCGCGCCGCGTAGAGGTCGTTACAATTCGGGTCATGGCGGCCCGGACGATGAACCCGGTGCACGAATCCGCGACGTGCGGCGTGGCCGCCTGCGCGGAGATTATCGGCGCGAAGTGGACGGCCCTGCTCGTCCACGACCTGTCGGAGGGGCCGCGCCGGTTCTCGCAGCTGGAGCACTCGTGCAGCGGCATCAGCCCGCGCACCCTGGCCGAGCGGCTGCGCGCGCTCGAGACCGAGGGGATCCTGGAGCGGCGGAGCTATCCGGAGTCGCCGCCGCGCGTCGAGTACGAGCTGACGTCGAAGGGCGTCGCGCTGCTGCCGATCATCACGGCGATGAGCAAGTACGGGCACGCCTGGCTCGACTGCGAGCACGTGCACGCCGACGTCGCGTAGGCGACGAGTTGAAAGTCAGCGCGGAAACGGCGCGCCGCTTTCTCGTTGCGCGCCACTTCCTCGCGCCTGCGCGGTCTCTTGCGGGAGGAGCCGAAGCCGTGCTGCAGGTCTTTCGCACGTTCGGGTCGATCCAGTTCGACCCGATCGCGGTCGCCGGCCGGAACCACGACCTCGTGCTGCACGCGCGCGTCGCCGGCTACGAGCCCGCCTGGTGCGACGAGCTCTATGAACGCCGCGAGATCTTCGAGGCGACGAACAAGGCGCTGTCGTTCGTCCCGGCGAGCGAGTTCGCCTGGTTCCGTCACGTCATGGGCCGCAAGGGGCCCCGGTTCCACGCCGCGGCTCTCGCCGAGAACGCCGCGGTGGCCGAGAAGGTGCTCGAACGGATCCGCGCGGAAGGCCCGTTGTCGTCGCACGACTTCGAGCGCGAGGCCGGCGCGACGAAGAACTGGTTCGGGATGCCGGAGAACGCCGTCCGCTCCGTGCTCGAGGCATACACCGTCGCCGGCGTGATCGGTCTCGCGCGGCGCGAGGGCAAGACCCGGTACTACGACCTCATCGAACGGCTCCTTCCGGCCGAGCTGCTCGCGCAGGAGGTGCCGGAGCGAGAAAAACAAAAGCACAAGCTCCTGTCCCGGCACCGCGCCCACGGCCTGCTCGGCGCGGGCGGCGCCGGCGGCACGTTCGCCCGCATCGCCAATCCGCCGGAGCGAAAGCAGCTCCACACGGAGCTGGTCGAGCTCGGCGCGCTCGTGCCCGTCGAGGTCGAGGGCATGCGCGGCAAGCGTTTTGTGCTCCACGAGGAGGTCGCGCTGCTCGAGGCGCCGCCGGAGCCGACGCCGTCCGTCGCGTTCATCGCCCCGTTCGACTCGCTGCTGTGGGATACCGCCCTCCTCGCGGGCCTGTTCGACTTCGACTACGTGTGGGAGGGCTTCTTCAAGCCGGCAAAGCGCCGGTGGGGCTATTACGTCCTCCCCATCGTCTTCGGCGACCGCTTCGTCGGCCGGATCGAACCGCGGATCGACCGGCACCGAGCCCGCGTGGAGGTGCTCGACGTCTGGTGGGAGGACGACTTCGCGCCGCGCCGCGCCGACGGGTTCGTCGACGCGATGCGCGAGGCCCTCCAGGCGTACCTGAGCTTCGCCGGCGCGGACCGCCTCGAGTGGGCACCGCACCTCGCGACAGAGAAGCGGCTTCTCCGTTAGGTCGGCGGCGGCGCGTCGAGCTTCCGGCGCACCTGCTCCTCCTCCGCTTCCAGCAGCCGCTGCTCCCGCTCCTCGGCCGCCGTCTCGCGGTCGGCCACGTCCTCCGTCGCCCTGCGAAGTCGTTCCTCCGTCGCGGCGATGCGCGCGTCGCCGTCCGCGACGCGCCGCTCGCGCTCGCGCAGCGCCTCCTCGGCGGCCACGACCCAGCCGCCGCGCTCTTCCAGCTCCGCACCGAGCGCCGTCAGCTCGCCTGCGCGCCGCTCGGCCGCGACCGCGCGCCGCTCGACCGCGGCCGCCCGGTCCTCGAGCTCACGCGCCGCCCGCTCCCGGTGCGCGAGCCGCGTCTCGTCGGTGGCGAGCTTCCCGGCCCGGCGGCCGAGCGAGACGCTGACCCGCGCCAGATGCTCCTCGCGCTGCGCAGACTCCGACTGCGACTGCGCGAGCACCGCTTCCCGCCGCTCCACCTCCGCGAGCCGCGGCGCCAGCCGCTCCGACTCCGAGGCCAGCTCGCCGGCACGCCGCGACACGTCTGCCTCCCGCTGCTCCAGCTCAGCCACCCGCAGCGCCAGCCGCTGCTCCGCCTGCGCGGAGCCCTCTTCGCGCCGGTCGAGGTCGGCGCTGCGCCGGTCCAGCTCGCGCATCCGTCGTTCCGCGGCGGCGGCTACCGGCTCGCGCGCGGCGAGGCTCGACTCGGTGAGCAGGACGAGCTCCATGCGCTGGTCGAGCTGCGCGCCGAGCTCCGTCAGCTCGACCTCGCGCTCGACGAGTGCGCTTTCCCGGCCGACGATCGACTCGGCGCGCCGCTCCCGCTCGTCGAGCGCGTTCTCGCGGCGCGCCACCTCGTCGAGCCGGTCGCGGAGCGAGCGCCGCTCTTCGGAGGTCTCCCGCTCGCGCCGGTCGAGATCGTTCGCGCGCACCGCCAGCTCGCGCTCGCCGACGTCGAGGCGCGACAACCGCTCCTCCATTTCCTGGAGCCTGCGGCGGAGCAGCTCGTCTCCGCGACGGTCTCGGTCCGCGATCGCCGCCCACGCGGCGCGCAGCTGATCTTCACTCTGTTCCACTGGCGGCACGCTCATCGTATTCGCCGCGTCGGCGGCGAATGCCTACCGCGGCAGTGCGCCGAGCGCCGTATAGAGCGCGGCCGCCGTGTCGATGCCCTCGGCGAAGTAGCGGACGAGGAACTTCTCGTTCGGCGAGTGGACGTTCGATTCGGGCAGCCCGAACCCGGTGAGAATCGTCGCGATGCCCTTGTCGGCGAGCGCGGGCATGATCGGCAGCGTCCCGCCGGAACGGGTGAGCAGCGGGCGGATCCCGATCGCCTGCTCGAACGCATCGAGCGCCAGGCGAACCGCCGGCGCGTCCGGATTCACGAGACCCGGCGCGGCGCCCTCCCAGCGGATGTCGAGCTCCGCGCCCGTCGGCGCGGCTGCGCGCACGAGCTGCTCCGCCGCGGTGCCGATGGTGGCGACGTCCTGTCCCGGCGCGAGGCGAATGGTGAACTCGCCGGACGCGTGCACGGACAGCGTCGTGTTCCGCATCCCCGGCTTGCCGCCGAGAATCCCGTTCACGTCCGCCGACGGCTCCGCCCACGTGCGCACGTAGAACTCCTCCGCGGCCTTCGCATCGAGGGGCTGCGCGCCCTGCGCGGCCAGCTCGGCCGCGCCGGGGTTGAGCGTCGCCCACTCCGCCAGCTCCTCCGCGGTCGGCGGCACGATTCCCTGCCGCAGCGGCTCCGGCAGCCGCCCGTCCGGGCCGGCGAGCACGGCGTCGAAGCAGCCCATGAGCACGTGGATGGCGTTGAGCGCGGCGCCGCCGTACATCCCCGAGTGGAGGTCGCGTTCGCCGGTGCTCACCTTCACGTCGAAGGCGATCAGCCCGCGCGTCGCGAGGTCGACCACCGGCACATCCATCCCCAGCATGCCGCCGTCGAAGATGATCGCCGCGTCGGCGCCGCGATCGTCGACGGCGAGGTAGTCCACGATCGTGTGACCGCCGATCTCCTCCTCCCCGTCGCACGCGAAGCGCAGGTTCACCGGCAGCGCGTTCGCCTCGACCAGCCGCTGCGCCGCCTTGAGCAGGATCCAGACCTGGCCCTTGTCGTCGGTGATCCCGCGCGCGTACGCCCATTCGTCACGGATGGTCAACTCGTACGGGTCGGACTCCCACAGGTCGAGCGGCGCCGGCGGCTGCACGTCGAAGTGCCCGTAGCAGAGCACCGTCGGCGCCGAGTCCGCGTCGTGCGACGCGCGGATCTCGCCGAGCGCCAGCTCCTTCTCGCCGAACGGCGTCAGCTCCGCGGTTCCGCCGATCCGCCGGATGAAGTTGCAGACCCACTCGCCCGCGCGCTTCACGTCCTCGCGGTGCGCGGGGTCCGCGCTCACACTCGGGATGGCGATGAACTCCGCAAGCTCCTTCTGCCAGGTCTCATCCACGGGGCGAGACTCTATGCAAGTAGTGCGCCCCGCCGCCGAGAGTGGCGGCCTCGTCCCCGGGGTTGAGCAGGCCGCACGTCTTCAAGGAGAGGCAGCCGCAGCCGATGCACGTGGTCAGGCGGCCGCGGATCGACTGCAGCGTCGCGATCCTCTCGTCCAGCTCCTTGGCCCAGCTGCGCGACAGCCGCTCCCAGTCGCGCTTCGTCGGCGCCCGGTCGGGCGGCAGCGTCTCGAGCGCCCGGCGGATCCGCTCCAGCGGAATGCCGGCGGCGCTGCCCGCCCGGACGAGCGCGATCTTCCGCAGCTCCGTGCCGTGGTAGCGGCGCTGGTTGCCGTCGGTGCGGGACGCCGCGATCAGGCCCTGCCGCTCGTAGAACCGCAATGCCGAGGCCGACACGCCGGAGCGGGCGGACAGCTCGCCGATGGTCAGGTTGAGCGGCACTTGACTTAAACATTAATTGAAGTTCTACGGTGTATGCATGGCGACGATGACGACCTACCGATACGAGGATCTCCCTGACCTGCTGACGCGGCTGACGGGTGATGAGAAGCACGACTGGAGCTCGCTCTCGACGCTCGACGTGCTCTGGGTGCTGTACGACCGCGTGCTCGAGCCGGACGACCGCTTCCTGCTTTCCAAGGGCCACGGGCCGACGGCCTACTACGCCGTGCTTGCGGCGAAGGGGATCCTGCCGGTGGACGACCTGGCCGGCTTCGGCGGCTTCGATTCGCCGCTCGGCCACCACCCCGACCGGGTGCTCGTCCCCGGCGTCGACATCTCCAGCGGCTCGCTCGGGCACGGGCTGCCGATCGCGGTCGGCGCAGCGCTGACGGGACGACGGGTCTACTGCCTCGTCGGCGACGGTGAGCTGGACGAGGGCAGCAACTGGGAGGCGGTGCAATGGGCGGGCCGCATCGGACTCGCATCGCTCACCGCAGTCGTCGTCGACAACCACAGCGCGACGCACGGCTGGCCCGGCGGCGTCGAGCGGCGCTTCGAGCTGGAGGGCTGGACGAGCGTGCGCGCGGACGGGCGCGACCACGACGCGCTCGAGCGTGCGTTCCGCGCGCGCACGAGCGTGGCACCGCACGTCGTCGTGGCGGAGGTGTTGAGGTGACACCCGCGGCGATGACGACGATGCGCGACCGCTTCTACCGGCTCGCGGCCGGCGCGCTCGAGGACGATCCGCGCGTCGCCATGGTGTTCGCCGACATCGGCGTCGCCGAGATGCCGCGGCATCCGCGCCTGTTCAACGTCGGCATCCGCGAGCAGCTGATGATCGGCGTCGCAGCCGGCCTCGCACTCGAGGGCATGCGCCCGGTCGCGCACTCGTACGCGCCGTTCCTCGTCGAGCGCCCGTACGAGCAGATCAAGCTCGACCTGGGCCATCAAGATCTCGGCGCGGTGCTCGTCAGCACCGGCGCGTCGTACGACGGTTCGTCGTCGGGACGGACGCACCAGGCGCCGGAGGACGTCGCGCTGCTCGCCGCGCTCCCCGGCTGGACGATCGAGATTCCCGGCCACGCCGACGAGCTGGAGGCAGCGTTCCGCCGCGCCCTCGGCGGCGACGGACGCGTCTACATCCGGCTCACGCTCGAGTCGAACGCCGAGCCGGTGCATGGCGACGGTCTGACGGTGCTGCGCCACGGCAGCGACGGGGCGCCGCTCGTCGTCGCAGTCGGGCCGATCCTCGACGAGACGCTTGCCGCCACGTGGGAGCTGGACGCCACGGTCGCGTATCTCTCGACGATCCGCCCGTTTCCCCGTGCCGCGCTGCGCAACGTCCTCCACGGCACCGACGTCGATCCTCGTCGAGCCGTATCTCGCAGGCACCTCGTCAGCCGACGTCGCGCGGGCGCTCGTCGACCGCCCGCACCGGCTGCTCGCGCTCGGCGTCGAGAGCCCGGAGCTCCGCCGCTACGGCACGCCGGCCGAGCACCGCGCTGCACATGGTCTCGACGCCGCAGGTATCCGCGCCGCCCTGGCCGCGTTCGGAACGCAGCGGCGGAGAGCGGCGTAGCCGCACGGCGTCCGACTCGAACAGCCACGTCCCGGTGCCAGGCACCTGGACGTGGCTCAACGGAACAGCATCACGGCTCGACCCGCAGAGCGGTGCGGAATCATGCCGAGCTGGCTGGTCGCCGCATCGCCTGAACGGCCACGTCTCGGTGCCAGGCACCTGGACGTGGCTCGAGTAGCCACGCCTACCGCGGACTCGCCTTGCTAGGCGACGTCTTTGAGCGAGTGCGAGTCGGCGAGAGCGCGGAGCTTCTTCAGCGACTGGTTCTCGATCTGGCGGATCCGCTCGCGCGTGACGTTGAACGTGCGACCGACCTCGTCGAGCGTGCGCGGATGCTCGCCGTCGAGCCCGTAGCGGAGCTCGAGCACGCGGCGCTCGCGGTGCGAGAGCGTCGAGAGGATCTTGCGCAGCGTCTCCTTGCGCATCGCCACCTCGGCGGCTTCGTCCGGCAGCGGCACATTCTCGTCCGTGAGGAAGTGGCCGAACTCGGACTCCTCCTCGTCGCCGACGGGCTTCTCGAGCGAGACCGGCGTCTGCGCGCTGCGCATGATCTGCTCGACCTCGTCCACTGGCAGGTCGAGGTCGCGGGCAACCTCCTCCGGCGTCGGCTCGCGGCACAGCTCGGCGCGCAGCTTGCGCTCGGACCGGACGATCTTGTTCAGCTTCTCGACCACGTGCACCGGCATCCGGATTGTGCGCGCCTTGTCGGCGAGCGCGCGCGCAACCGCCTGGCGGATCCACCAGGTCGCGTACGTCGAGAACTTGAAGCCCTTGCGGTAGTCGAACTTCTCGGCGGCGCGCACGAGGCCGATCGTCCCTTCCTGGATGAGATCGAGGAACGGGAGGCCCTGGTTGCGGTAGCGCTTCGCGATCGAGACGACGAGCCGGAGGTTCGCCTCGACCATCTCCTGCTTCGCGCGATGGTCGCCGCGCTCGATCCGCTTCGCGAGCTCGACCTCCTGCGCCGCAGTGAGCAGGTCGACCTTGCCGATGTCCTTGAGGAAGAGCTGCAGCGAGTCGGTGGAGATCTCGCGCGCCTCGGGAACGACGACTTCCTTCTCCTCTTCCGGCTCGGCCACGGCGACGACGTCGATCTGCAGGTCCTCGAGCGCGCGATAGACGTCGTCGATCTGCGTCGCGTCGAGGTCGAGCTCGTCGAGCGCGAGCGCGATCTCGTCGGTGCTCACGGAGCCGGAGGCCTGCGCCGTCTCCAGCAGGTTCCGTGCCTCGTCCGTCTCCAGGATGTCTGCGACTTCGCGGACAGCCCGTCCTTCAACTCCTGCGCTCACGTGGTTCCCCCCTGCCCGACGGACGCTGACCGGTGCGGCACTCTAGTTGATACGGACGACCTCCGAAGATGCCGCACTGTGCCATGCGAACCGGACGTGCCGCCATAGGCCGTTCGGCTCATCATTCTCCTCACTTGGTCCCATTGTGGGCGAAGCGGGTAAGCAACAACCTCGCCTGCTTCCCGTAGACCGTCTGCGGGCCATCCGCAATCGCCAGACGGAGCTGCTTCTCGCCCTTCTTCACCTGGCCGGTCCAGATCAGCAGCAGGCCGAGATGGAAGCGCACGACGGCTGCGCGCGGGAACGTGCCGGTGAGCGGCCCGAGCTGCGAGAACGCCCGCACCGGGTTGCTCTTCATGAACCTGCCGACGGCGGCGGCGGTCAGCACCGTCGGGTCGTGCGGCGCGAGCGCGGCCGCCGCCTGGAACTGGCGCTCGGCCGACACGGGACGGCGGAGATTCCAGAGCGCGATGCCGTACAGGAGCTTCGCGTTCGCATCCGGCTTCGCCGCCGCAAGCGCGAGCGCCTGCAGCTCGGCGGCGGCCGGCAGCTTCGCCACGGCGGCGGGCGGCGTGACCGACGCGACGATGAACGGCAGCCCCAGCGCCATCGTCGGATGGAGCGCCGTCTGCGCGTCGACCGCAGCCGGAGAGTCGGGCTCGGCGGCTGCGGCGCGCTGCCACGCCGCGATCGCGTCGGCGTTGCGGCCGGACCAGTACAGCGCCCAGCCGTAGTGCAGGAGCGCGAGCGAGCTGCCGGGATACGCCGCCACGAGACTCTTCAGATCGTCGAGCGTTCCCTTCGGCCAGCTCGAGAAGGCGGCGCCGATCTGCGCCTCGAGCGAGTGGTAGCGCGCGAACACGGCGCCCGCCTGCGCACGCTGCCCCTTCGTGTAGAGCGCCTGCGCTCCCGCGAGCGCGCGCGCCTGCGCGTCGTCGCGGACGCCGAAGTCGAGCCAGAGCGGCGGCGCGCCCGCGCGGGGCTTCGTCACGGCGCCCGGGACGGAGGTGGTCTCTCCCCGCGTCTGGAGCAGCGTGGCCCCGATCGTGACGGCGACCGCGCCCGCCGCGACGACCGCGACGACCGCAATCACGCGCGACCGTCCGGTCGTCCTGCCCCCCTCGACAGCCCCGATCACAGACCGAGGGTAGCGGCGCCGGGCCGCGGCCGCCCTGAGACGCTTCCGCACCGCTATATTCTTGAAAGTCATGCCGAGCTACCGCGAACTGCTCCAACAGGTGAAGAGCGAGATCGAGGAGGTCGACGCGCCCCAGGCGCGCGAGCTGCTGGCCTCGCCGGAGCCCCCGTTCCTCGTCGACGTGCGCGAGCCGGACGAGTGGAGCGAGGGCCACATCCCGGGCGCAGTGCACGTGCCCCGCGGCTATCTCGAGTCGCGGATCGAGCAGTCGGCGCCCGACCGCTCCCGCCCCGTCGTCGTCTACTGCGCCGGCGGCTCCCGCTCCGCGTTCGCCGTGAAGACGCTGGAGGAGCTCGGCTACGAGAACGTCGTCAACCTCGCCGGCGGCTTCACCGACTGGAAGCGCAACGGCTTCCCCATCGACCTGCCGCGCTCGCTCGACGCGGCGAAGCGCCAGCGCTACAGCCGCCATCTGCTCATCCCCGAGGTCGGCGAGGCCGGCCAGCTGAAGCTGCTCGACTCGCGCGTCCTGCTGATCGGCGCCGGCGGCCTCGGCTCGCCCGCGTCGCTGTACCTCGCCGCGGCGGGCGTCGGCACCCTTGGGATCGTCGACGACGACCGCGTGGACGAGTCGAACCTGCAGCGCCAGATCGCGCACTCGACCGAGACGCTCGGCGAGTGGAAGGCCGAGTCGGCCAAGCGGACGATCCAGGCGCTGAACCCCGACGTGAAGGTCGTCCCGTACCTCGAGCGGCTCACCTCGGAGAACGTCGAGCGGATCCTCGCCGACGGCTGGGACGTGATCGTGGACGGCGCCGACAACTTCCCCACGCGCTACCTCGTCAACGACGCGGCCGTCTGGCACGACATTCCGCTCGTGCACGGCTCGATCTACCGCTTCGAGGGCCAGGTCACCGTCTTCAAGCCGCATCAGGGACCCTGCTACCGCTGCCTCTTCCCCACGCCGCCGCCGCCGGAGCTCGCTCCGAGCTGCGCCGAAGGCGGGGTGCTCGGCGTGCTGCCGGGGATCGTCGGCTCGCTGCAGGCGAGCGAGGCGCTGAAGCTCTGCCTCGGCATCGGCGAGTCGCTCTCCGGCCGGCTGCTCCTGTTCGACGCGCTCGAGACGGAGTTCAGCGAGGTCACGCTCCGCCGCGACCCGAACTGCCCCGTGTGCGGCGAGAACCCGACCATCACCGAGTACATCGACTACGTCGAGTTCTGTCAGGGACGGCCGGCGCACGCATGAGCGCGACCATTCGCATTCCTCCGACGCTTCGCGCCGAGGTCGGCGGCGAGCGCCAGGTCGCGGCCGAGGGCGCAACCGTCCGCGAGGTGCTCGACGACCTGATGGAGCGGTTCCCCGCGCTGCGCGCGCAGCTCGTCGAGGACGACGACATCGCGCCGTTCGTGAACGTCTACGTCGAGGGCGAGGACGTCCGCACGCTCGACGGGATGGACACGCCGGTGCAGACCGGTGCGACGGTGATCCTGCTCCCCGCGATGGCCGGCGGCGAGCACGGCCTCGGTGTCGGTGAGAACCTCCTCTCCCTCGTCGGCAACACGCCGCTCGTCGAGCTGAAGCGCATGACGCCGAAGGCGTCGGTCCAGATCTACGCGAAGCTCGAGGGCCAGAACCCGACCGGCTCGATCAAGGACCGCGTCGCGAAGCTGATGATCGAGACGGCCGAGGCGACCGGCGAGCTCCAGCCCGGCCGCGAGCTGCTCGAGCCGACGAGCGGCAACACCGGCATCTCGCTCGCGCTGGTCGCGAAGCTGAAGGGCTATCCGCTCACGTGCGTGATGCCGGAGAACGCGACGGAGGAGCGGCGGCGGCTGCTGAAGCTCTACGGCGCGACCATCGTCGACTCTCCCGGCGACCAGGGCTCCAACGGCGCAGTCCGGCTCGCGCTGGAGCTGGCGGAGAAGAACCCGAACTACTTCATGCCGTTCCAGTACGCGAACCCGGCGAACCCGCGCGCCCACTACGAGGGCACCGGCGCGGAGATCGCGGAAGCGCTGGAGCGCGTCGACGTCCTCGTCGCCGGCCTCGGCACGGGCGGGACGCTGATGGGCACGGGCGAGCGCCTGCGCGAGAGCTTCCCCGACATCGTCGTCGCCGCGGCTGAGCCCCTGCCAGGCGATCCCGTGATGGGACTGCGCTCGCTGGAGGACGGCTACGTGCCGCCGATCCTCGACGTGTCGAAGCTCGACCGGAAGGTGCTCGTCTCCAACGAGGAGTCAGTCGCCGCCGTGCACGCGCTGCTCGACCGCGAAGGGATCTTCGCCGGCATCTCCGCCGGCGCCGCCGTACACGTCGCGCAGAAGCTCGCGGCGGAGCTCGAGGAAGGAGTCGTCGTCTGCGTGCTCGCGGACGCCGGCTGGAAGTACCTCTCCGCCGACTTCTGGGACGCACCTGACGTCGCGAAGTCGATGGAGAGGACGCTCTGGTGGTAGTGCCGCCCGCCGTGCGGCGGGCGCTGGAGGAGCACGCCCGTGCGGAGCTCCCGAACGAAGCCTGCGGGTTGATCGTCCTGAAGGACGGGGTGGCTCAGAGATACGAGCGCGGCCGCAACGCCGCCGGCTCGCCGTACCGCTTCGAGCTCGACATCGATCCGGAGGTGTGGTTCCTCGACGAGGACGACGGCGTCGAGCTCGCCGTCTTCCACTCGCACCCGTCCTCACCGCCGCGGCCGTCGCGCACCGACGTGGAGAACATCGGCCTCTGGCAGGGCAAGCCCTACGTGATCTACTCGGTCCGGGAGGACGCGCTCGGCGCCTGGACGATCGCCGACGGCTCCATCCAGGCACTCGAGCTCGAGTAGCGGCCTACTCCACCTCGTCGTCGTCGAGCAGGTCCTCGCCCGCCTGCCGGACTTTCGGCCGCTCGATGAACGTGACCGACACGCGCTCGATGCGGTTGCCCTCGACCTCGAGCACGTCGAAGCGCAGCCCGTTGTAGGCGACGTCGTCCCCCGGCTCGGGCGCGCGGCCGAGCTGGCCGAAGACGAAGCCGGCGATCGTGTGGAAGTCCTCGTCGGGGAGGTCGGTGCCGAAGCGCTCGTTGAACTCGTCGATCGGGAACATGCCGTCGACGCGATACGTGTCGTCGTCGACCTGCTCGATCTGCTCCTCGGGGACGTCGAACTCGTCCTCGATCTCGCCGACGATCTCCTCGAGCAGGTCCTCCAGGGTGCAGATGCCGACCATCGCGCCGTACTCGTCCACGACGATGGCGAAGTGGTTGTTCTGGCGGCGGAACTCCTGGAGCAGCGAGCCGAGATCCTTCGTCTCCGGGACGATGTAGGCGGGCCGCAGCAGCTCCTCGACGCGGACGGCGCCGAGCCCGCGCTCCTGCGCCACCACGGCGGAGAAGAGGTCGCGGACGTGCAGCACGCCGATCATGTCGTCGAGCGTCTCGCGGTAGACGGGATAGCGCGTGTACGGCGAGTCGAGCACCGTCTCCAGCGCCTCCTGCGGCGTCAGCGCCACCGACAGCGCCACCACGTCCGGCCGCGCCACCATCACGTCTGCGGCGTCCTTGTCGCCGAAGACGAAGACCTTGTCGATCATCTGCTGCTCTTCCTGCTCGATCTGGCCCTGCTCGGTCGAGCGCGAGACGAGCATGCGCAGCTCCGCCTCGGAGAGGACGTCGCGCTCGGTGCCGCGCGGATCGATGCCGACGAGGCGGAGGATCGCGTCGGTGGCGCCGCGCAGCACCCAGATGAACGGGTTGAACACCGTGATGAACGCGCGCACCGGTGCGGACACCCACAGCGCGGTTCCTTCCGAGTGGCTCAGCGCAACTCCCTTCGGCACCAGCTCGCCGAGGACGACGTGGAAGAAGCTGAGGACGAGGTAGGCGAGCAGGATCGCGACGATCGTCGCCATCCACGGATCGAATGCATTCGTCAGCGCGGCCTCGCCCAGCGCGCCGATACCGAGCGAGGTGAGCGTGACGCCGAGCTGCATCGCCGCGATGAAGCGGCCGGGATCCCCGGTGATGCGCAACACGTCGCGCGCACGCTTGTTCCCCTGATGGTGCAGCTCGACGATCCGCGTGCGGCGCGCGGTCACGAGCCCGTATTCCGCCGCGACGAAGAACGCGTTGAGGAGGATCAGGACCCCGACGCCGACGAGCTCGTAGACGAGAGTCACGCCCCCACCTCCGGGGCGCCGGTACTAGGCGGGATGTCGTCCACCAGCTACGCGGCAGTATAGGTAACGGTCAGGCCGTCGTCGGAGCGGCCCGCGCGGCCGAGGACGACGAGCCGCTCGAGGTGCGAGAGCGTCTCGGCGACGGCGAACCGCCGCTGGATCGGCTCGAGCTCCCGTCCGAACAGCACGTGCGAGACGTCGTAGCCGTGGCGCGGCTCGGCGCCGAGCGCCGCCTCGGTCTTGTCCAGCCGCTCGTCGTGATGCGCGACGATCTCCCCCGCGCGACCGGCCACGTCCTCGATCGGGTCGCGGTGTCCGGGGAACGCGATCCGCGGCGCGAGCGCCGCCACATCCGCGAGCGCGCCCACGTAGTCGCCGAGCGGATCGGGCCGGCTGTCCGGGTAGAGGCCGACGGCCGGCGTGATCGGAGCGAGCACGTGGTCGCCGGCGATCAGCACGTCGTCGCGGTAGAGGCAGAGGTGCCCGTCGGCGTGCCCCGGGGTCGCCAGCACCTGCCAGCCGGCGATCCGGTCGCCGGGATCGACGAGCGTCGGGTTCCAGGCGAAGCGGACGAAGTCGGCGAACACGTGGCCCGACTCGATCAGATCCTCGGTCACGTCGGCCGGCACGCCGTTGCGCAGGAACCACGCGGCGATCCGCTCGGGCCAGTCGCCGGAGCCCCACACCCGCTCGCACTGGGAGTAGTCGAGCCGTCCCTGCAGGACAGGGGCCTCGAGCACGCGTGCGGCCTCCTCCGCCCCGCCGACGTGATCCGGGTGCATGTGTGTGATGAAGATCCGGACGACCGGAGCGTCGAGCCCAGCGGCGATCTCGCGCCAGGGCGTCTCGGGCAGGCCCAGCCCCGTGTCGACGAGCGTCCAGCCGTCGTCGTCGCGCACGAGATACGTATGGACGTGCCGCGGCCCGCTCGGCAGCGGCAGGGTCACGCGCAGGACGCCGGGCTCGAGTTCGACCGGCACACCGAACGTATGTTCGATAGTCTTCGCCATGGGGATGCGAGTCGAGTATCGCGAAGAGCCCTGCCGCTCTGCGTTGAACCGGGTGCAGGGGATGCCGTTCGGGTGGTCGCTCAACCCGTACATGGGCTGCGCTCATCGCTGCACGTTCTGTTACGTCCGTGCCTTCGAGGCGCGCGCGGACCGGCCCGCCGACCACGGGTACGGCGCGAGCATCCGCGTGAAGACGAACGTCGCGGAGGTGCTGCGGCGCGAGCTCGCACGTGCGTCGTGGGAGCGCGAGGGAGTCGCGATCGGCGCGGCCACCGACCCGTACCAGCCGGCCGAGGGCCGCTACCGGCTCACGCGCCGCTGCATCGAGGTGCTCGCCGCGGCGGCGAATCCGTTCGCGGTGATCACGCGCGGGCCCCTGATCGTCCGCGATCTCGACGTCCTCGCAGCGGCCGCCCGCGTCGCCGAGGTCTCCGTCACGTTCTCCATCCCGACGCTCGACCTGGACATCTGGCGCCGCACCGAGCCCGGCACCGCCCCGCCGCACCAGCGCCTGCGCGCGCTGCAGCAGCTCGTCGACGCCGGCATCCGCACCGGCGTCGGCATGGCTCCGATCCTGCCGGGGCTGAGCGACCGGCCGGAGCTGCTGGCCGACGTCGTCCGCGCCGCGCGCGCCGCCGGCGCGACCGGCATCTGGTCGAACCTGCTCTACCTCAAGCCCGGGACGCGCGAGCACTTCCTCGACGCGCTCGCGCGCGACTGGCCGGAGCTCCTGCCGGAGTACGAGCGGCTGTACGCGCGGCGCGCGTATCTCCCCGCCGAGGAGACGAATCCCGTGCGGGACCGGGTGCGTGCGCTCGCGCGCACCCACGGCGTCCGCGACCGCCGCAGCGTGCGGCTGGAGCCTCCGCCGGAGCCGGAACAGCTCCGCTTCGCCGTCTAATCCGACCGGCGGCATAGAATCCGGCGCACCTTGTCCACGAAGGAGATCACCTGTCTGATCGTCGACGACCACGAGGTCGTCCGCGAAGGCCTGCGCCTGTCGCTGTCGCGCGCGCCCCACATCCGCGTGATCGGCGAGGCGGGTGACGGCGAGAGCGCCGTCGCGCTGGCGGAGCGCCGCCGCCCCGACGTGGTGATCATGGACGTCCGCATGCCCGGCATGGACGGGCTCGAGGCGACGAAGATCCTGACGGAGAAGGTGCCGGAGACGGCGGTGCTGATCTTCACCGCGTACAGCGAGCGCAGCCTGCTCAGCCGCGGCCTCGAGTCGGGCGCGAAGGGCTACATCCTCAAGGAGGCGCCGCACCAGACGCTGCTGCGCGCGATCGAGAAGGTCGCCGGCGGCGAGGGCTACGTCGACCCGGCGCTGATGCCGGCCTTCCTCACCGGCAAGGACAAGGACGACATGCTCACCGGGCGCGAGCGGGAGATCCTCCAGCTCCTCGCCGACGGCATGTCCAACGCCGACGTGGCCACGAAGCTCTTCATCAGCCAGGAGACGGTCAAGAGCCACGTGCGGCACATCCTCGCGAAGCTCGAGGCCGACACCCGCACGCACGCGGTCGCGATCGCGCTGCGCGACTCGATCATCGACTAGGAGCGTCGAGGCCGTGGCGGACGATCCCGGACGCCGCGAGCTGACCGAGCAGATCCTCGGCGCCGAGCAGGACGAGCGACGGCGGATCGCGCTGTTCCTGCACGACGGGCCGGTGCAGTCGCTCTCCGGCGTCGCGCTCATGCTCGACGCGGCGCTCGACCTGATCGAGCGCAATCGCGCCGACGAGGCGATCGAGGTGATGGAGAAGGCCCTCGCGCGGACGCGGACGACCGTGGGCGAGCTGCGCGACCTCTCGTTCAGCCTCGAGCCGGTCGTGCTCCGCGACCAGGGCCTGGCGATGGCGATGAGCGCGCTCGCCGAGGACAGGGGCATGGAGCACGGCTTCCGCGTGGAGATCGACGTCAAGGCTGCGGAGGTGCTGGGAGAGCGCTCGCAGGCGGCGCTGTACGAGATCGTGCGCGAAGCGTTCGAGGGCGCGATCCGCCGCGGCCCGCCGACGCTCTTCTCGGTGCACGCCGAGCGGGCCGCTCCCGACTCGGTCGAGGTGACGATCCACGACAACGCGCCGAGCGAGCGCCGCCGCCGCTCGATCGAGGTGCTGGAGGAACGCGCGCGAACGCTCGGCGCCGCGCTGTCTGTATCGCACGGCGACGACGGCACGACTATGCGGCTGCAGCTGCCCGACCTACGCCGCATCGGACTAGCTCAGGTCCGTACGAGATACGCGCACTGCCGGCGGTCGCCCGGGAGCGGAGACGGCGCGATCTTCGTCACCTTCATCGTCTCGCCGTCCTCCTGGACCTCGGCGCCGACGGCGGGGACGTCTCCGTCGCGCTCCTGGAGCTCGTAGCCGCTCGTCTTCCAGACGAAGATGAGGTGCCCGTCCGTCATCGCGGCAGATGCTAACGGGCGAGGGATTCGGCCGCGCCGAGACCGAGGACGAGCGCCTGGGCGAGGCCGCTCGCGTAGCCGCCGGTGGCGATGCCGCCCGCGTCGACGCCGGCCGCCCACAGCCCGTCCAGCGGCGCTCCGTCCTCGCCGAAAACACGCGCGTCCGTGTCGACGTGCAATCCGCCGATCGTGTGCGTGACCGCGGCCGCGACGTGGACGGCGACCCGCGCCCCCGGCGGCGTCGCGAACGGCAGCTCGGCCGGGTCGACGACGGTTCCGCCCGCCGCGCGCGCCGCGTCGACACGTTCCCGGGCGTGCGCGAGCCCCTCGTCGTCGAGGACGAACCACGCTGTCGGCCCGATGCGCTGCGCGAGATCGCTCTCGTGCCAGGCCACCACCGGCGGAGTGACGTCGGTCCCGTCGTCGGCGAAGACGCGGGCCCAGCGGCCGTACAGCTGCGCGAGCGGGACGAAGTCCTCTTCGCGCACGCGCGCCGGCGGCGCGGGCAGCACGCGTCCGTAGAACTCGTCGAGCCCGGCGGTGACGGTAGCTCCGCGCGCGCGCGCGAAGTCGAGCGCCGCTCCGTCGCTCCACGGGTTCGCCCGCAACAGCAGACCCTTCTCCTCCGCGAGCCGCTTCGCGAAGCCGCCGCAGGCGAGCACGAGCGGCGACCCGGCGTCGGCTGTGAGCGGCGCCTCCAGCTCGACGTCGTGCGCGAGCAGCGCCGTCAGCGCACGCGGGTCGTAGCGCCGACCGACGGTGCGCGGGTTGCCCGTCTCCGTCCAGACCGGCTCGGCGCCGAGCGACTCGAGCCAGTCGAGCGCGTCGTCCAGCCGCTCCCAGACGAGCCGCTGCAGCGACGCGTCGCCCCCGGGACACTCGCTGCGGAAGTCGTCCCACTCGCGGTGCCGCCAGACCACGCCGCTGGACAGGAGCATCGAGCCGCCCGGACGCGTGCCCTTCTCGATCACCCGCGGCCGCAGCCCCAGCTCGCGCGCACGCGCGGCGGCGACGAGGCCCGCCATGCCCGCGCCGGCGACGATCACGCCACGAGTCAGGTCAGCGAGAACGTCGGCTTGTGCTCGACGTACTCGATGCGGACCCGCTCCGGCCCGCGCAGGAAGACCGCGTACGTGTTCGCCGCGTCGACGACGTCGTCGATCTCGATCCCCAGCTCGTCCGCTTCCTCGATGTGCTCGTCGGCCGAGTCGACGAGGACGGCGACGTGGTTGAGCAGCGGCCGCCCGGGATTCCCGGGATCGCCCTGCTCGAACTCGACGTACGCGCCGCCGACCTCGACCCGGTGGCGGCCGGACGGACCGGGCGCCGCGGGGACGAATCCCAGCGCCGCGTATTCCTCGGCCGTGGCGGCGGGATTCGCGGAGACGAGCGCGACGTGGTCGAGGTCGTACTCGACCGACGTCTCCGCCTCGACCAGGCCGAGCCGGACTCCCTCGCCGAGGTCGACGTACGCCTCCCCGGGCCGCGGCCGCTCGACCGCGGCGTCCGGCGGCAGCTGCGCCAGCGCCGGCTCGAGCTCCGAGACGCGCAGCGCCACGTGCAGCAGCGCGCCCCGCTCCCGCGGCCCCTCGGCCGCGAACAGCGTCAACTTCCCGCGCCGCGCGTCCGAGCCGACGAGCGTGAACCGCTCCGTCCGCTCGATCACGTGCATGCCGAGATGCGCCGTGACGAATCCGGCGATCGCATCCCGGTCGGCGAGCCAGTAGGCGACGTGGTCCAGCGTCTTCGGCCTCACACGCCCAGCGTAGCCACGGGCGCAGAGGCTGAGACGAGCCCGCCGCTACTCGATCGGCTCGTTGTGGACGTCGTTGTCGACGGCGTACTTCTCCGTCAGCTCGTCGACGACGGTCATGCCCTTGGGGTACGCGTAGTTGATCTCGACGAACGCGTTCCATTTGTCCGGAAGCGCGTCCTCCGGGAAGATCGCCTCGACCGGGCATTCGGGCTCGCAGGCGCCGCAGTCGATGCACTCCTCCGGGTCGATGACGAGGATCCGCGCCGCCTCGTGGATGCAGTCCACGGGGCACACGTCCACGCACGACTTGTCTTTGATGTCGATACAGGGTTCGGCGATGATGTAGGTCATTGGCGCCTACTCTATCGAGGGCGCCAGCTGATCGACGAGCTCATGAACGCGCTCGACGAGAGCCGACTTGACCACCACCTGATCGAACCCCGCGGCGTGCGCGGCACGCAGTCCGGACGTGTCCGTGTGATTCGTGTACCCGAGGATCGGGACGTCCGGATACGTGTCCGCGACCTCCTCCGGATCGACGCGCGAGATGTCGACGATCACGAGGTCGGGGCTCTCGGTGTGGTCGACCGTGATCAGGCGATGCTCAGGCAGGAGCGCCTCGAGCTTGCCCCGGAAGAAGAGGTCGACCCCACAGAGCAGGATCGTGGCCACGCCCTGGAGGCTACCGCCTCCTACCTGGCCACCTCAAGAGGTGGCCAGGTGATGGGCACGCGTGGTGGTCTGCGCGCGGGCGCTTCGCCGGGAGCTTGGTCCCGGCTGCGCGCGTCGGTAGGCCGCCCACTCACAGCGCTCAACCGCTCTCGGCGCACTCGCAATCCTGCGCGGCCGGTGGTGGCCCACGGCCGTTCCCGACCGCTCCTTCACCTTCGGCTAACGCGCCTGCGGCCGCGTTAGCCTCCGGCCTTGTGGGCACGAAGGACGAAATCGAGGAGCACTACAAGGCCGGATTGAGGCTGATGCGGGCCGGAAGCTACTTCGAGGCGCACGAGGAGCTGGAGCTCGCCTGGCGCGCAGCCGAGCCGGCCGAGCGGGACTTCTTCCAGGGACTCGTCCACGTCACGGTGGCCTGGTACCAGGCCGGACGCGGGCGCCGGGTCGGCACGGAGCGGCAGCTGGAGAAGGCGGCCCGGCGACTCGGGCCGTATGCGCCGTCGCATCGCGGGGTCGACGTCGCGTCCGTGCTCGCCCAGGTCGAACGTGCCCGAGCCGTCGTCGACGGCGGCTCGCTGACTCTCGCACCGCCGCACCTCTAGCCTTGTAACAGTCTGCTACTCGGGGGTCAGGGCTTCGTCAGGCCGAGGTCGTCGAGGGCGCGGTTCAGCGCCACGTGCAGCCACCAGTCGCGGTGGAAGAACAGCAGCAGGCCGAGCGCGACGAGGATGATCCCGCTGGCCACCTGGATGATCCGGTAGCGGTCGCGCAGCCAGCGGAACGCCCCCATCGCGCGGGCGAACGCAAGGCCGGCGACGAGGAAGGCCGCGCCGAGGCCGAGCGCATACACGGCGAGCAGCAGCGCGCCGCGCAGCACCGCGCCGCTGTCGCTCGCCAGCACGAGCACGGCGGCGAGCACCGGGCCGATGCACGGAGCCGCGCAGACCGCGAAGGCGCCGCCGAGCAGCGCCGCCGATCCGCGTCGCCGCGCGCCCGTCAGTAGCTCCGGCGCGAACACCCGCTCCGGCACCGGCAGCAGGCCGATGAACGCGAGGCCGACCACGACGAGCACGAAGCCGGCCACCTCCGTCTGCGCGTTCGGCGACAGCACGCTGACGATCGCTGCCGATCCCGCACCGAGCAGGACGAACACGACGGTGAAGCCGAGGATGAACGGAATGCTTGCGATCGCCACCCGCCGCGACGCGCCGCGCTCCCCGAAGTGCCCGGCCTCGACGCTGGACACGGCGGAGAGATAGCCGGGGACGAGCGGGAGCACGCACGGCGTGATCACGGACGCGAACCCGGCGACGAACGCAACGGCGATCCGCGCGCCCATTGCCTATTCGAAGCGCGCCAGCGCGTCGTCGAGCCGTCGTTCGCTCTCCGGATCGAGCCGGCCCGCATCGCCGGGCGGCTCGCCGTCGCCGTCGCGTCTCCGGCTCCAGCGCCAGACGCCGAGCGCGAGCAGCGCGGCCCCGGCGATCACGCCGGCGATCGGCAGCCACCAGGCCAGCAGGTCGAAGCCCTTCCTAGGCGGCGCAGCGAGGATGCCGGCGCCGAAGTTCTGGACGAGCTCCGCCCGGATCTGGTCGGCGGTCCAGCACTGGTCGATCCGCTTCGAGATCTGCGCGTCGATCGCCAGCGCGGCCGGAGCCTCCGACTGGTCGAGCGGCGTGTGACAGGTCGGGCACATGATCTGCCCTTCCATGTACGACAGCGACGTCTTCGGGTGCGTGCACGCCGCCGCGGCGGGCGCCGCGAGCACCATCGCCGCGACGAGAGCCGCAGCCGTCCGGAGGATCACGAGTTGAGCGCTGCCCGAACGCCGTCTTGGAACTGCCGGGCGAGCTTCGGGTCGGTGATCGGCCCCTCGATGTGGAAGCCGACGAGGCGGCCCTGCCGGTTGATGAAGTACGTCTCCGGCACACCGGTGATCCCGTACTTGTCGCCCACCATCCCCGAGCCGTCCTGGACGGTCGTGTACGTCACGTCGTGATGGTTCAGGAACGTACGCGCATCCTCGGAGACGTCGTGGTAGTCGACGCCGAGGAAGACGACGCCCTGCGGGCGGTAGCGCTTGTACGCCGTCTCGAGCGCGGCCGCCTCGCCCTTGCACGGAACGCACCACGACGCCCAGAAGTTCAGCACCACCGGCTTCCCGCGCAACGCGGCGAGGTCGACGACGCCGTTGCCGTCGATCCGCTTCAGCGAGAACCCCGGCGCCGGGCCGCCGATCTTCGGCGGGTGCGACTGGTGCGTCAGGCGCCAGACGAGCAGCCCGAGCAGTCCGGCGACGGCGAAGAGCGCGATCACCTGGCCGGAGAGCTTGAGCGTGCGGCCCATGGCTACTGCGGGACGATGAAGACGGGGGTGCCGACGGTGACGTGGTCGAACAGCCACTCCGCCTGCGGGATGAGCATGCGGATGCAGCCGTGCGACTCCGAGTAGCCGATCGACCCGGACTCCGGAGTGCCGTGGATGCCGACGCCGGGCGAGTCGAGCCCCATCCAGCGCGTGCCGAGCGGGTTGTCCGGCCCCGGCGGAGTCGGCTTCTCGCCGGCCGCCCACGCGTCGTTCGGCGGATACCACCACGGGTTCTTCCACTTGACGATGATCTGGAAGCGGCCGAGCGGCGTCGGATAGATCGCCTGCCCGGTGGCGACGCGGAACTGCCGCACCTCGCGGGAGCCGCGGTAGAGCGTGAGGATGTTCGCGGCGCGCTGGATCACGATCACCGGGCCGATCGCCGTGTCGGTCGTCTTCGGCTTGATCGTCTTCGCGGTGAGCGTGATCGGCTCGCGCGTGCCCTGGGCGATCTCGGTCTCGATCGCGTTCGCGATCACCCGCTGGTGCAGTGCGCGCCCGACCTGCGACTTGAGCACGTGCGGCTTCAGGCCGTGCAGGACGACCTGCGCGTCGCGGACCTTCCGGTTGAAGCGGTGCGCGAGACCTGCGACGTACGTGCGCACGAGCGTGCGGTCGACCCCGGCGCGCAGCCGGAGAATCGTGTCCTGCGAGACGGTCAGCGCACGCTGCGTGGCGGAGTCGACGGGCAGCCGCATCCCCAGCTGGGTCGGCGTGACCCGCACCGTCGTGTGCCCGAGCCGGAGCACGAGCGGGCGGCCGAACGCCTCCTGCAGCGCCGCGGCGGCCTCGTCCGTGGTCAGGCCGCCGACGGCGACGCCGCCGAGGACGATCCCCGGCGGGATCGTGGCTGCAGGCGTGGTCGTGGTTCCCGTCGTCGTCGTGTCGCCCGTGGTCGTCGTCCCGGCCGGCGGAGGCGTGTCCGCGAGCACGGTTGCCGCTCCGGCGCCGGTGAGCGCCAGAAGGAACAGCAAGGAAAGGACGAGGCCGGTGCGTCTCACAGGTCAGGCAAAAGGGGCGAGGATCCGCGGATCGTCGCTGATGATACCGTCGGCGCCCGCCGCAACGAGGCTGCGTGCGAGCTCCCGCTCGTTCACCGTCCAGACGTAGACGGCCACGCCCAGCTCGTGGCACGCCACGACCGCCGCGGGCGAGACCACGGTCCAGTTCAGCGTGACCGCGTGCGCGCCCGTCGCGGCCAGCCAGCCGGGGAGGCGGCGCGGCAGTCGGGCCTTCATCGCCGCGAGCGCCGGCCGCACCACCGGGCGCAGCAGCCGGCTGCCGGCGATCCCCAGCCGGTCCTCCGGATACGTGAGCGAGAGCGGCAGCGCGGGCTCTGCGGCGGCGAAGGCCGCGAGGATCGGGAGCGAGTACGAGCTGACGAAGCTCCTCTCCAGTAGGCCGGCCCGCCGCACCGCGCCGGCCGCCGCCGCTTCGATCCCCTGCACCTTCACGTCGAGCTGGACGGCGATGCCGAGCCGCGCCACGAGCGCCAGCGCGTCGTCGAGCGGCGGCGCGTCCTCAGGCACCTCCGGCCCGTGGGCGAGCACGAGCCCGCCGTCGAGGCCCCGGAGCACGTCGACCTCGACCGCGTCGACCCCGTGGGACGCGGCCGCCTCGATCGCGGCGAGGCTGTTCTCCGGCGCCAGCGCCGCGGCACCCCGGTGACCCACCCGCACGAGGTCGCGGTCGGCGCGCAGCAGCTCCATCACCGCGAAAGTATCCCTTTCGCAGCATGTTCCTTAGAATCGGCCCGTGGCCCAGCGCGTCCGCAAACGACCGGCGCCGCAGGAGTACCCGATCGGCGGAGAGCCCGGCGCAGCGCCGGCGCCGGCCGACGAGGCGCCCCCGCTCGACTCGTCGACCTTCGAGCTGCGCTACCGCTACTCGCGCGCGCGGCGGAACGCGAGGATCCGGCGCCGCCAGGAGAGCAGGCTCGCCCGGTTCCGCTTCTACATCGCCATGGTCGTCCTCGTCGCCATCGCGATCGCGTTCGTCGTCGGCAGCTGGCACGTGATCCAGCACGTCTTCGGGCTCTAGCGGATACTGCGCACTGTGCAGACGCCCGAGCCGATGCCGCCGCCGCAGAGGGAGCCGGACCCGCTCCCGCCGCGGACGGCGACGAGACCGCTCGTGCCGGGCGTCTGGGGTGAGCGCCTCGCCTGGGTGGCAGGGCTCGTCCTGGCAATCTCGGCGTTCACCGACTGGTACTCGGGCAGCCCCGCCTTCGGGATCACGCTGTCGGTGATCGGCTGGCACACCGGCACCCTGGGCAAGCTCGTGTTCTTCATCGGGCTGGCCGCGCTGATCCTCGAGGCGCTGCGCGAGGCCGGGATCGAGCTGCCGGCCACGGTGCCGGAGAGTCTGGTGCTGATCGCCCTCGGCTCGCTGGCGACGATCTTCGTGCTGATCCGGCTGATCTCCATCCCCGACACGTACTTCGGCACCGCCGGCCGGGGGATCGGGATCTTCATCAGCCTGGCCGCGGCGGTGGCGCTGATCTGCGCCGGACTGCTGCGAGCAGCAGAAGAGCAATAGCGACTCCCAGCAAGACTCCGCCGACGACGTCGAAGACCCAGTGGGCACCGACGTAGATGCGCGAGAACGAGATCGCCATCGCGAGCAGGTAGAAGAGCGGCGCCGCGCGCGGCACCGTGGCCGCGAGCACGGTCGCGCACGCGAAGCTCGTGGCCGTGTGCCCGGACGGGAACGAGCCGTCGTGCGGCACGTGCATGAGCGGGCGCGGGAGTGCGTAGCGGTAGGCCGGCCGCTCGACGCCGGTCGCCGCCTTGATCGCAGCAGCGCTGAGATCCGCGGCGACCGCCGCGATCGCGACGAGGACGAAGACGCGCGGCCTGCGCAGGATCACGGCGACGACGACGGCGATGACCAGCCACACCGCTCCCCATGCGCCGATCCGCGACAGCCAGACGAAGACGCCGTCGAGCGGCGGCCAGCGATGGTGGACGACCCAGCGCTCGAGGTGCCGGTCGAGGCCGGTCACGCAGCTCGGCCCAGATTCCGCCTGCTCAGATCGGGGCGATCTGGCGGGTCTGCTCGACCAGCTGCTGCAGGTCGAACGGCTTCCCGACGAATCCCCGTGCGCCGCGCGACGTCGCCTCGGCGCGCGACGCGTCCTGGGCCGAGCCGCTGAACATGACCACGGGGATGGCGCCGGTGCCGTACCGCTCCTGCATGCGGCGCAGCATCTCCCAGCCGTCGACGTGCGGCATCAGGACGTCGAGCAGCACGAGGTCGGGCCGGTCCTCCTCGATCGCCGTCATGCCCTCGTCGGCGCTTCCCGCCTCGCGCACGCGGTAGCCCTCCTGCTCGAGCGTGATGCGCACGAGCTCGCGCACGCCCTGGTCGTCGTCGATCAACAGGACGGTCGGGCCCTCCTTGGCGCGGGCTCCCGGGCCTGAGCGGTCGAGGAAGGCGTTCAGGTCCGTCCGGCGATATCGACGGTGCCCGCCCGGGGTGTAGAACGTGGGGACCTGCCCGTTATCCGACCATTTCCGGATCGTGCTCTGCGCGACACCGAGGAAGCGGGCTGCCTGGCCGAGGGTCAGCCATTCGCTCTCGTCGCCGTGTCCCATCGGTGGGAACCTGTTCAAGTCTGGGTCTTTTGTACCAAAGGTCAACGATCCGCGCCGGTTCACGGCCGGATTGTCGTGACAGTCGTGACCGTGATCCCCGGCTTCGGGTTGTCGTGCAGAGCCTCGCCGAGGGCGACTCCTGCGGCGAAGATCGCGACCGCGACCACGAGTCCGAGCAGCCGGCGGAGCAGCGCCCTGCGCCGCCGGCGCCCCGGCTCCCGCCGCCTCCGCTCGACCGGCGCGACGCTCACGGCAGGTAGTCGACAGCCCCGCGCTGGTACGCGTGGAAGGCGGCGGCGAGCACGACGGCGAGGTCGCGCGGCCAGCCCTGCGACGGCGCGCGCTCCTCCACCGCCGGGCGCGCCCAGCGCTCGGCGTCGCGGTAGACATCGGCCAGCTCGGCGAGGGTGTACGTCTGCCCGATGCGCTTCCGCAGCTCCTCGACGATCACGTCGAGCTGCTCGAGGAGCCGGTGGTAGCGGCGAGGGTCGTCACGCGCAGCCTCGAGACGGCGGTTGCCTTCCTCCCACTCCTGACGGTCGAGCACGAGCGCATCCGACGACATCGTCCGATGCTAGCGAGGCTCGCTGCAGCAGCGGTCCGGCCAGAGCGGCTGCACCTCGGCGACGATCCGCTCACCGAGCACGTAGCCGGGTCGCGCGAGCGCGAACGCCGCGTGCGCGTGGAGGCACTTCAGTCCGCCGCCGCCCGGCGGTCGCCGTGCTGCTCCGCCGACGCCGAGCTCGAGCGACGCGCCGCCGTCGCGGCCCGTCTCACCGGCGGCGAGCTCCGTCCGGATCCCCCGCTGCTCGTCGTCCGCGCGGGCGAGGCTGTCCGCGAGAGCCGGGTCCGCCGCGACGGCGTCGGTCCAGCGCTCGACGCCGCCGGCGGCCTCGAGACGGGAGACCGCGGCGATGAGATGGCGGCAGGTCATCCAGTACGTCGTCGGGAACGGCTCGCCGTCCGGGGAGTACGGGCTCTGCTCCGTCACAGCAGGACGGCCGAACGGACAGCGCACCGCTACCCGGCGAAAGGCCCGGGGCTCACGGCCGAGCTGGCCGGCGACGACGGCTCTGTCGGGGTCCTCGTCCGCGTCAGCGTGCACGGGGGCCCATCATGCTGGCCCGCTCGCGCTTCCGCCACTGCTCGATGCCCTTGACGATGTACAGCCGCTCGCCCGGCTTGACGTAGCCGAGCGCGCGCGCCTCGCGCGCGAGCGTCCCGAGCGAGGTGGACGAGCCGAGCTGCCGCTCGAGGTTCGCCTTCTGCACCTGCAGCCGCCGCACGACCGTGCGGTGCTTGCCCAGCTGCCCCTGCGCGTCGACGTACGCCCGCAGCGGGCGGTAGTAGAGCAGCGCGACGAGCACGAGCGCGCCCACCGCGAGCCAGCGGCGGAACAGGACCGAGCGCGCAGGACGACGACCTCGCTTCCGGGGCATGCGGGTGGATTTCGACGCCGCCGGCGCCTCGTCCTCCCGCCCGTCGCTCAGTCGACGAGGGCGCTCCAGCGCCGTTCGATCCGGCGCGTCCTCCACACCAGGGCCGACGCGGCCCACGTGACGACGAACAGCGCGACGATCGCGTACCCGATCAACCCGAAGTCGAGCTGGTCGAGAAAGCGCCAGAAGCCGGTGTCCCAGCCGAGCTTCGCCGAGGCGACCTGGAGCAGCTCGATCGAGCCGATCAGCAGCGCCACCACAACCGAGAGGCTCGTGACGGTGATGTTGTAGTAGACGCGTCGCACCGGGTTGGAGAAGGCCCAGCCGTACGCCTGGCTCATGAAGGCGCCGTCGGCCGTGTCCATCAGGCTCATGCCCGCCGCGAACAGGAGCGGCAGCGAGATGACCGCGAGGAACGGCACGTGGTGCGTCGCGACGCCGGCGGAGAGGGCGAGCAGCCCGACCTCCGACGCGGTGTCGAAGCCGAGGCCGAAGAGCACGCCGAGGGGATACATGTGCCAGCTGGAGTCGATGCGGGCGGCGAGGCGGCCGACGAAGAAGCGATTCATGAAGCCGCGGTCGAGCAGCCGCTGCTCGAGACGCTCCCGGTCGTAGCCGCCGCGACGCATGCCGCGGAAGATCCGCAGGATGTCGAGCAGGACGATGAGATTCAGCACGCCGATGATGCAGAGAAACGTGCCGGAGACGCTCGCCCCGACGGCACCGCCGTAGCTCTGCAGGCCGGGGATCCGCGAACCCACCGTTCGCGCGGCAACCGCGAGGCCCGCGGCGAGCGAGAAGACGATGGTGGAGTGGCCGAGCGAGAAGAAGAACCCGACGCCGAGCGAGCGCTTTCCGTCCTGGAGGAACTTCCTCGTCGTGTTGTCGATCGCCGCGATGTGGTCCGCGTCGAAGGCGTGGCGCAGCCCGAACGTGTACGCGAGCGTGCCGAGCCCGGCCAGTGCGGGATTGCCCCTCGAGTAGTAGAGGAACAGTCCCCAGCCGGCGACGTGCAGCAGCAGCACCCCGCCGCCGAAACCGGACAGGCGCAGCCACTCACCGCGCGTCAGCGCATGCGTCCAACGGGTCATCGGACAGAGCCTGCCGCAGCCGGCACTTCCCTGCGTCGGTAGGAGAGCCGGATCGGGATGCGGGATCTACGCGATGTCGACCTTGATCACGTTCGTCGAGCCGGGGATGTTCACCGCGGTCCCGGCCGTGATCACCACGCGGTCGCCGGGCTCGATCAGGCCCGCCTCGCGGGCGGCCGCGATCGAGCGGTTCATCAGGTCGTCCACGTCGTGCGCCTCCGGGATCAGCAGCGGCGTCACGCCCCACTCCAACGCGAGCTGCCGCATGGCCCAGTCGACGTGCGTCAACGCGACGATCGGGCGCCGCGGACGCAGCCTCGCCACCACGGACGGCGTCCGTCCGGTCGCCGTCGGCACGAGGATCGCCTTCGCGCGCAGCGCCTCGGCGAGGTCGCAGGCCGCATTCGACATGGCGCCGCCGATGGTCGGGTTCTCGTTCGCCTCCGGCAGCTCGTGCCGGTAGCCCATGCTCGGCTCGATCGCACAGGCGATCCGATCCATGGTCGCGACTGCCTCCACGGCGTAGTCGCCGACCGCTGTCTCGCCGGAGAGCATCACGGCCGAGGTGCCGTCGAGCACCGCGTTCGCGACGTCGCTCGCCTCGGCGCGTGTCGGCTCGGCCTGGTGCACCATCGACTCGAGCATCTGCGTCGCGGTGATCACCGGCTTCCCCAGCTCGAGGCAGCGGAGGATGATCCGCTTCTGCAGCAGCGGGACGAGATGCGCGCCGATCTCGACGCCGAGGTCGCCGCGCGCGACCATCACCGCCTCGCTCTCGGCGATCACGTCGTCGAGCACGTCGATCGCCTCCGCCTTCTCGATCTTCGCGATCACGTGCGCGTGCGAGCCCGCCTGCTCGATCAGCGCGCGCAAATCGCGAATGTCGGCGAGCGAGCGCACGAAGGAGAGCGCGACGAAGTCGACGCCGATCCCGAGCGCAAACTCGAGGTCGATCGTGTCCTTCTCCGTCAGCGACGGGATCGGGAGCGGGACGCCCGGCAGGTTGACGCCCTTGTGGGAGCCGATCCGGCCGCCGACGATCACCGCGCAGCGCGCGCGGCCGCCGTCCACCTCGTCGACCCGCAGCCGGATCAGGCCGTCGTCGATCAGCACGTCGTGACCGGGCTGGAGCACGTCGCCGATCACCGCCGGCGCGACGGGGAGCTCCCCGTTGGTCGCGAGCGCCTCGGCGCACAGCGTGATCTCCTCGCCCGTCTTCACCACCACGGGCTCGGCGAGACCGCCCACGCGAAGCTTCGGTCCCTGGAGGTCGCCGATCACGGCGATCGGGCGGCCGATCTCTTCCGAGACCTGCCGGACGCGCTCCGCCCGCGCCGCATGCTCCTCGTGCGTACCGTGCGAGAGGTTCAGCCGCGCCGCGTCCATCCCGGCCCCGACGAGCGCGCGCAGCTGCTCCACGGAGTCCGAGGACGGTCCAAGCGTCGCGACGATCTTCGTCCGGCGTTCCGAAACCACGCGGCTAGCGTACCGGCAGGCGCGAACGCCCTAGCGCTTCGCGCTCCGCCCGCCTAGCGCTTCGCGCTCCGCCCGCCTAGCGCTTCGCGCGGGGGAACGCCGCCCAGCCGGGGTACTCGGCCTTGCCGCCGAGACGCTCCTCGATCCGCAGGAGCTGGTTGTACTTGGCCACGCGGTCCGAGCGGGCGGGCGCGCCGGTCTTGATCTGGCCGGCGCCGAGCGCGACCGCGAGGTCGGCGATGGTCGCGTCCTCCGTCTCGCCGGAGCGGTGCGAGATGACCGTCGTGTAGCCGTTGTCGTGCGCGAGCTTCACCGCCGCGATCGTCTCGGTCAGCGTGCCGATCTGGTTGACCTTGATCAGGATCGAGTTGGCGACGCCGCGGTCGATTCCGAGCTGGAGCCGCTCCGGGTTGGTGACGAAGATGTCGTCGCCGACGAGCTGGATGCGCTCGCCGAGCCGGTCGGTGGTGAGCTTCCAGCCGTCCCAGTCGTCCTCGGCGTTGCCGTCCTCGAGCGAGACGATGGGGAACTTGTCGACGAGCCCTGCGTAGAAGTCGGCCATCTCGGCCGGCGACGCCTCGCGGCCCTCGAAGCGGTAGACGCCGTCGGAGAAGAACTCGCTCGACGCCGGGTCGAGCGCGATCGCGATCTTCTCCCGGTGGCCGGCCTGCTCGGCCGCGTCGAGGATCGCCTGGATCGCTGCCTCGCTCGATGGGCAGGTCGGGCGCGAAGCCGCCCTCGTCGCCGACGGCGGTGGCGAGGCCGTGCTGCTTCAGCACCTTCTGCAGCGCGTGGTACGTCTCCGCGCCGATCTGCAGCGCCTCGGCGAACGACTCGGCGCCCGCCGGAACGACCATGAACTCCTGCAGGTCGATCGAGTTGGCCGCGTGCACGCCGCCGTTGATCACGTTCATCATCGGCACCGGCAGCGTCCGCGCGCTCTTGCCGCCGAGGTAGCGGAAGAGCGGCTGGCCCTGCTCCGCCGCGGCGGCGTGCGCGGTGGCGAGCGAGACGCCGAGGATCGCGTTCGCGCCGAGGCGGCCCTTGTTCGGCGTGCCGTCGAGCTCGATCAGCTTCTCGTCGAGCGCCTTCTGCTCGTCGGCCTTCATGCCCCGAACGGCCTCGAAGATCTCGCCGTTCACGTTCGCGACCGCCTTCGTCACGGCCTTGCCGCCGAAGGCGTCGCCGCCGTCGCGCAGCTCGACCGCCTCGTGGACGCCGGTCGAGGCGCCGGACGGGACTGCCGCGCGGCCGTGGGCGCCGGACTTCGAGCACCACGTCGACCTCGACGGTGGGGTTGCCGCGCGAGTCGAGGATCTGGCGGGCGTGGACGTCGGCGATGCGGCTCATTCGGAGGTCTCCTTGGCGCGGTCGAAGTAGCTGTCCTTGCGGTCGAGCGGAAGCTCGACCCAATTCTCGCCGTCGGCGGCCGCGAGTGCCTCCGCAGTTTCCACGCGATTGCGGAACCGCTGCGCCGCACGCCGCAGCTCGAGCTCGGGATCGGCGTTGAGCCGCCGCGCCACGTTCACGCACGCGAAGAGCAGGTCGCCGAGCTCCTCCGCCTGGCGCGCGTCGGGCTCCGTCTCCGGGGCGGGCTCGCCGTGCAGGTCGACCTCGTGCCGCAGCTCGCGCAGCTCGTCCTCGAGATCGGCGAGCGCGCCGGCGACGTCCGGGTACTCGAAGCTCGACGGCCGCCGCGCGCCGCTGGATCTTCCGCGCGTACAGCAACGCCGGCAGGCTCTCCGGCACGTCGTGGAAGACGCCCTCGCGGCCCTCCTGCTCCGTCTTGATCCGCTCCCAGTTCTCCCGGACGCGCGCTGCGGTCCGCGCCTCGGCGTCGCCGAAGACGTGCGGATGCCGTCGCACGAGCTTGTCGTGGACGTCGCGCGCCACCGCCTCGAGGTCTCCAACGTCTTTCTCCTGGAGCGGAGCGCAAGGAAGAACACCTGGAAGAGCAGGTCGCCGAGCTCGTCGAGCGAGCTTCGCGTCGTCGCCGGCGAGTGCAGCGTCGGCGACCTCGTACGCCTCCTCGACCGTGTGCGGCACGATCGTGCGCGCGGTCTGCTCGCGGTCCCAGGGACACTCGCGGCGCAGCCGCTCCGTCAGACGCTGGAGCTCGAGGAGGGCCGGAGCGAGGCCCCCGCCCTCCTCGCCGCTCACGTCAGCCTGTGGTGCGTGGTCGCGGTCGTGCTGGTCGCCGCCGGCGCGTACCCCGCCTGGTAGGCGACCTTCTTCGCGTAGGTCTTCTTGATGCTGTTGACCCAGTTGGTCATCGTCGTGGTCTTCTTCGTCTGCAGCAGCTGCGCGCTGGATCGAGTCCTCGACGCTCTTGAGCGGAGTGACCTTCGCCGCCTTGATCGGCGTGAGCGCCTGGATGATGTGCCAGCCGTACTGCGAGTGCACCGGCGCCGAGGTCTGACCGGTCTTCAGCGAGAACGCGGCCTTGTCGAACGGCGCCACGGTCTGGCCCTTCGTCACCGTCAGCTTGCCGCCCTTCGACGCCGAGCCGGGATCCTTCGAGTACTTCTTCGCGAGCGCCGCGAAGTCGGCGCCGTTCTTCAGCTGCGTCTCGAGCTGGTCGGCGAGCGCCTTGTTGTTCACGAGGATGTGACGCACGGTGCGCGACTGCGGCCGTGCTGTACGTGGACTTGTGCGCCGCGTAGTACGCCGCGACCGCCGCGTTGCTGACCGTCACCTTGTTGGTGATCTTGGCGTACAGCTTCTCGGAGAGAATCTGCGCCTTCAGCTCGCGCAGCAGCTCCGGCTCGGTCAGACCCTGCGCCTTCAGCTGCGCCTGGTACTTCGACTCGCTTCCGCCGAAGTACTGCTTCTTGATCGCGGTCGAGCCGCGTGTTCACCTGGCTGTCGGTGATCACGATGCCCATGTCCTTGCCCTTCTGCTCGAGCTCGGACTCCTGCACGAGGTACGTGATCGCCTGATCCTGCAGAGACTTGTAGGCCGTGGTTCCGGCCTTCGGGAACGGCGTCTTGCGCGCCGTGTAGGACGCCTTCGCCGAGGCGATCAGCGAGGCGAACTGAAGTTTGGTGATCGGGCTGCCACTGACGACCGCAACCGCGTCGTTGGGCACGCTCTGCGAGCTGCCGCCACCGCACCCCGCAACGAGCAGGACGCCGGCGAGGAGCAGGGGCAGAGCCAGGAAGCGGAGCGTTCTCATGATGTTCGTCCCAGTGAGGTCGGAGTGGAGTAGGGCCGGTACAGCGGGCGGATCCAGAGACCTCACGCTGCCTGGCGGGAGTCCAAGATAGCATCGACAAGTCGTATTGCTTGTGGAAATCCTTCTTCGCCGCGAAGACTTACTTCCCTATTAGCTACTGCGTAAACCGCGGTATGGATTCGCTCCCTCAGCTCACGCAATTCGCCTGAGCCGAGCACGAGCCGGCCGACCGTGGCCTTGCCGCCGCGGTACACCAGGTAATCGGCACCGAGGCGCGCAACCTTGATCTTCGCCTCCTGGATGGCGAACAGATGCTCCACCGGCTCGGGCAGCGGCCCGTACCGGTCCTCGAGCGCCGCCTGCAGCTCGCGCAGCTCGTCCTCGGTCTCGGCCAGTGCGAGCCGGCGGTGGACGTCGATGCGCAGTGCCTCGGAGGAGACGTACTGCTGCGGGACGTAGGCGTCGATGCGCGCGTCGATCCGGACCGGCCGCGCGGCCACGCGCCGCTGGCCCTGGAGCTCGGCCACCGCCTCGTTCAGCAGCTCGACGTACAGCTCGAAGCCGACCGCGGCGACGTGGCCGGACTGCTCCGCGCCGAGCAGCTCGCCGGCGCCGCGGATCTCGAGGTCGCGCATCGCGATCGCGAAGCCGGCGCCGAGCTCGGTGTGATCGGCGAGCGTCGCCAGCCGCGCACGCGCCTCGCCCGTCAGCTCGCTCGCGTCGGGATAGAACAGATACGCGTACGCGGTCTCGTCGGAGCGGCCGACGCGGCCGCGGATCTGGTAGAGCTGCGACAGCCCGAGCGCATCCGCGCGCTCGACGATCAGCGTGTTCGCCTGCGGGATGTCGATGCCGGACTCGATGATCGTCGTCGAGACGAGCACGTCGGCGTCACCGCGCAGGAACGCGTGCATCTTCTCCTCCAGCTCCTTCTCGCGCATCTGCCCGTGCGCGACGAGGAAGCGGAGATCGGGCAGCAGCTGGCGGAGCTTCTCGGCCGCTTCCTCGATCGTCTCGACACGGTTGTGCAGGTAGAACGCCTGGCCCCCGCGCTCCTTCTCGCGCGCGAGCGCAAGCGTGATCAGCTCCTCGTCGTACTCGCCCACCGTGGTGCGGATCGGGCGGCGCCCTTCGGGCGGGGTCTCGATGATGGAGATGTCGCGCATGCCGGCGAGCGACAGGTGCAGCGTGCGCGGGATCGGCGTCGCGCTCAGCGTCAGCACGTCGACCTCGAGTCGCAGCGACTTCAGCAGCTCCTTCTGCGCCACGCCGAACCGCTGCTCCTCGTCGAGGATGACGAGGCCGAGCTCCTTCGGGATCACGTCGCGGCTCAGCACCCGGTGCGTCCCGATGAGTACATCGACTTTTCCTTCGGAAAAGTCAGGAGGATCTGCTTGACCTGCTTCGCGGGGACGAACCGCGACACCATTTCCACGCGCACAGGGAAATCGCGGAAGCGCTCGCGGAAGGTGTTCCAGTGCTGCTCCGCGAGAATCGTCGTCGGCGCGAGCATCAGCACCTGCTTCCCGTTGACGGCGACGGTGAACGCCGCGCGCACCGCCACCTCCGTCTTGCCGAAGCCGACGTCGCCGCAGACGAGGCGGTCCATCGGCCGCGCCGTCTCGAGGTCCTCCTTCACCGCCTCGATCGCGTTCTCCTGATCCGGCGTCTCGCGGTACGGGAACGACGCCTCGAGCCGCTGCAGCCATTCGTGGCTCAGGTCGTAGGCGATTCCCTCGCGCGTCTGCCGCAGCGCGTACAGCTGGATCAGCTCTGTCGCCAATTCCTTGACCGACTCGTGCGCGCGCGACTTCAGCAGCTGCCACGCCTTCCCGCCGAGCTTCGACAGCGCGGGCGCCTTCGCGTCGGCGCCGATGTAGCGCGAGACCTTGCCGAGCTGCTCGTGCGGGACGTACAGGCGGTCCTCGCCGCGGAACGCGAGCAGCAGGTAGTCGCGCGTGACGCCGGCCACCTCCTTCGTCTCGAAGCCGAGCAGCTTGCCGACGCCGTGGTCCTCGTGGACGACGAAGTCGCCGGTGCGGAGGTCGGCGAACGACTGGAGCGCGCGGCCGCCGATCCGGCGCTCGCGCGGGACCCGGCGGCGGAAGACCTGATGGTCGGGCAGGAGCACGAGCCCGAGCTCGCGCCAGACGAAGCCGCGGCGCGCCGGCGCGACCGCGAACAGGATCTCCGGCTCCTCCGGGATCGCGTCGCCCGGCTCGAGCATCCGCGCCTCGACCTTGCGCAGCAGGTTCTGCGTGCGCAGCGCCTCGCCGCGGTGCGGGAACGCGACGACGACGCGCTGGCCGGCCCGGACGAACGCGGCCAGCTCGTTCTCCGCCTCGGTCAGCCCGCGCGCCGCGATCGCCGGCCGCTGCGCCTCGAACGCGAGCGGCTGCCCCTGCGGGAACGGGTCGAGCTCCGTCGCGCCGTCGAGCGGGACCGGCTCGAGCCAGTCCTCCTTCCAGATCCGGCGCACGTCGTCCGGCTGGAAGACGAGGTCCGGCGCGCCGGCCAGCGGCGGCACGAGATCCGACGGCACCGGCCGCGTCTCGCCTTCCTCTCCGTGCCACTCCTCGACGAGGTCGAGGCGCCGCTCGACCGCGGGGTAGACGATGGACTCCTCCACCGGGTGCAGCGCGCGTTGCGTGAACGGGGAGAACGCGCGGATCGATTCGATCTCGTCGCCGAAGAACTCGATGCGGAGCGGCTCGCGACCGGTGGTCGGGAAGAGGTCGACGAGCCCGCCGCGGACGGCGAACTGGCCGCGGTCGTCGACGCGCTCGACCCGCTCGTAGCCGGCGAACGCGAGCACCTCGGACAGTCCCTCGACGCCGATGCTGGAAGCGTCGGCGGCAAAGCCGCCGACGCCCGGCGGGTAGACCGGGCCGCCTTCGGCGGCCCTGGGCTCCAGACCGGCGCGCAGCTCGAGCGGCTCGGGCCGCGCCTCCTTGGGCGGCAATCCCTCCGCGAGCGCGTGCGCGGACGCGCAGACGAGCCCGCCGCGCGCGAGCACGTCGAGCGCACGCGCTCGCTCGCCCACGAGATGCGGCGGCGGCTCCAGCCCGGACTCCCATTTGACGCCGCGGCTGGGCATGAAGCCGACCCGTTCCTCTCCGAGGAACCACGCAGCCGCCTCGGCGGCGTCCCGTGCGTCGGCATCCTCCGGCAGCAGACAGACGAGCGGCCGCTCGAGCTTCTCGTGCAGCGCCGCGAGCACGACCGGCAGCGCCGCCTCGGACACGCGCGCCTTCGTCGGCAGCGCGTCCGCGAGCTCGCCGAGGCGCTCGTACTCGACGAGCTGCTCGACGAAGGCGTGAAGTACCGGCTGGTCCATGACGAACGGCGGAACCGGCGGTTCCGCGGCCTGTCATCGTATCGGCGTCCCTCGTTCCAGGGACGTTGCCAACGGACACGCGGCCGATTCGATCAGCATGAACGACGAGCCGGAGAGTCCCTGGGGCGGTTTCGGCGACGAGCGCTGGACGAGCACCGCCGGCAGCGAGCCCGCAACCGAGCCGCCGCCCGCTCCGACGTCGAAGGCGCGCTCGCCGCGCTCCCGCCGCGTCGGCATCGCCGCGGCGACGCTGGCGCTCGCGACGGCAATCAGGCTCGCCGTCGCCCTCGTCCCCGTGGCGTGGCCGGCCGGCTCCGACCACCACGCGGCAACGCCGACGCCTGCCTCCGCGTCACGGGCGGCACCGCTCGCCTTCTACGGCGACCTGGCGCAGACACCGCCGGAGGGTGTTCCGCGCGGCAGCGTGATCTGCACGGCCGAAATCCGGATGCGGGCGACCGGCGGCGCCTGGACGTGTGCGAACTGGACGCCGACCGGATCGTCCGACGTCGTCCTGCGCGCCGCCCTGGACTCGGGCGACCCGTGCACGCATCGCGTCGTCGAGGTCCCGGGCGACGCCTGGACCTGCCAGACGACGATCGCACCGCCGCCGATCGTGTTGAACGCTGCGGAGCGTTCGAGGCATCCGCTCCTCTTCGCGGATCTGAGTCTGAGGCCGGTCACGAAGCGGACGGCGGCGTCGGTGTGCACGCAAGAGGTTCGTCCGTCGCCCGGCGGCGGGTCGTGGCACTGCTTAACGTGGTTCCGGGTCGACCCGCGTCAGCACTGGCGCGTTCTGCGGGCAATCGACCCGGGAGGGCCCTGCACGCTTCGCGCGATCGACGAATCGACCGGTGTCTGGATCTGCCAAACGGGCGGCGCGACCGGCGCCGGCCCGGCGCCTGCCGACGAGGTCTACTACGGCGACATCGCGATGGCGAAGCCGGGACGCGGCAAGCTCTGGGCGCGCCAGCTCTGCGTCGCAGAGATCCGCGCGAGCCCCGACGGTGGAGCGTGGACGTGCGCGAGCTGGATGGGGTACGACAGCGGAGCACTCATCCGCGCCGCGCACGACCCCGGCGGGCACTGCACGCATCGTGTCGTCCAGCACCCCGCGGACACGTGGACCTGCGAAACGACGATCCCGGCGCCGCCCTCGACGCTCGACATGGCGAGCCGCCGGAAGCATCCACTTCTCTTCGCCGACCTGGCGCAGACGTCGCACACGTCGGGCTCGGTCTGCACACAGGAGACCCGTACGTCGCCGACCGGCGGGCCGTGGAAGTGCACGACGTGGACGCAGCTCGACCCGTCCGAGCACTGGCGGCTGACTCAGCCGATCGACCCCGGCGGTTCGTGCACCCTGCGCACGGTCGACGAGCTCACGGGCGTGTGGACCTGCGGTAATCGAGGAACGTGAGCTCGTCGAGGAGCTTCTTCGGCGCAACCGCGCAGAACGCGTCCTCGGCAATCCCGGCGACGTCGTCCCAGTCGACGCGGCCGTGGAGCATGACGCCGAGCCAGCCGCGGTGGCCGACGTACGGCGGCCGGAAGAACCGGTCGGGGTCGCCGGCGACGAGCGCCTCCTGCGTCCCCGGCTCCGCGGCGCACCAGATGGCGAAGCGCCCGTCCCCGTGATGGTTGTCGAGCAGCATCAGGAACGACGTCTTGCCACGCACGAAGAAGGTCGGGGCGCCGTGGCTGAGGCGCTCGCTCGTCTCGGGCAGGGCCAGGCACAGCTCTCGGAGCCGTGCGAGCGCGGCGGCGCGAACAGCAGCGGTCGGGTAGCTCATGACACGAACTATGGCCGACCCGGTCCGTCGCGGACATGCCCTGGTGTCAGACACGGTTCGCAGAAGCGTCACGACTTCCTCACGAAACTGTCACGGCTTATGTCCGCGATCGCTGTCTTGGTGCGGGCACCCGTCCGCGCGGAACAGTCCGCCCCGTCCGCGTCGGCCGTGGCCCTGCCGGCCGCGGCTCGGTGTCAGACACCGGGTGTCACGATCAGCGGCGGTTCACCTCCGCCTGCGCACGGTCGAGGCCCTCGGCATCGAGGGTCTCGACGGCGTCCGCGGCGCGGGCGATCAGCGCTTCGGCGTCGTCGTGCGCGTCGAAGTCCGAGAGCACCCAGTCGGCGAGCGGGCGCGGGTCGCCGCGCTCCGGGCGGCCGACGCCGACGCGGAGGCGCAGGAAGTCCTGGGACTTCAGATGCTGCGCGATCGAGCGCAGGCCGTTGTGGCCGGCGAGACCGCCGCCGAGACGCACCTGCAGCCGTCCCGCCTCGAGGTCCGTCTCGTCGTGGACGACCAGCACCGACTCGGGCTCGACCTTGAAGAACCGCGCGGCCGCGGCGACGGAGCGGCCGGAGTCGTTCATGTACGTCTCGGGCTTCAGCAGCGCGAGCTTGTGTCCCTCGAGCCTGACCTCGGCCAGCTGCCCGGAGAACTTCGAGCGCCAGGAGCCGCCGTAGCGCCGCGCCAGCTCGTCGACGACCATCGCGCCCGCGTTGTGGCGGTTGCGCACGTACTCGCGGCCCGGGTTGCCGAGCCCCACGACGAGCAGATCGAGGGACGAGCCCTGACGCCGCGGCCAGAGCCGCATGCGCTAACCCTCTTCTGACTCGGAGTCGCCGGCCGCTTCCGGCTCGGCGCCACTCTCGTCGGCGGCACCCTCGGCCGCCTCGCCCTCGGCGCCCTCGGCGGCCTCTTCGCCTTCAGCGACCTCCTCGACGACGCGCGTCGGAGCGGTGACGCTCGCGACCACGGTCTCGGGCTCGTCCAGCACCCTCACGCCGTCCGGAACGGTCAGGTCGCCGACGCGGAGCGCGTCGCCGATAGACAGGGCCGACACGTCGAGGTCGAGATGCTCCGGAATCTCCAGCGGAAGCGCCTCGATGTTCAGCTCGCGCAGCGGCTGCGAGAGCACGCCGCCCTCGCGCACGCCCGGCGCGTTCTCGCCGCCGATGAGCGTGACGGTCACCGCTGCGGTGATCGGCCGGTCGAGGCGGACCTCCTGCAGGTCGACGTGCGTGACGCCGCCGCGCACGTTGTCCAGCTGGTAGTCCTTGAGGATCGACGGATGCGTCTTGCCGTGGCCGTCGATCTCGACGTCGAGGATGGAGTGCAGGCCGCCGGAGCCGGTCAGCGCCCGGCGGAGCTCCCGCTCCGCGACGGCGATCGCGACGGGCTCGCCCGTGCCGTAGAGGACGCCGGGAACGATGCCCTCCTTGCGCAGGCGCCGCGTCTCCCGCGAGCCGAGGCGCTCGCGCTGGGTGACGATCAGCTTTGTCCGCTCTCCAGCCATCCGGCGCGGAATGGTAGCGGAGGCCGGAGGTTCCGTATTGTCCTGGTGTGTTCGAGGAGCTGCTGCGGGAGTGGGACGGCGAGGAGGCCGTGGTGCGGTTCGACCGGACCAGCGGCGCCTGGATGTTCGTGTGCATCCACTCGACCGTGCGCGGGCCGGCGGGCGGCGGCACGCGGATGCGCGTCTACGCGGAGCCGTCCGACGGGCTGGCCGACGCGATGCGGCTGTCGGCCGCGATGAGCCGGAAGATGGCCGTCGCGGACATGCCCCGCGGCGGCGGAAAGGCCGTGCTGGCCGTGCCGGCGCTGCCGGAGGGCGACGCGCGGCGGCGGCTGCTCCTGCGCTACGGCGACCTCGTCGAGTCGCTCGGCGGCACGTACGAGACCGCCGGCGACATGAACATCACCCCGGCCGACCTCGACGTCGTCGCCGAGCGCTGCTCCCGGGTCTTCGGGACGACCGGCCGCGGCGGAAACAGCGGCAAGGGGACGGCGCGCGGCGTCTACCACGGGATCCGCGCGAGCGTCGAGCACGTCTTCGGCTCGCCGGACCTCGGCGGACGGACGGTGCTCGTCCAGGGCGTCGGCTCGGTCGGCGCCGATCTCGCCGGCTGGCTCGCCGAGGACGGAGCGCGCGTCCTCGTCACCGACGTCGACGCGGAGCTCGCCGGGCGAGTCGCAGGCGCGGTCGGCGCCGCCGTCGTCGCCGCCGACGCCGCGCTCGCCGCCGAGTGCGACGTGTACGCGCCCTGCGCGGTCGGCGGCACGCTGAACGCCGACTCGATCCCGCAGCTCCGGTGCCGGATCGTCGCCGGCTGCGCGAACAACCAGCTGGCGACACCGGAGGACGGCGACCGGCTGCACGAGGCCGGGATCCTGTACGCGCCCGACTATGCGATCAACGCGGGCGGCGTCCTGCAGCTCCTCGGCCTCGAGTCGCTCGGCTGGGACGACGCGGAGCTCGAGCGACGGTACGCCGGCATCGGCGACACGCTGCGCACGCTGTACCGCGAGGCCGACGAGGCGGGGATCACGCCTGCGGAGGCGGCGGAACGGCTCGCCGAGCGGCGGCTCGGCGCTAACCCAGCGGAGTGATGTACTTGCGGTAGGCGGCGCGGCTGAGCGGCTTCGTCTGCAGGTCGAACACCGAGCCGGGGACGCTCTCGAAGTACGCGAGCATCTCCGTGCGCGGGTGCGAGCGCACGAACTTGCCCATCGTCTTCACGAACACGGGATCGTCGATCCCCCACAGCCCCCACTCCGGGAACGAGAACGGCTTGCCGGGATGGGCCTTGTACAGGGCGTTCGCCGCATCCCACTCGGCCTTTCCGTGCTGGTCGTAGAGGTCGTCGCCGACGACGTCGACGTACGCGTTGCCGGGGTAGTACGCCTGCGCCGAGTTGCCCGGGATGTCGGGGTCGCCGAAGCCCTGCGGGTTCCAGACCACGCGCGTCATCGGCATCGGATTGGACGGCAGGTCCGCGTCGCCCGCGAGCGGCGGCATGCCGAGCGCCTTCAGCTTCGCGTCGATGTCCGCCGCCGGCCCGCCGTGGACGATCAGGTAGACGCGGGCGAACGCCTTTCTGAACCAGCTCGTCTGGTGGCCGGGCTTGACCGCGCCGGACTTCGTGTACGCGCAGTACTTGTTCCAGTAGCCGTTCATCTCGCCGAACGGACGGATGTAGATCTCCTGGCCCCAGCCGTTGATCGCCGCGTTCAGCGCGATCAGATAGCCGTCACCCTGCCCGAGGGCGATCTGCTGCGGCGTGATCGCCTCGGTGCCGCCGCGGCCGCCGGTGGAGAGCCCGATCATCGGGATGCCTCCGAGCATCTGGAACAGCGCCGGGAACTGCGAGCCCCAGGTCTGGCCCTGGCCCCAGCCGACGATCACGTGGCGGACCTGGGAATCCTGGCCCGTCTGCGTCTGGAAGCGGGCCACGTCGCCCTTGATCCCGAGCAGCCGCGGCTGCGTGGAGGCCGAGGCGGGAGCGGCGAGCGCGGCGACTGCCAGGAGGACGACGGCGGGCTTCCTCACCTGACCAGTATCGGCCAAACCGGCGATTGCTCAAGCGACGGGGGCGCAACGCCGATCTGTACCGCATGGGCACCGTCCGCTCGTCCCTGGTCGTCCTCGACCGTGCCGCCGTCACCGGCGCCGTCGTGCTCGTCGTCGCCATGGCCGCGGATCTCGGCTCGAAGGTGTTCGCCGTCAGCCACAGCGGCTTCGGCCTCGTCGTGTACAACGACACGCACGACGGCGACTTCGTGCGCCGAGTCGTCATGTCGCTCGTGGCGCTGGCGTTCACGTGCGTCGCCGCCGTCGTCGCACGGCAGCGTGGGATGGGCCGGCTGTGGGGCGCATGGATCGGCGTCGGGCTCCTCGTCGGAGGCGTGCTCTCCAACGGCATCTCGCAGTTCATCTGGACGCGCGGAACGCCGGACTTCATCCACTTCTACTCGTTGTCGCCGGACGTGTGGAACATCGCCGACTTCGAGATCTGGTGGGGCCTGACCGGAGGCCTCGTCTCGATCGCGATCGCAGCATTGATCGCGTTCGCGCGCGAGCGGCTGTCGGGCGGCTCGACCCCGCCCGTCTCCGAAGCCTGAGCCGGCCCAGACCGCACGCCTTCTCAAGATGAGAGGGTTAGAGTGCATGTCGTGGACGGGCTGAAGCAGTCACTCGAGCGCGTCGATAGCCGCACCGCAATCGTGGTTGCCGGCGCCGGAGGGCTCGCGTTCGTGCTCGGCTTGGGAGTCCGATCGAAGGTGCTCCGGGTATTCGGTCTGCTCGTGGCGGTGTCGGGCGGAGGGTTGTACGCGCGGGCGAAGTGGGCCGAGCGGGCCGAGAAGATCAGTGTCGCGGAGAGCGACATCCGCTCGACGCTCGACGACCTCGACCCGATCGCCCGGGCGCAGATCCTGAAAGACATCGTCGTCGACCCGTAGATTCGTCCCCGTCCGGGGGGCACACGCACGGTTTCGCCGTCTAGCTACACATGATCATCCGTTGGCCTGTCCTCCTCGTCGTCGTTGCGGCGCTCGTCTCGGCCGTGGCATCGAGCGCGACACAGGACGCGACGGCCGGGCGCGCCGCAGCGCCGAAGCCGCTTCGCGGTGTGCCTCTCACCGGGTCGACGGGCCTGAAGCTCCTCGTGGCCGGTGACCCCCCATTCCTCCTCGACGTGGACTCCGGACAGGTCACGCAGGTCGGCGGCCTCGACGTCCACGGGAGCCCCGTTCTTTCAGTGTTCGCGGTTGGACGGGATGCCGTCGTCTGGCTCGATCGGCGTACGCCGGCCAGGAAGAGCCCGACGGCAGAGATCTACGTCGTACATCACGACGGGACTACAGCGACCCGGATCGCAACTGCCTGGGGTGTAGCGCCCGCCGCAGATGGTCAAGCGGTATGGCTGACCAGCTTCAAGGACGCACGCCACTGCGATCTCCGCGAGGTAGCCCTTTCCGGCCGCCAACTGCGAAGTCGGCCGATTCCATGCTCGACCCGACTCATCGACGGCGGCTCGGGCGGGCTGCTCGTCGAGGGGAGCTCCATCGTGGATCCGCTCACGAGCCGGACGCTGCTCCGAACCGATGCGGTCTGGGCTGTCGCACGCCATTACGCGCTCACGGATGCCGGTTGCTGTCGTCCACTCACGGTGACGGATCTCCGCAGCGGCACACGGCGGACGCTGCCGTGGCCGAGCCGGATCGGAGGCACGGATCAGGCGGCCGTTCAGCCGAACGGCAAGCTTGTCGCGGTCGACTTCGCCGACCCCGCCTACCAGGGCAGCGGAACACAGGTCACGGACGCCTGGCTGCTCAACCCGGCAACGGGCCGCCTCCAGCACCTTCCGGACATGCCCGCCGCCGTCGCGCTCAAGTTCACGAGCATGTCCTGGACCAACGACGGTCGGCTGGTGTGGCTCGCCCGAACGGAAGGCCACGACGTCGTAGCGGTGTGGCGGCCCGGCCAGAAGCGGATCGCCGTCCGGAGAGTTCTGCTACCCGTCCGTTACAGCGGCAGCGACACATTCGTCGTCTGGACGGGCGCACCGACCCCGTGAAACCACAAGGCGCCGGCTCAGAACAATTGATTCTCTCCGCCGAAGATGGCGGAGACGGAGTCGTCGGCGAAGACGTTCATGATCGTCTCGGCGAGCAGGCCGGCCACCGGGAGGACGGTCAGGTTCGGCGGCGCCTCGAGCTGGTTGATCGGCACCGTGTCGGTGACGACGATGCCGTCGATCGGCGCCTGGTGGAACTTCTCCAGCGCGCCGCCGCAGAAGACGCCGTGGGTGGCGAAGACGTACACGGCCTTGACGCCCTTCTCGCGCAGCGCCTCGACGTTCGCGATCAGCGTGCCGCCGGTCATGATCACGTCGTCGCCGACGATGGCGGTCTTGTCGCGGACGCGGCCGGTGATCTCCGTCACCTCGGCCGTGTCCCGCTCGGGCCGGGTCTTGTGCATCATCGCCACGTCCGCCTCGATCATCTCGGCGAAGCGGACGGCCATCTTCGTACGCCCCTCGTCGGGTGCGACGGAGACGATGTCGGGGCCGGTCAGGCCGAGGTCGCGGAAGTGCCGCGCGAACAGCGGCAGCGCCGTCATGTGATCGACGGGGATGGTGAAGAAGCCCTGGATCTGGCCGGCGTGGAGGTCCATGGTCAGGACGCGGTCGGCGCCCGCGAGCTGCAGCATGTCGGCGACGAGGCGGGCGGAGATCGGCTCGCGCGGCCGCGCCTTGCGATCCTGCCGCGCGTACGGGAACAGCGGCATGACGGCGGTGATCCGCTTCGCGGACGCGAGCTTCGCCGCCTGGATCATGAACATCAGCTCCATCAGGTTCCGGTCGACGGGCTGGCAGCCCGTCTGCACGAGGAACACGTCTGCGCCGCGGATCGATTCGATGTAGCGGGCGTACGTCTCCCCGTTCGCGAACGTGTCGAACTCGATGTCGCCCAGCTCGACGCCGAGCTTGTCGGCGATCTGGTGCGCGAGGTCGGGATGCGAGCGGCCCGAGAAGACCATGAGCCGCTTCGACGGTCCACGCTCGAGCCAATGTCCCTGGACGGGCTGCGTCACGGCCGCTCCTTCGAGACCGGGCAGCGCAAGTTCAGCTGTCAGGCTTTCCATGCTTCTCGTAGACCCACCCTTCCTTCGTGACCTGCCGTGGCGGGAACCCGGCGAGCGACCCCGGGGGCACATCATCGGTGATGACCGTGCCGGCTGCAATCCAGGTGTCGTCGCCGATCTCCACAGGAGCATCGAACGTATTGTCGACACCGGTCCTGACGTTGCTCCCGATCCGGGTCTTCGCCTTGGGCTGACCCGCCTCGTGCTTGAAGTTGGCCGTGACGTTTCCGGCCGCGACGTTCGAGTCCTCGCCGATCTCGGCGTCGCCGATATAGGAGAGGTGCGGGATCTTCGAGCGGGCGCCGACGGTGGTCTTCTTCACCTCGACGAACGTCCCGATCTTCGCCCGCTCGCCGAGGACGGTGCCGGCCCGGATGTAGGCGAACGGCCCGATCTCGACGCCGGAGGCGATGCGCACGTCGCCGCGGATGACCGTGAACGGATGGACGGTGACGTCGGGCTCGATCTCGACGCCGGCCTCGATCCACGTGGAGCCGGGGTCGACGATGGTCACGCCGGCGAGCATGTGCGCCTCGTTGATCCGGTCGCGGAGCGCGGCCGCGGCGGCGGCCAGCTCGACGCGGGTGTTGATCCCCTCCACCTCGAACGGATCGGCGGCGACGTGCACGGCCACCGCGTCGCCGTCGCCGACGAGCAGGCCGATCGTGTCGGTGAGGTAGAGCTCGCCTTGCACGTTGTGCGGCTGCAGCCGCTCCAGCACCGGCCAGAGCTTCTCCGCCCGGAAGACGTAGATGCCGGAGTTGACCTCGCGGAGCGCCAGCTCCTCGGGCGGGGCGTCGCCGGCCTCGACGATCCGGAGGAGGCCGCCGGTGGCGTCGCGGACGATGCGCCCGTACCGGCGCGAGTCGGGCGGCTCGAAGGAGAGGACGGTGCCGGCGGCGCCGGCGCTCGTGTGCGTGTCCAGCAGCGCGCGCACGGTCTCGCCGGTCAGCGCGGGGACGTCTCCGTTCAGCACCAGGACGTCGCCGGAGAAGCCGGCGAGCGCCTCGCGTGCCGAGCGGACCGCGTCGCCGGTGCCGAGCGCCTGCTGCTGGACGGCGACGTCGAGCCCGTCGAACAGCCCGCTCGTGTCGGGCGACGCGACCACGACCACCCGCGTGACGCCTGCGTCCTGCGCGGCCCCGATCACCCAGTCGACCATCCGCCGGCCGAGCAGCGGGTGCAGGTGCTTCGGCGTCGCGCTCTTCATGCGCGTGCCCAGGCCACCGGCCATCACGACTGCTGCGAGATCGTCTGCCATGTCAGGAGGTGAAAGTGGCTGGGGCGCCAGGATTCGAACCTGGGATCACGGGACCAAAACCCGTTGCCTTACCACTTGGCCACGCCCCAGGGAAAGGGAGTCAGAGTCTAGCGACGGTCGATGAAGAAGAAGGCGATCGCGGCGATCGCGGCCAGGACGACGAACGCGATCACGAACAGTCCGATGATCTGGAACAGCAGGACGAACAGGACGGCGAGCGCCTGCGACGCACCTGCGATCCAGGTGACCTGGCGCGAGGTGTCCGACTTCGCGTTCCGGCCCCAGAGCCCGTAGAGCAGGATCAGCGGAATCGCAATGAGCACGACGGTCCAACGCGTGAAATCGTGCAGGACCGCAACGAGGATCCCCTCGATGACTGCAATCCAGAGCGCGATGCGCGTCCGGCGTGCTCGGAGCCACCGGCCGGACTTCGTCGTGCCGTGCTCGAGCACGTTCGGCGTGTCCGAGACCATGCGTCAACCGTACCATGCAGGTGCCGTCAGCCAGCTCGCGCCGACCCGCTTCAGCGCTCGCTTTGCAGCCTCTGCCGGGGCGCGGTGGTGGAAGAGCCCGTACACCGCGGGGCCGGCTCCGGAGACGTCGGCGTGGAAGGCGCCGAGGCCGCGCAGCTCGTCCGCGAGCGGCGAGCTCGCGAGGTCGTTCGGCGGCAGCGCGGCCAGGTCGCGTGGGCGGCGGACGGCGGCGAGCGCGGCGAGCAGCGCGGCGCGGCGCTCCTCCCAGCCGGCGCCGCCGTCGCGCGCATCGAAGCCGGCGTAGACGGACGCGGTCGAGGGCTTCCGCGCGTCCTTCGGGACGACGAGCACGATCCAGAAATCCTGAGGCAGGTCGACCGGCTCGAGCGTCGTACCGTCGCCCGAGCCGAGCTGCGGACCGTCGACGAGGAAGAACGGAACGTCGGAGCCGAGCGTCGCCGCGAGCTCGTGCAGCTCTATGGAGGAGAGCGGCTCCGGGAGCGTCTCGTTCGCGAGCCGGAGCGCGGTGGCGGCGTCGGAGCTGCCGCCGCCGAGGCCGGCCGCGACCGGCAGGCGCTTCTCGATCCGCACCGTCCACGCGGACGCGGCGCCGGCGCGCGCTGCGAGCGCCGTGAGGGCGTCGCGGACGAGCGTGTCCGCGGGGAAGCCCGCAACGGTCAGACGGTCTGCAGGCTCGACCTGGATCCGGTCGGCGAGCGCGAGCCGCTGGTAGACGGTCAGCAGCTCGTGCTTCCCGTCGGCGCGGACCGGGCCGACGACGAGACCGAGGTTGATCTTCGCCGGCGCGGGCGCCTTCATCCGAGCGCCGCCGTCAGCGTGACGAACTCCGGCGGCGTGAGCGCTTCAGCGCGCGTCGCCGGGTCGCGGCCGATCTGTTCCAGCGCGGCGGCGGCGCGGTCCCTCGCGAAGAGGCCGGCGAGCTCGACGGAGTTGGGGAGGGTCTTGCGGCGATGCGCAAACGCAGCTGCGACGACCGCCTTGACGTGCGCGTAGTCCGGGGGCATACCGGTGCGGCGGAACGCGACGAGCGCCGAGTCGACGTTCGGGGGCGGGCGGAACACCGTGCGCGACACGGGATGGAAGCCGGTGCGCTCCGCCGCAAGCTGGATGAGCACCGACACCGCGCCGTACGCCTTCGTCCGCGGCTGCGCGAACAACCGATCCGCCACCTCGCGCTGCACCATCACGCACCAGCTGTCGATCGCCGGCAAGCCGTCGAGGCTCTCCACGAGCAGCGGCGTCGCGATGTTGTACGGAAGGTTCGCGACGAGCTTCGTCGCGTCGGGCGCGAGTGCGGCGAGGTCGAGGCGAAGCGCGTCGCCGAGGTGCAGCGTGACGTTCGCGCCTGCGTCGCGCAGGTGCGGCTCGAGCGACGCGTCCAGCTCGACCGCGTGTACGTGCGCGACCCGCGGGGCGAGGTAGCGCGTGAGCACGCCGAGCCCGGGGCCGATCTCGAGCACGACGTCGTCCGGCGCGAGCTCGGCGAGGCGGCCGATCACGCCGAGGATGTTCTCGTCGACGAGAAAGTGCTGGCCGAGCTCCTTCTTGGGGGACACGTTCATGCCGGCAGCCCGAAGCACTCCGCCGCGTTGCGCTCGATCGCGCGCTCGAGCTCTGCCGGCTCCTCCCCGCGTGCCTGCGCGAGCGCGGCGAGCGTGTGCATGACGTACGCGGGCTCGTTGGGGCGCCCGCGCATCGGCTGCGGCGCAAGGTACGGGCAGTCCGTCTCGGCGAGGATCCGCTCGGCCGGCACCTGCGTGGCGGCGAGCCGGAGGTCGACCGCCTTCGGGAAGGTCGCGTTGCCGGCGAACGAGACGTACCAGCCGCGCTCGCGCGCCGGCTCGAGCAGGTGCGGCGACGAGAAGCAGTGGAGGACGACGCGACCGTCGAAGCTCTCCAGTGCGGCGAGCGTGTCGGTGTCGGCGGCGCGCGTGTGGATCACCGCCGGCTTTCGCAGCTCGGCGGCGATCGCGAGCATCTGCTCGAACAGGCGGTGCTGCGCGTCGCGCGGCGCGTAGTCGCGAAACCAGTCGAGCCCGGTCTCGCCGACGGCGACCGCCTTCGGATGGTCGAGCAGCCCGCGCACCTCGGCGACATCGGCGTCGGTCGTCGTGCCGGCCTCGTGCGGGTGGATGCCGAGGATGGCGAAGACGCCGTCGTGCGCGTCGGCGAGCTCGAGGGCGCGCCTGCACCCGGCTGGGGTCGTGCCGACGGTGAGGATGCGGCCGACGCCTGCTTCGGCGGCGCGTGCGACGACCTGCGCCGGATCGTCGTCGAGCGCATCCAGATGCGCGTGCGTGTCGATCACAGACCCAGCCGGGCAAGCTCCTCGTCGACCGTCTCCGGCGGGAGCTTGCGGAAGAGGGGCCGCGGCTCGAGCAGCGTTTGGCCGGGAGGAAGCTCGCTCGGCGTCCACGAGCCGGCCCAGCTCTCGTAGTCGCCGGTGAGGACGTCGTGGGTCGACCCGTCCTCCTCGGTCATCGTCACCGACTCGATCGCGCCGGCGAGGAAGCCGTCGTAGCCGAGCAGCTCGTGCACGGTCTGCGAGGTGAAGGGGAGGAACGGCGCGAACAGCGTCTTCAGCGAGTCGACGGCGCGGAGTGCGACGTAGAGGACAGTGCCGGCGCGGTCGCGGTCGGTCTTCACCAGCGCCCACGGGGCCTGGTCTGCGAGGTACTGATTCGCGAGCGAGCTGACGCGCATCGTCTCGGCGATCGCCGCCTTGAACCGGACCTGCTCGATCAGGCCGCCGATGTCGGCGAAGGCCGCGGCGACGGCGTCGAGGAGTGCCGTGTCCGTTTCGGTCAACTCGCCGGGCTGCGGCACCTCGCCGAAGTTGCGGTGCGCGCTGACGAGCGTGCGGTTGACGAGGTTGCCCCAGTTCGCGAGCAGCTCGTCGTTGTTGCGGCGGACGAACTCGTCCCACGTGAAGTCGGTGTCCTGCGTCTCCGGGCCTGCGGCGGTGAGGTAGAAGCGCAGCGGATCCGGATCGTAGCGCTCGAGGAAGTCGCCGACCCAGATGGCGAGGTTGCGGCTCGTGCTCGCCTTCTTTCCCTCCATCGTCAGGTACTCGCTCGCGACGACGTTCGTGGGCAGGTGCAGGTCGCCGCGGCCGGCGCCGAGCTCTCCGCCCGCGCCGTAGCCGAGCAGCATCGCCGGCCAGATCACCGAGTGGAAGACGATGTTGTCCTTGCCCATGAAGTAGTAGTGGCCGGCTTCCGGGTTCTGCCACCACTCCCGCCATGCGTCCGGTGTGCCGCGGTTGTGCGCCCACTCGACGCTCGCCGACAGGTAGCCGATCACGGCGTCGAACCAGACGTAGATCCGCTTCGTGTCGTCGGGGTAGCCGTCCACCGGCACCGGCACGCCCCAGTCGATGTCGCGGGTCATCGCGCGCGGCTTCAGCTCGCGCACGAGCCCGAGCGAGAAGTTCTTCACGTTCGGCCGCCAGCCCTCCTGAGCGGTCAGCCAGGTCGCGAGCTGGTCCGCGAAGGCGGGCAGGTCGAGAAACAGGTGCGTCGTCTCGCGGAACTCCGGCGTCGAGCCGTCGACAATCGAGCGCGGCTCGATCAGGTCGACCGGGTCGAGCTGGTTGCCGCAGTTGTCGCACTGGTCGCCGCGGGCCTCGGGGAAGCCGCAGATCGGGCACGTTCCCTCGATGTAACGGTCCGGCAGCGTGCGACCGGTCGAGGCGGAGAACGCGCCGAGGGTCGTTTGCTCGATGAGATAGCCCTTGTCGTAGAGCGTCCGGAAAAGATCCTGCGTGACCCGATAGTGGTTCCGCGTGCTTGTGCGCGTGAAGCAGTCGTACGAGATCGCGAGATTTCGCAGGTCATCGCGGATGAGCGCGTTGTTGCGGTCGGCGAGCTCACGCGGCGAGACGCCGTTCCGGTCGGCGGACACCATCACCGGCGTCCCGTGCTCGTCCGTCCCACTCACCATCAGCACCTGGTTGCCCTTCAGCCGGTGGTAGCGCGCGAAGACATCCGCCGGAACCGCGAAGCCCGCCACGTGTCCGATGTGGCGCGGCCCACTCGCGTACGGCCAGGCCGGCGCGACGAGGATCTTCTGCGACTGCTGCGACACGTGAAGGCGCTCCCTGGACGGTTGGCGATGGGCTACGGATCATACGAGCCCGCATCAGCCCCACTGCCGCTGCTCCGACCGCGGCGAGCGCACTTGCGAACGCGAGGATCAGGTCGTGCCGCGCGAACGCTCCTTCGGGACGGGGGACCGGCGCGGCGGACGGGCCTGTCACTCGCGGCGACTCGACCGGCGACGCGGTTGGTCTGGGACGGCTTCTACCGACATGTCGCTGGGCGACGGTGGCCGGCGCGCGGGATGCGCGGGTCGGCGGCGGGAGCTCGGGGTGGAGCGGTTTCGTCACGACGGGCGCGGGGAACGGCGGCGCGTCCGGACCCGCCAACAGATCGGGTACCGGCGACTCGATCGCGGGCATTGCGTCGACGGGCGCTACGGGATCGGGTGCCGCAACCGGCTCGGGCTCGGCCGGAGCGGCTTGGGACGGAGCGGCCGGTGGCGCCGTTGCCGGAGCAGCGACCGGCGCGGCCGCGGTCGACGGCGGGTCTGCGGCCGGCGCATCGGCGGCCGGCGTGTCTGCAGCAGGTGGAGCCGGAGCTTCGGCCGGTGCAGCTTCGGCCGGTGCAGCGTCGACAGGCGCAGCGTCGACAGGCGCAGCGTCGACAGGCGCAGCGTCGACAGGCGCAGCATCGTCGGCCGGCGCCGGCGCGTCGCTCGGTGCAGGCTCCGCCACGGGCGGCGCATCGCCGGCCGGGGTGGAGCCGGAGCTTCGGCCGGTGCAGCTTCGGCCGGTGCAGCGTCGACAGGCGCAGCGTCGACAGGCGCAGCGTCGACAGGCGCAGCGTCGACAGGCGCAGCATCGTCGGCCGGCGCCGGCGCGTCGCTCGGTGCAGGCTCCGCCACGGGCGGCGCATCGCCGGCCGGCGGCGCGACGGCGGCGGGCGGATCCTCCGACACCGGCGGCGCAGTCGGCTCGGTGGGTGGCGCGACGGCCGCGGGCGGCGCGGCCGCCGGAGCTTCAGCCGGAGCCGCAGCAGGCGCAGGTGCCGCAACGTTCGCCGGAGCCGCGACCGGCAGGAACACGAGCGGGTCGAGGTAGCCCTGCGGATCGGCCGCACTGCGGATGCCGAGATGGACGTACGGGACGGCGAGCTCAGGCGTCCCGCTCGGACCGACCGTTCCGACCACAACGCCTTCCGCGACGGCCGCGTTCTTCGCGACGGCGATCGAGCCGAGATTGGTCAGCGTGACCGAGAGGCCGTCGGCGGTGTCGATCGTGACCGATTTGCCGCTCGTCGGCACCGTGCCGGCGAAGCTGACGACTCCGGCGGCGGGCGCGAGCACCGGCGTGCCGGGATCGCCGCCGATGTCGATGCCGCGGTGCTGGCCGCCGGCGTACGGATGCGCCGGATCGAACGAGAATCCCTGCAGCACGGGACCGCTCACGGGCCACGTCCAGGCTCCCGCCGAGGGAACCCAGAGCACGAGCGCAAACACGATCAGGGCCAGTCGCCGCACCTGCCGCTTCATATTGGGCATCACCGCTTCCGTTGTCTGATTTGCCAACGAGCGGAGCACGGTAGCAGCGGCTCCGGCTGTTGTCAATATTGACTACAGTGAGCCGCGGTAGAGGCGGTTGCGGGCGATGCCGGTCAACCGCGCGACCACGTCGGCCGCCTGCTTTCGCGGCAGGCCGGCCGCGACGAGCTCGGCCACCGCCGCCAGCGCGTCGCGTTCGTCCGCCGGCTCGGCGCCGGCCGCAGCGGGGCCGAGGACGAGCGCGATCTCTCCCTTCGGCGGCTCCGCGAACCGCTCCGCAAGCTCCGCGGCCGTACCGCGCGCGACCTCCTCGAACCGCTTCGTCAGCTCGCGGCAGACGGCCGCCGGCCGCTCCGGATCCGCGGCCGCGAGCGAGCGCAGCGTCTTCGGCAGCCGCTGCGGCGACTCGAACGCCACCACCGGCCACGACCAGGCGCGCAGCTCCTCCCACAACGCTGCCAGCGCCTTCTCTCCGCGCGGGAGAAACCCGAGGAACTGGTATCGCTCGCCGACGAGCCCGGACGCGACGAGCGCGGTCTCGACGGCCGACGCTCCCGGCAGCACCGTCACGGGCACGCCCGCATCGAGCGCCGCGCGCACGATCCGCGCACCGGGGTCGGAGATCGCCGGCAGGCCCGCGTCGGTGACGAGCGCGATCCTCTCCCCCGCCTCGAGCCGCGGCAGCAGCTCGGCCGTCCGCGCCGCCTCGTTGTGCTCGTGGTACGAGAGCAGCCGCGCCTCGATGCCGTGCCGCTGGAGCAGCCCGCGCGTGTGCCGCGTGTCCTCGCAGAGCACGACGTCGGCGTCGCGCAGCTCGGCGAGCACGCGCAACGTCACGTCCTCCAGGTTGCCGATCGGTGTGGCGCAGACGGCGAGCGGCATCACAACACCGCCAGATGCGGAGACTCCGGATGCGCGAGCGCGACGGCGTCGCGCAGCCACGCGCGCGCGTCGGCGGAAAGCAGCGGCGCGACCGCGGCGAAATCGCTCCGCGCCTTCTCGCCGTCGTCCTTCGCCTTGTACAGCAGGACGACCTCCGGCACGAGCGGACCGCGCGGCGCGCCGAGCGTGTCGAGCGGACGCGTGACGCGCACGTCGCGGCGGTACCGCCACGAATCGCCATCCGCGTCGTCGAGGACGAGCTCGAGGTGCCAGCGCCGCGCACCGCCCGGCCGCGCCCACACGGAGTTGCCCTTGTCGTCGAGCTCCCAGCCGGGAAGCGCCGCGACGACGGTTTCGAGATCCCGCCGCAGCACCATCACGTCGAGATCCTCGTGCGCGCGCGGCGCGAGCGCGTCGAGCGCCCAGCCGCCGGCGATCCACCACGGCACGTCGAGACCGCCGAGGAGCTCGGCCGCGTCCGCGGGACGCAGCGACTCCCACTCCTTCATGCCCGGTCGAGCGCCTCGAAGGCGACGAACGCCGCGCCGATCAGCCCCGCCGACGTGCCGAGCTCGGCGCGCACGACGCGCACCTCCTCGCGCGCGGGCGGAAACGCCTCCTGACGCAGCGACGCCTCGGCGCTCGGCATCAGGTGGTCCCACGCGGCGAAGCCGAAGCCGCCGCCGACGACGATCAGCTGCGGATTGAAGATGTTCGCGAACGAGCCCATGGCGATGCCGACGTAGTCGCCGATCCGCGCGAGAATCTCCTTCGCCGTCGCGTCGCCCTCGTTCGCGAGCCGCACGAGCCGGTGCGCGTCGGCGCCGGGACCGAACGCCTCGCGTGCGGCGGCCGACGCAGCCTCGCCCGACGCAAGGACCTCGAGATGACCGTGGCCGGTGCACGCCCCCTGGCACGGCGGGCCGTGTGCGAGGACGACGGTGTGGCCGAGCTCGACGCCCGCGCCGCCGCCGCCGCGAAAGGGCGCGCCGCCCGAGATGACGCCGCCGCCGACGCCCGTGCCGAGCGTCAGCATCAGGACGTCGGTCGCCCCGCGCGCCGCGCCGGCCTTCCACTCGCCGATCGCGGCGGCGTTCGCGTCGTTGTCGAGCCCGACCGGGACGCCGAACCGCTCCTGCATGCGGTCGCGCAGCCCGACGTCGGCGAGCGGGATGTTCGTGGCGACGTAGATCCGGCCGCCGGCCTGGTCGATCGTGCCCGGGATCCCGAGGCCGATCGCGGCCACGCCGTCGTCTGCGAGGAGCGTCTCGATCGCCGCGTCGACCTCCGCCAGCAGCCGGTCCTGCGAGTCCGTCGGGGTCGGCCGCTCGTGGCGCCGGACGATCTCCCCGTCCCGCGAGACGACGCCGGCGAGGATCTTCGTGCCGCCGAGGTCGAGTCCGATCGCGTGCGTGCCGCCCATGTGCAGGCGATACCGTAACCTGGCGCAGGAGGGCGAGATCGTGATCCGCGACCCTTTAGCCACCATGGAGGTCGGCTGATGGAGTACTACGAAGTGCTCTCGCGGCGACGGATGCACCGAGCGTTCCTGCCCGATCCCGTACCCGAGGAGTCGATACAGCGGATCGCGCGCAGTATGCGTCGCGCACCCAGCGGCGGCTACAGCCAGGGACAGAGCGTGGTTGTGGTGACCGACGAGGCGATGCGGCACACGATCGCGCAGCGGTTCGACGAGGAGGCGTCTGCCGAGGAGACAGACGGCGCATCGATGATCTCGACCGCCCCCGTCCATCTCATCCTCTGCGTGTGCGAGCGGCTCTATCACGACCGGTACAACCAGCCGGACAAGCTCGCGATCACGGGCGGCGAGGAGACCGACTGGCCGGTGCCGTACTGGTTCATCGACGTCGGTGCCGCGCTCATGCTCGTCCTGATGACCGCGATCGCAGAAGGACTCGCGGCGACGTTCTTCGGCGACCCCGACCAGGAGGCAATCCTGCGCGAGCTGCTCGATCTGCCTACGGATGTCGTACCGATCGGGGTCGCACTCATCGGCTACCCAGCCGAGGACCCGGACGCAGAACGGGCGACACGCGCGTTCAAGGAGCGGCGGCGGCCCGAAGCGCAGGTCATCCACCGCGAGCGCTGGCGCCCCTAGCGAGGCTCCGCTCCGTCCTGACCCAGTCGGTACCGTTGTCCGGCGGATGGCCGCCTCCGGAGAGAAGCCGTATCGCGTCTATCGCGGCGGCCGCAACAAGGGTCACGTTCCGCTCGAGGGCAAGTCGCGCCGCGACCGCGACCGCGACGCGTCCCGCGGCAACGGCAAGCAGCCGGGACGGCGGCGCCGCTGGGGCTGGGGACGGATCGTGCTCGTCTCCGTGCTCGTGCTCCTCATCCTGCTCGCCGCCTGGTCGTTCGCCGGCTACCTGTCCGTGCGCAGCGGCGTGTCCGACGCGAACAAGCGGCTGCCCGCGGGCACGACGTCGGTGCTGGCGAAGCAGAACGGGCTGATCCTGTCGTCGCCGACGAACATCCTGCTGCTCGGCACCGACCACGCCGCGAACGGACAGGCCGGCCGCAGCACCGACGACCACTCCGACTCGATGATGCTGCTGCGCACGGACCCGAGCCGCCACCGGCTCATCTACCTGTCCATCCCGCGCGACCTCGGCGTCACCATTCCAGGGCTCGGCTACTCGAAGATCAACGCGGCGATGCAGGCGGGCGGGCCGAAGCTCGCGATCCAGACGGTGAACGCGCTGCTCGGCTCGCAGCTGCAGGTGAACCACGTCGTCGTCGTCGACTTCGGCTCGTTCGTGAAGCTGATCGACGCGATCGGCGGCATCGACGTGAACGTGCCGGAGAAGATCCTCTCCAACCGATTCGACTGCCCGTATCCGACGGCCGCGCGCTGCCAGCAGTGGCAGGGCTGGAAGTTCCAGAAAGGCGTTCAGCACATGAGCGGGCACACGGCGCTGATCTATTCGCGCATCCGCGAGAACCAGCTCAATCCCGCCGATTCGGACTTCAGCCGCGGACAGCACCAGCAGCAGGTAATGCAGGCGACGCTGTCCAAGCTGGCAAGCGCGTCGACGTTCTTCAAGCTGCCGGTCGACGGCTCGTCGCTGCTGGCGCCGCTGTCCACGGACCTGTCCACCTGGGACTTCATGCAGCTCGGCTGGGTGAAGTTCCGCGCCGGCAGCACGATCCACTGCCGGCTCGGCGGGACCGCCACCGGCAACGGCTACATCACCGGCGGCGAGGAGAACATCCAGGTGATCCAGGAGGTGCTGGGGAACTCGGCGCCGCAGCGGCCGCCGGCCGGCAATCTGTTCGCACCCGGCTGCGTGGTCGGGAACCAGCAGTTCAAGTAGCGTCTCCCGTCGTGGAGACCAGATACGACCCGGTGATCCGCGAGCTGCGGGACGCGTCGCAGCCGGACCGCGAGCAGCCGCCCGCGGCCGAGACGTATCTGGCCAAGGTGCGGCTGCACGCGTACCGCGTCACCGACGGCGACGTCGAGTCGCTGCTCGCCTCCGGGCTGTCCGAGGACGAGATCTTCGAGGCGACGGTCGCGGCTGCGGTCACGGCCGGGCTCGAGCGGTTCGTCGCCGGCGTGAGGACGCTCGAGTGAGGCTCCGCTGCGTCGAGTCGGGACACGATCCCGAGCAGACAGCGGTGCTCGACGGCATCCGCGTCGCCTCCGGCCGCGAGCCGGTGGACGTGGTGAAGACATTGCACTACCGGCCGGAGCTGTTCGGCCGCCCGTTCTGCGACGCGCTCGAGCTGTCCATGCGCGGCGAGTCGGACTGGACGGCGGGCGAGCGGGAGCTGTTCGCCGCGTTCGTCTCCTCGCTCAACCAGTGTCCCTTCTGAACGAGCGCCCACGGCGCGGTCGCGTCGTATGTCTTCGGCGAGGAGGTGACGCAGGCGGTCTACCGCGACTGGCGCACCGCGCCGGTGGACGAGAAGCTGCACGCCGCGCTCGGTTTCGTCGAGAAGCTGACGCTGCGTCCCGACGACCTGACGCGCGCGGACGCGGACGCGGTGCGCGCGGCAGGCGTGTCCGACGAAGCGCTCGTCGACGCGATCGCCGTCGCGTCGCTGTTCAACATGATCGTCCGCATGGCCGATTCGCTCCGGTTCGAGGTCCCGCCATACGACAGCTTCCTCGCCCGCGCAGACACGATGCTCGCGGAGGGCTACACGCTCTACGGCGACTAGGCCGAAGTCAGTCCGCCGTGCGAGAGGACGCTGGCACAGGCGACGATCCCCTCCGCGGACGCCGATCGCTATTGACCCGACCCGGAATGCGAAAGCGGCCGATGAGTCCAGCGGCTCGGTCAGGTGCCACCGTCGACCAGCAATCGGCGCCGAAGCTCCGACGTGTTCACGCTGAGAGCTCCCAGCAGGACCGCCGCAGGGTCTGGTGGTTGGAGAGTGAGGAGCTGGGCCAGCACCTGCCGGGCCGTGACCTGGGTCTTCCGGCGCATGGGCTTGACTGCTTCCTCAAGCACGTTCTTTGCCGCGGGCGTCATGCGGAGGCGATCTTTGGTCATGACGTCTCTGATCCTCGGCCTCTTCGGCACGGCGCGCATCGGCAGGGCGGGAACGTCGGTGTCTGACCCTATGCCCAGAGCACCCAGGGCTTCCTGATCGAGCGACTCGAGGCCCTGGCGAGCTTCTTGCAGGCTGACGCCCAACAGAACTTCGATCGAGGGATCCTCGAACAAGCCGAGCAAGAGGTGATCGGTGCCAACTCGGCGGTCACCCCGGCGGCGAGCCTCCTCACCGGCCCGCATATAGATGGCCCAGACGTGAAGCGCCTGTGGCGCCACGGATTCGGTGGTCACGATGACTCCTTGTTGTATTTCGTGTGCACGGACTGGCGGGTGACGCCCAAAGCGTCTCCGATCTGCTGCCACGACCAGCCCTTTTCCCGAGCCGACGCGACGTGGCTCGCTTCGACCCTCTCAGCCAGGCGGTGTAGCGCCAAGGAAGCGCGGAGCCCAGTTGCTGGGTCGTCCGACGAGAGAGTGGCGCTGATGTTCTCGATCTCCATGCCTGTCAGTTTAGACTGACAGGCCAGAATGTGTCAACCTAAACTGACACAGCACATCGCAGCGCAGAGGCGCGTCCCCTGTGGCGCTCAGGCGCAGGCGAGCACCCAACTACCCGACGACTACACCTGCCGCGATGAGTCCCACCGCGGCAACTCCTGCAGCGACAAGTGCGAGCGCGCGCGCCCCTGACGGGGGTACGCCTGGGCCTTGATCCGTCAGCACGGCCATGCTCACCGCCGGCGGTGTCCGAACCCGTATGAGCGGCCTGTCGCCCCCTTGGAGAGCAACGAGTCCCGCGATGACGGCGAGCAGCAGCCCGGAGAGAACGAGTTCATCCGACAGATTGAATGCTCCCACGGCGTCCAGGATTCCCGCCACGAGCCATCCGAACGCGGAGAAGCCGAGGAGCTCAGCGACCCACAGCGTCATTGCTGAGGATCCTTCCCGAGCCGCACTGCGATCAGCTTCTTCACGACGGTCTTGGGCAGCGGACGGTCGACGGGAAAATGAAGCGCGCTCTTGGTCATCGTGTAGCCCTGGAGCTCATCGGCGAGATCCGACAGCACTGAGCCGCTGAACGGCAGGTAGCTGAGGTGATCCCGAAAGGCGGCAAAGCCGGCCACTCTCTGACCATCTACGCGGAACGCTGGAACACGGTACGAGATCACCTGTTCGGCGTCTGGCACGATCTCGAGAATCGTGCGGCGCAGCGCCTCGAGCGTACTTCGCTTCGGCTCTTCGATCCGCCGCAGGTACGCATCAACGTCCTCGGCCGACATCGACACCAAGTCTAGAACGCGCCGATCAGCCGAGCGTTCAAGGGTGAGACCGCCTCGGGTGACATGCTCGAACTCAATGTCATTCTCGTCGGGTGGCAGCCCAGAGCGACCTACTCTGGACGCGAGATTTCGCTGAAGTGATCTCGATTCCAGGTCGACCTGAACGGGTGGTTGCCGGCTCCGACGATCAGCAACCTCGCCCCTGAGTCCAGGGCTGTCGCGCTACGGCGAACAGCGGGATCGGTGACCGCGACCGCCGTGCCTCGACCGAGTCGAGCTTCTTCGCCGTCCAAGTGGAACGCAACCTCTCCTTCGAGGACCACATACAGCTCTTGTTGTCCACTCGTCCGCTCGTCGTGCTCCTCGACGAGTGTCTGGTCAGCGTGAGTCGCCACGAACAGATTGGCTCCGAAGGTGTCGATCCCGAGCGCGTGCTGGAGCGGATACCAGGTGGGATCGTCAGGGCCGCCGTCTGAGACGGTCGGAATCGCCGCAATCTCCTTTACCGTCCAGCGCGCCACGGTTCAGGCGGGCGGTGTCCCGTCGCGGAGCCAGCGCAGCTGCTCGCTGATCTCTACGACCGGGTCGCGGCCCATGTGGCCGGCGTCGTCGTCGATCTCCACGACGCAGCCCGGGACGTGCGCCGCCAGCCAGTCACCGTGGCCCCGCGGGACGAGGACGTCGGCGACGCCGTAGCGGACGAGCACCGGCACGGTGATCTCCGAGACGTCGAACCCCCATGGGCGGGTGAGTGCGAGAACGTCGTCCGCCCAGCCGTAGACGCCGTTCACCGCGTGCTCGCGGATCGATTCGCGGATGACCTGCATGGTCTCCGGCCGTGCGAGGTGTGCGCGGTCGGACTCGCTCAGCTCGAACTCGTCGAGCACGCTCGAAGGATCGACGGCGACCTGCGCTTCGAACTTCGCCTGCATGCGCTCGTGGTACGGGACGAGCACCTCCTCCCCCTCAAGCGCAACCCCGAACTCCTTGACGTTCTCGGGTCCATCCCGGCGAACCAGGCGTCGCGGTCGAGCCCCGGCGGCCCGTACGGCGCCGTCCCCACCGCGCAGATCGCCCTGACCACCCTGTCCGAGAGACGGGCGGCGCAGGCGAGCGCGTGCGGACCGCCTCCCGACCCCCCGGTCACGCCGAATCGCTCGAAACCGAGCTCGCCGGCGATCAGGCGAACGTCGTCCACGTCGTCGACGACCCGCCGACCTCGCAGTCTCGAGGAGCGGCCGTAGCCGGCCCGGTCATGGGTCACGTAGCAGACGCCGAGGCTTCCGTACAGCTCCTCATGCGCCCAGCGCGAGAGCCGGCAGCCCGGCGTCCCGTGCATCGCCAGCACCGGGAATCCCTCCGGATCGCCCCAGACCGCAAACGCGACCTCGCGCGCGTCCGGTGCAACCACGATTCGAAGCCGCTCGGCGACGACGGTCATCACCACCGATTCAACGCCTCAGAGCCGGCAGCCGCAAGACTCCTATGACATCCCGGATGCCGGCCCAGGAGAGTCTCATTCCCACTCCGCCCCGGTAAGGTGACTCGATGGGAAGGTCGGCCGTCGCCGCGTTGTATGTGGTTGCGATGGTCGCTGTCGTGGTCGGTGTGGACGTACTGATCTTCCGAAGCCACTTCTGGGAGCGGCTGGCGGCCAACGTCGGCATTGTCCTGGTGTTCGTGGCGTTCTACTTCAGGTTCCTGCATCACGCATAGGCGAAGGGGCGAGGCGGCCGCTGCCTCAGCGGTCTTTCCCGAACACTCATATGGAGTGCGGCGTGTCAAACGCGCACGGGCGAGTTGCCCGCGGCTTGCGGAGCTAGATCAGCGGGGAGAGCGCATCGGCTGTCGTCGACGTCTGTGTCGCGACTCATATGCGCGGGTTGGTGCCGCATGACCGGGTGTGCGAAATGAGGAGCGGTGCCGTGCTCTCGCGTCGAGCGTGGCCTGTGAGGGGCCGCTCAGAGTGTTCTCTCGGGTCGCTCCTCGCGTCGTTGCGCCGATGCGCTCTCCTCGCCGAGCCGTTGAGAGCGGCGCTACTCCATCGTCGCCAGCGCCCAGCAGTGTCCGGCGAGCTCGCGCGCGACGGCGACGACGACGATCGTGCGCGGCTTGCCTCGAGCTTCGAGCGCGTGCCAGCGTCCGTGCAACCGCCGAGCGCTGCGCTCGGCCTGGGCTTGCACCGCGAGAGACTTGCCGTCGCGTCTGCGTTCGAGCGTGACGCTCCTGCGCGAGGGGCTGCGCTGGTGCCAGGCGGCCTCGATCAGGAGCCGGCGTACGTGACTGTTGCCGGTCTTGGTGATGGCGCCTTGCCGGCGCCGCTCGCCGCTTGAGTACTCACTCGGGGTGAGACCGAGAAATGGCCCGAGTGACTCGGGACGGAACCGGTGCCAGTCGCCAAGCTCTACCGTCAACGCGAACGCGGTGAGCGTGGAGACGCCGCGCAGACAAACAAGCCGGCCGACGACATCGACATAGGGCGGCGTTGCGGCGAGCTCAGCGATCGCCTTGTCGAGCGCGTCCCGTCTGCTCTTCGCGTCGATCATCCGGCCGTAGCATTCGTCGAACACGATCGCGAGCGGCCCGCGGTCGAACCGCTGCCGGCGAAGCCAGGCGTCATGCGTCCGCGTCCACGCCGTCGCGTCGTAAACCAACCCATGACGCAAAAGCAGCTTCGAGAGCCGGTGACGAGCCCGCATCAGATCACCACGCGCGTCCTCACGCGCACGAACGAGATCACGCGCCGCCTCCTCTTCCAACGTGGGGATGCGTATCGGAGTGATCTCACCAAGCCGAAGCAGCCTCGCCAACCGCTCGGCATCACGCCTGTCGGTCTTGACCCGATCGGCTGCAGCTCGGACCCGCGACGGCGCCGCCACAACGCAGCTAATCCCCGCCTCGACACACGCACGCGCGAGCCCATAGCCAGTCGGCCCGGCCTCGTACACAACCCGCACCGGCGCCGGCAACGTCTGCAACCACGCGACCGTCGCCTCACCACCCGGCGGCAGCCGCAGCGACCGCACCTCACCGCTGCCCTGATCGATCACGCCCGCCACCACCGAGCGAGCGTGCACATCAAGCCCGACCCAGCTACCTTCACCCATAACCCGCGCCTCCCGTAATTGCGGCTCTACCGCCGGGCCCATCCCGACGGCAACCCGCGCCAACTTACGAGCGAGGCGCCGGGTCAGTACATACGGTCTCGCGCGTGCCGCGAAGACTCATCGGTTGCGGCCGCTGCGGTTGCCGGCGGCGCCGGTCGACGAACCCGGTCGCGAACATCCTCGAAGTCACCTAGCGGTAGACGTAGAGCTTCTGGCGCTCGAGCACGACGACGTCGCCGCCCGCCACCGTCATCGACGCGTCGCAGTAGTTCAGGCTCTTCGGGAACTGTCCCGCCGGCGTCAGCGCGCCGGTTTCGGGGTCGACGCGCAGGAGGTGCTCCTTCCCGCCGCACGTCAGCTCCCACAGCCGCCCGCCGCCGTAGGCGCCGCCGAAGCCGATCTGCCGGGGCCGTGAGAGGAGACGCACGGCCGTGCGGTCGATGCGCCAGATGGAGACGCTCGCACGACCGGCGATCTGCTCGAACCAGACCGTGTGCGCAGACGCCGCCATCCACATCGCCGCGCGGCCGCCGCGGTGGACGACGACGGGCTCCGACGCGCCGAAGGCGACGTGGAGCACCGGGACGACGGAGACGCCGTCGATCCCGCCGTTCGTGGCCGGATCGAGCCAGAGGCCGTCGCCGTTCGCCACCATCACCGGCCGGTACACCTGCGGCATCGCCGTCCGCTGCAGGAGCGCGCCCGTGGTCGCGTCGAAGCGGAGCACCTCGGGACCGTCGCTCGTCAACACGTCGTAGAGCCACAGCGACCGCCCGTAGGTCGTCCACTGCGGACGCGTGTCGGAAGCGTCCTCGTAGTGCATCACGACCTTGCCGGCGACGGTCACCGCGTCGTACGGGCTCGTGCGCGAGTGCACGATCGCAGGCGTGAGCCGATGCGTGGCGTCCGGAGGCTTGTCGCAGGCCCGGCGGTACGGGCCGCGTCCTTTCAGCGTCGCCGTGTCGACGACGAAGAACTCGCAGAGCGCGCCGGTCGGAGGCGAGCCGGTGACGAGAAGACTGTTCCCCGCCGGCGCCACGCTCCACCACTGCACAGCCCCGGCGGGCAGCACGAGCGAGGCGATCAGCGCCGCGAGGACGCGCACGTGATGAGTGTATGCGCCGGCCGTTCAGGCGCCCGACTGCGGCGGAGGCCACGCGGACGCGGTGACGACGCCCGGCAGCGCTTTCTCGAGGAGCCGGGCGAGGCGGTCGAGCTCGTGCTCGGTGAGCCGGCCGAGGTAGAGCTCACGCACCGTGGCGTGGTGCACGACCTGCGCGCGCCGCAGCGCCTCGAGGCCGGACCGGGTCAGCGCGGCAAAGGCGGCGCGTCCGTCGGCAGGGTCGGGTTCCCGGCGAACGAGACCCTGTTCCTCGAGCCGGACGACCACCCGCGTGATCCCGCTCGGCGTGAGCAGCCGCTGCGCGCCGAGGTCGCTCATGCGCAATCTCAGCTCCGGGGCGGTGACGAGCGTGATCAGGACGCCGTAGTCGGCGAGCGAGATCAGACCGTCGTGCCGGAGGCGCGTGTCGATCTCGCGCATCACGGCCTCTCGCAGACGGATCAGCCCGCGCCACGCGTCGAACTCCCCCGGACTGAAGGCCTCGGGCTCGGGCAGCTCCTCGAGCCAGCGGTCGGCTTCGGATCGATTACTTGACATTGTGAAGTAAATCTCCGATGATCTATTTGCGTGTGTGAAGTATATCTCGGAAGGGGACGGCGATGACAGCTCTCGTTCAGACCAGGGTTCTGGCCCCAGGCGAAGGATTGAGGCTCCAGTCCGGCCCGGGGCGCGATCTCGTCTTCAAGGTCACCGGCGAGGACACGGGCGGCGCCTTCGACTACTTCATCGTCGAGGTCGGTCCGAAGGGCGGGCCGCCGCTTCACGTCCACCACGGCCAGGAGGAGACGATCCACGTCCTCAAGGGCCGTTACAAGATCCAGATCGGCGACGAGACGTTCCACTGCGAGGAAGGCGGCTTCGCCTACCTGCCCGCCGGCATCCCCCACGCGTTCCTCAATCTGACGGACGACCCGGGCGAGGTCATCGTCGTCTACACCCCCGGCGGCGGCCACAAGTTCTACGAGGAGCTGGGCCCGCTGACGCGGAACGGGACGCCGGATCGAGCAGCCGTCGCCGCACTCTTCGAGAAGTACGACATGACGCTGCTGGGGCCGCCGTTGAGCGCCGACTGACTACCGGATGCGGAAGTACGCGGAGATGCCAAGGTTCCCTCCGCCGCAACGGGCGCCGATCCGATACCGGCCCGCCGCCAACCCGGAGCGGACGTGGGCGCGCACCGAGAAGGCGCCGTGGCTTCCCACCTTGCCGTTCACGGCTCCTTCGCCGCCGAACGCATGGCCGGGGAACGCGGTCGAGATCAGCGTCACCTGATCCTTCGCGAGACACGGCGACGACGACGCGCTGACGACGATCGCCCCGCCCGGGGCGACGGTGGACGGACTCACGGCCAGATGCACGTTCGCTGCGAGCGCCGAGCCCGCGGCGGTCGAAACGGCCAGCACGGCGGCTGCGACACCAAGACGTCTCATCACCGGCCACGATAGGCCCGGGTTGTTGCCCGCGCGTGTCACTCCTGTAAAGGTTCCGGCGCTACGCCCAGGGAAGACGGTCCCAGTACGACGGCCGCCCGCGACGGGAAGGCTCGAAGCGCGGCACGTACGCCTCGTCCGGGTCGGAGGTCTCCTTGTCGACGCTCGCGCCGTGGCGCGCCCCGAGCTCCGACACCGGGTACAGCACGTTCCAGTCCGGTCCCCGCGCGCCGACCATGAGGATCACGCACGGCCCGTCTCCGGCGCCGACGAAGATGTGCTCCGTGTCCGGCGGCGTGTGGACGAAGTCCCAGGCGCGCAGGCGCCGCTCCTCGCCCTCGACGAGCAGTACGCACTCGCCGGCGAGGACGAGGAAGTCCTCCTGCTTGTCCTCGCGGTGGTAGAGCCCGTTCGGCTCGAACGGCGGCAGGACGTGCAGCCGGACGCCGAGCTGCGCGAACTCGGCCTTGCCGCTCTCGAACGGGCACTCGGAGCCCGACGGCTGCTTGTCGCCGCCTTCGGAGGTGAGCCACTGCGCGTCGCGCACGTTGACGACGAACCAGCCGTCGCCCGCCGGCGCGAGCCCCGAACCGTTGTCCTCGAGCGGCGCCTCGGGCATGCGGCAACTCTACCCTGGAGGTAACAGCTTTCTGGCGTCTTCGAGATCGGCTCGGTGGACGAGAATCTCGGTCGGGCCGGCCATGGCGAACCCGCCGCCGAGCGCGGCGACTCCCGACGAGGTGTCACTGCGGCGGTACGTGCACTCGACTCCGTTCGCCCGCAGCATCCCGCAGAGAGCCTCCGCTTCCATCTCGTCACCGACGACGGTCAGCGTCACGGCGTCCATCACGAGCCGGCGCGGACGGAGGACACGATCGACGCGACGGCGGCGCGATCTCTCTCGACGGACGTCGTCCCGTACCACACGACCACAAGGTAGACGGCGCCCCGGAACGCGAAGCGCTGCTCCCACGTCTGCCCGTTCGGGCGCCGGCTGCCGGGGCCGAGCCGGTCGAGCGACAGCGGGAACCGGACGGCCGGCGCGGGGATCGGGTGGCCCAGCTTCGGCTCGCGATTCACCTCGAACACGACGCCGTCGGCCGGGAACGTCGCGGTGCGCACCGTCGGGCTGTCCTTGGACAACCGGTAGTCGCCGACGAGCACGGCCTGGGGAAAGTCGAGGCGCGCGAAGCGCGACGGATACGAGAAACGCAGCGACCCGACCCTCGCCGGCACGGTCCCGCGCGAGGCTGCGACCGCGCACGCCGCCGCGGCGCCGCAGACGGCGAGGACGGCCAATCCGATGCACACGCGCTGCTTCACACCGGAAAGCTAACGTGCGCCCGTGGCCAAGCTGAAGTTCACCATGACGATGTCGCTCGACGGGTACGTGGCCGCTCCCGAGCAGAGCCTCGAAGATCCGATCGGGAAGGGCGGGCTCGCGCTGCACGAGTGGGTGTTCGCGACGCGCAACTTCCGGCAGGCGCACGGGCTCGAAGGCGGCGAGACCGGACTCGACGACGATCACGCCAAGTCGGGTGCCGAGATCGGCGCGACGATCATGGGACGCAACATGTTCGGGCCGGTGCGCGGGCCGTGGGGCGACGAGAACTGGACCGGCTGGTGGGGCGACGATCCGCCGTTCCACACGCCCGTGTTCGTGCTCACGCATCACGCGCGCGAGCCGGTGGAGATGGCGGGCGGCACGACATTCCACTTCGTCACCGAAGGGATCGAGTCCGCGCTGGCGCAGGCCGTCGGTGCGGCCGGTGGGCACGACGTCGCCATCGGCGGAGGGGCAGAGGCGGCGCAGCAGTATCTGCGTGCGCGGCTGGTCGACGAGATGGAGATCCACGTCGTGCCGGTGCTGCTCGGCGGCGGCGAGCGGCTGTTCGAGAATCTCGATGGCGGCCTCGCAGGCTTCGAGTGCGTCGAGCTGGTGGCCTCACCGGCGGTCGCGCACTACCGCTACGTTCGGTCCTAGAGAGGAACGACCGTGGGGCTCGTTACTTGCCGAACTGGACCGAGCCCGAGATGCTTCCGCTCCCGCAGACGGTGACGCCGGCGGTACCCCACGCCTTGTACCACTGCTCGAGCAGCTGAAGCTTCTGCGCGCCGTGCGCGTTGAGAGCCGTCGTCCAGTCCGTGCCTGACTGCATCTGCTTGACCGCTGTTGCAGTCATGACGTTGAGCTTCCACAGGGCCCAGAGCGCGGTCCGGTGGGCGGCGACGAGCGACGCCGGCGGTTGCAGCGCGTCGAGCGCCGCGTACTCCTGCTGGGTGTACTGGAGATTCGCCGCGAAGTACGTCGCGATGTCGGGGGTCGTCGTCCGCGACGACAGCGGACCGAGTGATTTCTGCTGCGCCTTCGCCTTCGCGCACGCGGCGTTGGCCTGAGCGCGATATGCGCTCGGCGAGAGCGCGGCAGACGCAGCCGCGGCCGCGGCCGACACGAGAGCCGCGGCAGCGCACACTGCGACGAGACGGGCGGCACGCATACATTTGTTATCGGCAGCGGGCGACCGCCGCTTGAGCACTAGCGCCGGCGGATTGCCGTGAGGGCGTAGCCGCCCTCGAGCATCGCCGGCGCCCGCTGCTGCAGGCGCTCCCACTCCGGCACATCCCAGCCGAACGCGTCGGCGAGGCGGGTGATCATGCTGAACAGCGCGCAGACGGTCGCTGCGTCGCGCAGCGCCTGCGGCGAGACGCCGGCTGCGTACGCCTCCTCGGCGTCCGCACGCGTCAGCTCGTCGGGGCGGAGCGTCAGCTTCTCGAGGAAGACGAGCGTCGCGTGCAGCTGCGGCGATAGCGGAGCCGTGCGCCAGTCCGCAACGACCGCGTCCCAGACTTCCTCACCGAGGGCGAACGACGCGACCGCGCCGTGGGAGCCCATTCAGAATGGACACTGGTTCAGCAGCGACGTGAAGCCCGCGAACAGCTCGCGCTCGCCCGCGCTCCAGTCGGACGGCCCGCGCATGACCACGTCGAGCTCCTCCGAGAACGGCAGCCCGAACAGCTCCGGCCGGTACATCAGCGTCTTCACCACGCCGAGCGGCTCTCTCCCCGTGCCCTCGCGGATCTGCTGCAGCACCGCGGCCTCGTCCGGCGCGTGACCGTGGTCGACGACGTCGAGCCGGATGCTCACGCGAGCACCTCGTTCACGCGGTCGAGCCGGCGGAGACCTTCGGAGATCGCGGCGGCGACCGTCTGCTCGAAGATCTCGTCCTCGGAGAGGCCGGCGGCCTTCATCGCGTCGACGTCGCCGTCGACGACGGTGTACGCGCGCTCGTGCACCTTGCGCAGGTAGCCGTCCATTGCCTCGGGCGCCGGCGGAGCCGACCCGACGGTCGCGCGCAACTGGTCGATCGCCTCGCTCACGCTGCATAGAGTACGGGAGCGATGCGCATTCTCGCGACAGAGTTCGAGGAGCGGCGCGAGCGGCTGCTCGAGCACGTCCGCCGCGACGGCCTGTCCGGCTACGTCCTCTTCGGCGCGGACTACATCCAGTACTTCACCGGCTTCTGGTTCCTGTCCAACGAGCGGCCGGTGATCTACGCAGAGAGCGCGGGCGGCGAGTCGGCCGTCTTCGTACCGGAGTTCGAGGTCGAGCGCACGCACGCCGAGGCCGACTTCCCGCGCGTCGAGTCGTATCCGGAGTACCCCGGAGTCGAGCACCCGATGCTGATCTTCGCGCGCGTGCTCGACGATCTCGGGATCCGCGGCGCGACCGGCGCCGACGGCGACGGGTATCCGGGGATCCTCGGCTACCAGGGGCCGTCGCTCGGCGACGTCGCGGGAGTCTCGGTCGCGCCGCTCGGCGACGTGATCGAGGGGATGATGCGGCGCAAGAGCCCGAACGAGATCGAGCTGATCCGCGAGAGCGGGCGCTGGTGCGCGCACGCGCACCGGCTGCTGCAGGAGTACTCGCGGCCCGGCGCGACCGAAGCCGAAGCGAGCCTCCGGGCGAGCATGGAGACGACGCTCGCGCTGCTCGCCGAGCACGGGGAGGTCGGCGGCATGTCGTCATCCTCCGGCGCGTCCGCCGGCTACCGCGGGCAGATCGGGCTGCGCAGCTCGTGGGCGCACGCGGTCGCGCACAACATCGAGTTCAAGGCGGGCGACGTGCTCGTGACCGAGACGAGCGCGCCGATCCACGGCTACAACGCGGAGCTGGAGCGGGCGATGATCATCGGCCCGCCCACGGACGAGATGCGGCGGCTGTTCGAGCACACCGTCGCGTCGCAGGATGCCGCGTTCGCCGCGATCCGGCCCGGCGCCACGTGCGCCGACGTGGACGCCGCCGTCATGCGCTACCTCGAGCAGCACGACCTGCTCCGCTATTGGCGCCAGCACACCGGTCACGGCATCGGGCTGCGCAACCACGAGTCGCCGTTCCTCGACGTCGGCGATCACACGCCGCTCGAGCCCGGCATGGTCTTCACCATCGAGCCGGGCCTGTACGACGCGGCGATCGGGGGCTTCCGCCACTCGGACACCGTCGTCGTCACCGAGGACGGCATGGACGTCCTCACCGACTACCCCAGCGATATCGAGAGCCTGACGCTGCCGGCCTAGCGGTGCTGCCAGTGGACGAGCGAGTCGATGAAGACTCCCATCGTCAGCGGATTGTCGGCGAGGTCGTTGCGGCCGACGTCCGCCTCCGCGCCGAACTCGACCACGAGGCCGTAGCCGCGACGCATCAGATCGCCGCCGGTCGGATCGACGCGCGTGTCCGCGACGTCGTTGCGGTCGATCATGCACATCGAGTGGTCGCCGCAGAGGATGCCGATGCCCTTCGCGTCGCGGACGGTGTTGTGCATGACCCCACCCATGGACATCTCCGTCATCGAGATGCCGCGCATCGTCGTCTGCTCGACGCGGTTGTGCTCGAGCATCGCCGACGACGAGTGCACGACGATCCCTTCCTGGCCGCCGACGACGTTGCAGCGGGAGACCATCGTCTCGCCCGTGTCCATGTTGTAGGAGATGTCGATTCCCTGGCCGTAGGTGACGCCGCGCATGTCCACGTTGCAGTGCGTGATCTTGATCGCCTCGCCGCGCACGTGGATGCCATCCTCCTGCGGGCGGACGACGTCGACGTGGTCGAGCACGACGCCGCGCATGCCGTCCACGGTGATGCCGTTCACGCCGCCGACGACGGTGACGTGGCTGATCTCGACGTTCTTGTGCGCGACGACGATGCCTCCGCGGACGATCGCGCCGGGATCGCCGACGAGCTTCTCGCGCCGGAGGATCACGAGCGGCCCCTGGTGGACGCCGGACGCAAGGTGCACGACGGGCGGCAGGTGCGCGTACCAGAGCCCGCCCGCCGCGGCGAGCGGGGCCGCCACCGCCGCGACCGCGAGCGCGCCGCCGCGCAGGCCGAGCTCGCCGCCGTCCTCGGCATACGAGAGCCGCCAGAACGGCAGCACCGCGTGGCCGAGCAGCTGCGCGCACACCCACGCGGCCGCGAACAGCCCGAGCGCGACCACGAGCGGTGCACGCGACCCGTAGCCGATCACGACCGCCATCACCGCGCCGAGCTCGACGAGGCCCAACGGCAGCGCGGCCCAGCCGGGCTGGTAGCGGAGGACCGGGTGGTAGACGAGATCGAAGGCGAGCGCGACGACGAGCATCGCCGCGGCGAGGCCGACCGGCCACCACTGCCCGAGCGCCGCCGCGACGAGGCAGGCCGCGGCCAGCGGCAGCGCGAGCGCCGCGAGCCGCGACTCGATCCGGCCCCTCAGCGTGTACGACATCTGCGCAGGAAGCTGTGGGCTACGTAACGCGCGCCGCCGAGCGTGTCGGCGGCGGGATACGCCATCTGCGCGGCCACGCCCGCGACCGCGAGCGTCCGCGTCCCGTCGGTGAGCGCCGGAACCGTCGAGTCGGGCGCGAGCACGAGGCGGCCCTCGACCGTCGCGAGCCCGTGCTCCTCGACGAGCCGGCGCAGCAGCCGATCGTGCTCGAAGCCGCGCAGGAAGCCGGTGGCGCAGAGCACCTGGTCGGCGCCGTTCACGGCGGCCTCGACGCGGAACCGCCCTTCGTCGGCGGCGCGCGCGAGCGGCTCGTCCCAGGCCTTGCCGCGCGGATACGACGGCGCGAGCAGCTCGTGCAGCGTGGCCACGCGCTGCTCCGGCGGCGAACGGTGAAACGCGGCGAGCCCGCGGCGCGTCAGGTATTCGCGCGGCACGTTGAGCGGACGCCGCACCGGCTCGCGGCGCCGCACCGAGATCACGGTCGAGCCGGCGTCGAGCGCGTTCACCCACTCCGTTGCGGCCGCGAGCCCGGCGCCGACGACGCAGACGCTGTCCGCATAGTCGTGCGGCTGGTACGAGTGCACTGCGCGCGAATCGCCGCGCAGCTCCTCCGGCACGGCAAGCCCCGGATGGCCCGTGGCGACGAGCACGTGCGCGAACGCGCCGTTGCCGTCGAGCTCGAAGCCGCCCGCGACCGGCGTCACGCGCTCGATCCGCACGGGCCGCGGACTCCAGCCGCTGCCGACGCGCAGCTCCTCCACGTGCTCGAGGAAGTCCGGCACGGTCGCGTGGTAGCGGTCGCAGACGCTGCGCGCGAGCGGAACGACGGACCGCCGCCGCCGCGCCTCGCGCACGGCGAGCCCCGGGAACGACGTCGGCAGACAGTGGCCGTCGCTCTCGGAGCGCATGTGCGTCTGCCGGATCGCCGCCGCCCTCCGCCGCCACGCCGCAGCAGGGTCGGAATCGGTGCCGAACACGACGATCTCCTCCGGGTCGACTCCCCCTCGGAGCAATGTCAGATACGCGACGAAGCCCGCCAGCCCGCCGCCGACGACGGCGACGCGCTCCATCTCACTTCACCGAGCCGGCCAGCAGTCCCTGGACGAAGTAGCGCTGGAATGCGAAGAACACGGCGAGCGGAACGATCAGCGAGATGAACGACGCCGGCGCGATGATGTCGATGTTCGCGCCGAACTGGCGCAGGTTCGAGAAGATCGCGACGGTGATCGGCTGCACGTTCTGGCCGAACGTCAGCGCGACGATCAGGTCGTTCCACGTCCAGAGGAACTGGAAGATGGCGAGCGACGCGATCGCCGGCAGCCCGAGCGGCAGGATCAGCCGGTAGAAGATCTTGAACTCGGACGCGCCGTCGATGCGCGCCGATTCCATGATGTCCTTCGGGATCCCGATGAAGAAGTTGCGCAGCAGGAAGATCGCGAACGGGAGCCCGAACGCGACGTGGAAGAGCACGATGCCGAGCACGGTGTCGTACAGGCTGAGGTGGTTGTACAGCGTGAAGGTCGGGATCAGCGCCATCTGCAGCGGTACGACGAGCAGCGCGATCACAGCGAGGAAGATCCAGTCGCGTCCCGGGAAGTCGAGCCACGCGAACGCGTAGCCGGCGAGCGAGCCGATCAGGATGACCAGCAGCGTGTTCGAGACCGCGATCTCCAGCGTGATCAGCAGCGAGTGCGTGATCGCGTGGTTGTGCAGCACCATCCGGTAGTTCTCGAAGGTGGCGAGGCTCGGCTTGGAGAAGATCTGCCACCAGCCCTTCACCGTGAACGCCTGCGCCGGGAGGATCGACGTGAGGAACAGGCCGAGCGTCGGCACGAGCCAGAGCAGGCCGAGGAAGGCGAGCACGAGGTTCACCGGCGCCTTCTCGAAGAAGCGGATCGTTTTGCCGGCGAACGAGTCGCGCTCGGACAGCTTCGGCTGCGGGACGACGACGTCGATGTCGGCGGTGCTCATCAGTGCCCCGCCCAGTGATGCTGTCTAGCCTCTGGGTCGCGAGCACCAAGCGATGCAAGGACGCAGGGAGCGTTCGTAGCCTTGGCTACGGGCGCGACTGAGGACGCGGCAGCGCGCCGCGTGATCGCGGGCCAGAGGCGGGCGTGTATTGCTGGGCGGGGCACTAGGCCTCCGACCTGAAGCGCTTGATGTTCAGCAGCAGCACCGGGATCACGAGCACGAACAGGAAGACGGCGATGGCCGAGCCGGTGCCGAAGTCGTTGATGCCGCCGAACGAGGTCCGCCACATCGCGAGCGCGATCACCGACGCCGCATTCTGCGACGAGCCCGGGGCCAGCGTGATGACAAGGTCGAAGACCTTCAATACGTTGATGATCATCGTGATGAAGACGACCGAGAGCACCGGCGCCAGCAGCGGCACGGTCACCTTGCGGAACACCTGCCATTCGCTCGCGCCGTCGGTACGCGCCGCCTCGAGCACGTCACGCGGCATCGACGACAGGCCTGCCGCGATCACCACCATGGCGAAGCCGGCCCAGATCCACATGTAGGCGATGATCAGCGCCGGCGTGATCAGCTTCGTGCCGAGCCACGCGAAGCCGCCCCAGGGTTTCGCGAACGTCCCCGGCGAGATGCCGGCCGTGTAGGTCCCCGGCGTCACCACTCCGAAGTCGAAGACGCCGTTGTTTCCGGTGGCGGCTGTCTTGACCACGTGGTTCTGGCTGTTGCGCAGCTGGACGGTCACCCCCGGCAGGCCCAGCTCGCCCGCTTCGACCTTCCCCGGCACGCCGCCGCCGGGCTTGAAGTCGCGCCACACCGTTCCGACGATGTGCCCCGGCTGCGGCCGCGGATCGACCGCCTGCGCCGCGCCCGACGGCACCTGGTCCGGCGGGATGCCGGTCAGCCCGATCAGCCCGACGCTCCCCGGCTGCAACGGCGTCTTCAGCACCATGCCGGTCTGCGGGGTGCCCGTGACCGACGGCGTCGACGGCGACGCATCCGACAGCGAGCCGGGCTGCTTCACCACCTGGACGATGGCGCGGCCGAGCGCGTTGACCGCGCCGAGGTTCGGGTCCTGCACGTACATGATCCGCCAGGTGACGCCGGTGGCGAACGCCGAGATCGCCATCGGCAGGAACACCGCCGTCTTGAACGCGACCGACCAGCGCACGCGCTCCGTCAGCACGGCGAACACGAGGCCGATCGCCGTGACCACGGCCGGCACGACGGCGACCCAGATCAGGTTGTTCTTGATCGCCGTCGTCAGCGTCGGCGTGGTGAACAGCGTCTTGTAGTTGTCGATGCCGACGAACTTGTTGAAGCCGTTCAGCCCGAAGAAGCTGCGGATGACCGTGTAGACCGTCGGATAGACGATCCACACGCCGAGCATGATGAACGCAGGCAGCAGGAAGAACGTGCCGGTCAGATAGCGACCGCGCCCCTGTCCCATCTCCGGCGGTGGAGCCGCCTCGACGGACGGCTCCACCGCGATATTGCCTGCGCTCAAACGGCTACTTCCCGGTCTTCCAGGCTGCCGCCGCCGCCGACTCGAGCTGCTGCTGGATGCCCGAGATGTTGCTCGGGTTGCGCAGGAAGCTCTGGAACAGCCCCCACTCGCCCTGGCCGACCGTCGCGCCGAAGGACGCGGGCTGCTGGTCGGACATGTCGAACACGACGTTCTTCGCGGCCGCGATCGCGACCGCGGTCGCACGCGTGAGCGAGTCCGGGTAGACGCTCGACGGGACGTGCTCGTTGCCGGTGGCGAAGCCGCCGACCGCCGCCCACGCCTCGGCCGCCGCCGGCGTGGCGAGGAACATCATGAACGCCTCGATCGCCGGATTGTCACGGAACGCGACGATCGTGTCGCCGCCGATCTCGACCGACGACGGCGAGTTGTCGATCGACGGGAACGGGAACTCGTTGTAGCCCGTCACCGGCTTCGCCTTCACCGTCGCCACGCCCGGGACGAAGTCGCCCTCGATCACGATCGCCGCCTTGGGCGGGCTCTCGAAGACGTTGTTCACCGACGTCGGGAAGTCGGTCTGCACCGCGCCCGACGTGCCGCCCGCCATATCGGCCGACGTCCCGACCACCTGGGCCATCGTCTTCAAAGCGGCGGTGACCGTCGGATCCGTCCACTTGATCTTGTGGGCGGTCAGCGCGTTGTACTTCGCCACGCCGGCCTGGCGCAGATAGATGTTCTCGAACAGGTCGGTGAGCGTCCATCCGTCGGCGCCGCCGATCGAGTAGGGCGGAACGCCCGATGCCTTGATCGTGGAGGCGTTGGTGATGAACTGCGTCCACGTCGTCGGCGCCTTGACGCCGGCGTTCTTGAACGCCGCGACGTTGTACCAGACCGTGGACTTGTTGCTCGCCTTGAAGACGAGGCCGTAGGCCTTGTGGTTGAACGTGCCGAGCGCGATCCACGCCGGCGAGAAGTTCTTCACGAGGACGGTATGGGCGTACGTGATCGGCTTCAGCGCGCCCTTGGCGACGAACTGCGCCACGAGTCCCGGCTGGGCGATGTCCGCCATGTCCGGCGGATTCCCGCCCGCGACCGCGGTGGAGACCACCGTCGGCAGGTTGTCGCCGACCGGGTGATAGGTGACCTTCACGTTCGGATAGACCTTGTTGAAGGCCTTGATCACTCCGCCGAACGCCGTCGCCTCCGCTCCGGTCCAGACTCCGTCGAAGGAAACGCTGCCCGAAACGCTCGTGTTCACTGCCTGCGTCGTGGCGGTCGACGTTGTCGTGGTCGCCGCTTTCTTGCTCCCGCCGCAGCCTGCGGCGACGAGCACCAACGGGACGGCAACGAGGAAAACGGCGGCCTTGGGAAGCAACTGACGTCTGCTCATGCGGTTCCTTTCTCGTTCTGGTCGTAGATCCCGAGACCCGTTTCCGGGTCGAAGAACTGGAGCGCGGTCGTGTCGACGCTCACCTCGACCGCCTTGCCCTCCGTCACGTGCGCGCGCGCGCCGAACCGGCCCACGAACAGCGCGCCGCCGGTCTGCAGGACTTCGCCCTCGGCGGCGCCCGTGTCGCTCGCGAGCTCCTTCATCTCGTCCGCCGACGGCGCCTGGGCGCCCTCGACGGTGAAGTGCACCATCAGCTCCGAGCCGAGAGCCTCGCGCAGCTCGACGTTCCCGCGCAGGCGCCGGTCGGGCGGAGTGTCCGTCGCCAGCGACGCCTCTTCGAGATGCTCCGGCCGGATGCCGAGGATCACCTTCTTGCCGACGTACTGCTGCATCGCCGGCCGCCCCGCGGTGCTGGCAGGGTCGACCGAGAGCTTCTGCGCACCGAACGAGACCGCGTAGCCGCCGTTGCTGTTCTCGACGACCGCGTCGACCATGTTCATCGCGGGCGAGCCGATGAAGCCGCCGACGAAGAGGTTGACCGGGCGGTCGTACAGCGTCTGCGGGTCGGCCACCTGCTGCAGCTCGCCCTTGCGCATGACGGCGACGCGATCGCCCATCGTCATCGCCTCGACCTGATCGTGTGTGACGTAGAGGGTGGTCACGCCGAGATTGCGCTGCAGCCGCGAGATCTCCGCACGCACCTGCACGCGCAGCTTCGCGTCGAGGTTCGACAGCGGCTCGTCCATCAGGAACGCCGCCGGGTGCCGCACGATCGCGCGTCCCATGGCGACGCGCTGCCGCTGGCCGCCGGAGAGGTTGCGCGGCTTCCGCTTGAGCAGGTCCTCGAGCCCGAGGGTCTGCGCCGCGTCGTTGACGCGCTGGTCGATCTCGCTCTTCGACAGGTCCTTCTTGATCTTCAGGCCGAACGCGATGTTCTCGTAGACGGTGAGATGCGGATAGAGCGCGTAGCTCTGGAACACCATCGCGATGTCGCGGTCGCGCGACGGCACGTGGTTGACGACGCGGTCGCCGATGCGCAGCACGCCCTCGCTGATCTCCTCCAGCCCCGCGCACATGCGCAGCGCCGTGGTCTTGCCGCAGCCCGACGGACCGACGAGCACCACGAACTCGCCGTCCGCAATGCTCAGATCGAGACCCTCGACGGCACGCGTGCCGTCGGGATACACCTTGCCCACCCGATCAAACGAAACCTCGGCCATCCCCGTCGCCGAGCCTATACCCGCGATGGTTGGCTGGGCAACCATGCGCGCGCACCCCTCGGCGAGGGTGCGTGCTAGTCGCCCGCGGCGGCCTTCTTCTCGGACGAGCCCTTGTCCGAGCCCTTGTCGGAGGAGCCGCCCCCAGCCGATGACGAGTCCGAGCTCGAGCTCGAGCCGGAGTCGCCGCCGGCAGTCTCCTTCGCCTTCGCGGCCTTGCCCTTGCCGTAGTCGGTCGAGTAGAAGCCGGAGCCCTTGTAGTGGATCGCGACCGGGTAGAGCACCATCTCGACCGGGCTCGCGCCGCAGACGTCGCACACCTCCGGAGCGGGCGCAGTCATCGCCTGGAACCGCTCGAAGACATGCCCCTTCGGGCACCGGTATTCGTAGATGGGCAAGGAGCGGAGAGGGTAGCTCAACAGACCGTGCTCAACAGACCGTGCTCAACAGACCGTGCTCAACAGACCGTGTCGAGATCCCGCCGCCCATCCGTGCTCTGGCTGAGCCAGACCGGTCCGGCGGCGAAGCCGGACGGGCAGCCCGGCGGGTCGGGCGCGCCGGTGGCGATCCACTCCGGGACGCTGAGCGAGCGCCAGCCGCCGGCGATCCGCTCCCAGAAGTTCGCGTTCGAGTAGACGCCGATCAGCGGATGCGGCGTCTGCGTGAGCAGGTGGTCGAGGATGCCCTTGATCGCCGCCGCGTTCAGCGTGCGCCGCGACGACCACGTGTTCCCGGGCTCGACGTCGAGCCAGATGGCGAGCGGCGGCGTCGCGGCGAGCAGCCGCAGCGCGGCCACGGCTTCGCTGCAGCCGACGGCGTACGCGCGCTGCGCGGCGAGCCGGAGCGGCTGGCTCTTCCCCGCCGCGTCGCATTCCGGCGTGATGTGGCGGAAGAGCACCCGGTGGTACGCGGTGTTGATGTACACGCTGCGCGGCGGCTGCGCGGCCGCCCACTGGCGCGCGAAGCACGGGTTGGCGGTGAAGGGCCGTCCCCCGTTCAGCCCGATCACGGCGAACTCGCCTTCCGGCACCGGCGAGCTGCAGTTCGGGTAGCTGAAGTCGTAGCCGACCGCGCCGTGGCGGTACGGGTTGCTCTGCACCACGTGCGCGAGGTCGAGCACCGCCGCGGCCGCCGTCGGGATGCGCAGGCGGGCGCCGATCAGCAGCACGCCGTTCGGGTCGATGCCGTTCGCCGCCGCGAGCTGCGCGAGCGTGACGTGGTAGCGGAGCGCGATCCCGCTGAGCGTGTCCCCGGAGCGGACGACGTACGTGCCCGCCCACCTCGTCGTGGGCGCGGCCGCGCCCGACGGCACGCGCAGGACGACGCCGATCAGCAGCGGCTTGCGCCAGTCGAGTCCGTTCGCCTGCGCCAGCGCCTGCAGCGAGACGTGGTAGCGCTGAGCGATCGCCGTGAGCGAGTCGCCGGGGCGGACGGTGTACGTCCCGGTCCACGGCGGCGCCGCGGCCGACGCGAGCCCTACCCAAGCCAGCGCGACCACCAGCAGCGCGAGGACGAGCTTTCCGCGCACGGAAGGTTGCTTCGCAGCCGCCGACCGGGCTCCTTTGTAAAACGCCCCTTTACGTGCGGTCGCGCTCGTCGTCGCCGGCGAGCTCGCGGAAGCAGGGTGCGCTCTCGAATGCGGCGAGCCCGGCCGGGACGCCGCGCTCGGCCCGGACACGCTCCCGGTCTCCGCGACGGCGCGCGGCCGCGATCGCCGCGGAGGCGCCCACGAGCCCGCCGATCACGAACGAGCGCGCACGTCCGCGCCGGTCATCTCCGTCCATGGGACGATTGTACGAAGTGCTGATCGCGACCATCGGCGACCTGATGCTCGACGTGATCGTACGGCTCGAGCAGCCGCTCGCCGCCGGCGACGACGTGCGGGCGCGCACGCGCACCGGCGCGGGCGGCCAGGCGGCGAACGTTGCTGCGTGGGCGGCGTCGCTCGGCGCCGACGCGCGCTGCATCGCGAAGCGCGGCGACGACGCGACCGGCCGGCTCGTCGCCGGCGAGCTGGCCACGCACGGCGTCGAGCTGGTCGGATCCGTCGGAGCGGACGCGACCGGCGTCGTCGTCTCCATCGTCGGAGCGGACGGCGACCGCTCGATGGCGTCGGACCGCGGCGTCGCGCCGACCTTCGCGCCGGACGAGCTCGATCCGGCGTGGCTCGACTGCGACGTGCTCCACGTCTCCGGCTACGCGCTGCTGCGCGAGCCGATCGGCGCGACCGCGCAGCTTGCGGCGCGAATCGCCCGCGAGCGCGGCGCGCGCCTGTCCGTCGACGTCGCCGCCTGGACGGAGATCCGCGCATTCGGCCCGGTGAAGTTCCGGGAGCTGCTCGACGCGATCGCGCCCGACGTGCTGTTCGCGACGGAAGCGGAATGGGAGATGCTCGGTGGCGCCTACCTCACAGCACCCGTCGGCGTGATCAAGCGCGGCCCGCGCGGCTGCACCGTCGTCACCGAGGACGCGCGGCTCGACCTTGCGCCCGTCGAGGCGGAGGTGGTCGACACCACCGGCGCCGGCGACGCGCTCGCCGCAGGCTTCCTCCTCGGCGGCTCGCTGGAGGAGGCGGCACGCCGCGGGCTCGAGGCGGCGGCACGCTGCGTCGCGAAAGTAGGCTCGATGCCGTGAGGATCGCCGAGGAGATTCGCGGAGCGGTCGCGTCGGGCGGCGCGGTGGTCGCGCTCGAGACGACGCTCGTCGCGCACGGCTTCCCGCCGGGCGAGGGCGTCGACGTGGGGCTCGAGTCGGAGCGGCAAGTGCGCGTCGGCGGCGCCGTGCCGGCGACGATCGGCGTGCTCGACGGCGACATCGTCGTCGGCCTGACCGAAGACGAGCTCGAACGCTTCGGCGCGGACGCGAGGAAGGTCGGCCCGCGCGACCTCGCCGCGGCGACGGTGCAGGGCGCAGTCGGCGCCACCACCGTCGGCGGCACGTTGGCGGTCGCGCAGGCGGTCGGCATCCGATGGATGGCGACGGGAGGGCTCGGCGGCGTCCACCGCGGCTTCCCGGATCCGCCCGACGTCTCGGCCGACCTCGCGCAGCTCGCGCGCACGCGGGCACTCGTCGTCTCCGCCGGCGTGAAGTCACTGCTGGACGTTCCCGCGACGGCGGAGCTGCTCGAGTCGCTCGGCGTCCCGGTGCTCGGCTACCGGACGGACACGCTGCCGCTCTTCTACGCCGCCGCCGGCGGACCGCCGGTCTCGGCGCGCGTCGAGTCCGCGGACGAGGCCGCACGGATCGCGCGAGCCCACTGGGAGCTCGGCGGCGGCGGCCTGCTGCTCGGCCGCCCGCCGGACGAGCCGCTCGACGACGTCGAGCCGCTGATCGAGCAGGCGCTTCGCGCGGCACGAGACGAGGGCGTCGCCGGCCAGGCCGTGACCCCGTTCGTCCTGTCGTACCTCCACCGGGAGAGCGGCGGCCGCACCCAGGCCGCGAACAAGGCCCTCGTCGCCCAGAACGCCCGCCTCGCCGGCGAGATCGCCGCGGGCAACCCGTGACGCCGTTCTAGAGATCTCGCCGCGAGAACGCGAATACGGCAAGCGCGAGCACGCCCACGAGATAGATGACCGCCCACACGCGGATCGGCCAGCCGTGCACGTACGCGCCGCCGAACGGGCCGAGCTGGAGCAGGAAGCCGGTGAGGCCGCTCGTGTTCTCGGTGATCATCCGCAGCGCGTCCTGGTAGAGCGCCTCGAACGGCAGCGCCCACGCGGCGATCGCCGATGCGTGCTTGATCGCATGCGAGTTGAGCGCGTGCCCGATCGACGCGAGCAACCCCGCCACGAGCCCGCCGCCGAAGAGCATGAACACGGCGATCCCGTTCGCGGTCGACGAGAGCACGACCGAGCCGAGCAGCGACAGCGCGATCACGATCACGACGCCGCCCGCGAGCTCGAGCCCGGGCCAGGCGATCACGTCCGGCCACCAGTGCCCCGTCAGCCCGGTGATCGCCATCGCGGCGAAATAGACGATGAGCACGTACGCGACGCAGACGCCCGCGGCGCCGAGGAAACGGGAGAGCAGCAGCGTCGACCGCCCGATCGGACGCACGACAAGCGGCTGCAGCAGCCCGCGTTCCGCGTCGCCGGAGACCGCGCCGAGCGTGAGGAAGACGGCGAGCACGACGCCGAGGAACAGGGTCGCGAACATGGCGAGCCCCGTCAGAAACGCGCCGGCGAACGTGCGCGTGTCGACGTTCACGTCGCGCGGCGGCGAGATGGTCGACAGCTCGCTGAACACGTAGTGGTTCGCGAGCCAGAAGAGCACGAGGAACACCGCCGTCAGCAGCAGGACGACCGTGAAGACCCTCCGCCGCACCGCCTCGCGGAAGCCGTACTCGACGATGACGGCGACTCCCGTCAGTCCGTCTCCCCTCCCACGGCCTCGAGGTACGTGTCCTCGAGCGTCGACGTGAGCACGTGTACGCCGTATACCTTCCGACCGCCGGCGACCGCCTCGGCCACGAGCCGCGGCGCGTCCTCGCGGGTCGCGCCGTCGATGCGGTGCACGCCCTCGTCCGTCTCCAGCTCCACACCGCGCGGCTGCGACAGCTCCGCCGGCGTCCCGGCCGCGACGAACGAGCCGTCCAGCAGAATGGCCACGCGGTCGCACACGAGCTCGATCTCGGAGAGCAGATGCGAGTTGAGCAGGACCGACACGCCGCGGTCGCGCAACTGCTCGAGCAGCAGCCGGACCGTGCGCCGACCGACCGGGTCGAGCGCCGACGTCGGCTCGTCCAGCAGCAGCACCCGCGGCTCGCCGACCAGCGCCTGCGCGACGCCGAGCCGCTGCTGCATGCCCTTGGACATGCCGTCGACCCGGCGGGCGGAGGCGTCCGCGAGCGCGACGAGCTCGAGCAGCCGCTTCCGCTCGGCCTCGCCGCCGCGCGAGCCGGCCAGCCGCTGGTGCAGCTCGAGCACCTCGTCCGCGGAGTACCAGCCCGGGAACCGGAACAGCTCCGCGAGGTACCCGAGCGCCGCCCTCGCGTCACGCGACCCCGCGGGCGCGCCCGCGACGTCGACCGAGCCTGCGGTCGGGCGGACGAGACCGACGGCGACCTTGACGAGCGTCGACTTGCCGGCTCCGTTCGGTCCGAGCAGGCCGACGAGCTCGCCCTCGGCCACCTCGAGGTCGACACCGCGCAGCGCCTGGACGGAGCCGAAACGCTTCTCGAGTCCGCGGACGGAAAGAGCAGGCGGCACAGTCCGAGCGTATCGCGGCTAGGGTGTGAGACATGCCGCGCGGATACATGGAAGGTCCTGCTGCCGAAGAGGCCGAGCGCCTCGCCGAAGAAGCGGCCCGCGTGAAGCACACACAGGCGAAGTCGGACGTCCACGCCGCCGTCTACGGCAGCACCGAGGACGACCCGTCGCCGCACTTCCTCGGCTGGCTCGCCGACACGGATCCGGACGCGTTGTTCGCCGCAGGCACGGCCTGGGGCGTCACCGTCCGCCGCGTCGCCGCCGCGACCGACTAGCTCAGCGCGTCCGCAAACTCTTCGAGCGTCAGCGCAGGCAGCGTCTCGATCCGCGTCGACCCGCGTGCGCCGAGCGCGACCGACACGCGCGCGATCGTCGCCGTATCCGGAGCCTCGACGACGTTGACGAAGTCGAACTCGCCGAGCGTCGCCCACTGGTGCAGGACGCGTGCGCCGAGCTCCTCCACGTCGCGGTTCACCTCTTTCAGACGCTCCGGATTCGACTTCAGCGTCTGCACGCCTTGCTGCGAGAGCCGGGAGAGCAATATGTAGATGGGCATGCCGGGAACCTACTTCACCCTGGCCGACTGATCCACGTAGAGCAGGGCGGTGCCGAGGAAGAGGAGCGGGGAGACGACGAGGCTCCCGAGCACGTATGCCGTCCAGACGGCGGCGCCGGCGGCGCCGCGGAGCAGGAACGCGAGCACGGCCTGCGTGAGGAAGACGACGATCGCGAGCGTCGCGAGCGACCCGAGCGCGTGCACGTAGTCGGCGCGGGCGAGCCGCCACGCGCGGGCGAATGCCGCACGCGGCGCGACATCCTCGACGACGAGCGCCGGGACGACGAGGATCACCGCCGCCAGCCAGGCCAGGCCGGGCAGCACGAACGCGAGCACGAGAAACTGTGCGGGCACGAGCACGAGCCAGCCGGCCGCCCACGCGACGACCAGCCGCTGCCACGACGGCCGGTGCTTCAGCACGATCACCGCCGCGGCGACGAGCGAGACGCTGATCACGGGAGCGACGACCGTCGGCGCGAGGATCAGCCTGACCGTGTCCGACACGTGCACGGTGGAGATGACGATCAGAGCCGGGCCGAGTCCGAGGGCAAGCGACGGGAGGAACCGTTCCCCGTAGAGATGGATCGACTCGGCCACGAGCTGCCCGACGGTGCGCCGCTCCGGCGGCAGGGCCGCTGGCCGCGGCTCGCCGGGCGCCGGGTATGAGAGTCTCGCCATCGCGTTGAGGCTACCGCGCTACAGGACCGAGACGAGCCGTTCGACCGCCGCGGCGAGCGCGGCGAGCGCGTCGTCGAACCGCCACTTCGACCGGTCCGGCTCGTCCACGGCGTTCGAGATCGCCCGCAGCTCGACCGCGGGGATCCCGGCCAGCGCCGCTGCCCGCAGCACGCCGAAGCCCTCCATCGCCTCGACCTCGTAGCCTGCTCCGCCGCCGACTCTCGCGCTCGTCGCGATCGTGAGCACGCGCGCGTCCGGCAGCGCGGCGCGCGCGGCCGCGAGCAGTTCCACATCCGGCGACACGCGATCGACGCGCGGCATCGTGAACGCGGGATCGAGCACGTCGCAGTAGACGGACTCCGAGCCGAGCACGAGCGACGGCGGCTCGAGGCCACGCGCACCGGCGATCCCGACGTGCAGAACCGCGTCGGGGCGATGCTCCGCGAGCGCGCGTGCCGTCGAGAGCGCCGCCTCGACGGGGCCGATCCCGCACGCGAGCGTCGCGGCATTGCCGGCGCCACGTAGCTCTGCCTCTGTTGCGGCGACGACGAGGAGCACACGCAGACGCTATCCCGTGTGCGAGGATCGGGCCATGAGCTATCACGTCGTCCAGCCCGAAACCCTCGAGTTCGAGGACCGGCCGACTCCCGACGGCAGCGCGGCACGGCAGGCGGCGGACGTGACCGCGCCCGGCGGGCTCGAGCAGTCGCGCGCGCGCGTGTGGCGCTACCCGGCGCATTCGCGCGGGCGCCGCCACAAGGACATGGGCCAGGAAGAGGTCTTCGTCGTGCTCGACGGCACGCTGACGATGCTGCTCGGCGAACCGCCGGAACGCGTCGACGTCGCGGCGGGCGGCCTCGTCGCCGTGCACCAGGACACGGCGCTCCAGGTTCGCAACGAGACGGACGACGATCTCGTCCTCTTCATCTACGGCGCCCCGCCCGTCACGGGCCAGGCCGAGTTCCTGGACGACGTCGAGCTGTAGCGGTTACGCCGCTCGTCGGAACGGGTTCAGGCGGTAGCGCAGCGAGTTTCGCTTTCGCTCGAGCGCCTCGGCGCGGAGGCGCCGGTTCTCGGCGACGTAATCGAGCGCTGCCTGCATCTGGGCACGGGCCTTGCGGCCCTCCTCGTTCGTCTGCCGGATCCTCTCGCGCAGCTCAGGCCTGATCTTCCTCGGCATCGTCACCTCCCAGGAACTCGGAAATCCTCTCGAGCCGTGCGTCTATCGACATGAGGATAGCGCCGAGTCCTTCCATGAGGCCGATGATCTCCTGCGCGCGCTTGTCGGACACATGGCAATGATCGCCTGACGGCCGCCGCTCCGCAATTGGCCGTTCAGACCGCGGCCGTTGCGGTCGCGCCTGCGCGCGCGAACGTCAGCTCGCCGTCGCTCGCGTCGACGACGACGCGGTCGCCGTCGACGAACTCGCCCTCGAGCAGCCGCAGCGCGAGCGGGTTCTCGACGAGCCGCTGGATCGCGCGCTTCAGCGGGCGCGCGCCGTACGCGGGATCCCAGCCGGCGTCGGCGAGCGCCTCCTTCGCGGCGTCCGTCAGGTCGAGCTCGATCCGCCGCTCCGCCAGCCGCTCGCGCAGACGCGCCAGCTGCAGCTCGACGATCTCGGCGATCTGGTCGCGCGTCAGCTCCTCGAACACGACGATCTCGTCGATGCGGTTGAGGAACTCCGGCCGGAAGCGGTCGCGCAGCTCCGTCTCGCTGCGGATGTTCGACGTCATGATCAGCACCGTGTTGCGGAAGTCGACGGTGCGGCCCTGGCCGTCGGTCAGGCGTCCGTCGTCGAGCACCTGCAGCAGCACGTCGAACACTTCCGCGTGCGCCTTCTCGATCTCGTCGAGCAGGACGACGGAGTACGGACGGCGGCGCACCGCCTCCGTGAGCTGGCCGCCCTCGTCGTAGCCGACGTAGCCGGGCGGCGCGCCGACCAGCCTCGAAACCGTGTGCCGCTCCTGGTACTCCGACATGTCGAGCCGGATCATCGCCCGCTCGTCGTCGAACATGAACTCGGCGAGCGCGCGCGCAAGCTCGGTCTTCCCCACGCCGGTCGGGCCGAGGAAGACGAACGAGCCGATCGGCCGGTTCGGATCCTGCAGCCCGGTGCGCGCGCGGCGCAGCGCGTTCGCGATCGCCTCGACCGCTTCGTCCTGGCCGATCACGCGCTGGTGCAGCCGCTCCTCCATGTGGATCAGCTTCTCCGTCTCGCCCTCGAGCAGCCGGTCGACCGGAATGCCGGTCCAGCGCGCGACCACGCCGGCGACGTCGTCGTCGTCGACCTCCTCCTTCACCAGCAGATCGACCTTCGGCCGATCCGCCAGTGCCTTCTCGAGAGCGGGGATCTCCCCGTAGAGAATCTCGGCGACGCGTTGCAGGTTGCCGTTCCGTTCCTCGCGCTCCGACTCCATGCGAAGCTCGTCGATCCGGCGCGTGGCGTCCTTGACGCGCTGCAGACCCTCCTGCTCCTTGGCCCAGCGCGCCGCGAGCTCGTTTCGTCGTTCCTTCGCCTCCGCAAGCTCGCGTTCCAAAGGATTTCGCGTCGCGGAATCCTCGGCCGCCATCGCGGCGAGCTCGATCTCCAGCTGGCGCACGCGCCGCTCCGCCTCGTCCAGCTCTAGCGGTGACGAGTCGATCTCCATGCGCAGCCTCGACGCTGCCTCGTCCACGAGGTCGATCGCCTTGTCCGGCAGGAAGCGGTCGGTGATGTAGCGGTTCGAGAGCACGGCCGCGGCGACCAGCGCCGCGTCGCGGATACGCACGCCGTGGTGCGCCTCGTAGCGCTCCTTCAAGCCGCGCAGGATCGCGATCGTGTCCGCGACCGACGGCTCGCCGACGAAGACCGGCTGGAACCGCCGCTCGAGCGCCGCGTCCTTCTCGATGTGCTTGCGGTACTCGTCCAGCGTGGTCGCGCCGACGCAGCGCAGCTCGCCGCGCGCGAGCATCGGCTTCAGCAGATTCGCCGCATCGACTGCGCCTTCGGCCGCGCCCGCGCCGACGATCGTGTGCAGCTCGTCGATGAACAGAATCAGCCGGCCTTCGGCGTTGGTGATCTCTTCGAGCACCGCCTTCAGCCGCTCCTCGAACTCGCCGCGGTACTTCGAGCCTGCGAGCAGCGAGCCGATGTCGAGCGCCCAGACGCGCTTGCCCTTCAGGCCCTCGGGGACGTCGCCCGCGACGATCCGCTGCGCCAGCCCCTCGACGATCGCCGTCTTGCCCGTGCCCGGCTCGCCGATCAGCACCGGATTGTTCTTCGTCCGGCGCGACAGCACCTGGATGACGCGGCGGATCTCCTCGTCGCGGCCGATCACCGGATCGAGCTTCCCCGACTCCGCCGCCTCGGTCAGGTCTCGGCCGAACTTCGACAGCGCCTGGTAGGTGCCCTCGGGATCCTGCGACGTGACACGGCGGCCGCCGCGCACCTCCGCGATCTTCGCCTCGAGCTCCTTGCGCGGAACAGCGTCGAGCGCGAGCAGCAGATGCTCGGACGACACGTAGTCGTCCTCCATGCGCTTCGCCTCGTCGAATGCCTTGTCCAGCACGCGCGTGAACTGCGTGCCCGACCTGCGGCTGCTGCTGCGCGCCCTCGATGCGCGGCCTCGTCGCGAGCTTCGCCTCGGCTTCGGCGCGCAACGCGACGGGATCGGGCACGAGCTGCCGCGGCAGCTCCTGGTCGAGCAGCGCGATGAGCAGATGCTCGGGATAGATCTCGGGATTGCCGGTGCGGCGCGCCAGCTCCTGCGCGGCGGCGACCGCCTCCTGCGACTTGATCGTCAGCTTGTTGAAGTCCATCTACGCACGCTTCCTTTCCGGCAGCCGCTCCTCGCGGTAGAGCACGAGGTCGCGGCGGTAGTGCTTGTGCACGTTCTGTACTTCCTGCTTCAGCTCCGACTGGAGCCGCTCGATCTGCGCGTGCGCGCGGCGCAGCTCGTCCTCGAGCCGGAGCACGAGCTCGACGCCCGCGAGGTTCAGGCCCAGCTCCGTCGTCAGCCGCTGGACGATCCGCAGCCGGTCGATGTCGACCTCGGAGTAGCGGCGCGTGCCGCCCGGCGTGCGCTGCGGCCGCACGAGGCCTTTCGACTCGTACATGCGCAGCGTCTGCGGGTGCATGCCGACGATCTCGGCAGCGACGCTGATCGTGTAGCGCGGACGGTCCGGCATCAGCCCGCATGCCTCCGCGAGCGGATGACCAGCACGACCGCGATCGCGGCGGCGACCAGCGCGACGCCGATCCAGCCGCCGAGCCGCCACGCGTCGGCGATGCCGCGCCACGCGAAGAACCAGATGAAGATCTTTCCGAGCACGCCGATCTTCGCCAGCGCGATGCCGCCGGCCGCGACGCCGCCACCGGCGCTCTTGAGGCCGAGCTTCTTGCTCTTCTCCTCCGCCGTCTCCGGCTCGGGAGCCTCGCGCGGCCCTTGCTCGAGCAGATCGTCGTGCTTCGCCATCAGCCGCTCGTCTTCTTCAGCTCTTCGAGGAGCTCGCGCTCCTTCTTGTTCATGCGCTTCGGCACCTCGATGCGGACGCGCGCGAGCACGTCGCCCTTGCCGGAGCCGCTGAGCTTCGGCGCGCCGCGACCCTTGATCCGGATCAGCTTCCCGTCCTCGGAGCCGGCGGGGATCTTCAGCGAGACCGTTCCCTCCGGCGTCGGCACGTCCACCTTGCCGCCAAGTGCGGCGGTCGGATACGACACCGGCACCTGGACGATCAGGTCGTCGCCGCGCCGCTCGTACGTCTGCGACGCATCGACGCGCGTGACCACGATCAGGTCGCCGGGCGGCCCGCCGTGCACGCCCGCCTCGCCCTTGCCCTTCAGGCGGATGCGCGTCCCGTTCTTCACGCCGGGCTTGATCTTCACCGTGTACGTCTTGATGCGCCGCTCGCGGCCGGAGCCCTTGCACTTGGAGCACGGCTGCTCGATCACGGTGCCGTTGCCGCGGCAGCGCGGGCACGGCTGCGAGAGCGCGAACAGGCCCTGACTCTCCGACTTGACGCCGCGGCCGTTGCACTCCGGGCAGATCACCGGCGTCGTCCCAGGCTCGGCGCCGGTGCCGCCGCACTGGCTGCACGCAGTCGTCAGCTCGACGGGGACCTTCGCCTCGAAGCCGCGCAGCGAGTCCTCGAAGGAGAGATGCACCTCCGCCTCGATGTCGTCGCCGCGCTGCGGCTGCACGCGACCGCCGCCGCGGCCGCCGCGGCCGGCCGCGCCGCCGAACAGCCCGCCGAACAGATCGGAGAGGTCGCCGATGTCGAAGCTGCCGAAGTCGACGTTCGTCGCGCCGGGCGGCGGACCGAAGCGTCCGTTGGACGAGCCGAAGCTGTCGTACTGCTTCCGCTTGTCCGCATCGGACAGCACGTCGTACGCGTGCTGCACCTCCTTGAACCGCTCCTCGGACTTCTTGTCGCCGCCGTTCGCGTCGGGATGGTGCTTGCGCGCGAGCTTCCGGTACGCCTTCTTGATCTCGTCATCGCGAGGCGTTCTTCGGAACACCGAGCGTCTCGTAGAGCGTGTCAGCCATCGTCCTCCGGCGGCGTCAGCGGCTGCGGCGGCGCGGCCGCGACGACGACGCGTGCCGGCCGGATGACCCGGTCGCCGAGCGTGTAGCCCTTCTGCACGACGTCGATCACGGAACCCTCGGCCGCCTCCGACGGCTGCGCGAGCAGCGCCTCGTGACGATGCGGGTCGAACGCGCCGTCCGTGTCGATCTCCTTCACGCCGTTGCGCTGGAGCAGCGACTCGAGCGAACGGTGCACGAGCCTCACGCCGTCCTCGAGCCGGGCCTCCTCGTGCTCGGCCGCGGCGACGAGCGCCCGCTCGAGATCGTCGAGGACCGGCAGCAGCTCCTTCACCAGCCGCTCGTTCGCGAGCGTCAGCAGCTCGTCGCGCTCGCGCGTGACGCGCTTCTTGTAGTTGTCGAAGTCGGCGGCAAGACGCAGGTAGCGGTCATCAAGCGGCGCCTCTTCGGGCGGAAGGCTGGGGCCTGACCCCTCTGGGGTCAGGCCCCTGTCGTTGGAAGCGTTATCGCTCATTACGAGGTCTTCGCCTCCTCGTCGACCGGCTCGTCGACGATCTCGTACTCGCCTTCCTCGACCACCTCGTCCTCGGCGGACGTGGCGCCGGTCCCGCCCGCGGACGACTGCGCCTGCGCGGCGGCCTGCGAGTAGACGGCCTCGGCGAGCTTGTGCGAGGCCTCCTGGAGCGCGTCGGTCTTCGCCCGGATGTCGGCGATGTCGTCGCCCTCGAGCGCCTGGCGCAGCTCCATGACCCGGCCCTCGATCGTCGAGGCATCGGACTCGTCGAGCTTGTCGCGGTGCTCCTTGAGCGAGCGCTCGGTCTGGTAGGCGAGCGTCTCCGCCTGGTTCTTCGCGTCGACGGTCTCCTTCAGCTTGCGCGCCTCGTCGGCGTGCGCCTCTGCGTTGTGGATCATCTCCTGCACCTCGTTCTCGGAGAGGCCGGAGCCGCCCTGGATCTGGATCTGCTGCACGTTGCCCGTGCCCATGTCCTTCGCCGAGACGTTGATGATCCCGTTCGCGTCGATGTCGAACGCGACCTCGACCTGCGGCATGCCGCGCGGCGCCGGCGGGATGCCGACGAGCTGGAACTTGCCGAGCGTCTTGTTGTAGGCGGCCATCTCCGACTCGCCCTGGAGCACGTGCACCTCGACCGACGGCTGGTTGTCCTCCGCGGTGGTGAACACCTCGGACTTCTTCGTCGGGATGGTGGTGTTGCGCTCGATCAGCCGCGTGAAGACGCCGCCCTTGGTCTCGATGCCCAGCGACAGCGGCGTGACGTCGAGCAGGAGGATGTCCTTCACCTCGCCCTTGAGCACGCCGGCCTGCAGCGCAGCGCCGACGGCGACGACCTCGTCCGGGTTCACGCCCTTGTGCGGGTCCTTGCCGACGATCTCCTTCACCTTCGCCTGCACGGCGGGCATGCGCGTCATGCCGCCGACGAGGACGACGTGGTCGATCTTCGACTTGTCGAGCCCGGCGTCGGTCAGCGCCTGCTTCGTCGGGCCGACGGTGCGCCCGAGCAGGTCCGCGGTGATCTCCTCGAGCTTCGCCCGGGTGAGCTGAAGGTCGAGGTGCTTCGGCCCTTCCTGCGTCGCGGTCACGAACGGCAGGTTGATCTGCGTCGTCATCGTCGACGACAGCTCGATCTTCGCCTTCTCCGCGGCCTCGTACAGCCGCTGCAGCGCCATCTTGTCGGCGGCGAGGTCGATGCCGTTGTCCTTCTTGAACTCGGCCACCATCCAGTCGACGACCGCCTTGTCGAAGTTGTCGCCGCCGAGATGGTTGTCGCCCGCGGTCGACTTGACCTCGAAGACGCCGTCGCCGAGCTCGAGCACCGACACGTCGAAGGTGCCGCCGCCGAGGTCGAAGACGAGGATGGTCTGGTCGGACTCCTTGTCGAGCCCGTACGCGAGCGATGCCGCGGTCGGCTCGTTGATGATGCGGAGCACGTTGAGGCCGGCGATCTTGCCGGCGTCCTTCGTCGCCTCGCGCTGTGCGTTGTTGAAGTACGCGGGGACGGTCACGACGGCGTCGCTGACCTCCTCGCCGAGATACGCCTCGGCGTCGTGCTTCAGCTTCTGCAGGATCATCGCGCTGATCTCCGGCGGGGCGTACTCCGTGCCCTCCGCCTTCACACGCACGTCTCCGCCGGGGCCCTGCATGACCTCGTACGGGACGATGGTCATCTCCTCGGTCACCTCGGAGAACTTGCGGCCCATGAAGCGCTTGATCGAGAAGATCGTGTTCAGCGGGTTCGTCACCTGCTGGCGCCGCGCCGGCGCACCGACGAGCCGCTGGCCGTCCTTCGTGAACGCGACGACGGACGGCGTGGTGCGCCCGCCCTCCGCATTCGGGATCACGGTCGGCTCGCCGCCTTCGAGCACGGCCATGCACGAATTGGTCGTGCCCAGGTCGATTCCAATGGTCTTTGCCATGTGTTTTATGCCTCCTGTGAGAAAATCTAAGCCTTGTTGTAGCAGATCCTGGGAGTGACCGCCAGCGGCACCCCGCCAACGGGGGATCGCGGCCCGAACGGGAGGCGCCGACGATCCCGGAGTGGGTCTGCGGCTGCTCGTCCTCTTCCTCTGTTCCGCTGCGCTCGCGGCGCCCATCGCGGCAGCTGTCGATCCCGGCGCGCTCCCGCTCGGCGACGGTCACGTCGGCTCCCAGCCGGCCCGCGGCTCCGTCGACGCGTGCCCGCTGCCGAGCCTGCCCGGAGGCGGCGGGCCCGGAGGCGGCGGGCCCGGCGGCGGCGGCGCCACCGGCCCGACGCCGTGGATCCACGGGACGACCTGGGACAAGACGGCCAAGCCGGCGGTCCAGGGCTCGGTGCGCTGGCCCGCGGCGAGCTACTCGGCCACCGTGAGCGGCGCATCGCGCGTGATCCGGACGAACAGCCTTCCCGTCGGCGCGACCACCGGCGTCTTCCCCATCTCACCGACCGATCCGGCGTATCGCTACGACCACAACCCCAACTCGATCCGCGCGGTACCGACGGTGATCACGCTGCCGGCGAACCCGCGTCTCGCCGCAACGCCGTCCTGCCTGCCGTTCGGTCCGATCGGCGTGGCCGTGAACGGCGTGGAGATCTTCAACGCGCTCGACGCGGAGAAGCGCGACGCGGTCGCGCACGAGGAGCAGGACGCGTGCGGCGGCCATCCCGGCCCGAGCGGCGCGTACCACTATCACGCGATCTCGTCGTGCATCCGCACGAGCGGCTCGTCCACGCTGGTCGGCTACGCGCTCGACGGCTTCGGCATCTACGTGGAGCCCGGCGCGACCGACGCGAGCCTCGACGCCTGCCACGGACGCACGTCGACGGTGCTCTGGAACGGGAAGCCGACGCGGATCTACCACTACGTCGCAACGGCCGAGTACCCGTACACGCTCGGCTGCTTCCGCGGCACGGTGGGGACGATCAGCGGAACGCGGTGATCAGCACGCCGCCGGCGACGACGAGCAGCGCGCCGATCACGAGCCGCCGGCCGACGACCTCGACCTCGCGGATGAAGACGATCGAGAGCAGGATCCCCCAGAGCGACTCGGTCGCGATCAACGGGGAGACGACCGTCACCTTGCCGCGGTAGTACGCCTCGAACAGCGAGACGTACGAGAGCCCGAAGATCACGCCGACGACGAGGAACGGCAGCGACGGGCGCACGATCGCGCGGCCGCGCAGGCGCGGCCCGAGCGCCGGCCCGATCACGAGCGCGCCGCCGAGCAGCGCCGCCAGCGCAGCGGTCGCGGGCGGCGCCGATGTGCCGAGCGAGAGATGGCGCAGCAGGTTGTCGCGCGTCGCGAACAGCACGGTCGCGACGAACGCGAGCACGAGGCCGAAGCGGCGCACGTGCTCCGGCCGCGTCCGCTCGCGCGCGAGCTCGATTCCGCCGCCGACGATCAGCACCGCGCCGACGATCAGCGGCGCACTGGCCGGCTCGCCGAGCACGACGAGCGCGATCGTCACCGAGATGAGCGGCGCGATCCCGAAGACGACGGAGCTGCGCGACGCTCCCGCCAGCTCGATCGCCTTCGTCACGAACAGCTGGCCCACGCCGGGCTGAAGCAGGCCCGCGAGCAGGAACGGCCACGCGGCCGACAGGTGCAGCCCGCGGAACGGAGCTTCGACCGCCGCCGCCGCGACCACGACGCCGAGCGCTCCCACGATCGTCGCCACGGTGGCCAGCTCCGCATCCGGATACTTGCCGAGGCCGATCCGGAGCCCCACGCTCATCGCGCCGAACAGGAACGCCGACACGCACGCGAGGACGATGGCGGTCACGCGGCGGGACGCTACTCACTCTGCCGATTGCTCGGGGCCCGAGGGCCCGTGACCGGTACGTACACTCGGCCGCATGGCCACCGACACCGCAGCGGCGCTCGCCGCCCAGCTCGCCGAGGACGCCGCCGAGCGGTTCCTCCGCTACGTCCGCATCGACACCCAGTCCGACGAGGACTCCGAGGAGTATCCGAGCACCGCGAAGCAGCTCGACCTGCTCCGCCTGCTGCTCGAGGAGCTCCGCGAGCTCGGGCTCGAGGACGCGGCGCTCGACGCGAACGGCTACGTCACCGCGACGCTGCAGCCGACTGTCGCCCACGACGTGCCGACGATCGCGTTCTTCGCGCACGTCGACACCGCGCGCGAGGTGAGCGGCGCGAACGTGAGCCCGCAGCGGCGGCGCTACGACGGCGGCGAGATCCCGCTCGGCGACTCGGGCAGCAGCATCCGCCCGGCGGAGTCGCCGCAGCTGGCGGCACACGTCGGCCACGACCTGATCACCACCGACGGCACCACGCTGCTCGGCGCGGACGACAAGGCGGGGATCGCAGAGATCATGGCCGCGGTCGCGTATCTCGTCGGCCATCCCGAGGTGCCGCGCGGGACGGTGAAGGTCGCCTTCAATCCCGACGAGGAGATCGGCCGCGGCGTCATCCACTTCCCGGTGGAGACCTTCGGCGCGGCCGCGGCCTACACCGTCGACGGCTCGACCGCGGGCGAGGTGCAGTCGGAGACGTTCTCCGGCGCGCAGGTGCGGATGAAGGTCCGCGGCCGCGCCATCCATCCGGGGTGGGCGAAGGACGAGCTGGTCAACGCGATCAAGCTTGCGGCCGCGGTGATCGAGCGGCTGCCGGACGACGCGCTCTCGCCCGAGACGACCGAGGGGCGCGAGGGCTTCGTCCATCCGATCGTCGTCACCGGCGACTCGTCCGAGGTGGAGCTCCGCTTCATCGTCCGCGACTTCGAGAACGACCTGCTCGACCGACACGTCGAGTTCCTGCGCGGGATCGCCGCCGAGGTGGCCGCGACCGATCCGCGCTGCTCGATCGACGTGGAGACGCGCATCCAGTACCGCAACATGCGCGACGCGCTGCAGGAGCACCCGGAGATCGTCGCCAACCTCGAGGAAGCCGTGCGCCGCGTCGGGCTCGAGCCGAGGCGGACGGCGATCCGCGGCGGCACCGACGGATCCGCGCTCACCGAGATGGGCCTCCCGACGCCGAACATCTTCACCGGCGGCCACGACGCGCACAGCGAGCGCGAATGGATCTGCGTCGAGGACATGGGCCTTGCCGCGGCGACGGTGGTGGAGACGGCGAGGGTCTGGGCGGAGCGGTAGCTACGCTCACGTGATGGAGCCGCTGCTGGACACGCTGGGCCGGCCGCTGGAGACGCTGCGGATCTCGGTCACCGACCGCTGCAACTTCCGCTGCGTCTACTGCATGCCCAAGGACGTCTACGGGCGCGACCACGCCTTCCTCGAGCGGAAGGAGCTGCTGAGCCTCGAGGAGATCGCCCGCGTCGCCGGCGTCTTTGCGGGGATCGGCGTCCGCACGATCCGGATCACCGGCGGCGAGCCGCTCGTGCGGCGCAACGTCGAGTACCTCGTCGAGCTGCTGGCGGCGATTCCCACGTCCGATGGGAGGGGACTCGAGCTGGCGCTGACGACGAACGGGTCGCTGCTGGAGCAGAAGGCGGAGGCGCTGGCCCGCGCCGGGCTCGACCGGGTCACGGTCAGCCTCGACTCGCTCGACGACACGGTCTTCTCGGCGCTGAACGACGTCGACTTCCCGGTGCGGAAGGTGCTGGATGGGATCGACGCGGCGTGCGCGGCCGGCCTGCGCGTCAAGGTGAACGCCGTGATCAAGCGCGGCGCCAACGACGACAGCATCGTCGCGCTCGCGGAGCGTTTCCGCGGCACCGGCCATGTGCTCCGCTTCATCGAGTACATGGACGTCGGCCACACGAACGGCTGGCGGCTCGACGACGTCGTCCCGGCGGCGGAGATCGTCCGGCGCATCGACGCGGTCCACCCGCTGGAGCCGCTCGAGCGCGCCCGCCCGGACGAGACGGCCACGAGCTGGCGCTACCGCGACGGCGCCGGCGAGATCGGCGTGATCGCCTCGGTCACCCAGCCGTTCTGCGGCGGCTGCTCCCGTGCCCGGCTCTCCGCCGAGGGCCGCCTCTTCACCTGTCTCTTCGCCCTCCGCGGCCACGATCTCCGTGCTCCGCTCCGCCTCGGCCGCTCCGACGAGGAGCTGGCCGAGGAGATCCGCTCGCTCTGGCGCAAGCGCACCGACCGCTATTCCGAGCTCCGTACGGCGGAGACCGCGGGCCGGCCCAAGGTCGAGATGTCGTACATCGGCGGCTGAGCCCGGTCGCCAAACCTTTCGGGCTAAGCACGGTCTGAACTACGACAGACGCGGATGGGTCTACGATGCCTCCGCGAACAGGTCTGACCACCCGAAAGGAACGTCATGAGATCGAAGCGCATCGCCGGCGGGCTGATCGTGCTTGCGTTTGCAGCGCTCGCTGCGGCTCCGGCGGGCTTGGCCAAGAATCCGAAGATCGCCGCGGAGGTTCCACAGTCGATCCGGGCGAAGGGCACCGTGGTCGTCGCCTCCGACGCCACGTACGCGCCCATGGAGTTCGTCGCGACGAACGGCCACACGGTGGTCGGCGTCGACGCGGACCTCGCAAAGGCGATCGGAGGCGTCCTGGGCCTGAACTTCAAGATCCAGAACGCGACCTTCGACACCATCATCCCCGGCCTCCAGTCCGGGAAGTACGGCCTCGGCATGTCGTCGTTCACGGACACGAAGGCGCGGCAGAAGGTGGTCGACTTCGTCACCTACTTCTCGGCCGGCACGTCCTTCTACGTCAAGGCCTCCGGTGGCCCGACGGTCAACTCGCTCGCGGATCTCTGCGGGAAGACCGTCTCCGTGGAGAACGGCACGACGGAGCAGAGCGACGCGACGGCGCAGAACGCGAAGTGCAAGAGCGCCGGCAAGCCGGGCGTGAAGGTCTCGGCCTTCCCCGACCAGAACGCCGCCAACCTCGCAATCGCGAGCGGCCGCGCCCAGGTCGGCATGGCGGACTCGCCGGTCGCGGCGTACATCGTCAAGCAGTCGCACGGCCAGTTCAAGCTCACGGGCAAGGCCTACGGCACGGCGCCATACGGGATCGCGATCCCCAAGGGCAACGGGATGGCGAAGCCGATCCTCGACGCCGTCAAGTACCTGATGAAGAACGGCACGTACAAGTCGATCCTGGCCAAGTGGGGCGCTCAGGGCGGCGCAATCTCGAACCCGACGATCAACGGCGCAACCAGCTGATCTGACCTCCGACGGCGGGGCCGTTCCGGCGGTCCCGCCCGAGGACATCAAGGCGATCCCGGTCCGCCACCCGGGGCGCTGGGTGGCGGCCCTCGTCATCCTGTTCCTCCTCTACGCGGTCGCCGTCTCGCTGACGACGAACAAGCGGTTCGGGTGGTCGGTCGTCCGCCACTACCTCACGGCGCCGCAGATCCTGCACGGGCTCGTCGTGACGCTCGAGCTCACGGTCACGTCGATGGCGATCGGGATCGTGTTCGGGACGATCCTCGCGATCATGCGCCTGTCGCCGAACCCGCTCGTCTCGGGTGCGAGCTGGGTCTACATCTGGTTCTTCCGCGGCACGCCGCTGCTCGTGCAGATCCTGTTCTGGTTCAACATCGCCGCGCTCTACCCGAGGTTCGCGATCGGCATCCCGCTCGGCCCGCAGCTCACGCACGTCGACCTCACGTCGCTGATCACGCCGTTCATTGCGGGCATGCTCGCCCTCGGCCTGAACGAAGCCGCGTACATGGCGGAGATCGTCAGGGCCGGGATGATCTCGGTCGACGAGGGGCAGAGCGAGGCGGCGCAGGCACTCGGCATGACGCGCCTGCTCACCATGCGACGGATCGTGCTGCCGCAGGCGATGCGCGTGATCATCCCGCCGACCGGCAATGAGACGATCTCCATGCTGAAGACATCGTCCCTCGTGGCCGTGATCGCCGTTCCGGAGCTCCTCTACTCCGCGCAGATCATCTACGCGCGGACGTACCAGACGATCCAGCTCCTCATCGTCGCGAGCATCTGGTACCTGATCGTCACGTCGATCCTGTCGGTCGGCCAGTCGTACCTCGAGCGCCACTTCGGGCGGGGTTCCTCGCGGCAGACGAAGCCGACGTTCTTCGAGCGGTGGCGCACGAACCTCTTCACCTTCCACGGTGGGTCGACGTGAGATGAGCGGGCCGATGGTCAAGGCGGAGGAGGTGCACAAGCGCTTCGGGCGGCTCGAGGTGCTGAAGGGCATCTCGCTCGAGGTGCAGCCCGGCGAGGTGATGTGCCTCCTCGGCCCGTCGGGCTCTGGCAAGACGACCTTCATCCGCTGCATCAACCATCTCGAGAAGATCGAGTCGGGCCGCCTCTGGGTCGACGGCGAGCTCGTGGGCTACCGGCAGTCGGGGGACAAGCTCTACGAGCTGAGCGACGCGGCCGTGTGCCGCAAGCGCGCCGAGATCGGAATGGTGTTCCAGCGCTTCAACCTCTTCGGGCACATGACCGCGCTCGAGAACGTCGTCGAGGCGCCGATCCGCGTGAAGCGCATCTCGAAGGACCGGGCCGCCGCGGCGGCGACGGAGCTGCTCGACCGCGTCGGGCTCGCCGACAAGGTCGACAACTACCCCGCGCAGCTCTCCGGAGGGCAGCAGCAGCGGGTCGCGATCGCGCGGGCGCTGGCGATGAACCCGAAGCTGATGCTCTTCGACGAGCCGACCTCCGCCCTCGATCCGGAGCTCGTGGGCGACGTGCTCGACGCCATGCGCGCCCTCGCCAACGACGGCATGACCATGGTGGTCGTCACCCACGAGATCGGCTTCGCCCGGGAGGTGGCCGACTCGGTCGTGTTCATGGACGGCGGCGTCGTCGTGGAGACGGGCCGGCCGGACGAGGTGCTGTCCAACCCCCAGCACGAGCGGACGAAGCAGTTTCTCTCCAAGATCCTGTAGTCGAGGTAAAATGGGTGGATGGACGCTGTCGTCGCAGCAGGCCGTCGCGTGCTTCCGCGGGGCTGGTCGGATCTCGGGCGGCAGCTCGCGATCTGGTTCGGGTTCGTCCTGGCGTACCAGGTGGCGCGCGGATTCGCCGACCGAAACCCGGCCAAGGCGTTCGCCAACGGCTGGCGCGTGATCACGTTCGAGCAGCGCACGACGCACCATCTCGTCGAGCTGACCGCCCAGCGGATCGCCGACTCGTCCCACTGGCTGATGATGGCCTCGGCCTGGACGTACTGGAACTCGGAGTTCACGGTGATCGGCCTGACGCTCCTGTGGGTCTACGTCCGGCACCACGACCGCTTCGTCTGGTTCCGGAACACGATCCTGCTGGCGAACGTGATCGGGCTCGTCGGCTACGTCTTCTGGCCCACGGCCCCGCCGCGGATGTTCGGCAGCTTCGGCTTCGGCGACGCGCTCGACTCGATGAGCGGCCTGAACCACGGCTCCGCCCTCGTCTCGCTGGCGAGCAACCCGTACGCGGCCATGCCGAGCCTGCACGCGGCCGACGCGCTGATCGTCGGCGTCGTCCTCTTCAGCGTCTGCAAGCACTGGTGGGCCAAGGCGTTCTGGGCGTTCTGGCCGGTCTGGGTCTGGTTCTGCGTGATGGCGACGGCCAACCACTTCCTGATGGACGTGCTCGCCGGCATCGGTGTCGCGCTGCTCGCGATGGCGATCGTCTCGCAGGCGCCGAAGCTCTACCGGCGTCGCGCGCCCATCGCAAACCTGCTATAGTCGCCCCATAGCAGGATTGCGATTGGACTCTTCCAGCCCGAGACGGTTTCCGTGCACGCAATGAACGAAGCGCCCACACCGCGGCGCATCAAAGACACCTACACGACCGGTGCGCGCTCACTCGCGAGCCGCTCGGTCACCAGCCTCGCCCGCACGCGGGTCACGCCCAACGTGCTCACCGCGACGGGCGTGTCGCTCTGCCTCCTCGCGGCGGTGCTCGTCCTCTTCGAGGATCGCAACGAGATCCTCTTCTACTGGCTCGGCGCGACCGTGTTCGTCGTCGGCTCGATCCTCGACATCCTCGACGGGGCGCTCGCGCGCGCCGGCGGGAAGTCGACGCCGTTCGGCGCCTTCCTCGACTCGACCACGGACCGCGTCGGCGAGGGCGCGATGCTGACGGCGATCGGATTCGTGCTCGCTCGCCAGGGGAACGACATCGCGGTCGCCTTCGCGATCCTCGCGGTCGCCGGCTCCTTTCTCGTGTCCTACACGCGGGCGAAGGCCGAGGCGCTCGGGCTGCGCGGCGACGTCGGTCTCGGCTCCCGGGCCGAGCGCGTCGTCGTGATCACCGCGGGCCTGGTGCTCGCCCCGTGGGGGCTGCTCCCGTGGGCGATCTACCTGCTCGCCGCCACCGCCTGGATCACCGTCCTGCAGCGCATCCTGTACGTCCGCAAGCAACTTGCTCATGGAGGAACAAATGGCGAAGAAACCTAGCTCGAACGGGGCCAGCGCGAACGGCCACGGCCGCCTCGACGACGGGAAGGTGCGTGTCGCCATCATCGGCGTCGGCAACTGCGCCAACTCGCTGTTGCAGGGCGTCGAGTACTACAAGGACGCGGACGACGACAAGTTCGTCCCGGGCCTCATGCACGTCAACCTCGGCGGCTATCACGTCCGCGACGTGGAGTTCACCGCCGCGTTCGACGTGGTCAAGGGCAAGGTCGGCAAGGACCTGTCCGAGGCGATGTGGGCGCACCCGAACAACACGATCAAGTTCGCCGACGTGCCGAAGACCGGCATCAAGGTCTCGCGCGGCATGACGCACGACGGCATCGGCAAGTACCTCTCGCAGATCGTCGAGAAGGCGCCGGGCAAGACGGACGACATCGTCGGGATCCTCAGGGAGACGAAGACCGACGTCGTGGTCAACTACCTGCCCGTCGGCTCCGAGATGGCGACGAAGTGGTACGCCGAGCAGATCCTCGAGGCCGGCTGCGCCATGGTGAACTGCATGCCGGTGTTCATCGCGCGCGAGGACTACTGGAACAAGCGGTTCCAGGACGCGGGCGTACCGATCATCGGCGACGACATCAAGTCGCAGGTCGGCGCCACGATCACGCACCGCGTGCTCACGTCGCTGTTCCGCGAGCGCGGCGTGCATCTCGACAAGACGATGCAGCTGAACGTCGGCGGCAACTCCGACTTCCTGAACATGCTGGAGCGCGAGCGCCTCGAGTCGAAGAAGATCTCGAAGACGAACGCGGTCACGTCGATGCTCGACTACGACCTCGGCGAGGGCAACGTGCACGTCGGCCCGTCCGACTACGTGCCGTGGCTGACCGACCGGAAGTGGGCCTACATCCGCATGGAGGGCTCCGCGTTCGGCGACGTGCCGCTCAACGCCGAGCTGAAGCTCGAGGTCTGGGACTCGCCCAACTCGGCCGGCATCGTGATCGACGCGGTGCGGCTCGCGAAGCTGGCGCTGAACAACGGCGTCGCCGGCTCGCTCGTCGAGCCGAGCTCGTACCTGATGAAGTCGCCGCCGCAGCAGATCCAGGACGACGAGGCGCACCGGCTGACCGAGACGTTCATCGAGAAGTACAAGCGCCAGGCGCCGAAGAAGACCGCCTCGCCCGCGGCGTAGCCTTCTGTCAAGTTCTGCCTGCCACGTGCCGATAACCGGTGCGTGGCAGGCACCACTGACTTCCGCGACCGGGAGCGGCTCGTGCTGTTCACCGGCATCGCGGCCGCGACCTTCGTCGCGCTGATGCTGATCGGGGCGATCGCCGGCATGTCGTTCGGCATGCCCGGCAGCCGCCTGGCGACGTCGCTCGTCGTCCTCTACCTCTGCGCCCGCCTCTGGGGGCATGCGAAGACCCTCGAGGAACGGGGCGTCGACGAGCTGCTCTCCACGGTGAGCAGGTACGGAGCACCGTGCATCTTCCTCGTTCTCCTTGCGCAGACCTGGGTGACGTCGTCGATCAACGTACGCATGTCGATCGCCGGCGCCGCGCTGCCGCAGCTCCAGATCGGCACGTGGACGCGGGTGGAGTGGACGGCCGACATCCTCGTCATCGGGCTGTTCCTGATCACGGCGATGGCCGTCTGGATCGAGCAGAGCGAGGGCGTCTCCGCACTCGTCTCGAAGGCCTCCTACGCGGTCGTCGGCTTTCTCACGCTCGATCTGCTCGCCGCCGCCTGGAGCATGATCTCGCTCCTCCCGCAGTGGCGCCTCGTCGCCATCATGATCGTCCTCTCCTTCACGGGCACGATCCTCGTGGCGACGCTGCGCCGGGTCGAGCGGCTCGACGAGGGATACGCCGAGGAGCCCGCGGCGCCCGACGCGTAACGACGAAGGCCTAGACTTGCGCTCTAGGTGAACCTCCGGGTCGCCCTCGTCACGCCGTTCTCCTGGTCGCAGCCGCACGACGTCAACGAGCACGTGGCGGGGCTGGCGGAGGAGCTGCGGCGCCGCGGCCACGCCGTCACGGTGCTCGCGCCGTCGAACCGCGCCCGCGACCTCGCCGCGGGCCGTCGCGCCCTCCTGGACGGGTCCGACGAAGAGCTGATCGCGCTCGGACCGGCCGTCCCCATCTCGCGACGCAGCCGCATGGGCGTGCCCGTGGGCGTGCGCGCCAACCTCGCGGTCGCGCTCGCCGGCGGCCACTTCGACATCGTCCACGGCTTCGAGCCGGCGCTGCCCAGCCTCTCCTATCTCGCGCTCCGCGACTCCGGCGCGCTCACCGCGGCGACGTTCTTCTCCCCGGAGCGGCTCGGGTATCCGCCCGGCAAGGCGCAGCGCGAGCGGCTGCTGGCCCGGCTCGACGCGCTGCTCGCCACCAGCGAGGAGACAGCGGAAGCGGCGGAGGCGCGGTTCCCCGGGCGCTACCGGGTCGTGCCGGTCGGCGTCGACCTCGAGCTGTTCCGACCGGCGACGAAGCGGAAGGTCGTCGTGCTCGAGTGGCGGCAGGCGGAGCGGCCGCTTCTGCGCGCGCTCGTGCGCGAGCTCGTGGCCGCGACCGACTGGGAGCTCGTGCTGCTCCGGACGAAGCCGCTCGGCGGGCGGCCGACACTCTCGCGCCTCCTGCGCGGGCGCATCCGCGTGCGCACCGCCCGCGACGGCGCGTCCCGGGCGGACGTGCTGCGCGACGCGAGCGTCTTCGTGCCCGCCCTCGACGGTCTCCCGCGCCTCGTCGTCGAGGCGCAGGCGGCCGGTGCGGCGATCGCCGCGCCGTCGGGACGGCAGCTCCAGCCGGAGCTCGCCGCGGCCGAGGCGGGCCGGCTGATCGACGACCCGGCGCTGCGTGCGCGGCGGGCCGAGGAGGGACGCGCGGCGGCGGCAGAGCAAAGCTTCACGGCGCTCGCCGACCGGGTCGAGGAGGTATACGACTCGTTGACCGGCCGCCGCCGGCGCCCGGCGCGTGTCGAGCTCCTCGGCGACCGCGACTGGATCCTGGCCGACCTGCACATGCACACGAGCTGGTCGCACGACTGCTCCATCCCGGTCGACGACCTGCTCGACCACGCCGAGGCGGAAGGCCTGGGCGCGATCGCCGTCACCGACCACAACGTCTTCGGCGGCGCGCTCGAGGCGGTCGAGCGTGCGCGCGGCCGGCGCATCACCGTCATCCCCGGCGAGGAGATCAAGACGGACGGGCAGGGCGAGGTGATCGGACTGTTCCTGAAGGAGGAGATCCCGCGCGGCCTGCCGTTCGCGGACACCGTCGCCGCCATCCGCGCTCAGGGCGGTCTCGTGTACGTGCCGCATCCATTCGACCGGCTGCACTCGATCCCCGACCCGTCGACGCTGCACCGCCACCTCGCCGAGATCGACGTCTTCGAGACGTACAACGCGCGGCTCCTGTTCGAGGCCTACAACGACGAGGCACTCCGTTTCGCCCGCAAGTACAACCTCACCGCCGGAGCCGGATCGGACGCGCACGTGCTGCAGGGAGTCGGCACGGGCGTCGTCCGGATGCGCCGGTTCAGCGGCCCGGAGGAGTTCCTCATCTCGCTCCGCAACGCCGAGGTTCTGCGCCGTCCCAAGTCGCTCGTGTACCTCCAGGGACTGAAGTGGGTGGCCCAGGCCAAGGAAAGGGTCCGCTAGGGGCGAACCCTTCCCGGGGCCTCCGTGACCGTGGCGACAGACGAGATCTACGAGAAGTACCTGCAAAAGGCCATCACCGAGATCAACACGCTCGGGGATGAGGTCGCGCAGGCAGGCGGCGGCGCGCGCGTTCCCGTCGTCGGCTCCGGCCATCCGCTCGCCGACGTCTTCCTGCTGAAGTACGCGCCGAAGGCCGCGGAGCTGCAGGAGGGCGTCGCGTTCTACGGCCGCGCCGGCAACGCCGTCCTCAAGTCGCTGCAGCGGCTGCACGTCGACCCGATGGCCATCTACGGGACGAACTGCCTGAAGTTCGCGGACAGCGACGAGGACGAGTCGCGGCCGTTCCTCCTGCGCGAGCTGCACATCGTGCAGCCGAAGATCGTGGTGGCGATGGGCGCCGACGTGGTCTCGTTCCTGAACGGGCTCGGCTTCCCGCTGGCCCGCGAGGTGGCCGCGACGGAGGGCGAGCTGCAGCCGTTCACGCCGACCATTCAGTTGCTCTACACGCCCGACATCGACGAATCGTTGGACGAGCAGCCGGCGAAGACGCGGTTCTGGAACGCGTTCAAGCTGCTCGGCGCATGGTGGGCCGAGCTGCCTCCCTACTGAGCCGGCGCCGCTGGGCGGCGTTCGCGGTGCTGTTCGCGTGCGTCCTCGTGTGGTTCCTCGGCGCGCCGCACCTGCCGCACGTCGCCCTCTGGCCTGCGGTTGCGATCGTGTCGATCGCGGTCATGCCCCTGACGCTGCTGCTCGTGCTGATCCTGCTGCCGCTCCGCGAGCTGCCGACGCGCTGGCTGCTCGTCGTCACCGGGATCCTGGCGCTGCTCGCGTTCCTCTTCGCGGAGCTGAACTGGGGACTGCCCGGGAACTTCGCGAAACTGTTCGCCGCGGTGTTCGCCGGCTGGGCGTTCCTCGGCTTCTTCGAGTTCCTCTCGTGGGTCGTGCTCGTGGCGCTCGTCGTCCCGATCGTGGACGCGCTCTCGGTCTGGCAGGGGCCGACGCACGCGATCACGAAGCATCACTTCGGCGTCTACACCGCCGTCGCCGTCGCGTTCGTCGTCCCCGGCGGCGGCGCGGCATACCTCGGCCCGCCGGACATCCTCTTCTTCGCCCTGTTCCTCGGCGCGGCGTCGCGCTGGAACCTCCGCGTCAACTGGACGTGGGCTGCGATGACGGCGATGTACGGACTGACGGTCGTGACCGCGAACGCCGCCAACGTGGGCGGCTTGCCCGCGCTGCCGTTCCTCTCCTTCGGCTTCCTCGTCGCGAACGCGGATCTGCTGATCCGCCAGTTCCGCGACCGCAAGAACTCCCCGGTGTCTGACACGGAAGAGCCGCCCGGTGTCTGACACGAAGTCGTGACGAAGTGTCTGGCACCAAACGGCCTCTAGGTGCCAGGCACCAGAGGGGCTCGTGAAGTGTCAGACACCGTCGGAGCGCAATGTCCGACCCGGAAGAGTCGCCCGGTGCCTGACACGAAGTCGTGACGAAGTGTCTGGCACCAAACGGCCTCTAGGTGCCAGGCACCAGAGGGGCTCTAGGTGTCAGACACCGGAGAGACGTGTGGTATCAGGCACCGTCGGAGACACCGTCGGAGCGGCGCTCGAACAGCGCGACGCACTCGACGTGCGGCGTGTGCGGGAACATGTCAACCGGCGTCGCGCGCACGAGCTCGTAGCCGTACTCCTCGCGCAGCGCCTTCCCGTCGCCGGCCAGCGTCGTCGGGTTGCACGAGACGTAGACGAGCCGCGGCGCACCGAGCCGGCCGAGGTGCCGCAGCGCCTTGCCGGCGAGGCCGGCGCGCGGCGGGTCGACGACGACGACGTCGGGAGCGCCCGACCGTTCCAGCAGCTCGTCGACCACCTGACCGACGTTGCCGGCGAAGAACGCCGCATTGGAGATGCCGTTGAGCTCGGCGTTCTCGAGCGCGCACGCGACCGACTCCTCCGACACCTCGATCCCCCACACCGTCAGCGCGTCGGCCGCGAGCGAGAGCCCGATCGTGCCGATGCCGCAGTAGAGATCCCAGACGGTCTCACTGCCGGTGAGCTGCGCCGCCTCGCGCGCGAGCCCGTACAGCTTCTCGGCCATGGCGGAGTTCGTCTGGAGGAAGGCATTCGGCCGGACGCGGAAGCGCAGCCCGCACAGCTCCTCCTCGATCCACGGCTCGCCCCAGAGCAGCTGCGACGGCAGGTTCGTCACCTCGGCCGGCGTGTCGTTGATCGACCAGTGCACCGACTTCACCTCGGGGAACCGTCGGAGCACGTCGACGAAGTAGCCCGTCTCGAACTTCTCGCCCGGCCCGGTCACGAGCTGGACGAGCGCCTGGCCGGTATTGCGGCCCTCGCGTACGACGAGATGCCGGAGATACCCGCGGCCCTCCGCCTGCGAATACGGGTGCAGCCCCTCCTCGCGCGCCCAGTCGCGCACCGCGTCGCGGATGCCGTTGCCGAGATCGTTCGTCAGCCAGCAGCGCTCGATCTCCAGCACCTCGTCCCAGCGGCCCGCGCGATGGAAGCCGAGCGCGACGCCGTCCTCGGTCTGGGTGAACGAATACTCGAGCTTGTTCCGGTAGTGGAAGATCTCCGGCTCGCACGGGAGGATCGCCTCGAGCGGCGGATCCACGAATCCGCCGAGCCGCACCAGCGCGTCGCGCACCTGCGCGTGCTTCTGCTCCAGCTGAGCCTCGTAGGCGAAGTCCTGGAAGCGGCACCCGCCGCACGATCCGAAGTGCGCGCACGACGGCTCGACCCGCTGCGGCCCGGGCCGGAGCACCTCCGTGGCGAGCGCCTCGGCGTAGCCGCGCTTCACCTTCGTTACGCGGGCGCGCACGCGGTCGCCCGGGAGCCCGCTGCGCACGAAGACGACGAAGCCGTCCAACCGCGCGACGCCGTTCCCGCCGAAGGCGAGCGACTCGACGTCGAGCTCCAGCTCCTCGTCACGGGTGACCGGTGCGGCCATCGACCCAGCCTAGCGGCAGCGTTCCGGGGATCCCCCGATGGGATGCGGCGGCCGCCGGTCGAGGGTCGAGGAGACCGCATTCGAAAGGAGAGGCAGATGGCAACGATCGAGAGGACGGCGACCTACGCCGCGCCGGGCGAGTCCGACAGCCCCGTCGAGCTCAAGGTCCGCTACGACAACTTCATCGGCGGCCACTGGGTCGCCCCGGTGAGGGGCGAGTACGCGGACAACCTCACCCCCGCGACCGGGAAGCCGTTCACGGAGGTTCCGCGCTCGAGCGTCGAGGACATCGAGCTCGCACTCGATGCGGCGCACGCCGCGAAGGACGAGTGGGGCGAGCGCTCCGTGACCGAGCGGGCGCTCGTGCTGAACAGGATCGCCGACGCGATCGACGAGCACCGCGAGCTGCTCGCCGTGGCCGAGAGCTGGGACAACGGCAAGCCGGTGCGCGAGACGCTCGCCGCCGACATCCCGCTCGCGGCGGATCACTTCCGGTACTTCGCCGGCGTGATCCGGGGCGAGACCGGCTCGATCTCGGAGATCGACAAGAACACCGTCGCGTACCACTTCCACGAGCCACTCGGCGTCGTCGGCCAGATCGTCCCGTTCAACTTCCCGCTGCTGATGGCGGCGTGGAAGCTGGCTCCGGCGCTCGCAGCCGGCAACTGCTCCGTGCTGAAGCCGGCGAGCCCGACGCCGTGGTCGATCCTGAAGCTCGCGGAGCTGATCGAGGAGATCGTCCCGCCGGGCGTGATCAACGTCGTCAACGGCCCGGGCGCCGAGATCGGCATGGCCCTCGCGACGAGCAAGCGGATCGCGAAGATCGCCTTCACCGGCGAGACCGCGACCGGGCGGCTGATCATGCAGTACGCCGCGCAGAACATCATCCCGTCGACGACGGAGCTCGGCGGCAAGTCGCCGAACATCTTCTTCGCCGACGTCGCGGAGCTGGACGATGCGTTCCTCGACAAGGCAGTCGAGGGCCTCGTGCTGTACGCGTTCAACAAGGGCGAGGTCTGCACGTGCCCGTCCCGCGCGTTGATCGACGAGTCGATCTACGACGAGTTCATGAGCCGCTGCCTGAAGCGCATCGCCGCGATCAAGCAGGGTCATCCGCTCGACGTGACCACGCAGATCGGCGCGCAGGTCTCGACGGCGCAGCTCGAGAAGATCGAGCACTACGTCGAGATCGGGAAGAACGAGGGCGCCGAGCTGCTGATCGGCGGCGAGCGGGCGCACCTCGGCGGCGAGCTGGAGGGCGGCTACTACTTCGAGCCGACCGTGTTCAAGGGCCGCAACGACATGAGGATCTTCCAGGAGGAGATCTTCGGCCCGGTGCTCGCCGTGACCACGTTCAAGACGGAGGCGGAGGCGCTGCAGATCGCGAACGACACGCCGTACGGCCTCGGAGCGGGCGTCTGGACGCGTGACACGAGCAGGGCGTTCCGCATGGGCCGCGCGATCAAGGCGGGCCGCGTGTGGACGAACTGCTACCACCTCTATCCGGCGCACGCCGCCTTCGGCGGCTACAAGGTGTCGGGCGTGGGTCGTGAGAACCACAAGATGATGCTCGACCACTACACGCAGACGAAGTGCCTGCTCGTCAGCTACAGCCCCGAGCCGCTGGGGCTCTTCTGACCGACTGACGGCCCGCCCCCGCGTTCGCGCGCGGGGGCGGCGCCGCCCGAATCAGGTCTGCGCGCCGCGATGCATCGGCGCCGCGTACAGACGATGCAGCAGCACGTGGAGTGACGCGACGGTCTTCGCGTACAAGGGGTCGGCGGCGACGTTGCGCAGCTCCCACGGATCACGGCGAAGGTCGTAGAGCTCGCGCCAGCCGCGGCGATACTCGACGTAGAGGAAGCGGCGCGTGTGCACGGCGATGTACGGCGGCGGACCGCCGTTGTTCAGCTCGCTCGGGCCGAGGTACTCGACCATGAAGGCCTTTCTCCACCGCTCGCTGCGGCCGTGGAGAAACGGCTCGAAGTCGTAGCCGTCCTGCGGGATTGCGGGATCGACCCGCGCCAGTCCGGCGATTGTCGAGGCGAGGTCGACGTTGAGCACCGGCGCGTCGTTGACGGTCCCGTTCCCCGCCGTCCACGGCGTGCGCACGACCAGCGGCACGTTGATCGACGGCTGGTACGGCCAGAGCTTGCCCCCGAGTCGGTGCTCGCCCCACAGGAATCCGTTGTCGCTCGTGAACAGGATGACCGTCTTGTCGAGCAGCCCGCGCTGACGAAGCGTGGACACGATCTCCCCCACCGAGCGGTTCAGCGCGATCAGCGACTCGAGCTGGTGCTCGCGAACGTCCTCCGTGTACTTGACCGCCTGCGCGTCCAGCCGCCGCGAGTGCCAGCGCGCCCACGGCTTGTCGCTGATGTTCCGCTCGTCGATGGCCGGCGAGTCGAGCGGCGGCAGATCGGCGAGGCGGCCGGCGTCGCCCGGCGCCGGTATCGCGGGCAGGTGCGGCGCAACCGGCGCGAAGTAGAGGAAGAACGGCGACTTCGCCCCGCGGATGAAGCCCAATGCCTTCTTCGTCAGCACCGTCGTCGTGTAGTCGGACGGCCGCGTCCCGTAGTGCACGAGCCGTCCGTTCTCGTTCAGCGAGTAGTCGTAGTACTTCTCCTCGGGGACGCTGTCGATCGCCTGCCAGTCGTCCCAGCCGGGCGGGACGACGTGATGGCCGTCGAGCGTGTAGTCGTTCAGGTACTTGCCGACCAGCGCGGTGCGGTAGCCGGCCGCGTGCAGCCAGACGGGGAGATCCGCCCCGTCGTGGAACGCCGGGTAGCTGTGCGGGCCGAAGTTGGCCAGCACGCCGGTGTGGTGCGGGTACTGGCCGAGGAGGATGCTTGCCCGCGACGGGCCGCACTCCGACGTGGTCACGTAGTAGTTCGAGAACGTCACGCCGTGCTTGCCGAGCAGCTGGACGTTGCGCATGACGCTGTTGCCCTCGACGCGCTCGTCGTCGCTGACGATCACGACCACGTTCAGCCGCTGCGAGGCCGTCGCAGCCGATGCGTGCGCGCGGCCGTCCGGATCGGCGGCGATCGCCGCTAGGGCTGCGCACGAGAGCGCGAGCGCGAGAGCCGCCGGTTTCCACGCTCGTCTCACCGCAACGCACCTTGGTCGCGCCGTCCCTTCCCGCCGGTTAAGCGATCGTGAATCGCGCGTTAAGACGGGACCGCTCGAAAACGTCATCTATCGTGTGACGATCGGGGCTGACGAGCCGCAACCGGCGTTCACGCGCGAGCGCTTCCTCCGCCGGGCCGCCGTCGCCGGCGCCGCGTTGCTCGTCCTCGGCCGCACCGACGCGACGTCCTTCGGCGCGGTGGCGGCGACGCCGACGGTGCAGGCATTCGCCTCCCGTCCGGATCTGAGTCCGCCGGTCGTGACCGTGCTGCACCGCGCGGCCGGAATCGCGCCGGGCTACCTCTTCCTTGCGCCGTCGTCAGGCCCGGGGCAGCGCGGCGCGATGATCGTCGACGACGCGGGCGAGCCGGTCTGGTTCCATCCGACCTCGCCGAACACGGTGATGAACCTCCGGGTCGCGCTGTATCGCGGCGAGCCGGTGCTGACGTGGTGGGAGGGCGTCAGCGAGCACGGCCTCGGCGTCGGCGAACACGTGATCTTCGACCGGCACTACCGGGAGATCGCGCGCTTCCCCGCCGGGAACGGACTCGAGTCCGACCTCCACGAGTTGATCGTCACGCCGCAGGGCACGGCCTTTGTCACGGCGTACGACGTCCCGACCGTCGACCTGTCGAGCGTCGGCCACGGCCGCGGCCGCGTGATCGAGGGCGTCGTCCAGGAGATCGAGATCCCGAACGCGAAGGTGCGCTTCGAGTGGCGGAGCCTCGACCACGTGAAGGTGACGGAGTCGCACGCGCAGGTCGCTCCGCGTTTCGACTACTTCCACGTCAACTCGATCGACGTCGACAGCGACGGGAACCTGATCGTGTCCGCGCGCAACACGTGGGCCGTCTACAAGATCGACCGCGGGAGCGGAAAGGTGCTCTGGCGGCTCGGCGGGAAGAAGAGCGACTTCGCCATGGGCAAGGGCGCCTCGTTCGCGTGGCAGCACGACGCGCGCCATCACGGGAACGGCGACACCCTCGTGACGCTGTTCGACAACGCCGCCGCGCCGCAGGTCGAGCCGCAGTCGCGCGGCATCGCGCTCGCGCTCGACGTGAAGCGCAAGCGCGCGACGCTCGTGCACCAGTACGTGCACCGGCCTCCGCTGCTCGCGCACAAGCTCGGCAGCGTGCAGACGCAGCGCAACGGCAACGTGCTCGTCGGGTGGGGAACGGAGCCGAACTTCACCGAGTACGCGGCGGACGGAACCGTGCTGCTCGACGCGACGCTGCCGCGCGGCGGCCAGAACTACCGGACGCTTCGCTTCCCCTGGGTCGGGACGCCGAGCCAGGCGCCGGCGCTTGCGACCGCGTCGAACAGTCCAGGCGGCCCGGTGTTCGCGAGCTGGAACGGATCGACGGAGCTTGCCGCGTGGCAGCCGCTCTTCGGCCCCAGCCGGAACGCTCTGGCCGCCGCCCCGGCCAGGCCGAAGGAGGGCTTCGAGACGATGCTCGTCGTCCCCTCGTCCGCGAAGTTCGCCGCGGTCGTCGCGCTCGACCGCCACGGCAGGGAGCTCGCCCGCTCGGCGACGATTCCGCTCTAGCGCAGGCTGGTGACGTAGACCTTGCGGTCGCGCGGCCCGTCGAACTCGCAGAAGAAGATCCCTTGCCAGCGGCCGAGCGCGAGCTTGCCGTCCTGCAGCGGCACGAGCACCTGCGTGTTCACGAGCGACGAACGGACGTGCGACGGCGCGTTCGGCCCGTCCGGGTCCTCGGTGTGCTTCCACTCCCAGTCGTCGTGCACGACCTGCTCCAGCGCCGACTCGAGATCCTCGGCCACGAGCGGGTCGGCGTGCTCGTTGATGGTCACGCCGGCGGTCGTGTGCGGCACGTAGACGAGGGCCGCGGCGGCGCCGTTCGCGTCGCCGAGAGCCTCCGCCACCTGCTCCGTGATGTTCACCAGCTGGGTGTGCCGGTCGGTCCGCAACGTGATCTCGCGCACGGGCGATATCCTACGGCCCGCCGTGAGTGAGCCGCTCAGCCAACGGGAGCTCGACCGGCTCAGCGCCGAGGCCGACCGCTTCATCGCCGAGCTCGACGAGGAGGCATACCTCCACTTCGCCGGGGTGAAGGACACCTACGACCTCGTCCCGATCTACGAGCGCCACGCGGAGCTGACAGCGCTCGACACCGCAATGTCGATCGGCGCCTCCGTCGACGGCCGCCGCAACACGCGCGAGCTCTGGAAGTTCGCCTGCGAGGGTTATCTCGGCAACTTCGTCCGGGAGGAGTCCGAGCGGGTGGCCGAGCTGGAGGCGTCGCTGAAGGCGCACGTCGACGGCGAGGAGGTCCCGTACCGGATGCTGCGTCCGCGCATCGGCAACGAGCCCGACCGCCCGGCGCGCGAGCGGCTCGAGCGCGCACGCAACGAGCTGACCGAGTCCGAGATGAATCCGCTTTACCTCCGCTCCGCGCAGGTCGTCCACCGTGAGACGGAACGGCTCGGCGCGCCGAACTACAGCGAGCTCTACCGCGGCTTCGGCTTCGACCTCGACGGCCTGGCCGAGCAGTGTCGTAACTTCCTCGATTCGACGGAGCGGATGTGGGAGCAGGCCGGCGACCGCTCCTTCCGCGCCCGCATCGGCCTGGGTCTCGGCGAGATCGAGCGGTGGGATGTCGCCCGCGTCTGGCGCGGTGTCGCGTGGGACGACGCGTTCCCGAAGGACCGGATGCTGCCCGCGCTCGAGGCGACGCTCGCCGACCTCGGCGTCGACTTGCACGGGCAGAAGAACGTCGAGCTCGACCTCGAGGAGCGGCCGAACAAGTCGCCGCGCGCGTTCTGCGTCCCGATCGAGGTTCCCGGCCGCGTCATCCTCGTGATCAAGCCGCAGGGCGGACCGGACGACTGGCGCGCACTCTTCCACGAGGCCGGCCACACCGAGCACTTCGCGCACATGTCGCCGTCGCTGACCGTCGAGGAGCGGCGGCTCGGCGACAACGCCGTCACCGAGGGCTGGGCGATGCTGCTCGAGCACCTGACCATCGACCCGGTGTGGCTGACGCGCCGCCTCGACTTCCCGCGCCCGGCCGAGTTCTCCGCCGAGGGCGCGACGCAGCTGCTGTGGCTCGTCCGGCGCTACTGCGCGAAGCTCCTGTACGAGGTCGAGTTCCACGTAGCCGCCGACGTGACCACGATGCGTGGACGTTACGTCGAGCTGCTCGCCGACGCGCTGAAGGTGACGCCGAGCGACACCGACTACCTCGCCGACATCGACGACGGCTTCTACGCCTCGCAGTACCTGCGCGCGTGGGCGTTCGAGGCGCAGCTCCGCTCGTACCTGCGCGAGAAGTTCGGCAACGCGTGGTTCACGCGCAAGGACGCCGGCTCGCTTCTGCGCGAGCTCTGGTCGGAGGGACAGAAGCCGACCGCGGACGAGCTTCTCCAGGAGGTCACCGGCGCACGAATCGACCTCGACGCAGTAGCGGAAAGAGTGCGCGAGGCGCTCGCGGCGGCCTAGCCCGTGCGATTCGAGGATCGCGTCGCGAGAGTCGTCGCATCGCTGCCGGCGGACCTGCGCGACGCGATCCAGAACGTCGAGATCTCGGTCGAGGACGAGCTGCCGGGCGACCCGGACTGCTTCGGGCTGTACGAGGGCGTCCCGCTGCCCGAGCGGGGCGACTGGGCGGGCGCGATGCCCGACCGGATCCGCATCTTCCGGCTGCCGCTGGTCGAGTCGTTCCCCGACCCGGACGAGCTGGAGCGGGAGATCCGGATCACCGTCCTGCACGAGCTGGCCCACTATTTCGGCATCGACGAGGACCGCCTGGAAGACCTCGGGTATTCCTGAGGAAACGCCCCGGAATGATCCGGATGGGTCAGGCGTTTCACCGGGCATGAGGACAATGAGTGAGATCCACGAGGAGATTGGGAGTCTGAGCGAGGACCGCGCCGAGCTCTGGCACCGGCTCTCCGACGAGTACGACCCCGAGGTCCGGGAGGAGATCCGGGCCATCGACGCGCAGCTCGACAAGCTCTGGGACGAGCACCGCGCGCTTCGCGCCCGGGTGCGCTTCGGCGACCGCGATTCGATCGTCGCGCGGGCCCGTGTCGAAGAGCGCCTCGAGCGCGCCGCCTAGCCTGTCACGGCCCGTCGTTCCCCCGGCCACGGCCCCTCAACTGGGTCACTCGGTCGGGGGATCGACAGGGCTGCGCTGTCGTTCGATGCTAGAGAGACAGGTCTGCGGCTGATCTATCGCTAGGGGGAGTCGCCGCATGACCGTCAGCCCGTCCTACCGCGAACCGCCGCTTTCGCCTCCGTCCGGGCAGAACCGCGAGGCCGGACTCGTCGCGCGGGAGCACGACATCGTCGTGCGCGAGACTGCGCTGACCGAGCGCGAGGCAGACTTCGAGCGGCGCGAGCGCGAGCTCGACCGCCTGACCGAGGCCGTCGAGGCGCAGCGCGACCGGCTGATCGCAATCCGGGTCGAGTACGAGCAGCGCCGCGAGGCGCTGACCCTGCGCGCGCAGGAGCTCGACCGCGAGCGCGGCGAGGTGATGGCAGCCCAGTCGCGGCTCGCCGAGATGACTGCAGCGGCTCAGGCGAGGCTGGCGGAGGCGAGTGCGGCCCTGCACGAGCATGCAGCGGTGCCGGGGGAGGCGGCGCCGGCGTCGGCGCCGCCTCCTACGGTCCCCGAGGCGATCGCCGAGCCCGAACCGGAGGCCCCCGAGCCGGTTGCAGTGGCGGAGCCCGAGCCGGAGCCGGTGGCCCCCGAGCCGGTTGCGGAGGCCGAGCCGAGCCGGTGGCAGAGGTAGAGCAGGTCGTCGAGCCGGAGCCCGTCGCGGTGCTGCCGGAGCCCGAGCCCGAGCCCGAGCCGGTGGCGGCCGCGGTCGAGGTCGAGGTCGAGGTCGAGCCGAAGCCCGTTGGCGTGCGGCCGATCTCGCACGAGCCCGCGCAGGACGACACCCAGGGTGCCTACGCGAACTGGTGGACCGTCCAGCTCGGTTCCCCGCTCGAAGCCGCGTAGACCGCTTCTCCCGGCTCTACACTTGAGCCCGAAGGGGCGTTAGCTCAGCTGGGAGAGCGCCGGCTTTGCAAGCCGGAGGTCATCGGTTCGATCCCGATACGCTCCACTTTCGGGAACCTCCTCATTTGCAGGAGATTTTTGCGTCTCGGGTTCTGCCGCCGAACGCGGGTCAGCTCGAGAACCGGTCCCGTGCGAGCGCGGTGCGAGCGGACCCGGCGACTCGTGCTCGGAAAGGGCGCCGAATCCGTGCTTAAGCAGTCGGTCGCGTGCCTCGTCGCGTTGCGCCTTTCCGAACGACCGGGCATAGAACCGCGCCCAGACCTCCGGCGAGTGGCCGGTGATCTGAGCGGCCTCGATCGGGTCGACCCCGCGCCGGCCGGCGAGTGAGCAGAACGAGCGCCGTAGGTCGTGTGGGGTCACCTTGCCGAGCCCTGCTCTTGAAGCAGCCCCGCCAACGGCCCGCTGCGCGACGTTGCGGTGCGTGAGGGGGCGCCCCGTGCGCGAGCAAAGTACGAAGTCGTTGTCGCCGCCGCGGCCAGCGGCCTGCTCGAAAGCCAGTTGGTCGACCAGGGCCAACGACACTGCCGGGAAAAGCGGCACGGTTCGCGCACTCGCCGCCGACTTGAGCAATTCGACCCGCTTGGCCGGCTGGTCGCGTCGCGAGGGCTGTAGCTGACCACGTACGTGTAATTCGCTCTCCACGAGATCGATGTCGCACCAGCGGAGGCCGAGTGCCTCAGATAGCCGTAACCCTGTGTACGCGAGTAGCGCGACGACACAGCGGTGCCCCGGCCGAGCGTGGCCAACGAGAGCGGCGAGATCCCTCTCGTCGAGGACCCGGCCAGCGCCGGCCGAGCTGGGCCGCGGAAGCTCCGCCGGGTCGAGGCCGGCGACCGGCGAGCGCGAAACATAGCCACGGGACCGCGCGAGACGGTACAGCGCCCGAATCACGTTGAGGACGTTCGCGATCGTCGCTTCAGCGTAGGGTCGCGGCCGTCTAGCCCTCATGGAGCTGATCAATGCGGCGATGTGCCGAGGTTCGACTCTCGCCAGCGTCAAGGCTCCGATGTGAGGCTTTACGTGCAGGCGGTAACGCCCCTTGACGTCCTCGGTGTGGCGCTCTGAACGACGCCCCGCCGCAACGAGAGATTCGAGAAGCGGGAACCAGTCGCGCTCAGCGAGTTCGTCGATGGTCATGTCGGCCGGGACGATGCGCTCGCCTTCATCGCGTCCTGCCAAGACGGCGCGGGCCTCCTTGATCGCAGCGCGCTCGCTCCGTGCGTCCAACCGCTGAGTACGCTGACGTCCGTCGACGTCGCGGAATATGACCTCGAAGACGGGCACACCCTTCTTCGTTACCCGGCGGTAGACGTTCTCGGCGATGCGCTCCCGCCGCCGCGAGTCGTACGAGGATTCGCCGTGCGTGTTGGTCACGTTTCCATCATTACTGTGGGACCACCTACGCAGCTCTCGCCGGACGCTCGACGGTCGATGTCAATCTGGGGGCCGGGGCTGGAATCAGCCAGCGCCGCCCATCCTTTACAGCCCCTGTGACCTGACCACGCCGGAGCCTTTGATGAACGGCTGGCACCGTCGTCCGTTGCAACTGCGCGTATTCCTCTACCGTCAGCCATCCGCGGGCCGACGCCGGATTCAGGGCAAGCACCCGGCCAAGTTCGTCGCGGATGAGGTCTTCGACCAGTGGTCGCAACGCGTCGACAACAGCGCCGACGAGCTCAATCTCGATCGGGCTCATTGCCGATCTCGGGAAGCTCTGCGTGGGCTGCGTCAAGAGACGGGGCGCGAACGCCGCCGCCGGCACGGTGCGGCTCAGCTTGCCGCAGTGCGCTTGCGGGTTGTTCGCCGCACATCCACCGTGTCCCTTTCACATCGTGCGTAGCGTATGTAGCATAAATGGGTCTCTGCCCGTATGTCAAATGTTTCTGTGTGATTCTTGTGAGTCGTGACCTGTTCGCGGACTGTGCGCACGGGTCGTAGACTCCGCGTCGTGCGTGGCGCCGATCTGATCCGGGAGGCTCGCCTGCGGGCGGGGCTGACGCAGGCGGAGCTGTCGCGGCTGACCGGGACGCAGCGGTCGGTGATTGCCCGCTGGGAGCAGGGGGCGGTCTCGCCCTCGATCGACAACATGCTGGAGATCATCGAGGCCTGCGGCTTCGAGTTGCCGCTGGTGCTGGTTCCGCGCGAGGACGCGCTCGATGAGCGGCTGGCCAAGAATCGGCAGCTCTCGCCCGAGCGGCGCGCGCAGCGGCTGCTCGGCAAGCTGGACAAGGGCGGGCGAGGCCGGTGGCTGAGCGCGAGACCACGCTTCGACCCCTATGGCCTGCTGCAGGCACTCGATCGGCACCGGGTGATCTATGTCGTGATCGGCGGCTTCGCGCGGGTGATCCAGGGGACCGAGGAGATCACGCGCGGCCTCGACATCGTCCCCTCCACCCGCAGGCAGAACCTCGAACTCCTCTCCGCCGCGCTGGACGAGGTCGGCGCGACCCGTACTGATCGCAAGAAGCTCGACCTCGAGTCGGCTCTCGAAAGCGAAGAAGTTGCTGGAGCTCAAGACCGATCACGGCGAGTTGAAGGTCGTCGCCGAGCCGGCCGGGACGCGCGGCTATGACGACATCCGCCGCGCCGCCAGCCGCGAACCGCTCGGGCGCGGCGTCAGACCCTCGGTCGCCTCGATCGGCGACCTGGCGCGAATGCTGTCAGCGCTCGACGATCCGCAGCGTCTCCCTCAGCTCATGCAGCTGCGCAAACTGGTCGAGCTCGACCTCGTCCGCAGCCGAGGCATCGAACGCTGACGCAACCTCCAGTCGTCTCTCATCCGAAGAGGGGCTTCCAGCGGAGCCAACTGGTCGGGGTGACATAACCCGGCGAGCAGTCGGATGTTGTAGCCGTCGCTGCTGGCCGAGCATTGAACGAGTTGGCCGTTTCCGAGCCAGAGGCGACGTGGCCGTTCGGGCCGTCGTCGACGCCGAAGAAGATCAGGTTCCCGCTACGTCCACCGAGCGCGCTCGGGGTCCCACGAACCGGCCGCACTCCCGTCGAGCAGCGGGTCAGCAAACGGCGAGACGACGGCGAGTGCTTCGTCGAGCGTGTGCGCGATCGGCAGCAGTGACCTCCGCGCCTCCACCGCATAGCCGCGTTCCCATAGCTGCCGATCCGGGACGGCGAAGCTAGACGGGAGGGTTATGCCGCGGCGCTCCGCCTCAGACTTGAGCGCCGTTATCTGGGGCTGGGCGTCGACCGATACGGCGATGACGATACTGACGAGGTCTACTAGATCCTTGTACCGCGTAGAGGGCGCACGGATCTCGCCGTGGAGCTCGAATATGGCTGCCATTTTGTCGGCAACATGATCGACGAGCGGGTAAGCGCGATATCCGTGTTGCGCGACGTCGGGCATGACGACGCGCGCAAGCGGCGGCACGCTTTCTGGCTCGCCGGTCATGCGAATGTCCGCGCCGATGAGGTCGACGTGAAACTGAACCCAGACGGTCGCGCCGATATAGGTGGTGACTGGCAAACGGATGCCTGAGGCTGCGTCGGCCACGGCTTGAGCGGCACCGATCTCGAAGCGGAACCAGTCGCCGATGTCCATGGCGGCGGCTTTCCGGAGGTCGGCCTCGGCGACGTCGCGGGCTGCTTCGCGGTACAGGTCAATGTCGATCGTGGCGCGCACGCCGATGTCGCGGGCGAGCAGTGCGGTGGCGCCCTTCACGATCCAACCGCTGTCGACGAGGTAGAGACGTTCGAGGAGTCGGTCGTATGCAATCTGCCGCTGGAGCTGCGGAAGAGTCCAGCGGCTGGTCTTGGTTTTGTTCTTCAGTCTGTCTGTCAGGGCTGCCCGGAACGCGGCGGGACTGCCGTAAAAGCGAGTGTCTTTCATGGTGCGGGCCCTCGTCGATCGATGTCCGCTGCTTCAACCGAAGGGTTGTCGCCAGCTCGGGCGACATGGGCACGAGCCTCCTCCATCCAAAGGGGAGTCTCCGGATCGCCGACAAGATCAAGCAGCCACCGCAGGAGGGCCATGCCATCACCACGCCGGAGCCCAAACTGCGCCGCGTACGGAGCGAGTACTTCGGCAAAGGTGCCGGGATAGTCGTATACCGGGCGAATGGCGTCCACAATGACGTACGCGACTGCTTCCGGGTCCTCGCGGTCTGCGAGGAGATCCGCTGCGATCCGCGATGGCCGAGTTACAGGAAGGCCGCGGAGCGAGATCCACTCGGCTTCGCTGAGTCGCCGATGATGGAGTCGCACGTCAGGCCGGCGCGACTGCCGTCTCCTCGTCACGGTGAACTCGTGCCTGTCGGCCGGGAGATGGCCAAGGCCGTAAAGGGCCGCCGCCGAGCGATGGGAAACGACTCCCTCGTCGGCGGTTCGCTTCCAAGCAGGGATGTCGGGCGCAAGCTGAAGCCACGCGGCGCGCAGTTCGACATGGTCTGGCTCGGGGGCACCGGCAAGCCGGTACACGCCACGGGAGACGCGCTCCAGAACCTTGTTATCGGCCAGCCTTTGGAGCGTGGCGCGAGAGACGCCCGCGTTTTCGGCTTGCCGACGGGTCACGAGCCCCCACTGGTCCTGGGCAAGCTCGGAGAGTCGAGTGAGAGTTGGCGGACGGGCCATTACTGCAATATAGCTCATTTATAAGGTAAATTGCAGCATATCTATACTCAATATACTTCGCTATGCCTCTAATCTGAGTTATTTAGCAGTATCTGGATGGCCTCTTGGATGTGAGCCAACAGGTTACGAGACCCTACGACGCAAACGGGATCCGCCAGCGACTTGACATCACCACGCCTTCTCGTTCGTTCCGTTCGCGGGACGCGAACCAGGAGCTTCGTGCCGACCCCTCTCCGGAGATCTGAAGTCGCTCGAAACCCGGTGTGCGTTCGGAGTGCCGCGTTTCTATCGTCCGAGGTCGAGCGTCTGCGGGTGGCGCGCTCGCCGAGCACGAGTGGGGTCTCCGCCGGCCACACGGTCGCGCTCGTTGAACGGGAGCTTCGCGTTTTCGCACGCCGCGGCGGTGTGAGCGAGTCGTTGGTCGGCGGCCTCGATCGCTCGGCGTTGTAGTTCGATGTCGATGCGGAGTTGGTCGCGTCGGCGGCGTTTGAGCGGTCCGCAGCGGTTGAGGTCACGCTCGGCGTTCGCCAGCCGTCTTTCAGCGAGTTCTCGTGTCTTCGTGAGTGCTAGTCGTTTCTGTTCGAGGTGGCGACGGTGGAGCCTCGCCTCGGGGCTGAGCTGTTGCCGGTCGATCTGGGGACGGTCCTCGTGCCTTGGTCCGGTTGGGGGCGGTCGTTGGTCGACGGCGAGGAACTCGATGGCGGATTCTTCGATCGCGCGGCCGAAGCGGGTGAGCGGGTCTGGGTCGTCGAGTTGGTGGAAGTGGCTTGCGTGTTCGCGCGGTGTGCTGGTGATGTAGAGGCGCGTCTGCGCGCGGGCGCGTGAGAGTGCGACGTATCCCCATTCCTGTAGCCGTGCTTCGCCGGTGGCGAGGATGAAGGCTCTGTCGAGGGTGAGTCCTTGGGCGGCGTGGCCGGTGAGAGCGTAGGCGTGACGCAGGTTCCCGGCCTCGAGGTAGCGGCGGCTGAGCTCGACGCTCGACCCGCGGTCGGTGGCGAGTGTGAGGGTGCGCCGGGTGGGGTCGATCTGGTCGATGGTGCCGGTGGTGCCGTTCTTGACGTCAAGGGTGGCGTTGTTGCGCAGGCAGATGACGCGGTCGCCCACGGCGAACTCGCCCTCTGCCAGGCTGAGCCGCTCTCTGCCGAGGCGGCCGTCGGTGTCCATGAGCTGGCGGGCGAGCTGGTTGAGGTCGGTGACGTCGCGGCGGCGCAGGGCGAGCATGACGTTGCCCGAGAGATCGTCACGGGCGTGCTGCCACCAATCAGCGAGTAAGCGCGCGCGGGTGGTGACCTGATCGTCGGAGACGACGAGCCGCTCGCGCAGCTCGGCGTAGGCGAGGTAGTCGCGACCGACGCCGGCACGGACGCGTGCGAGTGCGTCCTGCTCGAGTGGGTCGTGCTGGCGGCGGTTCTCGCTGAGGACGACCGCGCCTTCGCGCTCGACGATGCCGGCGAACAGGCCACCGGCACCGACCGCGGGGAGCTGGTGGGGATCGCCGATCAGGATCGCCTTCGCTTCTGCTTGCTCGACGAGCTCGAGCAGCGGGGCGAGCGTTCTCGTCTCGGCCATCGCGGCCTCATCAACGATCAGTACGCAACGGTGTGGGAGGCCGCCCTCGTTGCGGGCCAGTTCGAGCAGTCGGTGCAACGTGGTGGAAGGGATGCCGGTCTCGTCGTGGAGCTTCTCGGCGGCTACCCCAGACGGCGCCGCACCGCAGACAAGGAGTCCTGCTTGCGCGAAGGCGGTGGCGACGGCGTGGGTGGCGGTCGTCTTGCCGGCGCCGGCCAGTCCGACGACGCAGATGACGCGGCTGCGGCGGGTCGTGACTTCCTCGACCATCCGCTCCTGCTCCGCGGAGAGGACGGCACGGTCGCTGTGCTCGATCTCCGCGAGCTGCTGCGGGCCGACCGCGGGGACGTCTGCGTCGCGGCCGCGCTCGACAAGCGCCAGCGCCGCGCGCTCGAGGCTGATCAGCTCGGCGGTCGAGTAGCGGGCCGGGCGGCCCGGACTCGGCCGCTCGCCTACCTGCTCGACGCCGTCGGTGCGGACGAGACGCGCGGCAAGCCGCCGGACGCGCTCCGCAGAGGCGCCGGCAGCGTGCGCCTGCGCCCACGCCATCACAGCCTCGGGTTCGGAGAACGCCGTCTGCCGCTCCGTCAGGCCCTCCGGCCCGAGCAGCCGCCGCGCAATCCGCAGCAGGTCGCTGCGTGAGAGCGCACTCTGATGGACCCGCCCGAGCAGTGCTCGTAGCTCGCGGCTGCCGAGCCCGAGCTCGGCCGCGCGGGCGCGCCAGTCCTCGCGCAGCCCGACCAGGTCGACCTGCTCTTTCCGCTCGCGGGTTTCCACCGCCGCGAGCTGGGCGGCGTAGAAGCCGCCCCCGCCTCGCCGGGCCAGCTCCTCGACGACCTGGGCACGTCGGGTCGAGAAGGCCCGGATTACCGAGCGTGGCACGCCGCGGAGCTCGGCCATGCCTTTATGGGGTTGTTCCCATTCGACCCCGAGCGAGCGGGTCAGCTCGGCGCGCAGCTGGGCCTGGTAGAGGTAGCCGGCCGCGAGCCGGTAGCTCTTGAGGATCGGCTCGCCGTCGAGAGCCCGCCACTTCCCGTCCGAGGGGCTCTTGGCCATGTTGGCGACGATCACGTGGGTGTGCAGGTGTGGGTCCTGGGCGCGGCTGGTGCGGTGCTGGTAGGCGGCCGCGACGAAGCCGCCGGCGTGCTCGCGGTGGACGCCGTTTCTGCCGCGCCGCGTCACGCAGGCCTCATCCTCGAGGTAGGCCATCGCCGCCTGCCAGGCCGACACGTGCGCCTCGTTCACCGCCCGGCGCGTCTCCTCGTCACCGAGTGCATGCAGCAGGCTGACACTCTTCGGAGGCGAGAAGACCAAGTCAAACCCCGCGACCGGCGCCAACTTCTTCACCTCCAACGAGCGCTCGCCGCTGAAGGGATCGATCCGCTCGATCGTGATCCGCCGCGGCCGATAATGCTTACGCAACACCTCACCGGTGCGCGGATCGCGGCCGCGGATCAGCCGGGCCAGCTCCCCCTCCCCAACGACACCCTCGAGCTCGAGCTCGGCGGCGCCGCGGCCGACCCAGATGCCCGGGGACTCGCCACGGCCCGCGTAGTAGTCGTCCAGCCCTAGCGCGACCGAGCGCTCGTAGTAGCCCTCCTGCCCCGGCGTCAGCTTGGCGACGCTCAACACGCGCCCACTATAGCATCCAGACCCATTTATGGGTCTGATGATGCATCTGTGTCTCGCCTGTTATCGAGGGTAGTAGACGGGGCGGACGGATCATCCCGTGCCGCCTGTCTCGGTCAGGAGCTCGAGTGCTCGGTCTTTGAGCTGCTGGGGTTCGGTGGCTCGTTCGAAGCGGGCCTCTGTCTGGGTTCGGCCGGCCGTGCGTCGGGTCGGCTGGACGTGGTCGACGTAGGCGGTGACGGCCTGCAGGCCCCCAGCGGGTGCCGCGGATCTGGTCGAGGTCGGGCGCCGCCCGGTAGGCGGTGCGGATCGCCTCGCGCACCCGCTCGACATTGCGGACAGCGCGCCCGCCCTCGCTCGCGTCGGGCTGCGGTTCAGGCAGCGGCACCAGCCGGGCGAGGAAGCGATCGAACTCCCGCCCAGCCAGCCGCTCGCGAAGCAGCCGGCCGCCGACCTGCTCCAGCTGGTCGTAGTAGCGCCAAGCGAATGATCATCACGGCGGGCCGGGCAGCAGCAGTATCTGGCTGGCCGAGACAACCAGCAGCGCCGCTCCGACGGCGATCAGGCCGTAGCGTCGCCGTCCCCCGCGACCAAACCCCACTTCTCGCCGTCCCAACGAAAGCGCTTGTTGCACCTGGGATTGATGCACTCAATTGCACTGAGCACCGTCGGCTCGGCCGACAACGCGAGCCGTAGCCGACTGCTCCGCAAGACCTCGATGGGCGTACCACACTCCGGACAGATCGTGTCCATCGCCACCGATCCTAACGCGCTCTCGCGGGCGCTTTGGATTCGGTCCTCAACGTTGAGGGGGGCGGGGCCGCCCACCGTGCACAAAACGAGGCGGCCGCCGCAGGGGTGTTCGCATCACACGCCCTGGGTGAGGGAGGCGATGCCCGGCAACGCTAACCCCGGTCGCCGGCCGATCCAACCCACCGATGGGCTAGGCGTCGGGGCCCAGCGCCACCATCGAAGCAACGGCCGCAGCGGAGAGGATGGTCGCAGACGAGAACGAAGACGAAGCAGCATTCTGAGCCGGCCGATTCGACGCCTTGCCCCTCGAACGAGGGAATCGGTCGCCACTCCCCATGCCGTACCCCTTCCGGGTGACACTTCTCGTTTCCTGGAGTCCTAGGCTGCGCCCGGCCTAGCGGCTACTGCGGACGCACGTCGAGTGCGGACACGACAAGAGAGGGCGGGGTAATGCGGCTTACCCGAATTGTGATTGCGGACGACCATCCGTTGATGCTCGACGGCACCCGGGGTGCAGTGGAGCGGTGCGAGGATTTCGAGATCGTCGGGGAGGCCCACTCGGGCAGCGCGGTACTGCCCGTGGTCGGCAGAACCGACCCAGACGTGGTGCTACTCGACATGCGCATGCCCGGCATGGACGGACTCACCTGCCTCGAACGGATCCGGCAGAAACACCCACAGGTCAAGGTCGTGATGCTGTCGGCCTTCAACGAACCAGAGCAGATCACCGCCGCTTTCAAGCGGGGCGCCTCCGGCTACATCGTCAAAAGCGTCAACCCGCTCGACCTACCCGCAGCACTCCGCCAGATCATCGACGGCACCGTCTACCACGCACTCGGCCTCACCGACGACGACGAACCAGCACGCGGCACCGGACTCACCGACCGCGAACTCGGCATCCTCAAAGCCGTCGCCCGCGGCCTCTCCAACCAAGCAATCGGCAAAGAACTCTGGGTCACCGAACAGACCGTCAAATTCCACCTGACCAACATCTACCGCAAACTCGGCGTCGCCAACCGCACCGAAGCCGCACGCCACGCACACCAGCACTCCCTCGTCGAAAGCCCAGCCCTCGAACTCGCGAAACCGCACGCATAGCTCCCCAGCCTTGCCACGTCGTGCGTGGCGTCTTGAGGCCCTGATGCCGTGTCTCCACATGGACTTGGTCGCGGCGGGTAGCGTCGTGAACGGTGGCAAGACGTCAGCCGACTGTTCTAGTCACCGGTCTGTACCAGGGAGAGGCCCCGTCTTACCGCAGGGCTTTTTCTCTGCGGCGGTTCTTCGCCGCGCGCACGCGAACAACCAGACAGGGCCTGCGAACGCCCGCACTCGGGCGGCTTCCCCCCGCTACCCTCAGCCCGGACGTCCACAGCGAAGCCAGGTTCCTCCGAGCACTGATGCCGTCAGCCCGACCTGACCTCAACACGGATCGTCGGGCAGGTCGGGGCCGCCGTGTGGGTGCGGGCATCCCCAAGTGAAACCTCGGGACGCGCCGGGCCCGTAACCGAGAAGGAGAGGAGCCCTATTGGCCGGGGATGACCGCCGTAGGGCTCCTCACACGGCTGCACAGCCCCTACCCCCGCTGCGCGGACGGAAAGGAACATCGCGCCTGCCAGAAAGCGCAGCCGTTCCGCCGACCATGACCGTGCACTGAATCCTAGGACCCGCTAATCCGACGACGCCACCGCTTCGACTAGTTCCGGGCGACGCGGGCGGCCAGGTGACTTCCTAGGGTCCGGCGCGCTCGCGGGCTGCGTCGCTGTTCCCGGCGGCCCGGTGCCTGCGTGGTGCGGGATCTATTGCTTTGGGTCTTCCGCCGATGCTGACGGCTGCGGTTCCTTCGGTGTCTCCGCAGCCAGCTGCCGAGTCTGCCACACGTTGTCTCGGCGGCGGTGCAGCCGGCGGCGCAGCCCGAGTTTCCCGCGCTGGGAGCGGACGTGTGCGGTTGCCTCGTATCCGATCCGATGAACGCGGCCCTTCAATCCCCGGTGCAGCCACCGCGGCAGGAGCGGTTCCGGAACGCGGACAGCCAGATCGTCTCGTGTGAGCAGCCGGCGGAGTAGCACGACGTAGGCATTGCGCCGCACGGGCCTCAGCCACGGCTTCGCCAGGATGTGGTGCAGGAGGAGGGGCTCGAGCCCGCCGGACGAGACGCAGCGGAGCGTGGCTTCGTCGACAACCGCAACGTCCTCGAACGGGAACTGCGGTGCGAGCCGGCTGTCCAGAACGTCCAGCATGCCGGCCCACCGCTCGGTGCAGAAGACCGCGTTCCAGACGTTCTGGTCGCCGTGATAGAGCGGCGCGGCTGGATCGACGCCTCCGAAGCGCGTCAGCGCCAGGTTGAGGCGCAGTTGCTTCTCGCGCACAACTCTGAGTAGCGGCTCGGCGGCCGGCCCGGGTAGGCCGACGAGGCCCATGTTCACGTACGTTCCTTGCCGCAGCGGCGGCAGCGAGAGGAGCGTCTCCCATTCCGGGAAGAAGCGCCCAGAATGGGGATCGGCGGCGACCACAATCCGCCCCGCCTCGATGCGCTCGAAGATCTCGTCCAGCGGCTGCACGACGATGATGTCCGCGTCAAGCAGCAGCATGGCCTGAGCCGGACACTCGAGCGGCGTCTGCCACTTCAACAGCGCCGGCGGCAGCGGCTCCTGCCTCGCCACAAGCGTGAGCTCTCTTGCGAGCATCCTCCGCTGGTCCTGCGTCAGCCCGCAGTCGAGCACGACCACGCGCCCTCGATAGCCGACGAGACGCAGCGAGTTCACAAGCGCGACGACGCCGAGGAACGCCTGCCGATCGGCGACCGTGTACACGCACCGGTCGTCGCTGCCGGCAGCGACCGAGCCCCGATCGGCTAATCCACAATCCGTTGCGCTCATCTGGAACCGATTAGGAACGTAACCCGGGGCGGACCGCCACCCACGTGTGCCTAGGGACGCCTAGACCGTTGATCCCTAGCCCCACCTAGCCGTCGCCGCGCTCGGCGCGTAGCGGGACGGAGACAAGAAGGGCGCCGGGGGTTCTACGCCATCTACTTCGCCGGGTGCTAGCGTGAGGCCCGTCGCATGTCGACAGCGCACCGGCGAGCTTCGTAACCGGCTCCGCCTTCTGGGCATGTGATGCAGTGCGCAAACGGCGCGGGCTGGCTGGGTGTCGGGACGCGCTCAGCGACGCGACCGGTGCGCGCCCGGACGCGGGTTGGATCGTCCAAGCTGTGCGCGAGACCCGCAACGACGTCGCCGCGAACAACGTCTAGCCCTGCCAGCTCAACCGAGCTCACGCAGCGGTCACATGCGCACGCCACGAAGCCACGAACCCCAACTCCTCGCCTAGCACGTGGCTACGGCTGAGGCAGATGGTCGAACGCCATTCGTCTCCCGGATGCTGGTGGGGGTCGAGCGGGACGTGTCGGTGTGCGTTCTCGTCGCCATGGCCGCGGGCTGCGTCGTCCACCAGGGTTATGGCCTTGACGATGGGTCGCATCCGGTTACGGCGTTAGGCAGACGGCGTCGGCCGCGGCCTCGATGGTGAGAGTCGTGTCGTTCACAGCGATCACGGACCAGCCTCCCGGTGCCGACGAGTCCGGGCCCGAGACGGTCGGCAGTGACGACGCCAATCTCCCAGCGCTGACGGTTCCGCCGCCTCCCAGCGCGACCGCCCCTGGCGGACAGGCGACGGTGGCGCCGGCGATCTGGCCGGGCGGCACATCGGCGGAGATGCCGGTGACGACCGTCACCATCGATGGGTCGAAGCTTGTGCCGGGCTGGCCGGGCGGCCCTGCGGGTCCGAGCTTTCCGCGGAGCGCTCGGACCGCAGCAGGAGTGAGCGCGGACAGCGGAATCGAGTGAGCTCTGATCCGCGAGCCGGAAATGAAGGCGCCGCCGGCCGCGAACGCGCCGCCGGCCGAGGCGAGAAAGAGCGCAATCAGCGCGACCACCATCGCTGGATTGCTGCGGGCACGTTTCACGGCTGCCTCCTTCCAGGCCGACGCCGGCGGGCGGCGCCGCACGAGCTCGAACCCGGGGTTGGGACACCGCGCCGAAGGCACGGTCAGCAGGGGTGCTAGCTCCGTCTCAGGCGTATAGCCTCGGGTAAAGCTGAGATTGGCGGGCACATCGCGGGCACGACAAGCTCTGCGGTGCACAGACAGCACTCAGCGAACCGGAAGTCCTGACGAGGGCCGGCCTCCGCCGAGCAACGACGAGCGCACGTCCGCATGTTTCGCAAACGATGCAGTTGAGTTCCTTGCGCGAACGGCGTCGACGGACACTTGGAGAAGCTTCCACCGGAGACACCCCGTGCGCAATCCGATTTTGCGCTCGCCTTACAATGCGCGACCGCCAGACGAACCTGCGACTTTGCGTCCACTCGTCCTCCACCGAGTGGACGCAACTCCGTGCATCTGGTTGATCGACGGCCGGGTTTCGCGCCTCGGCGTCTCGGGAACTCATTCGGAGTCCGCGCCGTAGCCGAGGCGGTTGGTTGTGCGTTCTAATCTGGCTCTGCTCGAGCAGCTCTATCGGCAACATCGCCGCGAACTGGTTCGTCTCGTCGACCGAGAACTTCACGATGTGCACGAAGCCGAGGACGTAGTGCAGGTCACGTTCGTCAAGGCGCGGCAGGCGATCGAGCGAGGGGCGGTTCCCCGCAACCCTCGCGCCTGGCTCGCCGCCATCGCGATCAACACGGCACGACGCGGCTTGCGTCACCGGATGCTGGTCAAGGACGCCGAGGAGCGCTCCGTCGACGCGCGGGCGCCACTGACCGCGGAACTTCACGAGGCGATTGGCCTCCTCCCGGAGAACCAGCGCGCGGCGGTGGTGTACCGAGACGTGCTCGGGCTGTCCTACGACGAGACAGCGGCGGCGATGGGCAGGACGGTCGGCTCCGTACAGATGCTCCTGCACCGGGGGCGCTCCCGCCTCCGGTCGATTCTCGAGGGGTCATTCTCCGGCGCCGGCCTGGCCCGCTGGCTGCGCGGCGCCGCGACCCTGGCTCACGCGCCAACCGCGCAGACGGTGGCGGGCGCAACGACAGGTCTGGGACTGGCGTTGGCCGGCGGCGCAGTCGCCTTGCACGTGGCCCACGCCGAGCACCGTCCTGCGCCGACAATCAGCGCAGTGTCGGTGAGCGCGCACCCGGTGCCCCGGCGGGCTGCTGACTCGGCGACGCCCCCGGTGGCTTCCCGCACGATCAGCACGAAACGTCCGACGCCCGGCGCCATGGCGCCGTCGACAACACAACGCGCTACGGTGCCATCGCCGATGCCGGGCGACACGGAACGGGCGGCGGCGGCGGCGCAAACCGCACAGCCTCCCTTTACGTCGACCGCACGGGTCGTCCCGGCGTTGGCGCTCCTCGTGCCCGCGCTCCCCGCTCCCACCGTCACGGCGCCAGAAGTCACGGCGTCGACCCCGACCATAACCGTACCCGGCGTTGCCACCGTCACCGCCCCGACCTCGACCACGCCGACCGTAACGATTCCGTAAAGCCGCGAAAGGATCGCCCCGGCCGACGACTCTACCCATTGGGGTAAGGCTGCGGCCGGCCCGAAGGGGGAAGAGGCAGGCTGGGAGGTTCCCAAGCCTGCCTCCTTTTTCAAGGTAGTGCGCACCGCTGTGCATCCGTTCCCCCGCGGCGGAGCGAAGCTGACATAACCGCACCGGACAATGCATCCTGACGAGCTCGCGTTCGCGGGTCGTTTAACCGTTCGTCTTGGCCGGCGGCACTCTCGTGGGGGAAAGCGCCGCGGCATCGGGATGCGTTCCTCGCACGTCGGGCGATGAAGGACGATGTCCACGCGAAACCGAGAGGTCAGGGCACGTGCTGTGGAGCAGCCAGAGGTCGTTCAGACGCTCGTAGGCGCTCTCGGACGGCCCGTTCCCGGTTAGGTAGAAACGGCGGGCGGAGACCTTCCTCGTCTCGACCAGCTGCGCTGCCGTAGCGGCAGCGACCTGGGTAATCACGGCGGCTTTCAGCTCTCGCGCCTTCTGCCGGTCGTCCCATTGTCGTGTGAACGCGGGTAGAAGCCAGTCCGTCAGCGCGATCCCGAGCAGCGTCACGAACACCGAGCGTGGGCTCCGCGCCAGTAGACGCGCAGTCCTCTCCCGGATCGAGATGTGCGGGTCGGCAGGCGAGGGCGGATGGTCGTCCTCGAGCATCGACGACCACGAGGCTAATACCGGACCAAACCCGTGTCTATCGTCAGAGAACCAGGCAGCCACTGGCAGCACCAGCGAGCCGGTCAGGCGGGCGCCGGGTGCAAGCGCCGGGCGCTGGTGAGGCAAAACGGCCAGCGCCGAGACGAAGCAGTCAGTCCCACATAGCCGCCGGGCGCGACGCTCACTGCCGCCCGGCGCACGCCTACAGGGGAGGCGCGGGCGAGTTGGACTCCGACCGCGCTAGGGGAAGATCTGGCCTGCGAACCAGGTGGACGCGTCGACCCAGTCGCCGGCGCCGCCTCCGCCCCAGCCTTCGTTGACGTAGAAGTAGGCGGCGATCTCGGTTTCGGTCCAGCAGAAGATGAAGCAGTACTGCACGGTGACTTGTTCCCAGGCGTAGCCGAACGCGAGCGGGTAGTGGCTGAGCCAGCCGGTGCCGATCACGGCGGGGGTGTGGCGGTCTCTGATCGAGGCGATCGCTTTGTCGCGCAGGCCGCCTTCGTCGATCCCGAGCGAGTCCCAGTCGCATTCGAAGCGGGTGTACGTGCGTCCGTTCAGGTAGTTCCAGGCGCCCGGCATGTCCCAGGGGGTGGTCGCGCCGTTGTCGAAGATGCAGAAAGTGCCGACATCGTTGTGGATCTCCTGGATCACGTTTTGGACGCCGCCGTCCTGATAAAGGGGCGCGACGACGTCGGCGCCGCGGCCGCCGTTCTGCCGGTACAACCCGAATCGCGGTGCCCAGTAGGCGTTACCGTTTCCCGCCTGATAGTCACCCCAGAGGAACATCATCGTCAGCGCGACAGGACCGCAGCCGACCTGGCAGCCGCCCCATTCGTACTGGTCGTAGGCCGGCTGTGCGCCACCGCCTCCTGTCGTCCAGTACTCAGTCCAACCCATCGCCGCGTCCTCTAGCCCTTCGGTCCAGGAATCGGTTTGACGATCGGCCGCACCGGCGGCACCGGGACGGGTACCGGCCTGACCGGCGGATGTTGGTTGGACGGCGTCCCCGAGGGCACGACGAAATAGGGGAGCGATTCGGATGTGCCGTCGGCGTAGGAGAGCTCCAGCGTGAAGTGCACCTCGCCTTTTGTCTCCGAGTCGAGCGCATTCAACTCGACCGCCGGCGCACCTGGCCGGTCGAGTGTTCCCATCCGCACCAGCTTGATCCCGTCGCCGGCGATCGCCGCCTTGCCCGGCTTCAGCAGCGGCACGACCAGGCTCGTGCCGGCGTGGATGCCCTGGCCGAACTTCGCCAGCAGGTCCTCGATCTCCCAGCGCCCAGCCGCACGCGTTTTCTGCGCCGCGAGCTGATGCGCGAAAGCTGCCCTATAGCCCTGCTTCACCTTTGCCCAGCTTCCCCAGCGCTGCAGCTTCACGTTCGGCGGCTTTCGCCCACCAGTGGTGACAACGAGCTTCCCCGGCCGCTGGTCATCCTTTCCGGAACTCGCCGGCGCCGCCACCGAGCTTCCCGGATAAGAACCAAGCTTCAACGCGGCCGCGGGAAACTGCACCAGCGGCGGGAACTGCCCCAGATGGCCGAGATACTTCCGCCCCTCATCCTCAGCCACATAACAAAGCGAATCGATCCGCCACACCATCGCGACCGCGGAGACTCCGGCTGGGTCGACGAACTGCTGCTCCAACGCCCGGCTCGGCGGGTTCCTGTCGAGACTCCAGTGCGAAACGGGCACATCGTGCCGCCCCGCCGCAACAACGACGAACCCCGTACCGGTACCAAGCCGTGGACTCTTCACACCCCTGGGCGCCGCACGCTTCAACCCCACCAGTTCGAACTCCCAGTAGGCGACGCCCTTGACATCGGGACGATAGAGCGGGCACGCCTCCGGACCAAGCAACGCCGCCTGGGCGCCCGCCGACGACGGCGCCCCTCGAATCACCTCGAGATGGCGCGCAGCCAAACGCCACACCCCCGTCGGCACCTTCTCAAGAGGAACCCTCACTCTGCCTACTCCCCGCTAGCGCTGACGCGAGCCGCAGAGGCCCCCGCACCCGGCGGTGAGCGCATCGCTAGAACGCCGACGAGTCTACAACAGGCCCTGTCGCGCATTCAAGAAAGAAGCGGACCACAAAGCCGGCGGACCGCAGCGCCCGCATCGGTCGAGTCCGGATCAGATTGCTTATCGAGGCCGGATGAGGCCGAATAAGTCAGCTCGTCGCCGTCGGCACGGCGTGAACGCTCGAGCGGAAGGACGCTCCTGCGGCGACCGGCCCGTCAGTCCGCGTCAACGAGCACGTTCGGGCCGTGCTTGTTTTCGAATCAGTCAAGCACGCCCGAGGAGACGATGCGCCCGTGCGCTTCGTTCGCGTCCTCGAGGCTGGGGTACTCAACGTAGTGGCTGGTCCTGGTCGAACATCGGGCGCCACTTGTCGTAGTCGGCGGTCTGTATGGGAGTGATGATGAACGCGGTCACGATTGTCCTCGCCGGGATGAAGGGCAGCGGCCGGACATTGCGCGCGACGTGCTCTAGGGGAAGCTGGCTACTTGATGTCGATTTGCCCGCGGCCGAAGGCGTCCATTCGCCCCCACCGGCCGGGGATGTCGAGTAGTTCGAGGTGGCCGATTCGGCGATCTAGCGCCGGGTCGACGATCAGGTGTTCGCCTTGCGGGTCGAGGCCGAGCATCGTCCGCAGCAGGAGCAGTGGCGCGCCGGTCGACCAGGCCTGCGGGCTGCACGCGGTTGGGTACTGGACGGGATACCTGGTCAGCTCGCGCGCGTAGCCGCCGAACGCCTCGGGCAGGCGGCCGTCGAAGAACTCGGCCGCGTCGAAAATCCCGGCAGCGATCCGGGCGGCCTCCTCCTTGAAGCCGTATCGGCGCAGACCCCAGGCGATGAACGAGTTGTCGAACGGCCAGATCGTGCCGACGTGGTAGCCGATCGGGTTGTAGCGGCCTTCGCCCTCGGCCATCGTCCGCACACCCCAGCCGGAGAAGAGCCGCTTCCCCATCAGGTGCGCGGCGACCGACTTGGCCTTGGACTTGTCCACGATGCCGCTCCACAGCAGGTGCCCGTTGTTCGAGGTCAGCGCGTCGACCTGGCGGCCGTCGACGTCGAGCGCGATCGCGAAGTACCCCTCGTCCTCGACCCAGAAGTCGCGGTTGAAGCGACGCTTCAGCTCGGCCGCCTCCTGCTCGAGCCGGTCGGCGAACTCCGGGTCCTTCCAGACGGTGCGTGCGAGGCGGGCGCCGCGCATCTTCGCGTCGTAGGCGTAGCCCTGCAGCTCGCAGGTCGCGCGCGGGAAGCCCGGGAGCGAGCCGTCGCGGTAGGAGATCGAGTCCCAGGAATCCTTCCAGCACTGGTTCTCGAGCCCGGTCTTCTCGTTGCGGCGCTTGTACGCGACGTAGCCGTTGCCCTGGAGGTTCGCGTACTCGTCGATCCAGTTCAAGGCCGCGCGCGCCTCGAACTCGAGGCCGCGCACGAGCTTCGTATCGCCGGTCCAGCGCTCGTACTCGTCGAGCAGCACGACGTACAGCGGGGTCGCGTCGGCGCAACCGTAGTAGGGCGAGTGCGGCCGCTCCTCGAACGCCGTCATCTCGCCGTAGCGCATCTCGTGAAGGATCCGGCCCGGGTCCTCGTCACGGAAGTCGTCGACCCGCGTGCCCTGGCGCTCGCCGAGCGCGAGCAGCGTCGTCTGAGCGAGCTCAGGCGTCAACGGGAGCGCCTGCAGGCTCGTGAAGATGCTGTCCCGGCCGAACATGGTCATAAACCACGGCAGCCCCGCGGCCGGAAGCGAGCGCCCCGGCATCGTGCGGGTCGAGAAACGCAGGGCGGCGAGGTCGACCAGGCTGCGGTGGTAGGTCGCCCGCAGCGAGTCGGAATCACACTCGACCCGCGGCGCCCGCTCAACCCACTTGTCGAGGCCACGCGCCATGTCCTGCCGGCCACGGCTCGGTGCAACCAACTGATCGCCCCAGCCGGCGTACGCGGTCGTGACGTCGATCTCGGTCTTCCACCGGCCGTGCGCCGCGACCTTGACCTTGTACGTCAAGCCTGTCGCGTCGATCTTCGCCGGTTCCGTCGTCGAGATCACCGTCTCTCGGTCAAGCGACTCGCGCGTGTAGCCGAGGACAAGCCGGCCGCGTTCGATCCGGTACCGGTAGCTGCCCTTCTTCTTCAACGCGTCCTTGACCTCGAACAGGTCGGCGAAGTCGCTGGCCGCTTCGAGACGAACCTCCAGGGACACCGGCTTCTCGTCGTGGTTCAGGACTGTCAGCTCCTCATGGAAGCCGTCGGCGACGATGCGCTCACGGATCACCGAGAGCTTCGCGTCGACGTAGACCGTTCCCGTCCCCGGGACGAGGAAGAAGCGCGTCTCGAAATACTGCAGGTCGTCAGTCGAGAGAGCATTCAGCCGCTCGCCCCCGATCGTGAGCACCCACTTCGAAAGGAAACGGGTGTCGAACGAAAACAGCCCGGTCGCGTCGATCGGCGAGGCGTCGATATCGCCGTTGCGGTCACTGACCACGAATGTGTTTCCCTCGAGAATCTGGACGAGCTCGCTCAACGGATCTTCCTGGCATAGACAGACTTGGGCGGCGACGGGAACAGCCGCTGAAACGACATCAAAAGCCCGAGGTCGCCGGCCGCCTGGAGCACGCCGCGCAGCATCGCGGCCGTCGCGTTCACCCGGCCCGTAGCCATCCCGTCAAACAGCGCCTTGTCGCAGCGGACAACGGCGTCGGCCTCGACGTTCGTGCGCGCGGCAGTGACATTCCCCTTGCTGATCGTGACGTACCAATACTCGCGCCGCCGGCCGCTGCCGAGCTCGAAGCGCAACGTCCCGGACGTGCTCGCCAAGATCGGCTCACGCCCCCGCCTCCCCAGCGCCTCGAAGAACGTCGCAGTCGCGTCGACGGCCATCGTCTCGCTCACCCTAACGCAGCCGCTCCAGCAACTGGTCGCCGACGCGGAGCGACTTCACCCGCGCACTGCGGCTTTGTCTAACCGCCAACGGCGAAGGGATCAAAGACCGGCGGCTTCTGTGTCACGCCGTTGTGGGAACCGCGATCTCCAGCAGACCGACCCTCTCTAGCGAGGTCGCCCAAAGGATCTCCCCAGCCCTCGTCTCGGCTCCCGCGGTCGTCTCAGCGTCGATCGAGAAACCGATGCCGACGAGCACGCCCGAAACGATCTCCAAAGAAACGTCATCGGCGCCGGCGTGAGCAAGCTCAGCCTGGATCTCTTCGAGACGCACCGCCGTCGTGAAACTGCCGTCCGTGACCTCTGTAGCCGCGAAATACCTCACATACAGATCTTCTCACCTCGCGACGCTCGCCGCCCCGTCCTCTCGCGTCCCACAAGACTGTGCGCGGCCTTCGGACTGGCTCTGCACGGCGTCCCGGGGTCACCGAAGGTGCCTGTCCGCTTTCCGGCCGGGCAGCAGTCTCTGTCTGCCGAAGCACTCCGGTCAACTCTCCAATGCGTCCCGTGGGCGAAAGCAAGAGTCACTGCGCCAGCGTCCTTTCACTTGGACCCGCAATAGACGGCTCACCGGTCGCCCCGTCCCCTGGGATAGCGAACGCCGGTCAACCAAGCGGATGACTCCGAATAAGTCAGCTCGTCGCCGTCGCGACGCGCTGACTCACTTCATCAGTTCCGCATTGATGACGAACTGCGTGACGCTCGATTCTCCCTGGGAGCAACGGCGTATTTGCGGGGTTTCTCGCCGTCCGCACCGGAGTGCTGCGTAGGCACATCTGGGCGTTGCCTACGCCGCGAGCAGCGAACGCCCGGATTCAGGGTCGAAGAGATGAATGCGTTCCGGCTTGATCCGGATCATTGCGTGTTCGCCGACCGACAGACTCGCACCGGGATCGAACCGGCCTACGAGAGTGTCGCTGAGCTGGTGCAAGAGCAAGTTCTGTCGCGCCGTCGCCCCTCGGATGACCCCTGCACGGCCGAGGCGCAAGGCTTCCATGTGGTCTACCCTGATCCTCACGAGCGGCGCGGCTCGGCGATGGCACCGACGCGCCGATCATCGCCCCAGTTGTGTGCTTGGCGGGCCTCAAGTCTCATTGAGTGTCGGTCGATACCTCTCCGTGTCGGCAGCAAGCTGCCAGGCAAGGAGGGGGGTCGATGTTCGAGCATCTGACGAAGGTGTCGGCGACCGCGGCCGGCGCGGCGGTCTTCGCAACTGTCGCAGCATTCGGCCACACCGGGGTCGGGCAGACCGCGGTGACGAGGATGGCTGACAGCGGCCTGACGGTTTCGATCTCGGGGCCCACACACGCCGGGGTGAACAATCGCTACTCGTACACGGTAACGGTCGCGAACAGCCGCACCGATGGAGTCGCCGCGCGCGGCGTCACGGTGGTCTCGAGCTACTACACATCGAGCCTTGAGAGCTGGTCGAGTGTGCAAGGCGCCACCTGTCTCAGTCTCGGTGGAGGCCGAATGTCGTGCGCCGTCGGAGACGTGCCGGCCGGTGCGACACGGAGCTTTACGGTCACGCTCACCCCGTCGCGCTCCGGAACCGACTCGCGCACCTTCGTCGCAACCAGCGCCAGCGACCCAACGATGACCGGCACGGGCACCTATACGACGACCATCGTCCCGCCCGTAGCGACGCCGACACCGCCAAAGATCGTGCCGTCGATCGCCCTGCGACGCGCCGGGTCGACGATGACTCTCCTCCTGACCCTGACAAACATGGGCCCAGGCGCGATGAACAACATCACCGTCCAAGACCGCTACGACTACCCCGACCTCGAGATCAAGCCAGACTCGGGCTGCCAAACGCAGCCGTATTACGTCACCTGCAAGATCGGACGGATCAAGCAGGGCGCCTCTACGACACTGCGCCTCGTGGCGCATATCAACTCGCCTCAAGCCCGCACCGCGACGCGGTTCCTCGACGTGATCGACATCGCCTTCCCATGGCACACGAACACAAGCGGCTTCCAAGAAAACACGTATACCCGCATGACAACACCGACAAATGGACGCTGACCCCCGGCTATAAGCACCCTGAGTTTTGTGGAGGCTCTATGGCACGGCTCGTGGGCCCAACGCCTGCTCACCCGCGAGTGGAGAGGAGGGAGGTCCGAAGCGCCGACGTCCAATACGAGAGATTGATACGGGCCTCGATTCGCTGGGAATCGTTGCCGAGAATCCAGGCGAACAGGCAACGCATCGCCGTTCGGGCAGATCTGTACGCGGCCCGTCGCACGGTGATGTTTTTCTGACGGGCATGACGACGTGCCTGACTGCGCATGAACGATTGGAAGTACGCGGGGGTGACTCGAGCGGCCGGGAGGTGATGCTGAACGCTCGCCCTTGGCTCCCAACAGATCCAAAAGCCCTGTGCCTGCAACCGGTCCTGGAGCTCCTCCTCTTCGTCACGCCCGAACGCGACGCCGGGGCGAGGTCCCAGGTTGATATCGAACCCACCGACCGCGCGGACCAGATCGATACGCAGCGACATGTTCGCGCCCCAGATCCTTTCTCGGCCGAGCCGGCGCGGCTGATCGCCAAGGTCGAGCGAGGTCACGATCCACAGGAGATGATCACTTACCCACGCCGGGCGTACACCGCCATCCCAGTCAGGTCGGATCGGACCTCCGATCATGGCGGTTTGCCCTGATGCCTGCTCCCACGCCGTTCGCATCGCAGCTAGCCAGCCAGCATCCACGGTCGCGTCGTCGTCGAGAAAACACACGACGGATCCGCTGGACTCCGCGAGGGCAGTGTTCCGGGCCTGGCTCGTCCCACCGTTCGCCTCGACGACCAGCCTTGCAGTAGGACAATTCGCCCCGAACCACTGCCGGACAGCCGTCTCCGTCCCGTCCGTGGAGCCGTTGTCAACGACAACCAGCTCATCCTCCGGCGCCAACTGCGGCACAACCGAGTCGAGCAGTCGCAGGACGCACTCCCGCCTGTCCCGCGTGGTCGTCGCGACCGTCAACCGCACCGACCCGATAGTACCGCCGACCATTCGCGCGGAGACCGCAGAAGGACGCGAGCGCCGACCGTGACCGAGAGAGGCAACGTCCCTGTTCCCTGCGCGATTGAGAGATATTGCCGCTGTGCTTGTTCGTGGCGCCCCGCTGTCTACACGAGCGATCGATCATCTCCGCTGGCGGCAGCGCCGAGCCAGGAGAACGGCATCGATTGCGGCAACTCGAGCGGCCCGTCGGCTCGCGCCGTTGCCGGCCCTGACCTTTCCGCTCGGCGAGCACGGGAGGCTTGGCAATCAACTGTTCCAGATCGCCGGCACCATCGGCATAGCGGAGAGCCTGAGCGGCGAGGCTCTGTTCCCGAAGAGGTGGGAGTACCGAAAGTACTTCTCCCTCGGGCGGGAGTTCTACGCCGACCGCATCACGATCGCCCGCTGCGCTCACTCATGGACACGCGCCACCAGCATCGATGCGTCAGCGCGGATCTATCTGCAAGACCTCAGCTTGTGGAGCGCCTGTCGCGAGACGATCTTTCGATTCCTACAGCCTTCTGATCTCGCCCAAGAAGTCGCGTCACGACGGTATGCGGATCTTCTTGCACTTCCTGACAAGACAGCCGTGCACGTGCGCCGCGGCGACTACCTCACCGATAGGTCCCATCGACCATGCCCCCTCGATTACTACGAACACGCCACCGAACTGATCCACGCGGAAACCCCGTCAACCCAGTTCGTCGTTTTCTCGGACGACATCGCTTGGTGCCGTCGCCACCTACCACTCCCGCACGCGCACTACGCCACGGGAAACCCCGACTGGCTCGACCTGACACTGATGTCGCACTGCGAACACCACATTTGCGCCAACTCAACCTTTTCCTGGTGGGGAGCGTTTCTCTCATCCAACACCAGCCCGATCGTGCCGTGGCTTGTCGGCGTCCAGTGGCCCTTGAGAATGAGCCATCCCCAAGGTTGGCGCGAAATCGAAGTCATCGTGTAGCAAGCGCGCGTCATTTTCACCGGGACCCTCGACAAAGATCCCAGCCTGCGAGCGGCGGGTCTGTCTGCCCAGCATGAGAGACATGCTGTAGAGGCCGGGTTAAGGCGCTGCTAACCCCGGCATCCACAACTCCCCCCGCCTCATAAAAACGGCCCCGTAGCGAGCCTCGGGATGGAAGCAGAAGGTCGGCGGCGCGAACTCGAGGGAGAAAGTCCGGGGAGAACAGCGGCCGCCATTCTCCGCTACGCCAAAAACCCTCGATGATTTGCTGGACATTTCATTCGAACGAAAAGCGGATGATGGGACTCGAACCCACGGCCTCCTGCTTGGCAAGCCGAACGGTCATCAGGACCTCCGCCGTAGCTTGGCAAGCGTGGGACCGTGTGCTCAGGTCTACTTGCCAGAGCCCATGGATAACTGGCCCCTTCCGTGGAGCACGGACTCGTTGCCAGATTAGGCAGCGTCGGTGCGAGCGTGGTGCGAGCAGACCGTTGTCGAACGGGGTCGATGACCAGACCCCGTTTTTCGGTCCAGTCGTTATGAGAGTTCTGGTTGGTTGTCGGTCTTGCAGCTGTGTGCGTATTCGGCGGGTGTCATGTAGTTGAGTGATTGGTGTGGTCGGTAGTGGTTGTACTCGAGCCGCCAGTCGTCGAGCAGCAGCCGGGCTTCGAAGACGGTGTTGAAGCTCTCCATCTCGAGCAGCTCCCGTCGTAGGTGGCCGTTGAAGGATTCGACGAAGGGATTCTGCCAGGGTGCGCCGGGCTCGATGTAGCCGGTGCCTGCGTGGTTGAAGCGGCACCAGTCACGCAGCGATTGGGAGACGAACTCGGGGCCGTTGTCGCAGCGGATCATCTTCGGTGCTCGCCCGCGCAGCTCGACGATTCGTTCGAGCGTGCCGACGGTGTCGTCGGCACCCATCCTCCGGGCGACCGGGGTGGCGAGCGCTTCGCGGGTGTGCTCGTCGGTGACGGTGAGGATCTTCAGCGGCCGGCCATCGGCGGTGCGGTCGCTGACGAAGTCGATCGCCCAGACCTCGTTCGGAGCCGCGGCGGTCAGATGACCGGGCATCCGCGGCCGACGCCGGCGCCGCCTCGGCTTCGCCGGCAGCCGCAGCCCCTCGTCGCGCCAGAGCCGTTGCACCCGCTTGCGGTTACAGGCCCAGCCTTCCCTGCACAGAATCGCGTGGATGCGTCGGTAGCCGTAACGCGGATGACGACGTGCGAGCAACTGCAGCCGCTCGCGGAGCAACAGCTCGTCCGGCACCAGCCGCCGCTGATAGCGCTGCGAGGAGCGATGCTGGCTCGTCAGCCGACACGCTTTGCGCTCTGAGACCCCGAAGCGACCCTGCAGAGAGCTCACCGCTCTGCGTCGCCGCTCCGGGCTCAGAAGTTTCCCCGAGCCACCTCCCGCAGCATGTCGATATCCAGCGCCTGGTCGCCGACGATCCGCTTCAACCGCGCATTCTCTTTCTCCAACGCCTTCAGCCGCACAACATCCTGGGGCCGTGTCCCCAGCGACGCGCGCACTGCCACCCCAGACCAGGTGGACGATGCCGAAGGCGAGCGCGCCAGCAACGACAACGACGAGCGCGAGCGCGGCGCCTCGTCGCCGCCTGCGGCGCTGACGCTGACGCGCCTCCTCGATCAGCGCCTCCGGATCGACCGCGACCTCGATTCCGTGCTCGATCCCGGTGACGCTAGGCGGGACTAGCACCGTCGGCATGATGGCACTACTATTGCTAGCACCATGATTGATGTCAAGATCGACCGCGGCGAGCCGACCGAGCTGTACGAGCAGGTGGCCGCAGAGATCCGCCGTGCTATCGCCGACGGAGAGGCAAAGGCAGGTGAGCGGCTGCCGCCCGCACGTGACCTCGCCGCCGTGCTCGAGGTCAACACCAACACCGTTCTCCGCGCACTGCGCCTCCTGCGTGAGGAGGGACTGCTTGAGTTCCGCCGTGGCCGCGGCGTCACCGTCGCCGGTACGCCGGAGTCCGGCGCGGTGATCGCCGAGGTGCGCGAGCTGTTGGCTTTCGCCCGTTCGCGCGGCTACCGGCCCGACGAGGTGGTCGAGATGATCCAGCGTGTCGCGTCGGCATGAGCGTCGTCGCTCCGCCTCGAGTCCCGCCGCCGCCGCCATCACCCCAGCCGGACCCCGATGCGCTGATCAAAGAGGCGCGCCAGCGACAGCGCCGACGGCGTCGCCGAGTTGCGCTCGTCGTCGTCGCAGCCGCGGCTGTCGGAACGGCCGTCGGCGTCACCTACGGCACAGGCGGTGGGCCGCCCATCGTTGTGAGAGTCGCCGGCGGGCCGACAGTTGACGTTGCCGCGTTCGCCGGCCACGGCCGTTTGGCGTTCATCTCGCGTAACTCGCTGTGGGTGCTCGACGGCACGCGCCGCTCGCTGCGACGCATTGCTACCCCGGCGGGACTGCATCCGTTGCAGCCGTTGTTCTCGCCGGACGGGAAGTGGCTCGCCTTCCTCGAGACGAACGCGTCGCCGGCGGATGTCGCGGGGGGCGGGATCGATTACAGCCAGGTGTGGCTGGCGCGCGGCGACGGAAGCGATGCACATCCACTCGCCGGTCTCAGGAGTGCGCTGCTCGTCGGCTGGAGCTCCAGGGCCGATGTGCTCGCAGCGATGGCCGGCCCGGTCTCGAAGCGCGTCCCGTTCGAGTCGCTGACGACCGCGCGGCTCGTCACCCCCGGCGCTCCGACTCGTATCCTGCTCCGCTCACGCGATGTCCGCGGGGCCGTCTGGTCTCCCGACGGACTGCAGCTCGCCGTCGTGAACGAAGATCCGCGGCAGGTCGACACGCTCGTCAGCTATCCGATCTCCGGCGGATCGCCAACAGTCTGGGCGACGCTCCACCCGCACGACCATCTGAACGGGATGAGGGGGCCGCTACTCACTCCGGCCGGTTGGTGGCGGGGTCTGGGAATCGGCGTATGGGTCTACGGCAACGGGGCAACACGCAACCTCGACCAGACACCGCTCGACCTCATCTCCCAGCCGGGCGCGAAGCCGCGCCTCCTCGCCGACACGCTCTCCGCCCAGACGACACGGATCGTCGCGAGCTCCAGCGGTAAGGTCGCGCTCGTCGCCGACATCAGCCACGGCGTCAACGGAGGCCGCGTCGTCTGGGACGCCAAGCAGCTACAGATCTGCACGCTCGCCCCGAGACCGTGCAACCCGATCATCACCGACCCCTCCAAAGTAACGCTCGACCCGGCATGGTCACCCAACGGCGAGCAACTCGCATTCGCGGAAGCACCCGATCGCCACACCGGAGGCTGGGGACAAAACGTACTCACGCGCTGGTACGGACAGCACGTGCTCCGTTACTACGACATTCGTACCCGCCGACTAAGAACGATCGCGGCCGCCAACGGTGCGACGGCGCCGCTGTGGTCGTCCAACGGTGAGAGCCTGCTCTACATCGCAAACGACGGCGTCTGGCTGCTACCGCACCTCAACGCGAAGCCGGTACGAATAGCGACACCACTGTTCGCGCCCTCAAGCTGGCCCTCCTACTTCGGGCAGATGGCCTGGCCCGCACAGCTCTCCTGGTGGTCGCCATGAACCCGAACGAATCGGCTGACCACTGACACTTACCCACGAGCTTCTCTTTGCCCGCATCCCTCGCCTGGGCCAGCGGCCGGGAACGTCACCCGACGGATGAGCCGGGGCGGCGAGTCTACGGAGGGAGATTCGCCAGGACGTGTTGGATCAGTGCGATCCGGGCGTCTGTGACATAGACCTCACAGGTTAAGTAGATCAGTGGGTAGATACTCCCTCCGCGATGGGCCGCGGCTTCGGCTCTGCACTCGGCGTTGCGGTAGGTGTTCCACGCCGCTTGGCTTGCGTTCACCAACCTCGTCGGCAGCTTCTTCGTTCGCGGGCGAGGATCTTCGCAAGGCGGGCCTGGGCATGGGATAGCCACAGGGCGGCACACTGATTCATCGCGGTCTGCGAGTTAGCGGCTTTCAAGCATGCTGGCTTCGGGGTTGGAGAAGCCGAGACGGCCGACGCGGACAGGGCTACGATGGCGAGCGCCAAGGCAACCCCAAACGCCACTCGGCGGTAGACGTGTTCCATTGCGCTCAGTATCGGCGTCGGAGCGAACACCGTGACCTGCGCCAGCGTCCTGTTGCTTGGATCGGCAGAACGACGCCTCACCGGTCGCCCCGTCACCCCTGGGATAGCGAACGCCGCTCAACCAAGCGGATGACTCCGAATAAGTCAGCTCGTCGCCGTCGCCACGGCGTGAGTGCTCGAGCGCGACAACACCTGGCCCCTGCGGGACGCCACGACCGGCTGGTGTGGGGAAGCGTGGGTCGGTCGGAAGTGAACCTCTAACAGCGTGATCATGCGTGAGCCGTACGGTGATCGTAGTGGGCTGCTGCGCGTCCATCTCCGGCGTCGGGAACGAAGATCGGGTGAAGTGCGATGAGCAGGTAGATGGCTACTGACGCGGATCTGTTGCGGGAGTCCCGCCGACGGCCGGACGCCTACGTTGAGGTATGCCGAAGGCACGCGCACGACATTTCGGGCTGGCTGCGCAGGCAGGTGGGCATGAACGAGGTCGACGATCTGCTGGCGGAGACGTTCGCACGGGGCTGGTACTCGCGCAAGCGCTTTCGTGATCCTGGCACGGGGTCGGCTGGACCCTGGCTGCAAGGGATCGCCGCCAACGTCGTCCGGGACTACCGGCGGCGTGGGGCGATCGAGTTGCGGGCGCAGCGGAAACTTGGCCTTCCGCCGGCGGGCGCGGATGACATGCAAGAGGACGCCGTCGAACGGTTGAGCGTGCAGTCCGAGTATGGGACCGCTCTGGACGCCGGGATTGGCGATCTGCCTGCTGAACAGAGAACGGCTCTTGAGCTCCGAGTGGTCGACGAGCTCGACTACGAGGAGATCGGCGCGCGTCAGGCCGTCTCGCCTACGACCGCGCGAACGCGAGTGCATCGGGCCCTGAAGAGCCTGCGCCTGAACCTGACTGGGGGCAAGTGATGACGACCTATTCCGGACATGACGATCTGCTCGGGCGGCTGAGCGTTGTCGTCAACCGCGACCACGTCCGTCGGCACCGGCGGCAGCGGCTGGCAGTTGTCTCGGTGGCGGTCGTGTTGCTAACGGGCGCGACGATCGCAGCAGCGACGCGCGCGCCGTGGTGGCAGAACGCCGCACCTCCGGTCAACCCCTGGGTGGTCGACCAGCAGCTTGCGCCGCAGATCGGCAGCGACTTCCCGCCGACGGCGGACCCGTCGCGTGCGCGCACAGTTGCAGAGATCAACGGTGCAACACTTGTCGCTGCGCCAGTCGCCAAGAACGGCTACTGCTTGATCCCAGCCCTGCCCGGCCACCCCGATCTCGGCTTCTCGTGTGAGTATCAGCTCACCGACGAAGTGCGCACCTATGCGCAGCCACCCTCGACCGGAACGGCGACGTCGACCGGTACGCCTCGCTGGATCATCTACGGCCGCTTCACCAACCCGGACGCAGCGACCGTGGACATGAGCACTGCCATTGGAGCCCCCTTGCGTGTTGAACTCCATCCGGGCGGCTTTTTCATCGCTGACATCCCCAGTTCCCGCTGGGACGCACTGAATAACGGAGCCGGATCGGCCACGATTCTGGACAGCTCCGGTGCCACCCTCGCAACGGTGTGTTTGGATTTTGGGCCCGCTCCAAGTTCGCCCAACGCGGGCCAGACGAGAACGCCATCGGATCTCAGTCAGCCGCCATGCAAGCCGCCCGTACGGATCGCAATGAAGCCCGACCTCAGCAAGGCGACAAAGTTGGTCGAGACAACGCTCGCCTCCGACTTCAGCACCTGGAAAGCCGGAACAACAATCGCGCTCTGGAAGGCACCCGATCAAGGCGGCGACTGGTGCCTCGTCATGGGATCGGTACCGCTGTCCGCAACCGTCTCGGGACCCGAGGAGTGCGGACCTTCGCTCGGGTCGTTTCCACCAGGACATCCGCTCAATGTCTCCTTCTCCTCCGGGCTTGCGCACGGAACCTACGAACACCTCGTCCAGGGCTACGCCAACCCATCGAGCGGCATCGTCAAAGTTGAGCTACAAACCGCAGACGGCGGCGCGCAGCCGCTTGATCTCGCCAACGGCTACTTCCTCGGCCAAGTCGCGACCACCAAGTCCATCCACCTCGACGGAGCTTTCGTTGTTGGCTACAACGCTGCCGGACAGGAAATCGCACGCGAACCGGTCTCACCACACTGACGATGAGGCGGGCCCCGGAACCGGCGGCGTAGCGGCTTGGTCGTTTGCCGTCTTCTCTTGGGCTGACCTTCACGACTGGTCATCGGCTGGGTGCGGCGTGGTGTGCCGCTCCTGAGGTTGCGAGTCATCGCTCGACGACCCAACCTTTGAGGCGGTCCCTTCCCCTAGGTAGATGACGATGGAAGTAGCACCGGAGACGGTCGCACTTGTTCACCGTGCGCACGAGGGCGATCCAGCTGCCCTGAACGAGCTGTTGGGTGAATTGCGGCCGCTGGTCGTGCGGACGGCGCGCCTGATTGTGGGCTCCGGTTCCTGGGCGGCGGAGGACGCCGCTCAGGAAGCTCTGGTCGATATCAGCAAGGGGATCGGTGGTCTGCGCGACCCGGCGGCCGTGAAGGTATGGGCGCTCCGGATCGCCACCCGGCATGCGGTAAGGGCGGCGCGGAAGGAGCGTCTGCTTCGGGTTCGCAGCTCACGTCTCGTTCCTGAGCTCCTCGCTAGCACAGCGACGGACGGACGGGCGACCGCGCTCAAGGAGGCGTTCGATCGGCTGCCGCCGCGTCTTCGGGCGACAGCAGTGCTGCGCCTGCAGGCTGGGCTGAGCGAAGACGAGGCCGCCGCCATTCTCGGCTGCTCGGTCGGCACCGTGAAGTCGAACCTTCACGACGCGCGCAGGCGGCTGACCTGGACGCTGACGGACGCCGGCTACACGCCGACGGTGGAACGACAGGAGGTATCTGATGATCACTCGTGACGAAGGCCTCGTCTCGTTGGAGGAACTCCAGTCCGTCCTCAACGCCTATGCGGGACCGTCGAATCCTCGCAAGCGACCAGCACCGCGCGGATTGCGTCGCTTGCGGCCTCTCACGGTCGCGGCAATCGTGACCACGGCGCTCGCGGTCGTGAGCCTTGCGATCGCGGCCGATTTCGGCGCGTTCGACGGGATCAGTGCCGCCGAGCATCCCCCAGGCGCAGCCGACTCGCTCGATCCTGCACTGGTCGCCGGAATCAGTGCTGAGAACGCCCGCCTCGTTGGCACCGCGACCGGGCAGCTGCTACCAGACAGCGCGCGTTTCATTCGCCAACTTACAAGCGGCGAGCGCATCTACGCCCTCTCGACGACGACCGACATGTTGTGCGTCCTGATCGTCGGCCGGCCCGGCAGCAACATGGGGTCTGCGACCTCATGCGGCGACCCGCTCAACCAGAATGAGCCGACAACGATAGGAAGCGTGCAAGCAAACTCCGCTACGCCTCCGCTCGCCTACGGCGTCGCGATCGACGGCATCACCTCCGTCTCCTTCATGGCCGATGGAGCCCAAACGAGCGTCCCGGTCAAGAACAACGTATGGGGGTACGAGGACCGTCTGACGCCCTCCAGACACTCACCGTCCACTACGCCGACGGAAGCACCCAGACGCTCATCGACGGAAGACCCCAAACCCCCACCCACTGACCCTGACCGCGAGCGTGTGTCGGGGATCACCCCTGAACGCTTGCTCACACCAGCACCTGTCACGTGGGACGACCGACAGAAGGAAGTCCAACCGATCACGCCGTCACCCCTGAGATAGCGGACGCCGCTCAACCAAGCGGATGACGCCGAATAAGTCATCTCGTCGCCGTCACCACAGCGTGAACGCTCGAGGGTCGATTCCCGCCGTTTCGGGTACTCGGTACCCGACAAGCGGAGGGTCGACCTGTCGCCCGATCGCGGATCCGACTGTGCGCAGCGGCCACCTGCGCCTCGAGGTGATGCCCTGGGACACGCCCGCGGGCATCACCTCGTTCACGCACGGCCGCCTGCCGCGGTCGACGGCAAGACGTCTTCGCTGATCAGCAGCCCTCGCATTGGTCAGGCGAGTTCCCAAAGACGAGCGTGTGCATGAGCAGCGCGACCGAGCCGGGGCTGTTGAAGATCCCGCCGCCCTGGAGGGCGACGCCCGGGCTCCCGAAGAGCGCGTTGCCGGTGACGAGCGTGTTCGTCGCGGTCAGCGTGCTCGGGTCGCCGAACACGCCGGTCGCAATCCCGCCGCCCTGCGCGAATCCGCCGTTGCCGTTCGCGTAGCCGCGATTCCCGTTCACTACATCGTCGTCCAACGTCAGCGGACCGTCGAGCTGGATCGCGCCTCCCTGGACGGACGCGGCGCCCGTGGTCGTGTTCGCCGTCGCGACGTTGGCGCCGAACACGTCGTGCGACATCAGCGGCGTCCCCGTGTCGGAGACGAACAGCGCCGCGCCGAGCGCGCCGACGTCGCCCGACGACGCGGTCGCCAAGGTCGAGTTGCCCACGATCAGCGTGTTCGCGATCGTGCCGCCGCCGTCGAGCTCGAAGGCCGACGGGCCTTGCGCGCCGATGTCGGCCGTGGTCAGCACCGACGCGGTCGTCTGGTTCCCGTCGATGGTGCTGTTCTCGATGTCGAGCGTCGCGTCGTCCGCGCACTCGCAGAATGCCGCGTCGCCGGCGATCGGGTCGCCGTTCGGCGCGTTCACGCGCGAGTCGTTGTCGTCGAAGCGCGTGTTGTGGATCGTTGCCGTCACGCCCGAGCCGATGAACAGACCGCCGCCGAAGGCGTTCGCCTGGTCGGTGTCGTTCGTTCCGACGGTCTTTGGATACGGATGCGGGATCAGCGTCGTGAGCGTCACGCCGTTGTCGCGGAACACGCTGTTGTCCGACGTGAACGTCGAGCCCTGGTCGAGCAGGACGCCGGCGCCGTCGGCGAAGCGGCCCGTCGGCGCGACCGCGTTCGCCGAGTTGCCCTCGATCATGGTCGCCGAGATCGCGAGCGACGCGCCCGCCTCCACGGCGACCCCTGCGCCGTCCGACTGGATGCCGGCGGCGTAATTGTCGCTCACCGTCGTGTCGACGAGCCTCATGGTCCCCCAGTCGTCGATGCCGGCCGCGGACCCGTACGACACCGGGCACGGCCCGCTCGGGCACACGGCGCGCACGCTCGGCACCGTGCTCAGCGCCACGGCGCGGTTCCGCGTGACGGCAGCGTGCAGCAGCGTCACCGTCGTGCCGGTGAAGGTCTCGATCCCGCCGCCGATGTACGTCGCGCCCGGATAGCCGGGGCCGCACGTGGGCACGTCGGGGCCGCACGACGGCGCGTGCGGGTTGCCCGTCGCCACGCCGCCGGTGATCGTCAGGCTTGCGATCGTCACCGTCGGTGCTGCGGTCGGCGAGCCGATCGTGACGACGGGGCCGCCGCCGCGGATCGTCGTCAGTCCGACGCCCGCGCCGACGAGCGAGACGCTCTTCACGATGATGATTCCGCCGGTGTAGGTCCCCGGCCCGACGCGGACCGTGTCGCCGTCGTGGGCGGCGTTCACGGCCTGCTGGATCGTCGGATAGCAATGAGGGCCGGGTCCCGCGCATGCGTCACTCGAGCGTGCGACCGCGGTTCCTCCGCCTGCGAGCAGCAACGCCGCGGCGGCGATGAATGCAGTGAAAGCTCGTTTCATCGGTCGTTCTCCTCCAGTGTCGTTCGCACCGATTCACACACGCGCTCGACGGGCAGGCCGGCGAGGCGCGCGACGTCGCCGACGCGTTCCGCCGATGGGCCAGCGAACAGGCAGAAGACGATCTCGTCCTGCGGGACGAGGATCGTCTCGAGGCAGCTGACCTCGTCGGCGTCGCGCTCGCGGGTCGCCGCCTGTGCGGCCGTGTCCGCGAGCAGCTCCTCGCTCACGCCGGGCCAGAAGCATTCGACGAGGTACGTCTGCGCCATCCGCTCTACGCTACGACCGCCGTTCGCCGTGGCCAATGAGGGAGATCCCTCGATCAGTCCCTACGCCGAAAGGCGAACGCCGAGCTCGGCGCGCGAACGGATGCCGAGCTTGCGATAGACGCGCGTCAGGTTCGCCTCGACGGTCTTGCGGCTCATGAAGGCTGCCGCCGCGATCTCGGAGTTGTTCAGACCGGAGGCGGCGAGCTCCGCGACGCGGCGCTCGCTCGACGTGAGCTCGTCGGGCGCCGACGGCCGCAGCCCGACCCGGCCCAGCTCTTCCTGCGCGCGCTCGCGCCACGGCTGCGCGCCCGCTGCCGCGAAGAGCTCCTCTGCGGCTCGCAGCGACCCGGTCGCGTCGCGCTTGCGCTTCAGCCGCCGCTCGACGGTCCCGCGGACGAGGAGCGTGCGCCCGCGTTCGATCGGCAGCGACTGGCGCATGTGGTGCTCGAGCGCGCGGTCGAGCGTTACGAGTGCGCCTTCGAGCTCGCCGCGTGCGGCCAAGACGAGGGCGCGGGCGCGCAGTGCGGCAGCGATGGCCCACGCGCGGTCGAGCCGCCGGGCGGCGGCTTCGAACCCGGATGCAAGCGCGTCCGCATCGTCGAGCCGGCCGACCCCCGCAAGCGCCTCGGCCAGGTCGGTGGCGAACCAGTAGACCACTGGGTCATGGGTCGCCGCCTGGGCGACCGGCAACAGCGGCTCCAGTGCGGTGAGCGCGGCCTGCGGCCGGCCGTGCGCCAGCTCGAGCAAGGCGAGCGCGTCGAGCGCGAAGAACGTCGGCAACACGTATCCGGTCTTCTCGCTCAACTCGAGTGCCGTGGCGGCGAGCGCCCGCGCATCGTGCTCCTCGCCGCGATACGCGCGCACGACGGAGGCGAGCGCTGTCGCAGCGGCCATGAGCGCGTCGCCGCCAACGGTCGTCGCGACGTCTACGGTCTCGCGCGCGTACTCCGACGCGGCCGCGAGGTCGCCGGCCCAGCACTCGAGCCAGGCCAGGCTGTACGCGACCACCACGAGGTCGCTCTCCTGCCCGCGCTCGACGACACGACTACGCACGTCCGTGAGGAATGTGCGTCCCTCGTCGACGTTCCCGACGTACATGTGGATGAGCCCGGCGATCACCGACGGCCGCGTCGCAGCGGGCACGGGCTCATCATGGTCCTCGAACTCGAGTGCCCGGTCGAGACGCGACCAGTCCGCGCCGTCGGCGAGCACGAAGTCGATCATCGTGCTGGTTGCGAGCGCACACGCGAACGCCGCGGTCCGGCCCGCGAGCCGTGCGACTGCCTCCCGTACGTCAGCGCGCGCCGAGGCCAGGTCGCCGAGGCTGTTGCGGAGGTAACCGACCTGCGCCACGATCAGCGCGAGGAGGTGCGGATCCTCGACCTCGGAGCGTGCACGCTCGAGTAGCTCGAGCGCCTGCGGGAAGCTGTACTGCTGATACCGCGTCTCGCCCAGCAGCAACAGGGCGCGGGCGCGCTCGTCTCCGGGCGCGGCGTTTTCCACGACCTCCTCGAGCAGGCGCGCACTGCGCGTGAGTTCGCCCGCGTGCAGCAGGTACTCGGCGAGCGCCGTCGTGCGGCGCCTGTGCTCGGCAGGCCGACCGGCAGGCGTCAGCGCGCGCGCCTGCTCCGCGAGCTCGGCGGCGGTCTGAGGCGCGCCGCGTGCGCGAGCACGGTCCGCGGCGCCGTCGAGCTGCCTCGCGATCCGCGCGTTGGGCCGGTCGGCCGCGAGCGCGCGATGCCACACGCGCTGCTCGAGGTCACGGGTTGTCTCCGCCAGGCGCCGGTGCGCGCGCTTCAGTTCGCGCTCGCCCGCGAGCGCGGCGACGGCCTCGGCGTAGAGCGGATGCACGAATCGCACGCTCGCACCGTCGAGGTTGACGATCTCCGCGCGGACCGCGCGCGCAAGGTCACGCGCGACGGTCGCCGGATCGGTTTCCAGGCAGACCCCGATCAGTTCGAGGCTCGGGGTGTGCGCGGCGGCGGCGAAGAGCAGCGCTTCGCGCGCGCGGCGGGTGAGCCGCGAGAGCCGCTGGTCGATCAGCTCGCGGAGGGAGTCCGGGACGGGCACGACGAGAGCGGTCGCGTCGTCGGCTTCGGGTAGCGCCCGGGCGACTTCGAGCGCGTAGAACGGGTTCCCCCCGGAGGCCTCGATGATGCGGAGCAGCGTACGCCGCGCGAACGACCGCCCCAGCCGTTCGGCGAGCACTTGGCGCACGATCGCGGTGCTGAGCGGCCCGAGCGCAAGCTGACGCACGCGCTCAGGCGGCAGCAGCCGGTCGAGGCGGATCGGCGAGCGCACGCCCGGCGCGGTGCGCAGGGCTACGATCAGCGCGAACCGCTCGTGCACGAGCCGTCGCACCGCGAACTCGAGCACGCCGGCAGTCGGCCCGTCGAGCCATTGCACGTCGTCGATCGCGACCGCCACGGGCGCCGCGCCGGTCAGCGCGCGCAGCAGCGAGAGCGTCCCTGCCGCGACCGCCCGCTGGTCGAGTCTGCCGCTCGGCGCGGCGCGCATGAGCGCGACGTCCAGCGCGTAACGCTGCGGGACCGGCAACGAGACGTCGCCGACGATGGGCTCGAGCAGGTCGGCGAGCCCGCAGTAGGCGAGCTGTTGCTCGACCGCGGCCGGGCGCGCCAGCAGGACGGTGTAGCCGCGCGCTTCCGCCGCTGTGACCGCGTCCGCCCACAAGGTCGTCTTGCCGATACCGGGCGGGCCTTCGAGCACCGCGGCGGCGGGCGCGTGGAGCCCATCCTCGAGCGTTGCGACGATCGTGGCCTGCTCCTCCGCGCGCCCGAAGACGGACGGCATGCACCAACCTTCCCACTCCGGGCGCGGGATGCAAGAGCCGCGAGCCAACGATTCGATCCCGAGACGGTCGACCTATTCGCCCGTCGGTGAACCGGAAGCCTCGTTTCCGGGGCTTTTGCGAAGCTGTGGGGCAGGGACTCGAACCCCAACTTCCTGATCCAGAGGGATCGACCTCGCGTGCGCGTTAGGCCCTCGAGCCGTTTGGTTGAGCCAACTAAGCGGCATCGTCACTTCCGAGGTGGTTAAAGCGTCGGAGGGCGGACGCCTCTCGAGTGAGAGGACGGTTGGACAGGGGGACTCTCCGGCGATCCGAGGCGCTGGTTCAAGTCCGCCTAGATCCGCTCAACCGATCTCCGGACGCACCGCACCACGCACTGGCAGGCGTGCGCCAATACTTACGACTGGCCAGAGGCGCTGATCCTCGCCACCTCGCACGCGCTAAGTCGATTCTGAGAACGCTTCAGGCGAGAGCACGCTCGCCCAGCCGAGGTCTCGTAGCCGACGTTCGGGGACTTCGCTAGGCGCGTTGCGACGCGCCGAGTGCGCCGCTCTGCTCAGACCGGTCGCTCGTAGCCGAGAGCGTCGAACGCAGCCGGATAGACGATCCGACCGGCGAGGTCCGGGCTGTACCCCGGGAGCCGCTTGACCATGAAAGCGTCGTCCGGGATCTTCGCATGCGGGGAGATGAAGCCGAGCGGGCTCGCCCGCTCGAAGCCGAAGCGGGGATAGTAGGCGGGAATCCCCTCGACCATGACGGCAGGCTCGCCTGCTTCTTCGGCGCGGCCGAGCGCGTCCCGGATCAGCCGAGCCCCCACACCGACGCGCTGGCGGTCACGCCGAACCGACATCGGCGTGAGGTTGAGGATCCTCGTACGGGATCCGCCCTCAACGCCGACCCAGCTCAGCATCACGTGAGCGACCACACCGGAGGAGTCCTCGGCGACCAACGCCAGCTCCGGAATGAACTGTTCCGACGCCCGAATGCGCTCGACGAACGACACGACCTCGTCGGGGTGTCCGACGAATGCCGCGCGAACCACCTCTGCGATCACAACATGGTCCGCGTCGCGCTCGGGACGGATGACGACGCCGTCGGCCACGGCTGGCGATGGTAATTGGGGCACGCCGTTCACGCCTCCGGCCCACGCCCCGCGCCGGAACGCTAGGAACGGTGCTGGGGTCGCGGTGATGCGCCCGGCATGGCCATCGCAGCGCGATCACGGTTATCCCGCAACACTGCCCGGCCGACTTTCTAGCCCGCCCAGGGCCTCGTGCCGTGTGGGGCCTGTACGTACCGGCACCCCAATGTCGCGAAGGGGTTTGTAGTCTTCAGGGATCTCGTTTAACCAGCCCAGGGCAGGTCTCACACGAAGGCTTCTGCGAGCAGCGCGACCTCGGGCGACGATCACGCGTGCGTGGCTACTGCGGGCCTCGGCGATGTCGGCCCTCCTGGTGGCGGGCGCGTCTGGCTGCGACGGACACAGCTCGCCGACCGCCTCGCAGCCGTCCTCGGTCGCGTCGGAATGCGGCGCCACATACGGTGTGCGCGCGACCCCGATGTGGCTGCACACGGCCGACGGTCTGCGCCTCTACGCGGTCGAGGGTGGATCCGGGAAAACCGGTGTCGTGCTGGTTCCGGAGTCGCCGCCCGGTGATGTCTGCGGCTGGCTTCCCTACATGGCGACGCTGGAGCGGGCCGGACTTCGCGTGCTTGCGCTCGACTACCGCGGAACCGGTGGCTCCCCCACCCCGGTCACAGCGAAACAGTTCGCCTACGGGAACGACCTCGAGGCCGGCATCAGGCAAGTCCGCGCCAACGGTGCGAAGGCCGTCATAGTCATCGGTGCATCGTTCGGCGGTGCAGCCGCGATGGCCTACGGCCCGCACCTCGATGCCGACGCAATCATCAGCCTGTCAGGAGAAACAGCGCTTGCCGAGCAGCATGTCAACGCGCTCGCCACCATCCCGCGGCTACGCATCCCGCTGCTCATCGTCGGCACCCGCCACGATGCCTACCTTCCGATCCCTGACGCGCTGAAACTACTCCGTCGAGCCGGATCGGCGGACACGCACACAATCTTCTTCCCCGGGAGCTTGCACGGCTGGGACATCGTCGGAGAAGCCCCCTATGCCGCGAAAGCGCGTGCCCTCATCCTCGCCTGGATACGCGCGCACGCCTGATCGGCCTTCGGGCGTGCAGCGCGGCCAGGCGCCCGTCGGGTGACAGAGCACAGCCCAGCCGTGCGTCGTTACGTGCGCCCCCGCATCCGAAGAGGTCGCCCGCTACGCCCGACAACCGCGGCTCGTTTCCGGTCCCGATCCCGAACTCCTCGGCGCCGACGTGGAAGTCTGAGTCTCGATGAGAGCGGTGGAGCTCGTTTTCGCCGTCGGATGGGCGGCGTTCTGGCTGTACTGGCTCACGGCAGCCTTCTCCATGAAGAGAGGCCGCGTGTCGTGGTCCCGCGAGCTGCGTATCAGGGCCGTGCTCGTCGTCGTGGTGATCCTCTTGATTCGCGTGGGAGCGTTTCGGGGCCACGGCCTCAACACCGATCTGTGGCGCGCCGGCATCGGGATCGTCCTCTTCGCCCTAGGGTTGGCGTTCGCGATCTGGGCCCGTAGGCACATCGGGCGCAACTGGGGCACCCCGATGACTCAGAAGGACGAGACCGAGCTGACTACTTCCTCTACAGCGCGACGGTCGAGGAGCGCTACATGACCGAGCAGTTCCCACACAACTACCCGGCATACAAGCGCTCGACCAAGATGCTCGTACCGTTCATCTTCTAACCTCGAACCGGTCGCAAGGGGCTATCTCTAGTCCGCCCACTCCCTACCAACCTGCTGCACCATGAACGGGCAGACGTGCGCACATACTCTGGACCAGTCTCACCGACTCTTTTCGCCGAACTAGCCGTTTAACCGACAAACTCGACAGGCGGAAGGTCGCTCGTCCAAGCGAGCGTCAGCGATTTCCCGAGCGCCGTCGTTACGAGGCCGCCGGGTCTACCTACGCGGCCTGTAACGCATCAGCTCACTCCGACGAAGAACCTCTGGCAGCGAGGATTCGAGGAGGTGGAGGCGGAAGTGCAGGAGCTGGCCGAGATCACATCCGACCCGGACGCGTTCGAGCGCTTCTACCGGCAGCACGTCGAGGCGGTACAGCGGTTCGTCGCCCGGCGGGTGGACGATCCGTACCTGGCCGCCGATTTGACCGCGGACGTGTTCGTCGCGGTGATCGAGTCGGCCGGCTCCTACCGGCGCAGCCGGGGCGAGCCGGTGGCGTGGCTCTATGGGATCGCCCGCAACGTCGTCGCCGGTGAGCACCGGCGGAAGGCGAAGGAGCTGCGAACGGACGCGCACATCCGCGGGCGCGAGCTGCTCGACGAGGACGACCTGGCCGCGCTGCACGAGCGGATCGACGGCGAGTCGGCCGCGCGAGAGCTCTACCGGGACCTGATCCGGCTCCCGACGGGAGAGCGGGCTGTGCTCGAACTGGTCGCACTCGACGGCCTCTCCGTCAGCGAGGCCGGACGGGCACTCGGCATCGGCCCTGGCGCCGCTCGCGTGAGGCTCCACCGTGCCCGCCGCCGTTTGCGGAGTCGGCTCGACCTCCTCGACCTCGACACGAACGAACTACCGGAGGTAACGACATGACCAACTTCGAAGAGCGGCTGCTGCGGGAACTACGGAGCCATGTAGTGGCCCCGCCTGTCGACCGCGGGCAGCGGCGCCCGCTCTGGCGCACGCCGCGGCTCGCCCTCGCCGGCGGGCTCGCGGCGGTGCTGGCGGCGGCCGCGGCGGTAGGCCTGATCGTCCTCTCGACAGGCACACAGGCGGCTTACGCGGTCACCAAGAACGCCGACGGGACGGTGACAGTCGAGATCGACTCGCTCAGCGACGCGGCCGGTCTACAGGCGAAGCTGCAGGCGGCCGGCGTGAACGCCGTCGTGCAGTACCTGCCGGCGGGCAAGACATGCAAGCAGCCGTGGTTCACGCCAGCCGGCGCCGGCGCAGCCGGCGGGATGCACGGAAGCGAGGTCGGGCGCACGAGCGACGGCAGCACCCGCTTCACGATCAGTGGGGACCTGCCCTCCAGTAGCACGCTGGTCATCACCACGCAGACCGGCCCTGGCAACGAACGGGCCCTCGGCATCGCCTGGGCCCACGGCGACGTTCCGCCCTGCGAGGTCGTCGACGCCCCGGCCGGGAGCGGCCCACTCGGCGGCCCGCCCGCCGGCGGCGGCGCACAGTCCGGGCAGGGATAGGCGGATACCAGTCGGGAGCCGCGGGCACCACGTCCGCGGCTTTCGTCGCGCCCGCCTCGGCACGGCGCCTGGGTGCTCCGGCTATCCGTCCAAGGCATCAGGTGCCTGGCGAATCAGATTCGCTCGGTCATTCGTGAGCTCAATGTCAGCCCGCCGCGCACCGCGAACAGGCAGGCGTGCGCACATACTTTGGATCAGTCTCACCGGCTCTTTTCGCTCAACTGAGCCATCTGTGCGACTCAAGCGAGGGGACGCTCACGCACGCGAGAATCCTGCTTCGACATCCTCCCCGCCAGTCTCGGCTACATCGGCTCGAACCAACGAGCGCGCTCCGTGGCTGGTTCCTCGTAGGCCTCCTCGACCCAGTATTCGCGCGCAGATGTGATTCGGCCTTCGGCGACCTCGAAGAACGAGAGCGCGTAGTACCGGCCGACCGTGGGATGGGGCACACGCACCTCCGACACCACCGTGTTCCCCTCCGCAACGATCCGGAGCACTTCGATCGACCAGCCTTCCGGATAGCTGCGGTTGAAATCCACAAACTTCGCGCGGCCCCGGAGCCGGACTAGGTCATGCGGCCATTCGAGCACGAAGTCATCCGTGAGCAACTCCCCCACCCCGGCCCAATCCCGCGCCTGAACTCGGCTCCAGAGCTGGACGACAACCTCGCTCGGGTCCACGCCCCTGATCATCCGGCGTCACGGCACATTCCGCAACTTGAGAGACCCGGCGTACTGCGAAGCCTCCGTCAAAACCGGGATGGCTCACTCAGCAGCAGTCGCAGCTCTTGCCGTGCCAGCTGTCGAGTCCTTCCTTTGCCGCCAGAGCGGCGATGGCAAGCGCTGCAGCCGGATCGGCCCACCACCAGCCCGCGAGGGCATTCGCGAGCAGCCCGGCAAGCAGCGCGATCGAGAGGTAGGCGCAGATCTGATTTTGCGCGGCCTCGGAAACGGTCGCGGATGAACCCAGTCTGTGGCCGACGCGACGCTTGGCGCGTGCAAGGAGCGGCATCGTCGACGCAGTGAACGCGGCCAGGCCGATCCCGACCCAACTTGCCTCCGGGTGATGACCACCGGCGAGCGTGTAGGTCGACTCGACCAGGATGAACGCAACCAGTAGGAAGTAGGTCCCGGCGACGAGTTGCTGGGCGCGACGCTCGTCCGCGTGGCCGGTGCGCAGTCGGTACAGCCAGATGATCACGAACCCGGCCGCGAGTTCGATCAACGAGTCGAGCGAGAATCCGATCAGCGCCGGACTGGCCGCGACGACGCCGGCGACGATCGCGACAGCGAACTCGACCACGTGCCAGGCGTTTCCGCCCCAGGCGAGCAGCCGTGCCCGCCGCTCGAGCGCGACTCGCTCCCGCAGCGGCATCACGGGCAGCCGCCGCTGCAGCTCGATGCTCGTCACGCCCGCACCGCCCGCCCCACGACTACCTCGAGCAGCGCTCGCCCTCGCTCGGTGAGCGAGTACAGCGCCATTTTCCCCTCACGGCGATACTCGGCCAGCCCGGCAGCACGAAGCGCGCGAACATGATGCGAAACGAGGTTCTCGGCCCGCTCGACGATCCAGGCGAGATCGCACACGCACAACTCACCGCCGTCCCGCAGCGCGAGCGCCACCGTCAGACCGCGTCGCATCCCCCAGCGCCCCGAACTCGGCCGCAAGCGCACGCGCTTCCCGCACCGCCGGCCGCGAAGCACGCAGCACTTCGGCCTTCGGGAGATCGAGGCAGAGCAACTCGCAGCGGTCATCAGCCATACGAACATCCTAACGCCCATTGCTCCGTTGTCCTTCCACCCACCCACGCGCGCAGGCGTGCGCCAATACTTCGAACCAGCGGCACTCCCTGATCCTGGCGAAGTCGCACGCACTTCATCGAGGGTGAGAACCAACCCGGGTGTGAGGCGAGAAGGCTCGCGCATACCAGACAGCTAGCCACGACGTCGGCCGCTACAGCGCGGCCATCTATCCCTACTCACCGGCTCTGTCAGCTGACCCTTCGTCGATAGCCTTGCCGTGTGCGTCGCCTGCTCCTTGGCCTGGGCATCGTCTACGGCGGAAAGCGCGCCTACCGTTTTTACGCGAGCGGGGCAGTCACCATCGACAGCGGTATCGGCAGAAGGATTCGCAGCCTCGGACCCGTAACCTGGGAGATCGCAGCCGACCGTGAAACCGTCTTCGACGTGATCGCAAGCCAGTACCTCGGGAAGACGCCGCGCTCAATGAAGGATTACCTACACGTGTGGGAACGCGGCACGGACATGGTCCTCGCCGCGCACTTCACACAGGTCAAGTGCGGTGTCACCAGCACGGTCGAGACCGTCCGCTTCGAACAGCCTGACCGCATCCACTTCCGCCTCGTCCGCGGACCAGTCCCCCACGTCCGCGAGTCCTTCATCCTTAACGCTACCGAGAGCGGGTCAACGCTTACCTGGGAAGGCGAACTCGGGACGGACTTCGGAGCACTCGGCGCACTCTGGGGCGACGTCGTAGCTCGCTCGTGGGAGAAAGCGGTCCGGTCATCGATGACGGCGATCATCACCGAGTCCGAACGGCGGTCCGCAGCCGACGCTTAGCACCCGTCCTCGCCAGCAGTCCGTTCGCACCCGGCTCCAGCGATGGCATTCTCACCCGACGCCCGGGCGGACGAAGCAGTCACGCCCACCGCAGCATGCACGGGCAGGCGTGCGCCAATAGTTCGGACCAGTCCCGCGCGCTGACGCTGACGGAAGTGCACTCGCTCCACCGACTCTGATCAGCCGTGCGGCGTTCAGGGTAGAGCACCTCGCCAAAGACGAGCGCGCGCTCGTGGCGTCTTGCCGCTGGCCCTTGACGATCTTTCTTTGAGTGTAAGGCCGCTTGCTCAGGTCGCAGTCCCGGCGGTGCGTATGTGGCGCGCCGCCGGGACTCCGTCGAGGCGGTCGATGTTAGGCGTGTTGTGCGATTGCGGCGGCGCCTGCGGCGACCGGTGTGCGGCGGCCGAGGGAGACGCTCGCCCAGACGATCCAGACGAAGAAGAGCAGGATACCGAACTGGCCGACGCCGGTGACCGAGACCGCGGTACCAACCAGTGTGAATAGGGCGATGCCGATTGCGCTCCAGCCCAGGCGACGGCGCGCGGAGCCCAGCGCGCTTGCGCCCGCCGCGATCAGGAAGAAGGCGATGAGGAACCAGCTGCCGACGTAGAGTGCCCCGTTGACGCTGACGAGCGCTCGCCCGAGTTGGACGTTGATCCCGTGGCCGGCGCGGTAGGAGATCGCGTCGATGACGGCGAGCGAGGCGACGCTGAGGGTGGCATAGCTCGTGCCGGCGGCCCGGGCGATCTGGCCGAGCAGGCCACCGCCGAGCTTGCTGGAGGCCCAGACGGCGAAGGCAAGGAAGAACCCGAAGCTCAAGAGCTCGAGGTAGCCTCCCACCCAGGACAGCGTGGTGGCCGGTTTCGCGAGCGCCTGGGCGACCTGGGTAGCGCTGCTGGAAACGGTGAGGTGGTGGGTCTTGCCGCCGATCGCGACGCCCCCGAGTTCGAGCGCGACGAAGGCGATGCCGCAGGCGGCGAACAGGCGGTCTTGTGTACGTGCGATCATTGTGTCCTCCATCGATTGCTGACCCGTCCGAGGCTAGGGAGCGGGCGGGGAGGCGTCGTCGGCCGGCCAGCCGATCTTTCCGTCAGCCAATCGGCTGATCTTTTGTCGCTCTAGGATCGGCTGACCGGCCGATGCGAGTCGGTCGCCCACGCTTTACCTTCAGGTGGTGAAAGTGCGACGGCCGTCCCTACCTCGCTTCCGGCCCGACCCGGTGATGCTCGACCGGGCGCTCGCGGCCGTACTCACGGTTACCGCTCAGCTGGAGATCTGGTTCAGCACGGAAGTCACCGGTCATCGGCTCGAGTTCGCGCTCGTCGCGCCGTTTATCACGGCGCCGATCGCGGTTCGCCGCCGCTACCCGACCCTCGTCGGCACGGCGGTGCCGGTGCTGGGCTCGTTGCAGTATGCGCTTGGCCGTGACCCGCAGATCGTCAGCGAGCCGGTCGCGATCTTCTGCGCGTTATACGCGCTCGCGGTCTGGACCTCGCCGCGTCGCTTCGCGCTCGGGTTCGCCCTCGTTGGCGCGGCCAACCTCGCCACGATTGCCGGGGCGAACGGAAGCGTGCACAAGGCGGTGCCGTTCGCTGTCGTAGAGGCTGTGGCGATGCTGCTCGTCCGCCGCGTGATCGGCGACCGCGAGCGCCGTGCCCGGATCGCCGAGCGCGAGCGCGACGTAGCCGCACGCGAGGCGGTGGTCGAGGAGCGGGCGCGGATCGCGCGCGAACTGCACGACGTGATCGCCCACCACGTCTCGATGATCGTCCTCCAGGCCGGCGCCGAGCGGCGCTTGCTCGGCGACACGAACGCGTCCACGCGCGAGGTGCTCGAAACGGTCGAACAGACCGGACGCGGCGCACTGACGGAGATGCGGCGGCTGCTCGGCATGCTCCGCGGCGACGCGCACGAGCCGCTCACGCCGCAGCCGACCCTGAACGACGTGCCGACGCTCGTCGGACAGCTGCGCGAGGCCGGCCTCCCCATCCAGCTCCACATCGATGGCGAGCAGCGCGAGCTCCCAGTCGGGATCGAACTGTCCGCCTACCGGATCGTCCAGGAGGCGTTAACCAACGCGCTCAAACACGCCGGCGACGCGCGCACCAGCGTGAACGTGCGCTACGGCCCGAACTCGCTCGAGCTCGAGATCGCCGACGACGGCGCCGGCAACGAGTCCCGCGTGTCAGGCAGCGGACACGGGCTCGTCGGCATGCGCGAACGCGTCGCCCTTTACGGCGGCCACTTCGAAGCACACCCCGACCCGCAAGGCGGCTTCGTCGTCCGCGCACGACTGCCGATCGCATGACAGACCTACTGATCGCCGACGATCAAGCGCTTGTCCGCGTCGGCCTGCGCAAGATCCTCGACAACGAGCCAGATATCAACGTCGTCGGCGAAGCCAGCGACGGCCAAGACGCCGTCGCCGCCGCACGACAACTGCGGCCAGACCTCATCCTGATGGACATACGCATGCCCGTCCTCGACGGCATCGAAGCCACCCGCCGCATCGTCGGCGACCGGCCCGCGGCACGCGTGCTCATCCTGACCACATTCGGCCTCGACAACTACGTCTACGAGGCCCTTCACGCCGGGGCCAGCGGCTTCATGCTCAAAGACGCCCCGCCCGAGGAGATCACCGCCGCCGTCCGGATCGTCGCGCGCGGCGAAGCCCTCCTCGCCCCTGCGATCACCCGCACCGTCATCGAAGAGTTCACCCGCGCACCAGCGGCCACCACCCCCGTTCCACCGCCGGCGGTCACAGAACTAACACCGCGCGAGCGAGAGGTGCTCGACCTGCTGGCCCGTGGCCTGTCCAACCCCGAAATCTGCCAAGAACTCGTCATCAGCGAGGCAACAACGAAAACGCATGTCGCCCGCATCCTCCAGAAGCTCGAGCTGCGCGACCGCGTCCAAGCCGTTATCTACGCCTACGAGACCGGCCTTGTTCGCGCCGGCAGCAAATAGCTCACCCCACCCACCGCACCACGCACGGGCAGGAGTTCATCGCCGTGATCAGTCGGAATCATCTAGTTGGGTGCAGATCCCCTCGCAGCGAGACGGATCAGCCCGAATAAGTCAGCTCGTGGCCGTCGCCACGGAGTGAATGCGCAGGCGAAGGATGCTCAGGGGCGCTCGAGCAGCCACCGAGCTGCGATTCGCAGGCGATCGATGAACGGCAGGCCGTGCACGGCGCAGCGTCAGTGCATCGTCGCCCGCTCGAGGCCCGCGAGTGCCTCGCGCTCGACGCTGGTCATTCCTTCCTCGTGGCCGTAGCAGGCGAGCGCCGCACACAACGAGAACGCGAGGATGCGGGCCCGTAGCAGCTGCTCCTCGGTGGCCGAGCCGTACGCACGCATGAATGCTTCGCGCCCGCTCGGTGGTAGGAAGCTCCAGACGAGCTGGAGGTCGATCGCAGGATCGGCGCGACACACGTCGACCCAGTCGATCACGCCGCTCATCCGTCCCTCATGGAGAAGGAGGTGACGGAAGTGGAGGTCGCCATGTGCGATCGCGGCGGACTGCGCGGGCGGAGGCAGCTGCTCCGCCTCGGCCAGCAGACGGACCACAGACGCCGGAGGGCGCCACAGGCCGAGGCGCTCGACCTCCTTCAGGTATCTGCGCGCCACTTCGACACGGCGCGGCATGTCCGCACGCCGATTCGGGTCAACCGGGAGCTCATCGGTGCCGACGGCCTCGGCGACCTCAACGCCGTGCAGCTGCCCGAGGAAGGCCGCGAGCTCTAGGCCGGCATCGATTCGTCCGTCGTCGTCGAGCGCGACGTCGCACGCCTCTCGGCCACGAAGGAACGCGCTTCCGAAGAACGGCCACGGATACCCGTCAGCGGGCCGGCCCAAGAAGACCGGCACGGGGATCGGCAGGGGAAGCAGCGGGGCGAGCCGCGGGAGGAACCGCATCTCGCGCTGGATCCCAGGGACGGCTGCTGCCCGCCGCGGGAAGCCGAAGACCCACTCCTCGTTGAGGAGCCACGCAGCCCTATCCCAGCCGTCGGCCAGCAGCCGAAGGGTGTCGATCTCGAGTTCTGGGAATTGACCGATCAGCCGGGGGGCCAATTGACCGTCGACGACAACCTCTGCATGCCATACGCGCACTAGGAGATCCTGCGGCGGTAGGTGACCATGGCGAAGATGTACGCGACGATGAGGATGCCGACACACCAGGCGAGGGCGATCCAGATGTCGGTGCCGACCGGCTGCTGTGTGAACAGGTCGCGGATCGCGTTGACGATCGACGTCACCGGCTGGTGCTCGGCGAAGGCGCGCACCGGGCCGGGCATGGTGTGCGGTGGGCACGAATGCCGAGCTGATGAACGGCAGGAAGATGAGCGGGTAGGAGAACGCGCTCGCGCCGTCCGCGGACTTCGCGGAGAGACCGGGGATGACGGCGATCCACGTCAACGCCAGGGTGAACAGGATCAGGATGCCGGCGACCGCGAGCCACGCCAGCACTCCCGCCCCCGAGCGGAAGCCCATGAGGAGGGCGACGAGCACGACGACCACGAGCGAGATCAGATTGGCGACCAGCGAGGTCAGCACGTGCGCCCACAGCACGGACGACCGTGCGATCGGCATGGACTGGAATCGCTCGAAGATGCCGCTCTTCATATCCAGGAAGAGCCGGAATGCGGTGTAGGAGATGCCCGAAGCAATCGTGATGAGCAGAATGCCGGGCAGCAGGTAGTTCACATACGAATCCGACCCTGAGTTGATCGCGCCGCCGAACACGTAGACGAACAGCAGCATGAAGGCGATCGGCATGATCGTGGTCGTGATGATGGTGTCCAGGCTGCGCGTGATGTGGCGCAGGGATCGTCCCAGCAGGACGGCGGTGTCGCCGAAGAAGTGCTTGGTCATCGTTGTTCCTTACTCGTCCGTGCCGACGCTGCGGTCATTGCCAGCGTCGCCGTCCTTGCCGTCGTCACCGACGATGGCGAGGAAGACGTCCTCGAGGGTCGGCTGCTTCTCGACGTACTCGACCTTGGCGGGCGGGAGCAGCTGCTTGAGCTCGGCGAGGGTGCCGTTCACGATGATCCGACCCTCGTGGAGGATCGCGATCCGGTCGGCGAGTTGTTCGGCCTCGTCCAGATACTGCGTCGTGAGCAGCACCGTCGTGCCGTGCTCGGCGAGCTCCTTGACGGCCTGCCACACCTCGATGCGCCCCTGGGGGTCGAGCCCGGTCGTCGGCTCGTCGAGGAAGATGACCGGCGGATTCCCGATGAGGCTCATCGCGATGTCGAGGCGGCGGCGCATGCCACCCGAATACGTCGACACCTTCCGCGCGGCCGCGTCGGTCAGCGAGAAACGCTCGAGCAGGTCATCCGCGATCGTGCCCGGGTCCTCGAGGTGCCGCAACCGGGCGACCAGCACGAGGTTCTCCCGCCCGCTGAGGATCTCGTCGACGGCCGCGAACTGTCCGGTGAGGCTGATGGACTCCCGCACGTTCGCCGCCTGCGTGGCGACATCGAAGCCGTTGACGCTGGCAGTCCCCGCGTCGGCCTTGAGCAGCGTGGACAGGATTTTCACGACCGTGGTCTTGCCCGCCCCGTTCGAGCCGAGCAGGGCGAAGATGCTGCCCCGCGCCACGTCGAAGTCCACGCCGCGCAGCACCTCCAGCTTCTTGTACGACTTCTCCAGGCCCTGCACGTGGATCGCAGGCCCTGGCGCCGATTGCGCTGTCATCGAGTCGGTCCTCCTCGTCTTCCGTTCTCCGGCGGCGCGATCGATGGCGTTGATCAGCCGTTCCCGCTCCCGGTCGGGGACATACCCGCCCTTCGTGTAGTTCTGGAGCGAACGCCTCGACGAACTCCACGGGGTCGTCCCCGACGATCTCGCGGATCGGGGTTCCGTCCGCCGCGGCCTGCTCGAACAGATCGGCAAGATCCTCGAACATCGGACGCCGCGCTGTCGCCGTCGGTCGGCACGAAGTGCATCAGATAGCGCTCGATCGCGTCGACCGCCGTGCGGTAGTTCTCGGGAAGCTGCTTGACGCGCGCCTTGTATGCTCGCCACCGCCGCTTGTGGCCGATCACCTTCGAGATGAAGCCGCCCTTTTCGACATCGGACATGGTTACTGCCTCCTTCGTGGAGCTGTTCGAGCCGTTCCGTGAGGAAGCTCCAGGTCCTCCAGAACTCTTCGAGGTATTCCCGTCCCTGAGCGTTGAGGGAATACACCTTGCGCGGCGGCCCCTTCTCGGACGGGATCTTCTCCACGTCGACGAGGCCGCGCTGCTCGATCCTGATCGAGCAGCGCGTAGACGGTGCCCTCGGCGATGTCGGAGAAGCCCTGCTCCCGCAGCCACGCCGTGATCTCGTAGCCGTACGCGGGCCGGCCGGACAGGATCGCGAGGACGATGCCCTCCAGCGTTCCCTTGAGCATCTCCGTCATCTGCTTGCCCACGAACACCTCCTCCGGCTACTCAGTGTTACTGACTACTGGTACATAGTAACACTGAATAGCGGGAGCGCGAACTCGGAGCTGCTCTGCCTCGATCGCCATGCTCACGGCCCGCTGCACTCAGTGCACCACGGCCCAGACGCGGTAGCCGTTCGGGAAGCGCGACACGTCCACGACGCCCTCCGACAGGCTCGCGCTCGGCGCCATCCGCGGGAACTGCAGCTCGACGACGACCGTCCTCGCCCGCGCCCTGGCGCCGCATTCGCGACCGACCTGCTCGCCGCGCGGGCCGGAAGCGCTCGCCCGCTTGGCCGAGACGACCGTGGCTCCCGCGGTCTTCAGCGTCGGATACTCCGTCGGCGCCACCGCGAGCGCTTCCGTGGCCGCACGAGCGACGCCGTTTGCCGGCAGGATGAGCGCGCCGGCGGGGCAGCGCTGCTGCGCCGCCTGGGTGTCCCCGGCCCGCGCGGCACCGGCCACGCCCGCGCCCGCGATCAAGACGAGCGTGATTCCGGCGGCTGCGCCGCGGTTGAAATAGCGATGCATCTTCGACCCCCTCTGTCGATGTGAGTGTTCCGTCTCTCAATGACTGTGGCCCAGCCCGAGTGGCGACCGCGTACGGCGCGCAGGCTTCTGCGGGTACGGCAATCCGAACAGTGGGCGCTCGAGCGAGATCCGCCTGAGCCGGTTCGAGCTACGCGCCGAGGAAGCGGAGGACCGCGAGGACGCGTCGATGATCCTCGGTTGCGGCAGGTAGGCCCAGCTTGGTGAAGATGCTTGTCACGTGCTTCTCGACTGCGCGGGGCGAGATGAAGAGCCGCTTTCCGATTGCCTGGTTGGAACGGCCTTCGGCCATCAGCTCGAGCACCTCGCGCTCGCGGGGTGACAGCCTCTCGATCGGGTCGTCGCCGCGATTGCGGCCGACGAGCTCGGCGACGACCAGCGGGTCCAATGCCGACCCTCCCTCGGCGACGCGGTGGACGGCGGCCGTGAACTCGTCGACGTCGGCAACGCGGTCCTTGAGCAGGTAGCCGAGTCCCTGCGCGTCATCGGCAAGGAGTTCGACGGCGTAGGTATGTGCGACGTGCTGGGAGAGGACGAGCACTCCCGTGCCCGGGTGCTTGGTGCGGATCTCTCGCGCTGCCCGGATCCCTTCGTCGGTTTGCGTCGGCGGCATCCGGATGTCGACGATGGCTACGTCGGGGTGGTAGCTGCGGACCTTGAGCAGCAGCTCGTCTGCGTTCCGCGCTTGCCCGACGACCTCGATCTCGGCCTCCTCGAGGAGGCGTGCGAGCCCTTCACGCAGGAGTGTCGAGTCGTCGGCGATCACCGCGGAGAGGCCGTGCTCGCGGGCGCGGACGTTGCGGAGCGGCGGGAACTCGGCGGGCAAGTCGTCGGCGACGAGCTGGAAGATCCGTTCCGGCTCGCGCAGTCCCCGGAACTCGAACTCGCCGAGCTCCCGCACCCTCACGCCGACGTCGGCTGAAGCCTCTTTCGACGCGAGGACCTGCGCCCCGTGCGCTGCCTGGCAGATGCGAGACGCGCGGTGGACGTCGAGGCCGACGAAGCCGTCACCGGCCCGCTCCGCCTCGCCACAGTGGAGGCCGACTCGCACGCGGACGCGCTCCTCCGCCGGCCAGACGTGACTGATCAAGGTGCGCTGGATCTCGAGTGCCGCCGCTGCCGCAGGAGCGGCACCGTCGAACACGCTGAAGAGCTCGTCGCCGCGGGAGTCGACCTCGCGACCGCCCGCGCGTTCGACGGCGCGGCGCTGCAACTCGCGGGCCTCTGAAAGCACAGCGGCGTACTCCCCGCCGAGTCGGTCGGCAAGCCCGCTCGAGTCCTCGATGTCGCTGAAGAAGAAGGTGAGCGTCACGCGTCCTTCCCAACGGTTGCGCGGCTGCCCGAGCGGACGGGGAGCTCTGCGCGCACGAGCGTGCCCTGACCGGCTGAGCTCTCGATCCACAGCTCACCATCCAGCGCCTCGACGCGGTCGCGCAGGCCGCACAGGCCGGAGCCACGATCGGGATCGGCGCCGCCGACGCCGTTGTCGGAGATCTCGACCTCGACACGGCCGTCGAAGCACTCCACACGAACCTTGACCGAGTCGGCATACGCATGCTTGACGACATTGGCGAGCGCCTCGGAGACGGTGTAGTACGTCGCCGTCTCCATCGGTTCGGGCAGGCGTTCAGGGAGGCGAGACGTCGAGCTCGACCACGAGGGGTGCTCGGGCCGCCAGCACCTCGAGCGCGGGCCCGAGTCCGCGCTCGGTGAGGACTGCCGGATGGATCCCCTGTGCGAGCTCGCGCAACTCGGTGATCGCCTGGGCGAGCTCCTGCGCGAACTCTTCGAGCAGCTCGTCGGCTTCCTCGGGGCAGGTACGCAGCTTGCCCTTCGCGACCCGGAGCCCGAGCGACAGCGCCACCAGTCGCTGTTGAGCGCCGTCGTGCAAGTTGCGCTCGATGCGGCGACGTTCAGTGTCGCTGGCCTCGACGATGCGCTGGCGCGACGCGGCCAGCTCGTCGCGCGCGCTCGCGCTCGCGACCGCAAGCCCGACAAGCTCGGCGAACGCCTGCAGGCGGCGCTCGGTCTCGAGCGGAAGGGGTTCTTGCGGCCTGAGGGCGACGACGAGGGCGCCCCAGGTGACGCCGGCGACCGTGATCGGCACGCCGACGCTGCCGGAGAATCCGAGCGCACGCAGCTCGGCTGCGCCCGGGCCGGTGAGCTCGTCGTAGTTCGATCGGGCGGGCGCTCCGGTTTGCAGCACCTGCAGCGCCGATCCGACCTCGAGCTCGATGACGTTGCCGAGCTCGAAAGGGCCGGTCAACTCGCCGAACTTGCCGACGATCGTCGACATTCGTGCGTCTTCGAAGCGGTGAAGCACGGCTGTCCTGCAGGCCGAGCAACCGGCAGACCTCCTCCGTCACCGTCTGGAAGACCTGCTCGGGAGGGGCGTTGCCCGCGACGAGGGTCGCCACTCGACGAAGCGCCGCCTGCTCGGCTGCCAGCCGCCGCTGCTCCGCCTCGGTGCGCCGTTGCTCCGTGAAGTCGCGGGTGATCGCAACAACCTCGCCGTCGCCGCTCGGAACGATCCGTGCCTCTCTCCAGTGCACCACGCCGCCGAGCTCGAGCTCATACTCGATCACCTGCATGCTTCCGCTTTCGAGCGCGCGCTCGATGCAGGCGAGGACGGTGCGAGCGAGTTCGTCCGGGAGGACGTCGCGGACGTTTCGGCCGATGAACTCATCCGGGGCGAAGAGTTGGGAAGTGTCGGCGTCCGGCCGAGCGTCGAGGTACGTGCCGTCCCGTCCGTAGCGGAGGATCGTGTCGGGGATCGCGTCCAGTAAGGCGCGGTTTCTCTGCTCGGTGAGTCGCGCGTTCCGGAGCGCATCTCAGTACCGAGTGCGGAGCCGGCGGCGGCGTCGGCGACGTCATCGCTCGGCCGGAGAGACTCGTCCGTCACTCCAGCAACCTCTCGAGCGCTGCGCCTGCGAGCTCCGACTTGGAGATGAAGCCCAAGGCCCCACTCGTCTCGATCAGCGGGCCGTAGGTCGAGCGGTCGCGGCTTGAGACGAGCACGATCTGCAGCTCCGGATGGCTCGCGAGTAGCCGCTCGGCGACAGCGAAGCCGTCAATGTCGGGGAGCTGGATGTCGAGCAGGACAAGGTCGGGCTTCAGCCTGGCCGCGAGGGCGAGCGCAGAGGCACCGTCAGCCGCCTCGCCGACGACGTCGTATCCCTCCGAGCTGAGAAGCTTGCTCACGCAGCGGCGGAAGCTCGCATGGTCGTCGACGACCAGCACGCGCCGGGCCGGCCGCTGTCGAGCACCTCCGGTTGCAACATGCTCACTGAGACCCCCCTACCCAGAACACGCTATTTGTACTCCCAGGCGGGCGGTGTCTCCTGCGTGCGGCGGTCGCGTGACCGCTCCGTGCCGGCGTGCGCGTGCTGCACATGCAGCGAGCATCCAGTCATGCGGCGGCCTCCAGAACAGCCGCCTCATCGGCAGGCGCTTCGGCGTCGGCGACGAGCTGTGGCTTCGACTCGACTGATCAGCGCGGAGAGCACAGCGGCGAGCGCCGCGACGGCGGCGAGCGACGTAGAACGCGATCTCGAAGCCGTGCGTCAGCGCGGCTGCCGCCGGCGCGTCGCGCCGGGATGCGGCGTCGAGGTAGTGGCTCGTGTAGGTGGCGGCGATCGTCGTGGCCGCGGCGACGCCGATCGCGCCGCCGATCTGCTGGCTCGTGTTGATCAGGCCCGACGCGACGCCGGCGTCGGACGGCGCGGACGCCGGCGAGCGCGCCGATCGTCATCGGGATGAACGCGAACGCCATGCCGATGCCGCTGAGCAGGAACGCCGGGAAGAGATCCCAGAAGTAGTGGCCGTCGACCGGCAGCCGCGCGTAGAGCACGAGCCCGGCGGCGGCGAGCAGCAGGCCGACCGGCAGGACCGGCCGGACGCCGACCCGGAGCGCGAGCGCCTGCGAGACGTTGGAGAACACGATCACCGCGAGCGTCAGCGCGACGTAGGCCACGCCCGGTCTTGAGCGCCGAGTAGTGCAGCACCTGCTGCATGTACAGCGTCAGCAGGAAGAACTGCGAGAAGACGCGCGCCGCCCAGCAGCAGCCCGGCGAGGTTCGAGCCCGCGAGCGTGCGCAGCCGGAACATCCGCATCGGCAGGAGCGGCGCGGTCGAGCGCAGCTCGATCACGACGAACGCGACGATCAGCGCGGCGGAGCGCGGCGAGCAGGCCGACCGTCTCGCCCGTGCCCCAGCCGTGCTGGGCCGCCCGGGTCATCGCGTAGACGAGCAGCATCAGGCCCGCCGGTGATCGACGCCGCGCCCGGCAGGTCGAAGTGGCGGTGCGCCGACCTCGGCGCGGCTCTCGCGCAGCAGGCGCGGCGCGAGGGCGAGCACGAGCACGCCGACCGGGACGTTGATGAAGAAGATCCACGACCAGCTGAGCGCGCTCGTGAGCGCGCCGCCGAGCAGCACGCCGGCGGCCCCGCCGCTGCCGGAGACCGCGCCCCAGATGCCGAGCGCGAGGTTGCGGTCGCGGCCCTCGGCGAACGTCGTCGTCAGGATCGAGAGCGCCGCCGGCGAGAGCAGCGCCGCGCCGAGGCCCTGCAGCGAGCGGAAGGCGATCAGCGAGCCCTCCGACCAGGCGAGCCCGTCGAGCAGCGAGCTGACCGTGAAGAGCGCGAGCCCGGCCATGAAGAGGCGGCGGCGGCCGAGCAGGTCGGCCATCCGGCCGCCGAGCAGCAGCACGCCGCCGAACAGGATCGAGTAGGCGGTGACGACCCACTGCAGGCTCTCCTGGCTGAAGTGCAGGTCGGTCTTGATCGTCGGCAGCGCGACGTTCACGATCGCGACGTCGAGCACGACCATGAACTGCGCGGTGACGATCACCGCCAGCGCGATCCAGCGCCGACGGTTCTGCTCCGCCGCGGGAGCAACGCTTGCAGGAGCACTCATACGCGAACTCCTCTCTCCGTCCGTTCTCATCTCCTCGAGGTTGGCCGCCCGCGGGTAGCGAGCGCCGTACGGCGGCCAGGCTTTCGCGAGTGCGGTTAACCGAACTCGTGCGCCGCCCGAAAGCGTGTCGCGTCGCCGCGCAACTCGCGTCGTACCCTCGAGAGCGCTGCAGCCGCCGAGATGGAGACCGCTGCGACCGCCGCGCCGGTGGCGGCGTCGAAGAAGAAGTGGTTGCCGGTTGCGACGATCACGAGCAACTGGAGCACGGGATAGACGAGGCCGAGGACGCGTACGACCGGCCGGCCGCCGTAGCGGAAGAGGCTCGCGCCGACGATCACCGCGTAGCAGATGTGCATGCTCGGGACCGCCGCGTACGGGTTGTAGAGCGCGCTGACGAGCCCGTGGTTCAGGTTGAGGCTGCCGTGCGAGATCGTGTCAGCGACGCCGAGCGCGGCGAGCCGCGGCGGCGCGGTCGGGAATGCGAGGAAGCCGACCAGCGCCAGCAGGCTCGCACCCAGGAGCGCCGTGCGAACGACCGGGAACGCCGCGGGGCGCCTGCGGTGGAGCCAGAGCAAGTACACCCCGGTGACGACGAGGTGGAGCGTGAGGTAGAGAACTCCGAGTGTGCCGATCAGGCCGGGAACGGCCCAAGCCGCGTGCTGTACGTGCACCTCGCCGAAGACGTGCAGCCCGCGCTCGATCGAGGCAATCGTGCGGGCGTTCCGGACGGCCGTTGCGGAGTCGCCGGCGACGAGACCGCGACTCGTCTCGTAGAGCGCGTAGAGGGCGACAACGGCGGCCAGCTCGACGGGAAGCGAGCGACGCTGAAGCAAGCCACCGGAGGACGCAGCCGCGGCCACCCGGCCGGCGGGGACGCATCATGCCGCCTCTTTGCCCGCTTCAGCGGGCAGGTCGAGGAGGTCGCGCAGCTCCCGTGCGAGCGCCTCCGCTGCGGCCGACGGCACGATGCCCGTACTCGCGGCGCGGACGAGCTTCGGGCGCAGGCTGACGAGGTACCACGCCTGCAGCTCGGCACGCGCGCTTCGGCGCTCAGCCGACGAGAGGCTCATCCCTCGTCTCGGACGATCGCTGCGTCCCACCCGGGCGGGGACGTCATCGGACTATCGCGCCGGCGGCTATACGCATACGGGTGGTGAAGGCGTCGAGCGCCTCGGGCGCGTCGACGGCGACGCGAAACCCCTCGCCCGTCCGCGCGTCCTCGACCGCGACGAAGACCTTTCCCGTGCGCGAGTTCCAGAACAGCGTCACGTCGAAGCCATCACCCGCTCGGTTGTCCAGCTCGCGAATCTCGGGATGAGCGCTGTCCGTGTTCATCGACCGTCCTCCTCATAGCTCTGCGGCGTATCAAACGAGGCTGCCAGTCCCTCAGTCACTCGCCAATGGGGTCGGCCGACCTTCGATGGTGCGGCCCTCCGCACACTCGATCGCACGGCTTCTTCGCGGACGTGCCCTCTAGCAGTTGCGTCGCGCCCGGTGCAGAAGTGCGGTCGACCGCACCCTCGAAAGCTGGCGCGCCGTATCCGACGGGGCGCCTGCAGCGAGCAGCGTGTTAGCAGATCGATCCCGAAGGAAGCCGGGTTTCGTGCGCGCATGGAACCGACCGTCGAAGGAGGACGGGTTGACGACGACGCAACCCTCGATCCCGACCATGAACACAAGAACGTCGCGGCGTCGCGTGTGGTTTGGTGCGGCAGCGGTCCTGCTGAGCACAGGTTGGGGCGCCAACCAATTCACCCCCATGCTGCTGATCTACCGGCAATCGCTCGATCTCGGAACAGGCACGTTGGAGGCGATGTTCGGCCTGTACGCGCTCGGCTTGATCCCGGGGCTACTGCTCGCGGGACCAATGTCGGACGCCCGCGGGCGCCGCGCAGTCGTCGTTCCTGCCGCCTGGCTCTCGCTTGTGGCCACTCTGACACTGGCGGCAGGCGGACACCGTGTCGCGCTGCTGTTTGCAGGGCGTCTCCTGGCCGGGGTGAGCAGCGGCGCGGTCTTCGCGGCCGCTACCGCCTGGCTGCGCGAGCTCTCGCGTCCGCCCCTTGGCACCGCAAGCGACCAGACGGCTGCGCGTCGAGCCGCGGTCGCCATGACGGCCGGCTTCGCGCTCGGACCGCTAACAGCAGGTCTGCTCGCGCAGTGGGCGCCGGCACCGCGGACAGTGCCGTACCTCCCCCACGTCGCGCTGATGGCGCTGGTACTGCTCCTGCTGCGCGACGCTCCGGAGACGGTCTCCGGACGTACGCGGCGCGGAATGCGCCTCTCGGTGCCCGGCATCCGCGACCCACGCTTCCGTCGAGTGGTGGCGCCGATGGCACCATGGGTGTTCGCTGCCCCCGCGATCGCGTTCGCGCTCCTGCCCAGCGTCGTCGGGGCCGAGCACGCGGCCGACGGGACCGCGCTGACCGCCGCGATCACCGCGCTATGCGCGCTCGCAGGCGTGTCGGTACAACCCTTCGCGCGACGTCTGGACGACCATGAACATGGCAACCGCACCGCAATAGCGGGCCTGCTGTTTCTCGTTTGCGGTCTCGCGCTCGGCGCAACCACGGCGCAGACCCACGACATCTGGCTGCTCGTGCCATCGGCGATCGTCCTCGGGAGCGCGTACGGCCTCTGCCTGGTCGCCGGCCTTGTCGAGATCCAGCGCCTCGGCAACGACGGTGCGCTCGCCGGCCTGACCGCGGGCTACTACGCGCTTGCCTACCTCGGCTTCGCCCTCCCCTACCTGCTCGCAGAAGCGGCACACCTGGCGAGCTACACGATCCTCCTGACAATCGCCGCCGTGCTCGCCCTAGGTACAGCCGGACTGGTCACGCGACGATCCGCACGGCTCGCCGAGCAGACGATCGAAGAACCCCAACTCAAGGAGGCAGCATGATCGCCATCAACACCACCATCCGCATTCGGCGGCCGATCGACGACGTGTTCGCCTACGTCGCCGGCCCAGAGCACTTCCCCGACTGGAACTCGGCCGTCACCGACGTACAACCAACCGGCACAGCCCGCGACAATCCCGCAACGTACGTGATGACACGACACCTGCCCACCGGAACGGCAACGAACGAGCTCCGGGTCGTCGCCTTCGAGCCGCCCACGCGCTTCGCGATCGAGACGACCTCGGGACCGACACCGTTCCGCTACGAGTACCGATTCAGCGGAGACGATCGCGCGACGGTGCTCGAACTCGACGCACACGCAGATCTCGGCCCACTCGCAACCCTCCTCGGACCGCTCGCACGACACGGACTCGAGAGCGGCATCAACGCCAACCTCGAGACACTCAAGAACATCCTCGACCATCGGGCGTAGCCGATCGCTCCAGCCGACTCCCCATCTTCTTGATCGCGTCCGGATAAGTCAGCTCGTCGTCGTCTCCACGAGCTGGAGAGGCTCGAGTGAGAGGACTGTGAGTGTGTGTGGTCCCGTCTGGGGCTGTTGTCAGGTTGGTGCCGGTGCTCTTTGCTTGTGACTCGGTGAGAGGATGACCCCGCCCGCGGGTGTCTTGCGAGTGATGTGTCCGGGCGGAGTGGCCGGTGCCGGCCTGGCGCCCGCTTGCTGGCCTGATCAGAAGCCTGTCCGCCTTGTGGGGCGTGACCCGTCACAGTCGTGCCGCGCGCGGTTTTCCACCCCAGACCGACACCGGATGTGTCCCCCCAACGCTCGGGCTGGAGGTCGGTACGGATGCTCGCAGATCAGCTGGACTACGTCGTCGGTGTCGATCCGCACCGCGACTTTCATGCACTCGCGGTCGTGCACGTCCTCAGCGGCGCGGTCGTGTTCGAGAGCACGGTGGCCGCGAACAGTGACGGCTACGCACAGGCGCTGAGGCTCGTCGATGCGCACGCTTCGGGTCGGCGCGCGTTTGCTATCGAGGGGAGCGGCTCGTTCGGTGCAGGTCTGACGCGTTTCTTGAGCGACCGTGGCGAGCGGGTGCTCGAGGTCGGCCGGTTGCGCCGGGAGCGTCGCTCGGGCGGCAAGAGCGACGCGCTCGACGCTGTCCGCGCCGCGCGCAGCGTGCTCGCCCAAGAGCGGCCGGCGACGCCGCGGGCCGGCGGTGAACGCCAAGCGTTGCAGGCACTTGTGGCCGCACGCGAAGGCGCGGTCAACGCCAAGTGCGCCGGACTGGGCCAACTCCGAGACCTGCTGATCACAACACCCGAGCCCCTGCGCAACGAGTTGCGGCCGCTGACCGGTGCACGGCTGCTGCAACGCCTGGCAGCAACTCGACCCGACACGCGACGCGATCCAGAACTCCGCGGCAGCCTGCTCGCGCTGCGCTCGATCGCTCGACGCGTCCTCCAGCTAACCGCTGAGGAACGCGAGCTCGCACGCGAGATCGAGACGATCGTTCGTAAGCTCGCGCCACAACTGCTCGACCAGCCCGGCGTCGGACCACACGCCGCCGCACAGCTCATCCTCTCCTGGTCACACCCAGGCCGCATCAGATCAGAGGCCGCCTTCGCACGCCTCGCCGGCGCCGCCCCCATCCCGGCCTCCTCCGGCCAGACCGTCCGCTACCGGCTCGACCGCAGCGGCGACCGCAAACTCAACCGCGCGCTCCACATGATCCTGGTCACCCGGAAACGCCTCCATCCCCCGACGATCACCTACATCGAACGACGCCTGCAGGAAGGCAAGACCCGACGCGAAGCAAACCGCTGCCTCAAGCGCTACCTCGCCCGCAACCTCTACCGGCTACTCGAACACGGAGCCCCGCCGGCGACTTGACAAACATAGAAGCATCGCTCGCGCAGGCCAGTAACCGCTGGCTAGATGTACGTCCTGGGCGGTGTCGCTGCGCTACGTGTGCTAGCGCCAGTACTGCGGCGCGATCGCGCCTGCTGAGAGAGTCGCCACAACGTTCAGAGTTGGGCTCAAGAAGACGTGCCACGTGTGCTGATGAGAGCCGTGAATACGGTTCGATGGGTCATGGTTCAGAACGCCGCCCCACCACTGGGTGAACGACACAATCACCCGCTTCCGGTCATGGGCCAGCCGCGTTACACAGGTGCCCGGAAGCGTCATCGTCCCCAGGAAGAGTGGGCCGCCGTGCGGGATGCGACAAAATCTGACCGCGACCGAGCCTGGGAAGATTGAGAACAGACCGTTTGACGCCCGCGCCGCCGTGATCGGAACCCCGGGGGGAGGCCGCAGAGGTTCGCTTCCAACCGTTCTTGAAGCTGCCCTACTGGCGCCGCAGGCAGTGACGGCAGCGGCGATCGTGATCGTCAGGATGAGGCTCACCGCGACTCGGTGCTTCATGACACGGTGACCTACGTCACGGCTCATGGGATTTGTCACGAAACTACAGACGGGTTGCTCGGACAAGGGTTAGCTCGGGTGTCATTCGTGAACCCTGGTGACACAGGGTTTCGTCTCACAGGAGACTTCGGCCCTGTACGCAGACCCCGTCGTGGACCCGGGCGCTAGTAGCCGTGCGACACCCCCGCTACCCTCGCAGCATGAAGGTGCTGACCAAGCCCGGGCGCAACGACCCCTGCCGCTGCGGAAGCGACAAGAAGTACAAGAAGTGCTGCCTCGACGCCGATCGCGATGCCGACCGGGAGATGCAGGTAATGCTGCCCGAACTCCAACAGGCGATGAAAGACATCACGGCGAAAATTGAGCGCGGGCCGGAGCGCCTGCGCGAGGACTATGGCGTCTACGTCAACTACGTGGCGCCGATCGAGTACCAAGGGTGCAAGGTCTGGGCGATCGGCACGCGCGTCTACTCGGACCGCCCCCCGAACGAGACCTTCCACGAGTTTTTGCTCCACGTGCTGCGTGGCACCCTCGGCGGCAAAGAGTGGCGGGACGCCGAGACGGCCAAGCCCGAGAGCGAACGGTCCTTCATCATGAGGTGCTTCGAGGAGTGGGACAAGTTCACGCGGATAATGTTGAAGCCTGAGAACCAGCAGGACGAAGGCCGGTGGGCGGCGGCACCAAACGGATTCGTGCTCTACCTCCTCAGCCTCGCATGGGACGTCGCCTCGCTCATCAATGCGAGCAACCTCCCGGATCCGCTGGTAGACCGGATGCGCGACCTCGTCGCCTATCAGGGGGCCCGCTATGAGATTGCCGTGGCGGCGACCTTCGCACGACTCGACTGTGAGATTCGCTTTCTGGACGAAGACGAGGAGCTACGCGGCCAGAAGCACGTCGAGTTCGTGGCGACCCATCGGCCGTCGGGTCAGCAGATCGCCGTCGAGGCGAAGAGCCGCCACCGCGCCGGTGTAATCAACCAGCCCGGCGAAGCCGACGCGGACGACCCGCTTCGGGGAGACGCCCGGGCGGTCCGCGGTCTGTACAAGGCGGCGGTCGAGAAGGCTCCCGAAATGCCGTTCGTGATCTTCGTCGACGTCAACGCACCGCTTCAGCTTGAGGCCGAAGGTCTCGACAAGCAGTGGATGCAGGACATCAAACGGTGGATGGGGCGCATGCTCGGACCGACCACTGAGAACCCCGACGTCTTTAACGCACTCTATGTGACCAACTTCGCCCCGCACTACCAAGGCGACGAACTCGCAGGCGGCGGAGAATGGGCGGTGGTCAAGCCCTTCTACGCTCGACACCCGTTGACCTTCGATCTCACCGACATGATTGACCACGCGCTCAACCACTACCAGCGCGTCCCTGAGATTGCGAAAGATGGCGAGATTCTGCAATAGCGAGTGGGTGCACGATGGGATGTTGTTGCCCGTCGAAGCGCTACGGTTCATCACCCCGCGATGACAGCTTCCAATGCCCTAGACGAACTCCGCGCCTAGCGCTTCCAGCATTTCCCTAAGCTGGACTCGTGGGCAATTGAGCCCGCTAGGTTGAGCACATGCCCACGTGCCTCTTCGGGTGCGACGCGCCAGCCCTCACCGACGAACACATCTACAGCAGGGCCTGGATCGAACGCATGATGCCATTGCCGGTCGGGGAGAAGCTGAAACACACCCACGAGAGAGTAAAGGGACAACGTCCGTTCAAGATCAATGGCCGAAAGCAGTTCGCCGTGGAGTGGGAGTCGGTCGAGGCGGGACTGACCGTCAAAGGGGTTTGCAAAACGTGCAACGGCGGATGTGACGTGACCCCCTGATTCGAGTCCAGCCGTTGTGAGAGTCACGATCGCCCGAATGGGCGAGGAGGTGACTCAGGTGAAGGGGAAGAGGCACACGCCGGAGCAGGTCGTGCGGAAGCTGCGTGAGGCCGATCGGCTGCAGGCCGAAGGCGCTGACGTCGACGCGGTCTGCCGGCACTTGGAGGTGTCGGTGCAGACCTACCAGCGTTGGCGGAGCCAGTTCAAAGCGATGCGGCCCCAGGATGTTGTGCGGCTGAAGGCGTTGGAGAAAGAGAATGCGCGGTTGAAGCGGATCGTCGGCGACCAGGCGCTGGATATCGACATGCTGCGGGAGGTGGCTCGGGGAAACTTCTGAGCCCGGAGCGGCGACGCAGAGCGGTGAGCTCTCTGCAGGGTCGCTTCGGGGTCTCAGAGCGGCAAAGCGTGTCGGCTGACGAGCCAGCATCGCTCCTCGCAGCGCTATCAGCGGCGGCTGGTGCCGGACGAGCTGTTGCTCCGCGAGCGGCTGCAGTTGCTCGCACGTCGTCATCCGCGTTACGGCTACCGACGCATCCACGCGATTCTGTGCAGGGAAGGCTGGGCCTGTAACCGCAAGCGGGTGCAACGGCTCTGGCGCGACGAGGGGCTGCGGCTGCCGGCGAAGCCGAGGCGGCGCCGGCGTCGGCCGCGGATGCCCGGTCATCTGACCGCCGCGGCTCCGAACGAGGTCTGGGCGATCGACTTCGTCAGCGACCGCACCGCCGATGGCCGGCCGCTGAAGATCCTCACCGTCACCGACGAGCACACCCGCGAAGCGCTCGCCACCCCGGTCGCCCGGAGGATGGGTGCCGACGACACCGTCGGCACGCTCGAACGAATCGTCGAGCTGCGCGGGCGAGCACCGAAGATGATCCGCTGCGACAACGGCCCCGAGTTCGTCTCCCAATCGCTGCGTGACTGGTGCCGCTTCAACCACGCAGGCACCGGCTACATCGAGCCCGGCGCACCCTGGCAGAATCCCTTCGTCGAATCCTTCAACGGCCACCTACGACGGGAGCTGCTCGAGATGGAGAGCTTCAACACCGTCTTCGAAGCCCGGCTGCTGCTCGACGACTGGCGGCTCGAGTACAACCACTACCGACCACACCAATCACTCAACTACATGACACCCGCCGAATACGCACACAGCTGCAAGACCGACAACCAACCAGAACTCTCATAACGACTGGACCGAAAAACGGGGTCTGGTCACCGACCAGATCGTCGACGACATGCTCGACTGGCAGAGCCGGCCGCTCGACCCGCTCTACGCGGTCTTGCTGATCGACTGCCTCGTGATCAAGGTCCGGGGCTCGCAGGTCGCCAACCGGCCCGTCTACGTCGCGATCGGGTCAACCTCGAGGGCGAACGCGACGTGCTCGGCTTGTGGCTTGGCCCGTCGGGCGGCGAGGGTGCCAAGCAGTGGGCGACGATGCTGACCGAGCTCAGAAACCGCGGCCTGCAAGACGCGCTGATTGTCTGCTGTGACGGCCTCAAGGGGCTGCCGGAATCGATCCGGCTCACCTGGCCCGAGGCGACCGTGCAGACCTGCGCCGTGCACATGGTCCGAAACAGCCTCCGCTACAGCTCCAAGAAGCACTGGTCGAAGATCACCGCGGCGATGCGCGAGATCTACACCGCACCGACCGTCGCAGCCGCCGAAGCCAGGTTCGCGGAGTTCGCCGACGACTGGGCGCAGACCTATCCTGCGATGATCCAGGCATAGCGATCGGTCTGGCAGGTTGTCGTTCCGTTCCTCGAGTTTCCCGCCGAGCTCAGGAAGGTCGTCTACACCACCAACGCGATCGAGTCGCTGAACGCGCGCTTCCGTCGCGCAGTCCGTCACCGCGGCCACTTCCCCAACGAACAGTCCGCGCTCGAGGTGCTCTACCTTGTCGCGACGCAGCGGCGCAAGAACCGCGCCGACCTGAGCGGCAAGATCAACGGATGGAAGACAATCCACAACACGCTGACCGTGCACTACGGCGACCGCATCGCAGCAAGCTCGATCAACTGACATCAATGACAGCCACAGCTACTTGCACAAAGAAACTGACAGTCCCCCAGACTTCCAGGCTCTCGAGATGACTACGCCGCTACCTTCACGCCGGGCGTGATGAACCAGTTAGAGACGGAGGGTCACTCGACTGAGTGATCGCTCGGATCGCTCGAGACACGACCAGGGCGAACGGTTGGGGTCAGCCAGCGTCAACGAGCACGTTCGGCCCATGCATGTCTTCGAAGCGGCCCAGCACCCCTGAGGACACGAGGCGCTCACGCGCTTCGTTTGCATCCTCGACGCTGGAATACTCAAGGTAGATGAAGACCTCGTTTGACTCGTCGACGCTTCGCAGGACCCGCTGAACGTGCGCCTTCTCTCGTGCACGTGGCTGGTCTTGGTCGAACATCGGACGTCACCTGTCGTAGTCACCGGTCTGGATGCGAGTGATGATGAACGCGGCCACCAGTACTCCTCTCAGATATCTAGGGCGAAAGAGCGTATGTTTCTTGGTACGCGCCGCTGTTGCGCAGAAACGTCTGCTGCTCGTGTATGCGCAGCAGCCACCCGACGCCGCTGTTAGGAGGGGCGGCGGTCATAGCCTAAAACTTGGTCGGCGCTACTCCTCTAGAACCGAAGCTCGCGGCCTTACCACGTTTCAGGGCGTGTGGATGGCGTGAACTTTGATGACCTGCTGCTCGATGCCGGGGATGACTCCCTCGACGTTCTCGGCGAACCACTCGTCGTGCTGCTCCTTGCTCTCCCAGATCTCGGAGACGGTGAAACCGCCGCCCTCATCCACGAAGGCCACGTGGTAGAGGAAGCCCGGCTGCGTCTTCAGCTTCTCAATCAAGGCAGGCGCGGACTCGTCGTACTGGGACGGGGTCATTCCCGCGACACGGTGTCGGATCAGAACCGTCACGAATGCTCTCCTCTAGGTTGTGTATGAACACCACTCTGACAGGTCACAGCCCGACCGGCTTCATCAGCGGCAGCTAGATCGAGCGCTGGCGTCCTGTCACTTGGACAGGCAGAACGATTCCTCACCCGCACCGTCATCCCTGGGATAGCGAACGCCGCTCAACCAAGCGACAGCATCGAGCCGTCCTCGCATCGATGCGCTCGAGTGGCAGGCCGGCGGCTTGTTGGTTCGCGTCCAGCCCGGGGAGCTGAGTCAGGATGACCTCTTCTCGACGAGGACGTGGAACTCGCTCTCTTCGAGCGGCGATTGGTCCGGCTCCCACTCGCGGCGCAGCACGAACCGGACCCGCACGGCTCCCTCGGCGAGCGCGGTCACCTCGAACAGCTCTGGCAGCGAGGCGCTCGGCGGCGCCAGTCCCCCGGCGGGCGGACGGGCCGCAGGCCCGGAAGGGACTCGTCTCACCGAGACGATCCCCTCCGGGCCGATCAGGCTCGGCTCCCACGAATAGCCGGTGCTGCCGAGACCGCGCAGCTCGAGCTCGCGGCTCTCGCCGGCCTGGAGCCGGATCTCAGGCGCTGCCGATAACAACGCCCTCGTGCCACCCGGCGCCGTCGCGCCAGTAGTGCTGCAGCTTCCGGTCGGTGCGCAGGACGATCACCTCGAGGTTGAAGCCGAAGCTGCCCTCGACGACCGCCGCGACGGCTTGGACGTCATGGGCGAACGTCGCGCTGTTGTGCCACTGGCCGTCGCCGTGGTTGTCCCGCCACCAGTGCTGCACCTTCCCGCCGACGGCGACGCACAGCTCGAAGTTGCCGACATCGTTCTCGTCCCTCGCGCCGAACTGGCCTTCGATCATGCACGGACTGCTCGAGCAGCCCGCGCCGAAGATCGCACCGGCGTTCCAGACCATCCCGTGATCGTCGTCGCGCCACCAGTGCTGCATCTGGCCGGTGTTGAGGACGCAGACGAGCTCGAGGTTCCCCTGCGTCCCGTAGTTCGTCTGGATCAGCGAGGGGCCGCTGAACTCGACGTTCGACGCGAAGCAGCCTCCGTCTGACCACGTCCACGGCGGCCCGTTGGTGCGCCACCAGTGGTTGAGCTGGCCGTCCTCGAGCCGGACGACGACCTCGAAGTTGCCCGGAGCACCATAGTTGCCCTGGACGAATCCCGGCACGCCCCACGCGGTTCCGGGCGGGCCGAACACGCCGCCGTCGTTCCATGTGTGCGACGTCTCGTCGAAGAACCAGTGGTGTAGCCGCCTGCCGGTCGTGAGGAAGACGCACTCGAAGTTGCGGTTGTACGTCGTTGCGGTCAGCGTCGGACAGACGGCGGCGTCGCCGCCGAATGGCGCGTATGCCGTGTGCCACGGGAACCCGGCGGCGCTGTTGTCGCGCCACCAGTGCTGAATCTCGCCACCGCCGCCGACGGTGGCGAGCATCTCGAAGTTGCGGAAGTCGGCGCCGTTCCCGCTCTCGATCATGTTCCCGCTGTGGATGCGGCGCTTCGTCCACGGGTCCGGGTTCATGCTGCGCAGCCCGATCTTTGCGTAGTCGTCGATGCGGGACTGGCCGTAGCCGATCCAGCCGTACCCGCTCATTCCCCAGCCGGTGCCCCACGAGTTCTTGACGAGCCATGCTCCGCGTGCGTCGTCATAGCCGACGACGAGCATGAAGTGGCCGCCCCGCTCGTAGTTCGACGGCGCGGTCGAGCGCTTGTACACGCCGGAGCCGTAGCCGTCGAAGTCGTGCCACACGTCGAACCACGTCGCGAGCGGGCCGATCGTGTCGATCCACGCCTTCTGGTCGGCGATGCTGCCGACGTCCGTTTTCGTGAGATTCCCGCGCACCGTGCGCCCGTTGCGGTCGGAGGTCGGGTTGTACGGGATGTCGGCGTTCGTCCAGGGGAAGCACTGCGGATCGCACAGCCCGTGCTGGTGGATCCAGTCGACGGCGGCGTCGCAGCTTCCGCCGTTCGCGCACTTGGCACCCATGCCCTTGTGGACGTCGCCTTCGGAGTAGTGCGGCCAGAAGCAATGCTCGACCCGCACCATCGCTTCGGTGAGAGCGGTGGCGGCGAACGCCCAGCACGCCTCGCAGCCGTTCTGGTCGCGGACGCTCGTGATCCACGGCCATCCCCAGCGGTTGCGCCAGTCGACCGACGTGCTCGGCGAGTCTGTGACCGGCGTCGACTCGAGCGGGCCTGTGTCCTGCGGCGCCGCGATCGGCGGGACGTCGGGATGAACCGGCGTCTTCGGCGGGATCAGGAACTTGTGCGCCACGGCCCGTTGGACGAGGAACGGGTTGATCGGCGCCGCCTTGAAGATCCCCTTGAAGTTCACCGCCTTCGCCTTGGCGGCCGGCGTCAGCCCCGCTTTGGTGCCGCCGATCCCGTGGATCGGGATCCGCGTGGCGTCCTTGAGCTGCTCGGCGACCTGCCAGTCGAGCTTCTCGTCGGCCAGCGCCTTGCGCAGGTCGCCGGCCTTCACTGCTTGCTGTTTGGCCATATCGGCCTCCTCTCCCCCGGGGAGGCCGCAAGCACCTCGGGAACAGGGCGGCGCCGCCGCAGCGCCGCCATACCCACCCGCGTGGACGCTATTCCGTCACCTCCCGCGATTCAAGCCCATCGAAACCCGTGTCGATGACGTCTAACGAGCAATGGCCGAGATCGGCGACCCCATACGCGAGATCGAGATCGAGCCCTTCGAGGAACCGATTCCCGCCCCGATTCCGCTCCCGGAGCCGGCGCAGGAGCCCGTCCCCGCGTGAGCGTCCTCCGGGAGCCGCTCGTCGGCTGGCGGATCTGGCGCGTCACCGACCACGGCCTCCGGGCCACCGTCTGGGATGCCGACTGGCCGGCGCGGACACGATTCGAGGCGAGCTGCCGCCGGGGCGGCGCCGCTTACTGGCAGGGCGAGCACGAGCCAGCCGACGACCGTCACCGGCCGCCCGAGCCGGGCTGCGAATGCGGGATCTACGCCTTCAAGCACCGCGAAGACGCGGAGCTGCTCGCCCGCGAGAAGGTCGCCGGCGACGTGATCGCGCTCGGGCGCGTGTCGCTCTGGGGACGCGTGATCGAAACCGAGCTCGGCTACCGCGCCGAATACGCGCACCCGTACGACCTGATCCTCCTCGGCGGCAGCGACGAGCTCGCGCGCCACATCCGGCAGGAGTACGCAATCGACGTCTCGACGGCAACTGCCGTCCTGCCGCTGCACACCGGCGGCGGCTGACCCAAGAAGCGTTCCTCGAGGACATACCGACGACGCCGCGTGCCTGTTCACGGCAGGGTCGAGGGAAACGCGGCCACCTTCACCGTCGGTCAGCACACCGCTCAGCCAAGCGGATGACTCCGAATAAGTCGGCTCGTGGCCGTCGCGACGGCGTGGCTCGAGCGAGAGAGTGCTGGCTCAGGCGACCATTGGCTTAGACGCGCTGTCCGTGCAGTAACCGCCGACACCGACTGAAGTGGCCGCCGGTCGCGGTTTGCGCGTCAGCCGCCGAGTGGGAGCACGTCGACGCCGTCGCCGTTGGTGCCGGCGTAGACGGTGCGGCCGGCCGGGTCGATCGCGAAAGCTCCGACGCCGCCGGCGGGGAGGCCGTGGTTGTCCGGCCGCCAGCTCTTGGCGCCGTTCGTGCTGATGAACACGCCGCCGTAGGTGCTCGCGAAGAGGATCCGCGGGTTGTGCGGGTCGAGGGCGAGCGTGAACATGTCCGGATTGGTCAGTCCGGTGTTCGCGGTCGCCCAGGTTGTTCCGCCGTCGGTGCTCTTGAGGACGCCGCCGGTGCTGCTGGCGGCGTAGACGGTGTTGGGGTGGAGCGGGTCGATCTCGATCGCGAGGGCCGCGTACGGAAGGGCGTTGCCCGGCTCGGTCTTGGGCTCACCATGTCGGGTTGCGACGCGCTGCCAGCTCTTGCCTGCGTCGGTGCTTCGGAAGATGCCCCCTCGCGTCGTTCCCGCGAACACGGTGCTGCCCCTCCGCGGGTCGATCGCGAGCGACCGCAGCGCCGCGGTCACGTGCAGGACGTGACCGTTACGAACGACGGTGGTGACAAGGGGAACGCCGGCGATCGGCTGCCAGGTCGCGCCGCCGTCGACCGTCTTGCGGAAGCCGCCGGGGCTGCTGGTATCGCACTCACCGTACTCACTGTGGCATGCACCGATGTACATGGTGCTCGGATGCTGCGGGTCGATCGCGACTGCCTGCACGAGCTTCCCGGGAAAGCCCGTATCGATCGCACGCCAGTGCAGCCCGCCGTCGTTGCTCTCATAGAGACCGCTCCATGTGCTGGCGACGATCGTGCGCGGACGCCGCAGGTCGACGGTGAGCGTGACGACGTCCGTGCCGTCAGGCCCGGTGGTCTGCTGATGCCAGGTACGGCCGCGATCCGTGCTCGTGAAGATGGTGTCCCCATTTACGGCGTAGAGCGTTGCCGGGTTTCCCGCCGCGAGCGCGAGGGGGCCCATCAGCATCGAGACGAGTCCCTTGTCCGTCGCGGCCCAGGTGGTCCCGTGGTCGACGCTCTTGACCACCCCGTCGTTCGTGGTGGCGTAGACGGTTGCCGGGTCGTTCGGGTCGGTGACGGTCCCGAACCACTTGAGGTTCGCGGCGGCCGGCTGCCACGTCTCTCCGCCGTCGGTCGTCTCGAACACGGCCTGGCCGCGCGTTGTCGCGTCGTACGTTGTCGCGTAGATCGCGCTGCTGCCGGGGTCCACGGTGAGCGCCTCGATCGTCTCTCCCGCGATAGCAAGGCCGGCCGGGCTCCAGGTCGTTCCGCCGTCGGTGCTGCGGAACACGCCGGGCCGGGACAGGTCGGTCGCGAGCAGCGCGCCCGAAGAGGTGAGGGCCAGGGAGGAGATCGACAACGGGATGGACATCGTGATCCGCTGCCAGGTGTCGCCGCCGTCGCTGCTCTTGTAGAAGTTGGACGGAGCCGGAACCCCGTTGCTGCCGCCGGTCCAGCTCGCGTAGATCGTCTGCGCGTGGTTCGGGGCGATCGCGAACGCCATGTCGTAGCCGGAGCCGCGGACGGGGCCTTTGCCGATCGCCTTTCGGAATGGGAGCGGGCCGATGATCTGCCAGCGTGCGCCGCCGTTGCGTGTCCGGTACAGACCCAGGCCCGTCGTCGCGTACACGATCGCCGGATGCTGCGAGTCGATGGCCAGCAATACAGCGGCGCTCCCGTTGGAAGGATTCGCCGTGAGCGGCGGCAGCGGCCAGCGCTCGAACAGGCCCGTGTTGACCATGCGCCAGTGGCGGCCGCCGTCCACCGTCTTGCCGATGCCCCGGTCGGTGCCGACGTAGACCACGCTCGGGTGCGTCGGATCGATCGCGAGCGACTCGTTCTCCTGCCACGGCTCGCCGACGCTTGCGTCCTTCCAGCCGGCGCCGCCGTCGGTGCTCTTGAAGACAATGCCCCAACCGGTCGCGTACACGATCCTCGAGTCGGCCGGGTCGACTGCGATCGCGAAGATGCTCCCGCCCTGGGGGCCGTTCAGCGGTCGCCACCGCCCTGCGTCCGGCTGACCCGCCGCGCTCGCCGAGCCGAATGCGTCCGACCGGCCGAGCGAGACGCCGCCCCTCCCGCCGATGTCGAACGTGGCCCACGCCGCGGCACCGAGCAAGGCCAGCACAATTGCGGCGTAGATGCCGCGGCGGCGCCTGGCCCGCCGACGTGCTTCTTCGATCAGCGCCTCCAGATCCGCGACACGCCGCTCGAGATCGCGATCCTGCTCGATCTCGGGCCTGCGGTGCGGCGTGGTGATAGTCACGTTGACTTCATTCGAATGGCGCTATAGTGACTAGCACTATGCGGAATGTCAAGGTCAACCGCGACGAGCCGCTCGACCTGCACGAACAGGTCGCCGGCGAAATCCGCCGCGCCATCGCCGACGGCGAGGCAAAGCCGGGCGAGCGCTTGCCGCCCGCAAAGGATCTTGCCGCCATTCTCGGCGTGAACACCAACACCGTCCTGCGCGCCCTACGCCAACTCCGCGACGAAGGCCTACTCGAATTCCGCCGCGGCCGCGGCATCACGGTCACGGGCACCCCCCAACAAGGCGCCGTCACCGAACGCGCCAAAGAACTCCTCCGCTACGCCCGCACCCAGGGCTACAAACCCGACGAACTCATCCAGCTCATCCAGCAGCTCGAATGATGTAGCCATGTCCACGCGGGATCGCCAAGCGGCTCGTGTTCGTCGTCGCCGGTGCTGCACTCCTCGTGCCGCCCGCCGCGACGCAGACGCTCCCCTACGGCGGCATCGGCGCGACCGTCGCCAGCTTCGATGCACGCAACCCGCACGGCGGGGGAACACCCCGGTCGGGGTCGCGTACTACCGGGTGACCGGCACTCGGCTCGGGCGAGTCCAGGCATTCAGCGTCCTCATCAACCCCGAGTCTCGGCTCCGCGCGATCCAACTCGTCCGACTCCTCCTGGGAACCCACTCCCTCCGGACACGACCACCGTTCAACGCTGGAACGGCTACTGCGTCATCCTCAAGAGCCGCTGGCTCGGACGCGAGATCGGCCTGCCCTACCTCTGGACCTGGGTGTCACAGCCCGAGCAGACCGCCGTCATCCAAGCCTCAACCGCCCCAGCCTGCCGAGGCAGGGCAAGCACACCGACCACCAGGCGACACTCCCGTTCGGGAAGGTCAGTCGGCCACGGGCAGACCGCTTCGTCGCTGGGTTTGTCCACCAACTCTCCAGCGACCAACCAGCGCTTGCCTTCTCGCACTGCATGCGGTCGCACGGGGTCCGCGAGGTTTCCCGACCCGGACAGTAGGAGTGTGGCCGAAGAGCCAGGTTTACCCCGCGGCCAAGACTGGGCGGTTGCGCTACATCCATCTGTGCGTCGTGCAGAATGACTCCGGGCCGTCATCGGGCGGCCTCGTCAGGAGTAGTCGATTGAGCAGCATGGTTGCGCAGAACGGATGGGCTTTCTGCTTCAAGTGCATGGGCCTGTTCTTCCGCGACTCCTCGAACGGGATCTGTCCGGCCGGGGGAGCGCACGATCCGAGCGAGAGCGGGAGCTACAGCCTCGGCTTCTCGCTGGCCGGCAGCCCTCTGGCGACGCGTGCTGAGGTGAGCGCCGCGAAGATAGGACCGACCGAGGTCGCTGCGGAGTCGCAGATGCTCGTGCGGGCGACAGGAGTGGCAGGGCAAGGCGACTGGAAGTGGTGCCGGCGCTGCCAGGGTCTCTTCTACGCCGGCGACGGCCTGGACAAGACGCATTGTCCCGGCTCGCGTCATCACGACCCGAAGGGGAGCGGCGACTACACGCTGAACTCCCGGCCACCCCGCGGCGCCGTTCGTGCCGCCGGCCAGTCCGGGTGGAGATGGTGCTCGCAGTGCCAGGGCCTATTCTTCGCCGACGGCGGCACGGGCGTCTGCCCGGCGGCGAAGTCCGGTCCGCATGTCTTCGACAAGAAGCTCTCAAACTATGTCGTGAAGCGGGCGAATCCGCTCGCGGCCGTGTCGCCGCCGGTGTCCCTGCTCGTAGTCGCGCCACAGCTGTTCGAGGAGGCGCTGCAGCCGCTCGTCGACTGGAAGAACGAGACGTCCATACCGGCTGCGCTGGTCACGGTCGAGGCGTTGCGGGACGCGTGCGACGGGATCGACGATCCCGAGCGCGTCAAGCGTGGCATCTGGCAGGCGTTCGTGGATCTCGGCGTCGACTACGTCCTGCTCGTCGGCGACGCGAGCGTGTTCCCGGTGCGTTACCGGTTCGAGGCTCAGCCCAAGGGCGCGCCGGTCGGCGGCCAGAGCGGATGGATGAACGGCAGCTACAACCCGACCGACCTGTACTACGCCAGTCTCGTCAAGTTCGGGACGCTGTTCGACGACTGGGACCTCGACGGCAACGGGAAGTACAACCGCTCCACGTGGGCCGTCGACCCGTACAAGGCAAAGCAGAATCCCGACGACGTCACCGGCTACCCAAATGTCGCGCTTGGTCGGCTGCTCGCGAGCACGGCCGACGACGTGACCCTTTACGTGCAGAAGCTGAAGGCATACGAGAAGCAGGCGTTGCACGGCGGGACCGGCGGCGCGCGGCAGGTCACGTTCCTCGCCGACATCGCGTACCCCGGGTCGCAGGAGCTGAGCGAGGACGTGATCAAGGCGAGCGGCGGAATCGCTGCAGACAACACCGTGAAGCGGATCGCGCTCGAACCGGGTAAGAAGCCGCTCGCCGCACCGTGGAAGGCGGGCGACGCCGCCGACATCGACCATGCCGTATCCCACTCGTGGTGGATCTCGTACATCGGACACGGCGGAGGATTGACCTGGGGCGGGGACGCCGACGTGTACGACGCGGACCACGTGCTCGCGCTGCCCGCGAACGACACCCAGCCGATCGTCTTTGCCTCCGCCTGCCAGACGGGAGCCTTCACGAGCTCGCCGCCCGTCGGCGAGTACGTGGCGAAGAACGGGAAGCACTGGTTCTGGTTCTACGCGGACACGATGACCCTGGCCGACCCGTATCCAACGCCGACGAAGACGTGGGACTTCAGCCACAAGCGGCCGCCGCTCGCCATCCCGCCACCCCTCCCCCTCGACTTCGAAAGCGGAGCCGCTCGCAGCTTCGCGTATGCCTGGCTCTTCAATCCGAACGAGGGCGGCGGCATCGCGTACTTCGGCGAGAACCAGACGATGGAGAACTCGAACGGAACCGAGCTCGAGGGCTACCTACAGAACGAGTACGTCAAAGGCAAAGGCGTCCAGGTGCTCGGCGACATCTGGCTGAAGGCCCAGCGAAGGTATTACGCGAAGTACGAGAGCTCCGCACACGGGTTCGACGCGAACTTCACTCCTCCGCGAATCTATCTCGGGATCGTCGAGCTGTTCGGCGACCCATCGCTACGGCTCAGGTAACACCCCCAAACGGCCAGGCCCTCTGGGCTCTAGGGCGGATGACTCCGAATAAGTCAGCTCGTCGCCGGCGCGGGAGTGTGAACTCGAGCGAGAGGACTCGCGCAAGCGCTTTGCTCGCGCGCACTGGTAGGCGTGCATGTCTATCCGTCCTCGCGGGCACCTTCGGGAAACGCCACGACGCAGGGTTACGCTCTCGGGCCGCGCATGAAGATGACGCTCACGGACGAGTCTCTGTTGCCTGACCTTCTTTCCTTCCTCCGGAAAGAGGGTTGCGTCGCCTACTACGAGGGCGGCGGCATCGAGGCGGTGCGACCGCACTCGTTCGGAGAGCAGGAAGCCTCAGAGCTACGCGCAATCGCCAAACGGTGGTGGAACGAGCACCCGGAAGCGCAGATCAACATGTCCGAGTCATGAACAAACTCCAAAGCAATCCAGTAGGTCACGAAACGTTGACCGGGCATGCTTGCCCAGGCGAGGGTCGCTGAGTGCCGGGTCGCGTGATCCGAACACGCCGCGCGCCGCGCTGACACATCGACCCGGCACGCAGAAGGCCAGCACCCGGTCGAAAGCAGATGTCCTAATCAGCCACTCGCCGCAATGGAGAGAGTGGCAGCTGTGACCTCGGTGCGGTGTCCTTTTCGTCCCGCCGGCGTCCTAGACTCACGCACGTGAGGCGGTTGTGTCGGGCGAAGGCCTTACCAAGGGACGCGCGCGTACGCTCGCGCCGATCGCACGCGGCTCACGTAAGCGTGTGGCTGGTCTGTGTTCTGCTCGCGTGCCTGGTCGCCGGTAGCACGGGTGCGGCGGTTTGGGCGAGCACTGGACGCTCGGGGTTGGGGCCGTTGATCGTCGAGCCGGACCAGGGGTACACGCCGATCTACACGCTGCTCTCCTCCGCCAAACACAGCCTGGACATGACCATGTACGAGTTCAGTGACAGCAGCGCGGAAAAGGCGCTGATCGACGACGCCGCCAGAGGCGTCGCTGTGCGCGTGCTGTTGGATAAGCAGTACCACGGCGGCCCCTTCAACCAGCCGGTGTTCGCCGATCTCGCGCGCCATCACGTCAAGGTGCAGTGGGCGTCGACACAGGTGTCGATCACCCACCAGAAGAGCTTCGTGATCGACGGCAAGAAGGCGGTGATCATGACCGGCAACCTGACCAGCCGCTACTACCCGACCAGCCGCGACTTCGCATTGGTCGACACAAAAAAGGCGGACGTCCAAGCGATCGAAGCGACCTTCAACCTGGACTGGGCAGACAGCAAAGGCACCGCGCCAGCCGGCGCCGATCTCATCTGGAGCCCCGGCTCGCAAGCCCCGCTCGTTGCCCTGATCGGATCGGCGAAGCACAGTCTGCTGGTCGAGAACGAGGAGATGAAGGCGCCGCAGATCGTCAGCGCTCTCGAAGACGCGGCCAAGCGCGGCGTCATCGTGCAGGTTGTCATGACCAACTCGCCTAGCTGGAAGACCAGCTTCGACGGGCTCAAGGCCGCCGGGGTAAGTGTGCACACCTACAAGGACAGCAGCAAGACGCTGTACATCCACGCCAAGATCATCGAGGCCGACAGCAGCCGCGTCTTCCTCGGCAGCGAGAACTTCTCCGTCGGCTCACTCCAATACAACCGCGAACTCGGCCTCATCACCACCTCAACGCCGATCCTGAAGGCGATCAAGACAACCTTCGCCAGCGACTACGCCAGCGCAACACCCTGGTGACCCCACGCCGACTATGTAGCGCTTTGCAGCGCGCGCCAGATCCTCCTCGGCCACGGTGCCCGAGCTCGCAACCGGACACTCCGAACCAAACGACCGTGGTCGCAGGAGCTCGGTTCGACCTTCGGGAGGGATATACGCGCACGTGCCGGAACGCGCCGCAACCGGTGCTGTAGTCAGAGTTCGGGCTCGTGACGTCCTTTGGCGAAGCTCAGCAGCGCGGGTTGCCCCCTGCGCTCCGTCACCGCGATTTCCGACGGCTGTGGGGCGGTCTCCTGGCCTCCGGGTTCGCGACGCAGATGGTCGCGGTCGCCGTCGGCTGGCAGGTCTACGCAATCCACCAGAGGGCCTTCGATCTCGGGTTGATCGGGCTGGCGGAGTTCATCCCGTTGCCCCTACTCGCGCTCCCGGCGGGCCAGATGGCCGATCGGATGCCACGCGTGCGCCTCTTCGCCGTCTCGATCCTGGCCGAGGCGGTGATCGCCGGACTGCTGCTGCTCGTGACGATCGAAGGCGCACGACAGCTCTGGCCGTTCCTGACGCTGGCAGCCCTCGCCGGTGTGATCCAGGCGTTCGGACAGCCCGCCGGGCGCTCGCTGACGCCGGAGATCGTCCCGATCGATCTCCTCGCCGGCGCACTCGCTCTCCGCTCGGTCGCCGGCCAGCTCGCAACCGTCGCCGGCCCTGCCCTCGGCGGGCTCCTCTTCGCAATCCGGCCCGAGACGCCCTACACCGTCGCCGTGGTGATCCTCGTCGCCTCGGTCGGCTGGGTACTCACCCTCCCCGAGCCCCAGTCGACCACCGCTACCAACGAGCCTCCGCCCCGCCTCGAGAGCCTGCTCGGAGGCATCCGGCTGATCCGGGCGACGCCGATCCTGCTCGGCGCGATCACGCTCGACCTGTTCGCGGTTCTGTTCGGTGGTGCAGTAGCACTTCTGCCGCTGTTCGCGCGATCGATCCTCCACACCGGACCGTTCGGCCTCGGCATCCTCCGCAGCGCGCCCGCCGTCGGCGCCCTCGTCGCCGGCATCCGTCTGGCGCGCCGGCCGCTCGGCCGCCACGCCGGGCGTACGCTGCTCGTCGTCGTCGGCACCTTCGGCGTCTGCATGGTCGTCTTCGGACTGTCACGCTGGTTCTGGCTCTCACTGGTCGCACTGGCAGTCAGCGGGTTCGTCGACATGTTCTCGATGAACATCCGCTCGACGATCGCCGCCCTCGCCACGCCGAACGAACTTCGGGGGCGTGTGAACGCCGTCGAGAACGTCTTCATCAGCGCATCCAACGAGCTGGGAGCGTTCGAGTCCGGCGCGGCGGCAGCGCTGCTTGGCGCAGTACCAGCGGTCGTCGCGGGCGGCATCATCACGGTGGCACTCGCACTCGGCTGGCACCGAGCCTTCCCGGCACTTGCCCGCGTCGACCGGCTCGAAGACATCGAACCGGCAGAGCCCGTCTAACGACGCTGAGCTCTCGACCTGCTTCGCCAACGTCAGGCACCGACGAGTAACACCGATTTGCCGAACAGTTGCGCGCCCCACCGGTCGCCCTGTCACCCTACGAAAGCGAACGCCGCTCAACCAAGCGGATGACTCCGAATAAGTCAGCTCGTCGCCGTCCCCACGGCGTGAACGCTCAAGCGAGAGGACGCTGGCGCAGGCGAGCGCGAAGTAGGCTTCGCCGTGTCAATGATTGGGCGTTCTGATGGAGTTGGCGTCGCGACGTACGCCCGGTAGATGAGCCGAGCGCTGAAGCTGTCGGGGCAAGCGGTCGCGCTCGCCGTCGTCGCCGGGATGCTCGCGCTGCTCGTCTGGCGGCTTACGCACGAACCGCACGCGCCGAAGATCGGCGGGCCAGCGCCAGTGTTCTCGCTAGAGCGGCTCGACGGCGGCGGCAGCGTCGACCTTGCGTCGCTACGCGGGAAGCCGGTCGTGCTGAACTTTTGGGCCTCGTGGTGCCCGCCGTGCAAGTCGGAGGCAACCGCGCTCGAGACCGCCTACCGGCACTACAAAGGGCAGGGCGTCGTGTTCCTCGGTATCGACTACCACGACGTGAGCAGCGACGCCCGCACGTTCCTCAACCACCACGGGGTGACGTACACAACGCTCGAAGACGGCTCGGGAATGATCGGCGACCGCTACGGTGTGCTCGCCCTCCCGGAGACCTATTTCGTCGACCGGGAGGGACGCCTTGTCGGGTTCCACATCGAAGGGTCGATCACCGAATTCGCCGCCGAGTTCAAGCGGGGTATCGAGGCCGCGCTGAACTCGTGATCGTCCACGTAGCCGGTGCGAGAGGCCCGGCGGCTCGAACGCTGGATCGACTCGCTCTTTGGTCACGCGTTTGGCCGCGGGTGGCACATCCTGGAGACGCATCGCACCTCCTTCAAGCGTTGTCCGTTCAGGCAGCGGCGGTGCGAGTGCGGTGCCAGCAGCCGGCTGTCGAACGGTGCCAGTCCACGTTCGGGAGCGACACGGAAACGACTCAACCACGCGCGTCGGGTCGGTCGGAGTCCGGCGGTGTCCGGCTTCGTGATGGGTTTGCAAGCCGGAGGCCGCGGGTTCGAATCCCGCACGCTCCATCCCGAGAAAGTGCTCACTTGCAGGGCTTTTCTGCTCCGTGATGCCATCGTGGACAACCCGGTGCTAGCGCGGTGCGAGCGGACCCGTCAGTCCCTGTCAGGCGGTGTCAGGTGGGTCAGGTGAGGTCGAGCGAGGTCCGGTAACGAATCGGCCTGGCGCGCCGGAGGTCACGACTTCGATCACACGGCCCCCAACGCGGGCGGAGGTTCACCTGGCCGGCGAAGGAAGCATCCCGTAGGAGTGCAGATCATTCTAGAATAAGAAGTGAACTCATCTAAGAATAATGGGTGTTTTTCCCAATAACTTGGCATATTGACACAACTGCTTGAACTCATATCAGGTTGCAAAGAGCAGCTCATGCTGGCATGCTCTCCCTTGTGACGACCGAGCAGCCTCTCTGGCTCCAACTCGTCTTGCGCTTCGAAAGGGCGATCGGCGTGCCCGTGGAGTCGGCGGTGAGCAGCGACAAGTACTTCGACCTGTTGACTCATGCGAACCGCACGCGCGCCCGCCTCACCGAGGTGGCCGAGGGCGTGACGCAGGAGTGGCTGCACCTGCTCAACCTTCCGGCAAGCAGCGACGTCAAGCGGCTCCGTGAGCAGCTCGCCCGCGTGGAGAGGGAGCTCCGCCGCCTGTCAAAGGAGGTCGAGGGCCACGACGGGCGCGCGGAGGACACCACCCACAGCCGGGACGAGTGACGCCGCGTGTCGTCTCGTTCTGATCCCGATCTCGTCTCGCGTCTCCACAAGGAGGTCGGGCGCTCCGTCCTGAGAGCGCGGAACGGAATCCGCGTCGTCACCGGCGCTAGCAAGCCGCGCGTCGGCGTCACGCCAAAGGACGTGGTCTGGAGCCGCGACCGCGCGGAGCTGTGGCGCTACCGCGGCGGACCGATCCGCCACGACCCGCCGGTGGTCTTCGTCCACAGTCTGGTCAGCCGCAGCTACATCATGGATCTGCGACCCGGGAGCAGCACGGTCGAGTTCCTGCTCGGCAAGGGATTCGACGTCTACATGCTCGACTGGGGCATCCCGGACGAGCGCGACGCCGACAACACGATCGAGACGTACGTGGACGAGTATCTCGCGCGCGCGATCGAGACCGTGCGGCGCGTGAGCGACACCGACGAGGTGACACTCGTGGGCTACTGCCTCGGCGGCACATTCGCCACTCTCTATGCGGCCGGCCACGACGATGCTCCCGTTCGCAATCTCGTGCTGCTCGCGAGCCCGATGGACTACAGCGAGATGGGCGTCATGGTCGGAGCCGTCCTCGACGGGCGGCTCGATCCGGAGGAGCTCGTCGACGAGACCGGCAACGTGCCGGCGGACGCGCTTTACCGGGGGTTCCTGATGCAGGCGCCGACGACGGAGATCGCCAGGCACGCAACCCTCCTCCAGAACCTCTGGAACGACGATTTCGTCGAGGCATGGCAGGCGATGGCGCAGTGGTCGCGCGAGCAGGTCCCGTTCCCCGGCGCCGCACTGCGCCAGATCGTCGCCGACCTCGTGCGCCGCAACGTGCTGATGACCGGGCACATGCAGTTGAACAGCCGCGAGGTCGACTTCTCCGCGGGCGCGAGGCGACGTTCTGATCGCGATCGCGGAGAAGGACAAGGTCGTCCCGCTTCCCGCGGCCGAGCCGGCGATCCGTCTCGTCGGCGATCCCGCCCGGCGCGAGGAGCTCCGGTTCACCGGCGGGCACGTGACCTTCTTCGCGGGACGGCACGCGTTCCAACGCACGCTGCCCGCGCTCGCCACGTGGCTCGCCGCGCACAGCGACGAGCTCGACCCGCCCAAGGAGCGCTGATGGAGATCAGGCAGATCGAGGCTCACGACCACGTCGCCGTCGAGCGATTCGTCGCGCGCATCCCGGAAGGCGACCGCACGTTCTTCAAGGAGGACGTCGCCGACCCGGCGGTGGTCGCGGCGTGGATGGAGCTCGGCGCAGCGCGGTCGATCGCCGTGGACGGCGATACCGTCGTGGGCTACGTGGCGATCATCCCGCTCAGCGGCTGGTCGAGCCACGTGGGTGAGGTCAGGGTGATCGTGGATCCCGACCACCGCGGCCACGGGATCGGCCGGGCGCTCGCCCAGTATGGCGTCCTCGAAGCGTTGAGTCTCGGGCTCCGCAAGCTGGTGGTCGAGGTCGTCGCCGATCAAGAGGCGACGATCTCGATGTTCCGCTCACTCGGCTTTGATCCCGAGGCTCTGCTCAAGGATCACGTCCGCGACCAGGCGGGCGGCATGCGCGACCTGATGGTGCTCGCGCACTCGGTCGACGACGCGTACGCGTCGATGGCGGCGGTCGGTCTCGGCGACGCGATCGGCGAGCAGTGAACCTCGGCGACGAGCTCCGCGTCGCAGATGTGATCCGCGAGCACGCCGCGGCGCGGCCGGACCACGTCGCCGTCCGCCACCGCGAGCGCGAGCTCACCTACGCCCAGCTGGACGAACGCTCGAGCCGGCTGGCGCAGGCGCTCCTCGACACCGGCGTGCGCGCGGGCTCACGGGTTGCCTATCTCGACCGCACCGCGCCGGAGATCGTCGAGTTGCTGTTCGCGACCGCGAAGATCGGCGCGGTCACCGTGCCGCTGAACTGGCGGCTGGCGCCGGGCGAGCTGGCGACGGTCGTCGAGGACGCACGTCCGCCCGTCGTCATCGCCGGCGGGGCGTATGCGACTGACGCCGAGCACCTTGCCGCACAGCGGAGGCTGGTCGTCGTCGGACACGGGCTACGAGGAGTGGATCGCCGCGTACGACGCCGTCGATCCCCACGCGCCGGCCGAGTCGCGCGACACGGTGCTGCAGCTCTACACGTCGGGGACGACCGGCGTGCCGAAGGGCGTGCTGACGACGCACCGCAATCTCGCCGCCGCGGCGGAGACGTCGCCGTACTGGGAGTTCGACGCGGACTCCATCAGTCTCACCGCGCTGCCGATGTTCCACATCGGCGGCATCGGGTGGGCGTTCCTCGGCTTGTGGAACGGCGCGACGACCGTGCTCGTCAGCGACTTCGTCCCGGAGGATGTCCTCGACGTGATCGAACGGCAGCACGTCACCAACGCGGTGCTCGTCCCGACGATGATCCAGATGCTGCTCGGCGTGGACGGCGCGGCCGAGCGCGACTACTCGGCGCTGCGCTCGATCGCCTACGGCGCGTCGCCGATCACGACGCCCGTGTTGAAGGCGGCGCTGCGCACCTTCGGCTGCTCTCTCTACGGCATCTACGGGCTGACCGAGTCGACCGGAGGCGTGATGCAGCTCGATCCCGGCGGACCACGATCCCGGGGGACCGCTCGAGCATCTGCTGCGTGAGCGCCGGCCGCCCGTTCCCGTGGGTGGAGCTGCGAATCGCCGATCCGGTCACCGGCGCGCGAGCGCGCCGCCGGCGAGACCGGCGAGGTGTGGCTGCGCGCGCCCAATGTCACGCCGGGGTACTTCAACCGCCCCCAGGAGACGGCGGCCGCGCTCACCGCCGACGGATGGTTGCGCACCGGAGACGGCGGCTACCTCGATGCGGACGGCTACCTCTTCCTCACCGACCGGATCAAGGACATGATCGTCAGCGGCGGCGAGAACGTCTATCCCGTGGAGGTCGAAGAGGCGCTCTCCCAGCATCCGGACGTCGCGGAGGTCGCCGTCATCGGCGTTCCCGACGAACGCTGGGGAGAGACGGTGAAGGCACTCGTGGTCGCGCGGCCGGGCAGCGCCCCGACCGCGGACGAGCTGATCGCCTTCGCGCGCGAGCGGCTCGCCGGCTACAAGCTCCCGCGCTCCGTCGACTTCGTCGACGAGCTTCCGCGCACGCCGAGCGGCAAGGTGCTGAAGCGCGAGCTGCGCGAGCGCTACGCGGACGGAGCGAGCAGTGAGCATTCGCTCGTCCTCTATTCGCACCCCGGCTGACCCGTCTGCGGCCTGACCAAGGAGTTCCTTGGTGCGCACAACGTGGAGTTCGAGTCGGTCGTGATCAGCGAGCAGCGGGAGCGTTGGCTGGCCGACGGGTCGCCTCCGGTGCCGACGCTCGTCGTCGACGGCATTGCGCACGTGCTCCAGCATCCGAGCCAGGCCGGGATGCTGCTCGGGCTCGAGACGCCGCCGGCGCTGCGCGACGCGTTGCAGGTCGCATGGGACATCGACTCGATCATGCAGGCGTTGCTCGAGCTCGCCACGGAGACTCCGTGGGAAGGCCTGCTCGAACCGATGCCGGTCCTCGGCCGAACGCCGCTCGCGCTCGCGGTCGACGCTTCGGTGGGGATCAGGGCGTTGCTGGAGCCGTTCGCGACCGGGTGGTTCCACTGGCCGGGGAACCCGGTCACCGGGGAGACGGGAGACCAGGCCGTCGTCTCCTACGAGGCGTCGATCGTCGCGACGATCGACGACCGTGCGGCGCTCACGGCCTTCGTCGGGTCGGTCGCCGAGGCATGGCGCGCATTCGTGGTCGACAACGAGGAGGCGATTCGCGCAGAGCCCACGCGGCCGGTGCGGACGCCGCGCGGCGAGCTCAGCTGGGTCGGTCTGCTCGAGGCGCAGCGGCTGCACGCGGCGCAGCATTACCGCCAGGCGACGACGCAGGTCGCGTCGCTCGGCCTGCCCGTGCCCGATCTCGACGTCGAGCAGCTCTACGGCATCCGGCTGCCGAAGTCGATCTACTGAGGCCTACGCACGCTCGGAGATGAACCGACCGGTGACGGGGCAGCGGCGGCGCACGCTCGGCGAGCGCCGGTGACCGGGCGGCCGCGGCCGGAAGCCGGCGGCGGCCATGCCGGCGTTCCAGCTCCCGAAGCGGCGGATCACGGTCACGCGCGAGGGATGGTTCACGCCCGCGCGGTCCCACTCGTCGGTGGTCGGCAGGCGCAGGTGCTGGCGATGCCAGAGCTCGATCGCGTACACGATCAAGTCCGGCGTCCAGCGCAGCCCGCGTCTCGGTCCGGGTCTCATCTCGGCGTGTAGGTCCCGCCTACTCGCTCGAGCATCTCGACGAGCCCGAGGGGCGCGACACCGTCGGGGAGCCTTGCGATCACCTCGCTGAGCAGCTCCTCCGCCTCCCAGCCGTCCTCGCGCGCGAACAGCTCGCCCGGCGCCCACGGCTGCAGCATGTTCACGGCACCGCCGAAGACGTGGAAGACCTGCCCGGTGATCCCCTGCGCGGCGTCGGCGCACAGCGCGACGACGATCGGCGTGTTGTTCGCCGGGGCGAGCGGGTCGAAGCCGTCGTCGCCGGACGGCAGCTCGAAAGCGGACTCGGTCATGCGCGTGCGCGCATTCGGTGCGATGCAGTTCACCGTCACGCCGTAGCGGCCGAGCTCCTGCGCCGCGATGATCGTGAAGTTGGCGATGCCCGCCTTCGCCGCGCCGTAGTTCGCCTGGCCGACGTTGCCGAACACGCCGGACGGGCTCGACGTGTTGATCACGCGCGCGCGGACGTCCTCGCCCGCCTTCGCGCGGTCGCGCCAGTGCGCGGCCGCATGGCGCGTCGGCGCGAAGTGTCCCTTCAGGTGGACGGCGATCACCGCGTCCCACTCCGCCTCCTCCATGTTCACGAGCATCCGGTCGCGCAGGATCCCGGCGTTGTTGACGAGGATGTCGAGCCGACCGAACGCGTCGACGGCGTGCTCGACGAGACGGCGGGCTGCGTCGAAGTCGGCGACGTTGTCGCCGTCGGCGACGGCCTCCGAGCCGAGCGCCTCGATCTCGGCGACGACCTCGCTGCGCGGGAGTCGGCGTCGGCGCCTTCCCCGCCGAGCGACGCGCCGAGGTCGTTGACGACGACCTTCGCGCCGGCCCGCGCGAGGGCGAGCGCGTGCTCGCGTCCGATCCCGCGCCCGGCGCCGGTGACGATCGCGACCTTGCCGTCGAGGAGGCCCATCACAGCCTCTCGATCAGGGTCGCGGTGCCGAGCCCGCCGCCGCAGCACATGGTCACGAGCCCGACTCGCTTGTCGGTGCGCTCGAGCTCGTGCAGCAGCGTCGTGATCAGGCGGGCGCCGGTCGAGCCGAGCGGATGACCGAGCGCGATCGCGCCGCCGTTGACGTTCACGCGTTCTCGATGTCGGGCTCGAGCTCGCGCTCCCAGGCCGCGACGACCGACGCGAACGCCTCGTTGATCTCGATCAGGTCGATGTCGTCCGATCGTCATCCCGTTGCGCGCGAGGATCTTCCGCGTCGCCGGGATCGGACCGGTGAGCATCAGCACCGGATCGACGCCGACGGTCGCCTGGTCGACGATCCGCGCGCGCGGCCGCAGCCCGAGCTCGTCCGCCTTCTCGCGCGACATGAGCAGCACCGCGGCGGCGCCGTCGGAGATCTGCGACGAGTTGCCGGCGGTGATCATGCCGTCCTCCTTGAACGCGGGCTTCAGCTCCGCGAGCGCCTCGAGCGTCGTCTCGGGGCGGATGCCCTGGTCGGTCGGTGTAGACGTGAGCCGTTGACGCGGAACGGCACGATCTCGCGCTCGAAGCGCCCCTCGTCCGTCGCGCGCGCGGCGCGCTGCTGCGAGCGCAGCGCGATCTCGTCGCAGCTCGTCGCGCGTGACCTTCCACTGCTCCGCGATCAGCTCGGCGCTCAGACCCTGGTGCGACGACGTGGTAGCGCTCGAGCAGCTCCTGCGGAAACGGCGTGCCGAGCGTTCTCGATCATCTTCGCGTTCGCCGACAGCGGGATGTGGCCCATGTGCTCGACGCCGCCGCCGATCGCGACGTCGTGCACGCCGGCTGGCGATCGAGCGACGCGGCGAAGTTGACGGCCTGCTGCGCCGACCCGCACTGGCGGTCGATCGTCGTCGCCGGCGTCTCGATCGGCAGCCCGGCCTGCAGCCAGGCGTTGCGGCCGACGTTGTACGACTGCTCGCCGTACTGCTGAACGCAGCCGGTGATCACGTCCTCGACCAGCGCCGGCGTCGATGCCGGCGCGGTCGATCAGCTCGACGAACGTCGTGCCGAGCAGGACGTTGGGATGGACGTCCTTGTAGTAGCCCTTCTCCGGATGCCCGCGCCCGACCGGCGTCCGGACGGCCTCGACGATCACGACCTCGCGGCCTTCCATTGCGACTCCTCCTCTCTCTAGGTGGTGACGACGCCGCCGTTGGGACTGAGCGTCTGGCCGACGTAGAAGCCGGCGTCGTCGCCCGCGAGGAACGCGACGGTCGCGGCGATCTCCTCGGGCCGGCCGAACCGCCCGATCGGCGTGCGCAGCCGCTGCGCCTCGCGGAGCGGGTTGTCGAGTGCCTCCGACGCGGCCGTGTCGATGAAGCCGGGTGCGACGGCGTTGACGCGGACGCCCTGGACGATCAGCTCCTTCGCGACCGCCTCGGTGAAGCCGATGATCCCGGCCTTCGCCGCGGAGTAGTGGGGATAGCCGGTGCAGCCCTCGAGGCCGCAGACCGAGGCGATGTTGACGATCGCGCCGCTGCGCCGCGGAGCCATCGAGCGCGCGGCGGCGCGCGTGCCGAAGAACGTCCCGTCGAGATGGACGGCGAGCATCCGCCGCCACTCGTCGTCGGGCAGGCGGACGAGGGCGTCGAGCCCGGTCTCGATCGTGCCGGTCGCGGCGGCTTCGGCGAGCTGCGCCTCCGCCTCGCGGCTTGACGCGCGCGGCCTGCGCGGCCGCGGCGATGCCGGCGTTGTTGACCCAGACGTCGACCGGGCCGAGCTCGGACTCGACCGTCGCGAGCGCCGCATCCACGGAGGCGCTGTCGCTCACGTCGGCCTCGACCGCGATGCCGCCGACGAGCGTCGCGGTCAGCCCGGCCGCGCCGGCGTCGACGTCGAGCACGGCGACCCTCGCGCCGTCGGCGGCGAGCCGGATGCAGATCGCCTCGCCGATGCCGGAGCCGCCGCCCGTCACGACGGCGACCTTGTCCGTCGAGCGTCACGGCACGACCACCGCGCGCCCGACGATGGCCCCGTCGCGCAGCCGCGCGGTAGCCGTCGAGCGCGTCCTCCAGACGGATTTGCTCTGTCTCGATCTCGATGACCCCGGCGCGCGCGAGCGCGACCACCTCGTGCAGCTCGGGCAGCGTCCCCCACGACGGCCTGCTGGCCGACACCTCGAACGGCACCTTCCCGAACCCGATCGGAACGCTCCCCCGCCGAGCCCGACGATGCTCACATGGCCGCCGATCGCGACGACCGACGCCGCGAGTCGCACGGTCGAGTCCGACGCCGACGAAGTCGAGCACGAGCGCAGCACCGGCTGGCGCCCGTCTCGCCAAGAACGTCGCCGGACTCGAGGTCGTTCGCATCGAGCGCGGCGTGCGCGCCTGCACCGAGCGCGAGCCGGCGTGCGTCCTCCCGCAGGTCGATCGCGACGATGCGCGCCGGCGTCAGCTCGCGCAGAAGCTGGACGGCGACGTGCCCGAGCCCGCCGACGCCGATGACCACAGCGGTCGTGCCTGGGCAAAGTCGCCGCAGCTCGGTCGTGATCGCGTGATACGGCGTCAGCGCCGCGTCGGTCAGCGGCGCGGCGTGCACCGGGTCCAGGTCGCCGATCGGCACGAGCAGCCGCGCCGACGGGACGACGACGTACTCGGCCAGCCCGCCGTCGAAGCCCGAGCCCGCAGCCTCCGGCGGCGCGGTTGGGGCAGCGGTTCTCCGCGCCGCGCGCGCACTGCCGGCACACGCCGCAGCCCCAGGGGCCGTAGACGAGAACCGCGTCGCCCTCGTCGAACGCGGTCACGCCGGCGCCGAGCGCGGCGCACCGTGCCCGCGGTCTCGTGGCCGAGCGTGAACGGCAGCGTCCACGGCAGGGTTCCCTCCGGCCACTCCATCAGGTGGAGGTCGGAGTGGCAGAGGCCGGCCGCCGTCGACCTTGACGAGGACTGCGCCCGGGCCGGGCTCGGGCACCTCCACCTCGCGCAGCTCGGGCTCCGCCTCCCAGCGGACGAGTTGAACCGCGTGCATTCAGCCGTCGACCGCGACGGTGTCGAGCAGCGCGGCGAACTTCAGCCGCGCCGCCTCGCGCCGCGCGGGCACGTACTCCGTCGGGATCCCGTCCTCCGGCGCCTCGTACGCCTTCAGGATCTGGCGCGCGACCGACTCGCGGTGTACCTCGTCGGCGCCGTCGACGAACCGCGCGTGGCGTGCGTAGCGATAGAGCTGTTCGAGCGGCATGTCGGTCGAGTAGCCGAGCCCGCCGTGTAGCCTGCAGCGCTCGGTCGACGACGTCGTGGAGCACCTGCGCGCCGAAGAACTTGATCAGCGACACGTCCATCCGCGCCGCGCTCGAGCCGTACGTGTCGATCTTCCACGCCGCGTGCAGCGTCATCAGCCGCGCGGCCTGCATCTGCGCGGCCGAGTCGGCGATCCAGTTCTGAACGGTCTGCTTGTCGCGCGAGGAGGCCGCCGCGGACCGGCCGGTAGAGCGAACGCTCGCAGAGCATGTCGAACGCACGGCGCGCGACGCCGAGCCAGCGCATGCAGTGGTGGATCCGCCCGGGAACGAGCCGGTGCTGCGCGATCAGGAAGCCGTCGCCCTCCTCGCCGAGCAGCGCGTCGGGGCCGAGGCGAACGCCCTCGTAGAGGATCTCGGTGTGCCCGCCGAGCATGCCGAAGTGCTGCTCCGGGTGCTCCATGTTCGGCACGTCGCGCACGATGTTCACACCGGGCGCGTCGACGGGCACGATGAACATCGAGGCGCGCCGGTGCGGTTTCGCGTCCGGGTCGGTGACGGCCATGACGACGAGGAAGTCCGCGATCGATCCGTTCGACGTGAACCACTTGTGCCCGGTGAGCACGTAGCCGTCGCCGTCGCGTACGGCACGCGTGCGCAGCTGGGTCGGGTCGGAGCCGGGCGTCTCCGGCTCTGTCATCGAGAAGGCCGACTTCAACTCGCCGGCGAGGAGCGGATAGAGCCAGCGCTCCTTCTGCTCCGGCGTGCCGGCGAGCGCGATGATCTCGCTGTTGCCGGAGTCCGGGGCCTGGCAGCCGAAGGCGTTCGGCGCGTAGATCGAGGTGCCGAGGATCTCGTTCATCAGGCCGAGCTTCACCTGGCCGAACCCCTGTCCGCCGAGCTCCGGCGGCAGGTGCGCCGCCCACAGCCCGCGCTCCTTGACCCGCTCCTGCAGCGGCGCGTAGATGCGGTCGAGCTCGGCCTGGCCGATCTCGCTGTCGATCGTCTCGATCGGCCAGATCTCCTCGCGCACGAACGCGCGCATCCACTCGAGGTGCGCTTCGAACTCGGGCTCGGTTGAAAAGTCCCACGCCACGGAAGGCCTCCCGTATTTGAGCAGAATTCAGTTCATTATCCAGCCCGGCGGCGAAGCCGTCAAGCCGATCAGCGGCTGAGGACGGCGCAGGCGCTGACGCCGGGCGCGCCGTACACGTGCGTGAAGCCGAGCCGCGGCTCCCCCGGAACCTGCCGCTCCCCCGCCTCGCCGCGGAGCTGCGCGACGATCTCGTAGACCTGGCGCAGTCCCGAGGCGCCGACCGGCTCGCCGTTGGCGATGCAGCCGCCGTCGGTGTTGACCGGGAGCCTGCCGCCGATCTCCGTCGCGCCGGTCGCGTACAGCTCCGTCTGCTGGCCGTGCTCGCAGAGCCCGCACTCGGCGAGGTGGATCAGCTCCGCGCCCGACTCGGTGTCCTGCACCTGCGCGACGTCCACGTCACCCGGGCCCGCGCCGGCGCGCTCGAAGGCCTCCCGTGCTGCGTCCACAGAGGGCGACGGCGCGATCTCCAGCGGCAGGGACGGGCTGAACACCTCGAACGATCCGGGCAGACGCGTGCGGAACGCGACGGAGCGCAGCCACACCGGTCGCGCGTCCGGTAGGCGGCTCAGATACTCGCGCCGACACACGACGAGCGCGGCCGCCCCCTCGCCGGGAGAGCAGAGCATGTACTGCGTCAGCGGGTGCGCCAGGATGCGCGCGTCGAGGATCTCCTCGGTCGACATCGGGGTCCGGCGCCACGCGTGCGGCGTGATCGACCCGTTGCGGTACGCCTTCGCCGCCACCTGCGCGAGCGCGACCTCCGGGATGCCGTGATCGTGCATATAGCGCTGCAGCTTCGCGCCGAAGAACTGCGTCGTCACCATCAGGCCGTCCTCGCCGTACCAGGCGGGGAGCGACCAATCGGCGGGGTCGTTCTTGAACGCGCCGCGCGGGTGCTTGTCGAAGCCGACCACGAGTCCGACGTCGTACGCGCCCGACTCGATCGCGCGCACCGCCGAGACCAGCGACGAGCCGCCGGTAGCGCAGCCGTTCTTCACGTTCACGAACGGGAGTCCCGTCGGGCCGAGGTCGGCGACCATCGTATCCGCGTTCCCGGCGTCCTCGCTGCCGCCGAACGCGAACTGCACGTCGGGCCAGGCGACGCCGGCGTCGGCGAGCGCGGCGCGCACGGCGTGCACGCCCATCGCCAGGCCCCCCAGGCCCTCGTGGCGGCCGAACGGGTGGATCCCCGCGCCGACGATCGCGATCTCGGGTCGCCCGCTCACGTCTTCGCCGCCTCGGCCTCGGGCACGATCCGCCGCTCCCTGAACCGCCACTCGTCGTCGCAGGGCCCCCTCGCGACCCGGTCGAGATAGCGGCCGAAGAAGTCGACCTTCAGCTCCGGGCCGTCCTGTACGCACAGCAGGAAGTGGGAGGCGACCGTCGCTGAGTCGCGGTCGAGCTCGATCAGCGGAGACGTGAGGAGATGCTTCGTCGGCGCCGGCTTCAAACCGTCGAACAGCTCGTTGATCTGCTCCTCGCCGACGAACGTCCCGTGCCGCGTCACGAAGGTCGCGTCGCCGGTGAAGCACGAGCGCCATGCATTGGCGTCGCGGCCGTCGAGCGCGTGCGCGTAGCGGTAGAGGAGCCGCGTGATGTTCCGCTCGTCCACGAGCAGGCGCAGCTCATTCATCGACGGGCTTGAACGCATAGGTGACGCGGTCGCCGCGCTCGAGCGCGACCACCTCCATCGACATCCCGATTCTCAGGCGGTCCGGCTCCGGCTCGGTCAGCCGACCCTCGACGCGGAGCAAGCCGTCGAACTCGACGTAGCCGACCGCGAACGGGGCGAACTCGTCCTCGCCCGAATCGCCGACGTACGGCGGCGAGGGTGGCTCGAACCCCTGCGTCGTCCACGTCCAGAGGGTTCCCCTCGGCGGCAGCAGCAGCCGCTCGAGATCGCCGCCGCAGCCGGGACAACGTGCGCGGAGCGGAAACGTGACGCCGCCGCAACCGCCGCACCGGCCGGCCTCGAGACGCGGCGGACCGTCGCCGAGCTCGAGCGGCGACGCGGCGTTCACCTCAGGACTTCGCGCCGGTAGACAATCCCCGCCTGCTCGCGGTCCCACGTTGCGGCAGTGATGCCCGCCTCGCGGAGATCGGCCTTCTTCAGCTTGTGCGAATCGGTTCGCGGCAGCGCGTCGGCGTACTCGACGAACCGCGGCACCCAGTGGCGGGGCATCCGCTTCGCGAGGTAGTCGACGAGCTCGACCGGATCGAGGGTTGCGCCGTCCTCGAGCACGACGACGATCATCACCTCTTCGTCCTCCACGTCCTCGTCGACGCTCGGATTCTTCACCGCGATGGCGGCGGCCTCCTTGACCAGCGGATGGCTGATCACCTCCGCCTCCACCTCGAACGACGAGATGTTCTCGCCGCGCCGGCGGATCACGTCCTTCATCCGATCGAGGAAGAAGAAGTTGCCGGTCTCGTCCTGGATGAACTGGTCGCCGGTGTGGAACCAGCCGTTGCGCCACGCATTCGCGGTCGCCTCGGGCATGTTCTTGTAGCCGGAGTTGATCATCCAGGGAAGCGAATGGCGTGCGATCAGCTCGCCCGGCGTTCCGACCGGGACGGGGACGTCGTGCTCGTCCACGAGCCGCAGCTCGTAGTGCTCGGGATTCGCCGCGCGGCCGCAGCTGCGCTCGTCCTCCGGGTTCAGGCCGGAGACGATCGGCACCGGGACCTCGCTCATGCCGTATGCGGTGTAGAGCGAGACGCCGTAGCGCTCTGCGAACTCGTTCGCGCGCAGGAGCGGACCCATGTAGACGGTGCGCAGCGGGTTGTCGGCGTCGTCGGCCGACGGCGGCCGGTCGAGCATGACGCTGACCATGCCGTGGATCAGGATCGTGATCGTCGCCTCGTAGCGGCGCACGTCGTCCCAGAAGGTCTTGGTGCTGAAGCCGCCCGGGTATGCGACCGAGCCGCCTGCGAGCAGCATCGAGTACGTGATGCCGGTGCCGGCCGTGTAGGACATCGGCAGCGGTTGCATGTACCGGTCGGTCTCGTCGACGAAGTCCGAGATGAAGCAGTTGGCGTAGTTCCAGAACGCGGCGTGCGCGGCGCGGACGCCTTTCGACGGGCCGGTGGTGCCGGAGGTGTAGATGAGGCTGAGGTCGTCCCACGGCTCGACCGGCCGCGGCAGCGCCGGCCGCTCCTCGGAGGCTCCGTCGAGGATCTCCTCCAGGGCGATCGTGCGCCACGGAAGCTCGACGTCCGCGTCGCCGCCGACGAGGACGACCGTCTCGAGAGCGGGAAGGTCGAGCCCGGCAAGGCGCTCGACGAGGCCGCGGTGCGCGATCAGCACCTTGGACTCCGCGATCCTGATCGTGTGCTCGAGGTAGCTGCCGCGGGCGGAGAGGTTCAGCGGCGCGTAGACGCCGCCTGCCGCGTTCGTCCCGAACCAGGCCCGCAGCACGTCGGGACTGGTCGGCACCCACACCGAGACGTAGTCGCCCATCTCGACGCCGCAGTGTTCGCGCAGGCCGTTCGCAGCTCTCCAGGCCTCGCGCGCAGCGTCGCTGTACGTCCAGGTCTCGTTCTCGAACAGCAGCAGCGGCTTGTCCGGCGTCGCCGCCGCGCGCGTCGCGAGCAGCTCCGGAAGCACGCATTCCTCGCGTGTCGGGAAGCGGAGCTCGGTGGGCGTCGTCTGTCTTGGAGGCATCGGATTCTTGCTTACTGAACTGAAGTCGCTTAAGCTACCGCCACGCAGAGGCCCTGTCAATCATCGATGGCACCTTCAGACCACACGCCCGCCCAGCTTCTCATCCCCGTCCCCTATCTGGGAACGGTGAATCTCTGGCTGCTCAACGGCGAGCCGCTGACGCTCGTGGACACCGGCCCCAAGAGCGACGAGGGGTTGTGGGCACTCGAGCGGCAGCTCCGGGACCACGGACTCGCCGTCGAGGACATCGAGCTGCTGCTGCTCACGCACCACCACCTCGACCACACCGGGCTCGCGGGCAGGATCCGCGAGCGGTCGGGCGCACAGGTGGCCGCGCTCGACGTGACCGCGGCGCGGGGCGTCGGCTACCACGAGCAAGCCGCGGCAGAGCGGCGCTTCACCGAGAGGCTCCTCGCCGCGCACGGCGTTCCCGCGCATCTCATCGCCGACACCGAGCCGTTCTGGGAGCACATCATCCGCGGCAGTGCCGACTACGAGACCGACGTCGTGCTGGCCGACGGCGACGAGATCCGCGCCGGCGGCCGGACACTCCGCGTCGTGCACCGTCCCGGGCACAGCACGACCGACACGCTCTTCGTCGACGACGAGAAGAACGAGGCCATCGTCGGCGACCATCTTCTCGCCACGATCACCTCGGGCGCCGAGGCAACCCAGTCGGAGCTCCCCGCCGGCGGCCGCCGCCGCGCCCTCGTCGACTACCTCACCGGCCTTCGGCTCACCGCAGCCATGGGCCTCGAACGATGCTACGGAGGGCACGGGCCGATCATCCGCGACCCGGCGAAGCTGATCGACGAGCGCTTCGCCTTCCACTCCGATCGACTCGAACGGATCGCGGAGATCGTCGCGACCGGGCCTGACACGGCGTTCGCGATCTCGCAAATCCTGTGGTCCGAGGAGGTCGCGGCCACCCAAACCGTGCTCGCGATCTGGGAGGTGCTCGGACACCTGGACATCCTCGTCAACCGCGGCACGCTCAACGAGGACGTCGATCCGACGGGAGCTCATTCCTTCCATCCGGCAGGAGCCCTGAGAATTGCCACAGCGAGCAGCTGAGATCGTGAGCGAGGAGGAGCACGTGTCACCTCGGCCGGCACCGCCGTACGACCGCTTCGACCTGACGGGTCGCGTCGCCCTGATCACGGGCGGCACCCGCGGGCTCGGACGCGCGATCATCCAGACGCTCGCGCAGGCAGGCGCGGACGTCGTCGTCTCGAGCAGGAAGCAGGAGGCCTGCGACGAGGCGGCGGAGGAGGCACGCAGCTTCGGTCGCCGCGCGCTCGCGCGCGCCTGCCACGTCGGTCACTGGAACGAGATCGACGACCTCGTCGACGCGGCGTACGCGGAGTTCGGCCGCATCGACATCCTCGTCAACAACGCAGGCATCGCACCGACGTATCCGGATGCGCAGAGCGTCAGCGAGGAACTGTGGGACAAGGTGATCGCGGTGAACCTGAAGGGGCCGTTCCGGCTGACCGCTCTCGTCGGCTCGCGCATGGCCGCGGGCGACGGCGGCTCGATCGTCAACATCACCTCGATCGGCGCCGTCCGGCCGACGCACGACATCCTCGTGTACGCCGCGGCGAAGGCGGGGCTGAACGCCTTGACACTCGGCTTCGCCGACACGTTCGGCCCGAAGGTGCGCGTGAACGCCGTCATGCCGGGACCGTTCCTCACGGACATCTCCCGCGAGTGGAACCACGAGGCGTTCGCCGAGCGCGCGCGCACATTCCCGCTGCGCCGCGCCGGCGCACCGGAAGAGCTCGCCTCCGCGGTGCTCTACTTCGCCAGCGACGCGTCGAGCTTCACCACCGGCTCCGTCCTCGCAGTGGACGGCGGCGCGCAGTGGAGCCTCGCAGGCGGCGGCGACCAGTCTTCCGAGTACGGGAAGAGTCTCTACGAGGGCAAGAAGGACTGGGCCTGACCACGACACGGCTCTCCCTGCCGACGCTGAACTGGATCCGCTATTCCGGCGACGAGGACGTCCCGGACGGCGAGATGGTCCCGACCTGGCCGCTCGACGACGTGCTCGTCGCCGCAGCGGCCGCGGGGTTTCGCGACGTCGGCCTCGACGATCTCACCGTCGCCGGAGCAGACCCGGAGCAGGTCGCCGCATTGCTGCGGTCGCACGGCCTCGCCTGCACAGATGTCGGCGTCCTGCGCGTTGGCGTGGGCGACGTTCGCGCGCAGGCCGAAGCGCTCGCTGCGCTCGCGTCGGCGACCGGCGCCGGCCTCTGCATCGCGGCGTTGTACACGCCGACGCCGGAGGAGGCGCTCGCCGACCTGCGCACGGCGGCGGACGTACTGGACGAGGCCGGCCTCCGCATCGCGCTCGAGTTCGCCCCCTACGGCGGCCTGCGCACACTGTCCGACGCGATCGACGTCTGCGCCGCCGTCGGGTGGGAACGCTGCGGGCTGCTCGTCGACACGTGGCACTTCTTCCGCAGCGGCGTGCCCTGGCAGCTGCTCCGATCGCTCGACGCGGATCAGATCGCGCTCGTCCACGTCAATGACGCGCCGGCGATGGAACACGAGCTCATCTTCGAGAGCCGCTTTCGACGGCTACCGCCCGGGTCGGGCACGTTCCCGCTCGCCGCGTTCGCCGATGCACTCGCGGCCATGGGGTACGACGGCGTCGTCAGCATCGAGGTGCTGTCGTCCGCGCTCCGGCACCGGCCGCCCGCCGACGGTGCGCGGGAGCTGCTGGAGTCGCTGCAGCGCTCCTGGCCGGTCGGTCCGCCGCGTACTGTAGAAATGAACTGACTTCTCGAACAAGGAGCGGGACCAGGTGGCACAGGCAAAGACGACGAGGAGACCCCGGGCGAAGCCCGGCGTCAAGCGTGAACAGATCCTCGACGTCGCGATCGACGCCTTCGGCCGCTACGGCTACGAGGACGCAAAGTGGGCCGACGTCGCGTCCGCGGTCGGAATCGGACCGACCGCGCTCTACCACTACTTCGAGTCGAAGCAGCACTGCCTGTACGAGATCATGGGCCAGACCGTCGCCGACTTTCAGGCGCGCTTCGACCGGATCACGGCTGCAAACGAAGACTGGAACGATGCGCTCGTCGAGCTGCTCGTCGACGCGTTCAACCTCACCGAGCAGGAGGTGCTCCGCAACCGCGTCCTGATGGCGGAGCAAGGCCTGATCGCAATCCATCGCACCGCACCGCGCGAGGAAGCGGCGCGCGAGATCGCGCGGACGCGTACCCGCGATCTCGAGTTCGCCTGGGGCACCTTCCTCGCCCGGGGCATGCAGCAGGGACATCTGCCCGAGAACGACCCGCAGCTCCTGTCTCGTGCGCTGCTCGGACTCTCCAACAGCGTCTGGCACTGGTACCGGCCGGGCGGCACGCTCGAGCTGCAGGACGTCGCCCGCTTCTTCGTCGGCCGACAGCTCGCGATGCTCGGGTGCCCGCCCGATCTCGCAGACGCGAAGTTCGCGAAGAGCTAGGTCCCGGTCCAGACCGGGTCGCGCTTCTCGAGGAACGCTGCCACGCCTTCGGCCGCGTCGTTCGAGTTGAGCGTGACGCCGACGGCAAGCCGCTCCATCACCATCAGCGTCGCGGTGTCGGAGTCGAGGCTCTTGTTCAGCGTCATCTTCGTGATCGCCATCTGGAACGGGCTCTTGTCGGTGAACTGAGCGACGAACGTGTCGACGCACTCGTCCAGCTCGTCGGCGGGAGCGCAGTCGTTGACGAGGCCCCATTCCTTCGCCTCGATACCGGTGAGCAGCTTGCCGGACAGCATCAGCTCCTTCGCCTTGCGCTCGCCGAGGATCCGCGGCAGCCGGTAGATCGGGCCGGCGCCGCCGAACAGCGCGCGACGCATGTGGAAGTCGCCGATCAGCGCATCCTCCGCCGCGATGGCGAAGTCGCAGTTGATCATGATCTCGAACCCACCCGCGGTGGTATGCCCCTCGAGCACGCAGACGGACGGCTTGCGCGAGTTGAAGATCGAGTCGAGGATGCGGGCAGAGCGCTGCGCGATCTCCAGCGCGTACGTATTCCCGATGAAGTCGTTCTGGAGCTCGTCCAGGTCGAAGCCCGAGCAGAAGGTTCCCTCACGGCCGCGGAAGACCATCACGCGGACATCGTCGTCGGCCTCGGCGCGCCGGACAGCGTCGTCGAGCTCCTGGAGGAGCTGCTGGCTCACCGAATTGCGCTTGTGCGGCCGATTGAGCCAGATTCGCGCGACGTGCCCGTCGACCTCGTACTGGATCGGCTCGACTTCGACTGCACCGGCCATTGACGCTTCCTCCCTCTTGTTGAACTGAAGTTGTTTAAACTAGCACGGCAGATGCCCGTGAATCAAGACTGGACGGTCGTGATTCATCTACTAAACTGTATTCACTTCATGAAGGTCTGTCCATGAGCGGAACGGGCTTCTCCCTCGACGGCCGCACGGCCGTCGTCACCGGCGCGTCGAGCGGTCTCGGCGCCCGCTTCGCCGTCGTCCTGGCCGAGGCAGGCGCGAACGTCGTCGCCGCAGCGCGCAGGATCGACCGCCTCGAGGAGCTCGCCGCAGCGAATCCGTCCATCCACCCCGTCTCCTGCGACGTGACCGCCGAGGACGGACCGGCCCGCCTGGTCGGCGAGACCCTCGAGCGGTTCGGGCGCGTCGACGTATGCGTGAACAACGCGGGCATCTCGTCCGGAGGACCGGATCGCCAGGCGACGCTCGACGGCTTTCGCGCGGTGCTGCGCGTGAACCTCGAGGCGCTCTTCGCCGTCTCGCAGGCCGTCGCCGCTCCGATGCGCGGGCAGGGCAGCGGCTCCGTCGTCAACATCGGCTCCATGTTCGGCTCCGTCGCCGCCGCGCCCGTCCCGGACGCCGGCTACGTCGCATCCAAGAGCGCCGTGAACGGCCTCACCCGCGAGCTGGCAGCGCAGTGGGCGCCGGACGGCGTGCGGGTGAACGCGATCGCACCAGGCTGGTTCCCGAGCGAGATGACCGCCGAGCTCTTGGCAGACGAGCGGTCGGTGCGCTGGTTCGAGCGACAGTGTCCCCTGGGCCGGCCGGGGAAAGTCGACGAGCTGGACGGCGCGCTCCTCTTCCTCGCGTCAGACGCGTCGTCCTACTGCACGGGCCAGGTGCTGACGATCGACGGCGGATGGACGATCCGATGAGCGGCGACGGTGCTCCGCGCGGCATCGACCTCGCGCGCCTGACGCCATGGCTGACCGAGCGGCTGCCGGAGCTCGAGCCTCCGCTCCGGTTCACGCGCGTCGGCGAGGGCCAGTCGAACTTGACCTTCCGCGTCGACGACGCCGCGGGCCACGCGATGGTGCTGCGCCGCCCGCCGCTCGGCGAGATCCTCGCCTCGGCGCACGACATGGAGCGAGAGCACCGCATCCTCAGCGGCCTCGCGTCCGCCGGCGCTCGCGTGCCGCGAACGCTCGCGTACTGCGAGGACGCGGAGGTGACGGGGGCGCCGTTCTACGTGATGGAGCACGTCGACGGCCTGATCGTCACGAAGGTCGAGACGGCCGAGCGCCTCTCTCCGGAGGCGCGCACGGCCGCCGCGCGCTCTCTCGTGCAGACGCTGACGGAGCTGCAGGCCGTCGACCTCGACGCGGCCGGGCTCGGAGACTTCAAGCGGCCGGAGAGCCTGGCCAGCCGCCAGCTCCGGCGCTGGACCCGCCAGTGGCACGCCTCGAAGACCGCCGAGCTGCCGGCGATCGACGAGGTGGCCGAGCAGCTCGCGGCGCGCATGCCGGAGGAGCCCGAGTCCGTGCTCGTGCACGGCGACTACCGGCTCGACAACGCCGTCCTCTCCCAGGACGGCGAGGTGCTGGCCGTGCTCGACTGGGAGCTCTGCACCGTCGGCGACCCGCTCGCCGACGTCGGCCTGCTCGTGGCCTACTGGAACGAGCTCGGCGCCGCCGCCGGACAGCCAGGCGCGTTGTTCCGGGAGTCCGTGACCGCCGTCGCCGGATTCCCGAGCGGTGAAGAGCTCGCCGCCGAGTACGGGCGCGCGTCGGGGCGCGACCTCGCCGAGCTCGGCTACTGGATCGCGTTCGCCTACTGGAAGGTGGCGATCATCGTCGAGGGCGTCTACCGCCGCTGGCTCAACGATCCCGGCAACGGCTCCGGCGCAGGCGCGCTCCAGCCGGCGGTGGGGCGGCTCGCGGCTCTCGCGCAGACGGCGCTGGACTCCGATCCGGCGGTGAGGGCGTGAGCGACGCGAGGCGCACTTCGCCAAGGCCCAAGCCCGGTGTCAAGCGGGCGCAGATCCTCGAGGTCGCGGCAGAGCAGTTCGGCCGTCACGGTTACGAGGAGACGAAGTGGGCCGACGTGGCGGAGTCGGTCGGCATCGGATCGACCGCGCTCTACCACTACTTCGAGTCGAAACAGCACTGTCTGTTCGAGATCATCGCCAAAGCGGTCGCCGACTTCCGAGAGCAGTTCGACCGCCGCGTCGCCGAGCATGACGACTGGGGCGCCGGGCTCGTGGCGGTGCTGCGCGGCGGGTTCGAGCTGACGGAGTGGGAGGTGCTGCGGCTGCGCGTGCTGACGGCCGAGCACGGGCGCGTGAACGTGCACGCCTCGCTTCCGCGCGAGGAGGCGGCGCGCGCGAGCGCACGCGCCAACAAGCGCGACCTCGAGTTCGCCTGGGGGATGTTCCTCGCGCGCGGCATGGAGCAGGGACTGCTGCCGGAGCGCTCGCCGCAACTGCTCACCCGGGCGGTGATCGGCCTCTACAACAGCGTCTGGGTGTGGTACCGCCCGGGCGGCTCGCTCCAGCTCGACGACGTCGCCCGCTTCTACGTCGACCGGCAGCTCGACGTCCTCGGCTGCGACCCCGAGGTCGCAGCACGCTGGCTGGCGGAGGCCGCCTAGCCATGAACAGCAAGCCGTCGAGATGGAAGCCCAACGCCGCCGTGGTCGGGCTCGGCGTCACCGAGATGGGCAAGATCTACGGCAGGAGCGCCGCCGACTTCGCCGCCGAAGCCGTCGCTCTCGCGCTCGACGACGCAGGACTCCGCAAGTCCGACATCGACGGCCTGCTGATCAACGGCAACGGCAACGTCGACATGGACCCGCGCCTGCAGATGGCGCTCGGCTTCGAAGACCTGACGATGCTGAACGTGATGAGCGCCGCGGGCTCGACCTCCGGCGCGATGGTGCAGTACGCCGCTCTCGCGCTCGACGCGGGCGTGGTGAGTCACGTCGTGCTCCTCTACGCCGACGCGCCGCTCCAGGAGAACGTCACCGCCGCCGCAGCGTATGCGCGCCGCGGCGCCTGGAACGGAATGAACGGCCTTCGCGGGGCGTACGGAGAGTTCGGTGGGAACCCGCCCTACGCACTCGCCGCGCGCAGGCACATGCACCTGTACGGAACGACGAGCGAGCAGCTCGGCGCAATCGCCGTCGCGCAGCGCAAGTGGGCGCTGATGAATCCGCGCGCACAGATGACGAAGCCGATGACGCTCGCGGACCACCAGAGCTCGCGCCTCGTCGTCGATCCCTTTCACCTCTTCGACTGCTGTCTCGTCTCGAACGGCGCGGTCGCGGTGATCATGACCACGGCCGAACGCGCCAAGGAGCTGCGGCAGCCGCCCGTCTACATCAGGGCCGCCGCGCAGGCCGCGCCGGGAGACAACCAGCGGAGCGGCCGCGATCCGGGGATCAACACGGGCGCCAAGCGGGCCGGCGAGCTCGCGTTCTCGCTGGCCGGCATCACCCGCGACGACGTCGACGTGCTCGAGCTGTACGACTGCTACACGTACACCGTCCTCGTCACGCTCGAGGACTACGGCTACTGCGAGAAGGGCGAGGGCGGAGCATTCGTCGAGGACGGCAAGCTCGGCCCCGGCGGCTCGCTTCCGACGAACACGGGCGGCGGGCAGCTCTCGTCCTACTACATGTGGGGCTTCACGCCGCTGTCGGAAGCCGTGATCCAGGCGCGCGGGCAGGCGGGCGAGCGGCAGGTCGAGAAGAACGACATCGTGCTCGCCAGCGGCAACGGCGGCGTGCTCAACTACCACTCCACGACGATCCTGAGCAAGCATGCAGCCTGACGCGAACGTGGAGTCGTTGCGTCCGGTCCCGGTACCGGACGAGGCCAGCGCGCCCTTCTTCGAGGGGGCGGCGCGGGGCGAGCTCATGCTCCAGCGCTGCAATTCGTGCGGCGCGTTCATGTGGCCGGTGAAGGCCCGCTGCGTCGAGTGCTTCTCCGCCGACGTCGAGTGGGCGCCGGCCGGCGGGCGCGCCGTGCTCTACAGCTTCGCCGTCGTGCACCAGCGCTATCCCGGCTTCGACGAGCCGTACGTGGTCGCCACCGTGGAGACGCCGGAGGGCGTCCGCTTCAACACGAGTATCGTCGGCGCGGATTCCGGCGAGCTCGAGATCGGCATGCCGCTCGAGGTCGTGTTCGACGCCGTCTCCGACGACGTCGTCGTCCCGCGGTTCAGGCCGGCGACATGAGCTACGAGTTCGTCACCTACGAGAAGCACGACCGGATCGCGACGATCACGCTGAACCGGCCGCAGGTGATGAACGCGCTCCACCTCGAGGCGCATCTCGAGCTGAAGGAGATCTGGGAGGACTTCCGCGACGATCCCGAGGCCTGGGTCGCGATCCTGACCGGCGCCGGCGAGCGGGCGTTCTGCGCCGGCAACGACCTGAAGGTCGACCGCCGAGCGCACAGCCGACGGCAGCGACGTCCAGGGCCGCGCGCGACCGCCGTTCGGGCGGATCACCCGCGACTTCGACTGCCCGAAGCCGATGATCGCAGCCGTCAACGGCGTCGCCGTCGGCGGCGGTCTGGAGATGGCCCTCGCCTGCGACATCATCATCGCAGCGGATCACGCGCGTTTCGGCCTGCCAGAGGCACGCGTCGGCCTGATGGCCGGCGCCGGGGGCATCCACAGGCTGGCGCGCCAGATCCCGTTCAAGCAGGCGATGGGGCTGCTCATGACGGGCCGGCTGATCGGCGCGGACGAGGCGTACCGGATCGGCCTCGTCAACGAGGTCGTGCCGCTCGCGGAGCTGATGCCGGCGGCGGAGCGCTGGGCGGCGGAGATCCTCGAGTGCTCGCCGAACTCGCTGCGCCTGACGAAGGAAGCCGCTCTTCGACGGACTGCAGTACAGCGTCGACGACGCACTCGAGCGGGACGTGCCACGGGTGGCACGGCTGCTCGCGTCAGCGGACTACGTCGAGGGCCCGAAGGCGTTCTCGGAGAAGCGGAAGCCCGAGTGGACGGGGCGGTAGCCGAGACCCCACCGGACGTCGCGGCTCGCGTTCGTGAGCTGCTGTCGCCGAAGAGCATCGCGCTCGTCGGCGCCTCCGACAGGTCTGGCTGGTCCGGCGGATCGTTCGCGAACTACGAGAAGATCGGCTTCGCAGGCGCGCTGCACCTGGTGAATCGGAACGGCGGCGAGGTGCACGGCCGTCCAGCGTTCACGAGCTGTGCCGAGATCGGCGAGCCCGTCGACCTCGCCCTCATGCTCGTCGGCGCGTCGGGGCTGCCGGCCGCGCTGGCCGACGCGGCGGCGGCGGGCGTCCGCTCCGTCGTCGTGCTCGCCGCCGGCTTCGGCGAGACAGGTCTCGAGGGCCTGCGCGCGCAGGAGGAGCTCGTCGAACGCTGCCGCGAGCTGGACCTGCTGTGTCTCGGCCCGAACTGCCTCGGGTTCGTCAACGTCGTCGACCGTGCGCCGGCCTGGTCGGGGCAGCTGATGCCGGTGGTGCCCGGCGGCGTCGCAGTCGTCTCCCAGAGCGGCGCAACGGCCTACGCGATCGCAGCGTTCGCGGGCGCGCAGAACATCGGACTCAGCCACGTGATCTCGACCGGCAACGAGGCGATGGTCGACACGATCGACATGGCCGCGGCCGTGCTCGAAGACGATCGCGTGCGCACGCTCGCCATGTTCCTCGAATCGATTCGCGACGTCGGCCGACTCCGGCTGCTCGCGGAACGCGCCGCCGAGCTCGCCAAGCCGATCGTGATGCTGAAGGTCGGGACGAGCGCCCTCGCCGCCGAGATCGCGCTGACGCACACCGGCGCGCTCGTCGGCGACGATCGCCTCGTCGACGCCGCGCTGCGACAACTCGGCATCGTCCGCGTCGACTCGATCGAGCAGCTGGCGATGACAGCCGGACTGCTCGCCCGCACCGGCCCGCTGCCGGCCGGCGGGCTCGGAGTCGTCTCGATCTCCGGCGGCGCGTGCGACATCATCGCCGACCGCGCCGAGGTCGCCGGCGTTCCGCTCGAACCGCTCGCAGAGACGACACGTGCGCGCCTCGCGAGTGTCCTCGCCTCGTACGGCACCCTGCGCAACCCGCTCGACATCACCGGAGCGGCATCCGCGAACCCGCAGATCTTCGCCGACGCGCTCGCCGCGTTCGCCGACGATCCGTCGGTCGCGGTTCTCGCCGCGATTCACGTGCTTCCGACCGAGGAGCGCGCGCGCTACCGGCCGACGATCGAGGTGATCGCGTCGGGGTTGCGCGCCGCCGGAAGCCGCGGGCTCCTCGTCGACCAGACCGTGCGCGACATCGATCCCTTCACCGCCGGAGCGCTGGAGGAGATCGGCGTTCCGCACGCGATGACCGGCCTCCGCGACACCGTCGACGCCGTCGGCGGCGCGATCCGCTGGTCCTCATGGCTCCGCCGCGGGCGCACGGCGAAGCCCGTCGCGGACGAACTCACGGTCGACGACGCCGGCACTCAGTGGTCGGAGACGCGCAGCCTCGAGCTGCTCGCCGAGAACGGCATCCCCGTCGTCCCGTGGCGGCTCGCCGTAACACGGGAGGAGGCAGTCGCAGCTGCGCGCGAGCTCGGAGGCGCGGTCGTGCTCAAGGTCGTGTCCCCGGAGATCCTGCACAAGAGCGACGTCGGGGGCGTTGCGCTCGACCTGAGGACCGACGACGCCGTAGGCGAGGCGTTCGACCGGGTGATCGCCGCCGGCGCGCACGTCGAAGGCGCACACGTGGACGGCGCTCTCGTCGCGCCGATGCGCCGCGGCGGGCTGGAGCTGATCGTAGGAGCGGTTCGCGACGCGCACTGGGGCCTGACCCTCGCAGTCGGCCTCGGCGGCGTGTGGGTGCACGTCGCCGACGACACGAGTCTCCGACTGCTGCCGGTGGACGAGCGCGACGTGCGCGAGATGCTCGACGAGCTTCGCGGCAGGGCGCTGCTGGACGGCGTCCGCGGCATGCCGGCGTCGGACGTCGAACGTCTCGTCGAGACGATCGCCGCGTTTGCCCGCCTCGCCGAGCGGCTCGGCCCACGGCTCGCCTCGATCGAGATCAACCCGCTCCGCGTCGACGGCTCGTCCGTCGAAGCGCTCGACGCCGCCGTCGTCTGGTCGTAATCAGGTTCCGACCGCTACGCCGGCCTCGAGCGCCGTCCGGGCTGCGCGAAGCCCGAAGGTGAGAGCGGCCGCGATCCCACCCGCGTAGGCGCGGACGTACAGGCCGCCAGCGTCGGCTCCTGCGGCGTGCAGGCCCGGGATAGGCCGGCTGTGTTCGTCGAGCACCCGAGCCTCGTCGTCGACGATCAGTCCACCGAACGTGAACGTGATCGCGGGCCTCGCCTCGATCACGTAGAAGGGCGGATCCTGGATCGGCACCGCGTCGAACCGCCGCGCAGGGTCGAGCGACCCCTCGACGCACGCACGGTTGAACTCGACGACCGCGTCGCGCACGCGCTCGCCGTCGTAGCCCCACTCCGGCGGGACATGCAGCAGCTCGTCGAGGTCGTGCGCGATCGCGCAGCGTGCGCCGCGCTGGTAGACGACGTCGAAGGTGTCGACGGGACGGATCCCTTCGACGTACTCGCGCAACATCCACTCCTCGCGAATCCGAGCGTCGGAGATGAGCAGCCCACGCGCCTCCGGCTGCTTCAGCAGCGCCATGGTCGTCAGGTGGTCGCCCACGGTCTCGTCAACGAAGCGGCGGCACTCGAGGTTCAGCAGAATGCCGTGCTCGCTGTGGAACAGCGTCAGCGCCGGAAAGTCCTCGTGCTCCCTCAGCGTGATGCCGGCCGGGAGCAGGTGGCCGTAGAACCCCGCGTCGTCGGCGCCGAACCGCCCGCCCGCGGCGAGACCGAGCCGGAGACCCTCTCCGCGGCTGTAGGGATTCCCGCGCAGCGGGATGTCCCGCGCGTTCGGGTGGATCAGGGTCGTCCGCAGCTCGGGGTTCGCCGAATACCCGCCGGTGGCGAGGACCGTCGCCGCGGCCTGGACCGTCCGGGTCTCGCCCGACGGAAGCGCGATCTCCGCGCCGACCACGGCGCCGTCCTCGAAGAGCAGCTCACGCGCCTCGCCCGACATGAGGATCTCCGAGCTCGGGTCGTCGCGGATGATCAGCTCGCACGCACGCAGGTAGTTGGGGATCACCGTCTGGTGGCCCCGGCCGAAGCGGAGCACCGTGACGGCGGGCTGAACCTCGACGCCGAGGGAGCGCACCCACTCCACCGCCGGCTCGAAGTCGTCGATCAGCCGCTCGGCGAGCACCGGGTCGCCGTCGGGGATGGCCTCGCGGAGCGCGTCGACCGACGGCGCCGTCCAGATGAAGCCGGCGTGGAGCGCGCTTCCGCCCAGCTCGCCCTTCTCCACAAGCAGCACCGAGCGCCCCCGGCGCACCGACCACGCCGCGGCCGAAAGGCCGGCCATGCCTCCGCCGAGGACGAGGAGATCGAACGACGTCTGATCCGAGGACACGGCTCTTCGCCTCCTTCGAGTGCCCTGCGTCGTCGGCGCAGAAACACATCAAGATCGAATTGAAGTCGCTTAGACTAAGCCACCGTTCCCTGTCCTGTCAATTGTCGCTGAGGCCTCGAGAAACAGGGACTTGCAAACTGAAGCGAGATCGGGTACAACCTTACGCACCTGAAGTCAGTTTACCTAGTTGGCGGGTGCGATCGGGAGGACATGGACGTGCTGGGCAACATCTGCGTTCCGGAAGCGTCTCTATCGAGACCCCACTGCGGATCAAGACCCGCATCATCTGTAACGACTGCGACCGCGGAAGCGCGCGGCGAGTCCGAGCAAGGAGGAATCCGGTGGTAGGAGGTCCGAGCCTTCGGCGTCGCCGGGGCGTCGTGATCGGTGCTCTCGTCGTCGCCCTCGTCGCTGCCATCGCCGGCACGGCGTCCGCGTCCTCACGGCACGCATCGACGACCGGCCCGAAACCCGCAACCGCGGCACAGTGGAAAGCCCTGATCGCGAAGGCCCAGCAGGAAGGCAGCGTCACGATCTACACCGTGTCGAATCCGACGTCGTACGCGAACATGGCGGCGGCGTTCAAGGCGAAGTACGGGATCACGGTCACGGTCAACCGCAACGTCGACAATGCCATCCTCGCTCAGATCAACGCCGAGGAGTCGACCGGCAAGGCGGTTGCGGACATCTGGGTGGCGACGGCGAAGCCGTACATCTACGGCGCGCTCCAGCACGGTTGGGTCGCCGACGCGGTCGGCCCGAGCTTCTTCAGCAAGAACTTCAATCGCAAGACGTACATGTTCGGCAAGGCGTGGATCAGCGGTGAGGCCGTCCTCGGCGAGGCCTGGAACACGCAGGCTTTCACGGGGCAGGTCACCGGCGTTCCGACGTTCACGTCGTCGGCGTTCTCCGGCGGCAAGATCGGCGTCCCCGACCCGCGCGTCTCGTCGTCCTTCATGGACTGGTACCTCTGGGCCGAGGCGAAGTGGGGGAAGGGCATCCTCCAGAAGCTCGCGGCGCAGAATCCGAAGATCTACACCTCGACCCTGCCGATGACGCAGGCCGTGGCCTCCGGCGAGATCATCGGCGCGCCCGTCGCCGCAGGGACCGCGCTCACGCTCAAAGCATCGGGGGCGCCGATCGACTTCAAGGTCCTCCCGGATAACTGGAACGCGCCGTACTTCGGGATGATCCTGAAGCAGGCTCCGCATCCGGCGGCGGCACAGCTGCTCGCCAACTACATGGAGTCGCCCGAGGGCCAGGCCACCGTCTCGGCCACCGCGGGCGCCATCTACCCGAACATCCCGAACACCTTCTACTCGAAGCCGCGGGTGCAGCATCTGAACGACTTCACACCCGCGAAGGTGAGCGCATTCAACGCCCTTTGGGTGTCGCTCTTCACCCACTAATAGGCTGACCTCCAGATCATGCGGGAGCGGACGCACCGGCGTCCGCTCCCGCAGATTCCGAACCGAAAGCAGACGTCGTGGCAAACCTGAGCATCAAAGGACTGTCGAAGCGGTTCGGAGGCAAGGTCCCGACGACCGCGGTCGACAGCCTCGACATCGAGATCGAGCCCGGAGAGTTCCTCGTCCTCCTCGGCCCGAGCGGATGCGGCAAGACCACGACACTGCGCTGCATCGCCGGCCTCGAATCCGCCGACGAGGGCAACATCGCCTTCGGCGACAGGACCGTCTTCGACGCGGCGCGCGGGACGAACGTGCCGCCGAACAAGCGCAACATCGGCATGGTCTTCCAGTCGTACGCGCTGTGGCCCCACATGACCGTCCGTCAGAACATCGGGTACCCCCTCAAGGCGCGGCGGATCAAGAAGGCCACCGCAACGGAGTGGATCGAGGAGGTCGCCGAGCTCGTCGATTGCAGCGCCCTGCTCGACCGCTACCCCGGTCAGCTGAGCGGCGGACAGCAGCAGCGTGTCGCGCTCTCACGCGGGCTCGTCGCGCGGCCGGATCTCGTGCTCTTCGACGAACCACTGAGCAATCTCGACGCGCGGCTGCGCGACCAGGTGCGCAGCGAGATCCATGAGCTGCACCAGCGTCTTCACTTCACCGCCGTCTACGTCACCCACGATCAGAGCGAGGCGCTTGCGCTAGGCGACCGGCTCGCGATCATGCGCGCCGGCAAGATCGAGCAGCTCGGGCGTCCGGAGGAGGTCTTCGAGGAGCCCGCCACCGAGTACGTGGCCGGCTTCATCGGCATGGAGAACCGGCTCACGCTCGAGCGGCAGGAGGGCGGCTGGATGCACGACACGGAGCCGGTGAAGGCCGACCTCGGCTTCGACGAGCGCGCCTTCGACTCGCTCACGGCGCGCGCGCGGCCCGAGGACCTGCAGCTCGCGAAGCCCGGCACGCCGGCCGCGCCCGACACGATCTCGTTCACCGCGATCGTCGCCGACTCCGAGTTCGGCGGTCGGTGGATGGACGTGCTCCTCACGGTCGGGGGTACGCGCCTGCACAGCCGCATGCCCGCAGGCAAGCGCGGCAGCTGGATCCGGAGCCTCAACGCGGGCGAGCAGGTCAACGCCTTCTTCCGCTCCACCGACACGACGTTCTTCGACCAGAACCATGCGCGCATCGTCGCCGAGCGCACAACCCGGAGTCCCGAGAGCATCGTCGGTGTCTGAGATCACGGCACCGGCCGTCAAGATCGCTGCGCCTCACCGCAGGCATCTCACCGTCGGCTACATCGCGCCGCGGATCGGCCTGATCGTCTTCATCGGCTTCCTCGCGTATCTGATCGTCCTGCCCCTCGTCCGGCTCGAGGTGCTCGCGTTCTCGCACGGCGCCCGCGCCTACGGCGAGGCGTTCCGGGAGCCCGGGATCTGGGGAGTGATCTGGAGGACGGTCGAGCTCGCACTCGGGTCGCTCGCGATCGCGCTCGTCCTCGGGACGGCGCTCGCGTGGGCCGCGAGCACGCTCTCTCCCCGGCTGCGCCTGCTCAAGATCCTGCCCATCCTCCCCATCGTCGTCCCCGCGATCGCGGCCGTTCTCGGCTGGTCGTTCCTCTTCTCGCCGCATCCGGGGTACCTCAACGCGCTGTTGCGGCATCTGCCCTGGTGGCACCAGTACTCGGGCCCGGTCGACATCTACACGCTGCCGTGGATCGTCATCGTCACCGGTCTCGCGCTCACCTCGTTCATCTACCTGTTCGTCAGCGCCGGCTTCGAGAACATCAACGGGGAGCTGCTCGAGGCGGCGGAGGTGGCGGGATCGTCGAAGGCGGGCGTGTTCTTCCGCGTCACGCTGCCGCTGCTGCGGCCGGCGCTGATCTACGGCTCCGGCGTGGCCCTCCTCCTCGCACTCGGACAGTTCACCGCGCCGTTGATCCTCGGGGCGAACAACAACATCACGGTGCTCACGACGCAGATGTACTTTGCCACCCAGCAGACGCCCGCGCAGTACGACGTCGCCGCCGCGCTCGGCTCGCCGCTGCTCATCTTCGGTGTGACCGTCCTCGTTCTGAACAAGTTCCTGCTTGGCGACATCGGACGATTCGTCACGCACGGCGGCAAGTCGTTCCGGACCTCGGCCAAGAGCTCCAAGATCGGCGCCGTGGGAATCGTCCTCTACGGCATCGTCGCGACGCTGCTGCCGATCATCGGACTCGCGCTCGTGGCGCTCTCCCCGTACTGGTCCGGGACGCTGCACCCGAGCCAGTTCACGCTGAACGCGTTCCACCAGATCTTCCACGACGGCGCCATCCTCACGGCGATCAAGACGAGCCTGATCGCGTCGGTGATCGCCGTCGCGATCACGCTTCCGCTCGGCTACCTCGGTGCGACGGTCCTCCGCCGCCGCGACGAGTATCCGGTGCTGCGGCCGCTGCTCGACCTGATCGTGGCGATGCCGCTGAGCATTCCCGCGGTCATCTTCGGCGTCGGCTTCCTGTTCGCGTACACCCGTGGGCCGATAGTCCTCTACGGAACGAACTGGGTGATCGTGCTCGTGTACATCACGCTGATGGTCCCGTTCTCGGCGCGCATGCAGCTGTCCGGGATGGTCGCGCTCGGAGACTCGTACCAGGAGGCCTCGCGCGTGTCGGGCGCCGGCGTCCTGCGCACGCACCTGACGATCATGGCGCCGCTGATGCGGGCGACGTTCGCGGGCGCCGCGGCCCTCATGTTCATCCTCCTCGCCAACGAGTTCGCCGCGTCGCTGCTCGTGCGCTCGCCGACGCAGAACGTGATGGGCACCGTGCTCTACAACTACTACGGCAACGGCCTGTACCCGGCGGTCGCGGCTACCGCGCTCGTCATGGTCGCCGTCACCGGGGCGGGTGTGGCCATCGCGATGCTCGCCGGTGGCTCCGACATCTTCAAGAAGCTGTAATGGATCGGCTCGATGGCAAGGTGGCCGTCGTCACCGGCGCCGCGAGCGGGATCGGTTACGCGTTGTGCGAGGCGTTCGCCGCGGAGAGCATGCGGGTCGCGATGGCCGACGTCGATCCGGCTGCGCTCGAAGCCGCGGCGGAACGGCTCGTCGCGGACACCGGCGCCGAGGTGCTCGCCGTTGCGACCGACGTGATGAAGTGGGACGAGGTCGACGCGCTCGAGGCGCGGGTCGTCGACCGCTTCGGCGCAGTCCACGTGCTGTGCAACAACGCCGGCGTGCAGCTCCCCGGTGTGACCTGGGAGTTCACGCGCGAGGAGTGGACGTGGGTGCTCGGCGTCAACCTCGGCGGCGTCGTACACGGAATCGAGGCGTTCGTCCCCGGGATGGTCGAGCGGGGCGAGCGCGGGCACGTCGTGAACACGGCGTCGCTCGGCGGTCTGATCGCCTTCCCCGGCCTCGCGCCGTACACGGCGGCGAAGTACGCGGTCGTCGGCCTGTCCGAGTGCCTCGAGCACGACCTTCGAGCGCAGGACGTGCCGATCGGCGTCTCGGTCCTCTGCCCCGGTCCGGTGCTCAGCTCCCTGCGGGAGAACAGCAGCGCCCTGCGTCCTGCCGGCAGCCGCGACGTTCCGCTCGTCACCGAGCTTCCGCGCACCCCGGCCGGGGACGTCGCGGCGCAGGTGGTCGACGCGATCCGCGACAACCGCTTCTGGATCCTCACCCATCCCGACTACAACGAGACGATTCGGGCGCGCTGCCGCGGCATCGTCGACGCGGATTCCGTGGTCGCCGCAGAGATCCTCTGATGAAGCTCGCACTCGAACCGGAGGAGCGCGCGCTGCGCGACGAGGTGCGCGAGTTCCTCGCCGAACACTGCCCCGATCCGGCGGAGCTCCCGCACGACCTCGACGACCGGATCGCCTACCTCCGCCGCTGGCAGGCGCGCTGCCACGAGGCCGGCTACGTCGGCCGCGCGTGGCCGGCGGAGTTCGGCGGCGGCGGCCGCCCCACGGTCGAGCAGATCGTCGTCGACCAGGAGATGGCGGCAGCGGGCGCGCCGGAACGGGTAGCGATCGTCGGACTGGACGTGCTCGGACCGGCGATTCTCGCGTTCGGGACCGACGAGCAGCGCCGCCGCTACGTCGCGCCGATCCTGTCGGCGGAGGAGCTGTGGAGCCAGGGCTTCTCGGAGCCGGAGGCAGGATCGGATCTCGCCTCGCTGCGCACCGTCGCGGTCGAGACGGACGACGGCTACGTGATCGACGGACAGAAGACGTGGGTCTCGTGGGGGCAGTTCTCCCGCTGGTGCGGCGTGCTCGCACGGACGGATGCAGACGCGCCGAAGCACAAGGGCATCTCGCTGCTGATCGTCGACGTCGAGTCCCCCGGCGTCGAGATGCGGCCGATGGAGCAGATCACGGGGCACGCCGAGTTCTGCGAGCTGTTCCTCGACGACGTCCTCGTCCCGAAGGAGAACATGCTCGGCGGGCCGGGACAGGGCTGGGAGATCGCCATGCACGTGGTGGCGCACGAGCGCGGCACCGCGGCGCTGCCGCGACAGGTGACGCTGCGCACGTGGCTCGACCGGCTCGTTGCGGACGCCGCCGACCTGCAGCGCGATGGAGCGCCGCTGCTCGCCGATGAAGGCGCGCAGGCCGTGCTCGCCGGTGCGCTGATCCAGATCGAGGTGCTGCGACACCACGCGACGCGCACGATGTCGTCGTTCCTCAACGGCGGCGCCGTCGGTCCGGAAAGCTCCGGCGTGAAGCTGCTGATGGCCCAGGCCGAGCAGACGCTCGGCCTGGCGGCGCTCGACGTGCTCGGCGACGAGGCCGCCGGCGAGTTCTGGCACGAGCGATATCTCTACTCCCGCGCGGCGAGCGTCTACGGCGGCGCGCAGCAGATCCAGCGCGGGATCATCGCCGACCGGGTTCTCTCCCTGCCCAAGGACTGACGCATGGATCTCGCGTTGACAGAGGAGCAGACCTGGCTGCGGGAAGCGGTCGACGAGATGCTCGCACGGTCCGCGGGCGGACGACGAGCTCTGGCGGGAGCTCATGGAGTTCGGCGCGCTGGAGGTCGGCGGCGACGAGGGACTCGGGGCGGTCGAGCTCGCGCTGATCTGCTGGGGTCTCGGCAGCCGGCTTGCAGCCGTGCCGTATGTCGACAGCGCCGCGCTCGCATACGTCCTGCCGGGGAACCGCCGCTCGGCGCTCGGACTGAGCGAGCCCGGCCGGAGCTTCGCGCCGACGGAGCCGTCGGTCTCCTTCGACAACGGCCGCATCAACGGAGAGAAGAGCGCGGTCGCGTTTGCCGGTGCCGTCGACGTCCTCGCGGTCACCGCCGCGAGCCCCGACGGAGCCGTCCTCACGCTCGTCGCGCCGTCCGGCGCCGGCGTCTCGCTCGAGCCGGAGCCGACGCTCGACCCGACGCTGCAGCCGACGCACGTCGCCTTCGACTCGGCAGAGGCGGAGCCGGTCGCAGACGCGTCGGTCGCGTCTCTCGCCGCCGTTGCGGGCGTGCTTGCCGCGGCCGAGTCCGTCGGAGCCGCGGCAGCCGTGCTCGACCTCGCGTGCGCGTACGCGGCGCAGCGCCGCCAGTTCGGGCAGACGATCGGCAGCTTCCAGGCGATCCGCCACCTGCTTGCCGACATGTACGTGAAGGTGGAGAGCTCGTGGTCGAGCGTGCTCTACGCGGCCGCCGCGCTCGACGAGCGCGAGCCCGGCAGCCTGCGCACCGCGTCGATCGCGAAGGCGTACGCGGGACGTGCGACGCAGGAGGTCGCCCACGGCGCGCTGCAGGTCTTCGGCGGCATCGCCTTCACGGCGGAGCATCCGGCGCACCGCTTCCTCCGCCGAATCGTCGTCCGCAGCGGCCAGTTCGGCACCTCGCGCGAACACGAGCGCAGCCTCGGACGCAGCCTCGCCCAACGACTGGAGGTCCCGGCATGAGCAGCGCGACGTTCCTCCCCGTGTACTTCGAGAGGCTCGACGCCGGCGAGGACATCGTCCCGATGCTGGCGCCGGACTTCACGTTCTCGTTGCTCTGGTCGACCGGCGAAGCCGCGAGCGAGTTCGCCGGCGGCTTCGACGAGTTCCACGGCTATCTCGCCCAGCGCGAGCCGGACGGCCAGCTACACCACATCTCCCAGTCACTTCGCGACGGCCGAACGGAGGTCGCCTCCGGCTGGACGACTCGCTACGACGAGCCGCTCGGCACGTTTGTGTTCGCGGTCGAACTGGACGATCAGGAACGCGTCCGCCGCCTGTTCGCGGCGCGGACGCCGGCCTTCGACGGCGTGCCGTTCTAGATCCGGACGAGCGTCTTGCCGGTGTTGTCGCCGCGCATCAGTCCGGCGAGAGCCTCGGGCGCATGCTCGAGCCCGTCGACGATCGTCTCGCGGTAGCGCAGGCGCCCCTCGCGCAGCCACGTCCCGACCTCCCGCGTCATCTCAGGCAGGAGATCGACGTTGCTGCTGCCCCGGAAGCCGCGAATGGTCAGGTTCTTCGCCACCGCCATGAACAGGTTGCTCGGACCCGGCGGCGGCTCGTCCGCGTCGTACTCCGAGATCGTCCCGCAGATCGCGACGCGGCCCTCGTTTCGCAGCGCGCCGAGCGCCGCCTGGAGGTGATCGCCTCCGACGTTGTCGAAGTACACATCGATGCCGTCGGGCGCGGCCTCGCGCAGCAGCTCCGGCAGCGGGGCCGACTTGTAGTTGAACGCGGCGTCGAAACCAAGCTCGTCGAGCAGGTACGCCACCTTCTCGTCCGAGCCGGCACTCCCGATCACACGGTGTCCGCGGATCTTCGCCATCTGCCCGACGAGGCTGCCGACCGCACCGGCGGCGGCCGAAACCCAGACGACGTCGCCGTCGCGGAGGCCGGCGATCCGGAAGAGACCCGCGTAGGCGGTGAGCCCGTTGCCGCCGAGCACGCCGAGGTACGCCTGCGGCGGAGCGACCGCGAGGTCGAGCTTCGTCAGTGTTGCGATGCCGCCGAGCGCCGGCACACCCGCCGCGACAACCGCATAGTCGCGCCAGCCCGCCGCATGCCAGACCGTGTCGCCCGCCTCGAACCCGTCGGCGAGTGACTCGACAATGTCCCCGACGGTGAAGATCCCGTCCATCGGCTGCTCGAGCGGAAACGCGGCGAAGTACCCCTCCGGCCCCTTCGCCCGCAGTCGCAAGCGCAGAGCGGCGTCGACGGAGGTCCAGGTGTTGCGGACGACCACCTCGCCCGGCCCCGCGTCGGCCACCTCGACCTCGACCACGCGGAAGTCCGACGGCCGCACCTCGCCGCGCGGATACTCGACGAGCTGAACCTCGCGTCCGATCATGCGCGCAGCAGCGAGAGCACTTCTCGCCCGATCCGCTCGCTGTTCGTCTCGTCGAGGTCGACGCCGACGGCGCGTGTCCCGATGTACACGCGGCCGATGCCGAGGTCGACGATCTCCTGCAGTCGCTCGGCGCAGTACTCGGCCGGGCCGGCGACGGCGAAGCGGTCGATCAGCTCGTCCGCCCCGGCCTCGCGCGGATAGAAGTCGATCTCGCCGGGCCGGCCGCCGTCGACGCGATCGACGCCGCCGCGGGTCGAGCGGTACACCGCCTCCATCGTCTCCACCGCCTGCCGGTATTCGCCGTGATCGGCGGCCGCGACGCCGGTGGCCGCGGTCGCCTCGAAGCCCGAGAACCGTGCGTGCGTGACGACGAGACCGCGAATCGCCTCGCGCGCGCTCGCGTCGCGCTCGTCCGTGACCGCGACCTGCACATAGCAGCCGAGCGCGAGCGAGCCTGCGTCGCGCCCGGCCGCGCGGCACGCGTCGCGCGCGAGCGCGATCGACTGCCGAAGACGGTCGACGTCGGCGCCGACCGAGAAGCTGACACCGTCCGCATGGCGGACCGCGACGTCGATCGTCCGCGGTCCCGTCGCTGCGACGTTCAGCGGAGGCTTCGCGGCGCCGAGCGACGGGTCGATGTCGTCGAGCCGCGACATGGTCGAGACGACGCCGTCGATCTCGACGTCCTCGCGCTGGAGAAAGCCCTGGAGCCGGAGCAGGTACTCCTCGAACTGCGCCACCGGCATCGGCTTCTGCTGGAGCACCTTCATCGCGCCGTCGCCGCGTCCGATCGAGAACGACGCGCGGCCGCCGGACACGGCCTGCAGCGTCGCCATCGCGTCGGCGGCGAGCAGCGGATGGCGCAACGGCACCGCCACTGCCGTTCCGACCTTCAGCGTGGTGGTGGCGGCGGCCGCCAGCGCGAGCACGACGTACGGATCCGGAAGCAGACCGTGCGCTTCCCCGACGGCGAGCCCGTCCCAGCCGCTCGCCTCGAACTCCCGCGCGAAGCGGCCCATCTCCGTGGACGGCACGGGCGTCGCGCCCATGCGCCAGAACTCGGCGCGCGCACCCATCTCAGACCGTGACGACCATGCCGGCGCTCCCGATCCGGCCTTCGTCGAACTGGCGCAGCGCGGCGTTCGCGTCGAGGACGGCATGGCTCAGGCGCCGTGCCGAGGAGCAGTCGCCGATCGAAACCAGCGCCGGAACCTCGCCGTCGAGCTCGCGCAGCAGCGCATCGTCGGGACGCAGCCTCGTCCTGACCACGAGCAGCTCCGCCTCCAGCTCCGACGGCTCGCCCGTGACGGCATCTGCGAGCGAGACAGTCGATCCGCTCATCGACGTCACCGTGGTCAGCGTGCGGTAGCGCACGTCGTTCCGCCCCAGGCGACCGAGGAGGCCCGCGACGCTCTCGTGCGGAATCGCGAGTGCAATCCCCCGCGCGGGAGTGAGCAGCTCGACCCTTGCGCCGCGCTCTGCCAGGTACTCGGCGGCGCTGACTCCGTGCCAGAAGCCGGAGCCGTCGTCGAGCACGGCGGCGCGCGCGGGAATCTCGGGCACCGAGCCCCCGAGCAGATCCCACACAGTGACGACGCGTGCGTCCGCGTCGAGCGGGAACTCCGGCGACAGCGGCGCCGCACCCGTCGCTGCGACGACAAGGTCGGGCTCCTCGGCGAGGACGGCGTCGCGCGTCGCGGGCGTTCCAAGGCGGACGTCCACGCCCAGCCGCGCCAGCTCCCGCTCGGCATAGACGACGAAGTCGAGCAGCTCCGCCCGGGTCGGACCGGCCGCTGCGATCCTCAGCTGCCCGCCGGTGACGTCGGCGCGCTCGTAGAGGACGACCTCGTGACCGGACTCCGCCGCCACACGCGCAGCCTCGAGCCCGCCCGGCCCGGCGCCGGCGACGACCACACGCTTCGACGCCGTCGCCTCCGCAGCGGAGGCCAGCGGCTCTCGCGGCCTGCACGCGCATTGACCGCGCAGCCGAGCTGCCCGTGCGCGGCGCGGCAGTCCTGCACGATGCCGATGCACGGGCGGATCTCCGCGGCGCGGCCCTCACGGGCCTTTGTCACCCACTCGGGATCGGCGATCACGCCGCGGCCGATCGCGACGAAGTCGACCTGGCCGGACGCAACGGCCTGCTCCGCGAGCTCCGGGAACCGGATCCGGCCCGCCGCCATCACGGGAACGTCGACCTCCAGTTTCACCGAGGCGGCCATCTCCAGCGTGAAGCCCTCCGCATGGGTCGTGTCCTTCACGTAAGCACCGCGCATGCCGGCGGTGAGCGAGACATAGTCGAACGGCGCCGACTCCTGGATCGCCTGCACGATCTCCCGCGTGTCGTCGATGGTCAGCCCGTCCGGCGTCTCCTCGACGGCGCTGAAGCGGACACCGAGCGGATACGCATCGCCGCAGCGGCTGCGGATCTCCTCGGCGATCTCGCGCAGCAGCCGCGTGCGGCCCTCGAGCGTGTCGCCGCGGTACGCGTCGCTTCGGAGATTCGACGCGCGAGAGAGGAACTGCGCGACGAGATAGCCGTGGCCGGCGGAGATCTCGACGCCGTCGTAGCCGGCTGCCTGGAAATTCACGGCCGAGGTGGCGAATGCGTCCACGATCATGCGGATCTCCACGACGCTCATCTCGTGCGGCGGGTTCGGGTCGCGCGGCGAGGCGACCGCCGACGGCGCGAGCGGAACCGTGTCGGTCATCCCGCCGGGCGACTCGCGGCCGAGATGGACGAGCTGGCCGAAGATGCGCGCACCGTGGCGCTGCACCGCGTCCACCCGCGCACGCAACGCGTCGATCCCCTCCTCGTCCCAGGCCTCGGCGATGATGCGCACCGGGAACACCGACGTCGGGTGGACGACTGCCGCGCCGGTGACGATCAGCCCGACGCCGGCGCGCGCCCGCTCCTCCTGGAAGGCGACGTCGCGTTCGGTCACGCGTCCGCCCTCGACCAGACCGGTGCCCATCGGCGGCTGGACGATCCGGTTGCGGATCGCGAGCCCGCCGATCTCGCCGGGCGCGAACAGATTCGGATAGGCGGTCACAGCGCCGTAGCACCGCCGTCGGCGACGAGCATGGCCGCCGTGAAGAAGCTGGAGTCTTCCGAGAAGAGGAAGCACGCCGTCGCTGCGATCTCCTCCGGCTCCGCCAACCGCGCCTGGATCGAGTGCGGCACCGCGCCCTCCAGATAGACCGGCCGCGTCATCGGCGTGCGCACGCTTCCCGGTGCGATCACGTTCACGCGCACGTTGTCGGCGCCGGCGTCGAGCGCGAGCTGGCGGGAGAACGAGATGATCCCGCCCTTCGCGGCGGCGTACGCAGCGAGGTGCGGACGCGCGAGCAGCGCCGCCGTCGACGCGAGGTTGACGATCGCGCCGCCGCCGGCGGCGCGCAGATGCGGCAGCGTTTCCCGGCAGACGAGGAACGTTCCGGTGAGATGGACCGCGAGCATCCGGTTCCAGTCTGCGAGGGAGAGCTCCTCGAGCGGCGCGAACTGGACGATGCCGGCCGCGTTGAGAACGCAGTCGATCCGGCCGAGCCGCTCGTGCGCCTGCCGCACCGCGTCCTGGACGGACGACTCGTCGGCGACGTCGCAGGCGATCCCGACCGATCCGTCGAGCTCGGAGGCGACTGCTTCCGCCCCGGCTGGGTCGAGATCGAGCACCGCGACCCGGCCGCCCTCTGCCGCGAAGCGGCGGCAGGTGGCTGCGGCAATGCCCGAGCCGCCGCCCGTGGCCAGCAGGACCTTGCCGTGGAAGCGGGTCGACAACGTCACCTGAACTGAATTAATATCAGGAGACGCGGGAGGCGGTCAACGCCCGCTGGGTAAAGGCATACAATCCGGATCCTCATGTCACGTCACCAAATGTGGCGGGGCTGGAAACGAAGAGAGGCGGTCGACGGTGACTGCGACTACAAGCCCGACGGACGCGACGCTGAGTCCGGGCGGAGTCGAGATGTTCGTGCGGCAGCGCGGCGAGGGACGGCCCCTGCTCCTGATCAACGGCCTCGGCGCCAGCGTCGAGATGCTGGTGACTCTCGAGGAGCAGCTGTCGGCCGTCGCGCACACGATCGCGGTCGAGCTGCCGGGCGCCGGACGCTCGCCGACTCCGCGCCGGCCGCTGTCGATTGCGGCGATGGCGAAGCTGCTGACCGAGCTGCTCGACGAGCTCGGCCACGAACAGGCCGACGTCCTCGGCTTCTCCCTCGGAGGCATCGTCGCCCAGCAGCTCGCGCACGACGCGCCCGAGCGCGTCCGCAGACTGGCGCTGGCCAGCACCGCCTGCGGATGGGGCAGCCTGCCGGGGACGACCGAGTCGCTGGCGCTGATCTCGATGCCGATCCGCTACCACTCGCGCTCGCTGTACGAGCGGACGACTCCGCTCGCGAGCCCGGCCGACCGGGAGCTGCTGCTACGCGAGCCGGCGCTGGCCGAGGCGCGCCTGCGCTATCCGCCGTCGCTGCTCGGCTACACATACCAGTTGACCGCCGGTGCATTCTGGTCGAGCCTTTCGTGGCTGTCGTCGGTCCGCGTTCCCACGCTCGTGCTGACCGGCGACGGCGACCGGCTCGTGCAGCCGGCCAACGGCATCCAACTCGCACGGCTGCTTCCGGAGAGCCGGCTTCACGTCCTGCCGGGCGAGGGACACCTCTATCTGTGCGACCCGGCAAGCCCGGCGCTGCCCCTCCTCGTCGACTTCTTCTCGAGCCGGACGCTCACCCGCTGCGACGCGTGGACGTCCGGGACCGTCGTGACCGACGACGAGACGGTCGACGCCGCCTTCGAGGCCTCCGGCGGCGCCCAGCCGCACCGCGCACTCAGCGACGCGTATCGCCGCTACGTGCAGCATTCAGCGGCCAACGGCTCCTAGCTTGCTTTACCGTCCATCTGCGTGATATAGTACGCAAGTCGAGGTAAACAACCAAAGGAGCTCGACATGCCGACCGCAACCGACTACACGCAGACCGCTCAGGAGCAGACGCTGAAGACGGTCAAGCAGGGCCAGCAGGTCATCGTCGAGGCGATCCGGGCCTGGGCCAACGCCGTCGAGAAGGCGATTCCCGAGACGCCGGCCATCCCCTACTCCGACGAGCTGCCCAAGCCGCAGGAGATCATCAAGACGAGCTTCGGCTTCGCGGAGCAGCTGCTGAAGGCGCAGAAGGAGTTCGCCGAGAGCGTGCTCGACGCGGCCTCGCCCGTGCTCGGCAAGCCCACCACGACGACGAAGGCGTAGGTCCCACTGACCGATCCGTGGAAGCAACAGGTCGAAGCGTTCGGCCAGTACATCCACACGCAACGCAAGCTCGCGAGGCTCTCGCTCCGCGAGCTTGCCGCGCGGACCGAGATCTCCAATGCGTACCTGAGCCAGCTCGAGCGCGGGCTGCACGCACCGTCGGTGCGGGTGCTCAAGTCGCTCGCCGACGCGTTCAACCTCTCTGCGGAGACGCTGCTCGAGCAGGCCGGTCTCCTGGACGAGCCGGCCGCCGAGGCCGCGGACACGGAAGCCGCGATCCGCGCGGACCCGCGGCTGACGGAGGCGCAGAAGGAGGCGATGCTCGGCGTCTACCGGAGCTTCACGACGAAGCCCGAGAACTGAGATCATCCGGAGCGACCGACCCGAAGGAGCGAAGCATGAGCGACAGCGTGTACCGCGTCACCGAAGTGATCGGAACGAGCTCGGACTCGTGGGAGGCGGCGGCACGGAACGCCGTCGAGACCGCCGCCAAGTCGATCCGCGACCTCCGCGTCGCCGAGGCGACCCGGTTCGACGTGACCATCGAGGACGGGAAGATCGCCGACTACCGCGTCCGGCTCGACATCTCGTTCAAGTACGAGGCGGGCGACTGACCCTCTCGGATCTCTTCGACCTGAGCGGGCGCGTCGGCGATCGTGACCGGCGGAGGCGCCGGGCTCGGGGCGGTCTTCGCCGACGCGCTCGCGGAGGCCGGCGCGAACGTCGTCGTCTGCGGCCGCAAGGCCGAGCGCTGCGAGCAGGTCGCCGAGAAGATCGCACAGGCGCACGGCGTCCGCGCGATCGGTCTGCGCTGCGACGTCCGCTCGGCAGAGGAGATCCAGGCCGTCGTCGAGCGCACCCTGGCCGAACTCGGATCGATCGACGTGCTCGTGAACAACGCGGGCACCTCGTGGGGCGCATCGGTCGAGGAGTACCCGCTCGAGGGCTGGCAGAAGGTGATCGACGTGAACCTGACCGGACTGTTCCAGTTCACGCAGCTCGCGGGCCGGACGATGATCGCGCAGGGCCACGGGAAGATCGTCAACATCGCCTCGGTCGCCGCGTTCGGCGGCGCCCCGCCCGAGCTGATGGACGCCGTCGCCTACAACGCCTCGAAAGGCGGCGTCGTCGCCTTCACCCGCGACGTGGCGGTCAAGTGGGCCCGCCACGGCATCTCCGTCAACGCGATCGCGCCGGGCTGGTTCCCGACCGAGATGAGCCAGCAGCTGCTCGAGCGCTCCGGCGATGTCTTCCTCGAGCAGATCCCGCTCCGCCGCTTCGGCGCACCGGACGACCTCAGAGGCACCGATCGTCTTCCTCGCCGGCCCCGCCTCCGACTTCATCACCGGACAGACGCTGATCGTCGACGGCGGCCAATCCGCCTCCTGAGGCGGCAAGAGCTCAGTCACCGGTCGGTTCGACGAAGAGTCGGAACCGCTCGCCCGGGCCTGCCTCTACGGTGACAGTGACCGACTGACTGCCCGCCTCCTGCAGCGGCACTACGTCGATCACATCAGGAGACGAGGACGAAAGCCGCGTGAACGCCTCGAGAGCAGCAGCAATCGGAGCCGCGGCTTCGATGACGAACTCGCGCCTCGACGTCTGCCCTACCCGCTGCGCGACGACGCGAAAGAGTCGATTACTCGCCACTTCAAATCGGTCGTCTCGTCTGACATGTCACAGACGGAGGATACGGTGCACGAGACCCGGACGCATTGCTCGGGCCTTCAGAGCACGTTGTCCATTCAGGCAGCGTCGGTGCGAGCGCGGTGCGAGCGGACCGTTGTCGAACGGTGTCAACTCACGTTCGGCAACGACCGGGAAGACGACTCAACCATCGGGGTTTGGTTCGTCGGGGTCGGATGGTGTCGCCTCCCGTGATGGGTTTGCAAGCCGGAGGTCACCGGTTCGATCCCGGTACGCTCCACTGAACTCGGCGTTGCGCAAACCTCAGGCGTGTTGCTTTATCCGAGGGGCCTCGAGCAAGAGTCTTCGCTAGAGCCCCTGCCAGTTCCGCTCTACCTCCCCGCTCCGCCTGGCTAGCCGTAGGATCGGACTATGGCCGGGCTGAAGCGGCAGGTCCCGCGAGCGTCGGAGGTCGTGCGCTTCGTTGGTCCGACGTTTCGGCGGCGCACGACCGACCGGTGGAGCCGTGTGCGCACGGTGGCGGACTTCGAGCGTCTGGCACGACGACGGACGCCCCGATCGGTGTTCGACTATGTCGACGGGGCCGCCGAGCTCGAGCTGAGTCGCGACCGCGCAGTCGCGGCGTTCCGTCAGGCAGTGTTCCATCCGCACGTGCTGCGGGACGTGTCGGCGGTCGACACGACTACCACGATCCTCGGCCTGGCGGCTGCGCTCCCCGCCGTATTGGCGCCGACGGGCTTCACACGGATGATGCACGCCGCAGGCGAGCCGGCCGTCGCACGAGCCGCCGGCCGAGCCGGCATCCCCTACACGCTTTCGACCTTGGGTACGACGTCGGTCGAGCGACTCGCCACCGAGGCGCCGGACACCGACCGCTGGTTCCAGTTGTATGTGTGGAAGGATCGGCCGCGCAGCCTGGACCTCGTCGCGCGCGTCGGCGAGAGCGGATACTCGACGCTTGTCCTGACCGTCGATGTGCCCGTGGCGGGAGCACGCCATCGTGACGTCTACAACGGGCTGACCTTTCCGCCGACACTTTCGACGCGGACGATTCTGGGAATGGCGAGCAAGCCGCACTGGCTATTCGACGCGTTGACGACGGAGCCCCTGGCCTTCGAGTCGCTCGGCGCCGCGAAGGACCTGGTGGGACTGTTCAACGCGGTGTTCGATCCCGCGGTAACGATCGCGGACATCGAATGGCTCAAGTCACGCTGGTCCGGTCCGATCGTCGTCAAAGGGATACAGCGCGTCGACGATGCGAAAGCGGTCGTGTCGGCCGGAGCGGACGGCATCGCGGTATCAAACCACGGGGGCCGCCAGCTGGACCGAGCGGTGGCCCCGCTCGAGCTCCTTCCCCGCGTCGCCGACGCGGTCGGCGACACCGCCGAGGTCTTCCTCGACGGTGGTGTCAGGGCCGGCGCCGACATCGCGGCTGCCGTCGCGTTGGGTGCCCGCGCGGTGTTTGTCGGACGCCCGTATCTGTACGCGCTCATGGCCGGAGGCGAGCCCGGTGTCGACCATCTCCTCACGCTTCTGCGCGACGACTACGCGCGGACGCTGAAGCTGCTGGGCGTCACGAGCACATCGGAGCTCGACGGCGATCTCGTCACGCTCTCGTCCGCGACCGCCCCGACAAGCGTCGATCCGCGGCAAAAGGGTGAAGGTCGTCAGCGCTGAACGCGGGCGCCTACGCCGGCAGCCAGGGCCTCCACCTCCGCGAGCGTCGCGGCCGAGGTGTCGCCTGGCGTCGTCATCGCGAGCGCGCCGTGTGCCGCGCCGAGCTCGGCGGCGAGACGTAGGTCTCCACGTTCCATCAGCCCGAAGATCAGGCCTGAGGCGAAGCTGTCGCCGCCGCCGACGCGATCCATGATCTCGAGGCCCGGGCGAGGGGTCGCCTCCACGAACCCGTCGTCGCGCGACCACGCGATCGCACCCCAGTCGTTGACGGTTGCGCTGCGCGCGGAGCGGAGCGTGGTGGCGACGATCCGGAAGTTCGGAAACGCCGCTGTCGCGCGCTCGATCATCGAGCGAAACGCGGCCGTGTCGAGTTGGCTGAGGTTCGCGTCTACACCCTCGACCTCGAAACCGAGGCACGCGGTGAAGTCCTCCTCGTTGCCGATCATCACATCGACGTGCTCGGCGAGCCGGCGGTTGACCTCGCGTGCGCGCTCGACGCCGCCGATCCCCTTCCACAGACTCGGCCGGAAGTTGAGGTCGTAGGAGACGACCGTGCCGTGGCGTGCTGCCGACGCAACCGCCTCCTCGATCACCTGGGGAGTCGTCTCCGAGAGCGCCGCGAAGATCCCGCCGGTGTGCAGCCAGCGCACGCCGACCTCGCCGAACAGGTGGTCCCAGTCGACTTGCCCGGGACCCAGCTGCGAGGCAGCGGTGTTGCCGCGGTCAGAGACGCCGAGCGCCCCGCGCACGCCGAAGCCGCGCTCGGTGAAGTTGAGGCCGTTGCGAGCCGCCCTCCCGATTCCGTCGTAGGGCACCCATCGAACGAGCGAGGTATCCACGCCGCCTTGCAGCATCAGGTCCTCCACCAGCCGCCCGATGTCGTTGTCGGCGAGCGCCGTGACGATCGCGGTCCGGAGCCCGAAGCATCGACGCAGACCTCGCGCGACGTTGTACTCGCCGCCGCCCTCCCAGACACGGAAGGAGCGCGCGGTGCGCACGCGCCCTTCTCCGGGATCGAGGCGCAGCATCACCTCGCCGAGCGCGACGAGGTCGTAGCGGCACGCAGCGGCGCTGCGAATCGTGAGCTCGCTCATGGTCGCGCCTGCGCGACGATCGCGACGGCTTCGGCGGCGAGCTTCGCGATGCTCGCAAAGTCCCTGCCGCGAAGGAGCGAGGATGCGACCATCCAGCTGCCGCCGACGGCAACAACTGATTGCACGGTGAGGTACTCGGCGGCGTTCGTCGCGTCGATGCCTCCGGTCGGGATGAATCGAACCTCGGGGAAGGGGCCCTGCAGCGCCTTGACCATCGCGACGCCGCCGCTTGCCTGGGCCGGGAAGAACTTCACGAGCTCGATGCCATGATCGAGCGCGGCCATGACTTCCGTCGCCGTTGCGACGCCCGGGACGACCGGCAGCCCGAGCTCGCGGCAGCGATCGACCACACGGGCGCTGAACCCGGGCGTCACGACGAAGCGCGCACCGGCGGCGTGCGCGAGGTCGACCTGCTCCGGCCGGACGATGGTGCCGGCGCCCACGAGCAGGTCACCGTCGTGGGCGAGCAGGCGGAGGGCTTCGGCGGCCGCAGCCGTGCGAAAGGTCACCTCGGCGACCGGGAGGCCGCCGTCCTTGAGCGCGTCGCCGAGCGGACGCACCGTGTCGACTTCCTCGGCGACGATGACGGGAATGACGCCCCTGGCGCAGAGGAGTCCGAGCACGTCGCCTTCGCTCATCGCGCGAGCCAGCCACCGTCGACGGGGATGATCGTGCCACACACGTAGTCGGACGCGGCGGAGGCGAGAAACACCGTTGCTCCGGCGAGATCGGTAGCGGCTCCCCAGCGCCCGGCGGGGATCCGCTCGAGGATCGCGCGGCTGCGATCGGGATCGTTGCGCAACGCTTCGGTGTTGTCGGTCGCGATGTATCCGGGCGCGATGCCGTTCACGTTGACGCCGTGCGGGGCCCACTCGTTGGCGAGTGCCTTCACCAGTCCGGCGACCGCCGACTTCGAGGCGGTGTAGCTCGGAACGAGGATCCCTCCCTGAAAGCTGAGCAGCGAAGCTGTGAAGATCACCTTTCCGGCGCCTCGCTCGACCATGCCCCGGCCGAGCGCCTGCGCGAGCAGGAACGGCGCGGTCAGGTTGATCTCGAGCACGCGGTCCCAGGTGGGCGTGTCGTGCACGACCGCGGGGCTGCGAGCGATCGTGCCGGCGTTGTTGACCAGGATGTCGACGGGGCGGTCGTCGGCGGTGAGCGCGACCGCAAACTGCTCGACCGCGGCCCGATCCGCGAAGTCGACCTGGGCTCCGGTGAAGCTGCGGCCGAGTGCCTCGACGCACCGCGCCGCCTCGCTGCCGGTCGCCTCGAGATTCGCGCTCACGCCGACGATGTCGGCACCGGCACTCGCGAGCGCCTCGGCCATCGCGAGACCGATGCCGCGCCGGCAACCTGTGACAACGGCGAGCTTTCCGTGCAAGTCGAACATCGATGCCGAGTCGAACGGTGTGGTACGTGTCGCCGTATCCATCTCAGCCGCCGGCCTGGCAGTCGATGAGCACCTTCATGGCGCGGCCGGACTCGAGCTCGGCGAACGCTCCTGCGACCTCGCGCAGCGGCTCGATCCTCGTGATCAGAGGCTCCGCCGGAATCGTGCCCGCGTCCAGCAGGCGGACCGCCTCCTCGAAGTCGCTGCGCTCGTAGACGCGGGCACCGAGCATGGTGAGCTCGCGCCAGAACATGCGGAAGAGATTCACCGGCGGCGGCGTCGAGTGGATCGCCACCACGACGACGCGCCCGCGCACTGCCAGCGAGTCGATTGCCGTCTCGAGACCAGCGGCCGCCCCCGACACCTCGAAGGCCACGTCGGCGCCGGCGCCGTCGGTCCAGTCAGAGACGAGCGCTTCGACTGGTGTGGCGGTCGGATCGACGGCACGCAGCCCGAGCGTCTCGGCGAACGCACGGCGCGGCTCGCTCACCTCGAGCACGAGCACGTCGGCGCCGCCGGCACGAGCGACGCATGCGATCAAGATCCCGATCGGCCCACCACCGACCACGAGCGCTCGCTCGCCGTCGCGTATCACGGCCCGGCGCACATCGTGCACCGCGACCGCGGTCGGTTCGGCGAGCGCGGCGGCCTCGAGCGAGAGCGTCTGCGGCAGCGCGACCAGCACGTCCTGCGACACCGTCCAGCTTGCCTGCATCGAGCCCGGAGAGTCGATGCCCAGGAAGTCGAGGTTGTGGCAGACGTGTTGATGTCCTGCTCGACATGCCGGGCAATGGCCACACCAGGCCAGCGGCATCACCGTGACGTGGTCCCCAACCGACCAGTCGGTCACACCGTCCCCCACGGCCGAGATCGCACCCGACATCTCGTGACCGAGCACGGCGGGCAGCGTGACACGCGCGTCCATCGCGCCGTGGAGGATGTGCAGGTCGGTGCCGCAGATCCCGGTGAATGCGACCTCGATCGCGACCTCGCCTTCCTTCGGAGCGCGCGGCTCGGGGTCGAACAGTTCCAGCCTCCGCTCACCGACGTAGCAGGCTGATCGCATGTTGCTCCTCTCGCTGGTCAGGACAGGAAGCCGGTTCGACGGTCGCATCACGCATCGGGTACCGGAGCATCCGGACGCAGGAATCCCTGCTCCTTCAGCTCACCCCAGACAGCGGCGGGCACGCCCAACCGGTAGAGATCGATGTTGCGCTCGATCTGCTCCGGCGAGCGCGCGCCGACGCACACGCTCAGGACGGCCGAGTGCGCCAGAGGAAACGCCAGGGCGACCGCGGGGAGCGAGGTGTGGTGACGCTCGCAGATCTCTGCCGTGCGCCGGGCACGCAGGACAAGCGCCTCCGGGGCATCGTCGTAGTCGTACTTGGCGCCGTCTGCGGGTGTGCGGCGAGCGAGCAGCCCGCTGTTGAACACGCCGGCGGCGACGATCCCGACGCCGCGTCGCTCGCAGACGGGCAACAGGTCGTCGAGCGCCGACTGGTCGAGCAGCGTGTAGCGGCCCGCGAGCATGAGTACGTCCATGTCGGTATTGCGTGCGAAGTCGGCCAGCATCGCAGTCTGGTTCATGCCTGCTCCAATTGCCTTGACGACGCCCTGCGCGCGCAGCTCCTCGAGTGCCGGGTAGGCGGTGTCGAGAGCCTCGTGTCGATGCTCGTCGGGATCGTGGAGATAGACGATGTCGAGCGAGCTCGATCCGAGCCGCTCGATGCTCTCCTCGATCGACGTCAGCACGCCGTCGCGACTGAAGTCCCAGACGCGCCGGTGCGTCGCCGCCACGTCGAAGCCTTCGTCGTCGCGTTGCGTCGAGGGGCTCAGTGGCTCGAGTCGCCGTCCGACCTTCGTTGACAGGACGTACTCGCCGCGGGGACGGTCGGCGAGGGCCGACCCGAGGCGACGTTCGGAGAGCCCGAGGCCGTAGTGCGGCGCGGTGTCGAAATAGCGGATCCCTTGTTCCCATGCGGTGTCGACCGTCGCGCGGGCCTGTTCGTCCGTGATCGCCCGGTAGAGGTTGCCGAGCTGTGCGCAGCCCAGCGAGAGCTCGGTCAAGCGGAGCGAGCGGCGCGCGACGGGCCTGGTCGCGAAGGTCGGAGTGCCTTCCACCGGTGCCGGCGGCCCGTTTGAAGCGACAGGGATCATCCGGCGGCGGCCAGAAGCTCCGGCCACAACTCCGCGTGGGCCTTCTCGTACGCCTCCGCCATCCCCGGCTGCAGCCGGGTACGCAGCCCGATGAACTCCGTCATCGCTCCGCCTCCCTGGAGAACCTTGATCTCTTGTGCTCGCACAGGCCGCGTTCAGCTTTCGGTGATCCGGGTGCCGGTCTCGGCGTCGAAGAGAAGCGCGGATCCTTCTTTGACGTGCAGCTTGATCGTCTCGCCGCTTCTTGGCGCCCGGTTGGGGTCGATCCGGACGATGACGTCGGGCGCCGCGGTGACGTCGTCCCTCGCGTTCTCCGCGAGCTGGCAGTAGACGTAGGACTCGGCACCGAGCTCCTCGACCACGTTGACGACGGCCGAAATGCCGTTGCCGTCGCCGTCGAGCTCGACCGCCTCGGGTCGGACGGCGACCGTGACAGCACCGGTTCCGGCCGCCTGCTGGAGCCCGCGCGAGACCTTGACGACGCCCGACCCGACCATGACGCCGTCGGCACCGATCGTGCCCTCGATCAGGTTCATCGGGGGGGAGCCGATGAAGCCGGCGACGAACGCATTGACCGGCGAGTCGTAGAGTACGCGCGGCACATCGACCTGCTGAAGCACGCCGTCTTTCATCACCGCGACGCGGTCACCCATGGTCATCGCTTCAACCTGGTCGTGGGTGACGTAGAGCGTCGTGGTGCCCAGCCGGCGCTGCAGCGCGGCGATCTGGGAGCGGGTGGCGACGCGCAGCTTCGCGTCCAGGTTCGAGAGCGGCTCGTCCATCAGGAATACATGCGGCTTCCGGACGATCGCGCGCCCCATCGCGACTCGCTGGCGCTGGCCGCCGGAGAGCTGTCCCGGCTTGCGCTGCAGGTAGTCCTCGAGATCGAGGATCTTCGCCGCCTCTTGCACACGTGCCGTGATCTCCGACTTCTTCAGCTTTGCGATCTTCAACGCAAAACCCATGTTCTCGGCCACGTTCATGTGCGGGTACAACGCGTAGTTCTGAAAGACCATCGCGATGTCGCGACTGCGCGGAGCAAGGTTCACCACACTCTTGTCGTCGATCAAGATGTCGCCCTCGTCGACTGCTTCGAGCCCCGCCAACATCCGCAGGCTCGTCGTCTTCCCACAACCCGACGGGCCGACGAGCACGAGGAACTCGCCGTCGTCGATCTGCAGGTTCAGCTGGTCGACGGCCGCCCGCTTCGCCTTCGGATAGATCCGAGACGCGTCCTTGAACGTCACAGTTGCCATGGATGTCCTTTCGGGGTCTCTGACGCAGCGGCGGTGCGGCGGCCGGCAATCGATTGAGGGATCTGGTCGCGGGATGTGGCCCGGTCCCCGGATCGGCGGAAGTGGCCGACCGTCTCGGCCACGCCCTGGGCGAACGGTGTGACGCGCACGGTGCCGACGACCGATTCGAACTCACTCGAGTCGACGGTCTGCGGGAAGGGAAGTGGCGGTCCGTCGAATCCGATCCTGCCTGCGGACTCGGGCACGACGTTCTCGAGATCGGCAACCAGCTCCTCGATCGTCAAGGTCGTCCCCGGGATGTTGACGACAGCTGCGCCTGCGAATGGCGCACGGGCAGCGGCGACGAATGCCGCCGCAGTGTCGGGGGCGAACTGCATCTCACAGCGGCCGCTGAACGGGATCGTGTAGTCGTGGCCGCGAGCGGCGGCGTACATCGCCGCCGTCGTCGCGGAGGTGAGTCCGTTGTCGCGGCAAGGCCCGTACACGACGTAGGGCCGCAGCCCGATGCTGCTGAGCGAGCACTCGTCCGCGAACACTCGCGCCGCACCCTCGTTCGCCAGCTTGAACACGCCGTAGTGCGTTTCAGGGCGCCCGCTTGGTTCAAGCGGGGCGCGACCGTCACCGTCGGCGGCGGCGAACGCCGCGACCGAGCTTGCGTAGGCGATCGGCGAAGCCAGGCCGCGCTCGACCGCCGCCGAAAAGAGCGCCACCGTGCCGACCACGTTGACCTGCGCTCCGAGCACCGGGTTGCTGCGGCAGTCGGGCACCTGAAGGGCTGCGAGGTGGACGACATGCGTCGGTGCGAGCTCGAAGAGCGCAGCGACCTGGCCGGGATTGGACACGTCCGCTTTGACAAAGCGGACAGCTGCAAGCTCATCGTCGCCGAGCAGCTCGCGGACGCGATGGTCGTCGTCGCCGGCGTCGGCTCCGATGACCTCGACGCCCTCGCGCACGAGTTGACGCACGGTCCACGCGCCGATGCACCCGTACGCCCCAGTCACGAGAAACCGCTCGGCCATGGGACGGTCGGCCGTCACCGGCCACCGCCGGTCGTTGCCACTGGATTGCTGACCGTGCCAAGCCCTTCGATCGCCACCTCGACGACGTCGCCGGCCGTGAGCGATACCCGGGGTGTCCGGAAGTACCCCACGCCGCCCGGCGTTCCGGTCAGAATCAGGTCGCCGGGCTCCAGTGTGCAGACGGTCGAGCAGTACGCGACGAGCGTCGGTACGTCGAAGATGAGATCGTCGGTCGACCCGGCCTGCATCACCGCGCCGTTGAGCCGCTGTGTCACACGGAGACCGCGGCCGTCGCCGATCTCGCGCCGATCGACAAATCGGGGAAGGATCGGGCAGAACGTGTCGTAGCCCTTGGCCCTGAACCACTGGCCGTCGGTGAACTGCGCCTCTCTCGCGGTGACGTCGTTGGCGACCGTATAGCCGGCGACCGCGTCCAGCGCGTCGGCCGGCGAGAGCCTTCTCGCGGTGGCGCCGATCACGATCGCGAGCTCTGCCTCAGCATCAACGTGGCCGATACCGTCAGCAAGCTCGATCGGGTCTCCAGGCCCGATGATCGTGTTCGCGAACTTCGCGAAGAGGAGAGGAGCGGCCGGCGGCTGTTCGCCCTCTTCGCCCAAGTGGGCGCCGTAGTTGCGCCCCACGCAAACGATCTTCTGCGGGCCGGCAACTCCGAACGCGGCCTTCCAGACGTCGCTGATTAGTCGGTTATCCACGGCCTATTCCTTGGTAGCGCCTGCGAGCATTCCCCTGACCAGCGCGCGTTGCGAGAAGAGAAACACGATCGCCACCGGCGCGACCGCAACGACGATTGCCAACGCGAGCTCGGGCCGTTGAACCGCCTGCGCCCCGGTGCCCGGGTTCCCCGGATTGAAGGCCGCCGTCGAGTCGATCAGGTACTCGAGCCCGACCGGCACCGGCAATTTGCTGCTGCCCGACAGCATCACGAACGGCAGGAAGTAGTTGTTCCAGTTGGCGACAAACGCGAAGAACGCCACGAGCGCGACCACCGGACGAGCGAGCGGCAGCGCGATGTAGCGGAAGACGCTCCACTCGTTGCAACCGTCGACCCTCGCTGCAGCAAGCAGATCCTTCGGGATCGTCGAGGAGAAGAAGATGTAGCAGAGGTAGACGCCGAACGGGAAGAAGGAGAACGGAAGGATCACCGCCCATGCCGTATCGGTGAGATGCACGAGGTTCAGCTCGAGGAACAGGGGCAGCACGAGCGCCGCCGCGGGCATGATCATCGTGATCAACGTGATCAGGAGCAGCGTCTTGCGGCCGATGAATTGCGTGAGCGCGAGCCCGTAGCCGGCCGGAACGGCCGCGAGGAGCGCCAAGGTGACGCCGCCGATCGAGTAGATCGCCGAGTTCTCCAGCCAGCCCACCATGGCGTCGCTCTGGAAGCCGAACAGCGCTCGCCATGAGTCTGCCAGCTGGCTGAGGGAGCCGAAGGTGAACGGGCCCTGGGACGTGAGCTGGACATCGGTCTTCGTCGGAGCGAGCAGCACCCAGATGATCGGGACGAAGAAGAAGGCCGTGAAGGCAAGCAGCACGATCAGCGCTACGAGACGCCAGATGACGCGTGAGCTCATCACGTCAGTCGGCAGCGAACAGTCTGCCGCGCCACACGAGCAGACCGGCCGAGAGTAGGCCGATGATGAGAAGGTCGACGGAGATCGCAGCGGCCTCGTTGAAGTTGTCGTTGATGAACGCGATGTAGTACGCGAGCTGGTTCGGCGACCAGGTATTGCTGACCAGACCGGCGGTGGCCTGGCCCACGAGCTGCGGCTCGACGAACAGCTGCGTGCCCGCCGCAAACGAGAGGATCAACATGTACACCACCCACTTCCGGATCAGCGGCAGCTCGATCCTCAGCGCGGTCTGAAAGGCGCTGGCGCCGTCGAGCTTGGCGGCCTCGAGGAGCTCGTCCGGGATGTTGTTCAACGCGCCGTACATCACGACGATCCATCCGCCCGCGCCGGTCCAAGAAGGCGATCGTCGCGAAGACATACGGAAGGTGCCCTGGCAGGAGCACCAAGTCCAGATTCGTGAAGCCCAGAGCCGTGAGCAGGTTGTGCCAGGGGCTGAGCGTGGGATCCAGCATGAAGAGCCAAACGAGCACGCTCGCAGCGCCGGCGAGCGCTCCAGGCATATAGAAGAGAAAGCGAAAACCGGTGCTCGTCCGCCGAGCCAGCGGACGGAGCATCAGCGCAAGCACGAGGACGAAGACCGTCTGCGCGATGAGCCAGATGAGGAGGAACTCGCCGATGTGCTCGAACGCCGGGACGAAGCGGAAGTCGTTGTACGCGGCGGTGAAGTTCGAGAGGCCGGTGAAGTGGCCCTCCCTCGACGTCAGCGCCAACTCGACGGCGTAGACGGTCGGCGCGATGCCAAACAACGCCAGGAGCACCACATACAGACCGACGAAGAAGTACCCAGCGACGCGCGAGCTGCCGACCGGCGCACCCGCGGTGCGACCGTCCCGGCGAGCACGTGAGCGCTCGCCGGGAACGGTCGCGACCGAGGAAACAGTCACTTACTTGGTCTTCACCTGGAAGCCGTCCGACTGCGCGAGGTTCTTCGCGGCTGTGCCGAACGCCGGCAGCGCCTGCACCTGCGTGCCTCCGCCTGCGAGCGCGGGCACGATTTGCGACGCCCAGATCTGGTCGTTGGCATAGGGGACAGCAGACCAGCCGGTCCAGATCTCGTTCGCCGCCTTTGTGAACGCCTGCGCAAGCGTCGGCGCACCGGCGACGGGATCAGCGTAGTTGCCGGACGCCGCCTGAGTGGCCATCCAAGCCGCGTCGTCGGGTCCGTACGCCGGATACCCGGGCGAGAGCTTCGCCTGCGCCGTGGCGTTGGTGGCAAGCCAGGTCGTCGCCGCCGCCGCCAGCTTCAGATTCTTGCTGTGCGACGACACGAACCACAGGCCGCCTCCGATGGCGCCCGTAACGCCTGGACCGCCTGAACCCCACGTCAGCGGATACCCCGCGGCCATCGTGCAGTCGGGGTTCGACGACTTGCAGTCGCCGAGGCCGGGGAAGACGCCGCCCATCCACGAGGCGCCGGGGTAGAACACGACCTTCCCGCCGTAGGTGCTTCCGAAGGTCGAGCTGAACATGTACGCGACGGGAAGTGCGGCGCGTGACACGCCGTCGAGCAGCGACGCCATCTCGGTGCAGTTCGGCGAGCTGGGATTGATGGTGATCGAGTACTTGCCTGTCCGCTGGCTCAGCGGGCACTCGTTGCCCCAGTAGTAGGTGTCTGCATCCCATGAGTCGCCCTGGGTGCCGATGATGTCGCCGTGAGCGGCCGCGAGCTTGCCGTCCGCCGCCCACTGCTGCCACGTCGTCGGGAGCGAGCTGATGCCGTCCTTCTTCATCAGCGCGGGGTTGTACCAGAGGACGTTCATCGCGAGGTCATTGCGCAGGCAGTACACCTTTCCGTCGATCGTGCAAAGCCCGCTCGAGCCGTGGGCGAACTTGCTGAGGACACTTGCCGGCACGAGGCCGTTGTTCAACACCGCCGCATCGTTGTACGGCGGCTGAGCGAGGGACGCTGCGTCGTTGTTCTGCTCGCTGAAGTAGATGTCCGGCCAGCCGTGGCCAACGCGGTTGAACAGCGCAAACGAGGACTGGTACGTGCCGTCACCGTTGGTGTCGCCGTCCTTCAAGACCGCTTTGACGTTGACGTTGGGATGCGCCTTGATGTAGGCCTGAATCATCGACTTGCGCGCAGTGTCGTACCAGATCACGAGCGTGGGCTTCGACGTGGCCTTCGCGCTGGCGGCAGTCGGGCCGACCCCCGCGATCAGCGACACGGCGAGGCTTGCAGACGCAGCCGCTAGGAGTGCCGGACGCATGCGCCGGCGCGCCCATCGTTGAACCGTGTGGGACGATGGCATCGTTCGCATTCCCCTTTCCTATGTCTGTTTGATTGCTGACACCCGAGCTGTCGTCCAGGCCCGCGCCGGGGTCATGCCGGCACGGCCTCAGACGGGGAGTAACCCGGCTTGTTTGGATCGTCGGAGGGCGCGACCGCGCCGGTCGACATGTCGACGACGTACTGGGTCAGCTCGTCGGGGTATTGAGGCCCTGGTTCGAGACCGACGCCCGGGCCTACCGGGGCGCTGACCATCCCCGACGCACTCACGCCGACCTCTCGCTTGACTGGATTGCTCGTGACGAGCGACTCGTAGTAGGTGCAGTTCGGAATCGCCATGCAGAGGTGCCGGGCGTAGATCGTCGGCCCGTGCGGCTCGGCACGCAGGCGGTAGGCATCGGCGAGGTGGGCGATCCGCATTGCGCCCGTGAAACCTCCGCGAAGCTCGGTGCTCGTTCGCACGTAGGCCGCGCATCCGCTCGCGATGAAGTCGCCGGTATTCATGTGGACGCCGTCGGACGTCTCGGCGACATTCAGTGGAACGCGCACCCGGTCGGCGAGCCACTTGTAGGCCGTGATGCTGAACTCGCGCATCGGCTCCTCGTACCAGAGGTATCCGGATGCCGCGAGAGCATCGCCGACGTAGACGGCGTCGGGAAGATCGAAGGCGGCCGACCCGTCGTACATCAGCGGATAGTCGCTCCCGACATGTTCGCGAACCGCAGTGCACAGCTCCGCGTCGCGTCGCGCATCTCCCCACGCATGGAGCTTCAGAGCCGGGTAGCCGAGCTCGATGCACTGCGTGACGACATCGAGGTACTCGGCGGTGCTGCCGAAGGTGGTGGTCGAGGCGTACGCCGGGATCTCACGCCGATAGCCTCCGAGCACTTCCCAGGTGGGCGCACCGTAGCGCCTGCCCACCAGATCCCAGAGTGCGGTGTCGATGAGACCGAGCAGGAAGATCGGGAGCTCCTCGGTGCGGTCGACCTCCCAGATGCGATGCCAGAGCCATTCGCGCTGGAGCGGGTCGGCGCCGATCAGCTCGTCGCGGAGCACATGCGCGAAGGCGTCGGCGACGATTCGCCCGCTTCCCCGTCTGGGCGCAATCGCGACGCCGTCGACGCCCTCGTCGGTCCGGAGGCGAATCACGCCGACCTCCCTGTCGGGAGGGCTGCCGCGCAGGCCGTCACGCCAGATGAAGCTCGGGCTGGCACCGGGCGCGAAGACATTGAACGTCTCGACCTCTGTGATGCGCACACGACCTCCCTGGAATTGACGCTTTCTGGAAACTTATTCCTAAAACGTACAAACACGATCAGTAAGCGGTAAGCAGACGTATGATGTCATATGGATATGACGGATTGCAAGTGTGAGCGGCGATGACAGTCAACGCGGCATCCCGAGCGGCGTATGCGACCGGCGCGCTCGGCGTCGCCAGGGCGGCTCGATAGCATGCGGGCGATCGCCGAGAACGCCTCGCCGGGGACATCGATGCCGGAACTGCATCCGTGACTGCAAGCCTTGATGCGCTCACCGGCGATCTGCCGCCGCGCCGGCCGACGCGACTCGGCGCGGCTGTGTTGTCGACGATCATCGACAACATCGTCGGCGGTGCTCTCCTGCCGGACTCGGCGCTCCCGAACGAGCGTGAGCTGTGCGAGGCGTTCGGCGTCAGCCGAAGCGTCATCCGGGAGTCGGTCAAGGTGCTCGAGGAGAAGGGGCTCGTCCGTGTGAGACAGGGCCAGGGCACGACGGTGACGGCTCCGGAGCAGTGGAACCTGCTGGACCCGCTGGTGCTCGAAGCGTCGATCCGCTTCGACGAGACGCTCAGGACCCTCGACGATCTGATCGACGTGCGCGTCGGGCTCGAGTCTCAGATGACCCGCCGCGCGGCCCAGGTGATGAGCGACGCACAGCTCGGCGAGCTACGTGAGGCACTGCTGGCACTCGAGCAGCTGCTGGGCCAGAGCGAGGCGTACGCGCTTGCCGACACCGAGTACCACGACCTGATCCACCGAGGCTCGGGAAACCAACTGGGCCGCTCGATCATCCGCACGATCCATCCGTACGCCAGAGCAAGCTTGCGCTACACCGGAACGTCGACTGCCGAAGATCTCGCTGCCTCCCACCGCGGGCACATCAAGATCTACGAGCGATTGGCGGAGCGGGACCCCGACGCGGCCGCGGCAGCGATGCGCGAGCACATCCTCGGCTCGTGGCTGGCGCGTCGCGCACGCCGCCCGGGCTAGCGCTCTCGAATGTCGATTGGACTGTCCCGTCGCGCCGCTGTCGCGGTTGCCTCGGTCGAAGCGGACGGGCGATCAACAGGCGACAGTAGTCGCCGCAGAGCGAGAGCTAGACGTCATCAGTCCCCCGCACGCCCTCGCAAGGCCGGCTACTTCTTTGTCGCTCCATACGTCGTGCTCCTCACGCTCGTCGGCGTCTTTCCCGCCGCCTACGCGGCCGAGCTGGCCCTGACGTCGTTCACCGGCCACTTCAGCGGGCTGACGAACTTCGTCGAGTCGTACCACGACTTCCGGTTTCTGCCGGCGTTCGAGAACATCGCGAGCTTCCTGGCGATCTGGCTGAGCGCCCTGCTGATTCTCGTAGTCGGCCTGTCGCTGTTGCTGCATTCGATGAACCGCCGTGTCTCCGCCGCGTTCCGTTTCGTGTTCTACCTTCCGGCGGCGTTGGCCGGTTCGGCAAGCGTGATGCTCTGGCTGTTCATGCTGCAGCCCGGCGACAGTCCCTGGGACTTCGTCTTGAGCTCGCTCGGCTACAAGACACTCGGCGGTCCGCTCGCCGCGGGTGGACTCCCGCTGGTCTTTGCGCTGATCGCGTTCTGGACCGGGGCCGGCATTTGGATCCTCGTCATGTACGGCGCGTTGACGAGCATTCCGCCCGAGGTGCTCGAGGCCGCCGAGCTCGACGGCGCCGGGTTGTGGCAGACGGTGGTGAAGATCAAGCTGCCGTTGATCAAGAAGTGGATCGGCTTCATGCTGATCGTCGCCTTCGCCGCCGGGACGCAGCTCTTCACCGAGCCGGAGCTGACCAGTCAGGCTGCGCGCGGGCTGGTCAGCCCGACGTGGTCGCCGAACCAGCTCGCGGCGTGGTTTGCGTTCCGCACCGACAACTTCAACTACGCGGCCGCGATCTGCATCGATCTACTCGTGATCGGCCTGGTCTGCGCGAGCGTCGTCGTGTTCCGCTCCGGGTTGCTCAGGAGCGACTGATGGCGACTCGGTCGAGCTCGGCGAGAAGCCGTCCGTCGGGGAGACAGGTCGCGGCGTTCGCGGTGCTCGCCGTCGTCGCCGGGTTCTTTGCCGTGCCGATCGTCTGGCTGCTGCTCCAGCCGAGCAACGCGGTCGTTCGGCCGTGGTCGTTCGGGTCGTTCGACCAGTTCGCGCAGACCTGGGACCAGATCTTCGCGTCTCATTGGATCGGCGGAGACACCCTGCTGTGGCTCGGTAACTCGACGCTCTATTCGGCGGCCGGAGCGGCGATCGCGGTTGGACTGTGCATTCCCGCCGGCTACGCTCTTGCGGTCACGGACTTCGTCGCCCGGCGTGCGCTGCTGATCACCACGATGATCCTCATGCTGATCCCGGCCAACGCGCTGGTGCTGCCCCTGTTCCTCGAGGCGAACGCCGTGCATCTGCTGTCGAGCCCGCTCGCGGTGATCCTGCCCTACGGTCTCTTCCCGTTCGGGGTCTACCTCGCCTACCTGTACTTCGACACTGCGCTCCTTCACGACCTCCTCACTGCCGCGCGCATGGACGGGTGCGACGAATGGCAGGCGTTTCGGCGCGTCGCGGTTCCGCTCGCAGTGCCTGTCGCCGCGTTGATCGCGGTCCTGGACTTCGTCGCGAGCTGGACCAACTACTTTCTGCCGTGGGTCATGTACGGGTCGCTCGGTACGACCGGCCGCTACCCCGTTGCACTCGGAATCGCCGCGCAGCTCATTCCCGGCCAAACCTCCGGAAGCTACCTCGGGAACCTCCAGCTGACGACCACCACGCCGCCGGCCGAGGTCGCGCTGTTGATCCTCGTCACGAGCGCTCCGGTGCTCATCGTCTTCGTCTTCGCCCAACGGTGGATCGGCGCCGGTCGCCTCCAGGGCGTCTTCGGCTAGCCGTGACCTTGCGACCCGCCCGCGTGCTTTGATCGTCGATTCGCACGTCCACCTGTGGGACCCGGCGCGCAACCCGCAGCCCTGGATGACGGACGAGCACGCTGCAATCGCAGGAACGTTCGGGCCGGACGAGCTGCGGCCGCTCCTCTCCGCTTCCGGGGTCGAGGCCGTCATCGTCGTGCAGGGCGCTTGCCTCGACTCCGACACGGACACCCTCTTCGAGCTCGCTGAGGGGCGGGACTGGATCGCTGCAATCACCGCATGGGTCGACCTTCTCGACCCTCGGAGAGCCGAGACGCGCCTCGACGAGCTCTCCGCGTCCACGAAGCTCCGCGCAGTTCGTCATCTCGTCCACGACGAGGCGGACGCGCACTGGATCACCCGTCCACCGGTGATCGAGTCGCTGGCTTTCCTCGAGGAACGCAGGCTCATCCTCGAGGTGCCGGTCGTGTTCCCGCGCCACTTCGACGACATCCGCGTCCTGGCGACACGCCTGCCACGCCTTCGCATCGTCGTCGACCACCTGGGGAAGCCGCCGCTCGGAACCGACCGGATGCGCGCGTGGGAGAGCGAGCTTCGCGCCACCGCGACATACGAGAACGTGTTCGCCAAGATCTCCGGCCTGAACACGGCGCTCGACGACAGCGATTGGACGGCCGGCGACCTCCAGCCCGCGGTGGAGATCGCCGTCGACGCGTTCGGGCCGCAACGGCTCCTCTGCGGCAGTGACTGGCCGGTGGCTCTCCTGAACGGCACCTACGAGCGCGTGTGGACCGCGACCCGCGACGTCGTCACCGCCGTAGCGGCGCCGTACGAAGCGGAACTGCTCGGGGGAACCGCCGCAAGCCTCTACGACCTACGCCTGCCGCCAGAGCGCTGATCGCATCGTTCCGGTCGACGGAGTCCCGCGCCGGGTCGTCGCTACTCGTGTGGGAAGCCGGCGCCGAGTGCGCGCACCGACGACTTCAGCGCATTGCGGAACGCGGTGCGCTCGCGGGCGCTCAGCTCGGCGAGCATTACGTCCTCCATCTCGTCTACGCCGCGCTCGCAGTCGGCGAGCACGCGGCGGCCCTTCGCCGTCAGTGTCGCGGGCAGGAGGCGGCCGTGGCTCGGGTGCGGATTGCGGCGGATCAGACTTTTTGTCTCGAGCGCGTCGATCACCTCGCTCATCGCCTGCGGCGTCATGTATGCCCGCCGCGCGAGCTGCGCGTTCGAGAGGGGCGCACCGTGCCGGCTGAGCACGCTCAAGGTCGTGTACTGGAGCGTGGTCAGCCCGTACGGCCGAACACGCTCGGCGATCCCGGCGCGCACCGCACGCTCGAGCCGCGCGGCCACGTAGCTGATCCTCGGCTCCGTCGTGTTGCGGGTCTCGATGGGCGCGACGTCGGTCATCTCGGAATGGGCGGCGCCCGCGACGCGCGGGCGCCGCCCATTCTCCCCGACTAGGAGTTCCTCCGCAGATCGAACGGTCCGTTGTCGCCGGACATCGGGAACGGCTCGAACCGGACGAACGCGGCCGCGTCAAGCCCGAGGCTGTTCGCGAAGTCCTCGAGCTTCTGCGGCTCCGCGACCGAGTCCCAGCGGCCGGTCGCGACTCGATGGTTGATGGCCTCGACGCCCGCGACGATCTCCGACGCGGAGAACGCGCAGTGGCCGTAACGGTCGACGTACGCCTGACGCAGCAGGCTACCGCTGCCGGCGGCGTCGACGAGACCTGCGTACGTGTTCTCCATCTCCACCGGCACGAGCGGGTCGTGGATCGTGTGCATGTCGAGCTCCGGCACCTGCAGGCGCCCGGTCGGCACCGACGTCTGCTGGAGCGAGGCAATCGCGGCCGGGTCGGCCGGAATGTTCGCGCCGGCGTTCAGCGCAGCGAGATCCGCGAACAGGTTGAGCCCGGCCTCCTGGTACAGCCTCGCGACGGTAAACGCGTACGGCGAGCGCGCAAGGAGCAGCGCGAAGTTCTCTCCTTTCGTCCAGGACGCGTTCCCGCCGGCCGACATCTCGATCCACGGCCGTGCCGCGTTGACGAACGCGATGATCGGGAAGCTGCCGGTGAACTCGCTCGCAAACTGCGCCGCCTCGACCGCGTCCGCGTCCCAGAGCGACGGCGCTGGCTGGCCGGGTGCGTCCGGCGTCGCGTTCAGGAACGCCATCGCGAGCTCGAGCCGGGCACGGCCCTGCGGCGTCGTCTGCGCCTCGCTTGCGATCGCCTGCAGTTCGAACCCGGTGGCGATGCCCGCGTTGAAGTCCGGGAAGAAGTTCACGAGCTGGACAGGCGTCGTCGCGAGCAACTTCGCCATTACGTACTCGCCGTCGAGCTGGTAGTTGTTGAGGCGGATCCCGCCGGCGACGATTCCGCAGGTCGAGAGCGCCCCGTCGATGTGGCCCGCGCCTTGCTGCGCCTCGAGCGCGCTGATCAGCCCACCCATCGAGCTCCCGACGGCGAGCACGCGACTCGGCGCGTGCGGCAGTGCGTTCGCGGTCGCGGCGGCGATCGTCTGAAACTGGTCGCGCACTGCACTCTGCAGCGCCCACCACGATCCGTTCGGATCGTCGGACGAGCCTGCAAGGGCATAGCCGCGATCGAGCAGAGCGGCGGCCGACGCCGGATCCGGCGCGTCCGCCGCGGTCAGCGGTCCGAAGCCATGGCTGTACAAGAGCAGCACGCCGTTCCAGCTGCTCGGAACGTCGCCGATCCAGGTCGCGCCGTCGGCAAGCGTGCCGGTGAAGTGCGTGCTCGCCGCGGCCGCCGGCGATGCAGTTGCCGCCGCTGCCACAAGCACGAACCCGGCTGCGAGGGACGCGACTCGTACGAGATACCGCGATGCCTTCACTTCGACCTCCCCTCGTGATGAGGCGGGCAGTATCGAATGTGTCAGGTTACCTGTCAACCTGGATGCGATGGTCCGTCTCGGCTAGGACTCGGCGAAAGGCACTACCTCTCCCACGCGCGGCCCTGGATTCGCTTCAGCGCCTGCATCGTTCCGTCGCCGTGCCGGCCGAAGAGGTCGTGCAGGCCGACGTATTCGGCGTACAGCTCGTCGTAGACGGCGTGCGCGGCCGGATCCGGGGCGAACCTCTCGCTGCTCGGCGAGACCATCCGCTGCGATGCTTCGACGATCGAGTCGTACCCGCCCGCGGCTGCGCCTGCTGCTACCGCTCCGAAGATGGCGGAGCCGAGCGCCGGCGCCTGCCGGGACGCGGCGACCGCGATCTCGCGGCCGGTGACGTCGGCGTAGATCTGCATCAGCAGCCGGTTTCGTTCCGGCAGGCCGCCGCAGGCGACGACCGCGTCGACGGCGACGCCTTGAGGCACGAAGGCGTCGACGATCACGCGCGTGCCGAACGCGGTCGCCTCGAGCAGCGCGCGGTAGATCTCGTGCGGTTGCGTCGCGAGCGTCATGCCGACGACGAGACCGCGCAGGTCGGCGTTCACGAGGACGGAGCGGTTGCCGTTCCACCAGTCCAGCGCGAGCAGCCCGCTCTGGCCGGGCCGGAGCCTCGCGGCCCGCTCCGCCAGCACGTCGTGGACGCCGACGCCGCGCCGTTGCGCCTCCTCGTGCACCTCCGGCGGGCAGCAGCTGCCGGTGAACCAGGCGAAGATGTCGCCCACCGCCGACTGGCCGGCCTCGAAGCCGAAGAGGCCGGGGACGACGCCGTCCTCGACGACGCCGCACATCCCTTCGACGATCGCTGGGCGCTCGCCGAGCAGGATGTGACAGTTGCTCGTGCCCATGATGATCACCATCGTCCCCGGCTCGGTCACGGCCACGGCCGGCGCGGACACGTGTGCATCGACGTTCGCGACCGCGACCGCCGTGCCCGGAATGAGACCCGTCCATCCGGCCGCCTGCTCGCTCAGACCTCCCGCCCGGGCGCCGATCGGCGCGATCGCCCGTGACATCTTCTCGTCGACCACGTGCTCGAAGCGAGGGTCGAGCGCGGCGAAGTAGGCGTCGTCGGGGAAGCCGTCGCGCTTCGACCACATCGCCTTGTAGCCAGCGGTGCAGCTGTTGCGCGTCTCGGTCCCGGTCAGCCGCCAGACGACCCAGTCGGCCGCCTCGATCAGCCGGTCGGCCCGCGCGTAGACCTCGGGCGCCTCGTCGAGGATCTGCAGCGCCTTCGAGAAGAACCACTCGGACGAGATGCGCCCGCCGTAGCGGGACAGCCACGGCTCGCCGCGCTCGGCCGCGACCGCGTTGATGCGATCCGCCTCCGTCTGGGCGGCGTGATGCTTCCACAGCTTCACCCACGCGTGCGGCTCGGCGCGGAGGTCGTCCAGCAGGCACAGCGGAGTACCGTCGGCGAGGGTCGGGAGCATCGTGCACGCCGTGAAGTCGATCCCGACGCCGATCACGTCGGCCGGGTCGACACCCGTCTCGGTGAGCAGCGCCGGCACCGTCTCCTGGAACGTGCGCAGATAGTCCTCCGGATCCTGAAGCGCCCAGTCGAGCTCGAGCGCAACCTCGTCGTCGGGCGCCGGCAGACGCTTGTCGATCACGCCGTTGCGGTACGGGTAGGTGGTCGCGCCTGCCTCCCGTCCGTCGGCGCAGGAGACGAGAACGGCCCGCCCCGACTCGGTGCCGAAGTCGATCCCGACCGCGTACTTCTCCGAGCTCACAGTCCCTCCGCGTGGTCTGCCTGCGGCTCGACCACGATCTTGAGGCTGCGCCGCTCGACGAGCGCTGCGAATGCGTCCTGCCAGTCCGAGAGCGCATGCTGCTCCCCGATGAGGGAGGCCAGGTCGACGTCGCCGCTGTCGGCGAGGTTGATCGCGCGCGGCAGGTCAGCCGGCTCCATCCGCCGTGACAGGAGCATGGTCAGACCCTTGCGGCGCGCGGCTGACGCCTCGAAGCTCGTGCGGTCGCCGTCAGGGATGCCGACGAGGACGACGCGGCCGCCCGGTCGGACCGAGGCGATCGCGTCGGCGAGGGCACCATCCTCGCCCGCCGTCTCGAATGCGACGTCGACGCCGAGATCACCTGGCAGCGGCACGCCTGAAAGCTCGCCGGGATGGACCGCGTGCGTTGCCCCGCACGCGGCCGCCGCGAGGGTTCGGTGCGCGAGCGGGTCGGTCGCGATGACGATCTCGGCACCGGCTGCGCGGAGCGCTTGGATGACCAGCAGGCCGATCGGGCCGCAGCCGAAGATGCCCGCGGTCGTCCCCGACTCGACCTTGCCCAGGTCGAGCGCGTGCAGCGCGACGCCGAGCGGCTCGAGCAGCGCCGCCTCCGCATCGGAGAGGCGGTCAGGAACCCGGTGCGCGAACCGCTCGCTCCATGCGAGCGACGACCGCAGCGCGCCGTCGGTGATGCCGTGACCCGCGAAGACGGTTTCGGGACAGAGGTGCTCCATTCCGGCGGCACACACAGCGCAGCGGCCGCAGGGCACGGCCGGATCGAGCGCGACCCGCTCGCCCGCGCGCGGCCCTGCCGCAACGATGCCCGCGAACTCGTGGCCGAGGATGAGCGGGCGCTCGAGCACCGCGTCGCCGATTCCCCCCTCGACGAACCAGTGCCGGTCGGAGCCGCAGAGGCCGACCGCCGTGACCGTGACGAGGAGCTCGCCCGCGGCAGGCTCCGGGTCCGGCTCCTCCTGGAGGCGCAGGTCGTTCGCGCCGTGCAGGCGAAGCGCCCTCAACCGGCGCGGCCCTGGCCGTAGTACGCCGCGGCCCCGTGCTTGCGCAGGAAATGCCGGAGGAGCAGCCCGTCCGCGAGCGGCACCGCGCTGGGAGTGAGCAGCAGCGTGTTCAGCGCGAGCTCGGCGACGGACTCGAGCGCGATCGCGTTTTCGACCGCGTGCGCGGCGTCCTCCCCCCAGACGAAAGGCCCGTGCGACTCGACGAGGACGGCCGGCATGTCGAGCGGGTCGGCGCCCACGCGCTCGATCGTCTCAACGATCACCTCGCCGGTGCGCTCCTCGTACGCGTCGCCGAGCTCGGCGTCCGTCAGCGGCCGCGTCACCGGCACGGACCCGCGGAAGTGGTCGGCGTGCGTCGTCCCGAGGCACGGCAGCTCACGCCGCGCCTGCGCCCACGCCGTCGCGAACGGAGAATGCGTGTGGACGACGCCGCCGACGGCTTCGAAACGCCGATAGAGGACAAGGTGCGTCGGCGTGTCCGACGACGGTCGCCGGGTGCCGTCCACGACGGTGCCGCTCTCGAGATCGACGACGACGATCGACTCGGCGTCGAGGTCGTCGTAGGCGACACCGCTCGGCTTGATCGCCATCACCCCCGCCGCGCGGTCGACGGCGCTGGCGTTGCCGAAGGTCAGGACGACGAGACCCGCCCGCACGATCGCGCGGTTGGCCTCCAGCGCGCGCTCGCGAAGCTCTGCGTGCGCCATCCCGTCCGACCCTACATCCCGCCGGCGAGGTGGTAGTACGCCTGGTTCCAGCGCAGCTCCTTCGTGAAGTCGGAGACGCGCGTCCGCTCGTCGATCACGAGAAGCTCGATCCCGGCGATCTCGGCGAAGTCGGCGATCGCCTCGATGCCGAGCGCCGCCGTGTACACAGTGTGATGCGGACCGCCCGCGAGGAGCCAGGACTCTGCCGCAGTCGACAGGTCCGGCCTCGGCTTCCACACCGCGCGGGCGACCGGAAGCTTCGGGAGATCCTGCTCCGGTGGGATCACGTCGATCTCGTTGGCGACCATCCGGAAGCGACCGCCGAGATCGAGCATCGCGACGACGACGGCGGGGCCGGTCGCGGCGGTGAACACGAGCCGCACCGGGTCGTCGTGACCGCCGATCGAGAGCGGATGGATCTCACACGTCGGCCTTCCGTCGGCGATCGACGGGCACACCTCGAGCATGTGGGCGCCCAGCACCTTCGCGCCGCCCGGCGTCAGGTCGTAGGTGTAGTCCTCCATGAAGGATGTACCGCCGTCGAGTCCGGCGCTCATGACCTTGAGGACGCGGACGAGCGCTGCGGTCTTCCAGTCCCCTTCGCCGGCGAAGCCGTAGCCGTCGGCCATCAGCCGCTGCGCCGCGATGCCAGGGAGCTGAGTCAGGCCGTGCAGGTCCTCGAAGGTGTCGGTGAAGGCCGCGTAGCCGCCGCGGTCGAGAAAGGCGCGCAGGCCGGCTTCGATCCGGGCGGCGTCGCGCAGAGCCTCACGCCGGGCGCCGTTCTGCCCGAGCTCCGCGACGACCGCGTACGCAGCGTCGTACTCGCCGACGAGCGCGTCGACCGCCGACTCGGATACGTCCGTCACCGCATCGACGAGGTCGCCGACTCCGAAGCCGTCGACCGAGATCCCGAGCCGGATCTGGGCGTCGACCTTGTCGCCCTCGGTGACGGCGACGCTGCGCATGTTGTCGCCGAAGCGCGCGACGCCCAGCGACTGCGCCTCGCGCCAGCCGCATGCAGCCCGCGACCACGTGCCGATGCGCCCGAGAACCTGCGGATCGCGCCAGTGTCCGACGACGGTCTTCCGACTGATCCCCAACCGCGTCTCGATGTAGCCAAACTCCCGGTCGCCGTGCGCCGACTGGTTCAGGTTCATGAAGTCCATGTCGATCTCCGCCCACGGCAGCGCGCTGTTGAACTGCGTGTGCAGATGGAGGAGCGGCTTGTGCAGCGCCGTGAGACCCGCGATCCACATCTTCGCGGGCGAGAACGTGTGCATCCACGCGACCAGACCGACGCAATCGTCCGCCGTGTTCGCGGCGAGACACAGCTCGCGAATGCTCCCGGGCGCGGTCAGCACGGGCTTACAGACGACGCGAACGGGAATCTGCGCTGCCGCGTCGAGCGCGCCCGACATCTCGCGCGCGTGATCGTCGACCTGCCGCAGCGTCTGCCCGCCGTACATCTCCTGGCTGCCGGCGACGAACCAGACCTCGAAGTGTCCGAGCGCGTCAGGCGCCATCGTCGGAGACCTCCTCGAGCTGGCTGCGGTAGCTCGCGATCATCAGCTCGGTGAGCTCCTCGAGCGACGTCTCGTGCACCTGCTGGTCGATGGTGATGCGACCTCCCTGCATGACGTTGATCCGGTCGCAGAGCTCGAAGAGATGGGCGTAGTTGTGGTCGATGACGATGATCGAGACCCTCCCGCTCGAGGCGAGGTCCTTTACGAGGTCGATGATGAGCCTCGACTCGCGTGCGCCCATGGCGGCGAGCGGCTCGTCGAGCAGCAGGATCTTCGGTGCTGCACGCACGGATCGGGCAACGGCGATCGCCTGTCTTTGGCCGCCCGAGAGCTGCTCGGCCTCGGCGTCGATGCTGGGAACTCTGACCTTGATCTCGTCGAGGTACTGACGCGACAGCTTTCGCATCGCCCGCTTGTCGAGGAAGCGGAGCGGGCCCATGGTCGTCACCTCGTGGCCCAGGAACAGGTTCTGGTAGACCGGGAGTTGCGGAATCAGGGCGAGATCCTGGTAGACCGTCTCGATTCCGCGCGCGCGGGCGGCCTCGACCGAGTGGAACTGGACGGGCTCTCCCCCGAGCAGCAGCTGTCCCGCGTCCTGCGAGTGGTAGCCGCTCAGGATCTTTACGAGCGTGCTCTTGCCGGCGCCGTTGTCGCCGACGAGCCCGAGCACCTCACCCTGGCGCAGGACAAGGTCGATGCCGCGCAGGACGACGAGCGCACCGAAGCGCTTGGTCACGCCGCGCACCTCGAGCGCGGGCTCGCCTGTCGCAGGCGTAGGCGGCGTCGGCGGTGCGGGCTGGAGGCTCATGTCCCCCTCGAGCGGGCGATCAGCCGGTCGAACTGCGCGTTCAGCGCCATCGCGAAGATGATCACCACGCCGACCCAGACGTAGAAGTCGTTCGTGCTGACCCCGACGAGCGTGAGCCCGTCCTCGAGAACGCCGATCAGGATCGCGCCGATGAAGGCCCCGATCACCGTCCCGCGCCCGCCGGTCAGCGCGGTGCCGCCGATCACGCAGGCGCCGACCGCGTAGAGGATGTAGTCGACGCCGAAGTTGCCGGGGTCGAGGCTCCCGTACTTGACCGCATCGACGATGCCGACGAGGCCGGCGATGAACGAACAGAGCACGAAGCACCACACCTTGACGCGCCGGACGGGTACGCCAGCCTCGGCCGCGCCGACGAGATTGCCGCCCGTCGCGACGATCCGGACGCCGAAGCGGGTGCGCGTGAGCACCACGTGAGCGACGATCGTGATCGCGACCACCCAGAGGATCTCCGACCACAGCCAGGCTCCCATGAGGTTGCTGGTGAAGCTCGGCGACCCGTTCGACGACGACAGCGGGATCGGCGACGCCTCGGCGTCGGCCGAGTAGATGAGCACGAGCCCGAAGAGGATGAAGTTCATAGCCAGCGTCGCGACGAAAGACGGAACGTTCAGGCGAACCGTGATCAGCCCGTTGATCGCCCCGACGCCGCAGCACACTGCGAGCGCGATCAGGATGGAGAGCGCGACCGGCAGTCCGAGGTTGTGCATCCAGTACTCGACCCATGGGGCGAACAGGAACACCTGGCCGGCCGACAAGTCGATCTCGCCGAGCACGAGCAGCATCACCTCGCCGACCGCGATCGCGGCGATCGGCCCGGCGTAGCCGGCGGCCGAGCTGAGGCTGAGCGAGTCGGTGAACGTCGAGCCGGCTCTGATCGTGAAGTACACGAACAGCGCGACCGTGATCAGGAGCGGCGTCAGCTCGCGCTGATAGAGGAAGAGGCGCAGAACACGACGCCCGATCGACGCCGCTTCACGCCGCTGCCCCGGCGGTGTGGCCGGGGCAGCGATATCCGTTGGAGCGCCGGAATGCACGCTCGCGACTACTAGTGCGGGATCGACGCGGGCGGCTTGAGGGTCTGCTGCTTCGCGTTCGTTCCCTCGAACCTGTTCTTCGCCAGGTACGGCGCGACCGTCCCCTTGACGACGATGCCGAGTCCCGTGTCGGTGTTGGTCGGCTTCATCAGCCCGCCCGAGACGTTGAACAGGTAGAGCTGCATGATCGTGTCGAAGCCCTGCAGGTAGGCCTGCTGGTCGATCGTGAAGGTCAGGTTGCCGGCTTTGATGCCCTGCACGACCGGCGTTCCGACGTCCCATCCGGCCCCGCCGACCTTCCCCTTCAAGTTGTTCTTCTGGATGAACTGCGCGATGGCGTCGCTGTCTCCGCTGTCCACGCCAAACATGAACTTCACGTCCTTGTGGCCGGCGTACCACGCGGAGATCTTGTTGTACTCCGGTGCCCCCTCGGTCGCCGAGGTTCCGACCTCGACGAAGTTGATGCCCGCCTTCGTCAGGACAGGCTTCGCGCCGTCGATGCGGGGCTGGATGTTCCCCGTCCCCGGAGTCGCGATGATCCCGGCGACGAGATCGCCCGACTTGACCCCGGTCTTGAGGATCTGCGCTGCGACCGCTGCTCCAGCGGTCAGATTGTTCTGGCCGACGTAGGCCTGGCGGTTGTTCGGACTCCCCGCCGAGACGTCGGCGTTGTACGCGATCACGGGGATGCCGTGGCTCAACGCACTGTCGACGGGAGCGTTGAATGCGGTGTTGTCGATCAGGCAGCACCCGATGCCGTTCGCCTTGCCGGCGATGGCGGTGTTGAACGCCGCCACCATCTGCGAGACGATTGAGCTCGCCGAGCCGGTCCACTGGTACTTGCAGCCGGTCAGAGCGCATGCGTCCTGAATCCCGTAGATCGTGGCCGTGAAGAACGAGTTCGTCGTCACGTGGTTGACCATCACGAACTTGTACTTCGGATGGCTTGCGAAGAATGCGTTGTCGTCGTTCCGCTTGTAGGTCGCCGCGCCCGCTCCCTGCGTGCCCAGGATCTCGGCCAGGCCGCCGTACAGCGGCACAGCTGCAGCCGCCACGCCTGCGTGGCGGAGAAAGCGTCGCCGCGAGAACTCCCGTTCTTCCTTGCTGACCTCGTCTGGCCCGTCTGCTGCCATGCTTCCTCCTTCTCCTCGCCTCGATCTCGGCCCCACCTCGACCGGGAACTTTCCAGATCACCAGCTCAACATTCGTATATAACAACTCTCGATAGGTTTCACAAGCATGACGAACGCAGCTCTGTCGATCGTTGCGCCCGGCCGCGTCAACCTCATCGGGGAGCACACCGATTACTCCGGCGGGCTCGTCCTTCCGGTCGCCGTCGATCGCGGTGTGACGGTTCGCTGGCAGCCGGACACGCACGTCATCCGGCTCCGGTCGGCCGCGTTCCCGGAGACGGTGGTGGAGCTCGCGCCCGACGGGACGCCGCCGCCCGGGCTCGCCGGCTGGGGTCGGTACGCGGCTGCCGTCGCGGCACTGCTGGACGAGCGGGGGCGGCCGGCGGCGGGGCTCGACGGAACCGTGTCCTCGACGCTGCCGATCGGCGCCGGATTGTCGTCCTCGGCGGCGCTGACGGTCGCGGTCGGCCTCGCCCTGTGCCGGGCGGCGGGGTTCGAGCTTCCGCGACTCCAGCTTGCGCATGTCGCGCGCGAGGCGGAGCACCGGGCGGTCGGCGTGCCGGTCGGCCTCATGGACCCGGCGGTGTGCCTGCTCGCCCATCGCGGCCACGCGCTCCTCCTCGACTGCGCCACCGAGGACCACCGGCTCGTCCCGCTGCCCGAGGACCTCGCCGTCGTCGTCCTCGACTCGGGGGTCCGCCACCAGCTCGAGCACTCCGGCTACGCGACGCGCCGAGCCGAGCTGGAGCGCGCGCTCCCGGCCCTCGGAGGGGCGCTCCCGTCGCAGGTGACGGTCGAGGAGGCCGAGGCCGCCGCGCGGGCAGCGGGCGTCGACGAGGTCGCGCGCCGCCGGCTGCGCCACGTCGTCTCCGAGAACGAGCGCGTGCGCGCGTGCGTGCGGGCGCTCGAGTCGCCGGGTGGACCGGACCGACGCGCGCTCGGCGCGTTCTTCCGCGACGGGCACGTGAGCCTCCGCGACGACTACGAGGTCTCCACCCCCGAGCTCGACCTGCTCGTCGAGCTCGCCTACGACCACGGCGCGCTCGCTGCGCGCATGACGGGCGGCGGCTTCGGCGGGTCGGTCGTCGCACTCGCCGACGCCGGCGGGGCGGAGGCCTTCGCCGCGGGGGCGACGGAGGCGTACGTGGCGCGCACGGGCCGCGACGGAACGGGCTACGTCTGCGCGACGGCCGACGCCGCGGCGTAGATCGCTACCAGCGCTGGTGCACTTGCGGCGCGATGTGACGCCGATAGACGTCCGCGACCGCGTCGTGCGTCGCCGGCGGCAGCGGTGGCAGCTCGGCCGCGGCGGCGTTCGCATGCGCCTGCTCCGGTGTCTTCGCTCCCGGGATCGTCGTCGAGACGGCGTCGAAGTCGAGGATCCAGCGCAGGGCGAGCTGTGCGAGCGTCGCGTCCTCGGGCACGAGCGGACGGAACTCCTCCACCGCCGCGAGCCCGGTCTCGAAGTCCACTCCCGCGAAGGTCTCGCCGACGTCGAAGCTCTCGCCGTGGCGGTTGTAGGCCCTGTGGTCGTCGCCGGCGAAGCGCGTGTCGTGCGCGAACTTCCCCGTCAGCAGGCCGGATGCGAGCGGGACCCGGGCGATCACGCCGACGTCGCGCTCCGCGGCCTGCCGGAAGAACAGCTCGGCGGGTCGCTGCCGGAACATGTTGAAGATGATCTGCACCGTGCCGACGCCTGGATACTCGATTGCCTTCAGCGCCTCCTCCACCTTCTCGACGCTGACCCCGTACGCGCGCACGAAACCCTCGTCGACGAGACGGTCGCAGGCGTCGAACACCGACGGCGTGTAGTACGTCTCCCAGGGGAGGCAGTGGAGCTGCACGAGATCGATGGTCTCGACGCCGAGGTTCTCGCGCGACCGCTCGATCCAGCTGCGGAAGTTGTCGTAGGTGTAGAGGGAGAGATCGAGCGGTACACGGCGCCCGAACTTCGTCGCCACGACGAGCGACTCCGACCGCTCGCGCAGGAGCTGCCCGACGAGGCGCTCGGAGCGGCCGTCGCCGTACACGTCGGCGGTGTCGATGAAGGTCACGCCCGCGTCGACGGCGGCGTGCAGGGCGGCCAGCGACTCGCGGTCGTCGACGGCGCCCCAGTCGGCGCCGATGCCCCAGGCTCCGAAGCCGATCTCGGAGACCTGGTATCCCGTCTTCCCGAGCCTTCTCGTATTCATCGGGAATCTCCGGTTCTGCGCCTCTTGTCGGATCTTTCCATTATCGTCGAAGGCGACGATACTACGCTCGATTCCGAAGCAATGAGACCACTGGCCAAGCACGCGCTCGTCCATTCCGACGGAAGACGATTGCTCGTCTACGGGGAGCTGCGCGGCTCCCTCGACGAGGAGAGGCCGGGTGCAGCCGGCGACGGGGCCGAGATCCACAAGCGCCTCGACGTGTTCACCGAGACCTGGGTCGGGATCGCGCCGGCGCGGAACACGCGGCCGCTCGACCCGCCGGAGGAGAGCGCGGGCCCCGAGCGGTGCCCTTTCTGTCCGGGCGGGATCGAGGTCCCTTTTTCGTACGATGCGGCCGTCTTCGACAATCGGTTCCCGTCGTTCCGCCCCGACCCACCGCCGGCGCCGCTCCTCGACGGCCCGACCGGACCGGCGCAGGGGCGCTGCGAGGTCGTTCTCTACACCGACCGACACGACGCATGGTTCGGCGAGTTGTCGCCGACAGAACTCGCCCGCGTCGTCGCGATCTGGATCGACCGCGGACGCGAGCTCTGGGCGGATCCCGCGCACGAATACGTCTGCGTCTTCGAGAACCGGGGCGCCGAGGTCGGCGCCACCATCGCGCACCCGCACGGGCAGATCTACGCGCTCGACCACATCCCGGCCGTCACGGCGGCGAAGTCCGAGGCCCATCGCCGTCACCGAGAACGCGAGGGAAGCTGTCTCTCGTGCACGGCGGCGCGGGCCGACGAACGCTCCGCGCGCGTGGTCTCCGCGAACGAGAGCTTCGTCGTGGCCGTCCCCTTCGCGGCGAGGTGGCCCTTCGAGGTGGCGGTGCGGGCGCGCCGGCATGGGCTGCGGCGGTTGACCGACCTCGTCCCCGGAGAGCAGCGCGACCTCGCAGTGGCCCTGCGCGACGTCACGCGCCGCTACGACGCGCTCTTCGACTTCCAGCTGCCGTACATGATGGTCGCGCAGGAGGCGCCGCACGATCAGCCCGACTGGCACCTCGCGCTCGAGCTGTACCCACTGCATCGTGCGCCGCGAGTGACGAAGATCCGGGCAAGCATCGAGACGGGGCTCGGGCTCTTCCTCAACGACGTCGCACCGGAGGAGGCGGCGCGGAAGCTCGCCCGTCTCGACGTTCCCGGCGAGCCGATCGCACTAGACTCACTCTTCGCGGTGGTCACGCAACCGGATGCGGCGATGCTCTCGTGAGCGCGGAGGCGACAGAGCCGCCCGTCCCCGCCTCGCTGCGCCGTGAGCGTATGCTCGCGGAGATCAAGGAGCGCGAGTTCGTCCGCGTCGACGAGCTGAGCAGCCGTTTCGGGGTTTCCCCGGTGACGGTGCGAGGGGACCTGGACTCCCTCGCCGCCAGGGGCAAGGTACACCGCGTCCGCGGTGGCGCGATCCCGCGGTTGATTCCGCACCAGGAGCAGCCGTTCGAGGACAGCATCTCGACCTTCGCGGCGGAGAAGGTGGCGATCGCCCAGGCTGCGGCCGCATTGCTCGAGGACGGCGAGACGGTGCTCCTCGACGTGGGGACGACGGCAGCAGCAGCAGCTCGGGCGATCGCGGCGCGGGGGGAGCTCAGCGACGTGGTCGTCTTCACGAACGGGCTGAAGACCGCGCTCGAGCTCGAGCCGGCGACGCCGCGGATTACTGTGGTGGTGCTGGGCGGGACGTTGCGGCCGTTGCAGCACTCACTCGTCGATCCGCTCGCGACGCTCATCCTCGACCAGATCTCGGCCAAGACGGTGCTGCTCGGCTGCAACGGCGTCGATCCGATCGGAGGCGTCACGAACATCAACCTGCCCGAGGCCGCGATGAAGCAACGGATGCTGGCTGCGGCGACGCGCAAGGTCGTGCTCGCGGACGGCAGCAAGCTCGGCCGCGTCGAGGTGGCACGGCTGTGCAGCATCGCGGATGTCGACCTGGTGATCACCGGCCGGTCGGCCGATCCGGCTGTGGTCGAAGCGCTGCGGGAACGCGACTGCGACGTTCAGGTCGTGGGCTAGACCACGTGCGCCCGGCCGCGGACGGCGCGGACGCCGAAGCGCGCCGCTCCCGGCGACGAACCGCCGACGAGTCCTGCGCCGAGGGACTCGGCGATCGCGCGCACGCACGGCTCTGCCTCCGGCCGCCCGAGGACGACGACGGCGCCTCCGCCGCCGCCGCCGCTGATGCGCGCGCCGAACAGCCCCTCTCGCGTGCCGGCCTCGCGCACAGCGTCGACGATCTCGTCCGTTCGCGACGCACCGAGGCCGCAACGGGAGTAGCCGGCATGCGACTCGTACATGAGCTCACCAATCCGGCCGAAGGCATCGCCGTCAAGCTTCTCGTCGAGGAGACCGAGGAACTCGCGCGCCCGCGCGTGCTCCTCGAGCGGGAAGAGCGTCGCGGCGCGCACCGAATATTCGACCGCAGGCTCGACCGCGCTCACGGGATCGGCGATGCCCTCGCGGCGTCGCAGGAAGTCGGCACCGAGCATGCGTCGCGGCAGCAACTGCACGTTCACGTCGTCGCGATCGAGCTCCGCGAGATGGCCGGCTGCGCAATCGAGCAGCGAGTACCCCATGGACGCCGCACAGCGGACGCGACGGTACGCGTCGCCGGAGACCGCGTGCGGCAGCCCCGAGTCGATCGCCCACGCGGCGAGGGTGTGCGGAAGCGGCACGGACGCGACGATCTCGGCGGGACGACAGAGGAGCGCGAGCAGTTCGCCTTCTTCGCCGTACATGACCGCCATCTGGTCCATGGCGCCGCACGGCGCGCCGGCGAAGATCTGCTCGGCGCGTTGCGCGAGCAGCGCGAGCTCGCGCGACTCACGCGCCGCACCGAGGCAGGCCGCGACCGCACAGAGGACCGCGACCTCGACCGCCGCCGACGAGCCGAGCCCCTTCGCCTCCGGGATCGAGGAGGAGATGAGCACACGCAGGCCTCCGAGCGGCAAGCCCTGCTCGCGAACGAGAAGCGCAACGGGGCCGAGCACGTACGCGCCCCACGCATTCCGGCCGGTGAAGGTCGCCGCGAGCTCGTCGAGCGAGGCGTGCGCGAGCGCGTCCACGTCGGCAGCGATGCGCCGTCCACTGCTGACCGCGACCACGCGCCCGTCCTCGGTCGGCTGCGCGGCGGCAAGCGCCGCCACGCGCAGCGGCAGCTCGAGCACGAGCCCGCCGGAATAGTCGGAGATCCCGCCGAGTACGTCGAGCCGGCCCGGGGCGCGCGCCACCATGACAGGTGTGCCAGAGGCGAAGAACGCGCTCGAGCCGACATCGAAGCAGAACGACTCCGCGTCGCCCGGATCGCGGCGGGTGGACCGTCCGACGCCCGGCGTGGTCGTCGCCATGGGCGAAGTCTCCCCCATCGACCGCTGCATGGCGAGGGAGACGTCCATCGATGACCACTTCCATCCGACGGCGCCCATTTGGTGAGACACCCGACGGCGAGAGCGTCGACCTGTTCGCGCTCAGCGGCCCCGGCGGCGTCGAGGCCTCAATCCTGACGTACGGCGCAGCGCTGCAGGCGCTCCTCGCTCCGGACCGCGACGGGCAGTGCGCGAACGTCTGCCTCGGGTTCGAGACGCTCGCCGGATACGTCGAGAACACCGGGCACTACTTCGGCGCGACCGTCGGCCGGTATGCGAACCGCATCGCGGACGCGCGGTTCGTGCTCGACGGCACCGTCCACGAGATCGACCGCAACGACGGGAAGAACTGCCTCCACGGAGGCCGGCGCGGATTCGACGCGCGCGTGTGGAACGTCGTCGACGCCATGCCCGGAGTGCTCCAGCTCGCATACTCGAGCGCGCACGGCGAAATGGGCTTCCCCGGGAGCCTCGACGTCAGCGTCGAGTACCGCCTCGAGGATACCGAGCTCCGGATCGACTATGAAGCCGTGACCTCGGCCCCCACCGTCGTGAACCTCACGAACCACACGTGCTGGAACCTCGCCGGCGAAGGAAGCGGCTCGGTCCAAGGGCACGTGCTGACGCTGAATGCGTCCGCGTTCACGCCCGTCGACACGAACCTCGTTCCGACCGGTGAGATCCGTCCCGTCGACGGAACGCCGCTGGACTTCCGCGTCCCGACACCGATCGGTGCGCGCGGCCGCGGCTACGACGACAACCTCGTCATCGACCGATGCGACGACTCACTCGCGCTCGCAGCCCATGTGCTCGAGCCGGCAAGCGGACGGACGCTCGCGGTGCTGACCACCGAGCCGGGGTTGCAGCTCTACACCGGCACGTTCCTCGACGGCTCGCTCGTCGGCATGAGCGGCCGCCCGTACCGTCGAGGCGATTGCATCGCCCTCGAGACGCAGCACTTTCCGGACTCGCCCAACCGTCCGGCGTTCCCGTCAACCGTGCTCCGCCCCGGCGAGACGTTTAGGTCAACGACAGTGTTCCGCCTCGGGTGCCAGCAGGAGCAACACGTTGCATAAATTTCAACGACCGGCTCCCGTGGACGCGGACCGATCGCCAAAACGTTGCGCCAGAAGATTGCCATTGTGCGTCCTATCTCCAAATCGCAAGCGACCTGCAAAAGCAGGCACGTGTTTGCGGTTGCGCAACGGTGCCACAAAACACGACCAGGTCATTCGCCCGTGACCGCAGGCCGGCCACGCCGGCGACATGAAGGTCGGCGCCTGCTCACCTTTGGCCTGAGCGTTAAGCGTGCTGTGTCTACCGCTTGATCCCTGCAACTCTCGGGTGACAGAACGCTCGACACCCGAGCGCGAAGTAGGCTTCGCCATGTCAATGATTGGGCGTTCTGATGGAGTTGGCGTCGCGACGTACGCCCGGTAGATGAGCCGAGCGCTGAAGCTGTCGGGGCAAGCGGTCGCGCTCGCCGTCGTCGCCGGGATGCTCGCGCTGCTCGTCTGGCGGCTTACGCACGAACCGCACGCGCCGAAGATCGGCGGGCCAGCGCCAGTGTTCTCGCTAAAGCGGCTCGACGGCGGCGGCAGCGTCGACCTTGCGTCGCTACGCGGGAAGCCGGTCGTGCTGAACTTTTGGGCCTCGTGGTGCCCGCCGTGCAAGTCGGAGGCAACCGCGCTCGAGACCGCCTACCGGCACTACAAAGGGCAGGGCGTCGTGTTCCTCGGTATCGACTACCACGACGTGAGCAGCGACGCCCGCACGTTCCTCAACCACCACGGGGTGACGTACACAACGCTCGAAGACGGCTCGGGAATGATCGGCGACCGCTACGGTGTGCTCGCCCTCCCGGAGACCTATTTCGTCGACCGGGAGGGACGCCTTGTCGGGTTCCACATCGAAGGGTCGATCACCGAATTCGCCGCCGAGTTCAAGCGGGGTATCGAGGCCGCGCTGAACTCGTGATCGTCCACGTAGCCGGTGCGAGAGGCCCGGCGGCTCGAACGCTGGATCGACTCGCTCTTTGGTCACGCGTTTGGCCGCGGGTGGCACATCCTGGAGACGCATCGCACCTCCTTCAAGCGTTGTCCGTTCAGGCAGCGGCGGTGCGAGTGCGGTGCCAGCAGCCGGCTGTCGAACGGTGCCAGTCCACGTTCGGGAGCGACACGGAAACGACTCAACCACGCGCGTCGGGTCGGTCGGAGTTCCGGCGGTGTCCGGCTTCGTGATGGGTTTGCAAGCCGGAGGTCATCGGTTCGATCCCGCACGCTCCACTTCCGCTTCGCCCGCTTCGCGCTAGCAGGCGCGCTGCGCGCGCGTGCTACGTGCTGTGCTTTCCACTCGCTGGGGTGAGCCGGCCTCGCCGGCTCGCGTTTGGGGGACTGACCCTGCGAGCCGCGCCCGCGCAGGTCGGGCGCGGGACAGACGAAACGGACATGGCCCGGGGTCTGACCCCGGATCTCCATCCGCTCTGCGGCGGGGTCGGCTTCGCCTTGACCGGCCTCCGCCCCGCGGTCGGGGGCACGTATCGGGGCATCGGCCGCGGACGCCGGTTGATCTAAGAGGCTTGATGTGAAACTCCCTCGGGACGAGATTCGCGTTGTCGTGACTCTGCGTGATTGGCTTCGCAGGTGGTGGAATCCCGCCCAGTGGGAGGACGATCATCCAGCTGAGCGCAAGCAACGAGAGCTGCCGAAGAAGAGGCACTGGCTCACCTCCCCCGCCAAGATGAAGCTCAGCGACGACATGTACGGGCCAGCGGGGAAGCGCGAAGACTGGGAGCGTGACTTCAAGAAGCCGCGCTAGACCACTCCAAGTCGCTGGTCTGAGTCGACGACAATGATGCCGCCTGCGTTTCACATCAAGCCTCTAGCGGCGCGTGGCGGCTTCGGTCATTGAAGAACGCGATCATCGCCGGCGACGGGCCTTCGTCTGGCCCCGTGCGGCACTCGAGCCCACCATGCGGCGCTGAGCGATCCGCCCGCGAGTCCGCGTTCTCGAACTAGGGCTTCCGCGCGACCCCTCGTTTTCGGCCGCGCCAAGTTCCCACCAACCCTGGCCGGATCGACTCGCTCTGAGCCCGGCTTACGTCGGGCGCGGCAAGGCGTTGGCAGCCGAGGCGACGCGTTTCCCCGTCTGGACTATTGAGCTTCCGCGACCGGGAGCCGATGAGGCGCGAGACGTCACTGCGGGACATGCGGAGGAGTAGGAGATGCCGAAGGCATCGCGGGCAACCGCCGCTGGAGACATGGGTGTCTCGGCTGAAGACACCGAGGAGATCACGACGAAGCTGGGCGAGTATCTCGTCTGCTTCGACTTCTATGCCGAGGACGGCGATGCGGGCATGGGACAGATCGAGAACGCTGTCGCCGGCGGCTACCTCTGCGCGCGCCCGCACTGGGGATACGTGCTGAAGGGCAGGAAGGGGTTCCGTTTTCCCGATCGCGAGGAGATCTACGAGGCGGGCGACGCCTACTACGCGCCGCCGGGCCACCTGCCCATCAACTTCCCGGGAAGCGAGACGGTGGAGTTTCAACCTGCGACGGGGCCGTCGATCCTGCTCGACATCGACACGTCGGTCGAGCTCGTCGTCCAGCTCCTGTCGGAGACGCAGCTCGTCCCCGAGGATCAGCTCGCCGACGCGCGCGGACGCGCGCGACTGACCGGCTCGGTCGGAAACGCTCTCGTCGAGCAGGGCGTCGCCTCGAGCGGCGGCATCGCCAGGATGCTCGCCCTCAACCACTGGGTGCCGTACGTCGACCTCACCTCAACCGGCGTGGACGAGGAGGCGGCGAAGCTCATCCCGCTGCACGTGCTCGAGCGGGTGGAGGCGATTCCCTACGCTCTCGTGGACGACCTTCTCTACGTTGCCGTCGCGGATCCGAGGAATCTGCACGGAATCGACGAGCTCCGGCTCGCGACAGAGCACCGGCTCGATCTCTGCGTTGCATCCCGCGACGACATCCTCGCGGCGATCGGCAACCTCGCGCGCGCCGAGCGAGACGAGGATCTCACCGAGGCGGATTTCGACGGCGTGCCCGACGCGAAGCTGCGCCATTGGCGCGAACGCGCCGAGCACGAGCTCATCCTGCTCGAAGCGGAGATCGCGGCCCGCACGGAAGAGTCCGGGCCCGACGGTCGATAGACTCGGCCTGCGTGACAGTCCGCACGGCTCCAGGCAACCGCGAAGCGGTGACCCGGTGAAGATCGCCGTCACCGGCGGCAGCGGCAAAGCCGGACGCCCGATCGTCCGCGATCTGCTCGAGCACGGACACGAGGTGCTGAACATCGACCGCGTTCCGTCGTCCGAGTCGTTCTCGCCCGACACGCCGGCGCCGTTCCTCGCAGCCGACCTGACCGACTTCGGCCAGACGCTGGAAGCGGTCGCCGGCGGGGAACGGCTGCCCGGCATCGAAGCGGTCGTCCACCTCGCGGCAATCCCGTCGCCGATGCACGCGACGCCCGACACGGTGTTCCGCACCAACATCGTCAGCACCCACACCGTCTTCGCCGCCGCCGTCCGCCTCGGCCTGAAGCGCGTCGTCTGGGCCTCGAGCGAGACGACTCTCGGCCTTCCGTTCGACACGCCGCCCGACTACGCGCCCGTCGACGAAGAGCACGAGCTTCGGCCGGAGTCGTCGTACGCGCTCTCGAAGGTCCTCGGCGAGGAGATGGCCCGCCAGTTCAGCCGCTGGAGCGGCATCCCCTTCATCGGGCTGCGCTTCTCGAACGTGATGGAGCGCGCCGACTATGCGCGGTTTCCGACCTTCTGGGACGACCCGCGCGCGCGCAAGTGGAACCTCTGGGGCTACGTCGACGAGAGCCATGTCGCCGAGAGCGTGCGCCGCGCGCTGGAGGCGGACGTCCGCGGCGCGGACGCGTTCATCATCGCCGCGGCCGACACGGTCATGCGTCGGCCCAGCCGCGAGCTGATGGCGGAGGTGTTCCCGCACGTGCCTCTCGATCCGAAGCTCGACGGTCACGAGACCCTGCTCTCGATCGAGAAGGCCCGCCGCGTGCTCGGCTACGCCCCCGCGTTCACGTGGCGGGAGATCCTGGCGCCCTAGCGTCCGGCTCGGGCGTCGCTACCCGCGCCACCACTTGCTCTCGAGCGCGGCGTCGGTGCCGCCGGTGCCGTCGAGCCCGTCGAGCTGCGCGACGTCTTCGTCCGTGAGCGTGAAATCGAACAGCTGGGCGTTCTCGGCGATCCGCTCGCGGTGCGTCGACTTCGGAATCGCGGGGATCTCGCGCTCGACACACCAGCGAAGCAGCACCTGCGCCGGCGTCCGGCCCAGGCGCTGCGCGATCAGCCCGACGGCTTCGCTCGAGAGGTGGCGGCCGGTTCCCAGGGGGCTGTACGCCTCGAGCGCGATCCCGTGTTGCGCGCATGCGTCGAGGAGCGCCTTGCGATACGCGTACGGACTGAACTGCACCTGATTCACGACCGGCGGCACGTTCGCGACCGACAGCAGCGCTTCGATCTCGGCGACGCTGTAGTTGGAGATGCCGATCGACCGCGCGTAGCCGAGCTCACGCGCCCGCTCCATCCCGGGCCACGCCCAGGTCGGACCGCCCTGGGGCCAGTGGACGATGTACAGGTCGACCTGGTCGAGGCCGAGCAGCTCGAGGCTGCGCGCCGCCTCCTCGGCCGGGTCTTCCGACCCGGGATAGAACTTGGTCGTGACGAAGACCTCGTCGCGGGGGACGCCGCTCTCGCGCAGGCCCTGCCCGACGCTCTCCTCGTTGCCGTAGGCCTGGGCCGTGTCGATGTGCCGGTACCCCAGCTCGAGCGCCCAACGGACGGCGTCGACGCACTCGGGGCCGTCGGGCACCTGCCAGACACCGAGCCCGAGCAACGGGATCCGGCTCCCGTCCACGAGCACGCGCGTCCTTCCGTCCTCGATCGGTGTTGTCATCTCCACTCTCCTCCCGTTCTCGAAGCGTCCAGCTCTGTCATTCTTGCGGTCTCGGCTCCCTTGGGGCGCACGGAAGGAGGGAAGGTCAAACTATGACCACGCTCGGCTTCGTCGGCCTCGGGCACATGGGCGGCAACATGGCCGTTCGGTTCCTCCAGGCCGGATACACGGTCTACGGAGAGACGCGGCACCGCGGCGAGGTGCAGGAGCTGGAACGCGAAGGTCTGGTCTGGCGCGATACGCCGCGCGAGATCGCGGAGGCCGCCGCCGTCGTCCTGACCTCGGTTCCGAACGACAGCGCTCTCGAGGACATCGCGTCGGGACCCGATGGGATCCTTGCGGGCCTCGCGGCCGAGAAGGTCTGGGTGGACCTGAGCACGGTCAGCCCGCAGGCGAGCCGTGAGCTGGCGCAGCGGGTGAAGGAGCGCGGGGCTGCGATGCTCGACGCACCGGTGTCGGGAAGCGTCCCGCAGGTGCAGAGCGGAACGCTGACGATCATGGTCGGCGGCGACGAGCAGGCCTACACGCGCGTCGAGCCGATCCTGCGCGAGCTCGGCACGCCGAACTACATCGGCGAGAACGGACAGGGACTGGTGCTGAAGCTCGCGATCAACATCAGCCTCGCCGTGCAGATGCTCGCCTTCGCCGAAGGCGTTCTGCTCGCCGAGCGCGCGGGCATCGACCGCAAACGGGCCGTCGAGGTGATGACGCAGAGCCCGATCGGCTCGCCGATGCTGAAGGCGCGTGCCGATCTCGTCCTCGACCTGCCCGACGAGGCCTGGTTCGACGTCGGCCTGATGCAGAAGGACATCGTGCTCGCCCTCGACACCGGACGACAGCTGCGCGTCCCGCTCCCCTCCGCGGCAACGGCCGACGAGATGCTCACGCTGGCGCGGGCCGCCGGCTACGAGCACCGCGACATCGCAGCGCTCTTCGAGGTGCTCGCCAAGCTCACAAGCGAACGATGAGTGCCTGGTCGGAGGCGGCTGGAACGGTGTGGCCTCGTCGCGATAGTGTCGACGGGCCGCTCCCGCCGCTGCTGCTCGCTCTGACCCTCGTCACCGGGCTCGTCGACGCAACGAGCTACCTGAAGCTCGGCCATGTCTTCGTGGCGAACATGACCGGGAACGTCGTCTTCCTCGGGTTCGGACTCGCCGGCGCCGGCGGCATCTCGGTCTGGGCCTCGCTGACCGCGCTCGGCTCGTTTCTCGTCGGCGGCGTCGCCGGCGGCCGGATCGGCGTCCGCTGGTCGAGCGACAGAGGGCGCCACCTCGCCGCCACGACGGCGACGGAGCTCCTGTTCGTCGCCGGCGCGCTCGTCGTCGCGGCCTTCTCGGCCCATCACTTCGGAAGCGGAAGCCGCTACGCCGTGATCGTCCTGCTGGCCGTCGCCATGGGCGTTCAGAACGCCACCGCGAGGAAGCTCGCCGTCACCGATCTCACCACAACGGTGCTGACCATGACCCTGACCGGCGTCGCCGCGGACTCGAAACTCGCCGGCGGACACGGCTCGAGGATCGCTCGTCGTGGACTCTCCGTCGCGGCGATGCTGCTCGGCGCCTTGATCGGCGGTGCGCTCGTCCTGAAAGTCGACAACCCCGCACCGCTCGCACTCGCGACCGGGCTGTTGGCGGTGATCTCCTTCGTCACCTACCGCGCATCTCGGTCGACGCCTGCGTGGACGCACGCGGGCAGCGGACACTGAAGCGCGGGCTGCGTTACTCGGCCGCGCCCTCGTCGAGCCAGCGCCGGAACAGATCGACCTGCTCGGACGGCCAGGCGCCGTCGCACGGCATCGTGCCGTCGGCGAGACGTACCGCGATCGCCTGGCCGTGCGCGACGACGTCGGCGTATGCCCACAGGTCGAACGCTCGCAGCATCGCGTCCCTGTCCGTCTCACGGAACAGCGGCTTGATGTCGGCCCTGAACCCGGGCTCGTGCGGTTCCATCGTCTCCATGCTCTAACTCACCTTCCTTGGTCGGTGGTGGCGAGGTCGGCGTACTCGGGGTGGCGGTCGATGAAGTCGGCCACGAACGGGCAGAGCGGAACGACCGCGAGTCCCCGCGCGCGCAGGTCGTCGAGCGCGCCCTGCACGAGCTGGCTGCCGAGGCCGTGTCCCTCGAAGCGCGGCTCCACGTCGGTGTGCACGAGGACGACCGCGTCCGGTTCGCGGCGGTAGCGGATCTGTCCCGCGAGCTCGCCGTCGACGTGGAGCTCGTAGCGAAGCTCGCCGGGATTGTCGGTTACGGAGATGTTCACCGTGCCATTGTCGCCGTTAGCGAGTGCCGAGCGCCTCGTCGATTCTCTGGCAGGCGCGGGCGGTCCCGGTCGCCTGAGTCGGACCTCGCCGGCGCCTGCGCCCGGACGCGTTGGGATACTGAGGTATGACGTCGGCGGAGATCCAGGCGGGCCTGTCGCCCGATCCGGAGGACGAGATCGTCCAGGTCGAGCTCGACGAGGCGCACCAGAAGCGCCGCCACGGGCGCGCGCGGATCATCGGGATCGCCGTCTCCGTTGTCGTGATCGCCGGCGTCTTCGCATTCGCGCTGCCACGGATCGCGAACTACGGCGAGGTCTGGGATGTGGTGCAGACGCTTTCCTGGGAGTGGCTCGTCGTGCTCGCGCTCGCGACGCTGCTCAACCTCTCCACCTACGGGCCGCCGCTCATGGCCGCGCTGCCGGGGCTCTCGTACTTCCACGCGTCGCGCGTCACGCTCGCGTCGAGCGCGCTCTCGTCGGTCGCGCCGGGCGGCGCGGCGGTCGGGATGGCGACGTCGTTCGCGATGCTCCGCGCGTGGGGCTTCAGCGGACGGCCGGTCGGGCTGGCCGTGGTCGTGCAGAGCGTCTGGAACCAGTTCGTCATCCTCGGTTTTCCCATCGTCGCGGTGGCGGCGCTGGCCGCCCAGGGTGGGCGGAACCGGACGCTCGAGCTCGTGGCCGTGATCGGGCTCGTCGTCTTCGTGGTGGCGGTCGTGGGCTTCGCCCTCGGCCTCTCCAGCGCGCGCCTCGCGAAGCGCGTCGGCGACCGCGCCGCCCGTTGGGCGAGCCGCGCCAAGCACCTCATCCGCAAGGCGCCGGTGAAGTGGAACGGCACGTCGCTCGTCCGCTTCCGCGCCGAGACGATCGTCCTCATCCGGCGTCGCTGGCTCTTCCTGACGGCTGCGACCCTCGCCGGACATCTGACCGTGTTCCTCGTCCTGCTCGCGTCGGTGCGCGCGGTCGGCATCGATCGCGCCGAGGTGACGATCGTCGAGGCGTTCGCGGCGTGGGCGCTCGCGCGGATCCTCGGCTCGATCCCGATCACGCCGGGCGGTGTCGGCTTCGTCGAGCTGGGTCTGACAGGCGTCCTCGTCGCCTTCGGGGCAAGCAACTCCGAGGCTGTCGCCGCGACGCTGATCTACCGCTTCCTGACCGTCGTGCCCACGCTCGCAGTCGGTCTGCTGGCGGCGGCGACGTGGAAGGTCGGACAGCGTCGGGTCGCTCCGGAACCGGCCTGACGACGCCGGCCCGCTCCTCATAGCCTCCTCACGATCGGGCGGCGACTCTGTCGCTCACGTGTCCCGCCTGGAGACGTCTGCGGCTAGGACCTTCCGCCCTCGGCGCCGGCTACGGCTGCGTTGGGTGGTGCTGCTCGCCGTCCTCGTGCTCGTGTCGCCCGCCTTGTACTCGTACACGACGACGATGCTCCAGCCGTCGAGCCTTCCGCTCGGCGTGCGCAGCGTCGAATGGCTGCGGACGCACCACGGCAACTGGCTCGTCGACCAGGTCGAGCACGTCTACTACGGCTGGAAGACCCCGAAGAAGGGCGGGCCGCAGCTGAAGAGCCTGCCGGCACTCGGGCTGGCCGCGTCCGCGACCGCCGCCGACACCAAGCCCTGGCCGCGGCGGATCAAGCCGGTCTTTTCCCAGCCGCTCCCGCGCGAGGGCGTCTGGACGCCGACCGGGCCGCCGATCGACGGGCGGCCGCCCGTCCTGATCACCACGTTCCGCACCGAGCTCGACTACCCGCGCATCGTCGCGTACGTCGCCTGGTTCGACCACACGCGAACGGCGCTCGCGTTCTACCCCGGCCGCTACGAGCCGCCGCGCGCGCCCGTGCGCGGGCCGATGTCGGTCCCGCACGATCAGCGCTGGCGGTTGCTCGCCACCTTCAACAGCGGCTTCATCTACGCCGACGGGCACAACGGCTCGTCGATCGGCGGCCATATGTACGAGCCGCTCACGGACGGGCTGGCGACACTCGTCGGCTATCGCAACGGCCGCATGAACATCATCGCCTGGCACGGCGGGCCGACCGCCGGGCCGCAGTTCGCCTTTGCGCGCCAGAGCCTGCCGCTGATCATCGACAACGGCAAGCTCAACCCGGCGCTGAACGACAGCGCGCAGTGGGGCTACACGCTCGGGAACGCCGTCCGCGTCTGGCGGACCGGCGTCGGGATCGATCGTCGCGGCAACGTGATCTACGCCGCCGCGGACTTCCAGACCGTGACGACGCTGGCGCGGATCCTCCAGCGCGCCGGCGCGGTCCGCGCGATGCAGTTCGACATCAACCCGGAGTGGCCGACGCTGATCACGTACCGCCATTACCAGGGCCTCATCCCGACCGAGATCGTGCCCAACGTCCAGCAGCCTCCGACCCGGTACCTGGTCCCCGACGACCGCGACTTCTTCGCCGTCTACCGGCGCCTGCCGGGCGCGGTCACGGTGCCGTTCAAGTAGCGCCACTCAGGAGATGCCGCTGCGCACCGCTTCCACCGCCGCCTGGATGCGGTTGTCCAGATGGAGCTTGGCCAGGATGCTGGCAATGTGGTTGGCGACGGTGTTCGTGCTGAGCGAGAGCTCGGCCGCGATCTCCTGATTGCTCTTGCCGCTGGCAAGTCGCGTGAAGATCTCGAGCTCTCGCTCGGTCAGGGCCGCTCGGATTGCGACCGCGGAACTGTCGCCGGTTCTGACCGGAAGGTCGAGCTCGCGGATGCGCTGCAGCAGCTTGCCGGCGATCTGCGAGGAGAGCACGGACTCGCCGGCCGCCGTTGCCTTCACGGCGCCCACGATCGCGTCGGGTGACGCGCTCTTGAGGATGTAGCCGCTCGCGCCGGCGATGATCGCCTCGACGACGCGGTTCTGCTCGCTGCGGGCGAGCACGAGCACGCGCGACGCGGGCGCCAGCAGGCCCAGCTGCTCGATCACCTCGAGGCCGGAGAGGCCCGGGAGACGCAGGTCCATGAGGACGACGTCCGGGTGCACGTCGACCACGAGCTCGATCGCGTCGTCCCCGTTCGCCGCCTCGCCGACGAGCTCCAGCCCTCCGTCGGCGAGCGCCTGCGCGAGCGCGACGCGGATCAGCTGCTCGTCGTCGACCAGCACGACCGTGGTAGGCACGAGACGCTCCGCGCCCGGGTTCTGTTCAGTTGGCATTGGAGTGGTCCCGGTCAGCCTGCCGCGCGAAACCTACCAACCCGTTGGTTCGGTCTGACTCCCGGTGCGCCTCGAGACGGTTCGATCGAACCATGTACGGCACCGGGAACGCGAGCTAGCCTGGTCGGGAGGATGCGCGGTCTCGCCCGCTGGTGCATGGCTCACCGCCGACGTGTCGTCGTCGCGTGGGTGGTCGTCGCGATCGGCGCGACGGTCCTCGCCCACGTCGTCGGGCCGAATTACGTCACCGTCTACAGCCTGCCGGGGACGGATACGCAGCGTGCCCACGATCTGCTTGCGCAGGAGTTCCCGACGCAGAGCGGCGACGCGGACGCGATCGTCTTCCATGTCTCACGGGGAACGATCGACTCGCCCGCCGTGCGCTCCGCGATCGCGCCGCTGCTCGCGCACGTGAGCACGCTCCCGCACGTCACGGGAGTCGTCAGCCCGTACGGCACACGCGGAGCCGTGCAGGTCTCGAGGAACCGCATGACGGCATTTGCGACGGTCAACTATGACAGGGCCGCGAACAAGCTGCCTTCGTCCACGGGCAAGCCGCTGCTGAAGCTGGTCAACGGTGTCCGCGTTCCCGGCCTGCAAGTCGCGGCCGGCGGGCAGGTCGTCGAGGCGGCGGAGGGATTCAACATCGGCCCGGCGACAGAGGTCGGCGTGGTCGCCGCCCTGTTCATCCTGCTGCTCACGTTCGGCTCGCTCGCCGCGGCGGGGATGCCGCTGATCACGGCCGGGCTTGGCCTGATCACCGGGGTGGCGCTGATCGGGCTGGCAACTCACGTGACGAACCTGGCCAACGTCGCTCCGGATCTGGCGCTGATGATCGGCCTCGGCGTCGGCATCGACTACTCGCTGTTCATCGTCACGCGCTTCCGAGAGAGCTACGCCGCATCCGGCGACGTCGACGACGCGGTCGTCGCGGCGATGGACACCTCCGGGCGAGCCGTCCTGCTCGCCGGCGCCACCGTGGTGATCGCGCTGCTCGGGATGTTCGCCACCGGCGTCGCCTTCATGTACGGCCTCGCCATCGCCGCCGTGATCGCCGTGCTGATGACCCTCGTCGCGTCGCTGACGCTCTTGCCCGCACTGCTGTCGCGCTTCGGACCGCGGCTCGTGCGCCCGCGCAAGGCCCGCGCGCACGCCGTCCCGCGAGGGCGCCTCTCCTGGCGCGGCTGGAGCGAGTTCGTCAAGGCGCATCCGTGGCCGCTCGCGATCGGGTCGCTGGCCGTGATGGTCGCGCTGCTGGTTCCGACCTTCGCGATGCGGCTCGACAGCAGCGACGCCGGCAACGATCCCGCGAATGCGAGCTCGCGTCACGCGTTCGACCTGCTCGCGCAGGCCTTCGGGCAGGGATTCAACGGCCCGCTCCTCCTCGTGGCCAAGCTGCCGAGCCGTGACCACGCCGCGGCGCTGCCGGCGCTGCGTGCCCTGGCCGGCTCCACTCCCGGCGTCGTCGCCGTCACGCAACCGCAGCTCGGGCCGTCCGGAACCGTCGCCGTGATCCGGGTGTATCCGGCCTCGGCGCCGCAGGCGCTCGCGACCACGGACCTCGTCCATCACCTGCGCAGCGGCGTGCTACCGCAGTTCGAGCGCAGGACCGGCGTGTCGGTGCTCGTCGGCGGGTTCACCGCGGGCTCGATCGACTTCTCGCATGTGCTGTCGAGCAAGCTGCCGCTGTTCTTCGGGATCGTGATCGGGCTGTCGGCGATCCTCCTGTTCGTCATCTTCCGCTCGCTCGTGATCCCGGTCCAGGCCGCGATCATGAACCTCCTTACGATCGGAGCCTCGCTCGGCGTGACCGTCGCGGTCTTCCAGGACGGATGGTTTGCAAGCGTGCTCGGGGTGCAGAAGGGACCGATCGAAGCGTGGGTGCCCGTGCTGATGTTCGCGGTCGTGTTCGGCCTGTCCATGGACTACGAGGTGTTTCTCGTCTCCCGCATCCGCGAGGAGTGGTTACGCAGCGGCGACGCTTCCACCGCCGTCGGCGACGGCGTCGCGCTCACCGGACGTGTGATCACCGCGGCCGCGGCGATCATGATCGTCGTCTTCCTCTCCTTCACGCTCGGCGATCAGCGGACGCTGAAGGAGTTCGGCTTCGGGCTCGCGGTAGCCGTGTTCCTCGACGCCGTCGTCGTGCGCTGCCTGTTGCTCCCGGCCGTGCTCGAACTGCTCGGCCCGGTCACCTGGCGCCTGCCGCGTTGGGTCGACGCGCCGCTGCCCCACATCAACATCGAGGGCACGGCGGCACGCGCACTGCCCGCCGCCGAAGAGACATAGGGCCTGGAGGGCCGGCGAGGTGCACCGGCCCTCCAGGCTCCGCAGGTCACGGATAGCTGGTGACGTCCACCGGCGCGTCCGGATTGGCTGCGGTGGAGGATCCACCGACGCCGTTGATCACGCTGTTGATCCCGCCGCTGCCGCTGGTGGCGTTGAGGAAGACGGTCAGCAGGCCGTGGAACTGGACGCCGGACCGGTTCGGCGACTGGAACGCCTGCGTCGCGAAGATCGGCACTCCCTGGTTGAAGAACGAGTAGCTGCCCATCCCGTACCCCTGGAACCGGGTCACGTTCGGCGACACGAGGAAGGCCGGATACCCGAGCGTCGTCGGGTTCGACATCCACGCCGCCTGGCTGGGCGGGTCGTACGGCATCTCGTTCTGGAAGAAGACAACTTCGCCGTTCTGTCCGTTCCAGATCACCTCGTTCTTCTGGTAGTGCTCGACGAACAGCCCGTAGGCGGTGACGTTGTCGCCGTTGACGACGACGCCGGTGTTGGCGACGTTGCCGGTCCAGCCCACGCCGGCGCCGTGGTCGGCGCGCCAGGACCAGACGTCGTCCAGGATCGTGTTGTCCGCGTTCACGACGAGAGCGGTGTTCGCCTGTCCCGCCTCGGCTCCGCCGATGCGGAGGAAGACGTCCTGGACCAGCGTCGGGTCGTTGCGGTCGCGCGTCCCACCGGCGAATGTCCCGCCCACGCGAAGCAGTGCCGGCGAGCTCTGCGGACCGGCGTCGAAGATGATCCCCGAGAGCTTGATGCCGGGAACGCCCGCGGTCTGCATCGACACGTTGCCGTGCCGCGGAATCAGCGTCGGGAACCCGAGGCCGAGCACAACCGTGTCGGGGCGGGTCACCTCGATCGTCTGGTCGAGGTTGTAGACGCCCGGCGTCAGAATCAGGTTCTGCCCCAGCGCGAGCGCGATGTTGATCGCAAGCACCGGGGTGCTCGGACCGGCGATGAAGAACCGCCGGATCGGAATCGAGCTGCCCGCCGCGGTTCCGCTCGCGTACGACGGACCCACCGAGTCGTGCTGGACGGCGGGCACGAAGACGTTGTACGCGCCGTGCGAATCGGTGTAGAGGAAGGGCTCCTCCTCTGAGACCGGAGTCGTCGCCACGTTCGTGTACTGCGTCCCCGGCGTGAAGTTCGTCGCCGGCGCGCCGTTGTCCCCGAGGAACACCTGGTTCCAGACGCCGTTGCTCCAGCTGTCGACGTTGCTGTTGCGCGTGAAGAACTGCTGCTGTCCGTAGTTGTCGACCGCGCCGCCGTTGAACTCGTCGTCGGCGAAGAATCCGCCGCTGACGAACCCGGTCGGCGAGCAGTAGTCCTGGAGCACGACCGAGCCGTTGATCACGACGCGACGCATCGGCGCAGCCTGGGAGACCGCCCAGATCTCGGCCGAGTTGTCGCAGTACGCGGTGTACGGGTCGCCGGAGTACGGCGCGTAGCTCGGCGGCGAGCTCGGCAGGTGGACGTTCAGCGTCAGATTCGACAGTGACCGCCAGAAGTTGTCCGTCCCGTCACAGGCGCCGCTGAAACACTGGTTGAAGACGTTGATCGCGCCGTTGATCACGACGTCGCTCGGCAGAGCGCCGAGCCCCGCGACCTGCGTGTAGTAGCCGACCTGGAAGTCGAGCGGATCGGCGGCGGACCCGTACGTGCCGGGCTCGAAGAGAATCGCCGTGCGCTGACTGCCGAACTGATTCGGGACCTGCTGGGTCGAGATCGCGTCGAGCGTGGACTGGATCGTCGCCTGAGGCATCGTCGGGTCGAGGATGACGACGTTGCTGCCGAGATTCGGCGGCCCGGGCGCGTTGGCCCGTGCGGCCGAAGCCGAGCCGGTTGCCAGGACGCCGGCGATACCGGCAGCGGCAAGTGCCCCGGCGGCGAACCTCCACCGGCCGGCGCGTGCGTTGCTCTTCATCACGTTCCCCCTCGATTCGGTCAACTGCGGCTCCCGGAGAATACTCCGCCGCTTTGACGGGGGTCAGCGGTCGAGCGGCTCGCCCGCGAGCCAGCGCGCGCCGCTCGCGTACAACGCCTCCACCTCCGGGCCGACGAGGCCCGGCATGTCCGGCTTCACGGTGAAGCCCGCCTGCTCCTGCAGGTACGCGAGGTGGCGATAGCCGACGGGGAAGCGCTCCAGCGCGGCGCGATCCAGCTCGAGGTGCGCCGCCGGGTCGACGACAGTGATCCGGTCCTGCTCGTAGATCGGTTGCCGCAGCACGATGCCCCACCGGCCGTCGCGGCGCTCGAGGAAGTCGCAGAAGCGGCCGGTGCAGACGACGTCGCATTCGATCCCGTGCACCGGGGCGCGCTGCGTGATCGTCATCTTCGTCTGCGAGAAGGCGCGGTCGCCCGCCACGTCGACGGACATGCCGCCGAGGAAGTGCAGGATGCGCACGCCGCGCTCGAACCCTTCGCGGCTGACGCGGATGAAGTCGTCCGCCGGCCCCTGGAACCACTTCGCCATCATCCGGCCGTCGTCGTGCCAGACCGTGCGGAACCGCTCCCAGTCGCCGGCGTCGCGCCAGACGACCCAGTTCTCCACCAGCTCGCGGATCGTCGCGCGGTCGTCGCTCGGGCTCATCCGGGCAGACGCTAGTTGAACGAGCACCCGCGAAGACGGATCATCTGCCGGTGCGCCGCCCGCCCCTGATCGCCGCTCGCGCCTTCGAGCCCAGCCGCCTCCGGTGACACCGCAGCCTCTGAACGAGCCGCTCACGCGCGACGCGATCTTCCTCGTCGTGCTCGTGAACCGGGACGGCGACAGCCGGGACGCGATGCGCGGGCTGTGCGGCGGCCTGGCCGGGCTCGTCCGCGCGGTCGGCGCGCGCGATCCGTCCGCCGGGCTCTCGTGCGTCGTCTCGTTCGGCTCGGACGCCTGGGACTTCCTCTTCGGCGCGCCGCGTCCTGCGGAGCTGCACCCGATGCCGGAGATCGGCGCACCCCCGCGCGTCGCCGTGTCGACGCCGGGAGACGTGCTCTTCCACATCCGCGCGGAGCGGAAGGATCTCTGCTTCGAGCTGGCGCTGCAGATCATGGCGCGTCTGGAGCACGCGGTCTCGCCGGTGGACGAGGTGCACGGGTTCCGCTACTTCGACGACCGCGACCTGATCGGCTTCGTCGACGGCACCGAGAACCCGGTCGGCCAGGAAGCAGTCGACGCGACGATCGTCGGCGACGAGGACCCGGGATTCGCCGGCGGCAGCTACGTATTGATCCAGAAGTACATCCACGATCTGCCCAAGTGGAACGCCGTCAAGACGGAGGAGCAGGAGCTGATCATCGGCCGGACGAAGCTGTCCGACATCGAGCTCGACGACGAGACAAAGCCGACGTACGCGCACAACGCGCTGACGGTGATCGAGGAGGACAGTGAGGAGATCGACATCCTCCGCCGCAACATGCCGTTCGGGAATGTGGCCACCGGCGACTCCGGCACGTTCTTCATCGGCTATGCGCGCTCGCCGGCCGTGATCGAGCAGATGCTGGTGAATATGTTCGTCGGCCGGCCGCCGGGGAACTACGACCGGCTGCTCGACTTCACGCACGCCGTCACCGGCACGAGCTTCTTCGCGCCGCCGGCGTCGTTCCTCGACGCGCTGGGTGAGTAGCGGCGATGCTGACGAGTTGCGCCCTCGCCGTTGCGGGCGCGCCGACGAAGGTGGAGCACTCGTCCGCCGCTGGCACGCGTTTCGGACGCGGGCTCACATACCAGTGTGCGGGAGCGTCCCTGCTCACGGGCTTTCCCAACCGGACACGGTCCTCTGGACCGTCAGCCTGCTTCCCACGTCGACGTCGACGCACTTCGTCACCACGGATGTCCGCGCCGCGTGGTGGTGACGCTACGAGGACGGCCGCTCGATCGCGAAGTACAGCGCATCTTCTTCCGTTGCGCGGAAGCCGAGGCTCGTCCAGAACGCGAGCGACGGCTCGTTCGTCCGCTCGACGTGGCCTCGCACCGGTACGTCCGCCCGATCGGCGGCAGCGATCACGTCACGGACGATCTCCGTCCCGAATCCGTGTCGCCGGTGCTCCGGCAGGAAGGCGAGGTCGACGATCAGGCAGTCGCTCTCGGTCCAGTACAGCCATATCCGTCCCACCGGGCTGCCGTCGACGACGAGCACGTCGTGCTCGGAGCCGGGAAACGTCGCCGACCAACCCGTGCGCTGCGCATCGAACTGCTGCGCGAGGAACGCCTCGCGCATCTCGTTCGGCCACGCGGCGACGTCGGTACGGGTGGAGGCGTAAAGAGCGCGCAGGAACGACTCGTCCGCCGCCGTCGCGGCGCGCCGCTCGATCCGCGGCACTAGTTCTGGCTCGGGAAAATCCCGAACAGCGAGATGATCCAGTTGATCCCGAGGACGGGCTGGATGTTGTTATGCGGCTGGTTCCCGCCGGTGGACGCCAGCGTCGGTGCGCCCATCGGCGAGCCGTTCGTCGAGCCCGCGTAGTAGCCGCCGACGGCCGGGAAGGCATTGTCCGGCCGGTTGGTCGTCGGCTCGCCGGAGCTCGCCGCGGGATTGACCAAGTGCGTGTGCGCAGCAAGCTGGTTCACATTCAGCGTGACGTTCTCGACACCGCCGATCTGGCCGATCACGTAGTTGCTCAGGCCGGTGCCCTGGCCCGCACCGAGCGGCAGACGGCCACGCAGATCCGGAAGCGCGTACGTCGTTTGGCCGTCGCCGCCATACGTCGTGCCGATCAGCTGGAACAGCACCTCGTTCTCGGCGATCGAAAGCAACTGCCCGTTGCAGAAAGCCCAGCTGACCGGTGCGAAGTTGAACCCGACCATCATCATCTCGCCGACGTACGGCTGACTTCCTCCGCCGGGCATCAGCGCGTCGCCTCTCTCATGACCGCGCCGGGAAGATGCCCTGCATGGCGATGACGAAATTGAGGACGAGGTACGGCTGAAGGTTGTTGTGCGGCGTCCCGCCGACGGTCGACGACGGGTACAGGCCCATCGGCGCGTTGCTGTTGTGCGTCGACGCGTACACGCCGCCCGTCGTCGGATAGGCCGTCCCGCCGGGATGATCGGTCGTGCGCTCGTCGTGGCTTGCGAGCGGCGCGACCGTGTGCGTGTGCGCCGGGATCTCGGAGGACAGGAGCGTATTGTTCTCCTCGCCGAGCGTCTCGCCGATCTCGTAGTCGCTGAGACCCAGGCCCTGGCCGAAGCCGACCGGCACGTTGCCCTGGAGATCCGGCAGCGCGAAGTTCGACTTCCCGTCGCCGCCGAACTGCGTGCCGAGCAGCGAGAAGAGCGCCGTGTTCTGCGAGATCGGCAGCAGCTGCCCGTCGCACAGCGCCCAGCCGTTCGGCGCGAAGTTGAACCCGGCGGTCATGATCTGCCCGACGAACGGCTCACTCATCGTTCAGCCTTCCAGCCGGTAGACGATTGCCTGGAGCTCCAGTCGCCCGTCGTCGTCAGACGGTCCGAGCGGCACGAGGAAGAGCGGAAACTCTCCCAGTAAAGGGTGCTCGACGCGATAGGTGCGTTGGTCGAGCGGCGCGTCGGGGGCCGCCCGGAAGATGAGCGAGAAACACGTTCCCGGTCCCGGCGATTCCGTCGCGCTCACCAGCTCGACCGGCACCTCGCCGTCCGGACCGACCGCGAACGTGGTCCCAACGAGCGGCGCGTAGGTATCCAGCCGGTAGATCGTCTCTTCGAGCGTTTCCGTCATCTCGCTTAGTTCCGGGATGGGAACACGCCCACAAGCGCGATCACCCAGTTGAGCGCCAGGAACGGCTGGCGATTCTCGTGCGCCTGGCTGCCCCCAACCGACGACGTCGTGGTCCCGCCCAGCGTCGTGTTGGCCGAGCCGGCGTATGCGCCGCCTTCTGTGAAGTAGGCGCCGTCCGGACGGTTCGTCGTCTCCTCGTCCTTGCTGGCGGGCTGGGACACCTGGTGTCCGTGCGCCGCGATCTGGGCGGACGTGAGGGTGACAGACTCGGTTCCGCCGACCTCGCCGATGGGATGTTCGCTGCTCATGTGCATCGGCACCCGGCTCTGCAGGTTCGGGAGCTGGAAGGTCGTGGTTCCGTTCCCGCCGTAGGTCGTGCCGAGCAGCGAGAAGAGCGCCTGGTTCTGGTTGATCGGCAACAGTTGGCCGCTGCAGAGGGCCCATCCCTTCGGCGCGAAGTTGAACGGCACGGCGATGATCTGCCCGACGAACTGGTCAGACACGCGGCATCAGCGAGGCCGGGATCCGGTTCACGACCACCTGGAAGTCCTGCCCCTTCGTCGCGCGGCCAACCGGGACGACGAAGAGTGGGAAGGTGCCGAGACTCGGATGCTCGAGGTTGTAGGTGTCCTGCCCGAGCTTCGCGTTCGCGTGCCCACGGAAGATCAGCGAGAACGACTCGCCCGCGCCCTGCAGCCGCGTCGCGGCGGCGAGCTTCACCGACAGCGGCGACGCCCCCTCCCGGTGGATCGTGAAGGTGCTGCCGACCAGCGGGACGTACGTCGCGAGCCGCAGATGTCGGGGCCCGCTGACCCGGGTGGGGACCGTTGCGTCCTCGGTCGTAGCCGGAGCGGCGTTGCTGCTCTCCAAGGCCTTCGCCGCCGGCCCGGCCCCGAGCACCAGTGCGGCTACCGCACCGAGCTTCAGCAGGCCTGACCGGGACAGGCTGCGTTGCTGGATCTGGATTGCCTCGTCCATCAGCCGAGCTGTCCTGTCCAGGCGACGTTCCGGACGAACGTTCCGCTGCCGTTCTGGATCTCGACCGCGATCGTGTCGCTCGTGGTGAAGGACACGGTGTCGGCCGAATCGGTGCAGGACGAGGCGCCGCTCGCGATCGTGCACTTGACCGCTGTGGCAGTCCCGTTCTTCAGCACCGTCAGCGTGACGCCGCTCCCGCCGACCGCCGACCCTGCGTGCGCCGAGAAGTCGGTGAGCGGACCCGCGACCGCGACGGGCGATGCCGCCTCGGCCGGGCTGGCGAAGACGTTCTGCGAGCCCGCGGTTCCGGAGTAGCCGGTCGTGTCGAGCGCGTCGACGAAGGCGACCGCGCCGGTGACGCTCTGTGCGCCGGCGGGACCTGCCGGACCGGTCGGGCCGGTCGGACCGGCGGCGCCGGTCGGACCTGCCGGGCCAGTTGCCCCGGTCGCGCCGGCGGATCCTGTTGCGCCGGTCGCTCCCGTGTCACCCGTCTGCCCCGTCGGGCCTGCCGGACCGATCGGCCCCTGCGGGCCTGCCGGGCCTTGCGCGCCGGTGGCTCCAGTGGGGCCGGTCGCGCCGGTCAAGCCGATCGCGCCCGTGGCGCCCGTCGCTCCGGCCGGGCCGGTGTCGCCCGTGTCACCCTTCGGTCCCTGCGGGCCGATGGCGCCCGTGGCGCCCGTCGGTCCTGCCGGTCCCTGTGCTCCGGCAGGGCCGGTCGCACCTGCGGGGCCGGTCGCGCCCGTGGCCCCCGGAGCGCCGGTCAAACCTGTCGCGCCCGTAGGGCCGGCCGGGCCGGTCGGGCCTGCGGGGCCGGTTGCACCCGTGGCGCCGGTCAAACCTGTCGGACCGATGGGACCTGCCGGGCCGGTTGCGCCTGCGGGGCCGACGGCCCCGGTCGCGCCGGTTGCCCCCGTCGGGCCTGCCGGACCAGCCGGTCCTGCGGGACCCGCCGGTCCTGCCGGGCCGATCGGTCCCTGCGGACCGGCCGGGCCACGTTCGCCGCGCTCGCCGCGCGGGCCGCGCGGTCCGGGCGGCCCCTGAGGTCCGCGCTGTCCGTTTAGAGCAGCCTTGGAGCCGGTCGAGGTCGCGGCCAGAGCCGATGCACCGACGATGAGCGTGAACGCGAGGACGACGGCGACGACGATTGCGCCGCCCCTGCCGCCCGCAGGAACGCGGATCCCTCTCAAAACTCTCCCCCTAGCGCCGCGAGTGACCCGTCGAGAGTAAACCGGACGGACCTCCGATGCAACTTCCCGGAGGCAACACGGGAGGCGTGGTAGCGTCGTCCGCGTGTCGGAGACGACCTCTCGCGAGCGGTGGCGGCTCGTCGCCATCGCGCTGCTCGTCGTCGTCCTGCCCGTCGTCGCGGGCTGCGGAGGCGGCGGCAAGTCCAGCCCCACAGCGACCACGTCGACGACGGCGGCCGCCGTCACGCCGATCGGACCGGTCGGGATGTCGTCTGCGACGCTGCTCGCGTTCGCGCAGGGTCTCGGCCGGCCGGTCTACTGGCTGGGGCCGTCCGCCGGCTTCACGTACGAGCTCACGCGGACGAGCTCCGGCAACGTCTTCGTCCGCTATCTCCCGAGAGGCGTCCGCATCGGCGACAAGCGGGCGGCGTTCACCGTGGTCGGCACCTATCCGTATCCGGGCGCGCTCGCCGCGCTCAAAGCGGTTCCCAACGCGAAAAAGACGAACCTCACCGGCGGAGGCGTGCTCGTCTCCACCACCGCCGACCCGCTTAGCGTGCATCTCGCGTATCCGGGAGTGGACTACCAGATCGAGGTGTACGACCCGGTCGCGGGCCGCGCGCGCACGATCGCGCTGTCGGGCCGCGTCCGTCCCGTCCGGTAACCGCCCCTTCCCCGGAGCGGCTCCGTAGGGCATCCTCGACGGGTGGCAGGCGTCACGATCACCCTGCTCGGCGGCTTCGGCGCTGCCGTCGACGGCGAGCCGGTGCCCGAGACAGGCCTGGCGGCTGAAGAAGGCGCGCGAGCTGGTCAAGCTGCTCGCGCTCGCGCACGGCCACCGGCTGCACCGCGAGCAGGTGATGGACGTGCTCTGGCGCGACCGCGACCCGGCGGCGGCGGCGAACAACCTCCACCAGGCCGTGCACGTCGCGCGCCGCGCGCTCGGCGCGGACGCGATCGAGCTGCGCGACGAGCTGCTCGTCGCTCACGGCCGACGTCGACGTCGACCGCTTCGAGCGCGGCCGCCGCCGATGCGCGCCGCACCGGGACGCCGGCCGCGTACCGCGCCGCGCTCGCGCGCTACGGCGGCGAGCTGCTGCCGGAGAACCGCTACGACGACTGGGCGCGCGACGCGGCGCGAGGAGCTCGCGGAGCTGCGCCGCAGAGCTCGGCGCACGAGCTCGCCGCGCTCGATCCGGGCGACGATGCCGCGCGCACGCTGCCGGCCGACGCGAGCTCGTTCGTCGGCCGTGGCCGCGAGCTCGGCGAGCTGCGCGCGCTGCTCGGGCACACGCGCCTGCTGACGCTCGCCGGAACCGGCGGCGCGGGCAAGACGCGGCTCGCGCTCGAGCTCGCACGCGGCGTCGAGGAGTCGTACGCCGGACGGCGCCGCGCTCGTCGAGCTCGCGGCAGTGTCCGATCCGCAGCTCGTCGCCCGACGCCGTCGCGGCCGCGCTCGACGTGCGCGCGCTGCCGGGACAGGACGTCGTCGGACGCGGCTGGTCGAGTTCCTCGCGCCGCGCACGCTGCTGCTCGTGCTCGACAACTGCGAGCACCTGCTCTGGCGCGAGCGCGGCGCTCGTCGACGCGCTGCTCCGGGCGGCGCCCGGGCTGACCGTGCTCGCGACGAGCCGCGAGCCGCTGCGCGTCGGCGGCGAGGTCGTGTTCCGCGTGCCGTCGCTCGCGATCCCCGACCCGGAGCAGCTGCCACGCCGCCGGTCGAGCTGCTCCGCTACGAGGCGGTGCGCCTGTTCGTCGAGCGCGCGGCGGCGGCCGATGCCGGGCTTCGCGCTCGACGACGAGAACGCGGTGGACGTCGCGCGCATCTGCTTCCGGCTCGACGGCCTGCCGCTCGCGCTCGAGCTGGCCGCCGGGCGGCTCGGCGCGCTCGGCCCGGCCGCGCTCGCCGAGCGGCTGGACGACCGCTTCCGGCTGCTGCGCTCCGGCAGCCGCGCGGCGCCGACGCGGCAGCAGACGCTGCGCGGCGACGCTGCAGTGGAGCCACGACCTGCTCGAGCCGCGACGAGCGGATGCTGCTGCGGCGCCTGGCCGTCTTCGCCGGCGGCTTCGAGCTCGGCGCGGTCGAGGCGGTCTGCGCCGGCGACGGGCTCGACCGTCGCGGAGAGCGCCGACGTGCTCGGCGCGGCTCGTCGAGAAGTCGCTCGTCAGCCGCGGACGAGGGCGGGCGCGAACGCGCGCTATCGCCTGCTCGAGACCGTGCGCCTGTACGCGCGCGAGCGGCTCGCCGAGGCCGGCGAGACGCGCCGCGCTCGCGCGGCGGCATGCGCGCTGGGCGCTCGCGCTGGCCGAGCGCGAGCGCGACTCGCCGCAGCTCGACCGGGAGGCCGCGAACCTGCGCGCCGCGCTCGGCACGCTGCTCGCACGCGAGCCGCACGACGCGCTCCGCTTCTGCGTCGCGCTGCTGCCGTTCTGGCTGCGCCGCATCGAGCTGCGAGGAGGCGCACCGCCGCTTCGCCGAGGCGCTCGACGCCGCGCCGGAGCGCACCGCGCTCCGCGCCGAGGCGTTGCTCGCCGCGTCGGCGATCGACTATCGCGCGCGGCACGCTCGCGCGCGGCGACGCGCGCGCCGAGGAGAGCCACGCTGATCGCCTCGGAGCTCGGCGACGCCCACGCCGCAGTGGCGGGCGGTGCAGCTCCTCGGCGAGTTCGCGGTCGCGGCGGACGACGCCGGGCTCGCCGCGCAGCACTGGCTCGAACGCGGCCTCGAGCTCGCGCGGCGCGAGGGCTTCCGGCGCCGGAGGCGGTCTGCGTCTACTCGCTCGGCGTCACCCGCTGGATCCGCGGCGACCTCGACGGGCGCCGAGGAGCTGCTCGAGCAGAGCCTGCGAGCTCGTTCCGCTCGCTCGCAGGCTCGACCGGAGCGCATTCCCTCGCCGCTCAACGTCGCCGAGATGCGCGCCAGCGGCGCCGCCGGCCGGCCCGGCGCTGCGCATCGTGTTCGAGGAGACGCTGCAGCCGTTCCTCGAGGTCTCGTGCGACGAGGCGATCGGCTACGTGCTCGCGAACCAGCGCCGCGATCGCCCGCGTGCGCGGCGACCTCGACCGCGCGCGCGCGCTGCTCGACGAAGCCGGCGAGCGCGTTCGAGCGAGCCGGACGACGCGCGCGGTCGGGCCGCAGTGCTCGTCCGCCGCGCCTACCTCGAGCTCGCGGAACGGCTCGATCGCCGCAGGCGCGCGCGTGCCTCGAGCGCGCGCTCGAGCTGCGCCGCGCGCTGAACGACCGCCGCGGCGCTCGGGCTGGCGCTCGCCGGGCTCGGGCTGGTCGACACGACCGCCGGCGACCACGAGCAGCGCGGAGCGGCAGCTCGCCGAGGCGCGCGAGCTCTTCCGGCGGGCCGGCGACCGCTGGGGGCTCGCGAGCACGCTCTGGCGGACGGCCGACCTCGCGCTCGCCCGCGGGCGCCTCGACGACGCCGAGGCGGCGCTCCGCGAGGCGCTGTGCCGTGCTCGGCGCGACGCAGCGCGGACGCTGGATCGCGTACACGCTCGCAGGCTCGCCGAGGTGGCGGCGCTGCGCGGCGACGCCGGCGCGCGCGGCGACCCTGTTCGCGCGACGCCCGCGAGCGGTATGCGTCGACGGGCGACGACGCTCGGCGTCGCGGCCGTCGACGAGCGGCTCCGCGTGCCTTGCTAAGGCGCCGCTAAGCCGGCGCAAAGGGCGCCGCGATAGAACTTCCCGTGCACACCACGACGAAAGGAGGACGACATGAGCCAGACCATTGCCCCGGTGCTCGGGGAGGCGACCGTCCAGGAGCTGCGCGAGGCGGTCCGGGGCGAGGTCGTCGCCCCGGCGACACGGCTACGCCGAGGCGTGCCGGGTCTGGAACGGCGCGCACGACGGCCGCCGGCCGGCGCTGATCGTCCGCTGCGCGGGCGCCGCCGACGTGATCGCCGCGCGTCGGCTTCGCGCGCAGCAACGACCTGACCGATCGCCGTGCGCGGCGGCGGCCACAGCGTCGCGGGATTCTCGACCTGCGACGACGGCATCGTCATCGACCTCTCGGCGATGCACGGCGTCCGCGTCGACCCGCCGCGCGACGGGCGCACGTCGGCGGCGGCGCGGTGTGGGCCGACGTCGACCACGAGACGCAGGCGCACGGGCTCGCGACGACGGGCGGGCTCGTCTCGACGCACCGGCGTCGCCGGCTTCACGCTCGGCGGCGGCATCGGCTGGCTGATGCGGAAGTACGGCCTCGCGTGCGACAACCTCGTCGGCGCCGACGTCGTCACGGCCGACGGCCAGCTCGTGCACGCAAGCGAGACGAGAACAGCGACCTGCTCTGGGGGCTGCGCGGCGGCGGCGGCAACTTCGGCATCGTCACGCAGTTCGAGCTCGACGCTGCACCCGGTCGGCCCGATCGTCTACGCGGGACCGATCTTCTACTCGGCCGACGCCGACGCGGAGCTGCTGCGCCTGTTCCGCGAGTGGGCGCCGGGTGCGTCCGACGACGTCACGGCGGTCGCTCAACCTGACGACCGCGCCGCCGCTGCCGGTGATCCCGGAGGCGTGGCACGGGAAGAAGGTGGCCGCGTTCATCGCCGCCTCGGCCGGGTCCGATCGAGGAGGGCGAGGCGACACGTGCGACGGCGTTCCGCGACGCATCGCCGAGCCGGTCGCCGATCTGCTCGGGCCGATGCCGTACAGCGTGATCCAGACGCTGCTCGACCCGCTCTGGCCGAAGGGCATCCAGCTCGTACTTCAAGGCGACGAACCTCGCCCGCCTCGACGACGAGCTGATCGACCGGCTGTGCGAGCTCCACCTCGCGGCGCCGGGGCCGCAGTGCGAGATCCACGTGCACCAGATGGGCGGCGCGGTCGCCCGCGTCGGCGAGGGCGAGACGGCGTTCGCCGAGCGGTCGATGCCGTTCGTGCTCGAACGCCGTCACCGGCTGGCACGACCCGGCGCAGGCCGATGCGCACGTCGAGTGGGCGCGCGACGTGATCGACGGCCGCGTCCGGCGCCTCGACCGGGCGCGCGTACGTCAACTTCCTCGGCGACTCGGACGCGGCGCGGTCGTCCTACGGCGAGGAGACGTACGACCGGCTCGTCGCGCTGAAGACGCGAGTACGACCCGACGAACGTGTTCCGGCTGAACCAGAACATCGATCCGTCGGCCTCGTAAGCAGCTGCCTGTTCGAGCCACGTCCCGGTGCCTGGCACCGGGACGTGGCCGTTAGGCCACCGGCCTACCAGGACTGGTCGATGCGGCGGGCGACGAACACGCCCGCGATGCCGCCGAACAGGCCGCCGAGGATCGACATGACCGAGAACTGGCTCTGCCCGATGAGCACCGGCAGGTAGCCGCCGATGGTCGAGAAGACCGTGATGCACATGAACAGGATCTTGCGGTCCATTCGCTCGATATCGGCACGGACGACGCTTTTCTTCACCCCCAGTTTTGCGGTCGGAGGCGGCTGCTATCGTCGTTTCCGGTTCGCCGTCGGCAGGTGGCTCGACGGGCGGGCCGCTTTGCCATGCCTTTGACCGTGAACGCTGTCGATCCGCCCGACCTCGGCATGCTGCCGACCTTCCGCAGGCTGCTCCGGCTGTGGTGGGGACAGCGCCGGCTCGGGTTCCTCGGGCTCCTGTTCGCGCTGTTCTACACGGTGCTGTCGATCATGATCCCGCTGCTGCTCGAGCAGGCGATCAACAACTCGATCGTCTCCCACAAGAAGCCGCTCTGGCCATATCTCCTGGCCATCGTCGTGCTCGCGCTGATCCGCTTCGGCGTGAACTTCACCCGCCGCTACGCCACCGCGCGCATCGGCGTCCGCATCGAGGCGCAGATGCGGCAGATGCTCTACAGCGCGTACCTGCGCTACCCGCGCGCGTTCTACGACCGGCACGCCACCGGCCAGGTGCTGTCGCGCGCGACGAACGACCTCTACCCGATCCGCTACTTCATCGGCTGGGGGCTCGTGCAGGGCATGCAGAGCGTGATGATGATCGTGGCCACGGGCATCGTGCTCGTGATCGTCAATCCGACGCTGGCGCTGTTCACGGCGGTGGCGATGCCGCCGATCACGGTGCTGGCGCTGCGGTTCGCGCGCCACGTCTCGCCGATCTCCCGCGAGGTGCAGGTGCGGAAGGGCGACGTGACCGAGTCGGCGGACGAGGCGGTGGTCGGGATCGAGATGGTGCAGGCGTTCGGGCGCGAGGACGACGTCCGCGAGCGGTTCGGCGACCGCGCCGGCGCCGTGCGCGACACCGTGCTGCGGCAGGCCGGCGTCGAGGCGCGGCACCTGCCGGGGCTGTACTACCTCCCGTCCCTCTCGATCGCGGCGGTCGTCTACTTCGGCGGCACGCAGGTGATCAACGGCGACCTTTCCATCGGCCAGTTCGTCCTGTTCGAGACGCTGCTGCTGCAGCTCGTGTGGCCGCTCGAGGCGCTCGGCTGGATCACGAACCTCGCGCAGCGCGCGCTCGCGTCCGCCGGACGAAGCTTCGCGTGGCTGGAGGGGATCGAGCCGCTGCCGGAGCCGGCCACGCCGAAGCCGCTCCCGGCCGGCCCGCTCGCCGTGCGCTTCGACGCCGTGCAGTTCGCCTACGGGACGGAGGTCGACGTGCTGCACGACCTCGACCTGGCGATCCTGCCGGGCGAGATCGTCGCCGTCTGCGGGCCGACCGGCGCCGGCAAGACGTCGCTGCTGAATCTCCTGCCGCGCTTCTACGACCCGACCGGCGGCCGCGTCCTTGTCGGCGGCGTCGACACGCGCGACGTGCCGATCGAGGAGCTGCGCAATGCGGTGGCGCTCGTGACGCAGCGGCCGGTGCTGTTCTCGCAGTCGCTGCGGGAGAACCTCACCGCCGGCCGGGCCGACGCGACCTGGGACGAGGTGCTGGCCGCGTGCGAGGCCGCCGGCGTCGACCACTTCGCGCCCGGTCTGCCGGACGGCTACGACACGCTGATCGGGGAGCGCGGGATCAACCTCTCCGGCGGTCAGCGCCAGCGCGTCGCACTCGCGCGCGCACTCGTCACGCACGCGCGCGTGGTCGTGCTCGACGATCCGCTCTCCGCCGTGGACACGCTGACCGAGCGGCGGCTGGTGAAGCGGCTGCGGCCCGCGCTCGTCGGCCGCACCGTGCTCGTGGCGACGCAGCGGCTCTCCACCGTCGAGCTCGCCGACCGCGCCGTCGTGCTCGTGGACGGACGGATCGTCGAGTCGGGCACGCCGCGCGACCTGCTGCGCGCGCGCGGGCCGTTCGCGGAGCTGTTCGCGGACGAGGTGGCGGCGTGAGGCGGCTGCTGCGCTATCTCGAGGGCCGCCGCATGTTCGCGGCGCTGATGGTGCTCGTCGCCGCGGGGAACGCCGTCTGCCAGACCGGCGGCTGGCTGCTGATCCGAGCGGCGATCGACAACGGCATCGACGCCGGCGACCAGCACTACCTCACCGTCGTCGTGATCATCTACCTGTTCGTCGCCGCAGCGGGCTGGGTGCTGCAGGCGGTGCTGATCCGCGGGCTCGCCGGCGTGGGCCAACGTGTCGTGCTCGGCCTCCGCCGCGATCTGTTCGACCATCTCACCGGACTGTCGCTCCGTTACTTCTCGCAGCAGAAGGCGGGCTGGATCATCGCGCGGCTGACGAGCGACGTCGACGCCGTCTCCGACGTGCTGTCGCAGGGCATGCCGACGCTCGTCTCGAACGTCGTGCTGCTGCCCGCCGCGATCGCGGCGCTGCTGATCGCCGACTGGCGGCTCGGCCTCGTCGTGCTTCGCGGTCGTGCCGCCGGCGCTCGTGCTGACGCGCTGGTTCCAGCGCGCCTCGCACGTCGCGCTCGTGGAGACGCGCAACCGCATCGCCGCGGTGACCGCGCAGATCGCGGAGTCGGTCGCAGGCATGGCCGTCGTGCAGGCGTTCAACCGCGAGCGGCGGTTCCAGACGGAGTTCGACGAGCTGAACGTGGCCAACCGCGAGCAGAACATCTACACGCAGAAGATCTTCTCCATCTTCTTCCCGTCGATCGAGTTCCTCGGCGCGGTCGCGACGGTGGCCGTGCTGTTCGCGGGCGAGAAGCTGCTCGCGGGCGGCTCGATGACGATCGGGACGCTGATCACCGCGCTCTACCTCCTCCAGCTCGTGTTCCAGCCGCTGCAGGAGCTGTCCGACGTGTACGGCCAGCTGCAGTCCGGCGCGGCGGCGATGGTGAAGATCGGCGCCATCCTCGACGAGGAGCCCGAGGTGCGCGACCGTCCCGCCGCGCACGACCTGCCGTGGATCAAGGGCGACCTGGAGATCGACCACGTCGTCTTCGCGTACGGCGCGGAGCCGGTGCTGCACGGCGTCGACATCTCGCGTTCCGGCCGGCGGCTGCCTCGCGCTCGTAGGCGAGTCGGGCGGCGGCAAGTCGACGCTCGCGCGGCTCGTCGGCCGCTTCTACGACCCGGACGAGGGCGCGATCCGCGTCGACGGTACCGACCTGCGCGACGTGCGCCTGCAGCTCGTACCGGCGGCAGATCGGCGTCGTGCTCCAGGATCCGTTCCTGTTCAGCGGCACGATCGCCTCGAACATCCGCTTCGCGAAACCGGAGGCGACCGACGCGGAGGTCGAGCGGGCGGCGGCGGCGGTCGGCGTCGACCGCGTCGCGGCGCGGCTGACCGGCGGCCTCGAGCACGCCGTGCGCGAGGGCGGCGCGGGCCTCTCCGCCGGCGAGCGCCAGCTGATCTCGATCGCGCGGGCTCTGCTCGCCGATCCGCGCATCCTCATCCTCGACGAGGCGACGTCGAACATCGACCGCCCGACGGAGGTGCTGATCGAGCGCGCGCTCGACCGGCTGCTGCGCGGGCGCACGTCGATCATCATTGCGCACCGTCTCTCCACCGTCCGCCGCGCAGACGAGATCGTCGTGATCCAGCGCGGCCGCATCACGCAGCGCGGAAGCGAGCGGCAGCTGCTCGCGCAGGACGGACCGTTCCGCGACCTCGCCCACGATCTGGACGACGGCGGCCCCGTGACCGCGGCGGCGGCCGGCTAGCTCGGGCGGGCTTCGCGCAGCTCGTTCAGCACGCGCAGGCACACGTCGACGACGCGTGGATCGAACTGTGTACCGGCGCCCTCGCGCAGCCGCCGGACCGCTTCGGGATGGCCGAGCTTCTTCCGGTACGGCCGGTCGGTCGTCATCGCGTGGTACGCGTCACAGACGAGGATGATCCGCGACTCGAGCGGAACCTCCTCGCCGGCCAGCCCGTCCGGATAGCCGCGGCCGTCCCAGCGCTCGTGGCAGTGGCGGACGATCGGGCGGACGTCCTGGAGGCGGTGGATCGGCGCGATGATCCGCTCGCCGAGCGTCGGATGCGTCTGGATCACCGTGCGCTCCTCGATCGTCAGCCGGCCCGGCTTCGAGAGGACGTCGCTGGGGATGCCGATCTTGCCGATGTCGTGCAGCAGCGCCCCGAGCTCGAGCCGCTTCAACGCCGCGTCGTCCAGTCCCAGCTCGGCGCCGACGCGGAGCGCGAGATCCGTGATCCAGCGCGCGTGCTTCGACGTGTACTCGTCGTTCGCCTCGAGTGCGTTCGCCAGTGCTTCGACGGTAGAGACGAACGTCCGCTCGAGCCCCTCGTAGCTGCTGGCGTTCGCGATCGCCAGCTTCGCCTGGTGGGCGATGCCGCCGAGCAGACGCAGCTCCCGCTCGCCGAACTCGTCGGAATGGATCTCGGCGAGGATGGAGCCGGCGCGGCCCTCGACCTCGAACCGTGCGACGGCGTAGGAGGAACCGGGCGCGATCGGATCCCGGTGGATCCGCGCGACGTCTTCCGAGGTCATGACGAACGGGTCGAGCCCGTCGTGCACCGCACGCGCCTCGGCGGCGCGGATACGGCGGCTCTCCAGGCGCTCGCGCTGCTGCGCGTCGTACCCGTACGACGCGCGTGGGAGCAACCAGCCTTCCTCGTCCTCGAGCCAGACGCTGGTACGCGGCGCGCCGAGAATCCCGGCCGAGCGCTCGACGACACGGGCCAGGATCTCCGCGAGCCCCGACGCGCTCGAGAGCTCGCGGCCGATCTCGAGCAGCGCGGTCGCGCTTTCCGCCTCACGCCGCGCGGCGTCGTACAGCCTCGCGTTCTCGACGGCGACCGCGGCGTGGCCGGCGAGCACCTCGAGCAGGCGGACGTCGTCCTCGTCGAACTGGTCGAGCCCGAGCTTCGAGACGACGATCACGCCGACCACGAGCGAGCCGTAGCGGAGCGGCACGGCGATCAGCGACTCCTCGATCACCGGCGTGCCCGGAATCCGGTTGCCGAACTCGCAGTTGGCCGCGTCGCCGATCAACAGCGACTCGCCGAGCTCGGCCGCGCGTCCGGTGATGCCCTGGCCGACCTTCGCGCGCAGCAGCTCGAGCGGCAGCGCCGCAATCTCCGAGGTGAACTCGCCGCGGAACGAGATCGGAACGAGGTCGTCCCCGTCGACCACGAACACGCGGCAGTTGTGGTAATCGATCAGCGAGCGGAGCTCGGCCGCGATCTCGTCGCCGATCTCGCGCACGTCGTTCAGCCTGTTCAGCTTCCCGCTGAGGCTCTGCAGCAGCTTCAGGTGCGCAATCGAGCGGACGTCGCGCGCCGGCAGCGGCGAGTCGGGCCGCTCGAGCCCGTCCTCCTCGTACAGGACGATGCGGTTCTTGCCGTGCGCCTTCGCGGTCATCATCGCCGCTTCCGCGCACGCACCAAGCTCGCGCGGGTTCATCGCGTGCTCGGGTCCGAGGGCGAGCCCGATCGAGACGGTGACGAGACCGACCGCCTGGAACTCGAGATCGCCGAGCCGCTCGACGAGACGCTCGGCGACGCGCGTCGCGTCGGCGGCGTCGCAGGAGCTCATGATCACGCCGAACTCCTCGCCGCCGAGCCGGCACACGACGTCCTCGGGCCGAACCGCGGCGCGCAGCGTGTCCGCCAGCAGGCGCAGCAGCTCGTCGCCGACGCCGTGGCCGTGCACGTCGTTGACACGCTTGAAGTCGTCGATGTCGAGCATCAGCACGGCGACGGGACTGTGCGTCCGGCTCGTCTCCTGCAACGCGTGCAGCAGCCGCTCGTGGAAGGTGCGGTGGTTGAACAGCCCGGTGAGCGAGTCGGTGCGCGCCTGGTGCTCGAGCCGCGCGCGGATCTGCGCGTTGTCGAGCGCGAGCGCGGCGGCGTCGCCGAACCGCTTGGCCAGCTCGAAGTCGTCGTCGCTGAACGAGGCGTCCTCGCCGGCGCGGTAGATGTTCAGCACGCCCTTGATCTGCGACCGCGCGATCAGCGGGATGCAGACCATCGCCTCCGGATCGATCGGCGTCCCCGGCACGAAGCGCACGCGCGGGTCGAGATGCGCCTGGTTCACGAGCGCGGCCTCGCGGGTGCGCGCGGCCCAGCCGGTGATCCCCTCGTCGAAGCGGATGGTCGTCCGCATGATCTGGTCGGCCCACTGGTCGCGGGCGAGCACCGGCACGAGCAGCCCCTGCGGCTCGTCCGCCTCCCAGATGGTCAGCGTGTCGTGCGGGATCAGCTCGGTGAGCGTGTCGGCTATGCGGACGAGCAGCGCGTCGAGGCTCAGCTCGGCGAGCACCTCGTGGAAGACGTCGGCCAGCCGGCGGTACGACTCGACGAGCTCGAGCGCCGCAGGGCCCGCGACGGCGTCCTCCGGCAGGAGCCGCAGGTTCGGCGATGGTCTCGCGATCACGCGAGCCTCGGAGATGCGTGGTGTTGGTGCCGCAGACGACCCCCTCGAGGACGAACGAATCGACTCCAAGCATCACCAACCGCCGGGGCCCTGGAATCCCCCGGACGAGGGAAGCACACCGGTCAACGTGGGCAAAAAAGAAGGCGGCGGCCCTGGGCCGCCGCCGAAAACTGCCGATCCGGGTGCGAGCTAGTCGCCCCAGTCGAAGTCGCGAGCGCGATCGGCCTTCCAGAAGCCGGAATCCTCCAGCTCGGCGGACGTCTGCTCGGCCGCCGGCTCCTCCGCGGCGGGGGGCTCCCCGGGCCAGGCGAGGACGGTCTCAACGCTGGCGTCGGAGAAGTTGGCGTCGGTGAAGTCCGGCTCGACGCCGTCCATCGTCTCTTCGAGACGGGCCTGCTCCTCGGTCTTGAAGAGCGGGTGGTTGGTGAAGGGATCCTCGACCTTGTACCGGTCGATCGGCATCGACCCGTCCAGGCGCGAATTGCGCTGCTTCAGCTCGAGGTGGTCCTTGATGACCTCTGCGAACAACGACGGTGTCTCTACCGGCATAGTTACCTCCCGATCGGGGACGTGCTCCTCGGGGGCTGATTGTAGCCCCGTTCGCCCTCAATTCCGATTCCAGACTACTAAAAGCTGCGGACAAGCGTGCTGGCCTCGACCCGATTCTTACCCTGGGCCTTGGCCCGGTAGAGGGCCCGGTCGGCCGCCGCGGTCAGCTCGTCCTCGTCCTCTCCGGCCCGGTGCTGGGCCACGCCGAAGCTGCAGGTGACGGCCAGCGGAGCCCCGTCGGGGGTCAGCATCGGCCGCTCCGCGAAGGCCAGCCGGACGCGCTCTGCCAGCTGAGCGGCCCCGGCCGCGTCGGTGCCGGGTAGCAGCAGGAGAAACTCCTCGCCGCCCCAGCGGCCGGCCAGGTCGGTCTCCCGCAGCGTGGCGCGGAGGACGTCGGCGAACTCGCGCAGGACCATGTCGCCGGCGGCGTGGCCGTGGACGTCGTTGACCAGCTTGAAGTCGTCGAGATCGGCGAGCACCAGCGACAGCGCCGTTCCGTGCCGGGCGGCGCGCGCGACCTCGGCGGCGAGCGCGTCGGAGCAGCGGCGGCGGTTGGCGACGCCGGTGAGGCCGTCGACGAGCGCCTGCCGCTCGACGATCCGGTGCAGGCGCGCGTTGTCGAGCGCGATCGCGGCATGAGAGGCGAGCGAGTTGGCCGCGAGCCGCTGCTCGTCGTCGAAGGAGGACCCGACGAGCAGGAGCGTGCCGAGCGCATGGCCACCGACGCCGAGCGGCAGCTCCAGACGCTCCTCGCCGACGAGCGGGTCGCCGCTGTGCACGACTGCGCCGCCCTCGACGCTGAGCCGCGCGCCGGTCGCGCCGGTCGCCTCCACCGCCGTCTGGACGATCACGTGGAGCAGCTGGTCGACGTCATGCGTCGCCGCGAGCGCCTCGCCGAAGCGGGCGTTCGCGTCGCGCAGGCGGTCGCGCTCCTCGTCCAGCTCCGAGAGCCGGGCCTGGAGCTGGTTCGCCATGTCGTTGAACGCCGACGCGAGCATCGCGAACTCGTCGCGCCCGCGCACCGGCACGCGCTCCGTCAGGCGGCCGCGCGCGATCCCATGCGCCGCCTCGGCCAGCCCGCTCAGCGTCCGGACGATCGACCGGCCCTCGAAGTACGCGACGATGGAGACGAGCAGCAGCGACGCGAGCAGACCGAGCAGGAGCCGGTCGCGCGAGGTGGCATTCGCGGCGTCGATCAGCGACTGCGGGCTGAGCACGGCGAAGCGAACGCCGGGGCTGCCGCCCGTCGACGGCGCGACGAGAGTCCGGTACCGCTCGCCGGAGACGCGGATCGTCGCGGTGCGTCCCGGGACGAGCGCGACCGAGCCGTTCACGTCGGGCGAGGACGCCACGATCTGCGATCCCTGGAGCGCGGCGAGCACGTCCGACGGCGCGAGCCCGGAGCGCGCGCGCATCGCCTCCACGAGGGTCGTGTTGTACGGGACGTATCCGTAGACGGTGCCGACGAGGCCGACGCGCGTATAGACCTGCACCGCGCGCTCCGCGGCGAGTCCCGGCGGCGTGCCGATCTTGAACGCGTCGCCGGCGCCGACGACGTAGATCCCGACGGCGTCGCGCAGCGTCTCCCGCAGGTCGGGGACGTCCATGCGCTGCAGCTCGACCTGGAACGTGCGGTTGTGCGCCAGCGTGTTGGCCGTGCTCTGCGCGGCGTCGAGCTGCTCCTGGTAGGCGGTCAGCGCCGAGCGGAGACCCGACTGGAGGCGGGCGTCCACCCTGCGCGTCTCGCTCTGCCCCGCGACCGAGGTGAAGCCCCAGAAGGCGGCCGCGATCGGGAGCAACGAGAGCAGCACGAAGTAGACGACCAGCTTGACCTTGAAACTCCCCAGTGCTGCGCGCATCACTTCCCCGATACTTGCTGCGCGGGCCGCCCACGCCGATACCTCGATCGAGTGATGTTGTCGGCAGATCCGTGGACGAACATGAGGGGTATCGAACGCGTTGTCGCAGCGATCCTCCTCGCCGGTGCGGTGGTGGGGGCGGCGGCGTTCACGCATTTGCTCGGCCGTAACCCGGACATCGCCGTCCAGCTCGGCCTGCCGAAGCCCGGGCAGCCGGGAATCGTCCAGGCCGCGCCGCTCCCCGCCGGGCCGCTGGAGCTGTTGCCGGCCGCTGCCGCGGCGCTGTCCCTCCCGGCGGTCTCCCTCGCGGCGGCGCGGGGCCCGGAGAAGCTCATCCGGCTCCGGCCGGCCGCGCCGACGGTGCCCCGCCTGGTTCTGCCGTCTCCCGCGACGACTCCGGCGACGCCCACCCCGGCTCCCGCCGCTCCGACGCCGGCCGCTCCGGTCGCCCCGGCTCCGCAGCCCGCGGCACCGGCGGCTCCGACTCCGCCCACCCCCACGCCGCCGACAGCCCTGCCGGTCCCGCCGAAGCCCGTCCCCGTGCCCACCGTGCCGCCCACGCCGGTGAGCCCGCCGCCGGTCTCGCATCCGGATCTCCCGGTGCCGGTGCTCGCGGCGCCGCCCGCGATCGTCGTCTCGAAGCCGCTGCTCGGTCCGCCCGGCACGCCGACGCCGACACCCGGGCCGGTGCTTCCGGTGGACAGCCCGCCGGCCCCGTCCGCCCCCACGCAGGGCACCTCGGGCACGGGCGACGGCGGCAACGGCTGATTCACATCGATCTGCGAGAATGACGGCATGGCACGCGTCGGCAAAGCCCGTCCCATCCCGCTCGTCGTCGCGCTGACGCTGTACGACGTCTGGCGCCGGCTTCCGCCGAAGCAGCGCAAGCAGCTGATGGTGCTGGCCCGGAGACACGGGCCGACGGTGGCGACGAAGGTATACGGGCTCCGCAGCGGCCGCCGCCGCCCCCGCGCGTAGCCCCGCCCCGCCACGCTACGAAGCGGTCAGCGCCGACGGCGCGAGCGCCGCGCGCACGATGCGGTCCTGCTCGCGCAGGTGCGCGGTCGGGTAGCCCTCGCTCGGGCTCGCCCGCCACGGGCGCCCGACGTAGAGCAGCGGCACGCCGTCCGGCTTCGCCTCCTCGAGCCGGTGGCGGATCGCCCGCCACGCACCCATGTTCTGCGGCTCCTCCTGCACCCAGACCACCTCGCGGAGATTCGGGTAGCCGCGCACCAGCGCCGCCGCCTGCTCGATCGGGAACGGATAGAGCTGCTCGAGCCGCGCGACCGCGACCGTCTCGGCCGCCGCGCGGTCCTCGTGGCCGACGATGTCGTAGTAGACCTTGCCCTGGCAGAGCACGAGCCTCGTCACGTGCGCGCGGTCCGCCGTCTCGTCGTCGAGCAGCGGCCGGAACTCGCCGGCGGAAAGGTCGTCCAGCGTCGACGACGCCTGCTTCAGCCGCAGCAGTCCCTTCGGGGTCATCACGACGAGCGGCCGCGCGGTCGCGTCGAGCGCCTGGCGGCGGACGAGGTGGAAGTACTGCGCCGACGTCGTGCAGTTGGCGATGCGGATGTTCTCCTGCGCGGCGAGCTGGAGGAACCGCTCCAGCCTCGCGCTCGAATGCTCCGGGCCGTTCCCCTCGTAGCCGTGCGGCAGCAGCAGCGTCAGCCGTGACGTCTCGCGCCACTTCGCCAGCCCGGCCGAGATGAACTGGTCGATGATGATCTGCGCGCCGTTGACGAAGTCGCCGAACTGCGCCTCCCACAGCACGAGCGCCTCCGGCGCGGCGGCGGAGTAGCCGTACTCGAAGCCGAGCGCCGCGTACTCCGACAGCGGCGAGTTGTGGATCTCGAACGACGCGGACGCCTCGTCGAGGTGCTGCATCGGCGTGAAGGTGAGTCCCGTGTTGACGTCGTGCAGGACGGCGTGGCGGTGCGAGAACGTGCCGCGCTGCGTGTCCTGCCCGGTGATCCGGATCGGGATCCCGTCCACGAGCAGCGACGCGAACGCGAGCGCCTCCGCCTGGCCCCAGTCGATGCCGCCTTCGTAGATTGCGTCTCGCCTGCGCTCGAGCTGCTTCATCAGCTTCGGGTGCGGCGCGAAGCCCTCGGGGACGCGGAGGAGCTGCTCGTTCAGCTCCCGCAGCCGCTCGGCGGGGACCGCCGTGACCACGGTGTCGCCGGTCGAGGCGGGAATGCGCCCCTCGCGGACGGGCTGCGGATTCTTGCTGCCGAAGGTCTCCTTCAACGCCTCGTGCGCGCGCTTCAGCTCCGCCTGCACCTCGGCGGCCAGTTCGTCCGCGCGCTGCTGCGTGACCACGCCGCGCTCGACGAGCTGCGCGGCGTACTGCTCCCGCACGGTCGCGTGTCCGGCGATCGCGGCGGCCAGCAGCGGCTGCGTGTACGCCGCCTCGTCCTGCTCGTTGTGGCCGTGGCGCCGGTAGCCCACGAGATCGACGACGACGTCGTGCCCGAAGCGCCGGCGGTACGCGAGCGCGAGCCGGATGGACGAGATCGCCGCCTCCGGATCGTCGGCGTTGACGTGGACGATGGGAATGTCGAAGCCCTTCGCGAGGTCGCTGGAATAACGCGTCGACCGGCCGCTCTCGGGATCGGTGGTGAAGCCGACCTGGTTGTTCGCGATCAGGTGCAGCGTGCCGCCGGTGGAGTAGCCGTCGAGCGCCTCGAGGTTCAGCGTCTCCGCCACCTCGCCCTGGCCCGCGAACGACGCGTCGCCGTGGATGAGCACCGCGAGCGCCACGGACGGGTCGTGGTAGCCGGCGCCGGCCGAGCGGTCCGTCTGCTCCGCGCGGGCGCGACCCTCGACGACGGGGTCGACCGCCTCGAGATGGCTCGGGTTCGACGCCAGCGTGATCGTCACCTCGCCGCCGCCGGTCTCACGTGTTCCCTCGGCGCCGATGTGGTACTTGACGTCGCCGGTGCCGCCCTCGTCGGTGGAGACGACCGCGTCGATCGTCCGCTCGCCCTCGAACTCGCGCAGGATCTCCTCGTACGGGCGCCCGACCACGTGCGCGAGCACGTTGAGGCGGCCGCGGTGCGCCATGCCGATCACGACCTCGTGCGCGCCCGCGTTCGCGCCGAGCTCGATCGCCTCGTCAAGCATCGGGATCATCACGTCGAGACCCTCGAGGGAGAAGCTCTTCTGGCCGAGGAACGCGCGACGGAGGTAGTGCTCCATCCCCTCCACCTCGGTGAGCCGGCCGAGCAGGCGAATGCGCTCCTCGTCGGACAGCGGCTGCCGGTAGCGGCCGGACTCGATCGCCTGGCGGAGCCAGACGCGCTCCTCGTGGTCGGAGATGTGCTCGATCTCGTAGGCGAGCGTTCCGCAGTACGTCTCGCGCAGGCGCGGCAGCGCGTCGGCGAGCGTGTCGCCCTCGACGTTGAGCCGCAGCAGCGCCGCCGGGATCCGCGCCTGCAGCTCCGGCGTCAGCTTGGGGATCAGCCGCTCGGGCTCGAGCGCCGGATCGCCCGTCGGCTCCGACCCGAGCGGGTCGAGGTGCGCCGCGAGGTGCCCGTGCATGCGGAAGGCCTTGACCAGCGCCATGGCCGCGGCGACGCCGCCGACGAGGTTGTCGTCCACCGCCGATGCGGGTGCAGGTGCGGGAGCAGGCGCGGGAGCGGCAACCGGGGCGGGCGGCGGTGCGGGTGCCGGTACGGGAGCGGGCGGCGGCTCGACCACGGCGGCGTGGCCGTTTCCACCGTTGCGCTCGAGCTTCTCCAGCAGCCGCGCCAGGCCGGGCTGCACGGCGAGCAGCGCCGCGGGGTCGTCCTCGAACAGCGTCCGCCACTCGGCCGGGACGGCGGAGGGGTTGTCGAGATACTGCTCGAGCAGCAGCGCGGCGTAGCCCGCGTTGAGTCCGTCGAAGTCAGGCCGGCTCATGGCTCTACCGTTGTAGCAGCGAACGCGTCTAGAACAGCGGGCGCTGCCCCGCGACGGCGATGGCCATCCCGAAGAAGAAAGCCAGTGCGCCGATGATCACGGCGGCTTTGGCGAGGCGGTTGTCCTTGCCGCCCATCCCCGCGGCGACGAGCGCGAGGATGATCGCCGGGATGACGAGCCGGAGCGGATGCCACGCGAGCGCGATCAGGCTCGCGAAGATCGACAGCGCGGCGAGGTAGCCCGCGACGACCTCGGCGGAGCCGCGACTGCGCGCACCCTCGGCCTCGTCGACGTGTGTCTCGGCGCTCACGTCGCTCATTGTCGCCTTTTTCCGCCGGCCACCGTCGCAGTACGCGGCACGCGCGGATACGAGCGGGACGGACCGCCGTGCGGACCGGGCCGGAGATGCCGCGGCCGCAGCCGCCGGCGCGGGCCGCCCGACCCGTCATCGTCCAGGCCGAGGCCGTTGGCGCCGCCTGCACCCGGCTCGGGTTCCGGCTTCGACTTGACGGCGTACCAGATGACGAAGCAGAGGTAACCGATGGGGATCTTCAGGATCACCATCAGGAACACGATCTCCCAGACCGAGTCCGGCGCCACCGTGAACGATTGTACTCTCCCCGCTCGGCCCGGAACGGCCACGTCCCGGTGCCAGGCACCAGGACGTGGCTCGGAGAGACAGCGCGAACCCCGAGGCGGCATTGCTCCACGAATTCGACCAGTGGGCCTTCAGGACACGTGGCCGGAAAGCACACGTCCAGGTGCCAGGCACCGGGACGCGGCTCGAGAAGACGTGACTGCTAGCCGGCTTCGGCCCAGGTCTGGAATGCCGCCACCACTGCGCGCAGCCGTTCGCCGGCGCCGGTCAGGCGGTACTCCACACGCGGCGGGCGGGCGGTCGAGAGCACGCGGCGCTCCACGATCCCCGCCGCCTCCAGCTCGGACAGCCGCGCCGCAAGCGTCCGCGGCGGGATGCCCTCGAGCGACTGCTTGAACTCGTTGAAGCGGACGGCGCCGCCCTCGGCCGAGGCCCAGAGGATGGCGAGCACCCACCGGCGCCCGAGGAGGTCGGCCGCGCGGGCGACCTCCTCGGGCAGCGGCTCACAGCGTCTACAGCGCATGCAGCGTGCGCCCGGGCGTCGGCTCGAGCGCGAGCTCGAGCACCTCGTCGAGCGTCATCACCGGATGGAAGCGCATCGCCTCGCGCACGTCCTCCGGGACGTCGTCGAGATCGGCCCGGTTCCGCTCGGGGATGATCACGTCGGTCAGCCCGGCAGCGTGCGCCGCCAGCACCTTCTGCTTCAGCCCGCCGATCTGCAGCACACGTCCCTGCAGCGTCACCTCGCCGGTCATGCCGACCGTGTGCTTCACCGGCTTGCCGGTCAGGAGCGACGCGAGCGCGGTCGCCATGGTCACGCCGGCGCTGGGCCCGTCCTTCGGCGTTGCGCCCGCGGGCACGTGCACGTGGAACGTGTGGTCGTGGAACTGCTTCGGCTCGATCCCGAGCTCGTCCGCGTGCGAGCGCACATACGAGAGGGCGATGCGCGCCGACTCCTTCATCACGTCGCCCAGCTGTCCGGTGAGGACGAGGTCGTTGCCGCCGTCCATCGTCGTCGCCTCGACGAAGAGCACGTCGCCGCCGGCGCCGGTAACGGCAAGTCCGGTCGCGACGCCCGGCACCGCAGTCCGGTCGGCAGCCTCCTGGAAGAACTTCTGGCGGCCGAGCGCGTCGCGCACGACGTCCACGTCCACGTCCACCGGCGGCTCGACCGTCTCGGATGCGATCTTCGTCGCCGTCTTGCGCAGGATCTTCCCGAGCTCGCGCTCGAGCTGGCGGACTCCCGCCTCCCGCGTGTACTCGGACACGACGAGCTGGATCGTCTCGTCCGTGATCGCGACCTCGTCCTCGCGCAGGCCGTTCTGCTCGCGCTTCCGCGGCCAGAGGTAGCCGCGCGCGATCGCCGTCTTCTCGTCGGTCGTGTACCCGTCGAAGCGGATGACCTCCATCCGGTCGAGCAGCGGCCCGGGGATGGTGTCGGCGACGTTGCCGGTGGCGATGAAGAACACCTCGGAGAGGTCGAGCTCGACGTCGAGGTAGTGGTCGCGGAACGAGTGGTTCTGCGCCGGGTCGAGCACCTCGAGCAGAGCGGCGGACGGATCGCCGCGCCAGTCGGCGCCGACCTTGTCCACCTCGTCGAGCAGAATCACCGGGTTCATCGTCTTCGCGTCGCGCAGGGCGCGGACAAGCCGGCCCGGCAGCGCGCCGATGTACGTGCGCCGGTGGCCGCGGATCTCCGCCTCGTCGCGGATGCCGCCGAGCGACATGCGGACGAACTCGCGGTTGAGCGCCCGCGCGACCGACTCGCCGATCGACGTCTTGCCGGTTCCGGGCGGGCCGATCAGCGTGAGGATCGCGCCACTCCGCTTGTCGTTCGGAAGGTCGCGGTCCTGCCGCAGCTTGCGCACGGCCAGGTACTCGACGATGCGTTCCTTCACGTCGTCGAGGCCGGCGTGGTCGGCGTCCAGCACCTCGCGCGCGTGCAGTGGATCGAGACGCTCGTCGGAGCGCTGCGACCACGGCACGGAGGTCAGCCAGTCGAGGTACGTGCGGATCATCGAGGCCTCGCCCGAGGAGTCGCCCATGTTCTCGAGCCGGCGCAGCTCGCGCTCGGCCTGGGCCCGGACCTCGTCCGGCATCCCGGCCTCGTCGATCTTCGTCCGGTACTCCTCGACCACGGAGCCCTCGTCCTCGCCGAGCTCCTTGCGGATCGAGTCCATCTGCTTGCGCAGGAACCACTCGCGCTGCTGCTTCTGCGCGCCCGACTCGACGTCGTCGTGGATGCGCTGCCGCACCTGCAGCTCGGCGAGCCGCTCGCGCTGGAGTGCGAGTGCGAGCTCCAGCCGCTCGACGACGTCGACGGCCTCGAGCAGCTCGACGCGCTGGGCGAAGTTGATGTCGGGCGAGTACGCGCACGTGTCGGCGAGCGTGCCGGCGTCGCTGATCGAGCGCAGGAACTGGCGGATGCGGTCGTCCGCGTCGCGGATGTCGAGGATCTCCTCGACGACGGCGCGGTACTCGCGCTCGAGCTCGCGCGTCTGCACGGGCGGCGGGTTCTCGTCGGGGCGCTCCTCCGCCTCGACGCGGAGCCGGCCCTGGGGATCGGTCTGCGCGGCGCCGATCACGGCGCGGTGCAGGCCGGACAGCGCGACGGCCTTGGCGCCGCCGGGCAGGCGGACGGTCTCCGCCACCTCGGCGACGGTGCCGACCTTGGCGTACTCCTGCTCGTGCCGCGGCACCAGCAGGACGCGCGCCTCGTCTCCGGTGTCGACCGTCAGCGTGACGGTCATGCCCGGGAACACGACGGTGTCCTCGAGCGGAACGAGCAGCAGGTCACTCACGATTCAGTTCACTCTCCAGTCCATATACCAGGTATCGAAATTGTACCTACTCAACGCTGCGGCGAGAAGCGCTATTCCGGCTTAACGCCCTCGCAACCCACCGCTGCTTCCATGGACCGATGAGGGTCCTGGTCGTCCTCGCGGCCGTCGCCGCCCTCGCCGTGGCGGCCGCGTCGCCGGGCCGGGCGGCCGGGACGGGGCTCCCCGCCTCCTGGACGCCGGCCAGCACCGGCCCCGACGGCGGCGTCGTCTACCAGGGCCGGATCCCGAACCGCTTCGTGCCCTCCGACCACCGCCTCAGCGCCGTCTACCTGCCGCCGGGGTACAGCCCGGCGAAGCGCTACCCGGTCGTCTATCTCCTGCACGGCATGGCGGGGCAGCCGGACTCGATCTGGAACGGTCTGCACCTGGCAGACGTCGCCGACGGGCTGATCGCGTCGCACGAGACGCAGCCCTTCATCGCGGTGATGCCGGTGGCGGGTCCGACGGTCGATCCGGACGCGGGCGAGTGGGCCGGAGTCTGGGAGAGCTACGTCGTCCAGAACGTCGTCCCGTGGGCCGACGCGCACCTGTCGACCGTGCGGTCGCCGCAGGGCCGCGCGCTCGAGGGGCTCTGCGCCGGCGGCTTCGGCGCGGTCGACATCGGGCTCCGCCACCCCGGCGTGTTCGGGACACTCGGCTCCTGGGAGGGCTACTTCGCTCCGGTCTTCAACGACGGGCCGTTCCTCGACGCGACCGCGGCCGTGCTCCGCGCCCACGATCCGGTGCTGCTCGTGCGGCGCGACGCCGCGGGCCTGCGCCGGAGCAAGGTCCGCTTCTACGTCTCGGCCGGCGGCAACCACGGGCACGTCCTGCGCGCGTGGACGGTCGCGTTCGCGCACGAGCCGCAGAGCCTCCGGCTGAGGCACGAGCTGTGGCTGCTCCCGCCGATCGACAAGGGACACTTCTGGGGCGCGACGCTGCCCTCTGCCCTGCTCTACGCCGGCGGGATTTCCTAAGACGTGGATAAGGATCGCGACGCGGTGTGATCGCAGTCCGATTCTCCGTGTAGATTCCACCGCTTGCGTGTCGCTGTCATCTCGTCGCCACGATCGGGGAACATGTGGCTGAGGCGGCTCTTCGTGGCTGCCTGCGGGCTGGAGGAGCGCTCGGCGCACACTCCTGACGAGGTCGACTGGGAAGCGCTGCCGGACCGCTGCGCCCTCCAGCTGCACTGGCGGTGCACGCCGGAGTTCCGCAAGACGCTCAAGCGGTACGGGTTCTCGGTCGCCGTGCTCGCGCGCCATCCGCTCGACGTGCTCGTGTCCATCCTCCACTTCGCGCCGCACGAGCCGCAGACGGCCCGCTGGCTGGACGGCGAGGGCGGGGACGAGACCTCGCTGCTCGGGGCCGATCCGGCGTCACCCGCGTTTCTCGCCTACGCCACCGGCCCGCGCGCGAAGGCGCTGCTGGCGGTCACGCCGGAGTGGTGGCCGCATGCGGACGCGAGAGCGAAGTACGAGAGCCTCGTCGACGATGCAACGGGCGAGCTCGGCCGGATCGTCGCGGCCCTCGGCGAGTCGCCACTCGTGACCCCGGCCCGGGCGGTCGAGGTGGTCAGCTTCGGGCGCCTCCGCGAGGAGGCGACGAACGAGCACTTCTGGAAGGGCCGCGCCGGGCTCTGGACGGAGCTCGTGCCGACGCGGTACGCGCTCGACATCGCCTCGGCACATCCGGAGATGCTCCGGCTCGGGTACAGCGTCGGCGTCGACGCACCGACGGCGCGCGCCCGCTGGAACGCGATCGCCGAAGCGTCCTAGAGCAGATCGACCGCCAGTAGGGTCCCGGCTGTGGAGACCGACCCGTTCGTCGTCGAGACCGCCTCGGCCGGGCCCGAGCATCTCGACGCTGCATACGTGGCCGGCTACGACCGCAAGGCTCGGGTCGACCCGACCGACGATCTCGAGGAGCTTCGCGCGCGCGGCCTCGGCCCGACGAGCACGTTGATCGATTTCGGTGCAGGAACGGGCACGTTCGCGATTGCGGCCGCGTCGATCTGCGAGCGGGTGATCGCCGTCGACGTCTCGCCGGCAATGATCGAAGCGCTCGAGACGAAGGTCCGGGAGCGCGGCGCGACGAACGTCGAGTGCGTGCGCGCGGGCTTCCTGAGCTACGAGCACGCCGGTCCGCCCGTCGATGTCGTCTACACCCGGAACGCGCTCCATCACCTGCCGGATCTCTGGAAGGGGATCGCGCTGGCGCGGATCGCAGCCGTGCTCGAGCCCGGCGGCATCCTGCGTCTCCGCGACCTCGTGTTCTCGTTCGACCTCGCGGAGGCAGGGGCGCGGATCGACGAATGGCTCGACACGGCGGCCGTCGGACAGCCGGACGAGGGCTGGACGCGCGAAGAGCTGCAGACGCACCTGCGCGAGGAGTACAGCACCTACAGCTGGCTGCTCGAGCCGATGCTCGAGCGCGCGGGCTTCGAGATCGCCGCCGCCGAGCACGACGCGCTCGGAGCGCACGCCGCGTACGTCTGCGTGCGGCGCTAGACGTCGTCGGGGAGCCCGGCCGCCTCGAGCGCCCCGGCCAGATGCGGATACTCCTCGACGCGGAGGACGCGCCCGTCCGTCGCGGTCACGATCGCCGCGTAGCGGCCGAGGAGATACGAGCGCCGCGACTGGAGCGGCCGGTCGTCCGTCGGATCGGCCTCGACGCGAGAGAAGCGCATGCTCACGACGACGCGGTCGTCGATGCCGATCGCTCGGTCGACGGTCACGTGGTAGTCCTCGGCGACGCGTTCCGCGAGCACGGCGAGCACGACGTCGCGGCTGACGAGCGTCGCGTCGGCCCCGGCGGCGACCCACTCGACGTCGGGATCCAGCATCGACGAGATCGCGTCGAGATCCCCGGCGACGAAGGCGCGATAGCCGCGCAGGAGCAGATCGACCGCGGCCTGGCTCACGCCGCCACGCTACCGCCGAGGGCGACCTCCGCGTGTGCGTGCTCGATCAAGACGGGATCGTGGGTGGCGCACACGATCGCGGTCCCGGTGCGGCGGGCGAGCTCGGCGAAGAGCGCGCCGATCGCCCGTGCGTTGGCCTCGTCGAGGCGCGCCGTCGGCTCGTCCGCGAGCAGGAGCGCCGGCCGCGCGGCGAGCGCACGCGCGAGCGCCACGCGCTGACGCTCTCCCATGGACAGCCGGCTGACGCGCTGTGCGGCCAGCTCGGCGAGCCCCACCTCCGCCAGCGCTTCCGCAGCACGGCGCTTCGCCTCGTCGCCTCCGATCCCCCGCAGCGCGAGCGCGAGCTCGACCGTCTCCTGCGCGCCGAGGAACGGGACGAGATCGGTCCCCTGCGTGACCAGCGCGACCTGCGAGCGCCGCAGTGCGGCGCGGCCGGTCGCGTCGAGCTCCGACATCGCCGCGCCGAGAATCGTCACCTCTCCCTCCGTGGGAAGGTCGAGGCCGGCGAGCAGGAACAGCAGCGTCGACTTGCCCGAGCCGGACGGCCCCGTGACGGCGGTCAGCCCGCCGGCGGCGAAGGAGACGGAGAGGCCGTGGAAGACGCGGCGCGCACGGTCGCCGCTGCCGTAGACCTTGGTCAGACCGCGCGTCTCCGCCACCACCGGGCCGGGCGACGGCGGCGAGTCGGGCGCAGGCGACGATGCCTTCTCTGCCACGACGCCAGCGTCGCCCGAGACGAGCAGGCCGCGCTCGTCGATCTCGATGCGCGCGCGACCGGCCAGGGCGGCGCGGCGCAGGAACTCCTCCGGCACCCGGATCCAGCCGCCGCGGTTGACGACAGCCCGCACCTCGCCGTCGCTCGTCTCGGCGCTGACGCGACCATCGCGGATCTGGACGACGCGGTCGGCGACGGCGGCCGACTCGGGATCGTGGCTGACGAGGACCGTCGTCACGCCGGCCGCCCGCGAAAGATCCCGGATCAGCGCGTACGTGTGCGCGGCGTTCGCCGCGTCGAGCTCGCCCGTCGGCTCGTCGGCGATGAAGAGCCGCGGACGGTTCGCGAGCGCGACGGCGAGCGCGACACGCTGCTGCTGTCCACCGGAGAGCTCGCCGGGCCGCGCGTCGCGGCGGTCGAGCAGCCCGACGCGGTCGAGCAGCTCGTCGGCGGTGCGCTCCCGCTCGCGCGCGGGGAGCCCGAGCAGGCCGAGGCGGAAACCGATCTGGTCGCGTGCCGTGAGCTCGGGCGCGAGCGCGCGCGCGTAGTGCTGGTCCGCGTAGCCGAGCGTGCGCGAGCGGTAGTCGAGCAGCGCGCGGCCGCGGAGCTTCCGCAGGTCCTCGCCGAACACGCGGACAGACCCGGCGGACGGACGGTCGAGTCCCGCGAGGATCCGCAGCAGCGTGCTCTTGCCGGAGCCGCTGGGACCGAAGACGACGAGCAGCTCGCCCTCGTGCACGTCGACCGACAGCCCCTGGAGCGCGACCGACGCTCCCTCCTCCGACGGATAGATTCGGAACAGGTCGCTCGCTTCGACGGCGACGCTCATTCGAGTCCCTCCGAGAAGCGCCAGCGGCCGATCCGCTCGAACGCCGTTCGCGTCGAGGCATACGCGGCGAGCGCGGCGACGGCCCCGGCGAGTGCGAGCGCGCCGATCACCACCGGCCAGTCGGTGACGCGCGCGAGCGGCGGCAGCGGCGTCCCGGCGCCGGCGGTCACGGTCACGACCGCGACGACGAGCGCGCCGACGATCAGTCCGGCGGCGAGCCCGCCGATCACGCCGACGGCGGAGACGACCGCCGCGCGCAGCAGCAGGTGGCGGCGGATGTCGACGGGCCCCGCGCCCTGAGCCTCGAGGTCGAACAGCTCGCCGCTCTCGTCCCGCATGTCGCCGACGACGCCGAGCACGACGCCGAACGCCGCGAGCACGAGCCCGACGAGGCCGGCCGCGAGCAGCAGGTCGAGCGTCCCGCGCGCGAGCGGATCCGTGCGCAGCTGCGCGTAGACGGCGCGCTGGAAGGTGACGTCGAGCGCGTCGAACGGCGCCGACGCGAGCCGCCGCTCCGCACCGGGCCGCAGCCCGTCGAGCCAGACCTCGCCCGGGACGGCGGTTCCCGGATCGGCCGCGTTCGCCGCCGCGAACCACCAGGAGCGGTCCGCGACGACGACGTCTCCGTCCACCGACGGCACGTTGTGCACGACGCCGACGACCTGCCCTTCGATCGTCTGCTCCTCGACGTTGAGCGGCACGATCCCGCCGGGGCCCGCCGCCGCGGCCACCGCCGGCGACGCGAGCACCGGCACCGCCTCGCCCTCGAGCGGCTGGCGCGGGCGGAACAGCGAGTCGGCCGCGCGGTTGAGGACGTAGCGCAGCGTCACGGCGCCGCGTGTCGGCGTGACGCCGACCCCGCTCGTCCCGATCCAGCCGCCGTAGCCGGCGAGCGCGCTGCCTCCGGCGCGCATCCGTCCCAGCGTCAGGAGGCCGCGCGACGCGTCCGACACCGACAGCGTCGTGCCGCTCTCGCGGTGCCCCGCGAGGAAGGCGGCGATGACCGGGAACGTGAGCCGCAGCGCGACGATGCGACCGCCGCGAGCGGCAGCCGGGATCGCAGCGCTGAGCACGTGCGCGCCGGGTCCGTGCTCGCCGAGCACGATCGTGGAGAAGTCTCCGCGCCGGTTCAGCACGGTCAGCGACAGGCCGAGCCGATCTCCGCGCACCGTCACGGGCACTCGCAGCACGGCCGCTCCTGCAGGCAGTGTCAGCCCGCGCAGCGCCGTCGGACCGGACGGGCGCAGCCGCCGCGCCAGCGTCGTCCTCGATTCGGACGAGAAGTCGCTGCGCCAGCCCTGGATCGAGGCGAGCGAGCCCGCCGGCAGCGCGAGCAGCGTGAAGTCGCGGCCGTTGTTGCCGGTGACGTAGCCGGAGTCGCGCAGCACCGGCGTCGCGGTCCCGAGCCGCGCGTACTGCGCCGGCGACGCCGCCTGCTGCACCGGCACGAGCCGCTGCAGGTCCTCCTGGAGCACGGCGTCCGCCGGCACGGCGAATCGCGCCTGCTCGCGCATCCCCGTCTGCAGCGTCCCGCGATAGCCGATGGCGAAGACGGCGACGCTGACGGCGACGACGAAGAAGACGACGGAGAGGATCACCGGCCCGGGTGCGCGCGCGAGCGACAGGAGCGCGATGCGCACGGACACGGGCGCACCACGTCCGGCGCGCTCGAGCAGGCGGAGCGCCGGGGCGAGCAGGCGTGCCGCTACGACGGCGAGCACGAAGATGAGCAGCCCCGGCAGGACGAGCAGCACCACGCCGGTGCCGCCGCCGCTCGCGAGCGATCCGGCATCGGCCTTCCCGCGCGCGAGCGCGAGCAGGATCGCCGCGAGCGCGCCCAGCGCCGCGACGTCGGCGATGGTGATGCGCATTCCGCCGAACGCGACCGGCTCGGCGCGCACGGCGACGAGCATCACGACGGCGATCAGCACGGCGAGCACGACGGCGACGAGGAAGCCGCGCAGGGTCACAACCGAGTGCGCGACCGCCGCCGTGCCCGGCGCACCGAGATGCCGTGCGAGCAGCGCTCCCGCTCCGGTCCCGAGCAGCCAGCCGGCGATCGTTGCGACAAGGGTGATCGCGAGCACCTCGGTGGCTGCGACGAGCGTCGCCTGCCGCCCGCGCGCTCCGTACCAGCGCAACCGCCTTCGCATCGCGCGGTGATCGCGACGCAACCGTGTCGATGCAAGCACCGCGAATCCGAGCAGCAGCATCGCGGCCTCGCCGCCGACGATCAGCAGCCGCCGTCCGGCCACCTGCGTCGTCGCACGGATCGCGTTCAGCGTGTCGGTCGGCGCCGCCAGGCTGAACAGCGGGTCGGCGGACTCGAGCCGGTTCTGCGCGAGATCGAGCCGCCGTTGGAACGCGGGGATCTCCCACTCGTGGATCGCCCCCGGCGCGACCGGCACGATCCAGCCCGCGGTGCGCGCGATCAGCGCGGAGTCCGGGAGCGGCAGGCGCGAGAACGCGGGGACACCGTCGGCGAGGAGGATCGGCGGGCGGTTCGCACCAGGCGCGGCGAAGTACGCGGCCAGCGGCGCACCCGCACGCAGCGTGGCGCGGCCGACGACGTGGAGGTACGGCAGCTTCGGCGCGACGGGAACGCCGCCGATCTGGACGAACTCGCAATCCCTCGGCGTGCACGCGTGCGGCAGCCTGCCGCTACGCAGCACCAGCCAGCGCAAGAGCCCGTCGACCGCGCCGAGATTGACGAACGCGCCGCCCCACGTCGCCTGGCGGAAGACGAGCACGCCGAACGGCGGACGGCTCAGCACCGGATGCAGCGCCGCGCGCGCGACGCGGTCGAGCTGCGCCAGCGACAGGCTCGACTGTGCCGGAACTCCGCTCCAGTCCACCTGGACGGCGCGGTCGGTCGGCTGGAGCTCCGCGAGCGCGCGCTGCACCGCACGATCCTGGACGGCCACGGCGGCGACGGCGGCCAGCGCGAGCATGGCCGCGGCGACCGCGATTCCCGCTGCAACGAGCAGCGCCCGCGACGCGTGCGCGCGGAGCCGCGTGAACCCGAACCGAACCGGGACGAGAAGCCGCTCGGCCTTGCCTGATTCAGACGGCTGCGACCGGGGTGTCACTCCCGGAAGCTTCGGGCAGCGCCGCGGCGAATGCAACCGGCAACAGCCGATCGGCGGTGTCGCGTCGAAGGAGGGGCCGGCACGACCACCGGCCCCTCCCGTGACTCAGCTCAGTGGTGCTTGCCGCACGAGTTGTAGTGGTGATCCCCGAACTTCGCGTGATGCCCGAGGTCGTGGGGGACCTCGACCGTCGTCGTCCCGGAGCAGGTCGCACCCTGGCTGTCGGTGACGGTGAACGAGATCGTGTACGTCCGTCCGTCGCCGTGCGGATCGCGCCACGCACGGAGCAGCACGTTCGGGCCGTGGAGAATCACCGCGTCCGGGGTCGGGTCCTTGTGCCACCTCTTGGACCAGTCCCAGCCGTGACCGTCCCAGCCGCCGAGCGGCTCGTCCTGCGTCACGCCGGTGATGGTGTAGGTCACCGGGCCGCCGTCCGGGTCGTACGCGCCGACCAGGGTGACGAGCCGCATGTCGCCGTTCGGCGGCCACAGCGTGTCCGGGTTTGCCTTCACGGCCGAGCAGACCGGCGGCCGGTTGAACGAGAGCGCGCGCGTGGCGGTCGCCGTCCCTCCGTCGTCGTCACTCGCCGTGACGGTGATCGTCGCGGTCGACACCGAGGCCGCGTACGTGTGCGTCGTCGCGCACACGCCGGCTGCGACGGCGACGACCTGCGAGGCCGATCCGTCACCCCAGTTGATCGAGCACGACAGCACGTCGTTCGAGCCCGGGTCGGTGACGTTCGCCGAGAAGCTGACGCTCTTCGACGAGGTTCCCGCTGCCGGGCTGGTGATTGTCACCGCCGGCGCGACGTTGGCGACGGTGAGCGTCGCCGTCTTCGTCACGGCGGGGTTGATCCCGTCGCTCGCGACGAGCGTGAGCGTCCACGTCCCGTCGTCGGTGCACTTGACCGTCGGCGCGAGCAGCGCCGGGTTGGAGAAGACGCACGCCGCTCCCGCGTCGACGCCCGAGCCCGGAGTCGCCGTCCACGCGTACGTGAGCGCGTCGCCTTCCGGATCGACCGCCGTCGCCGTCAGCGGAATCGCCGAGCCCTCGTTGCCGCTCGCGTTCGAGACGGTGAGGACCGGAGGGCCGTCGACGAGGACGACCCGCGTGTCGAGCCCGGTCCCGCCGTCCTTGTCGACGACCGTGACCGTCACGTGGTAGCTGCCGTACACCGCGTACGTGTGCGGCGCGCTGCAGCTCGAGCCGGTCGCCGCCATGGTCGTCGTCGGCGTTCCGTCACCCCACTCGAAGGTGCAGCCGAACGTGTCGATCGTCCCCGGATCGGTGATCGCGACGGTGGCCGTCACAGTCGAGCCGACGGCGTGTGGACCGGCCGAGAACGTCAGTGCGGCGTGCGGTGCGACGTTCTGCACCGTCAGCGTTCCGCTCGACGAGACCGGCGGGTTGATGCCGTCACTCGCAGTGAGCGTGATCGTCCACACGCCGTTGTCGTTGCAGTGACGGACGGGCTCAGCATCGTCGGGTTCGAGAACGTGCACATTGCGCCCGGCGCGACGCCCGAGAGCGGAGTCGCCGTCCACGTGTACTGAAGCGGGTCGTTCTCCGGATCGTTCGCCGTCGCCGTCAGCGGGACGGCCGAGCCCTCGTTGCCGGACGCGTCGGAGACGCGGACGACCGGAGGCCCGTTGATCACCGGCGTCTTCGAGTCGCTGCCGGTGCCGCCGTCCTTGTCGACGACGGTGACGGTGACCGTGTACGAGCCCGCCGCCGCGTACGTATGCGGCGCCTGGCATTCACGCAGCGTCCCGACGGCGACAGTATTCGTCGTGCCGTCGCCCCAGTCGATCGAGCACGTCTCCGTGTCGAGCGTGCCCGGGTCGACGATCGTGGCATCCGCCGTCACGGGCGAGCCGAGCGGGTACGGACCCGCCGGCGACAGCGTGAGCGTCGGAGTCGGCGCGACGTTCAGCACGGTGAGCGTCTCGCTCGCCGACACCGGCGGATTGACACCGTCGGTCGCCGTGAACGTGAGCGTGTACGTGCCGTTGTCGTCGCACGTCACCGTCGTCGACGGCGACGTCGGGTCCGCGAAGGCGCAGTTGCCGGACGGCTCCGACCAGGTCGTCGTCCCGTCGCTCGCGGTCGCGGAGATCGGGAACGCCGTTCCCTCGCACGCGGTGCCGGCACTCCCGGAGCCGGTGGTCACATGATCGCGACGCAACGAGTGGAGCCAGCCGGGCTCGAACCGGCGACCTTCTGGCTGCCAGCCAGACGCTCTCCCAGCTGAGCTATGGCCCCTGGGACTGCGGATTGTAGCTCCGGCCCGGACACTGCGTCCTTTTCCACAGGTCTGTCCACAGATTTCGGGCGATGTTCCCACGGGTCCTTCCTTCTTTTCCACAGATCCGGCACAATCGGTTGGGCCAGATGTTCCAGATCGGCGCCTCCCTTCGCGAAGCGCGCACCCGCCGCGGACTGTCCTCGGCCGACGTCCAGAAAGCGATCCGGATCCGCGAGCGGTACCTCACGGCCCTGGAAGAGGAGCGGTGGGAGCTTCTGCCCGGCGACGCCTACGCGAAGGGCTTCCTCCGCACCTACGCCGAGTTCCTCGGGCTCGACGGGGATCTCTACCTGGACGAGTGGAACAGCCGCTTCGCGCACCCGGTCGAGGCTCCGCCGCCCGAGCCTCCGCCCCTCCAGCGGCTCGGCGCCTTGCGGCCGCTGCTGGCCGGCGCCGCGGTCGCGGTCGCGGTCGCGGGCGTGGCCGCGTGGAAGCTCGGGTCGGACGGGAAGGCGGTCCGGTCGGCGCCGCCGGCCACCACCACGACGAGGCCCGCGCCGCGAAAGCCGCCGGTGGCCGCGGCGCCGCCGGCCGCGCCCGCGTACGCGGTCTTCCGGGCGGCACGGGGGAACTGCTGGCTGCTCGTCCGGCGCGCCGGCGCCTCCGGACCGGTCCTGTTCGAGCGGACGCTGGCGCAGGGACGGACGCTTCGCCTTCCGGTCGGCACTGAGCTCTGGGTCCGCATCGGCGCGCCGTGGAACCTCGACCTCAGCGTCGGCGGCCGCCCCGTTGCGGGACTGCCGACCACAGCGGCGAACGTCCTCGTCTCGAAGAGCGGAATCGCCGCCGCCTAGACGGCGGCCGCCTCGACCTCGACCTCGGGCACGTCGTTCCAGAGATCCTCGAGCTTGTAGTACGACCGCGCCTCCGGCGTGAAGACGTGGAGGACGACGTCGAGATAGTCGGCGAGGATCCAGCTCCCCTCCTGCACCCCGTCGACGGTGCGCGGGATCAGCCGCTCGTCCTGCTTCAGCTTCTCGTGCACCTCGTCCCAGATCGCGCCGGTCTGCCGCGCGTTGCGGCCGGAGCAGATGACGAAGAAGTCGGTGAAGGTGCACACCGGCCGCATGTCGAGGATGACGACGTCATCCGCCAGCTTCTCGAGGGCGAGAGCGGCGATACGGCGGGCTTGTTCGAGCGGTGTCAGAGCTGGATCGGTGTCCTCGGTCGCGGTGGTCGCAGTGTAGCCACGTTCAGCGGATGTACAGCCCCCGGGCCTGGATCAACTCGGCGACGGCCGGCGGGACGAGCCCGTCGAGCGGTTCGCCCGCGGCGACGAGCTCGCGGATGTCCCGGGACGCCGCCGGTATCGGCGGAATCTCGAAGAAGACGACGCGATCCCGCCGGCCGAGGTGCGCAAGGACGTCGTCGAGCCGCGCGCGCGGGAAGCCGGGCCGCGTCGCGACGGCGAGGCGCGCGAACGCGACGACCTCGTCCGGCTCCTTCCACGACAGGAAGTCCTGGAACTCGTCGGCGCCGATCACGAACAGCGGATCGTCGAACGACTCGGCGCGCAGCAGGTCGACCGTGCGCGGATACGGGTCGAGCCGCACGTCGTCGTCCGGAAACGCCGCCTTCGCAAGCGCAAGACGGTCGTCGGCGGAGGCGTAGACGTTCTTGTGCCCCGGCGCCTCGGAGACGAGCACGATCAGCCCGTCGACGTCGAGCGAGAGCTTCGCGACCCGCGCCACCTCGACGTGGCCGAGGTGCGGAGGATCGAACGCGCCGCCGTACAGCCCCGTGGTCACGACCACTCGAGCGTCTCGTCGCCGACCTCGACCTGGTCGCCCTCGCGGGCGCCCGCGGCCTTGAGGATCGCCTCGAGCTCCGCCGGATCGGGTGCGCGGCCGGTGACGCGGAAGCCGTCCTCGGTGCGGAACACACGGAACGCGCGGCGTGTCGGCTGCGGGCGATAGACGAGAAAGTCGACGAGCTCGGTGTCGTCCGGCGCAGGCGCGACCGGCTCCTCCGGCTGGACGAGCTCGAACAGCGCGCGGCGCAGCTCCTCGATCCCGGCGCCGGTGGCGGCCGAGATGCGGAACACGCGCACGATCCGCTCGTCCTCGATTCCGAATGCGGGCGGATCAGGACTCAGGTCGATCTTGTTCAGCACGACCGCCTGCGGACGCAGGTCGAGCCCGGCGCCGTAGGCAACCAGCTCCGCGTCGATCGTGCGCCAGCGGTCGTCGGCGTCGTCCTCCGACGCGTCGATCACGTGCAGCAGCAGGTGCGCCCGCTCGAGGTGCGCGAGGAACTCGTGGCCGAGTCCGATGCCCTCACTGGCGCCCTCGATCAGTCCCGGCACGTCGGCGACGACGAGCTGGCGGCCGTCGGACGACTCGACCGTGCCGAGCACCGGCGCGAGCGTCGTGAACGGGTACTCGGCCACCTTCGGCCGCGCGTTGGAGATGCGCGTCAGCAGCGACGACTTGCCCGCGTTCGGCAGCCCGACGAGCGCCGCGTCCGCGAGCAGCTTCAACCGCAGCTCGAGCTCGCCCTCCTCGCCGGGGATGCCGACCTCGGCGAACCGCGGCGTCTGCCGCGTGGGAGTGGCGAAGTGCTTGTTCCCGCGGCCGCCGGTCCCGCCCTTCGCCACGACGACGCGCGCGCCCGGCCGCGCGAGGTCGGCGACGAGCCGTTCCTTCACGTCGAGCACCTGCGTCCCGACGGGAACGTGGAGCACGGCGTCGTCGCCGCGCGCGCCGTTGGACAGGCGCCCGCCGCCGTGGCCGCCCTTGCCGGCGCGGAGCTTCTGGTTCGGCCGGACGCCGGAGAGGTCGCGCCGCCGCGGATCCGCGACGAGCAGGACGTCGCCGCCCTCGCCGCCGTCGCCGCCGTCCGGACCGCCCTTCGGCACGTACTTCTCGCGCCGGAAGTGGATCGACCCGTCGCCCCCGCGACCGGCGATGACGTAAAGGCGTGCCTTGTCGTGGAACATGCGAGAACTCTACGGCCCGACGCTCACACGACCGTCAAGCGCCGGAGCTAACGCGATGCGTTAGCGAAGGCCGAACTCATTCGGCCGAGGATGGCGCAGCCACCACCGGTCGAACAGCACAACGCTTCGCCGAGGGTTCAAAAGGAACAGCACGGAGCGCGGACGAGACCGCGCTCTCGTCCGCGCGGAGTTCCGCTACGCGGTCGTCGACGAGTCGACGACCGAAATGAAGCGGCGAGTTCCGCTGGTGCGGAACGAGACGACCCCGTCGCGATTGGCAAAGATGGTGTCATCTTTGCCAATACCCGTGCCGGGTCCCGGGCGGAAGCGCGTGCCGCGCTGGCGCACGAGGATCATTCCCGACTTGACGTCCTGGCCGGCGAACATCTTCACGCCGAGCATCTGCGGGTTCGAGTCGCGGCCGTTGCGCGACGAGCCGAGTCCCTTCTTGTGAGCCACTAGCTGCTCTCCTCCTTCGACGCGATCGCGGACTCGAGCGCGGCGATCGCGCCCTTGCGGTTCGCGTGCTCGCGCTCGTACTCCAGCGCGGCTTCGAGATTCGGGCGCCGCCAGCCGTGCGCCGCCTCGGAGATCTGCGCGACGGTCATGTCCTCGTAGCCCTTCGGCGGGTGCGCGGTGCGCGCGGGAGCCTCGGCGGCGGCCTCGACCTTCTTCGGCGCCTCGGCCTTCGGAGCCTCCGCCTTCGGAGCCTCAGCCTTCGGAGCCTCGGCCTTCGGGGTCTCGACCTTCGGGGCCTCCGCCTTCGGGGTCTCCTTCTTCGCGGCCGCCTTCTTGCCGCCCGCGCCGATCGCCTCGATCTCGATCTGGGTCAGCCGGCTGCGGTAGCCGTTGTGCAGGCGGTAGCCGGTGCGCTTCTTGTACTTGCCGATGCGAATCTTCTCGCCGAGCACGTGGCCGACCACCCGGGCCGTGACCGTCGACGTCGGCTCGAGGTCGGTCGTGCCGTTGCCTCCGACGAGCAGGACGCGCGGATTGAACGTCTTGCCCTCGTCGGTCGGGAGCCGGTCCACCAGCAGACGCTCGCCCTCCTGGACGCGGTACTGCTTTCCTCCGACGGCGATGATCGCGTAGCTCATGGCGTAGAAACGCGGGCCTCCCCAACGCTGAGCAGGGCCCGCGAACCGGCCCAGTGTAGCGAAATCGGGGCCGCTACCGGTTCGAGTCGATGTCGTCGAGCCATTCCGACATGGGGCGGTAACCCCACTCCTCGTCGGAATCGCCGTTGGCCGAAGGCTCCGGCACTGCCGGCGACTCGGGGAGCGACTCGGGGACGACCTCGGGCTCCTCGACGGCGGCCGCCTCGACCGCCTCGGGCTCGACGGCCTCGATCTCGACGACGTCGATCTCCAGCTCGTCGTCGGGCTCGTCCTCGACCTCCGCGTCGGGAGCAGCGCCGTTGGCCGAGCCGGCGGCAGCGGCCGGCTTCTTGCGCTTGCGGCCGCCGCGCGAGCCGCGCCGCGTCCGCTTCTTCTTCGGCTGGCCGTCCGGAGTCGCCGCCTCGGCGCCGTCCGTCGGAGCTTCCTCGGTCTCGGTGGCAGCCTCGGTTGCCGCGGGCTGTGGAGCCTCCTGCGCGGGGCGCCCGAGATCGTCGCCTGGGATGTGGATGGTCACGGCGCGCGCGGGGGCCGGCGCGTCGGGCTCCGCGTCCGCTTCGGGCTCGGCGCTCGCCTCCGCCTCGCCGGCCTCGCCGGCCGCGGCGGAGGCAGCAGCGGTCGCCGGCTTCTTCCGGTTCCGGCCGCCGCGCGAGCCACGCCGGGTCTTCTTCTTCGCCGGGGCGGCAGGCGCCTCGCCGTCGGCGGGCTGCTCGACCTCGACAGCTTCGATGTCGGCGACGGTGTCGCTCTCCTCGGCCGGCTCCTCGTCCTCGACGGCTTCGGGCTCTGCTTTGGGCTGGGCGACGACGGCCTCCACCGGCTCCTCCGCCTCGAGCTCCTCCGCGTCGACGTCCTCTGTGACTCCGTCCACGGCGCCGGCTGCGGTCCTGCGCGCCGGCGGCTTCCGCGTCGGCTTCTCCGCCTCCGCCTCCGCCGTCAGCGGCTCCGGCGCCTTCTTGCCGGCGCGCCGCACCAGCGTGGCGTAGGCGACGCCGTCGAGCACCCGCTCGACGCGCACCTTCACCTTCTTGCCGACGAGTGTCGCGGCCTCGCCGACGCAGACGTCGAGTCCGTCCACCTTGCCGACCGCCGACGCCGCGTCGTGCCGGTCGAGCTCGACGAGCTCCAGCTGCAGCTCGGCGCCCTCGGCGACCGGCGCCGCGGGAGCGAGATCGGCGAGCTTGCCCTCGGCGAGGACGACGAGATGGTCGAGATGCGCTCCCGGCTTCCCGACGAAGAAGAACCGCCGCTTGGTCAGGGACTCCAGCTCGATCAGCCGCTGCGCCCCCGGGCCGACCAGCGCGCCGGCGATGTTGTCCGCCAGCTCGACGCGATACGCCTGACTGCGCGAGCCGGCGGTGAGCGCCCGGAGCCGCCGTTCGACGTCGATCGCCGCCGACGCCTCGGAGTAGACGATGCCGTCGCCGCCGCAGGTCGGACACTTCTTCGTCATCACCTCGCGCGGTCCGTCGGTCACGTTCTGCCGCGTCATCTCCACGAGCCCGAGCGGCGAGATCTCGACGACATAGGTCTTCGTGCGGTCGCGCTCGAGCTCCGTGCGCAACGCCTCCTCGACGGCGGCGCGGTTCTTCGGGTTCGCCATGTCGATGAAGTCGATGACGATGATCCCGCCGATGTCGCGCAGCCGGAGCTGGCGCACGACCTCCTTGACGGCCTCGAGGTTGTTCTTCGTGATCGTGTCCTCGAGCCGGCTGCCGGAGTTCTTGCCGCGCGAGCCGACGAAGCGGCCGGTGTTCACGTCGATGACGGTGAACGCCTCGGCATAGTCGAAGATCAGATAGCCGCCGGAGGGAAGGTCGACGCGCCGGTGCATCGTCGACTTGATCTCCTGCTCGACGCCGAAGTGCTCCATCAGCGGCGTCTTCTCCTTGTAGCGGACGACGCGCTCGACCATGTGCGGCGACGTCTTCTTCAGGTAGCCGGTGATGCGCTTGTACGCCTGGTCGTTGTCGACGTACGCCTTCTCGAAGTCGCCGGTGAAGAGGTCGCGCGTGACGCGGAGCGGCAGCTCGGCCTCCTGGTAGATCAGCTCCGGCGCCGTTGTCTTCGCCTTCGCCTGGATCGACTTCCACAGGCGCTGCAGGAAGACGAGGTCGCGCTCGATGTCCTCTTCGGACGCGCCCTCGGCGGCGGTGCGGACGATGATGCCGCCCTCCTTGACGTCGAGCTTACGCAGGATCTCCTTCAGCCGTGCGCGCTCGTCGTCCTCGAGGCGGCGCGAGACGCCGAGGCCTTCGCCCTGCGGCACGAAGACGACGAAGCGTCCGGGCAGCGAGATCTGCGTCGTCAGCCGGGCGCCCTTCGTCTTCATCGGGTCCTTCACCGTCTGGACGAGGATCGTCTGGCCCTTGCTGATCAGGTCCTGGATCTTGCGGCCGTGGCCGCGCTCCAGCTCCGGGCCGACGATCTCGTCGACATAGAGGAAGCCGTTCTTCTCCAGGCCGACCTCGACGAACGCGGCCTCCATCCCGGGGAGGACGTTGTCCACGCGGCCGAGATAGATGTTGCCGACGATGGAGCGGTGGTCGGGCCGCTCGAGGTAGACCTCGGCGACCTGGCCGTCCTCGAGCACGGCGACGCGCTGCTCGCCGATGTCGACCGAGACGATCAGCTCGCGCTTCGCGGCCGGCAGCGGGGCGCGGCGCGGCGCCTGGCGGCGGCGCGGCTGGTTCTGGCGGCGCTCCTGGCGCTGCGAGGTGGCCTTGCGCTCGGGCCTGCGCTCGGACGGCTTGCGCTCCGTCTTGCGCTTGTCGCCCTGCGCGGGCTTGTCCGGCTTCTCCGCGCCGTCGGCCGCCTCGGCGGACTCGCCGGCGGCGCCGGGCTTCTTGCGGCCCCGGCCTCCGCGGCTACCGCGGCGGCGCTTGGGCTTGTTCGGATCGGTTGTCTCGGCCGCGGCGGCCCCATCGAGTGAGGCGTGTGCGGCCGGCTCGGGTGCTACGGGCTCGGGACGAGCCTCTGAAACGGGTGCGGCCGGCTCGTTCGAGCGGGCCGAATCGTCGGAAGTGGTCTTCCTTCGGCGGAACCAGGGCAAGCGAAAACTCCTTCGGAAAAGCGCGCTGCTGCGACATCAGGGGCATGTGTTCTGCCTGCCTGACGGCGCGCGCGCTGGTGGGTGGGTACGAAAAACGTGGGCATTGGCCTTCCCCCGCAGCGTAGCAGCGACCCGGACGGAGGGCCCGGCGGCGTCCGGTTCCGTCCGACCCTGGACCTACGATCCGGCCCATCCACGACCCGGGAGGTCAAGAGCCGTGACGGGGAAGCAGGAGGCCGAGGAGCTGCTGCTCATCGAGGAAGCGGATGCCTGGTTCGAATACCTCGAGGCGACGCGCGGGCAGACCGCGACGCGCTACCGCGAGGTCGAGCCGTGGGCCTGGGCGCGGCTGACGCAACGGATGCGGGCGATCAGGGCGCGGCGGGCGAAGCTCCGGCCGGCAGCGGCCTAGGACTCATCGTCGTGGCCGCCTGGCGATCGTTCGACCTCGACGTCGCTTCCCAGCCGCCAGACGGCGGCCTGCCCCAGCGCTCTCGTACCCGTATACGCAACGCCGCTCTTTACAGCCCACCCCGCTACCGGAACGAAGTCGAGGAGCGCGCGGGCGACGGTGCGGAACCCGAGCCCGGCGCCGACGGTCATCACCGCCTCGGGGTACAGCTCGCGGCCGGAAGTGCGTCCGTGGACGCGGCCGAGGCGCACCAGCATCCGGATCTGGTTGACGGTGAGCGCCGGCAGGTCGGCGCCCGGGATGAACACGACCGCCGCGACGACGGCGTTCCTGCGCGAGAACGACCGGACGATCTGCTCGCTGACCGGGCCGCGTAGCACCGGCAGCCGCGCCGCGACCGAGGCCGCGCCGTCGCCGAGCCGCTCTGCCATCGCCTCCGCGATCTCGACGATGGGAAAGCCCTCGCCGGCGCCGACCCTGACGATGTCGGTCGCCAGCACCCACGGCAGCGACAGATCGCGCGACGCCGGCCCGGTGACCACGGCGACGATCGGGACTCTGGCCTTCCGCGCCCGCTTCAGCGCCTGCTCGTCCTCCGCCGTCGGCGTGCCGCCGAGCACGTAGACGAGCAGCGCAGCGCCCTCGGGCGCGTCGCCTTCGCGCACGGCGCCCGGCTGCGCGCCGCGCGCCAGCTCCCGGCGCAGGACGGCGGCCAGCTCGCGCGCGCCGCCGACGACGAGCGGGCCTGCATCCTCCGGCTGCGCGTTCAGCTCTCGCGCGAGCTTCCGCAGCACGCTGAGCGAGATCGGCCGCGCCATCAGCGCCGCCGCCCCGGTCGCGCCGAGCGGCCGCGCGCGTACACCGCGAGCAGCACCCCCATGGCGCCGAGGTTCGCGATCATCGACGAGCCGCCGACGCTGACGAACGGAAGCGGGATCCCGGTGATCGGCGCGATCCCCATCGTCATGCCGACATTGACGAACAGCTGGAACAGCAGCGCGATCACGATCCCTCCGGCGATCACCGCCGAGTACAGGTCGCGCGCGACGGTGACGACGCGGAGCCCGCGCCACAACACGAGCAGATAGAGCCCCAGCAGCAGCGACGCGCCGATGAAGCCGCGCTGCTCGCTGAAGGCGGCGAAGACGAAGTCGGTCTGGCTCTCCGGCAGAAGCTTGTACCGCGTCTGCGTCGCTCCCTGCACGCCCCGGCCCTGCGTCCCGCCCGAGCCGACGGCGACGATCGACTGCTGCAGGTTGTAGCCGCCGGACGCGGCCGAGCACGTGGACGGATGCGTGAAGCAGGTCAGACGCTGCTTCTGGTAGCCCTTGAGGAAGTCGACGCCGACGGCAGGCCCCGCCCAGAGGACGCCGACGATGAGCAGAGCGGCGATCGCGCCGATCGCGCAGAGCTGCTTCCACGGCGTGCCGGCGACGAAGAGCATGGCCCCCAGCGCGGCGAGATAGACGAGCGCCGTGCCGAGGTCCGGCTGCGCGAACACGAGCACGACCGGGACGAGTCCGAGCCCGATCACGCGAATCGTCGTCCCGATCTCGTTCAGCTGCCGCGACCGCTCGGCGATGAAGCCGGCCAGGGCGAGCACGAACAGCAGCTTCCCGAACTCCGACGGCTGGAAGGTGAAGAAGCCGACGTTGATCCAGCGGGTCGAGCCGCGCGCGGCGCGGCCGAGCACCAGCACGATCGCGATCAGGCCGACCGTCCCGATGAAGATGGCGCGCCAGTAGCGGCGGTACAGATCCGGGTCGATGAAGGTGGCGACGACAAGAGCGACGCCGCCGACGACCGCGTAGACGATCTGGCGGTCGAGGTAGTAGCGACGCATTCCCGGGGATGTCGAACCGCGTCACGCCGGCGATCCCCCAGAGCCCGACGGCGACGAGTCCGGCCACGCCGGCGAGCAGCACCCAGTCGAGCGAGCGGAGGATGCCGACGAGCGCGGGGCCCTCGACGCGGCGGTCGCGCAGTCCTGTCCGTTGGGATCCGGCGTACTCGAGCATCAGTCGGAGTGGATCGGGCCCACCTGGCGGGCATTGACGTGGAAGAACTTGGAGAAGACTTTCTCGGCCGCCGGCGCGGCGGCGGTGCCGCCGTGGCCGCCGTTCTCGATCACGACGCAGACGACGAGCTTCGCCGAGGTGGCCGGCCCGTACCCGCACCACCACGACTGGTTCTGCACGCCGGTGTAGCCGGGGAGGGTCACGACCTTCTCGGCCGTGCCCGTCTTGCCGGCGATCGGCACGGGGAACTGGCCGAACACCGCGTACGACGTTCCGAACGGCATGTGCGTCCCCTCGAACAGCCCCTGGCGGACGACGGCGAGCGCGGACGGATCGAGACCCTGGACCTGCTGCGGCGCCGGCAGCGCCGGCACGGGCACGGCGGTTCCGTTCGGGTTCTCGACGTCCTCCAGCACGTGCGGCGTGACGAGCTTGCCGCCGTTGGCGATCAGCGAGTAGAAGCGCGCCATCTGCAGCGGCGTGACGAGCAGGTCGCCCTGGCCGATCGCCAGCTGGATCGAGTTGCCCGGCTTCCAGAGGCGATCGACCTGCCAGGCATGGGGATCGGTCTTTCGCGTGAACGTCCGGTGCCGCCAGCCGATCGTCGGAACGAGGCCCGGCACCTCCGGCCCCGCGTCTGTCCCGGTGTCCGCGCCGAAGCCGAAGATCTTGGCCCACTTCTGCAGCGGCTGGCCGCGGTCGCTCGGCAGCTCGTAGAAGTCGTTGCCCAGTTGGTAGAAGTACGTGTCGCACGAGTACCCGAGCGCCGTGGGCAGGTCCATCTGCTGGTTCACGTTCGGGTCCCAGTTGTGGAAGGTGCGGTGCGACCGGTCCTCCGGCGCCGTGTACGTCCCGGTGCACGCGAGGGTCGCGTACGGCGACACGAGATGCTCCTCCAGCGCGGCCAGCGCGGTCACCGGCTTGAAGACCGAGCCCGGCGGGTACGTCGCCTGCAGCGCGCGGTTCAGCGACGGATAGTTCTTCTCCGCGGCGGTCTTCGCGGTCAGCCCTTCGGTGTTCAGCGCCTTCAGCGTGACGCGGCCGGCGTAGACGGACGGCTCGTACGTCGGCGACGAGGCCATCGCGAGGATGGAGCCGTCGTTCGGGTTCATCGCGACGATGGCGCCGCCGCGCGCCGCCCACTGGCCGTCCGCCTGCGCGAGATTGATGCCGTACGCGAGCGCCCGCTCCGCCGCCTGCTGCAGCTTCAGGTCGAGCGTCAGCCGCAACGCGTGTCCCGGCTTCGAGATCGTCGTCTGCTCCAACTGGCTGCGCGGCCGTCCGAGCGAGTCGACGTTCATCCGCGCCGAGCCGGCGACGCCGCGGAGATACGTGTCGTAGGAGGACTCGACGCCGGCCTGGCCGATCAGGTCGCCCGGGTGGTAGCCCTTCTTCGCCAGCGTCTTCAGCTCCTGCGAGGAGATCTCGCCGACGTAGCCGAGCACCTGCGCCGCGAGCGTCCGGTACGGGTAGTGGCGGATGTACGTCGGCGGCGTCTCGACGCCGGGGAACTGCGTCGCGTGCTCGGCGAGGTAGTTCACCATCGAATTCTTCGCCGACTGCCGCAGGAGGACCGGCGTGACGGGATCGCCCTGATGCGACTTGATCGCGGCGGCGATCTCGTACAGCGGAACGTGCGTCACGCCCGCCAGCGCGCGGAGCTCGTTGTAGCGGTCGACGTAGTTCTTCGGCAGGTCGGCCGGCCAGAGCTCGACGGCGGTGGTGGCGGCGTTGGAGACGAGCACGTTCCCGTTCCGGTCGAGGATGACGCCGCGCGGAGCCTGGATCGGGACGGTCCGTGAGCTGATCGACCGCGCCTGGTCGACGTACTTCGTCCCGGCGAGCACCTGCAGCGCCCAGAGCCGGAGGAAGAGCACGCCGAAGACGAGCAGGACGAGCCCGCCGAGGATGGCGACGCGCAGCGCCAGCCTTGGCGTCAGCCGGTACGGCTCGACGACGCCCTGCTCTTGCGGGAGGAAGCGGCCGGGCCGCGGCGGGGCGTTGCTAGCCAAGCAGCTGCACCTCCGTCGACAGCTCGCGGCTCGGCGGCCGCAGCATCCGCCGCACGAGCGCGTACACCGGTGCGGTGAGCAGGAGGTTCAACACGATCGCGGGGACGATGCCGCTGAGCACCGGCAGCGCCGGCGCACGCTCGCCGAGCACGAAGTGGACGAGCAGCAGCCCGATCGCGTACAGCGCGGTCACGACCGCGACGGACAGGTACGGCGCGTGCGCGCGGTCGCGCCCGGTCGTCTCGCCGTAGCGGCCGATCCAGTAGCCGGCGACGGTGAGCATCAGCGACGTCAGCCCGAGCTGGCCGAACGTCGCCGTGTCGACGATCAGTCCCGCGAAGAAGCCGCCGACCGCGCCGACGACTGCGCCGCGCAGCAGCGCGACGGCGACGAGCGTGACGAGCAGCAGGTCCGGCACGCCGTCGAAGACGTGGATCTGGCTCAGGATCGACACCTGGACGATCGCCGCGACGAAGAGGATCACCGCGGCCTTGACGCCGTCGAGCACGCTCACGGGAGCGTCGGGGCCGGCTTCGTCGAGACGAGCGCCGTGACCGAGTCGAACGAGCCGAACTGGGCGTACGGCGCCACCTGCACCTGGACGAAGATGGCGTTGTCGCTGTAGCCGACGGAGAGCACCTTCCCGATCGGGATCCCGTACGGGTAGATGTCGGGATAGCGCGGGTCGCGGGTGCCCTGCGTCACGATCCGGTCGCCCTTGTTCACGACCTGGTCCTTCGGCACGCGGTCGAGGATGAGCGACTGGCCGGTGCCGCGCCGGACGAGCCCGGTCACGCCCGTGGTCAGATCCTTGGCGGTGACGGCGCTGTCCGCGTCGGTGATCAGCGTGACGAGCGACGTGCTCGGGCCGACGTTCGTCACGCTGCCGACCAGCCCGTCCGCGGTGACGACGGGGGTGTTCCGCCGGATGCCGGAGTGCGAGCCGGCGGCGATCGTGATCTGCTGCGTGAAGGGACCCGCCGGGAACGAGATCACGCTCGCGTTGACGGGACGGTAGTCCTTCGGATACGTCGGTCCCTCGAGGTAGTTCAGCTGCTTCTTCAGCGCCGGCACCTGCGCCGCGGCCGCCGCGTTTTTGTAGGCGACCGCTCGCCACTCACGCACCTCGCGCCGCAGCTTCTCGTTCTGCGACTTCGCGGTCGTCAGCCCGTGGAAGTACCCATAGACGTCGCGGAACGGCCGCGCGACGCGCTCGGCGGCCACCTGGAACGGCCGCAGCGCCGAGGCTCCCGCGCCCTGCGCGTCGTGCAGCGCGCCGGCCGTCGGCGACCGGAACGAGACGGTCAGCAGCGCAAGCGCCGCGATCACGAGGACGACGAGCACGAGGCGCCGGACCAGCGAGCTACGGCCCCGTGAAGGGCGACCCGACTTGGAGCGCTGGACCGACGAGCCCAGCACCGCCACGCGCGCGGTGCGGTTCGGGGGTGCCACAGGGCAAGGTTACCGCGGAAGCCGGAGAGGCCGTCCGTTTACGGCCGTTTTGCGGCGATTCTGCGGCGATTCTTAGTAGCGGCGGCCGTTGCGGCCGCGTGCGCGCGCCCGGTTGGAGCGGTGAATCGCCTCGAACTCCTCGAGGCTCCGCCCGGAGCCGACGGCGACGCAGGTGAGCGGGCTCTCGGCCAGATGCACCGGCATCTGCGTCTCGTGGCGCAGCCGCTCGTCGAGGCCGTTGAGCAGAGCCCCGCCGCCGGCGAGGACGATGCCGCGGTCCATGATGTCCGCGGCCAGCTCGGGCGGCGTCTTGTCCAGCGTCGACTTGATCGCCTCGATGATCTGCGTGACCGGCTCGTCGAGCGCGCGTCGGATCTCCTCCGACGTGAGCACGACGGTCTTCGGCAGTCCGGTGAGCATGTCGCGGCCGCGCACCTCGGCCTGCAGCTCCTCCTTCATGTCCCACGCGGAGCCGATCTCGAGCTTGATCTCCTCGGCGGTCTGCTGCCCGATCAGGAGCTTGTAGTCGCGCTTGATGTGATTGATGATCGCCTCGTCCATCTCGTCGCCGCCGACGCGCAGCGACTGCGAGACGACGATGCCGCCGAGACTGATCACCGCAACTTCGGTGGTGCCGCCGCCGATGTCGACGATCATGTTCCCGGTCGGCTCGGCGACGGGAAGCCCGGCGCCGATCGCGGCGGCCATCGGCTCCTCGATCAGATACGCCTGGCGCGCGCCGGCGGAGAGCGTCGCCTCCTCGACCGCGCGCTTCTCGACCCCGGTCACACCCGAGGGCACGCACACGACGACGCGCGGGTGCGCGAAGCGGTGCTGGTGCACCTTCTGGATGAAGTGGCGGAGCATCTGCTCGGTCACGTCGAAATCGGCGATGACGCCGTCCTTCAGCGGGCGGATCGCCTGGATCGTGCCCGGCGTGCGGCCGAGCATCCGCTTCGCCTCGACGCCGACGGCGTGCACCTCGCCGGAGCGCTGGTCGATCGCGACCACCGACGGCTCGGACAGGACGATTCCGCGGCCGCGGACGTAGACGAGCGTGTTCGCGGTGCCGAGGTCGACGGCCATGTCGCGTCCGCCGAAGCCGGTCATCGAAGTGAAAAGGCCCATCGGGGACCCGACTCTAGCTACGCATTTCCGGAAAATCGCTGGAAAGCTGCGAACTTCTCGTGACGGTTGCCCGGCTAGCTTCGCGGTATGAACACCGTGAGCTTGATCGGCAACCTCGCGACGGACGTCGAGGTGCGCGACGTCGGCGAGGAGAAGAAGGTGGCGAGCTTCCTCCTCGCGGTCGACCGCGGCGGTCGCGAGGCGGGCGCGGACTTCGTCTGGATCTCGGCCTGGGACCGGCAGGCCGAGCTCTGCGCCGAGTATCTGGCCAAGGGCCGGCGGGTGGCAGTCGAGGGACGGCTGCACAGCCGGACCTGGGAGCAGGACGGGGCGCGGCGCGATGCGATCGACGTCGTCGCGCGCCGGATCGACTTCCTCGGCGGCCCCTCCCGGGAGGAAGGCGCGGAGATCATCCCCTTCGAGGCGGCCGCCGCTGGATAGCTGTGGCTCTCATAGCGTCGCGAGGAAATCGCGAATCGCGCGCAGGCACGCCTCCGGCCGCTCGCCGATGAGCAGATGGCCGCAGTCGGCGATCACCCGGAGCGGCGCGCCGAGGCGACGGGCGTACTCCATTCCGTCCTCGAGCGGCACCCAGTTGTCCTGGGCTCCCCAGAGGCATAGGCACGGGCAGCGGACGCGGTCGAGGTCCAGCCGCGGATCGGTGGCGATCAGCGCCCGCCCGGCGGCGACCGTGTCTGTGTGCTCGGCGGGGCCGGAGAGGAACGCCTCGGCGATCACCGGGTCGAGCCCCGCCGGGTCGGCGAGCCCCCACCAGCCGAACGCGAGCCGACCTGCCGAGCGCGGAGCCTGCCCAGGCGCCGCGGTGACGTGCGACGAGCCGGCCTGGCTGTGCGAGCCCCATCAGCGACAGCACCACCTCCGCCGCCCGGCTGCTCGACGAGATCCCCGCCGCCGCTGCGAGCACGATCCCGCCGACCGCCTCCGGCCGCCGCACGGCCGCACGCAGTGCGACGAGCCCGCCGAGCGAATGCCCGACCCAGGGAGCCGGCAGCGCGTCCTCCGCGTCCAGCACTGCGAGAACGGCATCGGCGAACGGATCGACGGTCGGCGCCGCAGGCAGCGGCCGCGGTACCGCCGTGCCCCGGCAGCTCCGGCACGATCACGCGCCGTTCCCCGGCGAGCGCCGGCGCGATGGCGAGCCAGTTCGAGGCGGCGCCGCCGAGCCCGTGCACGAACACGAGGGGCGGGCCGGAGCCGCCGACCGCGTAACGGAGCGGGGTTTCGCGGTACGTGATCTCCCGCACCCGAAATCCTGAGAGAACCGAGGTGGCGTCCGTCAGCACGAGGGCCTATTCTTCAGTTCTATGGTTGTTTCGGTAGGACGGGTCGAGTGAGGCCCGCCGAATCGACAAGCGAGGGTCTGGTCTAGCCCGTCCGAGCGCTTTGCGCCGACGGGCTTTTTCATACCCTGGGAAGGAGCACGACGGAATGGCGAATCACCTCACGCCCGAAGAGCTGTCGAAAGAGTTGGGAATCGATCGGCAGGAGGTGATCCGGGTCTGCATGCAGGAGGGGGTGCCGATCTATCACGGCAAGATCGACAAGTACCTCTTCCAGGCGCAGCTCCAGGCGGTAGGCGGGCAGGCGTCCGCGAGCTGAGGAAACTTCCCGGGCGTCAGGCGCTTTTGCGCGCCGGCGCCTTGCGCGACCGAGAGCCGCTCTTCGGGGCGGCTTTCGCCTTCTCGGACGTCTTCTCGCCGCCGCGGCGGCCCTGCACGTCCGCGACGCTCCGCCGGAGCGCCTCCATCAGGTCGACCACAGGCGTCTCCGCCGCCGGCTCGGGCCGGGTGATCTCCTCGCCGGCCAGCTTCGCCTCGAGCATCGCCTTGAGGTCGTGCCGGTACTCGTTGTCGAAGTCCTCCGCCTTCCACTCGCCGACGAGGCTCTCGATCACCTGGCCGGCCAGCTCCAGCTCGGCCGCGCGCACCTCGGTCGAGGAGACCGACTCCTCGATCTCCTCCTTCGAGCGGACGTCCTCGGCATAGAACAGCGTCTCGAGCGCCAGCGTGTCTCCCTGCGGACGGATGAGGCAGAGGTTCTCCTTGCCCCAGAGCACGAATTTCCCGACCGCGGCCATCCCGCTCTCCTGCATCGCCCGCAGCAGCAGCACATACGGCCGCCGCGCCGCCTCGGCGCTCGACGGCGCGAGGTAGTAGGTGCGGTCGAAGAACACCGGGTCGACCTGCTCGAGCTTGACGAAGCGGAGGATGTCGATCGCCTGCGAGCGCTGCAGCGCGACGGACTCGAGGTCCGACTCCTCGACGAGGACGAACTCGCCTTTGGCGACCTCCCAGCCCTTGACAAGCTCGTCGGCCTCCACCTCGCGCTCGTGGAACGGGCACCACCGCTTCTGCTTGATCGGGGTGCCGCATTCGCGGTGCAGGGTCCGGAACGACACGTCCTCCCGCTGGGTCGCCAGGGCGAGCCCGATCGGGATGTTGACGAGGCCGAAGCTGATGGATCCGTTCCAGATTGTGCGCATGGGAAAAGTCTAGAGGGACCAGGGAGTTTCGCCCTCCCCCGGCCTTTCCCTTCCCCGTACGATGGGCCCGTGACGACGACCGCGATCTCGGCGCCCGAAGTCCAATCGCCGCTCGAAACGCGCACCACTCCGGCCCTATGGCGGTACGCGGTCGACCAGGGCAGGGACACACCGGCCCATCTCGAGGAGGGCGCGGCGGGCTGGACACCGGTCAGCTGGGAGCAGGCGGCCGAACGGGTCGACGCGCTCGGCCACGCCCTGCTCGCGCGCGGCGTCCGCGCCGGCGACGCGGTGGCGGTGCTGGCGCGGACCCGCCTCGAGTGGGTGCTGCTCGACTGGGCGATCATGTCCGTCGGCGCCGTCGTCGTCGGCCTCTATCCGACGAACTCGGCCAAGGAGTGCGAATACATCCTCGGGCACTCGGAGACGGTGGTCGCGTTCGCCGAGGACGACCCGCAGCGCGAGAAGCTCGAGTCCGTCCGGGCGACGCTTCCGGCGCTCCGCGACGTGTTCCTGTTCGCCGCGCTCGACGAGCTCGAAGCGGAGGGTCGCGCGCATCGTGCCGAGCATCCGAACGCGGTCGAGGAGGCGTCGGCGGCGATCGGCGAGGACGATCTTGCGACGCTGATCTACACGTCGGGAACGACCGGCCCGCCCAAGGGCTGCATGCTCACGCACAAGAATCTCGTCGCAGCGGCGCTGCGGGTCGACCCGGAGCTCGAGGAGGAGAGCGACGTCATCCTGCTCTTCCTCCCGCTCGCGCACAGCTTCGGCCGCCTCGTGCACCAGTCGGCCGCGCACTACGGCGCGACCGTCGCATTCGTCGCCGAGGCGACGCGCGTGCCCGAGGCGCTTCAGACGGTCCGACCGACCGTTCTCCCGGCGGTCCCGCGCGTCTACGAGAAGATCCACTCGAACGCCCTCGGCGAGATCGAGCGCAGCGGCGGCGCGAAGCGCGCGATCGGCCGCTGGGCGTTGCGCGTCGGCGCGGACGCGAGTCGGCGCCGGCGAGCCGGAAAGCCCGTCCCCGCACTGCTGCACGCGCAGGAGCGCGTCGCGGACCGACTCGTCTTCGACAAGGTCCGGCAGCGGCTCGGCGGCCGCCTGCGGCTCGGCATCTCCGGCGCGGCGCCGCTCGGCGTCGACGTGCTCGAGTTCTTCAACTCGCTCGGACTGCTCGTCGTCGAGGGCTACGGGCTGACCGAGACCTCGAGCTCGACGACCGTGAACGAGCCCGACGACTATCGCTTCGGAACCGTCGGGCGCCCCGTCCCCGGCAGCGAGCTGATGCTGGCCGAGGACAACGAGATCCTCGCCCGCGGCGACACGATCTTCGCCGGCTACTACAAGGATCCCGAAGCGACGGCCGCGACCTTCACCGAAGACGGCTGGTTCCGCACCGGCGACGTCGGCGAGATCGACGCGGACGGTTTCCTCAAGATCACCGACCGCAAGAAGGACCTGATCATCACCGCCGGCGGCAAGAACATCGCGCCGCAGAACCTCGAGAACGCCCTCAAGGCATCGCGCTTCATCTCGCAGGCGATCGTGATCGGCGACCGCCGCCCCTACGTGGTGGCGCTGATCACGCTCGACCAGGACGAGGTGGCCGCGTCGGGACGCGACGCACAGGAGCTCGTCCAGGAGATCGTCGACGACGTCAACCGCGACCGCGTCCGCGTCGAGCAGATCAAGCGCTTCGAGATCGTTCCGCGGGACTTCTCGCAGGAAGAAGGTGAGGTGACGCCGACGATGAAGCTCCGTCGCCGCGTCATCAACGAGAACTTCGCCGCAGAGATCGACGGGCTCTACAGCTGAACGACGTCTTCCTCTTCGCGTCCGCCTTCCTCGCCAGCGGTGTCGAGATGGTCGAGGCGCTGACGATCGTGCTCGCCGCCGGCGTGACGCGAGGCTGGCGCTCCGCCCTCTTCGGGCTCGGCACGGCAGTCGTCGTCCTCACCGTGATCGTCGCCATCCTCGGACCGGCGCTGACGCTGATCCCGATCTCGGCGCTGCGTCTCGTGGTCGGTGCGCTGCTGCTCGCCTTCGGACTCCAGTGGCTGCGTAAGGCGATCCTCCGCGCGAGCGGCTTCAAGGCCTTGCACGACGAGGAGGCGATCTACGCCGAGGAGCTGGCCGAAGCCCGCGCCGCCGGTCGCGACGAACGGGCCGGCATGGACTGGTACGGCTTCACGCTGGCGTTCAAGGGCGTGCTGCTCGAGGGTCTCGAGGTGGCGTTCATCGTCATCACCTTCGGCAGCGCGCAGGGCAACATCCCGCTCGCGGCGGCGGCGGCCGGCGTCGCACTGCTGATCGTCGCGGTCGTCGGCGTGCTCGTGCGCGCACCGCTCGCGCGCGTCCCCGAGAACACGCTGAAGTTCGCCGTCGGCGTGATGCTCACCACGTTCGGCATCTTCTGGTCCGCCGAGGGCGCGGGCGCCGACTGGCCGGGCGGCGACGCCGCGCTGCCGGGCGTTCTTCTCTTCGTCATCGCCGTCTCGTTCGCGTCGGTCGTTCTGCTGCGCCGCCGCCGCGTGACCGTCGCTCCCGCATGAGCCGCGTCGCCGCGTTCGGAAGGTTCTGGTGGGACTTCGTCGTCGGCGACGATTGGCGCGCCGCCGCCGGCGTCCTCGCCTCGATCGGAATCACCGCCGCACTCGCAGCAGCAGGGTTCGCGGCGTGGTGGTTCCTTCCGCCCGCAACGGCAGTCGTGCTCTGGTTGTCGCTGCGACGCGCAACAGCGAACAAGGCCGGAGGCTAACGCAGCCGAAGGCGCGTTAGCCGCAGGCGGAGGAAGCGGCCCGGGATGGTTCAGCACCACGGGTCGCGCGGGGCCGGCAACGCGCCAAGATCGCTCTGAGTGGGAAGCCCGCTGTCGCGCGGAGCCGGGACCACGCTCCCGGCGGAGCGCACGACCACAGATGCCACGCGCCCCAAGGAGGGGGCGCACAGGGGAACCTTGGTTACCCCGTGATGCGCCGGGCGCCGTCGTACGTGGCGGCGTACCAGGCTTCGCTGAGGCTGGAGATCTTGACCACGTCGCCGGTGTGCGGCGCGTGGACGAACTGGCCGCCGCCGATGTAGATGCCCACGTGCCCCAGCCCGTCGAAGAAGACGAGGTCGCCGGGCTCGAGGTCGGAGCGGTCCACCGGAACGCCCATGTTCCACTGCGCGCCGGTGTAATGCGGGAGCGAGACGCCGACCTGCGCGTAGACGTACATGACGAAGCCGGAGCAGTCGAAGCCGGCGGGCGTGGATCCGCCCCACACGTACGGCACGCCGAGGTAGCGGAGCGCGATCGCGGCGACGCCGGTGTACTGCGACGGCGGAGCGACGCTGGCGCCGTCAGGCGTCGAGGCGCTCACGCCGAAGCCCGGGTCCGCCGAAGTCTGCAGCAGGCTCTGCTCGGCCAGTCGCGACTGCGCGGCCTGCCTGAGCTGCAGCTGCCGTGCTTGCTGCTCGGCGACCAGCTTCTGGATCTCGCCCTTGATCGAGTTGTAGAGGGACTGCTCGTGATCGCGCTCGGAGATCATCTGGCTCTTCGCCGCGGCACGCTCCCGGACGAGGCGCGCCTGCTCGACGCGGGCGTGTTCGAGGTACTTCTCGTGCGCCGCGATCTGGCGCTTGAACGAGATCACCTGGTTCATCACGGCGACGTCCTGCGACGACACCGACTGCAGTGTCTCGATCCGGTTGACGAGATCGTTGATGCTCTGCGCGCCGAGGAGCACCGAAAGCGTCGACTGCTCGTCCCGCGTCGTGTAAATGACGACGAGTCGCTGCTCGAGCGCCACCTGCGCCTTGCCGAGATTGGTCCGCGCCACGTGCAGCGCCTGGCGGTTGATCTTCAGGCCGCGCTCGATCCGGTAGAGCCCCGCGCTGGCCGCGTCGTAGGCGCTGGTGGCCCGCTGGACGCTCCCGTCGAGCTGCTGAAGCCGGCTCAGGACCTGCTGTGCCTGCGCCTGTTTGGCGGAGATCGAGGGGTCGCCGGTCGCAGTGCCTGCCGCGACACAGGCCGCAGCTATGGCAATGACGAGCACCGGCGCCTGTCGTGTGAGAAAGCGAATAACGATCTCCAACGGTCGCTTACGGCAGGCGCACCGGAGGGGCCGGTACGTCACAAGCTCGTGAGGCTATCAGCGTCGTCGGACGCCTGCAACCCGCAACTGTGTCCAAAGATGCTGCATTTGGGCCATGAAACCGCTGGAAACACCCGAACTTCGGACCGCACAAAGTCCCGATTTTTGCCCCCGACTGTGCTACGGTCCCGCTTCCGTGAGCGGCCGAAGGACACTATCGGCGGCGCGGCTCGCAGGCGTGGCTGCGGTGCTCGGCGCCGCTGTCGTCTCGACAGCGGCGGCCTCCAACGCCGGAGCGCCCCACCACCAGCGAGCGGCCGAGCTGCGCGTCCAGGCGCAGACGCTCGATACCCGTGCGCACCGGGCGCTGCTCGACCTGTACGCCCTCGACGCGCGCCTCGGGACGGCCCGGTCGCAACTCGCCCGGCTCCAGAGCGAGTCGAACCGGCTGCAGACGGCGCAGAGCCGGCTGGCGCAGCAGGTGGCCGCCGCGCACCAGACGCTCGTCGTCTCCGAGGGCCTCTTCGCACAGCATCTCCGCGACCTGTACGAGCAGGGAGAGGTCGACCCGCTCGCGGTTGTGCTCGGCGCGCAGTCGCTCGACGACGCGGTGACGAGACTCGACGACCTCACGCGCATGGCCGACCAGAACCGACAGATGGCCGTCGCGACCGGAGCCGCCCAGAGGCGGCTCGTCCGGCTGCAGGCGACGCTGGCGTCGCACCGCGTCCGGGTCGACGCCGCGCTCGCGCGCGCGAGCCAGACCGCGCGCGATCTGGCGGCGGCGCACGCCGACCGCGTCTCCTACATCGCCGGCCTGCGGCGGCAGAAGCAGCTCGCCGCGGCGAAGATCGTCGCGCTCGAGGCGACGGCGCAGCGCGTCCAGGCGAAGTCGCAGACGATTCAGCAGGCCGCGACGTCCGATCCTCCGGCTGGCACGTCGCCCACTCCGCCGCCGGCGACGACGCCGTCGCAGGTCGGCGGCCGCACGCTGACCGTCGTGGCCACGGGCTACTCGCTCCCCGGACACACGGCGACCGGGCTTCCCGTGGGCTGGGGCATCGTCGCGGTCGACCCGTCGGTGATCCCGCTCGGGACCCGCCTCACCGTTCCCGGCTACGGCGACGCCGTCGCCGCCGACGTCGGCAGCGCCGTGCGCGGCGCGATGATCGACCTGTGGTTCCCGTCACTCGCGCAGGCCCGGGCCTGGGGCCGCCGGACGGTGACGATCACGCTTCACTAGACTTCCCGGCGCCCAGGAAGGGGACGACAACTGAGCGAAGTGCTCCAGCCAGTCGAGGAGCGGCCCGACCCGCTTCGTGTGCTGATCGTGGACGACCACGATCTGTTCCGCACCGGCCTGCGCAATCTCCTCGAGGAACAGGGCGTCGTGCTGATCGGCGAGGCGGCGAACGGCGCCGACGCGGTGAAGCTCGTGCGCGAGCGCAACCCGGACGTGGTCGTCATGGATCTGAACATGCCCGGGATGGGCGGCGTCGAGGCGACGCGCCACATCTCCGCCATCGCCCCGCTCACGCGCGTCCTGATGCTGACCATCTCCGACCAGGACAACGACGTGATGGACGCGATCCTCGCCGGCGCGTGCGGCTATCTGCTCAAGGACGCCTCGATTCAGGAGCTGATGGCCGGCATCGAGGCGGCGTCGCGGGGCGATTCGCTGATCTCCCCTCACATCGCGGCGAAGGTGCTGCAGCGCGTTCGCGCGACGAGCACCCAGCCGGAGATCGCGAGCACGATCAGGGCCGAGCTGTCGGACCGGGAGATGGAGGTGCTGAAGCTGATCGCGAACGGCAAGGACAACGCGGTGATCGCGGCCGAGCTGCACATCAGCCCGAAGACGGTCAAGAACCACATCTCGAACATCCTGATGAAGCTGCAGATCGACAACCGCATCCAGGCTGCGGTCTACGCAGTGCGAAGCGGCATCGTCTAGTTCTGCGCGGCGAGCCGGCGCTGTGTCCGCGTCCGCTCGACCAGCGAGCCGAGCAGCGCGCGCAGCTTCGCGAGCTCGCCGTCGGCGCTGGTCAGCCGGCTCGCGAGCGAGGCGAGCTCGGCGCTGAGGCGGGACGGATCGCCGCCGTCCGCCTCACGGGCGACCTCGCCGAGGCGGCGCTCGATCCGGAGCCGTTCCGCCTCGAGGGCGAGCGCACGGGCGTACCCGTCGGTGAGCGTGTCCTCGAGCCGGGCGAGCGTCGGCGCGCCCGCACCGTCGGCCGGAGCGCTCAAGAGCTTCCGGATCTCCTCCAGCACGGTGATCTCGACGGCGGTGTTCACGACTCTCCCCGCTCGATTATGCGGTGGGCCCGCCGGGCTGCATAAGGGCCGCGCGGCCCATCTTCGGGGTCCGATCGACCCATAGGGAGCTTGACGCCCCGAGAGCCCGTCCGAACAATGGAGCCGTGGTGCCTGTTCGTGCCCGCGCCGCCGTCGCGGTCGTCCTCGTACTCCTCGTCACGCCCGCCGCAGCGGGCGCAGCGACGCGCGAGCAGGGCGTTCCGCTCGGCCGGGCGCTGGCGCAGGCGCTCCATACGCCCCATGTCAGCCCGGCCGCCTCGGGCGCCGCCGTACTCGACCTCTCCACCGGCAGGGCCGTGTTCCTGCACAACCCGACGCTGCCGCTGCTGCCCGCGTCGAACGAAAAGCTGGCGGTGACGTACGCCGCGCTGACGGCGCTCGGGCCGGCATTCCGGATCGAGACGGACGTGCTCGGCGAGGGCCGCCAGGAGGGCTCGCTCTGGACGGGCAACGTCGTGCTCAAGGGCTACGGCGACCCAACGCTCTCGTCCGCGGGACTCGCCTCGCTGGCTCGGCAGGTCCGCGCAGCAGGCATCACCCGGATCGCGGGACGCGTGGTCGGCGACGAGACGTGGTTCGACGCGCGGCGCACGTCGCCCGGATGGAAGGCGGCGTTCTACATCGAGGAGTCGCCGCCGCTCTCCGCGCTGATCGTCGACCGCGGACTCGTCGGACGGTTCACGTCACACAACCCGGCGCTCGCGGCCGCGCAGCTGTTCCGGAAGGCGCTCGTCCGGGTCGGTATCCGGATTGCGGGCGGCGCCGTGCTCGGAGCGGCGACAGCGAGCGCAACGATCCTCGGCTCGATCGACTCGCCGACGCTCGGCTCGATCGTCGACTTCATGGATCACGCCAGCGACAACTTCACCGCCGAGATGCTGGTGAAGGAGCTCGGCGCGGTGCAGGCCGGTCGCGGCACGACCGCCGCGGGGGTCGACGTGATCACCGGCCTGCTCACGCAGGCGCACGTGCCGATGCAGGGCGTCCGGATCGTCGACGGCTCCGGGCTCTCGCTGCTCGACCGGATGACGGCGGGCGCGCTCGTCTCGCTCCTGTCCGTGATGTGGAACGACCCCGGGGTCCGGCCGGAGCTGCTCGCCTCGCTGCCGGTGGCGGGCCGCAGCGGCACGCTGGTGGACCGGATGCAGCACACGGCCGCGACCGGCGTCGTCCGCGCGAAGACCGGCACGACCGACAACGCCTCGGCGCTCTCGGGCTTCGTCGGCGACCGCTACGCGTTCTCGGTGCTCGAGAACGGCTGGCCCGTGTCCACCACCTGGGCCCGCACGACCCAGGACCGCTTCGCGACGGTCCTAGCCCGATCCCCGTAGCAGGACCACCAGGTCGGCCTCGGTGAGCAGCGGAACCTCCGCCTTCTCCGCCTTCTTCAGCTTGGACGCGCCGGGCTCCTCGCCGACGATCACGCCGGTGGTCTTCGACGAGACCGAGTCGGACACCTTGGCGCCGCGCCCTTCGAGCGCCGCCTTCGCCTCCTCGCGCGTGTAGCGCTCGAGCGTGCCGGTGATCACGTACGCGTTGCCGGTGAGCGGCCCCTCCTTCGGCCGCTCCTCGTCGCCGAGGACGAACCGGAGCCCGAGATCGCGAAGCTCGGCGACGAGACGGCGGTTGTCCTCGTCGCCGAACCATTCGGCGAGCGCCTCCGCGCGCTCCGGGCCGATGCCGTCCACCTCTTCGAGCTCCTCGAGGCTCGCGTTCATCAGCCGGTCGATGTCGCCGAAGTGGCGCGCGAGCGTCTGCCCGGTCACCCAGCCGACGTCGGGGATGTTGAGGCCGAAGAGGACACGCGAGAACGGAACCCCCTTCGACGCGGCGATCGCCTCGACCGCGTTGGCCGCCGAGATCTCGGCGAAGCCTTCGACCTCCATCAGCTGCTCCGCCGTGAGGCGGTACAGCTCGGGGATCGAACGGACGAGGCCGAGATCCCAGAGGCGGCGCACGGTCTGCTCGCCGACGCCGTCGATGTCGGCTGCGGCCATCACCCAGTTGTTCAGCGACTCGAGCCCACGCGACGGACACGCGCGGTTCGGGCAGCGGTGCATCACCTCGCCCTCGGGCTTCACCACTTCTGTTCCGCAGAGCGGGCAGTGCGTCGGCATCGCGGAACGGCTTCGTGCCGGGGCGGTGCTTCCCGGCCGGTCCGACGATCTGCGGGATCACGTCGCCGGCGCGCTGGACGATCACGTCGTCGCCCTCGCGGATGTCCTTGCGGTTGATGTCCTCCTCGTTGTGCAGCGTCGCGCGCGAGATGGTGACGCCGCCGACCTCGACCGGCTCGAGCATCGCCCACGGGTTGAGCGCGCCGGTGCGGCCGACGCGGATGGCGATCCGGTTCAGCCGCGTCTTCGCCGTCATCGGCGCCCACTTGAACGCACGCGCCCAGCGCGGCCGCTCGTGCAGCGCGCCGAGACGCGCCTGCTGCTCGAGCGAGTCGACCTTGATCACGATCCCGTCGATCTCGTAGTCCAGCTCGGTCCTGCGCAGCTCCCAGGCGCGGCACGCCTCGGCCACCTCGTCGACCGACTCGACGCGCTGCGCGAACGGATTCGTCGGGAAGCCGCGCCCGCGCAGCCACTGCAGCGTGTCCCAGTGCGTCGCCAGGTCGAGCCCCTCGCGGACTCCGATGCCGTACGCCCACAACGACAGCGGCCGCTGCGCCGTGATGCCGGAGTCCTTCTGGCGCAGCGAGCCTGCGGATGCGTTGCGCGGATTCGGCGCCGGCGGCTTGCCCTCGGCGGCGAAGCGCTCGTTCATCGCGCGAAAGCCGGAGAGCGGCATGTAGACCTCGCCGCGCACCTCGACGAGCGGCGGCGCGTCGCCGCTCATGCGCAGCGGGATCGACCCGATCGTGCGGAGGTTCGGCGTCACGTCCTCGCCCTGGACGCCGTCGCCGCGTGTTGCGCCGCGCACGAAGAGGCCGTCCTCGTAGACGAGATTGATCGCCGAGCCGTCGATCTTCGGCTCGAGCACGAACGCGACGGGCTCGTCCGTCCCGAGCCGCTTGCGCACGTCATCGGCCCACTTGAGGATCGCCTCGTCGGTCGTCACCTTGTCCAGCGAGCCCATCGGCGAGAGGTGACGCACCTTCTGGAACTTCCCGGACGGCGGCGCGCCCACACGCTGCGTCGGCGAGTCCGCGGTCACCAGCTCGGGGTGCTCCGCCTCGAGCGCAGCCAGCTCGTCGTACAGCAGGTCGTAGGCCGCGTCCTCCATGATCGGCGCATCCTCGACGTGGTATGCGATCAGCGCACGGGTGAGGAGCTCGCGCAGCTCGGCTGCGCGCGCGGCCGCGTCAGAGGAGCTCAAGCAGCTCCTCCGCGGAGTCGACGAGCGCGTCGGGCGCCTCGGCCTCGAGCAGCGCGCGGTCGTGGATGCGGCCCCACGTGACGCCGACGGCGAACATGCCGGCCGCCTTTGCGGCGCGGATGTCGAACGGAGAGTCGCCGACGTACGCAGCGTCCGCCGGATCGACGGCCATGCGCTGCGCCGCGAGCAGCAGCGGCTCGGGATCCGGCTTGTGCCGCTCCGTGTCGTCGCCGCCGACGATCGTCTCGAACAGGTGGCCGAGTGGCACGCGCTCGAACGCGAGCTCGGCGGTCGAGCGGCGCTTCGCAGTGACGATGCCGAGCCGGTGTCCGTCGGCGACGAGGCGGGCGAGCACGTCGCCCATCCCCGGACACGCCTCGAGCTCGTCGTGGAGCGGCTCGTTGTGGGCGCGGTAGACGCTGACAAGCTCGTCGACCTGGTCCGGGGCGAGCGCGGCCATCTGCGCGTCGAGACCCGGCCCGCCGACCGTTCGCATCAGCTCGTGGTCGCTGTACTCGCGGCCGAGCACCTCACGGGTGGCATGGCGCATCGACGCGAGGATGATCGCGGCGGAATCGACGACGGTGCCGTCGAGATCGAAGAGAACGACCGGGAAGCGGGTCACAGCGTTTCATCGTAGGCAACCGACACGAGGTAGAGCCCGCAGGCCGGTGCGGTCGCGCCCGCCTCGGCGCGGTCGCGGCCGCCGAGCAGCGGCGCGATCTCGTCCGCGCCGAGCTCGAGCATCGTCCCGACGAGGCTGCGCACCATGTGGCGGAGGTAGCTGTCGGCAGTGATCTCGAAGTCGAGGTGGTCGCCGCGGCGGACCCACTCGGCGCGCTCGACCATGCGGACGAAGACCTCGTGCTGCGTCTCGCGCGGGGTGAACGCGCGGAAGTCGTGCAGGCCGGGGAGCAACGCCGCAGCCGCGGCCAGTGCTGCGTCGTCGAGCGTGCGCGGGATCCACCAGCTCCGCCGTGTCTCGAACGGGGACGGCGTCCGCCGGTTCAGGATCCGGTAGCGGTAGCTCCGGGAGCGGGCCGAGTGGCGCGCGTGAAAGTCCGCGGCAGCCGGCTCGGCGGCGACGACGGAGATCTCATCAGGCAGCCGCGTGTTCAGCGCCTCGGCCGCCCGCACGACGGCCGGCCCGCCGGTGACGTCGACCGACGCGACCTGTCCGAGCGCGTGCACCCCCGCGTCGGTGCGGCCGGCGACTGCAAGCTTGTCGAACGAGGCGAACGTCGAGCCGAGCGCCTCGCGCAACGCGCCTTCCACCGTCGCCAGTCCGGGCTGCGCGGCCCACCCGTGGAAGGGCGTGCCGTCGTACTCGATCGTCAGTCTCAGGCGCACGTCAGGCACTCCTGACATCTATTGTCAGGTGCGCCTTATGCTCTAGTTCATTGCACATTGGATGATACACTCTAATGGATGTCGGACGAGCACACCTACCTGCTCCAGCGTGTGCAGCCTGCCATGGTCGGGCTCATCGACGGGTCGCTGTCGACGCTGGCGCCGATCTTCGGCATCGCGCTCGCGACGCACGACCCGCGCTTCGCCTTCATCGCCGGCCTCGTGACCGCGCTCGGCGCGGCGGTGAGCATGGGGTTCTCCGAGGGACTGTCGGATACCGGCGAGCTCACCGGCCGCGGCAATCCGCTCATGCGCGGCTCGATCACCGGCGCCGGCACGTTTCTCGGCGGAATCCTCCACACGCTGCCGTTCCTCATCCCGACGTTCGAGATCGCACTCATCACCGCATCCGTCGTCGTCGCGATCGAACTCGTCGTCCTCGCGTTCCTGCGCTGGCGCTATTTCGAGGACAGCTTCCTCCGCGCCCTCGGGCTCGTCACGCTCGGCGGCGTGATCATCGTCACCATCAGCGCGGGACTGGGCGCGGCCTTGGGCGGCTCCTCCGTCGGCTGAACAACACAGCGACAAGGGCCGGACGCCAAGACGGGCGAAGCCGGCTTAGCGGGAGGCCGACCCAGCGGCCGGTCACGCCGCAGGCATGGCCGGATGGGAGGGCACAGCGCAACGCCCAGAGCACCAGAGCAAGAACAGCACGGAGCGAATCGGGAGACCACGCTCTCCCGATTCGCGAAGTTCCGTTTCAAGCTCGTCGACTACGGGGTGTAGTCGACGAGCTCCAAATAGACCATCTCGGCGGCGTCGCCGGGCCGGTGGCCGATCTTGATGATCCGCGAGTAGCCGCCCGGGCGTTCGGCCATGCGCGGGCCGACCTCGGAGAACAGCTTGTGCACGATCTCCTGCGAGCGCAGGAACGCGAGTGCCTGCCGCCGCGCGTGCAGGTCGCCTCGCCGCCCGAGCGTGATCATCTGCTCGGCGATCGGCTTCACCGCCTTCGCCTTCGCCTCGGTCGTCTTGATCCGCTCGTGCTCCAGCAGCGAGCAGGTCAGATTCGCGTACAGCGCCTTGCGGTGCGCGGAATCCCGTCCGAGCTTCTTGCCTCTACTCGCGTGACGCATGGCGCTATTCCAGGCCTCCGCCGCCGTTGTCGCCGCGGAGGCTGAGACCGTGCTGCTGCAGCGTCTCCTTGACCTCTTCGATCGACTTCTTGCCGAAGTTCGGAATGGCGGCGAGCTCGTTCTCCGTCTTCATCACGAGGTCGCCGATCGTCTCGATGCCGACCCGCTTGAGGCAGTTGTACGAGCGGACGCCCAGCTCGAGCTCCTCGATCGGGAAGTTCTCCATCCCGTGCGCGAGCGCGGCCTCGGGGCCGATGCCCTCGCCGGCGACCGCAGCCGCCTCGCCGAAGCCCTCGATCTTCTCGATGTCCGTGAAGATCGCGAGCTGCCGGATGAGGATCTCCGCCGCCTCGGCCAGCGCGTCCTTCGGCTCGACCGAGCCGTCGGTCGTGATGTCGAGCGAGAGCTTGTCGTAGTCGGTGCGCTGCCCGACGCGCGCGGCCTCGACCGCGTACGCGACGCGCCGCACCGGCGAGAAGATCGAGTCGATCGGAATGACGCCGATCGTGTGCTGCGGCCCGCGGTTGAGCTCGGCCGGGACGTAGCCGCGGCCGCGCCCGATCGTCAGGGTCAGCTCGAGCCGCCCACGGTCGGACAGGTTGGCGATCTCGAGCTCCGGGTTGAGGATCTCGAGCTCGGCGGGCGCCTCGATGTCGCCGGCCGTGACGGCGCCGGGACCCTTGCGGGCGATGTGCACCTCGACCTCGGGCGAATCGCCGTGAAGCCGGGCGATCAGGTTCTTCAGGTTGAGCACGATGTCGGTGACGTCCTCGCGGACGCCCGGCAGCGTGGTGAACTCGTGCGCCGTCCCCTCGACCTTGACCGAGGTGACCGCGGCGCCCTCGAGCGACGAGAGCAGCACGCGGCGCAGCGAGTTGCCGAACGTATGACCGAAGCCGCGGTCGAGCGGCTCGATGACGAAGATGCCCTGGTGCTCGGTCAGCTCTTCGTGAACGATCTTGGGCATCTGGAAGTCCATAGCGCGTGTTGCCAAAGGGATTCCTTTCCTACTTCGAATAGAGCTCGACGATGAGGGACTCCTGCACCGGCGTGTCGATCTCGGCGCGCTCGGGCTGCTTCAGCACCTTGCCGGTCAGGCCGTCATGGTCGGCCTGCAGCCAGGCGGCGACCGTCGACACGAGATCGGTCGCGTCGCGGATCACCTGCTTCGCCGAGGAGTTGGGTGAGACGGTGACGATGTCGTTCGGCCGCACCTGGTAGCTCGGGATGTTCACCCGGCGGCCGTTGACGTGGAAGTGGCCGTGGCGCACGAGCTGCCGCGCCTGTGCGCGCGACACCGCGAACCCGAGGCGGTAGACGACGTTGTCGAGCCGCGTCTCGAGCATCCGCAGCAGCTCCTCGCCGGTGACGCCGGAGCGGCGCGACGCCTTCTCGTAGTAGGTGCGGAACTGCTTCTCGAGCAGGCCGTAGTAGCGCCGCGCCTTCTGCTTCTCGCGCAGCTGCGTCAAGTACTCGCTCTGCTTGATGCGGCCGCGGCCGTGCTCGCCCGGCGGATACGAGCGGCGCTCGATCGCGCACTTCTCCGTCAGGCAGCGCTCCCCCTTGAGGAACAGCTTCATGCCCTCGCGGCGGCAGATGCGGCACTTCGGGCCGAGGTCTCTAGCCATGCAGCTCGCGGGCCATTAGACCCTCCTCCGCTTGCGCTGCCGAACGCCGTTGTGCGCCTGCGGCGTGACGTCCTTGACGGAAAGGATCTCGAGACCGGCGGCCTGGAGCGAGCGGATCGCCGTCTCGCGGCCGGAGCCCGGCCCCTTGACGAAGACCTCGACCTTCTGCAGGCCGTGCTCCATGCCCTTGCGCGCGCACGCGTCGGCGGTGACCTGCGCCGCGAACGGCGTCGACTTGCGCGACCCCTTGAACCCGGCGGAGCCGGCGGACTCCCACGCGATCACGTTGCCCTCCTTGTCGGTGAGGGCGACGATCGTGTTGTTGAAGCTCGTCTTGATGTGCGCCTGGCCGATGGCGATGTTCTTGCGGACGCGGCGGCGCGTGCGACCTCTGGTCGCCGGACGACGGGGAGGCGCCATCTACTTGGCCTTCTTCCCGCGACCGACGGTCTTCTTCGGGCCCTTGCGGGTCCGCGCGTTCGTCTTCGTCCGCTGGCCGTTGACCGGGAGGCCGCGCCGGTGGCGGAGCCCGCGGTACGCACCGATCTCGGAGAGACGCTTGATCGCCTGCTGGCGGTCGCGGCGAAGGTCGCCCTCCACCTCGAGCTTCTCGTCGATGTAGGCGCGGAGCTTCGTCACCTCGTCGTCGGTGAGGTCCTTGATCTTCGTGTCGGGCGAGAGGCCGAGATCCGTCGCGACCTTGCGCGCCGTGGGCTGGCCGATCCCGTAGATGTAGGTCAGCCCGATCTCGAGCCGCTTCTGGTTGGGGAGGTTGACTCCGGCGATTCTCGCCATGGCCTAGCCCTGCCTCTGCTTGTGGCGAGGGTTGGAGCAGATGACCATGACCGTGCCCTGCCGCTTGATCACGCGGCAGCGCTCGCACATGGGCTTGACGGACGGACGGACTTTCATCTCTTTTACCGGTGCCTGTAGGTGATTCGACCGCGGTTCAGGTCGTACGGGCTCAGCTCCACCTTGACCTTGTCGCCGGGGAGGATGCGGATGTAGTGCTTGCGCATCTTCCCGGAGATGGTCGCGAGAACGGAATGGCCGGTGTCGAGCTGTACCCGGAACATCGTGCTCGGGAGCGCCTCGACGACCTCGCCCTCAACCTCGATCTTCTCTTCCTTGGTCGGCATTTCCTTTCGGGTCAGACGTAGCTGCGCGCACGGCAAAGCCGGTGCGCGGCGGGCGATCATCGTAGCAAAGCGGCTCCAGCTCTCGTGAGGATCCGAGGCCCGTCGGCGGTGAGCGCCACCGTGTGCTCGAAGTGGGCGGCCAGGGACTCGTCGAGGGAGGAGATCGACCACTCGTCGTCGTGCACGTAGACGTCCGGAGCGCCGGCGGTGATCATCGGCTCGATCGCGAGCGTCATGCCCTCCTGCAGCACCGGGCCGCGGCCGGGAGGGCCGTAGTTCGGGATCTGCGGGTCCTCGTGGTACGAGCGGCCGACGCCGTGGCCGACGAGCGCGCGCACGACTCCGAAGCCGCCCTCCTCGACGACGGCCTGGATGGCGTGCGAGATGTCGGAGAGCCGGTTGCCGACCTGCGCCTGCTCGATCCCGGCTGCGAGCGCGTCCTGGCAGACGTCCAGCAGCCGCTGCGCCTCCGGGTCGATCTCGCCGACGCCGAGGGTGACGGCGCTGTCGGCGACAAGTCCGTCGAGCGTGACGCCGAGGTCGACCGAGATCAGGTCGCCCTCCTGCGCGCGGTACTCGTTCGGGATCCCGTGGACGACCATCGAGTTCGGGGAGATGCAGAGCGCCGCGGGGAAGCCCTTGTAGCCCTTCGAGGTCGGGACGCCGCCTCGCGACGCGATGTGCTCGTCTGCGATCCGGTCGAGCTCGAGCATGGAGATGCCGGGCTCGAGGTGCTCCGCGCACAGCGCGAGCGTCTCGGCCACGAGCACGCCGGCCTTCGCCATGCCCTCGATCTCCTGCGGCGACTTGCGGATGATCATGCTCGCGACTCCACGCTGTCGAGCGCCTCGGTGATCTCGTGGAAGACCTCGTCGATCGTGCGGTCGGCGTGGATGCCGACGATGTTCCCGCGCGTGGTGCGGTACCACTCGACCAGCGGCGCCGTCTCGCGCTCGTACAGCTCGAGCCTGCGCTCGATCGCCTCGGGGGAGTCGTCGGAGCGATTCTCCTCGGCGGCGCGCTTCAGCATCCGGTCGCGCAGCTGCTGCCGGTCGGGCACCTGAAACTCGAACACGATGTCGATCGCGCGCCCGAGCTCCTGCAAGAGATCGTCGAGCGCCTCAGCCTGCGCCATCGTGCGCGGGAAGCCGTCGAGCACGAAGCCCGGGATCGTGTCGCCGCGGTCGAGCCGCTCGCGGATCAGCCGGATCATCAAGTCGTCGGAGACGAGGTCGCCGCGGTCGTAGATCGCCTTCAGCTCGCGGCCGGCGTCGGACTGCACTTCCTTCATCTCCCGGATCATGTCGCCGGTGACGATGTGCGCGAGCCCGTAGGTCCCGGCGAGCCGCTTCGCCTGGGTTCCCTTCCCGGAGCCTTGCGGGCCGAGGAGCAGGATGTTGAGCACCCGGCCGCCGCTACCTGAGGAAGCCCTCGTAGTGCCGCATCATCATCTGCGACTCCATCTGGCGCATCGTGTCGAGCGCGACGCCGACGACGATCAGCACCGAGGTGCCGCCGAGTGCGCGCGACGTCGCCTGCGAGAAGCCGAAGTAGCGGATGAAGACGCTCGGCGCCACCGCGATCGTCGCGAGGAACAGCGCGCCGAACAGCGTCAGCCGTTGGAGGACACGATCGAGATACGCAGCGGTGGGCGGGCCCGGCCGGATGCCGGGGATGTAGCCGCCGTACTTCCGCAGGTTGTCCGCCTGGTCGACCGGGTTGAACTGGACCGAGGTGTAGAAGTACGTGAAGACGATGATCAGGACCGCCTCGATGAACAGGTACCACCAGCTCGACGGCTGGAAGTTCCGGTTCACGAAGCCCGACCACGCCGGCACGAACTCGCCGATCGTCGGAGGCAGCGCCATGATCGCGGCCGCGAAGATGACCGGGATCACGCCGGCCATGTTCACGCGCAGCGGCATGTAGGTCGAGCCGCCGCCCGTCTGGCGATTTCCCAGCTGCCGCCGGGCGTACTGCACCGGGATCCGCCGCTGTCCCTCCTGCACGAAGACGACGGCGACGACGATGCCGATGGCGATGATCGGGAAGAACAGCCGCTCCAGCGTGCCGCCGTTGATCCACGCGCTGATCCCGGCCGGCGCGTACGCGAGGATCGACGCGAAGATCAGCAGCGAGATGCCGTTGCCGATGCCGCGCTTCGTGATCATCTCGCCCATCCACATCAGCAGCACGCAGCCGCCGGTGAGCGTGAGGACGATGATCACCATCTTGCCGGCGTTCACGTTCGGGAGCGCACCCTGCCGCTTGAACAGGAAGGCGTAGCCCGTGGACTGCGCCGCGGCGAGCACGACGGTGAGGTAGCGCGTGTACTGCGTGATCTTCGCGTAGCCGGCCTCGCCCTCCTTCTGCAGCCGCTCGAGGCTCGGGACGACGACGGTGAGAAGCTGGATGATGATCGACGCCGTGACGTACGGCATGATCCCGAGCGCGAACAACGAGAACCGCGACAGCGCCGACCCGGAGAACAGGTTCAGCAGCGTGAGGATCGAGCCGCCGGCGCCGCTGAAGTAGCTGGCGATCGCGGCCTGGTCGATTCCCGGCGCCGGGATCCAGGAGCCGAGCCGGTAGACGGCGAGCACGAACGCGGTGAACAGCACGCGCTTGCGCAGCTCGGGGACCCGCCAGGCGTTCGCGAGCCAGGAGAGCATGCGTTAGGCCTCCGGTTCTGCGGTCTCCGAGGCGTCGGCGGCGGGCTCCGCGGACTCCTCCGCGGCCTCCGTCTCCGTCTCTTCCTCGGTCGCCGTCGTCGGCGGCTTGGCCTTGCGGTGCTTCTGCTTCTTCTTCTGTTCCTTCGGCTCCCGCAGCAGCTCGACGGTGCCGCCGGCCGCCTCGATCTTCTCGCGCGCCGACGCCGAGATCCGGTGGACGCGGACGGTGAGCTTCAGCGTCACCTCGCCGTCGCCGAGCACCTTCACGTCGGTCTTCGTGTTCTTGATCAGCCGCTTGGCCACGAGCGTCTCCGGGGTGACCTCGTCGCCCGCCTCGAAGCGGACGAGGTCGCGGACGTTCACCGGCACCGTGGAGGTACGGAACGGCCCGACCGGCATGGCGTCCTTCGAGGTGGAGCCGCGCAGCTTGCCGATGCGCATGTAGATCGGCATCTGGCCGCCCTCGAACCCGGCGCGCATCTTGTGCGAGCCCGAGCGGGACTTCTGGCCCTTGATGCCGCGGCCGGAGAACTTGCCCTTGCCGGAGCCGGGGCCGCGACCGACGCGCTTGCGGTCGACCCGCTCCTGCGCCGGCGAGAGATTCGACAGGTTCAGCGTCTTCTCGGGCATCAGGCGCTCTCGATCCTCACGAGATGCCGCACCTTGCGCAGCATGCCGGCGAGCACCGGGCTCTCGTCGTGCTCACGGCTCCGCCCGATCTTGCCGAGCCCGAGCGCGCGCAGCGTGCCGCGATGCCGCTCGCTCTGGCCGATCTGACTCCGTACCTGCGTGATCTTGACGCGTGCCACGTCGCTATTCCTCCGTCTTCTTCCGGCGGACGCCGCGGCGCTTCGGCTTCTCCTCGGCGACCGGCTCGGCAGGCGCTTCGGCGGCGGGGGCTTCCTCGGCGACGGGCGCCTCGGCGACCGGCTCCTCCTCGACGACTGCAGCGGGAGCCTCTTCGATCGGAGCTTCCTGGACAGGAGCTTCCTCGACAACCGGCTCGGCCTCGACGACGGCGGCAACGGGAGCGGCGGCCGCCTCCTTCTGAGCGGTCGTCACGATCGCGGGCAGCGGGAGCACCTCGCTGATCTGCTTGCCGCGGATCTTCGCCACGTCCTCGGGACGGCGCAGCGAGCGGAGCGCGACGACGGTCGCCTTCGCCATGTTGATCGGATTCGTCGTGCCGAGGCTCTTCGCGAGCACGTTGCGCACGCCGCCGAGCTCGAGCACGGCGCGGACGCCGCCGCCGGCGATGACGCCGGTGCCCTCGCTGGCCGGGCGCAGCATCACGCGCGCCGCGTCGAAGCGGCCGAGCACCTCGTGCGTGATCGTCGAGCCGTGCTTCGGCACCGTGAACATGTTCTTCTTCGCGTCCTCCACGGCCTTCGTGATCGCGAGCGGAACCTCGCGCGCCTTGCCGTAGCCGACGCCGACGCGGTCGACCTCGTCGCCCACGACGACGAGCGCCGTGAACGAGAAGCGCCGCCCGCCCTTGACCACCTTGGCGACGCGGTTGATCTCGACCACGCGCTCTTTCAGCTCGCGGGTCTCGGTGAAATCGACAGCCATCAGAAACTCAGTCCCCCCTCGCGGGCGCCGTCTGCCAGCGCCTTCACACGTCCGTGGTACAGGTAGCCCGCGCGGTCGAACACGCACGCCTCGATGCCGGCCTTCTTCGCGCCGGCGGCCAGGAGCTTGCCGACCTCGGTCGCCTGGTCGGTCTTGTCGCCCTTGAACGACTTCTTCAGCGCGAGCCACGACGCGGACGCGACCGTGCGGCCCGTCAGGTCGTCGACGAGCTGCGCCGTGACGCCGCGGTTCGAGCGGAACACGACGAGGCGCGGACGCTCCGCCGTTCCCTGGACCTTCCCCCTCACCCTGCGATGGCGGCGCAGACGAGCCTCTCTCACCGAAAGCGTCGCCATCTAACGGGCACCCCCCTTAGCGCAAGGTGCGCAGCAGCTTGCGCTAGGCACGCTTGCCCACCTTCCTCCGCACGTACTCGCCCTCGTAGCGGATGCCCTTGCCCTTGTACGGCTCGGGCGGGCGAACCTTGCGAATCTCGGCGGCCGTCTGGCCGACCTGCTGCTTGTCGGTGCCCTTGACGACGACCTGCGTGGGCACGGGCACCTCGAAGGAGATGCCGGTGCGCGGCTTGATGATCACCGTGTGGGAGTAGCCGACGCTGAGCTCCAGGTCGTTGCCCTTGAGCGCGGCGCGGTAGCCGACGCCCTGGATCTCCAGCTTCTTCTCGAAGCCCTTCGTCACGCCCTCGACCATGTTGGCCACGAGCGTGCGCGTGAGACCGTGCAGCGCGCGATCCTCGCCGCGCTCGGTCGGACGCGTGACGAGGACGGTGTCGCCCTCGTGCGCGATGTTCATCCGCTGCGGCACCACCTGCTGCAACGAGCCGAGCGGTCCGGACACGCTGACGCGGCCCGGCTCGATCGTCACGTTGACGCCGGAGGGGACTTCGATTGGTCTTTTTCCGATTCGACTCATTGTCTTTCGCTTCGCGAAAGACTAGGTGACGTCTTCCGCTGCACTCTCTCGGTTGCTCCTATGTTTGTCACGATTACCCAGGCTCTTCCGCAGGAAGAGCGCACTACCAGATGAAGCACAGCACCTCGCCGCCGACTCCGCGCTCCTGCGCGGTCCGGGCGGTGATCAAGCCGGTCGAGGTGGACAGGATCGCCACGCCGAGCGGCGGGCGCGGGAGACGGTCCTTCCGCGCGTAGACCCGCCGTCCGGGCTTGGACACGCGCTTCAGGCCGAGGATCACCCGTTCGCGGTTCCTGCCGAACTTCAGGTCGACGACCAGGGTATCGAAGGACTCGCCCTTCTCGACGTGGTAGTCCCGGATGTAGCCCTCCTCCTTCAGGAGGCGGGCGATCTCGACCTTCATCCTCGAGCTGGGCATGGTGGCCTTCTCGTGCAGCGCCTTGTTGGCGTTGCGGATGCGGGTGAGCATGTCTGCGATCGGATCGGTCAGCACGTCGTCTCTCCTACCAGCTCGACTTCGTCATGCCGGGGATGACGCCCTGGTGCGCGAGGTCGCGCAGGCAGATGCGGCACAGGCCGAACTTGCGGAAGACGGCGCGCGGCCGCCCGCAGCGGTTGCAGCGCGTGTAGTTGCGCACCGCGTACTTCTGCGGACGCTTCTGCTTGACGACGAGCGATGTCTTCGCCACGTGGTGTTAGTCCCTCCTCTGAGCCTCGGCGCTGAACGGCAGGCCGAAGGCCTGAAGCAGCGCACGCGCGTGGTCGTCGGTCTCGGCGCTGGTCGTGATCGTCACGTCGAGGCCTCGAACCTGCTGAATGTCGTCGTAGTTGATCTCCGGGAAGATGATCTGCTCGCGGATGCCGAGCGAGTAGTTGCCGCGGCCGTCGAACGAGCCCGGATTGAGCCCGCGGAAGTCGCGGATGCGCGGCAGCGCGATCGCGACGAGGCGGTCGAGAAACTCGTACATGCGGGCGCCCCTCAGCGTCACCTTCGCGCCGATCGGCATGCCCTCGCGGATCTTGAACTGGGCCACGGACTTCCGCGCCTTCCGCACCTGCGGGCGCTGGCCGGCGATGATCGTCAGCTCGTCCATCGCTGAGTCGAGCTGCTTCGCGTCGGTCTTCGCCTCGCCGACGCCCATGTTGAGCGTGATCTTCTCGATCTTCGGCACCTGCATGATCGAGGTCAGCCCGAGCTCCTCCTGGAGCTGCGGGCGGATCTCGCTCTCGTACTGCTCCTTCAGGCGCGGCGTGTAGGTCTCGGTGGCGGCCATTACTTGTCGATCTCCTGGCCGCAGCCCTCGTTCTTGCACACGCGGACGCGCACCGTCTTGTCCTTGACCGTCCTCGACACCGTGGCGACGCGTGTCGGCTTCTTGCACGTCGGGCAGACGACCATCACGTTGGACACGTTCACCGGCGCGGGCTGCTCGAAGATCCCGCCGGGGATGATCTGCGGACCGCCCATCCGGCTCGAGTTCTGAATCGGGCGCGGGCGGCGATGCCGCTTGACCATGTTCAGGTTCTCGATCAGCAGACGGCCTTCCTTCGGCATCGCCTCGAGCACGCGGCCTTCCTTGCCGCGGTCCTTGCCGCGCAGGATGTGCACGACGTCGCCCTTCTTGACCTTCAACGTTTGAGCCATCACAGCACCTCCGGGGCGAGCGAGACGATCTTCATGAAGTTCTTCTCGCGCAGCTCGCGCGCGACCGGTCCGAAGATGCGGGTGCCGCGCGGGTTGCGCTGGGCGTCGATGATCACAGCCGCGTTCTCGTCGAACGCGATCGTCGTGCCGTCGTTGCGGCCGAACGGCTTCTTCGTGCGCACGACCACCGCGCGGACGACCTCGCCCTTCTTCACGGCGCCCTGCGGTGTGGCGGTCTTGACCGTGCCGACGATGATGTCGCCGACGCGCGCGTAGCGGCGGTGGTGGCCGCCCATCACGCGGATGCACAGCAGCTCGCGGGCGCCGGTGTTGTCGGCCACCTTGAGGCGAGATTCCTGCTGGATCACTTGGCCACCTCGACGATCTCGGCCAGGCGCCAGTGCTTCGTCGCCGACAGCGGGCGCGTCTCGACGATGCGGACGACGTCGCCGACGTTCGCGGAGTTCTGCTCGTCGTGCGCGTGGAACTTCACCGAGCGGCGGACGACCTTCTTGTACTTGGGATGCGACTTGATCACGTCGACCTTGACCACGATCGTCTTGTCCATCGCGCTGGAGACGACCACGCCGCGCCGTTCCTGGCGGCGGCCGCGCTCGTGCTCGGGCTTCGGGTCGCGCACGATCGGCTTGCGCTCACCGGTGGCCGCGGGCCGGCGCGGGCGCGTCTTCTGCGGGCGCAGCGCGCGCGGGAGCCGCTTCTTCTTCTTTTTCGGCTCGGACTGCGGCGCCGGTGCGGCCTCCGCTGCCGGTGCTGCCGCAACCGGAGCTTCCGCAGCCGGAGCTTTTGCAGCAGCGGCCGGCTCCTCGGCGGCAGAGGCTTCGGCCTCCGCAGGCGCTTCGGCCTCGGCGGTTTCCACCTCCGGCTCCGGCACAGCCGGAGCCTCCACGGTCTCCTCTGTCTGCTCAGCCGTCACGTCACTCTCTTCAGCCGTCACGTCGTCCTTCTCCTCAGCCATTGCTCAATCCCTTCGCAGCCTCACGCTCGGTCACGACCGTGAGGATCCGCGCGATCTCGCGCTTCGTCAGCTTCAGGCGCGCGTTGTTCTCGAGCGAGCCGGTGACCGACTGGAAGCGCAGGTTGAACAGCTCCTGCCGCCGCTCCGACAGCCGGTGATCGAGCTCGTCGTCCGACAGGTCGCGAAGTTCACTCGGCCTGGTCAAAACAGCTCAGCCTCTCTCTTCACGATCTTGCACTGCACCGACAGCTTCGCGCCCGCCAGCCGGAGCGCTTCCTTCGCGAGCGGCTCGGGCACGCCGGCCAGCTCGAACATCACGCGCCCGGGCTTGATCACGCAGACCCAGCCCTCGGGCGAGCCCTTGCCGGAGCCCATGCGGGTCTCGGCGGGCTTCTTCGTCACGCTCTTGTCCGGGAAGACGTTGATCCAGACCTTGCCGCCGCGCTTGATCTTGCGCGTCATCGCGATCCGGGCGGCCTCGATCTGCCGGTTGGTGATCCAGCCGGCCTCCATCGCCTTCAGCCCGTAGTCGCCGAACTGCACGGCGGTCTGGCCCTTCGCCTCTCCGCGACGGCGGCCGCGATGGACCTTGCGGTACTTCGTCTTCTTCGGCAGCAGCATCTACTTCTCACCCTCGGTGCTCTCGGGAGCCGGAGTCTCCGGCGCCTTCGGTGTCTCTTCGACCTGCGGCTCGACCACGGGCGTCGTCTCCGCCGTCGTGTCGGGGGCTGCCTCGGTCGGCTTCGGCTTGTCCGCGCCGCGCGGGCGACCGCCCGCTGCGGGACGTGCGCCCGCGGCCGGGCCGCGTCCGCGACCGCCGCTGCCGCCGGGACCGCGGCCGCCTGCACCGCGCCCACCGCCGCCGCCTGCACCGCCGGCGCCGCCGCCGCCGGGACCGCGCCGCCGCTTGACCGGGCCGAGGCCCTCACGGTCGGGACCGCGTCCGCGGCCGCTCTCGCGGGAGGCGCCGAGACCCTCGGTCGCCCCGCCGCGGCGGCGCCGCGCGTCCTGGTCGCCGAGGCGCTGGTCTCCGGTGCTGACGCCCTCGAAGCCCTCCGGCATGATCTCGCCCTTGTTGATCCAGACCTTCACGCCGATGCGCCCGTACGTCGTCTTGGCCTCGACGAAGCCATAGTCGATGTCGGCGCGGATCGTGTGCAGCGGCACGCGGCCCTCGTTGTAGGTCTCGCGCCGGCTCATCTCGCCGCCGCCGAGGCGGCCCGAGCACTGGATCTTCACGCCGGCGGCGCCGGAGCGGATCGCGGACGCGAGCGCGCGCTTCATCGCGCGGCGGAAGGCGACGCGGTTCGACAGCTGCTCGGCGATCGACTGCGCAACGAGCTTCGCGTCCAGCTCGGGGCGCTTGATCTCGTTGATGTTGATGTGGACGTTCTTCTGCGTGATCGCATGCAGCTCTTTGCGGAGCGCGTCGACCTCGACGCCCGACTTGCCGATGACGATGCCGGGGCGCGCGGTGTAGATGTCGACCGTGATCCGCTGCTTGTCCTTGCGGATCAGGATGTCCGACAGTCCCGCGTGCGAGAGCTTCTTGTAGATGTGCTCGCGGATGCGGATGTCCTCGAGCAGGTACGCCGGGAACTCCTTCGGGCCGGTGTACCAGTTGGACTTCCAGTCGTGGATGACGCCGACGCGCATCCCGCCCGGATGGATTTTCTGACCCACGCTAACTCTCCTCGGACTTCGGCTTGCGCCTCGAAGCCTTCGGCTTCTCGGCTGGGGAATCGTCGACCGGCGGCTGCTCTTCGGTGGGGGTCTCCTGCACTCCCGCCGACTTGGCAGCCTCGGTGATGAGCTCTGCGGTCTCTCCGGCCTCGGCCTTCGGCGCGCGCTGGCGGCGCGGCTTAGCCTCTGCGGCGGCGGCCGCCGCTGCAACGGCGGCAGGGCTCTGCGCCAGCTCCAGCGTGATGTGGCAGGTGCGCTTGCGGATGCGGGCGACGCGGCCGCGCGCGCGTGCGCGCCAGCGCTTCAGCGTCGGGCCTTCGTCCGCGTAGGCGGTGACGACGACCAGGTCGTCGCCGTTCCAGAGCAGGTCCGGGCGGGACTCCGCGTTCGCGACGGCCGAGCGCAGCACCTTCTCGATGTCGTGCGCGACCGCGCGCTGCGAGAACGCGAGGATCGTCCGCGCCTCGGGCACGGAGCGGCCGCGGATGAGGTCGGTGACGAGCCGCGCCTTGCGCGCGCTCGAGTGCACCCACTTGGCCTGGGCGCGAACGGTCTGCTCGCGGGTCTGCTCGACGACTGCCATCTCTACCGCTTCACCTTTGCGGCTCGGTCGCCGGAATGGCCGCGGAAGGTCCGCGTCGGCGCGAACTCGCCGAGCTTGTGTCCGACCATCTGCTCGTTCACGAACACGGGAACGTGCTTGCGGCCGTCGTGCACCGCGATCGTGTGGCCGACCATCTCCGGGAAGACCGTCGACGACCGCGACCAGGTGCGGATCATGTTCTTCTGTCCGGACTCGTTCATGGCCTGGATGCGGCTCAGCAGCCGCTCCTGCACGAACGGGCCTTTCTTGCTCGACCTGCTCATCAGCGGCGACCCTCCTTACCGCGGCGCCGGCCGCGGACGATCAGCTTGTTCGATTCCTTGTGCTTCGCGCGCGTGCGCTTGCCCAGCGTCGGGACGCCCCACGGCGTGACCGGATGCCGGCCGCCCTTGGACTTGCCCTCGCCGCCGCCGTGCGGATGGTCGACCGGGTTCATCGCCGAGCCGCGCACCGACGGGCGCTTGCCGCGCCAGCGGCTCCGGCCCGCCTTGCCGCCGGTGATGTTCTGGTGGTCGACGTTGCCGACCTGGCCGACGGTCGCGCGGCACGTGAGCGGCACGCGGCGCATCTCGCCGGACGGCAGGCGGAGCACGGCGTAGCCCTGGTCCTTCGCCACGAGCTGGATGCCCGAGCCGGCGGAGCGCGCCATCTTCGCACCCTGGCCCGGCTTCAGCTCGACGTTGTGGACGAGCGTGCCGGTGGGGATGTTCTCCAGCGGAAGCGCGTTGCCGACCTTGATGTCGGCATCGGGTCCGGACTGCACCGTCGCGCCGACGACCAGCTGAGCGGGCGCGAGGATGTACGCCTTCGCCCCGTCGGCGTAGTGCAGCAGCGCGATGCGGGCCGACCGGTTCGGGTCGTACTCGATCGCGGCGACCCTCGCCGGGACGCCGTCCTTCAGGCGCTTGAAGTCGATGATGCGGTAGCGGCGCTTGTGGCCCCCGCCCTGGTGGCGCGTGGTGATGCGGCCGTTGTTGTTGCGGCCGCCCTTCTTGTTCACCGGCTCGAGCAGGCTCTTCTCCGGCTTCGTCTTCGTGATCTCCTCGAACGTGGAGACCGACATGAAGCGGCGGCCGGGCGACGTGGGCTTGTATCGGCGGATCGGCACTAGAGCTGAGCTCCCTCGAAGATCTCGATCGAGTCGCCCGCCTTGAGCTGGACGACGGCCTTCTTCCAGCCCGGGCGGATGCCCTTGATGGCCCCGCGCCGCTTCGGCTTGGGCTGGACCTTGATGATGTTGACGGCCACGACCTTCACGTCGAAGAGCTCCTCGACCGCCTGCCGCACCTGCGTCCGGTGCGCGTCCTGATGGATCTTGAACGTGTAGCGGTTCAGCGCGATCTGGCTGTAGCTCTTCTCCGAGATGATCGGAGCGATCAGGACTTCGCCGGGGTGCAAGCTCATGACGCCCGCCCCTGGACGATCGGCAGGGCGGCCTCGCTGACGAGCAGCGAGCGCGCCCACACGACCGCGGTGACCTCGAGCTCCGACGGGGTCGTGACGACCACGCGGTCGAGGTTGCGGAAGCTCTTGACGAGATTGGCCTCGTCCTCCGTCGCGACGACGATCGTCGGCGTGTCCTTGCCCCATGCGGCGAGGAGCGACGACGCGGTCTTCGTCGACGGCGTGGCGAACGCGGCGGCGTCGAGGACGCCGATCGTTCCTGCCTGCGCGTGATCGGACAGCGCGCTGCGGAACGCGGCCTTGAACGCCTTCTTGTTCACCTTCAGGTCGAACGAGCGAGGCGAGGGCGCGAATGCGACGCCGCCGCCGGTGAACTGCGGCGCGCGGATCGTGCCCTGGCGCGCGCGGCCGGTGCCCTTCTGGCGCCACGGCTTCGCGCGGCCGCCGGCGACCATGCCGCGGCTCTTCGCCGCGCGCGTGCCCTGGCGCTGCGCGTTCTGCTCGGCGCGGACCGCCTCGTGCACGAGGTGCGGCCGGAGCTCGACGCCGAAGACGGCCGCCTCGAGCGAGACGTCCTTCGTCGCCTTGCCGGCGGGATCGAGCAGCGGTGCCTTCGGAGCGGCCACTACGACATCTCCCTGATCTCGACCATGCTGTTCTTCGGGCCCGGAACGGCGCCCTTGATCAGCAGGAGATTCTTCTCGGCGTCGATCGCATGCACGGTCAGCCCGGTCTGGGTGACGCGCTTGCCGCCCATCCGGCCTGCCATCTTCATGCCCTTGAACACGCGCGACGGCGTCGCGGACGCGCCGATCGAGCCCGGCGCGCGCACGTTGTGCGAGCCGTGCGTGACCGGGCCGCGGTGGAACCGGTGCCGCTTGATCGTGCCCTGGAAGCCCTTGCCGATCGAGGTGCCGGCGACCTTCACCTTGTCGCCCGGCTGGAAGATCTCGACCGTGACGTTCTCGCCCTGCACCGCCTCGGCGAAGTGGCCGCGGAACTCGACGAGATGCCGGTACGCGCCGTCGACCCCGTTCTTGGCGAGGTGGCCGCGCTCCGGCTTCGAGACCTTGCGCTCGGCGACGAGCTCCCACGCCAGCTGCACGGCCTCGTAGCCGTCGGCGTCGGGAGTGCGCACGGCGACGACCGGGCACGGGCCTGCCTGGATCACCGTCACCGGCGTGACCGAACCGCTCTCCGCGTCGAAGAGCTGGGTCATGCCGATCTTCTTGCCGAGAATGCCCTTCATCGCTACAGCTTGATCTCGATGTCGACGCCGGCCGGGAGGTCGAGCCGCATGAGCGAGTCGACCGTCTTCGGCGTGGGCGAATGGATGTCGATCAGCCGCTTGTGCGTGCGCACCTCGAAGTGCTCCCGCGAGTCCTTGTCCTTGAAGGGCGAGCGGATCACGCAGTAGACGTTCTTCTCGGTGGGCAGCGGAACGGGACCGGTGATGGTGGCGCCGGTGCGCTGGGCCGTGTCCACGATGTCCTTCGCGGACTTGTCCACCTGCTGGTGGTCATAACCCTTCAGCCTGATTCGGATCTTCTGCTGTGGCACCGGCGCCTCCTCTCACTCAGTCGATGTGACGTGCTACTTGATGATCTCGGTCACCGCGCCGGCGCCGACGGTGCGGCCACCCTCGCGGATTGCGAAACGGAGACCCTGATCCATCGCGATCGGCTGGATCATCTCGATCTCCATGTTGGTGTTGTCGCCCGGCATGACCATCTCCTGGCCCTCCGGCAGCTTGATCGACCCGGTCACGTCCGTCGTCCGGAAGTAGAACTGCGGCCGGTAGCCGTTGAAGAACGGCGTATGGCGGCCACCCTCGTCCTTGGACAGCACGTAGACCTCGGCCTTGAAGTGCGTGTGCGGCGTGATCGAGCCCGGCTTCGCGACGACCTGGCCGCGCTCGACCTCCTCGCGCTTGATTCCGCGGAGGAGCGCACCGGCGTTGTCGCCGGCCTGCGCGTAGTCGAGGGTCTTGAGGAACATCTCGAGACCGGTGACGACCGTCTTCGTCGTCTCCGGATGGATGCCGATGACCTCGACCTCGTCGCCGACCTTGCACTGGCCCTGCTCGATGCGGCCGGTCACGACGGTGCCGCGGCCGGTGATCGTGAACACGTCCTCGATCGGCATCAGGAACGGCTTGTCCACGTCGCGGACCGGCTCCGGGATGTAGGAGTCGACCGCCTCCATCAGCTCGAGGATCTTCGGCGTCCACTCCGCGTCGCCCTCGAGCGCCTTCAGCGCCGAGACCTGGATGACCGGAACGTCGTCGCCGGGGAACTCGTAGCGGGAGAGGAGCTCGCGCACCTCCATCTCGACGAGCTCGAGCAGCTCGGGGTCGTCGACCATGTCCGCCTTGTTCAGCGCGACGACGATCGCCGGCACCTGCACCTGGCGGGCGAGCAGGATGTGCTCGCGCGTCTGCGGCATCGGGCCGTCTGCGGCCGAGACCACGAGGATCGCGCCGTCCATCTGGGCGGCGCCCGTGATCATGTTCTTGATGTAGTCGGCGTGCCCCGGGCAGTCGACGTGCGCGTAATGCCGGTTCGCCGTCTCGTACTCGACGTGCGCGGTGTTGATCGTGATGCCGCGCTGCCGCTCCTCCGGAGCCTTGTCGATGTCGTCGAAAGACGTCGCGGCGGTGCCGGTCCCGCTCTCGGACAGCACCTTCGTGATGGCGGCGGTCAGCGTCGTCTTGCCGTGGTCGATGTGACCGATGGTGCCGACGTTGACGTGCGGCTTCGTGCGCTCGAACTTCTGCTTGGCCATAAGTGGCTCCCTGATCTCCTCTTCGGTCCTAGTTGGAACCAGCGTCGATGATCTCGCTGGCGATCGACGAAGGCACTTCCTCGTACCGATCGAACTGCATGGTGAAATCGGCGCGACCCTGCGTCATCGAGCGCAGGTCGGTCGCATACCCGAACATCTCCGACAGCGGGACGCTCGCCTTGATGATCTGGGCGTTGCCCAGGGGATTCATCGACTCGATGCGTCCGCGGCGGCTGTTGAGGTTGCCCATCACGTCGCCGAGGTAGTCCTCGGGCGTCGTCACCTCGACCGCCATCACGGGCTCGAGCAGCTTCGGCTTGGAGCGCTTCAGCGCTTCCTTGAACGCCATCGAGCCGGCGATCTTGAAGGCGCGCTCGCTCGAGTCGACCTCGTGGTACGACCCGTCGGTCAGCTCGATGCCGATGTCCACGACCGGGTAGCCCGCGAGGACCCCGGAGTCCATTGCCTCCGTGATGCCCGCGTTCACCGCCGGGATGTATTCCTTCGGGATCTTGCCGCCGGTGATCTTGTCGGAGAACTCGTAGCCGGCGCCCGGCTCGCGCGGCGTGAGGCTGATCACCACGTCGGCGTACTGGCCCGAGCCGCCGGTCTGGCGGACGAACTTCTCGCGGATGTTCTCCACCGGCTTGCCGGCGGTCTCGCGGTACGCGACCTGCGGGCGCCCGACGTTCGCGTCGACGTTGAACTCGCGCTTCAGCCGGTCGACGATGATCTCGAGGTGGAGCTCGCCCATGCCGCCGATCAGCGTCTGGCCGGTCTCCTCGTCGGATGAGACCCGGAAGGTCGGATCCTCCTCGGCGAGGCGTGCGAGGCCGGCGCCCAGCTTGTCCTGGTCCGCCTTCGACTTGGGCTCGACCGCGACCTGGATGACGGGCTCGGGGAAGGTCATCGACTCGAGGACGATCGGCGCGTTCTCGGCGGCAAGCGTATCGCCCGTCGTCGTGGACTTGAGGCCGACGCCGGCGGCGATCTCGCCGGCCATGATCTCCTCGCGCTCCTCGCGGTGGTTCGCGTGCATCTGGAGGATGCGGCCGATGCGCTCCGTCTTGCCGGTGGTCGTGTTCAGGACGCGGTCGCCCGCCTTGATCTTCCCGGAGTAGACGCGGAAGTACGTCAGCTTGCCGACGTACGGGTCGGACATGACCTTGAAGGCGAGCGCCGAGAACGGCTGGTCGGTCGACGGCAGCCGCTCGATCTCCTGCTCGGTCTTCGGGTCGATGCCGATCATCGGCGGCACGTCGAGCGGGCTCGGCAGGTAGTCGATCACCGCGTCGAGCAGGGGCTGCACGCCCTTGTTCTTGAACGCGGAGCCGAGCAGCACCGGCGTGATCTCGTCGGCGATCGTGGCCGCGCGGACGGCGCGCCTGATCATGTCCGGCGTGACGGAGCCCTCGTCCTCGATGTACGCCTCGAGCACCTCGTCGTCGAAGTGCGAGATGACGTCGATCAGCTGGTGGTGGTACTCGTGCGCCTGCTCGGCGAGCTCGGCGGGGATCTCGGTCACGTCGAACTCCTGGCCGAGGTCGTCCTTGTAGATCACGGCCTGCATCTCGACGAGGTCAACGACGCCGCGGTAGTTGTCCTCGGCGCCGATCGGAATCTGCACCGGCACCGGGTTGGCGCCGAGCCGGTCGCGCATCGACTGCACGGAGGCGAAGAAGTTCGCGCCGGTGCGGTCCATCTTGTTGATGAACGCGATGCGCGGCACCTTGTACTTGTCGGCCTGGCGCCAGACGGTCTCCGACTGCGGCTGGACACCGGCCACTGCGTCGAAGACGGCGATGGCGCCGTCGAGGACGCGCAGGCTCCGCTCCACCTCGACAGTGAAGTCCACGTGCCCGGGCGTATCGATGATGTTGATGCGATAGTCGCGCCAGAACGCCGTCGTCGCAGCCGACGTGATCGTGATGCCCCGCTCCTGCTCCTGGGCCATCCAGTCCATCGTCGCCGCGCCGTCGTGCACCTCGCCGATCTTGTGAGTGCGACCGGTGTAGTAGAGGATCCGCTCGGTCGTCGTGGTCTTGCCCGCATCGATGTGGGCCATGATCCCGATGTTCCGGACGCGATCGAGCGCGACGCCTGTTTCTGTTGTCTTCGTGCTCAAAGTGTGTTCCTTCTTCCCTGGTCTACCAGCGGTAGTGCGCAAAGGCCTTGTTGGCCTGCGCCATCCGGTAGACGTCGTCCTTGCGCTTGAACGCGCCGCCCTGCTGATTGAGCGCGTCGAGAATCTCGTTGGCCAGCTTCGTGCTCATGCCCTTCTCGCGGCGCTCGCGCGCATACGTCACGAGCCAGCGCACGGCGAGCGTGCGGGCGCGGCGCTGCGGCACCTCGACGGGCACCTGGTAGTTCGCACCGCCGACGCGGCGGCCGCGCACCTCGAGCACCGGCGTGACCGTCTTCACGGCCTGCTCCAGCGCCTCGACGGGCGGCTTGCCGGTCTTCGCGCTCACCGTGTCGAGCGCCGAATAGACGATCTGCTCGGCGATCGACTTCTTGCCGTCGAGCATGACCTTGTTGATCACCTGGGTGACGAGCGGCGACCCGTAGACGGAGTCGGCCTCGACCGGCCGCACCTGGACTTCTCCTCGGCGCGGCATCAGGAGCCTTTCTTGGCGCCGTACTTCGAGCGCGCCTGCTTGCGATCCGCGACGCCGCCCGTGTCGAGCGCGGCGCGGATGATCTTGTAGCGGAAGCCCGGGAGATCCTTGACGCGGCCGCCGCGCACGAGCACGACCGAGTGCTCCTGCAGGTTGTGGCCCTCGCCGGGGATGTAGGCGCCGATCTCCATGCCGTTCGTCAGCCGGACGCGGGCGACCTTGCGGAGAGCCGAGTTCGGCTTCTTCGGCGTGGTCGTGTACACGCGCGTGCAGACGCCGCGCTTCTGCGGCGAGCCGGCGAGCGCGGGCGTCTTGGTCTTCGCCTGGGGAGCCTTGCGGCCCTTCCGGACGAGCTGATTCACGGTCGGCATGACGTGCGGTTTCTCCCTTTCACAAAGATACGGCCGGAAGGGGTCGAGCCCCTGCCAACCGCCTGCGGCATGGTAGCGGAGGTCCAGGTGAGCGTCAAACCCGCTTCGCGAGCGGAAAAGTGCGCCGCCGGGATAGCTTCGACCGGCCTACCCATTTACAGTGGGACGGGTCCGGCTGCGGCCGGTGGATCTGCGCTCTCTCGTCTCGGGTTCCCTGCGTGACGCACGTGGACATCGGCATAGCGGTGGCGTTCGGCGCCTGCGTTCTGCTCCTCGCAGTTCTGCTCGTCGTGCTCGTACGCCGCTCCCAGCGCCGGGCCGACGACCGCGTCGACGAGGTCGTGCGGACGCTCGAGTTCCGCATGGACGAGCTGGCCCAGGAGCTCGCCGGGGCGGTCGACCGGGCCGAGGAGGAGGGCCGCCGAAGCCGCTTCCTGGGCGAGATCGCGGGCTCGATCGACCTGGACGAGGTGCTGGCGCGGACGCTCGAGGCGGCCGGCAAGCTGCCCGGCTGCGACGCGGCCATGATCCGCCTGGAGAGCCACGACAAGCCGATCGTGGCCACGCTGGGCCTGTCCGCCGAGGAGGCGGAGCGCCAGGCGGTGGCCGGGCCGCCGGGCAACCGGCCCGCGCGCTCGATCGAGATCGTCTACCGCTACCCCGACGGCCTGCCGGAGGAGGAGCTCGTGCACAGCGGCCTCGCCGTCCCGCTCTCCGACGACGGTGGCCGCGCCGGCTACCTCACCGTGTTCACGCGCACGGCGGGACGGCGGTTCGAAGACGACGACGTGCGGCGGCTCGAGGAGCTCGCCCTCCGGGCCGGCCCGGCGATCGAGAACGCGCGCCGCTTCCGCGAGGCGCGACAGCTCGCCGACCTCGACGGGCTGACGGGACTGCACAACCGGCGCTACTTCCACGAGACGCTCGCGCGCGAGGTCGCGCGCGCGCACCGCTACAACCGCAAGGCCGCCTTGATCGTCTTCGACCTCGACGACTTCAAGGACGTGAACGACCGCATCGGCCACCTCGCCGGCGACGCGGTGCTGGCCGAGGCGGCCGAGCGCGTCCGCGACGTCGTCCGCAGCGCCGACATCGCCTGCCGCGTCGGCGGCGACGAGTTCGCCGTGATCCTGCCGGAGTCCGGGCTCCCGGATGCGCAGCGGCTGTACGCCCGGATCCAGAGCGTCGTCTCCGACCGGCCGATCGGCGGGGCCGGCCGCCTCCGGCTCTCCGCGGGCCTCGCCGATCTCCAGGCGGGCGACGACTCCGTCGCCTTCTTCGAGCGGGCGGACGAAGCCCTCTACCGGGCGAAAGAAGCCGGCAAGGGCCAGGCGGTCAGCGCGTAGGCGTTCGGCCGAGTCGTGCGACCGCCGTTACGAAGTCGTAGCGACTCCGTAACGGGGCCTGGCCCCGGCCTCCGTGTGGGGAACCGGCACAGTGCGTGGCGTCCCGCTGTTGCCGAACGACTGGGGCCAGGCCCGGATACGGAAGGCTGACCGGATCTGCGCGGCCTCTCTAGCCGAGGCGGAGGAACGGCAGGTACTGCGTCAGGTCGATCGCCGCCGGTTGCGGCAGGTCGTCCTTCGCGCAGACGGCGGTGTTGAGCGCGCCGTGCTGTCGCGCGACCGTCCACTTCTCGAACGCGAGGCCGCGGGCGAACTGGCGGAGCGCCGCCGCGATCGCCGGCTTCGCCCGGCTGAACGGCACGGCTCCGAGCGGAAGCGCGTCGGCGAGCGCCTTCACCGTGTAGACGCCTTCGCTCGTGCGGACGACGGCCTTCTTGCCCGTCGCGATCGCGAACAGGCGGTCCGGCGCGACCTCGGAGATGGCGAACCCCTGCGGCTTGCTGCCGAGCCACGCCGGCGACGGCTTCGCCTGCACGAGCCTCGCCGACAGGTCCGGATAGGAGGTGTAGAAGGTCTGGAGATCGGCCGCCGACGGCGCCGGCGCGGCGAGCGTCTGCTCGATCCGCGCCTGCCGCAACTGATCGCCGAGAATCCCGCGCGCGACGGTCACGCTCGCGTGCGCCCGCGCCAGCGCGGTCACGTACGCCGCGCGGCTGCCGCCGAAGCTCTGGTCGATCACCGCCCGCTCCGCCGCGAGCACGTCCGTCAGCGACACCGGCTCCTGCGCCGACTCGACCAGCCGTTCGTACAGCGCGCTGTAGGCGGTGTCGCGGTCGCCGGTCAGCCGCTGCAGCTGCAGGATCGCCGCGTTGGAGAGAGCGGTGGTCCCGATCAGGCACTGCGTCCCGGCCGAGAGCAGGCTGAGCTGACCCTCCGTCCGCGACGCGTCGAAGTCGGAACCGATCGCCTTCGGCGCGTCGCACAGCGCCGGCGACCTCGCCCACAGCCACGCGCACATCGCGTACGGCTTGTCCGGGTCTTGCTCGGCAACGTTCCACTCGCCCCAGCCCCACGACCAGACCGACGCGATCCCCATCTCGGCGGCCACCTGCTGCACCGCCAGCTCCTGCCACTTCGCCACCTGGTACCACGCCTCCGCCGGCTCGAGGCCGTTGCGGCCGCCGAAGCCCTTCGTGGTGGCGAAGCTGATCATCAGCCCGACCTTGTTCGACGCGATCCCAATCGAGGTGAAGTCCGCCACCGCCTGCCGGTAGGTCGTGCGCAGATTCCGGTTGCCGAGGATCGGGCCGGACTTCCAGGTCGCGGTCGCGGAGACGTACGACTCGCGCACGATCTCCGCCGACGCGGCCACCTGCTGCCACCACACGGCGGCGTCGCCGCCGGTATACGGACGCGTCGCGACGAGCAGCACCGGGTGCGCTCCCAGCGAGGCGAGATCCTGCACGAACGCCAGCGCGTTCTGCCGGTACTGCGCGTTGTTGTCGGACCACGGCGTGACGAGGTTCGCGCCCGACAGCTCGTTCAGCACGATCACCGGCGTCGCACACCCCGTCTGCGCGACGGCGAACGTGAACAGGCTCTGCGCCTTCGCCGACATCAGCGACGGAGCGACCGGCTTCGTCGTCGTGCCGATCCGCTTGTTGAAGTTGAGGTCGAAGTAGACGGTGGCCGCACCGGCCGTGCGCATCGTCGCCGGGTAGGCGCCGCTCGACGCCCCCACGACGATGCCCGGCTTGCCGAGGATCGCGTTGAACGCATCCGTCGGCCAGCCGAACTCGGCCCAGATCGGCTGCGTCACCGGGAGGCCGCACTGGCCCGCGTACGGCGCGGGCTGGCGGGTGGCCGCGTGCGCCGGAGTCGCGGCACAGACGAGCGCCGCGGCGCACACGAGGATGACTCCTGCAAAGGTCTTCACAACGCCCCAGACCTGTGTAGCAAAGAGGGCGGCCGGCCGGCCGCCCTCTTTACGTCACGCTTACGGATCCCGCGCTACTCGGAGTCGAGCGGCGAGTCGACCTCCGGCACTTCCTCCGCCTCGGTCGTCGGGCGGCCGTTGCCGGCGTCCTCCTCGACGGCGAAGTCGAGACCGAGCCCGGCCAGACCGTCGCCGCCGTCCGTACCGATCTCCTCGAGAGCGGCGAGCAGCTGCTCCTCGGTCTCGGGCCGCTTGTAGGCGGTCACCGGCACCGAGTCGGACGGGCCGATCTCGATCGAGCGGTACCGCTTCAGCCCCGTCGCCGCCGGGATCAGCTTCCCGATGATGACGTTCTCCTTCAGGCCGAGCAGCCGGTCGACCTTGCCCTCGATCGCCGCGTCGGTCAGCACCTTCGTCGTCTCCTGGAAGGAGGCGGCCGAGAGGAACGACTCCGTCGCGAGCGACGCCTTCGTGATCCCGAGGATCAGCGGCTCGGACGTCGCCAGCTCCTTCTTCGCCTTCTTGACGCGGGCGTTCTCGCGGTCGAGCACGAGCTTGTCCACGAGCTGGCCCGGCAGCAGGTCGGTGTTGCCGGCGTTGTCGACGCGCACCTTCTTCAGCATCTGGCGGACGATCAGCTCGATGTGCTTGTCGTGGATCTCGACGCCCTGGGACTTGTAGACCTTCTGCACCTCGTCCACGAGGTACAGCTCGATCGCCGTGTAGCCCTTCAGGCGCAGCAGATCGGCCGGGTTGATCGAGCCCTCGTGCAGGGCGTCCCCGGCCTCCACCACCTGGCCGTGCGCGACGAGCAGCCGCGTGCGGCGCGGAACGGTGTACGACTTCTCCTCCTCCTCGTTCCCGCCGGCGGGGAGGATCGTGAGCTTGATCTGCCGCTCCGTCTCCTCGATCGCGACGGTGCCGCCGATCTCCGCGAGCTGGGCGGCGCCCTTCGGGTTCCGCGCCTCGAAGATCTCGACGACGCGCGGGAGGCCGTGGGTGATGTCGGCGCCGGCGATGCCGCCCGTGTGGAAGGTCCGCATCGTCAGCTGCGTGCCCGGCTCGCCGATCGACTGCGCGGCGATGATGCCGACCGCGTCGCCGATCTCCGACATCTCGCCGGTGGCGAGGAACGTGCCGTAGCAGGCCTGGCACACGCCGGTCTGCGCGGCGCACTTCAGCACCGAGCGCACCGGCATGACGAAGTCCTCGGCGAACTCGCCGAGCGCCTCCACGATCTCGCGCAGGCGCGGCATCGTGATCTCTTCCTTCGCCTCGGCGATCATCGTCTTGCCCGGCCGACCCGACGCCAGCGGCTTGTAGATGTCCTCGGCGAGGATCCGGGAGGTGATGCTCTTGTTCAGGCCGTCCGGCGGTGAACAGCGGCAGCTCGACGTAGTCGGCGGTGCCGCAGTCCTCCTCGCGGATGATCACGTCCTGCGAGACGTCGACGAGACGCCGCGTCAGGTAGCCCGAGTCGGCCGTGCGGAGCGCCGTGTCGGCGAGGCCCTTGCGGGCTCCGTGCGTCGAGATGAAGTACTCGAGCACCGACAGGCCTTCCATGAAGTTGGCCTTGATCGGGCGCTCGATGATCTCGCCCTTCGGATTCGCCATCAGGCCGCGCATCCCGGCGAGCTGACGCAGCTGCGTGAACGAGCCGCGGGCTCCCGAGTTGGCCATCATGTAGATCGGGTTCAGCTCGTTCAGGTTGTCGGTCATCGCGTCGGCGACGCGGTCGGTCGCCTCCGTCCAGATGTTGACGATCGACTCGTGCCGCTCGGACTCGGTGATGAGCCCGTGTTCGTACGCCTGCTCGACCTTCGCGACCCGCTCCTCGTACTCGGCGAGGATGGTCTCCTTGTCGGGCGGGATGACGATGTCGTTCTTCGAGATCGTCACGCCTGCCTTCGTCCCGTAGTGGAAGCCGAGCTCCTTGATCGTGTCGAGCACGACGGCGACCGTGTGGGCGCCGTACTCGTCGACGAGCGTCGAGATGAACTCGCCCAGCTCCTTCTTCGAGAGCGTCCGGTTGATGAAGTCGTGGTACGTCGTGTACTCGCCCTGGAGCTCGCCGACCGCCTCGCGCAGCGCGCGGTCGACCTCTGCGTTGAAGATCACGCGGCCGGAGGTGGTGAGGATCAGCTCGCCCTCCCACAGGTACTCGATCGGCTGCTGCAGCGTGATCTGCTTCGCGTCGAGCGCGAACTCGACCTCCTCCTCGGTGCGGAACCGCTTCGGCCGCGGGTCCATCGTCTCCACCGCGAGCTCGTCGAAGTTCAGGTTCGAGTAGGTCAGGTAGTACGACCCGAGCACCATGTCCTGCGTCGGCGTTGCGAGCGCGCGGCCCGATGCCGGCGAGAGGATGTTGTTCGCCGAGAGCATCAGGATCCGCGCCTCGGCCTGCGCCTCGGCCGACAGCGGAACGTGCACCGCCATCTGGTCGCCGTCAAAGTCGGCGTTGAACGCGTGGCAGACGAGCGGATGCACCTGGATCGCCTTGCCCTCGACGAGGGTCGGCTCGAACGCCTGGATGCCGAGGCGGTGCAGCGTCGGAGCGCGGTTCAGCAGAACCGGATGCTCCTGGATGACCTCCTCGAGGATGTCCCAGACCTCGCCCTGCATCTGGTCGACGTGCCGCTTGGCCGCCTTGATGTTCTGGACGATCTTGCGCTCGACGAGCCGGCTCATGATGAACGGCTTGAACAGCTCGAGCGCCATCAGCTTCGGCAGGCCGCACTGGTGCAGCTTCAGGTGCGGGCCGGCGACGATCACCGAGCGGCCGGAGTAGTCGACGCGCTTGCCGAGCAGGTTCTGGCGGAACCGGCCCTGCTTGCCCTTGAGCATGTCGGAGAGCGACTTCAGCGGCCGGTTGCCCGGGCCGGTGACGGCGCGGCCGCGGCGGCCGTTGTCGAACAGCGCGTCGACGGCCTCCTGCAGCATCCGCTTCTCGTTGTTGACGATGATTTCCGGCGCACCGAGATCCAGGAGCCGCTTCAGACGATTGTTCCTGTTGATCACGCGCCGGTAGAGGTCGTTCAGGTCCGACGTGGCGAAGCGGCCGCCGTCGAGCTGGACCATCGGGCGCAGCTCCGGCGGGATCACCGGCACGGCCTCCAGCACCATCCACTCGGGCTTGTTCTCCGAGGTGACGAACGCCGAGACCACCTTCAGCCGCTTGATCGCGCGCTGCTGCTTCTGGCCCTTGCCGGTGCGGATCGTCTCGCGGAGCAGGATCGCCTCGGCGGTGAGGTCGAGGTCCTTGAGCAGGTCGCGGATCGCCTCCGCTCCCATGCCTCCGCGGAAGTAGACGCCGAACCCGTACGGCGAGCCGAACCGGTCCTTGAGCTCGCGGAAGATCTGCTCGTCGTTGACGATCAGCTTCGGCTCCAGCTCGCGGAACAGCGTCCACGTCTGCTCGAGCCTGCGCACCGAGTCGACCGCGGCCTCGCGCGCGTCCTCGCGGCGAGACTCGATGTCGAGGTACATCTCGCGGACCTTCAGCGCCCACTGGATGATCGCGTCGAGGTCTTCCTTCTGGATGCGTCCGTCCGTGCGCAGGCAGAGGTCGTTCGCCAGCTCGCGGATGTCGCTGTCCTCCTCGGCGGCGTTGATCGTGTCGGCCAGCAGCCCGGCGCCGAGGTCGCGCGCCTTCTCGAGGTTCTTCGGGTCGACGCCGGCGACCAGCGCCGTGTCGTCCTCGTGGACCTCGGTGCCCTCGACGAGGCTGTCGACCACGCGATGGATGTGCTTCGTGATCGCGCCCTTCTTGGCGCCGGTCGCCTTCGTCAGGTCCTTCTCGAGCGGGGCGATGGCGGCGAGGATCTGCTCCGCTGCGGTCGCGACCTGCTCCAGCTCGCGCGGCGTCAGCCGGCGGTCGTCGCGGATGGCGGCGTTGCGGACGAGCTCGCGGATCTTCTTCGAGTCCTCGGTCGTGATCTGGCCGACGAGCTCGACGAAGAGGCCGCTGACGAGACCGCGTGCGTCCTCGAGGGTCGGGAGCGCCTGCTCCTCGGCCCAGTTGGACAGGCCGCGGGCCCAGAAGTCGTCGTCCTCGTCGAAGTTCCGCTCCTTGCCCTTGGCGAAGTACTCGCGCCGGCGGGCGAGACGGTCCTCGAGCGCGGCGAGCGCCTCGTCGCGGTCGACGTCGATCCGGGCGGACTCGGACTTGACCTGGTCCTCGAGCGCGTTGAGGTCCTGCGCCCGCTTCTCGTTGTCGACCGCGGTGACGATCGACGCGGCGAAGTAGAGGACCTTCTCCAGCTCGCGCGGGGCGATGTCGAGCAGGTAGCCGATGCGGCTCGGCACACCCTTGAAGAACCAGATGTGCGACACGGGCGCGGCCAGGTCGATATGACCCATGCGCTCGCGACGCACCTTCTGGCGCGTCACCTCGACGCCGCAGCGCTCGCAGATGATGCCCTTGTAGCGGACGCGCTTGTACTTCCCGCAGTAGCACTCCCAGTCCCGGGTCGGACCGAAGATGCGCTCGCAGAACAGGCCGTCGCGCTCCGGCTTCAGCGTGCGGTAGTTGATCGTCTCCGGCTTGGTGACCTCGCCGGAGGACCAGTCGCGGATCTGCTTGCTCGAGGCAAGCCCGATCCGAATCGCATCGAATTCATTGATGTCGATCAAGTGTCTCCTCAGCCCCTATTCAGTCTTCGAGTTCAAGATCAACAAGGTCCACGTCGCCGAGCGGGCCGACTTCTGCTTCGGCCTCCTCCTCGGCTTCCGCCTCTTCGGTCACCTCGACGTCGTCGACGTCGCCGAGGGACTCGTCGGCCGGCAGGGCAAGCTCGCCGTCGGTGTCGACGCGCTCCTGTCCCTCCTCGACCTCTTCCGCCGTCTGCTCGCGGGCGACCGCGCGGAGCGAGCCGGGCGAGAGGTCGATGCCGAGCTCCTCCGCCGCGCGCAGCAGCTCGTCCTCCTCCTCGCGCACCTCGACCTCGCGGCCCTCGTCCGACAGGACGTGGACGTCGAGCGCCAGGGACTGCATCTCCTTCAGCAGCACCTTGAAGGACTCGGGGATCGACGGCTCGGCGATGTTCTCGCCCTTGACGATCGCCTCGTATGCCTTCACGCGCCCGACCGTGTCGTCGGACTTGATCGTGAGCATCTCCTGCAGCGTGTAGGCCGCTCCGTACGCCTCGAGCGCCCACACCTCCATCTCGCCGAAGCGCTGGCCGCCGAACTGCGCCTTGCCGCCCAGCGGCTGCTGGGTGACGAGCGAGTACGGGCCGGTGCTCCGCGCGTGGATCTTGTCGTCCACGAGGTGGAGCAGCTTCAGGATGTACATGTAGCCGACCGTGACCTTCTGCTCGAACGGCTCGCCGGTGCGCCCGTTGTAGAGCTGCACCTTGCCCGAGCACTTGCGGCCGACCGGACGCTTCTCGTCGATCACGAACTGGACCGGCGAGTCCGGGTTCTGGTGCACGTACTCGATCAGCGCCTCATCCACGTCGTCCGGCGTCGCGCCGTCGAACACCGGCGTCGCCACCGGCGACGGGTTCGGCGCGGCGATGATCTGCCGCCGGTGCTTCCAGTCCACACCGCCGTTCTCTGAGCCCTCCTCGGCGAAGACGCCGTGCGCCGCCGCCCAGCCGAGGTGCGTCTCCAGCACCTGGCCGATGTTCATCCGGCTCGGCACGCCGAGCGGGTTGAGCACGATGTCCACGGGACGCCCGTCCGGGAGGAACGGCATGTCCTCCTCGGGGACGATCTTCGAGATGACGCCCTTGTTGCCGTGGCGGCCGGCGAGCTTGTCGCCCTCGGCGATCTTGCGCTTCGTCGCCACGTAGACGCGGACGAGCTCGTTCACGCCGGGGCTCAGGTCGTCGCCGCCGTCGCGTGAGAACGTCTTCACGTCGATGACGACGCCGCCCTCGCCGTGCGGCACCTTCAGCGAGGTGTCGCGCACCTCGCGGGCCTTCTCCTTGAAGATGGCGCGGATCAGCTTCTCCTCGGCGGTGAGCTCGGTCTCGCCCTTCGGCGTGACCTTGCCGACGAGCAGGTCGCCCGCCCCCACCTCGGCGCCGATGCGGACGACGCCGCGCTCGTCGAGCTGCGACAGCGACTCCTCCGAGCGGTTCGGGATGTCCCGCGTGATCTCCTCGTCGCCGAGCTTCGTCGACCGCGCGTCCACCTCGTACTCGTGGATGTGGATCGACGAGAGGATGTCGTCCTTGACGATCCGCTCGCTGAGGACGATCGCGTCCTCGAAGTTGTAGCCCTCGAACGGCATGAAGGCGACGAGCAGGTTGGCGCCGAGCGCGAGCTCGCCCGCGTCGGTCGAGCTGCCGTCGGCGAGCACCTGGCCCGCCTTCACCTTGTCGTTCAGGAGCACGACCGGCTTGTGATGGATCAGCGTGCCCTGGTTCGAGCGCATGAACTTCGTCATCGTGTACTCGTCGCGGCCGTCCTTCGTCTCGACGACGACCTTGTCGGCGTCGACGTCGACGATCGTGCCGGCGTGCTGCGCGACGACGACGTCGCCCGAGTCGACCGCCGCGCGGTACTCGAGGCCGGTGCCGACGAGCGGCGCCTGGCGGATCAGCAGCGGAACGGCCTGCCGCTGCATGTTCGCGCCCATCAGCGCGCGGTTCGCGTCGTTGTGCTCCAGGAACGGGATCAGCGCGGTCGACACCGACACGATCTGCGCCGGCGCCACGTCCATGAACTCGACCGCCTTCGGCGGCGCGGTCACGGCCTCGCCCTCGGCCGAGCGGCAGAGCACCGCGTCGCCGAGCAGCTTGCCCGTCTTGTCCTGCTCCGCGGTCGCCTGCGCGATGGTGAAGCGCGACTCCTCGACGGCGTCGAGGTAGACGATCTCGTCTGTGACCTTGCCGCCCACGACCTTCCGGTACGGCGTCTGCACGAAGCCGAACTCGGACACGGTCGCGTACGAGGCGAGGTAGCCGATCAGGCCGATGTTCGGGCCTTCCGGGGTCTCGATCGGGCACATGCGGCCGTAGTGGGTCGGGTGCACGTCGCGCACCTCGATCGGCGCGCGCTCACGCGTGAGGCCGCCCGCGCCGAGCGCCGAGAGGCGCCGGCGGTGCGTCAGGCCGGCGAGCGAGTTCGTCTGGTCCATGAACTGCGACAGCTGCGAGGAGCCGAAGAACTCCTTCAGCGCGGCCACGACCGGACGGATGTTGATGATCGTCTGCGGCGTGATCGTGTCGACGTCCTCCGTCGTCATCCGCTCGCGGACGACGCGCTCCATGCGGTAGAGGCCGACCCGGAACGCCTCCTGGATCAGCTCGCCGACCGTGCGGAGGCGGCGGTTGCCGAAGTGCTCGTACTCGTCGAGCTCCGCGGCGATCGGCGCCCGCGGCATGGCGATGGCGTCGGCGGCGAAGTCCTTCGAGTCCTCGGGCACGCCGAGCATGACCGGCATGGCCACGAGCTTCCGGACGAGCGCGACGATGTCCTCGGTGGTGAGGACGCGTGTGTCCTCCGGGACGCCGACGCCGAGCCGCTGGTTCAGCTTGTAGCGGCCGACCTTCGTCAGGTCGTAGCGCTTGGGATCGAAGAAGAGAGCCCGCAGGAGGTTCCGCGCGTTGTCGAGCGTCGGCGGCTCACCGGGGCGCTGCTTCTTGAAGACCTCGATCAGCGCCTCCTCCTCCCGCGTGGAGGGGTCCTTCTCGAGGGTGTTGACGATGTACGACGAGTTGTCGAACAGGGCGAGGATCGCCTCGTTCGTCGACGTGTCGAGCGCGAAGCCGGTCGTCGGGTCCTCGGCGGGAAGCGCACGGAGCAGCGTCGTGATCGGCAGCTTGCGCTTGCGGTCGATGCGGGCGTAGACGACGCCCTTCTTGTCGATCTCCAGCTCGAGCCACGAGCCGCGGCTCGGCATCAGGTTGGCCGTGAAGACCTGCTTCGTCGGGTCCTTCGGCTCCATCAGATAGGCGCCCGGCGAACGGACGAGCTGCGTGACGATGACGCGCTCGGTGCCGTTGATGATGAAGGTGCCGAAGTCGGTCATCATCGGGAAGTCCCCCATGAAGACCGTCTGCTCGCGGATCTCGCCCGTGTCCTTGTTCACGAACCGGACGGTCATCGAGAGCGGCGCCTGGTAGGTGAGGTCCTTCTCGCGGCACTCCTTGATGGAGAACTGCGGCTCACCGAAGACGTAATTGCCGAACTCGACCGCCAGCGAACCGGTGTAGTCCTCGATCGGCGAGATGTCGTCGATGGTCTCGCGCAGGCCCTCGTCGAGGAACCAGGCGAACGACGCCTTCTGGATATCGATCAGGTTGGGGAGGTCGAGTACGTGTTCTAGACGGGAAAACGACTTACGCGCGCGGGGCGAAGCGACCTTGGTGGTCAAAGAAAAAGCCTCCCTTGGGGGACGAGCGAAATCAGGCGGATCTCGGCATGCGGGAATGCGCGGACGAGCGGAACGTCGGCGCAACCCGTCAGGGTACCGGAACAGACCCCTTTACCGCAAGCAAAGCCCGCGGCTGTCCGCCGGTATGCCGCTCGAAGGGTAGCGCGCCCGTGCGGATCCGTCCAGAGGCCCGTTTGGGGGCAATTTCGCGGTCAAAACGAAGGGGAGACGCCGGATGAACCGGCGCCTCCCTTCAACGGTGCCGTCAGGGCCCCGTCCGTCTCCGCCGGGTCGCCCCGGCGGAAGTCTGCGGCCTAGTGGTGGCCGTGATGGTGGCGGTGCGTGGTCGTGGTGGTACCGGTGGTCGTCGTCGAGGTCGTCGTCGACGACGTGGTCGTGGTCGGCCTCGTCGACATGGCGCGGACCTCGGCCCCGCGGGCGGCGAGGGACGAGCCCGTCAGGCAGCCGGTTGCGCCGACCCACACGGTCTGGCCGGCTCCGCCGACGGTGACGGTCACGACCTGGCCCGGCGCCAGCGAGCTGTGCCCGCCGACCTTCTTCACGGTGACGGTGAAGGTCTGCGGCGAAGCGGTGCCGACGACGGCGGCCCGCTGGCACGACGGTGTCGTCGAGGTTCCGGTGGTGGCCGTCGACGTCGACGTCGACCTGTTGTGGCCGTGCTTGCCCGAGTCGGCGAGGGCGATCGACGCCCCCACTCCAGCAGCGCCGACGAGCACCAACAGCACGATTCTGAGCTTCACTCGATCTCCTTCCGGGGTGTCTTGAGCTAGATGCCGGGGTCACGCGCCTCTTGCGCCACGCCGTGTAAGGGGTGGGTAAAACGCGAAAGACGCCCCATGAACAGGCGAAAGGCGCCCGTGGGCGCCCCTCGCTGCATCAGGCTGTCAACCGGGAGGAGCCTACTTCAGCTCGACGCTGGCGCCTGCCTCCTCGAGCTGGGCCTTGATCGCGTCCGCCTCGTCCTGGGCGATGCCCTCCTTGACCGGCTTCGGAGCCGAGTCGACGAGGTCCTTCGCCTCCTTCAGGCCGAGACCGGTGACCGCGCGCACGACCTTGATCACCTGGATCTTCTGCTGGCCGGCGCCGGTGAGGACGACGTCGAACGACGTCTTCTCCTCCGCCTCGGCGGCGGCCGGAGCCGCACCCGCGGCGGCGACCGCCATCGGAGCGGCGGCGGTGATGCCCCACTCGTCCTCGATCTTCGTCTTCAGCGCGACCAGCTCGAGCACGGACATCTTCCCGAGCGACTCGAAGATCTCGTCAACTGCTGCCATTACTCCGTCTCCTCTGTGTCAGTGCTTTCAGGTTCTGAGTCGGCGGACGCTGTGGCGTCCGCCTCGGGCTCGGCTGCCTCGGCCTCCTCGGCCGGGGTCTCCTCGGCGGCCGGTGCCGCCTCGGGCTCGGCCGCCTCGGGCTCCGCAGCTGCGGCTTCGACCGGTGCTTCTGCCTCGGCGCCGCCGAGCTGCTCGATCCGGGCGTCGATCAGGCCGTGCAGGCTCTGCAGCGGCGCGGTCATGAGGCCCAGGAACGCCGTGAGCGGCGCCACGATGGCACCGAGGACCTGGCCGCGCAGCACGTCGATCGGTGGCAGCTTGGCGAGGGTCTCGACCTCCTCGGCCGTGACCGAGCGGCCCTGCATGATGCCGCCGCGGATGGCGAGGATCTTCGAGTCGCGCGCCATATCGGCGAGCGCCTTCGCCGCAGCGACCATGTCGCCGTCGGCCTCGAGGAACGCGATCGCGCTCGGGCCCTCGAGCAGGGCCAGCAGCGCATCGGCTCCGGCGGCCTCGGCCGCCCGCCGCGTCAGCGTGTTCTTCACGACCGTGAAGCGTGCGCCGGACTCGAGCAGACGGGAGCGAAGCTCGTCGATCTGCGGCATCGTCAGCCCGCGGTAGTCGGCCACGAGCAGCGTCTCGGATGTCTTCAGCCGCTCCGTCAGCTCAGCGACGACGCGTTCCTTGTCTTCCTTCTTCATCTGGTCATTTCCTCCGGAAATGACTGGGCCCGCACGGAGGCGGGCCAAGAAGAGAAGGGCGGAGCCCTCGTCGTCGCTGCCCCACCTCGGCTGGGCTTCCGCCTCGGTGTCGATCGGACACGGGGGCTGCCAGCTGTCTTCGGCGGTTCCAGTCTCTGTTAGGCGCCTACTGTAGCTGCCTCCTGGGCCGCCTCGGCCAGCTCGTCCGCGATCCCCTTCGTGCGGGCCGGGTCGACGTGGATGCCGGGGCCCATGGACGGGGCGATGGTGATCTGGCGGATGTAGCGGCCCTTCGCGGCCGCCGGCTTGGCGCGGACGATCTCGTCCACGACGGCGGCGTAGTTCTCCACGAGCGAGCGCTCGTCGAAGCTCCGCTTGCCGATGGCCACGTGGACGTTCGCGCCGCGGTCGGTGCGGTACTCGAGCTTGCCGGCCTTCGCCTCGCCGACCGCCTTGGCCAGGTCGAACGTGACCGTGCCGGTCTTCGGGTTCGGCATCAGGCCGCGCGGGCCGAGGATCCGCCCGAGCTTGCCGACGTTGCCCATCTGGTCCGGCGTCGCGATCGCCACGTCGAAGTCGGTGAAGCCCTCCTCGACGCGCTTCGCCAGGTCGGCCGAGCCGACCACGTCGGCGCCGGCCTCCTCCGCCTCGCGGGCCTTCTCGCCCTCGGCGAACACCGCCACGCGCACGTCCTTGCCGGTGCCGTGCGGAAGCATCAGCGTCCCGCGGAGCTGCTCGTCCGCATGGCGCACGTTCAGGCCGAGCCGGAAGTGCACCTCGACCGTCTCGTCGAACTTCGTGCTCCCGATCGACTTCAGCAGCCGCACGGCCTCGACCGGCGAATAGAGCTTCTCGCGGTCGATCGCCTGGCGGGCCTCCGTGTACCGCTTCCCGTGCTGCGCCATTACAGGTCACCTCCCGAACAGATCGCGTGCTGGGGCGGCGAAAACCGAGCAGCGCAAGGACGCAGGGAGCATTCGTAGCCAAGGGCTACGGATGCGACTGAGGACGCGGCGATGCGATGGTTTGCAGCCGCATCCAGCGCACGAGCTGTGAGTGAGGTGACCGTGTTCATAGGTCCACCTCCACGCCCATTGAGCGGGCGGTGCCCGCAATGATCAGAGCGGCGTGATCGATGTCGCGCGCGTTCAGATCCGGCAGCTTCGTCTCGGCGATCTGGCGCACCTGCGCGCGCGACAGCCGCCCCACCTTGTTCCGGTTCGGCTCCGCCGAGCCCTTCTCCAGCCGCAGCGCCTCCTTGATCAGGACGGCGGCGGGCGGCGTCTTCGTGATGAACGTGAACGAGCGGTCCTCGAAGACGGTGATCTCGACCGGCGTGATGCGCCCGTTCTGATCCGCCGTCTGCGCGTTGAACGCCTTGCAGAACTCCATGATGTTCACGCCGTGCTGACCGAGGGCAGGGCCGACCGGCGGCGCCGGGTTGGCCTGGCCGCCGGGAATCTGGAGCTTGATGATCGTCAGTACTTTCTTGGCCATCGATTCCTCTTTTCTAGCGGAACGCCGCAGGCGTTCTGCTAGTCGAGCTTCTTCACATTGTCGAATCCGACCTCGACCGGCACCTGCCGCTCGAAGATGTTCACCATCACCTGAAGCTTCTGCTGGTCGGCGTTCACGTCGGTGATCTCGCCGTCGAAGTCGGCGAGCGGTCCGGAGGTGATCTTCACGGACTCACCGAGCTGGAACTCGACCTGTGCGCGCGCGGGCGCGACGCCGCCGGTGCCGGTGTGGAGGATCCGGTCGACCTCGGGCTGCGACAGCGGCACGGGCTTCGAGCCGGCGCCGACGAAGCCGGTGACGCCGGGCGTGTTCTTGACGACCGTCCAGGCGTCGTCGTTCAGGTCCATGTTCACGAGCACGTAGCCCGGGAGGATGCGCTTCTCCGCCTGCACCTTCTGGCCGTCCTTCGTCTCGATCACCTGCTCGGTCGGGACGATGACGCGCCGAAAACGGGAGCGCTGGTTCAGCGACTCGATCCGGTGCTCGAGATTGGCTTTCACCTTGTTCTCGTGCCCGGAGTAGGTGTTGATCACGTACCAGAGAAACATCCGGTCCTCTCGTCTACTTCAGCAAGATGTGCTGCACGACGTACTTCCACAGCATGTCGTTCAGATACAGGAACGTGCCGACCACGATGCAGGCGACCAGCACGACGGCCGTACCGCTGACCACGCCCCGCTGGCTCGGCCACTCGACCTTCTTGAGCTCGCCGTAGGCCTCCTGGACGAAGCGCACAGTGCGCGAGCCCGGCGCGTGCCGCTCCTCCTTCTTGGGGTCGGGCTTCCGCGGCTCGGGGCGCGCGTCGCCGCTGGCCACCGGCCGCACCGGAGGCGGCGGCGGGGTAGGCGGAGGCGTGCCGCCGGCGAGGGCGGGCTGCTGTTGCGCGCGCCGGGCGCGCCGCTGCTGACGCGTCTGTCGAGCCATTCACGTGCGCCTAGCGCGTCTCCCGGTGCACCGTGTGGCACGAGCACCAGCGGCAGTACTTCTTGAACTCGACCCGGTCGGGCGAGTTCCGCTTCGACTTCTGCGTCTGATAGTTGCGTCGCTTGCACTCCGTGCACGCGAGCGTGATTGCGACTCTGACTCCTGTTGCCATTTCCCTATTCTCTCGCCTCGAGGTGATCGCGTGAGTAGCGCCGGGTGGGCTCGAACCACCGACCTCTGCATTATGAGTGCAGCGCTCTGACCAGCTGAGCTACGGCGCCCCGCGCGGGCGGAGTGTAGCGGAAGTCCGGCGGCGCTCCTGCGGCCGCCACCCCCGGGAATCGGCCAGACTCAGCGGGATGGAGGTCTACGTCACCGGAGCGGACGGCTTCATCGGCGGCCACGTCGTCCGCGTGCTCCGGGAGCGGGGCGCCGGCGTGCGCACCGACTTCGTCGACCTGCTCGACTCCGCCGGGCTGGAGCGGATGCTCGCCGGCTGCGACGCGCTCGTCCACGTCGCCGCCCTGTACAGCTACGACGACGCCGACGAGCGGGAGCTGGAGCGGGTCAACGTCGAGGGCACCCGCAGCGTGCTCGCCGCGGCGGCGCGGGTGGGCGTGCGCCGGATCGTCCATACGAGCACCTGCGGCACCTGCGGCCCGGTGGCCGGCCGGCCCGCGACGGAGGCGGACGGGCCGCCGGACTGGGAGCTGGCCGTTCCGTACAAGCGGACGAAGCTCGAGGCGGAGCAGATCGTGCTCGCGGCGGCCCGCGAGGGGCTGGACGCGGTCGTCGTCAACCCGACCACGCCGGTCGGCGACGGCGACCGCCGACCGACCCCGACCGGGGCGATGGTCGCGGGAGTCGCCCGCGGGCGGTTCCGCGCGTACGTCGGCAGCACCGGCCTGAACCTCGTCGACGTCCGCGACGTGGCGCTCGGACACGCGCTCGCCCTCGAGCGCGGGCGCGCCGGCGAGCGCTACCTCCTCGGCGGCGTCGACCTCTCCCTCCGTGACGCCTTCGCCGCGATCGCAGCCGCCGCCGGCCGCCCGCGTCCGCGCCTGCGCGTCCCGTACGCGGCCGCCCGCGCGGGAGCCGCCCTGGGCCTGGCCAACCGGAACGAGGTCCGGCTCGCCCGGATCCCCATGTATTTCAGCTCCGCGAAGGCGGAGCGGGAGCTCGGCTACCGTCCCGGGCCGATCGAGCCCGCGCTGGCGCGGGCCGTGCAAGAGGCGCTGGCCCGCTGACCGACTCCACGGCATCTGCCCGGCCGCGAACGCGGCCGGCTTCAGGGATCTTCGCGCGTGCGGGGATCTGCGCGAGCGGATTCCCGCACTTGCGTAGCTAGAAGCCGGCCGCGAACGCGGCCGGCTTCAGGGATCTTCGCGCGTGCGGGAGTCCGCGCGAGCGGATTCCCGCGCTTGCGTACTAGGAATACCGCTCGACGAATGCGAGCGTGCGGCTCCACGCGTCGTCGGAGGCGTCGGCGAACTCGGCGAACTTCCGGTCGAAGAAGCTGTGCGGCGCGCCGTCGTAGGTGACGACTTCGTGGTCGACGCCGGACGCGCTCAGCGCCGCGTCGAAGGCGGCGTTGTCCTCCGCGGTGATGTTCTGGTCGTCGCCGGCCTGCAGCGCGAGGATCGGCGCGTCGATCTCAGCGGCGCGCTGGGTCGGGCCGGGAACGCCGTTGCGCTCGGCCGGCATCCCGTAGAACCCGACCGCCCCGGCGAGGCCGTGGCCACCTGCGGCCGCGAGCCAGGAGTTGCGGCCCCCGAAGCAGAAGCCCACGGTGAAGACCGTCTCGCAGCCACGGCGCCGGAGCTCCTCGACCGAGGCGCGGACGTCGGCCTGGACGCCGTCCGGCGTCGTCTGCCTCACGTGCTCCATGTAGTCGAAGTCGTCGTCCCGTTTCGACGCTCCGGCCGTGCGGCCGAAGTAGTCGAAGGCGACGGCGGCGTACCCGCGCTCCGCGAAGCGGAGGGCCAGCTCCTCGTAGAAGCGGTAGAGGCCGCGGACGTCGGGGAGGATGACGACCCCGACCGCGGCCGGCTCCTCGGGCGTGGCGGCGAAGGCGGCGAACCGCGTTCCGTCCGCCGATTCGAGCGTCAGGTCGTCATGGGAGACGGCCGCCCCGGAGATGACCGGGATCGGCGGCTCGGAGTCGAGGTCGAAGCACATCCGCGAGGGACTTTACGGGAGGAGGCGCGGCCTTGGCGGCGTACAGAGATTCCGCGATGGCGGAGCAGTCGCATCGCGAGGAGATGAGCGCCGCGATCCGCGCCCAGCGCGAGCGGCAGGCCGCGCCGCGCACGCTGGCGGCCGCCGAGCCCGCCGAGCCGGCACCGGAGGAACAGCCGGCCCCGGAGAGCGAGCCGGAGCAGCGCGAGAGCTTCTTCTCCCGTTTCCGCGGCCGCTAGTCGGACCATCTCGACAGTTCATACGCAGTTCATACGGCGCACAGCCGGTTTCCGATGCGCGTGTGCGGAATGAATACGTCGTGGCCGTCGTCCTCGTCAGCGATCCCGAGTCCCGGTGGCGGATCCAGCTGACCGCGATCGTCGAGGCGCTCGGACACGACGTCGTCCACGACCTCCGCCGCGGCCCCGTCGACGTGGTCGTCGTCGAGCCGCAGTCGCGCGAGTCCGTCGCGCTCGCCCGTGAGGCGCGCGCCGCGGGCGCACAGGTCGTCTGCGTCACCGGCGGACGCCGCATGATCGGCGGCTGGCTGCTCGAGCCCGTCGCCTATCTCGAGAAGCCGGTGCAGGTCGGACCGTTCGTCCGGACGATCGAACGTGCACTCGAGCGGACGCACCAGCCGGCCGCAGCCGCCGCCTGATCCGGCGCCTGACCGCTACTGAGGCGGGCCGCTGCCGAGCGTGACGCGGACGGTGTGGCGCCCGCCGTTCTGATCCGTGTAGGTCACGGTGATCTTCGCTCCCGGCTTCATCGTCACGATCAGCGAGCTGACCGTGGTCGGCGAGGCGACCGTGCGGCCGTCGATCGCGGTGATCACGTCGCCGGCGGCGAGGCCGGCCGAGGCGGCCGGGCCGCCGGAGACCACGCCGGCGACGAGAGCGCCGGACGCCGAGCTGTAGCCGCCGTACCCGCCGTACGAGCTGGACGGTGACTCGACCTCGACGCCGAGGAACGCGGTGCCGCCGACGTGGACGGTCGCGGACGCGTGGCCGGACTCGATCTCCTGCGCGATCGCCAGCGCGTGGGCGATCGGGATCGCATAGGCGTCGGTGGACGAGATCGACTGGTAGCCCGCGCCCGACGAGGCCGCCGTGTCCATGCCGACCACCCGGCCGGCGCTGTCGAGCAGCGGGCCGCCGGAGTCGCCCGGGACGACGCCCGCGTTCGTCTCGATCAGTCCGGTCAGCTGCTCGGAGCTGCTGCCGTCGTCGTCGCTGGCCGTGATCGTCTTGCCGAGCCCCGTGACCCTTCCTCTTGCGGCCGTGAAGCTGCCGGTGCCGCCGGCGTTGCCGTAGGCGGTCACGAGCGAGCCGACGGTGAGACTCGAGGAGTCCCCGAGCCGCAGCGTCTTCAGGTTCGATGCGTTCTGGAGCTGGAGCACGGCCACGTCGGCGGTCCGGTCGTAGCCGACGACCTTGGCCGTGTAGCTGCGCCCGGTTCCCGGGAGGACGACCTTGATCGTGGTCGCGCCGTCGATCACGTGGTTGTTCGTCAGCACCGTGCCCGACGACGTCAGCACGATGCCCGTGCCGGCGGCGGACGCGCTCTCGTAGGCGAGGTTCGTGTCGATCACGACCACGCCTTTGCCGATCGGCTGGGCCTTCCCGCTCGCGGACACGACGTGCGCGCCGACGCCGAGCGTCACCAGCCCGGCGAGAGCGAGCACGAGGATCCTGCGCTGGGCCGAACGGCGAATCTCCATACGACAGGTGTACCCACCGTTGCTAAGGACTCCATGAACGCCGCGAAAGTCACACGGAACGCTTAGGCGAACGCCGGCCGCGTGGCTAACCGCTGGTGCGGCGGTACAGGATCGTCCGGTCGAACAGCCACAGGCAGACGAGGATGCCCGCCGGCACTGCGACGACGATCCAGTCGCCGGGCTGGAAGCCGCTGAGGATCGCGAGCACGAGCGAGGCGACCGTGATCGGAACGAACACGATCACGAGCGGACGAACCGGCGATGCCCGCCTCGGAGACTTTCCGCCGAACCGCCGGCCGGCCCCGTACACGCGCAGGCCGAAGAACACGATCGCGAGAAGCAGTGCGACCGCGCCGCCCCACTTCGGCACGAGGAAGAGCAGCGGGATCGCGAACACGAGCAGACCACGGACAAGAGCGATCGCGGCGGTCCGCAGATCAGACTTCTTCTTCGGCGGCTTGCCGGCGGTCCGCGCCTCGCCGCTGTCCGGCTCCGGTGCCTCGCGCGGCCCTTGTGCAAGCAGATCGTCGTGGCGTCCCATCAGCCGCCGTCTCGAGGTCCGCCTCGACGCGCTACTTCACGAGCGTGAGCATCTTGAACATCGGCATGTACATCGCGATGATGATCACGCCGACCATGCAACCGACGCCGATCATCATGATCGGCTCGATGATGGACGTCAGCGAGGCGACCGACGCCTCGACCTCGTCCTCGTAGAAGTCCGCGATCTTCGAGAGCATCTTCTCCAGCTCTCCCGTCTCCTCGCCGATCTTCACCATCTGGCTGACCATCGGCGGGAAGATGTCGTTCTCGAGCAGCGGCTGCGCGATCGGAACGCCCTCGCCGACCTTTGCGCGTACGCCTGCGAGCGCGTCCTCGATCACCCAGTTGCCGGACGTCTGGCCGGTGATCTCGAGCGCCTTGATGATGTCCACGCCCGCGGCGACGAGTGTCGAGAGCGTGCGCGAGAAGCGCGCCATCGTCACCTTCAGGACGGTGTCGCCGATCTTCATCGGCACCTTCAGCTTGAAGCGGTCCCAGATCTTGCGGCCGCTCTCCGTCGACTTCCACTTCTTGAAGATGAACGGCGACGCGATCATGCCGGGGATGACGATGAACCAGTACGCGCGGAGGAAGTCCGACCCGTACATGACGTACTGCGTCAGCGTCGGCAGCTGGCCGCCGAGCTGCTTGAAGATGTTCACGAAGACCGGGACGAGGAACATCAGCATTCCGATCAGCACGCAGGTGGCGAAGATCAGCACCATCGTCGGGTAGACCATCGCGCCTTTGACGCGGCGCCGGATCTGCTCCTGCTTCTCGATCTGGTACGCGACGCGGTCGAGCACGATGTCGAGGATGCCCGCGGCCTCGCCGGCCTCGACCATCGAGATGTAGAGCCGGGAGAACACCTTCGGGTGCTTCGCCATCGCCTCCGAGAGCAGGAGGCCGCCTTCGACGTCCCGGCGGAGGCTCTCGATCACCTTCGCGAGCGCGACGTCGTTGGTCTGGCCCTCGAGGATGACGAGCGCGCCGACGACGTTCAGCCCCGCCTCGATCATCGTCGCGAACTGCCGCGAGAAGATCTGGAGCGACTTCGACTTGATGCCCGAGCCGAACGTGATGTTCGCGTTCGCGATGCTCGTGCCCTCGCTGACCTCCTTGAGCGACTGCGCCAGCTTCCCGGCCGCACGCAGCTGCTCGCGCGCGCCGTCGAGGTCGACGGCGGTGACGACCCCGTCGGTCTCGAGGCCCTGCGCGTCGATCGCCGAGTATGCGAATGCCGGCATCTAGGGACCCGTCGGCGAGGTGGTGGTCGGAGTCGTCGACGTCGACGGGCTGCCGGAGCTCGAGCCGGTGCCGCTGCTCGAAGGCGCTGCCGGCGCGACGGTGCCCTGCGGCAGCAGGAGCAGCGTGTATCGGGTGCCGTCGGCGGTGTTCATCAGCGTCAGCGGCGTGTTCACCGAGAGGGTGACGGTGGGCTGGCCGGTCGCGTACGAGCCGCCGGCGACCGAGACCTTCGCACTCTTCGCGGTGAGCGAGACGAGCTGGAAGATCGGGTTCGCGGCGGGGAAGTCGGAGCCGGCGTTCACCGATTCCTCGGTGCCGTTGATCGAGATGACCACACTCGTCGGCGGGGGCGACGGCGGAGCCGGCGGCGTCGAGGGCGTGCTCCCACTCGAGCCGGACGACCCGGAGGAGCCCGACGACGAGGACGAGCCGGACGAGGACGACGACGTGCTGGGCGTCGACGACGGGCCCTGGCTGGCGAACGGATCCTTGCTGGAGAAGCGCGAGAACGACTCGAGCTGGCCGGGGTCGGCCGGCGGCGTGACCACGGCGATGAGCGCCGACGAGTCGGTCGGCGCAGCAGTCGTGGTCGTGCCCGCGAGCGTCGGTGCGGCGGTCGCGGTCGACGTCGGCGCCGCGGCCGGTGTCGTCGAGGTCGTGGTCGTCGGAGCCGCGACGGGCGGGGAACCTCCGCCGCTCTGCATTCCCATGATCGTGTTCGCCGCGTACGCGATCGCCAGCACGAGCACGACGCCCAGCAGGATGACGATCTTCTTCTGCTTCGCCTGCTTCGCCTTGGCCGCGTCGGCGACTTGTTTCTTAGCCACTGTTGCTCCTTTCCTGCCGACTAGGGCTGTGGCGCGACGTCGCTCGACGGCGCCGAGGTCGTGGTCGTGGAACCGGTGGATCCGGTCGTGTCGGTGGTCGGCGGCGTCACAGCCGGCGTGGCCACCGCGCCGGGTGTCGCGCCGTAGACGTATGCGGTCACGTCGACGGTGGCGTTCAGCCCGTTGCCGTTCCCGTTCGGGCTCAGTCCGATGGTGGTGACCGAGAACAGCCTTCCTGACGCGTCCAGCGTTCCGTCGCGCACGGACACGAGGCTGTTCAGCCGGTAGAGCAGGTCCGTGAGCGAATAGAAGTTCCCCGTGAAGGTGATCTGGATGCCGACGGTGCTGTACGGCGTTCCGATTCCCGCCGTCTCCGGCCCCGGCGTGATCGTGCCGACGGTGACGCCCGCGGCCCGCGCAACCTGGTCGAGCTCGAGCAGGACGTCCGGCATGTCGGTGGTCAAAGGCATCGCCTTCGCGAGCTCGTACAGGCCGGCCGTCGCGATCACCGGCTGCTTCGGCGCCCTCGGCGGACCCGCGTGGTCGGCCTGCTGCGCCTCGACGATCTGCGCCTCGGCCGCCTGGGTTGCCTTCGCGATCGAGGCCGCGGTCGAGCGCTGCGGGGAGACGAGCAGGAGCCAGCCGAGCACGAGCAGCAGGAGGTCGCCGCCCACGATCAGGCCGATTGCAGCAGGACGGGAGAGCTTGCCGTTCTTCACGATCCGCTCGTGGTCGTCGTGTCGGTCTCGGTCGTGTCCGGCGGCGGCAGCACCGGCGGCGGAGCGCCCTTCACCGCGGCGGCGATGTTGAACTGGACGCCGCCGCCGTTCGCCATGGCGGTGCTGCTCGACAGCGTCACGTCGGTCAGGTCGGGAATCAGCATCAGCCGCGACATCAGGCGGGCGACGCTGTCGTGCGAGTACGCGGTGCCCATGAGCACGAGTCCGGTCGGCGTCGCGACGGTCGTGATCGCGCCCGGCAACACGGGCGTGTCGGGCGGCGCCGTCAGGCTCATCGTCTGGATGGTCACGTCGTCCGGAACGACGAGCGAGAACTCGCGGAGAATTCGATCCCAGGCGATCCGGGTGGACAGCGCTCCCGAAACCGCCTGCATGAGGGCGGTTTCCTGGCCGGTCACGGCCGGGATCGGGATGATCGGCCGCGTCGGCTTCGGCACCTTGTACACCGGCCGCTTGATCAGCGACAGCTTGCCGAGCTCGATCCGGGCGGCGTTCAGCTTCAGCTGCGCGGCGCTCGCGTTCGAGTGCGCGACGAAGAAGCTGAGGCCGAGCGCGATGACGACGACGAGGCCGACCGCCGAGCCGATGACGACCGCCGGGTCCTCGTTGCGGATGTTCTTGGCCTGCCCAAAGTCCTTCGGGAGGAGGTTGACCGCACGCATCGCTGCTAGTCCTCGATCCCGAGGCCGATCGCGACTGCGTACGACCCGATGTCGTCGGTCATGGACACGCGCTTCGAGACCTTCAGGCGCGCGAGCGGATTGCCGACGCGCACCGGCACGCCGATCAGCCGCTCAAGCTCCTCCGCGAGCCCCGGCATCTGCGCGGTGCCGCCGGTGATGGCGATCTCGCCGATGCCCAGGCTGCCGGGCTGGTTCTGGTAGAACTGGAGCGAGGAGACGAGCTCGCGCGCGAACGACTGCATCTGCGTGCGCACGACCTCGACCGCCGCAGCGTTCGACTCCGCCGACAGGCCTTCCGGAGCGGTGCTGCCGTCGAGCGAGAGGCTGCACTTCATCGCCTCGACCGCGGACGGCTCGCTGTTGAACGCGCGCGCGAGCGCGACGTTGATGGACTGGCCGCCCCACTCGAGGACGCGCGTGAACTCGCAGAAGCGCCCGTCCGAGACGGCAAACGTGGAGCGGTCGAAGCCGATCGCCACCGCGACGAGCGCGGAGGTGTCGCGATCGGACGGCGGAGACAGCGACCGCAGCAGCGCGAACGCCTCGAGGTCGACGCCGGCGACGGTCAGGCCGGCCTTGCGGCAGGCGCCGACGTAGCGCTCGACAAGCTCCTTGTACGCGACGACGAGGAGGACGCGCTTCACGGAGTTGCCCTCCGGGTCGAACGACTCGTCGAGGACGTGATAGTCGAGCACGGCCTCGTCGAGCGGGATCGGAAGCACCTCCTGCGCGCGGAAGTGGATTGCGTTCGCAAGCTGCTTTTCCTCTTCGACGCCGGCGACGTCGATCACGCGGACGCCGATGCGGTTGTTGGCGATGCCGAGGCGCACGCCCTTGCGCGGCAGCTTGTTCTTCGCGAAGAAGGCCTTGAGCGCCTCGGAGAGAGCGTCCGGGTCGCGCAGCTCGCCGCCGACGACGATGCCCATCGGCAGTGCGGTGCGGGCAACCTGCTCGAGCGCGGCCACGCCGTTGTTCGACACGCGCGCCGCCGCGAGCTGCGAGGCGCCGATCTTCAGGCCGACGAGATTCTTGGTCCCCTTCGACGACTTGCTGCCGCCGCCGCCGGAGGTCCGGCCGCCGCCGCGCGACAGCGTCGGCATGCTGAGGGTCAGCCCCTTTTTCCAGAAGGCGGTCTTCGGTACGGCCGCCGACGCGTCCGCCGCGAGGTCTGGCGCGACGCCGGGTGCGTCCTTCTGCTTCTTCTTGCCGCCGAGCTCCTTCTTGTACCAGGGCGTCTTCGCCACCGCGGTCGCGTCTGCCACGGCGGCTGCGACGACCGCGGCCTCGACGGCTGCGGGCGCGGCCTTCGGCTTGCGCGAGAACGAGAGATCCTTCTTCCAGATCGGCTTCTTGGCGGACTCGAACTCCTCGAAGCCGGACGCTGCCTCGAAGGGAGGGGCCTCGACGGGAGCCTTCTTCTTGCCGCCGAGCTCCTTCTTCCACCACGGCGACTTCTTGCCCGGGGCGCCGTCGACCGCTCCGGCCACCGCGACCGCCGCGACCGCGGCCTCGACGGCGGTGAAGTCGGGCTTCTTCTTGCGGGAGAAGGACAGCTCCTTCTTCCAGAACGGTCCTTTCGCGGCCACGACTGGCTGCAGCTCGGCCGCAGGCACCGGCGGGTGCACGACTGCGGGCGCCGGCTCCGCGACAGCGGCGACGGCGGCGGGAACGACCACGTCGGGCGGAAGCTCCGGCGACGCGAGCCACGGGTCCGGCTCCACGCCGAGCGGGGCGAAGTGCTCCGGCTCGACCGGAGCGAACGCGGACGGCACGGGCTCGACGGGCGGAAGCTCGACGGGCAGAAGCTCGACCGGCGCCGGCTCGAACGCAACGGGCTCGGCCGACGCGGCGACGACGGCGGGTGGGAGCGCCGACAGCGGCGCCGGCTCTGCGGGAACGGGATCCAGCGCTGCCGCATCGAGCGGCGCAGAATCGAGCGGCTGCTCCGGCACGAGCGCGGCAGGAGCAGGCTCGTACGGCGCAGGCTCAACCGGCCCAGGCTCAAATGGCCCAGGCTCAAACGGCGCTGCCTCGTAGGGAACGGGCTCGATCGGCTGTGGGGACGGGACGGCCTCGAGCGGGAACGGCTCCGCCGACACGGGCTCGGGCTCCTCCGGCGGGACCGCCTCCAGGGCGACAGGCTCCCAGGGCTCCGGGGCGTCCGGCAGCGACTCGACAGCCGCGAGCTCGAAGGGACCCGCGTCGGCGGGCTCCGGCATGAGCGCAGGCGGATCGGGAGCGATGTGCAGCGCGGCCGCGACGGGCGGCTCCGGGTCGAACGACGGCACGGCCTCGACCGGCGGCCCGGCCTCTGCGAGCGGCGCGACCGGCAGCTCGACGGTCGGCTCGACCGGAGCGGGTTCGACCGGCGCCGACTCGACCAGCGGCGAATCAACCGGGGCAGCAGGCTCGGGCATCGCGGCGACCACTGCCTCCGCGACTGCCGTCGGCGGCACCTCTGCCTGCGGCGGCGCGGGAGCGGACGACGGCGGAGCGAACTCCGGCGAGACCGTCTGCGCCGCTTGCTCGACCATGCGGTCGAGCTCCTTGTCCTGCTTCTTGCGTCCGAACGACAGCTCCTTCTTCCACATCGACTGCTTGGCGGCATCGGCGGGGGCGGCCGCGGCCGGAAGCTCGGTCGGCAGCTGGGGCGTCTCGTTCTTCGGCTTGCGCCCGAGAGAGACGTCCTTCTTCCAGATCGACTGCTTCGGCCCGGCGTCGGCAACCGCGGGCGCAACCGGGGGCGCAACCGGAGTCGCGGCCGCCTCGTCCTTCGGCTTGCGCCCGAAGGAGAGCTCCTTCTTCCACATCGACTGCTTCGGCTCGACGCCGATGACCGGCGGAGCCGGCAGAGGCGCCGCCGGCTCGACGACCGCGTCGGGCTGCTGTGCCTCGACGTCCGGCTGGCCCTTCTTGCGGCCGATCGAGATCTCCTTCTTCCAGAACGAGTCGCTCATCGCCTAGCCCGCCGTCCTGAGTCCGCCGGCGGGGACGCCGTTGGCGCCGCCGTTCTGCAGCTGCGCGACCGGCATGCCCGAGCGCTCCAGGATCCCGATCAGCTGGTCGGGCCGGCTCGAACGGGAGATGGCGTCCTCGACGTTGACGACGCGGCGCAGCGCGAGGTCGGCGAGCGCCTGCTCCATCGTCTGCATCCCGCGCGACGTGTTGGTCTGCATGACGGAGTAGACCTGCTCGATCTTCGCCTGGCGGATGAGGTTCCGCACGGCGTCGTCCGGCAGGAGGATCTCGAGGGCCGCGACGCGGCCGGCGCCGTCGGAGGTGGGCAGCAGCGCCTGCGTCACGACCGACTGGAGCGAGTTCGCGATCATGATGCGGACCTGCTCCTGCTGTGCCGGCGGGAAGACGTCGACGATGCGGTCGATCGTGGACGGGGCGCTCTGCGTGTGCAGCGTGCCGAAGACGAGGTGGCCGGTCTCGGCCGCCGTCAGCGCCGTCGAGATCGTCTCGAGGTCGCGCATCTCGCCGACGAGGATCACGTCCGGGTCCTGGCGGAGCGCGGCCTTGAGGGCCTCGCCGAAGCTCAGTGCGTCGGGGCCGATCTCACGCTGGTTGACGATGCACTTCTTGTGGCGGTGCACGAACTCGATCGGATCCTCGACCGTGAGGATGTGCTCCGAACGGGTGCGGTTGATCTCGTCGATGATCGCCGCGAGCGTCGTCGACTTGCCGGAGCCGGTCGGGCCGGTGACGAGCACCAGGCCGCGAGGCTTCTCCGCGAGCGTATGGAGAATCGCCGGGAGGCCCAGCTCCTCCATCGTCTTGATCTCCGTCGGAATGAGACGGAAGGCGGCACCGACGGCCTCGCGCTGGAAGTAGACGTTGACGCGGAAGCGCGCCAGACCCGGCATCGAGTACGCGAAGTCCAGCTGGCGCTGCAGCTCGAAGTGCTTCTGCTGCTCGCTCGAGAGGATCCGGTACAGGGTCGCCCGGGTGTCCTCGGCAGTGAAGAGCTCGTATCCCTCTGCGCGCACGATGTGTCCACGCACGCGGAATGCGGGCGGGCTTCCGACCGTGATGTGCAGGTCGGACGCCCCGCGCTCGACCATCTGCTCGAGCAGGTCGTCAATTGAAGTTAGTTGCACGGCATCGTCCCTCGGACGAGCTATCGGCAGCCGACCGCGCGCCCTTGAGAGTTGCCTTCGCACCCGCTGCAGATGGTTCGCAATCCCCCATTGGGGGTTACCTCATCACGCGTTTGAACCGATAGCGCGGGTGCCATCCCCGTTCCATCGGAAGGAGCTGCACGTCAAATGATCGACCGCGTGAAGAGGCGGCTGGGCTCGGACGAGGGCTTTACCCTGATCGAGCTTCTTGTCGTCATCATCATCCTCGGCATCCTGCTCGCGATCGCGGTGCCGTCGTATCTCAGCTTCAAGGATCGCGCCAACAAGACCGCGGCCGCCGCGAACGTCCGGTCGCTCATCCCGAGCGTCGAGTCGTACAACGCCGACAATGTTCCGTCCGGCCCGAACGACCCGGATGCGGCCACCAGCACCACCGACAGCGGCTACGCCGGCATGACCCTGGCCGAGCTCAAGGCAACGTACGACCAGGCGATCCCGTCGACCGACTTCGTCAACAACAGCGGCGCAGCCGAGGCCACGGGCGTGACCGTCAAGGCCACGCTCGATGCCACGCACTACTGCGTCTACTCGCAGATCGGCAACTGGTTCGCCTACAAGCTGAACCCGGCCGGCACCATCCTGCAGACGACCGACCCCACCAAGGTCTGCACGTGATCCTGAGCCTCCAGGCTCGACTCCGAAGGGGCGCGGGCAACCGCGCCCCTTCTCTTTGCGCGAGCCCAGTGAGGGCGGTCGCCCTGCGTGGGTGACGCGGATCCCCCGAACGGGGCTAACTCGTCTGTGCAGCGGAGGCCGATAGATGCGGAGCCATCCGCCATCCCCCATCCACGTTGTGGAAGGAGACATCCGTCACATGATCGATCGCATCAAGAGGCGCCTCGACTCCGAGCAGGGCTTCACCCTGATCGAGCTGCTGGTCGTCATCATCATCCTCGGCATCCTGCTCGCGATCGCGGTGCCGTCGTACCTCAGCTTCAAGGATCGCGCCAACAAGACCGCGGCCGCCGCGAACGTCCGCTCGCTCATCCCGAGCGTCGAGTCGTACAACGCCGACAACGTCCCGTCCGGCCCCAACGACCCGGATGCGGCCACCAGCACCACCGACAGCGGCTACGCCGGCATGACCCTGGCCGAGCTCAAGACCACATACGACCAGGCGATCCCGTCGACCGACTTCGTCAACAACAGCGGCGCAGCCGAGGCAACCGGTGTGACTGCCACGGCACCGCTCGACGCCACGCACTACTGCGTCTACTCGCAGATCGGCAACTGGTTCGCCTACAAGCTGAACCCGGCCGGCACCATCCTCCAGACGACCGACCCCACCAAGGTCTGCACGTGATCCTGAGCCTCTAGGCTCGAACACCGAAGGGGCGCGGGCAACCGCGCCCCTTCTCTTTGCCTGCACAGAGTCCGGTCCCCCACAACGAGTGACTCGAATCCCCCGAACGGGGCTAACTCGTCTGTGCAGCGGAGGCCGATAGATGCGGAGCCATCCGCCATCCACGCTGTGGAAGGAGACGCACGTCAAATGATCGATCGCATCAAGAGGCGCCTCGACTCCGAGCAGGGCTTCACCCTGATCGAGCTGCTGGTCGTCATCATCATCCTCGGCATCCTGCTCGCGATCGCGGTGCCGTCGTACCTCAGCTTCAAGGATCGCGCCAACAAGACGGCAGCTGCGGCCAACGTCCGCTCACTCATCCCGAGCGTCGAGTCGTACAACGCCGACAACGTCCCGTCCGGCCCCAACGACCCGGATGCGGCCACCAGCACCACCGACAGCGGCTACGCCGGCATGACCCTGGCCGAGCTCAAGACGAGCTACGACCAGGCGATCCCGTCGACCGACTTCGTCAACAACAGCGGCGCAGCCGAGGCGACGGGCGTGACTGCCACGGCACCGCTCGACGCCACGCACTACTGCGTCTACTCGCAGATCGGCAACTGGTTCGCCTACAAGCTGAACCCGGCCGGCGTCATCCTCCAGACGACCGACCCCACGAAGGTCTGCACGTGATCTCGAGCCTTCGGGCTTGACGATCCGGGGGGCGCGGGCGACCGCGCCCCCCTGCACACCTCACGGAGCTAAAGCGGGTGCCAATTCTTCCCGATAAGGAGAGGGCGATGCCTTCCTGGATCAGTCATCTCGTCACGCGCGTGCAGCGTCGCCTCGAAGGCGAGGAAGGCTTCACGCTCGTCGAGCTCACGATCGTGATGCTGATCTTCGGCATCCTGCTCACGATCGCGCTTCCGTCCTATCTCTCTCTACAGGATCGGGCCAACAAGACCGCGGCGAAGCAGGACATCGCCCAGGCGATGCGCGCGGTCAACGCCTACGCGAACGACAACTATTCCGCCAGTCCGGCCGACCCTGATGCGGCTATCAGCACGACGGACAACGGCTACTCGAACATCTCGCTGACCGCGCTGGCGACGAAGTACGACGCGTCGCTCTCGACCACGCCGGGCGCGCCGTTCGTGCTCAATCCGGCCGGCTACTCGCTCGGCTCGGCCACCGACTTCTGCCTGACGGCGTCCGTCGGCCGCTGGATCGCGGTGCAGCACGGACCGGGCGGCAGCATCTCGGTGGGAACGCTCTTCACCGCGGGCAGCTGCAGCGTGAGCTGAGGCTGCGTCGCACCGTCGCCGCCCGACGAGAAAACCCGTGAGTAGTCTCACCATCAGCCCGCAGATCAGGATCGTCGCCCTCGTTGGCGTCGTCCTGGTCGTGCTCGCAGGGGGCTACTCCATGCTGATGGGGCACTCGAGCTCCCCGGCCGTGGACTCGACCAAGGTGGTGGTGCACAAGCACGCGGCATCGACCCACACGAAGACGTCGGCCACGGTCGTGAAGAAGGGGGCGCACGGGACGACGGTGAAGCACGTCACCGTCGGCAAGTCGGCCCATCACGCCGCGGTCAAGACCAAGACGACGGTAGTGCACACGAAGAAGCGCACCGCGGTCGTCCGCAGCGGGAACCTCGTCTACTCCGACCTGCCGGCGCCGCTGCAGTGGCAGCTGGCCAGGCACCACATCGTCGTGGTCAGCCTGTACAGCGCCGACTCGAACGTCGACGCCATCTCGGTCGCCGAGGCGCAGGCCGGAGCCACGCAGTCGGGAGCGGGCTTCCTGCTCGTGAACGTCCTCGACAACTCGATCGCCGGCCCGCTGACGGCGTTGCTTCCGGGCGGGGGCCTTCTCCCCGATCCGGGCATCCTCATCTATCGCTCGCCCGGGAACATCGCGATGCGGATCGACGGCTTCGTCGACCGGGACTCCGTCGCCCAGGCGGTTGCGAACGCATTCGCCGGGCAGGACAGCCCGCTCTCCGCGACCACGGCCGCGGCCGCGACGACGGCGACCGACGGCACGTACACGCCGCCGACGCCGTGAGCAGCGTCGCCCCCGAGACGGCGGGCCACGAGCTCTTCCTCCGCCACGCGAAGAAGGACGGCCGCTCGGTGGCGATCCTCCGCGCCGTCGACTACGGCACCTCGTGCGTCGTCGAAGCCGAAGTCTTCCCGGCCGGCGGCGGCAACGCCGTCTACCCCGGCCCGTACACCTTCGCCGACGCCGGCCAGGCCACCGCGTTCGTCACCGAAGCCGTCGAGAGCCTGATGTACCTGGGCTGCGACGTCTACGCAGAGTAAGCCCAGGGGAACCGCAGGGTTCCCCCGGGAGCCCCCTCCTTTTGCGGGCTCGTGGCCTTTGTGTGTGTGCGCTTCGCCGGGAGCGCGGTCCCGGCTGCGCGCGGCGGGGTCGCGATCCACTCAGGGCGGTGTTAGCGGCTGGCAGTGCCGTGCGGCCGGTGGTGGCCTGCGGCCATCCCCGACCGCATCAGTCCGCCTCCGTCTACCGCGCCTACGGCAGCGTTAGCCTCCGGCCTGATTCGCCCGAAGCTCGCAGCGACCAAAGCCGGAGGCTAGGACAGTCGCAGGCGTCCTAGACGCAGGCGCACCAGCGGGCCGGGATGCCTTGGCACCACGGGCCGCGCGGGGCAGGCAACCCGCCCACACCGCTCTGGGTCCACCGCGCCCCCACGCGCGGAGGCGGGACCCCGCTCCCGCCGCAGCGCCAACAACGAAACGCCACTCAGAAACGAAGGAGGGGTCCCCCAGGGGAACCCTGCGGTTCCCCTGGGACCACTTAGACGGTGACGCGCGAGAGCTCTTCGATGGACGTCAGGCCCGCCGAGACCTTCGCGATTCCGTCGTCCCAGAGGGTGCGCATGCCGGTGGTGCCTGCGGCTCGTTCGATCTCTTCGCGGGTGGCTTTCGAGGCTGCGAGCGCAGCCAGCTCCTCGGTCATCGCGAGCAGCTGGTAGATGCCGATCCGGCCCTTGTAGCCGGTCTGGTTGCAGCGCGGGCAGCCCTTCTTGCGGTAGAAGATCATCCCGTCGGTGGCGGCGGCGACGTCCGGCGACACGCGCGCGGCGAGCATCTCCTCGACCGAGGGCTGGTACATCTCGCAGCAGTGCGCGCAGAGCTTGCGCGCGAGGCGCTGGGCCAGGACTCCGGTGACCGCGGCGCCGGTGAGGAACGGCTCGACGCCCATCTCGTTGAGACGGGTGAGCGCGCTCGGCGCGTCGTTCGTGTGCAGCGTCGAGAGCACGAGGTGACCGGTGAGGGCGGCTTCGATCGAGATCTTGGCGGTCTCGCCGTCGCGGATCTCGCCCACCATCACCACGTCCGGGTCGGAGCGCAGGATCGACCGGAGCGCCGCCGCGAAGGTGAGCCCCGCGCGCGCGTTGATCTGCACCTGGTTGATGCCGGGAAGCCGGTACTCGACCGGGTCCTCGACCGTGATGATGTTGATCTCCGGACGGGCGATCTGGTTCAACGCGGCGAACAGCGTCGTCGACTTACCGGAACCGGTCGGACCGGTGACGAGCAACGCGCCGGTCGGGCGCGTGACGATGCTCGACAGGGTCTCGCGCATCTCCACCGACAGTCCAAGCTCCTCGAGCGTCGGCGGCTTCTTCGACTTGTCGAGGAGACGCATGACGACCGACTCGCCCTCGACCGTCGGGAGGGTCGCGACGCGGATGTCGAGGTTCCGGCCGGCAGCAGCGGCGTTGAGGGAGATGCGGCCGTCCTGCGGCTTCCGCCGCTCGGCGATGTCGAGCTTCGCGAGCACCTTCAGGCGCGTGGTCACGCCGGCGGCCATCCGCCTCGGGATCCGCTGCACCTCATGGAGCACGCCGTCGATCCGGTAACGGACGACGAGCGAGTCCGCCTCCGGCGCGAAGTGGACGTCCGAGGCGCCGTCCTCGGCCGCCTGGAAGAGCACGTTGTTGACGATCCGGACGAGCGGGGCCTCGGAGATGCCGTCGGCGGCCTCGAGATCGGTCTCGTCGTCCTCCTCGGCGAGGTCGGGGTCTTCGAAGTCGATCTCCTCGACCGCGGCGCGCGCGCCGTACGCACCCGACGCGCGCGAGAGCTTGTGCAGCTCGACGAGGATGTCGTCGCGCGAGGCGACGGCGAGCTCGAGCGGATGCCGAGTCGCTAGCCGCAGCTCGTCGAGACTATGCAGATCCTTCGGATCGGCGATCGCGACACAGATCCTCCCGTCGGCCCCGTACTGGTACGGAATCGCCACCACGCGCTCCAGCACGTGCAGCGGGAAGAGCTTGGCCGCCTCCTGATCGACACCCGGCACCTTCTCGCCGTCCACCATGCGGACGAGCGTGGCGAGGTCCACGTGCACCATCTGATGCTCGAGCGCGAGCATCCGGGCGATGCCGTCGCCCGAGGCGACTCCCTCCGCGACGAGAGCCGCGCCGAGGGTTCCGCCGGACGTCTGGGTGCGGCCGCGCGCGAGAGCGAGGCGGTCCTCGGGGACGAGCTTCGTGGCCGAGAGCAGGTCGACGACCAGCTCGGCCGACTCGTTCACCCCGTAGGGCGTGGGCGCGCCGAGCAGCCCGGGCTCGGTGCCCGAGGTACGGAGCGACGGAATCTCGGTTTCCCGGTCGTTCACAGCGGTGAGAAGGTGGCGGACGTCACGTTCGATCCCTCGAACGAGTTATCGGCAAGTGGTGCCCGACCCCTTAGTGGAACCGGGTCATTCGCCGGAGGTGGTCGGCCACCTGCGCGAATCCCCCGCTCCGGGGGAGGCCCGGGAGGGCCTGAACTAGTGGGACAGGCCCCAGTAGGCGCTCATCAGGGCGGGCCCTGCGAAGAGCGCCACCACCGATCCGAGCGCCAGGAACGGCCCGAACGGAATGCCCATCTTCCGGCCTGCCTGCCCGTGGCGGGCGAGCAGCCAGATGCCGGGGACGAGCGCGGCGACCATGCCGATCATCAGCGCCACCGGAACCGTCTTCCCGAGCGCGGCGCCCATCAGCAGCGCGAGCTTGACGTCGCCCATCCCCATGCCCTTCGGATACGCGAGCGCGGCGGCGAAGAGGAAGCCCGAGGCGCCGAGGGCGGCAATGGCCCACTCGGGGCTCGGGTGCAGGGCGGTGTTCGCCCCGAGCACGATCGCCGCCGCGGGCAGCACGATCTTGTTCGGGATGATGCGGTACTCGAGATCCGTGGCGGAGACGGCGACGAGCGTGAGGCAGAAGAAGGCGGCCACCACGGCATCCGCGGACGGCCCGAACTTCCAGAAGCAGCCGGCGACGAGCAGCGCCGTGACCAGCTCCACCAGCGGATAGCGGGCCGGGATCCGCTCGCTGCACGAGCGGCAGCGGCCGCGGAGCGCGAGCCACGAGACGAGCGGGATGTTGTCGTACCAGGCGATCTCGTGACCGCAGCTCATGCAGGCCGAGCCGGGGCTGACGATCGACCGGTGCATGGGCACGCGCGCGGCGACGACGTTGAGGAAGCTGCCGAGACAGAGTCCCGGCGCGAGCGCGAAGGCTGCGATGGCGAGGTCCACGGCTACGACTTCGACTTCGCGTCGACGTACGTGAGCGCCTGGATCGCGACGTCGGCGCTCTGCGTGCCGATGCCCCAGAGCGCGTCCGCGTGCCGGTCGACGGCGATCAGCGTCCGCAGGGCGTCGGCGCCGTGCCACCAGCCGAACTTCGCTCCGTCGACCACCCAGGCGTTCTGGTACAGCCAGTGGTTGACGTTCGCCGGCGTGCGCTTGGGATGGGCGGCGAGCCAGCGGCCGAGCATCTTGGCCCGGTCGGTCAGCGGCATCTCGTCGAGCGGCTCCTTCTTCGCGCCGGCGACGACGAAGGCGGGCGGGCGGGTCTTCGGCCAGTCCGAGGTCGCGGTCGCGGCGGCGCGCTTCGGCGGCGCGGCGGCGTGCTGCGGCGCTGTCGTCGTCGTGGCGGGAGTCGTGGTCGCCGGAGCGGTCGTGCTCGTTGTCGTGGTGGTCTCGGTCGTAGTCGGCTGGGTCGTGGTCGTTTGGGTCGTGATCATGGGCGTGGTCGTGGGCGCGGTCGTCGCGGGCGTCGTCGCCGGCGCGGCCGTCTCGACCGGCGCGACGGCGGTGGCGGCGTACGGCGAGGCGTTCTCCGCCAGGCCCCGCTGGCCGTACGAGCCGTTGTGGGCGAGCTTCAGGCGGATGAGAGGCGCACCGGTGTCGTAGATCCTCGTGCCCGGCGCGGGCGACTGCGAGACGACGGTATTCGCCGGATAGCCGTGCACCGGGCCGACGACGCGCCAGGCGAAGCCGCCGTCCTCGAGCGTCCCCTTCGCGAAGACGAACGCCTCCTTGCGGACGTCGGGCACGACGAGCTTCTTCGGCACCGCGACCTTCGCGAGCGGCGGCAGCTTGCCGACCCTGGGCACGCCTTGAGAGGCCGCCCACGTGACGCCTGCCGTGAACACGATTCCGAGAACGACGAGCGCGGCGGCGCGCGGAACGACCCCCGTCGGGATCTTCTTCAGGTCCATCGCCTCAGATGTCGGCAGAAACACGCCGAACCTCAAGAGTGAGGACGATTGAAGTAGACGATGCCGCTCACGGGCGTGGGCGCGATCTCGGGGGCCGCAGCCGTCGTGGACGGGACGATCGCGAACTCGGGACCGACGGCGGCGGCCGAGTCTGACGAGACGCTGACCGACGTCGTGAAGCGCAGCCCCTGCGTCGTCACGGCCGGGGTCGGCGCGTCCTGCCAGCTGAAGGCGGTGCCCGCGAAGGACTGGAACCACGCCTCGTCCTGCGGATAGCCGGTGGCCGGCTGGAGCTGCAGGTGGAGATGCGGCCCGGTCGCGTCGCCGGTCGAGCCGACGAGCCCGACGGGAGCTCCCGCGACGAGCGAGGCGCCGGCGACCACCGTCGGCTCGAGGTAGGACATGTGGCAGTACGTCCAGGTCTGGCCGTCGAACGTCCTGAGCGTGAGGCCGATGCCGCACGCCGGATCGGGCTGCGTCCACGAGCGGAGGACGACGGACTGGGCGATCGCGTAGACCGGCGACCCGGCCGGTGCGGCGATGTCTGCGGCGGGATAGTCGTGATGCGTGTGGGCGACCGAGACGACACCGGGGCCGCCGCCGACCGGGAAGGCCCAGCCGTTCTGGAAGCTCGCGGCGCCGAGGACGGACGAGGCGCCGGCGGCGAAGGAGACCTGGGCGGAAGCCTGTCTGGCCCGGACGAGGGCGGACTGCGCGGCGTCGAGCGCGGCCGCGGCGCGGTCGGCCACCGCCTGCGCGTCGAGACGGCGCTGCCGGGCCTGCCCGGCGTCCTTCTGATACTCGAGCCGGTCGGAGAGGAGCGCCGCCCTGTTCGCGAGCGTCGTCCAGTGCGCCTCGACCCGCGCTGCTGCGCGCACCGGCGCGCGCGCGGCGACGAGACGGCTGCTCGCCTTGGCCACGGCGGCCTCGGCGGCGGCGAGATTCTGCTGGAGCCGGTCGAGCGAGAAGGCGACGCCGGTGCCCTGGTCGTAGAGATTCGCCAGCGCCAGCACCTCCTTCACGTACCAGTCGGCATGGTTGTACGAGAAGACGGCGCGCGCGATGTCGGTCGAGCCGCCCGCCGCCGCGAGATAGCGCGCGGCCGCGTAGATCGCGTCCTGCGGATTCCACGGGTCGGCGACGCCGTCCCCGTTCGCATCCACGCCCCAGCGCAACCAGGTCGAGGGCATGAACTGCATCCAGCCGACCGCGCCCGCCGAGCTCGGGCCCATGTTGCGGCCGAAGTTCGACTCGACCTTGTTGATCGAGGCGAGCACCTGCCACGGGATGTCGTACGCGGTGCCGGCCTGCTGCCAGATGCCGAGCAGCTGGTCGTACGAGAGCTGGATCGGCGCCGCGGGCGGGATGGAGAGATCGGCCGGCATGGCGACCGCGCCGGGAGCATTGGGCAGGTCGGAGCTGGGCAGGGCGAACGGCGACGCCGGGACGATGGTGAACGTGTCGGCGCGGACGGTGTCGACGTGTTTGGAGCCGGCGAGCACCGCCAGCGCCGCCACCAGCGTCAGCGCGATCGGCGCGAACCGGCGCATCGGGTCACCCTGCCGGGACGACGCGGAGCCCGAGCCCCGGCTCGTCGTCCGCCCGCTGCAGCTCCGGAGCCTGGGCGGCGACCACAACCGGTGCCTGCTTGGCCGCTTCGGCTTCCGCAGCCGTGTCGTTCGCCCGCTTGCGCTTGGCCGCCTGCTCGAGCGCGACGAGGAAGTCGTGCCGGTTGGTCGCCGCGTTGGCCGCGATCTCCCGGTCGACCGTGCCCGCGAGCACGTGCTCGATCAGCGCCTGCGTGAACGTCTGCATGTCGAAGAACTCGCCCTCGGCGACCGCGTCGATGATCTCCTCGGACTTGCCCTCGCGGACGAGGTCGGCGATGCGGGCGTTCATGACCATCACCTCGACCGCCGCGACGCGCCCGCCGTCCTCCTTCGGGAGCAGTCGCTGGCTGATCACGCCGCGGAGGACGCCCGCCATGATCGAGCGGATCACCTCCTGCTTCTCCGGCGGGAAGAACTCGATCATGCGGCCGACGGTCTCGGCGGCGTCGATCGTGTGCAGCGTCGAGAGCACGAGATGGCCCGATTCCGCGGCCTGGAGCGCGGTCTGGGCCGTCTCCGCGTCGCGCAGCTCGCCGATCAGGATCACGTCCGGGTCCTGGCGCAGGGCCCGGCGGAGCGCCTGGCCGAAGGACTCCGTGTCGAGGCCGATCTCGCGCTGGTTGACGATGCAGCCCTGGTCGGGATGGAGGATCTCGATCGGGTCCTCGATGGTGATGATGTGCTGCCGGCGCTTGCGGTTCATGTAGTCGATCATCGCGGCGAGCGTCGTCGTCTTTCCCGAGCCGGTGGCGCCGGTGACGAGGATCAGCCCGCGGTGCTCCTCGGCGAGCTTCTGGACGCCGACCGGCAGGCTCAGCTGCTCGAAGCTCGGCACCGTCTTGGGGATGACGCGGAAGGCGAACGAGGTGGCGCCGCGCTGCCGGTACGCGTTGACGCGGAAACGCGGCAGCTCGCCGTCCTGGTAGGCGATGTCGAGGTCGCCGAGCGTCGTGGAAGAGCTGGAGCCGCTCGGGCGAGCGTGCGCCGACGATCTCGAGCGCGCTCGCGAGGTCGTCGTCGTTCAGCGCCGGCCAGCCGTCGAGCACGCCGAGCTCGCCGTCCTTTCGGACAACCGGCGGCTGCCCGATCTTCAGGTGAATGTCGCTGGCGCCGACTTCGACGGCGCGCGTGAGCAATCCGTTCAGGTCCATACCGCCTCGAACGGGTGATCGGCGGGATCGGCCCGAAGCTTTAGGCCGGAACGAGACGAGGTTAAGGTTGACAGGTGTCCGAGAGACAACCCCAGCCCGGTTTGTTGCGCCGTTTCTGGGGTCGGGTCGTTCCGCCATGGGAAGACGCGCCCAACAACCACCGAACACGCCGCTCCTGGATCGGGAATCTGTTCCGGATCTGGCCGATCCGCGGCCACTATTTGATCGGCTCGTTCGCAATCGCCCTAGTCCTCTACGTCGGCGGCCTGGTTGCGGCCTGCTTCCGCCCCGGACTCGCCCACGACTACCTCCACTCGAGCATCTGGGCCTTCGCCGCCGTCACCGGCTGGGTCTTGGCCTGGGGCGAGTGGAGCGACCGAGCGTTGTACGAGTTACCGAGCCGCGTTGGTGCAGCGTTTCGCCGCCCGCTGACCAAGACAGAAGTCGACTACTGGCACGGCCGGTTCTACGACGCGCCGCGCGACCTCTTTGGCGGGTTGCTTCTTGCGGCGATGTTCGTCTGGCTCGTCCTTTGTAAGCAGCGCTTCTGGGAAAAGCGTCTGGACGGATGGGGCGTTTATCCGCACGCCAGCGAGTTGATCCTCGGGCTCCTCCTCGTCATTGGGTCATTCCTGGCGAGCTCGATGTTCTACGGATTTTGGAACTACGTCTGTTTCGCGAACGCCGTCCTCCACCGCGAGTTATTTGCTGACGTTGAGGTCGCGAAGGCGGCGCTACTGCCGCTCACCTCCTTCGGCCTGGCGACCGGCTTCGGTTGGATGATCGCGGTCGCTCTTGCGGCCGAGTTCGTCGCCCACCGCGCCACGCCATATGCGCTCGCTGGGCTCGCAGTGCTTGCGGTCTTCGGTTTCGCGCTCATCCTCGTGCCACAGTTCCTTGCACACAGCGCCCTGTTGAGGGCGCGGGACGAACTATTTCGCGCGACGCTGCCGCTCTCGGAGCGGACACCCGGCCGGTGGGTGAACCGTTTCGTCGTCAATGCGGACGATCGAAATCTCCGTGTCCGTGCCTATCTGTCCGAGCTCAGCACCATGCGCTCGTGGATCTACACGCCGTCGCAGGCCCTGTTCTTCGTCGTCCAGGTGACGATCGCCCTGGCGTCGATCTTCGTGCGCCACGGCTCGCACTGACCCGGCGCTGCGATCCAGCGCGGCTACAATCTCCGTCCCCAGGGGGTGTGCCCGAGCGGCCAAAGGGAACGGGCTGTAAACCCGTCGGCTCAGCCTACGGAGGTTCGAATCCTCCCGCCCCCACTCACTCAGTCACTCCAGGCGGGGCCGTGAACCGTTCCAGGTGTGTGGCGAGCACCGGCGTGAACGTCGTAGCCTTCAGGGCAATGTGCGAAGTCGAGACCGATTACCTCGTCGTTGGAGCAGGCGCGTCGGGGATGGCGTTCGCGGACACACTGGTCGCACACACGGACGCCGAGGTGGTGCTCGTCGACCGGCGCCACCGGCCGGGCGGCCACTGGCTGGACGCCTATCCGTTCGTGCGCCTCCACCAGCCCTCCGCCTACTACGGCGTGGAGTCGCGGCCGCTCGGGCACGACCGCATCGATGAGCACGGGCCGAACACCGGCTTCTACGAGCGTGCGAGTGCGGCCGAGATCTGCGACTACTACTCGCGCGTGCTCGACGAGAACCTGCTGCCGACGGGCAGGGTGCGGTTCCTCGGGATGAGCGACCACCGCGGCGGGGACGGCGACGGGCACCTCGTGGTCTCGCTGCTGGACGGTACCCAGACGGTGGTCAGGCCGAGGCGCAGGATCGTCGACGCGACCTACGTCCAGTCGGAGATCCCGTCGCGTCACGTTCCCGGCTTCACGGTCGAGCCGGGCGTCGCACTCGTCCCGCCCAACGGCCTTGTCGACCTCGGCGAGCCTGCCGACCGCTTCACCGTGGTCGGGGCGGGGAAGACGGCGATCGACACCTGCGTCTGGCTGCTCGAGGCCGGAGTCGATCCCGACCGCATCCGCTGGATCCGGGGCCGCGATCCGTGGCAGTTCGACCGCAGCTTCACGCAGCCGCTCGACCTGGTCGGGTCGACCATGCGGCTTCAGGCGCGCTGGGTCGAGGCGGCTGCGGCCGCAGAGGACGGCCGCGACTTCGCGCTCCGGCTCGAGGACGCCGGGATGTTCGTGCGGATCGACCCCTCGGTCGAGCCGCTGGCGTTTCGCGGCGCCACCGTCAGCCTGCGCGAGATCGACGCTCTCCGCACGATCGAGCACGTCGTGCGGGCGAGGCGAGTTCGGAGCATCGGCCGGACGTCGGTCAGCGACCGACGCGGGCGACCTCCCCGGCAGCTCCCGCGAGGTCTACGTCGACTGCACGGCCGCGGGCGTTCCGGCCGCGGCTCCGCGACCGGTGTTCGAGCCGGGCCGCATCACGATCCAGTACGTGGGCGTGGGCTTCCTGCCCTGGTGCGCCGCGACGATCGGATTCGTGGAGTCGACCGGGCCTGACGACGCGGAGAAGAACCGGCTCTGCCCACCCGTCGTCTTCTCCGGCGACGTCGACGATCTGCCCCGGCTTGCCTACGCCGCGATGCAGGGGACAGGTCGCTCGCGTCCGCCACGAGGAAGTCGGGCCATGGAACGCCGCGTCGAGGCTGAACCCCGCCAGGGCTGCGTTCGACCACATCGACGACGCGGACGTCGCCGACTCGCTCGCGTTCATGTTCGAACACACGAGAGAGGCGCTCAAGAACCTCGAGCGCACCGCGGCCGTCGCCGCGCGCGCAGGCTGTTGACACGCGTCGGCAGGCCGCTTAAGGTCGATCCGGTAACGCAACCGGAAAAAAACCGGAAGCGATTGCGGCGATTGTCTGTGGCGGCTCGTCCACAACCTATGCGAGGGGTGACCAACAGATGGATGCACAGACGGCGCGGCGTCTCGGGACGTTCGCGCTCACGCTCGTCGTCGGCCTCGTCGGCGCCGCGCTCCTGACCGCGTCCGCCAGCGCGGCGATCCCGGCACCGCCGACGGGCTTCACGCTCACGTGGAGCGACGACTTCACCGGCGCCGCCGGCACCGGCGTGAGCAGCGCGAACTGGCTCTACGACACCGGCACCGGCATCTTCGGCACCGGCGAGATCGAGACGATGACGAACAGCACGGCCAACGTCTTCCAGGACGGGTCCGGGCATCTCGTGATCCGCGCGCTGCACAGCGGCACGAATCCGGCCACGGGCTGGACGTCGGGACGCATCGAGACGCAGCTGGCCACCTTCGGCGCGCCCGCGGGCGGCGTGGTGATGATGCAGTCGTCGATCCAGCAGCCGAACGTGAACACGAGCAACGGCCTCGGCTACTGGCCGGCGTTCTGGATGCTCGGCGCGCCGCTGCGCAGCGGCGTCGCCTGGCCGGCCTCCGGCGAGATCGACATCCTCGAGGACATCAACGGACGCAGCTCGGTCTTCGGCACCCTCCATTGCGGCGTCGATCCCGGCGGTCCGTGCAACGAGACGACCGGCCTCGGGAGCGGCGAGCACGCGTGCCCGGGCTGTCAGACGGGATACCACACGTATGCGGTGCAGATCGACCGCTCGGTGTCGCCGGAGCAGATCCGCTGGTACCTGGACGGGACGAACTACTTCACGCTCAACTCGAACGCGGTCGACGCCACCACGTGGGCGAACGCGGTCGACCACCCGTTCTTCATCATCTACGACCTCGCCATGGGCGGCGGCTTCCCCGGCGCCTTCGGCGGCGGCCCGACGGCGGCGACCGTCTCCGGCGGCCAGATGAACATCGACTACATCGCCGTGTACAACAAGGCGCCGTCGAGCGGCGGCGGTGGTGGCGGTGGAACCACCGGCGGTCGCACGGGCCAGATCACCGGCAACGGCTCCAAGTGCGTCGACGTGAACGGGTCGAACACCGCCGACGGCACGCACGTCCAGCTCTGGACGTGCAACGGAACCGGCGCGCAGCAGTGGACGTGGAACACCGGCGACAGCACCATCCGCGCACTCGGCAAGTGCATGGACATCTCAGGCGGCGGAACCACCAACGGGACGAAGGTTCAGCTCTGGACGTGCAACGGCACCGGCGCGCAGGTCTGGCAGTCGCGCTCCGACGGATCGCTGTTCAATCCGCAGTCCGGCCGCTGTCTCGACGATCCGGCGCAGAACACCGCCAACGGGACACAGCTCCAGATCTACGACTGCAACGGCACGGTTGCACAGGTCTGGCACATGCCGTAGGCGAGCGGTCAGCGAGGCGGTGCGGTCGAGTCGCCCGGCACGAGAGCCGTGGCCAGCTCGACCCGCATCGCCTCGCTGCGAGAGCCTTCGATCACGCCGAGGAGCAGCCGTACGGCGAGGCGGCCCATCTCCTCCAGCGGCTGGCGCATCGTGGTCAGCGCCGGCGCGACGATCCGCGATGCGTCGAGCGCGTCGAAGCCGACGACGGAGAGGTCGCGCGGCACCTCGAGGCTGCGGTCGCGGGCGGCCTGGATCGCGCCGACCGCCATGTTGTCGTTGAACGCGAAGATCGCCGTGGGCGGATCGGCGACGGCGAGCAGCGCGCTCGCCGCGGCGCGCCCGCTCGGCACGTCGAGGTTGCCGCGGTGGACGAGCTCCGGGTCGGCGAGGACTCCCGCGGACGCGAGCGCGGCGCAGTAGCCGACGAAGCGATCCTCCATCGAGGCGAGCTCGCGGGGCCCCGTGATCGCGGCGATGCGCCGGTGCCCGAGCCCGACCAGGTGGTCGACCGCCTCCTTCGCGCCGGACACGTTCGCCGCGCACACGGTCGGGATCCCGACGGACAGGTCCTCGCGCGGGTCGATCACGACGAACGGATAGCCCTGCCGGTGCAGCGCCAGCAGCTCGTCCGGCGATTCGGTCGGCTGGATCAGCACGCCGCCGTCGGTGGCGTCGTGCACGAGCCGCTCGATCAGCGTGCGCTCGCGCACGTGCTCGTTGCGCGTGGCGCAGAGGACGAGCCGCAGCCCCTCCTCGTACAGCGCCTCGCTGATGCCGCCGAGGATCTGCGCGTAGTACTCGTACTGGACGACCGGAACCGTCACTCCGACGAGACCCGTACGAGTCGCGCCGATCGTGCGCGAGCCGCGCGCGCCGCCGGGAACCGGGCCGCGGTCGCGCACCGCCTGGAGCACGAGCGAACGCGTCTTCTTCGAGACGTCGGGCCGGCCGTTCAGGACGCGCGACACGGTGGCGACGGAGACGCCGACCTGGTCGGCGATGTCCTTCATCGTCGCGCGCTGTGCGTTCCCGGGCTCGACCTCCGTGGGCGCATCTCGCGTCTCCATCGCGACCGGGATGCTACCGGTACGACAACCGGAATCCCGCAGTCGCTAGAGGGACTGCCGGTCGAGCCAGGCGAGCGCCGCGTCGGCGACGTCGCGCCAGCCGCCGTCCAATGCGAGCGAGTGGCCGCGGTCCGGGAACTCCTTCAGCTCCGTGACCGCTGACGACTTGCCGTAGAGCTTTGCCGTCGCCTTGCTGATCGAGGCCGGAACGGTGTGGTCCCTGCCGCCGGCTGTGATCAGCAGCGGGCCGCGCGTCGTGTTGCCCGTGTCCACCTTCGCCGGCGAGTGCGGCGAGAAGTTTGCCGCCGCCGCCTCGAACAACGGCTTGCCCGGGGACGCGATCGTCCAGCGCTCGAACAGCTCGTTCGACTCCGACTCCGTCAGCGCGTTGCCGAACCCGTAGCGGAACTGCTTCGCGTTCAGCGCGATCGCGCGGTTCTTGTTCGCGGGGTTCCGCAGCGCGATCGAGGCGACGCGCAGCGCCGACGGCGGCAGGTAGACGACGCCCTTGATCGGCGCCGGGTCGATCGCCACGGCAGCGGCGGCCAGGCCCTGGCCCAGGAGCCGCTGGACGATCAGCCCGCCGAACGAGTGGCCGACGACGATCGGCTTCGCGTCGAGCGCGCCGACGATCTTCGCGTAGTGCTCGACCACCTCCTCGATGCCGTGACCGGCGACGTGCTCGGGATTGCTGCGCGTCTCCGCGACCGTGCTCGAGTCGCCGGGCCAGCCGGGCGCCGTCGGCGCATAGCCCTTCTCGCGGAACAGGTCGACCCACGCGCCCCACGAGTCGGCGTGCAGCCAGAGGCCGTGGACGAAGACGACGGGAGTTCCCGGAGCAGCCACCACGACGGAGTTTGCCAAAAACGGTTGCGCCATCTGTAAGCATCTGCTTACATAACGGTGGTGGAGGCAGCGCTGAAAGCGATTGCGGAGCCGCACCGCCGGGAGATCCTCCGGCTGGTGTGGGACGCGGAGCTGTCGGCCGGCGAGATCGCGTCGCACTTCGACGTGTCCCGCCCGGCCGTCTCGCAGCACCTGAACGTCCTCAAGGAGGTGGGGCTCGTGACCGAGCGGCGGAACGGCACGCGGCGGCTCTATCGCGCGCGCCCGGAGGGGCTCGCCGAGCTGAAGGCCTTCCTCGAGGACTTCTGGGGCGATCGTCTCGCGGCGCTCAAACAGGAGGCGGAACGAGAGGAGAGGAAGACCCGTGGAAAGCACCACTGAGACGGTCGCAATCGAACGCGAGGTTCTGATCGAGGCGAGCCCGGAGACCGTGTGGGAGTTCCTCGTCGATCCCGAGAAGATGGTTCGCTGGATGGGGCAGTTCGCCGAGCTCGAGCCGCATCCCGGCGGGCTCTACCGGGTCGGAGTGATCCCGGGGCACGTCGCGCGCGGCGAATTCGTCGAGCTCGACCCGCCGCACCGGCTCGTCTTCACCTGGGGCTGGGAGGAAGGCGAGGACGGTCCGGCATCCGTGCTTCCGGGCGCGAGCACGGTCGAGATCGAGCTGACGGCGGACGGGAGCGGGACCCGGCTGCACTTCACCCACCGCGATCTCCCGGGTGCGGAAAGGGCCGAGTCGCACGCGCACGGCTGGGACCACTACCTCTCGCGACTCGTCACCGCTGCGGCCGGCGGCGATCCGGGAGTGGATCCGTGGGTCGAGGGAGAAGCATCGGCCTGAGCGGGATCTAGCCCGCGATTCTGTGGCGGCGGCGGTCAGCCCGCGCGCGACCGTCGCTCCCACAGCGTCGCATTGACCACCGCCGACCCGACCACGACGCGGCTGAGGAAGAACAGACCGAGCAGCAGCGCCGCCGCCAAGCCGAGCGAGCCGTACGTCCCCTGCTTGCTCTCCGCATCCGGGACGATGAAGAAGGCGACGACGGCGCCGACGATCTCGAGCCCGACGGCGAGGAGCAGCGCGCCGGGGAGCAGGGCGGCCCACGGCGCGTCCCGGCGGGGCAGCCGCATCGAGACCAGCAGCCAGAGCCCGCCGTACGGGAGGATCAGCGCGACCGTGACGATCAGGCCGGGGCCGGGCAGCTTCGAGCGGACGTAGTTTGCGCCCGCCGAGACCGCGATGAAGCAGAGGAGCAGGCCGAGCAGGCGGATCGTGCCCTTCGGTGTCGCCTTGGGCGCCGCCTGACGGACGTCGGTCCAGCAGAGCCGGTGGATCACGATCAGCGTCCGCAGGAGGCTGCGCGTCGTCCAGAGCAGGAGCGGGATGCCGATCAGGATCGCGTACCACCGCGCCGAGCTGTTCGCCGCGCCGGCGACCGAGCCGGAGACGATGCCGGCGAGGCCGAGCGACCGCGCAGCCTTCTCCGGCGAGTCACTCGACTGGGAGGCGGCGATTCCGAAGCCGGCGACGAGGACGAGCGCGAGCGGCAGCAGCCAGATGAACAGCCGGTAGGCGAGCGCGCCCGCGATGATCGTGCCGCCGACCTCGGCATCGCGGTCGACGATCTCGTAGACCGCGTCGACGGAGCCGTGACGGCCGCGCTCCGCTTCGGCCCGCTCCTGGATCTGCACCGCGCGCGCCTGCAGCGCCGCGGCGCGCGCGCGGGCCCGCGCCGTGCGAGAGGCGGCCTCCGCGGACTCGCCCGGCTCGGGACTATCCATCCTGCACATCCGTTCCCGGCCACGTGTCCGAGAGCAGGTAGCCCTCGGGGAACGGATCGCTCGGATCGACGACGACCTGCGTGATGCCGGTGATCCAGGCGCTGCCGCGGATCGCCGGCACGATCGCGGAGCGGCCGCCGACGGTCGTCTCCGCCACGATGCGGCCGTCGAAGGTCGAGCCGATCACGGAGGCATGCGTCATCGCATCGCCCATCTTCATCACACCGCGGGCGTGGAGCACGGCCATGCGGGCGGAGAGGCCCGTGCCGGTGGCGGAGCGGTCGAGCCGTCCCGGCGCGACGACGACGGCGTTCTTCGTCACCGCGCCGACGCCCTGCCACGGCTCGGCGATCTGGACGATGCTGACGCCGGAGATGCCGGCGTTCTCCGGGTGCGTGCACGCCAGCTGCTCGCGCGCGGCCGCGCGGATGCGCTCGCCGGCGAGCGACAGCTCGCGCGCCTCCGACGGCTCGAGCGCGAAGCCGAGCGCGGCCGCGTCGGCGATCGCGTACCACATGCCGCCGAACGCGACGTCGACGACGACGGTGCCGATGCCGTCCACCTCCAGCGGTGCGTCGAGCCGATCGGCGAAGCACGGGACGTTCGTCAGCTCGACGCTCTCGCACCGTCCGTCGCGACACGCGGCGCGCACCTCGACGACGCCGGCGGGCGCTTCGAGCCGTAGCGTCGTCTCCGGCTCGCGCATCTCGACCATCCCCGTCTCCAACAACACCGTCGCGACGCAGATCGTGTTCGAGCCCGACATGGCCGGATACTCCGTCGGCTCCATGATGATGAACCCGGCGTCGCAGTCGTCCCGCGCGGACGGAACGATCAGGTTCGCGTGGAACGCGACGCTGCCGCGCGGCTCGCGCAGCAGCAGCCGGCGCAGCGAGTCGTCCGCGCGGAGCGACTCCATCTGCTCGAACACCGTCGCGCCCGCAGGCGGCAGGACGCCGCCGACAACGACGTTTCCGACCTCGCCACCGGCGTGACAGCCGACGACCATGAGCGTCCGGCGCGCGCGCATTTCGCTCGACCCTACACGGGCAGGGCTGTAGGATCGCCCCTACGTGAGCCGCCGACGCCTCCTCTGCAGCACGGCGGCGATCATCAGCTCGACGCTCGTCCTGACAGTCGTGCTGTCGGCCAGCGCCGGCACGGAACATGCGAGTCACCATCCCAACCTCGACAAGACCGAGGCGTGCATCCGTGCGGCTCTCGCCAAGGAGAAGCTCGCGATCAAGTACATCGAGGAGGGCAAGATCGCGAAGGCGACGATCGCCGACAAGGTGATCGAGCCGGCGACGACGGACATCTTCACCTGCGCCGCCCACGCGCTGAATGCGGCGGCGGCCGCCGACGAGATCTCGGAGGACGACGCCAAGGCCGTCGACACCGACATCACCGACGCGGCGGCGGCGGACGACGATGCGCGCCACTTCCTGGCCGAGCGCAAAGGCAAGTCGGCGATCACGAGCCTCGAGAAGGCCAACAGCCTCAAGGAAGCCGCGCTGTCCTTCATCGAGCACGCGGCGGGTCGGCCGCCGAAGCCGACCATGACTCCGATCTACGCGGTGTTCCTGCCGAAGAAGCTCGCGACGAAGTACTCGATCCGAGCGTTCTCGAATGCCGGCGCCAACAGCGTCACCTACCGGTGGACCCTGGCCCTGCAGCAGATCGATCCGAACAAGTCGAGCCCGCCGGGCTTCCAGTCGAGCAATCCGAGCGCGCCGAACTACGCGAGTGCCGGACTCGATCCGAAGTGCAACAACAGCTTCCTCCCCGACGGCAAGCAGACCTCCGCGACCGCCGCCAGGGTCGTGTACGTCTGGACGGACCAGCTGGACGCGTTCACCTGGTACCACGGCGACGTGGGCTCATATCCGGGGAGCAGCTACGGATGCGATCACACGAAGATGGGCGCACGCGGCCACCAGGGGATCGTCACGGTCGAGGTCACGGACGGCCGCTGGGTGTGCACGGCGTCGATCGACGGCACCAACCTCACCGTGCAGGCGGAGGTCGGCGGCAAGCCGGTCTGCGTCTACCACCCGTAGGCGCGCTACTCGGCGACGAGCCGCTCGATCACCTGCGCGACCGTGAGCGGCTTCTCGCCGGTAAGGAGCTCATAGTCGTCGGACTCGACGTCGAGCTCGCCGGCGCGCAGCGCCTCGTACGACGTGTGCCCGGCCTCTAGCTCCCAGCCGTCGCGCCCGAGCGCACGCCAGCGCGCCTCCCACTCGTGGTGGCTCGCCGGCTCGTAGCGATATGGACGGCCCGTGACCTCGGACGCGATGCGCGCGAGCTCGCCGAGATCGACCGGCGGCGGCGTGACGACGTCGTAGACCTTCCCCTCGTGATCGGGCTCCGTGAGCGTGACCGCGATCGCCTTCGCCAGCTCGGGCCGGTACGAGAAGCTCATCCGCCCGTCTCCCCCGGTCTCGCGCGCGACGCCGTCCGGGTCGAACCAGCCGAGCATCTCGTCCGCGTACATCCCGTTCCGGATCGCCGTCGACGGCAGGCCCGCGTCGCGCAGCATCTGCTCGGTCGCGCCGTGCGAGCGCGCGTGGATGAACGCCGCGTCCGGTCCGGCCGTGAGGAAGGAGAGGTAGACGACATGAGCGACACCTGCACGGGCCGCCGCGTCGACGAAGGACCGGTGCAGCGCGAGCCGCCGCTCGGGGCCCTGGTGCATCGAGACCATGAAGACGCGGTCGCCGGCGTGAAGCGCCCGGGCGAGCGATTCGGGATCGCCGTAGTCCGCCTCCACCACCTCGGCGCCGTCCAGCGCGGGGGCGCGGGCCGCGTCGCGCACGACGAGGCGAATCGGCTCCCCCCGAGCAGCCAGCTCCCGCGCCACGAGCCCGCCGACATGCCCACTCGCGCCGGTGACGACGATCATGCGCGAACCGTATAAGAAGGAACACGCGCCGCTAGACTGGGCGGAACTTGCCCTCTTAGCTCAGTTGGTAGAGCACCTCCATGGTAAGGAGGGGGTCATCAGTTCGAGTCTGATAGAGGGCTTCAGCTTCTGGTGCGGGATCGGGTGACCCGGACCGATCCCGGTCGGAGCCTTCCGCGTACGCGTCGCGTACATCGAACTCCCCCCGCGCCGCCTCTATTGCCGCTGCCGGATCCACGACCAGGCCCGGGCTGCGTTCATCGAACAGATGCGCGTAGGTGTCGAGTGCGATGCGAAGGAGTGCCGCAGATCGTACGGGCGGCTTCCGTCGATCCCCACGGCCGTCGCAGTTGGCCCGTAGACGCGCTTGCGCCAATCGCGCCAGTCGTCGTCAGTCATCAACCCGCCACGACTTGACGGAAAGACAAGCGCGTGGTCGTCAGGAGAGCCGGCCTTCTCGCGCCACCCTTGTAGGTCCTGCGCCAAGCAGCCGGACTGTCCGGGGCGGCTCGGTCTTTGTTGCTTTGACGGCTGACCCGGCCGCAGCCTGCTCGATAACCAACGTGCGTTCTCCGACGTCGCCCCATTGAAGTGCGCGAACGAGAAGCTCGTCGAGGCCGCCGATCATCTCGCCGCGCACGGCCACGCCTGCGCCGATCTGTCGGGCGGCGGAACCGGGACGTACTTCATCACCGGCGCGCACCCGCGCATGACCGAGGTGCAGGCCGGCTCGTACACGCTGATGGACTGCTTCCACGGGAATCTCGTCCCCGGCGGCTTCGAGGTCGCGATGACCGTCGCCGGCACCGTGATCAGCCGGCAGGGAAACACCGTCATCCTCGACTGCGGGCGCAAGTGCGTCGGCATCGACTTCGTCACTCCGCCCCTCGTCGCGTACCCGGAGGCGGAGATCCGCTACTACGCCGAGGAGCACTGCCTCGCCGACTTCCCCGGCCCGCCGCCGCTCGATCTCGGCGACGTCGCCGAGGTGATGGCCGGCTACGGCCCGACCACCGTCAATCTCCACGACGTCTTCCACGTCGTCGAGGACGACGTCGTCACCGACATCTGGCCCGTCCACCCGCGCGGCCCGGGCCGTCCGTTCGGCACGACGACCGTCGCGTAGCCGGACCGCGTCAGCTCTGCGCCAGGCGGCGGAGCAGCGGGATCGCCTGGATCAGAAGCTCCCGCTCGTCGTCGGTCAGCTCGGCGGCGATCGCCTCGGCGAGCCAGCCTTCGCGGCGCGCGCGCTCGTCGGCGAGCGCCTCGCGGCCGCGCTCCGTCAGCTCGATCAGGATCTGGCGGCGGTCGTCCAGGTCGGGGGTGCGGTCGACAAAGCCGTCGGCCTCGAGCTCGGCCACGGTGTGCGCCATCGACTGCGGGCGGACCCGCTCGGCCGCGGCCAGCGCGCTCGTCGTGGCCGCGCCGTCACGGTCGAGCCGGCTGAGCACGGTCGCCTGCGAGATGGGGAAACGGTGCTCGGCGCGGAGCCGGCGCGCGAGCTGGCCGAGCGCGATCCTCAGCTCGCTGGTCGAACCGATCAGCTCGGCCTGCTGCGCCATCGCTCCGGAGTATACAGGCAAACTGTGCAGTTTTCCTGTAATGTTTGGGAGTGCAGGACAACCGCTACAAGTGGGTCGCGCTGTCGAACACGACGCTCGCGATCCTCCTGGCGACGATGGACGGCTCGATCGTGCTGATCGCGATGCCGGAGATCTTCCGCGGCGTCCATCTCGACCCGCTGGCGCCGGGCAACAGCTTCTACCTGCTCTGGATGATCCTCGGCTTCCTGATCGTGACGAGCGTGCTCGTGGTCGGCTTCGGCCGGCTGGGCGACATGTTCGGGCGCGTGCGCATGTACACGCTCGGCTTCGTCATCTACACGCTCTCCTCGCTGCTGCTGACGATCGACTGGATGACCGGTCCCGCCGGCGCGGACTGGCTGATCGGCTGGCGGATCGTCCAGGGGATCGGCGCCGCGATGCTGATCGCCAACTCGGTCGCGATCCTCACCGACGCGTTCCCCGCCCATCAGCGCGGGCTCGCGCTCGGGATCAACAACGTCGTCGGGATCAGCGGCGTGTTCATCGGGCTCATCCTGGGCGGCTTCCTCGCCGCGATCGACTGGCGGCTCGTCTTCCTCATCTCGGTCCCGTTCGGCATCTTCGGCACGATCTGGTCGCGGCTGAGCCTGCGCGAGATCGGCGTGCACCGGCGCGCGTCGATCGACTGGGCCGGAAACCTCACCTTCGCCGGCGGCCTCGTGCTCGTGATGATCGGGATCACGTACGGGATCCGCCCGTACGGCGACCACCCGATGGGCTGGACGTCGCCGGTCGTGCTCGGCTGCATCGGCGCCGGCGTCGCGCTGCTCCTGCTCTTCGTCTACGTGGAGACGCACACGCCGGAGCCGATGTTCCAGCTGCCGCTGTTCCGCATCCGCGCGTACACCTTCGGCGTCCTCTCCAGCTTCCTGTCGGCGATCGCGCGCGGCGGCCTGATGTTCATGCTGATCATCTGGCTGCAGGGGATCTGGCTGCCCGAGCACGGCTACAGCTTCGCCTCGACGCCGCTCTGGGCGGGGATCTACATGCTCCCGCTCACCGCCGGGATGCTGCTCGCCGGACCGTTGTCCGGCATCCTCTCCGACCGCTACGGCTCCCGCATGTTCGCCACCGCCGGCATGCTCGGCGCCGCCGTGTCGTTCGTGCTGCTCGAGCGGCTGCCGATCGACTTCTCCTACGCCGCCTTCGCGGCGGTCATCTTCCTCATGGGCGTGTCGATGGGCGCGTTCGCGGCTCCGAACCGCGCCAGCGTGATGAACAGCCTGCCCGCGCCTCACCGCGGCGCCGGCGGCGGCATGAACCAGACCTTCCAGAACTCCGCTCAGGTGCTCTCGATCGGCATCTTCTTCACGCTGATGATCATCGGGCTCGCGGCGACGCTGCCGCACACGCTCGCCGCCGGACTCGAGGCGCACGGCGTTCCCGCCGCGACCGCAACGCGCGTCGGGCACCTCCCGCCCATCTCGGTCATCTTCGCCGCCTTCCTCGGCGTCGATCCGGTGCAGAAGCTGATCGGACCGCACGTGCTCGCGCACCTGTCCACGGCGAACGCGGCCGCGCTCGAAACGCACGGCTTCTTCCCCGGGCTGATCGCGGACCCGTTCCGGTCCGGGCTGCACGCGGCGTTCACGTTCGCCATCGCCGCGTGTCTGATCGCCGCGGCGGCTTCCTGGTCCCGCGGCCCGCGCTACCTCGGAGCCGAGGCGACGACGCAGGACTCCGCGACTACGTCCGCCTGAACGCTCCGATGCCCCGCTCCCACGCCGCATCCAGGTCGGCGTCGGCGGGGAAGCGGCGGTCGAGCTCGAGGATGGTCATGCCGTGCGCGAACGCCCAGGCGGCGCGTGCCCGATCGGCGTCCCTGCCGACCGCCTCGTAGACGGTCAGCCCGGCGCGCTCCTCCACGCCGGGAGTCAGGAGCTCGCGGTGCAGCTCCTGCGCGGTCATCAGCCGGTAGAGATGCGGGTGCGCCTGCGCGAACCGGCGGTACGCGAGCGCGAGCGCACCGAGCGGGTCGGCCGCCCCCACGACGGCGGCCTCGAAGGCGTCGGCCTGGAGCTCGAAGCCGGCGGAGATGATCGCCGCCTCGAGAGCCTGCTTGTCCGGGAGGTGCTTGTAGATCGACGGCGCGCGAATGCCGAGCCGCTCGCCGAGCCGGCGCATGGACAGACCGTCGGGGCCTTCCCGTTCGAGCAGCTCGAGCGCCGCCTCGACGATCTCCCGCGCGCGCGGCGTCAGCCGCTCAGGCGCGCTGGAAGCCATCGCGCGTCCGCAATCCGTAGCCCATCGCGCGGTCGAGGGCGATGTGGAACGCCCACGCGAGCGCGCCGATCAGGAACCCGACGGGAAGCAGGCCGGACGCCGCGAGCGCCGCCAACAGCACCGGCCCCCAGAAGCGGTGCAGCAGGTTGTAGAGGCCGACGGCGCGCGGATGGAGCTGTCCGCGCGCGAGGCCCGCGCCGGCGCCGAGGAGCAGGGCGACGTCCGGGCCGAGGCCGAAGAGAGCGATCTGCCAGTACCAAGCTAACACTGTAAGCCGAGTATGGCTAACGCCGTTAGCCGTGTCAAGCGGTCAGACGAGCCAGACCCCGCCGAGCATCACGTCCCGGCCGGCGATCTCGTTCGCCTCGCGCCAGGCCTGGATCGTCTGCGGCGCGATCCGCAGGTAGACGTACTCGGTCGCGAGCGTGCGCGGGTCGAAGCCGGTCGCGAGCGCGTGCGCGTCCGCGAGCTCGGCGTCGGCGCCGATCGCGATCGCCTCGACCGGCCCCTCGACGATGACGACGTCGCGGGTCGGTCCGAGTGCGACGCGCGCGCGGCCGGCGCGGATCAGGTTCCGCGCGGTCGGGCTCGCCCGTGGAGTCGCGACCGTCAACGTCGATCCGTCCCAGTAGTACGAGAGCGGGACGAGGTACGCGTCGCCGTCCGCGCTCGCCGACGCCACCCAGAGGTCGACGTCATCCTCCAGCCTGGCCAGCGTGTCGGCCTTCCGCTGCTCCGGTGATCTTGCGTCTGCTGTCATGCCGTGAGTATACTGAACTTGATGGTTCAGTATCAACCCGTCGACCGTGCATTCGCGGCTCTCGCGGACCCGACCCGCCGCGCCGTCCTCGAACGGCTCGGTTCCGGCAGCGCATCGATCACGGAGCTCGCCGAGCCCTTCGGCATGTCGCTGACCGGGATGAAGAAGCACATCCGGCTGCTCGAGGAGGCGGAGCTCGTGACCACGGCCAAGGTCGGCCGTGTCCGCAGGTGCATGCTCGCGCCCTACGCCTTCGAGGGCATCACCACCTGGCTGCAGCGGCTCGACCGTTTCGCCCAGGTCGTCGAACGCACGAAAGGAGACCGATGAACGACACCACCGTCACCACCCCGAACGAGCTCGAGATCCGCGTCGAGCGGATCTTCGATGCACCGCGCGAGCATGTCTTCTCCGTCTGGACCGACCCGAAGCTGATCCCGGAATGGTGGGGCGACGGCACGGTCGTCGAGGAGATGGACGTCCGTTCCGGCGGCACGTACCGGTTCCAGACCGCCTACGGCATCGTCGAGGGCGAGTTCCGCGAGGTCGACGCGCCCGAGCGGCTCGTGCAGACGTTCCAGAATCACCTGCAGACGCTCGAGTTCGAGGATCTGGGCGACCGGACGAAGCTGACGCAGACGATGCTCTTCGCCACGACCGAGGAGCGCGACACGACGATGCAGTACGGCGTCGAGGAAGGAGCGAAGGGCGGGTTCGCGCGCGTGGACGCGCTCCTGCAGCGGCTACCGCTCGACGCGTGAGCTCGCTCGAGCGAGCCCGTAACGCAGGAAGAGATAGGCGCCGGCCCGGCGGAGCGAGAGCAGCTTCGCCGGGTCGTTCGTCTGCGGGAGGAGCTCCGCTCCCTCGGCGAGGCCGGGCCTGCGGGCGGCGCCGCGGCCCGCGACGAGCGGCGAGACGGTGAGGAACAGCTCGTCCACGAGCCGGTGCGCGAGCAGCTGGCCGAACACCGTCGGTCCCGCCTCCGACAGGATCACGTCGTGGCCGCGATCGTGCAGCGCCGCGACGGCGAGGCCCGGGTCGACGCGGTCGCCGGCGTTCACGGCGACGACCTCGGCCGTCGCAGGCACCGTGGCGCGGAGGTCGTCCGCCGCGCGTTCCGTGGTCAACACGACGGCGTTCTGCGCGAGCACCGGATGCGTCGCATCGAACGAGCTTCCGCCGGTCACGATCGCGACCGCCGGATGCTCCGCCCGACCTCGCTGCGACCGCAGCTCCGCAAACGCTGCCCCGGCCGGCGGATAGACGCGTTCCGGCCGCCACAGGCTCTGCGGCGACGCGAGCAGCGTCCGTGCGCCGATGAGCACGACGTCGGCGCAGGCGCGCAGCAGGCCGACGACGAAGCGATCCGCCTCGCTCTCGCCCGAGACGATCGCGTTCGATCGGTCGAGATCCGGAATGTCGACGACGCCGTCGATCGTCTGGACGAAGTTGGCGACGACACATCGCTCGGGGAAGCCGAGGCCGCCGCCGTAGAGACGTCGCAGCTCCTCCGGCAGCTCCCACGCCGGCAGGTCCGGCCGCTCGTCGAGGAGCTCCAGCGGCGTCAGTGGCCGCGCACCCCGTCCAGGAACTCGTGACGCAGGTCGGCGTCCTCGTTGTAGGCGCCGCGCCAGAACGTGGTCACGGTGCGCGAGCCCTCCTCGGCGACGCCGCGCATCTGCGTGCACAGGTGCGCCGCCTCGAGCCGGACCGCGACGCCGCGCGGAGCGACGAGCTCGACGAGCGCGTCCGCGATCTGCTCGCCGAGCCGCTCCTGCACGGTGAAGCGGCGCGCGTACAGGCGGACGAGCCGCGTCAGCTTCGAGATGCCGAGGATCTCCGGGCCGGCGACGTACGCGACGTGCGCGACGCCGTAGAACGGCAGCGCGTGGTGCTCGCAGAGCGCGAAGAACGCGATCGGCCCTTCGACGATCTGGCTGCGCGAGCCGTCGACGCCGGCCGGCCGCTCCGACGGAAACGCCGTCCGCAGCTTCGGGTCGCCGTCGTAGCCCGCGGTCGCGTCGACCAGCGCCTGCAGGAACCGACGCGGCGTATCGCGAGTCCCGGGCGTGGCGAGATCCATCCCGAGCCCCGACAGGATCTCCCCCAGGTACTGCTCGTAGCGCTGCCGGTCGGCCGGCGCAATCTCCCGCGGCTCGGCCTCCTCCCAGCGCGTCGCCAGCTCGACGACGTTTCTCACACTGCCTCCTCCGGTAGACGAGCGACATCACGGACCAGGAGCTCGCGGCGAAGTGCGAGGACTGCGACGAGGACGAGCTCCGCGACGACGAGCCAGACGAACGCGATCGGGTGGCCGAACGCGACGCAGATTCCGAACGCGGCGAGCTGCGTCGACATTCCCATGTTGGCGAGCAGAGAGACGGTGGTGCGGTCGTGGTACGCGAGCCGTGCCCCGGGCGGTGCGTCACCGAGGCGCCGCTCGACAAACCGCTCGACCAGGCGATCCTGCGGCGCGTAGACGACCGCGTAGATGCGGCGCAGCACCGCCGTCGGGCGGCTCTCCGCCTCCGGCATCGCGCCTCCGTCGGCACCGCGCGACGCGCGGTACAGCCGCTCGACGTTGTAGTTGACGCTCAGCACCGTCGTCAGCGCGACGAAGCCCACAAGTGCCGCGAGCCACTGGCCGGTGTACCAGCCGAGCCCGGCGAACAGTGCGGCGTCGACGAGCATGTCCACCTCCGAGTCGAGGTAGCGGCCGAACGCGGTCAGCTGCCCCGACAGCCGCGCAAGCTGGCCGTCGGCGTTGTCGAGGATCGTCTTCAGCTGGACGAGCAACGCCGCGACGACGAGATGTCCGCGCGCGAGCTCGACCGCGCCCGCCAGTCCCGCGACGCCCGACGCGGCGACGACGACCGGCGGCGGCACGCGCAGCGGCAGCAGCGCGAGCACGACGAGATGTGCGAGCGGCCGGAAGACGCGCTCGCACAGGAACTCGCCCGCCGCGCGCGGCTTGCGCGACCGGGACAGCGCGCTAGCCAAGCGAGAGCATCGATTCGTCGACGGGCTTGCCGGCGCGGATCAGCTCGCGCGCCGCGTCCACCTTGTCCCAGGTGTTCCAGAGCAGGAACCCGCGCGGGCGCCCGTCCCCGTCCGTATACGCGACGACGCCCTTCCGGCTCGGCTCGACCCAGTGCTCGACCGTCGCGAGCCGCGAGTCGACCTCCCCCACCGCCTCGTAGCCGAGATCGAACATGTCGGAGTAGAAGAACGGCAGATGGTCGTACGGCATTTCCGCCCCGGCCATGTTGGCGCCGACGATCCTGCCGTGCGTGTTGGCGTGATCCTCGTGCTCGACGCGGGACATGCGGGCCAGCGCTGCCATGGGGAAGTTGGCGACGTCGCCGGCGGCGAAGACGTCGTCGCGATCGCCGACGCAGCCGTACACGTCCACGACGATGCCGTTGTCCACCGGAAGACCGGCGGACTCCGCCAGCTCCGTTTCGGGGACGATTCCGAGCCCCGCGACGACGGCGTCGCATTCGAGCGTCCCGGAGCCGGTCTCGACCGTCATGCCGCCGCGCACGGCTGTCACCGACGCGCCGGTGAGCACCTCGACGCCGTGCTCCCGGTAGTAGTCCGTGACGAACGCCGACAGCTCCGCCGGCAGGATGCGGGCGGCGATGCCTGCCTCGGGTACGACCATCGTCACGGACGCGCCCACGCCGGTGAGCGCAGCAGCCAGCTCCGAGCCGATGAACCCACCGCCGATCACGACGACCCGCGAGCCCTCGACCGCTGCCGCGCGCAACCGGTGGTAGTCGTCGAGCGTGCGGAAGTAGAGGACACCGTCGGCGTCACCGAGCTCGCGCGGCTTCCCGCCGGTCGCGAGCAGGAGCTTCTCCCACGCGTACTCCTCGCCCTGGTCGTCGGTCGCGCTGTGCGCGTGAAGGTCGACCGCGACGATGCGCCGCCCGAGTCGGAGCTCGACGCCGGCGTCGGCGGTGCCGCGCCAGATCTTCTCCTCGTCTCCCCCGCTCCAGAGTCCCTTCGTCAGCGGCGGACGCTTGTACGGCGGATGTGGCTCGCCGCCGACGAGCGTGATCGCTCCGTCCGCGTCGTGCGCGCGGATGCCCTTGGCGGCGGCGTCCCCCGTCATGCCTCCGCCGACGATCAGATAGCGCGTCGAGTGCATGTCACCTCGTCTCCCCGGTCTCCGGCCACGTTTCGTGCCCGTGAGTACGCAATACTTCCATGCGCGGATGGACGGCTGGCTGGAGATCGACGGGGCGCTCGAGCGGACCTACGAGCTCGGCTCCTTTGCGGAGGCCGTCGCCCTGGTCGACCGGGTGGCGAGGCTGGCCGAGGAGGAGAACCACCATCCGCACATCGCCGTGGACTACCGGAAGGTCACGCTGCGCTGGTCGACCCACTCGGCCGACGCGATCACCGACCGCGACCGGGAGCTGGCGGCGCGCTGCGACGACCTCGTCTAGTTCCTAATTCTCGATCGTGACGAGGGTCCCGATCGGCGTATAGGGCCAGACCTTCGCCGCCGACGCGAGCGGGAGCTCGACGCAGCCGAGGCTCTGCGGGGTGCCGAACGAGGCGCGGTTGAAGGCGTGGATCGCTTCGCCGTGGTGGAAGTAGCTGATCCAGCGGATTCCGGGATCGTTGTAGTGCGAGCCGTCCGGATTGGTCCCGCTCATCCTCCCGACCGGGATGTGCTCGAACACGGGAAACGTCCCGAGGGCCGTCGGCGCAGCGGGCACGCCGGTGTTGCCGGGCGAGGTGAGGATCACGCGGCCGTCGTGCCAGAGGTTGAGCGACTGCGGCACGCTCCGATGGACGAAGACGTACGAGTAGCCGCCGGTGCGGCGCTTCCCGGCGAGCGCGTCGCCGATCAGAGCGCTCCAGACCCGGGGCCCGGCGATCGCGTCGACCGCGAGCTGGTGGTCGTGCTCGAAGGCCATCACCGCGCCGCGCGTGATCTGGTTGGGCCGTCCCTCCAGCCACAGCGCCTGCAGCTCCGGCGGCGTCTTCCCGAAGCGCCAAATGAACTGTCCGGCCGGCGGCGAGACGGCGTCGGCCAGCTCGGCCCGAGCAGAGAGCTGCGGCGAGTCGGTCGGCTGCCAGTCCAGCGGCAGGTAGCCGAGCTGAGCGAGGAGCTGCTGCAGCCGCAGCGTCGATCCGGGCGGAACCTGCCACGTGAGCGCGCGCGTCAGCGTCGTGCCCGGCTGCCCGGCGAGGTGCGCGGCGCGCGGCAGCACGACGCGCACGTCGGTGCCCAGCCCGAACCCGAGCGGGCCGGTCGGCTGGAACGCGATCGTGTGCGCGTCCAGCAGCTTCCAGCGACCCGGCGTCGCCGGCGTCAGTACCGGCCGCCGCGCGCCGAGCACGTCCGCGACCGCCCCGGAGAAGGTCAGCACCAGCGCTCGGTCCGGCGCGAGCGCGGAGCCGGGCCTCGGCTCCGCCAGCAGCTGCGTATACGCCCGCTCCGGGAACCAGCTGACGCGCACGGGCGCCGGCATTCGCTCCCACGAACGCGCCGCGGCCGACACCTCGATCGCGCCCGCGCTGTCGGCGCCGCGCGCGACCACGCCCACCGGCACCGCGGCGGCCGGAGCAATCGCCCGCGGCGCAGAGCCGGCGAGCGAGACGCGCGTCACGGGAGCGTCGAACGCAACCGTCACCGGCGCGCCCTCCTTCACCTGCAGCCAATGGCCGAGCAGACGCGCCTGCGGCGTCTCGATCGTGAACGTGCGCCGCTCCGTGCGACCGACGAGCCAGCCCGCCCACGAGGGCCGCCGCACCGTCACCTCGACCGTCAACGGCTGCCCGACGGCGAGCTTGCGCACAGGCCACACCTGGTCGCCCTGCAGCTGCACGGGCACCGTCGCCCCGTTCGCCGCATGGACGTCGACCGCCTCCACCCGTCCGGCGTAGCCCGGCAGCGACACCACGGCCAGCGCCGCGTCGGTGTTCCCGAGGCGGGCGTGCGGCCAGGCCAGCACGCCCGCCGCGAGCACGGCGACGGCGAGCACCAGTCCCAGTGCGAGTACCACCACCCAAACGCGCAAGCCCAGCCGACCCCCCGACCGTCGATCGATTCAGACCGAAGAGTACGTCTCCAGCGCCGCGAGGTACCGGGCCTTCTCGTCGTCGGCGAGCCACGCGATCGCGAACGCGTTCCGCGCCAGCTGCACGAGCTGATCGTTCGTGAGGCCCACCGCCTCCTGCACCGCGATCAGGTTCTCGTTCATATAGCCGGGAAAGTACGCGGGATCGTCCGAGTTGACGGTGACGCGCACGCCGCGGTCGAGCAGCGTCGCGATCTCCGGCGCCTTGAGGCCGTCGGTGACGTAGCCGTTCGAGATCGGACAGACGGTCAGGCCGATGCCGCGGCGCACGATCTCCTCGACCAGCGTCTCGTCGTCGAGCACGTTGACGCCGTGGTCAATCCGCTCGACGCCGATCTCGTCGAGGCATTGCCGGATGTGCGCCACCGAGTTCTCCTGGTCGACGTCGCAGTGCATGGTCAGCCGGAAGCCGTCGTCGCGTGCCCGCCCGAACACCTCGGCGAACTTGACGGGCGGGTTGCCCTGCTCGTCCGAGTCGAGGCCGACGCCGACGATCCGGTCGCGGTGCGGCAGCGACTGCTCGAGCGCCTCCAGTGCCGACTCGGCGCTCAGGTCCCGGAGGAAGCACATGATCAGCTGCGCACGCAGGCCGAGCGACGCCTGCGCGTCCTGCCGCGCGCGGTGGAAGCCGTCGATAACCGTGTCGAAGGCGACCCCGCGGCTCGTGTGCGCCTGCGGATCGAAGAAGACCTCGGCGTAGACGACGTTCTGCGAGTGCGCCTTGCGGAAATAGGCCGTGGCGAGGTCGTAGAAGTCCTGCTCCGTGCGCAGGACGCTCATGCCCTCGTAGTAGACGGCGAGGAACGAGGGGAGATCGTCGAAGCGGTAGGCGTCCCGCATCTCACCGGCCGAGAGGTACGGCAGGTCGAGGCCGTTGCGGGCGGCCAGCTCGAACTTCAGCTCCGGCTCCAGAGTGCCCTCGAGATGGAGGTGCAGCTCGGCCTTGGGCATCCCCTCGATGAAGCTCGCCGCGTCGGACATCCGGCCGAGTCTAAGTACCATGGTTGCCGCCATGTCGAGGCTGCCCATTCCGGTCGTTGCAGCCGCCGCCGCGCTGGTGCTGTGTGCGGGCGCGACGGGAACGACGACGGGGTACGTCGTCCATCCGCTCGTCTCCGACGGCGGCGTTCCGGCGCCGACGAGGGACAAGGTGCTGGTCAACGGCTGGGGCCTGGCTGCGACCTCGACGAGCGCCTGGTGGACGACGAACGAGGCGAGCGACACGAGCGCCCTCTACTCCGGGACCGGCCGCAAGCAGCAGCTGACCGTGAGCGTGCCCGGAGGGCCGACCGGGATCGCGGCCTACACCGGTCGCGACTTCCGCGTCTCCGGCGGAGGCGTCTCCGGTCCGGCGCGGTTCATCTACGCCTGCGAGGACGGAACGATCCGCGCCTGGACGCCGACCGTGCCGCGCGGCTGGTCGACGCAGTCCGAGGTCGTGGTCGACGACCGCGGGCTGGCGGCGATCTTCCGCGGAGTCGCCGTCGCGGGCGGACGACTGTACGCGACCGACTTCCACAACGGACGCGTCGACGTCTTCGACTCCCACTGGCGGCCGGTGCGCACGGCCGGCTCGTTCCGCGATCCGCAGGTTCCCGTCTGGTTCGCGCCGGACAACATCCAGCTGCTCGGCGGCCACCTGTTCGTCACGTACGTCGGTCGCGCGCCGGTGGACGGCAACGACGATCCGAGCGGCGGCTACGTGGACGAGTTCGACCTCGCCGGCCGGCTCGTCGCGCACGTGGCGCGCATGGGCGCACTGATGGAGCCGTGGGGTCTCGCGCTCGCGCCGGCGTCGTTCGGACGGTACGGCGGCGACCTGATCGTGGCCAACTTCGGCGACGGACACCTGAACGCGTACCGCAAGTCCGGCGGCCGCTGGAAGCTCGACGGCACGCTCGCCGGGCAGAACGGCAAGGCCCTCGCGCTGAACGGCGTCTGGGGGATCGCGTTCGGCAAGGGCGAGTCGGCCGGGGAGACGAACCAGCTGTTCTTCGCGTCGGGCCCGCACGTCTGGCGCGGCGCGACCGAGCAGGCCGTGCACGGCCTGTTCGGCTTCGTGTCGGTCGGCTAGGGACGGCTAACCGTTCGCGGCGGCCTCGAGCGCGGCGACGTCGATCTTCTTCATCTGCAGCATCGCCTGCATCACGCGCTGGGCCTTTGCCCGGTCCGGATCGCTCAGCAGCCGCGGCAGCGCCCGCGGGACGACCTGCCACGACAGGCCCCACCGGTCCTTCAGCCAGCCGCACACACTCTCCTCGCCGCCGTCGGTGAGCGCGTCCCAGTAGCGGTCGACCTCGTCCTGCGTGGCGCAGTCGATCTGCAATGACACGGCTTCCGTGAACGGATGCGCGGGCCCGCCGTTCAGCGCGGCGAACCGCTGCCCGTCCAGCTCGAAGCTGACGATCATGACGCTGCCCTCGGGGCCCGGCCCGGCAGAGCCGTAGCGGGTGACGTCGACGATCCTCGAGTTGGGGAAGAGCGCCGTGTACAGCTCGGCCGCCGCCTCGGCTTCGGTGTCGTACCAGAGGAACGGAACGATCTTGCCCATCGTCAGTCTCCTTTCCGGAAGATGAGAACTGCCACGTCGCCGGCCTGACGGGTCTCGATGAGGCCGAACGCGCTCATGTCGGCGGAGTCTGCGAACAGGCGCTTGCCCTCGCCGAGCAGCACCGGGAAGACCATCAGGTTGAGCTGGTCGACGAGCTCGAGCGCGAGCAGCGACTGCACGAGCTGCGCGCTCCCGGCAACGAGGATGTCGCCGGCGAACCGCTCCTTCAGTGCGCCGACCTCCGTCGCAAGATCGCCGCTCAGCACCGTCGTGTTGTTCCACTGCGGATCGGTCAGCGTGGACGAGACGACGAACTTCGGCATCGCGTTCATCTTCACCCCGAACTCGTCGCCGTCCATCGCCGGCCACGCCTTCGCGAAGCCGTCGTAGGTCACGCGCCCGAGCAGCTGTGCGTCGCTCGCCATCAGCCCGTCGAACTTGAAGCGGTCACCCTCCTCGCCGCGGTCGAAGCGGAACGCCCAACCGCCGCGGGCGAAGGTCTCCTTCTCCGCGCCGCCGGGATCCTGCATCACGCCGTCGAGCGTCACGAACTCCGTCACCACGAGCCTGGCCATCTCATCCTCCTGCGCGTTGTCGCCTGTCGACCGATGAGTCACGGAGCCGGCGACGGTCCTTGTTGTCATGACGATCGTGTTCTGCGACGTCGACGGCGTCGGCGCCGACGCGGCGGCGGTCGAGGCGCTGGCGCGGCTCCAGCTCGTGGCGCGGCGCGCCGGCTGCGAGCTGCGGCTGCGCAACGCGTCGGCTGAGCTGCGCGAGCTCGTCGCGTTCATGGGGCTGCGCGACGTGCTGCCGGAGCAGAAGAGCGTTACGCCGCAAGGTGCGGCGGCAGACCGAACAGCGGGAAGATCGTCTCGGTTCCGAGGAAGAAGGTGAACTCGGCGATGCGGCCGTCGCGGATGTCGAGCACCTGCAGCGCCCACGGGTCGTAGCCCTCCCCCGTCTCGCTCCGCTTGTACTGGCCGAACGCCGGGAAGCCGTTGGCGTTCACCGCCGGGATCACGCGCGAGCCGCTGCAGCCGATGCCGGGCCCGAGCCACCAGGTGAGGATGTCGTCGCGGCCGCGCAGCCACAGGCAGTACGGCGGCATCGACTGCGTCGCGTCCTCGTGGATCAACGACGTCAGCGCGTCCATGTCGTAGCGCTCGAACGCCTCGACGTAGCGGGCGAGCAGCTCGCGGTCCGGAGCGTCGAGGCGCGCCGCCGCGTCCGCGGGTGACGGGCCCTTCGCCTCGAGCGTCGCCCGCGCGCGCTGCAGCGCGCTGTTCACCGACGCGACGCTCGTGTCCAGCAGCTCCGCGACCTCGACGGCCTTCCAGTTCAGCACCTCGCAGAGGATGAGCACGGCCCGCTGCCGCGGCGGCAGGTGCTGCAGTGCGGCGACGAACGCAAGCCGGACCGTCTCGCGCGAGACGGCGACCTCGGCGGGGTCCCCGTCCGGGACGACGAGGCCGTCCGGCACCGGCTCGATCCAGGTCACCTCCGGCAGCGAGTCGAGGTTCTCGATCACCGGAGCGCGGGCAGGGCCGAGGTCCATCGGGCGCGCACGGCGCTCACGGCCGTTGAGCATGTCGAGGCAGACGTTCGTCGCGATCCGGTAGAGCCAGGACCGCAGCGCCGCGCGGCCCTCGAAGCGGTCGAGCCCGCGCCACGCCCGCAGGAACGCATCCTGCACGGCGTCCTCGGCCTCGAACGGGGAGCCGAGCATCCGGTAGCAGTACGCCGTCAGCTCGCGACGGTGCTGCTCCAGCTCCCCGAACGCCGGCGCGACCGCGGTCGGCGATCCACTCACGACGGACATCATGACAGTTGGACCGCCGCCGGCTGCGGAACTCATCGGTCGCCCGCGGACGAACGTAAGGCTCTTGCAAAACGCGACCGGCGGCGGCCGGATCCAGGGTACGGTCGAGGCTGACGACTGCGGTTCCCTCGGCCCTGGAGGAGCGATTCTGGCCGGTCGCCGCGGTCTCGCAATCATCCTGCTCGTCTCCCTCGGCGTGCTCGCCGTGCCCGCGGGCGCAGCCGGATACGGCTGGCCGCTGAAGCCGTGGAACCGGCAGCACGCGATCAGAGGCGCGTTCGGCGATCCTCGCTACCACGTCGGCGAGTCGAGCCAGGTTTCCGCGTTCCACTGGGGGGTCGACATCGTCGCGCGCAACGGCCAGGCCGTCTACGCCGTGGCGCCCGGCTACGTCCGCGCGCACCCCGCCGACGTCACGGTCAGCCGCCGCTCCGGACGGCACTTCGAGTACTGGCACATCCGGCCGGTCGTCCACACGACCCAGTTCGTGCGCCGGCACCAGCTGCTCGGATACGTCCGCCCGGGCTGGGGTCACGTTCACTTCGCCGAGAGCTTCGACGGCTCGTACAAGGACCCGCTGCGGCCGAATGCGCTGACGCCGTTCTACGACCACACGACGCCGATCGTGTCCACGGTGCGGCTGCTGGGACCCGGAGGAGAGGTCGTCGACGCCAACCACGTCACCGGGCTCGTCGACGTCATGGCGAGCGCCTACGACACGCCGCAGCCTCTGCCGCCCTTCCCGTGGCAGGTCGCTCGCCTCGCTCCGGCCGCGATCTGGTGGGTGCTGCGCGGGCCCGACGGGGTCACGCAGTCCTTCGACGTCGTCGACTTCGACGTCGGCATCCCGCCGAACGCGATGTACGGCTACGTCTACGCGCCCGGCACCTACCAGAACAAGCCGAACCGGCCCGGTGTCTACAACTTCTGGCTCGCGCACTCGTTCGACACCACCGGCGTTCCCGACGGCGCGTACCAGCTCGAGGTCTTCGCCGAGGACACCCGCGGGCACATCGGGGCACGGACTCTCGACTTCGTCACCGCGAACGGCGTGACCACCCGCCGCGTCGCGCCCTATCCGGCGCGCACCGGAACGGCTCGGGCGACCTAGCCGGCCCATCGGTCCCGCCTAACCCATGGGCATCGGCATGCCGCCGGGCTGCGTCAGGAACGGCACGCTGCCGGGTGCGACCGCGATCCAGACGCCGAGACCGACGAGCGCGAGCGCGAACACGACCGCGAGCCGCTCGCCGACGGGCAGCACCTTCTCGGCGAAGATCACCGCAGCGACGATCACCATCCACGTCAGGCTCATCACGCCGACGGCGAACAGCACCAGCATCAGCGCCCAGCAACAGCCGACGCACCAGAGACCGTGCTCGACGCCCATGCGCAGCGCTCCGAGCGGGCCGGCGTGCCAGCGGTGCAGCACGAAGTGGAACGGCGTGCGGCAGTGACGCAGGCAGACGCGTTTCATCGGCGTCAGCTGATACAGCCCGGCGAGCGCGATCACCGCCCCCGCGACGATCGGCCCGCCGCGGCTCCAGCCGACGAAGGACGGATCGTGCGCACGGACGAGCCGGTACAGGCCGTAGGCGACGAGACCATACGCGGTCCACGAAAGGACGTAGCCGACGAGGAACACCGCCGTCGACACAGCTGGACGGCGACTGGAGCCGGACGCGACCTTCGCGTAGACGAGCAGCATCGGCGACGCGGACGGCAGCATCATCGCCGCGGTCATCGTCACCCAGACGCCGACGTACCAGCCGAGCGTCCCGAGGTCGGTGCCCGGCCCCGCGTCCATGCCGCGCATGCGCACGAGCAGCACCGCCCAGGCCGCGAGCGTGGCGCCGAGGACGGCGGCGTAGAGCGCGGCCGGGCTCAGCGTCCTCGTCTGGGTGTTCACGGCCGGAAGCCTCTCACAGAGCCGTCACGGTCGGTTCTCAGGCGACTCACAGCTTCGGGTGGCAAGGTTCGAGCAGTGGACGTTGTCGAGCAGCCGGTGAACGGAAGCGGATCGGCCCGGATCGTCGTCGTGGACGACGAGGGCTCGATTGTCGACGCGGTCGCGACGGCGCTGCGTTACGAGGGCTTCGACGTCCGCGAGGCCGGCACCGGACGCGAGGCGATCGCCACGGTCGCCGAGTTCGAGCCGGATCTCGTCGTCCTCGACTGGATGCTTCCCGACATCGAGGGCATCGAGGTCGGCCGGCGGCTGCGCGAGCAGGGCTTCAAGACGGCGATCCTCTTCCTCACGGCCAAGGACGCGGTCGAGAACAAGGTGGACGCGCTGCGCGCCGGCGGCGACGACTACGTGACCAAGCCGTTCAGCCTGGCGGAGGTGGTCGCGCGCGTGCAGGCGATCCTCCGGCGCACGGGTAGCGAGCTGCCCGGCGACGTGCTCCGCTTCGCCGACCTGGTGCTGGACGAGACCCGCCACGAGGTCCACCGCGGCGAGACGCCGATCGACCTGACCGCGACCGAGTTCCAGCTGCTGCGCTACTTCCTGCTCAACCCGCGGCGGGTGCTGTCGAAGGGCCAGATCCTGCAGAACGTGTGGCGTTACGACTTCGGCGGCAACTCGAACGTGGTCGAGACCTACGTCAGCTACCTGCGGCGCAAGCTGAACGCGGCGGGGCCGCCGCTGATCCGGACGATCCGCCAGGCGGGCTACATGCTGGAAGCGGAGCGGGGGTAGATGCTCGCGCGGCTGTCGCTGCGCGCCCGCCTGCTGCTGGGCGTGATCGCCCTGGCCGCGGTCGGGCTCGTCGCCGCAGACCTCGTCACCTACTCGAAGCTCAGCTCGTTCCTGATCGACCGCACCGACACGTCGCTGAACGCGGCGCACCAGGCGGTGGAAGGGGCGTTGACCGGACCGAGTGGCGGCAACCCCGGTCCCGGCGGTCCCGACGGGGGCATCGGCGCGTTGACGGCCGCTGCGCCGGGCGACTACATCGCGCTGCGCCGGCTCGACGGTACGGTGATCGGCGCGAACTTCGTACCTCAGTTTTCGGGTGGGGAGCAGCCGCCGGCGCCCAAGCTGCCGGTGACGATTCATCTGCCGCAGGCGCCGGTTGGACGCGACCGCGTCACGTACCTCACCGTCCCGGCGCAGTCCGGCGGCGGCCGCTGGCGCGTGCGCGCGTCGATCGAGCCGTCGGCGCCGAACCGCGTCCTGATCGTCGCCGCGTCGCTCGGGGACGTGGACAGCACGCTGCACCAGCTGCTGCTGATCGAGCTGCTCGTGACGGGGCTCGTGCTCGCGGCGATCGGCGGGCTCGGCTTCTGGGTGATCCGGCTCAGCCTGCGTCCGCTCGACGCGATCGAGAACACCGCCGCCGCGATCGCCGCGGGCGACCTGACGCAGCGCGTCGAGCTGGCCGACGAGCAGACCGAGGTGGGGCGGCTCGGGCTCGCGCTGAACGCGATGCTGACCCAGATCGAGATCGCGTTCAAGGCGAGCGAGGCGTCGGAGCGCAAGCTGCGCCGGTTCGTCGCGGACGCCTCGCACGAATTGCGCACGCCGCTCGCGGCCGTGCGCGCGTACGCGGAGCTGTTCACGCGCGGCGCCGCCGAACGGCCCGACGACCTCGCGCGCTCGATGTCGGGTATCACCCGCGAGGCGGAGCGGATGAGCGTGCTCGTCGACGACCTGCTGCTGCTCGCGCGCCTCGACGAGGGGCGGCCGCTCGAGCAGGAGCCGGTCGAGCTGGCCGGCGTCGTCGGCGAGGCGGTCGATGCAGCGCGCGCGGTCGAGCCGAACCGGCCGATCGAGGTCACGCTCGAGCCGGCCACGGTGATCGGCGACCGCGACCGCCTGCGGCAGATCGTGGACAACCTGCTGTCCAACATCCGCGCGCACGCCGGCCCGGACACGCCGGTGCAGGTGACGCTGACCCGCGCGAACGGCACGGCGGAGATCACCGTCGTCGACTCCGGCCCCGGGCTCACCGAGGAGCAGGCGAGCCACGTCTTCGAGCGCTTCTACCGCGCCGACGGGTCGCGCGCGCGCGCGAACGGCGGCGTCGGGCTCGGCCTCGCGATCGTCGCCGCGGTCGCGCAGGCGCACGGCGGCGAGGTCTCCGCGCACTCGGCTCCGGGCGAAGGCGCGACCTTCTCGATCGCGTTGCCGCTCGCCGGGAACGGCGCCGGCTGAACCGGCCGCCCGGGCGGGGATAATGGCCGGGTGACCTCGCTCTCGACGCACGTCCTCGACACGGCGGCCGGGAAACCGGCCGCCGGGGTGCGCGTCGAAGTGTCCCGCGGCGGCGAAGCGGTCGCCGCCGCGGAGACGGACCGCGACGGACGCGCGCGTCTCGCCGACGATCTCGAGCCGGGCGTGTACCGGATCGCGTTCTCGCCGCCGTCGCCCTTCTTCACGCGCGTCGAGCTCGAGGTGGTGCTCGGCGACGAGCACTACCACGTTCCTCTCCTGATCAGCCCCTACGGATGCGCGAGCTACCGCGGCACCTGACCGCGGACGAGCTGGCCGAGCTGTTCGAGGGTCGCACCCGCTTCGTCGAGCGGCTCGCCGCCGAGGACGACCCGCTCGTGCGCGCGCGCGCGCTCGTGCACGAGCTGCCGGACGACGAGAAGAAGGAGATCCTCGACGCCCACCCGGCGATCGGCGCGCGCGGCGGCCTGTCCGCGCGCAGCGCCGCCGAGCAGGGCGCCGATGCGGATCCAACGGTGCTGGCGGAGCTGGCCCGTCTCAACGCCGAGTACGAGGAACGGCACGGCTTCCGCTTCGTTGTCTTCGTCAACCGCCGGCCGAAGGCGGAGATCCTCGCGGTGCTGCAGTCGAGGATCGGCAACCCGACCGGCGAGGAGCTGGAGACGGCGCTCGGCGAGCTCGTCGCGATCGCGGAGGACCGCTGGTGCTCGCGGTAGACCCGTACCTGCTCGACTGGCTCGACCTCGTCTTCCGCTGGTTCCATGTCGCTGCGGCAATCGTCTGGATCGGCACGTCGTTCTACTTCGTCGCGCTCGACAACCACCTGCGGGAGCCGGAGGACACGCGCGACCGCGAGCGCGGCGTCGGCGGCGAGACGTGGGAGATCCACGGCGGCGGCTTCTACCGCGTGGAGAAGTTCCGCGTCGCGCCCGCGCGGCTGCCCGAGACGCTGCACTGGTACAAGTGGGAGGCGTACTGGACGTGGATCTCGGGCTTCGTCCTGCTCGTCGTCCTCTACTACCTGCAGCCGCGCACGTATCTGATCGACCCGACGGTGGCGAATCTCGCGCCGTGGGCGGCGATCGCGATCTCGCTCGCCGGACTCGTGATCGGCTGGGTCGTCTACGACACGTTGTGCCGTACGATCGGCAGGCGGAGCGAGCTCGCGCTGGCGGCGCTGATGCTCGTGCTCGTCGCGGTGACCGCGTACGGCGCGTCGCTGCTGTTCGCGCCGCAGGCCGCGTATCTCGAGGTCGGCGCGATGCTCGGCACGATCATGGTCGCGAACGTCTTCTTCGTGATCATCCCCGCGCACCACGAGCTGATCCGCGCGAAGGAGGCGGGCCGTGAGCCCGACCCGGCCGCGAACATCCGCGGCAAGCAGCGCTCGGTGCACAACAACTACCTGACGCTGCCCGTGCTCTTCGCCATGCTCGCCGTGCACTTTCCCTTCACGTACACGCACGCCGACGGCTGGCTCGTCCTCGTCCTGCTGATGCTGATCGGCGCGTCCATCCGTGTCTATTTCAACAATCGCCATGCGGGACGCACGCTGTGGTGGATCCCCGTCGGCGCCGCGGTCGCGCTGGCAGGCATCGCCTTCTGGCTGCGTCCCGCGTCGACTCCCGCGCCCGCGGCCGGAACGACGGTGACCATCGCCCGCATCTGGCCGATCGTGCAGGAGCGGTGCGCGTACTGCCATTCGCTGCACCCGAAGTCGACGCAGTTCACCTCCGCGCCGATGGGCATCGCGTTCGACACGCCGCAGGAGCTGGCGGCGCACGCGGCGCAGGTCAAGGCGCTCGCGGTCGACTCGACGACGATGCCGCTCGGGAACGTGACCCACATGACCGCGGCCGAGCGGCGGCTGCTCGGGGAGTGGATCGCCGGCGGCGCGAAGACCGGCTAGAGCGCGGCGAACGCGTCGGCGAGCACGTCGACGGCCAGCGCCACGTCTTCGTCGCTCGTCAGCTCGTCCGGGTGGTGCGAGATGCCGCCGTTCTGGCTGCGGACGAACAGCATGCCGCTGTCGACGCCTGCGGCGGCGAGGATGCCCGCGTCGTGGCCGGCGCCGGACGCGAGCTCGACGACGGTGAGTCCGCGCGCCTCGATCGCCGCGCGCAGCGCGTCCCGCACCGGAGCCGACATCGCCACCGGCTCGACGCGATAGGTCGGCTCGAGCCCGATCGCGTCGATCAGCTCCTGGAAGCGCTCGGCGTCGGGTGCACGCGCGTCCACGGAGACGACGACGCGCTCCGGGATCACGTTCAGCGCGCCCGGCTCGACCTGTAGGCGGCCGACCGTGGCGACGGCGTCCTCGATGTCGGAGGCCGCGTCGCAGATCTGCAGGATCAGCTCGGCGGCGGCGACGAGCGCGTCGGCGCGACCGGACATCGGCGTCGTGCCCGCATGTCCGGCCTGTCCGTACGTGACGATCTCTCCACGAGCGAGACCGGTGATCCCGGTCACGACCGCGAGCGGGAGATCCGAGCCGAGCAGAACGGGGCCCTGCTCGATGTGCAGCTCGACGTAGCGCCGTGGCAGCCCTCCGGACGCCACGAGCGCCCGCGAGCCGGCGCAGCCGCGCTCCTCGTCGCGGAACACCACGACCGCCCCGCGGCCGGTTCGCTCGACCACCTCGATGCCGGCGACGACGCCGAGCATCCCGTCGAACTTGCCGCCGCCCGGGACCGAGTCGAGATGGGAGCCGGCCCAGACGTCGGTGTCCGCCGCGTTGCGACCGATGAGGTTGCCCGCGTCGTCGACCTCGACCGCGAGCCCCGCCTCCTCCATCCAGCCGCGCGCGAGCCGGTGCGCCTCGTCCTCCTCCGCCGAGTAGCCGATCTTGTCGCCGAGCGCGTAGAGCGCGTCGAGCCGGTCGAGGATGCGGGTGTCGCCCATGGTGTCGCGAGAGAGAATAGTCGGGTGGCGGACGTCGACCTCCTGATCCGCGGCTGCGAGCCGGTCGACGTGGCGGTCGACGACGGGCGGATCGTCGCGATCGGCGCCGGGCTCGAGCCGACCGCAACCGAGACCGTCGACGCGACCGGGCTGCGGGTCCTCCCCGGCGCCGTCGACGCGCACGTGCACTTCAACGATCCCGGCCGCGCCGACTGGGAGGGCTGGGCGAGCGGCACCTCGGCCGCCGCCGCGGGCGGCACGACGTGCGTCGTGGACATGCCGCTGAACGCGCACCCGCCGACGGTCGACGGCGACGCCTTCCGGCTCAAGCTCGCGGCGGCCGACGGCGCGGCGGTCACCGACTTCGCGCTCTGGGGCGGGCTGGTGCCCGGCAACGTCGCGCACCTCGCGGAGCTGGCGGAGCTCGGCGTCGTCGGCTTCAAGGCGTTCATGTGCCCCAGCGGGATCGACGACTTCGACGCCGTCGACGACGACGCGCTCGGAGAAGGCATGGCCGAGGCGGCGCGCCTGGGACTGCCGGTCGCGGTCCATGCGGAGAGTCCCGCGCTGCTCGCGGCGCCGGCAGGGCACAGCTGGCGCGACTTCCTCGCCTCACGGCCGGTCGAGGCCGAGCTGGACGCGATCGCGCGCGCGGTCGCGCTGGCGGAGCGCACCGGCTGCTCGCTCCACGTCGTGCACGTCTCCACCGGCAGAGGCGTCAGGCTCGTCGCGGCCGCGCGTGCCCGCGGGATCGACGTCACCTGCGAGACGTGCCCGCACTATCTCGTGCTCGACGAGGACGACCTCGAGCGGCTCGGCGCGGTGGCGAAGTGCGCGCCGCCGCTGCGCTCACGCGCGGACCGCGACGACCTCCGCGCCGAGGTTGCCGCCGGTCACGTCGACTTCCTCGCCAGCGACCACTCCCCCGCGCCCCCGTCGATGAAACGGGGAGACGACGCCTTCGCGATCTGGGGCGGCATCTCCGGCTGCCAGTCGCTGCTCGGGCTCGCGCTCACCGAGAGCGTCGCGACTGAGCTCGTCGCCGGCCGGCCGGCCGCGCGCTTGCGCCTGCCCGGGAAGGGCCGCCTCGAGCCGGGAGCCGACGCCGATCTCGTCCTGGTGGACATGTCCGCCGACACGGAGCTGCGTACCGAGGACCTCCGCTACCGGCATCGCCACAGCCCGTACGTCGGCATGCGCCTGCGCGGGCGGATCGCGGCGACGTATCTGCGCGGGCACCGCGTCGGCGACGGCCCGCCGCGCGGTCGCCTGGTGCGCCCCAGCCCACCCGGATAGAGCCCGCCCGGGTAGGGTCCCGGCATGCTCGAGATCGTCGTCGCCGACATGCGCTTCCTCGCCCGCTTCGAGGAGGAGCTGGCGCCGCAGACCGTCGCCGCGTTCCGCTCCATCCTCCCGCTCACGGACCGGATCATCCACTGCCGCTGGAGCGGCGAGTCGAACTGGATCCCGTGGGGCGACCGCGATCTCGGCATCGGTCCCGAGAACGCGACGAGCTATCCGCACCCGGGCGAGATCGCGCTCTATCCCGGCGGCCAGAGCGAGACCGAGCTGCTGTTCCCGTACGGCTACTGCAACTTCGCGAGCAAGGCCGGCCAGCTTTGGGCCAACCACTTCGCCACGCTCGTCGAAGGGCAGGAGCAGCTGAAGGAGCTCGGACGCCTCACCCTCTGGCAAGGCGCCCAGCCGATCTCCTTCGGCGAGATCGCTTAGGCGCAAGTGCCGGAATCCGCTCGCGCGGATTCCGGCACGCGTGAAGACCCCTGAAGCCGGCCGCATTCGCGGCCGGGCGACGCTCTAGCCCTTGCTGCCGACCGTCTCCGGCGCCGGGACGATCCGGATGTACGGCTTCGGCGACTCCCAGCCGTCGGGATACAGCTCCTTCGCCTGGTCGTCGGAGACCGAGCCGGAGATGAAGACGTCGTCGCCGTCCTGCCAGTTCACCGGCGTCGCCACCTTGTGGTTGGCCGTGAGCTGGAGCGAGTCGATCACGCGCAGCACCTCGTCGAAGTTGCGCCCGGTGGTCATCGGATAGACGAGGATCAGCTTCACCTTCTTGTCCGGGCCGATCACGAACACGTTTCGGACCGTCTGGTTGTCGGCCGGGGTGCGCTCGAGCGGATCGCCCGAGACGGAGGCAGGAAGCATGTCGTATAGCTTCGAGACGATGAAGTCCGAGTCCGCGATCATCGGGTAGTTGGGCGCGAAGCCCTGTGTCTCCTCGATGTCGGCGGCCCACGCCTGGTGCCGCTCGAGCGGATCGACCGACAGGCCGATCACCTTCACGCCGCGCTTGTCGAACTCCGGCTTGATCTTCGCCATGTACCCGAGCTCGGTGGTGCAGATCGGGGTGAAGTCCTTCGGGTGCGAGAACAGCACCGCCCACGAGTCGCCGATCCAGTCGTGGAAGCTGATCCTGCCCTCCGTCGTGTCCGCCTCGAAATCCGGGGCGGTATCGCCAATGTGCAACGCCATAGGTCCCTTCCTCCTGTTGAGCTCGACCCGTGCTATCTACCAAACGCAGGCGGGCCGCGCATCCTTCCCAGCGGGAGGTCGTGCGCTTTAGGAGCGCCGGGCGAGACCCGGCTGGAGCTAGATAGGTCTCTGCGTGAGGATGGTGAAGGCGTTGCCGAGCGTCGGCCAGTACGGCGGCTGCACGAACAGCAGATTGGGGTCGTAGTTGTAGTTGCGGATGTTGAACTGGTTGGCCATGCTGATCGCGCTGCCCGACTGGCCGTAGACGGCCGTCGACCCGTTGATGGTCATGACGCACTTCGTGCCGTTGCTGCAGACGCTGTCGCAGCCGCTCGGGCTGCTGCATCCCGGGTCGCCGACGAAGGGGCCGTTGAGGGCGAACTGCGCGTTCCAGAGCGTGATGTTGCCGTTCGGATCGAGCCTCTGAGCCCACTGCGCGATGTAAATCGTCCCCGTCGCCTCCACGCCGAGCACGTCGGTTCCGTTCGTGTTGTAGGTCACGTTGCCGCCGTAGATCACGTTTCCGGCCGTCGCGACGGTCACCTTGCCCTTCACCACGCCGGAGACGAGCACGTCGGCCGCCGAGTAGATCGCGCCGTTGCTCGGCACCGTCTTCGTCGTCGCCGTGCCGCACACGGGCGCCGTCGTCCCGTCATAGTCGGGCCACGTCTTCGGCGTCGCGTCGGTGTACAGCTTGCAGGAGGAGACGAGCACCGTCCCGTTCGACTGGAAGACGAGCTTCCACGCGTCGACCTTGTACGCGGGGCTCTGGCCGCTGAGAGCCGAGTTCGTGTTGTCGGTCGAGCCCAGGGAGATGCCGCCGGCGCTCGCAGCACCCGCAACGGTGGTGAACGTCGAGGCGAACGAGCTGAACGGCACCTTCGAGCAGTTGTTCAGCTTGCACAGCGCGGTCAACGGGCTCGTCGTGCTGTCGTACTTCTTCGCGCCGTTCTGCAGCGTCGACCCGCCGACGGTGACCGTGCCCTCGGCGTAGAGGTTCGCGTCGGCGGTCCCGTTGTGGATCAGGTTGCCCGCGGTCCCGCTCGAGTCCTCGCCGACGAAGATCGGCCCCGTCGTCGTCGCGGTCGTGCCGTAGGTGATGCTCGTGGCGAGGAACGCCTGGAAGTCGGAGAGGCTCGAGGGGCGCATCTGTGTCTCGATCGTCTTCCACGTCGTCGCGTCGGTGCTCCCGGTGCACGACGTCTTGGCGGTGTTGAGCGTGCAGGGCCGTCCGGTGACGTCGACGCGCGTGATCACCTGGGCCAGGCCCGTCAGGGTCGCGTTCGGCGGATAGACCTGGATGAGGTACTGGAAGGATGTCCCGGGGATGGTGTACCAGCCGACATCGGAGGCCCGGGAGGTCTTGTACGTCCAGGTGGTACCCGACGACCATGCCTTGTCGTTGCACGTGGGCGTGCCGCTCGAGAGCGTGCTGCAATCGTTCGCGTGCGCGCCGTTGCTCGAGTCCGTACGCGTCGCCTCGCCCTTTGCCATGTACGCGCTCCAGAAGATGGAGCTCTCGGTGAGGTCGGAGAGATACGCGTCGGTGCCGGCCTCCGCGGCCTGATACGCGTTGTCGGCGGTGAAGTCCCGCCGGCTGTTGCTGTTCTCATTCGACGCCAGCGACATCAGGCCCAGGGAGACGATCGTGACGAGGGTCATCAGCGCGACGGCGATGACGATCGCGAACCCGCGCTCGTCGTCGTGGATCCGCCGGATGCGTACGCGAAGGCTCATGACGTCCCCCTGATGGTCATTACGTCGGAAACGAGGAACTTGACGGCCTGGCTCCCGCCGCTGGACAGCTCCAGCGTGACGACGACCGTGCCGACTCCGTCCGTGTCGCTGATCGCGAGTGGGTTGCCGGTGAAGGACTGCGGCAGCCAGTTGTCCGACCAGCCCGTCGGCGTCTGCGGGTTCTGGATCGTGTTCAGCACGTCGGTGTTGTCGTAGAAACAGAAGACGCCGGGCACCGCCCGCGCATTGGCGGGCTTGCACGAGTTGCCCGCGTTGACGATCGCCCCGGCCGAGCCGACGACCGTCGCCCACGCGCTCATGCCGGTGCCCGGCCACGCCCACTGCGACGTGCCTCCGCAGGTGAGGCAGGAAGCGGTCGGATACGTGTTCGTACTGGTCATGAACTGACGCTGGAGCAAGCCCGTCGAGGTGACCTGGTAGGAGATCTTCCTGAGGTGAAAGGAGGACTGGACGCTGCCGGCGACGGTCGTCGTGTACTCGTCCGGCGAGTAGAACGTGATCGAGCTCGGGCCTGCCGCGGCGATCTGGGGCGAGCCGTCGCCCGTGAAGGCGCCGCGGAGCTCCATCTCCATCCGGTTCAGCGCGGAGCGCGCCTCCGTCTGGAGGATGAGCGTCTCCTGCTGCTGGCTGCTCTTGCCGGAGAGCGTCGTCAGCATCAGCGTGAGGCCGCCCATCACGACGAGCATGATCGGCATGGCCACGACCAGCTCGATGAGCGTGAAGCCGCGTTCGCCGCGGAGATGGGCGCGTCGCATGGCACGCATCAACTGATCGGGACCGTGATCGAGGTCGTGGCCGAGGAGCCTGTCGTGAGAGAGACCGTTGGAGCAGGCGAGGAGGACTGCTGCTGCACGCCCAGGTCGTTCGCGCGGATCCCGAACGTCGTCGATGCCGAGACGACGGGCACGGTGACCGTCACCTGCCCGCTGGCGTTGGTCGTGCCGAAGACCTCGACGGGGCCGGAAAGGCCCGTGGGCTGCCCGAACACCTCCACGCGCGCGTTCGTGTCGTTGCTGCCGCTCTTCGTGACCGTGACCTTGATCTGCTTCGTCGTGGAGAAGGTCGTGGACGAGAACTTCACGGTCACGCTCTGCGTCAGCGTCGTTGGGTAGTTCGAGGGAACGGTCACGGCCGTGCCGGGGCTCCAGAAGCCACCCGAGTTCGACCAGGCGGTCACGTAGTAACTGGTGAACGGAATCGTCTGGCCGAGGAGGTTCGGCGGAAGCGGCACGAGGCCGGCTGAGTTCGGGTTGCAGGTGGTGATCGTGACCGAGCTCTGCCCCGACGGGATGCTCACCGTCGACATGCCGCAGCGCGACGAGTCGAGCGAGATGGTCGCTCCACTGGTGTACGCGGCCCCGGCCGACGTCTGGAGATTCACGGTCAGCGACGTTCCCTTGTACATCCGGATGGTGCCCGTCGAGTTGAGCTGCGCCGTCGGCGGGATCGACGAGGGGCTCCCGGGCGAGATGTCGTCGGGGAAGACGCTGTAGCCCGAGAGCGTGGTCGCGAGCGTGTACACCAGCGTGGCGTTCGAGCTGCTGTCGAGCGCCGGGAAGAGCACCGTGCCCGAGCCGTCCGTCTTGTCGGTGCGGTTCACGGTGAGCACGCCGGTGTCCGGCCCGCCGGTGATGTTCACGCTCGCGCCGGTGAGCGGCAACGTCGTCACGGCGTCGATCACCTGGCGCTTGATCTGCAGCCAGGTGGAGCCGGCGTACGGCGGCGCGGAGGCGGAGGAGACATATGTCGTGTCCTGCGCAAGCTGATGGCCGTCGCCGAGCCGCGTGACCGTGATGACGACCTTCTTGTAGTCGGCGTTCGTGACGTACGCGGTCGGAATCGGATCGGCGACCCACGTGACGGCGCGGGTGATCGTCACCTGCTCGCCGCCCGGGAGGGACGCCGGGGTGCTCGCCGTGAGACTGCCGGACGGGTTGCCGCCCGAAAGACCGACCTGGTAGTAGGCGAGCGCCCGCACCGCCTCGACCTGGGTCTGGGCGAGCTGGTCCGCTCCGGTGCGCTCGCGCGCGAGCTTCGCGATCACGGCGCTCTGGGAGAGGATGGCCGAGATCGGCGCGGAGATGATCGCCAGCATCACGCCGGCCAGCAGAACCTCGATCAGCGTGAAGCCCGCCTGTTGGCGGAGCCTGCGTGCGATCCTGGTTGTGCCGCGCCCGAAGGCTGCGACGATCCGGCCTTCCGCAGACATCACCGACTCTTTCCTGCCGGGACGCAAAGCTCCACGGCGTCTAGACACCATCCTGAACGTGCATATCGGCGCGGAAACGAGGGCCTTGAGCCGCCGATCCCTCGTCTCAGGGACGGCGGCGCGCGACCTCGGACCCGGTCAGGAGCAGTGCACGATCACGGCGCCGTCGGTCCGTGCGTGGATCCTGATCGAGGCGGTCCACTCGGATCCGACGAACTGCGAAGTGGTCGTGTGCCCCGGCTTGGGCACCCACGCTCCGACGCGCACGCCCTGGTTCTCGCACAGCAGGCCGCTGCCGGTGCTCAGGTCGCCGGCGGCGAAGGCGATCTTCTGGCCGCTCTCGAGCACCGCCGCCGGATTGGCCGGAATGGGCGGAAGCGGGCCGGGCGTCGAGCCTCCGTACCGGATCCAGAGCGGGACGAAGGCGAAGGCGAGGACGATCAGGCCGATTGCCGGCCAGACGGTCCTGCTCTCGGCGCGTGGCGCAGCGCGCACGACCATCGCCCGACTCTCGAACAGCCGCGTTCGGCCGGTGTCAGACGAACGTAATGCGCAGGTAAAGCGGAGGCGAGCTTCTCAGTGCTTGACCACGATGACCTTGAAGGTCTTCGTCGTCTTGTTCCCGTACGCGTCGGTCGCCGTCACCGTGACGACGGTCGTCCCCACCGCGAACTTCGAGCCGGACGCCTGGGAGTAGGTGATCGTCACCGGGCCGCCGGTGTTGTCGGTCGCCGTCGCCGCCGGGTAGGTGACGACGATGCCGGACGAGCTCGTGGTCGTCACGGAGACGTCCGCGCTGACCGAGGTGATCACCGGCGGCGTCGTGTCCTGCACCTTGATCGTGAAGGTCTTCGTGGAGACGTTGCCCCAGACGTCGGTGGCGGTGACCGTGATCGTGGTGGTGCCGATCGCGAACGTCGAGCCGGAGGCGATCGAGTACGTGATGCTCGCCAGGCCGACGACGTCCGTAGCGGTCGCGAGGGCGTAGCTGACCACGGCGCCGGCGCCGCTCGTCGCCTCGATGGTCAGGTTCGGGCTCACCGACGTGATTGTCGGCGGCGTCGTGTCCTGCACCTTGACCGTGAACGTCTTCGTCGTCGCGTTGCCGTGCGCGTCCGTGGCGGTCACCGTGACCGTCGTCACGCCGAATCCGAAGAGCGTGCCGGACGCCTGCGAGTACGTGACCGTCACCGGGCCGACGGCGTCGGTCGCGGTTGCGGTGGCGTACGTGACGACCGCGCCTGCCGGGCCTGTCGCCTGAACGGTCAGGTTCCCGCTCACCGTCAGTGCCGGCGGCGTCGTGTCCTGCACCTTGACCGTGAACGTCGCAGTGGACGTGTTCCCGTACGCGTCCTTCGCTGTCACGGTCACCATCGTCGTCCCGATCGCGAACGTCGTGCCCGACGCGATCGAGGTGGTGATCGTAACGGGGCCGACCGCGTCGGTGGCCGTCGGGGCGAAGGTCGCCTTCGCGCCGGTCGGGCCGGTCGCCTCGAGCACGAGGTTCGTCAGCGGGGCGATCGCCGGCGGCGTCGTGTCCTGCACCTTCACGGTGAAGGTCGCGGTGGACGTGTTCCCGTACGCGTCCTTCGCCGTCACGGTCACCGTCGTCGTGCCGATGGCGAACTTGGAGCCGGAGCTCTTCGAGTAGCTGATCGTGACCGGGCCGACCGCGTCGGTGGCGACGGCGGCCGCGTAGTTGACCGTGGCGCCCGCCGAGGACGTCGCCTCGATTGTGAGGTTCGGGCTGACGGAGACGATCGCCGGCGGCGTCGTGTCGCGCACGGTGATCGTGAACGTCTTCGTGGTCGTGTTGCCGACGATGTCGACCGCCGTCACCTTGACCGTCGTCGTGCCGATCGCGAACGTCGTGCCGGAGCTCTGCGAGTACTTGAAGATCGGCGGCGCCAGCGCGTCGGTGGCGGTCGGGGTCGCGTAGTTCACGACCGCGCCGGCCGCGCTCGTCGCCTCGATGGTCAGGTTCCCGCTGATCGAGGTGAAGACGGGCGGCGTCGAATCGTGGACGAAGACGGTGAAGCTGCCGGTCGACGTGTTCCCGTAGGCGTCGGTCGCCGTCATCGTGATCAGCGGCGAGAAGCTGAGCGGGAAGAGCGAGCCGCTCGCGATCGAGTAGGTGTACGTGATCGGGCCGACGGCGTCGGTGGCGAAGGACGGATACGTCACGACCGCGCCCGCGAGGCTCGTCGCCTCGACCACGAGGTAGAGCGGCGCGTTGATCAGCGGCGGCGTCGTGTCCTGCACCGTGACCGTGAACGAGGTGGTCGAGCTGTTGCCGTGGCCGTCGGTTGCGGTCACCGTCACCATCGTCGTCCCGATCGGGAAGATCGTGCCAGACGGGAGCGAGGTGGTGATCGTGACCGGGCCGACCGCGTCGGTCGCCGTCGGGGCGAACGTGCCCTTCGCGCCGGCCGGGCTCGTCGCCTCGAGCACGAGGTTCGGCAGCGGCGCGAGCACCGGCGCCGTCGTGTCCTGCACCAGCACGGTGAACGTGGCCGAGGAGTGGTTGCCGTAGGCGTCGGTCGCCGTCACCGTGACGGAGGTCGTCCCGAACGGGAGCACCTGGCCGACGGACTTCGAGTAGCTCAGCGTCACCGGGCCGACCGCGTCGGTCGCGGTCGCCGCGAAGGTGCCGACCTTCCAGCCGCCCGACTGCGTCGCCTCGACGGTCATGTTCGGAGCCGTGATCACCGGAGCGGTCGTGTCCTTCACCGTCACGGTGAACGTCTTGGACGAGTGGTTGCCCGCGGCGTCGGTCGCCGTCACGGTCACCGTCGTGACGCCGATGGCGAAGGTCGCGCCGGAGTTCTTCGAGTAGGTGTAGGTGATCGGGCCGACCGTGTCGGTCGCCGTCGCCGCCGTGTAGTTCACGACCGCGCCGGCCGCGCTCGTCGCCTCGGCGATCAGGTTGGCGCTGACGGAGCCGATCACCGGCGCCGTCGTGTCCTGCACCTTGACGACGAACGTCTTGGTCGTCGTGTTCCCGGCCGCGTCGGTCGCCGTCACCGTCACGGTGGTCGAGCCGACCGGGAAGACCGTGCCGGACGCCTGCGAGTACGTGATCGTCGGCGTGCTCACCGCGTCGGTCGCGGCGGCCGCGCTATAGGTGACGGTGTTGCCGGCCGGGCCGGTCGCCTCGACGGTGATGTTGCCGCTCACCGTCAGCGCCGGCGGCGTCGTATCGCGCACGGTCACGTTGAACGTCTTCATGGCGGTGTTGCCGTGGCCGTCCGTGGCGGTCACCGTTACCGAGTTCGTGCCCAGCGCGAACGTCGTGCCGGAAGCGATCGAGATCGTCAGCGTCACCGGGCCGACCGCGTCGGTCGCCGTCGGCGCATACGTGGCCTTCGCGCCCGTCGGGCCGGTCGCCTCGACGGTCACGTCAGCAGCCGTGATCACCGGCGCCGTCGTGTCCTGCACCAGCACCGTGAACGTCGCCGTCGACGTGTTCCCCGCTCCGTCCTTCGCCGTGACCGTCACCGTCGTCGTCCCGAACGGGAGGATCGTGCCGGCGCTCTTCGAGAAGGTCAGCGTCACCGGGCCGACCGCGTCGGTCGCCGTGGCGGTGAACGTCCCGACCTTCCAGCCCGTCGACTGCGTCGCCTCGACGGTCATGTTCGAAGCCGTGATCACCGGCGGCGTCGTGTCCTTCACCGTCACGGTGAACGTCTTCGAGGAATGGTTGCCCGCCGCGTCGGTCGCCGTGACCGTCACCGTCGTCGTGCCGAGCGCGAAGATCGTGCCGGACGCCTGCGAGTACGTGATCGTCGGCGTGCTGACCGCGTCGGTCGCCGTCGCGGCCGCGTATGTCACCAGGGCGCCGGCCGAGCTCGTCGCTTCGACGGTGAACGAGCCGCTCACGGAGGTGATCACTGGCGCGGTCGTGTCCTGCACCTTGACGACGAAGGTCTTCGTCGTGGTGTTGCCGGCTGCGTCCGTCGCCGTCACCGTCACGGTGGTCGAGCCGAGCGGGAAGACCGTGCCCGCCGCCTGCGAGTACGTGATCGTCGGCGTGCTCACCGCATCGGTCGCAGTCGCCGCCGCGTAGGTGACGGTCGCGCCGGCGGAGCTCGTGGCCTCGACGGTCACGTTCGCGGGCACGGACAGCGCCGGCGGCGTCGTGTCGCGCACGGTCACGTTGAAGGTCTTTGTCGCGACGTTGCCGTGGCCGTCGGTGGCGGTCACCGTCACCGGCACGGTGCCGAGCCCGAACGTCGTGCCCGAGGCGATCGAGATGGTCAGCGTGACCGGGCCTACCGCGTCGGTCGCCGTCGGCGCGTAGGTCACCTTCGCGCCGGACGCGCTCGTCGCCTCGACGGTCACGTCAGCAGCCGTGATCACCGGCGCCGTCGTGTCCTGCACCAGCACCGTGAAGGTGGCGCTGGAGGAGTTGCCCGCCCCGTCCTTCGCCGTCACCGTCACCGTCGTCGTCCCGAACGGAAGCACCGTGCCGACGGCGCTCGAGTAGGTGAGCGTGACCGGGCCGACCGCGTCGGTCGCCGTCGCCGTGAACGTCCCGACCCTCCAACCCGTCGACTGCGTCGCCTCGACCGTCATGTTCGAAGCCGTGATCACCGGCGGCGTCGTGTCCTTCACCGTCACGGTGAACGTCTTGGACGAGTGGTTCCCGTACGCGTCGGTCGCCGTCACCGTCACGGTGGTGGTGCCGAGCGCGAACGTCGCTCCGGACGCCTTCGAGTAGGTGATCGTGACCGGGCCCACCGCGTCCGTCGCCGTCGCCGCCGCATACGTCACGACCGCACCGGCCGCGCTCGTCGCCTCGGCGGTCAGGTTGCCGCTCACCGACGTGATCACCGGCGCCGTCGTGTCGCGCACGGTCACCGTGAACGTCTTCGTCGAGCTGTTCCCGGCCGCGTCGGTGGCGGTGACCGTCACGACGTTCACGCCGATCGGGAACACCGTGCCGGACGCCTGCGAGTACGTGATCGCCGGCGTGCTGACCGCGTCGGTCGCCGTCGCCGTGCCGTACGTGGCGGTCGCGCCGGCAGAGCTGGTCGCCTCGACGGTCACGTTCGCGGGGACGGAGGTGATCGCCGGCGGCGTCGTGTCGCGCACGGTCACGTTGAAGGTCTTCGTCGACGTGTTGCCGTGGCCGTCGGTGGCGGTGACCGTCACCGGGTTCGTGCCCAGCGCGAACGTCGTGCCCGAAGGAATCGAGATCGTCAGCGTCACCGGGCCGACCGCGTCGGTCGCCGTCGGCGCATACGTCACCTTCGCGCCGGACGCGCTCGTCGCCTCGACCGTCACGTCAGGAGCCGTGATCGCCGGCGGCGTCGTGTCCTGCACCAGCACCGTGAACGTCGCCGTCGATGTGTTCCCCGCCGCATCCTTCGCCGTCGCGGTGATCGTCGTCGTCCCGAACGGCAGGATCGTCCCCGACGACTTGGAGAAGGTGAGCGAGGTGACCCCGACGAGGTCGGTCGCAGAGATTCCCGGGAAGGATGTCCCGACCTTGTATCCGGTCGACTGCGTCGCCTCGACGGAGATGTTCGGCGCCGAGATCACCGGTGGCGTCGTGTCCTGCACCTTGATCGTGAAGGTCTTCGAGGAGTGGTTCCCGTACGCGTCGGTCGCCGTCACCGTCACGGTGGTGGTGCCGAGCGCGAACGTCGCTCCGGACGCCTTCGAGTAGGTGATCGTGACCGGGCCGACCGCATCCGTCGCCGTCGCCGCCGCGTAGGTCACGGCCGCGCCGGCCGGGCTGGTTGCCTCGGCGGTCAGGTTCGGGCTCACCGACGTGATCACCGGCGGCGTCGTGTCGCGCACGGTGATCGTGAAGCTCGAGCTCGAGTAGTTGCCGCCCTCGTCGATCGCGTAGATGCCGACCGTGGTCGTCCCGATCGGGAAGATCGTGCCGGAGTTCTGCGTGTACGTGATCGTGGCCGGGCCGATCTCGGCATGCACGTTCGCCGGGTTGTAGGAGACGACGGCTCCGGCCGGGCTGGTCGCCTCGATGGTCAGGTTGTGCGACACCGACAGGAAGATCGGAGCCGGTCCGGCGCCCTGCTCGTTCGGCAGGATGATCGGCATCCTCGCCGGGAAGTCGTCGCAGCCGAATCCACTCGTCCAGGCCCAGGCGCCGCCGCCCCAGCCCCAGCCGCCCCACGACCCGTGGTGCCACATGTTCGGCCGGCAGAGCAGCGAGTGCAGCGACGGCTCGGGGTCGACGACCCAGTTGCCGTGCCCGTCGAACCAGCTGTCGCCGTCGAAGAACCAGCCGCCGTACCCGTTGAAGAAGCCGTCGCCGTCGAACCAGTTCTGGCCGCTGTACCAGCCGTGACCGTCGACCCAGACGGGGCCTCCGTCCCAGCCGAACCAGTCGTCGCTGAAGCGAATACCGCCGACGAGATCGAAGTCGTCCGTGTTCGAGCGCGTCTGGTAGATGCGATCGTTCGGATTCGCCGGGAAGACCTGGAGCGCCTGATTCGGGTCGGTCGCCGGCGCGCCCGGGTTGCTCGTCAACCGAACGGTGAAGGGCATCCACCAGTTCGTCTGGTCGAACGTCACCGACGGCGCCGACCACGACGTGCCCGGCGTGAAGCGCGGGTCGCGAGCCGGTGGCGTCGGAGGCGATCGTCTGGCCGTCGCTCTGCAGGTAGACGACGACCGTCTGGCTGGAGTCCGGCGCCGCCGTCAGGCGAATCGTGTACGTGTCGCCGTTCGGGTCGCCGGTGGCGACGAGCGTCGATCCGTCGGACTCGACGGTGTAGACGACGTCCTCGTCCGGCCGGAGGATGTTGACGTCGACCCGCGGGACCTGGTGCGGGAACGGATGCCAGGCGTTGTCCGAACCCCAGAAGCCCCAGCGCGTCGACAAGCCGTCGTTCCAATCCCAGCCGACGTTCCCCCAGCCGGAGTCGTCGAGCCAGCCGTTGCCGTCGCTCCACACCATGTGGCCCCACTGGTCGTCGCCCTGGCTGTGCTGGACGAGCCCGGTGCCGAACTGCGCGATGTAGTTCGGGTCGGTGCTCGTGACGACGTGGAAGATCGAGCCGTCCAGCTTCTGATCGTCGAGGTTCTCGCCCCAGAACTGGCTCTGCGGCGCGGCGGCGACCGTAACGACGGCGGGCGTCGTCCAGTTCGTCCAGTCGAACGTGAACGTCCGCGTGGTCGGGTCGAAGCGCGGGTCGGTGCTCGTGACGATCAGGTCGTCGTCGTCGTAGAAGAGCGTGACCTTCACGTTCGTGTAGAGCGCAGGCGCCATCGTCGGAGCGACCGTGTACGTGTCGACGATCCCGTACGGTGGCGCGCCCTGGAGCACGGTCGTGTCGCCGTCGCTCTCGATGATGACGAGACCGGCCTGGTCGTTGTCGATCACCGTGGCGAGGACGTTGCGGATCTCCGCGTGGTTGTACGTCGGGTCGGCGCTCTGCGCGCTCATGCTCAGGACAGCGTCCAGCTGGCCTTCGGGCGCCGAGTCGTCGATCGCCTTGACGAGCACCGTCTTCGGGCCCTCGTCGCCCGGCGCGAAGGTGAGAACGCCGGCGAAGTCCCAGGTCAGGCCGTTGTCGATCGAGACGAGCACCGTGCGGGCGCCGAGCGCGGCAGCCTCGGACGGCGACGCGGCGGCCGACACGTTGATGTAGACGGGCGCGACCGGCGGCGAGACCAGGGACACGGTGAACGAGTCGACCGTCTCGCCCTGCTCGTAGACGAGCGTGGAGCCGCCGGACTCGCGGACGATCACCTGGCCGGCCGACGTCGTCGCGACGGAGACCGAGACTCCCGGGCCGTGGTCGTCGTCCGCGACATACGAATGGCCGTAGTACGAGTCGATCGTCGTCACTTCCGTGTTGAAGGCGGCGCTCATGCCGGTGAGGGTCTCGGCGACAAGAGGATCGGGCGTGTCGTCATGTCCGATTCCGTCGCCCGACTCGCCGTGGACGCCGATGAAGAAGAGACCGGAGACGCAGAACGGGCAGCCGGTGTGCTCGACGATCGACGTCGGCGACATGTCGGAGTAGGTGATGTTCAGCCCGGCGCCGAGCACGCTGGTGCCGCTCGCCAGTATGTGGTCGATCGATGTCGACCGGGTGGTGGTTGCCGTCCCACCAGCCCCACCACGGGAAGCCCGACGCGACATCGAAGTCGCTGCCGACGACGTAGAGCTGGTTGTAGTCGGCGCCGCCGACGATGTTGACCGGCGCGTCGACCGTGTACACCGGCACGACGTCGCAATCGAACTTCCAGCTGCTGTCGCCCTCGCTCGATGCGAACTGGTCGACGAGCACGGCACCCGTCGTCGGGTCGACGAGCGGCGCTGTGCGGACTGCAAACAGGTCGTCACCCGTCCCGCCGTCGAGGTCGAGGGCGGCCTGGTTGTTGTAGACGAGGAACGAGTCGTCGCCGCTGCCGCCGAAGATCGTCGTCGGGAAGCTGACGCCGTTGCTCAGCCAGCCGAGCGTCGTGTACGTGGTCGGGAATGCATCCTCGGGCGCGACATCCGGCGCGACGCGCGGGTTCTCGTACGCCTGCCCGATCAGGAAGGTGTCGTCGCCGGCGCCGCCGTCGAGCGTCGTGATGGAGCTGTTGTCGTCCACCGCGAACGTGTCGTCGCCGTCGCCGCCGTTGACGGTCAGCCGCGAGTTGATGTTCTCGTCGTAGTTGATCCGCTCGACCGCCGGATTCGTCCGGGCGAAGACGTCGCTGACGGAGCCGTGCAGAAGCGCGACGAACGCCGGCGTCTCCGCGTACTCGAGGCTGAAGTTCTGCGCCTCGCCGATCCACGACACCTGGCGCAGCAGGAAGACGTCGTCGCCGTCGGTGCCGTTGACCGTCAGCGTGTCGAGACCGTCGTTCTTCGCGCCCGTGTCGAGGACGTTGATCACGTAGTTCTCGGTGAGGCCGCCGCCCGTGTTGACGATGTACGTGTCGGTGTCGCTCTGGCCGTCGAGGGTCAGCGTGTCGCCGTCTGCGACGTCCATCGTCGGCAGCTCGTTCACGACGAACAGATCCTGGCCGTCGCCGGCGGGCGCGTCGACGCCGCACGGGCCGGGCAGCGTGCCCGTGCACTGCGTCGGCGCGTTGCTGCCGTAGGCGCGCGTCTTGCCGCCGAGGACGGTCTGGTCGAAGTAGAACTGGTCGTCGTCGCTGTTGCCGTAGATCTGGGTGATGAAGCTCAGCCGCGAGCTCAGCTGGCCCGGCGTGATGATCCCGGCGAGGTGCATGATCGTGCCCTGGCGGTCGCCCGTGTCGGTCGGCCCGGTCTCGATGCTGGTGAAGTCGCCGCAGATGCCGAAGGCGCCGGTGATCCTGCGGTAGTCGCCGCAGATGGTGATGTCGGCGCCCGCGAGGATGATCGAGTTCGCGTCGGTGGTGACGTTGTCGGCGACCCGCAGCAGCACCGAGCCGAACGGCGCCCAGATCAGGCCGTTCGAGACGACTTCCGGCGCGTTCTCGTAGAAGAGGACGACGCCGCTCGGCAACAGGTTCAGATCCTCGCCGGAGGCCGGGCTCTCGCGGACGGTGAAGCGGATCGCCGGCTGGCTGAACAGGCCGCCGGTCGCGCCCAGGAAGGTGGTGTCGGTGCCGAACGACCGCAGCAGCACGACGTTGGCGGCGCCTGAGGTCTCGGTCACGTGGATGTCGCCGAGCGCGCTCGCGCCGACGGTGCCGTAGGCGTACGCCTGCGAGTCGATCTCGAGGTCGTTCGTCCCGTCGTTCGCGCCGATGTCGCCGAAGGCGGCGAGGTCGATGGTGTTGCCGACCACGTCGGCGGAGTCGTCGCCGAGGCCGCCGTTGTTCGCGTCGACGAGCGAGCCGGCCAGCGTCGAGAGCGAGACATCGCCCTTCGAGATCACGTACGCGATCTCCATGTCGCCGACGGTCTCCGTCATGAACACGCCGTAGGTGCCTGCGAACGGCGTGGACGTCGGCGGGAAGAGCGGGTTGTACGACGCGGCGCCGACGGAGGTGTCGAAGGCCGTGAGGACGCCGAGCGGGCCGCCGTCGGCGTTGACCTGGATCTCGAGGAAGTCGTACGGGAGGCCGATGCCGCCGCGACCGGAATGGCCGCCGATGCCGTTGTCGCCCGCGTGGAGCGTGATGTTGCGGGCGATCACGTCGGTCGGAGTCGGATCGGTGCCGAGCGTGCCGTCGTCGAACTCCGCATCGAGGATCGCGGCGGGCGACCACAGCGTCACGTCGTCGGTCGTCGACTGGATCTGGCCGACGCGCAGGTCGCCCGTGGTCTCGGTGTCGACGATCTCGCCGTCGGTGTGCTCGTCGATCCGGCCCGAGCCGTCCGGGGTCGACATCACGTGGTTGTCGTCCCAGCCGAACATGTTGGCGCGGAGGAACGCGTCCACGTTGCTGAAGACGGTGAACGGGATCGTCGTCGCGTCGTTCGTGTTGCACATGACGGTGCCGTGGCAGAGCGAGATGTCGTGGCCGGCGCTCACGTCGGTGAACGTGTATGCGCTCGGGAACGTCGTGTTGACCGTGCCGAAGGCGCGCAGGACGTCGGTGAGGTCGCTCTCCGGCGGGCCGTCGGGCCGGAAGTGGGTCTGGTAGGGGCCGCTGCCGGCCAGCGGACCGGTCGACGGCGGCGTGAACAGGTCGACGGTGACCGTGTTCGCCACCGCGCCCGTGTCGCTGCCCTGGAGACTGTCGAACACCTGGATGTCGATGTCGTTGCCGGCGTGGATGGCGCCGATCTGCGGATCCAGCGTGGTCGGGAGCTCGCGGAGCACGACGGTGATGTCGAGCACGATGTTCACGCCGGCCTGCGCGTTGATGCTGAACACGCGGTCGTGCGTGCCGCTCATGTCCATGTACTGGCTGTCCACCAGCTGCAGCACGACCGGCATGCGCGGGGTGAAGCCCTGCTCGGTTCCGATCGAGCCGTTCGGCGCATCGAGCTGGGCGATGTTCGTCCGCACGACCTTGGACGAGTCGGGGAAGAGGATGTTGCCGCGGTCGTTCCGGACCTCAGTGGTGCCGATCGGGTTGTCGATCGTCCCGTCGAGCACGACCTCGGAGTTCGGCACCGTGTTCGGCTGGATGTTCTCGATCTTGATGATCGTCGGCGAGATCGTGTGCTTGAGGTCGAACTCGAACGTGGCGCGGTTCGGCGGAGTCGGCGGCGCGACGTAGATCGAGACGTCGTTGCCGGGCGTGTCGGTCGGACCGGGGATGTTGTCGACGGTGACGTTGATCGTCGTGCTGCCGGCGCGGTCGATGACCTCGATCTCGTGCGTCAGGAGCTCGTACGGCGAGTAGTTCTGGATCGTCACCGAGTCCCACGTGTCCTGCACGATGAACAGGCCGTCATTACCCCAGATGTTCCCCGTCGGCGGCGAGTTGATCGAGTGTCCGGACAGGTCCGCGGCGAGACCGCTCAGCGAGTTGGCGGTGAAGTTCGCGGCGCCGGAGCCGTTGTTGACGAGGTCGCCGACGTCGATGATGTCGCCCTCCGAGAAGGTGTCGCCGAGACCCATCGAGTGGCCGTTCCCGTCGGTGACGCTCACGTTCTGGAGCGCGACGATCTTGCCGGTCGAGTCGACGATGAGCACCGGGTCCGGCGAGCCCTCCAGGTAGGTCGTCGCCTCCCAGAAGATGTCGCGGTTGAAGTTCGGCGCGCCGTTGACGCTGACGCCGCCGATGTCGATCCAGCCGCCGTCCTGGCTCGCATTCCAGCCGATGCCCGGGCTGAGCTGGTTCGCGTTCACGTTCAGCTGGCCGACCTTCAGCTGCGCGCCGGCGAGGGCGGTCACGAGCGCGTCGGTGTTGATGTACTCGTTGACGTTGCCGTTCGTGTCGCCGCCACCGCAGCTGCAGGAGGCGATGCCGGCGGCGAAGATGTTGCTCTGCGCGTAGTCCGCGTTGATGTTCGCGATCGAGTCGCCCTCCACGAAGGAGCCGGCCTCGAGCCTGACCTCGGTGACGCCGTTGGCGTTGATGTCGCCTTCGCCCGTCGAGCCACCGAATGCGGCACCGGTGTGCGAGTTGCCCTGTGCATTCGCACTGAGCGAGTCGACCTGCGCCTGGAGCTCGAGATCGGAGCTCGTGATGTCGGCTCCGCCGAGGATGTGCACCTGGTTGAGCGCCGACGTGTTGCCGATCTCGACATGGGCCTTGGCGCCGCCGCCCTGGATCGCGCCGCTGCTGTCGCCCGCTGCCTGGGCGACGCCGTTCACGTCCATGTGCGCCTCGACCGTGGCCGTGCCGCCGGCCTTGATCGTGCCCGCCACGGAGGCGACGTTCGTGTAGTCGGCCGTGCCGATGTCCTCGCCGCTCGCCGAGCCGATGAAGTCGCCGCTGTCCGTCGAGGCGGCGACGGTCTCGCCGACCTGAGCCGTCGAGTTCACGTCGACGTTGCCGGTGGCCGTGATCGTCGCGCCGCTGTCGATCGAGACGCCGGTGTTGACCGTAACGCCCGTGCTCGAGGCCGCATCCGCCACCGACACGAGCCCGCCGCTGTTCACGACGACGGACGCCTTCGTGTTCGAGTGGCCGTGTGCCGTGATGTTGACGTTCGCGCCCGTGATCGTCGCGCCGCCCTGAACCTCGGTGCTGACCGTCACGCTCTCGCTCGAGGTGGCATCGCCGTTGTTCACGGCGATGGCGCCGCCGCCGCCGCCCGACGCGGTGCCGGTGACGATGCCGTCGCCGGCGGGCGCTCCGGCCGCCACGTTGCCGCCGATGCCGCCGAACTGCTGCGTCCCGCTCGAGGTGCCGGTGATGTCGAAGACGAGCTTGCCGCTGCCGCCGCCGAGGAAGTCGACGCCCTCCACGGCGAAGTTCTGCGGCCCGCCGGTGAAACCGAGCGTGTCGATGTCGATCACGGAGCCGCCGGGCGAGTTGGAGAGCTGGAACGAGCTCGACGTGTCGTTGACGATGTAGTACGTCTGGCCGTTGTTCAGCCCGGCGATCGGCGCGTTGTTGTAGTAGACGAGCGACGACAGCGCACTGCTCGACTTGTTCGGGCTGAGCGAGACGATGTCGGAGTACGGGCCGCCGCCGGTGGCGTCGCCGTAATCCGTGTCGAGCCAGATCTCGTGGCCGCCGAGGTTGACGACGAAGTAGATGCAGCCGTTGCAGAGGCCGCCGATGTCACTGCCGGAGTAGTAGACGGGCGTGCCGTCGCCCCAGCCCGGATCGACGATATTGCCGTGCCCGTCGTTCTGGCCGATGAAGAGCGCGTCGTTGTTGTCGTCGATGAACTGGTGATTGACGGAGTCGTAGTCCTGGTCGGCCGCGGTCGTGCCGAACACGACGTCCGGCGTCGGCGCGTTGTAGGTGACAGCGTCGCCGTTCGAGAAGCTGTTCGCGGCGTTGATCGTGTCGCTGCCGCTGTCGATCGAGCCGTCGAACACGGTCACGGAAGGCAGCGCCATGCCCGGCGTCTGCAGCTTGATCCGGTGCGCGTCGAGGACGTTGACGATGTAGCGGCAGCCGTCGCAGAGGCCGCCGATCACGCCGCCGCTCGCGAAGTAGTAGACCGAGTCGCCGGTCTGGAAGCCGTGGTTCCGCGTGCCGAAGTCGAGGATGTCGTCGGTCGTGTCGACGCTGACGCCGCTGAGGCTGTCGCCGAGCTGGATCTGCGTCGACGACGTGACGATCACGTTGTATGCCCGGGACGGCGTGAGCCCGCCGATTGCAGGATTGCCGTTCGGGCTGTACGTGATCACGCTGCCGGTCGAGAGGTTGTGCGCCGCGGAGAAGGTGACCGAGTTCCCGCCGCTGCCGTTGCTCGGATCGACCTGCGTCGCCGCGTTGAAGCTGCCGTTCGAGCTCGCCGGAAGCGTCGCGCCGTGTGTCGCGTCGAACGTGATCGTCCCGGTCTGCGACGTGACGTTCGCGCCCGCGTTGACGATGAACGAGGCGCTCGGGGACAGGGTGGCCGAGGCGGTGAAGTTCCCGACCTGGAGCGCGAGCCCGATCGTCGTGCTGCTCGTGCTCGCGTCGGAGTCACCGAGCTCGAGGGCCTGGCCGCCGATGTTGTTCTGCGTGAGGATGACCGAGCCGTTGCCGCCGATGCTCGCGCTCGTGCTCGGCGAACCGGTCGAGGTCGCGCTCGAGCTGCCGATCGACAGCAGGCCGCCGCCGTCCTGGGAGATGTTCGCGACTGCGTCGTCGACGCCCTCCGCGAGAATCGACAGCGACTGCGCACCGATCGTGGAGTCGGCGCCGAGGACGTTGCCGTAGAAGTTCGCCGTCGTCGTTCCCTGGGCGGTCGCCTTCGGGTCGGCGCCGACCGACACGCTCAGAATCGAGATGCCGGTGCTGCGCATGAAGGAGTTCGCGGTGTTGCTCGACATCGACTGGAGCACGACTGCGCCGCTCGGCGCCGCGATGGTGCCGCCGCCGTCGACCTGTGCCGTGACCGTCGAGTGCGCGTACGAGAACATGTGCGACTCGTCGATCTCGAGCGAGGCGAGAACCGCGATGCTCAGCGCCTCCGAGTTCGCCTCGACGTCGTCGCCGGTGAAGCTCGAACCGTCGTAGTTGTGGTACGCCAGGACGTTCACCGCGCCGCCGGTGCTCGTGATCGACGCGTTCCCGCCGATCTCGGTCGTGACGCTCGTCGAGTCCTCGGCGTTGACGGTGACGACTCCGGACGCGACCCCGAGCGAGAAGTTCTCGGCCTCGTGCGCGGCGTATACGCCCGTGAACACGGACGAGATCACGTTGACGTCGCCGGATGACGTGATCTGGCCGCCGACGGTCGTGCTCACCGTCGGGCTCGTCGTCCCCTGGAGCGTTGCGTCGGTGACGCCCGCCGCGAGACCGCCGGCCGCTGCCTCGCCGGTCACCTTGCTGTGCGCGGAGACGTCGCTGCGGATCGTGACGCTGCCTGCGGAGTCGACGACACCGTCGAACTCGGTGGTCACGGTTCCGCCCGCCGTCGCCGTCGGCGCGATGATGCCGGCGCCGAAGACGAGACCGGCCGAGAGCGACTCGCCCTCGGCGTCCGCCGGCGAGAACGACTGGCTCTGGATCGTGACCGCGCCGGTCGCGCCGATGTGGGTCCCGCCGGCGATCTTCGCCACGAGCACCGGCGAATCGGTGTCGTTGAGGACGCCGCCGCTGACGCCGCCGATCAGCCCGACGTTGGCCAGCTGGAGGGCGCCGTAGGCCGGCGTGACCGTCTGGCTGTTGAACGTCGGCGAGATCCCGTTGCCGCCGGAGTCGACGTTGACCCGCGCGTTGAAGGTGATGTTGCGACCGCCGACGTAGCCGCCGCCCGTGGAGAACGACTTCGCGGTCGGCTTCAGATCGGCAGTGACGCTCGTCGTGCCGACGGAGGCGCCTCCAAAGGAGAAGCCGATCCCGCTCGTGCTGGCGATCGCGTCGGCGACGGTGACTGCGCGGAACGTCGTGTCGCCCTGCTGCGAGTCGACCTGCGCCTTGTCGCCGAGGTACGCCTCGGAGGTCGTCGTCGACGTCGCGGTCGCGGAGGTCACTGCGCCGTCGAAGATGACGCTGATCTGCGTCGAGTTGTTGGTGGCGAGCACGTGCGCGGTCATCGACGCCTCGACGTCCACAGAGTTCGCGGTGACGTTGGCCGGATGCGATGCGTTCGCGGCGAAGGTGCCTTCCTTCGGCCCGATGTACGCGACGGCCGAGCTCGAGTCGGTGACGTTGACGGAGGAGCCTGCGCCCGACCCGAGCCCGAACCCTGCAGCGGACGCCGCTCCGGACGGGCTGCTCGTCCCGGTCGAGCTGAGCGAGACCGTGTTCGCGCTCACCGTCGTGCCGTCGCCGATGTGAGTGTCGACGGTGCCCTGCGACTTCGACTCGACGTCGAGCACGGAGACCGAGATGCCGAGGCTGCCTGCGTCGCCGACCGCGTCGCCGAGCGGGGTCTCGCTCAGGGTCGCCGTCATGGTGAGGGCGCCGCCAAGCTCGATGTCGTCGAAGGTGCCGATCGAGGTCTGGACCGCGTGCGTCACGGTCGAGTGCGCGGAGGCGCCGCCGCCCGCGCCGATGCCGCCGATGCCGATGAAGTGCGCATGCGCCTGCGGCGCGAGCGAATTGCTGTTGGCCGTCATCGTCAGCGACGAGGCCTTCACGGTCGCGTTGTTGCCGACGGTCGCCTGCGTCCCACCGCCGAGGACGGCGGTCGCGTCGAGGACGCTGATCGCGAGCCCGAGTCCACCGGTCGCCGCGCCCGCGTCGGTCGTGACGGTGTCGTGCGAGTTGGCGGTGACGTTGACCGCGCGGCTCGGAAGCTCGATGTCCGCGCCGCTGCCGATCGAGGCCCGGACGACCGCGTCGGCCGTGATCTCGGCGTCCGTGGAGATGAAGGCTCCGGCGCCGAGGCCGCCGAGGTTGAACGCCGACGACGTGGCCGTCGCGGAGTTCGTCCCGTCGGCGTCGACGTTGACGACGGTCGCTGCCGTCACGGTCGCGCCCATCGAGGCGGTCGTGCCACCCTTGACGAGCGCGGTCGGGACGTTGACGCCGCCGGCGATGCCCAGGCCGCCGTTGGCCGAGTCGGACGTCGCGTTCGCCGTGTTGTTCGAGGTGGCGGCGACGTGGAGGGCGCCGCGCGTCGAGATCGATCCGCCGCCGACGATCGCGTTCACGTCAGCCGTCGTGTCGATCGTCGCCTCGACGCCCGCACCGCTGACGGTGAAGCCGAGGCTGAAGCCGACCGAGTGCGTGTGCCCCTCGGCGTCGTTCGAGCCGTTCGCCTGCACGGTCACCGAGCCGGCGTCGAGGACGTTCCCGTCGAGCTCGGCCTGGGTGGTTCCGCCGGCGGTGGCTCCGGCGAAGAACGAGGCGCCGCTGACGAAGCCGCCGCCGCCGCCGCCGTCCGCATTCGCCGTCGCCGTGCTCGTCGCGTTCTGGCCTGCGTCGACGAGAACCGCGCCGTCGACGGAGATCGACGATGTCGAGCCGACCGACGCCTTGCCGACGGCGTCCGACGTGATGGCCGCGCTGGCGAATCCGCCGCCGACACCGGCGACGAGGCCGATGCTCACGACGTCGGTGTGGGCATTCGCGCTGTCGGCGGTGCGCGAGCGAACGGTGAGCGAGTTCGCACTCGTGACGTCGCCGTTGAACCCGGCGTTGGTGCCGCCGCCGTCCACTGCCGTCGGCTTCATGGCCACGACGGAGACCGCGAGCGAGGCCCCGATGCCGTCGGCCTTCGCCACGGCGCTGTTGGACGACGTCGCCGCGACGAGGATGTCGACGCCGGGTGCGTCGATCGAGGACGTGGAGCCGACGATCGCGTTCGTGGTCGCGTCGCCGCCGATCTCCGCGTCGGACGAGGCGCCTGCGCCGGAGAGGAGGCCGCCGACCGAGACGACGTCCGCCTCGGCCGTCGCCGTGTTGTTCGACGTGGACGAAATCCCGACCGAGGTGCCGTGCGTGATGTCGCCGTCGAACTCGGCGAGCGTCGCGCCGTCGACCTTCGCCGTCGGCTCGTTCACGGAGACGGCGCCGAGGAGGCCGCCGGTGGCCGCATCGGACGTCGCGTTCGCCGTGTTCGTGGACGTCGCGGTGACGGAGACCTCGTTCTGCACGCTCGCCGAGGAGCCGACCTTCGCGGTGACGTCGCCCTGGCTGTCGATCGTGGCGAGCGAGCCTGCGCCGGAGAAGCTGATCCCGCCGAGGCCGAACGAGTTCGTGGTCGCGGTCGAGTTGTTCGTCCCGTTCGCCTGCACCGTCAGCGAGCCGCCGGCGTCGACGCTGCCGTCGAGTTCGGCGAGCACCGCGCTGTTGATGTGCGACTCGGAGTCGATGACCGCGCCGCTGACGGTGCCGAAGGTCGTGGCATCGATCGTCGCGTTGGCGGTGTTCGCCGAGTTCTGGCCCGCGTCCACCGTGACGGCGCCGTCGACGTTGACGTTCGCGTCCGGACCGATCATCGCTGTGTTGTCCGCGGTGGAGGTGATCTCCGCGTCGCCGTCGCCGCCGGCGCCGCCGCCGATCAGTGCGATCGCATCGATCTTCGCGTGCGCGGTCGCGCTGTTCGACGTCCGCGAGCGCACGGTAAGCGTCGCAGTCGGTATGCCGCCGAGGAGGAGCGCGAGCAGCGACAGCGCCGGGATGTCACCGTCGAAGTCTGCTGTCGTCGCGGCCTCGACCAGCGCCGTCGGGTTCATGACCTCGACGCTGATGCCGCCGCTGCCGCCGAAGCCGTTGGCCGTCGCGTCGGCGTGGTTCGTCGAGGTCGAGAGCACCTGCACATTGCCACCCGGCACCGCGAACGACGCGGTGCTGCCGACGTTCGCGGTCGTCGATGCGCCGGAGCCGACCTCGGCATTCGACGATGCTCCGGCGACGCCGATGAGTCCGGTGAGCGAGAAGGCCTTCGCGGTCGCGGTCGCCGTGTTCGTCGCCGTCGCCTGCGCCGTCACCGACGACGCGTTGTCGACGTCACCGTCGAACTCGGTCAGCGTGCCGCCGTTGTCGAGCGCCTTCGGCAGGTTGAACGAGAAGCCGCCGAGGAGCCCGCCGGACGCCGCGTCGGAGATCGACGTGGCGGTGTTGTGCGACGTCGAGGAGATCGTGATCGCGTTCGTGATGTCGAGGGTCGCGGTCGATCCGACACCGGCGGTCACGTCAGCCCCGCTCGTGATCTCCGCGAAGGTGCCGGAGCCCGAGAAGCTCAGCGCGGCGATCTGGAACGAGGAGGTCGTCGCCTCGGAGGTATTCGATCCGTTGGCCGTGACGGTCAGCGAGTCGGCCGTGACGTCGCCGTTCTCCTGCGCGAGCACCGAACCGCCGACGTGCGACTCGGCGCCCATGACGTTGCCGCTGATCGCACCGCCGCTGCCGCCGTCGATCGTGGCCTGGGCGAAGTTCGCGCCGTTCTGGCCCGCGTCGACCGTGACGCCGTGCGCGACGACGATCGTCGCGTCGGGCCCGATCGACGCCTCGTTGTCGGCGGACGAGCCGACGATCGCGGTTGCGTCGCCGCCCGCGCCGCTGAGGCCGAGCGAGATGGAGACGATGTGCGCGTTGGCGGTCGCCTGGTTCGACGTCCGCGACCGGACGGTGAGGGATGAGACGTCGCCGCTCGCGCCGGGCAGGTCGCCGTCGAAGCTCGCCTTGGTGAGACCGCCGGCGGTGGCCGTCGGGATCATCACGGAGATCGAGGCGATCAGCGAGAGCGCGTTGCCCTGGCCCGTCGCGGTCGCGTTGTTCGCCGAGGTGGCGAGGATCTGGACGGCGATGCCGGGCGCCTCGATCGTCGACGTCGAGCCGACGAGCGCCTGCGTCGACGCGTCGGAGGTGACCTCCGCGTCGGAGGACGCGCCGGCGCCGCTGCCGACCAGGCCCGCCGAGAAGATGTCCGCGGTCGCGGTCGCGGTGTTCGCCGACGTCGCCTCGACGATGAACGACGTCGCGTCGTCGGCGTCGCCGTTGAACTGCGCCAGCGTCGCGCCGCCGACCTTCGCCGTCGGCAGGTTGACCGCGAGCGACAGCCCGAAGCCGCCGGAGGCCGAGTCGGAGAGGGCGGTCGCGGTGTTCGCCGAGGTGGCCGTGACCGAGACAGGGCCGTACGCGTGCGACGTCGAACCCGTGCGCGCGGTCACGTCGGCCGAGCTCGTGACCTGTGCGAGCGCACCGGCTCCCTCGAAGTTCAGCAGGCCGGAGATCTGGACCGACTTCGTCGTCGCCGTCGTCGTGTTGGCGCCGTCCGCGTTTACCGATAGCCCTGCCGACGTGATCGAGCCGTCGACCGCGGCGAGCACGGCGCCGGCGACGATCGCCTTGGTCTGGAAGATGCCGCCGGCGATGGCGCCGCCTGCGCCGCCTGTCGCCGTCGCGGTCGCCGAGTTGTCGCCTGCCTGGTCGGCCAGAATCGTCGCGTCGCCGGTGAGCACGACCGTCGCGGTCGAGCCGACGGACGCCTCGCTGGTCGCGTCCGAGGTGACCTCCGCGTCCGACGTGATCCCGACGCCCGAGCCAAGAAGGCCGATCGAGATCACGTGCGACGTCGCGTTGGCGGTGTTCGACGTGCGGGAGTGGACGAGCAGCGTGTCGCCGGCGGTGACGTCGCCGTCGAGATGCGCCTTCGTCGCGCCCTCGACGAGCGCCGTCGGAATCATCACCGTGACCTGGATGGCGCCGCCGCCGCTGCCCGGGATGTTCGCGGTCGCGTTGTTGTCCGAGGTGGCGGTGACCTCGATCGCAGCGCCCGGTGCGTCGATGCTCGACGACGAGTCGACCAGCGCGTTCGTGACCGCGCCGGTTCCGACGGTCGCGTCGGCGTCCGTACCCGTCCCGCCGCCGAGGAGGCCGATGGAGATGACGCTGGAGGTCGCGACCGCGTCGTTGTCGGAGGTCGCGTGGATCTCCACGGCGGTCGGGTCGACATCGGCTGCGAGCTCGGCCGTCGTGCCGCCGTTCACGGTCGCGCTCGGGAGGCTGACGGCGATGGAGATGAGGCCGCCGGTGCCGATGTCTGAGGTTGCCGTGGCGTTGTTGTTGGAGCTCGCAGTGACCAGGACGATGCCGCTCGACGTCCACGAGCCGGCGCCGCTCGTCGCGTTCGTGTTGCCATCGATCCCGGCGCCCGCGCCGCCGCCGGCGCCGGCGAACGAGCCGATCCCGACGACCGACGTGTCCGCCGTCGCCGTGTTCGCGCCCTGCGCGCGGACGGTGATCGACGTGGAGCCGGTGACGTTGCCACCGAGGTTCGCCACGAGGTCGCCGCTGACCGTCGCCTGCGTGTCCATGATCGAGAGCGAGCCGATCAGTCCGAGCGAGCCGGCGGTCGCGTGTGCCTCGGCGGTCGCCTGCTCGGGGCCGACGAGCTCTGCCTCGACGAGCACGGCGCCGGAGCTGCCGAGCGTCGAGCTCGAGCCGACGGTCGCGCTCACGCCGCCGGACACCGTCGCCTGGGCGAACGCGCCCGTCAGGCCGACGACGCCGACGCCGATCACCTCGACCTCCGCGTCCGCGTGGTTCGACGCGTGAGCGCGGACGGTGATCGAGTTGGAGCTGGTGAACGAGCCGTCGACCTCGGCATTCGTGTCACCGCTCACCTCGGCGATCGGGACGAGGATGTCGATGGTCACGCCGCCTGCTGCGCCGCCCGGAGCGGTCGCCTCGGCCTCGTTCGTCGCGGTGGCGGCGACGAGCACGTCCCCGGTGGTCGAGATGTTCCCGGACGACGTATCGGTGGCGAGCGTCGCGCGGCTCTCGGACACGTGTGCCACGGTCACGCCGGCGGCGAGGAGCCCGGTTGAGACGTTGACGGTGTTCGCCGTCGCGGTGTGACTGCCGGTGGCGGTGATCGTGACACCGCCCGAGCCGACCGAGCCGTGAGCCCCGGAGCTTGCGCTCGTCGTGCCGGAGAGCGTCGAGAAGGCGATCGCTCCGGCGAGGCCGGCACCGATGCCGCCCTCGACCGCGATCGCCTTTGTCGGTGCGTTGATCGAGTCGTTGACGGTGACGCTGAGGCCCGCGACCGGCGTGATGTCGCCGAGGAGGACGTTGCCGACGGTCGCGCTCGCGTTGCCGCTGACGTTGCTGACGGCGACGGCCGCGCCGATCGCCCCGGCGCCGACGCCGACGCCGATCGACTCGATGTCGATCGTCCGGGTTGCGGTCGTCGTCACGAAGACGCCGCCGCCGGCCTGATGGATGGCCGCGCCGTCGTCGATGTGCGCGTTCTGCGTGCCGGTGTCGTTGAGGACGATGACCTGGGCGCCGACCGCGACGACGCCGCCGGTGCCGGCGAACGCGAGGCCGGAGACGTCCTCGTTCATCGAGGCCTCGACGGTGACGTCACCGGAGCCGCCGCTGCCGGCGGTGACGCTCGAGCCGGCGGCGATGTCGGCCTCGGTCGAGCTGTCGACGTTCATGACGAGGATCGCGGCGCCGACGCCGACGAAGCCGACGGCGATCGAGCCGACGAGCCCGTTGACCGTGAGATTGTCCTTCGCGTGGACGTGGACGCCGCCGCCGGCGACGACGTTGCCCTGGATCGAGGCGGACGTGCCGGCCGGGACGACCGACGCCAGCGCGTCGCTCGCGACGTTGCCGGTCGGCGCCGCGCTCGTGATCGTCGACTTCGGGCTCGTCAACGCGTTCGCGACGCGCGTGTTCGTCATCGCGTCGGACGCGCTGTTCAGCTGCCAGTCGGCCCGGTCGTGACCGGGGTCGTCGAGCTGCCACTGCGCCGTGTTCGCCGCCGGGTTGTCCGCCGACGCGGTGCTCGGGTGGTCGACCTGCGGCGCGTAGTCCTGGCCGCCGAAGCTGACGATGTCGCCGAGGTGATACACGGTTCCGCTCGTCCAGGCGCCCGCGCTCGAGATGTCCTGGCGCGCCGTGTAGTTCTGGCCGCCGAAGGAAACCGTGTCGTTCTGGCTGTAGGACCCATCGACCCAGGCCGCAGCCGGCCCGGAGGAGGTCGAACTGGCGCCGTCGAGGATGCTCTTGTAGCCGGGGCCGCCGGACTCGTCGTCGCCGGAAGCCGCCGTGTCGGCGCTGCCCTGGGCCGTCGACCCGTTGTTCGGAAGGGCGTTGGTATTGCCCTCCCACTCGCTCGTGTCGGTCGGATCGTTGAGCGGATGGTCGACCTTGGCGGCGTACTGGCTGCCGTTGAACGTGACGACGTCGCCCTTCTTGTAGAAGTTGTTCGGGTCGTTGGCGACGGTGGACGACCACGTGCCGCGATCGGGGCCGCCGGCGGCGTCGTTGTAGGTCGTGACCGGCTGTGTGCCGATCGTCCAGACCGAGACGGAGCCCGCCGCGCCGACGAAGCCGACGCCGATGCTCAACGCGTACGTCTTGACGTCCTTCGTCGACAGTCCGAAGACGCCGACGTCATCGAAAGCGTTCACGCTCGTGCCCGCGCCGATGTAGGCGGAGACGCTCGAGTCGGCGATGCCGATGTCCACGCCGCCCGCCACGCCGACGAACCCGCCTGCGGCGCCGCCGGCAATGGTGAAGGACTTGAAGCTGTCCACCGCGGCGACGTTGACCGAGCCGCCGTCGGAGTCTGCGATCGCGCCGCCGCCGACGTAGGCCTGCGTCGTCACGTGCAACAGGGTGACGCCGACGCCGCCGGCGACACCGACGAACCCGCCGCCGACGCTCGCGGCGAGACCGAACACGTTCTCGCTCGAGGCGCTCTGGACGGCGAGACCGTCGAAGCTCGAGGTCTCGAAGCCTGAGCCGGCGAAGTTGCCGTCGTAGACGCCGTTGATCGAGGCTCCGGCCGCCTTCGCGTCGACGTTGCTGCCGCTGCCGATGAACGCCTCGGTGTCCTTCGTCACCGACGCGACCCCGACCGCGGCGCCGATGCCGACGTAGCCGCCCGCGACGCTCGCCGTGACCAGCACGAGGTTCGTGTCGTCCTGGGCCGAGACGAGCACGTTGTTGCCGGCGACGATGCCCACGTTCGTGCCGGTGCTCGCGAAGGTGTGGACGTTGAGGATGGTTACGGCGACCGTGCCGGCGATGCCGACGGTGCCCCCACCCACACCGGCGACGACGGCGACGATCCCGTCCTTGCCGGTGGCGACGACGGAGACGTTGCCGCCCGCGTTGATCGTGGCCGAGTTGTCGATGAACGCGTCGGTGTTGAGCGTGACGAGATGGATGCCGATGCCCACGCCGAGGCCGACGTCGCCGGCGATCGCGATCGAGGCGGCGACGCTGAGCTCGTGGTACTGGTTGCCGGCTGCGACCTTGACGTCGCCGGCCGAGTCGACCTCGGCCGACTTGCCGATGTACGCCGAGGTGTTGGCGGTGACGACGGCGACGGCGCCGGAGAGGTTCACGGCCGCGCTGCCCGAGAAGCCCGCGGCGACGCCGACGGCGGCGATGTCGTCGCTGTTCGAAGCCGTGACCGCGACGCCGTCGAGCGACGTCGTGGTCGGCGCGATCACCCGTGGGCCTGTCTCGCTCGCATCGCTGGACGGCGTGTCGCCGCCCTTGACGATGCTGTGCGAGGTCCCGGTGCCGAAGCTCGTCAGGTTGATGATCGAGCCGCCCTTCGTCGCGGACAGCTGGAGCGTCGTCGAGTGCGCCCCGTTGGTGACGTTCTCCGCGTAGTAGGTCTGGCCGTTCACCAGCCCGCCGATCGCCTGTCCGTCACCCGAGCTGTACAGCACCTGGTCGTCGTTCGACAGGCCGCCGCTGAACGTGTACGGCAGCGTGATCGTGTTCGTGCCCGTGTTCACGTCGATGCCGTTCTGCGGGTTGAAGCGCGGCGAGGTGTCCTCGCGGACGCCGGCCTGGTCGGTCGGCACGAAGCGGTGCGACTCGCCGCGATTCGCGCCCGCCGGGGCGGTCAGCCCGCAGACGACGACGCCGCTGCAAGACTTGGCGCCGCTGTCGGCGGTGAAGCCGCCGGGCGCCGTCAGCAGCTGGATCGCGGTCGGCGAGACGATGTGGATGTAATAGACCTGGTCCGGGTTGTCCTCGATGCTCTGCAGCCCACCGATGCTCGGGCTGCCGCCGTTGTCGTAGATGATCCGCTCGTCCTCGCGGAAGCTCGCGACGAGGTTCGGGTCGAGGGTGAAGACGCTGCCGCCGGTGAGCAGGCCCGGCGTGGACGGATCGAAGCGCGGGTCGACCTGCGTGATCGTGAAGGCGCCGGTGCCGACCGTCAGCCCGCTCGCCGCGCCGGCGGTGACGTGCGCGCCGTCGCCGATGAACGCGTGCGTGTCCTTCGTCACGATCGGAATCGCGGCTGCGGCGCCGACGGCGGCGGTGCCGGAGGCGGAGATGTTTCCGCCGATCACGTTCATTGACAGCGTCTCGTTCGCGGAGACGCGGACGCTGCCGTCGGCCGAGACGACCGCGCCGCCGGCGACGTACGCATCCGTGGTGACGTTGAAGACCGGGACGCCGACGTTGACGTTCACGGCCGCTGTGCCCGCGAAGCCGCCGCCGACGGCGATCGACGTGAGCGACTCGCTCGACGTCGCGTCCACCGTCGCGTTGCCGGTGAGCGTGGCGCTGTCGGTGCCGGCGAGCCAGGCCTCGGTGTCCTTGCTCACGACCTCGACGTCGACGCCGGCGCCGACGCCCGCGGTGCCGCCGATGGCGATCGCGCCGGCGATGCTGAGGATCGAGGTCGTGTCCGAGGCGGAGACGGCGAGGCCGGCGCTCGCGCCGGTGCCGGTGACGACGACGTTGTCGTCCACGTGCGCCTTCGTGCTGTCGTTCATCACGTCGACGACGACGGAGCCGGCCACGCCGACCGAGTCGCCGCCGGCGCCGCCGACCGCGATGTACGTCCCGTTCTCGCTCTGCGTCGCGGAGACGCTGACGCCCGCGGCGCCTGCCGACGAGACGTGCGCGCCCTGATGGATCGCCGCGTCGACGGTGCCGTTGCGGACGAGCACGACGACCGATGCGCCGACGCCTGCGCTGCCGCCGCCGATGGCGACGTTGCCGGACGAGAGCGTCAGGTCGGCCGTGTCGGAGGCGCTGACGGAGACGTTGCCGCCGGCGCTCACGGTCGCGCCGTTGTCGATGTAGGCCGCGGTCGAGTGCGTCCCGGCCTCGTTCAGGACGACGACAAGGATCGAGCCGGTGACCGCCGCGCCCTCGGAGGCGCCACCGGCCACGGCCAGCTCGAACAGGTTCTCCGTCGACGAGGCGGAGACGGACATGTCGCCGCCGGACGAGATGAGCGTCGTCTTGCCGACCCAGGCGTCGACGTCCTTGTCGATCACTTCGACGATGATCGAGACGCCGACGGCCGCGCTGCCCTCGGTGAGGGCGAGCGCGCCGGCCACGTTCACGAGCTTCGTCGTGTCGGTCGCGCTGACCGTGATCGTCTGGCTCGAGTCGCCGCTGATGGTCTGGTTGATCTTCGCGTTGTCCGCGATCCAGGCCTGGGTCGTGATCGAGAAGATGTCCACGATCACGGAGCCGGTGACGGCAGCGTCGCCGCCGCCGGCCGCGCCGCCGACCGCGACCGACGAGACGGCCGGGAGCGTGATCTTCGTGATCTTCGGATCGGGGACGATCGGGTTGATCGCGGAGGTCGCCTTGACCGTGATCGCCTTCGTCGCGTCGACGGTGGCGCCGGTGTCGATGAACGCCTGCGTCTGGACGGCCGGCAGGACGTTGACGACGAACGCGCCGCCGACCGCCGAGCCGCTCGTCGAGAGCGCTGCGGCGACGGCGAGGTTCTGCAGCCCGACGTTCTGGCTCGCCTCGACGTCGACGACGTCGGTCGAGGAGACGACGGCGTTGGCGCCGATCGATGCGGTCGTGTGGAAGGTCAGCACCTGGACGCCGACCGACGCGGAGACGCTGGCGTCGGACTTGCCGCCGGCGGCCGCGATGCCCCAGACGATGAAGTCGTCTTCCTTGCCGGCCGGCGTATTCGCCTCGACGGTGACACCGCCGCCGGTCACGTGGGCGCCGGCGCCGATGGAGGCCGTGTTGGTGATGTCCTCGACGTTGAGGCCGACGCCGGCGCCGATCGCGACGTCGCTCTGGAGGTTGCCGCTGAAGCCGATCGCGCGCGAGTTCGCGCCGGTCTGATCCTCGGCGTCGATCTTCACCGCGCCGGTGGCGCTGACGCTGAGGTTCGGCGCGATCGAGGCGACGTTCGTGCCGCGCGCCCAGTTAACCGAGACGGCCGCCGCGATGTTGACGCCGCCGCTGTCGCTGTCGCCGCTCTGGCTGCTCGACTCGCTGTTGCCCTGGCCGGTCGAGTCGCCCGCCTTGGGCAGCGAGCCGCCCGTCTGGTTCTTCGTATTGCCGTTGTTCTGAACCTGGTCGTTCGACTGGTTGTCGGCGCTCTTGCCGGAGCTCGACTCGCCCTGCGAGCTCGACTCCGACTTCGCGTCGGTCATCTGCGTCGTCGTCGCGCCGATGGTGAGCGACGCGGCGGTGAGGTCGCGCGTCAGGTCGGCGGTCACGTTCGTCTCGACCACGTTGATCGCGACGGCAGCGCCGATGGCGACGTTGTCGCCGCCCGCAGCGGCGTTCGAGTCGAGGCTCGAGTCCAGATCCTCCGAGGCCGTGATCGACGCTGCACCGGTGAAGGTGAGCGCCGCGCCGGTGCCGAGGTGTGCGGAGACGTTGTCCGTGACGATCGCGATCGAGACGGACGGGCTGAGCGCGAGCGTGCCGCCCGCGGAGCCGGCCTTGTCCTCGGTCTCGACGGTGTGATGCTGGGTGGCGGAGATGGTCAGCGCGCCGCCGCCGGAGAACGTGGCGCCGTCCTCGATCGCCGAGCGGACCGTGTTGGCGTTCAGCACCTGAACCGAGACGGAGGCGCCGATGCCGACCTTGCCGCTCTTCGCGTCGGAGTCGGCCTTGGCGACGTCCTCCTCGTTGCTCAGCGTCTTCAGCGTCACGTCGCCGGTGGTGGCGCTCACGGTCGCGCCGGCCGGGACGATCGCCTCGGTGTCGTTCGAGACGATGTTGATCGCGACCGAGCCTGCGACGGAGAGCGTGTCCCCGTCGCCGCCGGCGCCGGACTCCGACTCGGCCGAGACGTCGTGCTCGGCCAGGCGGAAGAGATCGCCGGTGGTCGCGGTCTCGGGCAGCGCCGTGCCGTCGCCGAGATCCGTCCACGCCGAGCCGTTCCACTTGTAGATGCCGGGAGCGGTGCCGGCGGTGACCGCGGCTGCGTCGGCGACAGCTCCGGTGCAGCCGCCGACGCCGGTGAACGACGTCGTCGTCGTGCCGGTGTAGGTGCAGGTGCCCGTGACGCCGGCGATGGTGAGGGTGCCGTTGGCCGGGACGAAGCCGGTGGTGGCCGAGACGGTGAGCGTGTCGCCCGTGCCGGTCAGCGTCTGCGCGCCGTTCACGGTCGTCGTCGGCGTCTTCGTCAGCTGGAAGTAGTCACCCGTCGACGGAGTGGTCGGGAAGGCGGTCCCGCTCGGGATGCCGGCGCTCACGGGGACCCACTGCGACAGCGTCTTGCTCCATTGGTAGATGCCCGGCCCGTCGGCCACCCGCGTGATCGAGCCGCCGTCCTTGACCGAGCCGCTGCAGCCGGTGATGCCGGTGAAGGTGTTGCCGCCCGAGGTGCCGGTGTACGTGCAGGTGCCGGTGAGCCCGGTGCCGGTGAACATGCCGTTGGACGGGTCGAAGCCGACGGTGGAGAGGACGGTCAGGCTCGACGTCCCGCCCACGCGCGTGACCGCGGTGCCGTTCAGCGGCTTCCCGGTGCAGCCGGTCACGCCGGTGAACGTGTTGCCGCCGGTGGTGCCGGTGTAGGAGCAGGTGCCGCTGATCCCGGCGACGGTGAACTGGCCGCTCGGCGTGTCGAAGCCGAGGAGCGAGACGACCTTCAGCGTGCCGCCGCTCAGATCCTGGTCGCCGTCCACCGTCGTCGCGGCCGGCAGGCTCTGGGCGCCGACGGCCTTCGTGCTCGTTGACATCGTCACCGTCGCCATGTCCTTCGGCGACCCGGTGCACGTGGTGACGGTGAGGTTCGTCGCGTCGGCGACGGTGTAGGCGCAGGTGCCGCCGGCGGTGACGCCGTCGATCGTCAGCGTCCCAGTCGTGCCCGGCGCGCCAAACAGCGCGGTCGACTTGACCTTCAGGTTCGTGTGTGTCCCATTGTCGAGGGTCTGGTCGCCGTCGACGGTCGTCGTCGCCGGCACGCCCTGCGTCAGCTGGAAGAAGTCGCCGTCGTCGGGCGACTCGGGGAACGCCGCGCCGGACTCGATCGTGTCCCACTGGCTTCCGTCGAACCGCTGGATGTGGTCGGTGCCGAGCACGCGCATCCCGGCCTCGATGTCGAGCCCGCTCGAGGAGACGGTCGCCTTGCCGGTGGTCGCGACGTTGGTGATGTTGACGCTGTTGACGGCGACGCCGGCGCCGATGCCGACCGTGCCGGCGTCGTCGGCCTTGCCGTTCGCCTTCGCGCTCGCGTCCGTGTTCGCCTGCGTCTTCAGGCTGACGGCGCCGGCGGTCGCGGTCACGTTCGCGGTGTCGGCGAGCGAGGCCTTGGAGATGGTGATGACGACGTTGATCGCGACGGCGCCGGCGACGGTGACGGTGTTGCCGCCGCCCGAGGTGCCGTTGCTGTCGGAGGTTTGGGCCTTCGCGCCGTTCGTGTCGCCCGTCTTCGACGTCTTGCCGGTGTTGTCGCTGCTCTCGGTGTTCGCGTTCGAGAGCTGGTCGTTGGCCTTGCCGTTCACGTCCTTACCGGACTGGTCCGTCTTCGTGCCGCTGTCCGCGCCCGTGGCGCCCGTCGCGCTCGCGTCCGCCTCGGTCTCGGTGTCGGACGAGCCGTTGGCGGAGAAGCTGACCTTCGTGCCGCTCAGCGTCCGCGAATCGGTCGCGGTCACCTCGTCGTCCGGAACCGCCAGCGCGAGCGCGAGTCCGATGGCGGCGTCGCCTCCGGTCGCGTCGCCCTTCGCGGTCGTCGTCGCGGTCGCGGTCTGCGTGGCGCTGACGCTGATCGCGCCGCTGGCGGTGAGGGTCTGGGAGCCGTCGCCCGCGATGGTCGCGCTCGTCAGGACGGTCGGGAGCGCGATCGACGCATCCGCGGTGAGGGCGAGGTCGGAGCCGCTCGTCCCGGATGCGCCTGCCTCTGCATAGGTGGTGTTCGCATCGGTGTCCGTCGCGCTCAGGGTCACGTTCTTCGCCCCGGTCAGCGCAGCACCGTCGTCGATGGAGGCGGTGGTCGTGTCGAAGACGATGTTGATCGCCGCGCCTGCGCCGATCCCGACCGTGCCTGCATTCGTGTCCTTCGCCATCGCCTTGTCGGTGCTCGACACCGAGGAGGTGGCGGAGAGGGTCACATCACTGGAGTTCAAGACCGGTGGCGCGCGGGCGCCGTTCGACTTGATCTCTGCGCTCGTGGTGACGTTCGCGATGGTCAGCGCGAGCGAGCCGGCGATGCCGACCTTGCCCTTGCCCGCGCCGGAGGTCGCTTCCGCGTCGAAGCTGTGCTTGGAGTCGCCCGCGTTGTTGCGCATCGCGGCGGTGAGGCTCAGCCCGTGGGAGTTGAGCAGCACGTCGGTGCCGACGACGGCCGCGTTGGTGACCGTGGCGAGCACGATCGCGACGGCCGCGCCGATGTTCAGGGAGCTCGCGTCCGTGGCCGAGCCGTTGGCCTTGGCGGTCGCGTCGGTGTTGGCCGAGGTGGCGAGCGTGACGAGGCCGCCGCTCGTGAGATTCATGTTGTCCGCGATCTGGGCGAGCGACTGCGAGGTGATCATCGTGATCGCCGCCGCGGCCGCAACCTCAACCGAGGTGCCGCCGCTGCCGCTCGAGTCGTCGCCGCTCTTCGCCGCCGGCGTGTTCGTCTTCCCGGAGTCCTTGCCGCTCGCGCCGTTCGACGTGCTGTTGGCGTCGCCGAGGTTCGAGTCGGCCTTGTTGTTGACGTTGCCGCCGGTGTTGTCGTCCTTGCCCTTGGCGCCCTTCGAGCTGGCGGTCGCCTCGCTGTCCGTGGTCGAGGTGCCGTCCGCCGTGAAGCTGACCGCGCCGGTGGCGGTCAGGTTGCGGTCGAGCTGCGAGTCGACGAGGTGGTTCGCCACCGTGAGCGCGAGCGAGAGCCCGACGCCGGCGTTGCCGCCCTTGTCGGCGCCCGTCGCCGTGGTGGTGACCTTCGCCGTCTGCGTCGCGTGGGCGGTCAGGCCTCCGGTGATCGAGAGGTCCGGGCCGGTGCCGATCGACGCGCTCGTGGTCACGTTCGAGAGCGAGATCGCAACCTGGGCGGAGAGCGCGACGCTGCCGCTGCCGGCCGAGGCGCCGCCGTCGGCGGTTGTGGTCATCGTGTCGGTGTCGTCCGACGTCAGCGTGAGGTTGCCGGCGCCGGTCAGGGTGGCGCCGTCGGGCAGGCCCGCGCTCGTCGTCTCGTTGACGATGTTCAGCGCGAAGGAGGCGCCGATGCCGGAGGTGCTCCCGTCGCTCGACTGCTTCGCGTCGGCGACGGCGTTGCTGGAGAAGTTCGACCGCGACGTGAGCGCCACGTCGCCGTTGACCGCGACGGGAGAGGTCGTCCCCGCGTCCGAGCCCGTGCTCGAGGTGACGATGTTGACGGCGATCGAGCCGGCGACGCCGACGCTGCTCCCGCCCGCGCCCGAGGTGGCGTGCGCGGTGAAGGTCGAGCTGCCGGAGGTGACGGTCGCGGTGTCGTTCGGGGTGCCGGTGCAGCCGGTGATCCCGAGGAAGTGCGTCGCGTCCGTGCTCGTGTAGGAGCAGGTGCCCGTGATCCCGGCGACCTGGAAGGTGCCGGCCGAGGCGAAGCCCGTGGTCGAGGCGACGGTCAGCGAGCCGCCGGCGAGGCTCTGCAGCGCGCCGTTCACCGTCGTCGCGGCGGCGGCGGGCGCAACCGTCTCCACCGTGACCGTGGCCGCCGTCAGCGTGAGATTGCCGTCGAGGTAGGCCCGCGTGGTCAGGTCGACGACGTTGACCGCGACCGCGACGCCGATCCCGGAATTCGGGTCGGTGGTCGGCGCCTTGTCGGTGTCGCTCGGGGTCAGGCTGCCGTCGTCGGTGAAGGTCGTGCCGGAGGCCGGTGCGAGGAAGGTCTCCTGGCCGCTGGTCGTGGCGCGGTAGACGCGGTAGCCGGTCGCGTTCGCCACGGCGGTCCAGCTGAGCCCGATGGTCAGGTTGGTGGCGCCGCTCGCGATCGCGAGGTTCGCCTCGGGGCTCGGGAGGCTCTCGCGGATCTCCGTCACGGCCTCGCCGCCGCTGGTCGTGCCGGTGCAGTCGGTGATGCCGGTGAACTGCGTCCCGCCGCCGGCGATGCCCGTGTACGCGCAGGTGCCGGTGAGGCCGGCGACGGTGAACTTGCCGCTCGAGCCGAAGCTTGCAGTCGACGCGACCGTCAGCGTCCCGCCGGAGACATCCTGGCCTCCACCGTTCACGGTCGTGCTCCCGCCCGCGAACGTGGCGGTCACGGTGTAGTAGTAGGTGGTCGAGACGGCGAGCCCGCCGCCCGGAGAAGCGGTGAGCGTCGGCGCGTCGGGCGAGAACTTGACGTTGCCGGCGTCCGCGATCGCGGCCGAGCTGGCCGACGCGCCCGCGTGCACGAGGATCGTGCCGGTGCCGACGTTGATCTGCGCGCTGCCGCCGTTCGGCGCGAGATAAGCCTGCGTCGTGGCCACGAGCACGGTCACGGCGAGGGCGGCGCTGAAGTTCTGGTTCCCGTCGGAGGTCTTCGACTGGTTGTCAGCCTTGCCGCCCGCGGCGGTGGACTGCGCCGAGGAACCGCCGTTTGCCGGGTTGCTCGTCGGGTCGTTCGAGTTGGTGTCGTTGCCCTTCGAGCCGTTCGGGCTCGACTTGCCCGTGGTCGGCGCGTTGTCGGCCGTGTCGGCGGTCACGGTCAGGTTCATGGCGCTGACCGGCGTGGCGTTCGTGCTGTCGATGAACGCCTCGGAGTCGGTGACGACGACGCCGACGGCGATCCCGGCGCCCGAGCCGGCCGCGGACGAGTCGGCGACGGTGGTGACGTTGCTGGTCAGGCTGGAGGTGATCTTCACGTTGCCGCTCGTCGCCGAGATCGAGCTCGTGTCCGAGAGCTGGCTCTTCGCGGTGGCGACGAGCACGGTCGCGGCCACCGAGGAGTCCTTCGAGTCCGCCTTCTCCCAGTCCGTGTTGTCCCCCGACGGATTCGTCGTGTTCGCGGCGGCGGTGAGGTCGTTCTTCGCGTCGTAGCGGTTGTTGTCGCTCGGGTCGGTGACCACGTCGCCCTTGCTGTAGGCGATCCCCGACGTCCAGGTGCCCTTGTCGGGCGCGCCGGCCGCGTTGGCGGTGCCGGTGACGTTGACCGTGCTGGCCATCGTCACGTCGCCGCTCGAGGCGGTGATCGTCGAGGAGCCGTGGACGTTGATCGTGGCGCTGTAGATCAGCTGGAGCCCGGCGTGGTTGATCCCGGTGCCGCTGCCGTTCTCCAGGATCCCCACCGAGGCGATCGCGGCGCCGTCGGCCGGCGTTCCCGTGCAGCCGGTGATGCCGGTGAACTGCGTCCGGTTCGACGTGCCGGTGAACGAGCAGGTGCCGGTGATCCCCGCGATGGTGAACATGCCGCTCGAGAGGAACGGGGTCGTGGTCGCGACGGTGAGCGTCCCGCCGCCGAGGTTCTGGCCGGCGCCGTTGACCGTCGTCTTCGCGTTCTCGGACGACGCCTCGAAGTCGACCGAGCCGGCGTTCACGGTGGCGCTGTCGAGCTCGATGCTCGCGTCGTCACCGAGCAGCGTGGTGTCGATGCCGAAGACGTCCGTCCCGTCGTCCGTCGAGGCTGCAAGGAAGTTGACCGCCCCGTTGCCGACGTCGACGGTGAATCCGGAGTCGACCTTGATCGACTCGGTGTCGATGGTCAGGGTCGAGTTGGGGACGAGGTAGCTGCCGGTGAACTCGGTCTTGTCGGCGCCGGCGCCGCCGTGGATGGTCAGCGAGCTCGTACCGGCGATCACGAAGTAGTTCAGGACGGACAGGGTGACGCCGAGCGTGTCGTAGTCCTGCACCTGGATGCAGGCGCCGGCCGTCTGGCAGGCCATCGTCGGCGACGACGGATCGACGTACGGCGAGATCTTGAAGGTGTCGCCCTGCGGAAGCGGGCTCGCGTTGGTGTCCTCGCCGCCGTTGATGACGATGTTTGTGCCCGAGACGTCCGGATCCTCGAGCCCGGTGTACGTGATCGTCGCTCCGTCCACGACCAGGTTGCCCGAATGCGCGTCCGTCGGGTTGGAGACGACGGTGTTCGGATGGCCCGCGATGACGATGGCGTCGTAGCCGCCGTCGCCGCCGTCGACGAGGCCGCTGATGCTGCCGCCGGCGCCGAACACGAAGGTGTCCTTGTTGCCGGCCGCGCCGGCGAGGTTCTCGAAGCCGCTGAAGGCGATGCCGGCCACCGAGCCGGAGCCCGCGCCGGAGATCGTCCAGGTCGAGTCGGCCGCCGGGCCGTGAAGCGTGTCGCTGCCCGCGCCGCCGTCGAGCGCGACGGGCACCGGCAGGGCGCCTGCGGACACGTCGAACGAGTCGTCGCCCGCGCCGCCGGTGACGGTGAGGCCCGTCACGGAGGAGACGGGGCGGCTCGACGCGACGCCGTCGACCGTGACGACCAGATCGTCGGCGGCGACGGCGATGGAGACGGTGTGCGAAGCGTCGGAGAGAGCGACGTTCCACGCGGCGGGCGGCGAGGGGCCGCTACCGGGAGTCGCTGCGGGATCCGGCGGCGGAGGCGTCACGCCCGTCGGATCGGTGCTGTCGGAGCTGCTCGGAGCGCCGGTCGTGCCGGTGTCTCCGGACGTTCCCTGCTGGCCGTCGCTCGTGCCGGAGCCGCCGCCGGAGCCGGAGCCGGTCCCTGCGACGGGCGCCTGGCCGCTCTGCGACTGCGACGCCGGGTCGCCCGACGGGTCGGACGGGGTCGCGGAGGTGCCGGATGTCTGCGGAGGCGTCGCGGCCGGGTCGGACACGCCGCTCGTGTCGATCGTGCTCGTTCCGGGCGTGTTCACCTGGAGCGACGGGGAGGTCGGGTCCGGAACGGTGATGGTCGTGTCGGTCGGCCCCAGCTGCGGGGCGGGACCGGAGCCGATCGTCGGATCGGAGCCGGTCGAGATCGTGCCCGGGTCGCCCGAGCTGATCGTCTGCTGCGACGGCGTCGCGGGCGGATCCTGCTGCGTGGTGGTGTCGTCGGTCGCGTCCTGGACGCTCTGGAGCCCGCGTGCCGGGACGGCCGGCTTCGTGTCGGTGGGCGCCGCCGGTGTCGTGGCAGGCGGAGTCGTGGCGGGCGCCGTGACCGCCGGAGCGGGCGGCGAGCTGATCGTCACCGGCGCGCCCGCGTCGTCGGAGACCGTCGGAGTATTCGCGAACACGTCGACCGGCGTCTTCGTCGGCGCAATCGACGACGGCGTCAGCGAATACGAGTCGCTGACCACCGGAATGCGCGTATTGATGTGCTTGTTGCCGACGTGAAGGGCGGGGGCCGCCGACGCGATCGTGGGGGCTGCGTGGAGCTTCGGGACTGCGAGCTGGGCGAACGAGACGTAGGGAACGCGGAGCGTCGGGAACGGCGAGACCGTCGTGACCGGCCCGGGCGTGTGCAGTGCGATCGCCAGCGGCCCGACGTAGATCGTGGCCAGGCTGGCGACGCCCGCCGCAGTGAGCCAAAGCCGCGCACGACGCTGTCTCAGCCGAATGAGGCTGAAGGTGTCGACCGCAGTAACGTGAGCCGGAGCTGACGTCGCGTTCCTCCCCCTTGAACTCCCACGTGGGAACCCCCGCTCCCACGCCCCTAACGAATCCGGGCGACACTGCCACACTTCGACCCGCCTGGTCAAGCGCCTAACGTAAATCGTCACCCGGCGTTCACGATCCGGGCACCATTCGGCGGCGCTTCAGCCGAGCGATCGCTGCAGCCGCGCCTCCTCGTCGGAGATCTTCGAACCGAGCGTGTTCAGGCTCTTCACGCGGTCGTTGTAGGCCACGACGGCGGCGATCTGGGCGCGCTGGGCGGCGAGGCTCTGGTTGCCCGCAGCGGCCTCGCTGAGCCGGTGCAGGAGCCCCGGAACGGCCGCACCCTGGTTCCTCCGCAGCGCCTCCGCCAGCGCCGTCGCGGCCGCGCGGACGCTGACGAGCGTGGCGGTCTGCTGCGACCAGACCGGCCGGGACGCGGGCGGCGGATGGAGCGCCCTCAGCTGCCGGACGATCGGCGTCAGCGCCGCGCCGTAACGGTCGAGAGCGGCCGCCTTGTCCGCCACGGTGGCCGTTTTCGCGGCCAGGACGGTCTTCACGGCCGTGCTGGCCGGCGCCAGCTCCCGCAGGGTCGCGTCGAACGCCGGGACGAAGGCGGCGAGCTGCACCACCTCTCCGGCGATCGACTCCTCCCGGGCCACGAAGGCGAGCAGCAGCGCGTGCAGATGCGCCGCATCCGGCGGCGGTTTTACGGCCTGGAGCCTCACCGCGAGCCGCCGGATCGTCGCCTGGGCGCGAACCAGCTCGCGCCGCGCGGCCGCCGAGCCGGACTTCTTCCCCGCGAAGTCGCGGTTCGCCTTCGAGACGTCGAGCAGCGGCTTCTGCAGATGCTGCTCGATCGCGTCCACGCGGACGATGTACGTCGCGATCGCGTCCCGCCGGGCCGTGCTCTTGCCCCCGCAGGCCGCCGCCAGGCAGCAGATCGCCGCCGCCGCGAGCGCGAGACGGAGGACCTTCACTAGTGGAGCAGCTCGACGTCGGAGACGCTGCCGTCCCCGTGCTGGAAGACGAGCTTCACGAGGCCGCGGCCGGGCGCGAACCAGCTCGTCCGGGTGCCGCTGCCGAACGGGAAAGCCCGTCTGCACGAGGATCGCTGCGGACGGCGAGCGCGCGGAACGTCCCCGCCGGGACGTTGACCGTCTGGAGGCCCAGACGACCCTCGTCGTCCCGGTCACGCCGAAGTCGGAGAAGGCGGTGCCGCTCGCCCGGCCGGACCAGGTCGTTGCCGGCGGTCGGAGTAGGCGGGCAGGATCGGCTTGTAGCCGAAGTCCATCAGGTCGAACGGGCGTGAAGAAGTGCCGGCGCTTGCTTGGCCGGGAGCGCGAGCCGGGCCGAGCTTCGGCAGGTTGGCGATCGACGCGGCCTTGTGCGTCGCCGCAGATGTTCGTCAAGCCGGCGCTCGCCGTCGTGTAGCCGTACGCGCCGGTGACCTTGATCGGCCCCGAGACGCTCGTGACACGGTGAACCGCGCGGAGCCGTTCGCCGACCGCGGCCACGAGCGAACTCTCCACCACCGGCTGTCTTCAGATGTCGGGCGTTCGTCCAGCGGTAGGTGAGCGCTCTGGCCCTCGGCCAGCGGGAAGTAGTTCGCGTCGGGCGGCGGCGGCTGCGGCGTCTGGTTCGTGTCGAGCGAGGACGGAGGTCGTCACCGGCGCGTTCGAGCCGCCCGCGTGGTCGAACGCGACCTTGACCGGGCCGACGCCGTAGACCCACCAGACCGTGCGCGACGCCGCTCCCGTACGGGTCGCCGAGCGCGCCCGGCCTGGGTGATGTTCGACTGGATCTTCGCGGCCAGGACGCGGATGCGGAGAACGCCGGGACGGTGACCTGCTCGGTGCCGAGGTAGGTTGACGAGCTCGCGACGTCGTTCTGCGTGCCTCCGGTCGTCGTCCAGTTCAGGCCCCGTGAGCAGCGGCTCGTCCAGCATCGGCGCGCGGGTGCCCCAGATCACGTGTGTAGTAGGTGCTCGCGAGCGAGTTTCCGCACTGGCTGATGCTCGCGCAGAGGATCGGGAAGCGCCGGCGGCGGCGGCGTTGCTCGTCCAGTTCGGGTTGACCGCAGGCCCGAGGCGTCTCCTGGAAGGAGACGGTGCCGTTGCTGGCCGGCGCCGCGGCCGGGTTGCCCTGGCCGTCTGGTCGTCCAGCCGAGGTGAAGGCGCTCGCCCTTCGTGCTCGCGACGGTGACCTTCTCCTTCGTCGGCGTCGGGTTGTAGGCGGTGTCCTTCCACTGATAGACCCACGTCGCGCCCTTGGCGTGCGGCAGCCAGCCGTCTGCGAGCGCCGGCGCAGCGAGGCCCAGGCTCGCAACCGCGAGTCCGAGCGTGATCAACCCCCGGCGCACCGACGCAGAGTAGCCCGGAAACGGCCCGATCAGGGGGCTAGTGCGAGGGAACCGTGACGGCGAACGCGGCGCTAGCGTTGCTGGTGACGCCTGCGACCAGCGTCTGCGTGGCCGTGAGCGAGTGCGAGCCGGAGGCCAGGTGCACCGACAGCGTCCAGGAGCCGTTGCCGGCCACCGTGGCCGTGCCGATCACGGTGGAGCCGTCGTAGACCGTGATCGTCTCCCCCGCCGTGCCCGTGCCGCCGACGACCACCGTCGCGCTGCTGTGCCAGACGGAGCCGACGGAGGTCGACGTGATCGCGGGCGGCGACGGCTGGGCGTAGACGGTGACGCCGAATGTCGAGCTGAACACGCTCGTGAGGTTCCAGGTCGTGTCCGTCTGCGTGGCCGAGAGGGTGTAGGCGCCGATCGCCAGGGTGACGCCCAGCGACCAGGTGCCGTTCGACGCGACGACCGTCGTTCCGATCGCCGTCGCGCCGTCGTACAGCGTGATCTGGTCGCCGGCGACGCCGGTGCCGGACAGCGTCTGCGCGGTCGACATGGTCACCGAGGCGGGCGCGGAGACGGTCGGAGCGGCCGGGTTGGGCGGCAGCACCGTGACCGAGGCGGCGGCGCTCGGGCTGCTGGTCACGGCCGCGATCAGGGTCTGCGTGGCGGTCAGCGAGTGCACGCCGACGCCGAGGCTGACCGTGATCTGCCAGGTGCCGTTCGAGGCCACCGTGGCCGTCCCCACCTGGGTCGAGCCGTCGTACAGCGTGATCGTCTCGCCGGAGATCCCCGTGCCCTTGACCGTGACCGGCGTCGTCGTCTTCGTCTGCGCCGGCGTCGAGATCGAGGTGATCGCCGGCGGGACCGGCTGCGCGTAGATCGTGACCGTGACGCCGGAGCTCTTGACGCTGACGAGGTTCCAGGTCGTATCGGTCTGGGTCGCCGTCAGCGTGTGTCCACCGATCGCCAGCGTGACCGTGAGCGACCAGGTGCCGCCTGCGACGACGGTGGTCGTCCCGATGGCGACGGAGCCGTCGTAGACGGTCACGAGCTCGCCCACGACGCCGGTGCCGCTGAGGAGCACGGAGGTGAACATCGTCGCCGTCACGGGCACCGTGAGCGTCGGAGCGGCCGGGTTGGGCGGCAGCACCGTGACCGAGGCGGCGGCGCTCGGGTTGCTGGTCACGGCCGCGATCAGGGTCTGCGTGGCGGTGAGCGAGTGGACGCCGACGCCGAGGCTGACCGTGATCTGCCAGGTGCCGTTCGAGGCCACCGTGGCCGTCCCCACCTGGGTCGAGCCGTCGTACAGCGTGATCGTCTCGCCGGAGATCCCCGTGCCCTTGACCGTGACCGGCGTCGTCGTCTTCGTCTGCGCCGGCGTCGAGACGAAGGTGATCACGGGCGCCGCCGGCTGGGAGTAGACGGTAACCGTGACGCCGGAGCTCTTGACGCTGACGAGGTTCCAGGTCGTGTCGGTCTGGGTCGCGGTCAGCACGTGCGCGCCGAGCCCGAGGCCGACGGTCAGCGACCAGGTGCCGTTCGAGGCCACCGTCGTCGTCCCGATCTGGGTCGAGCCGTCGTAGAGCGTGATCGCGTTGCCGGCGACGCCGGTGCCGTTCAGCTGGGCCGTTGTGGCCATCGTGGCCGTGACGGGAGCCGAGATCGTCGGTGCGGCCGGGTTCGGCGGCAGCACCGTCACGGAGACGGCCGCGCTCTGGGTGCTGGTCACGGCCGCGACGAGCGTCTGCGTGGCCGTCAGCGCGTGGATCCCGACGGCCAGGTTGACCGTGAGCGACCAGGTGCCGTTCGAGGCCACCGTCGTCGTCCCGATCTGGGCCGAGCCGTCGTACAGCGTGATCCCGTAGCCGGAGATCCCGGTGCCCTTGACCGTCACCGGCGAGGTCGTCTTCGTCTGGGCAGGCGTCGTCGTCGACGTGATCGCCGGCGGTACGGGCTGCGCGTAGATGGTGACGACGGCGTTCGAGCTCGCGCTGCCGGTGAACGTGGAGACCGGATCCCACTGCTTCGCGAAGTAGGTGTGCTTCCCGAGCGACGGGTTGGTCACGATCAGCGACCAGGTGCCGTTGGCGGCGACAAGCGCGGTCCCGACGACGGCCGAGCCCTCGTAGACCGTGACCGTGTCGCCGGCGACGCCGCTGCCCGTGATCGTCAGCGGGACGAGCGAGCCGACCGGGACCGAGACGGACGGCGCCGGCGGCGGCGCGTAGACCGTCACCGTCGCGGAGGCGCTCGAGTCGCTGGTCAGCTTCGGCGGCTGGTTCCAGTTGCCGCCCGGAGTCGTCTGCGTCGCCGTCAGCGTGTGCTTGCCGACGCTCAGGCTGACCGACAGCGACCAGGTGCCGTTGGCGGCGATGGTCACGGAGCCGATCGAGTGGGAGCCGTCGTACAGCGTGACCGAGTCGCCGGCGTCGCCGGTGCCGCTGACGGTGACGGGCGTCGAGCTCGTGGTCGGGTCCGGGATCGAGGTGAACGTGATCGCCGGCGGGTTCGGGTAGACGGTGACGTCGACGTCGCAGCTCTGGTCGCTCGTCAGCCCGACCTCCGGGAGCTGGTTGACCGTCTGCGTCGCCGTGATGTCCTGCGAGTAGCCGACCGGCAGGAAGATCGTCACCGCCCAGGTGCCGTCGGCGGCGACGGTGCCCGCGCCGACCACGGTCGAGCCGTTGTCGTAGACGGTGATCGTGTCGCCCGCGTCGCCGGTGCCGGAGACGACGATCGGTGTGGTCGGAGTCGGCTTCGACGTGGTGCTCAGATTGGTGATGCTGGGCGGATCGGCGAGGCCGAGCTCGAGCCAGGTCAGGTTGGTCGGCATCCAGACCGAGCCGACCTTGGCCACGAGGCCGTCCCAGATCAGGTCGTTCAGCGCCTCCAGGTCGTCCCACGACAGGGTCGCGTACTCGGCAGCCGTCAGCTGGCCGCGGACGACGATCCGGTTGAGCAGGCCCTCGGCGTTGTCGTCGACGTGCCAGATGTCGTCGATCTGCTGCGGGTGCGCAGACGGCGTCAGCAGCGTCACGAGACCGAGGCTGCCGTAGTCCGGATGACCCTCGAGGTCGAGGCCCGGATTCGTCTCGTCCCACCAGACCGGCCAATAGTACGAATGGTTGTGGTCGTAGTCCCACGGGAAGTCGTCGTCCTGCCAGCGGACGAGGCCGAGCTCCCCGAACGGCTCGCCGTTCAGGTAGGTCGGGTCGTACGGGTAGCAGGGGACGACCACGTCGGGCCGCGTCGGGTCGGCGCCGAGCGCCAGGCCGAGGTCGAGCAGGAGCTGGAGGTCGTCGGTGCTGAGGTTGTCGTCGACCGTCGGGCCGGGGCCGCCTTCCCACGGGTACAGGTACGCGTTCGCGTCGTCGCCGTCGTCGAGCAGGCGGTCGCCCGCCGTGTTGGCGATGAGGATGTCGTGGCCGATGCCGCCGAAGGCGATGTCCGCGTTCGTCGGACCGGTGCCGCGCGGGTCGACCGTGTTGTTCGCGTTCGGGTCGTAGCCGGGCATCAGCGCCTGGACGAGCCGGATCAGCGTGGCCGCCTCGTCCGCGGTGAAGTAGCAGTTGATGTCGTCCGTGACCTGCTCGGCCCATTCGTTCAGGTCGTACGTCGGGTCGTACGAGCGGTAGTGCGCATCCGAGTACTGGATGTTGTTCAGCTGGTTGCAGAGATCCGAGGTCTCGTGCGAGCTGGACGAGAACTGGCCGACGAGCGAGCAGAGGCTCGAGTAGGTGACGGGGATCGTCACCTTGGTCGAGTCGAGGTTGTCGTCGGCGTTCAGCAGGTCGTTGCCCGCGCCGCCGAAGAGGACGTCCTGGTTCGTCCCGCCGACGAGCCAGTCGTTGCCGCCGTCGCCGAACAGGACATCCTGGCCGTCGTCGACGACCGTCTGCGGCGTCGTCGCGTCGAAGCTCGTCGCCGAGACGAAGTTGAGCAGGAAGTCGATGCCGGGAGCAACGTAGATCTTCTCGAACGGATCGTTCGGGTTGAAGTAGCGGAACAGCCCGGTGGACGGGTTGAACCCGAGCACGTTGCCCGGCGCGTAGTACGCGGACAGCGACGCAAGGACGCCGAACGGGTTGTGGCCGTTGTCGTAGTAGAGCGGCAGCGCCTCGGCGCCCGACATCGCGTCGTCGCCGCCGCCGCCGTGGAGGAAGTCGTTGCCGAGGCCGCCGTAGATGATGTCGTTGCCGCCGGCGTAGAACGGCTGCTCGATCGCGGTGTAGTTCAGCGCGCCGGTGACGTTGACGGTGACGACGATGTCGTCCGAGTTCGCGTCGCCGTTGCTGAGCGTCAGCTGGGTCGTCGCGGCGAGCCCGAACAGCGGCTCTGCGATCCCGTTGCGGGCCACCTCGAGCAGGCCGTCGTCGCCGAGGACGCCGTCGTCGCCGGTGCCGCCGGAGATCCAGTCGCCGCCGGAGTTGCCGTACAGCGTGTCGTCCTGGCCGTCGCCGAAGATCGTGTCCGCGCCGGTCTCGCCGTAGATGACGTCGTTGCCCGCCTCGCCGTGCAGGATGTCGCCGCTGCCGATGTTCGTCGGATGCGCGGTGGTGACGACCCAGCAGTTGCTCGGGTTGCTCGGGTCGCAGGTCGTGTAGCTGTAGTCGCCGTACGGGCTGTAGTCGATCAGCTTCACGGCCGTCGGAATGATGTGCTGCGTCTCGCCCGGGTAGTTGTCGTAGTTGTAGGTGAGGTACTGCCCGTTGGAGCCGACGAGGCGGTAGATGTCGCCGTTGTCGCCGAGGATCACGTCGGCGTCGCGCGAGTGGCCGTTCGGGCCGGTGAAGCCCGGGTCGTCGAGGCCGATCTGGTTGCCGTTGCCGCCGAAGATCTCGTCCGAGCCGTCCGGCCGCTGCGCGGGCGTCGTGTAGCCGAACAGGTCGGAGCTGCCGCCGACGATGTCGTCCTGGCCCCAGTTGCCGAAGATGAGGTCGTTGCCGCCGCCGCCCTCGATGTAGTCGTTGCCGTCGCTGCCGGTGCCGGCGAAGTCTCCGATCGAGTTGCCCGGAACCGCGTACGTGCCGACGTTCAGGGTGACGGAGCCGTCGCCCTGGATCACGTCGTTGCCCATCTGGCCGAAGATCTCGTCGTTGCCCGCGCCGCCGGCGATGACGTCGTTGCCGTAGAGCGTCGCGTTCGTGGTGCCGCCGTCGAAGAGGACGATCGTCCGCTCCAGCTGGCCGGTCGGGTCGAGCGCCGGGTTCGACTGGACGGCCGGCAGGTACGTGGACGAGCCGTCGGCGTTGAGCACGGCGGTGTAGATCGTCGGCCCGGTCAGCTGCCGGTCGAGCGGGTTCGTGGCGAGCCCGTTCGGGAGGATCGAGCAGTTGTCGCCGCAGATGACGTCGTTGCCGGCGCCGCCGTCGATCGTGTCGTTGCCGTCCTGGCCGCCGGCGACGTTGTGGCCGCCGATCAGGTCGTCGTCGCCGCTGCCGCTGATGATCGTGTCGTTGCCCTGGCCGCCGATGACGATGTTCCGTCCGTTGCCGGCATGGATCACGTCGTCGCCGCCGCCGTTGCTGTTCTGCGTGAAGATCGACGTGTAGGCCCAGCCGACCGGCGCGAACGGGACGACCGGGACGATCGGCACGTTGCCGGTGATCGAGCCGAAGTCGCCGAAGATCAGGTCGTTGCCGTCGCCGGTGGTGATCGTGTCGGCGCCGGTGCCGCCCATCACCCAGTTCGTCCCGGTGCCGGTGATCGTGATCGTGTCGGGGCCGCCGTCGTTCGGGTTGATCGCGCTGATCCCGGTGAAGCCGCCCATGCCGCCGGTCCAGCCGATGGTGGCGTTGTCGCCGATGACGATGTTCGAGCCGCCGCCGACGGTGATCGTGTCGGAGCCGGTGCCGCCGACGATGACGTTGTTGCCGCCGCCGGTGTTGATCGTGTCGTTGCCGCCGAAGCTCGTGCCGATCGACTTGGCCGTGAGCAGCACGCCCGTGACCGGGTCGAAGGTGAGGATGGCGCTGTCGCCCATGACGACGTTCTGGCCGCCGTCGACGCTGATCGAGTCGACGCCGTAGCCGCCCACTGCGACGTCGAAGCCGGTGCCGGCCGTGATCGTGTCGTTGCCGCCGAAGCCCGGCGCGAGCGAGGTCGCCGTGGTCAGCACGCTCGTGAAGGTGGGTGCGAAGTACGGCGTGAAGGCGAGGTCGGCGCTGTCGCCGAAGATCACGTTGTTCCCGTCGCCGGCGGTGATCGTGTCGTTGCCCATGCCGCCGACGATCACGTCGCTGCCGGAGCCGGCGGTGATCACGTCATTGCCGCCGAGCGCCGGGCCGTCTGCGCCGGTCTCGGTGCTCGTCATGTGCACGAGGACGGCCGGGTCGAAGGTGGCGACGCCGTCGTCGCCGAAGACGACGTTGTTGCCGCCGCCGGCGTTGATCGTGTCGTTGCCCTGGCCGCCGAGGATGACGTCGTTGCCGGAGCCGGTGGTGATCTTGTCGTCGCCGCCGCCGGCGCTCGGATCGGTCGTCCGGGCGGTGACGAGCCCGCCGGTGTTCGTGTCGAACGCGAACGAGCCGTTGTCGCCGATCACGAGGTTGTCGCCGTCACCGGCGTTGATCGTGTCGCTGCCGTTGCCGCCGATGATCAGGTCGGCTCCGGCGCCGCCGGTGATCGTGTCGGTGCCGCCGACCGTCGGCTCGATCGACTCGGCGAGCTGGACGGTGATCGGCAGGCCGCCGAACTGCGCCGCGTTCACGGTCGCCGCGAAGACGGCGCCGTTGTCGCCGATGACGATGTTGCTCGCCGTGCCGCCGATGATGGTGTCGTTGCCGGCCCCGCCGACGACGATCGCGCTGCCCGCGCCCACGCTGATCGTGTCGTTCCCGCCGTAGAACGTGTCGGTGGACGAGAGCAGGTCGATGTCGGACGGATCGTGGTCGGCGCCGCTCCAGGTGAGGTTCTGCGGGTTCAGCTCCGCGCCGACCCACGTGACGTAGCCGTCGTCGCCGAAGACGATGTTCGTGCCGGCGCCCGTCGTGATCGTGTCGTTGCCGACGCCGCCCATGACGATCGCGTCGCCGCCGGTCGTCGAGATGACGTCGTCGCCGCCGTTCAGCGGATCCATCGTCGTGACCATGCCGATGGTGATCGGCAGCGTGCCGAAGCGGTTCGTGTCGGCGGCGGCCGCGTAGATCGCGCCGCTGTCGCCGAGGATCACGTTCGTGCCGGAGCCGCCGGTGATCGTGTCGCTGCCGGCACCGCCGACGACGATCGCCTGGCCGGAGCCGATCGTGATCTGGTCGTTGCCGCCGTCCCACGTGTCGGTGGACGCGACGAGGTCGATGTCGCTCGGGTCGCTGTCCATGCCGGGCCACGTCACGTTGCCCGGGTTGAGGCCGACCTCGGCCGCGGCCCAGGTGATGTAGCCGTCGTCGCCGAAGACGAAGTTGGTGTTGTTCGAGCCTGCGCCGCCGACGACGGTGGAGATCGTGTCGGCGCCGGTGCCGCCCATCACGATCGAGTTGCCGGTGCCGGTGTTGATCGTGTCGCTGCCGCCGACGCCGGGCGCGATCGTCTCGACGAGGCCGAGCGTGATCGGCAGGCCGAAGAACTGGACGCCCGGAACGGCGGCGGCCGCGAAGATCGCGCCGCTGTCGCCGAGGATGATGTTGGTACCGGCGCCGCCCGTGATGTGGTCGTCGCCGAAGCCGCCGACAACGATCGCCTGGCCGGAGCCGACGGTGATGTTGTCGTTGCCGCCGTCCCACGTGTCGGTGGACTCGACGAGGTCGATGTCGGACGCGTTGCTGTTCGCACCGGCCCACGGCGCGCCCTGCGGATAGAGCGTTCCCGTCCAGTCGATCAGGCCGTCGTCGCCGAAGACGAAGCTCGTCGAGGTGCTGGTGGTGATGCTGTCGGCACCGGTGCCGCCCATCACGATCGCGTTGCCGGAGCCGATCGAGATCGTGTCGTTGCCGCCGTACTGCGCGCCCGGGCTCGTCGTCTCGACCAGGCCGACCGTCATCGGCAGCGCGCCGAACGGGTTCGGGTTGCCGCTGACGCCGTCGATCTCGCCGTTGTCGCCGAGGATGACGGTGTCGCCCGAGCCGCCGGTGATCGTGTCGTTGCCGAAGCCGCCGACGACGATGGAGCGGCCGGAGCCGATCGTGATCGTGTCGTCGCCGCCGTACGTCGGATCAGTCGACTCGACCAGGTCGATGTCCGTCGGATCGGCGTTGGCGCCCTGCCACGACGCGTGGCCGCCGGACAGCTCGGTGCCGACCCAGGTGATGAGCCCGTTGTCGCCGAAGACGAAGTCCGTGTTGTTCGAGCCGCCGCCGCCGAGCACGGTCGAGATCTGGTCGTTGCCGCTGCCGCCCATGACGATCGCGTTCCCGGAGCCGGTCTGGATCACGTCGTTGCCGCCGTACGCCGGATCGGTCGTCTCGACCATGCCGACGGTGATCGGCAGCGAGCCGAACTGCGTCGCCTGCGACTGCTGGCTCGCCGCGTAGATGCGGCCGTTGTCGCCGAGGATGATGTCCGTGTTGTTCGCGCCGGCGCCGCCGGTGATCGTGTCGTCGCCCGAGCCGCCGACGACGATCGCCTGGCCGGAGCCGACGGTGATGGTGTCGTTGCCGCCGTCCGTCGGATCCGTGGACGCGACGAGGTCGATGTTCGTCGGGTCGGTGTTCGCGCCGGGCCACGTGCCGAGGCCGCCGTTCTGCTCGGCGCCGACCCAGCTGATCAGGCCGTCGTCGCCGAAGACGAAGCTCGTGGACGAGCTCGTCGTGATGTCGTCGTCGCCGGTTCCGCCCATCACGATCGCGCTGCCGGTGCCGACCGTGATCGTGTCGTTGCCGCCGTACTGCGCACCCGGATACGTCGTCTGCGACCATGCCGATGGTGATCGGCAGCGTGCCGAACTGCGTCTGGGTCGACTGCTCGCTCGCGGCGAAGATGCGGCCGTTGTCGCCGAGGATCACGTTCGTCCCGGAGCCGCCGGTGATCGTGATCGTTGCCCGCGCCGCCGACGACGATCGCGCGGCCGTCGCCGATCGTGATCGTGTCGTCGCCGCCGTACGACGGTCGGTCGAGCCGACGAGGTCGATCGTGCTCGGGTCGTCGTCCTGCGACGCCCAGGTCAGGTGCTCCGGATTCGCCTCGACCTCGGCTCCCGTCCAGGTGATGTAGCCGTCGTCGCCGAAGACGAAGTCCGTGTTGTTCGAGCCGCCGCCGCCGACGACGGTCGAGATCTGGTCGCCGCCCGCGCCGCCCATCACGATCGCGCTGCCCGAGCCGGCCTGGATCGTGTCGATCCCGCCGTACGTCGGATCGGTCGTCTCGACCATCGCGAGGGTGATCGGCAGCTGGCCGAACGGCAGCGAGTTGGTGTCCGCCGCGAAGATGCGGCCGTTGTCGCCGAGGATGATGTTCGTCGCCGGTGCCGCCCGTGATGTGGTCGGAGCCGACGCCGCCGACGACGATCGCCTGGCCGGAGCCGACGGTGATGTTGTCGTCGCCGCCGTCCGTCGGATCCGTGGACGCGACGAGATCGATGTTCGCCGGGTCGGTGTTCGCGCCGGGGCCGAGCAGGCCCTGCGGATCGTACGCCGCGCCCCACGTGATGTAGCCGTCGTCGCCGAAGACGAAGCTCGTGTTCGTGCTGGTGGTGATGTCGTCGGCGCCGGTGCCGCCCATCACGATGGCGCTGCCGGTGCCGATCGTGATCGTGTCGTTGCCGCCGTACTGGGCACCCGGATTCGTCGTCTCGACCTCGCCGACGGTCATCGGCAGCGTGCCGAACGGATCCGGGTTGCCGCTGACGCCGAAGATGGCGCCGGCGTCGCCGAGGACGATGTCGGTGCCGGAGCCGCCGGTGATCGTGTCGTTGCCCTGGCCGCCGACGACGATCGCGCGGCCCGCGCCGATCGTGATCGGTGTCGTTGCCGCCGTCCCACGCGTCGGTGGAGGCGACGAGGTCGATGTCGGTCGGATCGTTGTTCGCGCCGGCCCACGACAGGTTGTCCGGGTTCAGCTGCGCGCCGACCCAGGTGATGTAGCCGTCGTCGCCGAAGACGAAGTACGTGTCGTCGGGCGACGTCTGGCCGGTGACGACGGTCGAGATCTGGTCGTCGCCGGTGCCGCCCATCACGATCGCGCTGCCGGTGCCGGTCTGGATCACGTCGTTGCCGCCGAAGCCCGGATCGGTCGTCTCGACCATGCCGAGCGTGATCGGCAGCTGGCCGAACGGGTTCGTGTTCGCGCCAGCCGAGAAGATGCGCCCGTCGTCGCCGAGGATGATGTTCGTGCCGGTGCCGCCGGTGATGTGGTCGGCGCCACCGCCGCCGACGACGATCGCGCGGCCGGCGCCGATGGTGATGTTGTCGTTGCCGCCGTCCGTCGGATCGGTCGACGCGACGAGGTCGATGTCGCTCGGATCCGTGTTCTGGCCCGGCCACGTCAGGTTCTCCGGGTTGTAGATCGAGCCGACCCACGTGATGTAGCCGTCGTCGCCGAAGATGAAGCTCGTGTTCGTGCCGGTGGTGATGTCGTCGTTGCCGGTGCCGCCCATGACGATGGCGCTGCCGCTGCCGACGGTGATCGTGTCGTCGCCGCCGATGCCGGGCGCGGTCGTCTGCACCATGCCGACGGTGATCGGCAGCGAGCCGAACGGATCCGGGTTGCCGGCGACGCCGTAGACGGCGCCGCTGTCGCCGAGGACGATGTTCGTGTCGGTGCCGCCGCTGATCGTGTCGCCGCCGGCGCCGCCGATGACGATGTTCGGGCCGGAGCCCATGGTGATCGTGTCGGCCGCGCCGTCGCTCTCGTCGGTCGAGATCGCGTCGAGCACGATCGGCTGTCCGTTCGCCGAGCCCCAGTCGAGGCGGCCGTCGTCGCCGAAGACGATGTTCGAGCCCGAGCCGGTGGTGATCTTGTCGCTGCCGGGCCCGCCGAAGACGATCTGGTCGCCGGAGCCGGTGGTGATCGTGTCGTTGCCGCCGACGCCGTCGACCGTCGTCTGGATGCTCGCCAGGACGATCGGCAGGCTGTGGAACTCCGGCCCGCTGAACGGGTTCGTCGTGATCGAGCCGTTGTCGCCGAGGACGATGTTCGTCCCGGTGCTGCTCGGCTGCCCGACGGCGAGCTGAATCGTGTCGCTGCCTGCGCCGCCGACGACGATGTTGCTGCCGGAGCCGGTGGTGATCGTGTCGTTGCCGCCGACGTCGGGCAGGATCGACGCCGCGTTCGCGATCTCCGTCTGCGTCCCGTCCGCCGAGACGGCCCAGTCGACGTAGCCGCTGTCGCCGAAGACGAGGTTCGTGCCGGAGCCGAGGTTGATCGTGTCGTTGCCCTGGCCGCCGAAGACGACGTCGTTGCCGGCCGGGACGTTGATCGTGTCGCTGCCGCCGATGCTCGGGTCGATGGTGACGGCGAGGCCCCAGAGCCGCGTCATCGCGTCGTTGGCCGGGCCGCCGCCGCCGGCGACCGCGACCGCGGTGCTCTCGAGCGCGGCCAGCTGGGCGACGCTGAGCCCGTCCTGCGGGATCGTCGGCGCCGGCGTGCCGGGCTGGAACCAGAGGATCCGGCCGCGGTCGCCGAAGATCACGTCGCCGCCGACGCCCGCGGTGATCGTGTCGTCGCCCTGGCCGCCGAAGACGGTGATGGGCAGCGTCGAGCCGGACGCATCGACGACGTCGTTGTCCGGATCGGTCGCCTGCGGCAGGGCGAACTGCTGCGTGATCTGGCGGATGATCTCGATCAGGACGAGGGCGCCGACGGGCAGCGCCGAGGTCGAGGCGAACGTGACGTTGCCGGAGAGCGGGTCGATCGTCATCTGCGACGCGTCGACCGCAGCGCCGTTGACGGTCGCGCTGACGGTGTCGTTCGGCCCGAGATTCTGCAGCGCCGTCCCGAGCGAGACCGTGTGCGACGCGCCGAGCGTGAACCGCGTCACGGTCGGCTTGATCAGCGTGACGACGGCCTGTGTGCCCGGCTCCGGGCTGACCATGACTCCGACCTCGTCGAGCGACGCGTCGACGACGAACTGGTCGGAGGTGAGCGCCGAGCCGTCGAGGCTGACGCCCACGGTGTCCGCGGGCGTGTTGTAGTCGCCGGTCTGGACCGGGGTCGAGAGATGGAGCAGGTTCTCGTCCGGGCCCTGCGCGTCGAGCACGAAGGCGCCGTCGACGCCGTCGGTCAGGTTGACGGTGACGTTGTCGTTGCCGAGGCCGCTGTTGAGCGTCGTCACCTCGTTGACGCCCGCGCGGAAGTGCGTCGCGTCGACGGTGATGTGGTCGGGGCCGGAGCCCGTCCAGATCGTGATGCCGCCGCCGAAGTTGCCGGTCGCAGCCGCGGTGATCGAAATGCCGGCGGGAGCGAATCCGGTCAAGTAGAGGTCGGCGGTCGGCGTCAGCGTCGTCGTCGGGCTCGCCGCGTGCACGGTCGCGTAGCTGCGCGTGATCAGCGCGTTCGTGTCACCGACGTTCGAGCCCTCTGCGCTGATCATCAGCGTCTGGTTGCCGGTGCCGGCGTCGATGTTCAGCGTGCCGTGCAGGTTGTCGAGCGTGCCGCTGATGAAGCTCGGGAAGTCGGACAGGCCGACGTTCGCGCCCGAGGAGACGTAGATCCGGTCGTCGCCGGCCGCGGTCGAGAGGTTCGTCGTCGCCGTCGTGCCCTGGACGTTGAACACGTCGTCGCCGCTGCCGAGGTCGATGTTCAGCGTGCCGACGTTGTAGTAGTCGATGCCCGAGGCGCGGTTCGCGACCGTGACGTGGCCGTTCGTGATGCCGGAGGTGTCGATGTACGCGATCGACTGCGTCTTCATCGAGCCCTGGTACGTGATCGTGAACGTCGTGCCGTGCTTCTCGACCGCGACGTTGTCGGTGAAGGGCAGCGCCGGGTTGACGTTGTTCGGGTTGAGCACGGTGCTGAGCGCCGCCAGCAGGTCTGCGGCGGTCGCGGTCACCGGGATCGAGCCGGTCTCGTAATCCTGGAGCACGCCCTGCGAGTTCGGCAGGACGAAGTGGAGGACGAACGAGCCCGTGGCGCCGCCGACGTCGATCGTCTGCACGTTGTCGCGGACGGGCGAGGTCGTCCCGTCGCGCACCGTCGTCGCCGTCACGCTTGCCGAGGCGTCCGGCGCCGGCACGAGCTGGGTCACTGCGACGACCGACCCGGTGCCCGCACCCGTCAGCTGGCTGAGGTCGAGGCCGGCGTGCGAGCCGCTGAAGATGACGGAGAAGACGTTCGGCGTGCCGGTTGCGGTCGCGGTCACCTCGGTCGTCTTGTAGATCGCCTGCAGCGCGTTCGTGAGCGCGGTCGCGTCGACCGGGCCGGTCAGGGTGGCGACGCCGTAGTTCGGGTCGGTGAGCGTGAACGAGCCCGTCGCCGGAGTCGTCAGCGTCCACGAGCCCGCCCACGTGATCTGCCCGAAGTCCTGGCCGGCGTGCGCGCCGCCGAAGGTGACGGTGAACGTCTTCGTCGTCGACGCGTCGACCTCGGTGACGTCGATGTCCGTGGTGCCGTACGCCGTACGCAGCGCCGCCTGGACGGTGGCCGCATTGTCGTGGATGTAGTCGAGCTGGATCGAGCCGTGACCCGGCAGCGCGTTCGGCAGCAGCAGCGTGTACGTGCCGCCGGCGGCCTGGACGACAATCGTCTGCTCCTCGGCCACGGTCAGCGGCGCGAGGCCGGTGAGCGTCGAGCCGGTGAGCGTGCCGTCCGTCGCGACGGTGACGCCGGAGTCGTCGACGTTGACCGTGTCGTTGCCGCCGCCGGTGTCGATGGTGAGCAGGCCGCCGAGCTGGAGCACGCTGCGGCTGTTGTCGACGTTGATCGTGTCGGCGCCGGTGCCGGTCGTGATCGAGGTCTGGCCGACGATCGACTGGACGTCGATCGTGTTGTCGCCGTTGCCGCTGGTGACGTTCGTGCTGCCGTCGCTCGTGTTCGCGACGGTCAGGAGGTTGTCGCCCTTGCCGAGCTCGAGGTTGACCGACTCGATGTTCGAGTACGTGATCCCGCCTGGGATCGTCTGGCCGGCGACGACGGTCGGGCCGCCCATGCCGAACCCGGTGATCGAGCTCTCCGTCAGCGTGCCGACGCCGTTCGACGGGTCGTTGTGGTCGTCGACGGTGAGCGTGTCGACCTGCGTCGACTCGTCGACCCGGGTGTTGAGGTTGAGCGGCGCGACGTAGTACTGGTCGCCGGACTGCGGGGTGAGCGGCAGGCCGGTGGCCGGGTCGACGTCCCAGCCGGTCTGGAAGAACACCTGCGTGCCGGTGACGAGCGGGCCGTAGTCGGAGCTGATCAGGCGCGCGAGGCCCTGCGTGACGGTGCCGACGTCGGTCGACGTCGCGCCGAACGAGACGGTCTCCGCGGTGCCGTCGTTCAGCGTCAGCGACCAGTTCGCCGTCGACGTGGTCGACAGCAGCTGCGCGGCCGCCATCGTGTAGGTCAGCGCGGACGGGTTCGTCGGCGTGCCGGTCACGCTCGCGGAACCCTCGACGGTCTTGCCCGCCGGCGCGACGATCCCGAAGCCGACGGTGAACGGGTTGGTGTCGTTGCTGCGCGTGATGATCAGCTCGCTGTCGCCGAGGATGCCGACCCGCGGCTCGACCGTGTAGTCGCTCGAGATCAGCGAGGCGAGCTCGAGCGCGACGCGCGAGGCGACGTCGTCGCCCGGAGCGACGGTGTACGAGAACTGCTTGCCGTTCAGCGTCAGCGTCCAGATGTCGCCGACGTTCGGGAGGCCGGTCAGCGTCACGTCGGCCTGCGACCACGGGATGTTGCTGCCGCCGGTGAACGTGAGGCTCGAGGTGTCGAGCGTTCCGGCGCTCATCGACTGCGTCGTCGTCTTCGTGGCCGCGCCGGTGACGCTCGCGGAGCCGTGCACGGTCGCGCCGGCGGGCGCGACGATGACGAGGCCGATGCTGAACGCCGAGCCGTCGGACGCCGCGAGCATGATCGCCGCGCCGCTGGGAGTGGCGACGAAGCCGGCGGCTGCGGCCAGCGCCGCGAGGTTCGAGGCGATGGCGGCCGGCGACGTCTGACCCGCGACGACGGTGTACGTGTACGACGTCCCGTTCAGCACCAGCGTCCACGTGTCGCCGACGTTGGCGGAGCCGGCCAGCGTCAGCGTCGCGGAGTTCCACTGGACGGTCGCGTCGGCGAAGGTCAGCGACGACGTGTGGAGGCTGCCCTCGGTCATCGACTGGTCGGGCGTGCCGATGAAGCGGTAGTCGCCGCCGGTGAGGGCGAACGTGAACGGCGTGATGTTCGCGACGGAGAGGATGTCGTGCGAGGTGCCGGAGACGTCCAGCGTCTCCTGCGACGCGGTGCCGTTCAGGAACTCGACGGTGTAGGCGAAGTCGTTCATGCGCGGGTCGAAGCCGGGGCGCTGGCCGGTCGTCGCGGTCACGCTCGTCGCGTTCGGATCGGAGATGAACGCGAGGCCGGCGGCGGTGAGGCCGGCCGCGAGGTTCGCGCCAGAGGCCGCGATCGTGCCGTCGGCGAGCGGCAGGTTCGTCTCGCCCGGCAGCATCAGCGGGTTGTTCAGGAACGGCTCGGGGTTGACGCTGAGCCCGCCGTCGATGATCACGGGGCCGAGCACCTGGTTGAGCGTGCCGGTCATCGGCGGGAAGACGAGCGCGTCGTGGCCGTCGGCGAACTGGTTGTCGAGTGCCTGCACCGTGACGGACTGCGCCACGTTCCAGTTGGCGCTGGTGAAGACGAGCTGCTGCGTGATCACGGCGCCGCCGAGGCTGTCGGGCGAGATCGCGATCCCGGCCGACAGCTGGCCGCCGTGCAGCAGCGAGATGGTGAGCACGCGGCCGACGACCGAGACGTTGTACGTGTCGAGCGACAGCGCCTTGCCGAGGCCGGAGGCGATGTCGGAGAGCGTGTCGCCGTAGAGGACGGCGAAGCTGTGCGTCTCGGTGCCGCTCGTGGTGGTGATGCTCAGCGTCCAGACCTCGCCCTGCGTCGGCTGGCCCTCGAAGTCGACGGCGACGCTCGAGCCCATCGCCCCGCCGCCGGCCGCGCCGAGCGTCGAGATCGCGAGCGAGGCGGACGTCGTGTTCCCGTCGACGCGGCTGAGCGTCAAGGTGGTGCCGTTGACGATCACGTTGTACGTGCCGACGGCGTGCACGAGGATGCCGAGCTGTGCGGCGATCGTCGCCGGCGTGTCGGTCGCCGTGGTCGTGTACGCGAACGGCGTGCCGTCGACGGTCAACGCCCACGTCTCGCCGGCGCCGACCTGGATGGCCGGCAGCGCGATGGTCACGTTCTGGCCGGAAGCCGTCGCCGTGCCGGTGCCCTGCGTCTCGCTCGTGTCGAGCACGACCGAGCCGAACGCGTCGAGCGTGGCGCCGACGGTCTTCGAGGTGATCGTCAGCGACTGGCTCGTCGTGCCGCTCTGGCTCACCGTGTAGCCCGCCGCCGGGATCGCGCTCTTCAGAGCGCCGATCACGGTGGAGAGGGGGTCGCCGGTGTTCGACACATAGGAGTACGTCGTGCCGTCGACGGTGATCGCCCACACCTCGCCCTGGAGCGGCGAGCCGGTGTAGGTGACGGTCGTCTGCGCCGGGTTGCTCGGGTTCGGCACCGTCGAGGCCGTCGCCGGCAGCGACACCGACACGGACGCGGTCACGGGCACCGCCTGGTCGGAGCGGCGCACGACGAGCGACGAGCCGGAGACGCCGACGGAGTAGTACGGGCCGCCGTGCGCCGTCGCCGGCGACTGCGGGATCAGGTTGGCCAGCGCCTGTGCGATCGTGCTGAGGCTGCCGCCGCCGGTGTACGCGTACGAGTACTTCGTCCCGTCCACGGTCAGCGTCCACGTTTCGCCCGCGGCAGGCCCGCCGGACGGCGCGTTCAGCACGATGTTCACACCGGTCGGCGCCGTGTTCGCCACGGCGACCGTGCCGTACACCTGGCTCGGGTTCAGGGTCACGGTGCCGAACAGGCTGATGGACGAGTAGCCGAAGAACAGCCAGAAGCCGTGCTCGACGAACAGGTCGCTCAGACCCGCGCTGTACGAGTAGTCGTACGGGTAGATGAACGGGATCTGGCCCGCGAGCGACGAGATCACCTGGGCGATGCTCTCGCCCGCCGTCGAGACGGTGGAGATCTGGTTGCCGTCGACGAAGACGCTCCAACGCTCGCCCGCGACCGGTGTCCCGCCGAAGAGCAGGTCGGCCTCGTTGAAGAACGAGTAGTTGAGGCTGATGTTGCCCACCGTCGGCGCAGTGACGGCGAGGCTCGCCGTGATCTGGCCGGTGCCCGCCGCGCGTGCGACGTTCAGCACGTTGCCGCTGATCGTGAACGTGTAGCCGTGCGCCGGTAGCTGGACCGCCAGCGCCTGCATGATCGTGGCGAGCGTGTCGCTCGACGTGGCCGGCAACGTGGAGTAGACGACGCCGTCGAGCGTCAGCCTCCAGATCTCTCCGGGCGCAGGTATCCCGCTGAAGGTGAGCGCGGCGCCTGCCGACGGCGAAGGCGTGACCGTGGCGCCTCCCTCCGCCTCGTGCGTGATCTGGAAGCCGGCGTAGAACGACGCGCCGGTGGAGCTCTGGACGATCACCTGGTCCGCGTTGCTCGGGTCGACCGACGCCGTGTAGTCCGTCCCGACCCCGCCGATCATCAGCGTGTACTGGTGCGCGATCGTCGCGAGCGTGTCGCCGAGCTGGATCCGGTACGAGAACGGCTGGTCGTTCAGCAGGATCGTCCAGGTCTCGCCCGGCGTCGGAACGCCGGTGAGCAGGAACAGCGCCCGCGGCGTCTGCACGCGCACCTGGACGGCGTTGTTCTGGCCGTAGTTCGAGTTCGGGTCGAAGGCCTCGTCGGCGTTGTAGGTCGGCGTCGGCTGCGGCGACACGTCGACGTAGACGGTCTGGCCGGCCGGCACCGGGCTCGTCAGCACGACCTTGTAGCTGTCGGTCACCGGCGCGTAGCCCGGCAACGACGCGGTGCTCTCCGTGATCTGGAAGCGGCTGCCGGCGTCCGGCGCGGTCGCCCACTGCTGGTCGAGCGTGTACGTCCCGTTCTGCGGGTCGTAGGCCGTGATCGTCGCCGTCTGTCCGGCGCCGGCGCCTGCCGTGATGGTGATCTGCTTGCCGACGAGCGACAGCGCGTTCGGGTTCGTGGCGTGGTGCTCGAGCGAGATGAACAGCGTGTACTTCATCCCGGTCTGGACGCCCTGGAAGCCGCTCGAGAAGAACGTGTTCGGCACGTCGAGGAACGTCGTGGCGCCGTTCCAGGTCACGTTCGCGCCGACCTTGACGGTGTACGTGCCGGTCTGCGTGAAGTTGTACTCGAGGAACGGATCGCTGGCCTGCGCGCTGCCCGCGTCCGGCGTCAGCGAGCACGTGTTCGTGTTCGGGATCAGCGTGCACGTGACGGTCGCGAGCAGCGTGTTCGGGCCGCTCGAGCCGGGGCCCCACAGCTGGAACTCGGGCTGCGCGGTGAAGCCGAGGCTGTCCGCCACCTCGAAGTACTGCTTCGCCCACGGGAAGAGCGCGACGAGCCACTGGAACTCCGGCAGGACGACCGGGACGAGCACGCTGGAGGCGATGTCGTTCGCGTTGTCGATGTCGATCACGCCCGTGACGGCGCTGCTGCCGCGCGTGATCGAGAACGAGAACGGATCCGTTCCGCCGGTCGTGTTGTCCTTGATCAGGATCTCCCCGCCGCTCGAGGTGACCTGCAGGTTCGTGTCCTTCGTCGAGCTGGTGTTGTAGGCGAGCACGAGCTGCGCGGCGATCGTGGTCAGCGTCTGCTGCGCCGTGGTGAAGCCGGTCCCCGGAACGAGGAACGTGTACGCGTGGCCGTCGATGGTCAGCGTCCACGTCTCGGTGGGCTGCCAGACCGGGGTGACGTCGCCGGAGAGCGTCGCCGTCACGTTCTCGTAGTGCGTGTTCGTGTCCGCGGTCGACGCGGTCGGCAGCGCGCCCACGCGCTGCTCGGTCAGCGGGCCGACGCCGAGCGGCGAGCCGCCGGTGCCCGTCAGCGTCAGCGTCGTGCCGCCTGCGAGCGACGCCTGCGCGCCGATGGCGGTGGCGAGCGCGCCCGCGAGCGCGGTCGAGGCTGCGGTCGTGTTCGCGACCGTGTACGACGTCGCCGTCCCGCCGGTGAGCCCGAACCCGTAGTTGCCGGAGCTCGTCCCGATGTCGGTCACGCGCGCCGTGTAGGTGGTCATGCCGACGGTGATCGACCAGAGGTCGCCGAGCTGGATCGCCGGCGTGCCGGCCGGCGAGAACACGGCCGTCTGCGTCCAGATCAGCGGCACCGTCCCGCTGAACGTCCCGTTGCCGGTCGCGTGGCGGCCGACCGGCGTGCTGCTCAGCGTGAACGTCGACGCGCCGGTGACGTAGACGGTCGAGCCGATGACGAAGGCGGTGTAGCCGCTCGGATAGGTCGCGGTCGCGAATGCGCCGGCGACGCCCGCAGTGGTCGTGCCGGGCGCGGGCACCTGCACCGGCGTGCCCGCGACGACGAGCGTCCAGGTGTCGAGGGTGTTGACCGGCCCGACTACCGTCGCCGCGCGCGTCACCTCGAGCGCACCGGTGCTCGCCGTTGCCCACCGGGGTCACGTGGCCGGTCGCAGCCACCGAGCCGACGACAGTGAGGATCGAGCCGGAGACGGCCGCGACGTCGCCGTCGCCGGTGAACGATGTCCTGGAGGGCGCTGATCACGTCGGCCAGCGCGTCGCCGCTCTGCACCGGATACGACTCGCCGTCCGCGGCCCACGTCTCGCCCGCGACCGGCGAGCCGCTGAACGTGTACGCGACCGCGGATGCGGAGGCGACGTCGCCCGTGTCGGTCGTGTTCAGGTCCAGCTCGACCGAGATGGTGGCGGACGCGGTCGCCGCGATCGTGACAATGCCGCCGGTCGACTCGACCGCCGTGTAGCCGCCGAGCCCGTTCACGTAGGTCGTGAGCGCGGTGGCCAGGAGGTCCGGATCGGTGAAACCGGTGAAGTCGTGCTGGTTCGCGTCCACGTGGAGCGTGAACGTGTCGGTCGAGACGAACGTCCCGGGCACGGTCACGACCGCGGCGCCCACCGACGAGCCGGTGACCGCAGCCGTCGGCGTGAAGGTCACGCTCGCGGTGAAGTCGGTCGCAGCCGCGTCGATCTTCGTGATCGAGATGGTCGCGCCGGACGGGACGGCGAGGTACGTCGAGCCGTTGATCGCCGTCGCGAGCTGCATGGCAATCGTGTCCGCGCTGTCGGTGGCGGCCGCGTGGTACGTCCGGCCCAGGAGCGACCAGGTGCCCGCCTCGCCGTCAGGCGTGATCGTGACCACGTGCGTGTCGTACGTGTTCGTGTCGACGTTGACCTGCCCGGCCGCGGCGATGGTGATCGCGGTCGAGGTGAACGGCGTCGGCGCGCGTGATCGTCAGCGTCCCGTGCGTCGTGTCCGGCGTGGCCGTGTAGCCGGCGCCCGCGCCGTTGATCGCGCTCGCCAGGCCGCTGACGATGTCGCTCACATCGCCGGCGCTCGTGGCGGTCCCCGACACCACGCCCGTGATGCCGGTCAGCCCGAGCTGCCACGTCTCGCCGTTGAGCACGGAGCCGGTCGGAACCGTGATGACCGCCGTCGTCCACGCGGCGTTCGTCAGCTGCGAAGCGACGGGCGTCCCCTGGACGGTGGCGGCGCCGGTCGGGTTCAGGCCGGAGATCGAGACCTTGACGGTCAGCCCCGCGGCCAGCGAGAGCACGACGTCGTTCGACAACGCCGGCGCGCTCGCCGTCAGGCCGCTGAGGCCCGCTGAGGTGAACTGGCCCGCGAGGTCGGTGGCGATCGTCTGCAGCGTGTCGCCCGAGACGGCGATGTGGTGCGCGGTGAAGGAGTCGGCGGTGATCGACCACGTGTCGCCCGGCGTGACCGTGCCGGTGAGCGTGACCGTCGCGCTCGAGTACAAGAGCGGCGTCGAGCCGTCGCTCTGCGTCGCGGTGGTCGTGCGCGTGATCGTGTTCGCCGAGGAGACGAGCTGCATCAGGCCGTTCAGCACCTGGCCCGAGCCGGTGAGCGCGAAGCCGGCCGGGTCGGAGATCTGCAGGATGACCTGGCCGCTGCCGTTCGTCGTCGCCGAGTACGAGTACGGCGAGCCGAGCAGCGCGCCGAGACCCTGTGCAACCTGCAGCAGGCCGTCGCCGGACTTCGCCGTGTACTTCACGTCGCTCCGGTTGCCGATGCCGAGCGTCCACACGTCGCCGGTGTGCACGGTGCCGGTCAGCTGCAGCGTGACGCTCGAGTAGAACGGGCCGGCGGCCGTCGTCGAGCCGGACGACGTCGTCGAGGCCGGCGGGTTCAGCATGTCCGGCGTGATCTGGAACGAGTAGAGGTCGAACGAGCCGTCGCCAGAGCCGTTGATCTGGACATATGGGGTGTTGGAGTCGATCGACCCGCCGAAGCTGCCGTCGCCGATCAGCTGGTTGAAGAACGTGTACCAGTCGCTCGCGTCGTCGACGCTCTGCGGCGTCGTGTTGTTGTTGTTCTCGTCCTCCTGCACGGGCTGCGGCGCGAACACGAATCCGGCCACGTCGTGGTTCTGCACCGAGACCTGGAGGTCGTAGTCGACGCCGACCGGCAGGCCGGTGCTCAGCAGCCAGCTGCCCACCGAGACGTAGTACTCGCCCGGCGTCGAGACGTCGTGCTGAGGTAGTCGTCGAACCAGGTGGTGCTGCCGCCGGCGCCGGTGGTCGGGTTCGAGTAGCCCGGGCCCTGCGCGACGACGCTGTCGGCCGAGTTGTAGAGCGTGACCTTGCTCAGCCAGACGATCGGGTCGCCGACGTCGTAGCCGTGGTCGATGTCGAGGGTGATCGAGACCGAGCCGCCGCCGCTCGTGATCATGTCCTGCGTGACGTCGAACTTGTAGTAGTTGGCGTTCCCATCGCCGGTGTCGTGCACCGTGATGTGCGGGATCGTCGCGGCGTTGCCGATGTCCGGGTCGGCGTTCGTGCCCCACGCGCCGGCGTCGAGATCCTGCGCGGAGTCGAGGGTCGAGTGGAACGCGTTCCCGTTGACCTCCGAGGTGCCGAAGTCGCCGTCGAAGCAGGTGACCGTGGCGCCGGTCGGGCTGAGGCAGCCGTTCGAGATCATCCCGGAGACGAAGCCGTCGCCGAGCACCACGAACGCGCTCGGCTCGATCACGTTCGTCGAACCGGTCGGCTGGATGACGAGCACGCCCGGCGCGTCGTCGTCCGCGACCTCGACGTCGAGCGGCGCGAGCAGCGGTGTCTCGCCGTTCTGGCCGGCGATGTACGTGTACGAGACGGCGCTCTGGCTCGTCGTGGCCGGCGTTGAGCGAGATCACCCAGTTGTCGCCGAGCTCGATCGTCGCTCGAGGCGGCGACGTTGAGCACGAGCCGCGCCCAGGTCGGTGGAGTCGCAGCGAGCCGGACGGCACGAGCGTCCCGTTCACGGACGACGCGGTGCTCGAGCTGACCGTGTACGGGTTGTTGTCGGGCGGCGTGATCGTGATCGTCGTGCCGGTGGCCATGGCCGTCGTACAGGCCGCCGCGCGAGATCGTGCTCGCGAGGTTCGCCGCGACGTCGGCAAGGCTGTCGCCCTGGCGGACGCCGTAGCCGAAGTCGGCGCCGTTGATCGTCACCTTCCAGACGTCGCCCGGGGTCGGCAGGCCGTTGCCCGGCACGGTCAGCGTCAGCGTCACCGGAATGCCGCCGGCGAATGCGTGGGTCGAGGCGCCGGCGTCGATCGACGAGGTGATGTTGGTCTCGCTGTCCGTGATCGACGCGATGAAGGCCGGGCCGGTGATCGTGACCGTCGCGCCGCTTGCGGTGGCGCCGAAGCGGCCGGTCGGGTCGCCGTTGACGGCGGCGGCGAGGCCCTGGGCGACGTCGCTCGCGGAGATGCCGAGCAGGAGCCCCGGGTCGCTGGTGATGCCCTGGGAGATCTCGGAGAAGTGCAGGCCCTGGGCGATGTCGTCGTTGACGCCCTTGACGTAGACGACCTGCATCGTGTCCCACGTGGACTGCGTGAAGTTGAGCGTCAGCGGCTCGGTCGGGCCCGCTGTACCAGTTGACGCCGTCGGTCGAGATCTGCGTCTCGCCGTCGGTCGTCGCCTGGTAGGTCACGGTGCCGGTCGGCTGCTTGCTCAGGACGACGCCGTACGCGTCCTGGGCTGGGATGGAGTTGCCGCCGGTGCTCTGGACGGCGGGATTCTCCGCCACCAGGAGGCCGTTCTCGGGTGCGCTCAGACGCCGGGTTGATCGGGGCGACGACGACGGTTGCGGCGTCGTCGTCGATCACCTCGACGGTGGCGCCTGCAACTGCGAGTCCGTCGTACGCGCCGCCGTCGTCGGGGCTCGCGCCCTGCACGACCGTGTGCTGGATCGTGATGAAGCGGGTGCCCTCGGCGAGGCTGTCTTCCGGAACGGAAACGGTGATGAACTGGGGTAGGAACCAGTTGGCGGTCGTGAACAGCAGCGTCACGCCGTTATCCGAGCCGTCAAGCTCGATGTTCTTGCCGCCCGCAAGAGCCTCTTGCTCGCTCAACGCCGTCGGAGCCGCGGTCACGCGGACGTCCTCCGTCGGCGCCTCGGGACAGGACGACCGAGTATCGCGCCTGGATCATCCCGGTCGGCGCCTGCGCGTTCTCGAACACGACGAGCGGCGAGGTCTGGGTGATCACGACGCCCGGCGCGTCGTTGTCGGCGACGTTCGCCGACACCCACTGCGCCGACAGGTTCGTGTAGGTCGACGTCCGCACTCTGGACGAGCTGCGCGATCAGGCCGCTGTGGCCGTCGAGGCTGTTGCTGACGACGGTGATCGGCATGTTCACGCCGTTGCCGCCGATGTCGAAGGTGTCGCTGCCGAGGCCGCCGACGAGCTCGAGCTCGACGTTCGGGCTGGAGCTCTGCGACGTAGAACCGGTCGTTGCCCTCCTCGCCGTCGACGACGACCTTCTCGATGCCGGTGTACGTGATGTAGAGGCCGGCGCCGAAGACGCCCTTGTCGGTGACGACGAAGTCGTCGCCGAACTCGGTGCCGAGGACGACGAGGGTGTCGAGGCCGTCGCCGCCGTCGATCCGCACCGGCGCGTCGACCGTGTAGCGAGATGAAGTCGGCGCCGGCGCCGCCGTTGATGTTCGTGAACGGCGCCTTCGGGTCGTTCGGGTTCACCTTGACGAAGGCGCGGACGGTGAACGTGTCGTTGTCCTCCTGGCCGTAGAGGAAGAGCTCGGCGAGGTTGTGGTAGACGGTGAACGAGTCGTCGCCGGTGCCGCCGAAGATCGTCGTCGGCTCGGAGATGCCGTTGCTGAGGAAGCCCTGCGTCGTCGGCGTCGTCTGGAAGTAGTCCGCCGGCGCGAGGCCGTTGTTCGGGTTGGTGCCGTCGCGCGGCGAGGCGAAGAGCTGGCCGATCTGGAAGGTGTCGTCGCCGGCGTCGCCGAAGATCGTCGTCGGAGCGAGGTTGTCGTCGAGCACGAAGGTGTCGTCGCCGTCGCGGCCGAAGATCTCGAGGCCGCCGTTGATGGAGCCGTCGTAGTTGACGCGCTCGTCGACGCCGTCGAGCACCGGCAGGCCGTCGGAGCCGACCCGGAACGCGGCCACCATCGCGGTCGCCGGGACGACCTCCTGGTTCGCGCGGAGCAGGAAGTAGTCCGGCGCGTCGGTGCCGTAGATCAGGAGCTGGTTGACGCCGAGGTCGAGCGGGTCGGTCGGGTCGTCCTGGACGTTGATGATCGTCTGATCGCTGGCCGTTCGCGTTCGGGCAGGCCGGAGAGCCCGATGTCGTACTCGTCGCTGCCGTTGCCGCCGTGCAGGGTCAGCGTGCCGGCGAGGCCGTTGGCGAACGTCTGGTTGTCGTGCTCGTCGTAGTTGACGCGGATCACGTCGTTGCCGTCGCCGCCGTCGACCGTCGCCACGCCGCCGGTGGACGTGACGTCGATCACGTCGTTCGTCTGGTTCGTCATCGCGGTCTCGTCGCCGCCGTAGAGGACAGGGTGCTTCCGAGCGGCGTCGAGGCGACGGTGAAGTGGTCGTTCCCGTCGCTCAGGTCGATGTTCAGCGCGTCGACGTTCGCGTACGCGATGCCGTTGAGCATCCCGCGCCCTGGTACGTGGACGCGGTGAGCACGCCGGTGTTCGAGCCCGTGTCGCCGGTGTCGTACGTGTTCAGCGTGTTGAAGCCCGTGCCGGCGTCGAGGGTCAGCAGCGCGTCGATGTTGTCGAGCGTGCTGAGGCTGAGATTCGGCAGGCCGGGCCCGGTCGTGCTCCCGACCGAGATCGTGTCGTCACCGGCGTCCGTGGTGATCGTGGTCGGGCCGGCGACCGAATCGACGTAGACCGCGTCGGCGCCGTTGCCCGTGTCGATGAACGTCGACGCGATCACGGACGGCGAGCCGTGCGTGCTCTGGACGGCGAAGGTGTTGCCGCCGTTGCCGAGGTTGACCGACAGCGATTCCAGGTTCGAGTAGTCGAGGTAGCCGCCGGTGCCGAAGATGCCGACGAGCTGGTTGAACGACAGGACGCCCATGTTGTGGCCGCCGTCGGTGGTGTCGTCGACGGTGACGCTGTCGCTGCCGCCGCCACCGTCGATCGTCAACGGGGCCTTGATCAGGTTCGCGTTGCCCTTGAAGTCGGTCAGCCCGCCGAGCGTCGGCCAGAAGCCGGCCTCGCTGCCGACGTCGACCGTGTCGTTGCCGGCGCCGGTGTTGACCGTGCCTGCGCCCTCGATCGACGGCACCGCCACCTGGTCGAAGCCGGAGCCGAGATTGAACGTGGTCAGGCCCGTGTGGTTGGTCACGGTGGCCGGTCCGCCGTCGCCGCCGGTGCCGTGCGTCGTCACCGGCAGCACGGTCGTGTTCACCGTCAGCTTGTTGTTGCCGCTGCCGAGCGAGACGGTGACGGAGGCGAGGCCCGAGTAGATGACGTCGGACGGGAGCGCGCCGGTCCCGCCGGTGATGGTCAGGCGGTTCACCTGCGCCGGATCGAGCACCGGATCGGCGTTCGAGTAGTAGGCCTGCTCGCCGCCGATGTGGAGCACCGGCTCGTCGCCGAGCGTGGTCACCGTCGATCCGGGCGCGTACGTCAGCTGCGTGCACGTGTTGCCCGTGCACGAGTACACCGGCTCGCCGCGCGAGTGCAGCACCGCGCCCGTGTACGTGATCGTGATCGGCGAGCCGGTGGTGAGGCCGGTGCGGTGGATCGACAGCGTCGATCCGGTCAGCGTGTAGTCGGCGCTCGTCAGCGTCGTCGACCCGACCACGACCTTGAAGGTGCCGGGCACGATCGTCGACGTGCTCTGCGTGAGCGTGATCGTCATCGCGTTGTTCGTCGGGATCCAGTAGTAGGCCTCGCTCACCGGCTGCGTCGTCTGCGCGGCGGTGTACTTGACCACGTTCCCGTGGGCGTCGAGCTGGAGCTCGTTGCCGGCGCCGAGGATCGGCTGGCCGGCCTGGACCGGCTCGCTCCCGTTGTACAGCTGCGGATCGGTCGCGCCGTGCACGGCCGCGCGCTGGATCACGAGCTTCACCGTGACGCAGCTCGACCTCGTGCCGTCGCAGTGCTGCGTGGCCGCACCGATCGTGACCGTGCCCGCGCCGTAGTCGACCGAATAGAGGCTCGGATCGAGCGTGTAGATGTCGGTGCCGTCGTAGACGAGCACGGCCAGCGTGTCGGTCGACAGGAGCGTCGCCCCGCCGCCGACGGTGAGCACTGCGCCGGCCAGCGTCGCCAGCGTGAACGACGGAGCGCTGAAGCTGCCGGCGCCGATGGCGACGAGCGTGCCGTTCTGCTGCTCGAGGTCGAGCACCGTCTGGTTCCGGTCGGAGATCGCGGCCTGGCCGGGCTGGTCGGTGAACGGCTGGCTGCCGGTGTAGACCGCGTTGCCCTGCTCGTCGTAGACCTGCTCGCCGCCGAGGTAGTCGACGACGGTGCCGCGCTGCTGCACGACCGGATCGCCGGCGACGTGCAGCATCGGGTCGCAGCCGACGAAGTTGACCGTGTCCGTGCACGTCGGATGCGTGAGCACGGTTCCGTTCGGGTCGGTGACGGGCAGGCCGGTGAAGACGTCGACCACCGGCTCGCCGCCCATGTAGTAGAGCTGCTGGCCCGTGAGCGGGTCGAGCACCGGCTCGCCGCCGAAGTACGTCTTCGCGGTCGCGTCCAGCGTGCCGGTCGGGAGCCCGTCGTTGTTCAGCACCGGCTTGCCCGAGGCGAGCTGGTCGACCGGGATCGTGTACGTGGACACGTTCGCGGTCAGGTCACTCGTGATCGGCGCGGCCACCGTGCCCGTGTCGACGATGTTGAGGATGTCGTGGCCGGCGAGCGCCTGCCCGTTGTAGGTCGTCGAGATCACGTCGGCGGTGCGGACGAACGGCTGCAGCTTCGTGTTGTAGATCGGCACGATCGCCGGCCGGCCGGTGTTCGTCGTCGTCAGGCGGCCCGAGCCGTCCACCCAGAGGTCGGTGCCGGTGGCGAAGTTGGTCGTGTACGCCGGCGTGTTGATCGCTTCCATCGAGAGGTTGGTGACCGCGTACGACGCGTCCTGGCCGTTCTGCTCGCCCGCGAGCGTGAGCGTCGCCGTGGTCGTGTTCCCGTCCGTCCAGGTGACGCTGAACGGCACCCAGCCCTGGTTGTACGAGAAGCTCTGCGGCTTGGCGTAGATCAGGCTGCCGTTCACGTAGACGCCGAACGAGTTGACGCTGCTCGAGTCGCCGCCGTACTGCGTGTACACGTTGTAGAACAAGCCGGAGATCGTGTACGTGACGCCGGGCAGGACGCTCGTGATCGTCTGGCTGATCGTCGGGTCGGTCGCCGCGGCGCCGTTCGAGTTGAGGATGAAGTAGTCGCTGGAGCGCCAGCCGCCGTTGCCGTCGATGTTCGTGCTCGTCCAGCCGTTGGCGCTGCCGTTGCTCGGCACCGACTGGCTGAAGTTGCTGTCGCTGAGCAGGTTCGGCCCGTACTGCGCGAAGGTCTCGGAGAAGTCGGGCTGGACGAAGACCTGCAGGTTCGGCCGCCCGTCCGAGTACGTGTACGCGGGCAGGATCACCGGCGCGCCGGTGTTGACGGTCGTCTTGTTCCCCTGCGAGTCGAGGTAGAGCGGCACCGCGCCGGCGGAGCCGTACGGCGCCAGCTGGATGTCGGGCACACCCGTGTTGGTCGTCGTGGGTTGTCCGCTGGAGTCGAGCCACAGCGGCAGGTCGACGTAGATGCCGTACGTGAACGACAGGAAGCTGAAGATCGGCAGGAAGACGTTGTGCTGGACGGCCTGGAAGCCGTACTCCTGCTGGCCGTACGTCGCCACGCCCTTCTGCTGGACGTCGATCTGCTGCAGCGACCCGTCGGGGTTGATCACGACCGAGCGCACCTCGATCGACCCGGTCGGGTCGCTCGTGTTGCACAGCGCCGAGATGTTGTCCTGGCAGAGGATCGGCACCCAGTTCGCCTGGTAGACCGTCTGCCCGTTCACCACCACCGGGTTCGTCCCGACCACGAGGATCGGCTGGCCGAGGAAGTCGCTGACGAGCTGGTTCGTGGCCGGATCGCTGTTCGTCGCCGTGACGTTCGTCGTCTGCGTCGTCAGCATGTCGTTGCCGTCGATGGACAGGCGGCTGAGGATCCCGCTCAGGTTGCTCGCCGTCGACTGGACGTTGATCGTGTCGGTGCCGCCGCCGCCCATGACCGTCGTCGCCGCGCCGATGCCCCGGATGTTGAAGGTGTCGTTCGAGGTTCCGCCGTAGACGTCGACGGTCGGCGCCGGCAGCGGCCCGGTGTTCTCGACGCAGGACTGCGCGAACGGGTTGGCGTGGGTCGGCGTGCTCGTGCAGTTCTCGGTGTCGTCGATCGTGAAGGTGGAGCCGAGATTCGAGAGCCGGAGCTGCACGTGCTCGATGCCCTGCATCTCGATGCCGAAGTACGGCGTCGTCTCGACGCTCGTCGTGCCCGTCGAGGAGATGCCGATGGCGGTGCTCTCGAGGCTGAGGAACGTGTCCGTGAGGCCGACGCCGTTCAGCGTGTCCTGGACGAACAGCGGCGTGCCGGTGGTCGGATCCTCGCCCGTCTCGACCATCCGCGGCACCGTGCGCTGGACGAGCTGGCCGGTCTCGGGGGCGGTGCTGCCCGTGTCGTTGTAGACGACCGTGTCGCCGTTCGTCTCGAAGTCGTTGCCGCCGAGGATGATCACCTGGCTCTTGACCAGCGAGGCGTCGACGCTCGGCGGCGCGATGATCGCGACCGGCGCAGGCGTGACCGTGACCGGCGGCGGCTGGATCGTCCGCGTCACGAACGTGATGATCGGGATCGTGTAGCTGATCTGCAGCCCGGTGAACAGGATGTTCACGTGCGGGAGCAGGTCGCCGAAGTCGAACGGATCCCAGTCGTAGCCGACGGATAGGCCTGTGTACGTCGCGCTGACGATCCCGCCGGGGACGATGCCGAAGGCGTTGTCCAGCAGCATCGTCGCGGCGGAGGTGAAGTTTCCGACCCCGCCGAGAGCGGCCCACTCGAACAGCGAGACGCTGAAGAAGTACGCGCCGTAGTTGTCGGTGATCGTCGCGTGCCCGAGCTGCGGCGTGGTGATGTGGTACGCCGGCGGCGTGTACGTGAAGGGCGGCGGGTCGTAGACGAGCGGCGGCGCCGTGCCGCCGATGTAGATCGTGTCGTCGCCCGAGCCGCCGTTCACCGTCACCGTCAGCGCCGGATCCGTGCTCAGGACGTAGATGCTGTCGTTGCCGCCGCCGCCGTCGACCTCGATCGACTCGACGTTCGTGTAGTTGACGATCCGGCCGGCGCCCGCGATGTACGTGTCCGTGATGATGAACGTGTCGTCGATCGGCGTTCCCTCGATGATGATCGTGTCGTAGCCGGAGCCGCCGTTGATCGCGACCGGCGCGTTCTGCAGGTACTCGTAGCGGTTCGAGCCCGTGCCGCCGAACAGCGTGGTCAGGTTCGTGACCTCGTCCGGCTTGTCCGGGTTCTGCTTGAGCACGAGGAACGTGTTGATCAGGAACGTGTCGTCGCCTTCGTCGCCGGCGAGGTACAGCATCCCGACGTTGTGGTCGACCTCGAAGTAGTCGTTCTGCGTGCCGCCGAGCACGTAGAGCGGCGCGGTGTTCCCGTTCGTCATGTGCGCCGTGTCGGCCACCGGCACGCCGTTCGGATACTCGAGCGTGCGGTTGCCCGGATCCGGGATCAGCGGAACGGTGCCGATGATGATGCTGTCGTCGCCGGAGCCGAGGTTGATCAGCGACGTGACGGCGGTGTCGTTGGAGAGGACGCTGTCGTTGCCGCCGAGCGTGTACAGCTCGAACCGCTCGACGCCCTGGAAGCTGATCATCTCGGTCGAGGTGACGCTCGCCTGGACGAAGCCGACCGCGTACGCGCCGGTGCCGGCAGCGTCGAGGGTCAGCGTGTCGGCCTGCTGCGAGCCGAAGACGACGAGGTCGTCGGTGCCGGAGCCGCCGCCGGAGTCGACGATGTCCACGCCGCCGGAGCTCCCCGGCATGATCGTGACCACGTAGTACTCCGGCAGGTTGTCGCCGCTCGTGTCCCCGCCGTTGTCGAGCACCGCGTCGCCGTTCCACGTCGTCACCGTGCGCGCGTTCCCGCCGACGGAGATCTGCTGGTCGACCGCGTTCACGACGATGGTGTTGTTGCCGCTGCCGCCGGTGAGCTGGGCGGTCGAGAAGATGCCCTGGATGTTCTCCACCGTCGCGCCCGCGGCCCACCGCTCCGCATAGCCCGGCTGGCGCAGGACGTCGGACGGGTTCGTCGTGTTCTGCATCGTGCTCGCGAGATCGTCCTCGGACAGGTAATTGCCCGCGTTCTGCGCGTACGGCTGGCTGCCGCTGTTCGCGAGCACCGTGCCGGTGATGAACGTGTTGCCGTACAGGCCGAGATCGGTGTTCTGCGTCTCGATCAGCGTGTCCACCGCGGTTGCGTTCTCGCTCCTGAAGACGTCGAGCCCGAAGCCGCCGGTCATCGTGTCGCCGGCGCTGTCGCTGGTGCCGCCGTCGATCACGTCGTTGAACGGCGAGCCGATCAGCCGGTCGTCGCCCGCGCCGCCGAACTCGGTCAGGGCGACGAGGTCGACCGGCGTCGTGCTCGGGATCGAGGAGGTCGACGCCGTTCCGAGCAGGCTCGCGTCGATCGTGTCGGCGCCGGAGCCGCCGTTGATCGTCAGCGTGTCGCCGTCGGAGCGGACGGTGTGCTGGACGTAGATCTGCTGGATCCACGTCGGGTCGGTGCTGACGGTGTGGACGATCTGGATGCCGGCGTTCGGATCGTTGCCGCTGAGCGTGAACTTGTCGCCGTTGTTCGAGCCGTTGAGCGAGACCGCGTCCGCGTTGTGGTCGTTGGCGCCGACGTCGATGGACAGGGACGTGACGCTCGAGTCCTGCATGTTGTCCACGTTGACCGTGTCGTTCCCGGCGCCGACGTTGAGGTCGAGCGTGTGGATGTTGTTCGCGGTCAGGCTGCCGTGGCTCGTGATGAGACCGAGGTCGTAGCCGGCCGGATGCGTGATGTGCACCGAGTCGGCGCCGGTCGTCCCGGTGATCGCCAGGGTGTTGTTCCCCGTGCCGCCGTCGATGGTCGGGAACGCGGTGGTGGGCAGGTTCATCGTGATCGTGTCGTCGCCGTCGCCGCCGTTGATGTGGTCGCTCGGGCCGCGCGAGACGATCAGGTCGTTCCCGCCGCCGCCGTTGAGCACGTCGCCGGCGCCGTAGCCGCCGGTGATCGAGTCGTTGCCGGAGCCGCCGTTGATCACGACGCCCGGGTCGGAGCTGTTGTCGACGATGTAGTCGCCGCCGGAGGAGCCCCAGATCGTGATCGGGCCGGCCGCCTGGGCGCCGATGATGATCACGTCGGAGTCGCCGTCGCCGCCGCCGGTTCCGTCGGCCCAGAGCGTGGCTCCGCCCGAGCCGTCGTACAGCAGCGTGTCGTAGCCGTCGCCGCCGTCGAGGTACACCGTCGCGAGGACGCCCTGGTCGATCACGATCGTGTCGTTGCCGGCGCCGCCGTAGCCGTAGATGTTCTTCACGTGCGCGAACGTCTGCTGGTGGCCGAAGGCGGTGATCTGCACCGTCTCGTTGCCGGCGACGCCGGAGACGTGGTCGATCGTGAACGACTCGTCGATGTCGCCCGGGTCGTCGAAGACGCCGCGGCCCTCGAACGAGCCGGACACGGGCGCGGCCCGCGAGCCCATGTTCAGGTAGAGATCCTGCGGCGAGGTCGTCGTCGCCGTCCACGTCGCGCTGCCGGTGATCGTGCTCGTCCCGGCCCCCGCGAGGAAGATCGGCCGCGGCAGCTGCACGGTGCCGATGTCGAAGTTCGCGGTCGCGCTGAACGAGAAGAAGAGGATGTGGATGTCGACCTCGACGGAGGCGACGAGATCGACGGTGCCGGTGCCGGCCGCCTGGATCGTCGCGCTGATCCCCGCGCCCGCGATCGAGAAGCCGAAGGCCTCCACGTCGACGTTGGCGCTGAAGTGGACGCCGAACGTGTAGTAGATCCCGGTGTCGGCCCCGTTGCAGTACTGCGTCGTCGAGGCGCTGCAGTTCTGCTGCGACAGCCAGGCGGAGACGTCGAAGTTGCCGCTGAGCCCGAAGCCGCCGCCGCCGATGGAGATCCCGCCGTTCAGGTCGACGCCGAAGTGGCCGTACGAGTCGACCCAGCCGAGCGCGTTCAGCGTCGCGAGGCCGAAGAAGTTCGCCTGGCCGGTGAAGCCGAAGAACCACTGGCCCGCCCCGATCACCTCGTTCACGTACGTGTACGACCCTGGTGTCCCGTACGTGACGGTCTGGTTCCCGCCGACGACGACGTCGACCGACGTGGTCAGGCTGATCACGTCGAGCAGGGTGACCGTGCCGTCGATGTGCAGCTTGAACGAGTTCGCATTGATGGTGATGCCGTTGGCGACGTGATCCTCATCGGTCGTGTTCAGTCGTATCTGCCCGTTCCCCTTGATCACGACGATGTCGAAGACGTTGAAGTTGATCCCGACGTCGAGCTGGAGCACGAGGCCGCAGTGCACGCAGTGGCCCTGCGAGTCGGTTCCGTAGTAGACGCCGGCGAATCCGCTCGCGGTCAGCGTGAGCGGCCCGAGCGTGAGGTCGACGTTGAAGTCGAGCGTGAACGCGCTGGAGGTGATCGAGATCGTCAGCGAGCCGGAGGCGTTGATGATGTTGATGAAGTCGATCTCGCCGGTGATCTGCAGGTAGAAGCCGGGCTGGACGGTGACGGTGACGCCGGGGACGGTTGTGCTGTCGGGGTTGAGGAAGTGGATCGTCACCGGAGCCGACTCGGTGCTGAACGCGAACGTGGCGGTGGCGCTGAAGTTGAGCCCGAGCGACTGGCCGAAGTTGGCGCCGACGGCCATCTCCGCGTAGATGGTCAGACCGCCGCCGTCGAGCTGGAACGCGCCGTGGAAGTCGAGCCCGCCGATGCCGGCGAGGCTGACGGTGCCCTCCGCCGTGATCTGGATCAGGAACGGATTCGCCACGAACGTGAACGTGAACGCGCCGTTGATCGTGACGATGTTGGCGATGACCAGGCTGCCGACGAGCTCGAGGTGCAGGCCTGGTGCGATGGTGACCGACCCGTACTGGATGACACCGTTGACCGTCTTCAGGCTGTCGTCGGCGTTGGTCGCGAACGTGACCACCGTTTGCGGCGTTCCCGCACTCGTCAGGTCGCTGAGGAACAGGTTGACCTCGAGCAGGAAGTGACCCGACAGCGTGACGCCCGGGATCACGCTCGAGTTCAGCGACAACGTGACCCGCCCCAGGATCCCCGGATCGAAGGTGTTGGTCGTGTCGTCCGGTTTCGACGAGTAGAAGCCGAGGTCGAGCGAGCCCGACAGGGAGCCGAGGAACTGGATGTTGGTACTGACGGCGCCCTGGATGCGGACGAAGGTCGGCGTCCCGATCTGCAGCGTGACGCCGATCACGCCGGAGAGTGTGATCACGTCCTCCAGCGTGATCGTGCCGGTGACGATCGCCTGGATGTAGAAGCCGCTGCTGTTGACGTTCTGTACCGAGCCGTCGATCTCCGGCGCGCCCGCGCTGATCGTGATCGTCGAGGGGAAGTCGTGCGGGAGGACGGCGAGGAACTCCTGCGGGACGATGAACGTCTCGTTCAGCAGCGTCGTGTTGATCGTCACCTTGACGCTGCCCTGGAAGGTGAAGATCCCGGTGATGTCGCTCAGGCTCGAGCGGTCGTCGCTCGGCCCTGACGGCGGGATGCCGACGCCGATCTGCAGCGAGAACAGCGCCGAGAGGCCGACGCCGACGTAGCCCGGCGTTGACGACGGCCGCGTGTCGTAGCTGATCATCAGCAGGCCGGTCTCGCGGCCGGACAGCCCGAGCGGGTCGATGCTGCCGCCGGCGGTGAAGAAGATGGTCGTCTGCGTGGCGGTGATCCGGAGCAGGAAGCCGCCGTCCATGTGCATCCACTCGGTCGCGCACACGGTCGGGTCGGGGCCGCAGCCGAGCGTGCTCGGGTCGTACACGGTCGCGCCGCCGACCACCTCGAGCTCGAACGAGATCGGCTGCAGGTCGTACGTCCGCTGCTCGCCGCTGACGACGAGGATCGGGTTGCCGTTGATGTCGGCCTCGGTCTGGAGGAAGTACTCCGTCCCGTCGCCGTTGATCACCTTCCACTCCTTGCCGGCGACGACGCCCTCGACCTGCGCGTTCGCGAGCGGCAGGCCGGCGAAGCTGGCGAAGTTGACCGTGCGGCCGTTGTCGAGCGTGAGCGACGACGGTTCGGTCGCGCCGCCGCCGATCGGATTCCCGAACAGGCTGATCCAGGCGGACGAGAGCGCGACCTCGTCGAAGGTGTCGGTCGGCAGCGAGCTGATCAGCGAGGAGTAGTTGCCCGTCGGCACGGCGAAGATGCCGTCGCCGGGCACTCCCGCGAGCGACAGCGTCACCGACTTGTCCGTGCTCGTCGTGTTGATCTCGATCAGCGCCATGCCGGAGAGGTAGACGCCGTACTGCTGCAGGAAGTCGAAGTTCGTCTGGATCGCGGCGACGCCGTAGAACTCGAGGTCGGACAGGCTGTTCCCGGTCTGGAGGACGAAGTCGGCCGCGCCCGAGGCGATGTTGCCGATCTTGATCACGGTGATCGTTCCCGAGGCGGTGAGCTCGAAGCGCGTGATCCCCGTGACCGGGTCGCTGCCGATGGTCAGCTCGACCGAGCCGGTGATCTGCAGCAGCGGCTCCGTCGGCGTGTCGCCGAAGATGCCGCCCGCCTGGAGGTTCATGCCGCCGGACAGCGCGATGAAGAAGACGCGCTGCTCGGTGGAGCCGGAGCCCTGGTTCTGGACCTGGTCGATCAGCTTGAACGAGGCCGAGCCGCCGATGCCGGGGTCGCCCTGCATGTCCTGCCACGACCCGGCGACGAAGGTGACCTTGACGGAGCCGGGCGCGAACTGGCCGGTGACGTAGTAGCGGACGACGCCGCCGCCGAGGATCGTCGGCGCCTGGCCCGAGTCGAGGTGCGCCGTGCCGAGCCCGGTGCCGCTGAGCGTGATCTCGTTGCCGTCGATCGACGTCGGGTCGAGCGGGATGCTCGAGGCGGACGAGTACTGCACGTCGATGTAGGTGTCGCCCGAGTACGTGCCGGTCACCGTGTACGTGCCCGCGGCCGGGACGACCGCCTGGTCGCCCGCGTCGCGGAAGGTGACGCTGCCGTCGACGTAGCCGAGCGTGACCGCTCCGGGCGCCGCCGTGCCGGTGGTGAAGAAGCGGAAGACGTATGCGGTGGAGCTCTGCGAGATCAGCACCGGCGCCCGCGTCGTGTCGAGCGAGATCGTCCCCGGCGAGGTGATCGTGATCGCCGCGTCGGTGACGGACGAGGCGTCGATGCTCTCGGCGCCGGCCGGCAGGTTGAACGTCACGTCGATGAAGCTCCGGTCGTTCAGCGTGTCCGTGCCCGTCATGCCGCCGGCGTTCGGGTCGGCGAGCGCGGCCGTGAGCTGCTGGACGTCGAAGCCGTCGGTCTTCGCCAGGTTGGTCACGCCGCCCGAGCTGAAGGAGCCGGCGATGAAGCCGAGGGTGACGGCGCCCGGCGCGAACGAGCCGCCGACGTAGTAGCGGAAGATGGTCGTGCCCGGAAGCTCGGTCGGCGCCGCGTCGGCGAGCAGCGACACGGTTCCCGCACCGGCGCCGGTGAGCGTGAACTCCGGCGCGGTGTCGCTGATCGACGCGAGGTCGAGCGTGTCGCCGCCGGTCGGGTTGAGCTGGACGTCGAGGTAGTGGATGTTCGGCGTGGCGACGCCGTCGACGGTGAAGTTCACCGGCGCGACCGGGCCGATGAAGCTGCTCGGCGTGCTGAGGCCGTTCAGGACGTAGCCGTAGCCGCCGGAGATGAACGTGATCTCGACGGTGCCGCTCGTGTACGAGCCCGTCGTCCAGTAGCGGTAGACCGACGTGTTCCCGGTCTGCGAGATCAGCACCGGCGCCTTCGTCGTGTCGATCGAGAAGCCGGTGGCGCCGGAGATGCCGAACACGGTCGAGGCGTTCGCGATCGTGGTCGGGTCGAGTGTCGCGCCGGCGGGAACGACGAACGGAACGTCGATGTAGCCCTCGCCGTTCAGTCCGTTCCCACTGACGGTGGTGTCGGAGGCGGGATTGACGAGCGCGCCCGTCGGGCCGAGGACGGTGAACGTCAGCGAGGCGGCCGCGTTGGTGTAGGTGGTGCTGTCCGCGAAGCTGTCGGCGGCGAAGCTGAGGTCGACCTCGCCGGTGGTGAAGGTGCCGTCGAGGAAGAAGCGGAAGCGGTTGCCGCCGAGCCAGAGCGGCGCCTGCGAGTCGACGGTGACGGCGCCCGAGTTCGTGCCTGGGCCGGAGAGCGTCAGGTCGGTGCTGACCAGCGAGAGGGTCGAGTAGTCGATCGTCCCACCGCTCGTCGGCGACAGCGCGAGGTCGAGGTAGGAGTGCTGCACGGCCGGCACGGTGATGCTCTGCGTGCTCGCGGTGAGCGCGGAGGCCGGGAGCGGAGTCGCGTAGGCGAAGCTGCCCGGCACGATCGTCACGGTCACGTCGCCGGTCGTGAACGAGCCGCTGATCCGGTACTCCACCGTGACGCCGTCGCCCAGGAGCTGCGGCGCGTAGGCGTGGTCGATCGTGACGGTGCCGAGGCCGGCGCCGCCGAGCGTCACGCCGGTGAAGCCGATCGACGCCGGGTCGATGGTCGCGCCGGTCGCGACCGGGAAGGCGATGTCGATCGCCTCGCCCTCGGTGGCGAAGGACGGCGTCGAGCCGCCGACGACCGTGCCGAGGACGACGGCCGTGGTGGTGGCGTCGCTCGCGGACGAGGAGCCGCCGCCGGTCGGCTTGACCGACCAGGTTCCCGGCACGAACGTCGCGTCGACCTCGCCGCCGTTCGAGTCGAACTGGCCGATCACGTGGTAGCGGACGGTGAAGCCGTTCCCGACCACCTGCGGCGTGAAGCTCGGGTCGATCTGCACCGAGCCGAGCCCGGGCCCGCTCAGCGTGAACTGATTCTCGGTCGAGACGGAGGCAGGGTCGATGGTGAAGCCCGTCGGGCCGAGCGTCCCGACCGGGAACGGCACGTCGATCGTCTCGGCGCCCTGGTCGACCTCGACCGGGATCGTCCCGCCGGAGACGGTGCCGAGATCCTCGACGAGCTGCGGGCCGCCGGCGACGAAGACGACCGAGACGTCGGTCGAGCTGAAGGCGCCGGTGATCCAGTAGCGCACGGTGCCGCTCGTCGGCGTGCTGCCGGAGAGGAGCACCGGCGCCTGGGTCGTGTCGATCGCGGCCGAGCCGACACCTGTGCCGGTGAGCGAGAAGATCGGCGTGGTCGACGTGATCGCGGCCCAGTCGATGGTCGAGCCGGCCGGCGCGTACGACGGAACCGACAGCGTCACGTCCACGTACGTCCGTCCGTTCAGCGCGTTGATGTCGATGCTCGACCCGTTCGTCGGCTGGACGAGCTGCACGGTCGGACCCTGCACCTGGAAGTTGAGCGTGACCGGGGTGGACGAGTCGCCGCCCGAGTCCGTCCAGGCCGGGATGAGGATCGTCGCCGGGCCCGGCGTCCAGCCTGCGCTCGCCGACGCGCCGGAGAAGTCGTAGCGGAACCGCATCACGTTGTCGGCCTGCGCCTGCGTCTGCGACACCGCCGTCGCCACCTGCGCGCCGGTCGTCGGGTCGGCGTTCATCTCGATCGCGACGGGAGCGCCAAGCGTGATCGTCTGGGTGCCGATGGTCAGCGTCGGGCCGGTGCCGGAGTAGATCGTGCTGTAGTCGAGCATCGTCCCGGTCGGCGGCGTGTAGACGACGTCGATGTAGTGCGGTCCGGTCGTCGGGTTGCCGCTGCCGGTGAGATCCATGTCGCCGTTCGCGACGGAGACGTCGATCGCTCGATCCCTGGAACGGCGCGACGACGGAGGCGGTCGGCTCGATCACGGTGAACGAGCCGCTGCCGGCGATGCTCTGCTCGGCCGTGTCGCTCCACGCGGCCGGCCGGGAACGAGACGTCGATCTTGCCGTCCGGGAAGATTCCGCTCTGGCCGACCGGGGGAGTTCCGCTCAGGTAGTAGCGGAAGACGTCGGTGTTGGGAATCTGCGTCGGCGTGCCGACCACCGTGATCGGCAGCGTGCTGCCGTTCTGCGAGAAGACGATGTCGCCGGCGCCGAGCGTCGAGAGGTTGACCGTCTGGTTCGCGGTCGGCGCGAGCCCGACGTCGATGTACGGCGTGTCGAGCCCCGACGTGTCGACGTTGGTGAACGCGGCGGCTGCGGTGGTCGGGTTCGGCAGCGTGTTCGCCGGAGGTCGTGTCGACGAGCGCCCACGTGCTGTCACCGGGGATGCCGTCGCCCGGGGTGAGCGTCGAGCGTGGTCGCGTTCGTGGTGCCCTGCGAGATGACCCAGTAGCGGTACGTGTTCGTCGTCGCGTTGATCAGCACCGGCGCCTGCGTCGAGTCGAGCGTGACCGTGCCGGGGCCGTTCACGGTGATCGCTGAACTCCGGCGCGAGATCGGTGATGGACGCGTCGTCGAGCTTCTGGCCCGTCGGCACGGTGTACGAGACGTCGATGTAGCCGCGCCCGTTGAGCGCGCTCGCGGCGATCGTGGCGCCGTCGGCGGGTCCGGCCGAGCGTCGCCGTCGGGATCGTCGGGCGGCAGGTCCGGGAACCGTGAACGCGACCTCCTGGCCCTGGATGTTCTTGAAGCCCATCTGCAGCTTCCCGTACAGGGTGAGGATCCGCACCTGGTCGGGCACGTCGGCGAGGAACAGCACGGTCGCGGCGCCCTGGCTGATGTTGGACAGGTCCGCGTACAGCCGGCCGCTGACGCTGAGGTTGTTGTCGGCGAAGTTGAGCGTGCCGACGACGAGGATCTTCCCGTCGGTCGAGATCGCGATCGTCACCTGGCCGTTGAACAGCTCCTGCGAGGTGTAGATCGAGTAGACCGTCGCCGAGCCGATGATCGTCATCGGCGAGCTGAACGCGGCGGCCCAGCCGTTCTGGCCCGGGTTGGCGAGGCTCGCCTTGTACTGCGTCGACGACCTGCTGCTTCACGGTGCGCGAGCCACGTGTCGGGCGGTGACGGCCGTCGGCGTTCGTCAGGGTCAGCGTCGCGCAGCTGCATCGGGTCGGTGAGCGACGGCAGCGTCTGGAAGAACTGCACGCCGCCTGCGAAGTCGTTGATCGTCAGGCCGGTGTCCGGATCGAGCGTGATCCCGGTCGGCAGCGAGACGCTGAGGAACACGGACAGCGGGCCGAGCTCGGACAGCGCGAGCTGGATCTTGAAGCCGCCGATCCCGGCCATCGTGAAGCCGCCCTGGAGTCCGGCGAAGAACACGCGCGCCGACGACCGGCGTCGTCGTGTCGGTGTCGGCGATCATGTTCCCGTTCGCGTCGAGCTTCACGATGCCGCCGATCAGCTCCGCGTCGATCTGCCCGCCGAACAGGTCGCCCTTGACCTCGACGCCGATCGACGCGATGCCGACGATCGGGAACTCGCCCGCGAGCAGCTTCCCGATGTCGATCTGGATCCCCTGGATCGAGCCGGAGAAGGTCGAGGCCGGCGATGCCCTGGATGCCGGTGACGCTCGCCGACAGCGTCAGCACGAAGTTGGTCGGGTCGGTGTTGATGTTGGGCCACTGGATGCCGATCGAGTCGATCTGGATCGGGAGCCAGCTCGGCCAGCTGAAGCTGTCGCCGGTTGCGCGCGCCGATCGAGAGCGTGACGCCGAAGCCCTGGCCTGCCCGGAACGAGCCGTCGCCGAGGAAGGCGAAGCTCGTGGCCGAGCCGGAGATGGTCATGCCGCCGACGCTCACGGTCGCGCCCGCCGAGCCGAAGCTGACGAGCGGGTCGTTCGGGCCGGCGCCGGTGTTGATCTGGAAGTTCGATGCGGTCAGCTGCAGGAACGACCCGAGGTTGATCGTCAGCTGGTCTGCGCTGAAGACGAACGCCTTGAAGCCGTTGCTGTCGAACTGGAACGACGCGGAGACGGCGATGCCGTCGTGGTTGCTGTCGGTGATCGACCCGTTGACGGCCTTGCCCGGCAGGAACTGCACGCCGCTCGACTGGACGGTGATCGCGCTGGCGCCGCCGACGCCGGTGCTGAACGAGACGTTCCCGTTCACCACCGACATGCCGAAGTGGTCGAGGCTCACCGTCAGGTCGTTGAAGACGAGGAGGTTGAGGAAGTTGATCCCGCCGGCCGGCGCGACGTGGACGCCTGCCGAGTCGACCGAGAAGCCGTTGGAGAAGACGCTCAGGCCGGTGAAGTCGGCGCCGACCCCGGCGAAGGACGGGAACGTGATCGAGCGCGGTGGCGACGGTGACGAGCGGGTGCCCGTTGCCGTACGACTGATCCTGGTTCGGGTTGACGTTGACGTTGATCCCCGTCGCGGTGACGACGAGCGCGCCCGGCACGGTGATGTTGAGGCTGGCGACCTTGAGCGTGAACGCGCCGGGAACGCTGAACGCGTCGAGCAGCGCCGACGGGTTGTTGATCGCCTGCAGCGCCTTCAGCAGGTCGATCTGGATGTCGAAGGTGCCGACGATCCCGGTGAGCTGCGCGCTGACCGAGCCGAAGTTGAGGCTCGCGCTGTCGAGGCCGATCGCGACCGTCAGCGTGAGGATGCCCTTGCTCATCGACGTGTCGGCGAGCGTGATCGAGCCGCCGGAGACGGTCAGCGGGCCGAGGCTGAATGGGCTGCTCGTCGAGCCGCCGTCCGCGTTCGACGCCGTGATCGTGAAGCTCGCGCTGCCGCGCGCGTTGGGGCGCGCCGCGGCCGCCGTCCACGTGTTCGGGTTGAAGGTGACGTCGACCTCGCCGGCGGTCAGCGTGCCGCCGAGCGCGAAGCGGTACGTGCTCCCGCTCACCAGCGTCACGCTCGTGACCGTGACCGCCGTCCCGTTGTCGGTGACGGTGATCGCATTCGTCCCGACCCCGGCGATGGTGCCGCCGCTGAGGGTGACGTCGAGGTACTGGCGCGCCTGGAGGGCGGAGAGCGCGATGCTCGCGCCGTTCAGCGGGCTCGCGAGCTGCGCCGTCGGGACGACCGGCGGGTCGTTGATGAAGAACTGCTCGTTCGACGCGGTGTTCGAGTTCCCGTTCGCGTCGGAGAAGCTGCCCGCGACGAACGAGACGCCGATGGTGTTGTACGGGTCGCTCGAGTCCGTGTCGGGAACGAAGGTGCCGGTGAACGCGTACTTGAACAGGCCCGGGTTGTTGATCGGGTCGACCTGGACGCCGACGCCGGAGAGCGTGACGCCGGCTGCGGCGGCTCCGGTCAGCGCGATCTCGCCCGCGGAGTCGGTGATCGACGCCACGTTGAGGCCCGCGCCGCTGTTGTCCGTGTACTCCACCTCGATGTAGCCGAGCGCGTTGATCGTCGCGGCGTCGATCTGCTGGCCCGCGTACGGCAGCGCGAGCTCGGCCGTCGGCGGCGACGGCGCGCCGGTCGAGACGCCGAGGCTCAGCGTCTGGCCGAGGATGGTGACGCCGTTCAGCGTCAGCTTCTGCAGCTGGAACCCGAGCCCGCCGCCGAACGAGAACTTCGCGTCGCCGTCGAGCCCGAAGACCTGCGTCAGGCTCCCGGAGATCGGGACGCTGATGTTGACCTGCGCGTCCGGGATGTCGACGTCGACGCGGCCGCTCGGCTGCAGCGTGAACGTGAAGGTGCCGCCGATGGTGAGGATGCCGGCGGCGCTGATGTTGACGCTGCCCGACACCGTCTCCGTGTACGCGCCGGTGGTGAACGGCATCGTCACGGAGGTCGGCGTCGCGCCGGACGGCATCGTGATCACGTCGGTGACGGCGTGTCCGGTCTCGTTGATCTTGACCGTGACGATGCCGTCGATCGTCAGCCCGTCGAGGCCGACGAGCTGCGCGTGACCCTGCGCGTAGATGGCGAAGCCGCCGCCGTTCGCGGCCGACTCCTGGACGGCGCCGACGAAGCCGTCGCTGATCAGGAGCCCGATCGCGTCAGGGTTCACCGAGTTGTCGGCGAGCCGGTACGGGCCGTCGCCGAAGAACACCTCGACGTTGGTGGCGCCGTAGATGGTCGAGCCGTTGGCGCCGCTGCCGATGGTGAAGTTGCCCGAGAGCGTGAGGAAGTCGCCGAAGCTGACGGTCGCGTTCGACAGTCCGAGGTGCCAGGTGTCCTTCGCGACGTCGACGACGATCGGGTGCCCGGCGACGGTCACCGTCTGGTTCACGTCGGTCGTCGCCGACGTGTTGAACGTGAGCGTGACCTGCGCGCTCGCGGTCAGGCCGAGCGAGCTGAAGTCCCCGGTGAAGTTGCCGGTGAGAGTGCCGGCGACGCCGTCGGTGCCGATCACGATCGCGCCCTGGCCGCCTGTCAGCGAGACGCCGTTGCCGCTGTACATGAAGCTCGTCGAGACGCCGGTGGCGGCGACGACGGTCTGGCCGCCGGCCACCTGGATCGCGAACGTGCCGAGGAGCGTCGCGCTGACGCCGCCCGCGTTCAGGACGAGCGACGCGTTGGCGAGCGTGACGGAGAAGAACGAGCCGGCCGGAACGACGAGCGGCGACCCGTTGATCGTCGTGTTCACCGCGGTGGTCGACGTGTTGAACGCCAGCGTCGCGTCCGACGTGAAGCTCGCGCCGAGGCTCGAGTCGCCGACGGAGAAGTGGACGTTGTGGACCGTCAGCGAGCCGGCGATGCCGCCGTGGCCGATCTCGAGCAGACCGACCGCCGACAGCGTTCCGGTCGAGAACGAGCCGAGCGTGACCGAGATGTTCGACACGCTGATGTCGATCACCGAGCCGGTTGAGTCGGTCGCATCGAGGAAGGTCATGAACGCTGTGAGCGACGCGCCGGCGATGCCGAGCGTGACGGTGCCGCTTCGCCTGCAGCAGCGATCCGGCGAAGTCGAGCGACACCGGCGTCGAGCCCGAGCCGCCCGTCGGGACGGAGAGCGGATTGCCGCTGAAGTCGAGCGCGACTCCCGCTGTGTCGGAGCCGTTGACGTCGACCTCGAGGCCGGTGGCGGAGATGGTCACGCCGGGAACGCCGACGAGCGCGACCGACCCGTTCGTCACCTTCAGCGCGTAGTAGCTCCCGGCCGATCCGTCCGTCGGCTTCAGCAGCGCGAGCCCGAAGGTGACGCCGGTGATCGAGAGGCCGATGCCGCCGGCGCCGGTCGAGTCGCTCGCGCCGACACCGACGAAGATGTTCGCGTCGCTCGCGCCGATGGTCAGGACGGTGAGGCTCAGGGGCGTCGAGCTGCCGGCCAGCGGCGCGCTGAACGTCGAGCCCTTGCCGAAGGCGACCGAGCCGGAGATGTAGACGAAGCCGCCGATCGAGATCGAGATCGTCCCGGTCGCGCTGAAGGTGCTGCCGGCGAAGTCGAGCACCACCGGCGTCGTGCCCGTGCCGCCGGTCGGGATGGACAGGTTGTGGCCGGTGAAGTTGACCGCCTGCGCGATCACGTTGCCGCCCGCGTCGTACGCCTCGTTCACCGCGACCGTCGCGTTCGTCATCGACGCGGTGAGGCCGGTGATGCCGACGAGCGCGACGTTCCCGGAGGCCTTCAGCGCGACGAAGCTCGTGGCGCCGTTGATCGAGCCGTTGGCCTTCAGCAGCGCCAGCCCGAAGGTGACGCCGGTGATGGACAGGCCCATCGCGCCCGGGCCGGTCGGGTTGTCCGCCCCGACGCCGAAGAACGCGGAGGCGTTCGAAGCGCCGATCTCGAGCGCGGTCGCGGTGCCGCTGCCGCCGCCCTCGGTGGTGACGTTGACGGTGCCGCCCTGCTGGAAGGCGAAGTTGCCGGTGACCGAGGCGAAGCTGTTGATCGAGAGCGTCAGCGAGCCGGTGACCTGGAGCAGCGCGCCGGTGAACGCGAGGTCGACCGTCGGCGCGCCCGAGCCCGGCGCCGTCGGGATCGAGAGCATCCCGGCGGTCAGCTGCGTGAAGTCGACGGCGGGGCCGGTCGAGGCCGAGTTCACCTGGACCTGAACCGTGCCGACGAGCGTGATGCCGGGAACACCGATGAGCGCTGCCGTACCGCTCGCGCTCAGGCCGATGTAGCTCCGGCCGGAGCCGCCGATCTCCGACATCAGCGCGAGCCCGAGCGAGACGCCGGTGAGCGAGACGCCGATGCCGCCGTGGCCGGTCGAGTCGGTCGCGCCCACGCCGGCGAAGACGTTGGCGTCGCTGACGCCGAGCTCGAGCAGCGAGACGTGGACGGTGCCGGTCGCGCCGGCCGGCGTGACGTAGACGTCGCCGCCGCTCTCGATCACGAAGGAGCCGCTCGCGTAGACGAAGGTGCCGATGGACAGGCTCGCCGTCGCGGCGATCTCGAGCAGCTGGCCGGTGAACGTGACCGGCGGCGTGATCGAACCGCCGAAGGCGGTCGTCCAGTTCAGCGGCGTCGCGCCGGTCGAGGCCTGGTTCACGTCGACGTCGAGCTCGCTCGCGGTCAGCGTGATGCCGGGGATGCCGTTGAGCGCGGCGCCGCCGAGCTGCGCCGAGACCGCCGTCCAGCGCCGCGTGTCCGTCGTCGCCGTCGGCGAGAGAATCGCGACGGTGACGGAGCCGCTGGTGAGCGTGAAGCCGACACCGCCGACGCCGAGGAACAGGTTGGAGACGGTCAGCCCGATCGTGGTCAGCGTTCCGCTTGCGAGCGCGGGGCCGCCGCCGACGGCGACGTTCGAGACGTCCTGCTTCGTCAGCGAGAAGCCGACGGTGCCGGAGACGAGGTCGAACAGGTTGATCGTCGCGGAGCCGGTGACCTGCAGCGGCGTCGACGCGGAGAAGTCGATCGGATGCGTGCCGCCGTTCGCGTCCGTGATCACGAGCGGAGTGGTGAGCGCCGTCGACCAGTCGAGCGGGCCCGGCGTGCCGGTGTTGTAGACGACGTTCAGCGAGTCGACCGTGAGCGCGACGCCGGGCACGCCGACGAACGACGCGTTGGCGAGGCTCGCGCTGAGCGCCGTCCACGACCGTGTGTCGCTCGTGTCGGTCGGCTTCAGCATCGCGACCGCGAGTCCGCCGCTGCCGACCTGGAAGCCGACGCCGCCGGCGCCGACGAAGAGGTTCGACGTGGTGATCGCGAGCGTCGTCAGCGAGGCGGCGAACGACGAGCCGCCGACGGTCGCGGTCACCGGTGCCGTCGTGAGCGCGAAGCCGACGGTGCCGGAGACGAAGCCGAAGAGGTTGACCGTCGCCGTCCCGGTGACGGAGAACGAGCCCGTCGTATACGAGATCGTCTGCGTGACCGGGCCGGTCGGAGTCGGCGTCGTGATCGTCACCGGCGCGGACACGAACGAGGTGCCGGTTCCGGAGCCGACGTCCTTCGTCCAGTCGAGCGGCTGCGCCGCGCGGGTGATCGAGCCGTTGACGAAGGAGCCGCTCGCCTGGTTGATCTGCAGGCCGAGGCTCGTCACGTTCAGCGTGACGCCGGGAATGCCGGTGAAGGTGCCGTTGGCGATCTGCGCCGTGACCGCGCTCCACATGCGCGTGTCGTTCGCCGAGCCGGTGGGCGTGATCACCGCGAGCGCGAGCGTGCCGCTCGAGACGGTGAAGCCGACGCCGCCGGCACCGATGGTCAGGCTCTGGCCGACCGGGATCGCGAGGCCGAGGGTCGTGAGCGTCGCATTGACGAGATCCGGGCCGGGAGGACCGCGGATCGGATTGCCGCTTCCGTCCACCGTGACGATGTTCCCGTCGCCGTCGACGTCGACGCTGACCTGCTGCTGCTGGAAGGAGAAGGACACCGTCCCGTCGACGAAGCCGAAGAGGTTGACGTGCGCCGTGCCGGTCGCCGCCACCTGCGCGCCGTTCAGGTTGATCGTCGTGCTGCCGACGACGAGCTGGTCGGCCGACTCGCCGAAGTGCCCGTTGCGGTTCAGGTCGAGCATCGCGGCCCAGTTCAGCGCCGGCGCGGCGAGCGAGGCGCCGTAGGTGCCGCCGGCGGAGTTGACGTCGAGCGTCAGCGAGCTCGCGGTGAACACGAGCCCCGGCACGCCGTTGAGCGTGGCGCCGGCAATCGTGCCCTCGATCGCCGTCCACGTCGCGGTCGCGCCCGGCGCCGAGATCGACGCGAGCGCGAGCGAGCCGCCGCTGATCGCGATGTTCGGGCCGCCGGCCGCGCCGAGTGTCCCGCTCACGTTGCTCAGGCCAAGCGTGAGCAGTGTGGCGCCGGTGATGTCGGCGGTGCCGTCGCCGTTCAGGTCGAGCGCGATCGTGCTGCGCGTGAGCACGAAGTCGGCCGAGACCGAGAGGAAGCTGCCGATCGAGAGGCTGAGGTGGCCGCTCAGCTGGAGAATCGGAACGGTGAGCGTCACCTGCGTCGAGCCGCCCCCGGTGACGACGTCGACCGGCGCTGCCGTGAACGTCGAGCTACCCGAGTCGTAGGTGCCGACGTCCGTGATCCAGTCGATCACGGACGCGCCGCCGGTGCCGCCGTTGAACGAGACGTCGACGCTGGAGACGGTCGCGTTCACGCCCGGGATGGTCAGCGTCGCCATGAGGCCGGTGCCCTGCACCGCGATCCACCGGCGACCGTCGGACGATGCGGCCGGTGCGATCGCCGCGATCAGCAGCGTCCCGTCCGTGATCGTCAGCCCGAAGCCGCTGACGCCGGCCTGCAGCGTCTCGCCGCCGCCGAGCGAGAGGCTGAACGAGAGGAGCGTCGCGCCGGTCAGGAATGTCGAGCTGCCGAGCTGGACGTCGACGGTCTGCCGTGCGAACGAGACGTGGGCCGAGCCGCTGAGGATCCCGAAGATGCTGAGATCCGTGAGGTCGCCGGAGGCGGAAAGTTGCGAGCCGGAAAGTGACCCGAGTGACGTGTTGAGCGGCGTCCAGTCGAGCGGCGTCGCGCCTCCGCTTGCCTCGTTCACCGAGATGGAGAGGTTGGACACGGTGGCGGTGACCGACGGGAGCACGAGCGACGCGCTGATGCCGCTGCTGCTCAGCCCGAACCAGCGGCGCGAGTCGGTCGAGACGGCGGGCACGAGCAGCCCGATCGTCAGCGTGCCGGCGCTGATCTGCGCGCCGATGGACGACGTCCCGACGGCGAGCTGGAGATTCGACAGGGTGACCGTCAGCAGCGTGGCGCCGGTCAGTCCGACGCTCGCCACATCGACGGTGCTCTGCGTGATGACGAAGTGCGCCGAGCCGCCGAGCAGCCCGGCGACGTCGACGGCCGCGTTGCCGGAGACGACGAGCGGCGTGTCGCCGGTCATCGCAATCGTGTGGGTGACGCCATTCGCGTCGAGCACCGCGACGCCTCCGGTCTGAACCTTCGTCCAGTCGAGCGGCGAGGCGCCGGTGGCGGTGTTCAGCGCGACCTGCAGCGAGCTGACCGTGAGCGTCAGCCCGGGAACGCCCATGAGCGAGCCGGAGCTCAGGTCGGCCTGGATGCCGAGCCACGAGCGTCCGTCGGGCGTCGAGGGCGCGAGCGATGCGATCGCGAGACCGCCGCCCGTCAGCTGGAAGCCGACCGTGCCCCAGCCGACGAAGAGGCTCGTCGCGGTGATCGCGAGCGTCGTCAGCGACGCGCTCGACAGCCCGGTGACGCCGCCGATGTTCGTTCCCGTGACCGTCTGCGTCGCGAGCGCGAACCCGACCGTGCCGGAGATCAGCGAGTCGAAGGAGATCGTCGCGGTGCCGGTGATCTTGAGCGAGGTCGTGCCGGTGAACGCGATCGGCACGGAGCCGCCGCCGCCGATCGGGACGACGAGCTGGTCGTTGTGGCCGGGGTTGTCCGTCGGGTTCTCGCCGAAGACGCCGTCGCCGTCGAGGTCGAGGCTCGTCGTCCAGTTCAGCGCCTGCGTGGAGACCGCGGCGCTGCTGGTCGGATCGGTGTAGACGCCGGTCGCGCGGTTGATCTCGACGGTGAGCCCGGTCACGGTGAGCGTGAGGCCCGGGATCCCGGTGAAGGTCGCGCTGGTGATCTGCGCGTCGAGCGCGAGCCAGCTGCGGCCGTCGCCCGCTGCCTGAGCGGACGCGCTCGGTGTGACGATCGCGAGCGCAAGCGAGCCGGCCGACACGGAGAATCCGACGCCGCCGACGCCGAACGTGAGGGTCTGCCCGGAGGCCACGCTGAGCCCGAACGTCGTCAGGGTCGCATTCTGGAGATCCGGCCCCGGCGGGCCGCGGGCCCAGGCCGTGCCGGTGACCGGAAGCTCGAGCGTGCCGTCGCGGTCGACGTCGACGCTGACCGTCTGCTGCTGGAACGCGAACGCGACTTCGCCGGTGATCATCCCGAACAGCTGCACGTCCGCCGTGCCGGACACGGTGAGCGTCGCGCCGTTGAGATCGATCGGGATGCCGCCGACGGTGAGCTGATCGGCGGATTCGCCGGAGGTGCCGTTCGTGTTCAGGTCGAGCGCGGTCGTCCAGTCGAGCGGCGCGGCGTCGACGGTGGTGCCGTTCGTGTACGCACCGTTCGCCTCGTTGATCCGCAGCGTCAGGTCGTCGACGGTGAGCCCGACGTCCGGGATCCCGGAGACGAGCGTCGCGCTCGTGATCGCGCCGATCACGCCGAGCCAGCTGCGCGTGTCCGTGCCCGCGAGCGGCGTGGGCGCGGAGATCGCGGCGATGGCGAGCGACCCGCCGGTGATGGAGAAGTGCGGCCCGGACGCGCTCCCGACGTTCAGGTTCAGGCTGCCGAGCCCGAGGGTGAGCAGCGTCGCGCCGGTCAGCATGACGCCGCCGACGGTGACGTTGATCGTGCTCTCCGAGACGGTGAACGTCGCCGAGCCGGAGACGAAGCCGGCGATGGCGAGGTTGCTCAGCGTGCCGGAGACGGCGAACGCGGTCGAGCCGTTGAGCGTGATCCCGGAGCCGGCGACGCCGTTCCAGTCGAGCGGCGTCGCGCCGGTGCCGCTCGCGCTGTTCAGGTCGATGGAGACGCCGGTCAGCGTGGCGGTGGCGAGCGTGCCGATCGTGAGCGAGCCGGTGAGCCCGGTCGCCTGCACCGCCGTCCAGCTGCGTCCGTCGGGCGTCGCGGGCGTGAGCGACGCGATCGTGACGGACGAGCCGACGCCGCCGAGGGTGAGCCCGAACGAGCCGACGCCGATCTGCAGGGTCGGCGACGTGAGCGAGATGACGAGCAGCGAAGCGCCGGTCAACGCAGGCGTCGTCACGTCCACGTCGGACTCCGTGACGGCGAAGGTGGCGGTGCCCGTGACGAAGCTGTCGAAGCTGACCGTCGCCGAGCCGGCGAGGTGGAAGGAGAGGTCGCGCGTCAGGGAGCTGTCGAACGCGTACGGGAGAATCCCGTTGTCGAGGCCGGCCCAGTTCAGCTTCGTGGCGGTGTTCGACGCGTTGTACAGCGCCGTCACTCCCATGACGCTGAGCGTGACCGGGTCGATGCCGATGAACGAGCCGCCGATCCCGTCCGCCTCGACGCCGGTGTACGTCGCGGTGCCCTGCGTGATCGTCGCGACCTTCACGCCCGTGACGGTTGCGTCGACACCGACCGTCCCGTCGCCGACGTCGTAGCCGGAGGCCGCGCCGCTGTCGGGCGTGAGCGCGGCGCCGAGCCCGACGAAGACGTGCGAGCTGCCGAGGCTGAACGCCCAGACGTCGGCGCCGGTCAGTGTGATCGGGCTCGACGATGCGTTGTCCGACCCGCTCGCGGTGGTGTGGTCGAGCGTGAAGCTGTCCGTCGTCGCGGCGAGGAACGTCCCGATCGAGAGTGCGGCGGCGCCCGAGAGGTGGATCGAGCCGGCCGCGAGCGACGCGGGGCCTCCGGCGAACGTCCAGTTCGTGATCGCGTCCCCGGCGGGGCCGGAGTTGTAGCGGAAGGCGACGTTGCTGCTGAACAGCGACACCGGACCGATCACGACGCTGAGGCTGAAGTTGCTTCCGGTCGTGGCGAACCACGACGCGCTCGCCGTGGTGAACGCCAGCAGGTCGAGGTTGCCGCCCGTCACGTCGATTTGCGCGCCGCCGGTGCCGAGATGCAGCGTCGCGCCGGTGACCGAGACGGTGAAGAGCGTGCCCGTGACCGTCCCCGAGGTGGCGGCCGTTGCGCTGACGTTGTCCTGGCGCACGATCGAGAAGGTGGCGACGCCGACCGAGCCGAGCCCGGTGACGGTGAGGCTCGTCGCCCCGCCGGAGACGCGGAACGTCTGCGCGTCGACCGTGCCGGTGATTCCCGCGAACGACCAGTCGGTGACCGTCGACGGGTTGTAGAGGAACGACACGCCGGTCGCCGATGCGGTCAGCGGCCCGAGCGTCGCAGCGAGCGTCAGGCTCGTCCCGGCGACGTAGAGGTAGCTGGTCGTCGAGGTGACGAACGAGTCGACGTCGAGCTCGCCGCCGGTGAGGGTCAGCGTGGCTCCGGCGCCGCCGGCGTTCACGGAGATGCCCGTCAGCGTCAGCGTGAACAGGTCGCCGGTGGTCGAGACGCCGCTGACGCCGGACTGCCGCAGGATCGAGAAGCTGTCGACGCCGACCGAACCGAGGCCGCTGACGCTGAAGCTCGTCGAGCCGCCGGCGACGGAGAACGTCTGCGCGGTCACGCTCGCCGGCCCACCCGCGAACGACCAGTCCGTCACCGTGGACGGGTTGTAGAGGAAGGACACACCGGCGGCCGAGCCGGTCACCGGCCCGAGCGCGGCGGTCAGCCCGAGGCTGGACCCGGCTGCGTAGAGATCACTCGTCGACGAGGTGACGAAGGAGAAGACGTCGAGCTCGCCGCCGGTCAGCGTGAGCGATGCGCCGGTCGTGCCGACGGTCAGCGTGATCCCGGTCAGGGTCAGCGTGAACAGGTCGCCGGTGCCGCCCGGTCCGCTGACACCGAGCTGCCGTCCGATCGAGAAGCCGCCGACGCCGACCGAGCCGAGCCCGGACACCGTCACGGTCGTCGTGCCGCCGGAGACCGAGAGCGTCTGCGCAGTCACGCTCGCCGGGCCGCCCGCGAACGACCAGTCGGTGACCGTCGACGGGTTGTAGAGGAACGACACGCTGCTCGCAGACAGACTCGCCGGCCCGAGCGTGGCCAGCACGTTCAGCGACGACCCGGCGACGTAGAGGTCGCTCGCCGACGAGGTGACGAACGAGTAGACCGTCAGGCTCCCGCTCGAGAGATGCAGGGTCGCATTCGCGCCACCGAGATCGAGCGCGATCCCGGTGAGCGTCAGGCTGAACAGGTCGCCGCTACCGCCGGGGCCGGGCAGGTTCAGCTGCCGGCCGATGGAGAAGCTGTCGACACCGACCGAGCCGAGCCCGGTCACCGAGAAGCTCGTCGAGCCACCGCTGACCGAGAACGTCTGCGCCGTCACGCTCGCCGGCCCACCCGCGAACGACCAGTCCGTCACCGTGGACGGGTTGTAGAGGAACGCGACATCGCTCGACGACGCCGACACCGGACCCAGCGTCGCGCTCAAGCTCAGGTTCGACCCGGCCACGTACAGGTCGTTCTCCGAGCCGATCCACGAGTACACGGTCAGGTTCCCGCTGGAGATGTCCAGCGTGGCGCTCGCGCCGCCCGCGTGCAGCACGATGCCGGTCAGCGTCAGGCTGAACAGATTGCCGCTGCCGCCGGGGCCGCTGATACCGAGCTGCCTGGCGATGGCGAAGCTGTCCACGCCGACCGAGGCGAGGCCGGTCACCGTGACGCTCGTCGAGCCGCCGCTGACAGAGAACGTCTGCGCCGTCACGCTTGCCGGCCCGCCGGCGAACGACCAGTCCGTGACCGTCGACGGGTTGTAGAGGAACGAGACCGCGGCGGCCGAGATGCCGACCGGGCCGAGCGTCGCGCTCAGCGTCAGGTTCGAGCCGGCCGCGTACACGTCGGTCTCCGGGCCGACGAACGAGTAGACAGTGAGCGCGCCGTTCGTCAGATCGAGCGTGGCTCCAGTCCCGCCCGCGTGCAGCGTGATTCCGGTCAGCGTGAGGCTGAACAGGTCGCCGGTGCCGCCGGGGCCGGACAGGTTCAGCTGCCGGCCGATGGAGAAGCTGTCGACACCGACCGAGCCGAGCCCGGTCACCGAGAAGCTCGTCGAGCCGCCACTGACCGAGAACGTCTGCGCCGTCACGCTCGCCGGCCCACCCGCGAACGACCAGTCCGTCACCGTGGATGGGTTGTAGAGGAACGAAACACCTGTGGTCGACCCCGTAACCGGACCGAGCGTGGCGCTCAGGCTCAGATTCGAGCCGGCCGCGTACACGTCGTTCTCCGCGCCGACCCACGAGTACACGGTCAGCGGACCGCCGGTCACGTCGAGTGTCGCCGAGCCGCCGCCCGCGTGCAGCGTGATCCCCGTCAGCGTGAGGCTGAACAGGTCGCCGGTCCCGCCCGGCCCGGTCGCGCCGAGCTGCCGGCCGATGGAGAAGCCGGTCACCGTGACGGAGCCGAGGCCCGACACCGTGAACGTCCCCGTCGTGCCGGAGACCTGGAACGCCTGCGCGGTCACGCTCGCCGGGCCGCCGGCGAACGACCAGTCCGTCACCGTCGACGGGTTATAGAGGAACGAGGCGCCGTCGATCGATGCGCCCACCGGGCCGAGCGTCGCGTCGAGGTGGAGACCCGACCCCGCGATGTAGAGGTCGTTCGCGGCGCCGACGAACGAGTACACCGTCAGCGTCCCGCCCGTGAGGTTCAAGGTCGCGACCGATCCACCCACGGAGAGCGCGATCCCGGTCAGTGTCAGGCTGAACAGGTCACCGCTGCCGCCCGGTCCGGTGACGCCGAGCTGCCTGGCGATGGAGAAGCCGGTGACCGAAACGGAGCCGAGACTTGCAACGGTGAACGAGCCGGTCGTGCCGGAGACCTCGAGGGCCTGTGCGTCGACGCTCGCGGGGCCGCCGGCGAACGACCAGTTGGTCACGGTCGTCGGGTTGTAGAGGAAGGAGACGCCGTCGATCGACGCGCTCACCGGGCCGAGCGTTGCGTCGAGGTGGAGTCCCGAGCCGGCGGCGTACAGATCGCTCGCCGACGAGGTGACGAACGAGTAGACCGTCAGCGTTCCGCCGGTCACGTTCAGCGTCGCGGTGGAGTCACCGAGGTGCAGCGTGATTCCGGTCAACGTGAGGCTGAACAGGTCGCCGCTGCCGCCGGGGCCGGACAGGTTCAGCTGCCGGCCGATGGAGAAGCTGTCGACACCGACCGAGCCGAGCCCGGTCACCGAGAAGCTCGTCGAGCCACCGCTGACCGAGAACGTCTGCGCCGTCACACTGGCCGGGCCGCCCGCGAACGACCAATCGGTCACCGTCGACGGGTTGTAGAGGAACGACACGCTGCTCGACGAGCCGGTCACGGGACCGAGCGTCGCGCTCAAGCTCAAGCTCGAGCCGGCCGCATAGACGTCGGTCTGCGAGCCGACGAACGAGTAGACGGTCAAGTTCCCGCTCGAGATGGTCAGCGTGGCATTCGCGCCGCCCGCCTGCAGGTTGATCCCCGTCAACGTCAGCGAGAACAGGTCACCCGCCGACGGACCGCCACTCACACCCAACTGCCGGCCGATCGAGAAGCCCGTCACGCCGACCGAGCCGAGCCCGCTGACCGCGAAGCTCGTCGAGCCGCCGCTGACCGAGAACGTCTGCGCGGTCACACTCGCCGGCCCGCCCGCGAACGACCAGTCCGTGACCGTCGACGGGTTGTAGAGGAACGACACCCCCGTAGCCGACCCGGTCACCGGACCGAGCGTCGCGCTCAGGCTCAGATTCGAACCGGCCGCATACACATCGTCCGCCGTTCCGACAAACGAATAGACGGTCAGATCGCCGCTGGACAGCGTCAACGTCGCGCCCGAGCCGCCCGCCTGCAACGTCATCCCCGTCAAGGTCAGCGAGAACAGATCACCCGCCGACGGACCTCCACTCACACCCAACTGCCGGCCGATCGAGAAACCCGTCACGCCGACCGACCCGAGACCCGACACCGAGAAGGAGGCGGTCCCTCCCGATACCTGGAACGTGTGCGCGGTGATCGTCCCGGTGATCCCCGCAAACGACCAGTCGGTCACGGTCGACGGGTTGTACAGGAACGCGACACCGTCGACGGACGCGCTCACGGGGCCGAGCGTCGCATCCACATGCAAGTTCGAGCCCGCGGCGTAGATGTCGTTCTCGCTGCCGCTCGTGAACGACTCCACCGTCAGGTAGCCGCTGGTCAGGCTCAACGTCGCGTTGCCGCCACCGGCGCTCACCGTGATCGCGTTCAACGTCAGCGAGAACAGATCGCCCGCGGTCGGGCCGCCCGACACACCCAGCTGCCGGCCGATGGAGAAGCTCGTCACACCCACGGAGCCAAGACCGGAGACGCTGAAGCTCGCCGTGCTCCCGGACACCTGGAACGTGTGCGCCGTGACCGTCCCCGTGACTCCGGCGAACGACCAATCCGTCACCGCGGACGGGTTGTAGAGGAACGAGACGCCGTCGACCGACGCGGTCACCGGGCCGAGCGTCGCACCGAGGTGCAGCCCCGAGCCCGCCGCGTACACCGTCGTCGTCGACGCTGCGACGAACGAGCGGAGATCGAGCGTCGTGCCGCTCAGGTCGAGCGTCGCGGCGGAGCCGCCCGCATGAAGCGTCGGGCCGCCGAGCGTCAGCGAGAGCAGGTCGCCGGTGCCGAGCGATCCGGAGCCGGTGACGCCGGACTGCGCGGCGAGCGAGAAGGACGACACCGAGACGGTGCCGAGCCCGGTAACGGTCAGCGTGCTCGTCCCGCCGGTGACCTCGTCGCTGACGGCGCTTCCAATCGTGAGGCCGGAGCCGGGCACGTTCGACCAGTCGAGGTGGGTGGAGCTCGGGTTGCCGGACGAGTCGGTCGCGCTGTTGACCGTCGCGGTCGCGCCCGACACGTCGAACGTGAAGTCCGGCACGCCCTCGATGCTCGCGGTGCCGATCGACGCGTGCAGGCCGAGGAACGAGGTCTGGTCCGTCGACGAGCTGCTCTCGACCGGCTTGAGCACGTCCACCGCCACCGTCGCGGAGCCGACGTAGAAGCCGGTCGCGCCCGAGTGCGAGATCGTCGAGCCGGAGAAGGTCGCGCCGTAGCCGACGAAAGCGTCTCCGCCGCTGACGCTGACGGCGAGGAGCGTCGAATCGGTCGGTGCCCCGCCGCCGAGGGCCGGATCGGTGACGGTCACGTCGGTGCTGCTCAGGTCGACGGTGCCTTCGGCGAGCACGAAGCTGCCGACGCCGACCTGCGCGTTGTCCGCATGCGCGCTCGCGGCGGCTCCGGTCAGCGCGCCGAACGAGACGGCGCCGTTGCCCGGGTCGAGCGAGAGGGCGGTATACGCGGTTCCGTCGGAGAGGTCGACGTTGCTCAGGTCGACGGCGCTGCCGTCGGACGCGGTTCCGTTGAACGAGGCGGTCGCGCCGGTGGCCGAGAGCGTCAGCTCCGGAATCCCGACGATGCTCGCGGAGAACGTCGCCTCGACAGCCTGCCACGCGAGCGAGTCCTTGAAGAAGAAGGCCGCCTCGAGCGAGCTGATCGTTCCCTGCAGGCCCGCGGCACTGACCGTGCCGGCGCCCGCACCCGCGAACAAGGTCCCGCTCGTCAGCCCCACGGTGTAGAGCGAGGCACCGCTGACGGGCGTACCGTCGGCGAGCTTGAAGGACACGAGCCCTTGCGACGCGACCGTCACGGCGCCGCTGAACTGGACGAACCCGCCGAGGCTCACCGACTGCTGGCCCGATCCGAGCGAGCTCGTGCTGAACGGAATGAACAGAACGGTCGACGACGCGGTGGCGGCGGGGCTCGCGAGCTCGACGTTCCCCTGCACCGTGACCGCCTCGGTCGCGGTGTCGCTGATCGTCACGGTGCACGTGCCGTCCGCCGCGGTCAGGCACGAGGAGACTCCGCCGCCGAAGGTCGCGCTGCCGCCGATGGTGAAGTCGACGGTGGCGCCGCCGGCGCCGAGTCCGCCCTGGGTGACGGTCGCGGTGATCGTGGTGGAGCTCGACGTCTGCACGATCTGCGGCGAGAGCGCGAGCGCGAGGTTCGCCGGCGACGCGGCGACGTAGTCGCTGAAGTGCGGCAGCGCCGCGCTGATCGTGTGATGAACGGTGTCGACCGTCGAGGGAAGCGCGACGGGACCGTTGACGGGGTCGAGGTAGTAGATCGCCGTCGGCGCCGGCTTCGACGGGTCGTACGAGATGGTCAGCACCGGCGAGCCGGAGAAGTGCGAGATCGTGTCACCGGTCGCGGTGTCGACGGCGCTGAGGTTGTAGACGGCCGACGCGGGCCGGAGTCCGAGCGTCGAAGCGTCCGTCGTCGAGACGGACACGACGGTCGAGCCGGTGACGAGGCCGGGAGCGAACGCGACGGTCGCGCTCCCGTCGCCCGCAACGGCGCTGCCGCCGCTGTCGGGCGTGACGAGTCCGGGAGGCGAGCGGCCGCTGCCGGGAGTCGCGGCGGGATCCGTCGGAAGCGAGTCGGCTCCTTGCGGTGTCGTCTCGTCCGTTCCGTTCGTCGCGATCGAGCTGCCGTCGGATCCGTTTGCGCCGGTCGTCGTCGGTGCGTCGCCGGCGGCGCCGGAGCCGCTCGACGCGGTCGACGTCGACGGCGTGTCGCCGGTGATGGACGTCGACGGAGCGGAGTCCGGCGCGACGACGGTCGGCTGGTCCGGCGTCGTGACCTGCGCCGGGTCGACGGTGGGTGCGCCCGTCGCGCCGTCGAGCCCCGCCGACGGCGTGACCGAGACGTCACCTCCGAGCGTCGGAGCGTCGATCGACGGAGGCGCCGGGATCCCCGTGCCGACGTCGACCGTGTCCGTGTCGGTCCCGGACGTCACCGGCCCGACCGGCGGGGCCTCGACCTGCGGCGGGTCCAACGACGAGATCGTGTCGTCGTCGGTCGTCGCCGGCGGATCGTCGGCGACGCTCTGGAGCGCCCGCCCCTGGACGTGCGCGGGGGCCTGCGTAGGAGCAGGCGCCGCGGGAGTCGTGTCCGTCGCGGCGGGCGGCGTGTCCGTCGCGGGCGTCGGTGTCGGCGTAGCCGCCGCCGGAGCCGCCGGAGCGGCAGGCGGCGTTTCGAAGGTCGACGGCATGCCGACCGTGTCCTGTACCACCGGGACCTTCGCGAACAGATCGACCGGCGTGTTCGTGCGCGAGATGCCCGACGTTCCCGACGCGGAGAGGGAGTACGTGTCGGTGATGACGGGAACCGTGCGCGAGCCCGGCCGCGATGCGTGCGCCGGGCCGTTCGTCTTTGCAGCGGCGGGAAGGGCCGCTGCGGGATGAAGCTTGGGAACGGCGAGTCCGGGGAAGCGGACGACGGGAATGCCGAGCACCGGCAGTTGCGGGCCTGGAGAGGAGAACGCGGGCTGGAGGAACGCGGCGAAGCCGCTCGCATACGGGACGGCCAGGCCGACGAGCCCGACCGCAGCCAGAAAATAGCGCGCTCCGCGAAAGCGAAACGCAGCGAGACTCGGAAACTCCGCCGCAGCGGCCCCGGCCGAATACACCCCTTGGACTCCCCCTCGTTCCCCAAAACCCGGACCTAAGCCCGGTTCCCGAACGCGACTGTGACACACATCCGAAACCGATGCAAGCAGCGGACCAAGGCTTTACAGCCCCGAACCCCTGCGTTCACCGCTCCGACGCCGGATCCGCGGCGTTGTTGGGCTCAGCCGAGCTTCTTCTGGAGCCGAGCGCGCTCGCCGTCCACGCGCACCGCGAGCGACCCGACGGCCCGGACCCGCGCGTTGTAGGCCTTCACGGCCGCGATCTGGGCCTTCTGGGCGGCGAGGCTCGTGCCGGTCGAGGCTGCCTGCTGGAAGCTTCGGTCGAGCGGCGCCACGCGCGTGTACTGCTTCCGCTCCAGGGCCGCGACGAGCGCTGTCCCGGTGGCGCGGACGCGCGCGAGGGTGGCGACCTGCGTCCGGAAGGCCGGCGCCATCGCGGGCGGCGGCCGCAGTCCGCGTAACCCCGCCTGCACTTTCGCCACCTCGAGCATGTACGTGTCGATCGCGGCGGCCTGGCCGGCGGCTGCGGCCACGACCGCCTGCTTGTACGCGGCCTGCGCGGCCTTGAGCTGGGCGCGTTTGACCGGCTTCGGCGCCGGCACCGCGACGGCTGCGAGCGACTTCTTCAACTGGGCGTCCGCGGCGGCGAGCGGCTGCAGCGCGTGGCCGAACGCCGGCAGGAAGTTCACCAGCTGCGTCAACTCGTGGGCGAGTCCCGCTTGTGCGCCGATCAGCCCGACCAGCAACGTGCGGAGCCGTCGCGCATCCGGCGGCGGATCGATCAGCTGAAGGCGCGTCTGCAGCGTGTGCAGCGTCGCCTCCGCGTTCGCGAACTGCGGCGCGAACTTCTTCATCGTTCCCGGATGGGCGCTGAAGTCGCGGTACGTCCGCTCGATCTTCAGCAAGGGGTAGCGCAGCTGCTGCTCGACCGCGTCGACGCGCTCGATGTACTGCGTCACCGCCTTCCGCTTCGCGGCGTCGGCCGAGTGGCCGCCGCATCCCGCCGCCACCAGCAGGAGTGCGAGCATCGGCAGCGCGAGCCACGTACGCACGGGCGCCGCGCTAGTGGATCAGCTGGACGGTGGAGACGCTGCCGTCGCCGTGCTTGAAGACGAGCTTCACAAGTCCGCGGCCGGGAGCGAACCAGGTCGTCCGCGTGCCGCTCCCGAACGGGAAGCCCTGCTGCTTCATCACCGTGCGCACCGCAATCGCCTTGAACGTCCCCGCAGGGACCTTGACCGTCTGCACGCCGAGGACGGTCGCGTTCCCCGTGACGCCGTAGAGCTGGAAGTCGCGTCCGCTCGCCGCGCCCGTCCACTTGTTGCCGGCCGTGGGATATGCGGGGATGACGGGATTGAACCCGTACGTCATCAGGTCGAAGACCGTGAAGAAGTGACGCCGCTCGTTCGCCGGCAGCGAGCGCGGCCCGAGCGCGGGCGCCTTGGCGAGCGACTGTGCCTGAGTCGCGCCGAGCAGGTTCGTCACACCGTCGAGCCGCGACGTGAACGCGTACGCGCTCTTGACGATCTTGATCGGCCCGGAGACGCTCGTCACCGAGATCTGCGCGGAACCGTTCGCGACCTGGTCGACCGAGAAGCTCTGCACCTCCGGCTTCTTCATGTACTTCGAGTTCGTCCAGGAGAACGTCCCCTTCGACCCGAGCGTGAGCGGGAAGTAGTTCAGGTCCGTCGGCGGCGCCAGCGGCGTCTGATTCGTCGCCTGCAGGACCGCCGTCGTGACCGCGCCGCCCGAATGGTCGAGCTCGATCTTCACCGGACCGACGCCGTATACCCACCAGACGGTGCGAACGCCGCTGCCGTACGGATCGCCGATCGCGCCGGCCTGCGTGATCTGCGAGCGCACCTTCGCCGCCGTCACCGGCTGCGGGAACGCGGGCACGGTGATCTGCTCGGTGCCGACGTAGTCGTTCGAGCTCGCGACGTCGCCCTGCGCTCCGCCTGTTGCCGTCCAGCTCGTTCCGCGCACCAGCGGCTCCGCGAGAATCGGTGTGCGCGATCCCCAGATCAGGTTGTACAGCGTGTTGCTCAGGACGTTCGGGCACCCCGAGCTGGTGGCGCAGAGAATCGGAAACGAGGGCGGCGGCGGATTGCCGCACCAGCCGTCGGCGCCGTTCAGGAGCCCGCCGTTCGTCTCGGAGAACGCGACCCAGCCGTTGACGTTCTGGCCGTACTGGCAGTTGTTGGTGTTCGTCCCGCCGTCGATCGTCCAGCCGAGCGTGAACTCCCCTCCGTTCGTCTTCACCACGCTGACGTGCTCCGTCGTCGGCGTCGTGTTGTAGACGCTGTCGGTGAACTGATACGTCCACGTCGCGTCGGCCGGATGCGGCAGCCAGCTCGCCGTGGGAGTGCCGTCGGCGACAGCCGCCGGAGCGACCGCCAGGACCAGGCAGACCAGGATGAGCAGACCCCCTACGCGCACCGGCTCAGGGTAGTCAAAAGCCGGGCGATGTCGACAGCCGCCGTATAAGTAAGGAGAAGACGGCTACGGGAAGAGCGCGGCCAACTTTTCGCGCTCCGAGACGTCGAGCCGGATCGAAAGCGCGGCCAGCGGCGGCTCGAGGTGCTCCGCGCGCCGCGGCCCCACGATCACGGCCGTGACGCCAGGGTCGGCGAGCAGCCAGGCGAGAGCCAGCTCCGCGGTGGAGACGCCGCGCTCCGCCGCCGCGGCCGCCAGGCCGTCGAGCGCGTCGTAGACCGCGTCGTCGCGGAGATGGAGGTACGGCTCGGGCCGCATGGTCATGCGCGAGCCGGCCGGCGCCTCCTCGTCCCGCCGGTACTTGCCGGTGAGCCAGCCGCCCGCGAGCGGGCTGAACGGCGTGAAGCCGAGGCCGTGCTCGGCGCAGAGCGGCAGCACCTCCTGCTGCGGCTCGCGGTCGAGCAGCGAGTACGAGTTCTGCACCCAACCGAAGCTGCCCGCGGCGAGCGCCGCCCGGAGCTGACCGGCGTCGACGTTGCTGAGCCCGTACGCACCGACCTTCCCTTCGGCCACGAGCTCGTCGAGCGCGCCGGCCGTCTCCGCGATCGGCACATCGGCGTCCCACGCGTGCGGGAGATACATGTGGACGCGCTCGACGCCGAGCCGGCCCAGGCTCGACTCGAGCTGCCGTTTCACCCGCTCCGGCGCAAGGCCGTGATCCTCGCCCTCGTCCATTGGGTTGAACGTCTTCGTCGAGAGGACGATCTCGTCGCGTACGTCCGGACCCTTCGTGCGCAGCCAGTCGCCGATCCACGTCTCGCTGCGCCCTCCGCCGTAGGCGTCGGCCGTGTCGAAGGTGGTGATCCCGGCCTCCCAGGCGGCGTCCATCAGCGCGAACGCCTCCTCCTTGGTCTCGCCCCTGCCGAACCACGCGGGCGTCGAGCCGACGCCGCCGAAGTTCCCGCAACCGAGGATGACGCGGGTCACGCGAACCCCCGATCCGCCCAGGTACTCTCGTTCCATGAGCACGACGCTACTCGACGTCGCGGCGGTCCGGAAGCGGTTCTCGTCGCTCCAGGGCGGAGGGTTCGTCTTCCTCGATGCGCCCGGCGGCTCCCAGGTTCCGGACGAGGTGGGCGACGCGATCGCGCGGACGCTGCGCGACGCGTCGGCGAACGTCGGCGCGAACTACGAGACGAGCAAGCGCGTCGAACAAATCCTCGCGACCGCGCGGGACGACGCCGGCCGCTTCCTCGCCTGCTCGTCCGACGACGTCATCTTCGGGCAGAACATGACCGTCCTCGACTTCGCCCTCTCCCGCACCGCGTCGCGCGACTGGAAGGAGGGCGACCGCATTCTCGTCTCGCGCCTCGACCACGACGGCGGTGTGTCCCCGTGGATCGAGCTCGCCGCCGACCGCGGCTTCGAGGTGGACTGGATCGACGTCACCGACGATCTGCGCCTCGACTACGACGATCTCGCACAGAAGCTGGACGAGCGCGTGCGCGTCGTCGCGTGCGTCGCCTCCTCGAACTCGGTCGGCACGATCGTCGACGTTGCGCGCGTGTCCGAGCTGGCGCACGAGGTTGGTGCGCTGTGCTGGGTCGATGCGGTGCAGTACGCGGCGCACGAGCCCGTCGACGTGCAGGCGCTCGGTTGCGACGTGTTCATCACCTCCGCCTACAAGTTCTGCGGCCCGCACCTCGGCGTCGCGTACGGACGGCACGAGCTGCTCGAGTCCTGGCGCCCGTACAAGGCGCGACCGGCGCCGATGGAGCCCGTCGGCCGGCGGTTCGAGCCGGGCACGGCGCCGTACGAGCTGCTCGCCGGCTTCTCCGCGACGATCGCCTATCTCGAGTCGATCGGCGGAATGGAGGCGGTCCGCGACTACGAGCGCGAGCTCGGGCAATGCTTCCTCGACGGGCTGCCCGAGTCCGCGACGGTGTACGGCCTGCAGTCGATGGAGGGCCGCGTCGCGACCTTCCTGCTCAACGTCGACGGCGTGTCGGCGGCAGATGCAGCGCGCGTGCTCGCGGAGCGCGGCTACGGCGTCTGGGCGCACGACACGTGGTACTCGCTCGGCCTGCGCGAGAAGCTGCCGTACCCCAACGACGCCCTGCGCGTCGGCCTGCTCCACTACAACACGGCCGACGAGATCGACCGCTTCGTCGCCGAGCTCGCCTCGCTGCGCCGGTAGAGCGCGACCCCTCCAGGGGCCGTGCCCCAGCGAGGTGCCAGGCACCCCGCGGCCTCCAGGTGCCTGGCACCTCAGGGCCCTGAAGTGCCAGGCACTTCGGTACAAGGAAGTGCCTGACACCTCGCGGGTGTGTAACGCGCGCTACGGCGTCGCGCCGGACAGCACCGTCGCCAGCGTCGCGCCGTCGACGTTGCCGCCGCTGACCACGCACACGACGCGGCCCTCGCCGGCGTCGCCGCGCAGCGCGGCGGCGAGCGCGAGCGCGCCCGCTCCCTCGGCGACGACGCGCGCGCGCGATGCGAGCAGCCGCATCGACTCGGCGACTTCGTCCAGCGGTATCGCGACCGCGGCGTCGACGAGCTCCCGCGCACGGTCCCACATCGTCGGCAGCAGCGCGCGGCCGCCGGCGCCGTCGACGAACGAGACGCTGTAGTCGATCTCGGCCGGAGCGCCGGCGGCGAACGATGCGGCGAGCGGCGCCGCAGTCTCAGGCTCCGCGGTGACGATGCGAACGTCCGGGCGCAACGCCTTCACCGCGCTCGCGATTCCCGTCGTCAGCCCGCCGCCGCCCCACGGGACGACGACTGCGTCGAACGCGGACAGATCCTCGACCAGCTCGAGCCCAATCGTGCCGTTGCCGGCCATGACCGCCTCGTCCTCGACGGGGTGGACGAACATCCCGTCCACGTCGGGATGGCCGCGGTCGACCATCGTCTGCCACCAGACCTCGTGCGGGACGAGCATCACCTCGCCGCCGAGGCGTTCGACCGCGTCGAGCTTGGCGCGCGGCGCGGTCTCCGGCGCGATGATCCGCGCGCGCACGCCCGCCTCGCGCGCGGCCCATGCGACACCCTGCGCCATGTTCCCGGCGGACGCGGTGACGACGCCGCCTGCGAGCTCCGCGCTCGATGCGGCACGCACGGCGCTGAGCGCGCCGCGCAGCTTGAACGAGCCGATCGGCTGCAGGCACTCGAGCTTCAGCCAGATCTCGGCGGGCGCGTCCACGTCGACCCGCAGCAGCGGCGTCCGCGCGACCGCGTCCGCCACCCGCTCGCGCGCGCGGCGGATCTCCTCGAGCGGGATGGAGCTCAAGCCGGCGGGTCGCTTTGCTTCGCCAGCTCGGTGAGCTCGGTGCGCACGCGCCACAGCTCGGGGAACATCTTGTTCTTGATCAGGCCGGCGAGCAGCTCCACCGGCGTGCCCTGCGTGCCGACGACGTCCTCGCCGATGATCCGCGCGACCACCTTGAAGTGGCGGAAGCGCCAGACGCCGATCCGCTCGTCCCAGTCCGTGAGCAGCTCCGCGAGCTGGTACAGGTCCTCGTGCTCACGCCCCTGCGTGTACACCTCGAGCAGCGACAGCCCGCGCTCGCGCCGCACGGCGTCGAACGCGCCGTACAGCGGCGTCGACACGCGGCGGATCTCGCGAAAGCCCGGCGAGTCGAAGCCGGAGCCGTGCCCGAGCACGCGCCGCACCTCCTGGTACTCCCACGGCGACATCAGCTCCAGATGCTCCAGAAAACTCTCCACATACTTGATGCACTCGCATGCGCGTCTCAGCAGCCGCGTAGCGGCCGGCAGCTCACGTGCCTCGATCAGCCGCGTCGCCTCTTCGACCTCGATCCACGCGTGCTTCAGCCAGAGCTCCGACGACTGGTGCACGGTCTGGAAGAGCAGCTCGTCGCGATGCACCCACTCGTCCGGAGTCTTCTGCAGCGCGAGCAGCTCGTCGGTGCGCAGATATCGCTCGTAGTCGCTCCCGCCCGCCCCCGGAAGGATCGGCGCGAACTCGTCGTGCTCGATCGCCATGGGACAACCGTACCGCTCCGGCCGGGACGGAGGCGCCCGTCCCGGCCGGAGCACTCACGGGTGCTAGTGCGTCATCGCGTTGACGAGGTCGTGCGCGTTGTCGTCGTTGCTGACCTCCCAGGCGAAGGCGCCGCGGAGCCCGAGGGAGTCGACGAGCGCGATCCGCTCGCGCACGGCCGCCGGATCGACGTAGCTGACGAACGTGCCGCCGTTCAACGCCGGGTTGTACAGCCACGGCGCGCCCGCGAGCAGGTTCACGTACCGGGTGAACCCGTTGACACCGACGCCGGTGCTGCTCACCACGGTCGGCCCGATCGGCATCAGGTTCGCGTCGGCGAGCCCGGTGTCGACGAGGTCGTGATACGTCGGCGAGTCGTTGGCCGGCGCGGGGCCGTGCGACTGGTACAGCCCGTGTTTCGTCGGGCCGACGTCGACGTACTCCTTGCCGTAGAACGGGATGCCGACCACGAGCTTGCTCGGCGGCACGCCGTTCAGCAGGAAGTAGAGCGACGAGCCGGCGGTGTTCCACGTCCACTGGATCGCGCCGCCGCCGACCGCCGGCTCGAGCGGATCGAGCCCGAACGGCGAGTTGAAGTCGGTCAGCGGATCCCAGCTGCCGTGGTAGTCGAACGCCATCAGGTCGATCCAGTCGACGCTGCGCGCAACCTGCGCGAGCTGCCAGCTCCCCGTCGAGTGGACGTTCCCGCCGGCGATGTCGACCGTCAGGAGGTAGTGCTTGCCGCCTGCGGCCGCTCCCGCCGCGTCGAGCTGGCGACGGAACTCCTGCAGGAGGAGCGTCCCGTTGGCGACGTCCGCCGGCGAGTGGTCGGCGCCGTTGCCGGGGTCGATGCCCGGGTACTCCCAATCGATGTTGATGCCGTCGAACAGGCCTGCGGCCGCGCCCGGCCCGCCCGCCTGCGTCGGCCAGCCGCCGGTCGGCAGGTTGCCGTCGATGACCAGATCGATGCACGAGGCGACGAACGCCTGCCGGGACGCGGCGGTCGCCGCCGCGTCGGAGAAGTACTTCGAGCCCGTCCAGCCGCCGATCGACATCTCGACGCGGAGGTTCGGGTGGAGCGCCTTCAGCTCGAGCAGCTGATTGAAGTTGCCGAAGAGATGCTGGTTGGGATTGGACGTGTCGTCGGCGACGCCGCTGACCGCGTCGCCGGCCGCGGTCGGCGCCTGGTAGTCGGACCACGCGTCGGTGAGCGCGCAGCGGCCGTCCGGCGTGACGGTGGCGAAGGCGTAGTCGATGTCGTTGAGCCGGTCCGCCGGGATCTGGTCGACGAGATAGCCGCGTGCGTAGCGATCCCAGTTGGCGAAGAAAACCGCACGCACGCTCTGCGGCGGCGGCGACGGCGACGGGTGCGCGACCGCACCGCCGGCGAGTGCGAGCGCCGCGACGGCGGCCGCCGCGGCGATACCGAATCGTGTCCTCATTGCTCTCCTCTCAGAGGTCTGTACCACTTGTGGAGCGAATCGCCGCAGACAAGCCGATACAAACACTCCGGACTTGAGCTTTCAACCGCTGTTGTCCCGTCCTTGCAATACCACTTTGTCGGCTACGACAACGTAGTAAGCGCAGGAGCAGGCATTTCCAGCCCGCCGCGCAAGCGGCGGGCTAGGACCGCTTCTCGGAGCCGTCGAAGATCTTCATCGGCAGCCCCGCGAGCGGCACGCCGCCGTCCGCGGTCACGAGCCACGTGTCCTGCATGTACAGGCACGCCTGCCCGTCCGCGGAGATCGCGTGCGGATGCATCGACAGCACCATCCCCGCCTCCAGCACCGTCTCGTCCGCCTTGCCGATCTTCGGGAACTCGATCATCGTCATCCCGATCGAGTGGCCGGTGACGTGGCCGAGCGTGAAGCCGCCGTCGAGGAAGCCCTTGGCCACCGCGCGGTGCGCGTCGCGCGCCGTCTCGCCTGCGCGGAGCGCCGCCGGAGCCGCTGCGAAGTACTCGTCGTACGCCTCCATCATCCGCTTCGTGTCGTCGCTCGGCTCGCCGGGACAGATCGCCCGCGACACCTCGACCCAGTGACCGCCCGCGCCCGCGACCTCGAGCGACGGGAGCACGCAGTCGCCGGCGGCGATCGGCCGCGTCCCGGCGATCTTGAACTCCGGCAGCGCCGCGCCGTTCGGACCGTCGAGCACCATGTCCATCGTCCAGCGGCCGCAGCCCTGCGACACGAAGTACTCCTCGCACGGCGCGAGGATCTCCCGCTCCGACTTCCCCGGCTCGAACGCGTCGAGGAAGACCCAGAAGCCCTCGGTGTTGATGCGGACGCTCTCGCGCACCGACTCGAGCTCGAGCTCGCTCTTCACCATGCGCGCGTGGTCGAACGCGACGTCCCAGCCGACGAGGATGCACGCGCCGGCGAGCGCGGAGTAGTCGCGCACGGTCATCACGTAGTCCATCCCGTAGACGCCGACGCGCTTGCCGCGGACGCGGTCCGCGATCCAGTCGCCCGGCCGGTCGACGAACACCTGCTCGTCGATCCACGTCGTCCCGTGCTCGCCGACATAGCGCGCCTCGCTCGGGAAGACGATGGACGGCTCGCCGTCGACGGGCAGCAGCACGTATGCGTACCGGTGCACGATGACGAAGCCGGAGAGATACGTGACCGCTCCCTCGAAGCCGGTGTACTCGTTGCCGCAGACGATCACCGCGTCGAGCCCGTCGCGGGCCGCGGCCTCGCGCACGAGCCGGTAGCGGCGGTCGATCTCGTCCTGCGGCAGGCCCGTGTACGTCGGCGCGGCTCACTGCTGCCACGATTGCTCCACCCCCTTCACGAGTGCCCAGATCGCCTCGTTCAGCGGCGTCGGCACTCCGTGCTCGCGCCCGAAGCGGACGATACCGCCGTTCAGGTAGTCGATCTCCGTCGTTCGGCGCGCCTCGACGTCCTGCAGCATCGACGCCTTGTGGTCGTACGCGACCTCGGGCTGCGCGGCGTGGTCGATCAGCGTCCTCCGGATCCGAGTCGAGCTCGATCCCCTGCACGGCGGCGACCGCCTTTCCCTCGTTGACGAGCCCGCTGACGAGCGCGCGCAGGTCCGGCCGCTCGCAGACGCGGCCGTGCGTCAGTCCCGTGAGCGCGCCGACCGGATTCGTCGCTGCGTTGAAGATCACCTTGCGCCACTGCGGTCCGCGCGCGTCCTGCACCGCCGCCGTCGGCATGCCGCCGCGGGTGCACGCGTCGGCGAGCCGCTGGACCTCGGCGAACGGCGCCGGCTGCGGCTCGAACGGCCCGAGCGTCGTGTCGCCCTTCACGTCCCACTGCACGTGCCCCGGCTCGAGGATCTTCCCGGCCGGGAACGTCGTGCCGCGGATCACGCGCTCGACGTGTGCGGCGAGCGTCTCCTCGTTGCCGATGCCGTTCTGCACGGTCGCGACGCAGCCGCCGGCGAACGCGTGCGCGGTCGCGGCGATCGCCGCTTCGGTGTGCATCGCCTTCGTCGCGACGATGCCGAAGTCGCACTGCGGCAGCTCCTGCGGATCGGTCGTCGCCCGGAGCCGCGCCGAGCACGTCGCCGGCGCCGGAGAGCCGCAGCCCGTTCGCGTTGATCGCGTCGACGTGCGGCTGCGACGCGTCGTACGCCCAGACCTCGACGTCGTCGAGTTGCGCGAGATTCGCCGCGAACAGCGAGCCGACTGCGCCGCAGCCGACGACACAGATCCTCACGAGTAGCTTGCCTCCTTCGCCTTGACGAGCCGGTAGAGCGCGGTGTGCAGCGGCACCGGCACGCCCGCGCGCTGCGCCTCGCGCACGAGCGATCCGGTGATCAGCTCGATCTCCGTCGGGCGGTGCGCCTCGACGTCCTCGAGCATCGACGGATAGTGCCGGTGGCCGCGCTGCGTGGCGAGCACGTTCATCTCCCACGGGTCCTCCCACAGCTCGATCCCGGCAGCGGCAGCGGCCGCCTTCCCCTCGTCGACGAGGTCGCGGACGAGGTGGCCGAGGTCGCCGAGCTGCTCCGTCTCGGCGAAGTGGAAGTCGTGCGGAAGCTCCGGTCAGCGCGGCGACGGCGTTGACGGTCGCGTTGAAGATCAGCTTCGACCACTGCGCGGGCCGCAGGTCGTCGAACGCCTCCGCCTTCAGGCCGGAAGAGACGATCAGGTCGGCGACCTCATGCGCGTGCGTCCGGCGTCGTGCCGCGGTACGGACCGATCCACGTCGCCGTGTCGAGGATGTACTCGACGTGCGTGTCCTCGTGCCGCGTGCCGCTCATGAACGTGACCGACGAGAGCAGCGGCCAGTCGCCGTGCGCGCCGACGATCTCCTCCGCGCCGAGGCCGTTCTGCACGGTCATCACCGTCGCGCCGGCGAAGTGCGCCTGCGAGCTTCGCCGCCATCGACTCGAGGTCGGTGCCCTTGCACGCGACGATCACGAGGTCCGGGCTCGGGCAGCGCGGCCGGATCGGTCGCGGCCGTGACGTCGCCGGTGAAGTCCGAGCGGCCGGAGACGCGGAGCCCGTGCTCGTTCAGCGCGCGCGCATGCTCCTCGCGGCGCGCGAGCACGGACACGTCGGCGACGCGGGCGAGGTGTCCGGCGAGCAGGCTGCCGATCACGCCGGCGCCGGCGACGCAGACCGAGCGGATCACGCGGCCTCCGACGGCGCCGCGGGCGCGGGGCTGCTGCCGCCGCGACGGCGGAAGCGCGGCAGCGAGAACTCGCGGCCGCCGGTGAGGCCGCTCGGCTTGAGGATCAGGACGACCGCCATCAACGCACCTTCCACGACGACGCGCGTTCCCGACGGAAGGTCGAGCGTGAACAGGCCGAGGACCTTCAACCCGTTCTCGGCCTCGGCGAGGAACGAGTCGAGCGCGCTGACCGCGAGCGCGCCGACGACGGCTCCCCAGAGGCTCGACGGCGCCGCCGATCACGAGCATCGCCAGCGTGATGAACGTCAGATCGAGATAGAGCGCGTCCGTGTTCAGCGGCAGCAGGTGGACGTAGAGGCCGCCGGCGAACCCGGCGAGCGCGCCGGACAGGGCGAACGCGACAAGCCGCTGCCGGTAGATGGAGATGCCGGACGCGCGACGCAGCCGCCGGATCCTCGCGCGTCGCGCGCAGCATCCGTCCGAAGCGGCTGCGCTGGTAGGCGAACGCGACGCCGATCGCGATCACGGCGCCGATCGCGGCCTGGAGCATCCCGGTCGTCTCCGGCACCGACGAGAAGGTGTTCAGCCCCGGCCCGATCTTCTCGTAGTACTGCAGGACGTTGTGCACGATCTCGAGCACGCCGAACGTCGCGATGCCCGCCGCGAGACCGGACAGCCGCATCAGCGCGAGGCCGACGACGAAGGCGAAGATCGCGCCGACGGCGGCCGCGAGCGCGAGCGACGGCACGTTCCCGACGGTGGTGTGGCGGAGGAACCCGGCGAGGTTCGGCATGATCGCCGGCTTCTCGGTCGCGGGCACCGACAGCACGCCGGCCGTCCACGCGCCGAGCGCGACGAAGCTGACGTGGCCGAACGAGAGGACGCCGGAGTTGCCGACGAAGACGTACAGCGCGACGACGATCGCCACCATCACGAGCGCGTTGATGAAGTAGGTCTGGGTCGCGCTCGAGACCGACCGCACCGAGCAGGGCGGCCAGCACGACGAGCAGCACCGGCGCGGCGAGCTGCGCGATCGACGCCGCTCGTCTCATACGCGCTCCACCGCGCCGCGGCGCGCGAAGAGGCCGTTCGGGCTTCACCAGCAGGACGAGGATCACCGCGGCGAACAGGAACGACGGCAGGTACTGGCTCTTCTCCGTCGGCAGAGCGCCGCCGAGCAGTCCGCTGGCGAAGCCGATGCAGAAGCCGCCGAGCGTCGCGGCGATGGGACGGTTGAGACCGCCGAGCACGACGCCGGCGAGCACGACGATGGTGGTGTCGAGCGCGAAGTCCGGCGTGACGAGCGGCGTCTGCACGGTGATCAACACCGCCACGACGGCGGCGAGCGCGCCCGAGATGAGCACGGCGCCGGTGATCACGCGGTTCGCGCGCACGCCGAGCAGCCGCGCGGTGCGGAAGTCCGACGCGGCCGCGCGCATGTGCAGCCCGACCTCGTCCGCTCAGCAGCAGCTGCAGCAGCGCGAGACAGGATGCCGCGACGACGATCGAGACGATGGAGATCTTGCGGATGTCGACGCCGCCGATCACCCAGACGCGATTCAGCGACGCGAGCGACGTGGCGATCTTGCCGAGCGAGCCGAACCAGAGCAACGCGATGCTCTGCAGCAGGAACGCGACCGCGAACGTCGCGACCAGCATCACCTCGGGCGACTGCGTGCGCAGCGGGCGGAAGACGAGCCACTCCATCGCCAGCGACAGCGCGAGCACGACGGCGAAGCAGAGGAGGATCGACGCCCACAGCGGCCAGTTCCATTGCGAGCCGAACGCGAGCGCGAACGCGCCGGCCATGATCAGCTGGCCGTACGCGAAGTTGACGAGGCGGAGCACGCCGAAGACGAGCCCGATGCCGACGGCCATCAGCGCGTAGATCCCGCCGAGCGAGAACGCGTCGGCGAGCGTCTGCCAGCTGACGTTGAGGATCGCGACGATCATGCGAGGTACGCCGCCACGAGCCGGTCGGTGTCCGACGCGTCGTCGGGGCCGAGCGTGAGGCGCAGCTCGCCGTTCGCGAGCACGTAGCTGCGGTCGGCGAGCGCGACCGTGCGCTGCGCGCGCTGCTCGACGAGCAGGACGGCGAGACCGCTGTCGCGAATCGCGGCGAGCGCGTCGAAGACGACGTCGACGACACGCGGGGCCAGTCCGAGCGACGGCTCGTCGAGCATCAGCACGTCCGGTTCGGCGACGAGCGCGCGCGCGATCGCGAGCTGCTGCTGCTGGCCGCCGGAGAGCGCGCCCGCCTGGCGCTTGCGGAACTCGCCGACGATGGGAAAGAGCTTGTACGCCCGGTCGAGCGCGTCCGCGTCACCGCCCCGCGAGCGCCGCGCCGCGAGGCCGAGGCGAAGGTTCTCCTCGACGGAGAGCTCGGCGAAGATGCGCCGTCCTTCCGGCACGAGCGCGACTCCGGCGCGCGCCACGTCCTCGGAGCTGCGGCCGACGAGCGACGTGCCGTCGAGCCGCACGTCGCCGGCGGCCACCGGCGCCGCGCCCATGATCGCGTGCAGCGTCGACGACTTGCCCGCGCCGTTCGGCCCGATCAGGCCGACGATCTCGCCCGGCTTCACCTCCAGCGACAGCCCGCGTACGGCGCGCACCGCGCCGTAGCGCACTTCGAGCTCCTCGAGGACGAGCGTGCTCACGCGTCGGTCTCCTCGTCCTCGGTGTGCACGGCGCTCTCGCCGAGATACGCGGCGGCGACGTCGAGGTTGGAGCGGATCTCCTCCGGCGCGCCCTCGGCCAGCGTCATTCCCTGGTCGAGCACGTGGATCCGGTCGCAGACCTCCATGATCAGCGCCATGTTGTGGTCGATCAGCAGCACGCCCGCGCCGTGCTCGTCGCGCACCGAACGGACGACCGCGGCGAACGCCGGCACCTCCGCCTCGGGAAGCCCGGCCGCCGGCTCGTCCATCAGCACGAACCGCGGCTCGGTCGCGAGCGCTCGCGCAACGCCGAGCCGCCGCTCGTCGCCGTGCGCAAGCGACGCCGCCGGCGCGTCGGCGTAGGCGGAGAGGCCGAGCAGGTCGAGCAGCTCGTCGGCGCGCTGCGCCGCGCCGCGCGGGGCGACGCCGACGCCGAGCGCAGCCACCTCGACGTTCTCGCGCACGGACAGCGAGCTGAACGCGTGGCTGTGCTGAAACGTGCGCGCGAGCCCGTGCCGGCCGCGGCGGTGCGGCGGCCAGCGCGTGACGTCGCGTCCCTCCAGCTCCACGGCGCCGGAGGTCGGCCGGTCGAAGCCGCTGAGCACATTCACGAGCGTCGACTTGCCCGCTCCGTTCGGACCGATCAGGCCGACGACCTCGCCGCGCCGCAGCTCGAGCGTGACGTCGCGGAGCGCCTGCACGCCCTCGAACAGACGGGAGACAGAGGAGGCCCGGAGCGTTCCTCCGGGCCTCCTCTTCCAGCTGGTCGATCGCTGCGGTCAACCCGAGATCTTCGGGACGACCTTCGCGACGACGGTTGCGACGAGATGACCCACGTTGTTCTGGATCTTGATCACGCGGTACTGCCGGCCGAACACGGTGTGCAGCTTCGGCGAGAAGCTGACGAGGCCCGACAGCGTCGGCACCTTGTGGAACTTCACCATCTGCGCCGCGAGCGCGGCGCCGTTGGTCGAGCCGCCGGCCCGCTTGATCGCGGTGACGACGCCGTCGATCGCGGCGGAGCCGGTGACGAAGCCGCCCGTTCCCGCGTGGACCTGCTTCGCCAGCTTGTTCACCGCCGGGTTCGGATCGTCGCCGAAGATGGACGCGAACGTGACGAAGTAGTAGTTCGTCACGGGCGGGCTCTTCGGCAGCCAGTACGTCCCGTCGCCGGCCCACGAGTTGAGGATCGGCGTGTTGTTCCCGGCAGAGCGGAGCCCGGAGACGAGCGTCGACAGTGCGCCGAACGCGCCGGCCGTCGCGGTGACGTATCACGTCGGCCTTCAGGTTCGTCCACTTGCTGACGACGTTCGGGACGTTCGTGCTGCCCAGGGACTGGTACGTCTCCTGGTCGACGATCTTGCCGCCGAGCTGCTTCCAGCGGGCCGCGAAGGCCTCGACGACGTTCTTGAAGTAGACGATGACGGTGTCGGTCGCGAGCGCGGCCGTCCGCCAACCTCGGCCCCACGCGTACTGCGCCATGGCCGAGCCTTCGTCCTGGGCGACGTTGCCGAAGCTGAAGGCGAGCGCGCCCTTCGGGCCGAACCGCTTCGGGCCCATCTGGTCGGTGCCGATGCACGGGCGCGATGGTGAGCAGGCCCGCATTGATGGACTCCTGCACGACCGGCGCGGCGAGATCGACGTCGCAGGTCGTGAAGATGATGTTCGCGCCGCCGCTGATCAGACTGTCGGCGCACGCCTTCGCGATCGCAGGCTTGTTGCCCTGTGTGTCGCACGTCATGATCTCGAGCTGACGGCCGTCGACGCCGCCCTTCGCGTTGCACCTGCTTGACGCGGAGCTCGGCCGCGGCGAGCGCCGGACCGTCGAACGGCGCCATCGAGCCCTTCGACGTCGTAAGCCCAGCCGATCATGATCGGCGAGCCGGCCTTCTTGGCGTGCGTGCGCGCGGCCGCGGTCGTGGCCAGGCCCATCGCAGCGACGGCCACGAGAACGAGCGCAAGACGCGCCCGTGTCAATCCCTTCATTCCTTCATCCTCTCCGGGCACGGCTCATGCCGCCACCCTCCGTTCCTGCCAGCACCGAGCGAAGCTTTCCCTTGCCTGACGCACGAGCTCGGCAGGATCGACGTCCCAGAGCGAATCCGGGTACGCCGTGCCGAAGGCGCCGTTGTCCGAGAAGATTTCGAGGTCGTAGTAGCCGCCCCACCCGGCGGCGTCGAGGGCGCCGAGAATCGCGGCCACGTTCGGCGAGTCCGTCGCCGGGTAGCGCGCGGTCGGCCCAGCCGCGTGTCGGCTCTCGCCAGTCGTTCACGTGCACGCCGGCGAAGCGGTGGATGTGCGTGTCGATCTCGTCGAGAAGGTCCGGGGTGTTCCAGAGATGCCACACGTCGAACTGGATGCCGAGCGCGGGGCTGCCGACCTCGTCGATCAGCTCGACCGCGTCGGGGATCGTGTTGATCAGGGACCAGCTCTCGATCCCTTCGCGCTGGAACGGCTCGAGCGCGATGCGCATGCCGGCGCGCTCGGCTTCGTGCGCGATCGTGCGCAGGCCGTCGACGACCGTGGCGTGCGCGTCGTCGGGGTCGCGATTGCCGGCGGGGCCGGTCAGGCAGACGATTGCGGTCGGGCCGAACGGCGCGAGCCGGTGGATCGATGCGCAGACGGCGTCGATCCGCTCCTGCGGGTCATCCGGACCGGGGAGCAGCGGTAGCGGCAGGACCGAGGGGACTGCGGGGACGGCGGAGGCGGCGCCGAGACCGCCGGCGGCGAGCTGCTCGAGGGCCTCGTCGTCGGGCCCCTCGGGGAGCTTCGTCTCCCAGATCCCGATCGCGTCGAGGCCACCCGCGGCGTAGACGCGGACGTCGTCGGCGAAGCTCGCGGTGAGCGTGCTCACCTGCGAGATCGAGAAGCGCGGCCGGGAGGAGTCGTTCGAGACCAGGACGGCCGGAATGCTGTCATGCGTTTGACATGTGATCAAGTGTCATTCACGCTCCACGTCGGTGGAGACGCCCACGCAGGCCAACCAGGGAGCCGCCGTCCGTCACCGGACGATGGCGGAAGCGGCGTTGGAGCGGCTGCGCGAAGCGATCATCCTCGGCGAGCTGACCCCGGGGACGCCGCTCCGGCTGGAGGATCTGGCGCGCTCGCTCGGGATGAGCATCTCGCCGATCCGGGAGGCGGTGCGTCAGCTGGAGGCGCTCGGGCTGGCGGAGCACGTCCCGCACCACGGCGCGAAGGTGATGGGGCTCGACGTCGAGGAGCTGCGGGAGCTCTTCTCGATCCGGCTCGCGCTCGAGACGATGGCCGTCCGGCGTGCCGCAGAGCTGTTCGAGCCGACGGACGAGGAGAAGGCGCGGGCGCACCTCGAGGCCGAGCGTGAGGCTCGGCGCGCCGGGGACGTTCGCGTTGCCGTCCGCGAGCATGCGGCGTTCCACTTCACGCTCTACGACGCCGCGCGCTCAGCGTGGTTGGTGCGGCTGATCCGGCCGACGTGGGACAGCTGCGAGCGCTACCGGCCCGTGCTGCTCGCCGCGGAGGGCGAGCTGCAGGACCGCCACGAGGAGCTGGACGGCGAGCTGCTGGCCGCGTGCGCCGCGCATGACGCCGACCGCGCCGCCGCAGCCTTCCACGCGCACCTCGAGCTGGCCACGGACATCTACCGCGTCGAGCTCAAGGGCCGCAGCATCTTCGCCTTCTAGCGGCGCCGCCCCACAACGTGCCCGCCCGCGAGGTGTCGGGCACCCCGAGCCTGTGAGGTGCCTGGCACCTCAGCACCGCGAGGTGCCAGGCACTTTGAAACGACTTGGTGCCGGGCACCTCGCGGGAGATGCGCGCCGCTGTCGCAAGAGTCCGGAACTCGCAGGAGGACAATTGCATCTACGGAGACAACCCGGCACGGTGCGCGCGATGGCTCGCGCGCACCGTCCACTTCACGCCGGGCTCTACCACGTCGCGACCGGATCGACCCGGCCGGATCCGTTCTTTCGCGACGACATCGACCGCGGTGCGTTCCTCGTCGAACTCGTCGCCGCGCTCCGGCACGAGCGCGCCGTCTGTCTCGGGCTCTGCCTCCTCACGACGCACTACCACCTCATCCTTGACGTGGACGAAGGCGCGCTCCCCCGCATGATGCAGCGCATCAACTGGCGCTACGCCCGCGCGGTCAACCGCCGGCACCATCGACTCGGCCACGTCGTCGGCCGCCCATACCTGAGCGCCCCGATCCTGGACGATGCCCACCTCCTCACCGGCTACCGCTACCTCGCGTGGAACCTTGTGCGCGCCGGAGTCGTGAAGCGCCCGCAGGACACTCGGTGGAGCAGCTACGCGACGACCGTCGGCCTTCGCCGCGACTACTCCTTCGTGGACGCGAGGCGTGTCGTCGGCATGTTCGGGCGACCGTACGCGACCGCGACCCAGCGGCTTCGCGGCTTCGTCGAAGCGCCTACCGGCGCGTCAGAGCCCGCACCCTGGCCGCCGCGCGTTGCACGACTGGCGGCTTGAGCAGCTCCGCCGCGACGAGCGTGCCCGAGCCGGCGCCGAGGCCTGGACCCGGCCACGTGCTCGCGCCGATGTGGAAGAGACGCTCGACCGCCGTCGCGTGCCCGGGGCTGCGCGCGAACGGCCGCCACAAGAAATTCTGGTCGAGTGCGAGCGCGCCGCCGTACGGGTCGCCGCGCCGCAGGTTGATGTTCTCCCGCTCGAGGTCGTGCGGCCCGAGCGACACGCGCCGAACGATCGACGACTCCAGGTTCGGGATGTGCTTCGCCAGCCGCGCCTGAATGCGGTCGGCGTAGCGCTCGCGCAAGTCGTCGCTCCACGAACCGGCACCGACGTCGAGCTCCCGGGCCGCGTCGCCTTTGATCCGCCACGGCAGCTCCTGCAGCTGGATCCACAGGATCCCCTTCCCCTCGGCAGCGCGGCTCGGGTCGATCGTCAGCGGCTGGCCGACGACCACCGTCGCCTCGGCCGGCAGCAGCCCACGCTCCGCCTCGTTCACCGCGCGCGAGACACCGTCGAGTCCCGGCGTGACGTGAACGATCGCCGTTCCGTTCAGCCGCTCGTCGCCCTCCCAGCGCGCCGGCTCCGACAGGGCGAAATGGATCTGCATCTCGGAGCGGCCATACCGAAACCGCCGCGCGCCCTCGCGCACCGGCGCGGGGACGTCGCCCTCCGGGACCAGACGCTCGTAGAGCTGCGTCGGCGTCACGCCGGCGATCACCGCCCGCTCCGCGCCGATCTCGTCGCCCGCTGCAGTGCGCACGCCGACCGCGCGGCCCGAGCGGACGATCACCCGCTCGACGTCGACGCCGGTGTGGCACGCGCCGCCGTGGTCGCGGATCAGCTGCACGAGCGCATCGGCGAGCTTCACGCCGCCGCCGCGCGGAATCGGCATCCCGCCCTCCTGCACCGCCACCGCGATCACCTGCGTCATGAATCCCGACGACGCGGCATCGGGACCGAGCCCGGTGTGGAGCACCCACGGCGCAAGCAGACCGTGCGCCCGTTCCGACGCGAACGTCGTCTCGAGCCAGTCGCGGCTCGTCTGCAGCAGCTCGCCGGCGAATGCGGCCGAGCCGGTCCGCCCGAGCCGCCGGAACGCCTTCGTCGCGAGCCCGAGCCCGCCCGCCCCCCACAACTCCGTGCCGAGCAGGCCGAACGCCAGGTCCGCGTTCGGGAAGAAGCGTTCGAGCACGCCGGGCCACTCCACTCCAAGCTCGCGAGCGTTCCCTTCAGCGTTGCGCAACAGAAACGCCGACTCGCCGTCCGGGAACGCCGTCGCAGTCGGCAGCTCCGTGTTGAGGTACTCGAGCCCGCGCGCCGCGAGGTCGTCGCCGAGCTGTGCGTGCGCGGCGCCGCCGACCCAGAGCGGATGCCACGCGCTGAAGACATCGTGGTGGTAGCCCGGCTCGGTGATCTCCGCGGTGCGGATCGCGCCGCCGAGCCAGTCGTTCCGCTCGAGCACGCACACGCGCCAGCCGTCACGTGCGAGCAGCGCGCCGCACGCGAGCGCGTTGACGCCGCTGCCGACGAGGACGGCGTCGAACTCAGCCATGTGCGACGAGCGCCCTGAACTCGTCGTCGGTTACGAGCCCCCGCTTGCGGGCGCCCAGCTCCTTGACCTGCGCGAGCACCTCGGCGCGCCGCTCCTCCGGAACGTCGAGCCCGAGCTCCTCGGCCTTGATCCGGATCGAGTCGATGCCGCTCTTCTTCCCGAGCACGATGCCCCGCTCGGCTGCGACGAGCGCCGACGAGTACGGCTCGATCGACGGCGGATCGTGGAACTGCGACGCGACCGCACCGGACTCGCGCCGGAACAGCGTCTCGCCCGTCACCGGCTTCCACGGCTCGAGCGCATAGCCCGACAGCTCGCGGACGCGCTCTGACACGTCGCGAATGCGATCCAAGCGCAGATTCGACTCGACGCCGTACAGCGCACGCAGCGTCAGCGCCGCCTCGCCGAGGTTCGCGTTGCCGGCGCGCTCGCCCATGCCGTTGATCGTCCCGTGCACCCAGCTCGCGCCCGCGCGGACGGCTGCGACTGCCGACGCCGTCGCGAGCCCGAAGTCGTTGTGCCCGTGGAAGTGCACCGGGACATCCGGCCCGACCCATTCCACCGTCCTGCCGACGAGATCCGCCACCGCCTCGGGCGACGCGATCCCCAACGTGTCGACCACGACGACCTCGCGCGCGCCGGCCTCGACCGCGGAGACGTACACGCGCTCGTAGAAATCCGGCTCGGCGCGGGTCGAGTCGACTCCGAAGAACGCGGCGTGGATCCCGTGCTCGGCCGCGAAGCGCATCGCGTCGGTGATCCGCCCGAGCATCTTCTCCCGGTCGACGCCGATCGCCGCCAGCTTCAGGTCGGAGATCGGAGACTCGATCACCGACGCGGTCACGCCGAGCTCGACGAGCGCCTCGAGATCCGCCGGCACGGCACGCGAGAAGCCCCACACCTGCGCACGCAGCCCCGCGCCTGCGATCAACGCAACGGCGTCCCAGTCGTCCTGCGAGACGCGCGGGAACCCGGCCTCGATCCGGTCGATGCCGAGCTCGTCGAGCAGCCGCGCGATCTCGAGCTTCTGCTCCGGGTCGAGCACGACGCCGACGGTCTGCTCGCCGTCGCGCAGCGTCGTGTCGTACAGGCCGACGCTGCCGCCGACGCGGTACGGGTCGTTCATCGCGCCCGTCCAGATCTCGGTCAACCGCAGCTCACGATCCCGTCGGGAAACGGCGAGAGCTTCTCGGCGCCCGTCGCCGTGATCAGGAAGTTGTCCTCGACGCGCAGCCCGCCGCCGCCGTCCCAGTACATGCCGGGCTCGATCGCGAGCACCATTCCCTCCTCGAACGTGCCGCCGCCGGCCTGGTGCGGATACGGCGGCTCGTGCGCGCGCGCGCCGACGCCGTGACAGATCGGATGCGTCGGCTGGCCCGGATAGCCCGCCGCGGCGATCCCTTCGCGGACGAGCCGGTCGAACTCCGCCATCGACGCGCCGGGGCGGATGAAGTCGAGCGCAGACGCGTAGACCTTCATCAACGCGCTCTCCAGCTCTTGATAGTCCTCGCGTAGTTGCGCGAGGACCAGATTCTTGGTGTGGTCGGCCCAGTAGCCGTCGGCGCAGACCCAGATCTCGAACAGCACGGGCTCGCCCTCGCGCACCGGCAGGTCGCCGGTGGCCGTGAACGTCTTGATCCCCGGCCCCGACCAGACGAGCGAGAACGGCAGCGCGAGCTCGACCTTGCCGTGCCAGCCGGTGCCGGCGCCGTGGACGTAGCTCTGCCAGAGCGCGGCCGCCTCCGACTCCTTCATGAACGGGCGCAGATGCTCACGCACGTGATCCATTGCCGCCGCCGCGATCTCGTTCGCGAGACGCATCCGCTCGACTTCCTGCGCCGTCTTGATCGAGCGGGCCCGCGCGAGCAGCGGCGTCGCGTCGGCCGCGTCCGGGAACGCGTCGAACCACGCCTTGGTGAACGTCGTCGGCTCGCCGACCATCCGGTCGGACGCCTGCGTGCCGAGCGACAGCTCCAGCCCCACGCGCCCGAAACCCCGCGCCGCGTCGAGCGCCGCCTCCAGCGTCCGCGCGAGCGGCGGCCGCGGATCCGTCTCGTCGTAGCCGCGGACGTACCGCACCTCCTGCGTCCACGCTGTCCGCTCCGCATCCTCCGCCGACGCCTCGAGGCAGATCAGCACCGGCTCGCCCTCGCGCGGGAAGACACACGCGTCGTAGCCCTTCATCCCCCAGAAGTTCGTTAGGTAGAGGACGTTGTCCGGGGCGCGCACGACGACCGCGTCGAGCCCCTCCTCCGCGATCAGCGCGCGGACGCGGTCGAGCTTCGCGTCGTCGCGCGGCCAGGTCACACGTAGTTCTCCTCGGTGCTGCTGCGCACGCGATCGGCGTCGACCATCATCCGGACGAGCTCCTGGAACAGGACGGCCGGCTCCCAGCCGAGCTTCTCCTTCGCCTTCGAGTAGTCGCCGATGAGGATGTCGACCTCGGACGGGCGGAAGTAGCGCGGGTCGATCTTCACGTAGTCGCGCCAGTCGAGCCCCGCGTACGTGAACGCCTCTTCGAGGAAGTCCTCGACCGAGTGCGTCTCGCCGGTGGCGAGCACGAAGTCGTCCGGCTCGTCCGCCTGGAGCATCATCCACGCGCCCTCCATGTAGTCGCGCGCGAAGCCCCAGTCGCGCCGCGCATCGAGGTTGCCGAGCTTCAGGTCGCTCTGCTCGCCGCGCAGGATCGCGCCGACCGCACGCGTGATCTTCCGGGTGACGAACGTCGGCCCGCGCCGCGGCGACTCGTGGTTGAAAAGGATCCCGTTCACCGCGTACATGCCGTACGCCTCGCGGTAGTTGCGGGTGATCCAGTAGCTGAACACCTTGGCCACGCCGTACGGGCTGCGCGGATGGAACGGCGTCGTCTCGCGCTGCGGGATCTCCGCCGCCTGGCCGAACATCTCGCTCGACGACGCCTGGTAGAAGCGACATTCGACGCCTTCCTCCCGGATCGCGTCGAGCAGGCGCAGCGTCCCCATCGCGTCGGCATCGGCGGTGTACTCGGGGACGTCGAAGCTCACGCGCACGTGGCTCTGCGCGCCGAGGTTGTACACCTCGTCGGGGCGGATCGTGCGCATCAGCTGGTTCAACACCGAGCCGTCGGTCAGGTCGCCGAAGACGAGCTCGACGTCGCCGAAGATGTGGTCGATCCGCGCCGTGTTGAACGAGCTCGACCGGCGGATCATCCCGTACACGTCGTAGCCCTTCTCCAGCAGGATCTCCGCCAGGTACGAGCCGTCCTGGCCGGTGATCCCGGTGATGAACGCTTTCCGCTTGCCTGCCACGGGCCTCCTTCTACCAGCGCACGCGCGGCGGCGCGGCAGTGCCGTGGCCGTCCTGCCACGAGATCACGGGATTGCGCAGCACGCCGATCCTCTCGATCTCCGCCTCGATCACGTCTCCGGGCTTCAGATAGAGGGAAGCCGCGTCCTCGCTGAAGCCGGCGACGCCGCTGACCGTGCCGGTCGAGAGCACGTCGCCCGCCGAGTAGCCGAGCGCCGAATAGTGGCTGAGGATCTCCGGGATGGTCGTGGACATCCGCCCCGAGTGCGACGTCTGCCGCGTCTCGCCGTTCACGCGCAGCGTCATCGCGAGATCGTGCGGGTCGGGGATCTCGTCCGCGGTGACGATCCACGGGCCGAGCGGGCAGAAGGTGTCGATCGCCTTGCAGAACGAGAAGACGCCGGACCGCATCTCGCGCCGCTGGATGTCGCGCGCGGTGATGTCGTTGAAGATGACGTAGCCGGCGACGTAGTCCATCGCCTCCTCCGGCCCGAACCACTTGCCGGACTTGCCGATGATCACGGCCAGCTCGAGCTCGTAGTCGAGCTCCTCCGTCAGGTGCTCCGGGTAGATGACCGGCTCGTCGGGGCCGACGATCGCGTCGACGTTCTGGAAGAAGACGATCCACGGCGCGATCTCGTGCGACCACGCGACGTTCTTCGACTCCTCCTCGTGCTCGCGGAAGTTGCCGGCGGTGTGGAAGAACTTCTTCGGGACGATCGGCGCGCGGAGCGTCGCGCCGGCGAGCGGCGTGCGCTCGCCCGCGTCGTCGGCGCCGCCGCGCTCGAAGTACTCGCGCATCGTCGGCACGTTCAGACGGACGATCTCCTCGCCGTCGATCCGCCCAACCTTGCCGTCGTCGTAGGTGACGAGCTTCATCGCTGCCGCAACCAGGCGAGCACGTCGCCGGCGTTCGCGTCCGGCGGGAAGACGGGATAGAAGACCTTCACGATCCGGGCATTCTCGGCGGCGAGTGTGATGCGCTTGTACAGGGTGAGCCCGGCGATCTCGAACGTCGGCAGGTGCAGTGCGGCGCCGAGCCGCCGGTCCGGATCGGAGATGACCGGGTACGGCATGTTGTTGCGCTCGGCGAACTCGACCTGGTCTTCGAGGCTCTGCGCGGAAAGCCCCGCAACGGGGACGCCGAAGTCCGGGAACGCGTCGCGGAACGCGCACGACTGCGGCGTGCAGCCGCGCGCGCCGGGCGTCTCGTCCCAGCCGGGCAGCAGCGGCACGCCGGGCTTGCCGGAGCGCGGGTACACGTAGATCACGCCGAAGTCGCGAACATTGACCGTGCCCTGCGACGACTCGAGCTCGAGGTCCGGCAGCTCCAGCCCGGTCAGATGGTCGGCGGCGCCGTCGTCCTCCGGCACCGGCAGGTCCGGCGGCAGGGAGTAGACGTCCGTCATGCGACCCCGCACACCTTCATCGCCACGAGTGCGTACGTCTCCGCGGTCTTCACGAGCCCGTCGATGTCGAGGTTCTCGCCGCGCTCGACGTCCATCAGCCCGGTCGAGGTGCCGTAGTTGACCGTCGGGACGCCGTAGCGCGTGAGCGCGGACGCGTCGCTGAACCAGCGCGTGACGTCGCGGCCCGGCTTGTCGCCGAAGACCTGCTCGTGTGCCGCGTCGATCGCCTGCACCAGCTCGTGCCCCTCCTCGATCTCCGCGCCGGGAGCGGTGACGTAGACCTCGCCCTCGACGCCGTAGTCCGGGAACCGCTCCGCCAGCGCCCGCACGAAGTCGAGCACCTCGCCGCGGGCGACGCCCATCGGCTTCGTCGGCGGCACGCGCACGTCGAGGAACAGATCCGTGTGGTGCGGCGTCCGCGAGACGCGCCACCCGAACCCGCCCTCGACCGCGCCCACGCCGACGATCGCCTTCGCGCCGCCGTACGCGTTGGACGGATCGTCCTCCCAGGTCGGGATCCACTCCTGCACGGCGTCCATTACGCGGTGCATCCGCAGAATCGAGTTCTCCCCGCGCTTGCCCTCGCTGAACGCGGTGTGGATGAAGTTGCCCTGCACGCGGATGCGCAGCCAGAGGGAGCCGAAGTGGCCGAGCACGACCTTGCCCTCGGTCGGCTCGCCGAGCAGGCACATGTCGGCGACGCCGCCGTGCGAGACGAGATAGCGCGTGCCCGCCGCGTAGCCGCGATACTGCGCGCCGGCCGCGTCGCCCTACTGCGTCTTCTCGATCTCGCCGCAGACCGCGGCGATCAGCACGTCGCCGCGCAGGCGCACGCCCGCGTCCTGCAGCGCGCGCACGGCCTCGACGTAGCAGGCGAGCGCGCCCTTCATGTTGGAGATGCCGAGCCCGTACAGGCGGTCCCCCTCGACGAATGCCTTCGGCTGGAAGCCCGGCACGTCCTTCAGCCACGGCTCGCGGCCGGAGTACGACGTGTCCATGTGCCCGTTGAACATCAGCGACTTGCCGCCGCCCGCGCCGGCCCAGATTCCCAGCGCGTTGGCGCGGCCGTCCTCCACCTGCTGCCACTGCACGTGCAGGCCCATCCCCTCGTACAGCGAGACCATCAGCTCCGCCATGCTCTGCTCGTCGCCCGTGAAGCTGTGGACGCCGATCATCGCGCTCGCCGTGTCGACGAGCCGGTCACGGTTGACGGCGACGGCGCTCACGACCGAACGTGCGGCAGGACCTGCTCGCCGAAGAGCCGGATCTGCTCGTGGCGGTTCGCGCCCCAGAGCTCGAGCATGACGTGCGTGCAACCTGCGTCGCGGTACTCATCGATCGCGGCGATGCAGTCGGCCGGCGTGCCCGCGATCGGCTTGCACTTGTCCAGCAGCGCGTCGGAGACCTGAGCCTTCGCCGCGAGCCGCCCACCCTGCTCCATCGCGTCCGCGACGGGGCGGATCTCGTCCTGCTCGATCCCGGCGAGGTCGAGCAGCGTATCGGCCGAGCCCTGGATGTTCTGCACCTTGTTGGCGAGGTACATGCCGGCGATCTCGCGCGCACCGTCACGGCCCGCGTCGCGGTCGGTCTCGTGGATCGAGGCGACGACGGTGCAGCCGATGTCGATGTCCGCGTTCACGTTCTCGCAGGTGTAGCGGACGAACCTGGGAGTGGTGATCGACGGCGTGAGGCAGCCGTCGGCGATCTCGCCGGCGAGCTGCTGCATCTTCGGCGCGGTCGCCGCGACGTATACCGGCGGCACGCCGCGCGGCGTGTGGGCGTCGGCCTGCAGCGCGGGAACGTCCGCGTTCCACGTCGTCCCTTCGTACCGGAACGCCTCGCCGCCGAGCACGCCGCGGACGATCTCCACAGCGTCGCGCATCGGTCCGAGCGTCTTGTTCGTCTGCATGCCGGCGTTGTTGAGGAAGATCTTCGAGGTGCCGAAGCCGATGATGAACCGGTTCGGGCCGGCCGCCTCCTGCACGACGCGCGCATCCATCGCCACCTGCACGGGATGGCGCGTGAACGGCGAGATGATCCCCCAGCCGATCGTCAGCCGCTCCGTATGACGCGCCATCAGCGCGGAGACGACCGTGGACGAGCGCGCCTCCATCCCGTGCTTGCGCCACCACGGGTACGCCTCGGCGAGCCAGATCGTGTCCATCCCCGCCTCGTCCATCGCGCGCGCGGACGCGAGCATCTCGTCGAGCGGCTCCATCGTCAGCTGCATCACGCCGATCCTGAACGGAACCGCCATCAGCTCGAGCCGGCGCTCAACGCCTCCTGCACCTGCGTGTCGAGCGCGCCGAGCACGCCCTCCACCTGCTGGTTGATGATCGGCTGCAGCACGCGCTGGCCCATCGAGCCGACCGGGCCGGCGATGTGCACCTCGGCGCCCCAGATCATCTTGGTGGCGCCGTCCGGCGCGTCGGAGAGCTCGAACGTCGTCTGCATGTTCATCATCGCGCCGACGCCCTGGCCCTTCATCTTCATCGCGGCGTACTCGAGCTCGCGCTCCTCCGTCTTCTCCATGGCGATCTTCATCTTCAGGCCGCCGAGACCGAGTGGGATCTTCACCTGTGCGGTCCAGTGCTTGTCGTCCTGGACGTCGAAGCTCTCGACTCCCGGCATCGTCTTCGCCATCGACGCCGGATCGTTCAGCACGTGCCAGACGGTCGCCCGCGGCGCGGCGAAGATGCGCTCGCCCTCGACATTCACGAAACGGTCACTCCTTCACGGGTCTTCTCCGGATTGCGCAGCATGTCCCAGACGCGGTGGTACGGGTTGTGGCTGTCCCACACGATCGCGTCGCCGTGGCCACGCAGCGCATCCTGCACCGCGGCGCACACCGCGTGGATGCCGGCGCCGCCGCCTTCGCCCATGCCTTTCGTGCCGAGCGGCGTGAACGGCGACGGGCTCTCGATGTTGCCGGTCTTCAGCGGCGGCATGTCGAGCGCGTGCGGCACGTGGTAGTCGTAGAAGTTGGGCGTGAGCAGGTTCCCGTCCTCGTCGTACTCGAACGTCTCGTGCACGGCGGCGCCGAGCGCCTGCGCGGTCGCGCCCATCACCTGGCCCTCGACGATCTGGGGGTTGATCCGCTTGCCGCAGTCGTCGACGGCGGCGTAGTCGACGATGTCGTAGTAGCCCGTCTCAGGATCGATCTCGATCACTGCGACGTGCACCTGCGCCGCGTACGTCAAGGTGAGATTGCCGAACTTCTTCTCCACGTCGGGCACCTGGAACGGCGGCCGGTAGACGTAGCGGCAGTTGAGCGTGACGCCGAGATCGTCCGGCAGGCCGGCATTGTTCGCGTTGATGATCGCGCCGCAGGCCATGAACGGGAGGAACGCGTCGGGACTCTCCGCGATGCGCACGCCGCCGTCGGCGAGCTCGAGCGCCTCGACCGGTACGCCGCCGAAGATCGCGGACGCGAGCTTCTTGATCTCCGCGGCGAGCATCTCCGTCGCGCCCTTCACCGCGCTGAGTCCCGTCACCGCAAACTGCGACGCGTAGGTGCCGGAGAAGCCGGCGTGCGAGTTCCAGTAGCTGTCGTGGCCGGCGCGCACGTGCACGTCGTCGGGCGAGCACTGGAGGATGTCGGCGACGACCTGCGCCGCCGTCGTCTCGTGGCCCTGGCCCTGCGGCGTCGTGCCGAGGGTGACGACGATCTCGCCGAAGATGTCCAGCTTGACCGTCGCGACCTCGTTGTTTCCGGAGAACTGCAGCTCCGGGTTGATCATCCGCGACTGGCCGAAGTTGTTCGTGCCGGAGTCGAGCGTCGAGCCGATGCCGAGGCCGAGCAGCTTCCCGCGCGTTGCCGCCTCTTGCTTGCGTTCCTCGAGACCGTCGTAGCCGATCAGGTCGAGCGCGATGTCGAGCATCTGCGCGTAGTCGCCGGAGTCGTAGACGCAGCCGTTCGGCGTCTCGTACGGCATGTCCTCGACGCGGATGTAGTTCTTCTTCCGCACCTCGACGGGATCGAGCCCGAGCTCGTGCGCGACGATGTCGATCACGCGCTCGGTGAACCAGAGGTGCTGCATGCGCGAGTAGCCGCGGTTCGGCGAGACGGGAGCCTTGTTCGTCGCCACCTGCGTGAACTCGAGCCGGATGTTGCGCCAGCGGTACATGCCCGGCGTCACCTGCGCCCAGATCACGCCGCCGAGCGGCTCGTAGCGCAGCCACGCACCCGCATCGTCGAGCGCCTTCGTCCGGAACCCGAGCAGCGTGCCGTCGTTCTTTACGGCGACCTCGGTGTCGTGGAACCAGCGCTCGTTTCCGTGCGACATGGACAGGTGGAAGTCGGTGCGCCACTCCGTCCACTGCACGGCGCGGTTGAGCTTGCGCGCGAGCAGGCAGCACGCGACGAGCTGCGGGTGCGAGGTGATCTTGTTGCCGAAGCCGCCGCCGATGTCCTGCGTGACGAAGCGCAGCTTGTCCAGGCCGGTGCGCATGGCCGGGCCCATCATGATCGCGGCGAATCCGGGGAACTGGTTGTTCGTGTAGATCGTCCACTGGCCGGTACCGCGGTTGAACTCGACGAGCGCGCCGTCGGTCTCGAGCGGCGTCGAGTTGAAGCGGTGGAAGTGCAGCTCGGAGATCTTCACCACCTTGTCCGCCTCGGCGAACGCCGCGTCCAGGTCGCCCCACTCGTACAGGCCCTCCCACATCAGGTTCGAGCCCGAGTCGTCGTGGAGCACCGGCGCGCCGCCGTCCTGCGCGTGTCGCGCGTCGACGACGGCGTCGAGCGGCTCGTACTCGACCTCGACCAGCTCGGAGGCGTCGCGCGCGAGCTCGCGCGTCTCGGCGACGACCGCGACGACCGCCTCGCCGACGTAGCGCACCTTGCCGACTGCGAGCGCGAAATCCTTCAGGTGCGCGCCCGGCGGCGTCGACAGCTGGAAGAACGGATCGGTGAGCGCCGCCACCTCCTCGCCGGTGAGCGTCCCGTGGACGCCCTTGATCGACTCCGCCTTGGAGACGTCGATCGAGGTGATGTGCGCGTGCGCGTACGGCGAGCGCACGAAGAAGATGTAGCCCATTCCGTGCCGCTTGATGTCGTCGACGAAGACGCCCTCGCCCTCGACGAGCCGCTTGTCCTCCTTGCGCGGGACGCTCTGGCCGGCCCAGCCCTTCTGCGGCGCCTCGACCTTCTCCGGCGTGACGACCGTGTTGCTGGCGTCGCTCATTTCCCGGCTGCCTGCACGGCCTCGATGATGTTCCAGTAGCCGGTGCAGCGGCAGATGTTGCCCTGCAGGCCCTTCTTGACCTCGGCCTCGGACGGGCTGGGATTCGCGCGCAGCAACGCGGTCGCGCTCATCAGCATCCCCGGTGTGCAGTAGCCGCACTGGAGCGCGTGATGGTCGCTGAAGGACTGCTGCAGCGGCGTCAGCTCGCCGGACTCGGCCAGACCCTCGACCGTCTCGATCGACGAGCCGTCGGCCTGGACGGCCAGCATCATGCAGCTCTTCACGAGCACGCCGTCGACGATCACGGAGCAGGCGCCGCAGTTGCCCGTGTCGCAGCCGATGTGGCTGCCGGTCAGGTCGAGGTCGTCGCGGATGAAGTGGATGAGCAGCTTCCGCGCCTCCACCTCGCGCTCGTACTCGGTGCCGTTGATCGTGACCGTGATCGCCCGCGACGACGCCAGCATCAGCTACCCGCCCTCCCGGCAGCCTGGTGCGCCGCACGGACGGACAGCACCTCGGCCAGATGGAGCCGATACTCGGCGGACGCATGGACGTCGGACGGCGGATCGATGCCGGCGCCGCGCACTGCTTCGCGCACGGCATCGTCGTCCGACGAGGACGGATGCACGACCACGGGGACCGCGCCGACGCAGCCCACCGCGACGCGCAGCGAGCCGTTCAGGCTCGCGGCGGCGTTCGCGATGCACGTGCCGTCGGCACCGAGCGTGACCGCGGCGAAGCCGTCGGCCTTGCCCGCGGGAATCGTGATCCGCGTCAGCAGCTCGCCGGGCCCGACCGCGGTCAGGTACACGCCGATGAAGAACTCCTCGGCCGGCACGACGCGCTCGCCGCCCGCGCCGGAGATGGTCATCTGCGCGCCGATCGCCGCGAGCAGCGGCGGGAGATGGTTCGTCGGGTCGTTGGCGCAGATGTTGCCGCCGATCGTGCCGCGGTTGCGGACCTGCACGTCGGCGATCTGGGCGCAGACCTCGCCGAGAATCGGCCGCGCCCGGGCCTCGGCCGAGTCGCAGATCTCCGTATACGTCGTCATCGGACCGATCGAGAGCGTGCCGTCGGCGCCGAGCTCGATGCCCTTGAGCTCGCCGATTCCGTTCAGGTCGACGAGCGCGTCGGGCGACGCCGCGCGCGCCTTCATCACGTTCACGATCGTCTGGCCGCCCGCGAGCGCTCGCGCCCCGTCGTTCGCCGCGAGGATGGTCAGGGCCTCTTCGACGGACGACGGCTTCGCGTATTCGACCTCGCGCAGCAGCATCGCCGCGATCCTACGTGCGTCGCGAGCCCGGTGTCGCGATTAGGAGGTGACGGCGGGCTCGTGCGGCTCCACGTGGATCCGCGTCTTCGCCGTCTTGAGCGGGCCGCCGGTCCGGCCCGCACGCACGGCGAGGATCTCGGCGAGGATCGACATGGCCGTCTCGGCCGGAGAGTCGGCGCCGAGATCGAGCCCGCAGGGACCGGCGATCCGGTCGATGTCGGCTTCGGCGACGCCGTTCTCGATCAGCCGCTCGCGGCGGCGCTCCTGGTTGCGGCGCGACCCGAGCGCGCCGATGTAGAACGCCTCCGTGGCGAGCGCACCGCTCAGCGCGGGCAGGTCGAACTTGTCGTCGTGGGTGAGCACGACCACGGCGGTGCCGAGGTCCGGCTTCACCTGCGCGAGCGCTTCGTCGGGCCACGCGACGATGATCTCGTCCGCGCTCGGCAGCCGCTCGCGCGTTGCGAACCGCGCGCGCGCATCCGCGACGATCGTCGTCCAGCCGAGCAGCTTCGCTGCCGCGCAGAGCGACTCCGACGTGTCGATCGCGCCGATCACGAGCAGCCGCGCCGGCGGCCCGAAGACGTCCGCGAACACCGTCGACTCGCCGTGCTCGATCACGTGGCTCCGCCCACGGCGCAGCGCGTCGGGCGCCAGTGCCGCAAGGTCGGCCGGCCCGTCGCCGACGGTGCTGCCGTCCTCGCGCACCAGCAGCTTCGCTCCGGTACCCGGTCCGCTGACGACCGTGAGGACGACGGCGCGGCCGCCCTCCTCGACGATCGTGTGCAGCTCGGCGTAGACGCTCAATCGAGCGGCTCGACGAAGACGTCGATCTCGCCGCCGCAGGGCAGCCCGATGGTCAGCGCCATGTCGTCGGTGATTCCGTACGAGAGGAGCCGCGGCTCACCGCCCGCAAGCACCTCCTGCGCGACGAGGCAGACGTCGCTCTCGACGCACCCGCCGGAGACGGAACCCGCGAGCTCGCCGCTCTCGCTGACCGCGAGCTTCGAGCCGACCGGCCGCGGCGCGGACTTCCGCGTGGCCACCACGGTCGCGATCGCCACCTTCTCGCCCTTCGCCCGCCAGCGGTCGATGTCAGGCAACAGTTCTCTCATGCCCGAAGGCTAGCGCGTCGAGCCGTCCTCCCCGTCCCACCCGTCACCAAGTCGTATCGAAGTGCCTGGTACTTCAAGGCCCTCAGGTGCCAGGCACCTGCGAGCTGCGAGGTGCCTGGCACCTGCGCGCGCGACGCTAGCGGCCGAGATACGCCTTGCGAAGGTCCTCGTCCTCCCGCAGGTCGGCGGCCTTCCCCTCCAGCACCAGCCGCCCCGTCGAGAGGACGTAGCCGCGGTCGGCGATGGAGAGCGAGACGTTCGCGTTCTGCTCGACCACGAGCATGGCGACGCCGGAGTCGTTCACCTGCTTGATGATCTCGAAGCTCCGCTCCACGAGGATCGGCGCGAGCCCCATCGACGGCTCGTCCATCAGCAGGAGCTGCGGCTTTGCCATCAGCGCGCGGCCCATCGCCACCATCTGCTGCTCGCCGCCCGAGAGCGTGCCGGCCAGCTGCGCGCGCCGTTCGTGCAGGAGCGGGAACAGCGTGTAGACGCGATCGAAGTCCTCTTTCGTTCCTCCGCCGTGCAGGTACGCGCCCATCTGCAGGTTCTCGAGCACGGTCATCGGCCCGAACAGGCGGCGATTCTCCGGGACGATCGCCATGCCCTTGCGGATCCGATAGCTCGTCGAGCGCTTCGTCACGTCCTCGCCGGCGAACCGCACCGACCCGTTGCGCGGTTGCACGATGCCGAGCACCGTCTTCAGCGTGGTCGACTTGCCGGAGGCGTTGCCGCCGAGCAGGCAGACGAGCTCGCCGGCACTTACCTCGAGGGTCAGTCCCTGGAGGATGTGGATCTGGCCGTAGAACGTGTCGACGGCGTCGAGCCGCAGCAGCGGTTCCGTGCTCATTTCGTGTTCGTGGCCGACGTGCCGAGATACGCCTCGACCACGCGCGGGTCGGTGGCGACCTGCTCGAACGTCCCCTCGGAGATCTTCTCGCCGTGGTCGAGCGCGATCACCCGGTCGGAGATCCCCTCGACCACGTGCATGTCGTGCTCGATCACGAGGATCGTGTACCCGCCCTCCGAACGCAGCCGCGCGATCAGCTCGGTGATCTCGTGCGTCTCGACGGGATTCATCCCGGCGGCAGGCTCGTCGAGCAGCAGCAGGCGCGGTTTCGTCGCGGTCGCGCGCGCGATCTCGAGTCGCCGCCGGTTCGCGTACGAGAGGCTGTACGCCGGCTGGTCCCACCGGTAGCCCATCAGCCGCTGGCCGAAGAACGACAGCCGGTCCTCCGCGAGCGCCTGGATCTCCTTTTCCTCGCGCCGCATGCCGGGCGTGCGCAGGATCGAGCGGAGGATGCCCGCGTGCGTATGCGAGTACGCGGCGGCCATCACGTTCTCCTTGACCGTCATGTTCAGGAACAGACGCAGCGTCTGGAAGGTGCGGGCGATGCCGCGCGCGGTGATCTGGTGCGCCTCCAGCCCCAGCAGGCTCTCGTTCGCGAAGCGGATGTCGCCGGAGTCCGGGCGGTACACGCCGGTGATCAGGTTGAACAGCGTCGTCTTGCCCGCGCCGTTCGGGCCGATCACGCTGACGATCTCGCCGTCGTCCACGTGCAGGTCGAGCTCGTGGATCACCCGCAGCCCGCCGAAGGACTTGGAGATGTTCTGCAGGTCGAGCAGCTTCTCTGCCATCAGGCGATCTCCACGCTGGCGGTGCCGAGCAGCCCCTGCGGCCGCGCGTTCATCAGCACGATGAGGATCACGCCGACAAGGATCAGGCGCGTGATGCTCGGCTCGACGACGAGTCGGTTCTGCCAGGTGAAGCAGGCGAGATAGAGCGTCGGGATCATCGCCAGCCACAGCTTCCAGCCGTGCAGCAGCGTCAGTCCGAGCACGGCGAAGACGAGGAGGATGAAGGCGATGTTGCCGATCATCTCCGGGTTCGACGGGTGCAGCACCCACTGGTCGAGCCACTCGCCGAGCCAGCCGCCGATCGTCGGCGCGCCGGCCGTCCAGCGCGGGAACCACTGGTTCGCGATCGCGGTGAGGAGATAGCCGAGCCCGACCGTGCCGCCGACCACGATGAACAGCCACTTCCACGGTCGCACCTTCGCGATCAACGCTCCGAGGATCAGGATGTAGAAGATCCAGGTCGCGTGGCCCGGCGTGCGCAGCGCCTCGAGAGACACGTTGACGACGAACGCGCCGACGATCACGCCGCCGAGGCTGCCGGCGCCGCCGAGGATGAGCATGGCGTAGATGATGATCAGCGTCGACGTGCTGAAGTCCGCCGAGAACACGGCGGTGTTGAGGGCGGCGAACAGGGTGCCTGCGAGCCCGCCGATCGCGGCCGACACGGTGAACGCAACGAGCTTCAGCCGGTTCACGGGGATCCCCATCAACTCCGCCGCGAGCGGGTCCTCGCGCAATGACTTCCACGCGCGCCCGGTGCGCGAGATGTCGATGAGGTAGACGGCGAACAACGAGACGAGGAAGACGATCAGCGCGGCGTAGTAGTAGCCCTGCACCGAGGAGACCTTCAGACCGGCGAGGTCCCAGTTGTCGATGTTCACGATCCCGTTCGGCCCTCCGGTCAGATCCCAGCTGTGGTGACCGAAGCCGAGCAGCGAGATGCGGCTCCCGTTCTGCATCACCGACACCCACAGCTGTCCGAAGAACAGCGTCACGATGGCGAGGTAGTCGCCGATCAGCCGCCGCGACGGCAGCGCGACGAGGAGGCCGAGGAGCCCGGTGAGGACGACCGCGATCGGAACGACGAAGAGCGTGTCCCAGTGCAGCCCGAACTTCGGCGAGGCGAGCATGGCGAAGATGTACGCGCCGGTTCCGTAGAACGCGACGTAGCCGAGATCGAGCAGCCCCGCGTAGCCGACAACGACGTTCAGCCCGAGGCAGAGCAGCATGTAGATGAGCGTGTCGAAGCCGACGCGGATGATGTAGCCGTTGCTCGTGAACGCGGGTAGCAGCGCGGCCGCGATCCCGAACGCCGCATAGAACGCCGGCCGCGGTGCACGCTCGAGCTCGCGCTGGATCCGCCCGAGCGGCCCGCGGCGGTGCTCGTGCCGCTGCTCGTGCGTCGCGACCCAGTCGTCGACGCCGACGCGGATCCCGGGCTCCCCCTCGTCGGGGCGCCCAGGGATGTTCGGAATCTCGCGTCCGCCGTCCATCAGACCTTTTGCACCGCCGCTTTCCCGAGCAGTCCGCTCGGCCGCACGATCATCACGGCGATCAGGAGCACGAAGACGATCGCCTGCGAGAACGTCGAGGAGATGTACCCCGTCGCGAGCGACGACGTGAGCCCGATCACGAGTCCTCCGACCACGGCGCCCGGGAGGTTGCCGATCCCGCCGACGACGGCGGCGGTGAACGCGAACAGCCCGGCCTGGAAGCCCATCAGCGGCCAGAGCTGCTGGTACACGAGGCAGTTGAACACGCCGGCCGCGCCGGCGAGCGCCGAGCCGATGAAGAACGTCACGACGATCACGCGGTCGACGTCGATGCCCATCATCGACGCCGCCTCGCGGTCGAATGACGTCGCCCGGATCGCCTTGCCCGTCTGCGTCCGCCGCACGAAGTACGTCAGGAGGACGACGAGCACGAGCGTGCCGACGACGACGAGTATCTGCGCGACCGCGACGTGGACGCCGCTCGGAAGCGTGAAGCCGTTCGACCAGAGCGAGCCGTTGTTCCAGCTGTAGCTGTCGTAGCTCTGGTACTGCGGGCCGAGCACGAGCTGCGCGGCGTTCTCGAGGAAGAACGAGACCCCGATCGCGGTGATCAGCGGCGCGATGCGTGGAGCGTTGCGCAACCTCCGGTACGCGAAGCGCTCGATCATCACCCCGAGCAGGCCGCCGCCGAGCATGGCGCTGACGAGCATCAGCACGATCAGGACGGCGATGTTGATGCTGAGCGCGGTCGCGCCGCCGAAGACGGTGATCAAGCCGAAGCCGATGAACGCGCCGACCATGTAGATGTCGCCGTGCGCGAAGTTCAGCAGCTTGAGGATCCCGTACACCATCGAGTAGCCGAGGGCGATCAGGGCATAAACGCTGCCCTGGGTGATGCCCACGACCAGCTCGGTGACGAGGAGATTCCAGTTCATCGGGACTCACCATGCTGAACGGGGCGCGGCTGCAACGCAACCGCGCCCCGTCAGATGACCGGTACTACAGCGAGCTAGCCGACGGTCTTGTAGCTGCCGTCGCTCTGGATCTTGAAGATGAAGAACTTCGCCCCGGCGACGTCGCCGCTGGAGGTGAAGCTGACCGGGCTGCCGAAGATCGTCTTGGGGAGCTTGACCTTCGCCAGGTCCTTCCGCACCTCGGCGCGGCTGATCCTGCCGTCCTTGCACGCCGTCGTGATCGCCGACGAGTACATCTGGGCGAGCACGTAGTTCGGAGCGCCGAACGGCGAGGTGCCGCCCGGGTACGCCTTGTTGTACGCCGCCACGAGCGCGGCGTTGGACGCGATCGTCGTCACGTCGGGAGCGAAGAACGAGATGTACGCGCCCGGGGTGCTGAACTTCGACGCATCGAAGGTGCCGTCGGTGCCGAACACGATCGCCGACTTGCCCTGCGCCTTCAGCTGCTGCGAGAACAGCTGAGCCTGCGAGGCGAGCTGGAACGGCAGGAACACGACCTTCGCCGAGCCGGCCTTGGCCACGAGCGACGAGAAGTCGGTCGCGGTCTGGCTGATCGACTCGCGGTCGACCTTCACGCCCTTGGCCGCGAGTGCGGCGCCGGCGATGTCGGCGAGACCGGTCGAGTACGACTCCTGGTCGTCCACGATCATGACCGTGTCGCCCGACTTCACGCCGAGCGTCTTGAACATGTAGTTCGCATCGGTCGGGCCCTGAACGCCGTCGTTCGGGACGTCACGGAAGAAGTAGCCCTTGTACTGGCCGTTGGTCAGCGACACGCGAGTCGCCGAGCCGGAGGCGAATGCAAGGCCGGCCTTCTTGAGGATCGGCGCGACGGCCTGCACCTCGTCACTGCCGGCCGGTCCGATCACGCCCATGATCGACGAGTTCGAGGCGAACGACTGTGCAACAGTCGAGGCCTTCGACGGATCGAGCTGCGTGTCACCCTGCTGGAGCTTGAGCTTGACCTTGTTCTTCTTGTTCGCGTTCCAGCGGTTGACGTAGAACTGCGCCCAGTGCAGCTGGTCGGCGCCGATCGAGCCCGCCGGGCCCGTGATCGGAGCGAGCATGCCGAGCTGCACGCCCTTCGCGCACGACGCCGTCGCAGCGGACGAAACCTTGTGTGTGGCCGGGCGAGCCGCAGCGGCCGCCACGACCGCGAGTGCCGCGAGAACGGCGACGCCGGCAATCAGTCCAACCCTCCTGTGCATCTGAAAGTCCCTCCTTGTGGATGTGCCCCGGTTTAGACGCTCCGTGGAGCCTATGGTTTGGAGCAGTGCCGCAAACCGGGGTGGGGCACTGTACCCAGCGGCTAGGCTCATCCGCAGAATTCGACTGCGGAGGGTGCCACAGATGCAGTACTGGCTCGACAGCTCCACGGCCGCGTCCGAGACGTCCCCGGACGACGGCGCCGAGACGACGACGTTCTTCTGCGCCGAGCGCGGCTGCGCCGAGTTCGACCAGCGCACCCTCCGGTTCACCGGGCCCTCGTCCGAGCGGCGCGACGGCGAAGCGGACGAGGTGCTGTACGTGCTCGGCGGGCACGGAGTGGCCACGATCGGGGGCGAGAGCCACGATCTCGCCGCCGGAACGGGTATCTACGTGGCGCGCGGCACGGCCTGGCGCGTGGACGACGCGGCCGGCCTGAACGTCCTCTCCGTGGTCGTCCGCGATCCGCTGCCGGCGAACGGCACGACACACGCACTCGTCCAGGTCGAGGGGGAGCGCGGCGGCGCGACGGCCGGTCGCGAGTTCCGCCTCCTGGCAACGCCGGAGGTGGGCTGCGGCTCCGTCACCCAGTTCGTCGGCTACATCCCCGTCGGCCGCGCGCCCGACCACTTCCACAAGTACGACGAGGTGGTCTACGTACTCGACGGGACCGGCGAGCTGCACATCGGCGGCGAGAGCCGGCCGCTGCGCCCGGGCTCGTGCGTCCACCTGCCGGCGCGGCTCGTCCATTCGCTGGAGAACGCCGGCCCCGACCAGATGGCGGTGCTCGGCGTCTTCCGTCCCGCGGGCTCGCCCGCCGAGGCCTACTACCCCGACGGCACCGCAGCCGTCGTCCCGACCGAGGAGAGCTGATGCCGAGGATCGAACGCACCGCCGAGGTCGTCTGGGAAGGGAACGTCGCGCGCGGCATCGGCGCGATCACCGCCGGGACCGGCGCCTTCACCGCCCTCGAGTTCTCGCTCCCGACCCGCATCGGAGCCGCTGAGGGTAAGACGAGCCCCGAGGAGCTGCTCGCCGCTGCGCACGGCGGCTGCCTCACCATGTCGCTCGCGAGCGAGCTGACGCAGGCGGGCACGCCGCCCGGCCGGCTCGCAGTCACCTGTCTGATCGTGATGGACGAGGTCGAGGGGCAGGGCCACCAGATCGTCGCGTCGCACGTCGAGCTGCTCGCCACGGCGGACGGGCTCGACGACGACGGTCTCCAGGCCGCAGTCGCCAAGGCCGACAAGGGCTGCCCGTTCTCGAACCTGCTTGAGCGCGCGGGCGTCGACGTCGTCGTCACCGCGAAGCTCGGCTGATCCTGTGGACTTCGCGGAGCTCGTCCGCGCCCGGCGGACGCACAAGGAGTTCGGGCCGGACCCGGTTTCGCGCGAGACGCTGCTGGAGCTGTTCGACCTCGCCCGGTTGGCGCCGAACCACCATCTCACGCAGCCGTGGCGCTTCCGCGTGCTCGGGCCGGAGACGCTGGCCCGGCTGAAGGAGGTCGGCGGCCCGAAGGAGGCGCCGAAGCTCGACCGGGCGCCGACGCTCGTGCTCGTCTCCGCGGCGCTGACCGGCGGTCTCGTCCAGGACGAGGAGGACGTCTGCGCCGTCGCCGCGGCGCTGACCATCGTCCTGCTCGCCGCAACCGAGCGGGGCCTCGCGTCGTACTGGCGCACACCCGGCGTGCTGCGCACGACCGCGGGCCGCGAGGCGGTCGGTGTGCCGGACGGCGAACGGGTGCTGGGGCTGCTCCATCTCGGCCCGCCGGCGCGCGAGCCCGCGCCGCGCGAGCGCGGCCCGGTCGAGGCCACGGTGGAGTTCCTGACGTAGGTTCAGGGTCGCTCTAGGGCCTTTCCGGATAGTCCCGCAGGCCGCTGCGAGCCATCCTCTAGTCGATCATTCGAACTGGAGGAAGAAGTGACCGAGACGACCGAAACCATCAAGGGCCCCGCGGCCGAGCCGCGGCGGCTGACGCGCAGCCGCGAGAACCGCTGGCTCGGCGGCGTGTCCGCCGGGCTCGGGGAGTACTTCGACCTCAACCCGATCGTCTACCGCATCGCGTTCGTGGCGCTCGCACTGGCCGGCGGAACGGGGATCCTGCTCTACGTCGCGGCCTGGCTGGTCATCCCCGACGCCGGCGAGGACGACTCGATCGCCGCGACGGCGATCAAGGAGCACCGCGAGCGACCGTGGCTCGTGATCGGGGTCGGGCTGCTCGCGTTCGGCGCGATCCTGGCGCTGTCCGAGGCCCGCTTCTGGCCGAATCCGGGGAACCTCTGGCTGGCGGCGGCGCTGGCCGGCGGCGCGATCGTGTGGTGGCAGGTGAGCACCCATTCGTCGCGGAAAGCCGCTGCGGCTCCCGTCGCCTCGGGCACTGCCGCCGTGAGCGCGCAGCCGGCGGAGCCGAAGCCGCACCGCCGGTCGCTGCTGCCGGTGGCCACCGGACTGCTGATCGGAGGCCTCGGCCTCGTCGGCCTGCTCGACGCGACCGGGGCGATCGACGCCGACTGGCGGATCGTGCTGGCCGCGGCAGCGCTCGGGCTCGGCGTGCTCGTCGCGATCGGCGCGCTCACGGGCATGCGCGTCGGCGGAGTCGTCGTGCTCGGGCTCGGAGTTCTCGCGGCCCTGGCCCTCGCGTTCGCCGTCCACGTCCCGCTGTTCTCGGGCATCGGCGACGAGACGACTCACCCGGTCACGGTCGCCGCCGTCGACTCGAGCTACGAGCACGGCATCGGCGACTTCCGCGTCGACCTGCAGGACGTCACCTTCCCGGCCGGCAGCACGCACGTGAAGGTGACGCTCGGGATCGGCAACCTGATCGTGACCGTGCCGCGCGACGTGACCGTCGCCGTGGACGGACGTGCCAGCGCCGGCAACGTGCAGCTGCTCGGCCACGAGGACAACGGCACGCACGTCCACGAGAAGGTCGTGCAGAGCGGGACGAAGCCCGGCAGGGTGCTCGTCCTCGATGCACGCGTCGGGCTCGGCAACCTGAAGGTGCAGCGCGGGTGAGCACCAGCCCGCTCCGGCTTCCGGTCGCGCTCCCGAGCGTCTCGCGCTCGGAGCGCGGCCGCGTGCTGGCGGGAGTCTGCAGCGGCATCGGCGACGGACTGGGCGTCGATCCGACGCTCGTCCGTCTCACGTTCGCACTGCTCGCGTTCGCGAGCGGCGCAGGCATCGTCGCGTACCTCGCTCTGTGGGCGCTGCTGCCGGCTCCGGGCGAGTCCGGCGTCTCGCGGCGGCGCAAGATCGCCGGCGCGGTCATGCTCGTCTGGGCCGCGTTCCTCGCGCTGCGCGGTCTCGGCTTGGCGGGAACGCTCGTCTGGCCGCTCGCCCTCGTCGCGGCGGGCCTCGTGCTTGCCGGAGGAGCGGCTGCACTGGGACTGCGCGAGCAGACCGGCCGCATCCTCGCGGCGATTCTGATCTTCGCGGGCGTCGTCGTCTTCCTCGGCGAGAACACGCGCGGGAGCGCGACCACGCTGCTCGCGCCGGGCGCGGTCGCGGTCGCGCTCCTGCTCGTGCTCGGCCCGTGGGCGCTCCGGCTCGCGCGCGAGCGCGACGCCGAACGGGCGGAGCGGATCCGCACGCAGGAGCGCGAGGAGCTCGCCGCGCGCGTCCACGATTCCGTGCTCCAGACGCTGGCGTTGATCCAGCGCGAGCCGAACGATCCCCGCCGGGTCGCGACGCTCGCCCGCCGCCAGGAGCGCGAGCTCCGTGCCTGGCTCTACCCGAGCAGCGTGCCTGCGGAGGACGGGACGCTCGGCCGCGCGCTCGACGATGCCGCCGCCGAGATCGAGGAGATGCACGGTGTCCGCGTCGAGGTCGTGCGCACGGGCGACGCGCCGCTGGACGACCGCACCCGCGCGCTCGTGCTCGCCGCGCGCGAGGCGATCGCCAACGCGTCGAAGCATTCCGGCGTGTCCGAGATCTCCGTGTTCCTCGACGCGGACACGAAGCACGTCGCGCTGTTCGTGCGCGATCGCGGCTCGGGCTTCGACCCCGACTCGGTCGCCGACGACCGCCGCGGCATCGCGGACTCGATCCGCGCGAGGATGGAGCGCGTGGGAGGCACCGCGCGCATCGTCTCGTCGCCGGGCGACGGCACCGACGTGGAGCTCGAGCTGCCGGAGGTCGAGTCGTGAGCAGGCCGCTGCGCCGCATCGTGCTCGTCGACGACCACGACCTGTTCCGCGCCGGCGTCCGCAGCGAGCTCGGCTCGACGGTGGAGATCGTGGGCGAGGCCGCGTCCGTGCTCGAAGCGGTCCCGCTGATCAAGGAGCTCGATCCCGACGTGGTGCTCCTCGACGTGCACCTGCCCGACGGCGGCGGCCAGTCGGTGATCCTCCAGGTCGCGCCCGAGCGGCCCGGCGTCAAGTTCCTGGCCCTGTCCGTGTCCGACGCGGCCGAGGACGTGATCGGCGTGATCCGCGCCGGCGCACGCGGCTACGTGACGAAGACGATCTCCGCCGAGGACCTGACCGAAGCGGTGCACCGGACCGCCGACGGCGACGCCGTGTTCTCACCGCGGCTCGCCGGCTTCGTGCTCGACGCGTTCCGCAGCGGCGAGGCCACTGCCGATCCGGAGCTCGACCAGCTGACGGCACGAGAGCGGGAAGTGCTGCAGCTGATCGCGCGCGGCTACCGCTACAAGGAGATCGCAGCGCGGCTCCACCTCTCCGCGCGGACGGTCGAGTCGCACGTTTCGGCGGTGCTGCGCAAGCTGCAGCTCTCGAACCGGAACGAGCTGACCCGCTGGGCCGCGCAGCGCCGGTTGATCTAGCGGCTTCTCCGCAGCTCCCGTCCGCGGGCGAACCGATGCAGGCCGCCGGAGCGGCCGCGAGGCTGTGGCCATGGCAGTCAAAAGCAAGGAGTTCCGCTTCCCCGTCGCGGTCGAGTGGAGCCACGACCGGACCGTCGTCGCCCGGGTCCCGGGCAAGCCCGAGCTGGCCCTCGCGACGCCGCCCGAGTTCTTCCCCGACGCCGACCCGTCCGTCTGGAGTCCCGAGGACGCGTTTGCGAGCGCGGCTGCGTCGTGCCTCGCCGTCACCATCCTCGGCATCGCCGCACGCGAGCAGCTGCCGATCGAGGCGCTGCACGTCGACGTCGACGGCGTCGCGGGCCGCCGCCCCGACGGCCGTTTCGGCTTTGTCCGGCTCGAGCAGCACGTCGAGATCGCCGTCGACGCTGCCGACGAACAGCGGGCACTGCCGCTCATCGAGCGGGCGGAAGCCGGTTGCCTCGTCGCGGTCTCGCTCGACGTCGAGGTCGAGACGACCGTCGACGTGCGGGTCGCCGCTCCCCGCTAGGAGGAAGTCGCGGCGGCCTGCGGCCGCTTGAGGTACAGGTACTCGTAGCCGAGCGCCGCGATCAGCCCGCCGAGGGCCGGACCGACGTAGTAGATCCACGCATTCGACCAGTGGCCGGACACGAGCTCGGGCCCGAACGCGCGCGCCGGGTTCATCGCGGCGCCGGTGATCGGGCCGCCGGTGAAGACGTCGATCGTGATCGTGAGCCCGATCGCGAGACCGGCGATCGCCTTGAACGCCCCGCCCGGGTCGACCGCGGTCGCGAACACCGCGGTGACGAGGAAGAACGTCAGGATCAGCTCGAGCACCATCCCCCGGCCCGCGCCGAACCCCGACTTCAGCGTCGGCACGGAGGCTGCCATCGCCGGCAGCTTGAAGAACCAGCGCAGCAACAACGCGGCCACCGTCGCACCTGCGAACTGCGCGACCCAGTACACGCCGGCGAGCATCGGCGCGATCCGCCGCGTCGACAGGAAGCCGAGCGTGATTGCCGGATTGAAGTGCCCGCCGGAGATGTGGCCGAGGTTCGTGACCATGATCCCGATCGCGAGGCCGTTTGCCAGCGCAACCGCGACGATGTCCTGACCGCTGATGATTCCCGCGCCGCCGCCGAGGAAGATCAGCGTGAAGGTGCCGACGAACTCTGCAACCGCGACGCGCAGCGTGTTCCCGTCCATCGCCGCGGAGGCTAGAGCCGCGGTCGGACGGACTAGTCGGTTGGCGCAAGCGCCCGAATCCGCTCGCGCGGACTCCGGCACGCGCGAAGATCCCTGAAGCCGGCCGCGTTCGCGGCCGGGCGAAACTCGAAGCCGCTAGCTGACGGCGTCGCGGAGCGCCTGCGCCTCGGGCAGGTGCTCGAGCTTCTTCAGCGTGTTGTTCTCGATCTGGCGGATCCGCTCCCGCGTGACGCCGAAGGCGCGGCCGACCTCCTCGAGCGTCCGCGGCGGGCCGCCGTGCAGGCCGAAGCGGAGCTCGATCACCTGGCGCTCGCGTTCCGGGAGCGCGCCGAGCGCGTTCTCGATGTCCTCGCGCCGGAGCGACAGCTGCGCCGTGTCGAACGGCGATTCCGCCGTCTCGTCCTGCACGAAGTCGCCGAGCGCGGACTCCTCCTCCTCGCCGATCGGCTTCTCCAGCGAGACCGGCAGCTGCGCCATGCGCAGGATCTCCCGCACCTCGTCCGGCGACATCTCCAGCTCCTCGGCGATCTCCTCCGCGTTCGGCTCGCGGCCGAGGCGCTGGACGAGCTGCCGCTCGATGTGCACGACCTTGTTCAGCTTCTCCACCATGTGCACGGGGATGCGGATCGTGCGGGCCTTGTCGGCGATCGCACGCGTCACCGCCTGGCGGATCCACCACGTCGCGTACGTGGAGAACTTGTAGCCCTTGCGGTAGTCGAACTTCTCCACGGCTCGGATCAGGCCGAGCGAGCCCTCCTGAATGAGATCCAGGAAGCTGAGGCCGCGGCCGAGATAGCCCTTTGCGATCGAGACGACGAGGCGGAGGTTTGCCTCGGTCATCTGCGTCTTTGCGGTCATGTCGCCGCGCTCGATCCGCTTCGCCAGGGAGACCTCCTGGTCGGCGGTGAGCAGCGGCACCTTGCCGATCTCGCGCAGGTAGAGCCGCAGCGAGTCGAGCGACGGCTCGACGGTGAGGTCGAGCTTCGGAGTGGCGACGACCTTCTCGTCCTCCGGCGCCGGCTGCTCGTGCGGCGGCGTCTTGTGCTGCTCCCCCTCGACGAGCTCGACTCCGTGCTCGATCAGGTAGGTGTAGAAGTCCTCGACTTGCTCCTTGGTGAGCTCGACGTCCTCGAGCCCGTTGACGATCTCGTCGTAGGTGAGAAAGCCTTTTTCCTGACCCTCCGCAACGAGCTTGTGGAGTTCCTCGTTGTCAGGAAGCGAGATGTCGACGGTGAGCAAGTGGCGCCTCCGGCTGCTTGTCGGAACGAAAGACGTGCACGAACCAGACCTGCATAGATGCCGGTGACCCCACCGGCCTCACCCCTCAAACCTCGCCGGATCTTAGTGAGCGGTTACAGATTCGTAAAGGACGCCGTCGTGTGTCACCAGGTGGACACCACGAGCTCGCCGACCCGCTCGCCCCGCGTGTTGAGGAGCGGCACTTCGGCGAAAGTCGGGAGATCGACCCCGAGCCGTGCCAGAAAGGCGGCGAGCGCGGGCCTGTGGGCCCGGGCGTCGCCGTCCTCCGTCTTCAGCGCGACCCCGGTCCCGTCCGGGCCGCCGGCGCAGAGGAGGCCCTCCGCGCCGCCCTTCGCGAACCAGCCCGGCGCCGTCCGCATCAGCTCGAAGTCGGGACCGTCCGGTCCGCCGACCAGGTCGGGATGCGCCCGCATCGCGTCCGCGACGCGGCGGCCTCCGGGCAGGGACTCGATCCGGGCGAAGGCGTGCGCCATGCGCTCGAGCGTGAGCGCGAAGGTGACGACGCCGCAGCCGTCGGTCGCCGTCGGCATCTCCTCCTCGCCGACCTCGGCGGCCTCGGAATGCGCCGCCGCGCACGCGCGCTGCACCGGATGGGCGGGGAGCCGGTAGCCGTCCGTCGGCCAGCCTTCGGCGCGGCAGAGCGCGAGCATGCCGGCGTGCTTGCCGGAGCAGTTGTTGGCGATCCGCTCGGGCGGACGGCCGTCCTGGAGCCCCAGCTCCAGCTCGTCCTCTGTCCCAGGAGCCTTGGCGAGCAGCCGGCGCACAGCCTCGATCTGCTCCGGCGTGGCCCGGTGAGAAGCGGAGGCGATGGCGAGGTCGCGGTCGTCCAGGTCGTCGCGGGCGCGGGCGAGCGGCAGCGCCTGGATCGGCTTCGAGGCGGAGCGCATGAAGCAGGTGAGGATCGCGTCGCCGGCCGCCGCGACGATCGTCCCGTCGCGCACAGCGACGGCGTGCACCCGGTGTCGTGCCTCGACGATCCCGTTCCGGCGTGCCTCGACGACGATCACGTCCACGGTCGGCAGCCTATGGGCCGGGCGGACGCGCGGGACCCGAGACCGGGGCCAGGCCCCGTGTCGAAAGGCTCGCAACTTCGCAAAGGACAGTGGTGCACCGCGCTCGTCCTTGGCACCGTGGGCCGATGGCGCGCGCCGCCCGTGACACAGACGCAGGGATCTTCCACGTGTACGCGCACTCGGTCCGATCAGACGCCCTGTTTCGCGACGATCTCGACCGGATGACGTTCCTCAGAGAGCTCGCCCGCGCAGGAACGACGTGCGGCTGGACCTGCATTGGGTATTGCCTCATGACGACCCACTTCCACCTCATCCTCAAGGTGGAAGAGGGCGCCCTGCCGGTCGGAATGCACGCCGTCAACTCCCGGTATGCAGCGGGTTTCAACCGGCGACATCACACCAGAGGGCACGTCCTCGAAGCGAGGTACGGAAGCCGGCGGATTCGTTCCGGTGCAGAGCTCCTTGCCCTCTTCGTGTACGTCGTCCAGAACCCGGTCGTCGCAGGCCTCGCACTCCGCCCGGTTCTGTGGCTGTGGAGCAGCTACTGGATCACGGTGGCAGCTGACCCGCCGCCGACGTTCGTCGACGCTCGCTTGATCCTCGGCGAGCTCTCGAGCACGCGCGTGCGGGCGGTGGCGATGCTGCGCGCGATGGTCGAGAAGTCGTGACGGATCCGTATCGGGGCCTGGCCCCGGCCGTTCGCGGAACCGTTCTTGCGAACGGACGAGAAAAGCCGTACATTCCGGAATTGTGGCTCGTTCGACTGTCGCCGCCGACGACACGCGTGCCTTCAGCCTCCCCGTTCCCGACTATGAGGCGGAGGACGTGCTCGTCGTGCGGGAGCCCGACCAGCTTCGCGCGCTCGGCGACGACCTCCGCTCGAGGATCGTCCTGCTCCTGCGCGACCGGGCGTACTCGGCGACGGAGCTCGCCGGGAAGCTCGGGCTGCCGAAAGGGACGGTCGGGCACCACGTGAAGGTGCTGGAGAAGGCCGGACTCGTGCACGTGGTCCGGACGAGGCAGGTGCGCGCCGTGACCGAGAAGTTCTACGGCCGCGTCGCACGGTTGTACCTGTTCGAGAGCACCGACGCGGATGCCGAGGACGTCCGGAACGCCGTCGCGGCTGCCCTCCGCCGCGCAGCCGAGGAGATGCTCCCGATCGGCGACGACGGCCGCACGACCTTCGGCGTCGTGCGGGCGCGACTCACCGACGCCGACGCCAGGCGCCTCAGCCGCCGGCTGAAGAAGCTGATCGACGATTTCCGCGCCGCCGAGTCCGCGGAGGGCGAGGAGTACGGCCTCGCCGGTGCCCTGTACGGACGAGCTGTCGATGCGTAGACCCTCCGGCGACCTCTGGCATCACTCCGACTTCCTGAAGCTCTGGACCGGCCAGTCGATCAGCGAGTTCGGCTCGCAGGTCTCCGGCCTCGCCATCCCGTGGCTCGCGGCGAAGGAGCTGCACGCGTCGCCGCTGGCGTTCTCGCTGCTCGGCGTGCTGGAGTTCCTGCCGTTCATCCTGTTCGCGCTTCCCGCCGGCGTCTGGGTCGACCGTCTCCGCCGCCGCCCGATCCTGATCGTCGGCGACGCGAGCCGCGCCGTGCTGCTCGCCTGGATTCCGATCGCGTGGGGGCTCGGGATCCTGACCATGTGGCAGCTGTACGTGGTCGGGTTCACCGTCGGGATCTTCACCGTCTTCTTCGACGTCGCGTACCAGTCCTACCTCCCCTCGCTCATCGACCGCGACCAGCTGATCGAGGGAAACTCGAAGCTGCAGACGACGGCCGCCGCGGCCAACACCGCGGGCCCGGGTGTCGCAGGCGCGTTGATTGCCGCGATCACGGCGCCGTACGCAATTCTCGTCGACGCGGCCAGCTTCGTCGTCTCGACCGCCTTCATGATCCCGATCCGACGCCGGGAGACATTGCCCGAGCACGTCGAGGGCACACCCAAGCCGAAGATGCTCCCGGAGCTGAAGGAAGGCGTCGCGTACGTCGTGCGCCACCCGTATCTGAAGTGGATCGCCGTCTGCACCGGCAGCTCGAACTTCTTCGGCAGCATCACGATGGCGATCGGACTGCTGTACATGGCGCGCGAGCTGCACATGTCGTCGTTTGCCGCCGGGCTCGTCTTCGCCGGCTACGGGATCGGCTCGATCGTCGGCGCGGTGGGAACACCGCGGATCCAGAAGGCGGTCGGAGTCGGCGGCGCGATCTGGATTCCGGTGATGTTCTCGTCGCTGGCGCTGCTCGCCTGGCCGCTCGCTCCCACGAGCTTCCCCGTCCCCGTGCTGCTCGCCGGCACGTTCGTGTTCGGGTTCGGCGCGATCGCGTACAACATCTCGCAGGTGAGCCTCCGCCAGGCGATCACACCCGAGCGGATGCAGGGCCGGATGAACGCGTCGATGCGCTGGATCGTCTGGGGGACGATGCCGCTCGGCGCCGTGCTCGGAGGCGCGATCGCAACGGCGGATTCGTTGCGCGCGGCGCTCTGGGTCGGCGCGATCGGCTCGCTGTTCACGTGGCTGCCGGTGTTCCTCTCGTCCGTCCGCACGATCCAGGACATGCCGGAGCAGCTGACGGCGGCCACACCCGCCGAGGCGGCGCTCGCAGGCGGGATCCTCGACCCGGCGACGCTCCCCGGTACCGCTGTCGCCGACGCCTAGGCCCGCGTGAGCCCGCGCGGCGGCGAGCTGCTCCGGCACCGCGACTTCCAGAAGCTCTGGGCGGGCCAGACCGTCAGCCAGCTCGGCTCGCAGGTCTCGCAGCTGGCGCTGCCGCTCGCGGCCGTGCTCGTGCTGCACGTGTCGGCGTTCTACGTCGCGCTGCTCGGGACGGTCGACCTGCTCCCGTTCCTGCTGTTCGCGCTGCCGGCCGGAGTCTGGCTCGACCGGATCCCGCGGCGGCCGGTGATGATCGTGGCCGACACCGGACGATGCCTCGCGCTCGCGTCGATCCCGCTCGTCGCCGCGTACGGAAGCCTGACCATCTGGCAGCTCTACGCCGTCGGGTTCGTCACCGGCACCTTCACGGTCTTCTTCGACGTCGCGTACCAGTCGTACCTGCCGTCGCTCGTCGGCCGGCCGCACCTGGTCGAGGGAAACGCGAGGCTCGAGCTGAGCCGGTCGGCGGCGCAGATCGCCGGGCCGGGGCTCGGCGGCGTGCTCGTCGGTGCGATCACCGCGCCCTACGCGATCGTCGTCGACTCCGTCAGCTTCGCCGTCTCCGCGCTGCTCCTCGGGCGCATCCGCAAACGCGAGCCCCGGCCGGAGCCGGCGGCGGCGCCGAGCATGCGTCGCGAATTGATGGAGGGCCTGCGCTACGTGCTCGGCGACCCGCGCTGGCGCGCGATCACGCTGTACGTCTCGACGTTCAACTTCTTCACCGGAGTCGCCTTCGCGCTGTACGTCGTCTACGCGGTCAGGAACCTCGGGCTCACACCGGGGGAGCTCGGCCTCGTCTTCGCGCTCGGGAACCTCGGCTGGCTGCTCGGCGCGATCGTCGTGGGCCGCGTGAGCGGACGGCTCGGCATCGGCAACACGATCGCGGTCGCCGGGTTCATCAGCGGTGCGGCGCTCCTGCTCATCCCGCTCGCGCCGGCGAGCTTCCCCATTCCGTTCCTCGTCCTGTCCGGCGTGATCGTCGCGCTCGGGATCGTGATGTACAACGTCACGGCGATCAGCCTGATCCAGACGCTGACCCCGGACCGCCTGCTCGGCCGAGCCAACGCGTCGCGGCGCTGGATCGTGTGGGGGACGATTCCGCTCGGCAGCCTTGCCGGCGGCGTGCTCTCGACGGTGATCGGCGTCCGGCCGACGCTGTTCGTCGGGACGATCGGCGCGAGCGTCTGCTTCGTGTTCCTGCTGGCGAAGCCGCTGCGCTCGATCACGACGCTGCCGGACCAGGACCGCGAGCCGGTGCCGCTCGTCGACGATCTCGCTCTCGGGCTCGAGAGCCAGTCCGCGGAGATCTAGCGCGGTACCCTGACGCGGTGCCCGAGCTGCCGGAGATGGAGGCGTGGCGGCGCGCCCTGAACGACCCCGTGTCGGCGTTCCCGGTGGCGAAGGCCGGGCCGGCGCACATCGCCACGCTGAAGACGTTCGACCCGCCGCTGGCGGCGCTCGAGGGCCGGCGGCTGGCAGGCGCCGAGCGGCGCGGCAAGCGTCTGCTCTTCCCGACCGACGACGGCGAGCTCGTGCTGCTCGTGCACCTGATGACGGCGGGGCGGCTGAAGATGCTGCGCGCCGGTGAGGCCGGCCCGAAGACGCCGGCGTTCGCGCTCGCGTTCGAGGGCGGCTCGAAGCTCGTCCTCACCGAGAACGCGCGTAAGAAGCGGGCCGGCGTCTGGCTGCTCACGCCCGAGGCAGCGGCCGCGGAGCTCGCGCATCTCGGTCCCGAGGCGCTCGGCCTCGACGCCGCCGGGCTGGCCGAGATCCTCCGCCGCAAAGCGCATCGCCTGCACCCGCTCCTCCGCGACCAGCGCGCGATCGCCGGCATCGGCCGCGCGTGGGCGAACGAGATCCTGCACACGGCGAAGCTCTCGCCGTACGCCCTGTCGACGGACCTCACCGACGACGAGGTCGCGCGGCTGGCCACGGCGATGAACGAGGAGCTGGAGCGCGGCCTCGAGCTGCGCGAGCGCGGCGCGAGCAACGAACAGACATATCGCGTGCACAACCGGCTGGGAGAGCCGTGCCACGTGTGCGGCACGCCGATCGCGCAGATCGATTTCGAGGAGCACACGATCTACTACTGCCCCGAATGCCAGACCGGCGGCCGCGTGCTCAAGGACCGGCGCATGTCGAGGCTGCTCCGGTAGCGATATCCTCGGCGCGTGGCGACGGTCGCTGACGTGATGGTGACGGACGTGCTCACGGTCGAGCCCTCGAGCTCGATCGGCGAGGCGGCCGAGAAGATGAACGCGGCGAAGGTCGGCGCGGTCGTCGTCGTCGAGGACTTCGTCCGGATCGTCGGGATCATCACGGAGCGCGATCTCCTCCGCGCCGTCGCGCAGCGCGCCCGCGCGGCCGAGGCCCGCGTGCGCCAGTGGATGACGCCGGATCCGCTGACGATCGCGCCCGAGACGTCGATCGAGGACGCGGCGAAGATCATGTTCGAGCACAACTTCAGGCACCTGCCGGTGGTCAAGGACGGGCGCAGCCTCGGCATCGTCAGCCTGCGCGTGCTCGCCAAGTGGCAGTTCGAGCACAACAAATAGAGCTGTCCGCCGCGGTTCGTAGAGTCGCACCGTGATCCGTCTGTTCCCAGAGCGCGGCGGCTGGCTCGAGGTCGTCTGCGGGCCGATGTTCAGCGGCAAGAGCGAGGAGCTGATCCGGCGGCTGCGGCGCGCCGAGATCGCCGGCCAGCGCGCGCTGATCCTCAAGCCGCAGATCGACGACCGCTTCGACATCGGCCACGTGGTCAGCCACGCGGGCGCGAAGATGCGCGCCGTCGCGGTATCGCGGCCGGAGGACATGCCCGGGCTCGCAGACGGCTACGACGTGATCGGCATCGACGAGGTGCAGTTCTTCCCGGCGGAGATCGTGCTCGTGGTCGATGCGCTCGTGGAGCGCGGCTTCCGCGTCGTCGCGGCCGGGCTCGACCAGGACTTCCGCGGCCTTCCGTTCGGCGCGATGCCGGAGCTGCTCTGCCGCGCCGAGCTCGTGGACAAGCTGCAGGCCGTCTGCCATCGCTGCGGCGGCCCGGCCACGATGACGCAGCGGCTCGTCGACGGGAGACCGGCGCCGGCGGACGGCGCGACGATCGTCGTGGGCGCACTCGACTCGTACGAGGCGCGCTGCCGCGCCTGCCACGAGATCGCCGAGCCGGTTCGCGCGACCGGCTAGTCCGCCGGCAGGTGCTCGACGGCGCGGCGGAGGATGTCGCGCAGCGTGCGCTGGTCCTCTGCGGAGAGCGCCGCGATCGCGGCGGGCGGCTCGCTCATCAGCTCGGCAACGCGTGCACGCAGCTCCACGCCGGCGGGAGTGAGGGCGAGCGTCTTCACGCGGCGGTCGGCGCCGACGCTGCGGCGCTCGACGAGCCCGCGCGCCTCGAGCCGGTCGGCGATGCCGGTGACGTTCGATGCGTCGCAGACCAGCAGCTCGGCCAGACCGCTCATCGGCGACGGCAGGTCGGGGTCGAGCAGGCGCAGCGCGTGCGCCTGCGCGAACGTCAGGCCGAGCTCCGTCAGCGCGGCTCCCATCCTCGTGCGCTGCACCATCCCGATCTGGAAGAAGAGCTGCTGGGCCTCGCGGGCGACCGACGCCGTCGGGGCGATCTTCACGGCCATACGACCAATCATACTTGAAGACCTTGATACTTGCCTAGCTCAATTATCTAGGTAGACTAGCTCGCCATGAGCAGCAGTCTCGCCATCGAGGCCGAGAGCCTCGTCCGAGAGTTCAAGAAGGGCCCGCGCGCCGTCGACGGCATCGACCTCGCGGTCGCGCCGGGTGAGATCTACGGCTTCCTCGGCCCGAACGGAGCCGGCAAGTCGACCACCGTGCTGATGCTCGCGACGCTGCTGCCTCCCACCTCGGGGATCGCGCGCGTCGGCGGGTTCGACGTGGTCAAGCACGGGCCCGACGTGCGGAAGACGATCGGCGCGGCACTGCAGGAGGCCGCGCTCGATCCGCTGCTCACCGGGCGCGAGCACCTGCGCCTGCAGGCGAGCCTCCAGGCGCTGCCGCGCGCGGAGCGCGTGCCGCGCGCGAACGAGCTGCTCGCACGCGTCGGCCTCGACGACGCGGCCGACCGCAGGGTGCGCGGGTACTCCGGCGGGATGAAGCGCCGGCTCGACCTCGCGCTCGCGCTCGTCCATCGCCCGCGCATCCTCTTCCTGGACGAGCCGACCACCGGGCTCGACATCCAGAGCCGCACCGCGTTGTGGGAGGAGGTTCGGCGGCTCGCGAAGGACGAGGGCGTGACCGTCTTCCTGACCACGCAGTACCTCGAGGAGGCCGACGTGCTCGCCGACCGCGTGGGGATCATCGACCACGGCCACATCGTCGCCGAGGGCACGCCGGATGCGCTCAAGGCGGAGATCGGCCGCCCGACCGTCGAGGTCGTGCCCGCCGATGCGGCTGAAGGCGACCGCGCCGCCGCGATTCTCGCCCGCTTCGGCGAGCCCGTCGCGTCCGTGCGCGGCGTCGCAGTCCGGCTGCAGACGGGTCAGGCCGACCTCGCCGAGATCGTGCGCGCGCTCGACGGCGAGCACGTCGCCGTCGCGCAGCTCCAGCTGCACCAGCCGTCGCTCGACGATGTCTTCCTCGCCAAGACCGGACGCTCGCTCGAAGGCGCCGACGACGACGGAGAGGAGCAGCCCGTCGGCGACGGCGGGCTCGCGATGGAGCCGGCGTGATGCCGGCCGCTGCCGACCAGGCCTACCTGCTCGCGCGCCGCTCGGTCGTGCGCACGATGCGGCAGCCGGCGAACATCATCGCGCCGGTCGTCTTCCCGCTCATGCTGCTGGCGGTCAACTCGGCCGGCCTCCGCGCGGAGACGCACATCCCCGGATTCCCGACCGGCTCGATCGTCGCCTTCATCCTCGCCGTTCCGTTCATCCAGGGCGCGCTGTTCGCGACGATGAACACCGGAACCGATTTCGCGCGTGACATCCAGACCGGGTTCCTGAGCCGGCTGTCGCTGACGCCGATGCGCGGCGTCGTGCTGCTCATCGGCCAGCTCGGAGGCACGATCACGCTCGGCCTCTTCCAGGCGATCGTCTACATCGCCGTCGGACTGGCGATCGGAGTCCGCTTCGCCTCGGGTCCGCTCGGCGTGCTCGTGCTGTTGGCGTTCTTCATCCTCATCGTGCTCGCGTTCGGCGCGCTCGGCCTCGTCGCGGCGCTGCGCACCGGCTCGGGCGAGGCGGTGCAGGGACTGTTTCCCGCGTTCTTCGTCTTCCTGTTCATCTCCTCGATGGCGATCCCGCGGAACCTGATGACGCACACGTGGTTCCGCGACGCCGCGACCGCGAACCCCGTCTCCTATCTGATCGAGGGCGTGCGCAGCCTGATCGTGATCGGCTGGGACGGAGAGGCGCTCGCGCTCGGCTTCGGGATCGCAGGCACGGTCGCCGTCGTCGCGATCGCGCTCGCGGCGTCGTCGCTGCACGGAAGGCTGGGCCGCTCGTGAACCGGCTCGCGGTCGCACACGGCGTCGCGTGGCGGAGCCTGCACAACTTCACGCACAACAAGGCGCTGCTGATCCCGTCGCTCGTCTTCCCGCTCTTCTTCTTCACCGCCTTCGCCGGAGGACTGTCGGGGATCTCGCGTGCTCCCGGCTTCGTGTTCCCGGACGGCTACACCGCGTTCCAGTTCGCGTTCGTCGTCGTCCAGTCGGCGGCGTTCGCGGGCGTCTTCACCGGCTTCGGGATCGCCCGCGACTTCGAGGGCGGGTTCGCGCGGAGGCTGCTGCTCGCGGCGCCGAACCGCAGCGGGATCATCCTCGGCTACGCGGGCGCCGCCCTCGGGCGCTGGCTCGTGACCGTCTCCGTCCTCACCATCGTCGCGCTCGCCGTGGGCATGAAGGTCGGCGGCACCGGCGTCGATCTCTTCGGGCTGTACGCGCTCGCGATCATGATCAACTTCGCCGCCACCGCCTGGGCCGCCGGCGTGGCGATGCGGCTGCGCTCGATGCAGGCCGGCCCGATCATGCAGATGCCGGTGTTCCTCGTGCTCTTCTTCGCGCCGGTCTACGTGCCCTTGGCGCTGCTGCAGGGTTGGATCCACGGCGTCGCGACGGTCAATCCGCTGACGCGCGTGCTCGAGTCGGGACGCGGATTCGTCGCGGGAGCGCCGACCGAGGTCTTCGCCGCCTTCGCCGCCGCGGCCGCGCTCGGCCTGCTCTTCTCCATCTGGGCCTTCCGCGGGCTGCGCAAGGCCGAGGCCGCCGGCTAGAACGTCCTAGCCGGCGAGGCCGATCGTCAGCGTCCCGCCGTCGACGGTGACCGTGCCGCCGAGGGATTCCACGAGCCGGACGGCGACGGCGGCGCCGAGGTCGCGCAGGTCCTGGCCCAGCACGACTGGGGCGGACGAGTCGGTGATCGGCGAGACGTCGAGGGCGGCGCCGCGGACCCGCACCTCCACCGCGTCGAGACCGCCGTGGCGGAGCGACGCCTGCACGAGCGCCGAGACGCCGCGGTCGAGCGCGACGGGATCCGTCTGCACGACGGCGCCTTCGCCGGAGACCGTGACGCGGTCCTCGCCGAGCCGCGCGGCCGCAGCGTGGGCGAGCTCCAGCGTGTTCGCATCGCGCAGCGTCGGCTCGTAGCGTCCGCTTTCCAGCCGCGCGGCGAGGGACAGCTCGTCCAGCAGCTCCGCGATCTGCGCCGAGGCGGCCTCGATCATCTCGAGGTAGCGATCGGCCGGCGGCGCCAGCTCGGCCGTGCGCACGAGCGTCCGCACGAACCCGTGCACGGTCGCCAGCGGCGTCCGCACGTCGTGGCAGGCGAGCGAGACGAGACGGGCGAAAGACGTGTCGTTCTGCACCGGCGTGGCACAGTATGGCTGTGGCACAGCGAACGCGGACGATCCCGGCCGACCTCCAGGCCTCCACTCCCGAGATCGCGGTGGGGCTGTCGCGCGCCGGCGTGACCGGCGTGCAGAAGGCGGTGCGGATCGGACGCGGCAAGCGCGAGAAGCTGATCCTCGCCACGATCGACTGCGCGGTCGACCTCGATCCGTCGCAGAAGGGCGTGCACATGTCGCGCTTCCCCGAGCTGTTCGAGGAGGCGATCGAAGGCGTCGTCGCCGACGAGGCGTTCCTGATCGAGGACCTCGCCGCGCACGTCGCGCGCCACATCGTCGAGCGGCAGGACGCGCTGCTCGCGGAGGTGCACATCACGGCGCGCTACCCGTACGCGCGGAAGACGCCGGTGACGCGGCTGTCCACGCAGGAGATGGTGTCGCTGATCGGGATCGCGGCCGCGTCGCGCGAACGGGTGCGCCGCATCGTCGGCGTCGAGGCGGTCGGCATCAACGCGTGCCCGTGCGCGCAGGGGCTCGTCCGCGGCCGCGCGTCCGACCGGCTGCTCGAGGCCGGCTTCGAGGCCGACGACGTGGAGCGGATCCTCGAGCTCGTCCCGATCGCGACGCACAACCAACGCGGCCAGGGCACGCTGTTCGTCGGCACCTCGCAGCAGGTCGACGCCGAGCGGCTGGTCGAGCTGGTCGAGGGGTCGATGAGCTCGCCGATCTACGAGCTGCTGAAACGGCCCGACGAGCTGTTCGTCGTCGAGCACGCGCACCTCCAGCCACGCTTCGTCGAGGACTCTGTGCGCGTCGCGCTGAAGAGCGTCCTCGACGAGCTGCCCGCGCTCGAGGACGGCGACTTCGTGCTCTCACGCCAGGTCAACTTCGAGACCATCCACGCGCACGAGGTGCTGGCCGAGCGCTACGGCACGATCGGCGAGCTGCGCGGCGAGCTGCGCAACGGCGGCCACGGGCCGCTGCAGCACACCGAGCTCAGAGACTGGCTGCGCCGTTAGCGCTGGCCTGGCCTTTGCGCCACCAGCGTCGCCACAACGTCGAGCGGTGCTCCTCGCCGCGCATGAGCCGACGGATGTTCGCCTTGTGCAGCAGGATCACGCCGACGGCGGTGAGCGCGGCGAACGCCGTCACCGGCCACGGGTAGCCGAACAGCCACGACCACGCAACGAGCGAGACCGCCGTCACCATTGACGCGACGGACGGGTAGCGCGTCGTGACGAAGACGATGATCCAGACGGCGAGCCCGACGAGAGCGGCGAGCGGCGCCATGCCGAGGAACACGCCGCCGGCGGTGGCCACCATCTTCCCGCCCTTCTGGAAGCCGAGGAACAGCGGCCGGTAGTGGCCGAGCATGGCGGCGCCTCCGGCGAGCGCCGCCGCCAGATAGCCGACGGTGTGCACCGCGACGAACGCCGGGACGAATCCCTTGGCGACGTCGAGCAGGAGCACCGGCAGGCCGAGCTTCCAGCCGTAGGTGCGCCAGACGTTCGACGCGCCGATGTTCCCGCTTCCCTTGGTGCGGATGTCCTCGCCGCGGAACACGCGCACGAGCCAGTACCCCCAGGGCATCGACCCCACGACGTATCCGAACGCGATGAGTCCGGCGGTGTCTATGGCCTACGAGATCCCGTAGTGCTCGACCCAGCCGTTCACGACGTCCCAGTCGAGGTTGTCGAAGAACGCGTCGATGTAGGACGCGCGGTCGGTCTGGTAGTCGAGGAAGTACGCGTGCTCGTAGACGTCGAGCGCCACGAGCGGCGTCGCATTCCAGACGGGGAACGTGTTCTGGGCGTCGCCGATGTAGTTGAAGAGGTGCTTCTCATCCCAGTCGTACGCCGTCCACGCCCAGCCGCGGCCGGCCATGCCGGTCGCCTTCAGATCGGCCCGCCACGCGGCCGACCGAGCCGAAGTCGCGCTTGACCAGGTGGCCGAACGCCCCGGTGGGATCGCCGCCGCCGCCGCCGAGATGCCCGAAGTAGAGCTCGTGGTTCTTGATCCCGCCGACCGCGAAGGTCAGCTCGACCTTCAGCTCGCGGAGCTCCGAGTACGTCTGGTTGGCCGACGCGAGGTCGACGCCTGCGAGCTTGCCGAGGATCTCGTTCCGCTTGCTCACGTAGCCCTGGTAGAGCTTCACGTGAGCCTCGACGGCGGCGCGGGAGATCCCGTCGAGCTCGTACACCTCCGGGCGCAGCTCCCGCGGCGCGATCTCCTCGAAGTTGAACGCAAGCGCCATTCTCTCTCCTCAATTCGACCTGGTCGGGCGGCCGGAGCATATCCTCACACCGGAAGCCAGGGAGTCGCCAAAGGAGCCGAACATGCCGTTCGAATTGCCCAACCTGCCGTATCCGTACGACGCGCTCGAGCCGCACATCGACGCGGAGACGATGCGCATCCACCACGACCTCCATCACAAGGCCTATGTCGACAACGCGAACGCCGCGCTCGACGGAACCGAGTGGGCCGACCGCCCGGTCGAGACGATTCTCGGAGACCTCGACATCATCCCGGAGGACAAGCGGGCCGCGGTGCGCAACAACGCCGGCGGCCACGCGAACCATTCGCTGTTCTGGCAGATCATGAGCCCCGACGGCGGCGGCGCTCCCGGCGGCGCGCTGGCGGACGCGATCGACGCGGCCTTCGGCGGCTTCGACCAGCTGAAGGCGGCGCTGAACGACGGCGGCGTCAAGCGCTTCGGCAGCGGCTGGACGTGGCTCGTCTGGGACGGGACCGGGCTCTCGCTCTACTCGACACCGAACCAGGACTCGCCGCTGCTGCAGTCCCACGTGCCGCTGCTCGGCATCGACGTCTGGGAGCACGCGTACTACCTGAAGTACCAGAACAAGCGGCCCGCCTATCTCGAGGCCTGGTGGAACGTGGTCAACTGGCCCGAGGTGGAGCGGCGGTTCGCGGAGGCACCAAACGAAGCTAACCCGGAGGCGCCAAATCCGGGGCGGACGCCGATGCGTAGAGACGATGGAGACATGGAGCTCGCGCTCAACCCACCGACGCACCTGCGCTCGGTTCCGGCTGCCGACGACCCGGCTCCGGCCGCCGAGACGACGGAGACCGACGCCGAGCTGCTCGTGCGCGTCGCGGACCGCGACCGCATCGCGTTCGAGCAGCTGTACCACCGCTACGTCCGGTCCGTGTTCGGCCTCGCGCTGCGGCGGCTGCGCGACCGCCAGCGCGCGGAGGACGCGGTGCAGGAGACGTTCTCCGCGGTCTGGCGCTCCGCCGGCAGCTACAGGCCGGAGCGCGGGCCGGCTGCGCCGTGGCTGTACGCCGTCGCCCGCAACGCCATCGTCGACCGGATGCGGGTGCGCAGCGAGCCGCCGGGCGAGCTGCCGGAGACGGCGTCGGGCGAGCCCGGCCCGGCCGAGCGCGCGGAGTCGTCCTACGTCTCGTGGCGCGTGCACCGCGCGCTCGAGGAGCTGCCGTCGCGCGAGCGCGAGGTGCTGGAGCTGGCGTACTGGAGCGGGTTGTCGCAGAGCGAGGTGGCGGACTTCCTCGCGATTCCGCTCGGCACGGTGAAGACGCGTACCCGCAGTGCTCTGGCGCGGCTCGCGGAGCTGCTGGAGGGAGAGCTGCGATGACGTCCGGACCGAGCTTCGACGAGCTGGTCGGCCGGGACCTGCCGGCGGCCGAGCGCGAGCGGCTGCTGCGCGTGCACGAGCTGCTGCTGCAGGCGGGCCCGCCGCCGGAGCTCGCGCCGGAGATCGAGGCCGGGCCGACGCTGGCGATGTCCCTCGCGCAGCCAGAAGCGCGAGCACCACGTGCGACACCGGCTCGCGCTCATCGCCGCCGCGATCGCCGCGGTCGCGGTCGTCTTCCTCGGCGGCTACATCACCGGCAACCGCGGGACCGGCGGTGACGCGGCGGCGAAGACGATGAAGCTCGAAGGGACCGCGGCCGCACCTGGTGCGCTCGCATCGCTCCGGATCGACCATGCGGACGCGGCCGGGAACTGGCCGATGGAGCTGTCCGTCACCGGCCTGCCCAAGCTGCCCGGCCGCGAGTACTACGTCGTCTACCTCGTCCGCGACGGCAAGCCGTGGGCGCCGTGCGGGACCTTCGTCGTCGCCGGCGCGACCGACGGAACCAGCGTGCGCCTCAACGCGCCGTACGAGCTGGAGAAGGGCGACACGTGGTGGGTGATGAAGCAGATGCCGGACGATTCCACGCCGGGTGCGGTGGTGCTGAAGCCGGCCGCGCCGAGCGCCTAGCCGCGCGCCTCGTTCCGCATCTCGCTGAGCAGCCGTTCGAGCCGCTCCTCGGTCGAGTCGTCGACGAAGCTCATCGCCGCGGCGACGTTCGGGTGCACGGCGGCGATCTGCCGGCGCATCTCGTGCGCGACCGCACGGTAGGACGGATGGCCTTCGCGGCCGGAGCGAAGCTCGATCAGGTGCAGCGCCTCGCGCGCGTCCAGCTCGAGCACGTAGCGGATCCGGTACGCGAGGCAGAGCGCGTACGGCGCCTCTTCGGCGAGACCCTCGCCGCGCAGCCGCTCGTACTCGGCGCGGGAGACCTCGAGCGCTCGCGCGTACTCCGAGCCGAGACCGGCGTCCTCGACCTCGTGCGGGACGTCGGCGCCGAGCGATGGCGACAGCCGCTGCCACTGGCAGGTGAGCAGCCGGTGCCGCTGGAGATCGCGGAACGCGCCGTAGTCGGAGACGATCTCGAAGCGGTAGCTCAACGTCTCGAAGCCACGGCCCGGCCGGTGCCGGCGGTTCTCGCGCGCGCCGACGAGATCACGCAGCAGCGACGCCTGTTCGTCCGCCGGCAGCGCTTCGACCGTGCGCAGCGCGTCGGCCTCGCCCACCGCGGACGCCTCGTACAGCAGCGCCGCGAGCAGCTCCTGCTCGCTCCCGTGCGCGCGGAGCAGACGCACGGACGGAACCGCCTGCGCCTCCGTCTCCTCGCCGAGCCCGAGCCGCGCCGCCGCGGCCGCCGCCGTCTCGCCGCGCGTCTGCAGGTACTCGACCCAGCGGCCGCCGCGGTCCTCGCGCGGCACGCGCGCGACGAAGCTCGGGATGATGTGCTGCAGCTCCTCGAGCATCATCGTCCCGTAAGCTCGCGCCTCCGCGAGCGGATGCGCGAGCAGGTGCAGCACGAGCTGCTCGTACGTCTGGCCGCTGGCGTAGATGCCGACGTGGGAGAGCGAGGCGGCCGGGAGCAGCCCGCGCACGAGGTCGAGCGCCTTCGCGCGGACGGCGCGCCGGTGCGCGGCCGGCGACTCGTCCGCCGCCGCCGGGAACTTCTCCATCGCCCACTCGGACACGCCGGCGAGCAGCCGCGTGTACGTCTGGAACAGATCGTCCATCGCCGTCTCGTATGCCGGACCGAAGCGCGCGTCGCGGTGATAGCGGTAGCCGTAGCCGTCGAGCACGTCGTCGTACGCGATGTAACGCGTCGACTGCTCGAGGTACGCGGCGAGACGCGGCCGCTGCAGGAGCTTCGTCAGGAGGTTCGACGTCCACTCGCACGCGAGATGCGCGCCGCCGAGCTGCGCGACGGAGTCGTCGCCGTAGCCGATGAAGATCCGCTCGTACAGCTGCGCCGCCCGCTCGCCCTCGGCGCCCTCGATCGCCGGGACCTCCGGGACCGAGTCGGCGAACTCGTCGAGGAACATCCGGCGCAGCGTCCCGGCGTAGCGCGAATAGCGGGCGAACATCGCGCCCTTCACGGTCTCCGGCAGGTTGACGAGCCCGAAGACGGGCCGATCGAGGTTGGTGAAGTGCGGCGCGAGCCGCGCCCGCTCCTCCTCCGTGAAGTGCTCGACCGGAACTGTCACTGTTTCCATCGTGGCCAAAGGACCGCCCAGAGTAAACCGCGTCTCGGTCGGCACCTCCGGGTGGTCGTATCCGACCTGGCGGCCCGGGTTCTATCCGGCCGGGCTCGATCCGAAGGAGTTTCTCGGCTTCTACGCACAGCGGTTCTCGACAGTGGAGCTGAACACGACCGGCTACCGGCTGCCGGCCGAGGAGCAGTTCCGCCGCTGGGCCGAGCAGGCTCCGGACGGGTTCGAGTTCGCGCCGAAGCTGCCGGGGCATCGGCTGCGGGCACTGGACGAGTTCGCGTCGCGCGTGCGCGTGCTCGGCGACCGGCTCGGTCCCGTTCGCGTGTCGATGAAGAACGCGCGCGACGACGGGGTGCTCGAGCTGATGCTCGGCTCGCTCGACTCGTCACTCCGCATCGCGTTCGACCTCGAGCATCCGTCGTGGGACGGCGTCGAGCCGCGACTGGCCGATGCGGGAGCGGTGCGCGTCAACGACCTGGACCACCCCGCGCCGTTCCGCTTCCTGCGGCTGCGCGAGCCGCCGTACGACGACGCGGCGCTGCGCACGCTTGCCGACCGCATCCGTCCGCTGGCCGAGCCGGTCTACGTCTACTTCCGCCACGAGAACGAGCCGACCGCGCCGGCGTACGCGCTGCGCCTGCTCGAGCTGCTCGGCTAGCGGACGGTCACGGCGGCGCAGCTCTGCGCCGACTGCGTTCCGTCCACGGCGACGGAGCGCACGCAGTAGCGGAAGCTCCCGCGCTGCGTCCGCGCCGGGCGCCACGGGACGCTGTAGGACAGTCCGTTCGTCAGCGTCCTCGCGGCCGTCGTCCGGGTGAAGACGATGCGCTTCCCGGACGTGACCGTGACGAGCGCGCTCACGCCGGTCCCGTCCGCGAGGGCCACGTACCGCAGCAGCATCGTCTTGCCGGCGCGTCCCGCCCCGGGCTTCGCGAGGACCGCAGGCGGCGGCAGCGTGACGGCGGCGGGCGGCGTCCCGCCGGCGGGCGTGACGACGACGGACCCGACGACCGTCCCCCATCCCGCGGTGCTGCGCGGAGCGGTGCCGGTCTCGCCCACCACCCAGATCACGCCGGGATTGGCGGGATCCCGCCCGGCGCCGAAGTAGTCGCCGTAGCGGTCGCCGGTGTGCTGGCCGGTGCTCTGCGCGATCGTCACGGGGCCGGTGAACGTCCCGTCCGGCATGCGCGCGACCGCGGCCACGCGCGGGAGCAGCGTCGGCGACGACTCGCCGTAGACGACCACGAGATTCCCGGACGCGTCGGGCCTGATCGCCGGATAGAAGACGCCGCCTCCCGTCCGGCTGAGATCCGTATCCCAGTCGACGGCGTTGGTGGCCGTCGACAGCTCGACGACCCGCCCGCACGAACGCAGCGTGGAGTCGCCGGACGGCAGGCATCGGTCGTTCCCGGAGAACCAGAGCTTCCTGTTCTCCCAGACGGAGTCGAGCACGCGGTCGTCGTTCGTCTGGATCGCGCGCACGCGCCCGCCGTTGGCGAGCGGCGGCTGCGGGCTGTTGGGAGGCGTCGCCAGCGGACGGATCGCCGGGGTCGCGACCTCCGTGATCTGCACCGCAGCGGGCGGAATGCCGGTGACGGTCAAGAGGTGGACGACCGACGACCGCGGCTCGTCGACCGAGACGACGTACTCCGTCGAGCTCGGGGAGAGCGACTGCACCGGCGCGAAGCTCGAGTAGGCGCCGATCGGGCCGTACGTCCAGTCGGCCACCGTCGATGCGCCGGAGACCAGCTGCTGCTTGTTGATCACCCACAGCTCCGAGCCGAGCAGCGGCGCGCGGTCGTCGCAGGCGCGGAAGATGTCCGCGCCGAGCACGAGGTCGCCGTCGTCGACGCCGAGCCGCGGCTGGTCGGCGCAGCCCGGCGCGGAGAAGGTGTGAACCGTCCAGGGCGCGGTCGGGTCCGGCCCCGACGACACGGCGAGCAGCACGTTCTGCGCGTCCTCGTCCGAGAGCGACGCGAACCAGCGGTTGCTGGCGGCGTCGAAGATCACCCGCGGGTCGGTGAGCGTGTCGTCGCCCGCGTTGAAGAACGATGCGAGCGTGAACGTCTTCACCTGCTGCGGCGCCGCACCGGACGTGCGCCAGATCCGTCCCGCGAGGTTGACCATCTCGACGACGAAGCCGGGGCCGGCCGCCACCACCGGGTCGGGCGGCTCGAAGCCGCCGCCGCCGCTGTCGTCGATGCCGGAGAAGGAGGCGGTGGCGGTGAGGATCGGGCCGCTGTCGCGATGCGCCGCGACCGCGCCGGATGCAGCCGCCAGCGCGACGACGGCCGCGGCGAGCGTTACAGCCCGGCGCGGCAGCTTCGGTCGCCGTACGACAGGAGCGTGGCCGATTCCGTCTTCTGGAGCGCGACGTCCTGCGCGTTCCGCGGATCGAAGGCGTGCAGCCCCGGCACGATCACCGCGACGTCGGGCGTCACTCCCGGGCCCTCGGCGAACAGGCGGTACTTCTCTCCCGTCCCCGGCCCACGCACCTGCGTCTCGCCCGGCGGATGCGCGTAGCCGCCCTTGGTCGGGTCGAACGGATAGAAGCCGTAGCAGAACGCACCCGTGGGATTGTGCGAGACGAACGAGTTCTCCCTTCGCCAGCCCGGCCCGTACACGGAGTTGTACGTGTCGAGATAGATCAGTGCGCCGAAGCCGTCCGTCGGAGCGCCGTATCGTGTCGTGCCGAAGCCGTAGACGGGCTTGCCGAGATACGTGTAGCGGCCGAACAGATCCTGGAAGCGGCCGTTGTAGACCCAGTCCATGCCGGTCTCGATCGTCGCCACCGGCCCCGTCCAGTGCGAGACCTCGAGCCAGTACGCGCTGCGCGCTGCGTTCCACGGGCTGCAGCCGAGGTCGGGCAGCGGCTGCGGCCAGCTCTGGGCCGCCCAGTAGGAGCCGTCGGGCGCCTTGCACGCGGCGACCACGTCGGGGAGCGCGGGCCCGTCGTACGCGCCGCAGCTGCCGCGGAAGGTCTTCCAGTAGACCGTGTGGTACTTGCCCCAGCCGCCGGAATAGTCGAGACGGAACTTGACCTGGTGCCCGCCCTCGGTCGGGGGCAGCGCGTTGACGGCGCCCCAGACGAGAACGTGCTTGGTCTTGCCGGCCTTGTTGTAGGTGAGGAGCGCCTCGCCCTTGCCGTTGATCGAGATGCGGACGCCGGACGCGTTCCGGTCGATCAGCTGCGACGCCGAGGCCTCACCCGCGGTGACGAGGCAGGCCAGCAGCACGGAGACGATGACGGCGAACCGGCCCACGTACCCATAACGTCGCCGCAAAAGGGCATTTCCTGCACACCCGTCTCAGGGAGTCGCGTCTCGCCGGCACGAGCCCGCGTCCGCGCGGGACAGGTCCCGGTGTCAGACACGGTTCGCAGAACCGTCACGACTTCCTCGCCAAAGTGTCACGGCGCCGACCGGCAATCGCGCTGTTCATGCGGGCACCCGTCCGCCGGAGACGGGTCGGACCGTCCGCTCCGTCCGCGGCCGCGCGGGACCCGTCTCGGTGTCAGACACGGGTCTGCGACTAGAAACGCGCGGCGACGCCCGAATGCCGCTCGTACGCGCCCGTGGCGACGATGTCCGCAAGCTGTTCGACCGTGTGGCGGAGCTCGCTCTCGCTGTTGAAGAAGTGCGGGCCCAGGCGCACGCCCCCAGGGCCGCCGAAGGCGGCCCTGCTTTTCCGGCCGGGCGCCGACGGCTTCGCCGTCGGCGCTTCCAGCACGTCCGGGCGGAAGTCGCAGATGATCCCGCGCTCGCCCAGCTCGCGGTGGACGGCGGCGTGGTCGGGCGTGTCGACGAGCACGGTGCCGCCGCGGCGCGCGGGCTCGCGCGGGCTCGCGACGCCGAGGCCGCGCTCGTCCAGCAGCTCGATCAGCAGCGAGGTGAGCCTCAGCGAGCGCTCCCGGATCCGCGGCACGCCGACCTCCTCGATCACGTCGTAGCCCGCCGTCGCCGCATAGAGCGCGGGGACGTTGGGCGTGCCGGTGAGGAAGCGCCGCGCGCCCTCCGCATACTCGAGCTCCGGCTCGAAGGCAAACGGCCGCGCATGCCCCTGCCAGCCGACGAACGTCGGCTCGAGCCGCTCGGCCAGATCGGGACGCACGTACAGCCAGCCGGCGCCCGGCCCCCCGCACAGCCATTTGACGCTGCCGCCGCAGGCGAAGTCGACATCGAGCTCCGTCAGGTCGAACGGGACGATGCCGGCGGACTGGTAGCAGTCGAGCACGACGTAGGCGCCGACCTCGTGCGCGCGCGCGACGATCGGCGCGACATCCTGGATCGCCGCGTTCTTGAACAGCACGTGGCTGATCGGGACGAGCAGCGTCCGCTCGTCGAGCGCGTCGACGATCGCGCGGTCGTCCTCGACGGCGACCACCTCGAGCTCCGGCTGCGCCTGATAGAGGTAGCGCACCGAGGGAAAGTTCGCCTCCTCGTAGACGATGCGGTTGCGCGCTCCCGGGTTGCGGAAGCATGACAGGACGACCATCTCGGCAACGGTCACGTTCTGGTGCATGACGATGCTGCCGGCCGGCGCGCCCATGATGCGCCCGAGCTGGTCGCCGACCGTCACAGACATGTCCCACCAGCCTTCGCCCCACGACCGGATGCCCCGCTCGCGCCACATGCGCGCGTACTCGAGCAGCCGGTCCTCCGCGGCCGCCGGCATCGCCGCGAGCGAATGGTTGATCAGGTAGGTGCAGTCCTCGAGGATCGGGAAGCGATCGCGGTACGCGAGCAGCTCGTCCACGTCAGCCCGATACCGACCTGATGTCGCGAACGTCGGCCTGGCGGTCCTCGCCCCGGCGCTGGACCGGGAACGTCGCGGTCACCGTCGTCCCCTCGCCGGACGCCGACTCGATCTCCAGCGTGCCGTCGAGGAGCTGCACCCGCTCGCGCATGCCGAGCAGGCCGAAGCCGTCCGTGCGCTCGGCCGGATCGAAGCCGGCTCCGTCGTCGCGGACGGTCACGTGCACGGTGGTGTCGTCCTCGTGGATCTCCAACACCGCCCGCTTCGCGTGTCCGTGTTTCGTCGCGTTCGTCAGCGCCTCCTGGACCGTGCGGTAGATCGCCGCCTCGAGCTCGGCGGTCTGCCGCGTCGGCCGGCGGCCCTGCTCGTAGGCGAGGTCGACGCTGAGGTCGACCTCGAGCCCGTTGCGGGCCACCCGCTCGACGAGCGCCTCGATCGCGCCCAGTGTGCCGAACTCGTCCAGCGCCGCCGGACGCAGGTCGGTGATCAGCGAGCGCAGCGTGCCGATCTCCTGCTGGAGCCGGGCGATCGCGTCGCTCACCGCCGCGTCGACCTTCTCGGCCTGTCCGGAGCGACGGGCCGACGACAGCATGATCTGCAACGCGGCCATGTTCTGCAGCGTCTCGTCGTGCAGCTCGCGCGCCCAGCGCCGGCGCTCGTCCTCGGCGGCCGCGAGCCGCTGCCGGTGCTGCTCCGCCGCGGCCGATGTGGCGGTGGCGACGGCGGTGGCCGCGCTCGCGGCGAAGGCCTCGAGCAGCCGCTGGTCGTCGACGGTGAACCGCTTCCCCTCCTCGATCGGGTCGAGCGCTACGAGCACGCCGTAGGTCCGGTTGCGGAAGACGAGCGGGACGACGAGCCCGCTCTCGGCGCTGACCCCGAGCCGGCCGACGCCGTGCTGCTCGAACCGGGAGCGGTTCAGCTCGTCTTCGAGCCGCTGCGTGCGGCGCGTGCGCAGCGCGGCGCTCGCCACCGTCTCCTTCAGCGGCACGCGCGCGCCGATCAGCCCGTCGGGGAACTCGCCGGCGCCGTGGGCGACGACCAGCTCGTCGTGGTCCTCGAGCTCGATCAGGAGCGTGCGGGCCGAGACGAGCGCGCGTCCGCGCTTGGCCACGAGCTCGAGGATGGAGTTGAGATCCGTCTGCCCGCCGACCGCGAGCGTGATCTGCGTCGTCGCCTCGAGCGCGGCCACGGTCCGCTCCAGCTCGTCCTGGCGCTCGCGCGCGCCGGTGAAACGGCCCGCGTGATCGATGGCGACGCCGGCGAACTCCGCCAGCAGCATGACGGCTTCCTCGTCCGCGTCGGTGAACTCGGCGCCGCCGACCTTCTCGGTCAGATAGAGGTTCCCGTACGGCCGGCCGCGGACGACGATCGGGACGCCGAGGAAGCTGTTCATCGGCGGATGGCCGGCCGGGAAGCCCCACGACCGCGCGTGCTGGCCGACGTGTGCGAGGCGAAGCGGCGCCGGATCGTTGATCAGCTCGCCGAGCACGCCGCGGCCGCGAGGCAGCTCGCCGATCTCCTCGTGGGCGGCGTCGTCGATCCCGACGGTGAGGAACCGCGCCAGCTCGGTGCGCGACTCGTTGAGCACGCCGACGGCGGCGTACTGCGCGTCGGTCAGATCGCGCGCTGCGTGGAGAACGCGGTCGAGCACGACCTCGAGATCGAGCTCGGCGAGCACGCTCCGCGCAACGTCCAGCACTCCGAGGACCGCTTTGTCCATCGCCCGGAACTATGACCGAACTAGATCGACTGCAGCGAGCGGGCACCCGGACCGACGTATTTCGCGCTCGGCCGGACGAGAACTCCGAGCCGCTTCTGCTCGAGCACGTGAGCGGACCAGCCCGCGGTGCGGGAGCACGCGAACATCGCCGGCGCGAGCATCGGCGGGATCTCCGCGACGTCGAGCACGATCGCCGACCAGAACTCGACGTTCGTATACGAGTGATCCGGGTTCTTCTTCGCGATTGCCTCGTGCGCCGCCTGCTCGAGCGCCTCGGCCACCTCGACGCGCGGCGAGCCGAGGTCCTTCGCGGTGCGCTTGAGGAGGCGCGAGCGCGGATCCTCGGCGCGGTAGACGCGATGACCGAAGCCCATGATCCGCTCCTTGCGCTCGAGTGCCTGCTCGACCCACTTGTCGGCGTCGCCCATGGCCGCGACCGCGTCGAGCATCGGCAGCACGCGCGCGGGCGCGCCGCCGTGCAGCGGACCGGAGAGCGCGCCGACCGCACCGGAGAGCGCGGCGCCGCAGTCGGCGCCGGTCGACGCGATCACGCGCGCGGTGAACGTCGACGCATTCAGCCCGTGCTCCGCCGTGCAGATCCAGTACGTGTCGATCGCCTTCGCGTGCGCCTCGTTGATCTCGCCGCGCCACGCGAGCAGGAACCGCTCGGCCGCCGTCTCGCCTTCGAGCACGGTCGCCTCGGGCACCGGCGGCTTGTCCGCGCCGCGGGCCGACTGGGCGACGATGGAGAGCGCGGCCGCCGAGAGGCGCCGCAGATCCTCCTTCGCCGTCTCCGCGTCGATGTCGATCAGCTGGCCCAGCCCCCAGCGGCCGCTGAGGATGGCGAGCATCGACTGGAGGTCGGCCATGTGGCCGCCGGTGCGAACCTCGAGGTCGCAGTGCGCGGCGGGGAGGCCCGGATGGAGCGACCCGTCCACGAGCAGCCCCCAGACCTGCTCGAACGGAACCGTGCCGACGAGCTCCTCGATGTCGACGCCGCGATAGCGAAGCTGGCCGCCGTCGCGGTCCGGCTCTGCGATCTCCGTCTCGAACGCGACGACCCCTGCGAGACCGGGACTGAATTCGGGTGTGCTCATTGGTGTACCTCCTCCAGCTCGATCTCCAGACCGGCGCCTCGCTCCTCCGCCGCGGCCAGCACGAGCGCCGCAGCGGCGAGGTCCTGGACGGCGACGCCGACCGACTTGTACAGCGTAGTTTCCGTGGGCGAGGTGCGGCCGGGTTTGCCGCCCCCAATCCCGACAACACCGTCCAGTTCGCCCAGCTCGGCATAGACGGCCGACGGATCGAGTCCCTGGAGCTCGGCCGCGCCCGCAGGCGGCGGCAGCAGCGCGGCGCGCGTCTCGACCACGAGCGTCGCCGTGTGGACGATCGCCGGGTCGAGCTCCGAGCCGGACGGCGGCGAGCCGACGGAGCTGACGTGCGTGCCCGGGGACAGCCATTCCAGACGGACGACCGGTTCCTGCGAGTGCGTCGTCGCCGCGACGACGTCGGCTCCGCGCACGGCCTCCTCGAAAGTCCCTGCTGCGACAGCGCCGATCTCGTCCGCGAGCACCTGCGCCTTGGCCGGGTCGCGTCCGGCGATGCGGATCTCGTCCCAGTCGCGGATCCCGGCGAACGCGCGCGCGTGCGAGCCGGCCTGCACTCCGGTGCCGAGGATGGCGAGCACCCGCGCATCCTCTCGCGCGAGCAGCCGCGCGGCCAGAGCCGCCGCGACCGCGGTCCGCATCTCCGTCACGTACGTGCCGTCCATCAGCACGACCGGCGTCCCGTTCGCGGGGTCAAAGAGCATGATCGCCGCCTGGTGCGTCGTGCGATCCGTGTTCCCCGGGAACAGGCTGACGAGCTTGCAGCCGAGTCCTGCAGACGGGAGATACGCGGGCATCGCGCCGAGCAGACCGGTGTCTCCGGCCCACGCTGCGACGCGCGGCGGCATCGACACCGCGCCCGCCGACAGCTCCACGTGCGCCCGCGCGAGCGCGTCGAACAGCGCGTCGACGTCGAGCAGCTCCTCCACCTCGGTTCGCGTCAGGACGAGCATCGGCCCGGGAGCCTACCGGCGGGCGTCGTGCGCGGCGACCGGCGCTCGCGGAGCAGGCTGCTTCGGCGGGTTCGAGTTGACGAGGAACGCCGCAGCGAGCAGCACCGCCATCGCCACGACGCTCTCGCCGAGCATGCTCCGCCGGAGTCGCCCGAGCGTCGTCTCCCCGGCGCCGGCCGCGAGCCGCGGCGCGGCGATGAAGTGGTGCGCGGCGCCCCACAGGAGCGCGAGCGCGACGAGCGAGAGCTTCACGAGGAGCACGTGCCCGTAGCCGGTCGTCCAGAGGTCGTGGACGTTCGGGAAGCGCAGGATGCTGAGGTACGTGCCGGCGGCGAGCAGGCACGCGACGAGGACGGTCGCGAGCCTGGAGAAGCGGAGAAACGCCGTCCGCCGCAGGTCCGGCGCGCCCGGCCAGATGACGACGACCAGCTGGACCAGGCCGCCGATCCAGAGCATCGCCGCCGTCAGGTGCACAAAGTCGGCGAGCTCGGAGAACCACGAGTGCCCGGCATCCGCCGCCGAGTGTCCCGACACCGACAGCCCCGACGCGAACAGCAGGCCGAGCGCGAACGACACCCAGAGGAACGCGCGCACGTCCAGGAGCCACGAGAGGTAGAGGAACGCCGTCACGAGGACGAAGCCGAGCGTCATCACGATGAACGCCTGGCCGAAGCGTGTCCCGTTCGCGAGCGGCGCGAGGTCGCCGTAGATGAAGCGTCCGAACGGCAGCTCCAGCATGTCCTCGCCGCGGAGCAGGAAGGTCGCGACGCCGACGTTGAGCACGCCGACGGCGCCGATGCCCGCGACGACGAAGAAACGATTCTGCGCCCGCGTCGGCAGCGGGCCGCGCACGACGAGCAGCTGGAACCCGAGCCCGCCGACGAGAAGCGCGAGCGCGAGGAAGTACAGCCAGCGGACGATGTCCTCCGTCCTCGTCGGGCCACCCGCGCCGACGGCGTCCGTCACGGGCGGCGCCTTCACGCCGACGCCGAAGGTGTAGACGCCGGTGACGATGTGACCGTCGTTCGACAGCGCCTGCCAGCGGATCGTGTACGCGCCCTTCGGCAGCTTCGGCACCGACGCGACGAGCTCGCGTTGCGCCGTGATCGCACGCGGCGTTCCGGCGACGTTCTTCCCGTCCAGCGTGAGCACCTGGATCGCCTTCGGCAGCGCGTCGACGGTCTGGTCGAACTGGAGCACGACCTGCCGCGGCGAGTGCGCCAGCTCCTGCCCGAACTCCGGCGATTCCTTCCGCAGCGACGCGTGCGCGAACGCGGTTGCGGGGAGCACGAGGGCGGCGAGCGCGGCGAGGACGAGTGCGCGTCTCATCGGTGCGGCGGGCCGGCGAACTGCGACAGGTGTCCGAGGATCGGGGCGACGTCGCGGTCGCAGTAGAGGAGCACGGCGAGGGTGACGAAGAACATCGCGAATCCGGAGGCGGCGACGACCGACCGCGGCCGGAACGCGAGGATCAGCGGAAAGACCGCGCAGACGAGCGCCGTCCAGCCGAGCACATGGTGGAGGAACGCGGCCCGCGCGAAGAGCCAGTGGTTCTGCTCGTGGACGAGCAGCGCCGTGCCGGAGACGACGAGCGCGACCGACGAGGTCAGCCGCCAGTACTGGGAGTGCAGCTTCCCTCGCGCGACGCCGAGCTCCGCCGCGCCGGCGATCATCAGCACCTCTGCCCACGATCCGTGCGCGACCATGTGGATCGCCGAGTTGGCGTAGAACGTCATCACCGGCCACATGGCGATGCCGAGCCCGAAGCAGATGCCGGGCCAGAGATAGCGTCCTCCAGGGCCGCCGCCGCCAGACCTCCGGTCCGACGAGCACCTCGGTGAACAGCAGCAGGCCGAGCAGGAGGAACCCGGTGGCGAACCACCAGTGCACCATCTCCGCGCGCGGCATGATCCCGGCGATCACCGCTCGTCCTCCAGGTCGGCCGCCACGCCGGGCGCGATCACGAGGCGGAAGAACAGCCCGACGAGGATCACGTACAGCGGCGGCTCGGCGAGCAGCCACCAGAAGCCCTGGCCGTGCGGGTGCAGCACCGTCAGACGCCACGGCTGGAGCACCGCCCAGGCGACGCCGCCGACCATCGTCGCAGGGCCGAGCGCGAGCACGATCCGGGCGCGCAGCGTCCGCGAATGCGCCTGCTCGGCCTCTTCGCCGTCGTGTCGTTTGAGCTCGTGCGCGAAGTCCGCGCTCATCTCCGTTCCTCCTCCCGCTTCGGGTCACGACCGTCGCGGGCGGGCGCCCGCGACTAGGCCGGAAGCGGCGGCGGGCGGGATTCGAACGAGAGACCGAACCGGGAACGAGGCGCCCGCGAGTCGGAGCTGCGGAACAGCGGAACGGGCGGCAGACCCGGCGCGGTCAGCCGGCGCGCGTACGCGACAGCCTCGGCCGCGAGCGTCTCGTACTCGCTGAGCCATGCGGCGACCGCACGGAAGACGACGGCGACGAGCACGGCGAGCACGGCGAAGACCGGCAGCGCGGAGCTGTGCAGCCACGGCGACAGCACGGTCCAGCGGCCGACCTCCCCGGCACTCTCGGCATCCGCCTGGACGAGATAGATCGACGCCGTGCCGACGAACGAGATCAGCCAGAGACGCGGCGACAGCTCGATCCGCACGCGCGGCGCACGGCGCTTCGGGCTGGCGCCGAGCGCGACGGCGACGCGGTGCGCCGCGCGGCCGGCCGCGCGCGCCTTCGCGAACCGCCATGCGATTCCGGCGAGCATCAACGCGACGCCGATCTTCACGCCCGCGAGCAGGAACGGGTAGTACCCGGCGTGCTGCGTAGCTGACCCGGCCGACCTGGCGGCCGACGTCGAGCCGGTGCGTCAGGCTTCGGCCCGCGAGCTCGGCGACGAGCCCGATCAGGCCGAGCGAGAGGAGCCCGAACACCCGCTGGTGGCTCCGCGCGCGGCTCATCCGAGAACGGTCAGCGACCAGTCGTTGCGATGTTCGGCGTCGAGGGAGAACAGCAGGATCCGCTGCCATTGCCCGAGGCAGAGCGCGCCGTCGGCGACGGGCACCTGCTCCGAGCGCGGGCCGAGCAGCAGCGCGACGAGGCGCTCCTTCGCGGGCGCATCGCTCGGGACGACGCGCTCCAAGACCGACTCCAGGTCCTCGAAGAAGCCCGTCTCGCGCTCCTGGACGCGGACGAGCGAGAGCCCGTGCGTCGTGTGGATGTACGCGATCCCGTCCTTGCAGCCCGACGTGCCGACCGACCGCGACACGTCGTTGGTGATGTCCATCACGGATAGCGTCGGGAGCGCCGCCGCGATCGAGTAGGGAACCTCGATGCTCGTCATCGGCGTGCGACCTCCTTCGGGAGCCGGAAGTGGACGTGCTCGCGCGCGACCGTGATCTCCTCGAGCGTCGTGTACCCGAGGCCGGAGAGACGGGAGGCTACCGCCTCGACGAGCTCTTCGGGGGTGGAGGCGCCGGCGGTCAGGCCGACAGTCTCGTGGCCGTCGAGCAGCCCGTCGTCGAACGGGCTCTCGCCGTCGATCAACGTCGCGGTCGCGCCGGCCGACTGCGCCACCTCGACCAGGCGCTGCGCGTTGGAGCTCGTGGACGAGCCGATCACGAGGACGACCGTCGCGCCTTCGGCGACCATCGCCTTGACCGCGTCCTGGCGGTTCTGCGTCGCGTAACAGATGTCGTCCGCGGCCGGCCGCTTCATCTGGCCGAGATGATTCTCGAGCGCGTCGACGATCGGCGCGACGTCGTCGAGCGAGAGCGTCGTCTGCGTGATCACCGCCACCGGCTTGTCCGTCTTGAGCAGGCGCGCCTGCTCCGGCGACTCGACCACGACGGTCGCGTCCGGCCGCTCGCCGAGGGTGCCGATCACCTCGACGTGGTTCTCGTGGCCGACGAGCGCGACGAGATGGCCGCTGTCGGCGTAGCGCCGCGCCTCGGCGTGCACCTTGTTCACGAGCGGACACGTCGCGTCGACGATCTTCAGTCCACGCTGCTGCGCGTTCTCCTTCACGGACGGCGCGACCCCGTGCGCCGAGAGCACGCAGATCTCGCCCTCGGGAATCTCGTCCTCGTGCTCGACGAACACGGCGCCGAGACCTTCGAGCCGACGGACGACGTGCTCGTTGTGGACGATCTGATGGCGAACGTAGACCGGAGGTCCGTGCTGCTCGAGCAGCCGTTCGACGATCTCGATCGCGCGGTCGACGCCGGCGCAGAACGAACGCGGCGCAGCGAGGAGGACGCGGCCGCCGTTCACGCGAAGCTCCTCTCGAAGCGCATTCAGCGAACGGACTGCGTCGCGCATCGCACGAAGCGCGTCCCCGCGGCGGGTGGCGATCCAGCGCAGAAGCCCCGCGACGTCGGTGCGCCCGTCGGGGTGGACCGTCGAGTCGACGCCCTCGATCGCGCTCGACGGGACGTCCGAGATCGCACGGACGACACCGGCGAGCCGACCTGAGGCTGCGAGCCTGCCGCTCTCCATGTCGACGGCATCGGCGCCGCTCGCCTGATGCAGGCGCCGGCGCTCAGCTCGCGTCGAAGACGAGCTCGTTCGACGCGAGGATCGTCCCGAGGCGTGCGCCTCGCACGCCGAGCGGATCGCCCTCCCACAACGTCGCGCCGGAGGCGTCGACGACCCGCGTTGCATCGAGCGACGTCGCCGATCGCGAGCCCGTCGTGCAGCGCGCCTGCAACACCGAACGACACGAGCCGTCCGCCGGGAATACCGTTCACCGCGCGGACGCCCACGCGCACCGCACGCAGGCCCGCCTTCTTCGCGACGCGCGCCTCCGCGGTCGTCGCGCAGGCGAAGGTCAGATCGCTCAGCCCGTCAGCGTCCACGCCATGCTCCGGACGGTCTCCTTCAGGCTCTTCGACGACTCGAATGCCGCCGACGGCTCGAAGCCGGAGTGGATGCCGCAGTGCTCGCAGCGCGGGTCGTTGCCCGGCCCGTAGGCCTCCCACTCCATGCCCTCGAGCAGCGCCTCGTACGTCGGGAAGATGCCGTCGGTCAGCAGGTAGCACGGCCCCTTCCAGCCGTACGGGTTGCGCGTGATCGAGCCCCACGGCGCACACGAGAGCTTCCGCTGGCCGGTGAGGAAGTCCTGGTAGATCGGCGTCGCGATCCAGCGGTAGCCGTGCTTCCGCACCGCGGCGCGGATCTCCCGGAACTTCACCTCGTGCTCGGCGCGCGTCATGGTCAGCGCGGGATCGATCTGCGAGTACTGGTAGCCGGGCGCGACGAGCATCCCGTCGATGCCGACCTCGTCTGTGAGGTAGCGCATCATCTCGATCACGTCGGAGACTTCCGTCTCCTTGAAGATGGTCGTATTCGTCGTGACCCGGAAGCCGCGCGAACGGGCGAGCCTTGATCGCGTCGACCGCGATCTCCCAGAGGCCCGGGTAGTCGCAGACGTAGTCGTGGATCTCCTGCATGCCGTCGAGGTGGACGACGAAGGTCATGCGCGGCGACGGCTCGAACCAGTCGAGGCACTGCTCGAGGCGGAGCGCGTTCGTGCACAGCTCCACCGTCTTGCCCTTCTCGATCATCGCCGCGACGACCTCTTCGATCCCCTTGTAGACGAGCGGTTCGCCGCCGCAGACGGAGACGACGGGCGCCGGGCACTGCAGCCCGGAGTCGATGCACTCCTCGACGGTCAGCCGCGCACGGTTCGACTCGTACTCGCGGATCTTCCCGCAGCCGATGCACGCGATGTTGCAGGCGAGCGTCGGCTCGAGCATCAGCACGAGCGGGTAGCGCTCGCCCTTGCGCTGCTGCGTGGCGACGTACTTGCCGATCGAGACCGTCGACTGCAGGGGGAACTTCATCCGGTGAGCCTTTCTCTGAGCCGTCCGAGTGCGAGGAGGGGAAAGCTGATGCGATAGAGGTGGTAGCGGATCATGAAATCGAGCGGGAACCCCGTCCCGGTGAAGTGCTCCTCTCCCCAATCGCCGTCCGCTTGCTGGACGGCACACAAGTAGTCTGCCGCTCTGCGCGCGGCTACACCCTCAGCGTTTCCTGCGGCCACGTAGGCGAGCAGCGCCCAGCCGGTCTGCGACGGGGTCGTGAACGGCGCGCGGCCGCGCCAGGCCGGGTCGGCGTAGGAGCGGATGTCCTCCCCGAAGCCGCCGTTCTCCTGCTGGACGGAGTCGAGCCAGGCAACCGCCCGCCGCATCGCCGGATGGTCGGGCGGGACGCCGCAGGCTGCGAGTGCCGGCAGCGCGGCGCCGGTGCCGTACAGGTGGTTGACGCCCCAGCGGCCGAACCAGGAGCCGTCGTCCTCCTGCTCGGCCAGGAGCCAGCGCAGGCCGCGCTCGACCGCGTCGTCGTAGCCGTCCTCGTGCGCGAGCGTCTCCAGCGCGTGCGCGGTCACGTCTGCGCTCGGCTCGTCGGTCACCTTCCCGAAGTCGCAGAAGGGGATCCGGTAGAGCCACATGGCCGAGTTGTCCACGTCGAACGCACCCCAGCCGCCGTCGCGCGACTGCATGCCGACGAGCCAGTCGAGCCCGCGACGCACCGCGTCGTCGCCGGTCCCGAGCTCGCGCAGCGCCAGCCCGATCACCGCCGCGTCGTCGATGTCGGGATAGACGTCGTTCTCGTACTCGAAGGCCCAGCCGCCGGGTGCCAGGTCGGGGACCCGGATCGCCCAGTCGCCCTTGACCGTCACTTCCTCCCGCAGGAGGTACCCGCCCGCGCGGACGAGTTGCGGATGGTCGGCCGGAACGCCGCACGCGCGCAGCGCGAGCACGGCGAGCCCCGTGTCCCAGACCGGCGACTGGCACGCCTCGGGCCGGAGCCGGTCGCCGTCCTCGACCATGAATCCGCCCCAGCCCTCGACGGCGCGGCGCAGCGTCTCGTCCTCGAAGCCGTGGCCGAGCGCGGCGAGCGCGATGATTCCCCAGACCCACGGCGGCTGGATCCCGCCCCACGATCCGTCCGCCTCCTGACGCTCGCGGATCCACTGCTCGGCGACGGCGTACGCCTTGCGGCGAAGCGGCCCGGGGCGGCGCGGCGGACTCGTCTTTCCGGGGACGGCGCCGATGTCCCGCAGGTCGACGTCGGCGTGTCGCACCGGCCGCAGCGACTGCGCCACCGACAGCGCCACGAAGGTCTGCCGCGCCCAGCACGCGAAGTCGTAGATCGAGAACGGGGACGACGGCGGCAGCAGCACCAGCTCCGGCGGGATCGGCACCATCCGCTGCCACGGCCACTGGCCGAGCAGCGCGAGGAAGCACTTCGTGAACAGCCGGCTCTTCGGGACGCCGCCCTCGCGCCGGATGTACTCGCGGGCGCGCGGGCCGGGATCGACGCCGCACATCCGCAGGGCGACGTACGCCTCGATCGAGGTGGACAGGTCGGGCGGCCCCTCGAACCAGATCGACCACGTTCCGTCCTCGCGCATGCGGGCCGTCAGCTCGTTGGCGATGCCGCGGTCGAGCGCCGGCGTGCGCAGGCCGAGGAAGTGATTCCAGAAGAGGTGCTGCGCCGTCATGGTCACGTTCGACTCGAGCTCGCCGACCCAGATGCCGTCCGGCCGCTGCAGCTCGAGCAGCCGTCGCGTGCCGCGGTCGATTGCCTCGTCGAGGCGCGTCAGGTCGGTGGTGGCGACGGTCACACAGCCACCGTAGTTGCCGAATCGGACAACACGAGCGCGGCGGCGGCGCGGCCGCTGCGCACCGCGCTCTCCATCGTCGCGGGCCAGCCGGTGTCGGTCCAGGCTCCGGCCCGGACGATTCCGGGGCGGCCGGTGGCGGCGCCGGGACGCGCGATGCCCGGACGCAGCGCCACCGTCGCGTACGGCTCGCGGCTGACGCGTGACCAGAGCAGCTCCGCCGGCCCGAGCCGCTCCGTGAGCTGGCCGGCGATGCGATCGACGAGCTCCCGGCCGCGGATCTCCAGCAGCTCCGGGGCTCCGCTCGAGACGACGGTGAGGTACTGGCCGCGCTCGGGCTCGTGCCCGGTGAGCGCGCCGCGGTCGAAGACCCAGTGCGCGTCGCTCGCGAGCAGCGCAGCGAGTGGCGACGGCAGCAGCTTCCTGTCGAGCCAGAGGTGGACGCTGACGATCGGCGAGTCCTCGAGCCCCGGATCGGGCTCGTCGAGCAGGCGCGCGCTCTCGCCCGGCGGGAGCGCGACGACGATCGAGTCGGCTCCGAGCTCGGCGCCGTCCGACAGCGTCGCTACGTTGTCTTTTATGGCAACAACACGCGCATCCGTCTGCACAGCCGCTCCGGCTGCTTCGAGCACGCGGCCGGCCGCGTCGCCGTGCATCGCGCCGAGCGGCCTGATCGGAAGGATCAGGTCCGCGTTCGCGCGCGGGCCGAGCAGCGCGGTGCGCACGGTGAAGAGACCGGCCTCCGCGCCGGCCTCGTCGGTGCGCAGGTTCAGCGCCGGCCTGATGAAGACGTCCCAGAAGCGGTCGATCGCTGCGTCGGAGGAGCCGAGCCGACGGAGCACCGCGCCGAACGTCTGGTCCTCGCTCGCCTGCACCTTGCGCAGTCGAGCGAGGACTATGGGCAAGCGCAGACGATCGCTCAGCGGGAGGTGGCGATACCGGAGCAGCGCCGCCGGGCTCGGGCGGATCTCGCCGACCGATCCGTCCTCGGCGATCACCGGCAAGGCGAGGCGCTTGCGCAGCACCGAGCCGCTCTCGCCGATCCGGTCGAGGAAGCGCAGGTACTCCGTGAAGCAGCCGAGCGCGATGTGCTGGCCGTTGTCCGGCGGCGGCTGGGGGTCTCCCTCCCGCTCCGGCAGCGTCTGCACCGCGCCGCCGAGCGTCGGCCGCGCCTCGAGCACCGTCACGTCGGCACCCGCGTCGACGAGATCGAGCGCAGCCGCGAGTCCGGCGAGACCGCCTCCGACGACGAGCGCCTTCATCGCACCAGCCCTCGGGCCACGACCGCGAGCTTCGCCGGCGCGGACAGGCGCGTCTTCTCGCCGAACACGTCGAAGCCGTTCGCCTCGATGCGGTCGAGCGTGGCCCGGTAGAGGCCGGCGAACGTCGACACGCAGAGGGCACTGCGTCCGTCGAGCGAGTCGAGCAGCACCAGGCCCTCGTCGAGATGGGCGCGGGCACGCGCGGCCTGGAACGCCATCAACTCCCGCCACGCGGGGGTCACTCGCCCCTGCGCGATGTCGGATTCCGACACGGCGAATCGCGCAAGCTCGTCCTGCGGCAGGTAGACGCGGTCGAGCTCCCAGTCCTCGCGCACGTCACGAAGGATGTTGATCAGCTGCAGCGCGATCCCGAGCGTTCGCGCGTGGCCGGTGTCGTCCGAGCCGTACACGGAGACGCATGCGACGCCGACAGCGCCGGCGACCTTCTCGCAGTAGCCGCGCAGCGCGTCGAAGTCGGCGTAGCGCGTCTGCTCCGTGTCCTGGAGACCGCCGTCGACGAGCGCGGACAGCGCGTCGCGCGGAATGCCGTAGCGCGCGCGGGCGTCGGCAAGCGCGACGAGCATCGCCTCCTGCGGCTCGGTGTCATCGAGCGCCGCGCGCAGCGCCTCGAGCCGCGTCCGCTTCTCGTCGAGCGCCAGCGAACCGTCGGCGACGTCGTCCACCTCCCGCGCGAATGCGTACACCGCTGCGATCGCGTACCGCTTCGGCCGCGGCAGGACCATGATCCCGTAGGCGAAGTTCTTCGCCCGCGTGCGCGTCACGCGCACGACCTCCGCATAGGCGTCATCGACGTTCATCTGACCAGCGTCAGCGCAGCTTCGCGGGCGAGGCGCGCGCGCGAAGGCTTCGGGCGCTGCGTAAAGATGTCCCAGTCGGCCGACTCGAGCGCGTCGAGCGCCGCCAGTCCGCCGCGGCCGAACAGGCCGACCGCCCGTCCCAGCCTCCCGCCGATCCGCTCGCGCAGCAGGTCCCCGGCAGCCAGCAGGGTCGCAGCCCGCTCCGCCTCGAAGCGCAGCAGCGCGCGCAGCCCGCTGCTCGGCCGGTCGAGCGGCGGGTCGCCGAAGCGCCGCCGGTCCTCGGCCGGCAGGTAGATCCGCCCCAGCTCGAGGTCGCGCGGCACGTCCTGGAGGAAGTTGACCAGCTGCAGCCCGGTGCAGACCGAGTCGCTCGCAGCGACGAGCTCGGGATCGTCGAGCCGGCGGAGCACACCGAGCACCATCCGCCCGCACGGGTCCGCCGAATGAACGCAGTACCACTTCAGGTCGTCCCACGTCTCGTACTCGCTGATCCGCTGATCCATCCGGTTCGCCTCGATCAGCCGCTCGAACGGCTCGCGCGGCAGGCCGAACTCGCGCACCGTCGGCTGCACGTTGAGGAGCACCGGCCACTCCGGCTCGCTCTCGAAGGTGGCGTCCACCTGCTGCTCCAGCTCGTCGAGCGCTGCCAGCCGGTCGCCGTCGTACGCGTCCCCCAGCTCGTCCACGAGCCGCGCGTAGCAATAGAGCGCCCGCACGTGCGGGCGCAGCGAACGCGGGAACAGGAGCGATCCGACGGGGAAGTTCTCCCCGGCGGCGCGGGCGGCGACCTCGGCCACTTCCATGACCACAGCATTCAGGCACGAGCCTGCTCCCGTCAAAGCGGTAGCGTCCAGCTCGTGCAGGCGGAGGGTCTCCTCGAGCCGGACCAGCTCCGGCGCTACGCGGATGCGATCGTCAAGACGGGCATCTCGCTCGGCAAGGGCGAGACGCTCGTCGTCCGGGGCGAGCACGCGCACCGGGAGCTGATGGTCGCGCTCGCCGAGGCCGGGTACCGCCGGGGCGCGAAGACGGTCGAGGTGATCACCGCCGACCCGCTCGTGATCCGGGCGCGGCTCCGGTACGGCACCGAGGCGGCGCTCGGTGAGATCACCCCCTGGTCGGCCCGGCGCCTGCGCGAGATGACGAAGCCCGGCTTCGCGGAGGTCTTCATCGCGGGCGAGTCCGACCCGGGCTTCCTCGACGGGATCCCTCCGAAACGGATCCGGGCCGAGTTCGCGCGGGCCGCGGTGCTCACGCGCGGCTTCCGCAAGGCGAGCCTCGAGATGCGAATCCGCTGGACGATTGCCGGGTGGCCGACAGACCACTGGGCCGGACTCGTCTACCCGAGCCTGCCCGTGCTCGAGGCGAAGCGCCGCCTCGCCGCCGACCTCCTCTGGTTCTGCCGGCTGACGGACGAGGACGGAGACGGCGCGAGCGGCTGGCTGAAGCACGTGCGCGCGATCGGCCGCCGCGCGGCGAAGCTGTCCCGCCTCGAGCTCGCCTCGCTCCAGCTGCGCGGCCCGGGCACGGAGCTCGACCTGCCGATGGCGCCGGGAACGAGGTGGCTGGGCGGCCAGGAGTCGACGCCGTCGGGCATCCCGATGATCCCGAACATGCCGACCGAGGAGGCCTTCACGAGCCCGCACGCCACCGGCGCAGCGGGAACGTTCACGTGCACCTTCCCGCTCAACTTCCAGGGCAAGCTCGTCGAGGGCCTGCGCGGCGAGCTCCGCGGCGGCAGGCTCGTCCGCCTCGAAGCCGACCGGCCCGACGACCGCGACTTCGTCGCCGCCTATCTCGACAGCGACCCGAAGGGGAACGGCCGCAGGCTCGGGGAGGTGGCGCTCGTCGACGCGACGTCGCGGATCGGCCAGACCGGGCGCACCTACTTCCACACGCTCCTCGACGAGAACGCCGCGGCCCACATCGCCTTCGGACAGGGCTTCAGCGGCGCGCGCACCGTGCGGCCGCTCCGCGGGGTCAACCAGTCGTCGGTCCATCTGGACGTGATGATCGGCGGCCCCGACCTCGAGGCCACGGGCGTGACCGCGAAAGGCCGCCGCCTGCCGTTGATCCGCGACGGGCTCTGGCAGATCTAGCTGAGAATCTGGGCCAGGACGGCGCCGAGAATCGGGATCACGAGCGTCAGCCCGAGGTTCATCCAGCCGATGCCACGCAGCAGCGGGCGTAGCGACTGCGGCCGGCCTTCGCGGATCTGGCGGGCGAGACCCGGACCGAGCACGAAGTCGTGCACGTAGGCGCCGACGACGAGCACTCCGACGAGAGCGCCCTTGACGGCGAGCACCCAGTCGAAGCCCCGCGAGGTCGAGTGAAAGGCGTGGTCGCGCGACGCGATGGCGATGCCGGTGACGATCGCGACGGCGAGCGCGCCCCAGCCGAGCGGACGCCAGCGCCGTCCGAACGCGCGCAGCGTCCGCGCGCGCGCTTCGCCCTCGAGCCGCTGCACCGGGGGCACCGCCACGAACACGAGCGCGATCGTGCCGCCGACCCAGACGATGGCCGCGAACAGGTGCACGATCCGGAGCGCCGCGTCCACTTCCGTAGTTTCTCCCGATCTCCCCCGGTCCGGCGGGCTGAACACTGCTTCGATGGCGCTCGAGCTGTCCATTCCGGTCCTGTGGGCGGCGGGCGCCGGCCCCCACGTCGCCGGGAGGCTCGACCTCTACTCCGACCGGCTCCACCTCGACGGGGGCTCGCGCGACGACCGGCGCACGCTCGAGATCGGCGGCGACCAGATCGCGACGGTGCGCATCGGCCGCACCGACGGCGAGCGCATCTCCGGACGCACCGTGCTGATGGTCGAGCTGCACGACGGCAGCGTCGTTTCCTTCACGGGCTTCCAGACGCCCGGCACGCTCCACGAGCTCGCCGAGCGCCTCGAGGCGATGACCGGCGCCGGCTAGCGCCCGCGCAGGCGCACGCGCTCGCCGCAGCGCTCGCAGCGCTGGTACCGCTCGGTCAGGAAGAACGGCCGGCGGCGCCGGGGAAGCCGGTGCCCGACCACGCGGCACAGGAAGCGCCGCATCGCCTACTCGGACGTTGCTTCGTTCGCAACCGGCTGCGGCGCGAGCGGAGCCCGTGCGAACACCGGCCGCAGGAGCGGCGAGTACGACGGCGTGAACCGGGCCACGGCCGCGAGGCACGCGACGCCGCCGGCGAGGACGTAGGCGGCAGAGTCGTTCACGAGCAGCGAGACGACGACGGCGAGACCGAGGGCGAACACGATGTCGCGGCCGACGCGAGGCCGCGCGACGCGGATGGCGATCACGAAGGTGACGACGAACGCGATCGCGAGCGGCAGCACGAGCGTCCACGCGTGCATCGCAGGCGCGTAGGAGAGCGGCACGCGGTTCACCGCCACATTGGCCAGCCCCGAGAGTCCCCGGCCGAACGCGCTGCGCAGATGATCCGGTCCGGACGAGCGGAGATCGAGCCAGACGATCGACATCACCGCCGTCGCCGCCGCGAGCAGCAGCGTCACGAAGCCGCGGACGCCGAGCCGGAGCAGCCGCGCGCCGAGAAACGCAAACGCGACGCCGAACACGATCGCGCCGCCGCCGTCGGACCCGAACTTGTTCCCCGCCACGGTGACGAGCGCGAGCAGCGCGAACGCCGCGAACCCGGCCGTGCCGAACAGCCGGCGCGCGAGCGCGGCCCCGGCGAGCAGCGGCGCGAGCAGCAGCGTCTCCAACTGGTTCCCGACGCCCCAGAACCGGGAGTTCTGCGTCGGCCCGAGCGGCGTGATCGCGACCCATTCCGGGCGCGCAGCAAGCAGCAGCAGATGAAGGACGAGCACGCCCGCGAACAGGCCGAGCAGGCTGAGGTCGTTACGGCACAGCCGGGCCAGCCAGAGTCCGCCGAGGAAGGTCCCGAGCGAGAGCGCCGCCATGATCACCACCTCGTTGGTGACCTGGGCCGCGCCGAGCGCGAGACTCGTCAGCAGCGCCGCAGGGATCGCCGTGGCCGCCGCGCGCGAGCGCAGGATCAGGAAGAAGAGCGCGAAGCCGGCGACGACGAACAGCGCGGCGAACTTCAGCCGGTTGTTCGCGTGGATCTGGTGGTTGAGGCTCGCCAGCGTCGCGGCAGGGTCAGCGTTCGGCTCCGAGCCGAGCGTGCCGCGCTCGCGCCCCAGCGCGGTCGGCGCGATGTCGACGATCGACACGAGCCCGGGGATTCGCGTCGTGCGGGACGTGAGCAGCCCGTGGAAACCGCGGCCGACGACGACGATCGGATAGCGCAGATCGTTCGCCCGCGGCCGTCCCTTCGGCGGGAGCACGAGGACGACGTAACAGCACCCCGAGGGATAGCCGGTCGCGGCCGCTGCGGTGATCAGCCGCGGTCCGCTCGGCACGCCGCCCAGCCGTGCGTTCACCTCGGCGCCGCGCAGCATCTCCGCGAGGGCCTGGCGCCGGTTCGTCTTCGGCCCGATGCCCGGCACGAGCAGGCCGACCGCGCCCTTGTTCGCGAGGTAGTGGAACTGGCTCTGCGTCAGGCTGTCGAAGACGAGCACGCGGAACGGCGGCTGCATCGGGACCGTCTTCGCACCGGCCGGCGCAGCCGTGGCGAGGAGCACGCCGGGCACGACGAGCAGCAGCAGGAGAAGACGAACCCGGAGCATGGCGCTCCGCGATTCTTCCGGACCGGGACCTGAGAAGGAAGTGGGCAACCGACTACGTCCAGCTTACGGCCCGCGGTACGGTTCCGGCCATGTGTAGAAACATTCGCATCCTCTACAACTTCGAGCCGCCGACGACCGACGACGAGATCCACTCGGCCGCCCTCCAGTACGTCCGCAAGGTGAGCGGCATGCAGAAGCCGTCCCGGGCGAACGAAGCCGCGTTCGAGCAGGCCGTGGAGGAGATCTCCTCGGTGACAGCCCGCCTGCTCGGGGAGCTCGTCACCGTGGCCCCGCCGCGCGACCGCGAAGCCGAGGCGGAACGCCGCAAGGCCCGGGCGCTCGAGCGGTTCGGCTAGCCGGTCAGGGAGTTTTCACCGTCTCGTAAGGCCGGCGAAAGATGCCTGCCCGACACTCGATGTCCACCGGGGATACGCCCCGGGGCGACATCGGAGGTTCATCACATGAGACGTTCGAGAGCGTGCATCGCCGCCGCGGCCGCAGTCCTGGCCGTGTGCGCGCTCGCAGTGCCCGCCGCCCTCGCCGGGACGGCGCGCGCCGCAGACACACCGTCCGGCTTCGGCCGAGGCGCCGACCACGCGGTCTTCGTCCAGACCGACAATCCGGCCGGCAACCAGGTCGTCGCCTACAGCCGCGCCGCGGACGGCACGCTGACGGCCGCGGGCACGGTCGCGACCGGAGGTCTGGGAGGAGTACTCGCCGGCTCGGCCGTCGATCACCTCGCGTCGCAGGGATCGCTGACCTACGACCAGCGCCACGCCCTGCTCTACGCCGTCAACGCCGGCAGCAACACCGTCTCGGTGTTCTCGGTCCGGGGCGACCGCCTGAGCCTGACCCAGGTGATCGGCTCCGGCGGGACCTTCCCCGTCAGCGTGACCGTGCACGGTGACGTCGTGTACGTCCTCAACGCCGAGAACGGCGGCAACGTGCAGGGATTCTTCGTCCTGCTCGACCGTCTGATCCCGCTGCCCGGATCGACCCGGCCGCTCGGCCTGAATCCGGCGGCGACGCCGCAGTTCACCAACACACCCGGCCAGGTCGCGTTCACACCGGACGGGTCCGAGCTGATCGTGACGACCAAGGCCAACGGCAGCGCCGTCGATGTCTTCGGCGTCGGCCCGTTCGGGCTCCTGTCCGCCGGTCCGGTCGTGAACGCGGAGCCCGGCGCGGTCCCGTTCGCGATCAGCTTCGACCGTGCCGGGCATGTCGTCATCGCGGAAGCGGGAACGAACGCGCTGGCGACATTCAGGCTGAACCCCGACCGGACGATCACCCAGCTGGCCGCGGTCCCGACCGGCCAGGCGGCGACCTGTTGGGTCGCTCCGGTCGACGGGCTGTTCTACGCCTCGAACGCCGGCAGCGCGTCGGTGACGGGCTTCCGGTCGGGCTTCGCCGGCCAGCTCACCCTGCTCGGCAACACCACCACCGACCCGGGAACCGTCGATGCTTCGGCCTCGTCGGACGGCCGTTTCCTCTACGTCCAGGCGGGTGCGGCGGGGACCGTGGACGAGTTCCACGTCAACGGCGACGGCTCGCTCACCGGCATCGGCAGCGTGACCGTGCCGGGTGCGGCCGGCGGTGAGGGCATCACCGCGTTCTGAGCGGAAAACGGGGGCCGCGGCGCCTCGACGGGCCGCGGCTCCCAGCCGATCCGGGAGAGCCGACGCGCGGATTCGAACCGCGGACCCCATCATTACGAGTGATGTGCTCTACCAGCTGAGCTACGTCGGCGTGGCCGCATTCTAGCCGCGCCGGGGCACATTTTCTCTGTGTAAAAGGATGTTCGGAAATCGCAAATTTGCGATACCGGGGAATGGACTCCGGGGGGAATCCGTTCTATAACTCAGAAAGCGCTTCTGGAACGTCGCGGGATTCACTCCCGCGCGCCGGAGGACCGCAGAGGCCGCGAGTTACGCGGCCCGACCCCAAGGAAAGGCACTGAGCTGAGCGACACCATTCATCTGCACGACCTGACGCCTGCCGAGCGCCTGCTCGAGGAGGCCGCCGAGCGCGGTTTCGTCGAGGAGAGGGAGCTCGAGGCGCTGGCCGACGAGCACGAGCTTGCCGACGACGAGGTGGCCGCGCTCCGCGCCGCCCTCGAGGAGCGCGACGTGATCGTGCGCGCAGCGCTCGCCATGGAGGCCGGTCCGGCCCCCCACGGCACGCTCGACCCGCTCCAGCTGTTCATGGACGCCGCGGGCAAGCACAAGCTGCTGACCGCCGCCGACGAGGTGGCGCTGGCGAAGCGCATCGAGCGCGGCGACCCGGCGGCCAAGGAGCGCATGATCAACTCCAACCTTCGCCTCGTCGTGTCGATCGCGAAGCGCTACCAGGGCCACGACGTGCCGCTGCTCGACCTGATCCAGGAGGGCGTCATCGGCCTCAACCGCGCAGCGGAGAAGTTCGACTGGCGCAAGGGCTACAAGTTCTCGACCTACGCCACCTGGTGGATCCGTCAGGCCTGCCAGCGCGCGGTCGCGAACCAGTCCAAGACGATCCGCATCCCGGTGCACGTGCAGGAGCGCCGGATCAAGCTGAACCGCGCGTCTGCGGAGCTTCAGGCGAAGCTCGGCCGCGAGGCCACCATCGACGAGCTCGCGGCGGCCACCCGCCTGAAGAAGGAGCACGTCGAGGAGGCGCTCGACGCGGTCGACTCGATCTCGCTGAACCAGGGCCTCGGCTCCGACAGCGACTCGGAGCTCGGCGACCTGTTCGCCGACGAGACGTCGCTCGATCCCGCCGAGGAGGCGGTCGAGTCCGTCCGCCGGCAGCGGGTGCAGGAGGCGATCGCCGACCTGCCGGACCGGCAGCGCCGGATCATCGAGCTCCGCTTCGGCTTCGACGGCGAGTCCGCCTCGCTCGAGACGATCGGCAAGGAGCTCGGGCTGACGCGGGAGCGCGTCCGCCAGCTCGAGAGCGACGCCCTCGCGCGTCTGCAGCTCGCGCTCGGCGACGAGCTCGCCTCCGCCGCGTAGGACAGCTTCCCCCGACGACGGGGAACGGAAACGACAGAGGGCCGGCACACGCCGGCCGGCCCTCTGTGCGTCTCGGAAAGAGTCGGCCCGGCTCTTAGGGATTCGCGGACTTCACCAGCGCCACCTTCGGCTTGCCGGTCGTCACGCTGCCCGAGGTCGTGGTCGTCACCGGAGTGCTGACGGTGACGGGCGGGACGGGAGTCGACGCCGTCGTGCCGGACGACGACGAGGAGCTCGTGCCGCTGCCCGACGTGCCACTACCCGACGTCGTGGTGAGGCCGGGCGACACGCGCTGGCTCAGCGGCCCGCCGGTGACCGTGATGCTCGTGGTCTGCGTCGTGCCGGAGGTGCTCGCGGGCGGCGACGTGGTCACCGGGTTCGACGTCACGGGGGCGGTCGGCGTGGGGCTGGTCGTGACCGGCACCGGAACCGGGATCGGCGGGACGGGAAGGTTCTTCGTCGTGGTCGACGGCGTCGTCGTCTGGCCGGACGACGTGGTGTCGCCGGTCGAGCCTGTTCCCGTCGAACCTGTGCTTCCCGTCGAACCTGTGCCCGACTGGGTGCCGGACGGATCCGAGCCGTTCGTGTTTCTCAGCCCCGGTGTCACCGTCTGGCTGAGCGGCGTCGATACCGGCGTGTCCTGTCCCTTGACCTGGCCGGACGTGTCGCCCGTGCCAGTGGTCGTGGTGTTCGGGGCCGGCGGCGTGCTCTGCTGCTGCGGCGCCGGCTGGGACGGCTGCTCCGTCGGCGCCGGATCGCTCGACGTCGGGGTGGACGCCGGCGTCGTGGGCGCGGTCGGGGTCTGGCCGTCCAACGCCGTCGTCGTGCCGTCCGCGACGGCCGGCAGGCCGAACGAGGTGGTGCCGGGGAGCCCGAGCGACGCCTGCCCTGCGCCTCCGCTGCCGTGCCGGGTGCCGGCCGGCGCCCCGGTCTGGAACAGGGACGTCGGCGCCTGGACGAGGACCGACCCGGTCGAGCCCGACGGCGTCGACGACGACGGCGCAGCCGGAGTCGCATGGTGCGGATGATTCTGCACGGGCGCGGCCGCGACGACGGTCGTGGCGCTGATCACCGCGACGGTCGCGGCCACCTTCACCGCGGCGGCGCTGCCGAGGAGCATCGACTTGATTCCGGCGAGCAGGTTCCCGAGGTCGCCCGCGCGCGCGCGGATGCGCTTCCGTGGCGTCTCCGGCGGCTGCTCCAACCCGGCGGCGAGCGAGCGGCGCGCCCGGAAGATGAGCGTCTCGACCGCGGACTGGGACAGGTTCAGCTCGTCCGCGATCTCGTGGTACGACAGTCCCTGCCACTCGCGCAGCAGGATCGCGCGGCGCTGGTTCTCCGGCATCGTCTCGAGCACGTCCTGCAGCCCGATCAGCTCGTCCGACCGGCGCGACGGCGCCGGCGCCATCTCCTCCACGACGTCGAAGTCGGCGGGCGACTCGATCCGCCCGCGGCGCCACGAGGAGCGGCGCCTCGACAGGCAGACGTTGTGCGCGATCTTGAACAGCCAGGCCGCCTCCATCTCGGGGACGACTCCGCGCTTCAGGCCGCGGAACGCGTTCAGGAACGTGCTCTGGACTGCATCCTCGGCCTCCTCACGAGAGCCGAGCTGGTGCAGGCAGTAGCCGAAGATCTGGTTTGCGTAGGTCTCGTAGAGCGCGCGCGTCGCGTCGGCCTCCGGTGCGGCGAGCCGGTCGACCTGATCCGCGCGTCCTGTGGACGGTACTGCGGCCAATCTTCATCCCCTGGTGAAAGACGGAAGCTGGCCCCGCCCGAGCCAGCCTGCGTATCTTGCGCAGCTTCTTATCGGAGGGCAAGCCTCCGATGGTGAGCTTTACGGGGGATTTACCCCATACGGATGCCGACACCTCCCCCGGAAGGGTCACGGGCAGGCGGTTCCGACGGATCAGGCCCCGGTCAGGGCGCGGCCGACCAGCTCGCGGCGGAGCCGGACGAGCAGCGCCTCGAGCGCCAGCGGCACCGACAGCTGGAGCTCCTCCGCCTCGCGCCAGGCGGCCCGGACGAGCTCGCAGGCGCCGCTCGGCCCCGAGCATGCCGCTCGCGCGTCGCGTCGGCCCGCAGCTCGTCGAGCCGGTCGACGTGCACGACCGCGCGCCTCGGCGCCGGCCGCGACGACGACGAGATCGCGGTACCACCACTCGAGCTCCTCGAGCACGGCGAGCAGCTCGTCGCGCTCGGCGCCGCGTTGCGAGCGGCGCACGCGCTGCTCGGCCTCGCGGCCGGTCAGCTCGAGCACCGCGACCGACTCCTCCGCCTGCTCCTTCGCCTCGGCCCCGCGCTCCGCGATGCCCTGGAGCAGGGCCTGCGCGCCGTCGGCCGGCGTCGAACGCGGGATCGAGGTAGACCGACCGCGCGACGCGCGAGCAGCGTCTCGCGCCGCTTCGCCGCTGCGGGGTCGAGCAGCCGCTCCGCGCGGTCGAGCCTGCCGCCGGCGACGCGCGCGAGCGTCGTCACCTCGTCGTCGGTGAGCTCCGGCCGCGCGCGCGCGGATCGCCTCGCTGACCGCCTGCTCGGACAGGCGGCGGAACGGGACGAGCTGGCAGCGGGAGCGGATCGTCTCCGGCAGCGGGCCGAGATCGTCGGCGACGAGCACGATCATCGCGTACGGCGGCGGCTCCTCGAGATCCTTCAGCAGCGCGTCCGCGGCGTCCTCGTTCATCGTGTCGGCGCCGAACAGCACGTAGACGCGCCGCGACGCCTCGAACGGGCGCATGTGCAGGTCGCGGCGCAGCTCGCGGATGTCGTCGATCCGGATCTGGTCGCCGAGCGGCTCGAGCACGTAGAGGTCCGGATGCGTCCGCCGCTGCACGCGCACGCGGTCGCCGAGCAGCTCGGCGGCGAACAGGAGGGCGAGCTCGCGCTTCCCGACGCCCGGGCGGGCCGTGGAAGAGGTACGCGTGCCGCGGCCCCTCGGTGAGCGCGGCCGACAGCAGGCGCTTCGCCTCGAGCTGCTCGGCGACGCCCTCGAAGTCGGAGACGCTCACGCCTGCTCCTGCAGCAGCGGCTCGACGGCGGCCCACACCTCGGCCGCGATCTCGTCCACGTCGCGCGCGGCCCCGGCATCGTCCGCGGTGGCGACGACGCGCCACCCTTCCTGCCGTGCGAGCTCGAGGTACACCTCGCGCGACGCGTCGCCGTGGGCCGTGTCCGACTCGTGGATGTCGGCCTCCAGCGTCGTGTAGCCGCGCGTGCCCTTGCGCCCGACCAGCTCCCGGGCCAGCGACGCGGGCGCGTCGAGCAGGACGACGAGATCCGGCACGGGCAGCGCGAACTCGCCGTACTCCACTTCCAGCAGCCACTGGATCAGCCGCTCGCGCGCCTCGCCGTCGAGCTTCGCGCCCTGGTGGGCGAGGTTCGAGGCGACGTAGCGGTCGCACACGACGAGCTCGTTCTCGTCGAGCGCAGCCACCAGCTCGGGCCGCGCGTGCAGCCGGTCGCAGGCATACAGGAGCGCCGACAGCTCCGGGTGCACCTCGTCGAGGCCGCCGAACTCCCCGTTGAGGTAGTCGCCGATGGCGCGGCTGAACGGGCTGCCGTCGTAGCGCGGGAAGCTGAAGGAGGCGACGCGGTGCCCGGCGGCGCGGGCGGAGTCGGCAAGGCGTCCGGCCTGCGTTCCCTTGCCGGAGCCGTCGATGCCTTCGATCGCGAGGAACAGTCCCGTCATCCCGGCCTAGGATACGAGGCCGATGCGGGCGATCGTGACCGGGGGTGCTGGATTCATCGGCTCGCACGTCGTCGAGGCGTTGCTCGCGCGCGGCGACGAGGTGCACATCCTCGACGATCTCTCCAAGGGGAAGCGCGAGAACGTCGCGGCCGGCGCGGAGCTGCACGTCGCGGACATCCGGGACCCGGACGCGGTGTTCGACAGCGTCCGCCCCGGAGCCGTGCTCCACCTCGCAGCCCAGGCCGACGTGCGCACGTCGGTCGAGCGGCCGGACTTCGACGCCGACGTGAACATCCTCGGGACCGTGCGGATCCTGGAGGCCGCGCGCCGGCACGGCGCCAGGGTCGTGTTCGCCTCGTCGGGCGGCGCGGGCTACGGCGAGTGCGACGGTCCGGCGCCCGAGACGGCTCCGATGCGGCCGCTCGCCCCGTACGGCGTGTCCAAGCTCGCCGGGGAGGAGTACCTGTCCGCATACAACCGCCTGTACGGGTCGGCGCACGTCACGCTCAGGCTCGGCAACGTCTACGGGCCGCGGCAGGCGCCGCACGGCGAGGCCGGCGTCGTCGCCATCTTCATGGGCTTGCTCCGCGACGGAGGCACGCCGCACATCTACGGCGACGGACGGCAGACGCGCGACTACGTCTACGTCGGCGACGTCGCCCGCGCGTTCCTCGCGGCGCTCGACCACGACGGCGGCGGCGTGTTCAACGTCGGGACGGGCGTCGAGACGTCCGTGCTCGAGCTGGCCGGCGCGATCGGGGCCGCGAGCGGGATCGACCGCGGAGCGGAGCTTGCGCCGGCCCGGCTGGGCGAGCTGCAGCGGAGCGTGCTCGACGTCTCGCTCGCGGCCCGCGAGCTGGACTGGCGGCCCGAGCTGCCGCTCGCCCGCGGCCTGGCCGAGACCTGGCGGTGGGTGTCGGGCGAGCCCGCGTAGGAGGATCCGGTAGCGCAGCGCCGAAACGATTCGGGCCGTGGAACATGCACCGTCCCTCGCCCGTCCGTTTCCCTGGCGCACCGCCACGATCGTCGTCGGCGTGCTCGCCGCGGTCGAGCTCGTCGCCCTGGCACTGGTCGGCGGCACCCGGCTCGCACATTTCTTCCGTCCCGTCACGCACACGCCGGCCGCGGCGGCGGCGCCGGCCGCTCACCGGACGGCGACGCACGTCAAGCCGCTGAAGCTTCCGGCGATCCCGTCGCATCCGTTGCTGCCGCGCAGCCGCGTCTCGGTGCTCGTGCTGAACGGGAACGGCGTCACCGGCGCGGCGGGCACCGAGGCGGCGCGGCTCCAGGCGCGCGGCTACGCGCTGCCGACGGCGAAGGATGCGGCGCGCCACGACTACGCGCGCTCGATGGTGCTGTTCGCGTCCGGGCTACTCCGCCGAGGCGCACCGGCTCGCGCGCGACACGGGCATCCGCCTCGTCTCGCCGGTCGACGGCGTGCGGCAAGGCGCAGCTCAGGGGGTCGCCGCTCGTGGTGATCCTCGGGGGCAGCTAGCCGGCCACACGCCGAGCGCCTTGTGGCGGGCCTGGTCGAGCAGCCCGCACGGCTCCCCCGCCGGCCCCTGGCTGTCGTATCGTCAGGAGTTGTTGAAGCGCGTCGTACGCCTGCCGCCACGCTCCGTGCGCGTAGTAGAAGCTGCCGAGGTCCCACCACGTGCTGCCGCTCTCCGGCTCGAGGGACACCTCCTGGCGGTAGAGCTTCTGCGCCTGGCTGAGGTTCCCCGCCGCGTCCTCCAGCGTGGCCCAGCCGGACAGAGCGAGCGTCGACAGCGGGTCGTACGTGTGCGCGCGCTTGTAGGCGGCGATCGTCGTGGCCGACGCGAGCTGCCTGCTCCGCGAGCCACGGCGCGGCCAGCGAGTAGACGGCGCCGAGCGCGAACAGCGCCGCGGCGAGCGCGAGCAGCGGATGCCGCGACCGCGCCTCGCCCTGCACCGGCGCGCGGCGCCCGACGACCGCGCCTGCCACGAGGAGGAGCGGCCCGACGGTGGCGACGTAGTTCCAGTCCATGTCCACCACCGTGTGGACGAGGAACGCGGCGAGCCCGACCCCGAGCGCCGTCACGGCCGCGAGCTCGCCGCCGGACGCGCGGCGGCGCGCGCGCACGATCCCGAGCGCCGCGGCGGCCGCCGAGCCGGCGTAGAGCAGAAAGCCGACGATGCCCGTCTCGCCGAGGAGCTGCAGCGGCGTGTTGTGCGGCTCCTCCGTCGTCAGCGGGCTGAGACGCAGGCGCAGGTCGGTGAGCTGGAAGGTGCCCGCGCCGGTGCCGTTGAGCGGATGGCTCGTGAAGGCGCTCCACTCCTCCGTCCACCAGCGCCAGCGGTTGCTCGAGTTGAGGCTGTTGAGATGTGACGTGTTCGATGCGATCTGACTCGAGACGGGATTGGCGAAGTCGTGCCAGATCCGGCCGGCAAACGCCGCGCTCAAGGCGATCCCGGCGAAGACGGCGAGGAGAGCGGCAAGCGCAGCGATGCGCTCGACGCGCGCGCGACTCGCGGGCACGAGCGGGCGGCGCGCCTCCGCGCGCGCAAGCGCGAGCGCGACCGCGAACACGACCGCGCCGAGCGCGAGCACGGCCGAGCCCGAAGATCCAGCCGTCGTGGACGCGGACCGCGTGCGACTGCCCGTCCTTCGTGATCCCCGGCAGCGCCAGTGCGACGCCGAACGCGGCTGCGCCGGCGGCGGCGGCGAGGGCGGCGGCGACGAGGCTCTCGACGCGGTCCCGGTCGAGCACGATCCAGCCCGCGGCCGCCGCGACGGCGAGCGCGACGCCGAAGCGGGAGTACGTCAGCAGGAGCACGATCACGGCCGCGAACAGCAGCAGCGCGCCGGCGGCCCGGACCACGGCACGCCGCCCGCGCGGCGCAGCGAGCCAGAGCGCGACCGGCACCGTGACGTCGGCGAGGAGCGCCAGCTCGTTCCAGTAGCCGACGGGTGAGCGCAGCCGCGCCAGCGCGAGCGCCGCGCTCAGACCCGGCTGGACGCCGTAACCGGGATACAGCGCGGGCACGCACTTGGCCAGCAGCGCCCAGCCGAGCACGAGCCCGAGCAGCACTGCCGCCGCGTGCGCAACCGTCTCTCCCGGGCGAGGCAGGATCGCCGCGACCAGCACCCCGAGCAGCGCGAACGCGGCGTAGACGAGCGTCCGGTTGGTGTAGCCCCAGGTCCGGTCGGGCGAGAGCGACCACAGCGTCGAGAGGCCCATCCAGACGGCGAGGCCGAAGAGACAGCCGAGGAACATGCCGGTCGGCAGGTCGAGCGCCGGAGCCGGAGTGAGGCGCAGCGCCGCCGCGGCGGCTGCCACCGCGGCGAGCCCGAGCGCGAGCCCGCCGACCCAGACGAGCGGCCCGTCGGCGAAGCCGCCGCTGAAGAAGAGCGCGCAGAACGCGGCCACGGCGCTGGCCGCGGCGACCGCGAGGCCGAGGCCTCCGACAGGTTCCGCCGCAGTGGGCACCGCCGATGACGCTAGCATTGACAAAACCCCGGCGGACGGCGCGCTCACAAACGGTTTACAACGGCATAACCGCGGCGACACCGCCGTCCGAGAGACTGGAGACGATCCAGGCTGCGCCACGCAGACGCGGGGTGCGCTACGAGCATTGGGAGATGAGGACGACGACGCACATGCACAGACGAAAGCGCCGGGCGAAGGTCGTCCTTGCTGCGGTCGTCGGCGCTGTCGTGCTCGTCGCCGGCGTCCAGAGCGCGTCCGCCGCGCCCGCCGCAACGTTGACGCCGACGAACACGTGCTGGCAGGACGTCGTCAACGACTGGCTCGCACACCAGCCGAACGTGAAGGGCATCTATCCGATCGCCTGCTACACGCAGGCGATCCAGCACCTCAACGCGTATCCGGACCTCCGGCAGTACTCGAACGCGATGGACGACATCCACCGCGCGCTGCTGGCCGCGATCCTCGACGAGCGCGGGAACGGACCCGGCTCCTCGAGCGGCGGTGGGTCGTCCGGCGGCGGCGGGTCCACGAGCGGCGGCGGAGGATCCACCTCGGGAGGCGGCGGCTCCAGCAGCAGCGGCCCGATCACCCATCTCTTCAACACGCTCGGACCGAGCAGCGCCACGACCGTCCCGCTGCCGCTGCTCGTGCTCGGCGGCCTCGCGCTGTTCCTCATGCTCGCGGCGGTCATCACCTGGATCACCCGGCGCATTCAGGGCAAGCGGATCACGCCCGCTCCCGCGCCCGCCACGAAGCCCCGCTGACGCCCCGCCGGGGCGCTTCCATCCGACGCGGGTTCTACTCTGCGCGGTCCGCGTCAGGGTGGTTCCGCGCACGACGGGGACTGCATCCACAAAGGTAAAGTTCGGAGGGGCCGGCATGGCGAGCGTAGAGCAGAAGACCACCGATCACATGACCCCAGAGGTCGTGAACACCGTCGTCGACGGCGAGGCGAAGCTCGGCGTCCGCCGCTTCTTCACCATCCCGGGGCGCGACCCGTTCGACGAGATCGAGTGGGAGATGCGGGACGCCACCATCCCCGGCCGCAACGGCCCCGCCTTCGAGCAGCGCGGCGTCGAGTTCCCGAAGTTCTGGTCGCAGACGGCGACGAACATCGTCGCCCAGAAGTACTTCCGCGGCCGGCTCAGCTCGCCGGAGCGCGAGTCGAGCGTGAAGCAGATGATCGGCCGCGTCGTCGACACGGCGACGGCGTGGGGCAAGCAGGGCGGCTACTTCGTCGACGACGAGGAGGCCGAGACGTTCGAGGCCGAGCTGAAGGCGATCCTCGTCAACCAGTACGCCTCGTTCAACAGCCCCGTCTGGTTCAACGTCGGCTTCGAGGAGAGGCCGCAGTGCTCGGCCTGCTTCATCCTCTCGATCGAGGACTCGATGGAGGCGATCCTCGACTGGATCCGCCGGGAGGGCGTCATCTTCCGCGGCGGCTCCGGCTCGGGCGTCAACCTGTCGCGGCTCCGCTCCTCGAAGGAGCAGCTGTCGAAGGGCGGCCACGCCTCCGGCCCGGTCTCGTTCATGCGCGGCGCCGACGCGTCCGCCGGCACGATCAAGTCCGGCGGCAAGACGCGGCGCGCCGCGAAGATGGTCGTGCTGGACGTCGACCATCCGGACGTCGAGGAGTTCATCTGGTGCAAGGCCAAGGAGGAGCGGAAGGCGCGCGTCCTCGAATCGGCCGGTTACGACATGTCGCTCGACAGCCCCGACTGGGCGTCGATCCAGTACCAGAACGCGAACAACTCGGTCCGCGTCAGCGACGTCTTCATGGAGGCGGCGGCCAAGGGCAGCGAGTTCAACCTGACCGCGCGCACCGACGGCGCCGTGCTCGACACGATCGACGCGCGCGACCTGCTCCGGCAGATCGCGGCGGCCGCGTGGGAGTGCGCCGATCCCGGCGTGCAGTACGACACGACGATCAACTCGTGGCACACGCTGCCGAACACCGGCCGCATCAACGCGTCCAACCCGTGCTCGGAGTACATGTCCATCGACGACTCCGCGTGCAACCTCGCGTCGCTCAACCTGATGAAGTTCCGCCGCGAGGACGGCGAGCTCGACGTCGAGGCGTTCGAGCACGCGGTCGACGTCGTGTTCCTCGCGCAGGAGATCCTCGTCGGCTACTCGTCCTATCCGACGCCCGAGATCGAGCGCAACGCGAAGCGGTTCCGCCAGCTCGGCCTCGGCTACGCGAACCTCGGCGCGCTGCTGATGGCGCGTGGGCTTCCGTACGACTCGGACGAGGGCCGCGCGTACTCGGCGGCGATCACCGCGCTGATGACCGGCCGCGCCTACCGCAAGTCGGCGGAGATCGCGTCGCGGATGGGGGCGTTCGACGGCTACCAGGTGAACCGTGCGCCGATGATCGGCGTGATGGCGCAGCATCGCGCCGCGGTCGGCAACATCGAGAACGCCGACATCGTGCCGGGCGACCTGCTCACGGCGTGCCGCAAGGCGTGGGACGACGTGCTCAACCTCGGCGAGATCCACGGCTACCGCAACGCGCAGGCGACCGTGCTCGCGCCGACCGGGACGATCAGCTTCATGATGGATTGCGACACGACGGGCGTGGAGCCGGACTTCTCGCTCGTGAAGTCGAAGAAGCTCGTCGGCGGCGGCGAGATCACCATCGTCAACCGCACCGTCCAGGCGGGACTCGAGAAGCTCGGCTACGCGCCGCGCGAGGTCGAGGAGGTCGTCGCCTTCATCGACGAGCGGAACACCGTCGTCGGCGCGCCGTACGTGAAGGCCGAGCACTATCCCGTGTTCGACTGCGCCGTCGGCGAGCGGGCGATCCACTACACCGGCCACGTGAAGATGATGGGCGCGGTGCAGCCGTTCATCTCCGGCGCGATCTCCAAGACGGTGAACATGCCGGAGGAGGCGACGGTCGAGGACGTGATGAGCCTCTACGTCGACGCGTGGAAGCTCGGCGTGAAGGCGATCGCGATCTACCGCGACAACTGCAAGGTGGCGCAGCCGCTCTCGACGGGCAAGGAAGGCGCCGGCGCTGCTGCGCTGCCGCCGATCCCGATCCGCGAGCGGAAGCGCCTGCCGCTCGACCGCACCGAGGTCGGCCGCAAGTTCCAGGTCGGCGACCACGAGGGCTACATCCACGTCGGCCTGTACGACGACGGCAGCCCGGGCGACATCTTCGTCGACATCGCGAAGGACGGCACGACGATGGCCGGCCTGATGAACTCGCTCTGCCTCGCCGTGTCGATGGGCCTCCAGTACGGCGTGCCGCCCGAGGTGTACGTCTCGAAGCTGTCGCACATGCGCTTCGAGCCGAGCGGGATGACGAACGACGCGGACATCCGCGTGGCGAAGTCGATCGTCGACTACATCTTCCGCTGGTTCGGCAAGAAGTTCCTCACGCCGGAGCAGCAGGAGGAGGCCGGCATCCTCTCGCCCGAGGTGAAGGCGATGCTCGCCGACCGCTACGCGAACGGCGGCGAGACCGCGACGGCCGACCCGAGCGAGGCGCCGCCGCCCGGCCAGACGGCGCTGTTCAACAGCTGGGAGGACGCCGTCGAGTGCGCCCGCTGCGGCGGCCGCATGATCCGCACCGGCTCGTGCTACACATGCCGCGACTGCGGCACGAACACCGGCTGCAGCTGACGCCGAACGCCACGACTGCACGAATCGAGAGGGCCGCGACGCGGCCCTCTCGTGCGTCTACGCCCAAAACTGCTGAACTGACTCCGTGCTCCTTCTCGTCGTCATCCTCGCCGGCGTCGGCGCAGACCGTCTGCTGCTCTCCGGGCGTTGGCCTTCGCTCGATCCGCTTCGGCGCCACTGGCACGACTGGCGGCCGCGCGTGCTCGCCTACATCCGCTCCGCGCCGGGCACGTACGCGTACCTGTTCGTCCTGCTGATCACGTCGTGGATCCTCGACACGTCGAGCAGCCGGATCGCCAACGCGCTGCTGCAGGAGCGCAGCACCAACCTCCACCATCTCGCCACCGATCCGCTGCGCGTGCTGTTCTCGAGCGCATTCTGGGTGGGAAGCCTCGCCGACTGGGTGGCGTGGGTGGCGCTGTGCAGCATCTTCGTCGCGCCGGTCGAGCGGTGGGTCGGCACGGGACGGACGGCGCTCGTCTTCTTCATCGGCCACGTCGGCGCCACGCTGATCACGGCGGGTGGCCTGTGGGTGGCGCTCCACTCGGATCTCGTCGAATCGTCTGTCGTGAACGCGCGCGACGTCGGTGCGAGCTACGGCTTCGCCGCGGTCGCCGCCGTGCTCGCGTATCGCTTCACGGGACGGAGGCGCGCGCTCTACGCCGCCGGGCTCGTCGGCTTCGCCGGCGTGAGCCTCGCGCTCAGCCACAACTTCACCTACTGGGGACACCTGATCGCGCTCGCCATCGGCTTCGGCTGCTACCCGATCGTGCGGAAGTTCGTGCCGAAGCGCAGCGAGCGCTACGTGCCGGAGCCGCGGACCGCAGACGCGTAGCGCGAGCAGTCGATCTTCCCGGCTGACACGTCGTACGAGAGCGTGCGGAACAGGTCGTAGCTCGGCTTCGGCGTGCCGCCGACGTAGAGCAGGCCGGCCTGCCAGCCGGACAGCGGCGCCTCGTCGTCGAGCTGGAAGTTGAAGAACGCCTGCACGTACGGCTGGCAGTACGCGAGCGAGATCGCGTCCTGCAGCTGCTGCGTCTGGCTCGGCGCACGGCTCGCCGCCGCCGGGAGCGGTCCCGTCTCGGGCGGGCTGGTGGGAGCGAGCGCCAGCTTGTCCGTCTCCGTGCCGCTGTAGCCGGCCGCGACGGACGGGTCGGGCTTCGTCTGGAAGCCGTCTTCCGTGTACCAGATGCCGATGCAACGTCCGCGGACGCAGCGGCCCGGCGCCGGCTGGGCGGTCCCGGCGAACGCCGACTGGTACGCGGCGACGAGCCGGCTGAGATCCCCTTCGCCGATCACGCGCTTGTCCGCGTGCCCCTTCCACGGCCGCTCCGCCGCCGTCAGCGGATACGGATGATGGTCGATCGTGTCGAAGATCGGCGTGGTGCGGCCCGAGGCCTTGTAGGCGCGACCGAGGCCGGCGATGAACGCGCCGGGAGACATGCTGATGTTGCTCTTGGCGCGCGGGTTGTCGTCGCCGCGATCGGAGGTGGCCGGGCCGACGACGTTGATGCCGGGTCGGACGGCGTGCAGCATGTCGTAGCAGAGCGCCACCGTCTGGAAGTACGACTGCGGCGAGGCGGGGCTGCCGTCCGTGTTGAACTGCGGCTGCCAGTACCGAGACGTGTTCGGCTCGTTGCCGATGATGAACGCGGTGATCTGCGGCTGCGTGAGCGCGAGCTGCTGCGCGGCGGCGCAGAACTGATGGCGCGACGCGTCGTTCTGCGGCGCCCAGGCCGCGCGGCCCGGATAGAAGCTGACGACGACCTGCACGTCCCAGCCGTGCGCGTTCTCCGCGAGATCACGGACGGCTCCGGTGAAGCGCAGGCCGCCGTTCGAGTAGGCGTAGCCCGGGTTCGGCGACCACAACGCGTTCACGCGAACGACCCGGACTCCCAGGTCGAGCGCCGAGTTGAGCGACGGCCGCATCCAGTAGAGGAAGCTGTCGTCGACCAGGCCCAGCCGCATCCCCGGAGCAGCCTGCGCGGTGGAAGCTGCCGCGGCCGCGAGGCAGATCGCGGTGAGAAGGAGCGTGCAGGCGAAGCGGCGCAACGTGAGTCCTTATCGGCGGCTTGTGCTCGACACCTGAGTCAGTAGACGCTCACCGGCGTCCCGATCGCGGCGAAGGCGTAGAGGCCCTGCGCCTCCGGCGCGGGGATGCGCACACAGCCGTGCGAGGCGGGCTGCGGCGGAACGTCCGGGTACTCGTGGAAGGCGATCCCGCCGTTGAAGTAGCTCGCCCACGGCAGCCACACCTGGTAGGGCACCGACCACGAGTTCTCCTCTTTGCGGAACACCGAGTAGTCGCCGGACGGCGTCTCGTAGCCCGGCGCGCCGCTCGACGAATGGACGGCCTGCACGACGCTCGACCCGTCGATCAGCAGCGTCACGCCCTTGCTGCGATACACCTCGATCCGGCGGCCGGTCCCCGTCTTCGTCGGCACGGGTGTCGACGCGGTCTCGAGCTCCGCCAGCGTCTGCGGACCGACCTGACCGTCGCGGTCGAGGCCCTGCCACGCCTGGAAGGCCATCACCGCCTGCGAGGTACGGTAGTCCCACGTCCCGGTGACCGCGTCCGAGGGGAGATAGCGAAGCGCGACGAGCCGCCGCTGCACCGCCGCGGGATCCGCGGGAGCGTGGCCGTTCGGAACCTCCGCCGGCTCGCTCGGCAACGTCACCGGATGGCTCAGATCGCCGGTGTCGAGCGAACCCTCCCGCGCGAGCCTCGAACCGACGAACGTGGCGCGGTCCTCGCCGTTCAGGCGGATGACGACGTCGTGGATCCCGGGGATGGCCGTCAGCGTGTAGACGATCTGCGACGCGCGCGCGGGCCGCACCGACACGTCGAAGGCGGTCGGCGTCGTCTGCGCGTGCGCCAGGTCGACCGTCGCGGTGCCGTCGGCGACCGTGACCGACGTGAGCGTCGTGCCGGGAGGAAGGGTCGTGTCGATGCCCTGGCTCCGCTCGGCGTCGGTCGGCCCGTCCAGCAGCGCCTCCATCGCGCCCGTCGCGGTGGAGGCGCGGCCGGCGACGACGCGCGCGACCGGCGCGAACTGCTCGCCCTTGACGAAGTAGACCGGCACGGACTCCTGCTCGAGCGGCGGCGCGGACGCCGTCGTCGTGCCGCCGCCGCCGCTGCCTCCACAGCCGGCCAGGGTCGCGGCGAGCAGCCCCACCGCGACGAGCGTCACTCCGCGCATCGCCCGCGATCATAGGCGCGTGCAATCCTTGTGGGCGTGACTGAACCGCGCGAGATCGCCGACAGCGTCGAGGAGGTCGTGGACGGCGTCTGGCACTGGCGCATCCACAACGCGGGCATCGGCGGGGCCATCTCCAGCTCGCACGCGGTGGCGGTGGACGGCGGCTGCGTGCTCGTCGACCCCGTCCGTCTCGACGACGAGCTGCTCGCCTCGCTGCCGGCGCCGACCGCGATCGCCCTCGACGCGACGACGCACCAGCGCTCGGCGTGGCGGTATCGCGCCGAGTTCGGGATCGAGGTCTGGCTGCCGGAGGACGCACGCGCCGGCGACGAGGAGCCCGACCGGCGCTACGCCGAAGGCGACGTGCTTCCCGGCGGGCTGCTGGCGATCCGGACGCCCGGTCCGGAGTGGCCGCACTACTCGTTCCTGCTCGAGCGCGATCCCGGCGTGCTCATCTGCTCCGACCTGATCGCCTACGACGGCGACGGGCTGCGCTTCATCCCGCCCGAGTACCACGACGATCCGGCCGAGACCAGGCGCAGCGTCGAGCGGCTGCTCGACCTGCCGTTCGCGGTGCTCTGCCTCGACCACGGCGTCCCCATCACCGATGACCCCAAGGGAGCTTTGCGGCAGCTGCTCGATACGACGGCGTGAGTTCCGGCGAACGCCACCGGCTGCTCGTCGAGGAGATGCCGCTGGCGCTGTACGTCGCCGCCCTCGACGAGACGAGTTACGCGCTCTACGTCAGCCCGGCGATCGTCGATCTGCTCGGGCACGGGCTCGACCGTTGGCAGGCGAACCCCGCACTGTTCGAGGACGTCGTCCATCCGGACGACCGCGACCGGGTGCTCCAGCTCGTCGCTGCCGCGAAGACGTCCGGCGAGCCCTACGAGGGCGAGTACCGCATGCTGCACGCGGACGGCTCGGTCATCTGGGTGCAGGACCGTGCGGTGACCGTGCACGACGCCGACGGTCGCCCGCTGCACTGGCAGGGCTTCCTCGTCGACGTCACGGCGCGCAAGGAGGCGGAGGCGCGGTACCAGGCGCTCGTCGAGCAGCTGCCGCTGATCACGTACGTCGACCCGCCGCGCCGGGCCGGCAACACCGCCGCCTACATCAGCCCGCAGGTGGAGACCATCCTCGGCTTTCCGCTCGACAGCTGGCGCGACGATCCGGAGTTCTTCCCGCGCCATCTCCACCCGGACGATCGCGACCGCGTCATGGACGCGCAGCGCGCCGCGCGCGAGAGCGGCGAGGCGCTGCAGGTCGAGTACCGCTTCATCGCGGCGGACGGCCGGACCGTCTGGCTGCAGGACAGCTTCACCATGGTCAGCGACGAGTCCGGCACGCCGTGGTACAGCCAGGGCTTCGCGCTCGACGTGACCGACCGGAAGCTCGCGGAGCAGGATCGCGAGCGGCTGCTCATGCGGGCGCAGATCCAGAACGAGCAGCTGCGCAAGCTCGACCGGATGAAGGACGAGTTCATCGCGCTCGTCTCGCACGAGCTGCGAACGCCGCTGACCTCGATCCGCGGCTATCTCGAGCTCCTGCAGGACGACCTGGAGGGCGGCACCGCCACGCCGGAGCAGCAGCGCGACTTCCTCCAGGTGATCGACCGCAACTCCGACCGGCTGCAGCGACTCGTCGAGGATCTGCTGCTCGCCGCCCAGGTCGACGTCGGCACGTTGCAGCTGTCGAGGACGACGATCGACCTCGGGAAGCTCGTGGAGGATTGCGTCGAGGCGAGCGCGCCGCTGGCGGCGACGCGGGAGATCGAGCTCGGGTGCTCGGTCGACGGCGGGCCGGTGGTGGAGGGCGACCTGCGGCGGCTCGGCCAGGTGGTGGACAACCTGCTCTCCAACGCGCTGAAGTTCACGCCGGCCGGCGGCACCGTCCACGTCCGCGCCGCGCGGAACGACGGCTTCGCGACCGTCGAGGTGGCCGACACCGGCATGGGCATCCCGGCCGAGGACCACGAGGCGCTGTTCGGCCGGTTCTTCCGCACCGAGCGGGCGCAGAGCGAGGCGATCGCCGGCGTCGGGCTCGGCCTGTCGATCACGAAGTCGATCGTCGAGGCCCACGGCGGGCGGATCAGCTTCACGAGCGCCGTCGGGACCGGGACGACGTTCGTGGTCGAGCTGCCGGCGACCGCGGCGGACTAGACGCGGGCGGGCGAGGCGGCGAGCCACGCTGTCGTCCGCCGCCGGAGCACGTCCTCGTCCGTCAGCGCCCACTCGTGCGTGCGCGCGTACAGCTCCTGCGCGCGGATGTCGGGCCGGCCGGCGACGAGCGGCTCCAGCAGCGACGCGTCGTCCGCAGCCGGTGCGAGCACGTCCACCGCGCGCGAGCCGTACAGGTGCAGCAGGTGGTTGCGCGTCGCCCGGTCGAGCTCGGCCGGCCAGACGATGCGCTCGAGGCCGGTCGCGCCCGGCAGCGGGCGCGGGCGCGGCGACAGCCCCCGCACGCCGAGATGGTCGAGCGCGTCGAGGGCGATCCGCCGGTACGTGGTCAGCTTTCCGCCGGCGACGCTGACCATCCCCGACGGCCCCGTGGAGAAGACGGTCTCGCGGCGCGCGTTCGCGGTCTCGCCGTCGCCGCCGGGAAGCACGCGCAGGCCCGAGAACGACGCGCGCACCGGGCCGATGTCCTCCACTCCGGCGGACGCCTCGGCGAGCACCTGCTCCACGTCCTCGCTCGTCACGGCCGCCGTCTCCGGCTCGCCGTCGTGCAGCGTGTCGGTGGTGCCGAGCAGCAGCATTCCCTCCCACGGGACGGCGAAGGTGACGCGGATCTTGTCGTGCGGGATGGTCAGGGCCGCATCCCAGTCGGCGCCGCCGTCCACGAGCACGTGCACGCCCTTGCTCAGGCGCACCGACCGTCTCGCCGCCGGATCCTCGAGCCTGCGCACCCGGTCGACCCACGGCCCGGCGGCGTTGACGACGCGGTCGGCGCGGACGGCGATCGTCTGCCCGTCCGCGACCACGTCGGCGCCGTCCCGCCCGCGCAGCCCGACCACCTCGGCGTAGTTGACGACGACGGCGCCCGAGCCGGCGGCAGCGGCGACGTTCGCCAGCGTCAGGCGACCGTCGTTCGTCCAGGCGTCCGCGTAGAGGGAGCACTTGCGCAGTCCGTCGGCCCGCAGCTGCGGCACCATGCGCCGCGCGCGCTCGACCGCGATGGGCCCGTTCAGGCGTGCACGCGCGATCGTCGAGTAGATCACGATCCCCGTCTGGACGACCCACGGCCGGAACGGACCGTCGTCGTACAGCGGGAACAGGAACGGCAGGCGCCGGACGAGGTGCGGCGCGACCACGTCCATCAGGATCCGCCGCTCGTGGTGCGCCTCCCGCACGAGGCCGACGTCCCCGAGCCGGAGATAGCGGAGCCCGCCGTGGATCAGCTTCGACGAGGCGCTCGACGTGGCGCTGCCGAAGTCGCCCTTGTCCACCAGCGCGACCGACAGCCCGTGCGCCGAGGCAGCCTCGGCGATGCCGGCGCCGACGATGCCGCCGCCGACGACGAGGAGGTCGAAGCGGCGCGAGCCGAGCTGCTCGAGGTCCTCTACGCGACCCACAGCGGATTCGTCCAGGCACGGCAGCCGGACGGGTCGGCGACCTCGATGCGCCCGTACGGGGCGTCCCAGGGCCGCTCGAGACGGCAGGCGGTGATCAGCCCGGCCGTGTCCCGCTCGAGGATCTGACCGTTGTGGGGGTACCCGAGCCGGCCGGCGTTGACGCGGGCGCCCCGGTGCCGGCCGGCGAACAGCGTCACGCTCTGGACGGGGCTGCAGCGGACGGTGATCGCGTCGTCGGTCAGGTCGACCGCCTCGAGCTCGGGGCCGGTCGAGCCGTAGAAGGCGCCGCTCCGCAGCGCCTCCAGCACCGCCTCCTGCGTGCGCTCCGCGGCGCGCACCATCGTCCAGGCAAAGCCGCTGTCGTAGCCGGGGTTGTGGGAGTCGTCGGTCGCGAGCGCCAGGAGCGGCCGGCCCCGCTCCAGCGCCTCGTCCCAGTGGAGCGACGAGTCGCCGCGGCCGATCTCGAGCTCACAGCCCGAGTTCCAGACCTCCAGCCCGACGAGGCCCTCGCACTCCTCGAACTGCTCCGTCCGCAGCCCGCTCCAGTAGGTGTGGGCGATGTACGGGACGCCGCCGTTGGCCAGGATCCAGTCGACGACCTCCTGGAGCGGAGCGAACTCGCTGTCCGGGACGACCGGATCCGCCGTCACCCCGAGCGCCAGAACGTGGGAATCGTGCTCCGGGCCGCCGCACTGGGCGTTCAGCTCGATCGAGGGGATGACGAGCAGCTTCTTCGTCGACCGCTCCACCGTCCGCACCCAGTGGTCGGTGAGGGCAAGAACATCGTAACCCGCCCATTCGTAGTGGCGAACGAGCTTGTCCGGCAACAATTGGCCGTCGGAGTTCGTCGTATGGCTGTGGAGCGCACACCGGAGCCAGACGCCGTCGGACTCGAACGGGGTCATGGAACGAGCCTATCTGCCGTATTCGCAACGCGATCTGGTGAACGACCAGTAACAGGGATGCGGTCCCCATTGAAACGGGGGGGCCATCCGTGCTTCGCTACCACTCATTCACATTCTTTCCAATAGGGAGGGGTCGGTGGAAGACCACGAAGAGCAAGAGATCGAGTTCTGGCGCAAGCTCGACGAAGAGGGGATCAGCCGGTCGCAGATGCTGAAGCGGAGCATCGCGGCAGCGGCCGGTCTGACGGTCCTCTCGGCTCCCGCTGCGGCTCTTGCCGCCGGCCGCCGCGCGGCTGCGGCGCCGCCGCTCAAGGGCACGGCTGCGGACATGCCGGCGCTGATTGCGGCGGCGAAGAAGGAAGGCAAGCTCAACGTCATCGCCCTGCCGCCCGACTGGGCGAACTACGGCGCGATCATCTCGGCCTTCTCGAAGAAGTACGGCATTCCGATCACGAGCGACAACCCCGACGGCAGCTCCGCTCAGGAGAACCAGGCGATCGTCTCGCTCAAGGGCGATCCCCGCGCTCCTGACGTGGTCGACGTCGGCCCGTCCTTCGCGGTTGCCGGCGCCACGCAGGGCCTGTACGCGAAGTACTTCAACAGCAACTACGGCACCATCCCGCGGGCGATGAAGGACACGCGCGGCTACTGGATGGGCGACTACTGGGGCTCGATCACGATCGGCTACAACGCCAGCCTCGTGAGCACCCCACCGAAGTCGTTCGCCGACCTGCTGAAGTCGGACTACAAGAACAAGGTGGCGCTGAACGGCAGCCCGCTCACGTCGAACTCGGCGGTTGCCGGCGTGTTCGCCGCGGCACTCGCGAACGGCGGCTCGCTCAGCAACGTCGGCCCCGGCGTCGACTGGTACGCCAAGGCCAAGTCGGTCGGCAACTACATCCCGGTGCAGACGACGCCGCAGACGGTCGCGTCCGGCCAGACGCCGATCTCGATCGACTGGGACTACAACAACTTCGCGTACGCGAAGGAGTTCCCGGCGGCGAACTGGAAGGTCGTGCTTCCGACCGACGGCCAGTACGGCGGCTACTACTGCCAGGCGGTCAACTCGAGCGCCCCGCACCCGAACGCCGCCCGGCTGTGGGAGGAGTTCATCTACTCCAATCAGGGCCAGATCCTCTATCTCCAGGGCTACGCACACCCGGCCCGTTTCGCCGACCTGATCGCGAAGAAGTCGATCCCGAAGTCCATCTCCTCGACGTTCCCGGCCAGCTGGCTCAACGCCAAGCCGAAGTTCGCGAGCCTTGGACAGATCGCCGCCGGCGCCGCGTTGATCCATACGCAGTGGCCGTCGAAGGTCGGAGCCTGAGCCACTGGCGACCGAAGCGATAGCGCAGACCGCCGTCCGGCCGGGCCCCAAGCCCGGCCGGCGGCGGCGCTCGTGGGCCTGGCTGGGCGTGATCCCGTTCTTCGCCTACGCCTGCATGTTCCTGATCTTCCCTGCGGCGGTCGTGATGATCGGCGCGTTCAAGGGCGACCACGGCGGCTACACGACGAGCAACGTGCTCGCCATCGTCCGGACCGCGGACCTCCGCAACGCGTTCTGGGCGAGCATCAAGCTGAGCGGGATCACCGCGTTCTTCGGCGCCGTGTTCGGCCTGGGGATTGCGTACGCGGCGATTCGCAAGGGCACGCCGGCGTGGATCCGCTCCGCGTTCGGCACGTTCTCCGGCGTGGCGGCCAACTTCGGCGGCATTCCGCTCGCGTTCGCGTTCATCGCGACGATCGGGACGATCGGCATCGTCACCCAGCTGATCGACAACGTCTTCGGCGTCAACATCTACGAGCACGGCTTCGCCATCTGGTCGCCGCACGGCGTCGAGATCGTCTACCTCTACTTCCAGATTCCGCTGATGATCCTCGTGATCGCGCCGGCGATCGACGGGCTGCGCGCCGAGTGGAGCGAGGCTTCCTCGAACCTCGGCGCAAGCCGGTGGCAGTACTGGCGCCACATCGGCATGCCGGTGCTGATGCCGTCCATCCTCGGCGCGTTCGTCCTGCTCTTCGGGAACGCGTTCGCCGCGTACGCGACCGCCTACGCGCTCACGAGCGGAACGGGGCTGCCGCTCGTTCCGATCCTGATCGGCGACGACCTCTCGGGCAACGTGCTCTCGAACCCGCACGAGGGCCAGGCGCTGGCCTTCGGCATGTTCGTCGTGCTGGCGGCGATGATGCTCTTCTACATTCCGCTGCAGCGGCGCTCGTCACGGTGGGCGAAGTGAAGAAGCCGCGGATGGCGCCGTCGGCGATCGTCTGGGTCGTGCTCGCCGCGATCTACTTCCTCACGCCGCTCGTGGCGACGTTCCTCTTCAGCCTCAGAGGCCTGACCACCGGCAAGTGCTGCAGCCTCGCCTCGTACGGGTTCATCATCCACGACCCGCAGTTCTGGTCGACGATCAAGCTCTCGTTCCGGCTCGCGCTGGAGACGATCGTGATCGGACTGCTGCTGTTCGTGCCGACGATCTACTGGGTGCACCTGAAGCTGCCGCGGCTCCGCCCGCTGATCGGCTTCATGGCGCTCGTGCCGTTCGTGATCCCGCCGATCATCCTCGTCGTCGGCCTGCTCAAGTTCTACAAGGACACGCTGCACGCGCCGTTCTGGTTCCTCGGCAAGCCCGACCTGTTCCTCGTCGGCGCCTACGTGATCCTCGCGTTCCCGTACATCTACTTCTCGCTCGACGCCGGCTTCCGCTCGATCGACGTCCATACGCTGACGGAGGCCTCGCAGAACCTCGGCGCAAGCTGGCGCACGACGCTCGGACGTGTGATCCTTCCCAACATCCGTGTCGCGGCCCTCAGCGGAGCTTTCCTCACGCTCGCCATCGTCATGGGCGAGTTCACCATCGCGAGCCTCGCCACCTTCCACACGTTCCCGACCTATCTGCAGCAGATCAACCAGGACCAGGCGTATCCGGCCGCCGCCGCGACGCTTCTCAGCTTCGGCATCACCTGGCTGGCGATGCTGTCGATCCTGCTGATTGGCCGGCGCGGCGGCCAGCGCACGGTGCGCATCGGGATCGGGCGCTGATGGCGGCCCACGTCGAGCTCCGGGAGCTGTGGCGCTCCTTCGGCGCCGTCACCGCGCTACAGGGGATCAACCTGTCGCTCGACACCGGCGAGTTCGTCTCGCTGCTCGGGCCGAGCGGCTGCGGCAAGACGACGGCGCTCCGCCTCGTCGCCGGCTTCGACCAGCCCGACTCGGGGCAGATCCTCGTGGACGGGAAGGACCTGACGCGCACGCCGCCCAACAAGCGCGACATGGGCATGGTCTTCCAGGCCTACAGCCTCTTCCCCAACATGACCGCCGAGCAGAACGTCGAGTACGGGCTGCGGATCCGGCGCAAGCCGAAGACGGACCGGCGCAAGCGGATCGGCGAGCTGCTCGAGCTGGTCGGGCTCGGGCACGCGGGCAAGCGCTTTCCGCATCAGCTCTCCGGCGGCATGCAGCAGCGCGTCGCCCTCGCGCGCGCGCTCGCGATCGAGCCGAGCGTGCTGCTGCTGGACGAGCCGCTCTCCGCGCTCGACGCGAAGGTGCGCGTGACGCTGCGCGAGGAGATCCGCCGCATCCAGCTGGAGCTCGGGATCACGACCATCTACGTCACGCACGACCAGGAGGAGGCGCTGTCGATCTCCGACCGCGTCGCAGTCATGTACGGCGGCCGCATCGAGCAGGTCGGATCGCCGGTCGAGATGTACGGCAGCCCGGCGACGCCGTTCGTGGCCGAGTTCATCGGCACGATGAACCGGCTGATCTCGACGGTCGCGGACGACGGCTACGTCGAGTACGGGGAAAGCCGGCTGCGCGTCCATGCGGCCGAGGGACTGCCGCGCGGCGAGCGCGTGCTGCTGCTCGTGCGGCCGGAGACGGTCGCGCTCGAGACGGCGACCGACGGCGCGCCCGCCAACGGCGGCGTCACCGGCGAGGTCGTCTCGCACATCTTCCTCGGCTCCGTCACGCGGGTCCGCATCGAGGATCCCTCCGGCGACCGCGGCCTCACCGCCGACGTTCCGCCTGCGCGCGCGGAGGCGCTCACGATCGGGACGCGCGTGACCGCCAGCTTCCCGCCGGAGGGCGCGAGGCTGCTCAGCCTGGCCGACCAGCCAGAGTCGTACGGACCCGATCCGGATAGTCAGTGAAGACGCCGCCGGCGCCGAGCGCAGCGAGCTCGAGCATCCGCGCCGGCTCGTTCACGGTGTAGACAAGCGTCTCGAGCCCGAGCGCACGCGCGGCCGCGAGCCCGCGCGCGGTCACGCGCCCGTTGGCGAATCCGGCCGCCCAGGCATCGCGCGCTCCGCGGATCGAGACGCCGAGGCCGACGTGCTGCACCGTCTTCAGGCCGGGCCGCAGCGCCCGCGCCTCCTGCAGCGCGGCGCGCTGGAAGCAGACGAGCGAGTCGTCCGGCCCGAGCAGCCGCACCGTTCGGGCCACGACGTCGTAGCGCCGGTAGCGGCGCGGCGTCTTCAGCTCGACCATCAGCGGGATGCGGCCGCGGCAGAGGTCGAGCGCCTCCTCCAGCGTCGGATAGGACGCGCCGCGGACGACGGGATCGTGCGTGAGGACGAGCCGTCCGTCGCGGTCGGCCCTGACGTCGATCTCGATTGCGTCGGCGCCCAGCTCGATCGCGCGCTCGAGCGCCGGCAGGGTGTTGTCCGGCAGCTCCGCCGAGGCGCCGCGGTGCGCGATCACGAGCACGGAAGGCTACGAAGGGGACTGAGTCTGCAGGCGCCGCCGCTCGAGCTGCGCGACGTCCGGCACCTTCACGTCCCATACCAGCCGCAGCTTCTCCATCCCGCGGATCACCCACCACGACATGTCGAGCTGCCAGCGCCGCAGGCCGTGCCGCGCCGAGACCGGGAACGCGTGATGGTTGTTGTGCCAGCCCTCGCCGAAGACGAGCAGCGCGACCACCCAGTTGTTGCGGGCCTCGTCGCGCGAGCGGTAGTCCTGGCGGCCGAACATGTGGCAGATCGAGTTCACGCTGAACGTCGCGTGCTGGTACGCGAAGATCCGGATCAGCCCGCCCCAGACGAGCCCTTCGACGCCCGCCTGCCAGGTGCCGCCGATCGCATAGCCGATCGCGAACGGGAGGCCGAGCGTGAGGAAGACCCAGAGCAGGTACAGCCGGTCGATCGTGCGGATCAGCCGGTCGTCGTACAGGTCGCGGCCGTACTCGCGCCCCTGCTCCATGCCCATGTTGCTGAACATCCAGCCGACGTGCGCGTGGACGAACCCGCGCACCGCGCCCCAGGCGCCGTCTCCGTGCCCCACGTGCGGCGAGTGCGGATCCCCCGGCTTGTCCGACAGCGCGTGGTGCTTGCGGTGGTCGGTGACCCATTGCGTCACCGGCCCCTGCATGGTCATGCAGCCGAGGATCGCCAGCGTCGCCTTGACGGGAGCGCGCGCCTCGAAGCCGCGATGCGTGAAGAAGCGGTGGAAGCCGATGGTCGTCCCGAACGCGCAGACGACGTACAGCACGGCGAACAGCACCACGTCGACCCAGTGGAAGGCGATGCCCCAGAGGAAGCCCATGGCGAGCAGGATCCCCAGCGGAGGCACGACGACGGCGATCATCGTCACCACCTGGCTGACACGGCTGGTGCGCTGACGGACCGTCCCGACGGCTGTCGTCGCTTCCATCTCGGGCCAGGCTAGCCGCAACTCGTCGGCCGCGGCCGGAATGTCGGCCCGACGACGAGCCCGTACCTCCGGGCGAGAGCGACGAGCTTCGCGCGGTAGACGACCATGTCGGCATGCTTCCAGTCGCCGTGCGTCTGGCAGCGCCACGGCGCGTACAGCTCCTTGTGCAGCGGGCTGGTGAGGCTCTCGTTGTGCCCGATCACGTCGGCGAGCGGGATCTTGTAGCGCCACATCAGCCACAGCGTCAGCGCCAGCGACGACCGCATCTGCGCCGGGTCCGAGAGCACCTGCTGGTCGGAGAGGCCGACGTGCTCGATCCCGATCGCCGCCCAGTTGAGGCCGACGGTGTGCCGGCACATGACGTTCAGGCGCACGAGCTGGTAGATCGTCCCGTCCGTGTCGACGACGAAGTGCGCGCACGTGCCCGGAAGCTCGTGCAGCTCCGTGTCCGGCACGTCGGCGGCGAAGCCGTTCCAGACCGAGGAGAACGTGGTGGTGACGGTGACGTGCTCGACGATGGCGCGCGGGTGCAGCACGTACGAGTCGATGCCGTAGTGCTTCTTCGCGTACGCCGCCGTCTCGGCGAGCCGTTTCGCGGGGAACGGGATCGGCTTCCAGACGATGTGCGGCTTCGGCGGAGCGGAGGCGGAAGAGCCGGTCAGAGCCAGCGCGGCGAGGAGCACGGCGAGCACCGGCTCACCGTAGCCGCAGCCGGTGCAGCGCGACGGTCCCGTCCCGCTCCGTGTCGATCTCCCAGTCGGCTGCGGCGCGGTCGACGAAGCCCTGCGCGAACGGCCGTCCCGGATCCGCGAGCAGCACGTCGCGGCCGAGCCGCGGCAGCAGCTCCAGCAGCTGGTCGGCGTTGCGCCGCTCGTAGAGCAGATCTGCGCCGAGCACGAGCCGCCACGGAGCCTCCGGCAGCAGCTGCTCCGGCTCGTCCCAGCGGACGACCTCGGCGCGCAGTGAGATCCCGTTCCGCAGCGCATTCTCGCGGAGCAAGGCGACGGCATCCTCGGCCCAGTCCGTCGCCAGCACCTCCGCCCCGCCGAGCGCAGCCGCCAGCGACGGCAACCCGAGCCCGGAGCCCAGCTCGAGCACGCGCGCGCCGGCAAGCTCGAGCGCGGCGACCGCACGCGCGAGCGCGATCCCGCTGGGCCACAGCTCCGCCCAGTACGGCAGGAACTCGTCCTCGTCGAACGCCGACTCGTCGATCAGCTCGTCCGCGCTCGGCGGCCGCAGAAACGAGATCTCGCGCCCTCCGAGCTCCAGCGTCTCCTCGATCACCCGCTCAGCCTGACGGAAATGGTTTCGGGCGTACCATCAGGTGCATGGAACGCGACGTCGCGGTCGTCCTCTCGGGCGGCGCCGTCAACGGCGTCCTCATGGAGCTCGGCTTCCTGAAGCGCCTGCGCGAGAGCGACCTCTGGCCGCGGATCGGCTGGATCTACGGCACGTCGGCCGGCGCGCTGTGCGGAACGATGGCGGCGCTCGACCGGCTCGACGAGCTGCATGAGTTCATGCTGCAGCTCCAGCCGAACGACACGTTCCGTCCGCATCCGCTCTGGCGGCTGCCGCTGCTCGGCACGCACGACTACCGGCTGCCGCAGACGATCGAGGAACGCGTCGGCAGCATGACGGAGATGGCCCGCGAGCTGGCCGTCGCGCCGATCGAGCTCGTCGTCTGCGCCACCGACGTGACCGAGGTCGAGCACGGCGCCGGTGCGCGGGCATACGAGCTGACCTATTCGGCGCGGACGACACCGCCGGAGACGTTCGCGCAGGCGGTGCTCGCGTCGGCCGCGATCAGCGCGCTCGTCCTGCCGCGGCCGATCGGCGACCGCATCGCCACCGACGGCGCCTGGGTGCGGAACTTCCCGCTCGGCCACGCGTACGACCAGACGGGTGTCGAGCTGATCGTCAGCTTCCGCTATCTGCCCAGCTATCCGCGCTTCTCCCCCGCCGGCCTGGCGACGCTGCGGCGGCGGCTCGAGCGGTTCCCGAAGATCCCGCCGATCAAGGCGCTGATCGCCGAACTGCGCGAGGCGGAGGAGCGGGACGCGCGTGGCGAACCGGCCCACTGGGGTGACATGATCGTCCGGCTCATGCGGGTCGCCGTGCAGCAGAACACCGTGCTCGAGGAGCGCGCCGCGGTCGAGAAGGACCAGGCGCTCGCCGCGCTCGCCGCGCTGCGGAAGGACGTGGCGGAGATCGCGCGGCGCGAGGGAGGCCGGCGCGGACGCCGCGTCGCCGAGGCGGTGGACGCGCGCTTCGGCGCTGCGCGCTTCCCGTTCCAGGCCGACCGGCTCGTTCCGCGCATCGACGTGTCCGGCAGCGCAGGCGACGTCAACCTCGAGACGGGGCTCCGCAATCCGAAGCCGTGGACCGACGAGGCGAAGCTCGAGCTGATCTCGCGCGGCTACGACCTGCTCGACGACGAGCTACGCGAACGGGCGGTGGCGTGACGGCAGGCCCGCAGTACCGCTTCCTCGACGAGTGGCGGCTGCCTGTAGACGTCGAGCGCGTCTACGAGCTGGTCAGCCGCCCGCTCGAATACCCGCGCTGGTGGGGTCAGGTGTTCGTCGCCGCGGAGGGCGACGGCGGCGAGGCCGCGCCGGGCAAGAAGGTGGCGGTCAAGGCACGCGGGTTTCTCCCGTACCACCTCCGCTTCTCGCTCACGTGCCTCGAGACGGACAAGCCGCATCGCATCCACTCGCGGCTCGACGGCGACTTCGAGGGAACGGGCACGTGGCTGCTCTCGGTCGACGGCGACGGGGCGCTCGCGCAGCTCGACTGGCGGCCGTCGGTGAACAAGACGGGCGTCAAGCAGCTGTCGCCCGTGTTGCGGCCGCTCTTCCGCTCGAACCACAACTGGACGATGCGCCGCGGTGAGGAGAGCATCCGGCGCGAGCTCGGCGTCGACGGTGGCTGAGCTCCGGGACGAGCTGCTGGAGCTCGTCCGGGACGATCGCCGCGTCAGCGACGGCGAGTCGGTGCTCGACCAGCACGCGGGCGATCTCAGCTACCACCATCCGCACCGGCCCGACGTCGTCGTCTTCCCCGAGTCGGCGGAGGAGGTGGCGGCGGTGCTCGCGTACGCCGACCGCGAAGGCGTCCCGGTGGTGCCGTACGGCGCCGGTACGAGCCTCGAGGGACACGTGATCCCGCTGCACGGCGGCATCAGCCTCGACCTGACGCGCATGAACGGCATCGTGGCGCTGCGTCCCGACGACCTGACCGCGTCCGTGCAGCCGGGCGTCACGCGCTCGCAGCTGGAGGCGGCGGCAGGCCCGCACGGGCTCTTCTTCCCCGTCGATCCCGGAGCCGACGCGACGCTCGGCGGCATGGCGGCGACGAACGCGAGCGGGACGACGACTGTCCGCTACGGCGGCATGCGCGCGCACGTGCTCGCGCTCGAGGTCGCGCTCGCGGGCGGCCGCGTCGTCCGCACAGGCACGCGCGCGGCGAAGACGTCGGCCGGCTACAACCTGACGAATCTCTTCATCGGCTCGGAGGGGACGCTCGGCGTGATCACCGAGCTGACGCTGCGCCTGCATCCGATTCCCGAGTTCGTCGTCGTCGCCCGGGCGGCGTTCCCGACCGTCGAGGCTGCGTGCAGTGCAGCCGCCGCGATCATCGGCGCCGGCGTCCTCGTCACGCGCTGCGAGCTGCTCGATGCGACGACGATCGGCGCGTTGAACGCGTACAAGGGCACGACCTTCCCGGAGTCGCCGTACCTGTTCGTCGAGTTCGGCGGATCAGAAGTGGGCGTCGCCGGCGACCTCGCGGCCGCGCGCGAGATCGCCGAGTACGAAGGCGCTTCGGCGTTCGAGTCGGAGAGCGACCCGACTGCGCGCGCACGCATGTGGGACGCGCGGCACAACGCGCTGCACGCGGCGCTCGCGCTGCAGCCCGGCTCGCGCGCGATGACCACCGACGTGGCCGTCCCTCTCTCCGAGCTCGCGCCGGCGATGGCGCACGCGCGCGCCGCGGTCGACGCGTCCGGCATTCTCGGCGGCATCGTCGGACACGTCGGCGACGGGAACTTCCACGTCGCGTTCCTGCTCGATCCCGACGACGCGGAGTCGATCGCGCGCGCCGACCGGCTGAACACGACGCTCGTCGAGGACGCGCTCGCCCGCGGCGGCACCTGCACCGGCGAGCACGGCATCGGCTTCGGCAAGCTCCGCTATCTCGAGCTGGAGCACGGCGAACTGCTGCCGCTGATGCGCGGGATCAAGCAGCTGCTCGACCCGAACGGGATCATGAATCCCGGGAAGGTGCTTCCTCCGGCGTAGCGCCGCGCGTGTGCGTGCCGAACGGTCCGTGCGCGCGCAGTCCCGCCCAGAACCAGGCCGGCATGCGCGAGCGCGCGTGCGCGATCGCGTCGCGCAGCGCGGCGGTTGCGTCGTCGTGCACGCCCTCGCCGTGGCCGACGAACACGTGCTCCGGCTCGACCGACAACAGGCTGCGAGGCCGGACGAGGCGCTGCAGCGGCGAGACGGCGAGCCGCTCGGACGGAGCGCGATAGAACTGGGCGGTGCCGAGCGCCTCGGCGCAGACGAGCGTCCGCTCCTCCGGAAACCACAGCGCCACCTCGTGCCAGCGCCGCCAGTGCAGCACCGGCAGAACCTCGAACGGCGTCCCGTGCGGCGGCTTGTCCGGAACTGCGTAGTGCCTCACGCCGAGCTGCTGCGCCACGCGGGCGCAGTCGCGTTCGTGCCGGTCGAGCAGCTGGACGACTCCGCCCGGCTCGCCGAGCGCGAGCACGCGGTCGAGCGCCGCGTCGTCCGCGACCGGGTCGATCACCCACACGCGCCCACCCGACGCGATCGCGTGCGAACAGCGCTGCATGAACCTCGGCTCGGGCGCGATCCAGCCGAACGCGAACGGCAGCTCGTCGACGATGCGTGCTTCCACGCACTCGACGTTACTCCAGGGACTCCTCGAGCCGCGTCGGCAGCACCTTGTCCGCGATGCCGTACTCGACGGCGTCCTCCGGCGACAGGAAGCGGTCGCGGTCGATGTCCTTCACCACCTGCTCGACGTCGCGGCCGGAGTGGCGGGCGATCACCTCGGCGTAGCGACGGGTGAGCGACAGGATCTCCCGCGCGGCGATCTGGATGTCCGCCGGAGTGCCGCGCGTCCCACCGGAGCCCTGGTGGATCATCACCTTCGAGTTCGGGAGGACATGGCGCTTCCCGGCCACGCCTCCGGCGAGGATCATCGCGCCGGCCGACATGGCCATGCCGATGCAGTACGTCTGCACGTCGGGCTTCACGTACTGCATCGCGTCGTAGATGGCGAGCCCCGCATAGGCGTCGCCGCCCGGCGAGTTGACGTACAGCCGGATGTCCTCGTCCGGGTCCTCCGCTTCGAGGAAGAGCAGCTGGGCCACGATCAGGTTCGCCGCCCCGGCCTCGACCTCGGAGCCCAGAAAGACGATCCGCTCGCGCAGCAGCCGGGAAAAGATGTCGAACGAGCGCTCGAAGCGGCCGTCGGACTCGACGACCATCGGCACGAGATGCTGCACGGCGGCTCCTTCCGGTAAAGTGCAACTCGGTGGTTGCGCATACTATACGCAACCGATTGGTTGCGTGTCGCCGAGAGGAGAGCCCGTGGAGATCGAGCGCGAGATCGTCGTCCCGGAGTCGCCCGCGGAGGTCTGGGAGGCGCTGACGGAGCCCGAGCGGCTCGAGGAGTGGTTCGCAAGCAGCGTCGAGCTCGACGCGCGGCCGGGCGGCACCGGCGTCTTCCGCTGGGGCGACGGCGAGGAGCAACGGGCCACCGTCCGCGAGGTGGAGGACGCGGAGCGGCTGGTGCTCGACTGGGACGACGGCGGCGAGGTCGTGCTCGAGCTCGAGGAGCTGCCGGACGGGACGCGGGTGCACGTGGTCGAGACCTCGCCGGACTTCGGCGCGGCGCTGGAGCTCCGCGCCATGGCGTGGGTCGCGGCGTAGACGACGTCTTCGCCGCGCTCGGGGATCCCGGGCGGCGCTCGCTCGTCCAGGCCGTCGCCGCGCGCGGCACCGCTACGGCAACCGAGCTGGCGGCCGAGCTGCCGATCACGCGGCAGGCCGTCGCGAAGCAGCTGTCCGCGCTCGCGGACGCGGGTCTCCTGCGGGCGACGCGCACCGGCCGCGAGACGCGGTACGAGGTCACGCCGGAGCCGCTGGACGACGCGCTCGCGTGGATGGTCGAGGTCGGCGCCCGGTGGGACGAGCGGCTCGGCAGGCTGGAGCGCAGCCTGCGGCGGCGACGCGGGTAGTTCACAAGTGGCAAGGATGCACGCCGACGAGATCGACATCGACGAGGCGCTCGTGCGTCGCCTGCTCGGCGGGCAGTTTCCCGAGTGGGTCGACCTGCCGCTCCGCCGCATCGAACCGATGGGCACCGTCAGCGCCATCTTCCGGCTCGGCGACGACCTCGCGGTGCGGCTCGCGCGTCGTCAGGGGCCGACACAGCCGGGGAACACCGCGTTCGACTGGCTGCCGACGCTCGCTCCGGTGCTCCCGCTCGAGATCCCCGTTCCGGTCGCACAAGGCCGCCCGGCGGGCGACTACCCGTGGTTCTGGGAGATCCAAAGCTGGGTCGAGGGCGAGACACTGCCGGTCGAGGAGATCGACGCGATCCAGGCCGCGCGCGACCTCGCGGGATTCGTGGCGGCGCTGCAACGGGTGAGTCCCGAGCGTGCGCCGCCGGGACGCGGCATTCCGCTGGCCGAGCGCGACAAGGAGATCCGCTACTGGTTGACGAAGTTCGATGGCGACCCCGCCGTGACGAGTGAGTGGGAACGTGCGCTCGCCGCCCCACCGTGGGGAGGCGCGGCCGTCTGGCACCACGGCGACCTCGATGCACGCAACTGGCTCGTCCGCGACAGGCGCATCAGCGGAGTGATCGACTGGGAGGCGATGGGCGTCGGCGATCCGGCGTGCGACGTGATGGTCGCGTGGAAGCTTCATTCGCCTGCCGCCCGCGATGCGTTCCGGGACGCGCTGCCAACGGATGACGCAACGTGGGAGCGAGCGCGGGGCTGGGCCTTGTCGCAGGCGGTCGCGATACTCGCCTACTACACGCCGGAGAACAACGCGACGCTCTGCGGCGAAGCCGAGAGCTGGCTCGACCTGGTGCTGTCGGAGCGCGAATAGCCTGATCTCAGGGCGCGAGCCGCTCGATCAGCCAGGCTGCGCCGGCACGGCGGTAGCGGAAGCGGTCGTGCAGACGGCTGTCGCGGTGCTGCCAGAACTCCCACGTCTCCGGGACGACGCGGTAGCCGCCCCACCATTCCGGACGCGGCGGCTCCGTTCCCGCGAGCTCGCGCTCGAGCTCGTCTATGCTCCGCTCCAGCTCGTCGCGGCCGGCGACGACGGCGCTCTGCTCCGACGCGTGCGCGCCGATCTGCGCGCCGCGCGGGCGGGTGGCGAAATACGCATCCGACTCCTCCGGGGCGACGCGCGCGGCCCGTCCCTCCACGCGCACCTGACGGCCGAGCGGGTCCCAGGAGAAGAGCAGCGCCGCCTGCGGGTTCGCCTCGAGCTCCCGTCCCTTGCGGCTGGTGAAGTGCGAGTAGAACACGAGCCCGGACACAGCGGATCCCTTCAGCAGCACCATCCGCACCGACGGGGCGCCGGCCGCCGAGACGGTGGCGAGCGCCATCGCCTCGGGCGCCCGGACGACCGCGCGCGCGTCCTCGAACCAGCGCTCGAACTGCAGCAGCGGGTCCGGGTCGAGGTCGCTCCGTCGCAGCGGCCGCTCGCGCTCGTCCACGCCGAGAGCCTATGCGGGAAAGCCGCGCGGGGCTTCCGCGGCTGCCACGATGCCTTGCATCCGGCGAACCGCAACGATCGGTCAACGATGAACGTGCTCGCCCACGAACCCGAAGACGTCATTCTCCGCGACGGCTCGACGCTGCGGCTGCGGCCGCCGCTCGCGTCCGACGCGGACGCGCTGCTCGAGTTCATGACGCGGCTGTCCGACCGGAGCCGCTACATGCGCTTCCACGGCTTCCCGCAGCTCGGCGCCGAAGCTCGTGGCGCCGTTCCTCGACCCGGACTGGGAGGAGCGCGGCGCGCTGATCGGCTGCTTCGAGGGCCGCATCGTCGCCCTCGCGAACTACGCGCGGCTGCGCGACCGCCGCGCCGCCGAGGTCGCCTTCACCGTCGAGGACGAGTTCCAGGGTCGCGGCATCGCCACGCGCCTGCTCGAGCGGCTCGTCGCGCTGGCGGCCGAGGTCGGGATCGAGGAGTTCGTGGCCGAGGTGCTGCCGGAGAACCGCAACATGCTCGTCGTCTTCCGCGACGCCGGCTTCGACGTCGTGCGCGAGCTCGACGGCGGCGAGCTGGAGATCCGCTTCCCGATCGCGCCGACCGAGCACTACCGCGACCAGGTGGCCGCGCGCAACCACGTCGCCGTCACCGCCTCGCTCAAAGGCTTCTTCGCGCCGTCGTGCGTCGCCGTGATCGGCGCCTCCGCGCGCCGCGGCTCGATCGGCGGCGAGCTGTTCCGCAACGTCCTGGCCGCGGACTTCGCCGGCGCCGCGTATCCGGTCAACCGCGGCGGCGAGCCCGTCGCGGGCGTGCGCGGCTACACGAGCGTCGGCGACATCCCCGACCAGGTCGAGCTGGCCGTCATCTGCCTCCCGGGCGAGCACGTGCTCGCAGCCGTCCAGGAGGCGCTCGAGGCCGGCGTGCGCGCGCTCTGCGTCATCTCCGCCGGCTTCGCGGAGATCGGCGCCGAAGGGCGCATCCGGCAGGAGCAGCTGATCGCGCTCGATCCGCGAGCACGGCGCGCGCCTCGTCGGCCCGAACTGCCTCGGGATCGCGTCCGCGGCGGTTCGGCTGAACGCGACCTTCGCGCCGCGCGCGTTCCCGGCCGGGAAGATCGGCTTCTCGTCGCAGAGCGGCGCGCTCGGCCTGGCCGTGCTCGAGCGGGCAGAGGCGAGCGGCCTCGGATCTGTCGTCGTTCGTCTCGATCGGGAACAAGGCCGACGTCTCGTCGAACGACCTGCTCGAGTGGTGGGAGGACGACCCGTCGACCGAGATCGTGATGCTCTATCTCGAGTCGTTCGGCAACCCGCGCGCGTTCGCGCGCATCGCGCGGCGCGCTCGCGCGGACGAAGCCGATCCTCGCCATGAAGGGCGGCACGACGCACGCCGGGATCAAGGCGGCGAGCTCGCACACCGCAGCGCTCGCCGGCTCGGAGACGGCGATCGACGCGCTCTTCCGCCAGGCCGGGCGTGATCCGGACGCGGACGCTCGACGAGCTGGTCGAGGTCGCGTCGCTGCTCTCCGCGCAGCCGGTGCCGCGCGGGCGGCGCGTCGCGCTGCTGACGAACGCCGGCGGCCTCGGCATCCTCTGCGCCGACGCGTGCGACGCCGCCGGCCTCGAGCTGCCGTCGCCGAGCGAGGCGACGCGGCAGGCGCTCGCCGAGGTGATGCCGCGCGGAGGGCAGCGTCGAGCAACCCCGTCGACATGCTCGGCTCGGCGAACGCGAAGAGCTTCCGCTCGGTCCTGCCGATCGTCCTCGCCGATCCCGGGATCGACGCCGTGATCGTGCTCTTCGTGCCGACCGTCGGCGTCGACGAGGACGAGGTCGGCGCCGCGATCAGCAGCGCCGCAGCCGACGCCGGCGACAAGACGCGTGCTCTGCGCGTTCCTCAGCGCGAAGGGCGCTCCCGCGTCGCTGCGGAGCGTCGCGCAGGTGCCGTCGTTCTCGTATCCGGAGGCGGCCGCGCGGGCGCTCGGCCGGGCGGCGGAGCGCGGCGACTGGCTGCGCCGGCCCGCGGGCACGCATCCCCGAGCTCGACGTCGACCTCGACGCGGCCGCAGACGGTCGTCGCCGAGGCCCTCGGAGCGAACGACGAGGCATGGCTCGAGCCCGGCGCAGGCTCGGCGGCTACTCGAGGCGTACGGGCTGCCGGTCGTCCCGGAGCGCGTCGTCGACTCGGCCGACGCCGCCGTCGCAGCTGCGGTGGAGCTGGGCTTCCCGGTCGTGGTGAAGAGCGCCGCCGCAGGCGCGCACAAGACGGAGTCCGGCGGCGTCGCCCTGAACCTCGCCGACGAGGCGGAGGTGCGAGCGGCCGTCGAGCGGATCGGCGCGCCGGTGCTCGTCCAGCCGATGATCGGCGGCGGCGCGGAGCTGCTCGCCGGCGCGGTGCAGGATCCCGTGTTCGGCCCGCTCGTCGCCTTCGGCCCCGGCGGCGTCTTCGCCGAGCTGATCGGCCAGGCGCAGTTCCGCCTCGCCCCGCTCACGGACCTCGACGCGAAGGAGCTCGTCCGCGCCGGCAAGGCCGGCCGCCTCGTCGCCGGCTTCCGCGGCAACCCCCCCGCCGACGAGGACGCCCTCGTCGACCTGCTGCTCCGCCTCTCCAAGCTCGCCGAGGAGGTCCCCGAGGTGGTCGAGCTCGACCTCAACCCGGTGCTCGCGCTCTCCGACCGCTGCATCTGCGTGGACGCAAGAGTCAAAGTCGCGAGACCGCCCAAAACGGTCCGAACGAAAACGTGGTAGAGGCCGGAGGCCAACGCGGCCGCAGGCGCGTTAGCCGGAGGCGCACTGATGCGGCCGAGGATGGCCGCAGGCCACCACCAGCCGCACGGCACTCAGCTTCGCTAACAACGCTCTGGGTCGACCGCGAGCCCGCCGCGCGCAGCCGGGACCGCGCTCCCGGCGAAGCGCACACGACGAACCCGCCACGAGTGCGAAGAAGGAGGGGGAAACCGGGGGAACCATGCGGCTCCCCCGGTCCCCTGGTGGTGGATGCGCCGGAGCTTCGAGAAGCCCGGATATGTGGTGGGAGCCTGCGGACGACGCGGTCGGCGTCGACGAACCCTGGCCCCACCGTGCTGGAAGCCTCCGCCTGCCGGGGCCTGCGCTTCATCGGCGCGGGTGCGCGATCGCCTTTGCGGGTTTTCCGCGATGTCGGCCGCGCCGCCACCGATGCACGCGCGCGCCCGCGGGACGACGATCGAAGCAACGTCGAAGGAGATGAACGAGATGAGAGTCGCAGAGATCATGACTACCGAGGTCCTGACCGTCGGGCCCGGGACTTCGCTCAAGGACGTCGCGAAGATCCTCAGCGCCCGCGGGATCTCGGGCGCCCCGGTGGTCGACGAGGAGCAGCGCGTCCTCGGCGTCGTCAGCGAGGCGGACATCATCGTCAAGGAGAGCCGCGAGACACAGCCCGGAGGGGCTGCGCCGGGTCTTCCACCGCGCGAACGGCACTGCCGCAAAGCGTGCGGCGCACACCGCGGGCGAGGCGATGACCTCGCCGGCGATCACGGTGACGGCCGTCGCGCCGCGTCGACTTCGCAGCCGCGCTCATGCTCGACAAGCACGTCAACCGGCTGCCGGTCGTGGACGACGACGGCGTGCTCGTCGGCATCGTCACGCGCGCCGACCTCGTGCGGGCCTTCGTCCACTCCGACGCGGAGATCGCGCAAGAGATCCGCGAGGAGGTGCTGCTGCGCGAGCTCTGGCTGCGCCCGGAGGACTTCGAGCTGACGGTGGAGAGCGGCGAGGTGACCGTCGCGGGGCATCTGCCCGAACGAGGACGAGCGCGAGCTGCTGATCCGCCGGGTCGGGCTCGTCCCGGGCGTCGTCTCGGTCGTCGTGCGGGAGACAACGCCGGTCTGACCGGTTCGGGTGACCGGTTCGGATAGCGTCCGCGCTGTGCACGCGTTCGGCGTCGCGTCCGTCGTCGAGGAGCTCCGGGCTGCCGGCGGCGGCTACGAGATCGTCCACGAGTCGCCGGGTCTCGAGCTCGGCGTCTACGTGCTCGTCGCGCCGGAGGCGGACAAGCAGCAGCCGCACGAGGACGACGAGATCTACGTCGTGCTCGAAGGCGACGGCGTGCTCGAGGTCGACGGCGCCGAGGTGCCCGTGAAGGAGGGCGACGCCGTCTTCGTCGAGGCCGGCGCGGACCACCGCTTCACCGCGTACGAGCAGCTGGCCGTGCTCGTGATGTTCGAGCGGGGCTCGGGCAAGCGGTAGCGCGTGAGTTCCGCGGCGCGACGCCGGCTCGCGTTCGCCGCCGCAGCGGGACTCGTCGCATTCGTCGCCGGCTGCGGCGGAGGCGGATCGAGCGCCACGCGCACAGGCCCGCCGCTGACCGCGCAGCAGCAGCGCGGCAAGACGGTGTTCGTCCAGAGCTGCGGCTCCTGCCACAAGCTCAGCGACGCGGACACCGGGGGCACCGTCGGCAAGAACCTCGACGTGACGGGGCCGAGCTACGCGCTCGTCCTGCGCACGCTTGCGGTGCCGCCGCAGAACATGCCGCGGGATCTCGTCACGAACGCCGCCGACGCGAAGGCTGTCGCGGCATACGTGGCGGCAGTCACGCCGGCCAGGTGAAGCCGGCCACGTCGGGCGAGTCCTCGCCGTACTCGTGGGCGTACGCGCGCGCACGCAGCCGCTCGTCCTGCATCTCCTGCCGCAGGTGCGCCGCGTGGTCGGCGATCTCCGGAAGCCGGTCGATCGCATCGATCACGAGGTGGAAGCGGTCGAGGTCGTTGAGCATGACCATGTCGAACGGCGTCGTGGTCGTGCCCTCCTCCTTGTAGCCGCGCACGTGCATGTTCTCGTGGTTGGCGCGACGGTACGTGAGCCGGTGGATCAGCCACGGATAGCCGTGGTAGGCGAACACGATCGGGCGACTCGTCGTGAACAGCGAGTCGAACTCCGCGTCGGAGAGGCCGTGCGGATGCTCGGTCGCCGGCTGGAGGCGCATCAGGTCGACGACGTTGACGACGCGCACCTTGAGCTCCGGCATCCGCTCGCGGAGGATCGCGGTCGCCGCAAGCGTCTCGAGCGTCGGCACGTCGCCGCAGCACGCCATCACCACGTCCGGCTCCTCGCCGTCGTCGTTCGAGGCCCAATCCCAGATGCCGATGCCGCGGGTGCAGTGGGCGATGGCGTCCTCCATCGGCAGGAACTGCAGCGCCGGCTGCTTGCCGGCGACGATGACGTTCACGTAGTGGAGGCTGCGCAGGCAGTGGTCGGCGACCGAGAGGAGGCAGTTCGCGTCCGGCGGCAGGTAGACGCGGATGATCTCCGCCTTCTTGTTCACGACGTGGTCGATGAAGCCGGGATCCTGGTGCGAGAGCCCGTTGTGGTCCTGGCGCCAGACGTGCGAGCTGAGGAGGTAGTTCAGCGACGCGATCGGGCGGCGCCACGGAATCCCGCGCGTCACCTTCAGCCACTTCGCGTGCTGGTTGAACATCGAGTCGACGATGTGGATGAAGGCCTCGTAGCAGTTGAACAGGCCGTGCCTTCCCGTGAGGAGGTAGCCCTCGAGCCAGCCCTGGCACTGGTGCTCCGAGAGGACCTCGAGCACGCGGCCGTCGAGGGCGAGGTGGTCGTCGGTCGGCAGCGTCTCGGCGTTCCATGCGCGGTCGGTCGCCTCGAAGACCGCGCCGAGCCGGTTGGAGTCCGTCTCGTCGGGGCCGAACAGCCGGAAGCGCGTCTCGTTTATCCGGATGACGTCGCGGAGGAAGCTGCCGAGCACCCGCGTCGCCTCGCCGAACGTCGTTCCCGGCCGCGGCACCTCCACCGCGTAGTCGCGGAAGTCCGGGAGCGCGAGCGCCTGCAGCAGCAGGCCCCCGTTCGCGTGCGGGTTGGCGCTCATCCGCCGGTAGCTCTTCGGCGGAAGCTCCGTGAGCTCTGGCACGAGTGTGCCGTGCTCGTCGAACAGCTCCTCGGGTCGGTAGCTCCCGAGCCACGACTCGAGCTGCGCCAGGTGCTCGGGATTCGTGCGCACCTCCGACAGCGGCACCTGGTGCGAGCGCCACGTTCCCTCGACCGGCAACCCGTCCACCGTCTTCGGGCCCGTCCAGCCCTTCGGCGTGCGCAGCACGATCATCGGCCAGCGCGGCCGCTCGGTTCGGCCCTCGACGCGGGCGGCGCGCTGAACGGCGGCTATCTCCTCCACGACGGAGTCGAGCACCTCGGCCATGCGCCGGTGCATCGCCTCCGGCTCGTGGCCGTCGACCCAGTGGACGGTGTGGCCGTAGCCTTCGAGCAGCGACGTCAGCTCGTCGTCGCCGATCCGTGCGAGCACCGTCGGGTTGGCGATCTTGTACCCGTTCAGGTGCAGGATCGGCAGCACCGCGCCGTCGCGGGCCGGATCGAGGAACTTGTTCGAATGCCAGCCGGTGGCGAGCGGGCCGGTCTCCGCCTCGCCGTCGCCGACGATGCAGCAGACGAGCAAATCTGGATTGTCGAATGCTGCGCCGTAGGCGTGAGCGAGCGAGTAGCCGAGCTCGCCGCCCTCGTGGATCGAGCCGGGAGTCTCGGGCGCGACGTGCGACGGGATCCCGCCGGGGAACGAGAACTGGCGGAACAGCCGGCGCAGCCCTTCCTCGTCCTGCGTGATCTCCGGATAGACCTCGGTGTACGTCCCCTCGAGGTAGGCGTTCGCCACCGCCGCCGGGCCGCCGTGCCCGGGCCCCATGACGTAGATCGCGTCGAGATCCCAGTTCCGGATCACCCGGTTCATGTGCACGTAGACGAAGTTCAGGCCCGGCGTCGTCCCCCAGTGGCCGAGAAGGCGCGGCTTGACGTGCTCGGGCTGCAGCGGCTCGCGCAGCAGTGCGTTCTGGAGGAGATAGATCTGCCCGATGGAGACGTAGTTCGCGGCACGCCAGTACGCGTCCATCAGGTGAAGCTCGGCGTCGCTGAGTGCGTTCATCGCGTTCCTTCCGTCTCGGGTTGATCGAGCACCAGCCGCACCTCGCGGGCGATCTGAAGATCCTCACGCGCCTCGACGACGAAGGCCCGCACGGTCGCGCCGGCGCGGCCGATCTCCGCGTCCGGCGCTGCCTCCGCGTTCACGGCCGCGTCGAGTGCTACGCCGAGGAAGGAAAGGCGTGCGGCCGCGCGCGCGCGGATCTCCGGCGACCGCTCCCCGACACCGCCCGTGAAGGCGATCACGTCGAACCCGTCCATGGCGGCGGCCATGCCCGCGATCTCGCGGCGCAGCCGGTGGACGTAGACCTCGACCGCCAGCCGCGCGTCCGGTTCGCCGGCCTTCTCCGCCTCGAGCACCGCGCGCATGTCGGCCGTCCCGGCGAGCCCGAGCAGCCCCGAGCGATGCTCGAGTGTGGAGGCGAGCTCCGACGGCGGCATGCCGACGTGCTCCTCGAGCCAGATGACGAGCCCCGGGTCGACGGAGCCCGATCGGGTGGCCATCACAAGCCCTTCCAGCGGCGTGAAGCCCATCGTCGTGTCGACGGAAACTCCGCGGTCGACTGCGGCGAGCGACGCGCCGGCGCCGAGATGGCAGCTGACGGTCCTCAGCTCCTCGACGCCGCGGCCAATGAGCTCGGCGACGCGGCCGGCAACATACGCGTGCGAGAGCCCGTGGAATCCGTAGCGGCGCAGATTCCAGCGCTTTCGCCATTCGGCAGGCAGCGCGTACGTGGCGGCCGCCGCAGGAATGCTCGCGTGGAACGCGGTGTCGAAGCACGCGACGGCCGGGACGTCGGGCAGGACCGCGTTGACGAGCTCGAGCGCGCGGAGCGACTTCGGCTGGTGCAGCGGCGCGAGGTCGGTGAGCGCCTCGAGCCGCCGGAGGACCCCGTCGTCGACCCGTACCGGACGGACGAAGACGTCACCGCCGTGGACGATCCGGTGGCCGACTGCGTCGACCGGCCCGAGCTGCTGCACCGCCTCGCGCACCGCCTCCTCCTCGGCGCGGCCGCGCGGCATGGCCAGGGTCTCCGACGTCACCAGAGCGTCGTCGTCGAGGACAGACAGCTTCAGGCTGCTCGAGCCGGCATTGACGACGAGGACGCGCACCTGACCGACAGTCTGAAGCTCCGCCTGGTGACGGGGAGGTGACAGCGGGCTAGAGGCCGGGAACGTGGAGCGGGTCGGGCCCGCCCTTGCGCCAGGAGAAGGCGATGTCGGCGATGCGCGGCTTCCCCGCGAGGCACTCGCGCCATGCGGTCGCCGCCTGCCAGACCTCCGCGTCGCCGACGATCGTCTCCACCGCCGCACGCGCCTCGGGCCCCTCGAACACGAATACGGCTTCGTGCTCGGTCAGGTACACGCAGTGACCGTCGAGCGGCGTGTCCTCGAGCCGGAACGGCGGCCCGGTGTCGACGAGCGCTTTGGCCGCCTCGTACATGCCCGGCTTGATCGGGACGACGACCGCCACCCTGCTCATGCAGCCACGCCTGCCCTGCGCATCGCCCCGAGGCGCTCGTCCAGCTCGTGCAGCAGCCCGACGCCGTTGATGCTGCCGATCCGCAGCGGCCCGCCTGCGACCAGATCGAGCACGAGCGCCGGCCGACCGCCGAGCCGCTCCCGGCCGACGCGGCCGACATGGACCGCCGCAATCTCCTCGTAGGCGACCTGCCGGCTCCCCGCCGAGCCCTCGAAGTGCAGTCCACGGGGCTCCAGCTCCAGCTTCCCGGCCTCGACCGCCTCGCTCGGGGCGCTCCAGAGAACGGCGTAGCTCTCCATGCACTGATGCTGGTCACCTCACCTTCGCGCGGCATCGGTGGCCCTTCTGAGCACCCGTTCGGAAAAGTACGCGGGGGAAACAGCGGGGGAACGGGGTTCCCCCGCTGGCCCCCTCCTTCGGCGCGGGTGGCATGTCGCTGTGGCGCTGCGGCGGGAGCGAGGTCCCGCCTTCGCGGGCGGGGTCGCTGTGCACCCAGATTGATCTGGGCGGGTTGCCTGCCCTGCGCGGCCCGTGGTGCTGCGCATCCCGGGCCGCTGGTCCGCCTCCGTCTAGGCCGCCTTCGGCAGTCCTAGCCTCCGGCCTTGATCGCAGGAAGCTCGGAGCGACAAAGGCCGGAGACTAACGCGGCCGGAGGCGCGTTGGACGGAGGCGCACTGATGCGGACGGGGATGGCCGCAGGCCACCACCGGCCGCACGGTAGCGCGCTGCGCCGAGAACGCCCTTGGGTCGATCGCGTTCTAGCGCGCGCAGCCGGGACCACGCTCCCGGCGAAGCGCACACACACAAAGGCCACGAGCGCGAAGAAGGAGGGGTCGACCAGGGGAACCCTGCGGTTCCCCTGGTTACTACTCCGCCTCGCCCTCCTCGAGCAGGCCCTGCTGCAGGGCGTAGCGGACGAGCTCGGCACGGGTGGAGAGGCGCAGCTTCTGCATGATGTGGGCGCGGTGTGTCTCGGCCGTGCGCACGGAGATGTAGAGCATCTTCGCGATCTCCTGATTCGTGTGGCCGAGCGCGAGGAGCCGGAGCACCTCGCGCTCCCGCTCCGACAGCGGGTCGGCCGCCGCGCGCGCCTCCGCCTCGGCCTCCGCGGCCGCGAGCCGCGCCCCGAGGACCGGATGCACGTAGCGCCGCCCGGCCGCGACCTCGCGGACGGCTGCGACGAGCTCCGCGTCCGCCGCCTCCTTGAGCAGATAGCCGCTGGCCCCGGATGCGAACGCCTCGCGCACGTAGCTCGGGTCGTCCTGCATGGAGAGGACGAGAATCTGCGTCTTCGGCGCGGCCTGCTTGATCTCCGGCGCCGCGTCGAGCCCGCTCCGTCCCGGCATGACCACGTCGAGCAGGACGACGTCGGGCTTGTGCAGGCGCGCCTTGCGAATCGCGTCCTCGGCGTTGCCGGCCTCGTCCTCGACGGTGATGTCCTCCTCGGCCTCGAGCAGCAGATGCAGCCCCGAGCGCACGAGGGCATGGTCGTCCACGATCAACACTCGGATCACGTCAGCGGCACCTCCGCCACGAAGGTCGTTCCAGCTCCCGGGCGCGACTCTATCGCCAGGCGGCCTCCGAGCAGCGCGACACGCTCCCGCATCCCGACGAGACCGATGCCGCCGTCCCGGGCGAGGCGGGGCTCGAATCCGACTCCGTCGTCCTCGACCACCACAGACACCGAATCATCCTTGCGGGCCAGGACGACGCTCACGCTGGTGGCGCGGGCGTGCTTGACGATGTTCGTCAGCGACTCCTGCACGATCCGGTAGAGCGCGGTCTCCACCTCGGGCGGGAGCCGGTCCGACGTCGGCAGCAGCTGCTGGAACTGCACGGCCATGCCGGTCTGCTCGCCGAAGGTCTCCGTCAGCCGCTCGAGCGCCGCCACCAGGCCGAAGTCGTCGAGCACCTTCGGGCGCAGCTCGACGGCGAGCTGGCGGACGTCCTGCAGCGTCGAGCGCACGAGCTCGCGCACCTGCCCGATGGCGGCGCGCAGCTCCGGCTCGTCGCCGGCGGCCTCCTCGACCGTGCGGAGCGAAAGGAGGATCGAGGTGAGCGCCTGCCCCGTCTCGTCGTGCAGCTCGCGCGCGAGGCGGCGTGCGCTCGAGCTCCTGCGCGGCGACGACGCGACGGAGCGCGTCGCTCGCGACGCGTTGCGACAGCTCGACGGCGACGGCTGCGCGGCCCGCGAAGATCTCCGCGATCCGCACGTCGTCGTCGGTGAAGCGCGGGTCCGCTCCCTGCTTGTCGTGCGCCGCGATCACGCCCATCGCCGCGTCTCGGACGATCAGCGGCACGTACAGCGAGGTGCGCGCGCCGAGCCGGCGAGCCGTCTCGTGGTCGACCTCCGGATCGTCGAGCATCGAGTCGACGCGCTCGCTCCGGCGCCGCTCGAGCACCCGCATCGTCTTCGAGCGCCGCGCCAGCTGGAGCCCGACGTTCGTCTCCCCGTCCTCGCCGGCCACCGCCTCGATCCGGGCGGACGATCCGTGCGGCAGCGCGATCGTCACCGTGCGCGCGCCGAGCAGGTCGCGCAGCCGCGTGGCGATCAGCTGCAGCAGCCGAGTCAGATCGAACTCCGTGACGAGGACGTTCATCACCTCGTTCAGCGACTCGAGCTGCGCCGACCAGCGCGTCGCCGACTCGTACAGGCGCGCGTTCTCGATCGCGACCGCCGCCTGCGAGCCGAGCATGACGACGGCCTCCTCGATCATCGTCGGTGAAGTCCGCACCGGCTGCCTTCTCGGTGAGGTAGAGGTTGCCGTACGCGACGCCGCGCAGCGCGATCGGCACGCCGAGGAACGTCGTCATCGGCGGGATGGCCCGGCGGGAAGCCGACGGAGCGGGAGTCGTCGGCCAGGCGGTGGAGCCGGAGCGGCGCCGCATTCTGGATCAGCGCGCCGAGGATGCCGCGGCCGGTCGGCAGGTCGCCGATCGCCGCGCGCTCGGACTCGTCGATCCCGGCGGTGAGGAAGCGCTCGAGGCGTTGCCCGCTCGGGTCGAGAACGCCCAGCGCTGCGTAGCGCGCGCCCGTGAGCGTGGCGGCCGTCTCGGTCAGCTTCTGCAGCACCGCGTCGAGCGAGAGCTCCGAGCTGAGGGCGATCCCGGCCTCGACGAGAGCGCGTGTCCGGTCTCCTGTCGAAGCCACAGACGACATTATCCGGGGAATGGGCCGCTATCCCGCGATAGAGCCGTACGCCGAGGGAACGCTCGATGTCGGCGACGGCGACGCCATCCACTGGGAGACGTCCGGCAATCCGAACGGGAAGCCGGCGGTGGTGCTGCACGGCGGGCCGGGCTCGGGCAGCTCGCCGCGGACACGCGGCCTCTTCGATCCGGCGGCGTACCGGATCGTGCAGTTCGACCAGCGCAACTGCGGGCGGAGCACGCCGCGCGCCGGCGACGCGACGATCGACTTGACGCACAACACGACGGCGAATCTCGTCGCGGACATCGAGCTGCTGCGCGAGCAGCTCGGCATCGACGGCTGGCTCGTCTGGGGCGCATCCTGGGGAAGCACGCTCGCGCTCGCGTATGCGGAGGCGCATCCCGACCGCGTGACGGAAGCGGTGCTCGCCGGCGTCACGACAGGACGGCACGAGGAGTTCGACTGGGTGTTCCGCGGCGGCGTCGCCCGCCTGTTTCCGGAGCAATGGGAGCGGCTGCTGGCAGCCGTGCCGGACGAGTACCGGGACGCAGACGTGGTCGAGGCGTTCGTCCGGCTGCTGCACGACTCCGATCCGGCGGTGTGCGCGCACGCGGCCGAGGCGTGGTGCGTGTGGGAGTCGGCGACGCCGGCGTGGCCGCCGACGCCGGGGCTGGACGAGCGCTTCGCCGATCCGGTGTACGCGCTCGCGTTCGCGCGCATCGTCACGCACTACGCGCGGTCGTACGGCCGGCTGGAGGACGGAGCCCTGCTCGAGGGTGCGTCCGCGCTCGGCCACATTCCGTGCGTGCTCGTGAACGGACGCTTCGACTTCCAGGCGCCGATCGCGAACGCGTGGGCGCTGCACCGCGCGTGGCCCGGCGCCGAGCTGGTGATCGTGGACGACGCCGGCCACGGCTTCAGCGACGGCGTGACCGACGCGATGATCCGCGCCACCAACCGATTCGCGGCTACTCGCTGAGACGCGCGCGCAGATCCGCAGGGCGGAGCATCTTCGCGCCGAGCTCCGCGTCGCTCGGAACGAGCTCCCGCACGACGCGCAGCACGACCTCGGCGTCGTCGCTCAACGGGCTGACGATCTTGTTCCCCTTCAGCAGCGCCTTGCCGCGCGGCCCGGGATGGACGGCCAGGTCGCGCGCCGCGTAGCCCTTCTCGCGCAACAACGTGTTCGCGGCATCGGTTGCGTCGCTCACCGGAACAGATCCTCCGCCTCCGGGATGACGAGCTCCAATGCACTGCCTTCGCCGGAGACGTCGAGGCCGCGCAACACGGCGACGGGAACGCGGTCGAGCTTGCCCATGACGAGCTGCGCGGCGGCGGCCATCTCGTCCGCGATCGCGATCACCGTCGCGTGCAGCTCGTAGCCGGTCGGATCGCGCTCGCCGATGTGCTCGCGCACCACGGCGACACCTGCGGCACCGAGCGCGACGTCGGTGGTGCCGCGGCGCCACGGCCGGCCGAACGAGTCCGCGACGATCACGCCGACCTCGCGGCCGGTCAGCGCAAGCAGCGCGTCGCGCAGCCGGGCGGCCGACGCGTCGGGATCGAGCGGGAGCAGGACGAGCGTGCCGGCCTCGGGTGTATTCGACGCGTCGACGCCTGCCGACGCGCAGATGAAGCCGTGGCGGGTCTCGCAGATGACGAGCGGCGGGCGCACGCGCACGACGCGCGCCGCCTCCTGCAGGATCGCCTCGATGCGGCGCGGGATCGGTCGCGTTCTCCGGGTCGGCGACGGCGATCTCGCGCGCCTGCTCCGACGGGTCGTAGGTCGTCCAGGCGCACGACGCGGCCCTCGATCTTCGAGATCGCCTTCTGCGCGACGACGAGAACGTCGCCGTCCTCGAGCTCGATCGCCTCCGCGATCAGCGCCGCGAGGTCGTCGCCCTCGCGCAGCTCCGGGATGCCCTCGACCGGGAGGGCGCTGAATCCGCTCACGGCAGGCCGACGACGCGCACGCCGGCGTGGCCTTTGTAACGGCGGTTGAGGTTGATGATCACGGCCGTCATGCCCTCGAGCGCACGTGCGCTCGCGAGCGGGCCTGCGTCGAGCGCCTGTCCGGCCACGACCTTCGCAGCCAGCTCGAGCGCGAGCTCCTTCGCCGCAGGATCGTCGCCGCAGACGAGCGCGTCGCCGTTCGCGGGACCGGCTGCGAGCGACGATGCGGCGAGCGAGTGCAGCCCCGCCGACACCGGTCGCGCGCAGGAGCCCGGCCAGCCGCTCGGCGATCGACCGCGCCTCCTCGGTCGGGAGGACGCCCTGCTTCGTGAACGTCAGCTCGCTCGCCACGCTCAGCACCGGCGTCTCGCCGATCGCGTCCGCGAGATACTCCGCGGTCGCCAGCGCCGCGTCCGCCTTCGTCGCGAACACGACGATGTCGACGTCGCGCACGGCGTCCTCGTTCGCGGCACCGCGCGCGCCGATCTCGGCCGCCTTCTCACGCGCGCGCTCGCGCGTCGCGCGAGCCGATCACGACGTCCTCGCCCGCGTCCACGAGCCGATGCGCAAGTGCGAGCCCGAAATCGCCGGTCCCGCCGACGACCGCGACCCTCACGCTCCTGGCCGCCTTTCGCTGCCGCCTGGCGGCGCCGGGCTCCGCGAAAGGCTGACGACGTCGGCGCGACGCTGACGCCGCCCCAGAAGCGTGAGCGAGCTCATGCTGGCACGCCGCCCAGCGCAGCCTCGGCGAGCCGCCGGCGCGCGTCGGCGTCGACCATCAGCGTGCGCGTGACGATCGGCTGCACGCCGTCCAGCCCGGCGAGATCGTCGGCATCGGCTTCGTCCACGACGATCGCATCGATCAGGCCCCGGTAACACGCTGCGACATGTCGCGGAGCGGTTCCGCCGGCGAGGCGGGTCAGCATCCGGTCGGCCGGGCCTTTCACCGCGCGGCCTCCGATCAGCGGGCTGACGGCGACGCACGGCACGCGGCGGCGCTCCAGCGCTTCGCGGATGCCCGCGACGGCGACGATCGGCGCGATCGACACGTACGGGTTGCTCGGCGCGATCAGCAGCGCGTCGGCCGCGTCGATCGCCTCGACCAGGCCGGGAGCCGGGACCGCTGCGTCCGCGCCCTCGAAGCGAACGCCGTCCACCTCGTCCCGGTGCCCGCGCGCGACGAACCATTCCTGGAACGGAAACGAGCCCGCGTCGGTGTCGATCCACGTGCGCAGCGGCGCGTCGGTCGCCGGCAGAAGCCGCGCCTCGACGCCGAACGCGTCCGCGAGCCGCGCGGTCACGGTAGAGAGTGGGTCGCCCGCGCGCAGGGCGGCCGTGCGGACGAGGTGGATCCCGAGATCGCGGTCGCCGAGCGCGAACCACGCCTCTCCGCCGAGCGTCTTGACCGTCTCGAGCGCCTGCCACGACTCGCCGGCGCGTCCCCAACCGCGCTCCTCGTCGTTCAGCCCGGCCAGCGCGTACAGCACCGAGTCGAGATCGGGCGAGATGTGGAGCCCCAGCACCTCGACGTCGTCGCCGACGTTGCCGGCGATGGTGACGTCGCGCGCGTCCACCGCGTCGACGAGCCCTTGCACGAAGCGCGCGCCCCCGACGCCGCCGGAGAGAACGACCACCTTCACGCGGTGACCTCGTGGCGCTGCCGCGCGATGCACGCGCGCGTGCGGGGCCCGCACCGGTCACGGAGCCGGCGCAGGTCGTCGAGCGTGTCGACGTCGTCCACGAGATTCGGCACGGAGACGGACGCGACCGCCAGGCCGAGCGCGCCCGCGTGCTCGGCGAACCGTGCGGCGCTGCCGGCGCCGTACAGCGGCGCGAACGCAGACGCGTCCGGCAGGCTCAGCGCGTTCGTCGTCCCGTCGGCAGCCTCGGCCAGCGCGATGCCGCCGGGCGGCGCGGCGGCGAGCAGCGCACGAAGGTCGTCCGCGAGGACGCACGGCAGATCGGCGTTCACGACGAGGATCGGGCCAACCTCGACTCCGGCGAGAGCGGCCAGCACCGCCTCGCCCTGTCCACGTCCCGGATCGCGCACCGGCCGCGCACCCACGTCGACCGCGAAGTCGGCGCCGTCCGCGTCAGGCGTCGCGACGCGCGTCTCGCCGACGGCGACGCACGCCTCGAGCACGTCGCCGAGCATCGCCAGCGACAGCTCGCGCCGCGAACTGTCGCTCGCATTGAGCCGCGTCTTACCCCGAGCACCCGCGAAGGGAACGATCACCGTCGTCATGAAACAGGAGCCTAGTCGCCGCGAGAAGCCCGAAGCGGCAGAGGCCGGAGGCTAACGCGGCCGCATGCGCGTTAGACGGAGGCGCACTGATGCGGTCGGGGATGGCCGCAGGGCCACCACCGGCCGCACAGCACTCCGCTTCGCTGACACCGCTCTGGGTTGATCGCGAGCCCATCGCGCGCAGCCGGGACCGAGCTCCCGGCGAAGCGCACACCCACACGTGCCACGAGCGCCGAAGGAGGGGTCGACTAGGGGAACCCTCGGTTCCCCTAGTAATTTTGGCCGGGGCGTCCGGCGGCGAGCCACTCGCGGACCTCGAACCAGTGGCTCTCGCGCAGCGCCGCCGCCACCCGCTCGTCCGTGTGCGCCGCGTAGAAGACGTTGTGGTCGAGGTCGCAGCAGATGGCCACGTCGGCGAGCTGGATGTCCGGGACGAGCATCAGCGCGTCGGCCGGCAGCCGCGCCTCGGCGACCGTGTAGTGCTTGAACTGCAGCTCCGGCGCGATCTCCATCAGCTCGGGCCAGTCGGGGCAGGTGCGAGAGCTCATGCCCTCTCCAGTTCTGCGGCCGCGGCGATCTCCTGCCGGGACCAGCGGCCCTCGAGCCTGACGAGCCCGCGCGACTCGTCCGCGGGATAGACGACGAAGACGAGCGCGTCGTCGAGCGAGTGGTACTGCTCGCCGGTCGCGTCCGTGAGGTCGACGCGGAGACGGAGCCGCCCGTCCGAGAAGGGCGGCCGGTCGGCGTCGAAGCGCAGCGACATCCTGCGCGTGGCGTCGTCCCAGCCGAAGTCCGCCGTCGGCGCCACGCCGGACGCGACGAGGATTCCGGCGTCGTCGCGCAGCTCCCAGACGATCCGCGGCGGCGGCAGCGCCGAGTCGGCGGAGACGTCGACGGAGATGGAGAACGGCTCGCCCGCGAGCAGCCCCTGCGCGCGCGCGTCGCCGTCATGCCCGAGCAGCCGCGCGCCCTCGACGCGCGCGGTGTCGCCGCCCCACTCCTTCAGCCCGGCGGCGCGCTCCTCCGGATTCCGCTCGCCGGCGAGGAGCCGCCGGTACTCGACGATCGCCTCGTGCGTCGGCCCGTCGAACGCGACCGTGCCGTCCTTGAGCAGCACCGCGCGGTCGCACAGCCGCTCGACCGCGGACGCGTCGTGCGAGACGAAGACGATCGTGCCGCCGCGCTGCTTGAACTCGAAGATCTTGCCGAAGCACTTGCGCTGGAACGCCTCGTCGCCGACGGCGAACACCTCGTCCAGCAGCAGCACGTCGGCCTCGATGTGCGACGCGACCGCGAAGCCGAGCCGCATGTACATCCCCGACGAGTACGTCCGCACCGGCAGGTCGATGAACTCCTCGAGCCCGGCGAACGCGACGATCTCGTCCAGCTTCTCGCGGATGGTCGTGCGGCTGAGCCCGTGGATCGAGCCGTTGAGATAGACGTTCTCGCGTCCGGTCATGTCCGGATGGAAGCCGGCGCCGAGCTCGAGCAGCGAGCCGATGCGGCCGCCGACGTCGACCGAGCCCGAGGTCGGCTTGATGATCCCGGAGAGGAGCCGTAGCAGCGTCGTCTTCCCCGACCCGTTGCGGCCGACGAGACCGACCGCGCTTCCCGGCGCGACCGAGAACGAGATGTCGCGCAGCGCCCAGACGTCATTGCCCTGGATGCGGCCGCGGGAGAAGACGACGTCCTTCAGCGTCCGCTGCTCGCGCGGATAGACGCGGAACTTCCGCGCAGCGTGCTCGACGGTGATCTCGCCCGGCTTCACGCTGATGACGGTACCGCGAGTGCACGCCGGACGATCTCCGCGAGCGTCCGCACGAAGGCCGGATCGGCGTTCGGCATCTCGATCCGCTCGAGGGTCATGCCCAGCTCCGCCGCGCGTTCCACGGCCTCGACGTCGATATCCCAGCGGATCTCGAGGTGGTCGGAGACGAAGCCGACGGGGCAGATCAGCACGTCGCGGATCCCCTGCTCGTGCAGCGCGGTCAGGTGGTCGAGGATGTCCGGGCCGAGCCACGGCTCGCCCGTCGGCGACTCGCTCTGGAAGGAGAAGCTCCAGTTGTCGCCGAGCGCGGCGCGCTCGGCGACTAGGTGAGCCGTCTGCAACAGCTGATCCTTATAGGGGTCGCCTTCGGCGACGATCCGCGCGGGTAGCGAGTGTGCGGTGAAGACGACGTGCGCGTCGGTGCCGCGGACCTTGTCGGCGAGGAGGTCGACGAACCCGGGCTCGTCGTGCCAGCTGTCGACGAATGCGAGCTCCGCGCGTCCGGCCACCGCCTGCTCGAGCTGGTCGCGGTAGCCCTTGATCGACATGGCGGAGTAGTGCGGAGCGAGGACGAGCCCTGCGACGATCTCCGCGCCGCCCGCGAGCGCGGCGTCGGCGGCGTCGGCGATCCGCGGCGTCCAGTGCTTCATGCCGGTGAAGACGGGAAGCCCGACTTCCTGCTCGAGGGCGGCGCGCGTCTCCTCGGTGATCGCGTTCAACGGCGACGAGTCCTCGATCCCGAGCCGTCGGTAGCGCTCCACGAGATCCGCGAGATTCTCCGGCGCGATCGGACGCCCGCCGCGAATGTCGGCGTAGTACGCGGGCACGTCGGCGAGCCGCTCGGGCGAGCCGTAGGCCATCAGGACGACCGCAGCCTTCACGGGCGCACGGTAGCTCACCCGCCGCCCGCTGCCGGACGTGAGCCGTACCTAGGTCTGTGGGGCCTTCTCCGCCTCCGCTGCGGCCTGAGCAGGCGACTCCGCCGGCCCCGGGGCGGCAGGCGCCGCGGACGGCATCGCCGCCGTGAGCGTGTCCTGGGCCCAGCGCTCGCTGAAGCCGGCCAGGAAGCCGACCACGAGCACCGCGAGCTTGTGGTTCGCCTCCGGGTCCTTCGGCTGGATCGGCAGATGCAGCAGCCCGCTCGTGAACGCGAACGTGATCGCCAGCGCGAAGGCGCCGCCGATCAGCGGCCGGAGGCCGCCGAGGAAGAACGCGTACGGGTGACCGACGTCGTAGTCGAGCTCGAACTGGCCCGCGTTGATCCGCTGGACGACGCTGACGACCGCGCCGATCGACCCGGCGATCAGGGCGGCGACGCCGCTCATCCAGCCGAAGGCGAGCGCGACGCCTGCGATCGCGGAGATGACCGCCGCGACGGTGACCATGCCGGCGAAGTAGACGATCTGGGCTTGCCCGTTCGCGGCCTGCCGGTAGTAGACCTCGGTGGCGTCCAGCGCGGCGGTCTCGCTCTTCAGCACCGCGGCGTTCTCCCGGTCGCCGTGCGCCGTGCTCTCGTCGACGAGGCTGAGCAGGTGCGCCGCCGATGCGGTGACGAGCTGGAGGCAGATGCGCTGCCGCACTCCGGTGAGGACGGTTCGCGCGCGGACGGCGAGCTCGTCGCAGCGGTGCAGCTGCGCGGCGATCTCGTGCCGGCCCTTCGTGGCCCAGTCGCTCTCGCGGTGGAACGCGCAGGTCGAGTTCTGCCAGCGGAACCGCGGCGGCTGCTCGGTGAGCGCGACGGCGCTCTCGAGGTGGGTGCACCAGAAGGACTGCGCCACCCGGCCGTGTGTCCGCTCGAAGCGGGCGAGCATGTCGTGGTACGCGGCCGCCGATTCCCCCGGCCCGCCGTTCCGCAGCTCCTGCCACCACGCGTAGTGGGCGTAGACCAGCTCCGTGAAGGACGGGTCGTGCGCGTGGGCGGCTGTCTTGCGGCCGGTCCGGGTTGTCGCCGGCGTCGGGGCCGGAGCTGCCAGCGGCGGAAGCACTTCGGTCACATCAGACCTCCAGTGGAACGAGCCGCAGGCGCGTTTCGGCGCAGGGTACGTGCTCGTGGCCACGGGCACAAGGGCGCGGCCGCGCTAGCCGAAGGCGCGGCCGAGCTTCTGCAGCCACGTGTCCGCCGGCACGAGGAGGCCCCGGCCCGCGAAGCCGACCATTCGGTCGAGCGAGTCGAGGTACGCCTGAGCGAGAGCCGCGTCGTCGCGGATCGCCCACAGCGCCTCGGCGTTCGTCCACGCGGCGTCGCGCGCGCGACCGACGTCCCACATCGCGACGATGTCGTCGATGCGATCGACCCGGTGCACGAGCCGGTCGATCCTCCGCAGCCAGCCGGTCACGTACTGCTGCTTGACCTGCGCCTCCGTCGACGCGAGCAGCGTGTTCACCGTCTCGAAGTCGTGGTGCTGCGGCGAGTCCTCCTCCAGCGCAACACCGAGCTCGCGACACGTCGCCACGAGCGCGACCGGCAGGTCGCGGTTGATGTGCGCGTTCATGCCGGCGAGCGCGAACTGCAGCGGAGCGATTCCCCGCTCCGACCTCGACTGGAAGAGCGGCAGCCACGCGTGCGGCGTGGTCGCCGAGTCGCTCTGGAACGCGTCGAGCGCGTCGAAGAACAGATCCGCGAAGGCGACGTCGAGCCGGTCGACGAACCGCGTGTCCTCGAACACGGTGCCGCTCAGGTGCGCCTGCACGCCCTGCGTCACCGCGAGATAGAGGCGCGTGAAGCACGCGATCCCGTCGCCGCGCGGCAGCGGTGACTCGATCGCCTCCATCCGCGCGACGACGGCGGCGACCGTCGTGGGCTGGTGCATCGCCTGACGATACGCGCTTGTCCGGGCCGGGCGGGCGCGGTACGGTCCCAGCCTGCGGCCCGACACCGATTCGAGACTGAGGGGGCTGCGTGATGGAGTGGATCGAGGAAGCCGACGGCGTCTTCCGCGGCGGCGGCGTCAAGGGCCTGGGGCTCGCGGGCGCGCTGCTCGGGTTCGCGGAGCATCCGACGAAGCCGGTGAAGAAGTGGGTGAACGTCGCCGGCGCGAGCGCAGGGGCGATCCTGGCGTGCTATCTCGCCACCGGCCACGACGCGCAGGACATGGTCGACCTGATGAAGCACACGAACTTCTCGGAGTTCCAGGACTTCCCGGAGGGCAGCGAGTTCTTCGGCGGCGGCCTCAACCTCCTGCGCAAGCACGGCCTGGCGCACGGCGAGGCGTTCCGCACGTGGTTCGACGGCGAGCTCGACCACGCGACCTTCAAGGTCACGAAGACGCCCGACGGCACGGACTACCGGCTGAAGCTGATCGCGGTGGACGTGACGAACAAGGCGCTGCTGGTGCTCCCGAACGACCTGGCGCTGTACCGGCTTCCGAAGGCGAGTGCGGCGATCGAGCCGGACGACTTCCCGATCGCCGACGCGGCGCGGATGAGCATGTCCATCCCCTACTTCTTCGAGCCGGTGACGCTGATCCGCGACCGCGTCATGGTCGAGGACGCGGGCGCCGCCTCCGGGATCGCCACGGGTCTCGCCGACCGGCGCGATGTCGACACGGCGAACGCGTCGGTTCCGGCCGGCGGGAAGGCCGCGACGTACCGCGAGCTCACGGAGAAGGAGGCGGAGGCGCAGGAGTCGACGATCATCGACGGCGGCACGCTGTCCAACTTCCCGGTGTGGCTGTTCGACGTCGACACGTCAAACCAGAAGCCGCTGACCCGGCCGACGTTCGGCTTCACGCTCACCGGCGGCAAGGGCATCGGCGGCGGCCTCAACGACGCGGTCTCGCACATGCCGTGGGCGATCCGCTTCGCCTTCGACATCTTCCACACGTCGCAGGAGGCGTGGGACGCGCGGTTCGTGTCGCACTCGACGCGCGTGCGGTCGATCGCCGTCGACGCGGGCACGATCGGGACGACGCAGTTCAACCTCACGCCCGCAGACCAGACGTTCCTGATCGACAGCGGCGTCAAAGCCGTGGATGCGTTCCTCGAGACGTTCACGCTCGAGAAGTACGAGAACACCTACGGACGCAAGTTCGGCGACGTCCCCGCTACAGACGGGAAGCCCGCGGCGAAGGAGCTCGCCGGGACGAGCTAGAGTCGCCCGGCCGCGAACGCGGCCGGCTTCAGGGGTCTTCACGCGCGACGGAATCCGTGCAAGCGGATTCCGTCGCCTGCGTGACAAGCTGGACGAGCTCGACGAGGCGGCCGAGCACGTCCGGATCGGTCTGCGGCAGGACGCCGTGGCCGAGGTTGAAGATGTGCCCCGGGCGCCCGCCCGCGCGCGCGAGCACGTCGAGCGCGCCCGCCTCGACCCGCTCCCACGGGCCGAGCAGGAGCGCAGGCTCGAGATTGCCCTGGACGCCCTTGTCCTCGCCGGCGACCTCCCAGCCGGCGTCGAGCGGCACGCGCCAGTCGAGCCCGAGCACGTCGCCGCCCGTCGCGGCGAGCAGCGCGAGCAGCGGTGTCGACGCGCCGGTGCCGAAGTGGATCGTCGGCACGTCCACCGCAGCGAGGATCCGCGCCGAGTACGGCGCGGCGAACTCGGCGTAGTCCGCCGGCGACAGCGCGCCGACCCAGGAGTCGAACAGCTGGATCGCGTCCGCTCCGGCAGCGGCCTTCGCGGCGACGTAGCGGCAGGACTGCTCCGTCAGCCGCTCCATCAGCGCGTGCCATACCTCGGGCTCGCCGTACATCAGCGATTTCGTCCGCACCCAATCCCGGCTGGGCCTGCCCTCGACGAGATAGCCGGCGACGGTGAACGGCGCGCCGCAGAAGCCGACGACGGCGCGCTGCGGCTCCAGCTCGCGGCGCACGATCCGCACCGCTTCGAGGATCGGCGCCGCCCACTCCTCCGGATCGGTCACGCGCATGCGCTCGACGTCCGCCATCGACTCGATCCGCTGCTCGATCACCGGGCCGACGCCCTCGACGAGGTCGACGTCGACTCCCATGCCGAGCACCGGCGACATGATGTCGGCGAACATCACCGCCGCGTCCACGCCGTGGCGGCGCACCGGCTCCAGCGTCACCTGCGCGCAGAGCTCCGGCGTCCCGGCCACCTCGAAGAAGCTGTGGCGCTTGCGAATCGCGCGATACTCCGGCAGCGAGCGGCCGGCCTGGCGCATGAACCACACCGGCGTCCGCTCCACCGGCTCGCGGCGCGCCGCCCGCACGAGAAGAGGCTCCATCGCGGCCTAGACTAGCCCCGGCATGAGCGGTCCAGGCCCCCTCGTCGTGCGCTGGCACGCGCTCGAGCTCGCGCCGGTCGAGGCGGGGACGCTGCAGCAGGCGTCCGTCGAGGTGGAGAACGCCGGCTCGGCCACGTGGCGGACGCGCGGGCCGAAGGACGGGCTGTTCGTCGCGTACCACTGGCTCGACGAGCGCGGCAACCCGATCGTCTGGGACGGCCGCCGCACGCCGCTCGAACGCGTCGTCCCGCCCGGCGAGACGCTGCGGCAGCAGTTCGCGCTGCGCGCTCCGATCCCGCCGGGCCGCTACCGACTCGCGGTCGACATCGTCGAGGAGCTCCGCTTCTGGCTCGCCGAGCTCGGCAACCAGCCGCTCGAGCAGGAGGTGGACGTCGCGCCGCGCGACGCGTCAACCGCGCGCGCGTTCCTGCCCGACGACGTCGAGCCGGCAGGGGACTGGCACGAGCTCGCGCGCGCGCTGCACGCCGAGGGCTATTCCGCGGTCGGCGGCGCGGTCGAGCCCGAGCGCGGGCTGCTGCGGCGCAAGAGCACCGAGCTGGAGCCGTACGCGCCGGGCGGCGGACGGCATCCGCGCTTTCCGCATCCGCTCGTCTGCCCCTCGCTGCTGCCGCCGCTCGAGCCGAACGCGGAGGTGGCCGGGCTGCCGGCCTACGTGCCCGAGGGCGACGAGCCGTCGATGTTCGACGGCAGGCTCGTGCTCAGACTTCGATCGCGATCTGATCGTCGACGCGCCTGAACACCCACGCGCCGATCGCGAGCGAGAGGAAGCAGGCGGCAATCGCGTAGATCGTGTCGGCGAGCGGCGGCAGAACTCCGAGAAACAACGGCGCGCGGATCGACTGGATGATCGGTGACAGCGGGTTGAGCCAGTGGATCACCCACACGACGTGCTGGTGCGCCGCGATCTGCGTCAGCGGATAGATCACGGGCGTGAGGAAGAACCAGGGCACCATGATCGCCGCCACGATGAACTCGACGTCGCGGAAGATCGCGTTCAGCGACGCAGCGGTGAGCGCCAGCCCGGCGACGAAGCCGACCGCGACGACGGCAAGCGGGATCGCGAGCCATTCGGTCGCGCGCACACGGGGCAGTGCGATGAAGTTGAGGACGAGCAGCAGCACGAGCATGGCGGCGAAGCTGACGAGGTGCGCGCCGACGACCGACAGCGGCACGAGCTGCCGCGGGAACCGCGTCTTCCGGATCAGGTTCGCGTTGTCGAGCATCGACCGGGTCGACGACTGCAGCGCCGACGCCACGAAGGTCCAGACGGCGAGCCCGGAGAGCAGGAAGAGCGGATAGTGCCCGCCGGTGCTGAACCGCGTCTTCCAGACGACCCCGAAGACGAGCAGGTAGACGGCCATCAGCAGCAGCGGATTGGCGATCGCCCACACGACGCCGAGCGCCGAGCCGCGGTACTTCGCCTGGAAGTCGCGGCGGAAAAGGTTCCCGAACAGCTCGCGGTAGCGGTAGACGTCGCCGTAGGTGTCCAGAGTTGTCACGCGCCTCGCTTCCTGGCGTAGATCGAGACGCCAGCGTAATGGGCCGCGCTGAGATGGGCGAGCGTGCCGAGCATCAGCCCGACCTTCGGGATCTTCGACAACCGCCGTCCGTACGGCGACGGCGGCCAGCCGTCCGGCCGCTCGAGGCGGCGCACGACGAGGCCCGCGCGCAGGAACGCGTACGCATACGCCCACACCGAGTGCACGTGCTCGTTGATCCCCAGCGCCTTCTCGCCCTCCTGGTTCGGGTTCTCCGGGCTGCGCGTCAGCCCCCTCGTGCCTTCGTTCAGTCCGGCGACGACCGCGCCGGGACGCGCGACCCGCGCCATCTCGTCGACCATCTGCTGCAGGTCGAGCGCGTGGTGGAGCGTCGCGACGCAGTAGACGACGTCGAAGGTCCCGTCGGGGAACGGGAGATGCTCGCCGTCGGCCTGCACGCGGCCGAAGTCGCCGTAGAAGGCACCGCGGCCGAGACCGATCTTCGGGTCGACGAGGATGTCGGTGGCGACGAACTCGCAGTCACGCTCGAGCCAGAAGCGCGAGGCCCACGCCTTGGCGGCGCCGACCTCGAGCACGCGCAGGCCGCGCCGTTCACCGATGTAGCGGCCGAGCAGCATCTCGAAGGAGTGGGCGTTTCCGAGCCAGGTCAGGTCGTCCCACCCCAGCTCGCGGTTCACGAACGGGAGCACGGCGTCGACGGCGTCGTCCGGCTCGTACCAGCCCTCGGCCCGGGCCTTCTCCACCCAGCCGGCCGTCTCTCCGAGCTTCTCCCGTGCGCCGGGCAGATCCTCGTGAAGCATCAGCGGGATCCCATCCTCGACGCCGAACGAGCGCCCGCAGCCGGTGCAGGCCAGCGAGCCGTCCGCCTGGGCGAGAGCCGCATGGCAGACGGGGCAGCGGAGAAGCTCCAGAAGGGGCGCGTCGACCAACTCGCGGGCCAAACTACCGGAGAGCAGTCACGATGGGACCGTGCCCATACACCGCATTAACAGCCCTTGGTTAGGCTGACCTCCGTGCTACGAGCCGCACGATCCGCGCGGCGGAGGCGGGCTGCTCCGTGACGGTCGCCGCGGCCGCGCTCACCGCGCTCCCCGCCAGCCTGCTGACGATCTGGGCGCTGCTGCGCACCAGGGTTGCGCGCGTCGTCGTCGCGGCGCCGCGGGCCGACCGCTGGCACAAGAGCTCGACGCCGCTGCTCGGCGGCAGCGGGATCATGGCCGGCCTGCTCGTCGCCGTCGGCGTGGCGCTCGCCGCGGGTTTGATTCCGGCCAGCCGCGAGCTCGCGGGCATCCTCGGCGGCTGCGCGATCCTGTTCGTCGCCGGACTGCTGGACGACGTCTACCGGCTCCCGCCGCTGGCGAAGATCGCCGCGCAGATCGCGGCCGCCGTGCTCGTGATCGCCGCCGGCGTCCGCGTCGAGATCATCTCCAACGACGTCGCGGCGACCGCGCTCGGCCTCGTCTGGCTCGTCGGGATGACGAATGCGTTCAATCTGCTGGACAACATGGACGGGCTCGCGGCGACCCTCGCAGCGATCGCGTGTGCGTTCTTCGCCATCGACGCCTACACCGTCCACCCGAACAGCCTCGTCGCCCTCCTCTCGCTCGGCGTCTGCTTCGCCTGCCTCGGCTTCCTGCCGTACAACCTTCGCCTCAGCCGGCCGGCGGCGGTCTTCATGGGCGACAGCGGCAGCCAGGTGCTCGGCTTCGCGCTCGCCTCGCTGGGACTGACGGCGAGCTGGACCGTCGCCGGCTCCACCGTCGCGACGCTGCTACTGCCGATCCTCGTGCTGGCGGTGCCGATCCTCGATACGACGCTCGTCACGATTGTCCGCGTCCTCGAGGGACGGCCGGTGACCGAGGGCGGCCGCGACCACACCTCGCACCGGCTCGTCTACCAGGGGCTCTCCGACAAGCGCGCCGTCGTGCTGCTGTGTGTCGTCTCAGCCGCACTCGGCCTGACCAGCCTCGCATACAAGGTGCTCGACAACACGCTGGTCACGCTCGCCGGCGTGCTGATCACGTTCGCGTTCATGCTCCAGTTCGGCAGCTACCTCGCGGACGTGAACCGTCCACCGGCCGCGGATCGCGCACCGACGTTCCTCCGGTCGCTGCTGGTGCATCGTCGCAGGCTCGTCGAGGTGATCGTCGACTTCGCGCTGATCACCGCGTCCTTCACGGTCGCGTTCCTGATCCGCGTGGACGGGACCAGCTTCGCGTGGCAGCGTCACGTGTTCGACCTCTCGCTGCCGGCGATCCTCGTCGCCCGCTACATCTTCTTCATCATCTTCGGTCTCTACCGCGGCGTGTGGCGCTATGCGGGCGCCCGCGACGCGGCGACCATCTTCGCGGCGGTCTTCCTCTCCGAAGCTGTTGCGTTCCTGTTCATCTGGGCGACCGTGCCGTGGGACGGCTTTCCCCGCGGGACGTACGCGATCGACATCATGCTCTGCACGCTCCTGATCGGCGCCTCCCGGTTCTGGGAGCGCGGCGTCGCACACGGGCTCTCCGTGCTCGTCGGCCGGGGCGGACAGCGTCGCGACCTGATCGTCGGCGCCGGGCAGAGCGGGCGCAGTCTCCTGCGCGAGCTGCGTGAGACCCCGGGCGAGCGGGTGATCGGGTTCGTCGACGACGACCCGCGGCTGCGTCACCGACGGATCCAGGGAGTCCAGGTGATCGGCGCCATCGACGAGATCGGATGGGCGATCGGCCGGCTCGAGCCGGATGCAGTCCTCGTCACCATCCCCGAGGCCCCGCGCGAGCGGCTCGATGCCGTGATCGAGGCGTGCTCTCGCGCCGGCGTGACGTGCCGGTTCGTGCGACGCGAGATCGACCTCGACCCCGGCGTCGTGCTCGGCGCCGCCGCGGAGTGACCGCCACCGCGCCGCCGGCGCAGCGCGAAGACGACGTCCGTCCTGCACCCGTGAGGACGCTGAACGACCGGATGATGGCGGCCGTTCTCGTCACGAGCGTCTACGTCTGGTTGTGCATGGTCTACCTCGTCGAGGCGTGGAATCGCCCCACGCCGTGGCTGTTCACCGACGAGCTGGAGCTGACCCAGCTCTCGCGCTCGATCGCCGCGACGGGCCGCGCTGCGCGACGCGGGCAGCCGCATTCGTTCGACTCGCTGTACACGTATCTGACCGCTCCCATCTGGCTGATCCACGACGTCGCGACGGCGTACGCGGGAGTGAAGTACCTCGACGTCTTTGTGATGGCGTCGGTGGTCTTCCCCACGTATTTCCTGGCGCGGCTCGTCGCCGGTCGAGGGCTGTCGCTGTTCGCGGCCGCCGCGGCCGGCGCGATCCCGTCGCTCGCGTACTCGTCGTACATCGTCGAAGAGACGCTCGCGTATCCCTACGCCGCACTCTGCTTCTTCCTGATCGCCAAGGCGCTCTTCGAGGGGCGGCGCGAACGCCGCCGGTACGGGTGGGCCGTCGCCGCGGTGGTCGCGAGCCTGATCGCACCCGCGGTGAAGGGCGAGCTCGTTGTCATCCCGATCGCGCTCGGATTCGCGATCTTCTTCATGTTCTGGTCGAGCGAACGGGCTCGCCGCCGCCGGGCCTCATGGTCGATCAGCGACTGGGTCGGTGCGATCACGCTCGGCCTCGGCGCGATCTTCCTGGTCAGCGGCGTGGCGAGCGACCACAGCCACGAGTGGCTCAGCGTCACCAGGTACTACGAGCACCGGATCGTCGTGATGGGGAACTGGGCGGCCGGATCGCTCGCGATCGGCCTCGGCGTGATCCCGCTGATCGGCGGACTCGCCGCGCTGTTCCGCACTCCCGGTGAGATACCGAGCCGCGGCGTACGCGCCTTCCGGTGCGTCTCCCTCGCCGGCCTGGTCAGCGTCGCCATGTACGCGTCGATGAAGGCCGCATACCTCTCGACCGTCTTCGCGACGCGGGTCGAAGAGCGGAACATCATCTACGTAGCCCCGCTGCTGCTGGTCGGCACTGCGCTGCTCCTCGACCGGCGGCGGGTGAACCTGTGGGCGCTGCTCGGTGCGACGGCGTTCGCCGGATACCTCGTCGGCTATGCGCTCTACCACCCGACGCAGTTCCCGTACGAGATGAACGTCCAGCTCTACTCGGACGCGCTCGGACTGTCGATCCTCCAGCAGGCGAATCGCTATCTGGCCTGGACGCCCGAGACGGCACGGTGGGTGCTGCTGTCGATCACGCTCGTCGGGTTCCTCGTCTTCGCCGCGCTCGGAAGGCTGCGCCGCCCGAAGATCGCCGAGCTGGTCGTGTCGGTCCTCGTCGTCGGGATCGTCGCGTGGAATCTCACCGGCGAGATCAGCGCGGCCGTCGGCACGAACTCGATCGCCCACACGGCGGCATCGGCGCTCGGACATCCCTTCAGCTGGGTCGACACGATCTCGCAGCGGCGGCCGACGATCTACCTCGGCGAAGGTGAGGCCGATCAGAACGCGGAGTGGCAGCTCGAGTTCTGGAATCGCGCGATCGTGACCGTCACGAGCCTCGACGGAACGGTCGCCGGCCCCGGACCGGCGGGCGGGCCGAACCTCACCGCCGACGGCACCCTCTACTGGGGAGACGATCCGACGACGCCCGGTCCCGGCTATTCCTACGGCGTCGAAGACCGGCCGTGCGTCGACTTCGCGGGAACGTACCGCGGCGTGCATCTCTACCGCGAGGCGGGCCAGACCAAGGCCTGGTGGATCGTCCAGCTCACCCACCCGAACCGCCTGCGCTCCGAGTGCACGGGCATCTACCCCGACGGCTGGAGCGGGGCGGCGGACAGCACCTACTTCCGCTTCTCCGACGGACAGCCGGGCTGGCTGCGCATCGTCGTCTCCCGCCGGGACTGGAACGGCCGGACCGGCCCGAGCCCGGTGCAGATCCTGCTGGCGCCTCTCGTCGTCAACTCGAACCGCCAGCCGGCGCTCGGACCGGTCTCACACCGGGTCGACCTGTCGATCGACAGCACGCAGACGAAGGTGTGCTGGGTCCGTGCTCCGGCGGAACGCTTCGGCGCGAAAGTCGTCGTCGCCAACAAGTTCATTCCACATCAGATCGAGCCGTCGTCGAGCGATGGGCGCGTGCTCGGCGCCCAGGTGAGCTACATGTTCTTCAAGCAGGCGCCGCCGCGCGCGCTGCGGAACACATGTAGGTGAACCGCGCTCGGAGCACCAGCCGCGCCGGCGGCCCGCTCCGCTCCAGCAGGCGCAGCATCCGTGCGACCGCCGCTGCGGGCGCGTGCGTCTGCGGCACGAAGAACGGACGCAGATCGAGCCGGTCGAAGCCGGCGGCGCGCAGATCGGCGCGAACGTCGTCGAGCCGGTACTGCCGCGGATTCAGATCGAACACGAGCTTCTTCTCCGTGTAGCCCGCGACGCGGCGGAGCAGAGCACGGCGGTCGCGCGCGTAGTAGATGGCGCGGAAGACGGTCGTCGCCTGCACGGGCTGCTCCGGCTCGTACTCGTTGAGATCCGCCTGGACCACGTCGCGCCCCCGCGCCTGCGCAGCGGCGACCATCTCCGGGCTCGCGTCGACGCCCCGGTAGCGCTGCCGCGGCAGGAAGTCGCCGAACCCGCCGTCGCCGCAGGCGAGGTCGAGCACCACGTCGCCCGGCTCGAGCCGCGGACCGAGCGAGACGACGAGCTCCGCGCGCGCCGCGAGGTAGGCGGCCGCGTCGGCGTACGCGTCGGCGGTCCAGCTCTCGGCGCCGCCCGAGTACTTGTCCCAGCTCGTCGTCACCGCCGCGCCAGGAGGCGTTCCGGATGCTTGCGCAGGAACCGCAGCATCGCGCGCGTGTGCCAGATCGTGTGACGGGTGAGGAACCGCTTGTCGATCACGGCCGCGTACTCGTGGTGGACGACCGCAGCCGGCACGTACCAGCGCTCCCAGCCCGCCTTCGCGGCGCGGTAGTTGAGGTCGATGTCCTCGCAGTACATCCGGTAACCGGCGTCCCAGCCGCCGATCTCGTCGAGCATCGTGCGGCGGAGCAGCAGGAACGCGCCGAGCATCGTGTCCGTCGGCACCGGTTCCTCGGGACGCTCGTCGAGCAGGTAGTGGCGGCGCTGCCAGCGCGTGGGCGGGAACAGCTTCCGCAGCGGCGTGCGCCGGACGATCGTCCCGCCGACGGTGGGAAAGCTCCGGCGCGACGGCTGCCAGCTGCCGTCGCTGTAGAGCATCTGCGGGCCGGCGGCGCCGCAGCGCGGGTGCTCCTCCATGAAGCCGCGGAGGATCGCGACCGCGTCCGGCTCGGCGATCGCGTCGGGATTGACGATCAGCACCAGCTCGTGCTCGGTCAGATCCGCGCCGAGGTTCGCGTTCGCCGCGAACGACAGCGGCCGCTCGTTCACGTGCACGCGCGTCCCCGGGGGCAGCACGGCGGGGACGCTGCGCGGGATGTTGGCGATCACGAGCAGCTCGTCCACCTGCGGCGCCAGCGGTGGCAGCGAGATCTCCAGCTCCTCCGCGTGACCGTGCGAGATCACAACCGCCGAAACTCTCATTTCGGCGGTTGGAGGCTCGAGTGGCGACAGGCCGCTGGCGCTCCGGCGCGAGCGCGGTCGCGCCTCCGCGCGGACAGGCGCGCTTGATCCAGAGCGGGTGCCAGCGAACTCGCTACCCCGCGGGGATGGTGGTGCTGCGCATCCCCATCCCCGTGAGTCCGGCCTCCGGCTAAGGCAGCTTCGCCCGCCTTAGCCTCCGACCTTCTGTGGCACGCAAGTAGAGGCGTGAGATTCACGACAGGACTTCACGATAGACGGCAACTGTTTGTCGGGCCGTCTTCTCCCACGAGAACACGCGCGCTCGCTCGAGCCCCGCGCGCGACCACGGCTCGGGATCGGCGAGGACGCGCACGACCGTCTGCGCGAAGGAATCGCGCGCGGCGTACGCGATCGCGTCCGCGCCGACCTCGCGCACGGCGGCGTCGTCCGTCGCGACGACGGGCGTCCCGCACGCCATCGCCTCGGCGACGGGCAGGCCGAAGCCTTCGTACCGCGTCGGGAACAGCAGCGCGGCCGCCTCCTGGTAGAGCCGGACGAGCTCGTCACGCGGAACGAAGCCGCGGACGTCGGCGCCGCGTCGCCGCAGCTCGGCCGCGAGCGACGCGTCGCGCTCCGGGCCGACGACGACGAGCCGCCGGCCGGCCACCCGGGCTGCTTCCGCCGCGAGCAGCGGATCCTTCCGTTCCTCGACCGAGCCGGCCAGCAGCAGATAGTCGCCGCGCGTGCCCCCCGGCCGGAACGCCGGATCGCAGGCGAGCGGCGTGACGACGACCTTCTCGGGAGCGGTGTGGTACACGTCGACGAGATCGTCCTTCGTGCGCTGCGAGATGGCGAGCACGCGACGCGCGCGCTGGACGGACCGGGGCACGACGATCCGGAAGATCGCCGTCTCGCGCGCGCCCATCAGCGAGCGGTCGCGCTCGAACGACAGGTCCTGGACGGTCAGCACGGCTCGACAGGGCAGCACGAGCGGCAGCGAGTGGACGAAGTGCGCCAGCGCCGGCCGCAGCCGGCGGAGCAGCAGCGGCACGCGCACCGCCATGCGCAGCTCCTGCAGCTGCGTCGGCAGCGTGATCGCCTCGACGCCCTCCGGTACGAGCTCCGGATGTCGCGTGATCGCCGCGAAGCGGAGCCCGTCTCCGGCGGCGGGCAGCGCGCGCAGCAGCTGCTGGACGTACGTCTCGTCTCCGGTGCGATGGCGCCCGAGCACGTCGGCGTCGATGACCACGAGCGGATCGCTCATCCCGCCGCCTCCCGGTACACGTCGAGCGTGCGCCGCGCCGACTCGTCCCACGAGAACGCGGCCGCCCGCTCGAGGCCGAGTGCGCGCAGCTCGTCTCGCCGCGCGATCGCGTCCTCGATGCCGGCAGCGATCGCCGCAGGGTCGAGCGGGTCGACGAGCACGGCCGCGCCGCCCGCCACCTCCTCGGTCGCGCCGCCGGCCGACGTGACCACGGGCGCGCCGCAGGCCATCGCCTCGGCCACCGGGATGCCGAAGCCCTCGTACAGCGACGGATAGGCGACGCAGAGCGCACCGCGGTACTGGCGCGCCAGCTCGTCGTCGTCGACCTCGCCGAGCCAGGTGACGCCGTCGCCCCGTACGTCGATTCCGCCCCAGCCGCGCGCGCCGGCCACGCGCAGCTCGAGGTCGAGACGTGCGGTGGCCTCGATCACGCGCGGCAGGTTCTTGCGCGGCTCGAGCGTGCCGACGGCGAGGACGTAGTCGCCGTCCGCGCGCGGCCCATCGGGGGAGAACACGGCGTCGACGGCGTTCGGCACGACGCTGATCTTCCCCCGCCGTACGCCGAGCACGGCTTCGAGCTCGGCCGCGGTGAACTCGGACACGGCGACGATCCGGCGTGCGGCGCGCAGCACGCGAGGGACGATGCGCCTGCTGTAGTTCCGCGTCCACGGCGGAAATGCCTCCGGATGCCTGAACACGGCGACGTCGTGCACGGTCACGACCATCGGGACGCCGGTGCGGATCGGCCCGCGATACGTCGGGCAGTGCAGGACGTCTGCGCCGCGCGCCCGGTGCGGCAGCACGTGCGGGTACCACGCGAGGTCGAGCCACAGCGTTCCGGCGCGGCCGGACGCGAATCCGCTCAGCCGCCGCAGCGTCACGTCCTGCTCCAGCCGCGGCAGCAGCGCGTGGAGGTAGCGCGCGGTGCCGGCGCGCGTCTGCGCGAGCGCGGTCACGTCGACGGCGACGTTCACGCGGCTGCTCTCCACGCAGCCAGGTGCGCGCGGCCGTTGTCGAGCCACGTGAAGCGGCGCGCGTGCGCGAGACCTCGCGCCGCGAGCGCGTCGTGATCGCCGAGCGCCCGCTCGATCGCGGCCGCGACCGCCGAGGGATCCTCCGGGTCGGCGCGTACGGCAGCGTCGCCGCAGGCCTCGTCCAGCGACGGGTGCGACGACGCGACGCACGGGACGCCGCACGCCATCGCCTCGATCACCGGAATGCCGAAGCCCTCGAACAGGGACGGATAGACGAACGCGCTCGCGCCGCGGTAGAGGCGCGGCAGATCCTCGCGCGGCGTGTAGCCGAGCCGCACGATTCCCGGCACGTCCAGCTCCGGCTGGTCGCCCCAGCCGGCAGCGCCGACGACGAGCAGCGACAGCTCGTCGCTGTCGAGCTGCCGGTACGCCTCGACCAGCCGCGACAGGTTCTTCCGCGGCTCCAGCGTCGCCACCGTCAGCGCGTAGCGGCGGCCGTCGAGGTCGAGTCGCTCGCCGTCGGGGACGAAGCCGGGATCGACTCCGGGATACGCGACGTGGATCTTCGCCGGATCGACGCCGAGCGTGTCCGCGACGTCGTCTCCGGTGAACCGCGAGTTGACCATCACCACGTCGCACGCCTCCGCCGCATGCCGGTACTTCGCGCCGTGCATCGTGCGCGTGCGCGGGTGCACCCACTCGGGATGGTGCAGCGGCACGAGATCGTGCACCATCGTCGACCGGATCCCGCCGCGCTGCGGCGGATACATCCAGTCGCTGAAGTGGAAGACGTCGAGGGGGCCGACGAATCGCTCCAGCGGCGGCGTGCCGAGGCGGCTCCACGCCGTCCGCAGCGCGTGTGCACCGATCGGGACGACCGGCAGCCGCGACTTCACGTCGATCCCGTCCAGCGCCGCGACGATCTCGCGCTTGCCGCGGACGCTCGCCGGCGCGAACGCGACCACCTCGTCCGCTCCCGCCGACGCCTCGACCATCCCGAGCAGCGAGCCGCGGATGTAATTGCCGACGCCGGTGCGCACGTGCGACAGCGGCGACACGTCGACGACGATCCTCACCGCGGCGGCGAGTACCGGATCGCGTCGAAGTGGAGGCCGAGCACCCGCGTGTCGGTCGAGCCCTTCACGTATTGCGACGGCTTGCGCGCGGGCGAGATCCGGAAGGCGACGCGGCAGACGCCGTGCTGCGGCGTGAGCGGGAACACGAGCGGACGATGGTCCGTGCTCGGCGGGATCGCGATCGTGCGCGTGGGCGTCGTGCCGGTCACCAGGATCGTCTGGCGCGGCGGCTTCTTGAACAGCTGGTTGTCGCTGGAGACGACGACGGTCAGCGTGCCGCCCGCGCACTGCAGCCGCGTCCAGGAAGGGTTCTGGTCCGACCAAGGACTGACGCCGGCGGTGGTCGGGTACAGGCCGGTGACGAGCGTGGTGATCCGGGCCGGCGACGTCACGCGATAGAGCTTCAGCTGCTTGGCCGGGTCGCGGGCGATCACCTTGCCGACGAGGTCGACGGAGTTGCTCGCGAGCACGTACGGCTCGGTGATCGTCTTGCCGCCCAGACCGACGAGCACCCCTGTCGCCTGGTCAGCGGCGACCTTGACCGTCGGCATGTCGCCCGGTAACGGGGAACCAAGACTGTAGACGCGGTCGACGCTGCGGTTCCAGAACTCGTTCTCCCACGCGGCCAGCTCGTTGCCGCCCGACCAGAGGATCGCGACGTGCGAGTCTCGGCCGGCGGCGGCGTCGATCCAGCTGTTGTCCGGCCGGCCGATCCCCTGCGCGAGGGCGCTCTTCGACAGCTGCGGAAAGCCGTGCTTCCACTGCTCCAGCGGGATCCACGTGACGAGGAACCCGATCGCCACGAGCACCGGCAGGACGGGCGCCCAGCGGCGCGGCAGCCAAAGGAACATCGCGCCGAGCGTGACCGACACGATCACCACGACGACGGAGACGCTGGCCAGCCCGGCCCACGCGCCGCCGACGTACCACCACGGCTGGAAGCCGAGCGTGTCGGACTCGGCGGTGATGTTCAGCAGGTGCAGGAACGGGATCGCGCCGGGAAGCGCGGCCGCGATCCCGGCGGCGGCGACGGCTGCGCGCGGCGGCCGCGGCTGTCCCCGCTCGATCCAGGCGAACAGCGCCACGAGCAGCAGCGGCGCGAGGTAGAAGAGATTGCGCTCCTCGATGCGGAGCGAGTAGCGCGAGGCGAAGACCGCGACCTCGAGCACGAGCCAAACGGACAGCGACGCGGTCGCCGCGGCGAAGACGCGCGCGCGGCGGTCGAGATGCCGTGCGTTCGCGACGAGGACGATCAGCGCGGCGAACGGCACGACCCAAACGTAGAGATCGAGCTCGGCGACGTGCAGGACGAGCCACTTCAGGGCCGGCCAGAGGTGATAGCCGCCGTTCGAGGTCTTCGAGTAGTTGCCGAGGATGTGCGACGGCGAGCGGCCGCGCGCGAGCTCGACGACGACGACGAGGACGGCAGCGCCGGCGACGGTGGCGTACAGCGCCTTGTACGCGCCGAGCCGCCGCGGCCGGCCGCGCTCGATCCACGCAAGCGCGAGCGGCGCCGTCAGCACCGCGGCGACGAGCGCGACCGTCTGCGCGCGCGTCACGAACGCGAGCACGCACAGCCCGAGCACGGCGAGCTGCCGCCCGAGCGTCGGCCGGTCGAGCATCAGCAGCAGCGCAAACGCGAGCCACAGGAAGATCGGGTAGAACGCGTTCTCCGTCATCAGCGTGCCGACGTACGCCATCGACGGAATCGCGACCGCGAGCGCAGCCGCGGCGAGCGCGTACGACGGTCGCACGACGCGGCGCGCGAGCAGATACGCGGGGAAGACGGCGGACGACATCACGAGCGCGTCCACGACGCGGGCCCACTGGTAGACGTCGTGCATCGACCCGAACAGCGCGTACGCGGGCGACAGCAGCAGCGGATAGACGAAGCCGTAGTTGCCGTGCACGCCGCGGATGAGGAAGTGCCCGGTGGCGGCGAAGCTCCGCGCCATGTCCGAGTAGACGAGCTCGTCCACCATGATCCACGGCGAGACGACACGCAGCCCGAGGGCGAGCTGCACCGCGACGGAGACGGCGTAGAGCCCGCCGACCCAGAGCCACATCGGCCAGGACCGCACCAGCCCTGCTCCTCGCGGACCAGTCCCGGTGCCTGGCACCTGGACGTGGCCGGCGGGGGCCCGTCCGTCCGGCGAGACGAGCGCCGCCTGCTGCAGCTCCGGCGCCAGCAACTTCGGCTCGACGCCGGCGACCGCGGCCGCCTCCGCCACCTCGCGGAGGACGCGCTCGCGCACCGTGGCGTCTCCGGCAGCCTCCTCCAGCGCGGCGGCGTAGAAGCCGGCGACGTGGTCGAGATCGTGCTCGCGCTCGACGTACGCGCGCGCAGCGGCGCCCATCCGCGCGGCCGTCTCCGGCTCAGCCAGCCGCTCGAGCGCAGCGGTCAGCGCGGCGACCTCCTCGTCGCCGCCCACGGGCACCTTCAGCGCCACCTCGTCGGGCAGCTCGGCGAACCAGCCGACGTCGCTGACCACCACCGGCTTGCCGAGCGACAGCGTCCGGATGGCGCTGCCGGAGGTCTCGCCCATCGTCGGCGCGCGCAGCAGCACGCACGCGTCGCAGGCCGCCATCAACGACCAGAGCCGCTGCTCCTCGACGTACGGCTCGCGGATCACGCCCTCGGAGTCGAGGCCCGTCCGCTCGAGCCGTCCGGCCAGATCGAACCCCGGCGCCTCGGAGCCGACGAGCAGCAGGCGCGCGCCCGGATGCGTCGCGCGCAGCTCGGCGAACGCGCGCAGCAGCTGCGGGATCCGCTTGCTCTCGTTGATGTGGCCGAAGCAGCCGATCAGCGGCGCGCCCTCGACCGCGGCGGGCTCGACGGACGGCGCCGGCCACGCCGGATGCGGGATCCGCCACAGCGGTCCGTCGTAGCCGAAGTCGCGCGCCCGCTCCTCCACGTAGTGCGAGTGCACGATCAGCCCGGTCGAGCGGTCGAGCACCTCGCCCGCGAGCGGGAACTCCTCCGGCCGCACCTCCCACAACGGCGGCACGCGACCCTCGAGCACGCCGTATCCGAGCAGCCGCCCGGGCACGCCGGCCTCGCGCTCCATCGCGGCGAGATACGCGTGGCCGTCCTTCCGCCCGATGGTCAGGCCCGCGACGAGATGGTGGATCACCCAGTCGTGCAGCACGACGACTCCCGGCTGCCGTCGCAGCGCGTCGACGATCCAGCCGTGCGCGTCCGGGTTGTTGCCGATGTGGTAGAGCGACACGTCCACGCCGCCGACCGGCCGCGTCCGGCCCGGCCGCACCACCTCCACGTCGACGAGCCTCTCCAGCGCCGGCAGCAGCAGCGCCGAGTAGTCCGCGATCCCCGACGTATCGGGCGGAAGCGGCGAGAAGTACGCGACTCTCACGCGACGGCGGTGAGGAGCCGGTCGATGCACGAGTCCCAGGTCACGCCCTGCGCGATCTCGCGGCCGGCGCGGCCGAATGCCTTCGCCTCCTCCGCGTGCCCGAGCAGCCACGTGCACGCGCGGGCGACGTCCTCGACGCTCGGCGCGACGACGAGGCCCGTCTCGCGATCGTGGACGACGTCGAGCGGGCCGCCGGCGTCGGTCGTCGTCAGCACCGGCTTCTCCGACAGGAACGCCTCGAACGGCACCATGCCGAAGTCCTCGTCGACGGGCGCGTAGTAGACGCCGAGGCAGCGCGCGTAGAGATCGGCGAGCCGCTCGTCCGACACGCGGCCGGCGAACTCGGCGCGGCCGTTCAGCCCGCGGTCGCGCGCGAGCTGCTCGAGCCGCTCGCGGTCCGGCCCTTCGCCGGCGATGACGACGCGCAGCCCCGGCTCCGCCGCCGCGGCCTCGAGCAGCAGGTCGATCCGCTTCGCGCGGTCGAGCCGGTTGACCGAGAGGATGAAGTCGTCGTAGCCGTCGCAGCGATACGCGAGCGGCGCGGGCGGGTGCGGCATGATCTCCGCCTCGAGGCCGGTCGAGTCGCGCAGCCGTCCGGCCACGTTGCCGGAGGTGGCGAAGATCTTCCGCGCCTCGCCGAGCGCGGTCCGCTCGAACGCGAGCACGCGGCGGCGCAGCGCCCGGTCCTCCGCCGACTCCGAGAACTGTCCGAGCGGCGTCCGGTCCATGTCCCACGCCTGGCGGAACTGGTGCACGAGCCAGACCACCTTGCGTGGATGCTGCACCGCGTACGACGGGAACTTCGTCGCGATCACTGCGTCGATCGGGCGCCCGTTCGCCTCGTCGAGATCGAGCAGCCGCCAGAGGAACGCCTGCGTGAGCACGCGCTCGCCCGGGTACCACTTGAACGGCACCGTCACCAGCTCGGCCTCGTGGTCGCGCGCACGCAGCTGGCCGACGAGATCGTCCGCGAAGATCTCGGCGCCGCCGCGCTCGAACGGCACCTGCGGAATGCAGACCGCGAGTCTCATCGTCCGCTCTCGAGCTCGTCGACGCGCCGCGCGAGGTCGTCGACGAGCCGCAGCAGCGCGTCGTTGACGATGCGCTGCTCCGCGAACGCGGGCTCGACGTACCAGCGCATCGCCTTTCGCAGCACGCGCTTCACCTGGTACGCCAGCCGGCCCTTGAGCCCCGGTCGCCGCTCGAGCGGCTGGTCGGCGCTGACCGGCCAGAACCGCTCGGCGAGGCCGCGCGTCGCACCGAGGTCGCGGGAGCCGCGGTCGACCGCCTCCTGCAGCCGCGCGTACACCTCGTCGACCGAAAGCTCCTGCTGATCGGACATTTCGCCAGAGTGTAAAGAGGCGGTGTTACGAAGTCGTGAGCGGTCGGAGCCCCTCGAGCGCCGCGTCGACCAGCAGCGGGACGAGATCCTCGAAGCGGACCTGCGGCTCCCAGTCGAGCCGCTCGCGGGCGCGTGAGGCGTCCCCGACGAGGTGGTGGAGCTCGGCCTGGCCGCGCAGCAGCGACTCGTCCACCCGCACATGGCTCTGCCAGTCGAGCCCGACGTGCGCGAACGCGAGCGTCACGAGCTCCTGCACGGTGTGGAGCGCGCCCGAGGCGATCACGTAGTCCATCGGCTCGTCCTGCTGGAGCATCCGCCACATCGCCTCGACGTAGTCGCCGGCATAGCCCCAGTCGCGCTGCGCGCCGAGGTCGCCGAGCAGCAGCTCGTCCTCGAGCCCGAGCGAGATCGCGGCCGCGGCGTTCGCCACCTTGCTCGGCAGGAAGTCGACCGGCCGGCGCGGCGACTCGTGGTTGTAGAGGATCCCGCAGCTCGCGTGCAGCCCGTAGCGGCGCCGGTACGAGTGGATGATGAAGTGGCCGTACGCCTTCGCGACGCCGTACGGCGTGACCGGCGCGAGGCGCGTCTCCTCCGTCTGCGGCACGTCGGCGGGCTCGCCGAAGATCTCGCTGGACGACGCCTGGTAGACGCGGATGCGCGGGTCGACCGCGCGCACCGCCTCGAGGAGCGACGTCACGCCGACCGCCGCGAACTCCGCGGTGACGACGGGCTGCCGCCACGACATCGGCACGAACGACGGCGACGCGAGGTTGTAGACCTCGAGCGTCCCGTACTCGCGCAGCACCCCGGCGAGCGCCTCCTGGTCGAGCAGATTCGCCTGGACGAGCTCGAGCCGGTCGCGCACGACGGCGAGGTTCGGATACGGATCGCCGGGCGCCGTGCGCACGATCCCGACCACCTCGTAGCCGCGCTCGAGCAGCAGCTCGGCGAGATACGAGCCGTCCTGGCCGGCGATTCCCGTGACGAGCGCGCGCGCGGTCAATGCAGCCCCCGCACGTACGACCACGCCTCGGCCAGCCCGAGCGACCGCAGCGCGTAGATGATCGCCGCGTAGACGACGACGCCGAGCACCGCCGCCGAGACCGGAGCGAGGAACAGCGACAGGCCGCCGAACGCCAACGCGGTCGCGCCGCCGATCACCACGGCCAGGCGGAGGAGGCCTTTGGCTGCGATCCCGAGCGTCCGCCACGACAGCGTCGCGATCAGCCCGGCCGCGATCACGGACGCCGCCAGACCGAGCGCGACGGCCAGGCCTTCGAGCCCCCACAGCGCGCGCAGGCCGAGACCGACGGGGATGCAGACGACGAAGCCGAGCACCGCGAGCGGCACGAGCGTCCAGCGCTTCTCCGCGACGAACACGAGCGGGAAGGTTACGGCGAAACAGACCCACGCCAGCATCCAGAGCGCGAGATAGACGACGAGCTGCCCGAGCTCGCGACCGACACCGCCGCCGTACGCACTGCCGAGGACCACGCCCATGATCTTGCCTCCGACGAGCGCGAACACGCCGGCGACAGGCCCGGCGAGCACGAGGCTCACCCAGGCGGCGTCGACGACGTGATGGCCCGCCGCCACCGGATCGATCCCCCGGCGCGTCAGCGGCGCCGACGAGATCAGCCCGAGCGAGAACGCCGTCGCGCCGACGATGGTCGAGGCGGCGAGATACGCGTAGGAGAAGCTGGAGACGCGGCCGACGCCCAGATACGCGGCGAGCCTGAGCGCGAGCAGATAGCAGCCCGAGAGCGCGACGGGGACGGCGGCGCCCTGGACGAGATGCCAGAGCCGCGCACCGATCCCGAGCGGGACCGGCCAGGGCCCGCCGAGCGCGTGGCGCCGATAGAGCCCGATCACCGGCACGGTCAGCGCGATCGCCGCGTTCGCCGCGAGCCCCCAGGCGAGCGCGACGACGCCGTGGGCGCCGGAGAGCGCCGCGAAGACGACGAAGCCCGTGATGCCGCCGAGCGCGAACCCGAGCGCCGCCGTGCCGTAGCTGTCGAGCGCGGCGAGCGCGCCGGCGGCCAGAGCGGCGAGGAGCTGGACGAACGCGGCCGGGACGAGCACGACGAGCGCCCGGGCGGCCACATGCGCGGCCGTCGGCGGCAGCTTGCCGGTGAGCAGGTCGCCGAGCCGGTTGGAGAGCAGCGCCACCGCGAGGCAGGCGGGAACGGCGAGCGCCAGGATCGCGATCCCGTAGGCGCGGGTGTCGCCGCCCAGACGGCCTGCGGCGTTCGCCCGCGTCAGGTCCGGGACGACCACCATCCGGAACGACTGCGCCGCGAAGACGAGGACGATGTAGACGGCGTACGCGCCGAGGAAGCCGTCGGTCTCGGCGGTGCGCCCGAAGCGATGGGCGAGCAGCGCGCCGGCGCCCGCGGCGGCAAGCGCGATCACGACCTGGGCGAGCCCGGTGAGCACGCCGCTCCGGACGGCGCTCCGGCGCGGAGGCGAGCTGACGGTTTCCACGGACACCGATCAAAGCAGACCCCGCCGGACGCTTACGGCTCCGTAACGGTCCCGCGATACCCTTTCCCGGTGCGCGTCCTGGTCACGGGTGGCGCGGGCTTCCTGGGCTCGCACCTGGTCGAGCGCTTCCGCGCGGAAGGCCTGGACCCCTTCGTCCCGCGCCGGAGCGACTACGACCTGACCGTCGCCACCGACGTCGAGCGGCTGTTCGCCGACGCCCGGCCGGAGCTCGTCATCCACCTCGCGGCGGAGGTCGGCGGCATCGGCGCGAACCGGGCGAATCCCGGCCGCTACTGGTACGCGAACCTGATGATGGGCGCGCACGTGCTCGAGCAGAGCCGGGTGCACGGCACGAGCAAGGTCGTCCTGATCGGGACGATCTGCGCGTACCCGAAGTTCGCCCCGATCCCGTTCCACGAGGACGACCTCTGGAACGGCTATCCGGAGGAGACGAACGCGCCGTACGGCGTCGCGAAGAAGGCGCTGCTCGTCGGCGGCCAGGGCTACCGCGAGCAGTACGGGATGGACGTCGTCTACCTCCTGCCGGTCAACCTGTACGGCCCGCGCGACAACTTCGACCTCCAGACGTCGCACGTGATCCCGGCGCTGATCCGCAAGATGGTGGAGGCGCAGGAGCGGGGCGAGCGCGAGATCGTGCTCTGGGGCGACGGCTCGCCCACACGGGAGTTCCTCTACGTCGACGACTGCGCCGAGGCGATCCAGCTCGCCGCCGCGCGCTACGACGGCCTGGAGCCGGTGAACCTCGGCACGGGGCAGGAGATCTCCATCCGCGCGCTCGCCGAGCTGATCGGCGAGCTGACCGGCTTCGACGGCGAGATCGTCTGGGACACGTCGCAGCCGAACGGCCAGCCGCGCCGCCAGCTCGACGTCTCGCGGGCCGAGCAGCTCTTCGGCTTCCGCGCGCACACGGAGCTGCGCGAGGGGCTCGAGCGGACGATCGCCTGGTACTACGGCCGAACTGGCAACGGGCGCCGCTGGCGGGCTAGGCTCTCGAGACCGGGCCGGCGGCACGTCGTCCTGGCAGCTCTCGTCGCGTCTGCAGTGGGCGGCAGTCGCCTGGGTGGCCGCCTCGGCCCACCATGTCGGGTGGCTCTACGGCGACCCGGCGGAGACAGCGACGGTCCACGACACAGGGCGGCGCGCGCGGTCGTGCACGGGCATCTTCCGGCCGACGGCGGCGGGTTTCTGTGGCCACTCCTGACCGCGCCGTTCGCCGCGGCCGGAGCGGCACCCTCCGCCGGACTGACAGCGCTCGTGCTGCTCAACGTCGTCGTTCTGCTCCCGCTCGCGCTGCTCGCGATCACGGGGACGATGACCCGGCTGGCGGGTCGAGTCCTCGGCGTCGTGTCGGGCCTCGCCTGGATTCTCGTTCCGCTGCTCGGCTACCACTACTTCGACTTCCGCATGCAGCCGGCCGTGCTCGACCGCTTTCTGCCGCAGGTCTACGGTCTGTCGGAGACCACTGCATTTCCCGGCCATGGTCGCCCTCGCAGTCGCCGTGTTCCTGCTGGTGCGCGTGCTCGACTCGGGGAGCGCGCGCGCAGGCGTCGCGGTGGGCATCGCCGCGTCGGTGGCGCTCGCGCTGTCCATCCCGTCGATCCTCTTCCTGGCCGGTGCTCTCGCGGCACTCGCGATCCGGCGCCGTTGGACTTCCCTCGGGACCGCGTTTGCCGCCGCGATCCCAGGGTCTCGTCGCGGCCGGTCTCTGGCACGCGCACGCGCCGCACGCCGAAGCGCCGCTGCTGCACTGGGACCACTGGGCACAGTTCCATTCGAACCTCATGGGCTTCCGCGAGTACTTCTGGAGCCTGCGCATCATCGAGTGGCTGCCCATCGCCGGCTCGATCGCCCTGGCGCGCCGCTCCATCCCGTTCGCGGTGGCGATCGTCGTCTGGTTCTGGCCGACCGTCCTGCTGCGAGGCGGTGCAGACGTTCCGATGGGCGATCCGCGATCATGGGCCCTTCCCGACGGCAGACCCGCTGCATCCGTCGGCGGCCTTCCTCGAACTGCTGCTCACGGCGTATCCCGCCTTCGTCCTGATCGTCGCGGCGCTCCCGTTGCTCGTGCCGCGGCTACCGGCGCGACTGGCGAAGCCCGCGCCGGCCGGCTGAGTCAGCTGCGGCCGCGGGCGAGCAGCTCCTGCTCGAGCAGCGCGAGCCGCTGCGCGAGCATGACGTTCTGGTCCGAGAGCCGCGAGATCACCGTCGAGTAGTGCAGCAGCACCGCGATGATGAACAGGATCCCGACGGCGAAGAGCACCGCCGGCGGATACGTGCTGACTCCGACCCAGCGGGCCATCGTGTTGAGGCCGCCGCGCCAGAGCGACAGCACCGTGAGCACGATGCCGGTGGCGAGCCAGAGCAGCGCATAGCGCTCGCGCAGCCGGCGGCTGCGGATCAGCTCCAGCACGACCAGGATCAGCGTGATCGACGCGATCGTGCCGGCGATGGAGACGGCGACGGGAGTCACTGCGGGTCCTCCTGCTGGTCGACGTTGCGGCGGAACAGCCCGACGAAGAGCGCGAGCAGCACCTTGATCATGTAGTAGATCGAGCGCAGGGCCGTGATGGACGACTGTCCGCCGCCGCGCTCGCGCATCTCCACGGGCACCTCCTGCAGGCGCAGCCGGTGCCGGTGCACCATCACCGCCGCCTCGACCTCCGGGTAGTCGTGCGGATAGTCGCGCGCGAACAGCGCGATGCCGCGCGTGTTCAGCGCCTGGAAGCCCGAGGTCGGGTCCGTGACGCGCTGCCCGACGATGCGCGAGACGACGGAGGCGAGGATCCGGATGCCGATCCGGCGCGAGCGCGACGAGCGGTAGCCGTCGCTGCCCTCGGCGGCGAAGCGGGAGCCGACCACGACGTCGGCGTCGCCGTGCAGCACCGGCGCGAGGATCCGGCCGAGCTGCGACGGGTCGTGCTGGCCGTCCCCGTCGACGCGGACGGCGATGTCGTAGCGCTGCTCGTACGCGAAGCGGAAGCCGGTCTGGACGGAGCCGCCGATGCCGAGGTTGTACGGGAGCCGCAGGACGATCGCGCCCTTCGCCGCGGCGACGTCGGCGGTGCGGTCGCTCGAGCCGTCGTCGATCACGACCACGTCGAGCCCGGGGTCGAATGCGCGCAGCTCGTCGATCACGCGCGGCACGGTGTGCTCCTCGTTCAGCGCGGGGACGATGGCGACGCGGCGCAGCTCCCCGAGCCCGGCGAGAGCCGGAGCGGCGGCCGTCAGCTCGGCGGTGTCAGGCACGCGCCGCCGCCGGGACGCCGAGGTCGAGCAGCTCCAGCAGCCGCCGCGCGCGGTGCGCGTACGTGTGCTCGTCGAGCACGCGCTCGCGCGCCCGCCGGCCCAGCTCCTCCGCCTGCGCCGGATCCGCCAGCAGCTCGCGATACGCGTCGGCCGCCTCGTCCGCGTCGGCGACGACGATCAGCTCGCGGCCCGGCTCGAACCAGCGGTCGATCCCCTCGTGCGGATTCGACACGATCGCGGCGCCGCAGGCGGCCAGCTCGAACGGGCGGCACGTCGACGAGCCCGGAACGGTCGCGTGCGCGCGGCGCGTGACGTTGAGGTTGATCCGCGCCGCGGAGATCGCACGCGGGAACACGTTGAACGGGACGTCGCCGATCACGCGCGCACGCCCGACGTCGCCGCGGAAGTCGCGGCCGCCGAGGACGAAGTCCGCGTCGGGCAGCCGCCGGCTCGGCTCGCCGACGAGCTCGCGCATCCACTCGCGCCGGAACTTGTCGCCGTAGCCGTAGAAGAAGACGTCGTGCTCCTTCTCCACCGGCTGCGGCGCAAACAGCTCCGGGTCGGCGGCCCAGTAGAGCGGCTCCGCCCGTCGCGCGCCGAGCTCGAGCAGGCGCGGGATACCGCCCTCCGAGTTGGAGAGGACGAGGTCGTACTCGGACGGATCGGCGCCGTGGTAGTAGTTGAAGCCGGTGTCCATGCCGCCGAACTCCGGCAGGCTCATCGGCACGTCGCCGTCGTAGAAGACGACCGGCACGTCGAAGCGCTCGCGCAGCGCCGTCGGGATGCCGCGGAAATGGCTCATCGGCACCGTGAAGACGACGACCGCGTCGACATCGCCCTCGCGCTCGAGGATCTGCTCCAGGTGGCGGCGCCAGCGCGGGGTGACCGTGCGCCAGATCGTCTCGCGGACGAGCTTGTCGGTGCGCGTGTCCTCCGGATGCGGACTCCGCGCGCCGCAGGTAGCGGTCGCCCTTCAGGCGGGCGACCGTGGACCGCGCCGCGGCGAATGCCTCGGCCTCGCGGTAGAGCGGATTCGGCGCGGTGCGCCACCACGGCGACTCGATCGCGCGGCCGCGGTACGGCGTCACGATCAGGTCGACCCCGGCCTCGGTCATGCCCTTCCAGAGCTGCCACCACGCCGGCGTGCAGCCGTAGCGAAAGTCGAGATCGGCCGCAGACGCGACCGCGAGGATCTTCGGCGCCTTCACAGCCGCACATTGTGACGATCAGATCTGAAGGAACCGTTAGGCGCCGACATGGCTGCCGCGGACCAGACCCGGTGTCAGACACGGAACGGGGCAATCGCGCTGCACAAGCGGCGTCGAGCCGGGGGACATGTCGGCGACGGACACGTCCCGGTGTCAGACACGGCACACAGAAGTGTCACGACTTCCTCGCGGAAGTGTGACGGCTTCCCGGCTCAGTAGGCGCCGCGGCGGGCCAGCACCGCGGGCAGGGTCTTCGCGAGAATCGAGATGTCCAGCCAGATCGACCAGTTCTCGAGGTAGTAGAAGTCGAGGCGGACGAGGTCGTCGAAGCTGAGGTCGATCCGGCCGGAGACCTGCCACAGGCCGGTCATCCCCGGCAGCACGAGGTAGCGCTTCCGGTGCCAGTCCTCGAGCTGGACGTAGTCGCGCAGCGGCAGCGGGCGCGGGCCGACCAGCGACATGTCGCCGAGCACGACGTTCAGCACCTGCGGCATCTCGTCGATCGAGTAGCGGCGCAGGATGCGGCCGACCCTCGTCACGCGCGGGTCGTCCTTGATCTTGAACAGCGGCCCCGAGGCCTCGTTCGACTCCTCGAGCCCGGCCTGCCGGCTGGCCGCGTCCGTGTACATCGAGCGGAACTTGAACATGCCGAACTCGCGCTCGCCGAGGCCGATGCGCTGGTCGCGGTAGAAGACCGGCCCGGACGAGTCGAGCTTCACCCACAGCGCGATCAGCCCCCAGATCGGCAGCGCGATCAGGATCAAGGCGCAGCTGACGACGATGTCGAACGAACGCTTGATCGCCCAGTCGACGCCGGCGAAGACGGGCGGCCGCAGCTCGAACAGCGGCACTCCCTGGCCGGCGACGTACTCCGCCCGCTGCCGCAGCAGCTCGGCCGTGGTCGGCGCGATCCGCACCTTGACGCCGGCGCGGTGCGCCTCCTGCACGAGGTCGAGCAGCTCCTCCTCGCCGAGATCGACGCCGCTGACGATCAGCTCGTCGAGCGGCTGCTCCTGCAGCACGCGCGGGAGGTCGGTCACGTCGCCGAGCACCGGCAGCCCGGACGCCGCTCCGTCGGACGAGAGCACGCCGACGAACTCGTAGTCGATCCCGCCGCGGCCGAGCCCGAGCGCGCGCCGCAGCGCGACGAGCCGCTCGCCGTCGCCGACGAGCACCGCGCGCCGCCGCGCGCCCGCGACGCGCCAGATGTCCGCCGTGACCACCTCGTAGCTGGAGCGGAGCAGCGAGATGACGATCGCGCTGATCACGAACGCGGTCACGTACAGCCCGAACGTCGTGTGCTGGTAGCCGGTGCCGACCGCGAACGCGAGCGTGATCACCGTAACGAGCAGCAGCGACGAGACGATGCGTCCCGCGCCCGCGCGCTGCTCGCGCGCCGCGTACAGCCCCGCGCGCCAGAAGACGAGCACGGTCACGAGCGCGAGGAACGGCAGCCAGTTCTTCTCTGCGTCCCAGGGAAGTCCCCACAGGATCGGCCGCTCGCCGTAGTAGAGCTCCCGCAGGACGAGCGCGAGGTAGAGCGAGCCCGCGAGGCCCGACAGGTCGATGACGACGAGCGCGACGATGCTGACCGCGCGCCGGCCCTGGGCGCGGAGCTGTCCCCCGAGGGCAGGATCCGCGCCGAGCGGATGTCGGCGGCGTACTCCGAACGGCCCGGCGGGCCGCCGTCCCCGGCGCTGTCGATTTCCGGGTTGGAGTCGCCGACAACAGGCTTGGTCGCCACGAGGAGGGCAATTCTACTCGGGTCCGGCGCAGACCCGGCCGGCCCGGCGGCGCAGTCGCGGGCCGTATCTATGATCGGCCGCGTGTCCAGGCTCGACCGCCTCGATCGCCGCTATCAGGCCCACCACGGCGACCGCCGCGGGAAGGAGTTCGTCTTCGGCGGCGACGAGCGCGCGGACGTGATCGCCGCCCTCGTCGGCGGTCCCGGGCGGCGTGTGCTCGACCTGGGCTGCAGGACGGGTGCGCTGACGCAGCACTACGCCGAGGGCAACGACGTCGTCGGCGTCGACGTCGACCGCGCGGCGCTCGAGCAGGCAGCCGCGCGTCTCGGGATCGAGACGGTCTGGGCCGACGTCGAGGAAGGAGTGCCGTTCGAGAACGACTCGTTCGACGTCGTCGTCGCAGGCGAGCTGCTCGAGCATCTTGCCGACCCGGCGGCAGCCGTCGGAAACGTCCGGCGGGTGCTGCGGCCGGGCGGCACGCTTCGTCGGCTCGGTGCCGAACGCGTTCAGGCTGAAGACCCGTGTCGCGTATGCGCTCGGCAGATATCCCGCCGACTGGGACCCGACGCATCTTCAACTGTTCACGCCCGCGGCTCTGCGGACGCTGCTCTCCGACTTCGAGGACGTGCGGATCCGCTTCGCCGTCGGCCGGTTCGTCCAGGTGCACGCGCGGCTGCTCGCGAACGTGCAGCTGTTCAGCGCTCGCAAGCCAGGCTGAGCCGGGTCTGCGCGGCGCGCGCCGCCGGCCGAGCAGCGCGAGCGCCGCGACGAACGCCGTCCGCCGCCGCAGGTCGAGCAGGTCGTAGTCGTGGAAGTACGCGTGCACGAACGGCGGCAGCGGGCCGAGCACGCCGCGCGCGAGCTGCCCGAGCGAGTGCGTCGTCGGGAGGACGCCGGGTGACGGATCGCCGCCGCGCGGCGTGCAGTCGACGAGCCCGAGCTCGGTCACGGCCTCGCGCACGGCCGCGTCGGTGTACCAGCCGCCGCCGCAGAAGAACGCGGGGTCGAGCCCGCGCTCGCGCATCCACGCCGCCTCCGCCCGCACGCGCGCGGCCGGGTCGCCCGCCGGTCGGGACGCGCGTGGCTCGGGCTCGTCCAGTGCGTGTGCAGGCCGAGCGGCGCGCGGGCCGCCGCCGCCCGCGCCCGCTCCAGCCACGGCTCCTCCGCCTCGCCGTGAGCGGCGTCGGGCGGACGGATCAGCGCGATCACGTCGAAGCCGCCGGGCCTCCGCTGCTGCAGCTCGTCGAAGCGCCGCCACGACTCGTCCCGGAGCGGCTGCTCGAGATGGCACGACACCACGGCTACGGCCCCGACGGACACGGAAGGCACACTGTCACGCATGTGCGGGATCTGCGGACTCTACGCGGCGTCGGGCAGGCCATCGGCGGAGCTCGTCGACGCGATGCGCGCGCGAATCCGCCACCGCGGCCCCGATCAGGGCTCGACCGATGCGTTCGGCCCGTGCGTCCTCGGCCATCAGCGGCTGCAGGTGCTCGACCCGGAGCTCGGCTATCAGCCGGTGGCGAACGAGCAGAGCGACGTCGTCGCCGTGTTCAACGGCGAGCTGTACAACTTCCCGGAGCTCCGCGCCGACCTCGCGTCGAAGGGCCACGAGGTGCGCGGCCGCGGCGACACGCCGGTGATCCCGCACCTGTACGAGGAGTACGGGCCGCGCTTCGTCGAGCGGCTCGAGGGCATGTTCGCGATCGCGCTGTGGGACGCGCCGCGCGGGCGGCTGGTGCTCGCGCGCGACCGGCTCGGCAAGAAGCCGCTCGTCTGGACGCGGCTCGACGACGGGACGCTCGCATTCGCCTCGGAGCTGAAGGCGCTGCTGGAGCTCCCGGGCTGCGGCGCGAGCCGGACCTCGCCGCGCTCGACGCGTATCTCGCGCTCCAGTACGTCCCCGGCGACCGCACCGGGCTGCGCGGCGTGCACCGGCTGCCGCCCGCGTCGCTGCTCGTCGCCGAGGGCGGGACGGAGCGGATCGAGCGCTACTGGGAGCCGCAGCCCACGGGCGAGGCGCTCGCGGACGAGGCGTGGCTCGAGCGCGTGCGCGAGACGGTCACGGACGGCCGTGCGAAAGCGGCTCGTCGCCGACGTCCCGCTCGGCGCGCTGCTCTCGGGCGGGATCGACTCCGCCGTCGTCGTCGCGCTGATGGCGCGGCGCGTCGCCGGAGCCGGTGCGCACGTTCACCGTCGGCTTCTCCGACGACCGCTACGACGAGCGGCCGTTCGCCCGCGCGGTGGCGGAGCGCTACTCGACGCGGCACGAGGAGATCGTGCTCGAGCCGGACGCGGCGGCGACGCTGCCGCGGCTCGCGGCCGCGTTCGACGAGCCGCTCGGCGACGAGGCGGCGCTGCCGCTCTTCCTGATCTGCGAGGCGGCGCGCCGGGAGGTGACGGTCGCGCTCGTCGGCGACGGCGGCGACGAGTCGTTCGCCGGCTACGAGCGCTACGCCGCGGTCGGCCTGGCGGAGCGTGTGCCCGGTCCCGCCGCGTCCGCCGGAGCGCGGCTGCTGCGCGTGCTGCCGTCGGGACGGCGCGAACGGCGCTCGCCCGTCTTCCGCGCCGCGCGCTTCCTCGAGGCCGCGGCCGCGCCGCGCAGCGAGCGCTACGGGCGGCTGATGCAGGTGCTGCCGCTCGACGCTGCGCGCCGAGCTGTGGACCGACGACGCGAAGGAGGAGATCGGCGTGCTCACGTCGGCCGGCTTCCTGCTCGGGCCGCCGCCGCAGCCGGGGATCGCCGGCCTGCAGCGGCTCGACCTGGAGACGTACCTTCCGGGCGACCTGCTGCCGAAGTCGGACATCGCGTCGATGGCCCACTCGCTCGAGCTGCGCTCGCCGCTGCTCGACCACCGCGTCGTCGAGCTCGGGCTGGCGCTGCCCGAGACGCTGAAGTTCCGCGGACGCGAGGGCAAGGTCGCGTTCCGCCGCGCCTTCGCGGCCGAGCTGCCGCCGGAGGTGGCGTCGCGCGGCAAGAGCGGCTTCGGCGTCCCGCTCGCCCGCTGGTTCCGCGGCGAGCTCCGGCCGCTCGCGCGCGACCTGCTGCTCGACGAGCGCGCGCGGTCGCGCGGCTGGTTCCGCGCGGACACGATCGAGCGGCTGCTGGAGGAGCACACCACCGAGCGCGCCGACCACGGCCACGTGCTGTGGACGCTCTGCATGCTCGAGCTCTGGCAGCGGACGCACGTCGAAGCGGAGGCGGCCGCGCCCGTCACGACGCGTTGAGCCGTCGCGTCGCCTACCCCGTCCTCGCGTTCGTCTGCGCGGTGCCGCGACTCGCGATCCTGCTGCACGAGCGCGGCTCGATCACCGCCTCGTTCACCGAGAAGAGCGACACGTTCGCGCTGACGTTCGTGCAGCACGGGACGTTCGGCTTCCTCGCCGGAGAGCCGTCGGCGTACACGCAGCCGCTGTACGGCTGGTTCCTCATCCCGGTCTACTGGATCTTCGGCCGCAGCTGGGAGTCGATCGGCATCGCGCAGCTCGTGCTGTCGATCGTCACGGCGTGGCTCGTCTACGAGATCGGCCGGCGCGTGTTCGGCTCGTCGCGCTGGGGCTTCGTCGCGGCGGCGGTCGCGACCCTCAACCCGTATCTCGCCTGGCACGACATGCACGTGAACCGCGAGATCACCGACCAGGTTCTGGCGGCCGCGCTCGTGCTGCTGACGCTGATCATCGCGGAGCGCCCGTCGAAGAAGCTCGCCGCGCTGCTCGGCGTCGTCACCGGGCTCGCGATGCTCGGCAACACGCGGCTCGTCTTCATCCCGATCGTCTGCGCCGGCTATCTCGTCTGGCGTCTCCCGCGCGCGCGGCGTCACCGTCTGGATCGCGGCGCTCGTGCTCGGCGGCGCCGCCGTCGCCGTCGCGCCGTGGATCGTGCGGAACAAGGTGCAGCTCGGCTGCTGGACGATCACCACCGACGGCCGCGCCATGTGGAAGGCGAACAACCTCCAGACGTACGGGCTGCTGAAGTCGGGCCAGTGGATCGACAACGTCGCCTCCGACTCGCCGCGGCCGAAGCCGCCGAACCGGGACACGCCGGAGGAGGCGTGGGGCTACGCGCAGAAGGGCCGGCCCGACGTCGCCTACCGCGTCTACCCGAACGAGTGCGTGGCGATGACGTTCTACGAGCACGAGACGATCCAGTACTGGAAGCACCATCCCGGCAACAAGGCGAAGCTGATGCTGCTGTCGGCAAAGCTGCTCTGGCAGCCGACGGTGATCGAGACGAGCGGCCGCAACGGCGCCGGAACGAACCTCGACGTCGGCCGCCGCGTCGCCGAGCCCGCGTACATGATCGTGATCTACGTGCTCGCGATCGCCGGGCTGTTCATCGCGCCGCGCGCGTTCGTCGCGCTCGCGGTGCTGCTGCTCGCGTACCAGACCGTGTGGGCGCTCGTGTTCGTCGGCGCGACGCGCTACCGCATCGCGTGGGACTTCCTCGTCGTCCTGCTCGCGACCGCCACGGTGAAGCGCGCGGCGGAATGGTGGCGGGAGCGGCGCGCATGAGAGTTGCGCACGTCCACCGGATTCGGGGAATCGGCGGCTCGGAGCGGCATCTGCTGACGCTGCTGCCGGCGCTGGCGGAGCTGCGGCGTCGAGCCGGTGCTCGTCGGGCTCGACGACCCCGCGTGGGATCCGGCCGACTTCTACGGCGCGCTGACGGTGCCGGCGATCCGGATCCCGTCGCCGCGGGACGTCGATCCGCTGCTGCTCGCGCGGCTGCTGCGCTCGCTGCGCGCGGACGTCGTGCACACGCATCTCGTGCACGCGGACGTCTACGGCGGCGTCGCGGCGAAGCTGCGCGGCGAGCGGCTGGTGTCGACGAAGCACAACGACGATCCGTTCAGGCTCGGTCCGTTCCGCCACGTCGAGCGCGGGCTCGCGCGCGTGTCGGACCGGATCGTGACGATCACCGAGTCGCTGCGGCGGTTCACCGTGGAGCGGGTCGGGATTCCCGCGGCGAAGGTCGAGACGATCCACTACGGGCTCGACGGGCTCCCGGAGCCGTGGGGCGAGAATCCGCCCGACGACGTTCCCGACGGCGCGCGCGTGCTGCTCGCGGTCGCGCGGCTGACGCGGCAGAAGGGCATCGACGTCGCCGTCCGCGCGCTTCCGTTGCTCCCGGACGACACGGTCCTCGTCGTCCTCGGCGAGGGGCCGGAGCGAACGGCGCTCGAGACGCTGGCCCGGGAGCTCGGCGTCGAGAGCCGCGTGTTCCTGCCGGGTCGCGTGCCCGACGTCGCCGCGTGGCTGCGCCGGGCGACGCTGCTCGTCCATCCGGCGCGCTGGGAGGGATTCGGCCTGGGCGTGCTCGAGGCGATGCTGGCCGGCCTGCCGGTGGTGGCGTCGAACGTCAGCTCGCTCCCGGAGCTCGTCGTCGACGGCGAGACCGGGATCCTCGTCCGCCCCGACGACCCGGCGGCGCTGGCGCTCGCGATCGGACGCGCGCTCGACACGCCCGCGCTGGGCGGAGCCGGCCGCGCGCGCGCCGAGACGGAGTTCTCGGTCGAACGGAATGGCCCGCCGCACGGCGGAGCTCTACGCCCGGCTCGCCTACGATCAGCCCGACGTCACGCCGCGTGCTCGAGCGCTCCCTGGTACAGCAGCTCGGTGCGGTCGGTGCAGAACTGCTGCAGGAAGCGCGCGAGCGCGCGCCGCCGTCCGGCCTCGCCCATCCGCCGCGCGAGCTCGAGGTCGCCGGCGACGCGGACGATCGCGGCGCGCAGCGGCTCCGCCTCGCCGGCCGGAACGAGCAGCCCCGGTCTCGCCGTCGCGGACGAGCTCGCCGAGCCCGCCGATCGCCGCCGCGATCACCGGCCGCGCCCGCTCCATCGCCTCGAGCGCGACCATGCCGAATCCCTCGCCCATCGACGGGACGACGACGACGGCCGACCGCTCGATCGCCGCCTGGATCGGGCTCACGTGGCCGAGGAAGTGCACCGAATCGGCGACGCCGAGCTCGCCCGCGAGCGCCTTCAGCGCCGGCTCGAGCGGGCCGCGGCCCGCGATGTCGAGCTGGAGGTCCGGCAGCTCGCTTCTTCGCCTCGGCGAACGCGCGCAGCAGCACGATGTGACCCTTGATCGGGATCAGGCGGCCGACGCAGAGCAGCCGCGGCGCCGCGCCCGCGTACGGCGACGGGCTCGCCGTCGGGGTCGATGCCGTAGTGGACGATCTCGAAGCTCTCGCCGTCGAATCCCTCCACGTCCTCGAGATAGCGGGCGAGCCCGCGCGAGATCGCGATGTGCACGTGCGCGAGCGCTCGCGACCGACGCGGTCGGCGAGGCCGAAGTACGGCGTCTCGCGGAACTCGTTGAAGCCGTGCTTCGTCGAGAAGCGCACCGGCACGCGCGCCGCGGTTCCGGCGAGCAGCCCGTACGCGTCGGCGTGCACGAGATGCGTGTGGAGGATCGCCGGCCGCATGCGCGCGAGGTACGCGACGAGCCGGACGAACGCGATCGGGTCGACGTCGGCCCGGAGCGGGATCGCGTCGAGCGGCACGCCGCGCGCCGTCAAGCGCGCGCGCGAAGTCCCACGCGCCCGGCTCGTTCTCGTGCAGCATCAGCATGCGGATGTCCCAGCCGCGCTCGCGCAGCTTCGGCAGCAGCGCGAGCAGGTGCGCCTCCGAGCCCGAGATGCCCGCGACCTTCTGCAGATGGAGGATGACGCCGCGCTTCATCGCCCCTCCACGGTAGCCAGCACGCCGTCGGCCCAGTGCTCGACCGAGTGGTTCGCAGCCACGAGCGCGCGCAGCTCCGGGCGGCGCCGCCGGTCGAGCGTGCGCAGCCGCTCGGCGAGGCTGGCCGGGTCGTCGCGGTCGAAGCGGAGCTCCGGCGGAAGCAGGTCGTCGAAGACCGGGTTCGAGGCGAGCACGGGCAGGCACGACGCCGCCGCCTCGTACACGACCTTGTCCGGCGCGCCGGCACGCATGTTGTTGATCAGCACGTGGCTGCCCGCGAATAGGAGCGCGGAACCTCGGCACGCGGCACCGGCCCGCCGAGCTCGGCGTCGAGCGCCGAGCTCGCCGCGCCAGCCGCTCGAGCTGCCGCTTGTGCGCGTCGTACTCGCCGTCGCCGGTCGAGCCGTGCACCTCGACCCTCACGCCGCCGGCGAGCGCGGCGCCGCGCAGAATCGTCTCGAGTCCCTTCGCCGGCGAGTACCGTCCGAGCACGAGCGCGCGCAGCTCTCCGAGCCGTCCGACGGGCTGCTCGCTGCACGCGAACTCGCTCAGGTCGATGCCGTGGCCGAGCGCGCGGACCTTCGGCGAGTCGAACGGGAACGAGCGCGATCGACGGTGATCACGCCGCGTGCGCGAGACGCTCGGCCGCCCGCACGACGACGTGGTCCTTCCAGTGCGCGTACCAGAGGACGCAGCGGGATCCGCCGCGGCCGGACGAGCGGCGCGGCCACGATCACGTAGAGCGGGACCATGTGCGCGACGACGCCGAGCGGCCGCGGCCGCAGCTCGCGCTAGAGCGCCGCGGCAGAAGCGCGCGCCGCGTTGCACCTGGCTCGGCGCGCCGAACTCGCGCACGCGGCAGTTCGCCGGAAGCGACCCCGGCTCCGCGGAGTCGCAGAGCACGACCAGCTCGTCGACGCGCGCGGCGAGCGCGCGTCACCTTCGCGACCGTCGCCGCGAGGACCGGATCGGTCGGACTCGAGCTTTTGCGTGGCGAAGATCAAGCGCCGCATGCCGCACAGCATGCCTGCGTCGTCGGCAGCGAGGCCCTGGTGTCCGACGCCGTCGAGCACGACGGCTCGGCGCCTCGACTCCCGTAGAATCGTCCCTGATGCACGCTGCCCGGCCGCGGGTTCGCATCTCACGACGCAGCTGGGACGTAGTCGGACCGCTGGGGGTGTATCTGGCGGTCGCGTTTGTCCTCTTCGGACTGCGGCTGCTGACGGGTCATGGCTCGAGCTACGTCGGCACCGGTCACGACCCGCAGGTCTTCGTCTGGGCTTTCGCGTGGTTCCCGCACTCGATCCTGCACGGCGAGAATCCGTTCGTCACACATGCGGTCTGGGCGCCGAGCGGCGTCAACCTCACGTGGGCGACCATGATGCCCGGGCTTGCGCTGCTCTTCTCGCCGCTGACGCTGGCCGCCGGTGCGGCCACGTCCTACAACGTCGCGGCGGTGGTCATGCCCGCGCTCGCGGCCTGGACGGCGTTCCTCCTCTGCCGCTACCTGACCCGGCAGCTGTGGCCGTCTCTCGTCGGCGGCTACCTGTTCGGTTTCTCGAGCTACATGCTCGGGCAGGAGCTCGGCCACCTGCAGGTCTCGTCCGTCTTCCTGATCCCGCTCGTGGCGCTCGTCGTCCTTCGCTACGTGCGCGAGGAGCTCGACGAACGCCGGCTGATCGTCCGGCTGGGACCTCTGCTCGCCCTTCAGCTTCTGTTCGCGACCGAGATCGCATTCACGGTGACGCTGGCGCTCGCCTGCTCGATCGCGCTCGGACTCGTCGTCGCTCCCGGCCTTCGCCGACGGCTCGCCAGGCTGCTCGCTCCGCTCGCGGCTTCGTACCTTCTCGCTGCGATCCTGACGGCGCCGTTTCTCTACTACCTCCTGGCCGGCTTCCAGAAGAGGGGCGTTCACCCGCAGCAGCTCTACGTCACCGACCTGGTCAACTTCGTCGTTCCGACGAGGCTCTCGCTCGCGGGCCTCGGGTGGGCCCACTCGATCGCCCACCACTTCCCGGGTAACGACTCCGAAAGGGGCGCATATCTCGGGGTGCCGACTCTCCTGATCATCGGGCTCTTCGCCTGGCAGCGGCGCCGGACGCGGGCGGCCGTTTCCTCGTCGGTGCATTGCTCGTCGCAGCACTTGCAACGCTCGGGGCGGTGCTCAGCATCGACGGAAGACGTCGCTGCCCTGTTGGGGTCGCGGCATGTGCCGCTACCGTGGGAGCATCTCGGCTACCTGCCGCTGTTCAACAACGTTCTCGTCGAGCGGCTCTCCCTGTACGTGTCGCTCGTCGCCGCATTGATGGTCTCGCCTGGACGGCTGCTCGCAGACGAGGTGTTCTGCGACTGCTGTTGCCCGCGCTCGCAATCCTCGCGATCGTGCCCGACCCGGGCGCAGGCGTCTGGGCGACGACGTACACGGTGCCGCCCTTGTTCGCCGATCGCGCCTACCGAAGCTGCCTTGGTCCTCACGAGAACATCCTGCCGCTGCCCGTGAACACAACGGCTACTCGGATCTCTGGCAGGTGGCGGGCGATTTCCGGTTCACGATGGCCGGCGGCTACGTCGTCGAGCATCCGCCGGCGTCGTTCGTCATCGAACATGCGATCGCAGTGATCGCGCTCGGTTTGCCGGTGCCGCCCCGCCAGGTGCAGTTCCTGCGCTCGTACATCCGAGAGAAGCACGTCACGAGCGTGATCGTCGACGAGAGCCAGACCCGCTACTGGGCCGCCGCGTTGAACAGAATCGCAACACCGCACAACGTCGGCGGTGTGCGTCTCTACCGCGTCGGCGAGCGGGACGGTCAGAAGAAGTCCATGTCGCCGAGGGTGAAGCGCCAGGCGCGGCGCTCCTTCGGCAGCTGCGGCGCGTCGTCGCGCAGCCGCTTGCCGATGAAGCGGATCGTCCGCGGCGTCGGGACGAAGCCCGCCGCGAGATACGCCCGCTCCTCGCCCGGGTTGACCATCGCGACCGCGAGGTCCGAGTCGACCGCGCGCACGCACCGGCGCAGCAACGCCGGCGAGACCGCGCCCCGCCGCCTCGCAGATCACCGCGGACGAGAAGCCGTGCCAGACCGCGTGCGACACGACCGCCCAGCCGCCGTCGCCGTCGACCCGCTGGTACGCGCGCGGCGAGTGCGCGTAGCGCCAGTCGAGGTGCGCGGCGTCGTGGACGAACGAGTGCGCCGGCGAACGACGACCTCGTGCCGCGGCTCGAACGGCGGACACGAGGCTCGGCGCGCGGAACGCCCCTCCGCCGCGCTTGCGCAGCCGCTTCGGCCGCACCCAGATCCGCAGCGAGCAGCAGCTCCTCCCAGCCGAGCTTGCCGACGAGGATCGGCCCGGCCATCGGGTTCGTGAAGCCGAGCGCCCACGTCGCGCCCGCCGCGCGCCGCCTCTTCCTCGTTGTGCAGCTCGAGCGTCGAGAAGACGCCGCGGCCGCGCGCCGCCGGCGCGGTCACGGCGTGCACCGCGAACGGCGCCGAGCCCGCTGGCTCATGCGCGCGCACGCTCATCGCGAGCACGCCGAGCGGCGGTCCCGTCCTCGTCGCGCGCCTCGTTGAGGATCCGCGGCCCGGCGGGGTTGCCGTCGAACCACCAGTCGAACTCCTGCGGCGACATCGCGCGCCGTAGTGCTCCCGCATCAGCGCGAGGAAGTCGTCGCGCCGCGCGGGCGCCGACGATCACCGCGACGAGGTGCCGAGCGCCGCGTTGAAGAGGCGCCGCGCGTGCGTGCCGGTCACCGTGTCCTTGAGCGCGATCAGGTCGCACGCGCCGGCGAGCACGAGCTCGAACGTGCGCGGCGGAGTACGGCTCGACGTTGTAGCGGCGCAGCTGCAGCGGATCGCTCGCACGGCGTGTTCGCGCCCGACACGGCCGTGAACGCGAGGTCGTAGCCCGCCTGCTTGACGAGGCTCGGGTGCACGGGCTTGTAGTCGGCCTCCGAGCCCTTCACGTAGGAGAACGCGCGGACGCGGACGGCCGAGCCGCTCCTCCAGCTTCAGCTTCGAGATCGCGATCTCGCGCGCCGCCTCGTCGATCTCGAGCTCCGCGAGCGGCTTGTGGCTGATCCCGTGCGACTCGATCCGCACGCCGAGCCGCTCGAGCTCGCGGATCTCGTCCCAGTCGACGGTCGGGTTGTGGACGCCGTGCGCGGAGAGGTAGCGCTCGTGCGGCAGCGGCTGCGGTCGCCGACGTAGGCGATCGGGACGAACTGCACCGCCGGGTAGCCGTGGCTGCGCAGCACCGGCGCGGCGTTGAGCAGGTTGTCGCGGTAGCCGTCGTCGAAGGTGATGAGCACCGCGCCGTCCGGCAGCGGCGCGCCGTCGAGGTAGTGGCGCGAGCACCGCGTCGAGGTCGACGACGACGTAGCCGAGCTCCTCGCAGCTGCGCCATCTGCTCGTCGAACAGCGAGACCGGCATCGACATGCGGTTGTTCGGCAGGTCGTTGACCTTGTGGTACATGAGGACGCGCAGCGTGCGGCCGTCGCCGTTGACGGCGCCGAGCCCGTTCGCGGTCTCGCCGATCGCGCGGTAGACGGAGTTCTTCAGCGCCTGCTTGATCTGCTCGCGCATCGGCCGGGGCCAGGTTAGCCCGCGAGGACGTCGCGGACCGCACGAGCGCTGCGACGCTGCGCCGCGTACTGCTCGCGGCGTCGACGCCCAGCTCCTCGCCGGTCCGCGCGCGCGGCGGCGCCGAGCCGCTCGCGCGCTCGGCCGGTCGGAGAGGATGCGCGACGAGCGCGTCGGCGAGCGCCTCCGGCGTCGTCGGGGTCGACGAGCAGTCCGTTCTCGCCGTCGTGGACGACGTCGGGGATGCCGGCCGCGGTCGCCGCCGACGATCGCGCGGCCGCGGCACATCGCCTCGAGCGCGACGCGCGGCAGCCCCTCCGAGCGCGACGGCAGGCAGACGAGCCAGCGCCGCGTCCATCGCCGCGCGACACTCCTCGGCGTCGAGCCGCGCGCGTCCACTCCGTCTGCGCCGGCAGCTCGGCGACGAGCTCGGCCGCGCGCTCGCGCGAGCGTCCCGTCGCCGACGACGTGCAGGTCGCGCTCCGGCACGCGCGGCGCGGCGCGGCGCCACGCGTCGACGAGCGTGTCGAAGCGCCTTGTAGCGCTCGAGCACGCCGACGAAGACGCGCGCGCGGCCGCTCGGGCAGCGGCGCCGGCGGGCGGGCGAGGAACGCCTCGGCGTCGACGTACGGCGGGAACACGGCCGCCGGCTCGACGCCGAGCGCGCGCACGAGCCCGGCGTCTGCGTCGGACAGCGTGCGGACCGCGTCCGCGCGCGCGGACGGCGAACGCGCGCCAGCGCGTCGTTCAGCGGGTTGAGCAGCCGGCGCGCAGCGGCGAGCCGTAGAGGCGCGTCGCCGCGTGCCAGTCGCCCTGGACGTCGAGGATCGACTTCGTGCGCGGCGCGCGCGAGCCGGCGGGCGAGCAGGAACGCCGCAGCCTCGTGGACGCCCTGGACGAGCGCGGCGTCCGGCCGGAAGCGCGCGCAGCTCGCGCGGCGATCCGGAACGGCAGCGCGCAGGTAGTAGAGCGCGCCGTCGAGCGAGCCGGGCGCGCCGGGCCGCGAGGCGGAAGCGGTCGTCCGCTCGTCGGCGCCCCGGCTGCAGCCGCGGCGACGCACGCGGTGGTCGACGACGCTCGGCGACGCGCGTCCCACTTCCGCTCCTGCGCGCCGTCGAGCGGCAGCCGGAAGCGCTCGCGCGAGACGAAGAGGACCGCGGCTTCATGCGCGCGGCGACCTCGAGCACGCGCTCGGCCCAGTGGCCGGCCGAGTGCTCCGCGCTCGACCCGCGCGCGCAGCTCGCGGCCCGTGCGCCGCCCGGCGTAGTCGCGGACCTGCGCCGCGAGCGTCGCCGGATCGTCGCCGTGGAAGCGCAGCGCGTCCGGCAGCAGCGTGTCGAAGACCGGCGAGGCGGCGAACGACGGGCAGGCACGACGGCGCGCCGCCTCGAACACGACCTTGTCGGCGCTCGTGCCGCGCGTCGCGTTCACGAGCGCGTCGGCGCGCCGCGAGCAGCGCGCGGCACCTCGGCGTACGGCGACCTCGTCGCCGAAGGTCGACGCGCTCGCGCGACGCCCGAGCTCGTCGGCGAGCCGCTCGAGCCGCGCGCGCGGTGCGCGCGGTCGGCGTCGGTCAGCATCGGGCCGTGCACGTCAGCTCGCGTCCGGCAGCGTCCGGCAGCGCGCGGAGCGACGTCGTCCAGCCCTTCACCGGCGCGTAGCGGCCGAGCGCGAGCAGCCGGCGCAGCGGCGGCCGCCGCTCGCGGCGACGCAGGCGAACGCGTCGATGTCGATCCCGTGCCCGATCGCGCGCACCTTCGCGCGAGCGGAGCGGGACGCTGCGCTCGTCGACGGTGAGGATCGCGTCGACGACGCGCTCGGCCGCGTCGAGCAGCGCGCCGGCGCGCTGCTGCGTGAACCAGAGCAGCAGCGGGCACGCGCAGCGGCCGCGCGAGCGGCGCGGCGAGCAGCGCGTAGACCGGCGACATGTGCGCGACGACCGCGACGGGCCGGCCGCGGCGAGCTCGCGGCGCGAGCGCGGCGACGAAGCGCGCGCCGCGCAGCGCCTGCGTCGGCGCGGCGAAGCTGCGCGCGCGGCAGTTCGCCGGCAGCGCGTCCGGCACGACCGCTGTCGGCGAGCACGACGACCTCGTCGACGCGCTCCGCGAGCGCGCGGATCTTCGGCAGCGTCGCGCCGAGCACCGGGTGCGCCGGATCGGCCGGCTGCGTGACGAAGACGAGCGTCACCTCACGCGTCGACGAGCTCCCGCATCCGGCGCGCGTACTCCTCCGGCGTCTGCAGCCAGCGGCGCCGCGGCCGCGCGCGCGCCGTCGCCGAGCCGCTCGCGCGAGCGCGCGGTCGGCGAGCACGCGCACGAGCGCGTCGGCGAGCGCGGCCGCGGTCGTCCGGCGGCGACGAGCAGCCCGCTGACGCCGTCCTCGACGAGGTCGGGGATCGCGCCGGCGCGCGTCGCCGACGACCGCGCGGCCGCGGCAGAACGCCTCGACGAGCACGCGCGCCCATGCCCTCGGAGCGCGACGGGAGCACGAGCAGCCTCGCCGCGTCGAGCGCGGCGGCGACTCGCTCGGGCGGGAGCTCGCGCGTCCCAGCGCGCGGCCGGGCAGTCGCGGACGAGCGCCTCGGCGACGTCGCGCGCGCGTGCCCTCGCCGACGAGGTGCAGCGACGCGTCCGGGCACGCGCGGCGCGGCGAGCCGCCACGCCTCCGCGAGCCCGTCGACGTTCTTGTACGCGCTCGAGCACGCCGACGAAGAGCGCGCGCCGGCCGCTCCGGGCAGCGGCGCGGCGGCGCCGACGAACGGCGCGAGGTCCATGTACGTCGGGAAAGTCGCGGCAGGCTCGACGCCGAGCGCGCGCACGAGCGCCGGCCGTGAACGGCGAGACGGTGCGCACGGCGTCGGCGCGGCGGAGCGCCGCGCGCGGCGACGCGCGTCGCCGAGCCGGCCCGAGCAGCCGCCGCAGCGGCGAGCCGTAGAGCCGCGTCGCCGTGCGCCAGTCGCCGTGCACCTCGACGACGACGCGGCGCCGGCACGCGCGCGAGCCGGCGCGGCGAGCAGCGCCGCGGCGCCTCGTACGGCGTCTGGCAGACGACGGCGTCGCGGCCGGAAGCGCGCGCAGCTCGCGCGCCGCCGCCGCGGCAGCGCGAGCCAGAAGGCGAGCCGTCGAGCGGCGCGGCGAGCGGCGGCACGAGCGTGAACGCCGTCGTCCGCAGCGAGCCCGCAGCGCGGACGCGAGCACGCGCACGTCGAGCTCGTCCGCGAGCGCGTCGAACTTCGCCGCGACGCTGCGGCGACGAGCGGCAGCCGGTAGCGCGTCCGGCTGACGAAGAGCACGCGGGGCCTGCGTCACGAGCCCAAGCCTAGTAGCGGCGTGTTACTCGGCTGTTCGGGCGACGCGGACGAGCGTCTCCTCGAGGCGGCCGAAGACGCGCTCGCGGCGCGTAGTCGGCGACCGACGGCGCCGCGGCGGCGCGCAGCCGCTCGCGCAGCTCGCCGTCGGCGAAGAAGCGGCGGACCGCCGCCGGCGAGCGCGGCGGCGATCGCCCGGCCGGGACGAGCAGCCCGTTCTCGCCGTCGCGCACGACCTCGGCGACGCCGCCGATCGCCGTCGCGAGCACCGGCGTCCCGACGGCGAGCGCCTCGACCACCGTGTGCGGGAAGTTCTCCCAGCTCGACGAGAGGATCGACGCGTCGGCGGCGCGGAACAGCTCGAGCACGCGCTCGCGCGGCTGCGGCGCCGAGGAAGCGGACGCGGCCGCCGAGCCCGAGCTCCGCGACGCGCCGCTCGAGCGGCGCGCGCTCGTCGCCCTCGCCGGCGATCAGCAGCGCGACGCCGTCGTTCGCGGCGACCGCCTCGAGCGCGACGTCGAGCGACTTCTGCGCGGTCAGCCGGCCCGCGAAGGCGAGCGTCGGCGCCGTCCAGGCCGAGCTCGCCGCGCAGCTCGTCGCGCGGCCGCAGCTCGGGCAGCGGCGGCGACGGGTTCGGCAGCACCGACACGCGCTCCGGCCGGCACGCCCCAGGAGACGGCCAGCTCGCGCGAGGTAGGCGCTCGGCGTGAAGACGTGGGCCGCGCGGCGCAGCTCGAGCGTCGCGCGCGAGCCGGAGCGCGCGCACGCGCGCGCCGCCGCGCGAGCGCTGGAACTCGTCCACGTCGCCGCCGACCATGCCGCGCCGGCGCGCGCGCTCGAACGCGGGGTCGGCGGTCAGCTTGACGACGTACGGCCGCCGCGCGAGCGTCGCGCCCGCGGCGCTGCGGCCGAACATCCCGGTCGTGTAGACGACGTCGGCGCCGCCGCGCGCGCCGCGCGATCTCGGCCGCCGTGCGCGACGTGGACGCACGCCCTTCGGCAGCGAGCGCGAGACCCAGTGCACCGGGTACTCCTCCGGCGCGGGCGCGCGCCGCGGCGGTCGTCACGACCTCGACCTCGTGCCCGCGCGAGCGCAGGAACGCCGCCACGTCGGGCGCGTGGCTCGCCGGCCCGCCGACGTCCGGCGGCCAGATCCCGGAGACGACGAGCACCCTCATCGGCGAGCACGCCCGCCTCGGACTCCTCCTCGGCCGCCGCCTCGGCGACGGCGCGGGCTGCTGCACGTCGTCCGGCCGGATGCGCAGGAAGATCACGGCCCACGACGACGGCGAACACGATCATGCCGGCGAGGAACGCGCCGGCCGCGCCGGTCGCGCCCCAGCGCGACGCCGAGGACGACCACGAGCGGCAGCACGACGAGCGTCTCGATCCCGTGCGTCCAGATCCGCAGCTTCGGCCGGCCGATCGTGACCGGGAACGACTTCGTCCAGCCGACGACGAGCTGCACCGCCGCCGTGAGCAGGAACAGCCGCGCGGCGTCCGTCGCGCCGAGGTACCTCGAGCCGTAGACGAGCGCGATCAGGTGCGGCATCACCCAGAGAGCGGCGGCACGGCGACCACGCAGAGCAGCGGCCGCGACCAGCGCTGTAGCGGCGGACCTGCCGGCAGCACCGCCGACTGCCGGCCGCGCTCCCAGTCGCGCGTCTGCTCGGTGAGCAGCACCATCCGGGCCGGCGCCGAGAGCGCCTGGAAGCCGGACTGCGGCGCCTGCGCGATCTTGAAGATGCCCGACCTGCGTCGTCGTCGTGACGCCGCCGAGCAGCAGCGGCGCGAGCCCGCCGCGCAGCGAGAGGACGCCGGTGGCGACGCTCGACTGGGCGATGAAGGTCGACGATCTCGCGCCGCTGCTCGCCGAGCGGCGCCGCGCGCCGCGCGCGGGAAGCGGTCGGAACGCGATCCGGCCGGCGACGCCGATCGACGCCGTCGCGATCGACCTGCGCGACGAGCACGCCGGCGACCGCCTCGACGAGCCCGTAGTGCGCGCCGATCGGCGACGCCGGCGAGCCGCAGCGCCATCGACCAGCGCGAGGAAGCGGCCGCGGACGTCGTAGCGGCCGCGCAGGTAGAGCGCCGAGCCGGCGAGCCCCTCGAGCGACTGCCGAGCGGGATCAGCGACGCGACGACGAGCGCGCGACGGTCATGCGCGGACCGGCGCGAACGCCGCGAAGACGAGCAGCGCCGATCCCGCCGAGCGCCGAGCCGACGAGCTTGAACCGGAACGCGCTGCGGAAGAGGCCGCGCAGCAGCCCCCACTCCTCGCGCGTGACGAAGCGGAAGCCGTACTTCACGAGCGCCTCCTCGACCGTCAGGTCGAAGAACGACTGGAAGAAGCCCGTCGCGTAGATGACGGTCGCGTAGTCGCCGAACTCCTGCTTCGTCGAGAGCACGCGGCCCGCGACGACGGTCGCGAGGAAGCCGAGGACGACGGAGGCGTAGATGCCGACGGCCGTCAGCCGAACGGCGTACCAGGAGCCGGCTCATCGGGCGACGCCAGTATAGTTGCCGGTCCTTGGCCACCAGCTCGTCCTCCCCAGCGCCGGGGAGCGGGGTCTCGCGCCGACGGTGTCGCCGGGCGCGCTCGTGCTCGCGGCTGCGCTCCCGCTCCTCTTCCTGCACTCGCAGTACCAGCCCGGGCTTCGCGTCGGGCTCGGCTCGACGACCTCAACGCGTACCTGTCGGACTTCGCGGTGCTCGCGGTCGTCGTCGTCGCCGCTCTGTGAGCGGGATCACGCACGGCTTCGCGCCGCTCGCGCGCGGCCGCTGGCTCTGGCTCGCCGCCGGCGCGCTGTTCCTCGTCTGGATCTCGTCGAGGTCGCGTACGGCCACCGCACTCGTCCGCGTACCCGTGGCAGACGCACGTCGTGACGGCGGCGAAGTTCGCCGAGTACGCGCTGCTCGCGCCGGCGCTGCCCTGCTCGTCCGGCGGCGGCGGTCGACGTGCTCGCGCGTCTCTGGTCGCTCGTCGCTCTGGAGCGCCGTCGCGACGATCGTCGGCGTCGCGCAGTTCCTCGGCGCGTCGATCTTCGTCTCGCGGCACGCGTCGGCGGCCGGCAGGCCTCGTTCCTCTCGGAGGCGGACTTCGCCGCGCTCTCCGGCGCCGTGCTGCTGGTCGGGCTCGTCGCGCTCGCTGCTGCCGGAGCTGCGGCTCGGGCGGACGCTCGGCTCGTCGGCGGCGGCCGCGGCGCGCTCGGGGTGATCCTCGCCGCGGCGGTCGCGTCGCTGCTCGGGCTCGCACGGCGGCGCGTCGTCCTCGCGGCGTCCTGCGCCGGCACGAGCTGACCGCGGCGGCGCGCGCGTCGCCGCGGCGCCGTGGCCCTCGTCGCGCTGGTCGGCGTCGTCGCGCTCCGCGGCGGCGACCTCGAGCTCGTTCGCCCGGTTCCTCGGCACGTCCGGCGAACGCAGCCCGCAGGCAAGCAGAAGACGTGCAGACGTACTCGCACCGCACGCTGCTCGCCTGGATCGGCCTGCGAGATCTGGAAGGACCATCCGCTGCTCGGCGTCGGCTGGCAGGGCTCCGGCGACGCCCGCGACGTTCGAGCCGTACCTCGCCGGCCGCGCACCGGCGCTTCCCGAACGAGCCGCCGCACGCGTTCCCGTCCGCCGCCGCACCGCCTACGGCGTCCAGAACATCTGGGTCCAGGCGCTCGCGGACCTCGGCGTCGTCGGGCTTCGTGCTCGCTCGTCGCGATGTTCGCCGCCGTCGGCCTGGTCGGCTTGCGCGCCGCGCGCACGACGTCGCGCGTCGACGGCGCTGGTCGGGCTCGGCTGGACGGCGCTCGTCGTCTGGCTCTGGACCGCACAGGGCTTCGTCGCCGGGCATCCCGCTCGACGCGGTGACTGGCTCGGCTTCGGGCTCGTCGCCACCGCGGAGCGACTCTGAGCGCGCGAGCATGGCCGGGTGAGCAGTCCTCGGCATCCGAGCCGATCGAGCATCTGGAACTGTACGCCGTGCGCGCTCCGCTCGCCGCGCTGGCTTCGGAGCGCGCCGAGGCGCCGCGAGCGCCGACGGGCTACCGCGTGCTCGACGTCGGCTGCGGCGACCGAGCCGTACGAGCCGCTGCTTCACGCCGGCGCGGCGCGACGTACGTCGGGTTGCGACGTCGCGGGAAGCCGCGATGCCGACATCCACGGGTACGATCGGACGCGCTGCCCGGTCGAGGACGCGAGCTTCGACGTCGTCCTCTGCCTGCAGGTGCTCGAGCACGTGCCCGGATCCCGGCGCGCGCCGTGCGCGAGCTGCGCCGCGTGCGTCAGGCCCGGCGGCCGCGTGCTCGCCTCGACGCACGGCGTCGCCGTCTACCACCCGTACCCGGACGACTACTGGCGCTGGACGCAGCACGCGGCCTGGAGCGGCTGTTCCGCGACGAACGGCGACCTGGTCGTCGCTCGACGTGCGGCGCCGGGGCCGGCACCGCCGCCTACCGTCGCGCCTGCTCGTGGCGTACTTTGTCGACCTCCTCTTCAAGCGCGGCCGGACCCGGCCGACTGGGCGGCCGGCTCGTCACCGGCGCTGAACACCGCGCAGGCGAGCGCTCGACAACGCGCTCGCCGATGCTGCGCGAGTCCGATACCCGGCTCGACTCACGCGAACTACCACGTCGACGGCGATCGCCTGATGGCACACGTCTCGTCACCGGCGGCGCGGGCTTCATCGGCTCGAACCTCGTGCGCGCGCTGCTCGAGCGCGGCGACGAGGTGCGCGTGCTCGACAACTTCTCCACCGGCAACCGCGCGAACCTCGACGGCCTCGACGTCGAGATCGTCGAGGGCGAGCTGCGCAGCTACGAGCGCGTGCACAACGCGGTGCGCAAGGCCGAGATCGTCTACCACCTCGGCGCGCTCGGCTCGGTGCCTCGCTCGGTGCAGGACCCGCTGACCTCGAGCGCGGTCAACGTCGAGGGGACGCTGAACGTGCTGCTCGCGGCGCGCGACGAAGGGGTGCGACGCGTCGTCTTCTCGTCGTCGACGTCGGTGTACGGCTCGAGCCGGCGACTGCCGACGCCGGAGGAGGAGCCGCTGCGACCCGATCTCGCCGTACGGCGTCGCGAAGCTCGCGGCCGAGCGCTACTGCATCAGCTTCAGCCGCGTCTACGACTCGTTCGAGACGGTCGTGCTGCGCTACTTCAACGTCTTCGGGCCGCGTCAGAGCCCGTTCTCGCAGTACGCCGCGGTCGATGCCGCTGTTCGTCACGGCGATCGCCGCCGGCGAGCCGGTGACGATCAACGGCGACGGCGAGCAGTCGCGCGACTTCACCTACGTCGGGAACGTCGTCGACGCGACGCTCCGCGCCGGCGAGACCGCCGGCGTGAGCGGCGAGATCTTCAACGTCGCGGCCGGCGCGCCCGCCACCGTGAACGCGGTCGCCGACACGATCGGCGCGATCCTCGGCAAGCCCGTCGCGGCGCGAGCACCTGCCGCCCCGTCCCGGCGACATCCGCGACTCCTGGGCCGACCTGACGAAGGCCGAGCGGCTGCCTCGGCTACGAGCCGGCGATCGACCTGGAGGAAGGTCTCCGCCGCACCATCGACTTCCTCGTCGGCTAGCGCCCTCTAGCCGCGCGGAAGCCGATGTACGTGTTCCAGCTCGGCTTCTTCTTGCCGGCGACGGTCTCGAGGCCGGACTGCCAGCCGCCGATCTTCGGCTCGTCCCTGACGAGGAACCAGAACATCATGTCGATGCGCGGGTTCTTGCGCGCGATCGCGTAGGCCTGCGACATGTACTTCGCCTGGTTCGCCCAGCTCGTGCCTTAGATCGTCTTGTCGGGCGGGTTCGTCTGGTAGCCGTACTCGGTGATCCAGAGGTGCTTCGGCCCGTAGAGCTGCGTGAGCTTCGCCAGCAGCACGTTGATGTTGCCGAGCTGGATCCGCCGCTTGTCCTTGCCCTTCGGGACGTAGTTCGGCGCTTCGTTGCCGGAGTCGGCGTACGGGTTGTGCGCATAGACGTCGAAGTTCTTCATCCCGGCCGCCTTCGCCGCGCTCAGGAAGGTGAGCGGGTCGACCGACGGGCGCGTCGACGTCGGCGCGTCGTTGCCCTTCGGGCCGGTGACGCCGCACGCGACCTGCTCGCCGGGGAGCGCGCGCCGAGATCGGACGAGTGGATGCCGGTGTAGACCGCGTTGCAGATCTTCGCGTACTGGTATCGCGCTCTCGATCACCCACTTCTTGCCGACCTTCTTGTACTGCGGCGTCAGCCAGATCGGGTTGTTCGGCTCGTTCCACGCCGTCCACAGGCTCACCTTCGGGAGCGGCTCGTTGCCGATCCCGAGCGACGCGTTCTGCTGCCAGGTCGGCGGCGTCCAGAGGCCGCTGTAGCGCTCGGCGGCGGCGTACGCGAAGTCCTGCAGGTCCTGCATGTTCGTCGGCGCGACGGTGCGCGCCTTGCCGCCGTTCGCCCACGACGGCGTGAACAGGATCGAGAACATGACCTGGATGTTGTACGTGTGCGCGTACTCGACGAGCCGGTCGTAGAGCGACCAGTTGTACGCGGGGTCGCCCGGGATCGGTCGCGTCGGTCGGCTTCGTGTTCGCGACGGCCCACTTGTTGCCGCCCCAGTAGAGGTTGACGCGCAGCACCTGCACCTTCAGCGACTTCAGCGTCGCGAACGCGGTCGCCGGGTTGCCGTACAGGGTGTCGGCCTCGTCGTTCATGCCGACCAGCAGATGGGTCGACCGCGCGGCGACGTGCTTCGCCGGCGAGGCGGTTGCGGCCTGGACGGCGACGCCGACGACAGCAGCGGCGGCCGCGGCGGCCACAGCGAGCAGGACGATGCGCTTAGACACTCAGAGACTCCCGTTCACTCGTTTCCAGCATCCGCCGCAGCCCTCGTCGAGCGTGACCTGCGGCTCCCAGCCCAGCAGCTGCCGGGCGCGTGTGATGTCGGGCTGGCGGACCTGCGGGTCGTCGACCGGCAGCGCCTCGAAGACGATCTCGCTCTTCGAGCCCGTGACGTCGATCACGGCCTGTGCGAGCTCGAGCAGCGTGAGCTCCTGCGGGTTGCCGATGTTCACCGGCAGGTGCTCGCCGCTCCGCGCGAGCAGCACGAGACCGCGGACCAGGTCGTCCACGTAGCAGAAGCTCCGCGTCTGCGAGCCGTCGCCGAAGACGGTGAGCGGCTCGTTCGCGAGCGCCTGGCGGACGAACGTCGGGATCGCGCGGCCGTCGTGCGGCCGCATGCGCGTTCCGTACGTGTTGAAGATCCGGACGATGCACGTGTCGACGCCCTGCTGGCGGTGGTACGCCATCGTCAGCGCCTCGGCGTAGCGCTTCGCCTCGTCGTAGACGCCGCGCGGGCCGATCGGGTTGACGTTGCCCCAGTACGTCTCCGGCTGCGGGTGCACGGCGGGATCGCCGTAGACCTCGCTCGTCGACGCGAGCAGGAAGCGGGCCCGCTTCCACTTCGCGAGTCCGAGCGCGTTGTGCGTCCCGTACGAGCCGACCTTCAGCGTCTGCAGCGGCAGCCGCAGGTAGTCGATCGGGCTCGCCGGGCTCGCCAGGTGGAAGACGAAGTCGACCGGCTCGTCGACCTCGAGGTGGCCGGTGATGTCGTGGTTGAGGAAGACGAAGCTGTCGCCGCGCAGGTGCTCGACGTTCTGCAGCGACCCCGTCTCGAGGTTGTCGACGCAGACGACGCGGAACCCTTCGCCGACCAGAGTAGTCGCAAAGGTGCGAACCGAGGAAGCCCGCGCCTCCTGTGACGACAGCGGTCGGCATCGCAGACGATGCTAGCGGCCTCTCCGGCGAGCCGGGCGGCCCTTTACGAATGATTTACCGCCTGCGGCGGTGCTAGCGTCCTGCCGCGATGCGAGGGCGGAGGCTGAGCAGCTGGTGGTGCGCGCTCGGCCTGCTCGCGGCGATCCGCCTCGCCATCCCGCTCGCCGCCTACGCCGACGCGGGCTCGAAGCTGCCCGGGATGCCCCGCTGGACGTACGCGGGCCTCCAGGGCGACGCCAACGGCTTCTACGCGGCCGCGCGCGAGTTCATGGCCGCCTGGGGACGGGTGCCGCGGCCGCTGCTCGCGCTCGTCGCGATCGCCGCGATCGCCGCCGCGCGTGGCGATCGTCCGTCGCGTGGCGCCGGCGCCCCGAGCTGCGTCCCTGGCTCGTGCCGGTCGCGCTGTTCGCGTTCGGCCTGGTCATCTGCGTCGACATCCACTGGATGCGCTTCAGCGGCGCGCAGGTCATCGGCTGGCCGCTCGTCTGGGGGCTGGTCGATGCTGCCCTACCGCGCGCTCGGCCTCGGCATCTCGCACCACCTCGGGTGGGGATCGGCTTCGTCCTCTCGCTCGTGTGCGTCGGGCTCACCGTCGTCGCGGTCGCGTATCTCGGCCGGAACGCGACCGGCCGCCGCTGGGTCGGTCTGCTCGCGGCCGCCCTGCTGGACGTTCTGGCCGCTGCTCGTCGGGACTGATCGCGGGTCACCACGCCTGGGCGAACGGCCAGTGGGACGTCGACGTCGGACTGCACCTCTACGACGAGCCGCTGTCGACGCTGCTCGTCACCGGCGGCGCTGCGCTCCTGCTCTCGCCGCGCATGACGCCGATGCGTCTCGTCGCTCGCCGGCTGCGCGCTCAGCGTTGCGACGGCCACGAAGATCTCGAATGCGCTGGTCGCGGGCGCCGCGCTCGTCGTCGTCCTCCTGCGCGACGGCCGACGTGACGCGCTGCCCTACCTCGCGGGCGTCCTCGCATTCGCGCCGGTGGTGCTCGCCTACTGGCCGCTCTCGTATCCGAAGCTGTTCGACAACAAGAGCTCGTGGCCGCGCGATCCGTTCGACGCGAGCCATCTCGTCTCGAGCTGGACGCACTCGTCGATCTTCACGCCGCACACGCTCGCGATCATCGTGCCGCTCTCGATCGTCGGCGTCTGGGGCGTCCGCCGTCCGTGGGCGCTCGCGCTGGTCCTTGCGTTCCTCCTGCTCAATCCCGTCTTCTACAGCTTCTACGCGGTGACGTCCCAGCATCCACGATTCCTCTACGCGAGCCTGCCGGAGCTGTTCGTGCTCTCCGCCGCCGGCATCTCGGTGATCGCGACGCGATTCTCGTGAGGACGCTCCGCACGATCGCGGTGGGCTGGGTCGTGCTGCTCGCCGCATGCTCGCTGCCGAACGTCGGCCTCTGGAACCCGAACGGGAAGGCCGACACCGGCCTGTACTCGCTCTACGGGACGAGGATCGCGCACGGACACCTGCCGTACCGTCCAGGCTTCTCGATGGAGTTTCCGCCGGGGGCGATCCCACCGCTGGCGCTGCCCGCGCTCCCCGGGTCGCACTACGTCCCGTGGTTCAAGGGCTTCGCCGTCGTGTACGGGCTCGCGGCCGTGGCGGCGGTCGCGTTCGCGCTCGCGGGCACGAGCGCGCGACGCCGCTACGGGGCGGTGATCGTCGCCGGAGTTGCGCCCGCGTTCCTCGGACCGATCGCGGTGAACAGCTTCGACCTCTGGCCGGCGGCGCTCGCCGCGTGGGCGGTGGCGCTCGTCGTGCGCGGCCACCCGCGCTGGGGGCTCGCACTCCTCGGCGCCGCGACAGCGGCGAAGCTCTACCCGGTTCTGCTCGCGCCGGCTCTACTGACCTACGTCGCGCACGGACGCGGCCGGCGCGAGGCGGAGCGGGCACTGCTCGCCGGCGCTGCAGTGCTGGTCGCGATCTTCCTGCCGTTCGCGGCGCTCGCTCCGGGCGGGCTGAAGTACAGCCTGCAGGAACAGGCGACGCGCGGCCTCCAGGTCGAGAGCCTCGGCGGCTCGATCCTCGGCGTCGCGCACCGGCTCGGCGCCGGCTATCACGTCGTCGTCACGTCCGCGCCGTTCTCGTTCGACATCGGCGGCCGGACGGCCGGCGGGCTCGCCGCCGTGACGTCGCTCTTCGTGCTGGCGGCCACGGCCGCCGCGTGGTGGCTGCTCGCTCGCAGCGGGCAGGTCGACCGCGACCGGACGTTCGGCGCCGTCGCCGCGACAGCGGTCGGCTTCGTCGCGTTCGCGAAAGTCCTCTCACCGCAATACCTGCTGTTCCTCGTCCCGCTCGTCCCGCTCGTCGACTCGGTGATCGCCTGGGCCGTGCTGCTGCTCGCGCTCGGGCTGACGCAGGTCTGGGCGCGCTTCCCGGAGCCGTTCCTGCAGATCACCCACCTCGGTGCGGTGATCTGGGCCGCGCTCGCGCGGAACCTCGTGCTCGTCGCGCTCTACGGAGTCTTGCTCGCCGGCCTGCGCCACAGGCGGAGCACGAACAGCGCGTAGAGCACGACGACGAGCAGATCGCGCGTGGCGACCCACGGGGTCAGCGCGGCCTTGTACGCGTCCGATGTCTCGACGCCGGTCAGGAAGCGGGTGAACTCGACGTGCGTCAGCGCGAGCACGCCGAGCAGGCCGACCGCACCGACGAGGCCGGCGGCCGGAAGGAGCGGCGTGAGCCATTCGGCGTACTGCGGCGAGAAGACCTTGCCGAAGGCGACGAACGCGAGCACGGCGGCGGCGGCTGCGACGAAGGGCGAGCCTCGGCGGCGATGGTAGAGCCACGCGACGAGCAGCACCGCGGCGATGACGACGAGGGAGGCGACCGTCCCGACCGCGGTGGCGAGACCGCCGGTGACGTTCGTCGACCCCGGCGCTCCCTCCGCCAGCGTCGCGTGGTAGAGACCGGCGCGGTCGAGCAGGAGCAGCACCGCTCCCCCGAGGCTCTCGACCTCGAGGCCGCGCTTGAAATTCACCCAGTAGCTGAAGCGAAGCCCGCCCGGACCCATGATCGCGAAGGGCAGGTGCACGAGGAAGAGCGCACCCAGGAACCAGATGAGCGCGCGCTTCACCAGCTCGCGGCCACCGCGGTCCCAGGTCTCCACCAGCGCCAGCGGCAACAGCACGAGCGGGTAGAGCTTCGCCGCGACACCGAGCGCCAGGAGCACGTACGCGAGCCGTTCGTGGCGGCGGATGAACGCCAGCAGCGCGGCCGCAACGAGCATCGCCGGCCACATGTCGAACTCGTTGAGGAAGATCGGCCCGAGCACGAGAGGCGCGACGCCGATCGTGACCGCCGCCACGGCCAGCCGCCGACGCGGCGCACCGGCGGATGCGAGCGCCGCGACGATGAGCACGAGAGTCGTCGCGCCGAAGACCGCCATCGTCCACTTGAACGCCGGCGCGTATGTCCCGGGCAGCAGTCGGACGACGTAGAACAACGGCTGCGCGAGCGGCGGGTACTCGTCGAAGAAGTTCCGGTACGGCCACTGTCCCAGCGACATGTTGTGCGCGTAGTGCGCGTACAGATGGACGTCGCCGAACGGGGCGGAGTCGAGCAGCCCGCCACGTCCGACGAGTGCGCAGACGAAGAAGAGGGCGACGCCGCCGACGGCGGCGACGACCGCGTCCCGGCGGGAGCCGGTCACGAACCGGGAGCGGCGCGCTTGTCGGCCACGAAGCAGATCGCACCGGCTGTCGAGAACATCCGCTTCGCGCGAGACGAGCCTTCGCTGCCTTGAATGCGCCCGCCGATCCACCACCACGCGACGTGGAGAGCCTTGAGCGGCGCGACGAGCGCCCGCGACAGGCGGCCGGGGAGCCGAGGGAACAGGCTCATCCGCGCCTGGGCGTCGAGCACGCTCCAGCGCGGCACCGGAGCGACGACCACGACGTCGAACCCGGCATCGCGGAGGAGCCGCTCGACACCGAGCCTCGACATGTGGAAGTAGCTGCCGTCGTGCTCGGGCTCGAGGAAGGCGGTCGTCCCGACGAAGCGACCGCCCGGTCGGAGCACTCGATGGACCTCCCTGACCATCAGCTCGGGATGGGGGATGTGCTCGAGCGTCGCAACGGACAGGACGAAGCCGAAGGTGAGGTCCCGGAACGGGAGAAAGCGCCCGTCCGCCAGCACCGTCGCGTGCTGCATCGACTCCGCGAAGTCGACCCCGACGTAGCGATGGCCCGTCGCTTCGCAGACCGGGCGGTGGTGCGTCGACCCGCACGCGAGGTCGAGCATCGGCGCCCCCGGCAGGAGCGCGCGCGGAAAGTACGTGATCAGGCGTGCATCGAGGCGCAGAGGCACGTCGACCTCCGCGAGATCGACCCCGGGATCCGCGCTCGCGACGAGGAGCCGACGCGGCAGGTAGGCCGGGTTCGGCTCGACCACGAGCCGCACATCCGCTTCCAGCGGCCGCCGCGAACGCAGGTCGGGCCGGCCCGACGCGTCCACCGGATAGACGTCGCCGCACGAGGCGCAGCGCAGGGCGCTGCCGTCCTCCTCCAACGGTCCGGTGCAGGCCGGGCACTGCAGCAGGGAGCGCAGCTCACCGGCCGGCTCCTCGAGCACGGGCGCGGGGGTGCGGGCCATCAGCGAGCCGCCTCGGCCGTCACCGCAGGTCCTTGTTCGACTCCATGTCGAACCACATCGCGAACAGTGTGAACTGCGAGCCGGAGATGAGCAAGAGCGCGATCAGCACGACCGTGCCGACGCTGACCGCGTTTCCGGCCAGCCGGTAGCCCAGCTCGACGAGGCCGAGCACCAGTCCGACGAGCGTCGCGAGGAAGCCGAACGCGTAGAAGAACACGAGCGGATGGAAGTCGCGGATCACGTACTTCTCGCGCAGCCGCCAGAAGAAGCCCTTCATCAGCAGCCACGAGATCCGCGGCACGACCTTGTGGTAGCGGATGCCGGAGCGCTCGCCGACGCCGTAGACCGGCCGCGACGGGAAGTCGCGGACGCGCGCGTTCCAGACGTTCAGGTGGACGAGCAGGTCGTTCGGGAAGCCGTAGCCGGTGTAGACGCGGTCGAGGTCGAGCTGCCCGCAGCATCTCGGCCGAGATCGCGGTGTAGCCGGACTGGGAGTCGGCGACGTGCCAGTAGCCGGAGGCGATCTTCGTCAGCAGCGAGAGCACCGCGTTGCCGAGGTAGCGCGTGTGCGGCATCAGCGTTCCACGCCTGGCCGGTGAAGAGCCGGTTCGCCTTCGCGTAGTCGAGCTCGCCGCGCGCGACCGGCGCGACGAGCGTGGCGAGGTCGGCGGGATCCATCTGGTTGTCGCCGGCCATCACCGCGACGACGTCGACGCCGTCCGCGAGCGCGCGCTCGGTAGCCGGTGACGATGGCCGCGCCGACGCCGCGGTTGCGCTCGTGCGAGATGACGACGACGCCGTGCGTCGCCGACGCGCGCGCGCCTGCTCGGCGGTGGCGTCGCGTGGAGCCGTCGTCGACGACGTAGATCCGGTCGACGAACGGCGGGATGCCGGCGATCGTCGTCGGCGATCAGCGCCTCCTCGTCGTGCGCGGGCACGACGACCGCGACGCTGCTTCTGCTCGAGCATCGGCGGAGCTGCTACGCGGCGGCGGCGGGCCCGGGACGCGGCGTCCCGAAGCGGTCCCACACGAGCGCGGCGAGCACGCCGAGGAGCAGTCCGATCAGCGCCGCCGACGACGAACGAGTTGCGGCGGCTGCGCGCCGTCACGAGCTGCGCGACGCGCGGCGTCAGCACCTTCGGCGCCTCCACCTGCGTCGCCTGGAGCAGGAGCTGCGACGCGCTGCTCAGATCCGTCTGGCGCGCGCGCAGCTGCGTCTGCGAGGAGCAGCTTGTCCGTCGTGGCGACGCTCGGGCTGGCGATCCCGGCCTTGAGCGAGTCGATCGCGCGCTCGTCCGCGGTGATCTGCGCGCGGAACAGGGAGATCTTCACGTTCGGGAACCCCGAGATGCGGTCGACGACGGCGTGCGCGCAGGCCGTTGGCCGCGCAGGTGGCCACCCGCCGCTTCGCCGACTGGACGGTGAGCGAGACGAGCGGGTTCTGTCCGTTCTTCGACAGGTTCCCCGAGATCGGCTGGGTGGAGATGCCGCCGCGGAAGGTGCTCGGCTTCGCCTTGCACTGCAGCGGCGACGAGGCCGACGACGGCGGGCGACGTCGCGATCGCGCGCACCGCGCTCGGGTTCGTCTGCAGCGTCTGCAGCGCGATGTTGCCGCTGGCCGAGTACGGCTGGCCGAGGTAGATGGTCGCGGTCGCCTTGTAGACCTGGCCGCCGCCGAGCGAGACGGCGTAGCCGATGACCGCGCCGACGACGAGGCCGCCGACGAGCAGCCACCAGCGCGACGCGAGCACACGCCAGTAGCGGGAGAAGTCGATCTCCTGCTCCGCTTCCGGATCGAAGCTGCCGGCCGCCTGCCCGTGACTCTCCTGCGGGCTCATGCCGCGGCGACTCTACCGGAGGCCCACGACCACATCGCGGCCAAACCGTCCGCGAGCGTCGTCCGGGGCTCCCAGCCGAGGGCATCCGCGGATCCGCGAGACGTCCGCCTTCGTCCGCGCGACGTCGCCCCGGGCGGCGGTCGACGCGCCGCGACGTCGAGGCGTCCGGCCGGAGATCCGCTCGAGCAGCGCGATCGCCTCGAGCATCGACGCCTCGTCGCCGCCGCCGACGTTGTAGACGGCTCCGCCCGGCGCCCGCTCCATCGCCGCGATCGTCGCCTCGACCGCGTCCCCGACGTACGTGAAGCTGCGCGACTGCTCGCCCGCTGCCGTAGATCTCGAAGGTCGACGCCGTCCAGCAGCGCGTCGCAGACGCGGCGGAAGAACATGTCCGGCCGCTGGCGCGGGCCGTAGACGGTGAAGTAGCGGAGAACGACCGCGTCGAGGCCGAAGCCGACCGCGTACGCGCGGGCGAGGTGCTCGCAGGCGAGCTTCGTGATCCCGTACGGCGAGATCGGCCGCGGCACCGCGTCCTCCGGCGTCGGGTACGCCTCGGCCTCGCCGTACACCGACGACGACGACGCGAGCACGACGCGCACCCGCGCCGCCGCGGCCGCCTCGAGCACCCGCTGCGTGGCGAGGATGTTGCGGCGCACGTAGAGCGGGAACACGCCGCCGAAGCTGCGCACGCCCGGCCTGCGCGGCGAGATGGAAGACGCCGTCGACGCCGTCGAGGTCGAGCGGGTCCTCCGCGAGGTCGAGCCGGCGGACGTCGAGCTCCTGCGCGTTCGCGCTCCTTCTCGGCCGGGTCGTAGTAGTCGGTGAAGCAGTCGACGCCCACCACCTCGTGGCCCGCGGCGACGAGCGCGTCCGCGAGCTGCGAGCCGACGAAGCCGGCGGCGCCTGTGACGACGTAGCGCATCAGCGGGGAACCATCCCATACACCTGGCCGAAGCCGACCAGGAACAGGCGCCCGCGCGCGGCGACCACCGGGCGAGTACTTGCCGTCCGCGTACGTCCAGACGAGCTTGCCCGTGGCCACGTTCGAGCGCGTACGTCCGCCGCTTCAGCGTGGCGAAGTAGACGAGATCGCCGACGACCGTGGCCGAGCCGGCGATCGGGCCGTTCGCAGTGAAGCTCCACTTCTCGTCTCCGGTGGCCGCGTCGAAGGCGAAGAACCGCTTCGAGAACGAGCCGGCGAAGACGAGGTCGCGCGCGACCGCGGGCGACCCGTAGACGTAGCCGCCGGTGCCGTGCGACCAGCGCAGCTTGCCGGTGGTCGCGCCGTACGAGTACACCTTCCCGTCGGTCGAGCCGATGTAGACGCGGCCGTACGCGACTGCCGGCGTCGAGTAGAACTGCGAGTGCCCGTAGAGCCGCGGCTCGGCGGCGGCCTTCCAGATCTTCTTGCCGGCGAGCGACAGGCAGTAGACGTGCCCGTCGTACGAGCCGACGTACAGCTTCCCGCCGGCGTACGCCACGCCGCCCTTGACCGCGCCGCCGGTGTGGAAGCGCCAGATCGTCTTGCCGTTGCGCGCGTCGATCGCCCACACGTTGCCGTTCCAGTCGCCGACGTAGAGCCGGTCGCCGAGCAGCAGCGGCGAGGTCTCGGACGGGCCGATGATCTTCGTCCAGCGGATCTTCCCGAAGCCGACGCCGAAGTCGATCACGGCGCCGTTCGTGCCGTGGCCGCCGGTCTGCGCGTTGCACGGCGGACGGTTGAGGAAGACCGCGAACACGGAGCCGTGATGCTGCGGGCCGATCGCCGGCGAGGCCGCGACGCAGCGGTGCGCGAGGTATTTCCACGCCGTCCTCCCGGTCTTCAGGTTGACCGCGGCGAACATTCCCGAGTTGGTCGAGACGTACATGCGCCCGTAGCCGATCGACGGCGGGAAACTCGACGAGGCTGCCCGCGTGGTACGTCCAGAGCTTGCGGAACGGCGGCGCCAGCGCGAGCGCGACCGAGCGCGTGCGCGTCGCCGTCAGGCCGAACATCGGCCACGGCACGGCAAGCGACAGCCGCTTCACCGTCGGCGACTTCGTGGTCACGAACTCGCTGCGTCGAGCGAGCCGCGGATGTTGCGGTCCTCGTGCAGGCGGTGGATCACGTACGCGGCGCCCAGGCCGGCGGCGAGAACGACCAGCACGGCCAGGGCGATCAGCAGGCGGCGCCGCATCGGGCGAGGGTAGCCGCGTCAGCGGCGGTGGGCGGCGATCTGCCGCTTGGGTTGCACCGCCTGGACCGCGTACAGCGTCGAGTAGCCGTGGAAGAGCAAGCTGCATGCCGTTGCCGGAGACGGGCGACGTACTGGCCGTGCTGGAACCGGATGCAGCACCCGGCCGCTGCGCGCGTCGACGCCGACGATCCGGTCGGCGAAGCTGCCGGCGTACGCGACGCCGTCGACGACGACCGCCGCGCCGGAGATCGGCTCCGCCGGTCCCGACCTCCCAGAGCACGCGGCCGCTCGCCGCCGAGAGCGCCGTAGAAGACGCCGTTGTACGAGCCGAAGAAGACGCGGCCGCCCCAGACTGCCGGCGAGGAGTAGACGTAGGCGCCGGTCGAGAACGCGCCAGAGCTCGCGTCCGCCGGTCGTGAACGCGGTCAGCGAGCCGCCGTTCGAGGACGGCACGAACACGCGACCGCCCTCGACCGCCGGCGTCCCGTAGATCCGGCCGTTCACCCGCGCCGTCCAGCGCGTCGCGCCGGTGCGCGGCGAGAGCGCCCAGAGCCTGCCCGCGTAGTCGCCGATGTACAGCGTGCTGCCGGAGATCGCGGCGCTCGAGGTGATCTTCGCGCCGAGGCTCCTGCTCCAGCGCAGGCGGTGCGTTCGCAGGTCGAGCGCGTAGAGCCGTCCGTTCCACGCGCCGAAGTAGTCGATCGCCGTCGTCGACGATCGGCGAGGACTCGACCGGCGAGCCGACGTGGTAGCTGCCAGAGCAGCCGGCCGGTCGCGCGGTCGAGCACGAACACGTTGCCGTCCATCGAGTGGTAGACGAGCCGGCCGCCGGTCACCGCCGGCGACGAGGCCATCTTCCCGTGCGGCGTCCGTGGCGTCCAGAGCACCGTGCCCTTCACCATCGAGATGGCGCGGACGGTGGCGGTGGCGTTGCCGATGTACGCGACGCCGTCGGACGACGACCGCCGGGAACTCGATCAGCCCGCCCATCGGCACCGCCCAGACCGTGCGGAACGGGCGGCCGCAGGCGGATGTGCACCTGGCTCTGCGTCCGCGTCCCGACGGCGCCGTACAGCGGCCACTGCAGGTCCGGCCGGTACACGCGCACGGTCAGCTTCCGGTAGGCGGCGAAGTCCTCGTAGACGGTCCGCTCGCCGTAGCCGCGGGCGCTCACGGTCACGGGCAGCGCGCGCCGCCACGGCACGCGGATCTCGGCGACGCCGTGCCGGTCGGTGCGGCCGCTGCGGCCCCACAGGTGGACGACGGCGCCGGGCAGGCGCAGCCAGCGGTCGCCGTCGATCACGGTCACCTCGAGCAGCGCGCGATGGTGCGACGACCGAATGCGGCGGCGCGGCCGCGTGGGTCGTTGCGGGCGGCGTTGCGGCGTGCTGCGTTCCGCCGCAGGCGGCGAGCAGCCCCAGCAGCACGAGACCAGCCGCAGCGCGAAGCGCGGCGGCTAGGGCTCTACGCCGTCGGGTGCAACCGGTTCTGGGAGCTCCTCGGCGAACGGCTCCAAGGTACCGCCGGGTCCGGCCGACAGGACGAGCTCGCTGAAGAAGCGGGTCATCACCAGTCCGTCGCGGAAGTCGCCCAGCCGCGGCTCGGGCCGCTCCCCTGCGGCGAGCGCGAGCGCCAGCTCCGGATAGCGGCTCCCGGCCGCGGTCGGCAGCGGGAACGCGCCGCCGAAGCGCGGGTTGATGTCGGTGACGCGGTGCGTGCCGTCGGGCTCGCGGAAGCACTGGATGTTCGCCGGCCCGACGAGCCCGAGCGTCTCGGAGACGGCGCGGCCGACCTCGATCAGCTCCGGGTCGCGGATGGTCATGCCCTTGATCGACTCGCCGCCCTTCGACTCGATCATCGTCCGCGGCACCGCGTTGAGGCAGCGGCCGTCGAGGTCGCAGAAGACGTCGATGGAGAACTCCTCGCCCGTGCAGGCCGCCTGCACCATCGAGTCGTGGTCGGTGTAGCCGAGGAAGAACTCGAGCTCCCGCCGGTCGGCGCAGCGGTAGATCCCGCGCGAGCCGAAGCCGTGCCGGGCCTTCACGAGCACGGGAAACTCGAGCGCGATCCGGCAACGCAGTCCGGCAGCCACGTCGCCGGCGAGCCGATCCCGCGCTCCTCGAACAGCAGGTGCGCGAGCCACTTGTCGGCGAGCGCGTCGACGACCTCGGGCGCGGGCAGGAGCACGAGCGCGCCGAGCGCGCCGCGGGCGCGCGCGAGCACGCCGTGGTCGAGATCGGTGAGCGGGACGATCAGGGAGATGTCGTGTGCGTCCACGAGCGCGCGCAGCGCGTCCACGTAGTCCGGGATCGCTCACGCGCGGCACGAAGGCGTGCTCGTCCGCGTGGTAGAGCGCCGGAGCGAGCGGGTTCACGTCGGTCGCGAGCGTCCGTGCGCCCGCGCGTTTGAACGCGGTGACGATGTCGACCCGCTGGCCCGCACACGTGAAGAGGACGCCGCTCACCGGCGGAGAGGGTAGCCGCCTCTGATTGACTCGGGCCGGTGATCCGCCGCATCCTGCTCGTTCTCGCGGTCCTCGTCGCAGCCTGGCTCGTCGCCTGCGCCTTCCTCTTCGTCTGGCCGCACACCGGCCCGCCGCCGGCCCACGCGGACGCCGTGGTCGTGCTCTCGGGCGGCCTGGACCGGCGCCTCGACCCCGCTGTGGCGCTCGTCCGCTCGGGCATCGCGCCCGTGCTCGTGATCTCCAGCCCGGACCGCGGCAAGTGGCCGAAGGCGCGCGCGCTGTGCTCGGGCCGAACGACGCTCGCGCGCGTCCGCGTCGTCTGCTTCCAGGCGAAGCCGTACAGCACGCAGGGCGAGGCCGAGGCGATCGGACGGCTCGCGCGTGCTCACGGATGGAATCGCGTCGTCGTCGTCACGTCGACCTTCCACATCACGCGGGCGCGAATGCTCGTCCGGCGCTGCTATCCCGGACGGCTGTGGATGGTCGGCTCGAGCTGGCCGTGGTGGAAGCTGCCGCAGGAGTGGGTCAGCGAGACCGGCAAGCTGGCCGTGCAGCTGACGGTGCAGCGGAGCTGCTAGCCATCAGAAGCCGACGCCGCCTTTGTAGACAACGAACGGCAGGTCGAGCAGCGCCAGGGCGACCAGCACCCCGGTGACGAGCCGCGGCCAACGCGCGCCGAGCCGGACGGCGGCCCACGCAAAGCAGAGCGCCCACGCCCACAGGGTCGAGAGCATGAAGGTCGGCTTGATCACGTCCCCGTCCGGCGTCGGGTAGCCGATGGCGAAGTAGAGGTAGCCCGCCAGGCCCGCCAGCGGCATCAGCGCCACGATCAGCCGCGGCGAATCGCGGCGGCGCAACGAGACCACGAGCAGCGCGAGCCAGCCCACGAGCGCGAGCACGGTCGGTACGACGCCGATCACGTTCTGCGCCACGAGCCAGGATCTGTGCGCGGTCGAGGGCCGGCGGCCGGACGCGTACGACCAGTTGAAGACGCCGTACCAGTCGCCCCAGATGTCCGCGTACGTCTGGGGCCAGACGAGGTTCCGCATGTTGGGCCGGTACGGCTGCGTGAACAGGTCCGGCAGCCCCGGGCTCAGGTAGAAGCTCGCCGGGCGCCGGTGGAAGAACGGCGTGGAGGAGTGCTGCCGGTCGAAGATCGGGTTCGCGTAGTGGATCGTCCTGTACGCGTACCAGGGCGACGCGATCACGACCACCGCGGCGAGCGCGATCGCGAGCGAGCGGAGCAGCGCCCGCCGCTCGGCCGGCCGCGCCCACACCGCCACGCACCAGGCGATCACCACGACGGCGAGCGTGTAGAGGCCGAACTGCCGCACCATCTCGCCCGCCCCCAGCGCGACGCCCAGCCAGACCGCCGGCCACGTCCCGTACCGGCGGCCCGCGAGGATCCGCGCGGCGAGATACGCGCCGAGGACGGAGAAGAAGAGGTCGGTCGGCTCGGGATGGAACATCGCCGCCGTGCGCGTCTGCACCGGCAACAGCGCGACGAACGCGGCCGCGGCGACCGGCAGCCAGCGACGCGACGGCCACAGCAGCCGCCCGAGCGCCGCGACCAGCAGGACGGTGCCGACGACGACGGGCACGTTCACCAGCTGCCCGAGCTTGTGCGGGTCCCCGAGGGCGAGCAAGCGGCCGAACGCGGTGGCCGCGCCGGCGATCAGGTAGTAGAGCGGCGGCGAGTAGTACTCGGGCGTCTCGTTCCGGTACGGCAGCCGGTGGTGCTGGATGAGGAAGTCCGCGTACTCGCGGTGCGAGGCCACGTCGTAGCCGGCGCCGGACGGGTACGTGACGGCGTTCCAGAGCGCGAGGACGCCCGCGAGCGCGGCGATGCCGTAGCCGACGCGCTTCGGAGTCGCCCACACCGCCAGGCGCGATGCAGCTACAGGGCCCTCCCGGCGCGCAACCCGTACGGGAGGAAGCGCAGCTCGATCAGCGCGAAGGCGAGGAACAGCGTCGTCAGCCCGATCCGCATCCAGCGTCTCCGCGTGATCCGTTCGAAGGCGACGCCGAAGCCGAGTGCCCACATCGGCGCCGTGATCAACAGGTACGCGGCCTTGAGGGTGTCGCCGTCGAGCGACGCAGAGGCATACGAGCGATAGAGGTACCCGAGCACGGCGACGAGCGTGACGAGGCCGATGGGCAACAGCTCCCTCCTCCGTCGGAGCCCGGTCCAGAGCATCCAGATCCAGCCCCCGACCGCGAGGAGCGTCGGCAACACGCCGATGAGGACCTGGTCGCGCATGACCTGCAGCGTGTGCCCGCCGAGAGGAACGCCCGGGTTCCACGCGAAGCGCCCGAGCCAGTCGTCCCAGAGCTCCGCGTAGGTCGTCGGGATCGCCTCGTTCATGAAGTGCTCGCGCACCGGATAGCGGTACAGCTCGAGGAGCGGGAGGTTGAGGTAGTGCGACAGGCCGCCCTCCTGCGCGACGATGCTGCCCCCCGGATGCAGCATCTGCTGGGCGAAGCCCGGGACGACGTTGATCGGCGCGGCGGTGTGGTACTTGATCGCCTGGCGGATGTACCAGGGACCGACGATGACGACGAGGGCGGCCGCGCCGATCACCAGCGCCTTCACCACGGACCGGCGGTCGACGTGCTCGGCGATGAAGGCGACGAGGACCGCCAACCCGACCCCCACGAGCGTGAAGATGCTGGACGAGCGGATGAGCTGGCCCGCTCCGAGGAGAACCGCGAGGGCCGCCAGCTCCCGGACGCCGAAGCGCCGAAACCGGATCATCCAGGTCGCGAGCGCCACCGCGCCGGCGTTGACGAACATGTTCAGCGACTCCGGGTAGAACATCGCCGCCGACTTCAGGACGACCGGCACGAAGGCGAAGAACCCGAGGGCGGCCACGCGCACGACGGGGCGGCGCGGGAAGAGCAGCCCGCCGAGGTAGAGCACGATCAGCCCCGTCCCGAGCACGAACAGCACGTTCAGCTGCTGCTCGAGACGCTCCGGATGGTTGAGGCCGAGCCACTCGCCGACCCACAGCGCCGCGCCCGCCACCGCGTAGAAGCCCGGCGGCGTGTAGTACTCCCCGCCCTGCTGCTGACTCGGGATGTGCCCGCTGTGGATCAGGTCCGAGGCGTAGGCGATGTGCCACTGCGCGTCGTAGCCGATCGACGCGGGGAACTCCCACGCGTTCCAGGTGCCGATCACGGCGATGGCGAGAAAGCAGAACGCCGCCACGGCCTGCAGTGGAAGCGTGAGCGGCAGCGGCCGAGCACTCTCGCCGGCCGGCGCATGCTGAGCGGGCGAGCCGACGACAACGGCGCCCGCACCCGTCTCTGCAGCCGAGCTCACGGCGGCCACCGTACCATCGTGCCGCTCAGGATCGATCCGCCTTCCAGCCCCCGCCGCGCCCTTGTACGTGCCGCCGAAGAGCGCGAGCGGCGTCCTCGCGCAGGATCTTCAGGTCGAGCCGCGGCGAGCGGTGGTCGACGTACCAGACGTCCAGCTCGATCCGCTCGTCCCACGGCAGCGTCGCGCGCCCGTGCACCTGGGCCCAGCCGGTGATCCCCGGCTTCACGTCCAGCCGCCGCCGCTGGTGCGGCGTGTACTTCTCCACCTGGTAGCGGAGCGTGGGCCGGGGGCCGATCACGCTCATCTCGCCGCGGACGACGTTCCAGAGCTGCGGCAGCTCGTCGAGCGACAGCTTGCGCAGGATGCGGCCGACGCGGGTGATGCGCGGATCGCCCTCGTTCACGGCGTAGCCGGCGCCGACCTTCTCCGCGCCGACGATCATCGTGCGCAGCTTCAGCAGCTCGAAGTCGACGCCGTCCTTGCCCACGCGCGTCTGCCGGTAGAGCACCGGCCCGCGGTCGCCGAGCTTCGTCGCGAGCGCGGCCACGCCGAGCAGCGGGCTCGCGACGACGAGCGCGGTCCCGGCGACGGCGACGTCGGCTGCGCGGTTCAGCGCGTCCCCTCCGCCGCTTCCCACGTGGTCGGGCACTCCGCGGCGGAGGTAGTTGACCGAGCGCCTCCAGCGTCGCCCACGTGACGAGGACGTAGTAGCGCGCGACGCCGACGCCGACCGCGGCGGCGGCGAGCAGCCCGAGCTGCAGCCCGAGCGCGACCTGGTACACGCGGCTCGCCGAGCGAGCGCGATCGTCGACCCGAGCAGCACGACGTGCAGCAGGCCGCTGGCGTAGCGGAGGTGCCGGTGCGACACGACCTCGACGAAGTACAGCGGGCGCAGCCGCGCGCAGCATCTTCCCCTCGACCACGATCGCCCAGCAGTGCTCGAACATCCGCACCTTGCGGCGGTACTCGTCCTCGTTCGTCGGCGTCGCCTTCTCGTAGGCGTTGCGCCTCGGGCTCGTACACGGCGCGCTTGCCGCGCTGCACCATCAGGTACGGGAACGAGAGGTCGTGGCCGAAGCGCGGGTCGACCTCGAGGTAGTCCTCGCGGCGCACCGCGTAGATGGAGCCGTTGCCGCCGGTGACGGAGTCGATGCGGGACTCGTCGGCGCGCAGCGCCAGCTCGAAGCGCCAGTACAGGCCCTCCTTGTTGCCGCCGTCGCCGGCCTCGAGGTTGAGCCGTCCGCAGACGTACGCGACCTCCGGGTCGGCGAAGGAGCGGACGAGCTTGCGCAGCGCGTCCGGCGCCCAGGTGCAGTTCGCGTCGGAGAACGCGACGACGTCGCTCTGCGTCTCGCGCACGGCGCTGTCCTGCGCGGCCACCTTGCCGCCGCGCGGGTTCCGGATCACGCGGGCGCCCGGCGCCTCCGCCAGCTCCTCGGTCCGGTCGGTGGAGGCGTCGGAGGTGACGACGATCTCGAGCCGGTCGGACGGGTAGTCGAGCTCGCGCAGGTTCGCGACGCGCCGCTCGATCACCGGCTCCTCGTTGTGCGCGGCGACGATCACCGCCACCGTCGGCAGCGCGTCCTCGTCCACGCAGCACCGGCCTCGTGCGCACGCGGGCGAACGCCCGCGCAGCCAGCGGATACGCGGCGTGCGTCCACGCGAGCGCGCCCGCCGAAGCCCAGAAGAAGACCTTTGCGATCGCCATCGCCGGAGGGCCAGTGTACGGCCGCGGCCGCTCGTATACGCATCCATGTCGCATGCCGCAGCCGGTCTGCTTCGTCGTCGGCGCGCGGCCGAACTTCATGAAGGCGGCTCCGGTGCTGCGCGCGCTGCGCGCGGCTCGACCCTGAGATCCGACCCGATGCTCGTCCACACGGGGCAGCACTACGACGCCGAGATGTCCGACGTCTTCCTGCGCCAGCTCGACCTGCCCGCGCCCGACGTCTTCCTCGGCGTCGGCTCGGGGACGCACGCCGAGCAGACGGCGCGGGCGCTCGTCGGGGTCGAGCAGCGTGCTCGCTCGAGCACTCGCCCGGCGCTGCGTCGTCGTCCCGGGCGACGTCAACTCGACGCTCGGCCGCCGCGCTCGCCGCGGTGAAGCTCGGCATCCCGGTCGCCCATCTCGAGGCGGGGCTGCGGAGCTTCGACCCGACGATGCCGGAGGAGCACAACCGCCGGCTCACCGACCATCTCAGCGCCGTGCTGCTCGCCCACTCGCAGAGCGCCGTCGACAACCTCGCCGCGCGAGGGCATCGCGGGACCGGCCGTCCATCTCGTCGGCAACACGATGATCGACTCGCTGCTCGAGCACGTCGACGACGCGCTCGCGACGCGCGGCCGTGGGACGCGCTTCGGACTCGAGCCGGGCGGCTACGGGCTCGTCACGCTGCACCGTCCGGCGCTCGTCGACGACCCGGACCTGCTGCGCGCGACCGTCGCGGCGCTCGATCGAGCTCGCCGGGACCGTCCCGCTCGTCTTCCCGGTGCATCCGCGCACCGCTCGAGCGGCTCGCCGCCACGGGCTCGCCGACGGCGCTGGAGCGGCTCGAACGTCCGACCTCGCGCCGCCGCTCGGCTACCTCGACTTCCTCGGCCTCGAGGCGGAGGCGCGCGTTCGTGCTCACCGACTCCGGCGGCGTGCAGGAGGAGACGTCGGCGCTCGGCGTGCCGTGCTTCACGCTGCGCGACGCGACCGAGCGGCCGGTGACGGTCGAGCTCGGCACGAACACGCTGCTCGGCCTCGACCCCGAGCGGATCGCCGACGATTCCCGCGCTGCTCGCCACGGCGCGATCCGCCGCAGCCGATCCCGCTCTGGGACGGCCACGCCGGCGAGCGCGCCGCCGACGTGCTCGCGCAGTTCCTCGCCGGCGCGCCCGTCGGGGCGGTCGCGACGTAGATGTGCGGCATCGCAGGCGCGCTCTGCGTTCGACCCGGCCGCGTTCCGCGTCGACCGACGACCTCGTCACGCGCATGCGCGAGACGCTCGCGCACCGCGGCCCCGACGGCGCCGCGCACCTGGGTCGCCGGCGACGGCCGCATCGGCCTCGGCTTCCGGCGCCTCGCGATCATCGACCTCTCCGAGGCGGCGATGCAGCCGATGCCGAACGAGGACGGCTCCGTCCGCGCTCGTCTTCAACGGCGAGATCTACAACCACGCGGAGCTCCGGCCCGAGCTCGAGCGGCTCGGCCACCGTGTTCCGCACCGACCACTCCGACACGGAGGTGATCGTCCACGCCTTCGAGGAGTGGGGCATCGACGTGCGTGCACCGGCTTCCGCGGCATGTTCGCGTTCGCCGCTCTGGGACGAGCGCGCGCAGCGAGCTCTGGCTCGTGCGCGACCGGATCGGCATCAAGCCGCTCTACTGGACGCGTGCACCACGGCCGGCTCGCGCTTCGCCTCGGAGATCAAGGCGCTGCTGCAGGACCCGCAGCAGGAGCGCGCCGTCGACGAGGAGGCGCTCTACCACTACCTGTCGTTCCTCACCGCGCCGGCGCCGCAGACGCTCTTCCGCGGCATCCGCAAGCTCGCCGGCGGAACGTGGCTGCGCGTCGACGCGGACGGCGACGTCGCGCGAGGAGCGCTACTGGGACGCCTGGGACGACGGTCGAGCCGCTCGACGGCGTCTCCGAGGACGAGATCGCGGAGCGCGTGCTCGACGAGCTGCGCGACGTCGGTGCGGCTGCGCAAGGTCGAGCGACGTGCCGGTCGGCGTCTTCCTCTCCGGCGGCATCGACTCGAGCACGAACGCGGCGCTCTTCTCCGAGGGCGAGGCGACGTCCGATCAAGACGTTCTCGATCGGCTACGACGGCGACTACGCGAGCTACCCGAACGAGTTCGACTACGCGCGGCTGATGGCGGAGACGCGTCGGCGCCGAGCATCACGAGCTGCGGCTCGGCGCTCGACGACCTGCTCGACTTCCTGCCCGAGATGGTGCGGCTCCAGGACGAGCCGATCGCCGACCCGGTCTGCGTGCCCGCTCTACTACGTCTCGAAGCTCGCGCGCGACAACGGCGTCGTCGTCGCGCAGGTCGGCGAGGGCGCGGACGAGCTGTTCTTCGGGCTACCCGTCGTGGAAGACGCTGCTCGCGGCTGCAGCGCTACGACGACCTTCCCGTGCCCGCGCGTCGCTGAAGCGCGCCGGCGTCGCGCGCGCCACGGCGCGCCGGCCAGGGCCGGCCGGCGCGAGGTCGAGTACCTGCGCCGCGGCGTCGCCGGGCCAGCCGGTCTTCTGGGGCGGCGCCGAGTCGTTCACGGAGGCGCAGAAGCAGCGCTGCTCGTCGCCGCGGCTGCGCGCGCGAGCTCGGCGGCCTCACCTCCTGGGACGCGATCGAGCCGATCCGCGCGCCGCTTCGAGGAGAAGGCGTGGGAGGCGTCGCATCTCAACTGGATGACGCTACGTCGACCTCAACCTGCGCCTGCCCGAGCTGCTGCTCATGCGCGTCGACAAGATGTCCATGGGCGTCGGCCTCGAGGGCCGCGTCCCGTTCCTCGACCACCGCTTCGTCGGGCTCGCGCTGTCGATCCCGCAGAGCGGCGAAGACGAACGGCGGCGACGCTGAAGCACATCCTCAAGCAGCGCCGTGCGCGGCGTGATCCCGGACGAGCTGATCGACCGGCCGAAGCAGGGCTTCGGCGTGCCGGTCTACGAGTGGCTGTTCGACCGGCTCGGCGACGTGGCGAGGCAGGAGCTGGACGCGTTCTGCGAGCGACGGATCTGCTCGACCGCGGCGAGGTGCTGCAGCTCGTCGACGCGAAGCCGCGCGGCCGAGGCTGGTACCTGCTCAACCTCGCCCTCTGGTGCAAGGAGTTCGTCGCGTGAAGCAGGTGCTCGTCCGCGGCGGCGGCGTCGCCGTCGAGGACGTGCCGGCGCCCGGCGTCGCCGCGCGGCGTGCTCGTCCGGGTCGAGTGGTCGTGCGTCAGCGTCGGCACGGAGTCGGCGAGCGTCGCGATGTCGGGGCTGCCGCTCTACCGGCGCGCGCTGAAGCAGCCCGAGCACGCGAAGGCGCTGGAGGTCGCGCGGGACGAGGGGTTCGTGCGCACCGTCAAGCGGATCCGCGGGCAGCTCGCGGCGGGGCTGCCGACCGGCTACTCGGCGCGGGCGTCGTCGTCGAGGTCGGCGCGGAGGTCGAGGGCTTCGCGCCCGGCGACCGCGTCGCGTGCGCGGGCGCGGGCATCGCCAACCACGCCGAGCTGATCGAGGTGCCGGTCAACCTCGCGGTCCGCGTGCCCGACGGCGTCGGCCTCGACGCCGCGTCGACCGTCACGCTCGGCGCGATCGCGCTGCAGGGCGTGCGCCGCGCCGCGCCCGCTCTCGGCGAGACGGTCGGCGTGATCGGGCTCGGGATCCTCGGCCAGCTCACCGTGCAGCTGCTCGCGGCCGCCGGGCTGCCGCGTCGCTCGGGACCGACCTCGATCCGACGCCGCGTCGCGCTCGCCGTCGCCACGGCGCCGAGGACGCGGGCGGCGACCTGCGCGAGGAGGCGCTGACGCCTCACGGACGGCTTCGGCGCCGACGCGGTGATCGTCACCGCGGCGACGCCAGCGACGAGTGATCCGTGCCGAGCCGCGCAGGCGTGCCGCCGGAAGGGCCGGGTCGTGATCGTCGGCGACGTCGGCCTCGCGCTCCGCCGCTCCGACCTGTACGAGAAGGAGCTCGACGTCCTCATGTCCACGTCGTACGGGCCCGGCCGCTACGACCCGATCTACGAGCTCGAGGGCCACGACTACCCGATCGGCTACGTGCGCTGGACCGAGAACCGCAACATGGAGGAGTACCTTCGCCTGCCTCGCCGAGGGCACGCGTGCTCGCTCGACGGCTTCCCACGGAGCGCTATCGCAGTCGAACGGGCGCCCGAGGCATACGAGGCGCTCGAAGCGGGAGGCGAGCGGCCGCTGCTCGTGCTGCTCTCGTATCCGGAGGAGCGAGACGCCGCCGCGCGGACGATCGAGATCCGCCGGGTCGCACCGGCGCCCGGGCGCATCCGGGTCGCGCATCGTCGGCGCGGGCTCGTTCGCGCAGGGCACGCACGTGCCGAACCTGCTCAAGCTCCGCGACCGCTTCCAGATCCGCTGCCGTGGTCAGCCGCACGGGCGCGACCGCGAAGGCGGTCGCCGAGCGCGCGGAGGCCGCGTACGCGACGACCGACGTCGACGCGGTGCTCGCCGACCCGGAGATCGATCTCGTCCTGATCGCGACGCGGCACGACCTGCACGCCGCGCCAGGCGCTCGCAGGCGCTCGAGGCGGGCAAGCACGTCTTCGTCGAGAAGCCGCTCGCGCTGAACGAGGAGCGAGCTGGCCGCGATCGAGGCGTTCTACGCGGCCGCGACGGCCCGCTGCTGATGACCGGGTTCAACCGGCGCTTCTCTCCCGCAGCGGCCGCGGCTGCGCGAGCTGCTCGCGACCGCGCGCGCCCCGCTCGTCGCCGACTACCGGATGAACGCCGGCTTCATCCCGCTCGACAACTGGGTGCACGGGCCCGAGGGCGGCGGCCGCAACATCGGCGAGGCCTGCCACGTCTACGACGTCTTCGACTCCCTCGTCGGCGGCGCCGGGTCGAGGCGGTCACCGCGCAGGCGATCCGGCCCGACGGCACGCGCGCTCGCGGCGAACGACAACTTCGTCCGCGACGATCCGCTACGCCGACGGGTCGGTCTGCACGCTCACCTACACCGCGCTCGGCAGCCGCGACCATCCGAAGGAGCGGCTGGAGGTCTTCGCCGACGGCGCCGTGCTCACGCTCGACGACTACAAGTCGCTGTCGCGTCGCCGGCGGCGGCAGCGCGGCTGGCGCAGCCCGACGCAGCAGAAGGGGCATCTGCAGGAGCTCGAGGCGCTGGCGGCCGCGATCCGCGACGGCGGGCCGTGGCCGATCTCGCTCGAGGAGCAGGCACGCGCGATGCGGATCGCCTTCGCGGTCGAGGCCGAGATCCGTGGCGGCACCGACAGAGCGTGATGCTCGAGCGGGCCCGCCGCGCGCTGCGCAAGCCGCCGCGTGTTCTCGCCGGACGCCTGCTCGACGAGGGCCGCATCGAGCTCGAACGGGTGCTCGCGCCGCGGCGCGCCGCGACCTTCGACGACGCGGCGCTGCTGCGGGCGGCCGGTGCCCGGTCGATCGACGAGCTGTGGGACCGCGCCGTCTCGCGCGCTCCGTTCACAGACGGGCGTCCGCGTATCGACGACGAGGAACGGCGGCAGCTCATGGCCGCCGCCGAGAATGCGGTGGTGCGGCGCATCGATCTTCTCGGCTCCGGCTCTGTCGAGCTCGGCCGGTCGGTCGACTGGCTCCGCGACCCGAAGACCGGCCACCGTTGGCAGCCGGGCTACGCGCCGCGGATCGAGTACGCGAACCTCGAGCTCCCCAGCGACGTGAAGCTCCCCTGGGAGATCTCCCGCATGCAGTGGCTGATCCCCGCCGGCCAGGCGTTTCTGCTCACCGGCGACGAGCGCTACGCCGAGGCGGCGCGCGATGTGCTCGACGAGTGGATCGCCGCGAACCCATGCGCGGGAACGGTCAACTGGTCGGTGACGATGGAGGTCGCGCTCCGCATCCTCTCCTGGTCGTGGCTCCTCGGAGCGCTCGGAACCTCGGCGAGCTGGCGCGACCCCGGCTTCCGCGGCCGCTTTCTGCGCACCTTGTGGCTGCACGGCGACTACACGTCGCGGCACCTCGAGCGGTCCGACGTGAACGGCAACCACTTCACCGCAGACGCGGCGGGGCTGGCGTTTGCCGGACTCCTGCTCGACCACGAGTCGTGGGCGTCGAGAGGATGGCGGCTGCTCGTCGAGGAGCTGCCGCGGCAGGTGTACGACGACGGCGTCGACTTCGAGGCGTCTGCCGCATACCACCGCCTCGTGCACGAGCTCTTCCGGCTCCCCGCGCTGTACCGCGCGCAGCTCGGGCTCTCCGTCCCGGATGCGTACAGCGACCGGCTCGCCGCGATGGCGCGCTTCACACAGGCGATCGTCCACCCCGACGGAACAGCCCCGCTTTGGGGCGACTCCGACGACGGCCGCGCCCTGCCGCTCGCCGGAGAAGCGCCGGCCGAGCCGCAGCGACGATCGGCGGCCTTCCCGCACGGAGGCGTGTACGTGCTCGCGCGCGGGAACGACCACGTCTTCGTCGATTGCGGGCCGGTCGGGCTCGCCGGCCGAGGCGGACACGGGCACAACGACTGCCTGTCATTCGAGGCGACGCTCGACGGCGCGAAGCTCGTCACGGACTGCGGCTCCTACGTCTACACCGCGTCACCGGAGTGGCGGAATCGCTTCCGCGCCACCGCGGCACACAACACTCCGCGAATCGACGGCGCCGAGCAGAACCGCATTCCGGAGTCGCTGTGGTTGCTCGAGAACGATGCGCAGCCGCAACCGCTCCTCGTGGAGGAGCTGCGCTTCCGCGGTGCGCACACGGGCTATCTGCGGCTCGCCGACCCGGTCCGGCCCGTACGGACGATTGCGCTGCAGCCGGAGCTGCACGCCCTCCTTGTCCACGACGCATTCGAGGCGCGTGCGCCGCACGACATCGAGATCCCGTTCCACCTTGCCGCCGGAGTCGAACCCGGCGAGCCGGGTTCCGGGTCGATCTCGCTGGGACGCTTCGTCCTGCGCTGGCGAAGCCCGGAGCGGTGGCAGGTCGCGGTCGAGCCGGCCTGGATGTCGCCGTCGTACGGCGTCAAGCTGCCGATCAGCCGAATCGCCTTCCGCCGGTCGGGCTCCGGTCTCTCCGCTCACGGTCGTGATCGCGCCGCAGGAGATCCCGGACGACGAGCTGTGGGGCTGGGCGGCGGAGCAGGCGTCGTGAGCACGTTCGTCCTCAGCGGGTCACGCCTGTCCGCGGCGTTCCGCGACGACATCGAGCGGATCGACCGGCGAGGACGTCGTGGTCGTCCTCCTGCCAGAGCTCCGCCGCCTGGGGCCGATCGACCTCGTCCGTCGCCTGCGCAGGCTCGAGGGCACGTGCATCGTCGCGGTCGAGGATCCCGCGGCCGAGGTGAGCCGCCCGGTGCTCGAAGGGCTCGCGGCGCTCACCCGTGCGACCCGCATCGAGATCGTGCGTGCGGACCTGAGCCTCGAGCGCGCATCGCGCCGGCGCGGGCTCGCCTCGCTCGGCGGGCTCGCCGGCTCGAGCGTCGAGGGCCGCCGGGCTCTCCACGTCGCTCGACGGGAGCTCGCCGGGCTGCTGACGGAGCCGCGGGCGAGGGCCGGACTCGAAGGAAGTCGCGTGCTCTATCTCAACGCCAACCTCTGGTTCGGGCTGAAGGCGGGCGGCTCGATCGCGCACGTGGCAGGCGTCGTCAACGCGCTCCTCGACCTGGACCGCGAGGTTGCGTGGCGACCGCCGTCGATCCCGTGGGAGTCGCGCCGGAGGCCGAAATCTTCCGGCTCGAGCCCCCGCACCGGCTAACGCTGCCGGCGGAGAGCAACTTCTACCGCTTCGGACGCAGCGTCCCCGAGCAGCTTCGAGGTCTGCGCCGCCCGTCGTTCGTCTACCAGCGCCACTCGATCGGCAGCTATGCCGGTGCGGTGGTCGCGCGCCGCGAGGGCATACCGCTCGTGCTCGAGTACAACGGCTCCGAGGTGTGGGTCGCGCGCAACTGGAGTCGGCCGCTCGCGCACGAGCAACTCGCGATCGATGCCGAGCAGGCGAGCCTCCGCCACGCCCATCTCGTCGTCACCGTCTCCCAGGTGCTCTGCGGACGAGCTCGTGGAGCGCGGCGTCGAACCTCACCGCGTCGTCTGGCATCCGAACGGCGTGGACGCGGAGCGCTTCGACCCGGCCCGGTTCACCGACGCGGAGCGGCAGGCGCTTCGAGCCCGTTACGGCATCCCCGACGACGCGGTGCTGACGACGTTCGTCGGCACCTTCGGTCAGTGGCACGGCGTCGACGTGCTCGCGCGCGCGATCCGGATGCTCGCCGCCGACCACGCCGACTGGGCGAGCGCATGCGACCGCGCTTCCTGCTTGTCGGCGACGGGTTGAAGATGCCCGACGTCGAAAGAGAGCTCGCCGGCCTCGGCGACTGGCCGTGCTGACGGGACTCGTTCCCCAGGACGAGACTCCGCTCTACCTCGCCGGCCTCGGACGTTCTCGTCTCGCCGCACGTGCCGAATGCGGACGGAACGCCATTCTTCGGCTCGCCCACGAAGCTGTTCGAGTACATGGCCTCCGGGAAGCCGATCGTGGCGTCCGATCTCGACCAGATCGGTGACGTCCTGCGCGACGGAGCCGGCCTGCTCGTGCGTCCGGGTGACGCCGCAGATCTCGCCCAAGGTCTGCGCGTGGTCGTCGACGACCCGGATCTCCGCAGCCGGCTCGGAACCGTCGCCCGGACCCGCGCGGTCGAGCGCTACACGTGGCGCCATCACACGCAGGCTGTCCTCGACGCGCTCGCCGGCGTGCTTGACGACAGCTGAGCGCTCGATCAGCGGAGCGCACGCAACAGACGGCCCCGCACGCGCTCGACGAGACTCCTCGAAGCTGCACCGGCTCGGTCGCCGGAGCCGTCGCCGACCCGGGATAGAACGCGGTCGGATCCGCCTCGAAGGCCGCGAGGTACTCGCGGTAGCTGACGTGCCTCCCATCCAGGGACGGAGTCAACAGGTCGAGCAGCCGGTCGACATCGACGAGCGGCACAGCGCGTCGCGCCTCTCGACCAGGATCTCGGCGCCGCGTCCGGCGTCACGAACAGCTCGCACAGGCAGGCGAGCTTGAGCAGCTTCCGCGGCGACAGGTCGCCGAAGCGGACGCCGTCGGGATGGGCGCCGTCCCGGAGATAGACGAGGTCGCCCCAGATCGCCTGCCCCCACATCGTCTGCGCGAGGATCGAGTGGGCGAACGGCGCCGGCAGCGCCGCCCGTGAGTAGCGGTTGACCGAGAGCGTCCAGCAGGAAACCGTACCGCCTCATCAGCCGGTCGACGTTGTGAAAGCTGTGCGCCGTCTCCGAGTCGGAGCCGGAGATACGGCGTCTCGATCATGAACCCGAGGACGCGCGCAGGCTCGATCGTCTCGTCGAACGACCGGAGGACTCGAGGTCGTGTCCATCCGTGTCCGTCTTGACGAAGTCGACGCTGGCGATCTCGCTCGCTGCGCGAACTCCGTGAGCGAGACGTCTTGGTCGCGAGCCGCCTGCGGAGCCAGTCGTTCGTCTCCTCCAGGTCCGTTGGCCCCGACGCAGCCGCCTGCTCGAGCGCCTGGGCGGTGCTCAACCGCGGCCACGGATTGAAGTACGAGTCGCCGCCTCCTCGAGCCGGCGCTGCTCGATGAACGGGTGCCCGTCCGGAAGGCCGACGAATCCGGCGTGGTAGTGCACGCTCGCGTTCCGCTCGGCGACGCGTAGCCGTTCGATCTCGTCCGTCTGTGGGTCGAATGCGTGCGCGACGAGGTCCGGCTCGAAGAGCCGCCACGCGTCGTCGATCCCCAGCCCGCAGCCGATGTCGAAGAGGACGAACGGGTCGCCTTTGAGGGCGCCGGAGCGACGACCTCCCGCAGCATCGGCGGGTGGTAATTCACGTTGTCCATCGGCGTCGGCGAGTCTAGCGGGGACGCTTTGCGACGACGTCGAGCATCAGGTGCTCGAGCCGCTCCGCCTGCGACCGACCGCAGCCGGCGCGCCGCGAACGCGCGCCCGCGACGCCCCATCTCCGCCGCCTCCGCGGGGTGCGGCGGCAAGCCACCGCACCGCGTCCGCGAGCGCGTCGGGATCCTCCGGCGCGCACGACGATGCCGCCGCCGCCCGCTCGAGGATCCGCGCCGACTCACCGGCGGCGGCGAGCAGACCGGCCGGTCCGACGCCATGAAGTCGACCAGCTTCGACGGCACGAACTGCTCGAAGGTCGGGATGGGCGGAGAGCGGGACGAGCAGCGCGTCGCTCGCCGGCGAGGACCGGCGGAATCTGCTCGATCGGGAGCTGTGGGTGGAAGCGCACGTTCGCGAGCCGCCGCTCGCCGCGCGCTCGGCGACGGTCGTCCTTGATCGGGCCCGTCGCCGACGAAGGCGAAGTCGGCGACGCCGCTCGAGCTGCTCGGCGGCGTCGAGCACGCGACGGCAGCGCCTGCGCGATCCCGAGGGTGCCGGCGAAGGTGACGAGGAACCGGTCGGCCGGGTACCCGAGCCGGCTCGGGCCGCTGCCGGCGAGGTCGTCGAAGAACTGCTCGAGCGTCCCGTTCGGGATCAGCACCGTCGGCGGCCGGCCGCCCGCGGATGCGCGTCGATGTGCTCGCAGAACGGCTGCGGTCACCGCGACGACCGCGTCGGCGGAGCGGTAGAGCGCGCCGCTCGATGCGCCTCGGCTGAGCCGCGTCTCCCAGCCGGCGGAGATCTGCTGCAGGCTCGTCGCAGCCGCGGGCCACAGGTCGCGAACGTCGAGCACGAACGGCGCCCGCGTTCATGCGTGCGATCGCCGAGCCCCGCCAGCCCGGTGAAGAGCGGCGGCGTGGTCGCGACGCACGACGTCGGCGCCGGCCGGCGAGCGGCGCGACCGCGGTCGGCGAGCGCCCATGAACGAGAGGTAGAACGAGAGCCGCGTCCGCTGCGTCTTCTCGGCGCTCGGCCTTCACCCAGACCCGCAGGATCCGGTAGGGGTTCGAGCGGTCGTCCTCGAGCAGCCGCCGCCGGTACTCCGGCGGGATGACGCCGTGCGGATGGTTCGGGAACTCGCAGATCACGGTGACGTCATGGCCGCGGTCGGCGAGGTACTCGGCGAACGACTGCATGCGCGACTGGGTCGCCCCGATCTCGGGCGGGAAGTACTGCGAGACGAGCAGGATCCGCAGGCGGCGTCGGCGCCGGCGCGCGGGCCGCCGGAGCGCGCCGGCGCGGAGCGGCCCGGGCGCGAGCGGCGCCGCGCGCGCGAGCGTCCTGCTCGAGCAGCTCGCGGTAGAGCAGCGTCGACGTCGCGCACGAGCCGCGGGACCGAGTAGCGTCGCGACGCACGACCTCGCGTCCGGCCTCGCCCATCGCGCTCGCAGCGTCGCGTCCCCGGCGAGCCGGGCGAGCCGGTCGGCGATCGCCGTCGACGTCGCCCGGCGGCGACGAGGAAGCCGGACGCGCCGTCGCGTGACGACGTCGCGGACGCCGCCGACGTCGGTCGAGACGACCGGTCGCCCGGCGGCCAGCGCCTCGATCAGCGAGACGGGCGTCCCCTCGTTCGCCGAGGTCAGCGCGACGGCGTCGCGCGGCCGCGTAGAGCGCGCCGACGTCGCTCGCGGAAGCCGGCGAAGTGGCAGCGGTCCGGCGATGCCGAGCTCGCCGCGCGAGCGCCTCGAGCTCGGGCCGCAGCGGCCCGTCGCCGACGAGGAGCGAGGTCCGCCTCGCGGCCGCCGGCCGAGAGCCGGGCGAAGCCGCGAGCAGGTCGTCGGCGCGCTTGATCTCCGTCATGCGGCCGAGCCAGCCGACGACGAAGGCGTCCGCCGGCGACGCCGAGCTCGCGCCGGAACGCCTCGCGCGCGTCCGGCGGCGCGGCGAGCGCGCTGGTCCAGGTCGAGGCCGAGCCGGATGACGGTGATCTTCTCGGCCGGCGCGACGCCGAGCGCGACCAGGTCGTCGCGCACCTCGGGGCTGACGGCGATCAGCGCGTCGGTGACCGCGCGCGAGCGCCTGCTCGACCCGCCGGAACGCCTCGCGTCTTCGCCGGGCCGAAGTAGCCGCGCAGGACGTGGCCGTGGAAGGTGTGGACGACCACGCGGCGGCCGCGCCGCGCCGGCGAGCAGCGCGGCCGACCCGCCCGACCGCGCCCGCCTTCGCCGTATGCGTGTGGAGGATGTCCGGCCGGAGCTCGCGGATCAGCCTGCAGCAGCCGGCGCACGGCGGCGGCGTCGATCGAGCGGCGAGATCTCGCGCTGGAGCGCCGGGATGTAGCACGGGCTCGACGCCGAGCTCCTCGGCGACGTACTCCATCGAGCCCTCGCCCGCGCCGACCGGCCCGGCGACGAGGGTCGTCTGGTAGCCGATCTTGTCGAGCTCGGCGTCGAGGTAGGAGACGTGCAGCGCCGGCCCGCCGACGTTCAGCCGCGCGATGACGCGAAGGATGCGGATCGGCTCGCTGTTCCGCGGCGATGGTAGACGGCCGCGGCGGCCCGGGCAACGGACGCGCCAACGCGTCCGCCAGACCTGCACCGTGCCGGCACCGGGCAGTACGGCGAGAGGCCGCCGCCGACCGCCGATGAGCTCGGGTCATCCGCAATCGCGACCAGCTGCAGCTTTGAGCACATCTTCAGACCGCGCCGAGAGCGATCCCGAGCGCCGGCATCGGGACAGGGCATGGCTCACGGCTCGTCACGGACGATCGCATCAGGCCGACGTCGGGGCCGCATCGCCGCCCCGCCTGAACGAGCTCTGGACGTACCGCGAGCTCTTCGTGTTCCTCGTGTGGCGCGACATCAAGGTCAGGTACGCGCAGACCGCGCTCGGCGCGGCCTGGATGGTCTTCCAGCCGATGGCGCTGATGCTCGTCTACACGTTCGCCTTCGTCGCACCTCGCGAAGGTCACGATCCCCGGCATGCCCGTACCCGGTGTTCGCGCTCGCCGGGCCTCACGCTCTGGATCTTCGTCTCCCGCGGCGTCCTGATCGGGGCCGAGAGCCTGCTGGCGAACATCCCGATCGTGACGAAGACGTCGTGCCCGCGGATCCTGATCCCGCTCGCAGCCGTCGTGTCCTGTGTCGTCGACTTCATCGTCGCGCTCGTCCTCTTCTTCGTCTTCGCGGCCGCTCTACGGCCGCTATCCCGACGTGGCGCGATCGTGTTCGATCCCGCCGCTCCTGCTCGTGGCGTTCGTCGCTCACGCTCGGGCTCTCGCTGTTCCTCTCGGCGACGAACGTGCGGTACCGGGACGTCGAGCAGGCGCTGCCGTTCATCGTTCAGCTCTGGTTCTTCCTCAGCCCGGTCGCGTACCTGCTCCAGACGCCCGGGCACTCGTGGGAGACGATCGTGCAGGCGCTGAACCCGCTCGTCGGCCTGATCGCTCGCGTTCCGCTGGGCGCTGCTCGCGACCCCGCCGCCGCACGGCCTCCTCGCGGTCTCGATCGTGATCTCGTTCGTCATCTTCGTGCTTCGGCATGCGCCGCTTCGCACAGCGCCGAGCGCACGCTGGCCGACGACGCTCTGAGCGACCGCGTCGTCTCCGCGACCGGGGCCTCGGCAAGCGCTTCCAGCATCTGGACGCACTCGCAGGCCGACGAGCCTGAGCGACCGGGTCGAGGCGTCCTGACGGTGCGCCACCGCGGTGCGCAGCGAGCCGAGGAGCCGCGAGGAGATCTGGGCGCTCCGCGACGTCTCCTTCGACGTCGCAGCGCGGCGAGGTGCTCGGCGTCATCGGACCGAACGGCGCCGGCAAGTCGACGCTGCTCAAGATCCTCGCGCGGATCACCGAGCCGACCGACGGGCCGAGCCGAGATCGAGGGCCGGGTCAGCAGCCTGCTCGAGGTCGGGACCGGCTTCCATCCGGAGCTCACCGGGCGCGACAACGTCTTCCTGAACGGCGCGATCCTCGGCATGACGCCGGCGGAGATCGACGCGCAAGTTCGACGAGATCGTCGAGTTCTCCGGCGTCGCGCGACTTCATCGACATGCCGGTCAAGCGGTACTCGATCGGGGATGTACGTCCGGCTCGCCTTCGCGGTGGCCGCGCACCTCGATCCCGAGGTGCTGCTGCTCGACGAGGTGCTCGCCGTCGGCGACCGCGCCTTCCAGGAGAAGTGCCTCGAGCGCGATGCGGCGAGATGACGAGCGCGCGGCCGGACGGTGATCTTCGTCAGCCACGACGTGGCTCGGTCGCGCGGCTGTGCGACCGCGGGGCTCGTTCTGAACAACGGCCGCGTCGTCTTCGACGGCGACGTCGACGAGGCGGTCAGCCGCGTATCTCGCGAGCACGCCGCTCGGCGGCGAGCCGGCACGGCAGGATCGGCCGCGACGGGCACCGGCGAGCTCCGAATCGAGCGCATCGCCGTCGCGCGCAGCGACGGACGGCGACGGATCGTCGGCCCTGAGCGCCCCGCGACGATGCGCGTCGAGCTTGCGCGGCGCCGGAACGTCAGGGCCGAGCCAGATGAGGCTCCAGCTCGGCATCCACAGCGCCGCACGGCGGCACGATACGTGCTCCTCTCGACCGACTACGACCCGTCGACATCCGCTGGAGCTTCGAGCTCGGCGACGGCACGGCGGTGCTGTTGCCACATGGAGAGTCTGCCCCTCAAGCCCGGGCGCTACGGGGTGTCGGCCATCCTGTCAGCGGGCGGGCGGCGAGATGCGTCGACGGGGTCGTCCGATCAGGGCTTCTTCGCGATCGTCCCGGGCGACTACTTCGGCACCGGCGTCTTCGCCGAGCGAGCACCATGCCGCGCCGATGCTCGTCCGTCACCACTGGGAGGTGGCTCCGGCCGGACGACGCGGAGCGATCGAGATCGGCGAGGCGATCGTATGACGAGCGCTTGACGGAGCCGCCGTACCTCAGCGTCGTCGCCACGGCGCGAAACGACGACCACGGCGGGAACCCGCTGTACCGGATGCAGTTGTTCGTGAACGCCCTGATCGCCCAGTGCGACCGCTCCGATTCCCGCCGAGCTCGTCCTCGTCGAATGGAACCCGCCCGACGACCGGCCTCGGCTGGCTGATGCTCTCGCCTGGCCGGCCAGGGAAGGCTTTGCGGGGTGCGCATCGTCGAGGTGGCGCCGGAGCTGCATTCGCAGCTCGAGTACTCCGACCGGCTGCCGCTGTTCCAGATGATCGGCAAGAACGTCGGGATCCGCAGGGCCCGCGGGCGAATTCGTCCTCGCCACGAACATCGACATCCTGCTCTCGGACGTTTGATGCCGTTCCTCGGCGAGGCGCAGCTGCGACACGGCTGGCTCTATCGGGTCGACCGGTGGGACGTCCCTGCCGAGATCGACCGCAGTGGCCTATCGAGAGGAGCTTGCCTCGGTGCGGCGGAGACGATCCGGCGAATCGCCGGGAGGGAACGCTGGATCTCGCGACGGAACTTCTATCGGATCTGCCGGGCCCACTCGTCGTCGTGTGGCTGCGGAACTCACCTCGGGGTCGCGAGCCTCTGGCATCGGACCCGGAAGCGCCTCGGCCTCCAAAGCTCGCGACCAGGACGGTTCCCCACCAAGGAGTCGTTCGAACGTGTACCCGACTCGATCTCCGTGTTCGCGGCTCAAAGGAGTTCCTGGGCTGGACGTGGCGACCTCTTCGTCATCGCACATCGGCCTACGCTGTACAGCCTCTTCTACTGGTTCGTCGCGGGGTTCACCAGCCTCGTGGGCCCGACCGGATCCGCAAGCGGCTGCGGCGCATCGCCTGGGATCCGGGAAGTCGGCAACCTCGCGGCTGCGCTACGTCCACGACCCGCGCGCAGCTCACGCGCCGTCGCGCTACATCCGTTCCGGGCCACGGCGCAGAGCGGCCGCGTACATTCGACGCAAGAGCCGTGCTGGGCGAGGTCTGAGGATGGAGCGCTCACGGCTCCCGCTTCACACCAACGCCTGCGGCGACTTCACGTCTGATGTCGCAGACGACTGGGAGCGCGTCGGCGGATATCTCGAGTTCGAGATGTACTCGATGCACATCGACAATCCGCTTCTCTACGCTGCTCACTACGTGGGAGTCAGAGGTCGACCTGCCATTCCCCGTGTATCACGTCGAGCACGGTGACGGCTTCCGGCCGGAGGCGAAAGGGGAGACGTCGCTCGATACACGCTCGCGCGACGCGCGATTCCGCAGATCACCTAACGAGCGGCTGCGCAGTACATGCGTGGAGATGCACACGACCCGGGAGCCGATCGCGTTCGACCGCTCCGACTGGGGAATGCTCGGGAGAGCTCCGAGAGGAGCGGCTCGTTCTCTCTGGACCCGTCGAGGTGCGCGAGTAGTCTAGGACACGCAGACACGGGGGGACATGGAGAACAACGACGAGGTAAACAGACTCGCAGTCGTGGTGGACTCGGAAAGCTCGGCTCGCCATGGTGGCGAGCTTCGCCTCGAAGGGCTTCACGGTCGTCGGCGTCGACGTCGACGAGGCGAAGGTCGGGCGATCGCCGAAGGCCGCCCGCCCGTGTTCGAGCCCGGGCTCGGCGAGCTGCTCGCCGCGAACCGGACGCGGATCAGCGCGACGACCGACGTCGAGGCGGCGGTCGCGGCGGCCGACACGACGTTCGTCGTCGTCGCGACGCCGAGCGAGGACGCCGGCGGCTTCTCCCTCCGTTACGTCCTGCCGGCGTGCGAGGCGATCGGCCGCGGCGCTGCGCGAGAAGGAGGATACCACCTGGTCGTGCTCACGAGCACCGTCATGCCCGGCGCGACCGGCAGCGAGGTGCGGCCGCTCTCGAGGAGGCGAGCGGAAAGCGCTGTCGGCGTGGACTTCGGGCTCTGCTACAGCCCCGAGTTCATCGCCCTCGGCAGCGTCATCCGCGACTTCCTCAATCCCGACTTCCTGCTCGTCGGGGAGTCCGACGAGCGGGCGGGCGCGACGCTCGCGGGCCATCTACGCGCGCACCGTCGAGAACGGCGCACCTGTCGCGCGCATGAACTTCGTCAACGCCGAGCTGGCGAAGATCTCGGTCAACACGTTCGTGACGACGAAGATCGCCTTCGCGAACATGCTCGCGCGGATCTGCGAACGGCTGCCCGAGGCCGACGTCGACATCGTCACCTCCGCGCTCGGGCTCGACAGGCGCATCGGCACGAAGTACCTGCGCGGCGCGATCAGCTACGGCGGCCCGTGCTTCCCGCGCGACAACGTCGCCTTCGCGGCGCTGGCACGCGCACTCGGCGCGCCGGCATTCGTCGCGGAGGCGACCGACTGCTCAACCGCGAACGACATCGAGCGGCTCGACGAGCCTCGTGCTCGACACCTGCCCGGATGGGACGGTCGGCGGTGCTCGGCCTCTCGTACAAGCCGAAGACCGACGTGGTGGAGGAGTCGCCGGCCGTGTATCTCGTCCGGGAGCTGCTGTCGCACGACGTCGACGTAGTCGCCTACGACCCGGCCGGCATGGAGAACGCGAAGCGCGATCTCGACGGAGCCGGCCGCTGGGCGGATTCGGCCGAAGCGTGCGTGCGAGAGTCGGACGTCGTCGTGCTCGCGACGCCGTGGCAGGAGTTCATCGAGCTTCCAATCGCGACCTTCGAGCGTGACGGAACCCCGCGGGTCGTGATCGATTGCTGGCGGGCGCTCCCGCGCGAGGAGCTCGAGCGCGTCGCGGAGTACGTCGCGCTCGGCGAAGGCCGCAGCAAGGCCTCGGTCGCGCTCGGCTGAGCGCCCGACGCACTGAGGCTAAGCGCCGAGACCGGTAGCCGCGAGCACGGCGTCGAACATCCGCTCGAGCGTGCACTCCTGCTCGACCCGCGCGCGCAACACCTCGACGATCTCTCGCCGCTCGCGTGGCCGTTCGAGAAAGTACTCGACCTTCGCTTTGAGCTCATCGCCGTCGCGGAAGAAGATCGCCTCGATCTCAGGCCCGAAGAGCGTGACGAGATCGGGCTTGGGGTCGACGAGCGCGAACCCTCCGCTCGCGATGCAGTCGACGAACTTCGAGGGGACCCCGCTGTGGATCAGGCAGTTGCTCGGGCAGACGTTGACGCGGGCGCTTGCGAACACGCCGGGGAGCTCGCGGGAGTGGTGAGCGCTCCCTCGGTAGACGAGATTCGGATGCCGCTTGAGCAGACCGACGCTGTCCGGGTCGCCGAAGACGCCGAAGACGTCCACGTTGCGGCCTATTGCGCCGAGCAAGTCCAGGCGCACGCGCGTCGTCGAAGCCATCCAGACCAGGTAGACGTAGTAGTCCCAGAACGACGCCCGGTGAACGTCGAGGCCATGCTCTCGGCGCACATCCTCCGGCAGCGCGGCGATCTCCGCTTTGAGCAGCTCCCACACCGGCCGGTCGAGGTGGCGCGACTTCTCTGCGCAGATGCGATCGGTCAAGTCGACGAAGAGATCGTCGCCGGCGAAATTGCTCTGCTCGATCGCAAACGGATAGACATTCCCGCAGAACGCGACGTCGAAGCGCTCGTCGACCGGCCCGCGCCTGCCCTGAGCGAGGAACGGCTCGTAGGTCGCGATCGGGTACCAGCTCACAGCGGTCGGGTCAACAAGTCCGAGCTCGTCCACCGCAGCGACATGCCCCGAGTCCCAGGAGAAGTGCCGTGCTCCGCCGGTGCCGACGATGCCGCGGAACAGAGACAGGACGTCCTCGTCGGCCTCCCCGCCCAACCAGCCCATCGGGGTCCCGCGCCGGTCGAGCAGCCACAACGCGAGAGCGCCGAGGGGATCGTCCCAGAGCAGCACCGGTAGAGCGGTCGACCCCGCCAGGACGCTCTCCGGAGGGAGCAGCGCCTTGAGGAAGTAGTTCATGTTCGGCGCGATGATCGCGTCCGTTCGGTAACGCCTGCGGCGCGCGCGGACCGCGACGAAGGTCCTGATTCGTCGGTTACGACTCCGCCGGCCGGAAGCGTCAGGACCTCGACTCCCTTGCGGCGCAACACGGCCACCATGTCGTCCGTGCGCTCACCCATCACCTCCTCGAACCCTCCGCCCTGGTCGGGCGTGACGAACACCACCCGCGAGTGAGCCGGCGCGACCGCCGCGCCAGCGGCGTCTGCGTGGACGGGCTTGCCCGACGTAGTAGTAGCTGCGCGCCCAGCGCCAGTACGTCGGCCGCCGGCGGAACACGCGGTCCAGCGCGCGCAGAGGCAGCAGCACGGTGCCGACGACGACTGTCACCAGGTTCGGAAACAACCGGCCTTGCTGCAGCTCCGAGAAGCCGACGGAGTAGTACTCGATCAAGTCGGGCAGAACCTGGCTCGGCCCGGCCGAGATGCCGCTGTGCAGCTCCTCGAGCTCGCGGAAGAGCACCCGCAGACCGTTCGGCGTGTACCGGTAGTAGTCGTCGGGCCAGTTGTGGACGTTCTCGAGAAACGGGACGTTGATGATCGCCAGGCCGTCGGGCTTCAGGACGCGGACGATCTCGGCCGCCACTCGTGCCGGCTCTCGGACGTGCTCAGCACGGCGTTCGACCAGGCGTAGTCGAAGGTGCCGTCGTCGAACGGGAGGTGATGCCCGTCGCCCACGACGTCAACCTCCGGCCCGGGGTCGATGTCGAGCGTGATCGCGTCGGGCCTGACTGGGACTCGCGAGCCGAGGTCGAGGCCCAGCGTGCCCGGCGGAAACGAATGCACGAGATCGACGTAGGTGCGATCGTCCAGCCAGGGCCGGTTCGGCGACCGCCACCACCACCACCCGAAGAGACGCTGCGCGGCGACGCGCGGCTTCGTCACGACGTTGACCACGTCGAGAGCCGCGACAACCGGTGCACGGACGAGCCCGCGCTGTCGGTTTCTCAGGGTCCGGCGGTTTCGATCGCCGACGAGCTCACCGTCTTCAACGGCGGCGGAAGAGAGTGGTGGATCCTGCGGAGAAGCTCGACCACGCCGCTCAGTGCATCTCGCGGCGACCGGACGCGGTCACGATCGGGATGTGGCGCATCCACATCTGCGGACGCCACCACTCCTCGTTGTCCCGGTACCAGGCGATCGTTCGCTCGAGACCTTCCTCGAAGAGACATCTGCGACTCCCAGCCGAGCACCTCGTGGAGCCGCGTCGCGTCGCACGTGTGGCGGAACACCTGGCCGGGCCGATCGCCGAGGAACGAGATCCTCTCCTCGGGCTCGCCCATCGCCGCGACCACCTTCGGGCGATCTCGAGGATGGTGATGTGACGGCCGCTGCCGACGTTGAACGTCTGTCCTTCGACCATCTCCCGGTCGGCGTGCACGATCCGGTCGAGCGCGTCGCAGTGGTCGTCGACGTACAGCCAGTCGCGCGCGGCCGTCCCGTCGCCGTGCACGGTGAGCTGCTCCCCGAGGAGACAGCTGGTGATGAATCGCGGCACGACCTTCTCCAGATGCTGCCGCGGGCCGTAGTTGTTGAACGGACGGACGATCACCGCGGGAACCCCGTAGGTCGCCCAGTACGAGTAGACGAGCCGGTCGGCGCCGCACTTTGCCGATGCGTACGGGCTCATCGGGTTCAGCGGATGCTCCTCGTCCATGGCGGCGGAGTCCGCTGTTCCGTACACCTCGGACGTCGACACGTGGATGAACCGCTCGACGCGGTCGCCGTGCTTCGCGACGGCGTTGGCGACCGTCTGGGTTCCGAGCACGTCGGTCTCGAAGAAGAGGCGGTTGTCGTAGATCGAGCGGGTGACATGCGTCTCGGCCGCCATGTGCACGACGACGTCGGAGTCGCCGACAAGCGTGTCCATCAGCTCGCCGTTCCTCACGTCGCCGTACCAGAACTCGTAGCGCTCGTCGCCGAAGCCGCCGTTCGGCAGGTTCTCGACGTTGCCGGCGTACGTGAGGCTGTCGACGACCTTGAAGTGGTAGTCGGGGTACTTCGTGTACATGTGGTGCACGAAGTTGCTGCCGATGAAGCCGGCGCCGCCGGTGACGAGTATCCGTTTCACGCGTGCTTCGCTCCTGCCGCGGCCAGTACCGCGGCGCTTTTGTCTCCACAGTTGAGGATCACGTCGAGCGCCGAAAGGTGCGAGACGAACCTGCCGTGCTGCTGGGGGTAGACCGGGTGGTCGAGATTCTGCCACTCCACCTCGACGCCGTTGCGGTGGAACAGCTCGACGTCGAGGTACTCGCGGGCGGCCTCGCCGCTCCTGTAGCGGTCAGCCCCGAGCCCGAGGCAAAGCTCGAGGAGCCGCTCACTGGGCGATCCGCCGCCGCCGAGATCCGACGACCGCGCCACGGTCGTATCGACCTCGAGCCAGCCGGCGAGCAGGGCCGAGACGGCCAGATCGAGGTCGGCGAGCCGCTGCCACGGCTGCGCGAGCGTCTCCTCGAGCTCGGACGCGTAGGGCTCGAGGTAGGGGGCGCGGGCGTAGCACTGGCGAATCGTGGCGACGTGCTTCCGGGCCCAGTCCTTCGACGAGTCCACCTCCACGTCGACGATACGAGGCTTCCCCAGGCCGTGATGCCGCACCGGCACCGTGAGCCACTGGAGACCGTGCTCGCACTTGACGCGGTTGCGGTTGCGCCAGCCGTGCTTGTCGAACTGGACGTCGTCGTAGGCGACGAAGACGTCGGCCGATCGCATCAGGTCGAAGTAGCCGAGCCAGGGCAGGTACCCAGGCTGCAGTACCCCGACGGTCGTCACGCTCCGCCGCCCAGGTACAGGTCGTGCCACTCCTGGAACACGACGAGGGCGAGGATCCTGTTGCCGAAGGCGTAGTCGCCGCTCTCCCGGTAGAAGCGGTCGACGAGCTCGCCCACCGCTGCCGCGTCGAAGATCCCCGAACGCCGGAGCGCAGTCTCGCCGAGGATGTCGCGGACGTACTCCTCGAGGTCGCGGAGGAGCCAGTCCGTCACCGGCATCACGAAGCCTTCCTTCGCGCGCCAGGCCATCTCCGCCGGGAAGTAGCGCTCGGCCACCCGCTTCAGCAGGTACTTCGTCTCTCCGTCTCGGATCTTCAGGCTGCCCGGAAGAGACGTGACGTACTCGACCACGTCCGAGTCGAGATACGCGGTGCGCACCTCGAGCGAGTGCGCCATCGACAGCCGGTCGACGAAGGTGAGCACCTGATCGGGAAAGATCGTGCGGAACTCGGCCTCGAGGATCCGATTGAGCGGATCCGTCGCGGTCAGATTCTCGAACGCGGTCGCGCAAAGATGGTGCGGCGTGTCGAACGCACGCGTCGCCTCCTGCATCTCCGGCGTGTAGAGGCTTCGTTTCGCGTCCTCGTCGAACACGAGCAGGCGCGACCGCCACTCCCAGTCGGGCAGACCTCTGAGCCGGTCGAGTTCCGGGCGGCCGGCGTCGCCGGGCGACGGCGGCCCCTGCCCCGCAAGCGGGAACGCGAGCCGGTGCGAGAGATAGCTGCCGAACAGCTCGTCTGCTCCGTCGCCGGACACGGCCACCTTCACGTGCTCGGCGATCAGCTCGGAGAGGAAGTACGTCGAAACGACGCCGGCGAACGGCTCGTCGAAGCAGCGGAGAATGGGCCGATCGTGTCCGGGAAGTGGCTGAACTCGATCGTCGCCTCGTGATGCTCGGTGCCGTAGCGCTCGGAGACCCAGCGCGCCCAGCGCCGGTCGTCGTCCTTGCCCTCGGTCGACGAACCCGATCCGTAGGTGAGCGTGAACGTCTTGACCGGCCGGACGAGAGCTCGGCCGCGAGCGCCGTCGACAGGCTCGAGTCGATTCCGCCGCTGAGGAAGAACCCGATCGGGACGTCGCTCATGAGTCGTCGGCGCACCCCCTCTCGCAGCAGCTCCAGCAGCCGGTCCGCCGCCTCCTCCTCGCCGACCGCGGTCTCGGACGCGAAGGAGGGGCTCCAGTACCGCTCGACGACCGGCGCCGCACCCGGCCGGAAGAGAAGTCTCGATCCAGGAGGCAGCGCCTGGATGCGCTGGAAGATCGAGAGCGGATGCGGAACGTGCTTGTAGCTCAGATAGTGGTGGAGTGCCTCGAGCTCGAGCCGCCGTTCGAAGGCCGGTACCTCGAGCAGCGCCTTGATCTCAGAGGCGAAGTAAAGCGCGCCGCCGTCCTGGAGATAGTAGAGCGGCTTCTTCCCGGTGCGGTCGCGCGCCAGGAAGCCGCTCTGGTTGCGGCCGTCCCAGACCGCCAACGCGAACATGCCGTGGAGGCTCTCCGGCAGGCGCGCGCCGTCCCGCTCGAACAGATGCGGCAGGATCTCCGTGTCGCAGTGCGTGTGCAGGGTGTGACCGGCGGCAACCAGATCCCCTCGGATGGTGCGGAAGTTGTAGAGCTCGCCGTTCTGGACCGCCCAGACGGTCTCCGCCTCGTTGGCGACGGGTTGTCGGCCGCCCTCGACGTCCACGATGCTGAGCCGGCGCGCGCCGAGCGCGAAGTCGGCGCCGGAGACGAGCAGCTCGTCGTCGGTCCGCGATGGTGCAGGAGCGCGGCCATCCTGGCGACGGTCGCCGCGTCGCCACGACCGAAGACGCCCGCGATGCCGCACATCAGCTGCGAGCCGGCGCGTAGGTTCCGGGCCGCGCGCCCTCGTGCACCGGCGAGTGCTCGTGCGCAGCCCGCGCGGACACCCGCTCGTCCAGCACGCGCTCCTCCACCGTTCCGGCGGGAACGTCGACGATGTATTCGGACGTGGGCCGGAGCTCCCAGCGCCCGGGCTCCTTGAGGACACTCACGTACTCGAACACGAGCAGCTCGTCGTCGCCGTGCGGCACTGTCCGTGCGTAGCGCAGGACTGCTCGACGAACAAGGCGTTGTTGCTGGGGTAGTACTTCAACGTCGTGAAGAGCGTCGTGACCGCGATCGCCTCGGCGACCTGCGCGTAGCGCAAGCCGTTGCTCCAGCCCCAGCGCGATACGAGCGTCTGCTGCGAGAGATCTGCGCGAGGCGCGCGGTGGATCTTGATGAAGAAGCCGACGACATCGACCGAGAAGACCCGCCAGACGATGATCCCGAACGCATTGGTGTAGCGCTCGAGCGCACGCTGGAACGGCGGCCGCAGCGCTCGGCGGCGGTAGAGGTTCGCGGACAGACCGAGGTGCGCGAACGGCAGCAGCGCGATGTACGCCCACAGGAAGACGGTCAACGCGGTGACGAGCCAGCCCACGGACTGGGGCGAGCCGCTCGCCTGCGGGGACCCACGAGAACAGCGAATCGACGAGACCGCGCGGCGCTGCCCGGGCTGAAGAAGAACACGCCGCCGAGAATCACCATCTCGCAAAGCAGCCCCAGTCTGATCTGCGTCGCGATCAGCGCGAACGTCAGCACGATGATCGCGCCGCCGAGGGACCGGGTCGATGGGACGAGCATCAGGACGGCAGCGACGACCTCCGTCGCCCAGCCGAGCTGGTTCAGCGCGGCGAAGACCGGATTCTCCGGGGGAAGCCTCAGATAGCGGCGCCACCAGTAACCCCACTCCGGGTTGACGAGACCGAGGTCGACGCCGTAGTTGCGCCGGTAGCCGGCCTTCAGCTTGTAGATCCCCGCCGAGAGGAAGATGAACGCGAAGTCGACCTGGATGGCGAGAAGCGCTAGCGGACGGGCCGATGCCGCGTATCGCGACGTCAGCTCCAGGAGAAAGACCGCCGCGCCCGTCCAGTAGGCGATGAATCCGGGAGCGCCCATGCCGCGCAGGACACCGTTCCAGCGCATCCTGATGAACAGCTCGCGGCAGATCACGAGATTCATCAGCGCAGCCCAGACCGTCCATCGTCCCGACACGAGCAGCGCTGCGCTCGCGACCCAGACGCAGTAGACGATCGGCATGACGAACGGGTTCTGCACCGCGTCGGTGAAGCGGGACGATCGGGCATACCCGCCCCAGCGCTCGCTGACGAAGAAGCGGCGCGCGTGCGGAAGTGCGAGCGCGAGCATGCCGAGCATGCAGACGCCGTATCCGAAGCGAATGAAAGCCTGAGTCTGCGGCGCGAGCTGCGGCCACCAGCCCGGGCTCACGAACAGGTCATGCACCGCCTGTTCCGCCGTCCTCGACGCGACAGCCGAGCCGGCTGCGGTTGCGCGCGACGAGGCCGTACGCGCGCTCCCCGACCCGGTTCACGCCCGGGAAGTACAGCAGCGGCAGCAACCACCACTCGAGCGGCGTCGTCCGCGCGATCCGGCGAAACGCATAGAAGCCGCGGTATACGCGCCCGCTCCCGTCGACCGCGTACATCGCGTCGTCGAGCTCCGCCTCAGCGAGCGACGGGAACCGCGCCAACACGGCGTCGCGGTCGTTCGCATCGTGGAACTCCAGCGCATGCCGGACGTCGAGCGCGCGAACGACGCGGAGGCTCCGCAGGCAGAACAGGCAGAGCCCGTCGTAGACGACGTCAACCTCGATGCTCACGCAGCGGCCTCCCACTCGCGGCGCAGGATCCCCAGCCAGATGGAGTTGGCGGCGCCGGAGTCCTCGCGAAGGCGGCCTTCCTCGACGAAGCCGAGCGACCGCCAGAACCGAAGCGCGCCGGGATTCGTCGAGAGCACGCGCACAGCAGCGCGGTTCAGCTGAAGATCCGCCGAACACGCGTTCGAGCAAGGCCCGGGCTGCCGCACGCCCGACGCCGGAGCCCCGCGTCTGTCGGGTCGCCGAGGAAGAGCCAGAGCTCGGCCTTCCGGCGCCGCCCGTCGATCAGCAATCCGCAGTCCACCCGCTACGCCCGTCCGAGAGAACGACGTAGTTCTCTTCGCTCGCCGACGCGAAGCGGCGCTTCCAGTACGCGGCATGTTCGTCCGCGGTCAGCGGCCCGCCGGAGTCGATCGCCGCACGCAGGTCCGGATCCTGGAGCCAATGAAGCGTCGACTCGAGGCGCTCGGGCCCCATGGGCTCGAGCGCAACTGCAGTCACGCCGTCGATGCTACTCGGGCGCCCCCTCAGAGATGCTCGGCCGGGACGGTTCGCGCGAGCTCTTCGCTGTATTCCGTCTCGATCTGTCGGAACTCCTCGGGCAACATGAACAGCATCCCGTCGATCTCGGCGAAAGCCCTCCCACAGTGGGACACGCCTCGGGCGGATTGCAATCGAGCCGCGCAATCGGGGCAGACGAAGCGCGGTTGCGCCGTGGCCCGCGGGGCCCGCCGCACCAGCGTGAACGAGATGTAGGCGTCACGGTCGCGATCCTGGACGCTGTCGTACCGGATCAACGCCTTCACCAGGCGCGAGGACAACGGGAGCGCAATCCTGGCCAGGGGGCCGAGATGATGCGTTTCACGACGGCTGGTGTCGGTGGTCCCGTAGAACGGAGCGCGCTGGAGAGCAGAGCCAGAAGGGAGAATGTCGCTCTGCGTCTCCAGACAGTCTGATGTCGTCGAGGAAAGCTCGCAGTCGTCCGGCACCGTCGTTTCGAGCTGCTCACGGGTCTCCAGATGCTGTAGGTGAGCACGCTCGATCGCGGAAGCGACGCGCGCGCTTGTCTTCCGCGCACCGAGCCGCGCGAGCATGAACGGGCGGCGCCAGCCGCTCGCCCACTCAGGTGTGTTCTCGTCGTACATCACGACATCGGCGAGCTCCGTCCACGCCTTCACGGTCGCCTTCTTGCCCGTCACGTGGTGGAAGTCGTTGGCGACGAGCAGATCGAACGACCCGGGCCGGAACGGCGGAGCAAGTGCATCACAGACCAGAGCTTGGTGTCGTAGTACATGCGCCATCGCCGCCGCGTGCCGCAGGCTGTACGGAGCGATATCAGTGGCGATCACGCCTGTCCCCGCAGGGAACACCTTCTCCGACAGAGTGCCGTCGCCGATCGCGATCTCGAGCACATCGGCGCCGGGCGTGGCGTGTGTCGAGGAAGCTCAGCGCGAAGGTACGCCAGCTCGAGCGCCTTGCAGACGATCGGGTACGGGGTGCAACGGGTACTGGCGGACGAATTCGTCGACGTGCTCAAGAGCATCGCCGTGAATGCCATCGAGCCGGGGTCCCCGTACGGCCAGATAGAGCTCGAGCCCGAGGCGCCACTGCTGCCTCGATCAGCAGCATCGGCACCAGGGCAAGACGGACGGCATCGGCACCACGACCGTGTCGCGCACCGCCGAGTGGCTCGGACCTGGTGAGTGAACGGAGCGCGCGAGACCACGACTCCCGGCCGCCGGCCGGAAGCAGGCCTCCTGACACGTAGCCGCGATTGATCTCGACCGGCTCTGTCATCGCTCGCGGGCCTGCCGACGACGCGCCGCTAGGTGTTGGGTTGGTACACGTCGACTTCGGCGCCGAGGTCGCGCTCGATGACCTTCTTCACGTGCTCCCCCGAGGTCTTCGCAGCACGCGCAGCCAGCCGTACTCCCAGTCACGGACCCCGGCGAGCCAGGCGGAGCACCCGCGGCACGGAAAGCACTCGGTTCCGCGTCCGTCGAGATGCATCCCGCGGTACCAGCTGAAGGTCTCTCCGTTCCAGATCTCCTTCAGCGAGGAGTCGTTCGCGTTCGGGAACAGCTCCGACGTGCGAAACGAGATGTCCTGGCCGCACAGCGCAACCCGCCCGAGCGTGTCGACATTCAGCCGCTCGAAGGGCCAGACGCACGGTTCGGCCTTCTCGGCCGGCAACTCCGAATACAGGTGCTTGTCGAGCGCCGATCCGAACGGAAGCGTGGTGTTGTCGTCCCACGTCAGATACTTCCGCGTGATCACGTCGTCGACGCCGATCTCCTCGAGCCAGAAGCGAATGGCTTCCTCGAGCTTCGCCTCCATCGCCTCCTGCCGGATCATCGAGACCACGATGCGAGTCGGTGTCTCGAGCTCCGTCCGGACCTCGAGCGCCGACTTGATGTTGTCGAGATGGTGATCCCACCACTTCTGCGGGTGGCGCGGCGGGCCGCCGTGCGGCGGGCGCAGGAGCGCGTATGCGGCGGCATCGGCCGCATCCATCGGAACTCGATCAGATCGACGCCGGCGCCGATCAGCCGGCGCAGGCGGTCGTGCAGCTTCGGCGTGGCCCGAGCATGCTGCCGTTCGTGTTCAACCAGACGCGCGCGCCCTGAGCCTTCGCGTACTCGATCATCTCCGTCATGTGCTGGTGCAACATCGGCTCGCCGCCGCCGGTGACACGCATCCACGCGCCGTACTCGCCGCACTCGTCGGCCATCTTGTTCCACAGCTCGACCGGCATCAGATCGCCGCCGTGCTCGTGGTAGAAGCGCCGAATATCCGAGTTTCCGTCCGTGTAGGGACAGAACGGACAGCCGAGGTTGCATGGATAGATCACCGCGATGACGACCATCAACGGGAACTCCTCCGCACCGCGGCGGAGTCCGTATTCGGTCTTGGCTGAGACGTCGGTTATCGACATGGCAACTCGTCCGGCGCGGTTTCAGCCGACGCGAACCAACGTACCAGACCCGTCCGTCGGCTCCGCGCTCCCGTAGGCTCTCCGTCATGGGCAGCGCGCCGGCCTCGAAGAAAGTCAGGATCGGCTTCCAGCCGCCGGCGATCGGCGAAGAGGAGATCGCCGCAGTCGCCGAGACGCTCCGTTCCGGCTGGCTCACGACCGGACCCAGGGCGGCGGAGCTCGAGCGGCGGTTCGCCGAGTACGCCCAGGCGAAGCACGCGCTTGCCGTCTCCTCGGGAACGGCGGCGCTGCACCTCTCCCTGCTCGCCGTGGGCGTCGGCCCGGGCGACGAGGTGATCACGTCTCCGATCACCTGGCCCGCAACGGCCAACGTGGTCGTGCACGCGGGGGCGCGGCCGGTGTTCGTCGACGGTCGACGGCGACCCTGAACATCGACCCGGTCGCGCCGCAGCCGCGCGTCACCGAGCGGACGAAAGCGCTGATCCGGTCCACTCGCCGGCGAGCCGTGCGACATGCAGGCGATCTCCGCATCGCTGTGGCGCTCGGCCTCCCGATCGTCGAGGACGCCGCGCACGCGGTCGAGACCGAGTCGACCGGGGGCGCAAGCGGCGGCTCGATCGGGACGCGACCTGCTTCTCCCTCTATGCGACGAAGAACGTGGCGGCGGGCGAAGGCGGGATCGCTGAAAATGACAACAGTGATGATGTCGCCGCGGCGATCGAAGGTCTCCGGCTGATGCGTCGTGGAGACGGGACGATCTACGACCTCGTCGCGCCGGCACACAAGGCGAACCTCGCCGACGTGCTCGCGGCGATCGCGCTCTGTCCAGCTCGACAAGGTCGAGCGACACGCCGAGATCCGCCGGAGCCAGTTCGCGCTGTACGACGATGCCGTCGCCGGGTTGGAGGGTATAACGCCGCTTGCGCGGGATCCTCGCAACGTGCACGCGCTGCACCTCTACATCGTTCGCATCGACGCCGCGCGCGGGCGGCACGCGCGACGAGTACCAGCGCGCGCTCGCCGACGAGGGCGTCTCCACGAGCATTCACTTCCTGCCGGTGCACACGCTGACGTGGTATCGCGAGCGCTATCCGGACCAGCAGGCGCTCCCCGTGGCCGAGCGCGCCGGCGCCGAGGTGCTCTCGCTGCCGCCCTCGCCGGCGCACTCCGTGGCGATATCCGGTATTCGATCGACGCGCTGCGCCGCGGACGACCGACTCGCCGGCTAGAGCGCGCCGACGGTGCGGCCGCAGAGAACCTGCGGCAATCCGCTGATGAGCGCAGCGCGATCGCCGCGTATCGTCGCGTCATGCCGCTGACCGTCGCGGACCAGGATCGTCTGCTCACGTACTTCGAAACGGGGCTGCAGGACTGGGCGTTCTCCGCCGCAGCTCGTGGTCGAGAGCACTCCTCACCGCGATATGCGGTGCGTTCACTGCTCCCATCGGGAGCTCTTGCGGCCCCGGCGTCACATGCTCCGCGGGCTGGCTGTGGAATGGATCGTCACGGAGGTCGGCCGCGAGGCTCCGGGGACCGAGCTCTGGCCGACGTTCTACGGGGAGGCCCTCATCCTGGGCTACCGCGGAGAGCTGTGGGACTGGCTCGCCTACGCGGCCGACGCGGGCTGTGCGAACATCGTCCGGAACTCGAACGGAACGCTGCTGGACCGGTGGGACAACATCGACCGCGTGCTCGATTCTGCTCAGCGCTTCATCCTCAGTCTCGACGGCTTCACGAAGGAGACGTTCGGGCTGATCCGGGTCGGCGGTGACCGCGACGGGATCTACGCGTCGGTCGAGGAGCTCTTGCGACGCCGGGAACGACGCGGTCGATCTATCCGGTCGTCGTCTGCCAGTACTCGGTGATGGACGCGAACCGGCACGAGTTCGACGACTTCCGCGCGTACTGGCACGAGCGTGGCGCCGAGGTGAAGGTGCGGCGCATGCTCGAATGGAGCGCCGCCGGCACGGTGCGCGCGTCGAACATCGACCACGAGACGGCGTTCAGGATCGCCTGTCCGTGGGCGAACAATACGATGGCGATCCTGCAGGACGGTCGAGCGACCGCCTGCGCAGTCGACTACGAGGGCGCGTTCTCCGTCGGAAGCGCCGCCGGAGTCGAGCGTGCGCGAACTCTGGGCGCAGCTCGGGCTTCGCCTGCGCGCTCACTCCATTGTGGACACCGCTGGGACGAGCTTCCGGAGCTGTGCCGCGGATGTCGGGACTGGAAACAGACCGGAGGCGCGGACTACGAGCCGCAGCAGGTCGAACACACGCGACCGTTCTGGTTCACGCGCTCTCAGGCACCCTGAACGCCAGCGCCGCCTCGTCGCGCGCGCCGCTCGTCATCTGGTCGTAGATCCACGCGTAGGTCTTCGCGAGCCCGTCCTCGAGCGTGATCGACGGCTCCCAGCCGAGCTGCTCGAGGATCAGCGTGTTGTCGCTGTTGCGGCCGCGCACGCCCTGCGGGGCCGACGAGGTTGTAGTTGCGCTCGAGCTTGACGCCGGCGATGTCCTCGACGATGTCGACGAGCTGGTTGATCGTGACGAGCTGCGACGTGCCGAGGTTGATCGGCTCGGTCATGTCGCTCTCCATGATCCGCGAGGATGCCTCGATCGCAGTCGTCGATGTACATGAAGCTGCGGGTCTGCTCGCCGTCGCCCCAGATCTCGATCGCGTTCGTGCCGTCGAGCTGCGCCTGCGATCACCTTGCGGCAGATCGCCGCCGGCGCCTTCTCGCGGCCGCCGTCGCAGGTGCCGTGCGGGCCGTAGACGTTGTGGAAGCGCGCCACGCGCGACGGAGATGCCGAAGTCCTCGCTGAAGTGGCGGCACATGCGCTCGCTGAAGAGCTTCTCCCAGCCGTAGCCGTCCTCGGGCATCGCCGGGTAGGCGTCCGCCTCCTTCAGCGCCGTGACGTCGGTGTCCGTCTGCTTGTCGGCGGCGTAGACGCACGCGGACGAGGCGAAGAAGAAGCGCTCGACGCCGGCGTCGCGCGCCGCCGATCAGCATGTGCGTGTTGATCAGCACCGAGAGCATGCAGACGGCCTTGTTGTTCTCGATGAAGCCCATGCCGCCCATGTCGGCGGCGAGGTTGAAGACGGTCGTCGCGCCGGCCGCGGCGTCGCGGCAGGCGTCCGTCTCGCGCAGGTCGGCCGACGACGTTCTCGACGCCGTCGGGCGCTGGTACCAGCGGCCGAGCGGCTTGATGTCGACGGCGCGGATGCGCTCGAATCCGCGGCGCAGCAGCTCGGCGACGAGATGCCCGCCGATGAAGCCGCCGCCGCCCGTGACGACGACGCAAGCTTGCTGCGATCGAGCTCCATGTTCACCTCTCCCGTTGACATCACGTCATTCTAGGCAGCGGATCCGGAAGCCGAGCTCGGCGGGGAGCTCGAGCTTCGACGCGACGACCGCGGTCGCGCGCGTCTCCACGCGCTCGCCGAAGCGCTCCGAGACCCACGCGGGCTCCTCGCGGCGCTCGCCCTCGCCGTAGACGGCCAGCTCCACGCGCTCGTCCGCTCTGCCCGGGCGCCCAGACGAGCCGGCTCTCGAGCCGGTGCTTCTTCAGGCCGTCCAGGAGGTCGCGGACGAGGATCTCGTCGCCGCTCCACTCGAGCCTGCGCGTGTGGCGGACGCGCCGCGCCGAGCCGGACGCTCGCCTCGAGCACGCCGTCGCGCGCGAAGCGGAACTTCACCTCGGGCAGCCGGCCGGAGCGGAAGGCGCCCCACAGCCGGAACTGGTCGCGGCCGTCGACGCGCACGGTCGAGTGCGCCGCGGTGCCGCGGAACCAGTCGCGCTCCGGCCCGGGCTCGTACGTGTACGTGCCCGCATCCGCGAGCACGGGCCGTCCGTCCCACCAGAGCTGGAACGACAGCGCGTCCGCGTGCGCGTGCGCCGGGAGATAGTCGGGCGCGAACGGGCCGCAGCGGAACACGAGCCAGAGCGGGCCTTCGCGGACGACGGCGAAGCCGGAGTCCTCGAACACGACGAGCCCGTCCTGCGGGTCCGGCAGCTCGAGCTTCGGCGCCTGGTCGAGCCCGCCGTCGTTGAACAGCGCCGGCTCTCCGTCGGGACGCGCGAGCGCGGCCGCGAACGCGCGCATCCGGTCGATCGCGTCGCCGATCCACGAGTGCGGCGACACGGCCTGCACCTCCAGCAGGTCGCGCAGGACGACGAGGTGGTAGACGGGGCTCCGCTCGTAGTGGCCGCCGTCGCGCAGCACCTGCTCCGGCAGCTCGCGCCGCAGCAGGTCGATGCCGCGCCGGATCGTCGGCGAGTCGTCGAACGCCGCGCCGCCGAGCACGAGCGCGCGCGCGTTGCGGATCACGTGGTTGCCGAGGACGTCGTCCTCGATGTTCGCCTCGAGCCGGCGCAGCTGCCGCCACAGGCTCTCGGACAGCCGCGGCGACGCGAGCTCCGGCACGAGCGTCAGGGCCGCGACCCAGTTGCCGAGACGGGTCGACAGCGGGTACGGGTGCCACGCATCGTCGTCGCGCGGCGGATGCTCGTCGATCCAGCGGTCGACGAGCGCGCGCGCCTGCTCCGCGTCGCCCGCGCGCGCCGCCGCGAGGACGTCCTCGCCGTACTGCGCGTGGAACGCGCCGAGCCGCGTGGCCGGATCGGGCGCGGGTCCCGGCTCGAACGCCGGCGAGCGCCACAGCTCCTCCGCGGCCGGAACCGGTCCCGCGTCGCCCGGAGGAGCTCCGCCCGGAAAGCGCCGCCGCGCGAACGGACGCGCCGCGCGCGCACGCAGCTGCCGCGGGCGCGCGACGCGGAGCGCATGGAGATACAGGCCCACCCTCACGCGAGCGCCTCCTCGTACACGGCCTGCAGCCGCTCCGCCGCGACGTCGAACGACAGCTCACGCTGCGCCTTCTCCCGCGCGGCCGCGCCGAGGCGCGCGCGCAGCTCCGCGTCGCCGAGCAGCCGCTCGACCGCAGCGCGCAGCGCCGCGGTGTCGCCGGGAGGAACGAGCAGTCCCGTGACGCCGTCCTCGACCGCGTCGACGAGCCCGCCGACGGCGGTCGCCACCACCGGCCGCGCCCACGCCATCGCCTCGCGCGGGACGACGCCGTAGCCCTCGCGCCGCGACGGCGCGACCACGACCGCGGCGCGCTCGTACCACGGGCCGAGCTCGCCGGGCGGGACGAAGCCGACGGCTCCGGGCAGCGCGCGCGCGCAGCGGCCCGTCGCCGACGACGAGGAACGGCAGCCCGGCACACGCCTCCACCAGCTCCAGTACGCCCTTCTCGGCCGAGAGCCTGCCGACGTACAGCGCGTGCGGCGGCTCCTCCGACGGGCCGACCGACTCCGGGATGGCGACGCCGCTCGGCACGACGCGCACCTCCTTCGCGCCGAGCCGCCGCGCGTCCTCCGCCAGCGCGTTCGACGCGGCGATCACCAGCCGCGCCCGCTCGAGCACCGGCCGCGCGAGCCACGGCACGCGGCGCGCCAGCTCGACGTCGGTCCCCCAGACCTGGACGACGTACGGCCGGTCCAGCGTCGCGGCCACGGCGCCGGCGGCGAGCCAGTGCGCGTGGACGAGATCGGCGTCGCGCGCCGCCCGCGCGGCCGCGCGGCGGAACGAGCGGAGGAACGCCGGCACGAGCAGGACGCGCCACGGCTGCGCACGCAGGTTGCCGACGATCCCGTGGCCGTACGCGATCCCGTAGTGGCGGAACGACGCCGGCGAGACGACGTCGACCTGCACGCCGCGATCGCGCACGCTCTCGACCGCGTCCGCGACGAAGCGGCCGGCCGGATCGTCGCGTCCGCGCGGATACGACGTCGTCAGGACGGCGATGCGCAACGAGCCTTCATGCTCATACGCGACGATCTCGGCGCGATGATCGTGAGCGCGCGCAAACTTGCGGTCGGCCGTCGCGAGCGGGAGGGCGAGCGCCTCGGCAAGCGCGACGTATGCCGAGCATCATACGACGTCAGCGTCTCGCGGAGATCCGAGATTCGCTCGACGAGCGAGGCGTCAGCGACGAGCACGTGCTCTTCGCGGATGAGGTCGGCTGCCGGGACGTCGAGGTGGACCATCGGACGTGCGCGCATCCGCGCTACGTGCTCCTCGAGCGTCGGCAGGCTCGCGAGCGAGATCAAATCCGCGAGCAGGTACTCCGACAGCGACATCCCCTCCGCCGCAGCCCGCACCTTCAGCGTCCGGTGCACGTCGTCCGGGACGTTCCTGATCTGGATATGGCCCATGCACTGCACCATATACACATGCACTATGCATGCACCTTCCGGGCACGTCCGGCGAAGACGATCGGCAGCGCCAGCAGCAGCGCGACGAAGCCGTAGAAGTAATAGAACTGCATCGTCAGATAGAAGAGGTTCGCCGCCATCGTCCCCGCCAGCGCGGCGGTGAAGCCCCACGCGAGCGGGCGGACGCGCGGCCCCATCGAGTCGCCCGCACGCGCCAGCATCCGCCCCAGCTGCCGCGCCGCGCGCAGCCGCACGAACAGGTAGCGGAGGAACAGCGCGAAGACGAGGAAGCCGATCAGCCCCGTCTCCACGATCAGCGCGACGTAGAACGAGTGCGGTCCCCAGTTCGTCTTGCCGGTGACGAACTCGTAGTAGACGGAGAAGTTGTTCAGCCCGAGCCCGAGCAGCGGGTGCGAGTGCAGGATCTGCGGGATGAAGTCGTAGACGGCGAAGTGCGCCGAGCTCGACTTGCCGCCCGTCTCGATGCGCGAGCGCAGGACGACCGAGAAGTAGTGCCAGCGCGAGTAGAGGACGTACAGGAGCACGACCGCGACGGCGCCGAGCGGCACCAGCAGCGCGCGCGTCGCGGCGAAGCGGCGATACGGCAGCGCGAGCACGAGCAGGCCGACGCCGAGCCCGAGCAGTCCGCTGCGCGACAGCGTCGCGAACTCGACGAGCAGCAGGAACGCGAGCACGAACGCGAGCGGCCGCTTCCACGTGTGCCCTTTCTCGAGCCGCAGGTAGACCGGCGTCAGGGCGAGCAGCGGCACGTCGAGCATGATCGCGAGGTGGTTCGGATCGCCGGTCAGCGCGTTCGGCCGGTAGACGCTCTGCCCGTTGACCGCGCCGTAGATGTTGATCGAGCTGGCGCCGCCGGTCAGCGGGGAGAGCACCGTGTGGTCGAGGTTGTGGCCGGCGCGCGCGGCCAGCAGCTGCAGCACGCCGTACACCGCGTTCGCGACCATCCCCGCCGTGAACCAGCCGAGCGCCCGCCAGAAGAACCCCTCGCCGCGCCGCGCGAGATACGCGACCGCAGCGGCGAGGAAGAGGAAGTGCAGGACGAACTTCACCATGCCCTTGGTGAACTGGTCGAACCCCTGCTTCGTCTCGAGGTTGAAGAAGCCGAGCAGGTAGACGAGCAGGAACGCGAGGAAGAACCGAGCACGATCCCGGTCGTGCGCGGCGTCGGGCCGCGGCTCGTGCAGCACGAACGCGATCAGGAACAGGATCGTCAGTCACGTCGGCGATCCCGACCGAGCCGGCGATGTTCCAGTGCACCTTCTCGAAGGTCACGCAGAAGAACGTGGCGAGGAAGAAGAAGTCCGCCGCGACGCGTGCTGCTCACGGCGCGCGGCACCGCGGCCGTCACCGCGGTCACGCGAGGCTCCGCAGCAGGTCGGCGAGATCCTCGACGCGGCGCGCGCGCGACAGCTTGTCGTGCCATTCCGGCGAGAGCGGCGTGCCGTCGAGCTTTCCCGTCCCGCCAGCGCGCGTGCATGTCCACGAGAGCGACGCGGAGCGCGTCGACGTCGTCCGCCGCTGCGACGACGCCGGCGCCGGTGTCGCGGATCAGCTTGGCGGCGGCGCCGTCCGGCGGCACCGCGGCGAGGATCGGCCGCTCGGCGGCGAGGTACTCGAACACCTTGCCGGAGAGGACGCCGCGGCCGCGTCCCTCCGCATCGGGAATCAATAGCAGGAGAGCGTCCGAGTCGCGCTGCAGCGCGAGCGACTGCCGGCGCGGCACGTACTCGATCAGCTCGACGCGGTCGCCGAGCCCCAGCTTCTCCATGAACTCCCGGTCGCCCGGGCGGAAGTCGCCGACGAAGCGCACGACCACATCTTCCAGCCCCGAGTCGGCCAGCGCCTGCAGGAACGGCTTCGGGTCGCGCTTGCCGAAGAACGAGCCCGCATGCGTGAGCCGGAAGCGGTCGCCGCGCGTGTACTCGAGCCCGGCGAAGTCGTCGAAGTCGCAGCCGTTCGCGATCGTGGTCACCGATCCGCGCGGCTCGAGCCCGCGCGTCTCCTCGGCGATCGACTCCGCCGCGGCGACGATCGCGTCCGCCTGCGCGGCGACGAGCCGGGCGACTGCCGCGCCCGCGTCTTCCGCTTGGCCACCGCGGCGATCCCCTGCGAGGCGCGATGCGGGTGCAGCACGAGCGAGTCGCGGAGGTCGGCGACCCACTTCACACCGGTCGCGCGCTTCACCGCGGCGCCGATCAGGTGCACCGATCCGGGCGGCGACGTCGTCAGCACGACGTCGATCCCCTCGCTGCGCACGATCGAGATCGCCTTCGGGATCGCGGTCGCGTTCCACGTCACGTTCTCGTCCGGCACGAGCAGCCGGCGCCCGAACGTCGACGCGCGGCGCAGCGCGAGGTCCATGCCGGAACGGCCGTACTGCTCGTCCGCGATCCGTCGGCCGCTCGGGCCGACGTAGCGCGCGCGGTGCACCCACGCCTGCGTCGGCAGCGGCAGGTCGGCGTCGACGTGCACCCACTTCGGATCGTCCGGCGCGAGCACGTGCGTCTCGATCCCCAGCGCCGGCAGGTGGCTCGCGAACTTCAGCGACCGCTGGACGCCGCCGCCGCCGGCCGGCGGGAAGTACAGGGTCACGAGCAGAAGCTTCATCTCGCGGTCGATGGTATGCCGCGGGTCACAGCCGGAAGACGACGAACCCGCCGTCCCGGTAGACGGGCTTCAGGCCGCGCCGCTCCAGACGGCGGATCGGCGCCGTCTCGTCCGTGCGGAGGACGACCCAGCCCGGGTGGTACTTCAGCATCGTCGCGAGGCTCCCCGTCCGGAGGAACGGCCTCAGGTCGGCGGCGCGGCCGTAGGGATTGTTCGCCCGCGTGTCCGCCACGTGCACGGGCGGCGCGACGACGACGTACACCGGCGCGTACGCGGAGATGCGGTAGCTCGTCTCCAGGTCGCCCAGGACGACGGCCTTCTCCGGCACGCGGTCGCGCAGGAACGCCACCAGCCCCGGCGTCAGCGCGTACGGGTCGCGCACGCTCGCCTCGTTCCAGTTGGCGAACCCGTGCACGACCACGGGCAGGACGAACAGCGCGGTTGCCGCCGCGGCGATCGGCCCCGCACGCTCGAAGGTGCCGAGCCGCCGGTGCGCGATCACGGTGCCGACTGCGAGCGCGAGCCCGCCGCCGGCGAGCGCGATCCACGTGACGATCGCCGGACCGCCGTGGTGCAGCTTCGTGCCGAAGTCGCCGGGGAACAGCCGCTCGAGCACGATCCCCGCCGCGAGCGCGAGCGGCAGGAGCACGCGCCCGAAGACGCGCGCGAGCACGGCGGCGCCGCCCGCGAGCGCGAACGCGAACGGGATGAACCCGGCGGCCCGCCGCGACTGCGACAGCGAGACGAGATCGGAGAAGTGCGGAAAGAGGAACGACGACAGCTCGAGCACGAGCACGATGAACGTCCCGCCGAGCACGAACGCGCTCCAGCGCCGACGCGACGCGAATCCGGCCAGCGGCACGAGCATGAGCGCCCCGATCGCGATCGCGCCCGTGCGCGCGACCAGCGCGGGCGCGAGGTGGTAGCTGTGCGTCGAGCTGACGATCAGATCGGTGGCGTACTGCTTCAACGCGCGCGCGAGCTCGGACGCGGGTGGATTGTGCGACTGGGTCTCCCCGACGATCGGCGCCAGCCATGCGAACACGAGCAGGACCGGAATCGAGAACGCGGCGAGCCCACCGATGCTCTCGCGCACGTCGCTCCGCGCGATCAGCGCACGCGCGAGCGCGAAGCCGACGAGCGGAATCGCGACGAACATCGCGTACGTCGGGTGCACGAACGCGAGATCCATCCCGGCGGCCGCGAGCGTGAGCGCGAGCTGCCACGACGGCCCGCGGACGAACTCGAAGAAGAGCGCGATCACCGCGGGCACGAGCAGCTGCCGCGCCATCGTCCCCGGCAGCTCGAGCGACGTGTACGAACCGCCGCCGCCCGGGGCGAACGCGATCAGCGCCACCTGCGCCAGCAGCGCCGCCACGCCGAGCCACACCGACCGGAACACGACGATCCCCGTCTCGAACATGACCACGAGCGCGATCGGCACGAGGATGCTCGGCTCGTGCAGCATCACCGACGTCGGGTCGACGCCGGCGAGCTTCGCCACGAGCGCCAGCCAGCCGTGCCAGAGCGGGAAGGCATATCCCGGGTGCAGCCCGCCGTCCTTGAACTCGTCCACCGCGCGCAGCGACAGCGCGCTGAAGTCCCCGAGCTTCCGCACGCGCCCGAGATGGAAGAGCGCGTCGCCCTTGACGACTCCCTCGATTCCCCACATGGCGGCGCCGAGCGCGATGCCGACGAGCGCGACGATGCCGCGGCCGCGCGGCGACGGCTCCTCCGCCTTGCGGAACGAGAACGGCAGCGCCACCGCACCGGCGGCGAGCACGAGCACGAGCGTCAGCGTCAGCGACCCGTGCACCGCGAACGTGACCGCGAGCGCGCCCGCCACGAGCGCGACCGACCACGTGACCGCCGCCGGCGAGCCGCGGCGGCCGAAGGCGCGCGCGACGAGCCGTCCCGGCAGGAGCAGCAGCAGCGTGGCCGCGGCGAGACGCAGCCACAGCCCGAAGCCGGTCGTCGGGAAGAGCCACGCGATCCCGAGCAGCGGTATCGCCAGCAGCAGGAACGGAGCGCTGTGGCGGCGCGTGCGGTACAGCTCGCGCCTCATCCGAGCAGCCTCGCCGTCGGTCCGGACGCGAGCCACTTCGCCGCCTCCCGGTACATCCGCCCGCGCTCGCCGCGGAAGACGAGCGCGCGCAGCTCGAGCGCGACGAGCAGCAGCCGTCGCGCGCGCTCCGCGTACGCCATGCCGCGGTGCTTCGCGAAGAAGCGCAAATGCCCCTTCTGGATCTCCACGAACAGCTTCCCCTTGTGCGACGCGGCATACACGTGCGTCGCCTCCGCGCCGGGGAAGAACAGCGACCGCCAGCCGGCCCGCCGGAAGCGGTAGGCCCAGTCCACCTCCTCGCTGAACAGGAAGAAGCTGTCGTCGGCCGGCCCGACCTGCGCGATCGCCGCGCGGCGCACGAGCCACACGGCGCCCATCAGGAACTCCGCGTCGTAGACGGTCTCGTGGTCGAAGCCGCCCGCGTAGAACGCGTTGAGCGCACGTGAGCGCGGCGCCAGCTTGCGCAGGAAGAAGTACTCCGTGGCCAGCCGCCACAGCGTCGGGAAGCCGCGCACCGAGCGCTGCAGCGAGCCGTCGGGGTTCCGCAGCCGCGGCCCCACCACCGCCGCCTCGGGATGCGCGTCCGCGAACGCGACGAGCGCGTCGAGCGCGCCGTCGTGCAGCCACGCGTCGGAGTTGAGCAGCAGGACGTAACGGCCTGACGTGTGCTCGACGCCGACGTTCCAGCCTGCGGCAAGCCCGCGGTTCTCCTGCTCCACGATCGCCACCTCGGGGAACCGGTCCCGCACGAACGCGACCGTGCCGTCGCTCGACCCGTTGTCGACGACGATCGTCTCGTTGCCCTGCACGCTGTCGAGGCACTGCTCGATCCAGGGCAGCCCGTTGTACGTGACGACGACGACCGAGACGTCGCTCAACGCGCCGCAGCCTCCCGGCTGCCTCCGTGCAGCCCCTCCCAGGCGAGGATGGCCGCACCGGGCAGCGCCAGCGCGATCGTCACGAAGAAGAAGAGGAAGCCCGTCGCGAACGCCGGCGCCGCGGCGACGCCGAGGGCGGTGAGGAAGCTGACGAAGAACGCCTCGCGCACCGCGATCCCGTTCACCGTGAACGGCACGAGCATGACGAGGAACAGCAGCGGCCCCATCACGTAGTACGGCCGCGGCGACAGGTCGACACCGACGGCCTTGCCCACCGACCAGATCGCCAGCACGCGCACGGCCTGCACGGCGACCGTCAGCACGAACATCCAGATCAGCAGCCGCCGCTCGCGCCCGAAGGAGTGCATCCCGAGATAGACCTCGCGTAGCGGCCGTTCCACGCGAAGCCAGCGCAGCGCCGGCTGCGTCCAGCGCAGCACCGGATGCAGCCGCTTCGAGAAGAGCACCACTCCGGCGGCGACGGCGCCGGCGACGAATGCGAGCTCGACCCACACGTAGCCGCCGACGGAGTAGTGGCCGATGGCCAGCGCGAACCCGATCGCGGCGAGCAGCAGCGTCGCAACACCGCCGAGACCTCGCTCGAGCAGCACGGTTCCGGCTGCCGCCCCACCCGCGCCCGGATTCCGGCGCGACGTCTCGTAGATGCGCGACGCGTCGCCGCCGAGCGACGTCGGCAGCACCTGTCCTGCGGCGTAGCCGACGAAGTACGTGCGGACGAGCCGCGGCAGCGTCTCGTGCACGCCGCGCGCGGCGAGCAGCCGCTGCCAGCGCCACGCCATCGGCCAGACCGACACGACCATGATCGCGAGCGAGAGAACGAGCCACCACGGCTGCGCGTTCGCGAGCACGTGCCCGGTCTGGCGGAGATCGATCTTCCAGAGGATGTAGCCCGTGCAGAGCGCGGTGACGAGGAGCGTCAGCACGCCGCGGACGATGCGGCGGCGGTTCACGCCACGACTCCGACCGGCTCGGTGACGAACCGGATCCCTGCGGCCGCGGCGTCGGCGGCGGCGAGAGCCGCTTCGCGCGTGGCGCCGACGACGAGCACCGCTCCGGCGCGGTCCGAGGCGCGATGCAGCGGCTGGAAGCGGTGGCCGGGCTCGCGGTAGATGCGCACCCACTCCACGCCGTCCAGCTCCGACACCTCCTCCACGCCCTGCACCTCCTGCAGCTCGCCGGGCGGCGCGACGAGGAAGCGGACACACGCGCCGCCGGCGTGGCGCATCGGCACGAGCCGCTCGAGCCCGACGGTCTCGCCGAGCGCGGCCGCGACGGTGAGGTCGTTCAGATCGACGCCGAACGCCGCGCGGCAGAGCTCCGCGTCGTGGCCGCCGCCGAGCCGCGCCGACAGCTTCGCCAGCAGCGGCCCGCGCTCGCCCAGCAACACCTGCGTCGTCGTCGGCCCGGTCTCGACCCCGAGCGCTTCGGCCGCGGCGGCCGCGAGCTCCACGACAGCCCCCGCCTCGTGCTCGTCGAGCGCGGCCGGCCAGAGCTGAGCCAGCGGCACGCCGAACGCGGGCGGCGGCGCCTGCTCGCGGTCGGTCACGGTGAGAGCGACGAGCCGTCCGCCCACGGAGAAGGCGTCGACCGTGACGAGGCGGCTGCCGACGAGCTCCTCCACGAGACAGTGCTCGCCGCGCCACTCGGCGAGAGCGTCAGCCGCCGCCGCGGCAACCGCGTCGCGGTCGATCGCGAGCCCGACGCCGCGCTCGCCGAGACGATTCGGCGCCTCGATCACGCACGGGTACCCGAGCTCGTCGGCGGCGGCCAGCACCTCTTCGGGCGACCGGCAGACGATCGAGCGCGGCTGGGCGATCCCCGCTTCGGCGAGCCGCTCGCGCTGCCGCTGCTTCGACACCGCGAGCTGCGCCGTCTCCGGTGTCAGCGGATGCGGCAGTCCGAGTCGCCCGGCGATGCGGGCCGCTGCGGCGACGGCGTGGTCGGTGCCGGCGGCGACGATCCCGTCGATCTCCTCGGCGCGCGCGAGCCGCTCGAGCGCGGGCTCGTCCTCGATCGAGACGATCGCCCGCCGGTCGGCGAGGCGAAAGCCCGGCGCGAGGGGATCGCGGTCGGCCGCGACGACCGTCAGCCCCCGCCGGCGAGCGGCCGCGAGGATGCCGAGCTGCGCCGGACCGGCGCCGAGGACGAGCAGACGCGCCGCTCCGTTGGCTGCCACGCCGCCATTGTCGCGGCAGCGCCCGTCGGCGCAGCGGAGAAGCGACCTCGACCCCCTCGTTCGGGGGAGGCGAACGCGCCGCGCCGCCGCAACGCTGTGACCGTGGCTCCGGGCGGCACCACGGGTCGTCGTATCCTCCTCGGCATTGCGGCTGCCGCGTATATCGGCGTGTTCGCGGCCTTCTACGCCTTCGAGACGCCCGTTCTGGGCATCGGCGCCTTCTTCTACATCCCGATCTGCATCGTTGCGCTCACCACGGACGAGTTCCGCGGCGCGGCGGCGGGCCTGATCGCGACCGGCCTCTACGCCATCGCCGTGGTGGTGATGCCGCACATGCCCGCGACCCAGGTGTTCACCGAGCTGACCGTCATCCGCCTGATCACGTTCGTGGGCGTCGGAGCGCTCGTCGGCGGCTTCGCGCGGCGGAACCGCGACCTCGTCTTGCAGCTGCGGGAGCTCGCGTCGAAGGACTTCCTCACCGGCATCGGCAACGCCCGCGTGTTCGACGAGCAGCTGGCGCGGCGGTGCAGCGCCGGCAAGACGTTCACGCTCGTGCTGGCGGACATCGACAACCTGAAGCAGGTCAACGACGTCCACGGCCACTCCGCCGGCAACGCCGCCATCCGCCGCGTGGCCGAGGTCCTGCGGGACTGCGTCCAGGGCTCGGACGAGCTGGCTCGCGTCGGCGGCGACGAGTTCGCCCTGCTCACCGACCTGCCCCACGACGAGGCGCTGCTGCTCAGCTCGCGTCTCGGCCGGATGCTCTCGTCCGAGGAGCTGCACGTCAGCTTCGGCGCCACGTCCTACCCGGCAGACGGCACGGCGGCCGTCGAGCTCTTCAGGAAAGCCGACGACCGCCTCTTCGCCGCCAAGCTGGTCAGCCGCAACCGCCGCACGGTCGTGGCCCTCGCCGGCGGCCGCTGAACCGGGGGAACCGCATGGTTCCCCCAGTGGCCCCCTCCTTCGGCGCTCATGGCGGTTCTTGGTGTGCGCTTCGCCGGGAGCGTGGTCCCGGCTGCGCGCGGCCACGCGCGATCCACTCAAAGCGTTCTTAGCCGCGCGTCGTGCCGTGCGGCCGGTGGTGGCCTGCGGCCATCCCCGACCGCATCAGTTCGCCTCCGTCTAACGCGCCTACGGCCGCGTTAGCCTCCGGCCTGATTCGCCCGAAGCTCGCAGCGACCAAAGCCGGAGGCTAGGACAGCCGCAGGCGTCCTAGACGCAGGCGAACCAGCGGCCCGGGATGCCTCGGCACCACGGGCCGCGCGGGGCAGGCAACACACCGAGAACGCTCAGGGTGGATCGCGCTCCCACGCGCGAAGGCGGGACCCCGCTCCCGCCGCAGCGCCACCACGAACCCGCCACGAGCGCCGAAGGAGGGGGCGACCGGGGGAACCATGCGGTTCCCCCGGTTTACGCGGCTTCGAGCACGGCTTCGGGTGCCGCTGCGACGGCCCTCTTCCGAGCAGGGATCAGCGCCGCCGCGACCGCGCCGAGCGCGACCACTCCGCCGCCGACGAAGACTGCCGTCGTCGTCCCGTGCACGAACGTCGCCGCGCTTTCGTAGCCACCGGCGCGGGCGAAGATGGACGCCAGCACCGCGACGCCGAACACGCCGCCGAGCTCGCGGATCGCGTTGGTCGCGCCGGACGCTTTGCCCTCCTGCTCCGGCCGCACCGCGCTGAGCACGACGTTCGCCACCGGCGCGAAGAACAGCGCCATGCCGGCGCCGGAGATCGCGAACGGAGCGACGAGGTCGATGTACGGCGTCGTCACCGACGTGACGGCGGCGATCCAGATCAGCCCGATCGACTGCAGCGCCAGGCCGGTCGCCATCAGCCGCTGGCCGCCGATCCGGTCGGACATCGCACCGGCGATCGGTGCGATGAAGATCGGCATCGCCGTCCACGGCAGGATGCGCAGCCCGGAAGCGAGGGGCGAATAGTGCTGCACCGTCTGGAAGAACTGGGCCAGGAGGAAGATCGATCCGAACATCCCGAAGAACATCAGCAGCGACGCGACGTTCGTGAGGGAGAACGTCCGGTCGCGGAAGAACTGCATCGGCAGCATCGGCGCCTTGGCGCGCAGCTCCCATCCGACGAACGCGGCCACGAGCAGCGACCCGACGACGAGTGCCGCGACGATGCCCGGGCTCGACCAGCCGTGCGAGTTGCCGTTGACGAGGCCCCACACGATTCCGAGCAAGCCGGCGCTGACGAGCCCGAGGCCCGGCAGGTCGAGGCTGGAGTCCGGCCCCTTCGTCTCGTCGAGCCGCGCCAGCGCGAGGGGCGCCAGCACGAGCCCGATCGGGACGTTGAGCCAGAAGATCCAATGCCACGAGACGCCGTCGACGATCGCGCCGCCGACGAGCGGGCCGAGCGCGATGGCGAGGCCGCCGATCCCGCCCCAGATTCCGAGCGCGAGCCCGCGCCGCTCGCGCGGAACGGCCGCGGAGAGGATGGTCAGGGTCAGCGGCGTCACGATCGCGCCGCCGACGCCCTGCACCGCGCGGGCGATGTCGAGCTGGTTCGCCGTGGTCGCGAGCGCAGCCGCCGCGGACGCGACGGTGAAGATGACCAGTCCGATCGCGAACATGCGGCGCCGCCCGAAGCGGTCGCCGAGCGCGGCGCCGGTGAGCAGCAGCACCGCGAAGGTGAGGGTGTACGCGTTGACCGTCCACTCGAGCTGCGAGATGGACGCGCTCAGGTCGCGCCGGATCACCGGGAGAGCCGTGGTGACCACGAGATTGTCGAGACTGACCATGAACAGCGCCACCGAGGTGATCGCGAGTGTCCAGATCATCGAATGCTTTTGCTTGTGAGTCATCACTTCCTCCATCGGTAAAAAAGAGACCTAGATGTCCTTGCCGCAGCCCTCGAGCAGGGTCTGCGCCCAGGGCTCGGGGTTCTCCGTCACCTGCATCGAGGCGAGCACGTTGAGCAGCATGCCGGTCGCGAAGAAGCGCGAGATCTCCTCGGCCGGCAACCCGGAGACCCGCTGCGCGTACGCCACGAGGTCGCCGAACCCGTCACGGACGACCCGGCAGATCTCCGGGTCGTCGCAGGCGGCATACGCCTGCATCTGGGACTTCAGCCGGACACGATCGCCCTTGATCAGCTCGTTCATGTAGGCGGTTCCGGCCGCACGGAGCGCCTCCTCGCCGCGCTTCCCCTCGGTCGCCCGCTGGAACAGCTCGAGTGTCTCCCGCATGCAGCGGGAGGTCGACGGCCTTGAACAGCTCCTTCTTCGTCCCGAACAGGCGGAAGAGGTACGGCTGCGAGATGCCGGCCCGGCGGGCGATGTCCTCCGTGGACGTCCCCTCGTAGCCGTGCTCGGCGAACTCGATGATCGCCGCGTCGAGGACGTCGTCGCGCCGCTCCGCCGCCGTCGATCTCGTCACCGCCATGGCCATGCCCGCATTATGAGTGACCGCTCACAAGCTTGTCAAGTGCTTCCGCCACCCGGTCGAGCTCGGCCTCGCCCAGCCGCGAGTGCAGCGGCAGCGCGAGCGCCCGCTCGAAGGCCGCGTCGGCGCCGGGGAACGGGCCCTGGGCGCGGTAGGCGCCGAGGCGGTGCAGCGCGTACGTGCCGATCTGGCACTGGATGCCCTGCGCGCGCAGCCCCTCCATCACCGCGTCGCGGCGGTCGACCTGGATCACGTAGGCCTGCAGGCCGTGGCGGTCGCCTTCGTCCGCCTCCGGGAGCACGACGTCGAGGCCGCCGAGCCGCTCCGCGTACCCGGCGGCGACCCGCTCGCGCGCGGCGAGCAGCTCGTCCAGCCGGCGCAGCTGCGGGATCCCGAGGGCGCAGAGGACGTCGCTCGAGCCGGTAGTTGTACGCGCCGGCCGGCATGTCCTGGTAGCCGTCCGAGGGCGACCAGCCGTGGTGGCGCAGCGAGCGCACGCGCTCCGCCAGCCCGGCGTCGTCCGTGGTCACGGCGCCGCCCTCCCCGGTGGTGACGATCTTGCGCGGATGGAAGGAGAAGCAGCCGAGCACGCCGAGCCCGCCGCAGGGGCGGCCGCGGTGCGACGCGCCGAGCGCGCCGGCGGCGTCCTCGATCAGCGGCAGCTCCGGCAGCTCCTCGAGCCGCGCCGGCCGGCCGAACAGGTGCACGGCGAGGATCGCCTTCGTGTGCGGCGTGACGCGCCGCGCGGCGTCCTCGGGATCGATGTTCATCGTCACCGGGTCGACGTCGACGAGCACGGGCCGCGCGCCCACGAGCGCGACGACGTTCGCGGTCGACGGGAACGTGTACGCGGGCACGAGCACCTCGTCGCCCGGCCCGATCCCGGCCGCGAGCACGCCGACGTGCAGCGCCGCGGTCCCGGACGAGACGGCGACGGCGTGCTCCGCGCCGGCGGCGCGCGCGAGCAGCCCCTCGAACTCCTCCACCTTCGGCCCCATCGTCAGCTGGCCGCTCTCGATCACGGCTGCGATCTCGGCGAGCTCCTCCTCGCCGGCGTCGGGCAGCGCCAGGCGGATTACGTCAGCGCCGGCCTGCGGCTGCGATACCACGCGATCGTCCTCTCGAGTCCCTCGTCGAGCTCGACCTTCGCCTCGAAGCCGAGCTGCTCGCGCGCCTTCTCGACGTTCGGGATGCGCAGCTCGACGTCGGCGTAGTCGAGCGGGATGAACACGATCTCGCCGGGACACCCGGTGAGCCGCTTGATCCGCTGCGCGAGGTCGACGATCGTCACCGCCGAGCGCGCGTTGCCGATGTTGAAGCTCTGTCCGACCGCCTCCGGCCGCTCGAGGCAGAGACGGACGGCCTCGACCATGTCGTCGACGTAGCACCATGCGCGGATCTGCGAGCCGTCGCCGTGGATGATCAGGTTCTCCCCCGCGAGCGCCCGCTCGATGAACGCGCGGATGGCGCCGCCGCCGTGCTGGCCGGGGCCGAAGACGTTGAACGGACGAACGGTCACCGTCGGCACGCCGAGCTCGTCGTGGTACGCATGCGCCATGTGCTCGCCCGCGAGCTTCGAGACCGCGTACGTCCAGCGCGTCTCCCCGACCGAGCCGATCGTCGACACGTGACCCTCGCGCACGTTGTACGCGTGCGTCCCGAAGACCTCGCTCGTCGAGAAGTCGACGAGCCGCTCCAGCGTGTCCAGCGTCGCCACCGCCGCCTCGAGCACGTTGTACGTGCCGATGATGTTCACGCGCATCGTGTGCACCGGCATCTGCTTCACCGTGTCGACGCCGGCGATCGCGCCGCAGTGGACGATGTGCGTCGCCCCGCGCGCGAGCTCCTTCACGGCGTCGGCGTCGAGGACGTCGGCCTGGTGGAAGGAGAAGTTCGGATGCTCGAGCAGATCGAGCTTCTCGGCGAGCGTGTCCCGGTGCAGGTTGTCGAGCGCGACGATCTCGTTCTCGTCCACCAGCCCGCGCGCCAGCACCGTCGCGATGAAGCCCGCGCCGCCGGTGATGAAGATGCGCTTTCCCTGCAGAGACATCCACGCCGAGTCTAGCCTCCGTCCATGCACGGCGAACTCGGTGCTGGCTCGACGCTGCGGCCGGAACGGACGAGGAGTTCGTCGAGCGGGCCTGGCGCCGCGTGCGTGCGGCGCGGGCCCGACCCGGAGGCACGGCGGCGGGCGCTGGACCGGCTGCGCGACGGGACGCTGTCCCGGTCCGGGCTGCTGCGGGAGCTCGTCTCGAGCGACGAGTTCGCGCAGGTGGCGCTGCTGGACGACGCCGTCGCCTTCGCCGCGGGCGAGCGCGCCCGGCCGCGCGACGTGCGCGGGCCTGCGCGCCCGCGCGAGCTGCGCGCACCGGCGTCGAGCGACGAGCGCGCGATCGAGATTCCGTGGTGCCTCGCCCGCTACGACGGGGAGCAACGGGTGCTCGACGTCGGCTATGTCTTCGCGGAGCCGGCGTACCTCGCCGGGCTGACGGCGTTCGGCCGCCGAGGACCTCGTCGGCGTCGACCTCGGCGAGAAGCAGGTGCCGGGACTCCGCTCCGTCGTCGCGGACGCGCGGGAGCTGCCGTTCGCCGACGGCTCGCGTCGACCTGGCGCTCTGCGTCTCGACGCTCGAGCACGTCGGCCGCGACAACGAGATCTACGACGTCGACGCGCCGCGCGACGACAGCGGCGACGAGGCTGCGCTGCGCGAGCTGCACCGCGTGCTCGCGGGCGAGGGACGGCTGCTCGTCAGCGTGCCGACCGGCGAGCACGACGACCAGGGCCGGCAGCTGCAGCGCACCGTCGGACGACTGGGTGGCGCTGTTCGAGCGCAGCGGCTTCCTCGTCTTCGAGGACGAGCTGTATCTCCACAGCGAGGACGGCTGGCGCAGCGCGACTCCCGCCGAGGTGCGCGGCGTCGCCTACGGCTCGGGCGGACCGGGCGCGGGAGCGGTGCTGTTGGCGGAGCTGCGGCCGCGCACGATCGGCGCGCGCCTGCGCCTCGTCGTCCGCGATGCGAAGCACCGCGACGAGCCGCGCCGCAGCACGACGCTGCTCTAGGCGGTCGCGGGAGCCGCGGCGGGCGGCGCGTCCCGGTTCCGCAGCAGCACCGCCGCGAAGACGAGCCCGCCGAAGGTGAGTGCAGCGGCGATTGCGACGAACAGCGCCGTCAGCGACACGTAGCGGAGTGCCTCGGCGGCGGCGACGAAGCCGAGCGGTCCGGCGAGCGTGGCGACAGTCATCACCGCCGTCATCACCTTGGGCCGCAGCGCGGCCGGCGTGCGCACGACGAGCACGCCGAGAATCGGCGCGTTCACGATCGGCACGAAGAAGCCGAAGCAGGCGAGCACGACCACCGCCGCCTCCCACGGCATCGGAATCGACAGGAGCCAGAGCGGCAGCGGCATCGCCACGATCGCCACTGCGGCGAGCTTCAGGAGGTCGACCTTCTGCGTCAGCTGCTGGGCCGCGATCGCGCCGAGCAGCGCGCCGGCCCCGAACGCGGCGAAGAGCCAGCCGACGACGTGCGCGTCCTCGGAGTAGCGGGAGTACGCGAGCCACTGCACCGCCACGATCAGCCCCTGGGCGACGAGGTTGATCCCGCACGCGGCGAGCAGGATCGGCCCGAGCAGCCGGTCGTGCGCGAGGAAGCGCAGGCCCGCAAGCAGGCCGCGGGACTGTTCGGTCTGCTCGACGCGCCGCCCGGCGCGAACGACGAGCGCGATGGTCAGCACGGAGAAGAGATACGGTCGCGCCGTCGACGACGAGCACCACCGGCGGGCTCGTCGCGGCGATGAGGACGCCGGCGAGCACAGGCCCGGCGATCTGCGTGATCTGGTTCGCCGCGGCGAGCACCGCGTTCACGGACGCGACCGCCCGCTCGTCCTCGCCGGCGACCTCCGGGATGATCAGCCGCGACGAGGCGAAGTACGGCGCGGCGAAGCAGCCGATCGCGAACGTGGTGACGAGGATCCAGCCGGAACGAGAGATTGCCCGTCCACTTCAGGATCGGCAGCACCATCAGCAGCGGCCCGCGCGCGGCGTCGGAGACGAGCATCGTCTGCTTCGCGCCGAGCCGCGCGATCAGCGCACCGGACGGGATCCCGAACAGGGCGATCGGCAGCCATCTCCGCCGCGAGCACCCAGCCCATCTTCGCCAGGACCCGGTGGCGACGAGGACGAACCAGGGCAGCGCGACGAAGGTCATCGACGTGCCGGTGAGCGAGACGAGCTCGGCGGTGACGAGGCCGAGCAGGGAGCGGTTGCGCCAGTTCATGCGGCAGATAATAAAACGTCCGTACGGTTTTGTAAAGTGCGACCATGCCGAAGGTCAGCCGCGAGCACACGGAAGCGCGCAAGCGGCAGATCCTCGAGGGCGCCCAGCGCGCCTTCTCCCGCACGGCTACGACGGCGCCACGGTGGCGAAGATCGAGCAGGAGACCGGCCTCTCCCGCGGCGCGATCTTCAACTACTTCGGCGGCAAGCAGGACTTGTTCATCGAGCTCGTCGCTCGACGTGAACCGGCGGTACGCGCGCGTGGTGGTCGAGAGCGGCCTCGAGGCAGCGATCCGCGCCATGGCGGATGAGGACCCGGCGTGGCTCGGCGTGCTGCTGGAGATGCAGTCGCGGCTGCGCCACAATCCCGAGTTCATGCGGAAGCTGGAGGCCGCCTTCGAGGCGGAGTCGCCGCAGCTCGGCGACTGGTTCGCAGCACGCCAGGCGGACGGCACCTTCCGCGACGACGTCGAGGCGGTCGACCTCGGCCGTTACGCGTCGATCGTCCTCAACGGCTTCGCCCTCCGCGTCTCAGCGGCGACGAGACCGACGTCGATTCGCTGGTGCGCCTGCTGAACGACACGCTCGCGCCGCGCAAGTAGCATCGCGCGCAGGCATGCAGGGAAAGACCGTTCTGTTCGTCGGCGCGGGCCGCCACCAGCGGCGCGCGATCGTGCGCGCGCAGGAGCTCGGGCTCCGCGTCGTCGCCGTCGACCGGAATCCGGACGCGCTCGGGCTCGCCGTCGCCGACGTCGGCGAGGCGGTCGACTTCCAGGACGTCGAGGGCGTGATCGAGGTCGGCCGCCGCCACGCCGTGGACGGCGTCCTCACCGTCTCGGCCGACCGCGCGGTGCCCGTCGTCGCCGCCGTCGCGGAGGCGCTCGGCCTGCCGGGAATCGGCAACGACGCCGCGCACCTGATGACGCACAAGATCGCGATGCGGCGCCGGTTCGCCGAGGCGGGCGTGCCGCAGCCCCGCTTCGCGGCGGCGCGCGACCTGCGCAGGCGCTCGCCGCGGCGGAGACCGTCGGCTTCCCCGCCGTGCTGAAGCCGGCCGACTCGGGCGGGCAGCGCGGCATCTTCCGGCTCGAATCGGTCGACGACCTCAACGCGAACCTCCATGTCGCGCTGCACGAGTCCGCGGCCGGCGAGGTCGATTCTCGAGCGGTTCTACGACGGGCTCGAGCTGAACGGCATCGTGGTCGGCGCGCGCGCGGCGACGCCACGCCGCTGACGCTCTCGGACCGGCTCCGCCCGCCGGGGATCGGCTTCGGCGTCGGCTGGATCCACGTCTATCCGGCGACGATCTACGGCGACACGCTCGAAGAGGCGGAGCGCGTGGCCGCGCACGCGACGAAGGCGCTCGGGCTCCGCGACGGGATCGCGCTTCCCGCAGCTGCTCGTCACCGACGAGGGCGTGCTGGCGGTCGAGGTGGCGGCGCGGATTCCCGGCGGCCAGATGGCCGACCTCGTGCGGCACGCCGTCGGCGTCGACCTCGTCGAGATCGCGCTGCGCCAGGCGCTCGGCGAGGACGTCCCGGACGAGGTCGCGCTGCCGCGGTTCCAGCAGCCGCTCGCGATCCGCTTCCTCACGGCGTCGCCCGGCCCGCTGCCGACCGGCCGCGTCGTCCGCATCGGCGCGCTGGAGCCGGTGCTGTCGGCGCCCGGCGTCGTGCAGGCGGACACGTACCTCCAGGTCGGCGAGACGATCCGCCCCGTGCGGCTCGACGGCGACCGCCGCGGCTACGTGATCGCCGTCGCGGACACGAACCTCGAAGCGCTCGAGCTGGCGGAGTCGGCGGCGCGGCTGCTGCACGTCGACGTGGAGCCGGCGTGACCGATCCGCGCACGCAGCTCGTCGCCGACGGCTACGACGTGATGGGAGAGGCGTTCGTCGAGTGGCGCGACCGGATCGTCGGCGACCCGAGGGCCGGCTGGCGCGGCGAGCTCGTCTCGCGCCTGCCGCCGGGCTCGCGCGTGCTCGAGCTCGGCTGCGGCGCCGGCGTGCCCGACACGCGCCTGCTCGCCGATCGCTTCCGCATCACCGGCGTCGACATCTCGCCCGAGCAGGTGCGGCGTGCGCAGGCCGCGGTGCCGAGCGCCGAGTTCCTCTGCGCCGACTTCACCGACCTCGAGCTGGAGCAGGGATCTTCGACGGCGTCGCCGCCTTCTACTCGTTCAACCACGTTCCGCGCGAGCTGCTCGCGCCGCTGTTCCGCGACATCCGCGGCTGGCTCGTCGCCCGGCGGGCTGCTCGTGACCGCGCTCGGGACAGGCAACACCGAGAGCTGGGTCGGCGACTGGCTCGGCGTGCCGATGTTCTTCTCCAGCTATCCGCCGCTGGTCAACTCGCGGCTGGTGGAGGAGGCGGGCTTCGAGCTGCTGCGCGACGAGGTGGTCGACTTCCTTGAGCCGGACGGCGAGGCCGTCTTCCAGTGGATACTGGCGCGGGCATGAGCTGCGGCTTCGACCTGGTGCACTACCGCGAGCTGCTCGAGGCGGCGAAGGCCGGCGGCTACGACTTCGCGAGCTTCGACCGGCATCCGCGCGCCGGGCGACGTCTTCCTCCGGCACGACGTCGACCTCTCGCTGGAGGCTGCGCTGGAGCTGGCGCGGCTCGAGCACGAGCTCGGCGTCCGCGCGACGTACTTCCTCATGACGGGAGAGCGCGTTCTACAACCTCGACTCGCACGTCGGGCTATACACGCAGCGGCAGCTGCGCCAGTGGGGCCATGCGGTCGGGCTGCACGCCGTGTACCCCCGCGCCGACCTCGACCGCCGCTTCGACAACGTGATCGCCTGGCACAACCCGGATCCGGAGTACGTGCACGAGCCGGTGTTCGGCGCGGTCAACGTGATGGAGGAGCCGTACTTCACGCAGGGCCTCTACCGCTCCGACTCGAACCGGCACTGGCGCGAAGGCTGTCCGCACGACGAGCTCGCCGCCGGCTCGTTCGAATGGCTGCAGCTGCTCGTCCATCCCGAGATCTGGGTGTACCCGGGCGAGACGATGGGCGACACGATGAGGTCCATGCTCGACGCGAAGCGCGGCGAATGGCTCGAGTATCTGGCCAACGACCGGATCGACCTCGAGTGACGACGGTGCTGCTCAGCGCGGCCGGCGCGCCAGGGGCCGCGCGTCTGATCCGCGCGCTGCACGAGAACGGCGAGCGCGAGGTGCGCATCGTCGGCACCGACATGAGCGCGGAGGCGATCGGCCGGCATCTCTGCGATGCGTTCCACGTCGTTCCGGCGGGATCGGATCCGGGCTACGCCGACGCAATCCGCGAGCTGGTCGAGCGAGAGCGCGTCGACGTCGTCCTCCCGCAGTCGTCGTTCGACCTCGAAGGGCTGGCCGGCGTGCGCGAGACGTTCCCGGTACCGGTGCTCGTGTCGTCGCCCGAGACGATCCACCGCTCGAACGACAAGGCGGAGGGCTACGCGCTGCTGCAGCGGATCGGCGTGCCGACGGTCGAGTTCCGCCGCGTCGCCGGGTCGCGGGAAGTCGAGGCGGCGGCGCGCGAGCTCGGCTACCCGGACCGGCCCGTCTGCTTCAAGCCCGTCTTCTCGTCCGGGTCGCGCGGCTTCCGGATCCTCGATCCGACCGTCGACCGCGCGCACCAGCTGCTGCACGAGCGGCCCGGGTCGGTGGCGATGCGGCTGGAGGAGGCGCTGGAGCTGCTGCCCGACGAGGGCGGGACCGAGCTGCTGGTGATGGAGCTCGCCACCGGCGGCGAGCGGACGATCGACGGCATCGGCGACGGCGAGAAGGTCGTGCTCGGCCATCCGAAGACGCGCGAGGCGATGCGCGCCGGCCTCGCGATGTACTTCGTCACGCTCGACGACGCGGAGCTGATGGAGATGGCGGAGACGATCGTGCGCGAGCTGCGCATCGAATGGTTCTTCAACATCCAGCTCGTCGGCGGCTACGTGATCGAGGTGAATCCGCGCATCTCGACGATCGTCTACCAGGAGGATCTGAACCTGCCGTGGCTGGGGATCAAGCGGGCGCTCGGCGAGATCTCCGACGAGGAGCTGGCGGCGCTGGAGTCGCGCGTGCGGCCGGGCCGGACCGCGCTCCGCTACTTCGACCAGATCGAGTTCGACGCCTAGACGTGCACGCCCGTCCAGATCGTCGCGACGTAGCCGCTTCCCTGCTTCTTGACCGTGAGCATCGAGCGGCTGCCGCCGTTGACGTAGATCGAGTCGTTCGCGTTGCGCGTGGTGCGGTTCGGACGCAGCGAGTAGGGCGTCTTCTTGTAGACCTTGTCGGTGAGCGCATCGTCGAAGAACAGCTGGCCGGTGTGGATGACGTTCCCGCCCACGTGCACCTTCACGTGGATGTGCACGGTGCGTCCCTGGTACCAGCCCGGATAGATGGTCGTGAACGCGGCGATGCCGCTCGCGCCGGTCGGCTGCACGCCGCGGAGAAACGTCTGGCCGACGGTGTCGTTCTGCTGCTCGTCGGAGTAGACGCCGCCGGCGGACGCGTGCCAGATGTCGACCGCCGCGCCCTTCACCGCCTTGCACGTGGCGACGTTCGCGACGCCGAGCTTCAGCGCAAGCGGCGTTCCCGGCTGTCCCGCGCGGATGTCCTTGCGGATCTTCGCGTCCGCGGCGACGTAGTACGGGCCCTCCGTCATCTCCGGCGAGAGCACGCAGGTGACGAGCCCGGAGGCGACCGCGCTCGGCCCGGCCGCGTCGCTCTCCTCGGTCTTCCAGGCGGCCCCGCCTGCCGCGACGGCGGCGAGTCCCGCGAGCCGGACGAGTGAGTCGCGGCGTGTGATCGGCTTGTCGTGAGGTTCCATGCACCCAAGCTAGCGGCCTCGCCTGGGATCCTCCTGTGAATTGACGGTAGCGTGGCGACGTGCCCCACGACAGCCTCAGAGTCACCCATTGCCCCGTCAACACCGCGGGGATCCCGTGGACGAACGTGCAGGCGCTGCGGCGGCGCGGCGTCGACGCGCGGCTCGTCGTGTTCAACCGCTACACGCTGCATCCCGAGGCCGACGTCGACCTGAACCGCGGCCACGGGCTCGCCCGGCAGCAACTGACACAGTGGCGCGCGTTCGCACGGCTCGCGCCGCAGACCGACGTCTTCCACTTCTACTTCGGGCTGACGCTCCTGCCGAAATCCCTGCAATTCGGCGCATTACGCGCACTCGGCAAGAAGTCGGTGATGCACTTCCTCGGTTCCGACATCCGGGGCAAGCAGCCGGAGCAGCTCGACTGGTCGCGCCGCGCGGGCGCGCGCGTCGTCGGCTCGTACGACGCGATCCGCTGGGTGCCGGACGCGACGGTGATCCCGCCGGGAATCGACCTGAGCAGGATCGACGCGGCGCCGCCGTCGGACCGCGAGCGACCGGTCGTGCTGCACGCGCCGTCGTCGCGCAGCCGCAAGGGCACGGACCGCGTCGTCGCTGCCTGCGAGCAGCTCGACGTCGAGCTGGAGATCGTCGAAGGGCTCGACCACCGCGAGGCGTTCGAGCGGTACCGCAACGCCGACATCGTCGTCGATCAGCTGAACGCGGGCTGGTACGGCGTCTTCGCGATCGAGGCGATGGCGCTGGGCAAGCCGGTGGTCACGTTCCTGCACGACGAGGCGGTCGCGCGCACGGAGGAGGCGTTCGGCCTCGAGGTGCCGATCGTCGGCGCGACGAAGAAGACGCTCGTGGACGCGCTGCGGCCGCTGGTCGAGTCTCCGGACGAGCGCCGCCGCGTCGGCGCGGCGAGCCGCGCCTACGTCGAGCGCGTCCACGACGCCGACGCCGTCGCCGCCCGCCTGGTCGACCTCTACGCTGGGCTGCGATGAGACTGGGCTTGACATGAGGCTGGGTCACGAGCTGAAGCGGCTCGGCCGTCACACCGCCATCTACGGGCTCGGCGGGATGGTGTCGCGCGTGCTCGCGGTGCTGCTGCTGCCGCTGTACACGCACTACCTGCCGAAGAGCGCGTACGGCAAGGTCGAGATCATCACCGCCGCGACCGCCGTGCTCGCGATCGTGCTGCAGCTCGGCGTGGCCAGCGCATTCTTCCGCTTCTACTTCGACGCGAAGGAGCCGGCGCAGAAGCTGACCGTCGTCCGCACGTCGTTCTGGTTCACCATGGGCTCGGCGACGCTCGGGTTGCTCGTCGGCGTGATCTTCGCTGCGCCGATCGCGCACCTGCTCGGGATCAGCGGCTCGGCGAACCTCGTGATCGCAGGCGCGGTCGGGCTGTGGGCACAGACGAACTACCAGCAGCTGACTGCGCTGTTCCGCGTCGAGGAGCGCTCCGTCGCGTTCGCGATCGCGAGCGTCGCAAACGTGCTGATCACGATCTTCCTGACCGTCCTCTTCATTGCGATCCTGCACTGGGGAGCAATCGGGCTGATCGTCGGCAACTTCATGGGCACGCTGCTCGTCTACGCCGTGCTGCTCGCGTACCGCCACGAGCAGCTCGGGCTCGAGTTCGACCGGAAGCTGTTCCGCGGCATGCAGAAGTTCGGGATGCCGCTCGTCCCGTCCGCGCTCGCGCTGTGGGCGATCAACTTCATCGACCGCGAGTTCATCATCTGGTACAAGGGCGCGGCCGAGGTCGGCGTCTACTCCGTCGCGATCAAGGTCGCGTCGATCATCACCTTCATCATGGTGGCGTTCCGCACCGCGTGGCCCGCGTTCGCGTACTCGATCGAGGACGACCGCGAGGCGCGACGCACCTACTCGTTCGTGCTGACATACCTGCTCTCGCTCGCGACGTGGGGCGCGCTCGCACTCGGCGCGCTGGCGCCGTGGTGGGTGGCGCTGCTGACGAATCCGCGCTTCCAGCGCGCGCAGGAGGCGGTGGGGCTGCTGGCGTTCGCATTCGCGATCTACGCCGGCTACACCGTGCTCGCGATCGGCAGCGGCCGCGCGCGGCGCACGCAGTTCAACTGGGTGGTGACCGGCGTCGGTGCCGCCGTGAACATCGGGCTGAACTTCTGGCTGATCCCGAAGTGGGGAATGGTCGGCGCGGCCATCTCGACACTCGTCGCGTACGTCGTGCTGTTCGTCGGCATGACCATCTACGCGCAGCAGGTGTACCGCGTGCCGTATCAGTGGCGGCGCGTCGTCACCGCCGTCGGTGCGGGCGCTGCGCTGACGATCGCGGCACGGGCGGCGCACCTGCCGTTCGCGCCGTCGGTCGTGCTCGTGGCCGTGTATCCACTCGTCCTCGCGGGACTCGGCTTCTACCTCCCGGCCGAGCGGGCGCGGCTGCTGCGCCGCATCCCGAGCTTCCGCTAGAGCTCGAGCTCGAGATACGTCGTCCCCGGAATGGGGTTGTGGCGGTACGGCGGGATCTCGACGAAGCCGAGCGAGCGGTACAGCTCGTGCGCCGCCGCCATGGACGGGAGCGTGTCGAGGCGCATCCGCTCGTAGCCGAGCTCCAGCGCCCGCGCGATCGCCGCCTGCGCGAGCGTGCGGCCGAGCCCGGTCCCACGCGCGGGCGGGCGCACGAACAGCCGCTTCATCTCGCAGATGCCGGGCTCGAACGGACGGACGCCGACACAGCCGGACGGCTCCCCGTCCAGCCGCGCGACGAGCACGACGTCGTAGCCGCCGGGCAGCGCGGCCAGCTCCGCTGCGAAGTCCTGAAACGCCAGATCGACGCCGAGCGAGTCGGCGTACTCGCGGAACAGCGTGCGGACGAGCTCGACGTCGTCCGCGTCGGCGATCAGCGCAGGGCGCGCAGCGCGACCAGATCGTCCGCCGTCGGCTCCCATGCTCCGGCCTTCACGTTCGCCCGCACCTGCTCCGGCTTCGTCGCGCCCGCGATCACCGACGTCACCGCCGGCATCGCGGCGAGCCCGCCGATGGCGACGTCGAGCAGCGAGACACCGCGCTCGTCGGCGAACCCCTGCAGCGCCTCGACGCGGTCGAACTGCTCCTCCGGGATGTCGCTGCCGGCCAGCCGGCCCTCGGTCGCCTGCACGCCCCGCACGTACTTGCCGGTGAGCAGCCCGCTCGCCAGCGGAAAAAACGGGAGCACGCCGATCCCGAGCCGCTCGCACGTCGGCAGCAGCTCGTCCTCGACCTCGCGGTGCACGAAGCTGTACCGGTTCTGCGCGGCCACGAAGCGCGACAGCCCGCGCTCCCGCGCCAGCACGTCCGCCCCTTCGATCTGCTCCGGCGAGAAGTTGGACGAGCCGATGTACCGCACCTTTCCCTCCTGCACCAGCTCGTGCAGCGCCGTCAACGTCTCCTCGATCGGCGTATCGGGATCGGGCTGGTGCATCTGGTAGAGGTCGATCACGTCGGTGCGGAGGCGCTGAAGCGAGTTCTCGATCGCCCAGCGGATGTACTCGCGCGAGCCGCGCGGGATCTCCGGAGCGCCCTCGAACGGCATGCCGAACTTCGTCGCGAGCACGATGCGGTCGCGCCGTCCCTCGAGCACCTCGCCCATGTACGTCTCGCTCATCCCCGTCGGCCCATAGATGTCGGCGGTGTCGAGGAGCGTGATTCCTTCGTCGAGGGCGGCGTCGATCACCGCGCGCGTCTGGTCGAGGTCGGCGCGTCGTCCGAAGTTGTTGCAACCGAGTCCGACGACGGTGACCTCGGGGCCGCCGTCCCCGAGTGAGCGGGTTCGCATGCGCCGGACGCTATCCGTTCTGTGCAGGCCTGCGCGCGATGTGCATGCGCGCGCGGAAGCGCATGACCACGACCTCGTCCTGGTTCACCAGCTCGTTCTCGCCGACGATCGTCCCGCGGCCCGCGTCGTTCTCCGACGGCCACGCGTCGAGGATCCGGCTCCGCGCGGTGAGGACGTCGCCGGGCCGTACCGGCGCGAGCCAGCGCAGCTCCTCGACGCCCGGCGAGCCCATGCCCGCCGTGTCGAGCATGAAGGCGCGGACGTACAGGCCCATGTAGATCGACGCCGTCTGCCAGCCGCTCGCGATCAGCCCGCCGAACGGCCCCGCGGCAGCCGCCTCGGGATCGACGTGAAAGGGCTGCGGGTCGTACTCGCGCGCGAAGACGAGGATCTCCTCCTCCGTGATCTCGTGCGAGCCGTGGACGGCCTCGTCGCCGACGTGGAAGTCCTCCCAGTACCTCACAGGCTGTACCTCACGCGCTGCCGAGACCCTCCGGCAACGGCCGGGCGTGGACGACGACGAGCGTCTTCGTCGGCCGCGTCAGCGCGACGTACAGCTCGCGCAGCCCCTGCTCTCCGTCCTCGGCGATCGCGGCCGGCTCGACCACGACGACGTGGTCGAACTCCAGCCCCTTCGCCTGGCGCGGCGTCAGCACCGGGACGGAGAGCTCGTCGAACGCGTCGCCCTGCGGGGTCGCGATGCTCCGCGGCGCGATCACCGCGAGCAACCCGTCCCGCTCGGCGAGCATCGCCGCCTCCCGCATCGCCGCCTGGAGCAGCTCCTCCTCGGCGACCTGCACGAGCTTCGGCCGGTCGCCGCCCTGGCGGTACGCGAGCGGCGGCTCCACGTCGGGCGCGATCAGGTCGAGCAGCGGCAGCGCCAGCTCCATGATCTCGGCCGGCACGCGATAGGCGTGGCGGAGCTCCTCGATCGTCATCGCCACGTCTTCCGGAAGGTATGGCTGCAGCTCCTGCCAGCGGCGGTACACCACGGGTCCGGTGGCCTGCGCGACGTCGCCGAGGATGGTCAGCGAGCCGTCGACGGCACGGCGCGACACGGTCAGCAGCTGCATGGGCGAGAGATCCTGCGCCTCATCCACGATCACGTGCCCGTACGCGCGCGGCGGCCCGTCGAGGAGGATCCGCGCCTCGTCCAGCAGCGGCAGATCGTGCTCGCTCCAGCGCAGGTCGGCCACGCGGCGCGGGCGGTCGCGCAGCAGCAGCTTCTGCTCGGCGCCGTCGAGGATGCCGTCCGCCGCCTCGGCGAGCGCCGCCGGAGACGTGAGCAGCCGCGCGACGAGCTTGTCCGCCCGTGGGAGCGGGAGCACGCGGTCGAGGTACTTCGTCAGGAACCCGTTGCGCCGCAGCGCCCCCTCGATGTCGTCGAAGCTGCGCATCGCCATCGGTCCGAGCAGCTCGCCGTACCGCTCGTAGAAGCGGCGCAGCAGTGACATGCGGAAGCGCTCGCGCGCCGGGGCGAGCGCGAGACCCGACTCGAGCGCGGCGTCGAGCAGGTCCGCCACCTGGCGCTCCTTCACGGAGATGAACGATCCGTCGGCGTAGAGGACGAGCTCCTCCGGCGCGGGCTTTACGGCCAGCTCGACGGCGCGGCGCACGACCGCAGCGATCCGCGTGTCGGCCTTCAGCCTTGCGACGTCAGGCGCCTCCTCGCGGCCGACCTCGATCCCGTCCAGCAGCTCCGAGACGGCGCGCTGCTCCACCGCTTCTTCGCCGAGCGCCGGCAGCACGTGCGAGACGTAGTCCATGAAGGTCGGGTTCGGGCCGACGACGAGCACGCGGCGCAGCTGCTCGCGGTGCGTGAACAGGAGCCACGACGCGCGGTGCAGCCCGACGGCCGTCTTCCCGGTGCCCGGCCCGCCCTGGACGACCAGCGCGCCCTCCGGCTCGGCGGTGATCAGCCGGTACTGGTCGGACTGGATGGTCGCGACGATGTCGCGCATCCGTCCTTCACGCCGGCGCTCCAGCTCCTCCAGCAGGAAGTCCGAGACGGACGCGCCCTCGACCGCCGAGCCGTCGAGCGACTCGTCGGAGATGTCGGTGATGCGGCGTCCCTCGGTGCGGTAGCGGCGCCGCTGCGTGACGCGCTGCGGATCGGTCGGCGTCGCCGTGTAGAACGGACGCGCGGCCGGCGCCTGCCAGTTGATCACCAGCACCTCGTGCGCGTCGTCGTGTACCCAGCGGCGACCGACGTAGAGCGGCCGCAGGCTCTCGTCCAGCGTCAGCCGGCCGAAGCAGAGCCCGCGCTCCGCGTCCTGGAAGGTGCGCATCCGCCGCTTTGCCCATGCCTCCATGGCGCGGGCCGCGTCCTCGGTCGCCATCGCGTTCTGCGTCCGCGTGAGCGTGTCCCGCATCTTGTCGAGGCACGCGTACGCGTTGTCGACGTAAGCCTGCTCCGCTGCCAGCTCCGGGTGCGACACGGCAGCTGATCTTACGCGGGCGGAGCCAAACGTCAGGGGCCAGGCCCCGATACGGAACGGCTACGACTTCGTGGCGGCCGCCGATTCCACCGATTTCACGCGCCGCATCTCGTTACACTTTCGTATCCGGGCCTGGCCCCAGTCGTTCTCTTGCGCGTCCGCCCGTCACGCTTCGCCGTAGGATCACGTCGTGAAGCTCGGCGTCAACCTCGGCTACGCGCCGCCGGGAACGAACCCGGTGGAGCTGGTGCCGCTCGTGCAGGAGGCGGAGCGGCTCGGCTACGACTCGGTCTGGGCGGCGGAGGCGTGGGGAACCGACGCGGTGACCGTGCTCGCCTGGCTGGCGGCGTCGACGAGCCGGATCAAGATCGGCTCGGCGATCATGCAGATCCCCGGCCGCAGCCCGGCCAACACGGCCATGACCGCGGCGACGCTCGACCTGATGTCGGGCGGCCGCTTCATCCTCGGCCTCGGCACCTCCGGCCCGCAGGTGGTCGAGGGCTGGCACGGACAGCCGTGGGGCAAGCCGCTCGGCAAGACGCGCGAATACGTCGAGATCGTCCGCACCGCCCTCCGCCGCGAGACGGTCGAGCACGAGGGCGAGCACTACCGCATCCCGTACGACGGCCCCGGCGCGACCGGTCTCGGCAAGCCGCTGAAGATGATGCTGCGGCCCCTCCGCGCCGACATCCCGATCTACCTTGCCGCCATCGGCCCGAAGAACGTCGCGCTCGCAGCCGAGATCGCCGACGGCTGGCTCCCCATCTTCGTCGACCCCGACCGCTTCGACGACGCCTTCGGCGCGAGCATCGCCGGCGCGCGCGACGGCTTCGAGATCGCCGCCACGGTGACGGTGCTCGTCGGCGACGACGTGCAGGCGCTCCGCGACGGGCTGAAGCCGTACTTCGCGCTGTACATCGGCGGCATGGGAGCGAAGGGGCGGAACTTCTACAACGCCCTCGTCACCCGCTACGGCTGGGAGGCGGAGGCGGCGAAGATCCAGGATCTCTATCTCTCCGGCAAGCAGCGCGAGGCGATCGCGGCGGTTCCGGACGAGCTCGTCGACGCGGTCTCGCTGGTCGGCCCGAAGGAGCGGATTCGCGACCGTCTCGAGGCCTGGCGGGAGACGCCGGTGACCACGCTGATCGTCGGCTCGCCCCAGCCGGAAGCGCTGCAGACGCTCGCCGAGCTCGTGCTCTAACCCGTCTGATCAGGCGGCATACCTCGATCGAGGGAGATTCCTCCGGTCCACCCTTATGAGGGACGGACCAGCCCCATCGGGGGGACGATTGCGCTGTCTCCTGTCCGTACGTTCTCTCCACTTCAACGTGCTCTGCGAGCCCGCTACGGCGGTCACGGACGAAGGGGAGAAGAAGCGAATGAAATTCGCGGCGGAGGGAAGGCGTAACACCCTGTGGGGACGCGGCGGCAGGCGTGCCGGCGCGATCGTCGCAGCGGTCGTTACCTCGGGAGCGTTGGCGGCGTCGGCCGCTGCCGGCGTCTCGGGAGGTCACAAGACCTGGGGCTTCAACGTCCGCGGACTAGGCCACACGAGCGCCTACGTCCCGGACTCGCTGGCGAGTGCGATCCAGCAGACCCCGAACAAGAAGTTCGACGTCATCGTCGAGGGCACGAAGCAGTCGGGCGGCAGCGGGCTGAGGAACAGCCTGCTCAACGCGCGCCACGGCTCGAACACGATCGGCGGCCTCCAGATCCGGCGGACGTTCCACGCGATCGACGGCGTGCACGCGATGCTGAGCGGCGCGCAGATCGGATTCCTGGCGAAGACGTCATTCGTCTCGGCCATCGTCCCGAACGACCGGGTGCAGATGAGCTCGATCGATCTGCCCCAGTCGAACACGCAAAAGTGGGCGTGGGCGGTCGGTGCGGCGGTCGACTGGACGACGCAGGCGGCGTCGCTGTCGGCTCCGACGATCGCGGTGGTCGACTCCGGCATCGACAGCTCGCGCGCCGACTTCGGCTCGCGGCTGCTCGACTCGGTCAACCTGGACAGCCTCCAGCCGAACTCGCCGGGCGACGGCTACGGGCACGGCACCTTCGTGGCCGGAGTCGCGGCGGGCCAGGCGGCCGGCTTTGCGGGAGTGGCGCCCAGCGCCAACCTCGTCTCGATCGACGTGATGAACGACGAGGGCGAGGCGACCGTCGCGGACATCGTCGCGGCCTGCGACTGGATCCTGCAGAACAAGGCCCAGTACAACATCCGCGTCGCCAACTTCTCGCTGCACGCGATGGATCCCGCCAGCCTGTTCTTCGATCCGCTCGACCAGGCGGTGGAGAAGCTGTGGCTGAACGGCGTCGTCGTCGTCACCGCAGCCGGGAACTACGCGACCGACGGACAGGAGAGCGGCGTCCCGTTCGCTCCCGGCAACGACCCGTTCGTGATCACGGTCGGCGCGTCCGACGTGCAGAACACGGTGCAGACCGCGGACGATACGGCGGCTCCGTGGTCGGCGTGGGGCTACACGCCCGACGGCTTCATGAAGCCCGACCTGTCCGCTCCGGGCCGGTACGTGATCGGGCCGGTCTCGGCCGGCGCGGGCCTGACCGTGGAGCGGCCTGACCGGATCGTTCCGGACACGGCCGGCTACATGCAGCTCAGCGGCACGTCCTTCTCGGCGCCGATGGTGTCGGGAGCGGCCGCGATGCTGCTGGCCCAGCATCCGGACTGGACGCCGGACCAGGTCAAGGGCGCCCTGATGGTCTCGGCCAGCGCGACCCCGGCGGCGGCGCCCGGTTCGCTCGGCGTCGGCGAGCTCGACATCGGCCTGGCGCGGCGCGTCACCGACCCGCCGAACCCGAACGCCGGCCTCGACCAGTACCTCACCACCGGCTCCGACGGCACTGTCACCTTCAACAGCTCTGCCTGGCAGGCCGCTGCGTCGACCGACGCGGCGTGGAGCGACGCAGCCTGGAGCGACGCAGCCTGGAGCGACGCAGCCTGGAGCGACACGGCCTGGAGCGACACGGCCTGGAGCAGCGCCGCCTGGAGCGACGCAGCCTGGAGCAGCGCCGCGTGGGGCAGCGCCGCCTGGAGCGACGCAGCCTGGAGCGACGCAGCCTGGAGCGACGCAGCCTGGAGCGACGCGGCCTGGAGCAGCGCGGCCTGGAGCGATCAGGCGGCGGACGATCCCAGCATCGACCCGAACGCGACCGCAGCGACGGACGACGAGATCACCCTGGTCGAGAACGACCTCGGCCTCGTCGACGCGAACTGCGACCCGTCGCTGAACGTCTGCACGGCACCGTAGAACGAACCGCAACCACACGCGACAGCGGGGCCGGGGCCTGGCCGCAGGGCCTGGCCCCGCAGTCGTGAGCAGAGCGGCTCAGGCTCAGGGACCGGTCGGGCCGGCGAACGCCGGCGGCAGTGCCATCGAGGCGCGCAGGCTGTCCAGCGGCGCCGACGGAACCGTGATCAGGCCGCGTACCGGCCGGTCGAGGTCGAACGTGACGAGCAGCAGCATGGTCACGAGCGCAGCCGCGAAGATCACGGTGACCGGGCCGCGGCCGACGATGGCCAGGTAGAGGGCGAGCAGGCCGAGCGCGAGCGCAGCGCCGACGATCTCGAGGATCAGCACCTCGCTCGGTATCCGGTTGTTCAGGCTCGAGACGCGCACGGTCTGCATGTCGATCATCGTGTTGAGGCTGTCGACGTAGAGACGCGTGTTGTTCGCGTTCGGCGCCCGGTCGAGAGCCTGGCCCGCGAGGTTCCAGAGCCGCCGCTGGATCAGCGAGCCCTCCGCGACAGCGGCGCGCGCGGCCGGGCCGTTCGGGATCGAGTGCGCGAGCCGAAGATCTGCGTCCGTGTAGAGGCGCATCAGCGCGAGCGACTGGGAGCGCTGCGGCTCTGCGATCGTCTGCGCGCGCAGATATGCGGTCCCGATCGCGTTGGCGTCGTCGACCACGGCGGTGCGGCGGGTCTCGTACCGGCCGACGGCCATGGTCAGCCCGAACGCGAGGATCAGCCCGACGACGCCGAGCAGCGCCGCCTGCAGCACGCCGTACGGCTCCTTCAGCGTGTCCGCGTGGCTGCGCAGCGACCGGCCGACGACGAGCCCGACCGCGGTCGTGCCGACGACGATCGCGAACAGGAGCAGTCCGAGCTCCAGGCTGTTCAGGCTCGAGAACACGTCTGCCGGTCACGATACGGGCCAGCGAGGACAGCGGCCCGCGCGCGCGAACCACACGGCATGACTTCCATCCTCAAAGAGTTCAGAGACTTCCTGCTGCGCGGGAATCTCATCCTGCTCGCCGTGGCGTTCGTCATGGGCGTGGCCTTTGCGGCGCTCGTCAACGCGTTCGTCAACGATCTCGTGGTGCCGATCCTCGGAGCGATCTTCGGCAAGACGTACTTCGGCGACCTCAACTTCACCATCAACCACTCGACGTTCCTGTACGGCGCCTTCATCAGCTCCGTGATCGCATTCGTGGCGATTGCGGCGGCGGTGTTCTTCTTCATCGTCAAGCCGGTCGACCTGCTCACGCGGAAGGACAAGGGAGAGGACGCACCGAGCGACGAGGAGCGGCGCCACCAGGAGCTGCTCACCGCGATCAGGGGCATCAGCCGTTAGCCGCGCGGCCGTCGCGCTCCTGCTCGTCGTCCCGCTCGTCGCAGCCGCGTGCGGCGGCGCGAAGACGGCTGCCACGGGGCAGCCGCCGACGGCCGCGGCGACGACGCAGAGCACGCCCACGATCAGTGACACCGTCAGCACCGCGCCGCCGCCGACTCCCGCCTGCACGAGCGCCGGTCTCCAAGCGGCGGAGCAGGAAGGCGACGCCGGCGTCGGCAACCGCAGTACCGTCTACGTCCTCACGAACGCGGGACAGGATCCGTGCCGGCTCTACGGCTATCCCGGAATGGCGTTCATCGACGCCGCCGGGGCCACGCTGCGGGACACCGTCGCGCGCGGCTCCGCGTATCTCTTCACCGATCCCGGACCGACGGCGGTCGTGCTCCAGCCCGCCGCCAGCGCTTCGTATTCGCTCGGCTGGTCGGTGGCGAACGGTGCGACGTGCGCGACCTCCGCCACGGTCGAGATCACGCCGCCGAATGACACCGGCCACCTGACCATCCCGTCGCAGGTCGTCGTCTGTCCCGGCCGGCCGCTGACGGTGTCGGCCGTCGTGCCGGGAGACCGCGGCGTCTCGTAGGACGGCGTGCGCGGTCGGCGCGCTGGTCGCGCTCGTCGCGCCGGCGAACGCGTACGCGCACCTGCGCACCGGAACCGTCGCGGTCGACTACCGCGCGACGGTCGCGACGCCGCAGCACACGGCGTACACCGTCGGCGTGTACGAGAGCGACCGCGCGCTCCATCTGACCGTGCGGCCGGGCCACTCCGTCGTCGTGCTCGGCTACCTCGGCGAGCCGTTCCTCCGTCTCGACGGACGCGGCGTCGCCGCCAACGCCGCGTCGCCGACCGCTGCGAGCGCCGCCGTGCTGAAGAAGGGAACGGAGGTGACGGCGGCGCACCCGGTCTGGCTGCTGCGACCGGGTCGCCGCTCCGTCGTCTGGCACGACACACGCGTGAGCCCGCCGGCGGGCCGGAGCCGTGGGACGTGGGCCGTGCCGGTCGTCGTCGACGGCCGGCGCACCCGCATCTCGGGGGAGATCGTACGTCTGCCCCGCCCCGAGCTCTGGCCGTGGATCGTGCTGCTCGTGCTCGTGGCGGTGGTCGCCGTTGCGGCGGGCCGCCGGCTCCGCACCGCGACGATCGCGTTCGGCGCCGCTTCCGGAATCGCGGCCGTCGTGACCGCCGCGGCGTTCGCGGCCGACACGTACGCGTCGCCGGGAACGTGGATCGCGGGAGCGGACGAGGTTGCACTCGCCCTTGTCGGGCTCGGCCTGCTGCTCTGGGGCCCCGAGGTTGCCCGTGTCGGCGCCGCCGCCGGGCTCGGACTGCTCGGCGTCGCCGTCGGCCTGAGCAAGGGCGACGCGCTGCTCCACTCGCTCGTGCTGTCGGCCCTCCCCGGCGCGCTCACGCGGCTGCTCGTCGTGATCTCGGTCGCCGCCGGAGCCGCGGCCGCGATCCTCGGCGGCCTCTACTACGCGTCAGGCGGAGCGAAACAGCCACCCGAACCGACCGGCCTCGCGTTCCGCCCGCAACCGGTGACCCGGCGCAAGTCGGGCTGAGCCCTCTATCTCCTGTTCGGGCGCGCAGGCAGCGACGACTTCTCCCTCCACACCGTCGGCGCCCGGCCGGGGCGCGAGCGGGTCACCACCGGCGCGCACATCGCGTTCATCGCCGCAGACGCCGACTCGGTCGACCGCCGGCACGCCGCCGCCGTGCACAACGGCGGGACGGACAACGGCCCGCCCGGACTGCGTCCCGAGTACACCGGCCGCTACTACGCCGCGTTCGTCCTCGATCCCGACGGCAACAACGTCGAAGCCGTGTTCCACGCGCCGACGCCGTCCTGATCAGCCCAGCGCGTCACCGTGGGAGCCATACGGGAGTCGTGTCGTACGGGCCTCCGCTGATGCGCTGCTTGCCGCTCCCGTCGACGTTGACGACGTAGACCGCGGATCGCGGTCCGGTCGTGTGCCACCAGTAGGCGATCCTCCGCCCGTCGGGCGACCAGCTCGGCCCGTCGCCCTGCACCAACGAGCGCACCTTCGTCCCATCGGCGCCGGCGACCCTCAGCCCGCCGGCTGCGGCGAACACGATCTTCTTCCCGTCGGGAGACCAGCCGGGCGATCCCCCTACGCCGAGAGGAGTCAGCTTGGCTTTGCCGAGGTCGAGCACGACGACAAGGGGCTTGCTGCCCTGCAGCTGGAACGCGACGTGCTTCCCGTCGGGCGACCATGCCGGCGCGGCGACACCGAGCCCCTGGGCGGCGGTGATGTGCGTCAGCGCTCTGGTCCGGCTGCCGTCGGCATTCACCGCGTAGAGGTTGGCCCCCCGAACGAACACGAGCGTGCCGCCGTCCGGCGACCAGGCCGGGTCGACGTCGCCGGGACCCATTGTCAGGCGACGCAGATGGCTTCCGTCCGTATCGACCGTGTAGATCCCGGGCTTGCCGAACACGAAGTTGAACGCGATCTTCTTGCCGTCGGCCGACCACGCTGGAGAGCAGACCGGTTGGCGCACGCCGGCGAAACGCTGCTGGTCGCTGCCGTCGGCGTTCATCGTGTAGATAGCCCCGCACGGCGTTGTGTTGATCGTGCCGCGGAGGAACGCCAGCCGCTCGCTGCCCGACTGGAAGGTGCCGCCGAGTGCGGCGCCGAGCATCACCGCCGCGTACGTCAATGCGCCGAGCGCGAGAACGCCGGCGACGATCGCCTGCCGTCTACTCACGGGACCCCTTCCTCCTTTCAGACCTGCAGCGCGGTAGACGGGCGCACCGTACGACGTCGATCGGACAGGTTCAAGGGCCTACGCCCGGGAGTGTCTAGCTCTCTTCGGGGGTGTGGCAGACCGCTTCCAGCTTGAAGCCGTGCGGATCGAGCCAGTAGGTCGCGAAGCAGTGCTCCCCGTACTGGGGAAACTCGCCGGGCTCGTCCAGGATGACGGCCTTACGAGCACACGCCCACTCGTGCGCTTCCCGGACGACCGCCCTGCTCGCGACCAGGAACGCGAGGTGATGGAGGCCGGTCCTGCCGCGTGAATACGCTCCCGGCTCCTCTGCCTGGTAGAAGAACACTTGCGAGCCTCGGTCACCGTCCGGCCCGTAGTTGAGTGGCCCTCCCGGAACCGTCGCGAACCATTCGCGCAGCCCGAGCACCGACATCAGCTCGTCGTAGTACTCCTTGGCGACGGCAAGATCGGGAACGCCGATCCCGACGTGGTCGATGAATCCGGTCCGAATGTTCGTCGCGATGAGAGTCGTATCCTTCGGGAGGGATGGAAATGAAGAAGGTCGCTGTTATCACTGTGGCACTTGGTGCGGCGCTCACGGTCTCAGCGACCAGTTGCGCTGCCAAGACAATTGATGCATCCCACTGTCAATATGGCAAGCTCTTTCGTGGCTGGCACGGAGTCCATGGGACGATCTATTTGAGGCTGACGATCACGCCCCGTAATCCCACTGTCTGCAGAACATGGGACGGAAAGTATTTCGGGGGCGGAGTGGTCTTTCGCAAGAAGCTCGGCACCGGCGTGAGGCTCTGCAAGCTCCTCGACAAGACGGGCTCTCGGACGGTCACCATAGGAGTCTTTGCAGATAAGCCAACTGCAGGCCGTGCATTCTGCCGAACCTTTCATCCCAGCTGGCTCAGACCCTAAGCGCCAAAGCTCACGTGCACCGCGTTGGCTCGCCACTACGGATAGACGACTTCCGGCTCTCCTTTCGTGCTGTGCATGGTCCAGAGCAGGTCGGCGAGATGTTCGGGGTCGACGGTAGGCATCTCCCAGACCGGGTCGCCCGTAGTTTTGGCCTTCTCCATCTCGGCGTGGAAGGCGCTGCTCTTGATGGCTGCACCGACGTAGAGCATGCCGACGTAGACGCCTTTCTCGGCTACCTCGGCGTGCAGGGCTTGCAGGTAGTTGCGCTGGGCGGCTTGTGCAGGACTGGGGCCGCTCATGTTCGGCAGGCCCCGCACGGTGCTGCCGCCTTGCGCGGTCAGGATGGCGCCGTCCCCCTGCTCGAGCATGTGCGGCAGGAACTCCTGCACGAGTGCCAGCATCGTGTAGAAGATCAGCGGCATGAAGGTCTGGGCGTGCTGTGGGGTCAGGTTGGCAGCGGAAACGAACCCGGTGTTCGGGGTGGGTGCGTAGTAGAGGGCGTCGAGGTTGCCGGCCTTGGCGCGAATCTGCTCGGCCAGTCGGGGCGTGGCGCCGGTGTCGGATAGGTCGGCAGTGATGACGTGCGCTGTCGCACCGGCACTGGTCAGATCCTTCGCCAGACGCTCAAGTGGCTCCGGGCGGCGAGCCACCAATGTGACGGCGTAACCCTCTCGCGCGTAGTGACGAGCGACAGCCTGGCCGAGGCCGGGTCCGGCTCCGAACACAGCGATGGATTTGGACACGCTAGGAGTCCTCGTCGTGCTGCGCTGCGCCATCGACCGGCGGGATCCAGCTCTCTCGCCGCTTCACCCAGACCTCGTGTTCGGGCCTCAGCTCGAAGGGCGCCTCATCCAGACTTCCGATCCGAATCTCGCTGTGCGAGTCGGTGTGGGTGGTGTCAACGACCCGAGACCCACAGCGGGGACAGAAGCCGCGACCGTCATAGCTTGAGATCTCGCCGCTCATCTCAAACGCCTCGACGGGCCACCACGCATACACGGTGAACGCGCTGCCGGACTCCTTTCTGCAATTCGCACAGTGACAACGAACGACATGCAGAGGGTCACCACGAACGCTGTAGCGAACCGCCCCGCAGAGACATCCGCCGGTGCGTACTCCTGCCTCCACGTGAGCAGATGCTACGCCAACACTGCTCGTGCTCCCGCGGACGTCCGGGCGTAGGATCCTGCGACATTCCGCTGGGCTGCGAACGGCCCGGCGCGGCAGTCGAGGAGGGGTGAGGTTGGAGTACCGGCGGTTGGGGAGCTCAGGGCTGAGGGTGAGCCGGCTTGCGCTTGGTTGCATGAGCTATGGCGATCCGACCACTCGGGACGCGCACCCGTGGGCGTTGACCGAGGACGAGGCGCAGCCGTTCTTCCGGCAGGCCGTCGAGCTCGGCGTGACCTTCTGGGACACCGCCAACGTCTATCAGCTTGGCACTTCCGAAGAGGTCGTCGGCCGCGCCATCACCCGCTTCTCCAGGCGTGAGGAGATCGTGCTCGCGACGAAAGTGCGGGGAAAGATGCACGACGGCCCCGGTGGCGAGGGCCTCTCGCGCAAGGCGATCCTCGAACAGGTCGACGCGTCGCTCGCCAGGCTGGGAACGGACTACATCGACCTGTACCAGATCCACCGCTTCGACTCCGACACGCCGGTCGAGGAGACGATGGAAGCGCTCCACGACATCATCAGAGCGGGCAAGGTGCGCTACATCGGCGCGTCGTCGATGTACGCCTGGCAGTTCGCGAAGCTCCAGCATGCCGCGGACGTGGGCGGCTGGACACGGTTCGTGTCGATGCAGAACCAGTACAACCTGCTCCGCCGCCACGACGAGCCGGAGCTGATGGCGATGTGCGGCGACATGGGTGTGGGTCTGGTGCCGTACTCCCCGAATGGAAAGGGGCGTCTTGCCCGTCCGGCCGGCGAGCAGAGTCTTCGCTCCAGCACCGACAAGGTCGTCCAGGCCTTCGACTCCCCCTACGACGAGCCCGTCATCAACGCCGTGGAAACGCTCGCCGACGCACGCGGCGTACCAATGGCCCAGATCGCACTCGCCTGGGTCCTGCGCAACCCCCTCGTCTCAGCGCCGATCGTCGGCGCAACCAAACCCCATCACCTGCCCGAGGCAGTCGAGGCAATCGGCCTGGAACTGACCGACCGAGAAGTGCAAGGGCTCGAGGAGCCCTACCACCAGTACGGGCCATCCTGGTACTGAGCCTGCGACGCTCGGCTGCGCCAGCGTTCAACTATGACGCCCGACGAACGGGGTGCGGTCAGTCCTCGTAGAAGGCGTATCCGCGCGAGGCCGGGCGGAAAGGGAAACGTCCTACGGGTGGCCGGGGAGACCGGCGGGTATCAGCTTCACACAGGTGGCGACTGCCCTCAGGACGACCGGCGAGGAGCGGGAAATTGACGCGGGGAGGTTGAAGACGTGCCCACCGGTGAAGGTCGGGTCCGGGAAGTTGGGGACGCCGTGCGCCCGCATGCAGGCGGCGGCCTTCAGGTAGTCGACCTGTTCGGCGGGCGTAATGGTGGGGGCGCCCATCCCGGGCGGCTGGAGGCTGGCGCAGCTGGTCGCCGCCGACTGGAACTGCGGCGATTTGTTGTCGATTGAGCCCTGAATGTGGAACTCCCTCCCGTTGTCGGTCGGCTCGAGGACGAACTGCGGAACGCCGTGGGAGCGCATGCAGGCGGCGTAGCGCTGGGGCGAAGGTCCCGACGTCGCGGCGAGGGTGGTCGTCTCCGTGGTGCCGACGTTGGCGACGCCCGGGGAGCGCGATCCTCCGCAGGCGGCCACCGAAAGCGGAACCAGGGCAAGGACCACGAGCGGTACCACGCCGCGTCGGACTCCTCGCCCCGCGCCGACCAACGCGACAACGCGGACAACGCGGACGACGACGAGCGCACTGCCAGGTCGCCAGCCTGCAACGATCTGCTTCGCCACTGTCCGCACGTCGTGAGTGAACCAGGCCTGCCTAAGACGGCTCTAACGATTCTCGAAGTCTGCGCCGCTTTCAAGCACGGTCACCTCGCCTGCGCCAGCGTTGCTCCTATGTCAATAGTGGCTCGTTTTTGAGCGTGGTGTAGACGGTGCGTGCGAGTTGTCGTTTGAGGCAGCGGAGTGCTTCTCGGCGGCTCTTGCCTTCGCTCTGTTTGCGCTCGAGGTAGGCGCGGGCCGGTGGGTGTACGCGCGCCTGCGTGATCGCGATGCGGTGCAGGGCGCAGTTGAGTTGGCGGTTGCCGCCGCGGTCGAGGCGGTGGCGTCGGTGTTTGCCGGAGCTTGCTTCGAGCGGTGCGACGCCGGCGTGGCGGGCGAGTTGGGCGTCGGTGTCGAAGCGTTCGATCGGGCCGATCTCGCCGAGCAGCTTGGCGGCGCTGAGCGCACCGCAACCGGGCAACGCGAGCAGCGCCGGAGCGGTCTTCTCGATCCGTTTCTGGAGCTCGCGGTCGAGGGCGACGATGGTGCGGGTGAGGCTGCGGCAGCGGCCGACGAGCTCGCGTGCGATCCGTACCTGCACCGTCTTGTCTGCGCGATTCAATCGGCGGGCGACCCGGTCGAGCCAGACTGTTCGGTCGAGCGCGCCGGGCGGGACCGTGAGCTCGGGATCGAAGTCGTGCAGCTGCCAGCGCAGCCGCTGCTGGCAGCGGCGCCGTTCGTCGACGAGGTCGTCTCTGTGATCGGTAAGCAGCTTCAACTCGCGCGTCGCTGCTTCGCCGGGCCGCGGATGATTCAGGTGCGGCTCACGCAACGCCGCCCTGGCCACGGCGAGCGCGTCGATCGGGTCGGACTTGCCGCGTGCGCGACCTGTGCGCCGCTGCGGCGCCATCAGCTTCGGCGGCACCCGCACCAACGACTCGCCCGCGGTAAGCAGCGTCCGCTCCAGCGCCCCACTCAACTGCCGGCAATCCTCGACCGCCCACAGCCGCTCAGCATCAAGCGCGGTCGACCAGCTGACCAGCTCGCGTGCCGCGCCGACCGTCAACTCCGCGACCGGGCGCCCGACCTCGTCAACCGCAACCGCCGTCAACGACTGCTTGTGTACGTCCACACCAACAACGATCATTCGACTCGCCTCCAACAGACAAGGGGGGCGACCGGCAAGCGGACAGACCTCACTCGAGGCAGCAGCCACGCTCCTATCAGGTCACGCTCGACGGTCTCGGGAAGGCGGCGGCGACACAACGCTGGCAAGTCAACCCTCGGGGCGACATGCGGGAATGGAGTCAGCCGCCGCCGACCCGAGTCTCATCAAAACGACGGACGCCACCACCCCAGAGTGACGCCGAGAATGACAGTGAGTGCGGGAATAACCCTCGAACACGCAGTACGCTGATCGGATGAAAGTCGAGTACGACACCGAGCACGACATGGCGTACATCTACCTCCGCGAGATCGAGGCAGGCGGCGTGGCAGAAACGTTCACGGATGACACGTACTTGCTCGACGGATCCACGATGGCCGGGATCGCGCTCGACTTCGACCACGAGCGGCGGCTCGTTGGTATCGACGTGTCTGGCGCGTCCGCGCGACTTCCCGCGGAGCTGCTCGCCACTGCCGAACGGCCGTAAACCTCGCCTGGGCGAGCGTTCAGGAATGAAGCTCCTATGACTGTCAAGTGGTCAGTGGGGTCGAGTTCTGCATGACGCGGTAGAGGTGTCGGGCGAGGTAGCGCTTGAGTAGGCGTGTGGCGTCGCGGCTGGTTTTGCCGTCGCTGATGCGGCGGGCGATGTAGTCGCGGGTGGCCGGGTCGTGTTGGCGTCGGTGGAGGACGATCGTGTGGAGGGCGCGGTTGAGTTGGCGGTCGCCGCCGCGGCTGAGCCGGTGTCGTGTTGTTTGGCCGCTGGAGGCTGGGAGCGGTGCGACGCCGGCGAGGCGAGCGAAGCAGGCTTCGGAGTCGATGCGGTCGTGGTGGGACCAGGTGACGATCAGTTGGGCGGCGACGATCGGGCCGATGCCGGGCTCGTCGAGGAGCTCGGGGACGAGGGCTCGGACGTGGCTGAGGATCTCGCGCTCGAGCGTCTCGGCCTCGGCGGTGGCGGTCTGGGTGCGGCGGGCGAGCGTGCGCAGGACGAGGATCGTTGCGAGCTGGGCGGGCGTGCGGGAGCTGGAGCGGCGGAAGCGGCTGCAGCGTTTGAGCAGCTCGCCGAGGGGCAGCCGACGCAGCTCGTCGCGGAGTCCGTCGGGTGCGGTGACGATCACGCTGCGCAGTTGCACGAGCGCAACTCGCCGGGTATCGACCGCGGTTCGCCGGGCCAGCAACAAGAGCCGCAGCGCCTCCTGATGCTCGCCGGCTCGCGGTCTTGCCCGGTGCTCGTGTGCGAGGGGAGAGCGAGCGGCACGGACTGCGTCGAGCTGGTCGTCTTTGCCGCGCAGCCGCCGCTCGCTGCGGCTGGTGCGATCGACCTCATGCACCTGTTCGCCGCCCTGGCGTTGCAGGTGACGGACAAGCCCGGCGCCGTAGTGGCCGGTGCCCTCGATCGCCCATAGTCGATCGCCGGGCGCGTGCTGATCCGCGAAACGGACGGCGTCCGCGTAGCCGCGTGCGCTGGCGGCCGTTGTCGTCTGCGCGATCACCGCGCCGGTGTGCGCATCGACGATCGCCAGCGCGTGCTGGTCGCGATGGGTGTCGACGCCGACCACGTAGTCCACCTGCTCTGCAAGCATTCGATCGATCCTCCGACTCGTAGGGTCCGGTACGCCGGTCTGGAGCAGGGAAACCGCGCGGCAGGTCTGTAATGAGTCACGCCCCGAGGGCGGACAGGCTCCTGATCAAGCCAACAGCGGGCGCCAGACCGGCGCCGCCGTGCACACCCGGACGATTCATTCCCAAGACACACAAGACGCGGTCCGACACCTGAGGAGTCACGAGCGACACGACGACAACCAGCCTGGCAACGGCCCCTGACGGACCGACCCACCGACTCTTACAGACCCCTGAGCGCTCACATGCTCCAAACGATCAGAGAGGGGCCGCCTGAACGACAGTCCGCTGCACCCTTGAACAGATGCGAAGCCGTTGGGAAGTCGTCGGCACTGCGCAGAAGCTTGCCGCTGAAGTTAACGAGGTTGCGGTTCGGGTCGTACCCAGCCGACAGCTCGGTCAAGACGATCCGCTCATGAGCACGGCCCCGTGCCCGAAGGTAGGCGACGAGAGTCGCGCGATCGTAGGCCTGGCCGCCAAGCCGACGACCTGGAGCGCCGGATGAGAACCACTGGAAGTAAGGCTCGGGTGCGAACATGCGGTTGATTACTTCAACGCGTCCCTTGTCGTAGTCCGAGACAAACGTTCGGACAAGCGCCTTCGTCGTAGCGGCTGTGCAAGCGTTCGTGTCCCCAGGAGCGGCAACCGGCGACGACGTTCGAGTAGCCGCAGCCACAGGACGCCGGACTGCGCCAGCGTCCTCTCGCCCGAGGAACGCGAGAGCGCTACGCGATCACGCGGTACACCTGGAACACCTCGGCGTACTCGCGGTTCACGTTGATTCCGTGCGTGCGCGCGAGGTTGCGCACGTACTCCGGATCGGCATAGCGGCGGTGCTGCTGCGACGCGTAGCGCTCGAGCGCGGCGATCTTGCGCTCGATGTGGCGCTGCTCCAGCGACACGTACCACTGGTACGAGAACTGGAAGTTGTTCCACGGGATCTCGTAGCCGAGGATGGTCGTGCGCTTGAACGCGCGCAGCCCCTCCTCCGCGATCGTCTGATGGTCCTGGTGGATGTCGTGCAGGCTCGGCTGGAAGACGACGTCCGGCTGCCACTCCTCCCACAGCGCGACGAGCAGCTCGAGGATGTCCTGCCGGTGCTCGGGGAACGTGCGCACGTCGAAGTCGTGGACGGTCAGCCGATCCTCCGGAATGCCGAGCTCCGTCGTCGCCTCGCGCACCTCGCGCGCCAGTGTGTCGGGCGGGAAACCGTCCGGGAGCGACCGCGTTGCGATCGAGAACGCGACGTAGCGCACCTCACAGCCGGCCTCGGCCAGCCGCGCCATCGTGCCGCCGCAGCCGAACTCGCCGTCGTCGGTGTGCGGCGCGAGCACGACCGCCTTGCGCCAGTGCTCGATCACGCCGGCGCCGCCGTCTCGTTCTCGTCGGCCGGGGCCGTCGCCAGCGCCACGAAGCCGAACAGCATCCAGGTCATCGGGTCCTCGAAGAAGTCGTTGTAGAAGAGCGAGTGGCACAGGATCGCAGCAATCGCCAGTCCGAAGGCGAGTGAGGCGCGTCCGCGGAAGCTCGGGTCGAGCCGGCGGAAGGCGGCGATCAGCACCCCGAAAGCCAGCCAGGTGGCCAGCGCGAGCCCGATCAGGCCGGTCTCGGCCGCCACGGTGACCGGGGCGTCGTGCGACGCCGCCACCTTCGGTGCCTTCCCCCGGAGGTGCAGCCGCTGCGCGTAGGCGTGCTTGAACCCTCCCACGCCGACGCCGATCACCGGGTGCGCCGCGGCGATGCGGATGCCGTTGGCGACGAGGCTGGCGCGGCCGCTCGTGGCGCTGTTCAGCCCGCTGTGCGTGTGATGGACGATCGAGCGGCGGATCTGCGGCTGCGCGGACGCGACGCCGGCCAGCACCACCGCCACCAGCGCGATCGCAATCGCGGACCGCCACTTCCAGATGACGATGGCAATGCCGACCACGGCGACGAGCAGCGCGAAGAAGCTCGACTGCGAGAACGAGATCAGCAGCCCGAGCCACGTCACCAGCACCGCGGCCGCCGCAGCCCAGGCGAGCCGGAGCGAGCGCCCGCGCACGATCAACACCACGCTGGGGATGATCGCGACGACGAGGAAGCGCCCGTAGATGGACGGATCCCAGAACACCGAGTTGACACGGAAGTACGACGCGTACGCGTTCGAGTTGATCACCTTCGGGTTCTCGAAGACGTTGCGCGTGTCGTACTGGTAGAAGCCGACCGCGGCGAAGATCAGCGCCATCACGCCGAGCTCGAGATACAGCGCCTTCAGCCACAGCTCGTTCCACGGCAGCCGCGCGACCACGAGCGCGAGCAGCGTGAACGGGATGTAGAACGCGAGCACCTCGATCGCACCGGCGTTCACGTCGCCCGTCCAGGCGAGCGACAGTCCGGTCCAGCCGACGTAGAGCGCGAGCGGCCACGTTGCCGTCCGGAGCTCGCGGCTGCGCTCGTCGCCGCGGATCAGCTGCCACGCGAACAGCACCGTGCCGCCGACGATGACGAGGTAGAGCGGCACGAGCAGCTGGTGGCCGAGCGCGCCGAACCGGATCGGCACCGTCGCCAGCGCGGCGAGCGGCAGAAGCCACGGCAGGATCCGGAACGCCGCCGCGAGCGCGACGGCGATCACGACCGCCACGACGATCTCCGCGATGTCCTTCCACGGGCTGTGCGGCGCCAGCGCCGCCGCCATGACCACCGTGCCGAACAGGGCAAAGCCGAATCCGGCGATCCGGTCGCGCCGCGAGCGCGCGAGGAGCAGGACGGCGAGCCCGAGGCAGGCGACGGGACCGCCGATGCGCAAGAGATCCGTCATCGAACGGTGACCGCCGCGCGATCGGAGTGGCCGTGCGCCGTGACCACGAGGACGTAGCGGCCCGGCTGCTGCGGCGCGCGCAGATGCAGCACACGCCCGTGCGCGTAGCCGTGGCGACCGTTGAGCGACCAGCCGTAGCGCCTCGCGTCCGTCGAGACGCCGATCTCGAACCGCCTGCCCGCCGCGACCGCAATCCGCCGTCTCGCGAGCGTGATGTAGCGGATCGTGACCTGCACCTGCGGCCGCTGGGCCGCGGGAATCGCGTTGCCGGCCAGGTCGACCGCGCCGACGGACAGCGTCACCGTTCCCGGTGGATGGAGGTGGTGGTCGATCCTGCCGGACCACGTGACCGATCCCTGCGTCGTGTGCGACCGACTTCGGATCAGCAGCCTGTCGCCGAGATACACGAGCACGTGCGCCGGCTCGCTCAGCGTGAAGTGGATCGTGACCGAGTCGGCCTGGTGGTCGCCGTCGGGGGAGAAAGCCGTCCGGTTCACCTTCGGGACGACGACGGGAATCTTCGTGTCCAGCTCGATCGTGTTCGGGAGCAGGATCGTGCGGCGTGCGTCGGCGAGGTGGATCTCGACGCGGTACGTGCCGTCAGGCGCCTGCGAGCCCGCGTCGGTCTTGCCGTCCCAGCGGAAGATGTTCCGGCCCCGCTGCACGGGCGTTCCCTCGACGAGCGTCCGCACCGGCTTCCGTCCGGCGGTCAGCACAATCACCGTGGCCGTGTCCTTGTGCCGGAACTTGACGCTGATGTTCGCCTTGTCCCGGGCGCAGCCGCAGACCGGCGAGAACGCGCTCGAGACGAAGGTGCCGGTGATCGGGCTCTTCTCGAGCTTCAGCTTCTCGGTGATGGCGAAGGCCGCCGCCGTGCCGATGAGCAGGCCGAGCACGGTCAACGTCGAGAGAAGCCGCTGCAAAGCCTCGCGATTGTACGCGGGGGAACCTGTGGTTCCCCCGTGCAACCGCTCGGCTCGGGTGGCGAAGGGTTGTTGGCGCTACGGCGGGAGCGGGGTCCCGCCTCCGCGCACGGGAGCGCTGTGCACCCAGAATAGTCTCGGCGGGTTGCCTGCCCCGCGCGGCCCGTGGTGCTCTGCATCCCGGCCCGCTGGTCCGCCTGCCTCTAGAGCGGCTGCGCCCGCTCTAGCCTCCGGCCTTGGTCGCTGTGAGCTTCCAGCCGGTCGACGATCAAGCAGCTTTGGCTGCGGGCCGCGGGCGCGCCAGCCAGGCCCGCAGACCGTAGACGGCGCCTGCGAACGCGAGCGCAGAGAGCCCCGCGACGAGGATCCAGCTGGACTTCGGGACGTTCAGGAGCTTCAGCCCGCTCAGCATCAGGATCGTGCCGAGGGCGATGCGCAGGCCGATGTCCGGGACCTTCACGGTGAACTTGCTGGAGATGAGGATCCCGGGGATCGAGCCGAGCAAGAGCCAGGCGGTGGCGTGCAGGTCGACGTTGCCGGCGACGAGATGGCCGACGCCGGCGACCCAGAGCAGCGCGGCTGCATGGAAGATGTCCGTCCCGACGATCTTCGCCATCGTCAGCGGGTAGACGAGCACCATGATCAGCCCGAAGAAGGTGCCGCTGCCGACCGACGTCAGTCCGACGACGAAGCCGAAGACGGCGCCCATGGTCACGGCGATCACCTTGTCGCGGTGCGCCATCACGAACGGCGCGTTGCTCGGCTGCATGCCGCGCTTGATGAACGACTTGGACAGGAAGCCGAGCCCGCCTGCGACGAGCGCAGCGCCGATCGCATAGCTCTCGATGTTCTGCGAGTTCGCGTAGTGGCGGGTGATCCAGCCGGCCACGACCACGCCGAGCAGCGACATCGGGCCGGAGCCGAGGAACATCCAGAGCGTCAGCCGCGCGTGCACGGTGCCGAGCCGGCGATGCCGCACCGCGCCGAACGACTTGAAGATGGCGCCGTGGAAGATGTCCGTCCCGACCGCGTACGTCGGCTTGAAGCCGAAGACGATCACGAGGATCGGCGTCATCAGCGAGCCGCCGCCCATGCCGGTCAGGCCGACGACGGTGCCGAGCAGCAGCCCGGTGAGCGTGAACTGCCAGGTCACGGCGCTTTCGTCCTGCGGCCGAAAGCGCTGGGGGCTCGGGACGGACGATTCATGAAGCGGAGAGGACCATGCCGGCGCCGACGGTCTCGTTCGTCGCCTCGTCCAGCAGGATGAAGGCGCCGGTGGCGCGGTTCTCGGCATACGGGTCGACGCAGAGCGGCTCGGCGAGCCGGAGCCGGACGACGCCGATGTCGTTCAGCGCGAGCCGTTCCGGCGCGGGAGTGTCGGCGATCGCGTCGAGGTCGACGACGGAGACGAGCTCCTCGACGACGGCGCGCACGGACCGCGTCGTGTGCTTGACCGCGAGCTTCGCGCGCGGCTCGAGCGGACGGTCGCTCATCCAGCAGACGCGCGCCTCCAGCTCGCGCGCCACCACCGGCGGCGACGCGGGATCGGCGAGCATGTCGCCGCGCGACACGTCCACGTCGTCCGCGAGCCGGATCGTCACCGACTGCGGCGGCACCGCCTCCTCGAGCGGCCCGTCCGCCGTCTCGACCGAGGCGACGCGGGAGCGCAGCCCCGACGGAAGCACGACCACCTCGTCGCCGGCGCGCCAGACGCCGCCCGCGACCTGGCCGGCATAGCCGCGATAGTCGTGGTGGTCGTCCGACATCGGCCGGATCACCCACTGCACCGGGAAACGGCGCAGCTGGACGTTCCGGTCGGAGGCGACCTCGATCGACTCGAGGTGCTCGAGCAGCGTCGGCCCGTCGTACCACGGCATCTCGTCGGAGCCGTCGACGACGTTGTCGCCGCGCAGCGCCGAGACGGGGATCACCGTCAGGTCCGGCAGCCCCAGCGCGTCGAGGTCGCGGCCGATCTCGTCGTAGCGCTCCTGCGACCAGTCGACGAGATCCATCTTGTTCACCGCGACGGTCACGTGCGGGACGCGCAGCATGCGCACGATGTATGCGTGCCGCTGCGTCTGCTCGATCACGCCGAGCCGCGCGTCCACGAGGATGACGGCGACGTCGGCGGTGGAGGCGCCCGTGACCATGTTGCGCGTGTACTGCACGTGACCCGGCGCGTCGGCGAGCTGGAAGCGGCGGCGCGGCGTGACGAACGAGCGGTATGCGACGTCGATCGTGATCCCCTGCTCGCGCTCGGCGCGCAGCCCGTCGGTGAGCAGTGCGAGATTGACGTACGCGTCGCCGCGCCGCCGTGACGTCTCCTCGATGTGCTCGAGCTGGTCGACGAAGATCTGCTTCGTGTCGTAGAGCAGCCGGCCGATCAGCGTCGACTTGCCGTCGTCCACCGAGCCGCACGTGACGAGACGGAGCAGCTCCGCCTGCTGGAACTCAGAAGTAACCAACGCGCTTCCGATCCTCCATCGCGGCTTCGCTGAAGCGGTCGTCCGCGCGCGTCTCGCCGCGTTCCGTCACATTCGTCGCGGCAATCTCCGTCACGACCTCCGAGATCGTGGCCGCGTCGGAGACGACGCCGCCGGTGCACGACATGTCGCCGACGGTGCGGAAGCGCACCGACGCCGTGAATCCGTCCTCGCCGTCCATCTGCTGGAGGTACGGCGACACGGCGTAGAGCATCCCGTCGCGGCGGAAGACCTCGCGCTCGTGCGCGAAGTAGATCGACGGCAGCTCCAGCTGCTCCCGCGCGACGTACTGCCACACGTCCAGCTCCGTCCAGTTCGAGATCGGGAACACGCGCACGTGCTCGCCCTTGCGCACGCGCGCGTTGTAGAGGTTCCACAGCTCGGGCCGCTGCGCGCGCGGATTCCACTGGCCGAAGTCGTCGCGGAACGAGAAGATCCGCTCCTTCGCGCGGCTGCGCTCTTCGTCGCGCCTCGCGCCGCCGATGGCCGCGTCGAACTGGTGCTCCTCGATCGCGTCCAGCAGCGTCGTCGTCTGCAGCCGGTTCCGCGACGCGCGCGGCCCGGTCTCCTCGACCACGCGGCCCTTGTCGATCGACTCCTGCACCGACGCGACGATCAGCCGCTCGTCCGAGCTCGGCGACGCGGCGGTCGCGGAACTCGAGCACCTCCGGGAAGTTGTGGCCGGTGTCGACGTGCATCACCGGGAACGGGAACTTGCCCGGCCGGAACGCCTTCTCGGCGAGCCGCAGCAGCACGATCGAGTCCTTGCCGCCGGAGAAGAGCAGCACCGGCCGCTCCAGCTCCGCCGCCACCTCGCGGAAGATGTGGACCGCCTCCGCCTCGAGCTCGTCGAGGTGCGTGCGAGCGGCGCCTGCCGCCGTGCTCATCCCGTTACCCCGGCCTCGATCAGGCCCAGCTCCTCCAGCCGCGCGAGCACGACTGCGGCCGACTCGCTCGGCGTCCGGTTCGACGTGTCGAGCCGCAGCTCGGGATCGGCCGGAGCCTCGTACGGTGCGGAGACGCCGGTGAACTCGTCCAGCTCTCCCGCGAACGCCTGCGCGTACAGGCCCTTCGGGTCGCGGCGCGCGCACTCCTCGATCGGCGTGGCGACGTGTACCTCGACGAACGGCGCGTGCGGCTCGACGAGCCCGCGCGCGTGCCGGCGCATCTCCTCGTACGGCGAGATCGCCGACACGATCACCGTCGCGCCCGCGCGAGCGAGCCGCGACGCGACCCAGCCGATGCGCGCGATGTTGGCGTCGCGGTCCTCCTTCGAGTAGCCGAGCCCCTTCGACAGATGCGTGCGCACGACGTCGCCGTCGAGCAGCTCGACGAGACAGCCGCGCTGCTCCAGCTCCGGCGCGACGACGTTCGCGATCGTCGTCTTCCCCGCGGCCGAGAGGCCGGTGAACCAGAGGACGAATCCGCTCATCGCGACTCGTGACGAGACGGTGTGGATGCCGCACTCGACCCTGTCCGGTGCCGGCCCAGCGGCCCTCGCGGCCCTGCGCCGGCAGCGTGCAGTGGACGTCAGCCGATCGACGTCGTAGCCGCGGTCATGCAGCGGGTTGTACGGCAGGTCGCGTTCGCGGATGTACGCCCAGCACATGCTCGTCCGTCCAGTCCGCGAGCGGGTTCGCCTTCCAGAGCTCGTGCTGCTCGTCCCAGCCGAGCTTGGGCGCGTCCGCCCGCGTCGGCGACTGGTCGCGGCGAATGCCGGTGATCCAGCCGTCGAGCCCGGCGAGCGCGCGGTTCAGCGGCTCGACCTTCGCGGATCGAGCAGTAGAGGTCGGGCTTCGTCTCCCAGAGCCCGTCCCGTGCACCGGCCTGCCGCCGAGCGCGGCCCCTCGAACACCTCGATCTTCGTCCCGTACCGCTGCTCGACCTCGCGCCAGATCGCGTACGTCTCCGGGAAGAGGATGATGCGTGTCGAGCGCGAAGACGCGCGCCTTCGGCTCGAGCGCGAACAGCAGGTCGAGCAGGACGGACTCCTCCTTCTGGAAGGAGCAGGCGAGCGCAGACGCGGCCCGGGAACTGTCGAGGACGAAGCGCGAGGATCTGCTGCGCCTCCAGGCCCTCGACGTCAGCCGGCAGGTGCAGGCTCGCCGCCAAGCAGCACCTCCTTCAGCGTGTCGCCGCGCAGGCCGAGCCGCAGCGTCTCGAGCGGGATGACCTCGTCGGGCGGGATGTTCCCGAGATTGACGTTCGGGCCGAAGTGCTTGACGAACCAGGCCTGCGAGTTCTTCGTCGGCGCCTCGAAGATCAGGTCGTCGACGGACGATCTCGTGCGCGATCTCGTCGATCAGGCCGGTGCGCATCTCGCCGTCGGCCGGAAGATGCCGGACGGTGCCGCCCTCGCGGCGCCTCGGTGATCACCTTCCAGGCGCCGGCCGCCTTCTCTTCCTTGATCCACTCGACCCACTGGTACGGCGCGAAGACGACCTCGGCGTCCTTGGAGCCGACCTCGGAGAGCACGGTGAAGTCGCGCGCGAAGTCGGCGATCAGCTCGAGCTTGCGGTCGCGCGGGATCTCGAGCGTGCCGTCGGAGATCTCGACGTGCGAGAACCGGTGCTCGGTGAGCCACGCTTGAACTCGTCGATCTTGCCGCGGACGTAGACCGCCTCGAACAGCGTGCCGCCGCAGACGACCGGCGTCTCGAAGTGCCGGTAGAGCGCGATCTTCTTCTCGAGGTTGTTCGTGACGTAGCTCGTGCCCCAGCCGAGCTTGACGATGTCGACGAACTCGCCGCCGGTGTCGAACATCCCCTCGATGTCGCGCAGGTTCAGGCCCTTGTCGATCACATGCGTGAGGCCGCCGTCGCGCGGCTTGCCGGGGCGCGCCGGGAGGTCGAGAAAGCCATCGCTAGACCCGCGACCGCTCACGTTGCCGCCTCCGTGGCGAGCGAAAAGCAAGCGATGCAAGGACGCAGGGAGCGTTCATGCCGGTACGGCATGGGCGCGACTGAGGACGCGGCAGCGCGCCGCTTTGCAGCCGCCACGGGGGCGAGCCATGTGGGCGGTTGCGGGTTATAGCCGGGCATAGAGCTCCTTCAGCTTCTCGTGGGCGGCCGCCTGCACGTCGTGGTAGAGCGAGTTGCCGTGCGCGTCGATGCCGACGGTGAGCGGGCCGAAGTCCTTGACGCGGAACTTCCAGAGGCACTCGGGCATCAGCTCCTCCCAGGCCACCTCCTCGATCTCCTCGATCTGCGTCGTCTCCAGCGCCGCGGCGCCGCCGACGATGGCGAAATAGACCATGCCGAGCCGGTGCATCGGCTCGATCGCCTCGTCGGGGAAGCCGCCCTTGCCGCAGATCGCGCGCACGCCGTACTGCGCGCCGAGCGGCTCGGTGAACCGCACCATGCGCGCCGACGTGGTCGTGCCGATGCAGATCTTCTCGTACGTGCCGTCGGCGATCTTGCGGACATTTGGCGCCGTATGCAGGAGAAACGCGCCGGCCAGATCCATCGGCGGCTCGACGCCCTGGTCGAAGATCCGGATCTGCGTGCGGTCGCGGATGCCGATGATGTGGCCCTGCACGGTGACCTCGTCGCCGGCGCGGAGCTTGAGGATCTCCTGCGGGTCCGTGATCGGGAACGTGACGGTGTGCTGGGCCATCTCTACGCCTCCCTGTCCATGTCGACGGAACCGTCGGCGTGGATGTGCGCGGTGGCGCGGCGCGCGGCCCAGCACTGGTAGTTCACCGCGACCGGGTTGAGCGTCATGTGCGTGTCCGCGTGCTCGATGTGGCAGTTGAGCACCGTCACGTCGCCGCCGAGGCCCATCGGCCCGATGCCGGTCTCGTTCAGCAGCCCCATCAGCTCGTCCTCGAGCTGCGCCACGATCGGATCGGCGTTGCGCGTGCCGATCGGCCGCGTGATCGCCTCCTTCGCGAGGTACATCGCGTAGTCGGCGGAGCCGCCGATGCCGACGCCGACGATCCCGGGCGGGCACGGCTTGCCGCCGGCGCCGACGATCGACTCGAGCACGAACTGCTTGATCCCCTTCACGCCGTCGGCGGGGACGCACATCTTCAGGAAGCTCATGTTCTCGGAGCCGGAGCCCTTCGGCACGCACTTCACGTCGAGGCCGTCCCAGTCCTTGACGAACTCCCAGTGCACGATCGGCAGCCGGTGGCCGATGTTCGGGCCGGTGTTCTCGCGCGTGATCGTGTGCACCGCGTTCGAGCGCAGCGGATGCTCGAGCGTCGCGCGCGCGGTGCCGTCGCGCAGCGCGTCGTAGATGCGCGCGGGATGCAGCGGGAAGTGCTCGCCGACATGGCAGGTGTAGACGGCGATGCCGGTGTCCTGGCAGACGAGGTTCCCGTCGCCGTCGGCCACCTCGACGTTGCGGAGGATCGTGTTGAGGACGCGGATCCCGGGCACGGAGGTCTCGCGGCCCGCGGCGTCCTTCAGCGCGTCGCGCAGGTCCTGCGGGATGTCCTTCAGCGCCCAGACGTAGAGGTGCGCGGCGGCGTCCTCGACGGCGGCCTGCAGGTCTGTCGCTACGGCACTCATGCTCTCGCTTTCTCGGCGGCGGCTGCGCCGGCGCGACGGCCGAAGACGACGCACTCGAGCAACGAGTTGCCCATCATGCGGTTCCGCCCGTGCGTGCCGCCGGCGATCTCGCCGCAGGCGTACACCCCTTCGAGCGTCGTCTCGGCGTCCGCGTCGATGACGAGACCGCCGTTCTGGTAGTGGAGGACGGGATACGTGAACAGCTTCTCGGCCAGCGGGTCGATGCCCCCGGCGCGATATCTCCGCAACATGTACGGCAGCGACAGCTCGGCATCGTGCGGCGTGATCCGCGTCGTGTCGAGCCAGACGGCGGGTCGCCCGTCCGGAGTCTCGACGCCCTTGCCCTTCGCCACCTCGTCGACGATCGCCTGGCTGACGACGTCGCGGGGGCCGAGCGAGTCGGTGAACTCCTCGCCGTCGGCGTTGAGCAGGACGGCGCCGTACGCGCGGGTCGTCTCCGGGATCGAGTACCCCTGCATGGTCTCCGGCCACGCGCCGCCGTTCGGGTGGTACTGGAGCGCGTCGAGGTCCCGCGCCTGCGCGCCCGTGTCGAGCGCGATCCGCGTCACCTCGCCGGTCGCGCCGGGATGGTTCGTGGACAGCTCGCCGCGGTGCTCGGCCTCGGCGTAGCAGCGGCCGCCGGCGGCGAGGATGACCGTGGACGCGTCGATCGTGTGCTCGCCGCAGCGCGCGCGCCAGCCGTGCTCGCCGCGCTCGAGCTCCGCGAGCGGAGACTTGGGATAGAGCGTGACCGTGCCGGCCTCGACGGCGTCGCGCAGCGCGGCGGTGATCGCGTGGCCGGTGCGGTCGCCGACCTGAAGCAGCCGCTTCTGCGACGCGCCGCCGCAGCGGGCGAGGCGGTAGCCGCCGTTCTCCCTCGTGAACTCGACGCCGAGCTCCTCGAGCCAGCGGATCGCCGACGGCGCCTCCGAGGTGAGCACCTCGACAAGCCGCATGTCCGCGGTCTCGTGCGAGCTCTTCCAGATGTCCTCGGCGTGCTGCTCGGGCGAGTCCTCCGCGCCGAACGCCGCCTGGATCCCGCCCTGCGCCTTGGCCGAGTTGCAGGACTGGATCGATCCCTTGGTCGCGAGCGCGACACGCGCGCCCGCGGTCTGCGCGGAAACGGCAGCAGCGAGCCCGGAGGCTCCGCTCCCGATCACCAGCACGTCGAATCCGCCGTTCTGCGACACAGCCGTCCCACTGTACCCGACAGTTCTAATAACAGCGATAAGCAAACCATATGACCGTCTCGCGCGGACATGACCGAATTTGCCATCTTGATTGTCAGTTCTGACAACACTACCTTCATGTGATCCACCGAAAGGAGAAGCGGATGACGAAGCACCGACTCGCGACCGGCCTGGGGGTTCTCGCAATCCTCATGTCGGTCGCTTTTGTTCCGGCGGCGTCGGCGGGCGGCCCGCAGCCGCTCTCGCCGACGCAGGCGGAGGCTCTTGTGAACGCGCCGTCGCCGGTCACGGGCAGCTCGGTCACCCGTCGGGTGAGCCCGCAGGAGGCGCTTGCGGCGGCGAGCGCTCCCGGGGCGAGCGTGTCCGTCGCGTCCGGCATGACGCCCGCCCAGGCCGTCGGACTCGCCTCGACGCCGGGTCCGGCCGTCTCGACATCAGCCGCCGTCGCACAGGCGGTTCCCGCAGCGGAGAGTGCAGCCGGCTGCGCCTCGACGCAGTCGGGCTGGCACTGGGGAACCTGGCCGTACGACCAGCAGATCACCGACATCACGTACTGGTGCGCGATCTACGGCGTGATGATCACGTACAGGTCGACCAGCGTGACCGCGACGGGAACGCTCTGCGGCACAGCCTGGACGTCGAGCCAACTGGTCAGCGGCGGCGTCGGCTACACGTGGTTCGTGATGAGAGCGAGCTCCGGGTGGAACTGCCCGACGGTCGTTCCGTGGGTTGTCCTCCACCCGAGCCACTACCTGGACACGTCGCACAACGACTGGGGGAACAGTGCGCAGGTCGGAACGGGATAAGCCGGAACGCGGCACACCGAACGACACGGCAGGGGGCGGCTCTCGCCGCTTCCTGCCGAGGCTTCGGCGAGCGCTGACGAGAAAGAGGCTCCTGGTCTCGCTCGGCGTCGTCGTGCTTGCACTTGCCGTGCTGTCGTTCGTCCTGCCGTACATCGGCAGCGGGAGTGGCGGCATCTCGCCGATCCCGTAGCGCGCTACCAGACCGAGCGCAGCAGCTGCTCGATCTCCGCCGGCGTCGCCGGTTGCGGATTCGCCTGATTGCCGGCTCGCTCCGAGGCGGCGACGGCGAGCTCCGGCAGGTCGTCCTCCGGAACGCCGAGATCGCGGAGGCGAGTTGTGCCGCCGAGGCGCGCGAGCTCCTCGACGCGCGCGGCCGGATCGTCGCTGCCAATCGCCTCGCCGAAGCGGCGGACCGCGTCCGGCGCGTAGCGCTCGTTGAAACGCAGCGCGGCCGGCAGGCAGATGCCGTTGAGCGTCCCGTGCGGCAGGCCGTACCGTCCGCCCACGGCCTGCGCCATCGCGTGCGCGAGGGCGAGCATCGAGCCGGCGAGCGCCGCGCCGCCGTGGCACGCGCCGCGCAGCAGCTCCGTCCGCGCCTCGAGATCCGCGGGCGCATCGACGACGCGTGAGAGCCACTCCGAGATCAGTCCCGCGCCGGCCAGCGCTTCCTCGTCCGCCGCGGCGTTGTGACCCTCCACGTAGAGCGCCTCGGCGCAGTGGGCGAGGGCGTTCAGCGACGTGCCCACGGTCGTCTCGCGCGGCAGGTCGAGCGTGAGCGACGCCTCGTAGACGATCGCGGCCGGCCGCGCGCCGCCGCCGCCGCCGCGCATCCGCCGCTCCGAGTTCCGGATGCCGTAGTACGTCGTCCACTCCGCTCCGGAGTAGGTCGTCGGCACGGACACGAGCGGCAGCTCGACCGCGGCCGAGAGCGCCTTGCCGAGATCGATCGCGCTGCCGCCGCCGACGGCGAGAATCCCGTCGCCGTTACGTGCCTCCGCGGCCGCGAGGTCGATCCGGTCGGACGGCACCTCGCTCCAACGCCCGTGCGCGGCGACCGGCAGCTCCAGCCCGTCCCAACGTGGGCTCGCGACGAGCAGCGGCAAGCGCACGCCGGCTTCGGCGCACGCGTCGGCCAGCTCGTCGAGGCTCCAGCGGACGATCATCCGAGCCGGGTTCGCGCGAACTCGACGAACGCCTGCGCCACGCGCGTCTCCGCGCGCCCGGTCGAGCGCACGAGCACGATCTCGCGCGCGGGCTCGAGCCCCTCGACGCGCGCAGTGGCGAGCGTGCCGGCGGCCAGATCCGCCTCGATCGCGGAGCGCGAGATGAACGTCAAGCCGTAGCCGCCCAGAACCGCGATCCTCGCCGACTCCTGCAGCCCCAGCTCGAGACGGACGTCGAGGTCGCGCAGCCGCACGCCTGCGGCGCGCAGCTCGTCGTCGATCACCTGCCGCACGCCGGCGCCCTCCTGCATCAGCACCAGCGGCTCCGCCTTCAGCTCGGCGAGCGTCACGGTCCGGTTTGCGAACGGATGAGCCGGCGGGCAGGCGAGCACGACCTCGTCGCGGAAGAACGGCTCGAACACGACGCCGCGATGGCGGCGCACCGCTCCGACCACGCCGAGCTCGAGCTCGCGCCGCGCCACCTGCTCGACCACCCGCTGCGTGTCCGACACCGAGAGCGCGACGTGGACGTCCGGATGCCGCTGCTGGAACTGGGCCAGCAGCACCGGCAGCACCGTCCCGCCGGGCCCGGTCGACGCGCCGATCTCGAGGCGGCCGCTCAGCTCGCCCTCCGCCTCCTCACCGAGCTCCTGCAGCAGCTGCTCCTCGAGCGCGAGCAGCCGCTGCGCGCTCCGGTACAGCCGATGCCCCGCCTCGGTCGGCTCGACGCGGCGGCCGGAGCGGTCGAGCAGCTGCATCCCGAGCCGCTTCTCGAGCGAGCGGATCTGCAGGCTCACCGCAGGCTGCGTCACGCCGAGCTGCTCCGCCGCCTGCGAGAAGCTCCGCCGCTCGACCACCGCACAGAACGCTGCCAGCTGCCTCGTGTCCATAAGCGATGATTATGCACGCGGCGGTGCCTGCAACCGGACGAGCCTCTAGCATCATTCGCGTGCCCGAGACGACGCGGATCGAGGACACGCTCGTCCGTGGGTACTCGCAACTCGCGCTCGAGACGCCCGCGCGGCCGCGCGACGCCGTCCTCCGCCTGCTCGACGTCGTGTTCGTCGCGATCTTCCTGGTCGTGGCGCTGCCGCTGATGCTGATCATCGGCATCGTGATCGCCGTGTCCAGCGGGCGGCCCGTCTTCTACCGCGGCGAGCGCGTCGGCCGCGGCGGCCACGTCTTCACCATGCTGAAGTTCCGCACGCTCAACGCCGACGCGGAGTCCCGGCTCGGGCCGTATCTCGGCGAGGAGCTCGTCCAGCGCACCGAGAGCGAGTTCACGCTGATCGGGCGATGGCTCAAGGCGACCCAGCTCGACGAGATCCCGCAGTTCCTCAACGTGCTCCGCGGCGACATGAGCCTCGTCGGCCCGCGACCGATCCGGCCGCGCTTCTTCGCAGAGCTCGCCCGTGAGCTGCCCGCGTACTGGCAGCGGCTCGTCGTCCGTCCCGGGCTGACGGGGTTCGCGCAGGTGCGGCGCGGCTACGAGACGTCGATGGCGGAGAAGCTCGCGCACGACCTCGAGTGGATCGCCGACCGCTCCGTCGGCCTCTACCTCCGCACCGTCGCCGCCACCGGATGGCGGATGATCCGGCAGGCGGTGCACGGGCTGCTCCATCCGGCTGACCGGCCGTAGAGTAGGGCCGTGTGCGGGATTTGCGGCATCGCCTCCCCGGTCGGCCCGCCCGACCCCGAGCGGCTCGCCGCGATGAGCGCCGCGCTGGTGCATCGCGGGCCGGACAGCGCCGGCGAGCACCTCGACGGGCCGGTCGCGCTCGCGTCGCGGCGGCTGTCGATCATCGACCTTGCCGGCGGCGACCAGCCGATCGCGAGCGAGGACGGCTCCTGCGTCGTCGTGCAGAACGGCGAGATCTACAACTATCCGGAGCTGCGGCTCGAGCTCGAGCGCGCCGGGCACCGCTTCCACACGCACAGCGACACCGAGGCGATCGTCCATCTCTACGAGGAACACGGCGTCGCCTTCGCGCGGCGGCTGCGCGGCATGTTCGCGATCGCGATCTGGGACGCGCGCCGGCGCCGACTCGTGCTCGCACGCGACCGGTTCGGTATCAAGCCGCTCTACTACCGGCACGTCGGCGGCGAGCTCGCGTTCGCGTCGGAGCTGCGAGCGCTGCCGCGCGGCGAGATCGACCTCGACGCGCTCGAGGCGTTTCTCGCGTTCAACTCGATTCCGGCGCCGTACTCGATCTTCCGCGAGATCCGCAAGCTTCCGGCCGGCCACACGCTCGTCTGGGAGGACGACGGCCACATCGCGATCGACCGCTTCGCGCGCCCCGCGCCGGTGGCGATCGAGCAGCTGCGCGACGACGACGAGGCCGAGCTGCTGGAGGAGCTGCGGGCACGGCTGCGCGACTCCGTGCGCGCGCACCTGCTCTCCGACGTTCCCGTCGGCGTGCTGCTCTCGGGCGGCGTCGACTCGGCGGCGCTCGCGGCCCTCGCCGCGCAGGAGAGCGGCGATCCCGTCCACACCTTCACGATCGGATTCGCGGAGCGCAGCTTCGACGAGCGCGGCGACGCGCGTCTCGTGGCGGAGCGCTACGGCACCGACCACCATGAGCTGCTCGTCAAGCCGGATCCGGAGCTGCTGCTGCCCGCGCTCGCGGAGGCGTTCGACGAGCCGTTCGCGGACTCGTCCGCGCTGCCGACCTATCTCGTCTCCGAGCTGGCCGCGCAGCACGTGAAGGTGGCGCTGTCCGGCGAGGGCGGCGACGAGCTGTTCGGCGGCTACTACACGTACGCCGCGGATCTGCTCGCCGACCGGCTGGCGCCGCTGGCGCGGCTGGCGCGGCCCGTGGTCGAGCGGCTGCCGACGTCGACGTCGAAGGCCAGCTTCGACTACCGGGCGAAGCGCTTCGTCCGTGCCGCGCACCTGCCGCCGCTGGAGCGCCATCACGGCTGGAAGGAGATCTTCTCGGCCGAGGCGCGCACGGAGCTGACCGGCCGCAGCTCCACGTTCGACCCGGTCGACGTGTATCGCGCCCGTTACGACGAGACCGCAGGCGCGGACCAGCTCGCGCGCCTCCAGGACGTCGACCTCGGCATCTACCTCGTGGACGACCTGCTGGTGAAGACCGACCGCGCGTCGATGGCGCACTCGCTGGAGGCGAGGGTGCCGTTCCTCGATCCCGCGGTGGCGAACTTCGCGTTCGCGCTGCCGGCGAAGCACAAGGTGCGCGGTCTGTCGAAGAAGGTGCTGCTGCGCAAGGCGGTCGCGCCGCTCCTGCCGCGCGAGGTCGTGCACGGACGCAAGCGCGGGTTCTCCATCCCGGCGGCGGCGTGGCTCCGGGGCGACCTCGAGCCGTTCGCCCGCGCGACGCTGTCGGCCGACACCGTCCGCCGCCAGGGGTTCTTCCGGCCCGAAACCGTGACGCGGTTGATCGACGAGCACGTCGCCGGCGCCGAGGACCGGAGCCGCCAGCTGTGGGGGCTGCTCGCGTTCACGCTCTGGTACGAGCGTCACGTCGAGCAGGAGCCGCCGCACCTCAGCTCCGGCCGGATGGAGGCGCTGCTCGCATGAGCGACTATCCGCCGTTCGGGCTCGGCTATCCGCGGACGGAGCTCCGCCGACAGCTCGTCGCCGCGGTTCTGGCCGGCGAGAAAACCGCGACGGCCGGGCTGGCGGAGGAGTACGCGGCGGAGAACGAGGCCGTTCCCAGCGCCGGCGACCGGTTCGTGCTCGACGGGTTCGACGAGGAGCCGCTGGCAATCGTCGAGGTGACGGACGCGCGCGTCGTGCCGGCGTCGCAGATCGACGTCCAGTTCGCGCGCGACGAGGGCGAGGGCTTCGAGACGGTCGACGACTGGCGCATCGCGCACGAGAAGTTCTTCGAGCGGACGATCGAGCCGGAGACGGAGATCGTGGCGATCCGATTCCGCGTCGTCGAGGTGCTCGCGTGAGGGTCTGGATCGACATGACCGCCTCGGCGCACGTGCTCGTGTTCCGGCCGCTGATCGAGATCATGCGCGGCCGCGGCGACGAGGTGCAGATCACCGCGCGCGACTACGCCCAGACCTTGCAGCTGCTCGAGCTGCACGGGCTCGAGGCGGAGGTGATCGGCCGTCACGGCGGACGCTCCCGCGTGCAGAAGGCGCGGCAGATGACGCACCGCCTCGGCTCGCTGCGGCGCTGGGCGAAGGGCCGCGACTTCGACATCGCGCTTGCGCACGGCTCGCACGAGCTGACCATCACTGCACGGCGCCTCGGCATCCCGTCGTCGACGACGTTCGACTACGAGTTCGCCACGCTGCAGCACCAGCTCGGCTGCCGCGCCGCGACAAAGGTGGTCGTCCCCGACGCGATTCCGCCCGAGCGGCTGAAGCAGTACGGCGCGGTGCCGCCGAAGCTGCTCCAGTATCCCGGCCTGAAGGAGGAGTACTACCTCTCCGACTTCGAGCCGGACAGCTCGCTGCTCGAGCGTTTCGGCGTCGATCCGGCGCGCATCCTCGTCGTGCTCCGCCCGCCGCCGGATGTGTCGCTGTATCACCGGCACTCGAACCCGCTCTTCCCGCAGACGATCGACCATCTCGGCCGGCTCGAGAACGTGCACGCGTTCGTGCTGCCGCGCACCGAGGAGCAGCGGGAGTACGTGCGCGCGCTGGCGCTGCCGTCGGTGATCCTGCCGGAGACCGCCGTCGACGCGCAGAGCCTGATCGCGCTGGCCGACGTCGTCGTCTCGGCCGGCGGCACGATGAACCGCGAGGCGGCCGCGCTCGGCGTTCCGGTCTACACGACGTACGGCGGCCGGCTCGGCGGCGTCGACGAGGAGCTGATCCGCGAGGGACGGTTGAAGCCGCTGACCGACCCGCGCGCGCTCGACCTGCGCAAGCGCGACCCGGCCGCAGGCGAGCGCGTCCGCCGCGACCCGCACCTGATGCTGGACCTGCTTCTCTCGGCACGTCCGTCATAGCCAGGGGCACGTCTCTTCGAGACGCGCCCCGGTGTCAGACACGGTTCGCAGAACCGTCACGACTTCCTCACAGAAGTGTGACGGCCGATCGCGCGAATGCCGCTTCCCGCCTGGGGAACTGTCCTGCCGGGCCGGGCTTACCCTGCCTGCCACGCTCACGACTCGGCTGGACGTGGCTCCGTGTCAGACACGAAGGGGCGCGCAGCTTCGCCGTCAGGCGACGTCGCGGAGCGCGTCCAGCAGCTCCGGGCCGTAGCGCTCGAGCTTTGCCGGGCCGATGCCCGGGACCGCTGCAAGCTCGGAGATCGTCCGTGGATGCAGGCGCAGCAGCTCGGCCAGCGTGCGGTCGTTGAACACGACGTATGCCGGCACTTCCTCGGCCCGTGCGCGCGCGAGCCGCCACTCCTTCAGCTTCTGCACCGCCGGCGTCACCTCGAGCTTCGGCTTCGCCGACCCGGTCGCCGGCGCGGCGCTCGCCGCGGCCGCGCGGACGCCGAGCTCGGCGAGGAACCGGCTCGGCTTGCCCGACCACGTCAGCAACAGGTGCCGCTTCGCACGCGTCATCCCGACGTAGAGCAGGCGCCGCTCCTCGTCGATCTCCCCGCCCTTGGCCCGGCGGATCGGCAGCTCGCCCTCCTCCAGCCGCGGGAGGTGCACCGCCTCGAACTCGAGCCCCTTGGCGCGGTGGAGCGTGAGCAGATGGACGCCGCGGCCGGCCGTCGCGCCGAAGCGCTCGTGCAGCGACTCCGCGAATTCCGGCACCGTCCGCTCGCCGTCGTCGAACTGCTCCGCGAGCCGGACGAGCCGTGCCAGGTCCGACTGCCGCGTCTGCTCGCGGTCGCCGAGCTTCTCCGGCGGATCGTCCAGCAGCCCCTGCGCTACCGCCGTGCGCCGGACGAGCTCGGCCACCGCCCGTCGAGCTCTCGCCGCGCAGCACCTTCAGCAGCTGGCGCGCGGCGTCGCGGTCGAGCAGCGACGCGCCCTGGAACGGAATGCCGGCCTCGTGGAACGCCTCCTCGAACTCCGTCGTGCGCGCGTTCGTCCGCACGAGGACCGCCTGCTCCTCGAGCGGGACTCCCTCCGCCGCGAGCTGCGCGACGCGTGCCGCGACGTCGGCGTTGGGGCGCACCTCCGGCTCGGGCCCGTCGGCGAGCGTCGGCCGCAGCGTCTTCGCCGAGCCGCCGAGCTTCGGCACGAGCCGGTTCGCCAGCTCGAGCACCTGCGGCGTCGAGCGGTAGTTCTGCTCCAGACGGACGACGTGCGTGTGCGGGAACCGCGTCGGCAGGCCGAGCAGCCACTCGGCGCTCGCTCCGGTGAAGCCGTAGATCGACTGGTAGTCGTCGCCGACGACGCAGACGTCGTCACGGTGCCGAGCCAGAACTCGAGCAGCGTCTGCTGCAGCACGTTCACGTCCTGGTACTCGTCGACCGTGAACGCGCGCCAGCGGTCGCGCACGGTGGCGAGCGCGTCCTCGTCCTCCTCGAGCAGCCGGATCGCGCGCTCGAGCAGATCCTCGAAGTCGAGCGCGCCGTCCTCGGCCTTGCGGCGCTCGTACTCGCGGAAGACGCGGTGCGCGAGGTCGGGCGGCAGCGGCGGCTCGTGGTCTCCGAGGCCGGCGAGATACGTCTGCGGCGTCAGCCGCCGGTTCTTCGCCCACTCGATCTCGGTCGCGAGGTCGCCCGCCGGACGGAACCGGTACGGCTTCGGCAGGCCGTTCCCGATCCGGCGGAGCAGCAGCGCCTTCGTTCCCATGATGCGTCCCGGGTCGCCGCCGAACTTGCGCAGCAGCGCCAGCGCGGCCGAGTGGAACGTCGACGCACGCACGCCCTCGACGCCGAGGCCGGCCAGCCGGGCGCGCAGCTCGCCGGCGGCCTTGTCCGTGAACGTGACCGCCACGACCTGGGAGGGCTGGAACGCGCCGCTCGCCACCTGATACGCGATGCGCCTGGTGATCGTCGTCGTCTTGCCGGTGCCGGCGCCGGCGAGGATGCAGACGGGACCGCGCGTCGCCTCGGCGGCGGCACGCTGCTCCGCGTTCAGGCCTCCAAGGATCCGCTCCGGGTCCACCGCGCCACCGTAGCGGGGCCGTCGGCGGGCAATGTCACGGAAGCCCGGCGGCTTCTACTCGGCGATCTCGACCGAGGCGGGCGACTCGGTCGGAGCGGCCGCGGCTGCCGTCGGACCGGGCGCGGGCGGCGCGTCCCGCTTCGGATCACGGACGATCGCGCCGAGCTTCGCCACCACCTCGAGCGTGTCGCCCTCGTCGGCGAGCTCCTCCAGCTCGCGCAGCTCGCCCTCGAGCCACTCGGCGTCGACCGGCGGACGGCTCAGCCGCATGATCTTCGGATGGCCGGTCTCGCCGACGGCCTCCCCGTCGCTCCACAGCTCCTCGTGGATCTTCTCGCCGGGGCGCGAGCCGACGTACTGGATGCGCACGTCGCGCACGCCGTCGTCGGGCTCACCGGGCAGCCTCGGCTCCTTGCCCGAGAGCCGGATCATGTTCGCGGCGAGATCGACGATCTTCACCGGCTCGCCCATGTCGAGCACGAAGACCTGGCCGCGGCCGCCGATCGCTCCCGCCTGCACCACGAGCGACACCGCCTCCGGGATGGTCATGAAGTAGCGCGTCATCTCCGGGTGCGTGACCGTCACCGGACCGCCCTTCTCGATCTGCTTGCGGAAGGTCGGAATGACGCTGCCGGACGAGTTGAGCACGTTGCCGAAGCGGACCGCGACGAAGCGCGTCGGGATGTCGCGCCGGTGCCCGAGCGTCTCGACGATCCATTCGCACAGCGCCTTCGACTGGCCCATCACCGTCTTCGGGTTGACCGCCTTGTCGGTGGAGATGAGCACGAACCGCTCCACGTCGAACTCGGCCGAGAGCTCGGCGACGGTGCGCGTGGCCACGACGTTGTTGCGCACCGACTCGAGCGGATGCGTCTCCATCAGCGGCACGTGCTTGTACGCCGCCGCGTGGAAGACCACCGTCGGCCGGTACTTCTCGAAGACCTCGCGCTTGAGCGCGCGGCGGTTCTTCACGTCGATCAGCTTCGGCACCGCGGCGGTGAAGCCGCGCTCGTCGACGAGCTCGCGCTCGATCTCGAACAGCGCCGTCTCGCCGTTGTCCACGAGGATCAGCCGCGTCGGCCCGACGCGCGCGATCTGGCGGCAGAGCTCCGCGCCGATCGAGCCGCCGGCGCCGGTGACGAGCACCGTGTGCCCGCGGAGATACGACGCGACCTGCTCGAAGTCGACCTCGACCTGCTCGCGGCCGAGCACGTCCTCCACCTGCACGGGGCGGATCTGCCCGGCGAGATTGAGGTCGCCGGAGATCAGCTCGTACAGGCCCGGCAGCGTCTTCACCGGCACCTTCGTCGCCTGCGCCGTCTCGACGATCTTGCGCCGCACGTCGCCGGAGACGGACGGCATCGCGATCAGCACCTCGTCCGGCCGGTGCTCGCGCAGCACCTGCGGCAGATCCTCGAGCGTGCCGAGCACGCGCACGCCCATGATCCGCGTGCCGCGCTTGCGCGGGTCGTCGTCGACGAAGCCGATCGGCGTGTAGTTGAGCATCCGCGAGCGCTGCATCTCCTGGACGATCAGCCGGCCCGCGTCGCCCGCGCCGATGACGATCACTTCCTTGCCGCGCGCGACCACGTTCGATCCGCGGGCGCTCCATCACCGTGCGCGCGAGCAGCCGCGACGCCGAGCACGAGCGCGAGCGTCAGCAGCAGATCGGTGGCGGCGATCGACCGGGGCAGGCGCACGTTGTGCACCGGCGAGACGAGATACACGGTGACGTCGGCGACGAGACATGCGACGACGACGCCGCGCACGAGGCTCCACATGTCGTTCACCGACACGTAGCGCCACCAGCGGTTGTAGAAGCCGAACGCGACGAACACCGCGAGCTGGATCGCGACGACGATCGGCAGCGTCCGGTGCAGGAGCGTCGTGTAGTAGACCGGCAGCCCGTGGTCGAAGCGGAGCTCGAACGCGAGGAACCAGGCGAGGGCGACGATCGCCGCGTCCACCAGCAGCTGCCAGAGCCGGTGGCGGTTCAGCAGGTTCATGCTCGGGAGCCGACGCCGACCGCCGAGCGGACCGCGTCCACCACCCGTTCCTGCGCCTCGACCGGAATCCCGGGCCAGAGCGGCACGGAGAAGTTCTCCGGCGCGACGCGCTCCGTCTCGGGCAGCGAGCCGGGCTCGTAGCCGAGGAAGCGCAGCGCGGGCTGCAGGTGCAGCGGGGTGGTGTAGTACGTCGCGGACGCGATGCCCGCCTCGGTCAGCGCGGCGCGGATGGCGTCGCGTTCGGGCGAGCGGCAGACGAAGAGGTGATAGATGTGGCCGGGCTCGTCCTCCGGCAGCTCGACGAGCCCGCCGAGCCCGAGCTCCGCGTAGCGTGCGGCCGCTTCGCGGCGGCCGCGGTTCCACTCGTCGATGTGCTCGAGGAAGAGACGCAGGAACGCGGCCTGCATCTCGTCGAGCCGCGAGTTGTAGCCGACGAAGTCGAAGTCCTTCTTGTCGCGCGAGCCGTGGAAGGAGAGCATCCGCACCCGGTCGGCGAGCTCCTCGTCACTCGTCGCGACAAGTCCGCCGTCGCCGAGGCAGAACATGTTCTTCGTCGGATAGAAGCTGTACGTCGAGATCGTGCCGAGCGTCGCGACGCCGGGAGCGCCGAACGCCTGCGCCGCGTCCTCGATCACCGGCACGCCGAGGTCGACGAGCTCCTGCATCGGCGCGGGCCGGCCGAAGAGATGCACCGGCATGATCGCGCGCGTCCGTTCGGTGATCTTCGCCGCGACGTCCTGCGGGTCGACGTTCAGCGTGGCGGGGTCGATGTCCGCGAAGACAGGCGTCGCACCGCGGCGGGCGATCGACTCGGCCGTCGCGTAGAACGTGAACGCCGGGCAGATCACCTCGTCGCCGGGGCCGATCTCCATCGCGTCGAGCGTGAGCACGAGCGCGTCTGTGCCGTTGGCGACGCCGATCGTCCTGGTCACGCCGAGATAGGCGGCCGCCTCCTGCTCGAACGCCCAGTAGTTCTCGCCGCGGACGAACGCGCCCGCGTCGAGGACGCTGCGGAACCGCGCCTCCAGCTCCGGGATCAGCGGCTCGTACTGGGACTTGACGTCAATGAGCGGGATCGTCACGGCTTCGATTCACTTTAGCGGGCCTCAGCCACCGGTATAGGAGATACGCCACCAGGAGCATTACGCCTGCAATGACGAGGTATTCGGCGTACTTGAAGCCGTGGTCGAAGTGGGCGTAGCTGGCGCCGAGGGCGTAGCCGATGCCGGCGAGGGCGAAGGCCCAGATGGCCGAGCCGATCAGGGTCAGCACGGTGTACGGCGCGAGCGGCATCTCCAGCACACCCGCCGGGATCGAGACGAAGGAGCGGACGATCGGGGTGACGCGGCCGACGAGGACGCCGACGTTCCCCCACTTCTCGAACCAGGCCTCCGCGCGGGCGAGGTTCTCCGGCGTGATGTGGAACCAGCGGCCGTGGCGCTCGAGCAGCGGCCTGCCGCCGTACAGCCCGATCGCCCAGCCGATCAGCGAGCCGACGAGATATCCGAGCGTGCCGGCGAGCGCCATCACGAGATACGCGCCGAAGCCGTAGCTCACGGTGATCCCGAAGACGGTGATGCCTGCGCCGGAGGAGAACGTGCCCGCGGCGACCGCGCCGGCGTAGACCATCACCACCTCGCTCGCGACCGGGAAGACCGCGTCCACCATCATCAGCAGGAAGACGGCGTAGGCGCCGTGAGTGGCGACCTGGGACGTGAAGCTCGAAGAGACGCTCGCGAGCACCACGGGCGAGTCTACGACCGGCGCGCGGTGAACGGCGCGGTGAGCGACACCGTGCCGATCGAGTTGGTCGCGACCACGTGCACCTGGTACGCGCCCGTGAAGGCGAGCTTCCCGTCGGCGGAACGGCCGTCCCACGGGAGCTGCTGCGCTCCGGGCTGGAGCTTCGAGGAGACGAGCGTGGCGATGACGATCCCGGTGCGGGTCTCGATCGTGGCCGTCACCATTGCCGGGTGCGCGAGCTGGAACGTCGCGGTCGCGGCGGTCGTGCCGGCGGCGAGGTGCGCGGCGGCGGGCGTGATCTGGAGCGAGCCGAGCGTGTCGTTCAGCGAGAAGGCGCGCGTGGCGGTCGTCGTCCTGCCCTGGTCGTCCGCGCCGGTGACCTGGAACGTCCAGTTGCCCTCGGCGGCCGGCGTTCCCGCCGCGGTCGTGCCGGCCCACTGCAGCGTGTGCACTCCCGGCGCCTCCGAATCGGCGGCGAGCGTCTGCACCGAGCCGTCCGGCCCGGTGAGCGTCGCCGTCACCTGCGACTGGCGGACGAGCTTGTACGCGAACGTCTGCGTGTCGTTCACGCCGTCTCCGTTCGGCGAGAGCACGTTCGTCACGGGAGGCGCCGCGTAGACACCCGCGTACGAGAGCAGCAGCGCATCCGAGAGCGGCTGCTCGACTCCCCCGGCCGACGGCCGGCTGAGCAGCGTCCCGTCGAATGCCATCGAGGCGGCGGAGCCGTTGCCGAGCCCCATCGCGTTGACCGCACCGAGCTGCTGCATCGCGATTGCGAGCTCGTAGTTCGTCATGCCGACGCTGTACGCGGCGCTCGAGCCCTCGACGGTGACGAGCAGGATCCGCCCATCGGAGAGCTGGCCGACGGCGCTACGCGCGCCGCGGGTGTTGAGGATCGGATCGCCGAACGTCTCGTTCGTCCGGAAGACGGCCTTGCCGCCGGTGACGAGCAGCGGACCGCCGCCGATCGCGTACGGGATCGCTCCCCAGTTCGGCGTGAGCGTCAGCCGCAGCTCGACCGTCGTCCCCGCCGGCGCCTCGGCGGTCAGGTGCGGGATCTGCGTGCCGCGCGAGACGAGCACGGCGCCGCCGGGCGGGATCAGGGTCCCTCCCTGCGATGCGACCGAGGTGACGGTGCCGCTGCCGACCGTGTTGGGACGCGTGGGCGGCAGCGACTGGATCACATCCTCGACGACTGCGGTGGATTCGGTGGGCGTGACCGGGCCCCACGCCGACGTGTAGAGCGTCGTGTGGCCGTTCACCGGCTTCGCGTTCAGGTCGAGCTGCCGTCGCTGGCTCGTCCCGCGCCAGGTGCCGTCGAACGCGACCTTCGCGACCGTGAGCGTGCCGTCGGCGCCGATGCCGAGGCTGGAGCGGCCGCTCGCGGGAGCGGAGTCGAGCGAGCCGCCGCGGATGAGGATTCCCGTCGGCGTGCCCGGATTGGCGGCGAAGAAGTCACCGTTCACGCCGACGGTCGTCGCCGTGGCGCTCACGTCCTTCTGCATGTCCGTGAGCTTCTCCGTGCCGACGATGGCGCCGTTCGAGAGAGCCGGGGCGAGCGTGTACAGCGAGCCGTCCGGCCGCGGCGCCGTCACGACGTCGAGCACGACGGGCCCGCGCGGCGTGAACTGCACGACGCGCTGGTACCCCACGCCGGGCATCAGCAGCGACTGCGCGACGATCGTCCCGACCGGAGTCGGAGACGCAGCCGACGCGGCCACCGGCAGCACGGCTGCGCCGAGGAGAGCGGCGGCGATGAGGAGCTGGCGGAGCACGACCCGCGTCCAGAGTAGCCGTGTCTGCGGCGCTCCCTGTCCGGAACGAACAGGCCTCGGTGTCAGACACGGATGTCTCGAGACAGAGAAAGGACGCGTCACCAGCGGACACGGGCGAAGATGCCCCGATGCATGCGGATCTGATCGCATCGGCACTCGGCTACCGGCCCGAGCGCCTGGTCCCGGTCGACGACGGCTTCGACCACGAGGTCGTCGTCGCGGACGAGGCGTGGGTGTTCCGCTTCCCGCGGCGACCCGTGGTCGCGGAGGCTCTCGCGATCGAGATCGAGCTCCTGCCCCGGCTCGGGGAGGCGCTTCCAGTCGAGGTGCCGCGGTTCGAGTACGTCTCGCGCGACCCGCCTTTCGTCGGGTACCGGCTGATCGACGGCGATCCGCTCGTCGACGAGGACGGCGGCGGCGTGCGTGCCTTCCTCGCGGCCTTGCATGCGTTCGACGCGGCGGGGTTGCCGGTGGACCGGCCGGACTGGATAGCGATGTACCGGAGGCAGTGCGCCGAGTTCGAACGCGTCGTTGTCCCGTTGCTTGATCCGGCGCTCGGCGAACGAGCACGCACGCTCTTCACCGAGGTCGAGACATTGACGGGCTTTTCGCCCGTCCTCGTCCATGCGGATCTCGGCCCAGAGCATCTCCGCGTGCGGGATAGCCGCCTCGTCGGGGTCATCGACTGGGGCGACACGCGGATCGGCGACCCCGCATTGGACTACGCGTGGCTCTTGAACGGCCCGTTCGACGACTGGGACGTCGACGACGACCTTCGCCGCCGCGCGCGCATCTACCACCGCCTCGGCCCGTGGTACGGCGCGCACTACGGCGTCGTCACGAACCAGCCTGCGTTCGTCGAGCGGGGACTCGCGAAGATCAGTTCCAGACTTTGACTTCCCGGTACAGCGTGTCCCGCTGCACCGGGGTCTTGCCGAGCGACCGGATCAGATGGACGAACTCGTCGGTGGTGGCGCGGTACGTCGTGCCGGCTGCGCTGACGACGTTCTCCTCGATCATCACCGAGCCGAGGTCGTCCGCTCCGAACTCGAGCGCGACCTGGCCGATCTTCTTCCCCTGCGTCACCCACGACGAGCCGATGTGCGGCATGTTGTCGAGATACAGCCGCGACACCGCCTGCGTCATCAGGTAGTCGAACGACGTCGGCCGCGTCTCCGGCGGCACGAGCGCGCCGAGCCGGTTGCCGTCGTCCTGGTACGTCCACGAGAAGAACGCACGGAACCCGCCCGTCTCGTCCTGCAGCTCGCGGACGCGGCGCATGTGCTCCACGCGCTCCTCGAGCGTCTCGACATGCCCGTACATCATCGTTGCAGTGGTCGAGATGCCGAGCCGGTGCGCGTGACGCATCACGCCGAGCCATTCGGACGACTTCGTCTTCTTCGGCGCGATGATGTGACGGACGCGGTCGACGAGGATCTCGCCGCCGCCGCCCGGGATCGAGTCGAGACCCGCGTCGCGCAGCCGTGTCAGTGTCTCCGGCACGGTCAGCTTCGACCGGCGCGAGATGTGCTGGATCTCCGGCGGCGACAGCGCGTGCAGATGGATCACGTAACGCGCCTTGATCGAGGTGAAGAGATCCTCGTAATACTCGATGCCGAGGTCCGGATGGTGGCCGCCCTGCATCAGCAGCCCCGTGCCGCCGATTGCGAGCGTCTCCTCGATCTTCTTGAAGATCACCGGCTTCGGCAGCAGATAGCCCTCGCGCGCGTCACCCGGCGGGCGGTAGAACGCGCAGAAGTCGCAGTCGGTGGTGCAGATGTTCGTGTAGTTCAGGTTCCGGTCGACGATGAACGTGACCTTGTCCGGATCGTGCTTGCGATTGCGGATCTCGTTGGCGGCACGGCCGACCGCGACGAGGTCGCGCGAGCGCAGCAGCGTGACCGCGTCTTCGTCGGTGAGGCGCTGTCCGTCCAGCGTGCGCTCGAGGATCTCGGCTGTCCGCGGTCCGGCGGCGACGCTCACGCGACCGCCGCCCCTGTCGTGGAGACGAACCGCAGCTCCGGCACCGTCTCCAGCAGCTCGGCGTCGCGCGCAAGCTCGAGGAACGTGTACAGCCCGGCGCGCTCGCGCGGCCCGAAGCGATAGCGGAGCTTTTCGAAGTACCGCGCGAGGAATCCGGGCGGATAGCCGTAGCGCTCCGACGCCTCGAATGCGAGCTGCTCCGGCTCGGCGCGCGCGCGGCGCACCGACGCGACCAGCGCGTCCTCCAGCTCGGCGAGGCCGTCCGCGAGCGGCTCCGGGCACGCCCAGACCGCGAACACCATCGGCAGGCCGGTGCGTTCGAGCCAGAGCCGGCCGAGATCGTAGTGCGGCGTCGGATCCTCGAACGCGGACTTCAGCGCCGCGTCGCCGATCAGCATCCGCGCGTCGGCCTCTTCGCCGAGCGGAACCTGCTCCGCCTCCGGCAGCAGCACCTTCGTCAGCACCACCGACGTGGCCGACTCCGGCGTCACGCCGACGACGCGCACCTGCTCCAGCGGCTTGCGCGTGACCAGCTGGATCGACTCGACCGCGCCCTCCGACGCGACGCAGAGCCGCGGCAGCAGCTTCAGCTTGTCCGCGTTGCGGGCGTACTCGATCGACGAGATCGGCGCAGTGTCGAGCTCGCCGTCGACGAGCATCCGGTTCAGCTCCGTCGGGACGCCGAGCACCTCTTCCACTTCCGCGTCGACGCGATAGAAGACCGGCGCCATGTTCGCGTACGAGATTCGGCCGAGCTTGAGCATCAGTCGTCCCACCGGCGCAGCTCGTTGTAGAGGCTGTCGCGCTGCACCGCGACACGGCCGGCGTCGCGGATGAAGCGCACGAGCTCGGGGATCTTCTGCTCGGTGCCGCTCGTCGCGCCGGCCGCCTGGAAGATCTGCTCGCGCATGACGGTTCCCTGGACGTCGTTGGCACCGAAGTGCAGCGCCAGCTGGGCCATCGGCATCCCCATCATGATCCAGTACGCCTTCACGTGCGGGACGTTGTCGAGCAGCAGCCGCGAGACCGAGATCACCTTCAGGTCGTCGGCGCCCGTGGTGAACTTGAAGCCGCGCCGCTCGAAGACCGTGTTCTCCGGATGGAAAGCGAGCGGGATGAAGGAGAGGAAGCCGTTCGTCTTGTCCTGCTGCTCGCGCAGGCGGAGCAGATGGTCGACGCGCTCCTCGTATGTCTCGACGTGCCCGTACAGCATCGTGCACTGCGTCGTGATGCCCATCTTGTGGGCCTTGTCGTGCACGTCGAACCACTCGTCGGGATGCTCCTTGCCCGGCGCGATCAGATCGCGCACGCGATCGGCGAAGATCTCCGCGCCGCCGCCCGGCATCGAGCCGAGGCCGGCGTCCTTCAGCACACGCAGCACCTCTTCGTGCGAACTGCCCTCGAGCTTCGAGATGTGGTGGATCTCGGACGCGGTGTAGAACTTCAGATGCACGTCCGGCAGCGCCGCCTTCATCCTGCGCAGGACATCCGCGTAGAACTCGAGATCGACATGTGGGTTCTCGCCGTTGACGCAGTGGATCTCCGTGAACTGCGAGATCTCGTACTGCGCGAGCGCTTCCGCGACGAGCTCGTCGCCCGTCAGCGTGTACGCGTCCTCCTGCTTACGCGTCTTCGCGAACGCGCAGAACTTGCATTTCACCCGGCAGACATTCGTCTGGTACATGTTGAGGCCCTGGACGAAGAAGACCTCGTCGCCGCCGCCGCGCTGCCGGCGCGCGAGATCCGCGAGCTCGCCCAGCGCGAGCAGGTCGTCCGACTCCATCAGGGTCAGCCCGTCCTCGAAATCGAGGCGCTCGCCGGCCTCCACCTTGGCGCGGATCGGAGCGAGCGTGTCCTGTTTGTCGAGAACCGCCATCGGGCTATCTCTCCCTATTCACGACCGCGTGCGTCAGCGACTCGAGCTCGTCGCGATGGAGCTCGCCGTTGAGGCACGCCCTTGCTCGACTAGCGTAGTCGAGCGCCACGTCGCGGGAGCGCTCCAGCGCGCCCGTGGCGGCAACGCGTGTCAGAGCGCCGTCGAGAGGGCCGCCGGCGAGGGCGGCGCGCACGATCTCGTCCTGCTGCGCGGCCAGCAGGAGCGGCAGCGTCGGCGTCCCGTCGCGCAGGTCCGTGCCGGCGATCTTCCCGGTCTCGATCGTCGCGCCGGAGCAGTCGAGCACGTCGTCCGCGATCTGGAAGGCGACGCCGAGCGCGAGCCCGTAGTCGCCGGAGCCACCGCCGAGCCGGCACGACGCCTCGAACAGCTTTCCCGTCTTCAGCGCGCAGCGCTCGATGTACGCGTCGACGGTGGTGGACGGATCGTGCGTCTGCGTGCGCTGCAGCGCCTCGCCGCGCGCGAGGCACAGGGTCGCGTCCGCGAGCACCGCCACCGACTCGGCGTCGCCGGTCGCGGTCAGCTCCGCGAACGCGCGTGCGAAGAGATAGTCGCCGGTCGCGCGCGCCGCCTCGGGGCCGTGGACCGACCAGGCGGCCGCCTGGCCGCGGCGGAAGTGCGCGCGGTCGATCAGGTCGTCGTGCACGAGCGTCGCCATGTGCACCAGCTCGACCGCGACGCCGGCCGCGATCGACGGCTCCGTTCCGGGAGGCGCCGACAGGAAGACGAGCAGCGGCCGCAGCCGCTTGCCGCCGGCGGCGAGCGCCTCGTTACCCACGGCGGCGACGACTCCGGGGTGGCTGGCGACCGTGCGCGCCAAGCGCTCCTCGATCGAGTCGAGGTACTCCTCGAGGCCCGGGGCCTCACGGATCGCGGCCAGCGATGTCGTCGCACTCACCGTTCCTCAGCCTCCCCGACGTGCAGCGCCACGATACCCCCTGCAAAGACCCGGAATCGCACCGCGCCGAAACCGCACCGGCGCAGCAACGCGGCCAGCTCCTCCGGCGCGGGGAAGCGGCGGACGCTGGCGGGGAGGTACGTGTAGGCGTCGCCGCCCGGCAGCACCTTCCCCAGCAGCGGGATCACGCGGTCGAACCAGAGGCGGTAGAACGGCGCGAGGACGCCCTGCGGCGTCGTGATCTCCAGGATCCCGAGCCGGCCGCCGGGGCGCAGCACCCGCCGCAGCTCGCGCAGGCCCGCTTCGAGATCGTCGACGTTGCGCACGCCGAAGCCGACGGTCGCGGCCTCGAACGAGCCGTCGTCGAACGGCAGCGCGAGCACGTCGCCGCGGACCCACTCGATCGTCGGCTCCTTGCGCCGTGCCCGCTCGAGCATCCGCTCGGAGAAGTCGAGGCCGACGACGATCCCCGCGCCGGCGCGCTGGGCCGCGACCGCGAGGTCGCCGGTCCCGCAGCAGGCGTCGAGCACGCGGTCGCCCGGGCGCACGACCTCCCGCACCGTGACCTGCCGCCAGTGGCGGTCGAGCCCGGCGGTCATCACGCGGTTCATCACGTCGTAGACGGGCGCGATGCGGTCGAACATCCGGCGGACGCCGTCCGCGGGCAGACGCCCGGTCTGGGTGGTCACTGCCCCCACCGCTTCACCAGGGCATTGTCGAGGCCGAGCTGGTCGAGCGCCCGCGCCGCGACGAAGTCGACGAGGTCGTCCACGGTGTCGGCGCCGTGGTAGAAGCCCGGCGCCAGGAAGAGAATCGTCGCGCCCGCCTCGCGCAGCGTCAGCATGTTGCGGAGGTGGATCGCAGACAGCGGCGTCTCCCGCGGCATCACCACAAGCCGGCGACCTTCCTTCAACGCGACCGACGCCGCCCGGTGGATCAGGTTCTGCATCGCTCCCGACGCGACGGTGCCGAGCGTGCCCATCGAGCAGGGGCAGATCAGATACGCGTCCACCTTTGCCGAGCCGGACGCGTACGGCGCCTTCCAGTCGTTCGGGTCGTAGACGGTGGCGGCCTCGCCGACCGGCTCGAGCAGCCGCGCCAGCGTCTCGTCGCGGGAGAGTCGCGGGTTCCGGTACAGCTCGGTGGCCAGCACCTCGATCCCGGCGGTCGACGCGCACACGCCGATCTCGCAGTCGCGAGCGGCCAGCGCCTCGAGGAGGCGGGCCGCATAGGGTGCGCCGGAGGCGCCGGTTATCCCGAAGAAGACGCGCATGTGTCAGCTCTTGGGATTGTGACGGCCCGGGGACCGTCCGCGCCGAATTGGCGCTATTGCTTGCCCTTGGACGCCTCGAGGAAGACGGCGAGCTGGTGGAGGCGCGCGATGCCGAGCGACGCGAACTTCGGCATCGGCGAGCCGGGATTCACGCAGGACGGGCACTGCAGATGGCGGATCTGGAAGTCGATGCCGAGGTTCCGCTTGCCGATCTCGGACAGATCCGGCGCGCCGAGGTTGGACGAGCCCGCGCCGAGATACGTGTGGCAGGCCGTGCAGCCCGAGGTGGCGAACAGCTTTGCGCCGGGCACGGCCGCGGGCGGCAGCTTCGCCTCCTTGATCCAGCTCGGCACGTCGGCGAGCACCTCGGACGCGAGCGCCTCCTTCGCCGTCGCGCCCTTCCAGGTGAGCACCGCCATCGAGACGACGACGAGCACGGCCGCGACGACCGCCACCGGGCGGCGCGACAGCCGCCGCTCGCGGCGCGTGTCCATGAACGGCAGCGCGATCAGCAGCACGAGCAGGACCGTCGGCACGCCGATCGTCCCGAGGAACACCGACTCCGGCCACTTGAAGATCCGGAGCAGATAGAAGAGAAAGTAGAAGTACCAGTCCGGCCGCGGGACGAAGTTGATCGTCCCCGGATCGGCCGGCGCGGTGAACTCCGGTCCGAGCAGCCCCTGGTGCAGGCCGCTGTGGTGCGGACCGTACGACGTCCACTTCCAGATCGCCGCGAGCGCGACGATCACGCAGACGACGACGAGGCTCATCACCGTGTCCTCGAACATCGCCCACGGGAAGAACGGCTTGCCGCGCTCCTTGACGTCCTTCTTGTAGCGCGCGAAATCCGCGCGGCGCAGGTCGAACCGGCTCGGCTTCTCGGCGGCCACTACTCGGATCCTCCGGGCTCGGCGGTCAGGCCCTTGCGCAGCTCCGACGGCTCTTCCGGGCGCTCGCGGCCGGCGGCCTCCTTCGACCACGGCGGCGAGGTGACGCCGAGGCGCACGACGAGATACAGGTGCAGCCCGATCAGCCCGGCTATGGCGCCGGGCAGCACCAGCATGTGCAGTGAGTAGAAGCGGGTGAGCGTCTCACCGCTGATCTCCTGGCCCGATCGGAGGAACTGCGCCAGCCACGGCCCGAGGAACGGCGCCGTCCCGTTCAGGTTGATGCCGACGACGCTGGCCCAGTAGGCGGTCTGGTCCCACGGCAGCAGGTAGCCGGTGAAGCCCTCGGCCATGCCGCTCGCCAGCAGCAGCACGCCGACGATCCAGTTCAGCTCGCGCGGGTACTTGTACGCGCCGAACAGGAACACGCGGCCCATGTGCAGGAACATGAGGATGATGAAGACGCTGGCGCCCCACTTGTGCATGCCGCGCACGAGCCAGCCGAGCGTCAGGTGGTCGGTGATGTTGACGATCGACGGATACGCGCCCTGCGGGGTCGGCTGGTAGTACATCGCGAGGATCACGCCGGTGACCGCCTGGACGATGAAGGCGGTGAGCGTCGACGCGCCGAGCGTCTGCATCCAGTTCGTGTCGGACGGGACGTGGCGGAAGAGGAAGTACTTGACGCCGCCGACGAGGCCGGAGCGCTCCTCGAGCCAGTCGAGCGGATAGTTGACCGCCACCTCGAGGTTCTGGCGGCGGAGCTGCGACTTGGTGGGCGGTTTGCGCGCTGCCATCTAGTGATGCGGCGGCTGGATGGGATAGAACCACTGCTCGGGACCGTCCACGTGCTCGCCCGGTCCGGCGAGCTTGTACTTGAGGATCTGGGCCTGCGCGCCGGTGCCGTCGACGTGCGAGACGGAGAACGTGCTCAGCAGGACCAGGCGTCCGTGGTTGATCTCGAACTGGTACCGGTCGAGCGCGCGCACCGGCGGGCCGGCGGTGCGGTTCCCCTCGGTGTCGTACTGGCCGCCGTGGCACGGGCAGCCGAAGCCGGCGGGCGTGGACTGGATCAGCCGGATCTTGCCGTTCGCGGTCGTCTCGCTCGTCGTCTTCCCGATCGGCCCGTTCGCCTGCACGGGGCAGCCGAGGTGGGCGCAGCGGTTGGAGATGATCGTGAAGCTCGGCTCGTTCTTGAACATGCCGTTGTTGCGGATGAAGGCGGTGCGGCGCGAGACTTCGCCTTCGGCCGGATCGACCATGAACGTCGCGATCAGCCACTGGCCCTCGGGGAACTCGGTGATCGGACCGAGGTCGACCTTGTGGCGTCCCTGTGAGAGGAACGACGGCAGCAGCGCGAAGCCGGCCACCGGGACGGTGACGATGCCGCCGATCACGGCGCCGAGCCCGAGGGTCATGCTCTCGAGGAAGCGGCTGCGCGGGAAGCGCTCCGTCGCGGGAGCGGGCCGGCCCTCGGCGACGGCCTTCGCCGCCTCGCGCTTCTCCGCCTCGACGTGCACCTGCTCGGCGCGGTAGAGGTGGGTCGCGTCGCGGATCCAGAGGAAGCCGAAGACGATCGTGATCACGGCCCCGATCGAGCCGATCAGCAGCGGATCGATGATCAGCCCGACGAGGATGACCGCGATGCCGGCCGCGAACCCGAGCGGATAGATCGTCGGCGACGGCTCGTGCGCCGGATCGTGCTCGGGACCGTGGTCGGACGGTTCCACTAGACGGCTCTCCCGCGCATCATCCCGCCCGGATTCTTACCGAATCCGCCGGTCGCCGGTGCGCGGAACCAGCGGGATGCCGTACTCCTCCCAGCGGCGGTCGACGAGGTCGCGGATCTCCGGGCTCATCTCGATCTCGTCCGGCCAGGGCCTCGCCCCTTCCTCGGGCCACTTGGCGGTCGCGTCGATCCCGAGCTTGCCGCCGACGAACTGGCGCTCCGGAGCGTGGTCGAGATGGTCGAGCGGCCCCTCGGAGAGCACGACGTCCCGCGCCGGATCGACGTTCGCGCCCGCGTAGAACATCACCTGCTCGTAGTCGTGGACGTCGACATGGGCGTCGACGACGATCACGCACTTGGTCAGGCTCAGCATCCCGAGCCCCCAGACCGCGTGCATCACCTTGGCCGCGTGCCCCGGGAACGCCTTGCGGATGGAGACGATGCAGCAGTTGTGGAACGCGCCGGACACCGGGAGGTCGTAGTCGACGATCTCGGGGACGCTCGTGCGGACCGCCGGCAGGAAGATCCGTTCCGTCGCCTTGCCCAGCCACGCGTCCTCCTGCGGCGGCTTGCCGACGACGATGGACGGGTAGATCGCGTCGCGCCGCATCGTCATCGCGGTCACGTGGAAGATCGGGAACGGCTCGGCCGCCGTGTAGTAGCCGGTGTGGTCGCCGAACGGCCCCTCGCTGCCGAGCTCGCCGGCCTCGATCACGCCTTCGAGCACGATCTCCGCGTGGGCCGGAACCTCGAGGTCGACGGTGACGCCCTTGACCAGCTCGACCGAGTCGCCGCGGAGGAAGCCGGCGAGCATGAACTCGTCGATGTGCTTCGGCAGGGGCGCGCTCGCCGAGTAGGCGGTGATCGGATCGAGCCCGAGCGCGACGGCGACCTCGATGCGTCCGCCGGCGGCGAGCCAGTCGGCGCGGCCATCCTTGTGCACCTGCCAGTGCATGAACGTCGTCCGCGAGTCGATCACCTGCATCCGGTACATGCCGACGTTTCGCCCGCCGGTGCCGGGGTCGCGCGTGATCACCGCCGGGAGGGTGATGAACGGCGCCGGATCCCCGGGCCAGCAGCGCTGGATCGGCAGGACGCCGAGATCGACCTCGTCGCCGCGGAGGACGATCTCCTGCACGGGGCCGCGGCGGACCGTGTTCGGCATCGAGTCCGCAATCGACTTCAGCTTCTGCAGGCCGCGCACCTTGTCGATCAGCCCCGACGGCGGCTGCATCTCGAGGATGTCGCTCAGCTTGCCGGCGACGTCGTCGAGCCGGTCGACGCCGAAGGCGAGACACATGCGCCGCTCGGTGCCGAACTGGTTGATCAGCAGTGGATGCTTCGCGCCCTTCGGCCGCTCGAACAGCAGTGCCGGCCCGCCGGCCTTGACGGTGCGGTCGACGATCTCGGTGATCTCGAGATCCGGATCGACCTCGGCGGCGACGCGCACGAGCTCGCCCTCGCGCTCGAGCAGCGCGATCCACTCGCGAAGGTCTTTCACGGACACGGCGCCGAGTCTACGTCGAGCCCTGCGGTGCCTGACACAAAGACGTGACGAAGTGTCTGGCACCAAACGGCCCTAAGGTGCCAGACACCGATTTGTGGTGCCCGCCCGACATGCGGGCAAAGGGCCGAGCTAACGCGAAGCGTTAGTGAGGCCTGACCTCATTCGGCCGGGGATGGCGCAGCCACCACCGGCCGAACGGCACGACGCTCCGCCGACGGTTGGGTGAGAACAGCACGGAGCGCGGACGAGACCGCGCTCCCGTCCGCGCGGAGCTCCGTCTGACCAAGCACCGACGCGTTCAGCGTCAGTGCTTGTGCCGAAGCCAGTTGGCCAGTTCGCCGAGGGCGATCACGGCCACGAAGACGAGGCCGACGCAGAGCATGACGAGAACCGTCTTGCTGCCCTCCTGGGCGGCCGTCTCGGCGAGGAGACGCAACGGGGCGAAGAGCGCAGCCACGATTGCGCGACTTTATCGCAGCCGGCGGGCGTGCGCGGCGAGCGCGCGCGTCACCGGCTCGTCGCCGGCCGCTTCGCGGGCGGAAGCCTCGAGCGCAGCCGGGTCGCCGTGCAGGCGCAGCGCGCCCCGCTGCTCGTCCAGCGCATCGTTCCCCAGCAGCGCGGCGGTCGCCGCCCAGAGCGGGCCTTCGCCGCCGGACTGCTCCGCCTGCAGCTGGCTGCACAGCGAGATCAGCTCCGCCAGGTCGGCCACCGCGTCGACCTCTCCGAATGCGGCGATGCGCACGAGCCCGTGCGCGTACAGATAGTCGCCGAGCAGCAGCGCCGTGTCCTGGTCGGGCGGCGCGAACAGGCGCGGCGTGCCGTAGTGGACGAGGTAGCCCTCGTAGATCGTCTCGAGCCCGAGGGCGTACCGCTCCTCCGCCAGCGGCGAGAACACCGCGACGAGCTCGCGCTCGTCGCTAGGGCGTAGCGATTCGGCCCAAAGGCGACTCTCCGCCACCGCGTCCGCTGCGATCGTCTCCCACATTCCTAGTCCGCGGTTTCGAAGAAAGCGCGGACTGCTTCCACGGTGCGGTCGATCTCCTCGTCCCCGTGCGCGAGCGAGAGGAACATCGCCTCGAACTGCGACGGGGCGACGTAGATTCCGCGCCCGAGCAGGTGCCGGAAGAGCGCGCCGTAGCGCTCGGTGTCGCAGCGCAGCACGTCGTCGAAGTTCCGGATGCCACCGTCGGTCATGAACATGGTCAGCATCGCGCCGACTCGGCGCACGCGACCGAACTCGGCCAACCCCGCTTCGAGCCGCGCACCGCGCCGCTCCAGCTCCTCGTAGACCGCGGGGTCGCGGAGCCGCCGGAGCACCGACAATCCAGCCGCGGTCGCAAGCGGATTCCCGGACAGCGTCCCGGCCTGGTAGACCGGCCCGACCGGCGCGAGCTGGTCCATCACGTCGGCGCGGCCGCCGAAGGCGGCGAGCGGCAGACCGCCGCCGACGATCTTCCCGAGGATGGTCAGGTCCGGCGTCACGCCGTAGCGCTCCTGCGCGCCGCCGCGCGCGACCCGGAAGCCGGAGATGACCTCGTCGAACACGAGCAGCGCGCCCGACGCGTCGCAGAGCTGACGGAGCGCGGCGAGATAGCCGTCCGCCGGCGGGACGACGCCCATGTTTCCCGCCACCGGCTCGACCACGATCGCCGCGAGCCCTTCGCCGTAGCGCATGACCGCGTCGGCCGCGGCCTCGAGGTCGTTGTACGGGACGACGATCGTGTCTGCGGTGACGGCGGTCGGCACGCCGGGCGTGGACGGGATCGCGAGCGTCGCGAGCCCGGAGCCGGCGCTCGCGAGCAGCGCGTCGACGTGGCCGTGGTAGCAGCCGGCGAACTTGACGATGCGGTCGCGCTTCGTGAACCCGCGCGCGAGACGCAGCGCGCTCATCGCCGCCTCCGTCCCGGACGAGACGAGCCGCACCTTCTCCACCGACGGCACCGCATCCGCGATCTCCGCCGCGAGCTCGACCTCCGCCTCCGTCGGCGCGCCGAAGGTCGTGCCGAGCAGCGCCGCGGCGCGCACCGCCTCGACCGTCTCCGGATCCGCGTGCCCGAACAGCAGCGGGCCCCACGACATCACCCAGTCGAGATACCGGTTGCCGTCGACGTCGACGAGCGTCGCACCCTCGCCGCGTGCGACGAAGAACGGCTCGTCGAGCCCGACCGCCTTCATCGCCCGCACCGGCGAGTTGACGCCGCCGGGGATGAATGAGAGCGCGCGGCGATAGAGCTCGCTGCGCGTCGTTATAGCCACGAGGCGAGGTCCTTCGTCCAGTAGCTGAGGATCAGGTCGGCGCCGGCGCGCTTGATCGCCGTCAGCGACTCGAGCGCCGCCGTCTGCTCGTCGAGCCAGCCGCGCTGCGCCGCCGCCTTGATCATCGCGTACTCGCCCGAGACGTTGTACGCGCCGATCGGAACGTCGAACGCGTCGCGCGCGGCGCTGATCACGTCGAGGTACGGCAGCGCCGGCTTGATCATGATCGCGTCCGCTCCCTCCTCGAGGTCGAGCTCGCACTCGCGCAGCGCCTCGCGCACGTTCGCGGGATCCATCTGGTAGCCGCGACGGTCGCCGAACGCCGGCGTCGAGTCGGCCGCCTCGCGGAACGGGCCGAAGAATGCGGACGCGTACTTCGCGGAGTACGCGAGGATCGGCGTCGTCTCGAAGCCGCCGTCGTCGAGCGCGTCGCGGATCGCGCGCACGCGGCCGTCCATCATGTCGCTCGGCGCGACGACGTCCGCGCCCGCCTCGACGTGCGACACCGACGTCCGCGCGAGCAGCTCGAGCGTCGGGTCGTTCGCCACCTCGCCGTCGACGATCACGCCGCAATGTCCGTGCGACGTGTACTCGCACAGACACACGTCGGTCATCAGCACCAGCTCGGGGAAGCGCGGCCGCAGCGCGCGCAGCGCCTGCTGCACGATTCCGTCCTCCTCCCACGCGCCGGTCGCCTGCTCGTCCTTCTCCGCCGGAATGCCGAACAGGATCACCGCCTGGACGCCGAGCCGCACCAGCTCCTCGACCTCGCGGAGGACGCCGTCGACGGTATGGCGCGACATCCCCGGCAGGTCCTCGTTGCGCAGCGGATCCGGCGCGACGAACAGCGGCATGACGAACGACTCGAGATCGAGCCGCGTCTCGCGCACGAGCCCGCGCAGCGGCGCGGTGCGGCGGAACCGTCGAAGCCGGACATCCGGGTACGAGCTCACGTGCGAAGAGTACGCGCCCAAACATGGCGTGGCGTGGCGACGCCACCTGATGGGGCGACGCCAACCTGGCTTGGCCAGCGCGGTTCCGCGTGGCTACGCCACCTGGCCTGGCGTGGCGTCGCCACGTGTTGGCTACGCGGCGAGCCGTCGCATGGCCAACCGCGCCAGCGACCCGAAGGCGAGCCCCAGCCCGACCAGCCAGAGCGTCTCGATCCCGATCGTCCGCCACGGGTCGGTGTCGTAGAGCGCCGCGCCGAACCAGCGCACGGCATGGGCGAACGGCAGGAACAGGCTGATCCAGTACGCGACCGCCACGCGCCCCGCGCGGCACGATCCCGAGGAAGACGACCGGCAGCACGACGAGCACCGCCAGCAGCGACGCCGTCCGCGCCTCGCGCGCGAGCGCGCCGAGCAGCACGCCGACCGACGCCGACCACGCCGCCCGACGAGCGCGACGCCGGCGAACAGCAGCGGCAGCCGCGCCCACGGCTCGCCGCCGGTGACGCCGCCGATCTCCACGACGACGCCGAAGAGGATGGCGATCGCCGCGCCGAGCGCGAGCCCGACCACCGCCGCGAGCAGCGACTTCGCCCAGACCAGCTGTCCGAACGACACGAGTCCGCGCCGCAGGCGGCCGATCGTCCCCTCGTCCTTCTCGGCCGCGGCTGCGCCGGCGGCGAGGATCAGTGCGAGGAAGGTGACGGTGACGGCGATCCCGTACGCCTGCACCTGCGCGGACAGCACCCACGTGCGTCCGTGCGACTTCGGCTGCGTGAGCGTGATCGGATTCGCGGTCGCCTTCAGCGCCGTGCCGGTCTGCGCGAGGCCGACGCGCGCGACCTGGACGAAGTGCTCGATCAGCGCGACGCGCTTGCTCGGCGGCAGCTTCGCCAGCTCCTGCTGCGTCCCGTCGAGACCGAGCAGGTCGAAGTGCTGTCCGAGGAACGACCCCGTGTCCGCCGTGGAGGATCAGCCGCACGAACTCGAGATTCGCCGCGATGTAGCCGGCCTGAAGCTTTTGATTGAGCTGGTAGACGAGCGACTGCATCTGCTGCGTCACGCGCGGCGCCAGCCCGCCGCTGCCGGTGCGCAAGACGAGGCTCGGGCTCTTCGCCATCGTCTCGAGGTTGCCGAGGAAGCCCGGCGGCACGGTGATCGTCGCGACCACCTTCCCGTTCGCGAGCTCGCGCGCCGCCTCCTTCGGGCTCAGCCGCACGAGCGTCACCTGGCCGGCGACCTGGTTGATCACCGTCTGGATGTGGAAGCGGTGGCCCGCGACGGAGACGACCGGCGGCAGGTGCGCCTCGTCGACGAACGCGACGCGCGGCTTCGAGCTCGCGTAGCCGGCGATCAGCCCGACGAGCAGCGCGATCACGATCGGGTACGCGAGCAGCGCGCCGAGCAGCAGCGGCGACCGGCCGAGCACGCGCAGGTCCTTGCGCAGCACGATCGACGCCGCTCTCACCCGAACACCTCGTCGGCGACCGCTGCGTAGCCTGACGCCGGACCGGCGAACATGACGCGGCCGTTCTGCAGCACCACGACGCGGTCGGCGTGCTCGCCGATCTCCTCCACGTTCTGCGTGGAGAAGCAGATCGCGCCGCCCTCGCCGCGCAGCTCGTCGACGACTTCCCAGACGCGCCGCCGCTGGCCCGGATCGAGCGAAGCGGTCGGCTCGTCGAGCAGCAGCACGCGCGGATCGCCGAGCAGCGACAGCGCCACGTTCAGCCGCTGGCGGTTCCCGACGGACAGCTCGCCGCTCGGCCGCTGCTCCTTCGGCAGCGCGAACCGGTCGAGCAGCCGCTCAGCCGCTCCGGCCGGATCGGCGTCGCCTTCGAGACGGGCGAACAGCTCGAGGTTCTCGCGGGCGGAGAGACGGGCGTAGTGCGCGGGGCGTTGCGGCACCCAGCCGATGCGCGCGTGCACCTCCACCGTGCCCTGCGTCGGCTCGAGCGAGCCGGCGGCGATCGCGAGCAGCGTCGACTTGCCTGCGCCGTTCGGGCCGACGAGCGCGACGATCTCGCCGCCGTAGAGCTCGAGGTCGGTCGGCGCGAGCGCCTCGATCTCGCCGTAGCGGCGCGCAACCTGCTGCGCGCGGACGAGCGGGGCCGTCACTGCGCGGCGCGCGCGGCCGGCCGCTCGGGCGCCGGATCCACGTCGACGTCCGCGCCCGGCGGAAGCGCCTCCACCGGCCAGGGCGCGAGCTCGGTGCGCTCGGCGAAGAACGCCCACGCGGCCCGTCCGGCGGCGAGCAGCGGCAGCGCGACGAGGATCCCCGGGAACCCGTAGATCTCGCCGCCGGCGAGCAGCCCGAAGATGACGAGCAGCGGGTGCAGCCGGAGCGAGTGGCCCATCACCTTCGGCACGATCACGTGCCCCTCCAGCTGCTGGATGCCGAGGAAGAGCAGTGCCACCCACAGCGCCGAGATCGGATGCTGCACGAGCGCGTACACGACGGCCGGGAACGCGCCGAGCCACGGCCCGATGTACGGGATCAGCTCCGTGATCGCCGCCCAGGCGCCGAACGCGAGCGCGTACTTGCCGCCGCCCGGGAACAGCCCGACGAGGCCGAGAATCCACAGGCCGAGGGCGACGCTGCCGCCGATGATCAGCGACAGCAGCAGCTGGCCGCGCACATAGCTCGCGATCGCCTGCTCCATGTTGCCGACGAGCGAGCCGCTCGTCGGCGTCGGCGGGAACCGACGGTCCACCTTCGCGCTCAGCCGGTCCATGTCGAGGAGCATGTAGATCGAGACGACGATCACGAGGAAGACGCTGAAGAGCAGGCTGACCGCGGCGACACCCGCGCCCTCCGCCCAGTTCAGCGCCCGCGTCGTGTACTTCTCGACGTCCTTCGTCCCGATCGAGTTGAGGAACTTCGTCCCCTGCTTCTCGACCTGGATCCGCCGCAGGCGATGCGTGTCCAGCCAGTGCTGGAAATGGGCGAGATCGTGCGCGGCGCCCGTCTCCGAAGGGTGTCCGGCGGTGACCGTAAAGTAATTGTCGACCCTGTGGGACGCCGAGCGGGTCTGGTTCACCACGACGGTCGCGAGAGCGAGGACTGCGAGTGCGAGGACCGCAGCAAACGCCAGATAGACAAGTGCGACCGCGAGCCCGCGCGGGATCCAGGCCTTCCCCAACCCACGCACGATCGGGTTGAGGAGGAGGGCGATGAGCGCAGCCACGAGGAAGAGAAACACCACGTGACGCAGCGTTCCCGCCACGACCCAGACGAGCAGGAGCACGAGCGGCAGGCCTACGAGCTGCACCCAGCGCGGGATCTCGATCCTGGTCTGCGTGGGCGCGCCCGCCATGCGAGCGATGGTAGCGACGGCCTCGGCGTCCGACGGATGCCGCGCCGCTGGAACCAGGAGGACGCGTGGGGCTGGCATTTCTTCGAGGACGGGAGCCTCGCGCTCGACCGTCACGAACTCTGGGAGGAACCTGAATCGGAAAGCGCGTTGCCGGTGTTACAAAGTTCGACAGTGGTCCGGTTGAAACGAGGCAGGCGCGTCCGTTACGGTGGGCCGAGACATGCCGTCCTCGCGCCCCACTCGGAGGCGGCGGGTCGAACGCCGGGAAGTACGTGCTGCGCGCCGCGCGCGGAATTTTGCGCTCCTCGTGATCTTGGCGATCGTGCTCGTTGTCGCGCTTCTGCTCACCGCCTTCGGAGGCGGAGCCCCGCGCATGACGCCGCTCGCAGTCACCGGCATCGCCACCGCCGACGCGCAGACGCGGCCGTCCCCGCAGGTGGTCGCGGTGCACGGCACCGTCCGGCTGCAGATGCCGGTAGCGCAGAACGCGATCACGGCCATCGGCTACCACGCGGCGCAGGACGGGGCGATGACGCTCGCGCCGGTCGGGCGCCAGGGCAACGAGGGTCTCGTCCAGCGGGTGTTCCACCGGATCTTCGGCGGCGGCGGCGGCCATCCGACCTGGTACCAGCTCGGCGGCGGCCCGACCTCGGCGCTCGACGTCGGTGCGGCGCCCGGCACGGCGGTGTACTCGCCCGTCGACGGAACCGTCGTCGGCATCTCGCCGTACATCGTCGGCGGCGAGCACTACGGCGCGCGCATCGACATCCAGCCGCAGAACGCGCCGTCGCTCGTCGTGTCGCTGACGCAGCTGAACGCCGACCCGTCGCTGTACGTCGGCAAGAACGTGATCGGCGGAGCGACGAGGCTCGGCAGCGTCGTCAACCTCGCGCAGATCGAGAAGCAGGCGCTCGCCCGGTACACGAACGACGCCGGCAACCACGTCACGGTCGAGCTCCGGCCCGCGGCGACGCTGGTCCAGAGCTGAGACTCCTCTTCCTCGCAGACGTCTTCGGACCCGCGGGACGGCGGGCCGTCGAGGAACGGCTGCCCGGCCTGCGCGACGAGCTCGGCGCCGACCTCTGCATCGTCAACGGCGAGAACATCGCGGACGGCGCCGGGATCACGGCGAAGCTCGCCGACAAGCTGCTCGCCTCCGGCGCCGACGTCGTCACGCTCGGCAACCACACGTTCCGCCGCGAGGGGATCGGCGCGTATCTCGCCGCGAGCGAGCGCGTGATCCGGCCGGCGAACGCGGGCGCGTGGACGCCGGGCCGCGGGCTCACCGTCGTCGAGGCACGCAACGGCGTCAAGGTCGCCGTGATCAACCTGCTCGGCTCGCTCTACCTCGACACGCCGGTGAGCCCGTGGGAGATCGTCGACCCGCTCGTCGACGAAGCGCGCGCCGCCGCGCCGGTCGTGTTCGTCGACTTCCACGCAGAGGCGACGAGCGAGAAGGTGGCGATGTCCGCGTGGCTCGACGGACGCGTCACCGCCGTGATCGGGACGCACACGCACGTGCAGACGAACGACGCGCGCATCGGCCCGGGTGGCACCGCTGCGGTCACCGACGCGGGCATGACCGGCCCGCACGACTCCGTGATCGGCGTGCGCGCAGAGCTGGCGATCGCCCGGATGCGGACGCGGATGCCCGTACGGTTCGAGCCGGCGGACGGCGGCGTCAGGATCGAAGGCGTCGTCGTCGACTGCTCAGACACCGGTCACGCGAGCGGGATCGAGCTGCTCCGCGTGGCGCTCTAGCGGCCGCGGCCGCGGCTTCGGCCAGACCAGCACGGCGAGCAGCGCGATCAGCAGCGCGTCGCGCGTCATCACGAGCACCGACTCGCGCAGCGCGAAGTGCTTGTACAGCTCGGCGTGGTGCTGCGGCTCCCAGAGTTGCGTCAGCACCGTCGCGACTCCGAGGATCACGGTCGCCCAGAGGCCGCGCCGCCCGCGGACGAGCGGGACGAGCGGGAACAGCCAGACCATGTACTGCGGCGACAGCACCTTGGCGAAGGTGACGTAGGCCGTCACGCACGCCGCGCACGCGAGCACGATCTCGTCGCGGTCGCACGACCCGCGCGCGAACCGGACCCACACCGCGACGAGGATCGCGATCACGAGCAGACCGGACAGCGTTCCCGCGAGACGCGCGCCGGACGTCGCGATGTTGCTCGAGCCGAAGCTCTGTACCGTGTGCAGCCGCAGGCCGGCGACGTGATGCGCGCCGATCCAGAGCGCGGCCACGAAGCTCTCGATCTCGGGCGGACGCTGCACCTGCCGCCAGAGCGAGAGCCAGACACCGTGCGCCGCCAGCGCGACGAACGGCAGGAAGCCGGCGGCGACGACGGCGAGGCTCGCGCCGAGACCCTCGAGCGCGCCGCGGCGCCCGTATCTCCGCCACAGCACGATCAGCGCCACCGGCAGGAGGATGACGGGATAGAGCTTGACCACGATCCCCGCTCCGATCACCGCGCACGCGAGCCGCTCGCGGCCGGAGAGCAGCAGCGCGACCGCGAGGACGGTGATGAACGCCGGGAAGTAGTCGTAGCGCGACAGCGCGATCGGTCCGAGCAGGATCGGCCCCGCGCCGATGAAGACGAGTGCCGCATATGCGCGCCTGCGCGACGCGCCGAGCATGCGCAACGCCCACGCCGCGACGACGATCGTCAGCCAGCCCACGACGAGCAGCTCGATGCGGAACCAGTTGTAGTAGGTCTCGTGGTAGCCGGCGAGCTTGCGCAGGTAGATCGGCGAGATGAAGATCGGGATCGCGCCCGGCGGGTACTCGAGCGGGAAGTCGCGGTACGGCAGGTAGTGCGCGGCCGTGAGCGTGCCCCAGTTCTGGTACAGGTTGACGTCGCCGAACAGCCAGTCCCAGTAGTAGGCGGTGTGCGTCATCACCGCCCAGATGACGAAGAAGACGATCGCGCCCGCGAGCTGCGGACCGAGCAGCCGACGGTCAGTCCGCAGGGACGGGCTCCGGAGGATTCGGCTGCGGCGACTCGACATCGACGATCCGTGCGGCGGCGGGCATGAGAAACGCGATCGCGGCAAAAGCATAGAACCAGGGGATGAACGTGTAGAGCCAGTACGTGAGCACGAGCTCGAAACCGGCGAGCAACGCGGCGGTGAGCGCCGCCAGCTGGAGCGGCGTCTTGAACCTCGGCCACCAGGCCGCGGCGAGCGCGCCGAGCACGAGGACGACCTCGAGGAAGCGCTGCACGATGTGCAGATTCGGCAGCCCGCGCGCGTGGTACTGCCGCCAGTCCCACAGCGAGAACGGCGAATCCCGTCCCGACTGCCACTTGATCGAGCGGTCCCAGAACACGCGCAGCTCGTGCAGGGGGCTCGGCTCGAGCAGCACGACCGAGAACGCCGCGAGCGTCGCGATCCCGAAGCCGGCGAGGAATCGCATGTTGATGCGGCGCGACGGATACGTGAGCCACAACGGCGCGACGATCAGCCCCGCGAACTTCGTCCACGCTCCGAGCGCGCCGAAGACGCCGCGGCCGAACGGAGACGACGCCAGCCAGAAGCCGTAGATGAGGAAGCACGGCATGATCGAGTCGTTCGTGTTCGAGTTCGAGACGAACTGCGTGAACGGATACGCGGCCCACGCGAACGCGAGCGTCGCGGCGAGCCGATGGCCGCCGAACCGCCGGCCCACGAGCCAGAGCCCGAGCAGGCAGAGCAGGTCGAACGCGACGGCGGTGATGTGCGCCGCGGGCAACGTGTCCCAGAGCCCCTTCCAGGGTCGGATCAGCTCGCCCGGGATGTACGCCTCGTAGGCGACAGGCCCGTAGGTGTCGCCCTCCGGATTCGCCGACTCGCAGCGGCCGTTCGCCTGGATCCGGTCGCGGATCTCGCCGGACGAGTCGGCGGGGCCGCACGCCTTGAGGTTCCCCTCGATCGGGAAGTGCCCCCACGGCGCCTGACCGTGCACGATCCGCTCCGCGCCGATCACGCCGGAGTAGCCGACGTCGATCACGTTGGACGACTCGACGTTGAGACCGACGCGGAAGCCGGCGAGGAACACCGCCGCGGCGAGCATCACCCACGTCGGCCACACCGCGCGCGTCCGCGAGCCGCGGTCGGTGGCGCCGATCCACGTGCCGCGAATCACCACCCACGCGAGCACCGGATAGAACAACGGCACGGCGGTGAAGACGTCGCCGTGGTTGAAGAACCACAGCGACGCCGTCGGCGACAGCAGCATCACGAGGTCGAGGTTCCGGATCGAGAGCGGCCGCCGGAAGTCGGCGAGGCCGATGAGGAAGACGAGGCAGAACGCGCCCCAGACCCACGGGTCGTTGATGCGCGTCCCGCCGAAGGCGCCCTTGATCCCGCGCGCCATCCCCCACGCCACCTGCGGCCCGGTCCACGCCTCGAGCACGACGCCGCTCGCGTCGTCGACGCGACCCTGGGCGATCTCGCCGGCCTTCTCCCACCAGATCTTGACCGTCCAGCTGCCGTCCGCCGCCTTGTAGGTCTCCTCGTCCACGCGGCCGCCCGTCGGATAGCGAGCCAGCCAGGTCGCGACCTTGTGGTTCGCCTCGAAGATGGCGAGCACGCGCTCCTTCGCCAGCCGCGGCGCGGCGGTCGCCGGAACGAACGGCGTCTGGATCAGGCGGCCCTTGCCGTCGTAGACCGGCGCGGTCGGCGTGGTCGCGGCGGCCGCCGACGCGGCGTGCCCGAGCGCGAACGCGACGGCGAGCAGGGCGATCGATCGGCGCGCCACCGACGAAGGCTAGACCGCTGCCGCTACGAAGGTCGCTTGAACGACCACAGCCGGTTCCCGAGGAAGCTCAGCGGCGTGACGAGGACGATGGCGATCGCCTGGCCGACGAGCTTGCCCAGCCCCAGCGCGATCAGCAGCTGGAGCACAACGAGGTTGGCCGCGAGCGCTCCGAGCGAGACGAGGAAGAAGCGCATCCCCTGAGCCGCGACGCCGGCGCGCCGGTCGCGAAACGTCCACAGGCGGTTCCACGTGTAGTTGCTCGTAACCGCGACGAGAAACGAGCATGTCGCCGCGACGAGGTAGTGGATGCCGGCGTGCAGCAGCCCGTCGTAGACGGCGAGATTGACGAGGTAGCCGGCCGCGCCGACGGTGCAGAACTTGGCCAGCTGCACCCAGTTCCGGCGGATGCGCAAGGCGCGCGCCGAGTCGGCGCCGCGAGAGCGTGGCGGCGGGACGCTCCATCGGAGCCCGAGGGTAGCTACGCAGCGTCGGCGCGCGTCGATATGACGCTCGAGCCGGTCGCCGGCACCCGCAGCAGCGCGTCGCCGCGGGCGAGCTCCAGCTCGGTGACCGCGCCGCCGGCGCCGAGGAGCACGTCGCGCAGGATCCCGGCCGTCCGGCCGTTCCGCTCGACGCGGCCGCCGAGCAGCGACCGGATCGAGTCGGCCCGCGCGCGGTAGAAGCCGTCGTCCTCGAGCAGCAGCAGCGCGGACGCGACGAGGATCTCCTCCTCGGCCGGCTGCGACGCCTGATACGGGAGGAAGCGCAGGGAGTCGTCGGCGCAGAGGACGACGAAGCCGAGCGCCTTCCAGGCCGCGGTGTCGAGCAGGACGTCGACCGGCCGGCCGAGCCAGTCGGCGCGGGGCTGAGAGGTGCTGGGCGGCTCGCCGTGCAGGCGAACCGGAAGCTGAAGCGCCGCGATCGCGGAGAGAGACCCCATCGGTCCATCCTTACCGGACCGGGCGGACGCTCCGCAAATTCAGGCCGGCCGGAACCCCTCGGCGCCGACGAGCGGGACGAAGCGGCAGGGGACGCTGCGGGCGACCACCGGGCCGGCCGGCGTGCGCACGACCACCTCCAGCAGCTGCTCGAAGGCGTCCCCGACCGGGACGACGAGCCTGCCCTGCGGCGCGAGCTGCTCGTAGAGCGACCTCGGCGGGCGCGGCGCGGCCGCGGCAACCGCGATTCCGTCGAACGGCGCGTGCTCCGTCAGGCCGCGCGTCCCGTCGCCGACGTGGACGTGCACCCGGTCGCCGTAGCCGGCCTCCGCGAGCGCGGCCCGCGCCCGCTCGGCGAGATCGGGAAGCCGTTCGATCGAGTGCACCTCCTCCGCCAGCTCCGCGAGCACCGCAGCCTGGTAGCCGGAGCCGGTGCCGACGTCGAGCACCCGCTCGTGCCCGCGCAGCTCGAGCTCGCTGCAGATGCGCGCGACCATGTACGGCTGCGAGATCGTCTGACCCGAGCCGATCGGCAGCGCCGCGTCGTCGTACGCGCGTCGCGCGAGCGCGGCGGGCACGAACACCTCACGCGGGACGCGGGCCATCGCGTCGAGCACGCGCTCGTCCTCGATCCCGCGCTGCCGGAGCTGCCGCTCGACCATGGCGCGCCGCGCAGCCTCGGGCTCAGGCGGCATGCGCGAGCGCCCGCACGTACGGCGGCGCCTCGACCCCGAAGTGCGCGAGCACCGCCGGCACGACCTCGGTGATCCGTTCCGGCGCCGCGTCGATCCCGATCGTCAGCAGCGGCACGATCGAGTCGCCGGCCGTGAGCGAGCCGTGGCTGCCGCCGCCCGCGTGATGGCTGCCGCCGAGGTCGGCGAGCTCCCAGCCCTCCGCCGCGGAGACGAGCAGCTCGCCCGCGTTCGGATTCGCCAGCGCCGACCAGACGCGCCGCAGCGCATCGGGATGGTCGAGGATCGCCGCGTCCCCGTTCGTCTCCCAGCCGCCGGCGGACGGGCGGAAGCGCAGCTCCTCGCCCTCGCGCCTCGCCACTGCTTCGTCTCCTTCTCGCCGCAGCGTCGTCTCGACGAACTCCACTCCGTCGAGCCGGCGCGCGAGCTCCGCCGCGTCGACGCTCGCGCCCGGCAGGAGGTAGACCTGGCCCGCGCGGTTGGATGCGGTCACGACGATCTCGCCGTCGAGCCCGCGCAGCGGCGTGTGCAGCTGCGCTCCCCTCCCGACGTTCGTCTGTCCGTGATCGGAGTGCAGCACCACCGCGTAGCGCTCGAGGAACGCGTCCGGTCCGCCCGCCGCGTCGAGCAGCGCCGCGATCGCTGCGTCGGTGCGCTCGAGCGCGACGTCGTCGGCGCCGGCGGGCCCGTGCGCGTGCGAGGCGAAGTCGAAGTCGGAGAGGTAGTACGCGAAGAAGTCGAAGCCGTCGCGCGTGACGAGCCAGCGACCGACGGCGGCTGCGTACGCGTCGATCGAGCCGGCGGACCGGTTGCGCACGGCCAGCGGCGCGCCGGTCAGATCCGACTCGAACAGGCTGTAGAAGAAGAACCGCTTCGGCCCGAACGCGGGCTTCGTCAGCCACGGCAACGTGGGCGAGTGGCGCGTGCGTCCGCGGTAGCAGGTGATGTTCACCGCGGCGGTGACGAGGCCGGCGTCCTCGAGCGACTCGAACACGGTCGCCGCGTCCCGGCCGAGATGCTGCTGGTTCATGTTGAAGATCGTGTCGACGAGCGACTGCGTTATTCCGGCAGCGCGCAGCGCGGCGAACGACGAGCCGTACTCGACGATCCGACGCTCGCCGCGATGCCACCAGACGAGGTGCGGGATCCGGTGCACGTCCGGTCCCGCGCCGGTGACGATCGACGAGAGGCAGACCGGCGTCAGCGACGGGAACACCGACGTCGCGTGCCGGTAGACGCCGTGCTCGGCGAGATACGCGAGCGCGGGCGCGCGGCCGCCCTCGACGGCGCGCTCGAACGCGGCGGGCGTCATCCCGTCGACGACGATGAGGACGAGTTTCTTCGGCACTGCTAGTCCCGGGTGAGCGAGCGAAGCCCGGCGTGCTTGTCCGGCATCCGCCGGCGGAGACGGCCAGCGAGCGTCGGCAGCCCGAGCGCCTCGACGTAGCCGAGAACCGGCACGAGCGCGAGCGCGCCGAGCACGATCGCACCGAGCCCGACGAGCACCGCGGTGCCGCCGCGCGTGCCGCCGCGGCGAAGCGCACCGCCGACGATCTGCGCCGCGCCGAGCGTCCCGGCGATCGCGCCGACGACGCCGCCGATCAGATTCGCCCAGCCGCCCGGCTCGATGCTGTTGATCCCGTAGCCGATCGCCGCGCCGGACGCGCCCGCCAGCGCCGCGGCGACGAGCAGCGCCCACCGCGCCGCGCCGAACAGGCCCGTCAGGACCCCGGCGAGCAGCACTCCGGCTGCTGTGCCGAGACCGACGCTCACGCCGATCCAGTACCAACCGCCCATCGAGGTCAGTGTAGAGCCGCCTCAGGTCTTCTGGAGCTGCGCGATCACGGCGAGCCCGAAATCGGCGGCGCGCTTCCCGTCGATCACCCGGTGATCGAAGGTGACCGAGACGTTCCCCATCCGGCGGACGACGACCTCGCCGTCGCGTACGACGGGACGGTCCTCGATGCGATGGATTCCGAGGATCGCCACCTCGGGATGGTTGACCAGCGGCGTGACGAGCAGCCCGCCCGCGCGGCCGGCGCTGGTCACGGTGAAGGTGCCGCCGCGCAGCTCCTCCGGCGCGAGCGTGCCCGCCTGCGCCGCCTCCGCGAGCCGCCGCACCTCCGCGTCGAGCACGTCGAGCGGCCGCCGGTCGCACTCGCGGACGACGGGGACGACGAGGCCCTGGTCGGTCTGGACGGCGATGCCGATGTCGTACCGGTCGAGCAGCACCAGCTCGCCGTCCTCGACGCGCGCGTTCAGCTCCGGGAACTCGCGCAGCGACTCCGCCACCGCCTTGAGCACGAGCGGCACGAGCAGCTTGAGATCGACGTGGCTGAAGTCGCACTCCTCCACCCACGTCACCGCCGGGATCTCGCGGTGCGCGCGCGTCAGGTGCTCGAACATCTGCCGCCGGACCCCGTGCAGCGACTCGCGCCGGCCCTCGGACGACGTCGCCGCCGCTCTCACGTCCCGCTCTGTGATGCGTCCCTGCGGACCCGTGCCGGCAACGGCCGTGAGGTCGACTCCGAGCTCACCGGCGAGCCGGCGGACCAGCGGCGTGGCGCGAACCTTCTCCCCGTAGTCAACAGTCCTGTTACTTCGAGCCGTCGCCGCCGATCACGACGAGCACCGTCCCGACCGGGACGACCTCGCCGGCGGCGACGAGGATGCTCGAGACGACGCCTCCGGCGGGCGACGGGATCTCCACCGTCGTCTTGTCCGTCGCGATCTCGACGAGCGGGTCGTCCTCGGCGATCTCCTGGCCGACCTCGACGAGCCAGCGCGCCACCTCGCCCTCGGTCAGCCCCTCGCCGAGATCCGGCAGCTTGAACTCGTAGGCCATCGCGGGCGGACCCTAGCTCAGTGCTCCGTCGCGAAGAACGGCGTGGACGCCCTTCGCGCCGTTGACCACCTGCGTCACGTGCAGGTCGACGGCGACGCTCGCAAGCGCCAGCGCATGGCCGCGGTCGAAGCCGCGTTCGCGCTCCATCAGGTCGAGCATCGTGTCGAGGGCGAGCTCCGCGGCCACGTCGAGATCCTCGTCGAAGCCGAACGCGACCCACGCGTCGGCCGTGCGCGCGACCGGCATGCGCAGGTCGAGGTCGTCGCGGAGATCGAGCGTCAGCTGCGCGCGCTCGATCGGACACTCGATCGCCGTGCCCGAGACCTCGCCGTCGCCCTGCGCGCCGTGACCGTCGCCGGCGGAGAGCAGCGCGCCGTCGACCGGGATCGGCAGGTAGAGCGTCGTGCCGGCGACGAGCAGCTTGCAGTCGATGTTCCCGCCCCAGCGGCGCGGCGGCCCGGTCGAGTGGACTCCCGGCTCGGGCGGCGGCATGCCGATCACGCCGAGGAACGGCGCGAGCGCGACGGTGACGCCGCGCTCGTCGGTCCCGCTGCCGTCCCGAAGCGTCCATGCATACGGCTCGCCGCCGGAGAACGTGACGCCCCAGTCGCGCGGAGTCACCTCGTCGATCCCGACGACGAGCGTCTGCCCCGGGCGCACGCCACGCACCTCGATCGGGCCGTTCAGCGCGTGCCCGGCGTCGAGCTCCGGATCCCTCGGGCCGAAGTGGTCGAGCTCCGGCTCCCAGTGCCAGCGCGCATTCAGCGACGAGAAGACGACGGAGTCGCCGGGATCGACCGACAGCACGGGCGCGAGATCGCGCGAGAAGTGTCCGTGCACCGTCGATCGCTCGAACGGCAGCTCGTGGAGTGTGCTCACGACTCGGGGCTCAAAACTCGAGCAGCTTCCGCACCGCGTCGACGACGCGCTCGACCGACGGCATGTACGCGTCCTCGATCCGCCAGTACGGGTACGGCACGTCGAAGCCGGTGACGCGGAGCACCGGTCCGTGCAGGTCGAGGATCGCCTTCTCCGCGAGGATCGCCGCGAGCTCGGCGCCGAAGCCGGCGGTGCGCGGCGCCTCCTGGACGATCACGACGCGGCCGGTCTTCGCCGCGGACGCGAGCAGCGCGTCCTCGTCGAGCGGCTTCAGCGTGCGCACGTCGAGCACCTCGATCGACGCCTCGCCGTCCAGCTCGTCCGCGACGCGCTCGCACAACGGCACCATCGCGCCGTACGCGACGAGCGTCACGTCGGTCGCCCTCGCGCGCGAGCCGCGCCTTGCCGAGCGGAACGACGTGCTCGCCCTCCGGAACCTCGGCGCGCTCGGTGCGGTAGATCAGCTTCGGCTCGAGCACGACCACGGGATCGGGATCGCGGATCGCGGCGGCGAGCAGCCCCTTCGCGTCGGCCGGCGTGGACGGGATCGCCACCTTCACTCCCGGCGTGTGCACGTAGTACGTCTCCGGCGAGTCGTCGTGCAGCTCCGGCGCGCGCACGCCGCCGCCGTACGGCATGCGCACGACGAGCGGGAACTCCATCGTGCCGCCGGTGCGCCAGTGGTAGCGGCCGACGTGCGTTGATCAGCTGGTCGAGGCACGGATACGAGAACGCGTCGTACTGCATCTCGCAGACCGGCCGCCAGCCGGCCATGCAGAGCCCGACGGCGCCGCCGAGGATTCCCGCCTCGGCGAGCGGCATGTCGACGCAGCGGTCCGCGCCGAAGCGGTCGCGCAGTCCGGCGGTCGCGCGGAAGACGCCGCCGGAGCGGCCGACGTCCTCGCCGATGACCATGACCGAGTCGTCGCGTGCGAGCTCGACCTGGAACGCGTCGTTGATCGCCTCGATCATGAACAGCCGGCTCATCCGACGTTCCCTCCGAGGATGCGGCGCAGCTCGGCCAGCTCGGCCGCGAACGACGCCGGCGGATTCGCGTACGCGTGCTCGAACACGAGGCCGATGTCCGGGTCCGGCTCCGCCTCCGCCTCGGCGATCCCGGCGCGCATCACCTCGAGCGCCTCCGCCTTGATCGACGCCTCCAGGTCGTCGCCGAGCACGCCGAGCCTGCTGCAGGTAGCGCTCGTAGCGGCCGAGGCACTCGTTCCGCTTCTCCTGCTCGACGCGCTCGAGGTCGATGTACGCGCGCGGATCGTCGGCCGTCCCGTGCGGCGCGGCGCGGTAGCTGAGCGCCTCGATGAACGTCGGACCGCCGCCGCCGCGCGCGCGCTCGACCGCCTCGCGCGTCGCCTCGAACACGGCGAGCACGTCGCCGCCGTCGACGCGGATCCCCGGGATCCCGTAGCCGGCCGCCTTGTCGACGAGCGCGTCCGCGTGCGTCTGCGCCGACAGCGGAGTCGAGATCGCCCACTGGTTGTTGTTGCAGAACAGCACGAGCGGCGCCTGCATCACCGCGGCGAGGTTCGCACCCTCGTGGAACGCGCCCTCGCTCGTCGCGCCGTCGCCGAAGTACACGATCGCGACCGCCGGCTCTCCCTTCAGCTTCTTGCCCCACGCGAGCCCGGCGGCGTGCGGCACCTGCGTCGCGATCGGCACGCAGATCGACGCGACGTTGTACTCGGCCGGGTTCCACCAGCCGGCGGGATGGCCGCGCCACCAGCTGAGCAGCGTCGCCGGCGGGAATCCCGCGCAGCAGCCCGATCGCCGACTCGCGGTAGCTCGGGAAGATCCAGTCCTCGTCGCGCGAGCGCGTGCGCCGAGCCGGCCTGCATCGCCTCGTGGTTCCAGAACATCGCGTACGTGCCGATCCGGCCCTGGCGGTGGTAGACGAGCGAGCGCTCGTCGTACGTGCGCAGCAGCACCATCGAGCGGTAGAGGTCGAGCAGCTCCTGCTCGCCCAGCCCTTCGACCTCGCGATCCTCGTCGATGACGCGCCGCAGTTCGTGCTCGCCTGGAGCGACCTGGGCCATGGGTCGAAGGGTAGTTGTTCGGTTCAGACGAGGACCGAGACAGCCCCTCGTTCGGCCTCGAACACGGCCTCCTCGACGTCGCCGAGGTCCTCGCCGTCGGCGTGAAGCGGCATCGGCTCGTCGCAGACGATCTCCAGCCGGTCGAGGTCGTGGCCGTACAGGACCGCGCCGCGGTTGCTGTACCCGGCCGGTGAGGACGGAGGTGGCGGTGTTCAGCAGCGAGCGCCGGCGCAGCCGCACGGGCGCGACGAGGTCGAGGCCGAGCTCGAACTGCGCCTCCGGCGCGATCGGCAGCGGAATCCGCTTCGCGTACGTGTACGGCGTGCCGTTGGCGATGATCACGAAGGCGGCGCGGCCGATGCCCTTCACCTCGAGCCGCGGCTCCATGTGCCCGCGCGAGACGGCGAGCGCGCGGACGATCGCGAGCGCGAACGCGAGGTCGCCCGGACGCCGTCCCTCGTCGGTGCGGCCCATCTCGTCGACGCGCCGCACCGCCTCCGCGTCCAGCCCGATCCCCGCGCCGAAGGCGAAGCGCCGTCCGTTCACGCGGCCGACGGTGATCCTGCGCGTCCGCTGCTGCTCGATCGCCTCGCCGATCTGCTGCGCCGCCTTCACCGGGTCGGCGGGCAGGCCGAGCGCGCGCGAGAGCACGCTCGTCCCGCCGCCGGGAAGGAAGCCGATCGGGATGTCGTCGCCGAGCCCGTTCAGCGCCTCGTTGAAGCCGCCGTCGCCGGAGAAGACGAGCACGGCGTCGACCCCGTCGCTGCACGCCTCGGCCACGAGCTCGGTCGCGTGCCCGGGCCGCTCCGTCAGCAGCACCTGCGTGTCGCCGATGCGCGCGAGCTCCTGCTGCACGGCGGCGAGCTTCGCCTGCGTGACGCGCGAGGCGAACGGATTGACGACGAGGACGAGCTTCGGCACGCCTACCAGCTGGCGTAGCCGCGGATGCCGTCGACGAGCTGATCCGTGAAGCGGTCGGCGAGCGCGTCGGTGTCGGACCCCGGCCGGAGCCACGTGTACGCCCAGTTGGCGGCGGAGAGCGCGAGCAGCGCGGCGGTCCCGTCGTCGAGGTCGGTGCGAAGCTCGCCGCGCTCGCGGCCCTCCTGGAAGAGCGCGCGGAACCGCTCCTCGTAGCGGCGCCGCTCGGCCACGAACTGCTCCCTCCGCTCGCCCTCGAGATACCGCCACTCGCGCACGAAGACGGTGGCGATGTCGAGCTGCTCGGCGACGACGCGCAGGTGCGCGCGCAGCGCCGCGCCGGATCCGCTCGACGACGGGCCCTTCGTCGGGCACCGAGTCGAGCGCCGCGTGGAACGCCTCGGCTCCCTCGCGCGCCACCTCCCAGAGCAGGTCGGCCTTCGGCCTCGATGTGCGAGTAGAGCGAACCCTTCTGGACGCCGAGCGCGTCGGCGAGGTCGCCGACCGACGTGCCGTGGTAGCCCTTCTCGGCGAAGAGCCGGGCGGCGGCGCGGGTCAGCTCGATCTTGCGCGTGGACACTACAATCGGGAGGCTAACGATCGTTCGGAAGGCGGTGCCGGATGGCGGCCGTGGAAGTCCCCCGCGACGAGCAGGCGTTTCTCGAGTACGTCCAGGCCGGCGGCCAGGTCGAGGCGACCGACTGGATGCCCGGACGAGTACCGGGCGAAGCTCGTGAAGTTCATCGAGATGCATGCCAACTCCGAGCTCATGGGCGTCCTGCCCGAGCGCGAATGGATCCTGCGTGCTCCGACCCTGCAGCGCAAGCTCGCGCTCACCGCGAAGGTGCAGGACGAGGTCGGCCACGCGCAGCTGATCTACCGCGTCGTCGAGGATCTCGGCAAGCCGCGCGAGCAGTGCCTCGCCGATCTCGTGTCCGGCAAGTCGAAGTTCCACAACGTCTTCCACTACCCGACGCGAACGTGGGGCGACGTCGGCGTGATCGCGTGGCTCGTCGACGCGGCCGCGATCATCAGCCAGAAGGCGCTGCTCAAGTGCTCGTACGCGCCGTACGCGCGGATCATGAAGAAGATCTGCTGGGAGGAGTCGTTCCACATCCTCCACGGCCGCGACGTGATCCTCGCCATGGTCACCGGCACGCCGGCGCAGTTCGAGCTCGTGCAGGAGGCGGTCGAACCGCTGGTGGCCGCCGCTGATGCAGTTCCACGGGAATCCGATCCCGCGCGACGAGGATCCGATGTGGCTCTGGCGGATCAAGTCGCAGGGGAACGAGGAAGCGCGGCAGCAGTTCCTCGAGGGCTACGTGCCGCAGATCTGGGAGCTCGGGCTGACCGTGCCCGACCCGAAGCTGCGCCGCAGCGACGACGGCGTCTGGGAGTACACGGAGCCGGACTGGGACGAGCTGATGCACGTCGTCACCGGCCACGGCCCGATGACGGAGGAGCGGCTCGCGTTCCGCCGGCGCTTCCTCGACCAGGAGCAGTGGGTGCGGGACGTGCTCGCCGCATGAGTGAGGAGATCTTCGAGGTGTTCCGGCAGGAGCGGCGCGGCCAGCCGATGGAGCACGCCGGCTCCGTCGTCGCGCCCGACGCCGACTTCGCCGAAGCGTGGGCGCGCGAGCAGTACGGCCGGCGCGGCGAGTCGGTCGCGCTCTGGCTCGTCCCGCGCGACGCGATCCGCGACGTCGAGGACTGGGCCGACGAGTTCGACCTGAAGTACCGGCGCGTGGACGGCTACTCGATCAAGGCGCGGCTGAAGGAGGCGCGTGAACGAAGCTGCTGCTCGGACTGGCTGACGACGAGCTCGTGCTGGGCTGGCGCGACTCGGAGTGGACGGGGATCGCGCCGCTGCTCGAGGAGGACGTCGCCTTCTCGTCGATCGCGCAGAACGAGATCGGCCACGCACGCGCCGTCTACCAGCTGCTTGACGGACGACGCGGACGCGCTCGCGTTCGACCGGTCGCTCGAGGAATACCGCTGCGCGCCGCTCGTCGAGCTGCGGCTGCTCGACTGGGCGCACGCAATTGCGCGACGGTGGCTGTACGAGGAGGCGGACCGGATCCGCATCGAGGCGTTGATCGGCGACGACGACACGGCGGTCGCGGGCCTCGCCGCGAAGATCGACCGCGAAGAGGCGTACCACCGCATGCACGCCGAGCTGTGGCACGCGCGGCTGTGCGACGAGCCGCGCTTCCGCGAGGCGGTGGCGGAGCTGTGGCCGTATGCGCTCGGCGTCGTCCTGCCGGAGCAGCGCGCCGAGCTGGCGCGACGGGTCGGCCTCGACGAGGTCGCCGCGGTCGAGCGCGGCACGCACACGGACGAGCTGGCGGAGCTGTGGGACGAGATGACCAGCGTGCGCCGGTCGGCGCCCGCCGGGAGCCAGTGGTGAACGGCACCGCAGTCACAGAGAAAGCGGTCTGGGCGGCGTTCGAGGAGATCCCCGATCCGGAGATCCCGGTCGTCTCGCTCGTCGACCTCGGCGTCATCCGGTCGGTCGATGTCTCGGACGGGCACGTCCGCGTCGAGTTCACGCCGACGTTCCTCGGCTGTCCCGCGCTCGAGGTGATGAAAAGCGCGCTGGAGGCGAAGGTGACGGCGCTCGGCGCCGAGCCGGAGGTGCGGGTGATCGCCGACGACTCGTGGTCGACCGACAAGATCACCGCCGCCGGCCGCGAGAAGCTGCGCGCCGCCGGGTTCGCGCCGCCGGCGCCGCGCGAGGCGTCCGCGGCTGAAGCTGGAAGCGTCGTCGGCCAAGCCGACGACGCCCAGCCGAGAACCGGCGCGCCTACGGCTCGCCTGGGGCTGGTGCAGCTGCAGAGCGCCGTCTTCCGCTGCCCGTACTGCGGCTCGACCGAGACGCGCCTCGAGAACATCTTCGGCCCGACCCCGTGCCGCTCGCTCCGCTACTGCGAGAGCTGCCGGCAGCCGTTCGAGCAGTTCAAGACGATCTAGGGGTTGACCCTGGCTCTCCCCCAGAACCGCTGGGCCACTTCACAGCAGACGAAGTAGCTCTTGCGGTCGTGGAGGATCTCGTCGGGTCCGAGGCCGGAACGGCCGGAGCGTCGATGGCAGCCCGCGCAGCACACGGCGTCGATGTCGAGCAGCTGGATCAGCTCGGCGCAGCCGCCTCCGTGGCCGGGCTGTGGGGTCGTCCTGCCCGCGTCTTCATCCACACACATCTGATCAATCCTCGGTTAAAAGACAATTCATTGCTTGCGCAACCAGCGTAGGAGGCGCCACGATGAATCCGGTATGAGCGCATGACCCACCTGCGTCAGCTTTCGACCCCGCTGTCCGTCCTCGACCTCGCGCCGATCGTGCTCGGCTCGACGCCGCGCGAGGCGCTGCAGAACAGCCTCGATCTCGCGCGGAACGCGGAGCGGCTCGGCTACCGGCGCTACTGGGTGGCCGAGCACCACAACATGACCGGGATCGCCAGCGCGGCGACGTCCGTCGTCATCGGCCATCTCGCCGGCGGCACCTCGACGATCCGCGTGGGCGCGGGCGGGATCATGCTCCCCAACCACGCGCCGCTCGTGATCGCCGAGCAGTTCGGCACGCTCGAGGCGCTCTTTCCCGGGCGGATCGATCTCGGGCTGGGCCGCGCGCCCGGCACCGACCAGGTCACCGTCCGCGCGCTGCGCCGCGCGCGCGAGCGCGAGGACGACTTCCCGCGCGAGGTGCAGGAGCTGCAGGCGTTCCTCGGGCCGGTGCGCGAGGGCCAGGCGGTTCAGGCCGTGCCGGGCGGCGGGAGTCGCGTCCCCGTGTGGATCCTCGGCTCCAGCACGTTCGGCGCGCAGCTCGCGGCGTTCCTCGGTCTCCCCTACGCCTTCGCCGCGCACTTCGCGCCGGACGACCTCGAAGCGGCGCTCGACGTGTACCGGCAGACGTTCCAGCCGTCAGCGCAGCTCGACACGCCGTACGCGATGGTGTGCGTGCACGCCGTCGTCGCGGACACGGACGCCGAAGCCCGCCGCCTGTTCACGACGACGCAGCAGGCGTTCACGAACATGCAACGCGGACGCCCGGGACAGGCGCAGCCGCCGATCGACGACATAGACGGGTACTGGACGCCGGAGGAGAAGGCGCGCTCCGAGCACCGGCTGACGTACTCCTTCGTCGGCGCGCCGGACACGGTGCGCGAGGCCCTCGACACATTCGCCGAGCGCACCGGCGCCGACGAGCTGATGATCGTCGCGAACGTCTTCGACCACGCCGCGCGCGTGCGCTCGTACGAGCTGCTGGCCGCGTGACCGTAACGGGGCCTGGCCCGGGGCCAGGCCCCGTTACGGATGTGTGACTACTTCTTCAACGACACCGGGAACGAGACGAGCAGCCGGGTCGAGATGCCGCCGGTGATCGACTCACCGGGCTTACGTGCGCGGATGAACACGACGAGCAGCTGCTGGTGCTTCGAGACGGGGAAGCCGCTGCGCTGCGCCATGGTCAGGTTGACCGTGCCGTCGGCTCCGGTCGTGCCCTCCGGCGGCGCGGAGTACTGGTTGTACGGAATCGCCGTGCCGAAGACGAGCGCACCCTGCACGGGCCGGCCGCCGCACGCGGTGACGCGGACGTGCAGTTGAGCCGTCGCCGTGCCGAGCGTGATCAGCCCCGGCGTCACCGTCTGCTGGCCGATCGCCAGCCGCGCCGGCGAGGTGACGTCCGCGACGTTGACTCCTCCGGTGCCGGCCGGGCACCCGGTCGCGGGCGGAGCGACAGGCGCGGTGACCACCGCCGTCGGGACCGTGGTCGAGCTCGTGGACCCGGCGCTGTTCGTCGCGGTCACTGCGACGCGCAGCGTCGTCCCGACGTCGGCCTGCGTGAGCACGTACGTCTGCGCCGTCGCTCCGCCGATGGCGGCGCAGCTCGCGCCGGTCGCATCGCAGCGGCTCCATGCGTACGTATAGCCCGTCGGGCTGCCGGTCCACGTGCCGGTGCTCGCGGTCAGCGTCGAGCCCAACGCCGTGGTGCCGCTGATCGACGGCGGCGTCGTCACCGTCGGAGCAGCGGCGGACGAGACGACGGCGGTCGGCGCAGACGTCGCCTGCGCGGATCCGTCCGCGTTCGTCGCCGTCACGGCGACGCGGATGGTGCTGCCGACGTCCGCCGTCACGAGCGCGTACGTCTGCGCGGTCGCGCCTGCGATCGCCGAGCACGCGTCGCCGTTCTGGTTGCAGCGGCTCCACGCATAGGCGAAGCCGGTCGGACTGTTGCTCCACGTGCCGTTGGCGGCCGTGAGCGTCGAATTCTCCTGCGGCGTGCCGGAGATGGTCGGCGTGGCGCTGTTGACGGGCGCCGCTTCGCTCGCAGCCTGCCCGTCGTGAGGAGCGCCGAAGACCGCGCCGATCGCGAGCGCGGCCAGCGCGATGCCGATTGCGGCGAGCCAGCGCGGCCCGCGTGAGCTGATCCGTGTCATGTGTGATCCCCCTGTCGTTCGGGTCGGTTCGTATCCCGATAGACGTATCCGCCACGCGGAGGGGATTCGGTAAGGCGGATGTCAGGTCGACGTAAAACGCGGCGGCTACACGAGCGCGGCGAGCCGCTCGATGCCGTCGTCGATCTGATCCTCGGCGACCATGCTGAACGACAGGCGCACGTTGTCGCCGCCGCGGCCGTCCGGGAAGAACGGGACGCCGGGGACGACGCCGACGCCCTGCTCGGCGGCGCGCCGCGCCAGCTCCACGGCGTCGCGGCCGGACGGTAGCGTCAGCCACGAGAAGAAGCCGCCTTCCGGATGCGTCCACCGCGTGCCCTCCGGCATGCACCGCTCGAGCGCGGCCAGCATGCGCGTGCACTTGCGGCGGTAGAGCTCCCGCGACAGCGCGAGCTGCTCCTCGATCCAGCCGCGCCTGACGTACTCCTCGAACAGCCGCTGGCCGATCGCGCTCGCGCACTGGTCGGTGTTCTGCTTCGCCACCACGAGCTGCGCCGACACCTCCGCCGGGCCGACCGCCCAGCCGAGCCTCACGCCGGGGAAGAACGTCTTCGACGTGGTGCCCGCCTGCACCACGACGTCGGGCGCGAGGCTCCAGAGGCTCGGTGCCGCGTCGTCGTCGAAGCCGAGCTCGCGATACGCGACGTCCTCGACGATGAGGAAGCCGTGGCGACGAGCAAGCTCGACCAGCGCGGTCCGCCGCTCGGCCGACAGGCTGACGCCGGCCGGGTTCTGATGGTCCGGGATCACGTACAGCAGCTTCGGCCGTAACCCTGCGGCGAGCCGTCGCTCCAGCTCGTCCACGTCGACCCCGCGCGCGTCGAGCGGCACCGCGACCACCTCCGCCTCGAAGCTGCGGAACGCCATGATCGCGCCGAGATACGTCGGCGCCTCGACGACGACCACGTCGCCGCGGTCGAGGAACGACTTGCCCACGAGCTCCAGCGCCTCCATGCCTCCACTCGTGACCAGCAGCTCGTCGTCGGCGGGACGCCGGCCCTGCAGCGTCTCGATGCGGCCGGCGAGCGCGTCGAGCGGACCGGCGAGCCCGCGCGTCGGCGCGTACTGGAACGCCTGCGCTTCGCCCGCTTCCGCGAACTCCGCCAGCAGCTGGGACGCGCGCTCGCGCGGAAACGTGAGCGGATCCGGGAACCCGCCCGCGAACGAGATCAGGTCGGGGCGGCCGAGGAACGCGAGCACCGCCGCGATCCCCTCGCCGACATCCCCGCGCGTGCGCTGCGCGAACAGCGCATCCCAGCGGCGCGACTCCGGCGTCACTGCCATCACCGGACTATAGAGCGGACGCTCTACGCGGCGGCGTAGGCGGCGGTGAGCTCGACCGTGCCGGTCTTCCCGGTGAGATCGATCGTCCCCGAGACGCGGGAGAAGCGATGCCAGGGGCGTCCGCCGACGGTCACCTGCGTGAGCCGCAAGCCCTGCGGCAGCCGCAGCCGAAGACTCAGGGTCTGCGGCGCCGTCCGATGCGGGACGCCGACGGTGGCGTGGACGGAGCCGGTTCCGGCGTCGATCGAGAAGGAGACGGGCCCGAAGCTCGTGGGCGCGTTCGCAACCTCGATCCGCTTACCCGGCTGGAGCCACGCACGCGGAGTCGCGTACGCGAGCTGCAGGCCGTCCGGCTCGCCCGCAGCGTCGCGTGTCTCGTGGACGAGCATCAGCCGGAGCGTCTCGAGAAACGTGCCGTTGCTCGCACCGTTCGGCGGCAGGTACATCGAGCGGTACCGCTCCCCGTGCAGCGGCGCGATGCTTGCGCCCTCCCCGGCGACGAACGTGTTGCGCGTCATCGCCGCCGCGAGCTCTCCGTACAGGCTGAGCACGAGCTGGTCGGCGCGGTCGTTGTCGGCGAGGAAGCGGGAGACGTTGTTGCCGTAGACCTCGTCCGTCCCGGAGACCGGGAACGGAGCGGAGCGCCCGTACAGCGCGTATGCGCCGGCACGGACGAGCCCGAGCAGGCGCGACCCGTGCAGCGTCATGTACCGCCAGGCGCCTGTCGCCTCAGGCCCGCCCGGGACGAAGAAGCCGGACGAGAGCGCGTACGGCACGACGAGGTTCCAGTAGCTGCCGAGGCGCGCCTCGACCAGCGAGCCGTACGGCTTCTCGTCGTCGAGCAGCCGCGCGGGCAGGAACAAGGAGCCGTCGGACAGCCGGTGCTGCGACGCGTGAACGGCCCGCCGCAGGCCGGCTTCGAGGCGCGTCGCCAGACGGCGCGACGTCGCGGCGAGCGACACGTCTCCCGTCTCGGCCCAGACGCTCGCCATCTGACGCAGCCCGGCCCAGGCAACCGTCTGCGTGTGGAGGCCGATCACCGAGTCGGGAATGTCCGACGAGTAGCGCTCGGCGTCGAGCAGCCCGGACCTGGAGCCGTCGATCTGGCTGCCGAGCGCTGCGACGTAGCTCTTCAGCACGGGCGTCGCCTCGGCGATGTACGCACGGTCGCGAGTCAACCGGTAATACGCGGCGGACGCCTGCAGCCGCTCGCCGCGCTTCCAGTCCGGGTAGCGGTCGGTCGGCCGCGTCAACGACGACTCCAGGATCGAGCGCGCCACAGCCGTGAAGCCCTGCTCCGCCATGACGAGCGCGACGTCAGGGCCTTCGGGGAACGAGAACTCCTCGTACGCGTTGCCGATGCTGTACCGCCAGGTCAGCACCAGCTCCTGGATCCGCAGCGCCTGCATGGCGTTCTCGACGCGCTGCTCTGGCACCGAGACGGTCATCCCTTCCGCGAGGCGTTTCTGCCAGTACTCGACGACCGATCTGCGGGCGGTGTCGTACGCCGCCGCGTCGGTTCGCACCGATGCGTCGCCTGCCCACGCGACATAGATCGTCCCCTCGGCGCCGCGCGGCACGGTCTCCATCGATCGGCGCGCCGCGCGACGACGCCAGCCGAAGGATCGCGCCGTTCGACGCGCCGTGCGCGTCGGCGGTCAGCCGCACGAAGCTCACGAGCGCGTCCGATCCGGGACGGCGGCCGGCGAACGACTCCTGGCTGTAGGTCACGCCCGCCGCGTCGACGTAGCGCGTCTCGAGGATCGGCAGGTATCCGTCGGCAAGCGCGGCCGGCGCGAGGCGAGCGAGGCACGATCCGTACCGTTCCCGTCCGGATGCGCCGACGAACACGGCGAGCGACGGGCCACCAACCCGCCGCGCGATGATCTCGCTCCCATCGGCGACGTGCAGCTCCACCGAAGTCGCTCCCTGCGGTCCTGCAGGCAACGCGAACGGGAGGTAATAGACGCCGGAGTCCGTCAGCGACGCACCGCCGGGCCCGCGCGCGAAGAGCAGCGGCGCGAGACGATGCGCCGCGCCCGCGTACGTCGGGCCGTTGCGTGCGGCGAGCAGCGCGTCTCCCCAGACGTCCTGCCTCGCCCGCAAGACGCTCATGATCGCGCCCGTGGCGCCCGCCGACGGAGACGGGCTCGGGCACACCGGAGCGGCGCCGTGCGCTCCTCCGCTGCCGAGCGTTGCAACGGCCAGCGCGACGCCGAGTGACGACAGGAGCCGCCGGAACGGGCTCACGCGCGTTACCTCCCTGGAAAGACAAGCTTCCGGCTGCCGCGCGTCGCCGGCCATCCGTAGAGAGCCGCCGAGTTGCCGCGGCGTGCCGTCGTCCCGTTTCGGCGCTACGCTCACGGTGTGCCCGTCGAGATCTTCTATTGCCCCGTCTGAAGCGGCTACGACGTCCGGGCCGCGAGTCTCGCGGCCGAGTTGAACGACGAGGGGTTCGACGCTTCGATCAGCGCGGGCAGGAGCGGGCAGTTCGACGTCGTCAACGACGGGACGCTCGTCTACTCGAAGGACGAGACGCGCCGTTTCCCCGAGCCCGGCGAAGTGCTCGGGCTGCTGCGGGGCTGACACTCGCCGCCGCGGTGCTCGTCGTCGCAGGCTGCGGCGGCGGCCGGCTCTCGCACAACGCGCTCGTCAATCGGGCCGGCGCGATCTGCTCCGCGTACCTCGCGCAGTCGGGAGCGCCGGTGCCGCGCCCGCGCTCGTACGCGCAGGTCGTCTCCTTCGCCAACCGGACGCTGCCGCTGTACACGGCCGCGCTGCGCAAGCTCGAGGCGCTGCGTCCGTCGCACGGCGACGAGGCGGGCTTCAACTCGTGGCTCGCGGCCGACCGTCAGGCGGCGACGGCGCTCCGTGACCTCGCGCTCGCCGGTATGCGGCACGACTTCCCCGGGACGAGCGCTGCGGTCGACCGGCTCCAGGAAGCGGCGCTCGCGAGCCGCGGCGCCGCGGAGAATCTCGGCGTGACCGCCTGCGCAGCGGGCTAGAGCGATCTAGCGGCCGGTGAACTTCGGCGGCCGCTTCTCGACGAACGCGGTCACGCCCTCGCGGAAGTCGTCGGTCTGCGTCGCCACGCTCTGGAGCTGCGCCTCCAGCTCCAGCTGCTCCTCCAGCGTCGCCGTCTCGGCGTGATCGAACAGACGCTTCGTCATGCCGATCGCGCGCGTCGGGCCGGCGGCGAACGTCGCCGCGTACTCGGCGGCGCGCGCCTGCAGCGCGTCCGTCTCGACCACCTCGGACACGAGTCCCCACTCGAGCGCCTCGGCCGCGGTCAGCCGCCGGTTCGACGCCATCCACTCGAACGCGCGCGAAGCTCCGAGCAGCCGGTCGATGAAGTGCGTGCCGCCCGCGTCCGGCACCAGGCCGATCCCGGCGAATCCCGGCACGAGCGAGGCGTCGGCGGCGGCGATGCGAATGTCGCACGCGACCGCGAGCGAGAGCCCGGCGCCCGCACACACGCCGTTGACGGCGGCGATCACCGGCTTCTCGAGCGCGCGGATCGCCAGCACGTTCGGGTGGTACGTCTCCTGGAGCGACGCACGCACGTCCGGCATCTCCTGGAACTCGGTCAGATCCTGGCCCGCGCAGAAGCCGCGGCCGGCGCCGGTGAGGACGACCGCGCGCACCTCCGGATCGGCGGCCTCCTTCAACGCGGAGCGCAGCGCAGCGTGCATCGCCCGGTTGAACGCGTTGAGCACCTCCGGACGATTCAGCGCGATCGTCTGGACGCTGCCCTCACGGGTGACCTCCACCTCGGCCATCGCGTGGGAGCCTACAGCGGGAGCGCGCCCGAACGGACGCGCTCCCGTACCCGACGAGCGATCAACCGAAGATCGGGCGACGCCTCGACTCGAAGACGTGCTTCCGTGCGCGCACTCTCCGCACCACCGGCACGAGGACGATCGACAGAACGGCGAGGGACTCGGCGCCGCGAACGAGCCGATGCCTCACCAGCTTCGCGTGCTCCTGCTCCTCGTTCATGTGCACCTCCTGGGATTGCCGACGAACAGCCTCCGACCGCGCGCCGGGCCGTCCATCGGTGTTTTCTCGGAGTCCCTACGGCTGCGCCGACGCTGCATGCGCCAGCACGGCGAGCGCGTCGAAGTCGGACGGCTGCATGCCGTCGGCGAGGAAGACGGAGAACCCGGGCGCGCCGTCGGCCTGCAGCAGCGGCACGTAGTTCGCCGCCGGATAGTGGCCCCAGACGCCGATCACCGGATGTACCTGGTCCGCCGTCCAGCCGGCACGCAGCGCATGCGCCACGGTCAGGTCGGGGCGGTAGAGCTTCGTCTTGTTGTAGTACGCCTCCGGCAGGAGCTGGAAGCCGGCGTTCCGCCACGACGCGTAGTCGATCGGGAGCACGTAGGGAGCGACCGCCGCGCCGAGCGTCACGAGCGCGGCCGGGAGCGTCGGCTCGAGATCGCGGAAGACCGCGACGAAGGTTGCGGAGCGCCAGCCGCCGTTCTGGTTCGACTCGTACGAGCGCTCCGAGTTCGCGATGTAGAAGTCGAGCCCATACTGCTGGATCTGCAGGTGCGCGAGCACCGCGTCGACGAGCGGGTACCTCCCTTCGACGCCCCAGCCGCCGACGGCGAGGCCGTCCGCGTGGAAGACGTCGACCCACATCGGATCGAGGTCGATGGCGGTGCCTTCGTTGACCTTCAGCGCCACCCAGGAGAAGCCCGCGCGACGGAGCTCGTCGCCGAGCGTCCACGGTCCCGGGAAGTCTTCCGGGTTGTCGATGAAGACGCCCGCACCGTCGAAGACGCTGGAGGTAGACCCGAAGACATTCGGCGGCGCCGCGCGCGCGGCGCTCGCGAGCGCGCCTGCGCAGAGCACGGCCGCCACGAGCGCGAGTCCCGTCCGCATCTACCGCCCCTTGAAGTCCGGCTTCCGCTTCTCGATGAACGCGTTCAGCCCCTCGCCCGCGTCCTCCGACGCACGGGCGACGTTGAAGGACCGCCGCTCGAGCTCGACGCCGACGGACAGCGGCGCCTCGAACGCCGCGTCCACCGCCTCCTTCGCGAGCCGGACCGCGACCGGCCCTTTCGCGGCGATCTCGCCCGCGGCGCGCAGCGCCTCGACGAGCCACAGCTCCTTCGCCACCACACGCGCGACGAGCCCGAAGTCGAGCGCCTCGCGCGCGGAGATCATCCGGCCGGTGAGGATCATGTCCATCGCCACCGCCTTCCCGACCGCGCGCGTCAGGCGCTGCGTGCCGCCCGCGCCGGGAAGGACGCCGAGGTTGATCTCCGGCTGGCCGAACCTCGCCGATTCCGACGCGACGATCAGGTCGCACAGCATCGCCAGCTCGCAGCCGCCGCCGAGGCAGAAGCCGGAGACTGCGGCGACGATCGGCGTGCGCACCGCGCGAATCTGGTCCCACCGCTCGAGCCGCCGGCTCTGGTAGAGCGACACCGGCGTCGACGCGGCGAGCTCACCGATGTCGGCGCCCGCGGCGAACGCGCGCTCGCCGCCGCCGAGGACGATGGCGCGGATCTCCGGATCGTCGTCCAGCTGCTCGAGCGCGGCGACGACGGCGTCCATCAACTCCGCGGACAGGGCGTTGAGCGCCTTCGGCCGGTTCATCAGCACGACGCCGACGCGGCCCTCGCGATCGACGATGACGAGCTCGTCGCTCACTTGCGGCTCTCGAGGAACGCGGCGATCGCGTCCTTCGCCTCGTCGTTCACCATCGACAGCGACAGCCAGTCGCGCGCGTGGCCGATCGTCTCGTTCCACGAGATGTCGCGCCACCAGTTCAGCTGCTGCTTCGTGTAGCGGATCGTCTGCGGCAGCTTCGTCGCAAGCTTCTCCACCAGCTCGTCGACCACGGCGTCGAGCTGCTCGCGCGGGCAGACGCGGTTGACGAGGCCCCAGTCGAGCGCCTGCTGCGCGCTCACCTCCTCGCAGAGGAAGAGGATCTCGCGCGCGCGCCGGTCGCCGGAGAAGATCGGCAGCCACTGCGTCGCGCCGCCGGCCGGAACGGAGCCGTGCTCCGGCCCGACGTGGCGGATGAACGCGTCGTCCACCATCACCGCGAGGTCGCACGCCATCTGCAGCTCGTTGCCGCCGCCGACGGCGATTCCCTGGATGCGCGCTACCGTCGGCTTGCCGATCTCGCGCAGCCTGTCGTGCATGTCCTTGAACGCACCGAACCATTTCCAGTATTCGCGCGGATTGTCGACGAGCTCCGCGCCCCAGCTGCGCAGGTCCGCGCCGACACAGAACGCGCGCCCCTCGCCGGTGAGGACGACGACGCGGATCGCGTCGTCCCAGCTCGCGTCCTCGCACGCGCGCGCGAGCTCGCGGAGCATGCGGAAGTCGAACGCGTTCAACACCTCCGGCCGGTTCAGCGTGATCGTGGCGCGGTGGCCGGACTTCTCGTAGCGGATGCGCTCGAAGCCGAGCTGGGACGGGTCGAGCGGCGCGGGTGAGTCCGGCTCAGCCAAGGTCCGCGACGTACACGCTGGTCGCATAGCCCATGGCGGCGGCGTCCTCGGCGGGCGGGCCGAACGAGCGGTCCCGCCGCCTTGTACGCGTCCATGTCCGGCGAACTCGTACTCGGCGTAGTAGCCGAGTCCGTCGCCCGCGATCGTCTGCGTCACCGGGCCGTGCCGAAACGCACCGGCGGGAACCTGCCTGCAGAGCTCGACGTGCTGCGCGTAGCGCTCCGAATCCGGCACGTCCGTATAGAGGACGAATACGCGAATCATCGATATCTCCATTCGCTCGGTTGCGCAGGGAGCGTAACGCGTACTAGCGTCGGGGCACCGCAACGAGAGGAGACGAGGTGGCTGGAGAGATCGTCCATGTCGAGTACGCGTGCAAGGACGTCGACCGCGGCCAGGCGTTCTGGAGCGGGCTGTTCGGGTGGGAGTTCGGCGCCGCGATGCCCGAGATGGACTACCGGATGGCGCAGACGAGCGCGAGCTCGGGCGCGGCGGTGTTCGGCGGCGAGCCGGGGCATCCCAGGTACTACTACGACACGCCGGACCTCGAGGCGGCGAGCGCGAAGGTGCGCGAGCTCGGCGGCGAGGCGGGCGACAAGACGCCGGTTCCGACCCACGGCTGGTTCGCACACTGCACCGACAGCGAGGGGAACGCCTTCTCGCTCTGGCAGGCCGACGCGAGCGCGGCCTAGCCGGCGCGCCGGTCGATCACGCGCAGCGCCTTACCCTCGCTGCGCGGAATCGAGCCGGGCGGGCCGAGCCGCACGCCGGCGGTCAGTCCGAGAGCACGGCCGAGCCGTTCCTCGACGAACGCCTGCAGCCGCTCCCCGCCCGGCTCGCCCTCGCGCAGCTCCGCGTCCACGGTCAGCTCGTCCAGATGGCCCGGCCGCTCCACCACGAGCTGGTAGTGCGGCGACAGCTCCGGGATCGCGAGCAGCGCGTGCTCGATCTCCGACGGGAACACGTTGACGCCGCGGATGATCAGCATGTCGTCGGTGCGGCCGACGACCCGCGACATGCGCGCGAACGTGCGGCCGCACGCGCACGGCTCGCGCGTGACCGACGCCAGGTCGCCGGTGCGGTAGCGGAGGAACGGCAGCGCCTCCTTCGTCAGCGTGGTGAAGACGAGCTCGCCGACCTCGCCGTCGCCGAGCGGCTCGCCCGTCGCCGGGTCGATCACCTCGACGAGGAAGTGGTCCTCGTTCACGTGCGCGCCGTCGCGACCCTCGACGCACTCGGACGAGACTCCGGGACCGATGATCTCCGAGAGCCCGTAGATGTCGAGCGCGACGAGCTCCAGCGCGTGCTCGATCGACTCGCGCAGCCCGACCGTCCACGGCTCCGCGCCGAAGACGCCGGCGCGCAGCTTCAGCCGCGCCGGCTCGGACACGTGGTCGGCGATCGCGAGCGCGTAGCTCGGCGTGCAGCAGAGGATCTCCCCGCCGAGATCCTCGAGCAGCTGCGCCTGCCGCGGCGTGTTCCCGCCCGAGGCCGGGACGACCGTGCAGCCGAGCCGCTCGGCGCCGTAGTGCAGCCCGAGCCCGCCGGTGAAGAGCCCGTAGCCGTACGCGACGTGGACGACGGTGCCCGGCCCGCCGCCCGCGGCCGCGATCGCGCGCGCGCAGCAGTCGGCCCAGAGGTCGACGTCGTTCCGCGTGTACGCGACGATCGTCGCCTTCCCGCGCGTGCCGGAGGAGCCGTGGATGCGCACGCACTCCTCCAGCGGGACGCGCAGCAGGCCGAACGGGTACGCGTCGCGCAGGTCCGACTTCGTCGCGAACGGAAGCTCGGCCAGCGACTCGAGCTCGACGCCGAAGCGCTCGCGCAGCCGGTCCCGCTGGAGCCGCTCCAGCTCGGGACGCGCGAGTGTCTCCACCTCGGGCTGGAAGATCACAGGGCTATAGATTAGGCGGGTGTCCGGGTCCTCACTCGCCGTCGTCCTCTGCGCGTTCGCAGGGCTCGCGGGCGCAGTTCAGGTGGCGGTCATGTCCGGGCTCGGCGACCGCGTCGGCGTCGCAGGCGCGATCGCATTTGCGACGGTGCTCAGCGCCGTGCTCGCGGTCGTGGCGCTGCTCGTGCTCGACCACAGCCTCGGCGCGTTCCCGCAGGCGGTGCGTCAGCCGTGGTGGCTGCTGATCGGCGGCGTCATCGGCCTGCTGATCATGCTGGGAATCACCTACGGCGGCTCGCAGATCGGCATCGCCGCGACCGTCGGGATCCTGATCGCCGGCCAGCTGATCATGGGCGCCGCCATCGACCGCTTCGGGCTGTTCGGCGCGAAGCAGATCCCGCTGCCGTGGGCGCGGCTGCTCGGGATCGTGCTGCTCGGAGCCGGCGCCGCGCTGTCGCTGAAGAAGTAGCGCTAGCCCGCTCTTTCCGACAGTGCGCGACGGGAAGCCGCCAAGAACGTTCCGGGTGCATCGCGATCCAACCGCGCGCAGGCGCGACCGCGCTCGCGCCGGAGCGCACGCAACGAATCCGCCACGAGCGCCGAAGGAGGGGGCTCGGGGGAACCACGGGTTCCCACACGTCATTCGAAATCGAAGCGCGTCGCGCTCTGCGGGTAGTCCCGCTCGCGCCACGCGTAGGCGCGGCGCGGCCGCACGCGGTACCAGCCGTCGCCGCCGGCCTCGGGGCGGAACGCGTACTTCCGGTCGTACTCGTCGATCACCTCGACGGTCGCCTCGGCCGGCTCGGCCGCGCCCTCGAGCAGCACGACCTCGTCGCCGCTCTCCAGGTGCACGACGATGCGCGGGTCGGCGGCGAGGTTGCGCGCCTTCCGCGACGTCGTGCCGGTGCTGAACACGAAGGCGTCGTCGAGCCACAGGCCCCACACCGGCATCGCGTGCGGTCCGCGCTCGCTCGAGGCGGTGGCGACCCAGTAGTTGTGCGCGACGGCGAGCCGCTCGACGGCCCAGCTCCACGGCAGCATGCCCTCGGCGTCCTCGGTGATCCCGTAGCCGGGGAACCCGGCCCGGCTCGCGCGCGGCTCGTTCATTCCCCAATCACTACAGGAACCGGCGCGGGTGAGGGCATCGCCAGCGGCGAGCGGGCGAGCAGAGCGAACGACGACTCGACGATCGGCCCGACGAGGAACGCGAACGCCACCGTGCCGATGCCGAAGGTACCGCCGAGGACGATGCCGATCGAGAGGGCGCAGACCTCGATCACGCCGCGGACGATCCCGACCCGGACACCGGTCCGCCTCGCGCCGACGAGCATCAGCGAGTCGCGCGGTCCCGCGCCGAGGTCGGCGCCGATGTAGAACGCGGTCGCCGGCCCGATCAGCCAGATCCCGACGACGAGCAGCGGGATGCGCGTGGCCGGCCCGTCGTGCGCCAGCGCGGTGACGGCGCCGATCGACGTCAGCAGCTGGATGAACGTGCCCACGAGCACCGCATTGGCGACGGTGCCGATTCCGGGCGGCGCACCGAGCGCCCACGCGAGGCAGAGCACCGCCAGCCCGACGGCGACGTTGGCCATCCCGAACGAGAGCGGCGTGTGCTTGGACAGTCCCTGGTTGAGCACGTCCCAGGGCGAGAGCCCGAGCTTCGACTCGAGGATCATCACGATCCCGACGGCGAAGAGGAACAGGCCGAAGACGAGGCTCGTCGAGCGGGCGGCGTAGCCGCCGCGCACCCGCGGATGGGTGCCGTGCACGGCGGCTTCGAGGGCCATCCCGGCGCAAGCTACCATCGGATCCCAGAAGCGCCGTCGTTGTGCTACTTTCGCTGCACAAGCCCGATTCTGGATCCGAACACCGACCGAGAGGAGCTGACGATGTCGAGCACGATCCACGTGGAGGCGGCACGCATCCCGGACCGTGACCGGCTTCTCGCCGAGCTCGAGGCGAACGGCCTCGAGGCCCGTGCGGTCGACGAGGTCTCGATCGAGGTGCCCTGCGACGGCAACGAGCAGCAGGTCTCCGACGAGGTCTTCTCCCAGGTCGAGGACGTGATCATGTCGATCGGAGCGTCGTTCGTACCGATCAAGCACGACGGCGTGATCTACATCCGCCCGCCTGTCGGTTAGCGCTACTTGAGCATTCCGCCCGGCCGCGAATGCGGACGGCTTCAGGGGTCTTCGCGCGTGCCGGAATCCGCGCGAGCGGATCCCGGCACTTGGGCCAACTAAAGGCCGCGCTCGAAGAGCACGGCCTGCCCCTGGCCGACGCCGACGCACAGCGTGGCGAGGCCGTAGCGGCCGCCGCGCCGCCGCAGCTCGTGCAGCAGCGAGACGACGAGGCGGGCGCCGCTCATCCCGAGCGGGTGGCCGATCGCGATGGCGCCGCCGTTCACGTTGACGATCGCCGGGTCGAGCCCGAGCTCGCGCACGACGGCGAGGCTCTGCGACGCGAACGCCTCGTTCAGCTCGACCAGGTCGATCCGGCCGACGTCGATGCCGGTGCGCGCGAGGAGCTTCTGCACCGCCGGGATCGGCCCGATGCCCATCACGCGCGGGTCGACGCCGGCAACGGCGCTGCCGAGGAAGACGCCGAGCGGCTCGACGCCGAGCTCGCGCGCCTTGTCCTCCGACGCGATGACCAGCGCGGCGGCGCCGTCGTTGATCCCCGATGCGTTGCCGGCGGTGACGGTGCCGTCCTTCCGGAACGCCGGCTTCAGCGTGCGCGAGCTTCTCCAGGCTCGTGTCCGGCCGCGGATGCTCGTCGCGCACCATCTCTCCGACGGGAACGAGCTCGTCGTCGAAGCGGCCGGCGTCGGCCGCGGCGGCCCAGCGCTGCTGCGACTGGAACGCGAACGCGTCCTGATCCTCCCGCGAGATCCCCCAGCGCTCGGCGACGTTCTCGCCGGTCTCGCCCATCGACTCGGGCGGGAACCGCTCCGCGAGCTTCGGGTTCGTGAATCGCCAGCCGAGCGTCGTGTCGTAGAGCGTGCGGTCGCCGCGCGGATACGCGGCGTCCGGCTTCGCCGTGACGAGCGGCGCGCGGCTCATCGACTCGACGCCGCCGGCGACGAACAGGTCGCCGTCCCCCGCGACGACGGCGTGACACGCAGACGAGACTGCGGCGAGGCCGGAGGCGCAAAGCCGGTTCACCGTCACGCCCGCGACCGAGTCGGGCAGCCCGGCGAGCAGCGCCGCCATGCGCGCGACGTTGCGGTTGTCCTCGCCGGACTGGTTGGCCGCGCCGAAGTAGACGTCCTCGATCTCCTCCGGAGGGACACCGGCACGGGACACCGCCTCGCGGATCGCGAGCGCCGCGAGGTCGTCGGGGCGAACGCCGGCGAGCGCGCCGCCGTAGCGGCCGATCGGGGTGCGGACTCCTGCGATGACGACAGCCCGGGGCACGAGCGGAGCCTACCGAGAGCCGCCGCTACCGAAACAGCCATGTCCAGGTGCCAGGCACCGAGGCGTGCCTCGAACGGACACGCCAGTTACTCGACGAACTCGATGCGGACGGGCGCGTCGTACGCGCCCGACGCCTCGGCGCGCGCGAGCAGCTCCCGCACCGCTTCGCGGCCCTCGTCGCCGTAGTCCTGCGTCAGCTCGTTCACGTACATGTCGATGAAGCGGTCGCCGCGCGCGCCGTCGAGCCCGCGGCCGAACGCCAGCGCGTACTCGAGCGCCGCCGGACGATTCGCCAGCGCCGCGTCGATCGACGCACGCAGCACCTGCGAGAGCGAGCGCACGGTATCGGCGCCGAGGTCGCGGCGGACCGTGTTCGCCCCGAGCGGCAGCGGCAGCCCCGTCTCCAGGAGCCACCACTCGCCGAGGTCGAGGCACTTGACCAGGTCGTCGTCCCCGTACGTGAGCTGTCCCTCGTGGATGACGAGCCCCGCGCGCGCGGCGCCTGACGCGACCTCGTCGAGGATCGCGTCGAACGGCAGCGAGCGGACGCGGACGTCCGCGCCGAGAACCATGCGCAGCACGAGATACGCGGTCGTCAGCGACCCCGGGATGACGATCTCCTCCGCGCGCAGCTGGTCGAGCGTCAGCGGCTCGCGCGCGACCACGATCGGCCCGTAGCCTGACCCGACGCTGGCCCCGTGCGGCAGCAGCACGTACCGGTCCTGCACGAGCGGATACGTCGCGAGCGAGATCGCCGTCACTTCCAGCCGGCCCTCCAGCGCCCATTCGTTCAGCGTCTGGATGTCCGCGGTGACGGGCTCGAACTCGAAGCCGCGGGTGTCGACCGCGCCCGACGCGAGCCCCCAGAACATGAAGGCATCGTCGGGATCGGCGCTGAATCCGACACGAATCAGCATGGTTGCGGACACTAGCCGCGTACACTCACGTCGTGCCGCAGGAGCCGCTCACCGAGTCGATCCAGCACTACCTCCGCGAGATCTACAAGCTCGGGCAGACCGAGCCGCGCGTGTCGGTCACCGCGCTCGCGCGCGCGCAGGAGGTGTCGCCGGCGTCGGCCAGCGCGATGGTGAAGAAGCTGTCCGCGCTCGGGCTCGCGGAGCACGCTCCGTATCGCGGCGTCTCGCTCACGCCGGCCGGCGAGCGCGTCGCGCTCGAGGTGATCCGCCACCACCGGCTGCTCGAGCTGTATCTCGCCGAGACGCTCGGCGTCGACGTCGAGGACGTGCACGACGAAGCCGACCGTCTCGAGCACGCGATCTCGGAGGAGCTGGAGGCGCGTATCGATCGCGCGCTCGGCTTCCCGACGCACGATCCGCACGGGGACCCGATCCCCGACGCGAACCTCGAGTGGCCGCAGCGCGCACAGACGCGCTGATTACCGTCCGAAGAACCAGGCCTCGAGCGGCTTCAGGCACTCGTCGCGGGTGAACGGCCGCAGATGCTCGCCGTGCCCGTCCTGCTCCGACACGGTGAGATCGTCCTCGAGCGCCGCGTTGGCCTCGTCGAGCGCGTCCTCGAGCTCGTAGCCCTCGAAGATGTAGTCCTCGGGGCGCGGCTCGGTGCCGTTGCGAAGCTCGGGGGACACCGCGCGACCGACGGCCCAGAGCGCACCTTGCTTGCGCTCGATCCAGACGACGATCCGTTCCTGATTTCCGGCGTCGTCGACCCCGTGGAGCACTCGCTCCGCGAACCGACCGTGGTCGGACGAGGCGTGCACACCTCGACTATACAATCGCACCCGTGTCCAAGCTGACCACCGCGCTGAAGTCGCCGTTCTCGTTTCTCTTTCCCGGCTCGGCGAAAGAGGATCGGGTGGCGACGTACGTGATCCGGGAGCACGCGAACGGGCGCAGCCTGGACGAGATCCTCCAGGATCACTACGTCCAGAACCGCCTGACGCCGCAGCAGCAGGCGCGGCTGCTGGACCGGCCGGACGTCGTGCAGGCGATCGGCGCGGACAGCGTGGCCGCCGCGCGCAGCGGCGTCGCACCGAGCTAGGAGGGTTTGGGCTAGAGCTCGCGCCCCACGCCGTGCGTCCGCGCGCGCGCGACCACCTCGGCCGCGATCGCGATGTCCCACGCCGCGAGTCCGTTCGATTTGAAGACGACGATGTCGTCGTCCGACTGGCGGCCGCGCAGCTCGCCCGCGACGATTTCCTGGAGCTCGTGCACCTCGAGCCAGTCGAGCACGCCGCCTTCCACCGGCTCGACGAGGTCGGCCGATTCGAGCCGCGCGTCCTCGACCGAGTCGCAGCAGACGAAGTTCGCCCGTTCGAGCACGACGTTGTCGAGCTCGCGCCGCCGCAGGTCGTTCGCGCCGACCGCGCACACGAGCGCGCCCGCGCGGAGCCACTCGCCGCGCAGCACCGGATCGGACGAGCCGGTGACGGTGACGACGATGTCGCAGCCGGCCGGGTCGTTGTTGCTCCTGCCCGGGATCGCGTCGAAGCGGTCGCAGAAGTCCGCGAGGCGCTCCTCGGTTCGGCAGTACGCGACGACGCGCTCGATCGTGGGCACGGCGGCGCGGATGCACGCGAGCTGCGTCGCGGCCTGCAGACCGCAGCCGATCAGGCCGAGACTCGTCGCGCCCGCGCGCGCGAGATGCCGAGCCGCGACGCCGCTGGCCGCGCCGGTGCGGAGCTGCCCGAGCCGGTCCGCCTCGATCACCGCCACCAGCTCCGGCGAGTCGGCCCGGAAGAGCAGGACGGCGAAGCGGGCACCGGCGCGGAACGCCGAGTAGACCTTCGCCCCCGCGTAGCCGAGCTCCAGATCCGCGGCCGCCATGACGGCGAGCCCGCCCGCGTCGAGGCCGAGCCGGTAGCGCGGCCGGTTCTCGACCGCGCCGGCGGCCAGCCGGCGGAAGCACGCCTCGATCACGTCCACCGCCTCGTCCGGAGACATCAGCGAGTCGACGTCGGACTCCGAGAGGTAGAGGGGCATGCACCGATTCTCGCAGCTTGACATGTGACTATTTAGTCACCTATTATCCGCCCATGATCGACGACGACGGCGACCGCGTCTTCCGGGCGCTCGCAGATCCCACCCGCAGGCACCTGCTCGACCGGCTGTTCGACCAGGACGGCCGCACGCTCACGGAGCTCGAGTCGGAGCTGGCCATGACCCGCTTCGGCGTGATGAAGCACTTGCGGGTGCTCGAGGACGCGGGGCTCGTCGTCACCCTCCGGTCGGGCCGGGCGAAGCTGCACTACCTCAACCCGGTGCCGATCCGGCTGATCCACGACCGGTGGATCGACAAGTACACGGAGCGCCGCGTGTCCGCGCTCGCGACACTCAAGACGGAGCTGGAGGAGACAGGATGACGACGATGACGCAGACGAACGTGCAGGTCTACCAGGTGTTCATCCGGGCCACGCCGGAGCAGATCTGGGACGCGATCACGAAGCCCGAGTTCACGGCGAAGTACTTCCACGGCAGCCTCGTCGACTCGACCTTCGACGTCGGTGCGGCCTACAACAGCTGGTCGCCCGACCGCTCGCAGCTGTGGGTGGACGGGGTGGTGGAGGAGGCGGACCCGCCGCGCAAGCTCGTCCATACGTGGCGAGCGCTGTACAACCCCGAGACCGCGGAGGAGGAGCCGAGCCGCGTGACCTGGGAGATCGAGCCGGGCGACGGCGGCGTGGCGAAGCTCACGGTCGTCCACGACCGGCTCGAGGGCGCGCCGAAGACGGCGGCAAGCGTCGGCGGCGCCGGCTGGATGATGGTGCTCAGCGGCCTGAAGACGCTGCTGGAGACGGGCGAGCCGCTGTTCTAGGAGCTACAGCTGCGGCGGGACGATCAGCACCGGGCACGCCGCATGCTGCGCACACTGGTGGCTGACGGATCCGAGCAGCAGCTCGCGGAAGCCGCCGAGGCCGCGGGAGCCGACGACGAGGAGGTCGGCGCCCGCGGCCTCGCCGGTGAGCACGCTCACCGGCTGTCCCTCGACCACGACCGACTCGATCTCGACGCCGGCGGCGTGCTCGCGCAGAGCCGCGACGGCGGCGTCGACCGCTTCCGTCAGCGCGAGCCGGAACTCCTCGCCGAGCAGCGCGGTCGACGACGGCGCAACGGAGGTGCCGACAAGCGGAGGAGGCACGTGCCATGCGGCGACGACGCGCAGCGTGGCGTCACGCCGGCGCGCTTCCTCAAGCGCGACGTGCAGCGCCGCGTCGGCGCCCTGTGAGCCGTCGTACCCGACGACGACGAGACAGTCGCTCTTCATGAGATTGAGTGTGCCAGCCAACGCGACGCGCCGTCACTCCAGGGCGCGAATGACTTCCTCGTGTTTCGGAAGCAGCCACGGTTCTTTGAACGGCGCAAGCCAGTCGTACTGAATCACAGGCACAAGGGTCCACCAGGACGAGGAACCCTCGCCGCCGCGCCCGACATGCGCGGGCGCGGCACACACACGTACGGCGGCAGGCGAGGAAGGGGGCTAACGGGGGAAACATGGTTTCCCCCGTTAAGCGAGCGAGCCGGCCCAGCCGGCTCGCAAGGCGCTATGCGCCCGGCAAGATTCGAACTTGCGACCTCTGCCTCCGCAGGGCAGCGCTCTATCCCCTGAGCTACGGGCGCGGCGGATGACAAGTGTAGCCGCGCTCAGTGGCGGCGTAGGAGGCGGGCGAGAACTCCCGGGTGCCGCGGCTGCGTCTTACGCCACTCGTCGCGGCTCGGCAACCGACCCTGGGCGCGCGCGGCGGCAACGCACTCGGCGTGCGCGTGCCGGCGCCGGGTCGTGTCGCCCTCCGGCGCGATCAGCACGTGCGGCGTCATGGCGTGGAGCCGGTAGCCGCAGAGCGGGCACTTGTACGTGGACGGCTTGCGGTTCTGCGCCCGCCGCACCGTCCACCAGTCCGCCCGCTCAAGTCGCGGCATGGTTCACGTTGAAACGCCGGCGAGCTCGAGCCCCGCGTCCTCCGGCACCTCGACGCGAACGTACGCGAGCGCGACGACGGAGCCGTCCGCGCGACGGGCGGCGCTCGTCACGCGGCCGACAGGCTTGCCTTCGTGGACGAGCTCCGCGTCCGGCTGCGGCACCTCGGCCAGCTCGAGCACGCGAAGCCCGCGGTTCGGATGGCCGCGGTGGTGCAGCCGCGCGACCGGCTCCTGTCCGGGGTAGCAGCCCTTGGTGAAGCTGACGTGCGTCTCGTCCAGCCCGGCTTCCGCCGGGAGGACGCGGTCGTCGATCTCGCGGCCCCAGCGCGGAACGCCGGCCTCGATCCTGCGCAGCTCCAGCTCGTCCGCATCGATCGTCGGCTCGAGCTCCGAGTCGAGCACCTCGACCGCGCCCGTCACGTCGCCCGTCGCGATCCCGTCGGCCGCGCCGAACACGAGCACGGACGAATGCTGCTCCGGCTCGACCTCGCACTGCGCACGCAAGCGCATGCGCACGAGCAGCGAGCGCACCACCTCGCCCAGCTCCGGCTCCGTCAGGAGCAGATAGTCCTCGTCGCCGCGGCGCCAGACGACGACCGGCGCGATCACGCGCGCCTTCGCGGTCAGCAGCAGCGCCGGGCACGCGTCGCCGACCTGCAGTGCATCGACGTCGTTCGAGACCATGCGCTGCAGATAGTCCTGCGCGTCCGGTCCCGCCACCCGCACGAAGGCGCGCTCTCTCGTAGCCACGTCCATACGAATTAGTGTAGGAGCCGATGCCGCTCTTCCGTTCCAAGGCAGAGGACAAGGTGCGCGTCGCCGGGTTCGATCCGGCGCGGCTCCCGCCCGGCCAGTACCTCACCGAGAAGTGGCCCGTCCTCCACGCGGGCGACGTCCCCGACACCGATCTCGCCGTCTGGGACTTCAAGGTCTGGGGCGAGGTCGAGGAGCCGCTGACGCTGACGTTCGAGCAGCTGAAGGAGCTGCCCGCGACCGACGTGACCACGGACATCCACTGCGTCACCCGCTGGAGCCGCTTCGACGCGCACTTCAAGGGCGTCCACTGGAGCGAGCTGGCGAAGCTCTGCAAGCCGACGCCGGCCGCCCGGTTCGTGGTCGCGCACGCGGAGCAGGGCTTCACCGCAAACTCGCCGCTGAGCGCGATCGAGGACCCCACCGCGCTGATCGTCTACGAGGCCGACGGCGAGCCGCTCACGCTGGATCACGGCTGGCCGCTGAGGCTGTTCGTCCCGACCAAGTACTTCTGGAAGAGCGCCAAGTGGCTGCGCAGCCTGGAGCTGTCCGCCACGGACAAGCCGGGCTTCTGGGAGCGGTACGGATACAACAACAACGCCGATTACTGGAAAGAGGAGCGGTACGGCTTCTAGCCCAAGAAGGGCTAAAGCCCGGGTGACGGCCTGCCGATACCTGGGGCACCCACCTCCCCACCCCTAGAGGAAAACGGCGCCTTTCGGCGCCGTTTTCCTTTGGTTCTAGTAGAGGAACCGCCGATCGCGGCGGCCCAGTGCATCCCGAAGGGATGCGCTACATCATCCCGCCCATGTCCGGCATGCCGCCGCCCATCGCGGCGCCGGCCTTCTCGGGCGCCTCGGCGACGATCGCCTCGGTGGTGAGGATGTTCTTCGCGATCGACGCGGCGTTCTGCAGCGCCGAGCGGGTGACCATCGTCGGGTCGCCGATTCCGGACTTCAGCAGGTCCTCAACCTCGCCGGTCTCGACGTTCAGGCCCCAGCCCGTCTTCGCCGCGCGAACCTGCTGCACGACGACCGAGCCCTCGAGGCCCGCGTTCGCCGACAGCTGGCGGAGCGGCTCCTCGAGCGCCTTGAGGATGATCTGCGCACCGGTCTTCTCGTCGCCCTCGAGCGAGCCGAGAACCTCGTCCCGAACGGAGTCCGCCGCGTTGATCAGCGCGACGCCGCCGCCGGGAACCTGACCCTCCTCGAGCGCGGCGCGAGCCGCCTGGAGAGCGTCCTCGACGCGGTGCTTCTTCTCCTTCATCTCGGTCTCGGTCGCGGCACCGACCTTGATCACCGCGACGCCGCCGGACAGCTTCGCGAGGCGCTCCTGGAGCTTCTCGCGGTCGAAGTCGGAGTCGGTGTTCTCGATCTCCGCCTTCAGCTGCTTGATCCGGCCCTTGATCGCCTCGGTGTCGCCGGCGCCGTCGATCAGCGTCGTCGAGTCCTTGTCGATCACGACGCGGCGGGCATGCCCGAGCTGCGAGATCTTCGTGTTCTCGAGCTTGAGGCCCATCTCCTCGGTGATCACCTCGCCGCCGGTGAGGATGGCGATGTCCTCGAGCATGCGCTTGCGGCGATCGCCGAAGCCCGGGGCCTTCACGGCAACCGCCGTGAACGTGCCGCGGAGCTTGTTGACGACGATCGTGGCGAGCGACTCGCCCTCGACGTCCTCGGCGACGACCAGCAGCGGCCGGCCGGCCTGGATGACCTGCTCGAGCACCGGCAGGAGATCCTTGACCGCGCCGATCTTCTGGTTGGCGACGAGGATGTACGGATCCTCGAGCACCGCTTCCATCCGCTCGGGGTCGGTGATCATGTACGGCGAGAGGTAGCCCTTGTCGAACTGCATGCCCTCGGTGAACTCGAGCTCGAGGCCGAGCGTCTGGCCCTCCTCGACGTTCACGACGCCGTCCTTGCCGACCTTCTCGATCGAGTCGCCGATCACGTCGCCGATCTCGCGCTCGCGCGAGGAGACGGTCGCCACGCGGGCGATGTCCTCCTTGCCGGAGACGTCCTTCGACTGGCCCTTGAGGTTCTCGACGACGGCCAGGACGGCCGCCTCGATGCCCCGCTTGAGGCCCATCGGATTGGCGCCGGCGGCGACGTTCTTCAGGCCCTCGCGGACGATCGCCTGCGCGAGCACGGTCGCCGTGGTGGTGCCGTCGCCCGCGACGTCGTTCGTCGCCGTGGCGACCTCGCGCACGAGCTGGGCGCCCTGGTTCTCGAAGACGTCCTCGAGCTCGATCTCCCGAGCGATCGTGACGCCGTCATTGGTGATGGTGGGCGCGCCGAACTTCTTGTCGAGCACGACGTAGCGCCCCTTCGGGCCAAGGGTGACCTTGACCGCGTCGGCGAGGACGTTGACACCGCGCTCGAGCGCGCGACGGGCGTCCTCGTTGAACTTCAGCTCCTTGTGAGCCATCTGTTTTCGTACCTCCGTCTTTTCTCTAGGCCTTGGCAGCGGCCGGCTTCTTCGACGAGACGACCTTCGCGAGCACATCGCTCTCGCGCAGGATCAGGTACTCGTCGGTGCCGACCTTGATCTCGGTTCCCCCGTACTTGGAGAAGACGATCTCGTCGTTCTCCGCCACGTCCATGGGAACGAACTTTCCGTTGTCGTCCCGGGGGCCCGGGCCGACCGCGAGGACCTTGCCGCGCTGCGGCTTCTCCTTCGCGGTGTCCGGAAGCACGATGCCGCTGAACGTCGTCTCTTCCTCATCGAGGACCTCGACGATCAGGCGGTCACCAAGCGGCTTCAGGTTCATACACATGCCTCCTGACTGCTTTGTGACATCTCTTGGCACTCTCGACCTGAGAGTGCCAGCGCATTCTATGAGCAAACAGGCGCGCTTGGCAAACCGCACGGCCTCGGCACGCGCCAACTTGTTACAAAGCAGGTGATGAAACGGGAGTTCTCGGCCGGAGGCGTGCTCGTCCGCAGCGTGGGCGGGCGACCGATGCTGGCGGCGATCCGGCCTCAGGGCAAGCGGGCGGGGGTCTGGGCGCTGCCGAAGGGCCTCGTCGACCCCGGCGAGTCGCCGGAGGAGACGGCGGTGCGGGAGGTCCGGGAGGAGAGCGGCGTGAGCGGCCGCGTCGTCGAGAAGCTCGGCGACGTGAAGTACGTCTACACGTGGGACGGCGAGCGGATCTTCAAGATCGTCAGCTTCTTCCTGCTCCGCGCCGGCCGCGGGCGCATCGGCGAAATCGAGGAGGCGATGCGAATCGAGGTGGCCGAGGCGCGCTGGCTGCCGCTCGAGGAGGCCCCGCGGCTGCTCGCGTATCGCGGCGAGCGCGAGATGGCGGCGCTCGCGTGGGAGAAGATGCAGCCATGAGCGATCCCGTCTGCGTCGCCGACTTCGAGCGCCTGGCCGAGGAGCGGGTGCCGGAGGAGGTCTGGTGCTACTTCGCCGGCGGCGCCGGAGACGAGGTGACGTTGCGCGGGAACACGGCGGCGTTCTCGCGCTGGCAGCTGCGGCCGCGCGTGCTGACGGACGTGGCCGCGGTGACGGCCGAGACGGAGATCCTGGGGACGCGCGTCTCGATGCCGATCCTCGTCGCGCCGACCGCCCTGCACACGCTGCTGACGCCGGAGGGCGAGCTCGCCACCGCGCGCGCCTGCGCAGCCGCGGGCACGCTCATGTGCGTCTCGTCGATCACGTCGCGTCGCCACGGCGAGATCCGCGACGCGGCTCCCGGCGCGCCGCGCTGGCAGCAGCTGTACGTGCTCGAGGATCGCGGCCTGACCGAGGCGCAGCTGGACGAGGCGGCCGACTGCGGCTACTCCGCCGTCGTGCTCACCGTGGACACGCCGTTCTGGGGGCGACGCGAGCGCGACCTCCGCCTCGGCTTCCGCATCCCCTCCGACCTGCCGCTCCCGTACGTCAGCTCCGACGAAGCCGCGCGCGCGGCCGGGATCGCCTACGTGCCGGTCTCGCCTTCCGTCACGTGGAAGGACATCGAGTGGATCGCGGAGCGCTCGCGCCGGCCGGTGCTCGTCAAGGGGATCCTCACGGCGGAGGACGCGTCGCTCGCGGTCGACCACGGTGCGGCGGCCGTGATCGTCTCGAACCACGGCGGCCGGCAGCTCGACGGCGTCGCGGCGAGCCTCGACGCCCTGCCGGAGGTGGTGGACGCCGTCGGCGGCCGCGTGCCGGTGCTGATGGACGGCGGCGTGCGCCGCGGGACGGACGCGCTGAAGGCGCTCGCGCTCGGCGCGCAGGCCGTGCTCGTCGGGCGGCCCGTGCTGTTCGGGCTGGCGGTCGACGGCGAGGCCGGGGCGCGCACTGTGCTCGAGCTGCTTCGGGACGAGGTGCTCCGCGGTCTCGCTCTGCTCGGCTGCACCGAGCCGAGCGATCTGACCCGCGCCCACGTCCAGCCCGCCGTCACCTATCATTCACCGGGCTGATCCGGCTGTCATGGCGGAGCTCTCTGAGCCGATGTACGCGCTGAACTTCTACTCACCCATGGTCGCGGACCAGCTCCGGAGCGGTCGCAAGTCGGCGACGATCCGGCTCGGCGACAAGTCGGGCAAGTACAAGAAGGGGATGGTCGTGCAGGTGCTGTGCGGCGTCCGCTTCGGCGCGCGCGAGCGCGTGTTCGAGGCCGTGATCGACAAGGTCGAGGTGAAGACGCTCGCCGAGCTGTCGCCGCGCGAGATCGAGCACGACAATCCCGAGATCCGGCGCACGGACGAGATGGCGCACTTCCTCGGGCAGCTGTACAACCGCGAGGTCGCCGACGACGACATCGTCACGGTGATCCGCTTCTCGCAGATCCTGAACGGCCCCGTCGTCGGACCCTGGTCCGCCGGCAACGACCTCTTCTAGCGCGACCGTCTGATCGGCGAGCCGAACAGCTCGTCGGGCCGGACCGGCTTGCCGCACTCCTCGCAGTCGACGGTGGCGATCGACGAGAACGCGGCGCCGCACGACGGGCAGCGGCGACGGAGCTCGCCCCCGCACTGCGGACACGTGTCCGGCACCTCGGCCTCGAACTCCTCGAACCACCGCCGCGCCGCACCGCAGCCGAGACAGACCGCCACCCAGTCGCCGAGCACCTTGCGGCGCTCCTCCCGGAGCCAGTCGGAGGCCTTGCCCATGCCGCCACTGTAGCCATGTCTCGGTGTCAGACACGAAGCCGCGGATCCGGCTTTGTTCCATGCCGTTCGGTCCCGACGGGACATGCCCCGGTGTCAGACACGGTTCGCAGAAGTGTCGCGACTTCCATACGAAAGTGTCACGGCGCGACTAACGTCGTTCCGGTGACGGCGTACCCGAAGATCGAGCTGCACGTGCACCTGGAAGGAACCGTCCGCGCGCCCACGCTGCTGGCCATCGCGCGCCGGAACGACTACCCGCTTCCGGCCGACACCGTCGAGGGGCTGGCGGAGCTCTACCGCTTCCGCGACTTCCGTCATTTCATCGAGGTCTGGATCCTCACCACGAACGCGCTGCAGCGGGCCGAGGATTTCCGCCAGGTCGTCGTCGACTATGCGGCCGAGGCGGCGGAGCACGGCGCCGTCTACCTCGAGGGGATCTTCAGCCCGGCCGAGCGCGTGCGCCGCGGCTGCGACTGGCAGGAGATCTACGAGGGCTTCTGCGACGGCGCCGATGCGGCCCGCGAGCTGCACGGCGTCGAGATCCGCCTCACCCCCGACATCCCGCGCGGCTTCACCATGGACGAGGCTCGGGCCACGGTGGAGTGGGCGGCGCGCTTCCGCGACCGCGGCGTCGTCGGCGTCGGCCTCGGCGGGCTCGAGGCGGAGTACCCGCCCGAGCCGTACGCGGAGGTGTTCATGCTGGCGAAGTCGCTCGGGCTCGGCTCCGTCCCGCACGCGGGCGAGGTGGCGGGCGCCGCGTCCGTGCGCGGCGCGCTCGAGGCGCTCGGCGCCGACCGGCTGCGCCACGGCATTCGCGCCGAGGAGGATCCGGGCCTCGTCCGGGAGCTGGCCGGCCGCGGCACCGTGCTCGACGTCTGCCCGCTCTCGAATCTCCGCACCGGCGCAGTCGCGTCGCTGGCGGAGCACCCGCTGCCGCGGCTCGTCGCGGCAGGCGTCCGCTGCTCCATCTCCACCGACGATCCGGCCATGTTCGACACCGACCTCTCGCAGGACTACGAGGCGGCCGCCTCGTTCGGGCTGGAGCCCCGTTCCTTCTACGAGGCCGGGGTGGCCGGCGCCCTCTGCGACGAGGCCACCCGGACGCGGCTCCGGACGGTCGGAGAAGCGTTCGACTGGTGACCCAGCCGTTAAAGTGAGGCGAAGCATGGCGATCGCGAGAGAAGCGGAGCCCGTCGGCTCGCTGCACGAGGTGAAAGAGGCAGGCCTCGACCGCGAGGACCTGCTCGGCATCTACCGCAACATGCTGATCACCCGCGGCGTCGAGGAGCGCGGGCACATCCTGTACAAGCAGGGGAAGATCCCCGGCTCCTTCTACACCGGGCGCGGGAACGAGGCTGCTGCGATCGGCGTCGCCACCGCGATGGGGCCGGAGGACGTCGGCACGCCGCTGCACCGCGACATGGGCGTGCACATCACGCGCGGCGTCGAGCCGTGGAAGATCTTCGCGCAGTTCATGGGCCGCGCCGACGGGCCGACGCACGGCCGCGACGGCAACGTCCACATGGCCGACGAGGCGCTCGGCCTGATCGCCATGGTCAGCCATCTGCCGGCGATGCTTCCGGTCGCGACCGGCTGCGCGCTCGCCTTCCGGATCCGCGAGGAAGCGCGCGTCGCGGTCGGCTGGTTCGGCGAAGGCGCGTCCGCGCGCGGCGACGTGCACGAGACGATGACGCTCGCCGGCACGCGGAAGCTCCCGATCGTCTTCGTCTGCGACAACAACCAGTGGGCGTACTCGACGCCGACGTATCTCGAGTACGCGACCGAGCACGTGGCCGACCGCGCACAGGCGTACGGCTTCGAGGGCGTCGTCGTCGACGGCACCGACGTGCTCGCGGTCTACCGCGAGGCGAAGCGCGCGATCGAGAAGGCGCGCGCCGGCGGCGGCCCGACGCTGCTCGAGTGCCAGACCCTGCGCATGGAGGGCCACGCAGTCCACGACGACGCGTTCTACGTCCCCAAGGTGATGTTCGAGAAATGGGCCGAGTCGGACCCGGTCGAGCGGTACCGCAGCTGGCTCCGCGCGAACGCGGAGATGACGGACGACGAGGAGAGCGCGATCGGCGAGCAGGTGAAGCATCTGCTGAACGAGTCGCTGCGCCGCGCCGACGAGTCGCCGATGCCGACCGGCGACGACCTGACCGACGGCGTCTACGCCACGCCGGAAGAGCTCGAGACCCCGCACCACAAGTAATGGCCCCCAAGTAATGGCAGAGATGACCTATCTCCAGGCGATCTCCGACGGGCTCCGGACGGAGATGCGACGCGACAAGCGCGTCTTCGTCATCGGCGAGGACGTCGGCGTCTACGGCGGCGCCTTCAAGGTGACGCTCGGGTTCCAGGAGGAGTTCGGGCCGTGGCGCGTGATCGACGCGCCGCTGGCCGAGACGGCGATCGTCGGCGGCGCCACCGGCGCGGCGATCATGGGCATGCGCCCCGTCGCCGAGATGCAGTTCTCCGACTTCGTCTCGTGCGCATGGGACCACCTCGTCACGATCGCGGCGAAGCAGCACTGGCGCGCCGGTACGCCGATCCCGATCGTGCTGCGGCTGCCGTCGGGCGGCGGTTTCTCCGGCGGCCCGTTCCATTCGCAAAACCCGGAGTCGTCGTTCGCGCACATCCCCGGACTGAAGTGCGTCTGCCCGGCGACGCCGGAGGACGCGAAGGGACTGCTGATCAGCGCCATCGAGGATCCGAACCCCGTCCTGTTCTTCGAGCACAAGCACCTGTACCGCCGCATCAAGGCGGAGGTGCCGGAGGGGCGGTACACGACGCCGATCGGGAAGGCGCGGACGCACCAGGCCGGCACCGATCTGTCCGTGATCACGTGGGGCGCGATGGTCTACACGGCCGAGGAGGCCGCGCAGCAGCTCGACGCCGACGGTGTCTCCGTCGAGATCGTCGACCTACGCACGGTGATGCCGTGGGACAAGGCGGCCGTGCTCGAGTCGGTACGCAAGACGTCCAAGGTGCTCGTGCTGCACGAGGACACGCGCACCGGGGGTTTCGGCGCAGAGATCGCGGCGACGATCGCCGAGGAGGCATTCGAGGATCTCGACGCGCCGGTGAAGCGCATCGCCGCTCCTGACACGCCGGTTCCGTTCTCGCCGCCGCTCGAGAAGGCATTCATCCCGCAGGTCGACGACGTCGTGGCGGGACTCCGCGAGCTCGCGGCGTACTAGATAGGAGTCGCATGGCCACCGAGACCGCAATCGACGTCGTGATGCCGCAGATGGGCGTGTCCGTCTCCGAGGGGACGGTCACGCGCTGGCTGAAGCAGGAGGGCGAGCACATCGAGGCGGACGAGCCGCTGCTGGAGATCTCGACCGACAAGGTCGACACCGAGGTGCCGAGCCCCGCATCGGGCACGCTGACGCAGATCCTCGTCCAGGAGGGCGAGACGGTCGAGGTCGGCACGCCGCTGGCCCGCATCGGCGGCGCGGCGGGCGCGCCTGCGCCGGAGCCCGCGGCGCCGCAGGCGCCCGCTTCACCTACGCCTCCGCCCGCTCCCGAGGCCCCCAGTCCGCAGCCGCAGGCTGCGGAGCAGAACGGCAAGGCATTCGTCTCCCCGGTGGTCGCACGCATCGCCTCCGAGCACGGAGTCGACCCAGGCCAGGTGCAGGGCACCGGCCGCGGCGGCCGCGTGACGAAGGCCGACATTCTCGCGTACGTGGCATCTCCACCGGCTGCGGCTGCGCCGCAGACTACGGCGCCTCCGGCGCCGAAAACCGCAGAGCCGGCTCCTGCAACACCCGTCTCTCTGCCTCCGGCGCCGCAGGCGCCTACTCTCCAGCCGCAGGTTGGGGAGACCCTGGAGCCCGTGACCGCAATGCGGAGAGGCATCGCCGAGCACATGCGCCGGTCGCTCGACACCTCCGCGCACGTGACGAGCGCGATCGAGGTGGACATGTCGAGGATCGTGGCCGTGCGCGAGAAGCTGAAGAAGGAGTACCAGGCTGCGTACGGCGTCAACCCGACGTACCTCGCGTTCATCGCGATGGCCACCGTCGAGAACCTGCGCGACTACCCGTACGTCAACGGCGAGCTGCGCGGCGAGTCGATCGTCACGCGCAACTACGTCAACCTCGGCATCGCGGTGGAGCTGGCGGACGGCAAGGGCCTGATCGTGCCGGTGCTCCGCAACGCCGAGACGATGAACCTGCTCGGGCTGGCGAAGGGGATCGCGACGATCGCGCAGAAGGCGCGCGACAAGCAGCTGCTCCCCGACGACGTCCAGGGCGGCACGTTCACGATCACCAATCCCGGCGGCTACGGCACCTTCCACGGCACGCCGGTGATCAGCCAGCCGCAGGCCGGCATCCTCGGCACCTACGCGCTCGTGAAGCGGCCGTGGGTGACGCAGGACGAGCTCGGCAAGGACGTGATCGCGATCCGGCCGATCATGAACATCACGTTGACGTACGACCATCGCCTCGTCGACGGCGCGTATGCGGGACGCTTCCTCCGCGACCTGCGCGAGCGGCTCGAGGACTGGGAAGACGACGGCAATTAGCCGCGGCGCGTACCTCATGCAGCTCGGCACGGTGCCGTACGCGGAGGCATGGGAGCTGCAGCGGTCGCTCGCCGGCGCGGTCTCCCAAGGCGCGATTCCGGACACGGTGCTCTTCCTCGAGCACCCGCCCGTGGTCACGCTCGGCCGCCGGACCGACGAGAGCGCCGAGGTGCACATCCCGGAGAACGCGTCCGTCGAGATCGTCGAGACCGACCGCGGCGGCAAGTCCACCTTCCACGGGCCGGGTCAGCTCGTCTGCTACCCGATCATCGATCTGAAGCGGCACGGGCGCGACGTGAAGAAGTACGTGCGCGACCTGGAGGAGGCGCTGTTCCTCACGCTGGAGCCGTTCGGACTCGAGGGCGAGCGGATCGACGGACTGACCGGCGTCTGGCTGACGCGCCCGCCGCGGAAGATCGCGTCGATCGGCGTCCATGTCTCCCGCTGGGTGACGACGCACGGCTACGCGCTCAACGTCGACCTCGATCCGGCGCCGTTCACCGACTGGATCACCGCCTGCGGGCTCGAGGACGCGATGTTCACGACGATCGCCCGCGAGGCCGGCCGCCCGGTGACGGTGGACGAGGTGCGGCCCGCTGCGGTGGCGGCGCTCGGCCAGGTCTTCGGCCTCGAGTTCGAAGAGCTGCCGGCCGGCGACGGGATCGGGCTGTGGACGCAGCCCGTGCACACGCAGCTCGCGTCGCGCTGATCGACCGGTCGCAGAGCCGGCGCGCGAATGTCGTGACGAACGCGAGACCATTACGCAACCGGGCCTGGCCCCGGCCGTTTGGCTCAGGGAGCGGTCCCGCGCCCGTTACCCCGAGGCCGGGGCCAGGCCCGAATACGTCTTGTTCGCGAGAGTGTTACGGCCTCGGGGCTCGAAGGCCGTCCAGGATCACGTCCGGATGGCGGCTCGCCGCCGGGATCAGCTCCATCACGTCAGGCGGAGTCACATCGCGACGCAGCGCTCCCGCGCGCTGGGCGCGGCGGACGAGCCGGCTGACGGCGACCTTCATCGCCGCCACCTCGTCCGTCGACACGCAGCGCTCGAACCCCTCGACGAGGGCGCGGTTCTGCGCGTAGAAGTCGACGGCCATGCGGAAGAACCGGTCGAAGGCGGCGCCCGCGTCCGGGTCCTCGAGCGCCGACTCGGCGGCGACGGTCAGCTCGCGGATGCGCTGCAGCATCACCGCCGTCAGCAGCGCATCCTTCGACGGGAACCGGCGGAAGACGGTGCCGTGACCGACGCCGGCGCGTCGGGCGATCTCGTCGACGCTCACGTCGACGCCCTGCTCCGCGAAGCACTCGGACGCCGCCTCGAGGACGCGGTCGAGGTTGCGCTGCGCGTCGGCGCGGAGGAGCTGCTCGGTCATCCGGCCGGGACGGTGGCCGCCTCGGCCTCGATCGCCTCGACGTCGCGCCGCCGGAGCAGCGAGGCGTACGCGACGAGCGCGACGAGGACGAAGACCGCGCCACCGAGGAACGCGACGTGGAATCCGTCCACGAGCGCCTGGCTCGACGACACGCCGGACACGCTGGACGTCTTGCTCGCTGCGAACGTCGCGAGGATCGCCAGCCCGAGCGCGCCGCCGATCTGCTGCGACGTGTTGAACAGACCCGACGCGAGTCCCTGGTCCTCGTTCACGAGCCCGGTCGTCGCCACGAGCGTCAGCGGCACGAACACGCAGCCGAGCCCGAGCGAGACCAGCACGAGCGCGGGCAGCACGTTCGTCGACGTACGTACCTTCCACCGGAAGCTGGGTGAGGAGGAGCATCCCGAGGGCGGTCACGATCATCCCGCCGATGGCGACGGGCCGGACGCCGAACCTCGGCGCGTACTTCGAGGCGAAGCCTGCCGACAGGATGATCCCGCCCGTGAACGGCAGGAACGCGAGGCCCGCGTCGAGCGGCCCGTAGCCCAACACCCGCTGGAGGTACAGCGAGTTGAAGAAGAACATCGCGAACAGACCCGCGCCGACGAGGAACATGGTGATGTTCGCCGCCGTCAGCGAGCGGGTGCGGAAGATGGACAGCCGCACGAGCGGCGCCTTCGCCCGCAGCTCGATCACGACGAAGCTGACGAGCATGACCGCAGAGAGCACGAACGTTCCGATCGTCTGCGCGGAGGTCCAGCCCTTCTCCTGCGCCTGCACGATCGCGTAGACGAGCGTCATCAGCCCGCCGGTCACCGTGACCGCGCCGGCGACGTCGAAGCTCCGGTGCGCCAGCTCGTCCTTCGACTCGGGGACGTAGCGCAGCGAGGCGAAGAACACGGCGATCCCGACGGGAACGTTGATGAAGAAGACCCACGGCCAGGAGAAGAACTGTGTGAGCGCGCCGCCGAGGATCAGGCCGACCGCGCTGCCGCCGATCGCGATCGCGGCCCAGACGCCGAGCGCCTTCGCCCGCTCGGCTCCTTCGGCGAACGTGGTCGTGATGATCGCGAGCGCAGCCGGCGAGATGAACGCCGCGCCGAGCCCCTGGAGGGCGCGGGCGCCGATCAGCATCCCGGAGCTCGACGAGAGCCCGTCCAGCAGCGACGCGGACGTGAACACGACGAGACCGAACAGGAACAGGCGCTTGCGGCCGAGCAGGTCGCCCGCACGGCCGCCGAGGAGCAGGAAGCCGCCGAAGACGAGCGTGTACGCGTTGACGATCCACTGGAGGTTCGCCTCGGTGAGACCCAGGTCCTTCTGGATCGACGGGAGCGCGACGTTCACGACGGTCCCGTCGAGCACGACCATGAACTGGGCAAAGCAGATGAGAACGAGGATCAGCCAGGGATTCGTCGAGTGACGCGTCATCGGTACTCCTTCGGAAAGCGGACGGCTCAGTCCGTTTAGGCTAGCGGAATGCTTGCGTGTCCATGTCGTCTCTAGACTGAGGCGGGATGGAGAACTCATCGCTTCCGGTGGCCGAGCGGCCCCGCCGGCCCGAGTGGATGAAGGTGCGGGCGCCCTCGCGGGACGGCCGCTACTTCGACGTGCAGAAGCTCGTCCACGGCCTCCAGCTGAACACGATCTGCGAGGAGGCCCGCTGCCCGAACATCTCCGAGTGCTGGGGCCGCGGCACCGCCACCTTCCAGATCCTCGGCGACACGTGCACCCGCGCCTGCCGCTACTGCTACGTCAACTCGGGGCGTCCGGACGCGCCGCCCGACCCGCTCGAGCCGCTGCGCGTCGCGCAGGCGGCGGCGCAGATGGAGCTGAAGCACGTCGTCGTCACCTCGGTCGACCGCGACGACGTCCCCGACCGGGGCGCCGCTCACTACGCCGCCACCATCCGCGCACTGAAGGCGAAGCTGCCGGACGCGTCCGTCGAGGTGCTCACTCCCGACTTTCTCGGAGTGGAGGAAGACGCGCTGCGGACGGTGCTCGCCGCCCGCCCGGAGGTCTTCAACCACAACATCGAGACGGTCCGCCGCCTGCACGCGCGCATGCGCGGCGCGAAGGCGAGCTACGACAAGGCGCTGTGGCTGCTCGCGCGCGCGAAAGAGCTCGCGGAGCATCCGGTGCTGACGAAGTCCGGGATCATCGTCGGCCTCGGCGAGACGAACGACGAGGTGGTCGACACGCTGCGCGACCTGCGCGCGCACGGGGTCGACGTGGTCACCATCGGCCAGTACCTCCAGCCGAGCCCGAAGCACGCGCCGATCGACCGGTGGGTGCACCCGGACGAGTTCCGCTGGATGCGCGAGCAGGGCGAGGAGCTCGGCTTCGGCACCGTCTTCGCCGGCCCGCTCGTGCGCTCGAGCTACCGCGCGGACGAGCAGCGCCACGCCGCGGCCACGGGCAGCGGCGTCGTCTCGTACTAGCGAATTCCGGTGTCGATGAGGAAGGCCTGCCGGGTGAAGACGCCGCGGCGCACGACGACGGTCGCGGGTGACAGCCGCTGGATGCGCGACAGGCCGGCGACGCGCACCGAGTAGGTACCCGGCGCAAGCTGGAGCCGGTACGTTCCTCCGGCCCCCGTGACCACCGACTTCGCCGCGTCACCGTTGCGCAGGAAGATGAGCCTCACTCCGACCGCCGGCTTCGAGCACGGCTGGCCTGCGATGCACACGGGCATCGTCGGCGCCCTCGTCACCGTCCCGAACAGGCCCGCGACGAGCGCGGCCAGGAAGACGGCCATAGGGCAAGGCTAGACGAGAGCCGGCGGCCGCCGCCGGCTCTCGTCGCGGCCTTTACGTTGCGGTTACCTAGTGGTACGACCCGCCGGGCAGCAGCTGGGAGATGCGCGTGTCCCAGTTGCCGAGTGCGGCGCGGGTGTCGCCGCACGTTCCGAATGCCGCCACGTTCGTCGGCGACGGCTGGATGTACTGGTTGAACGTGCAGGTCTGGCCGATGTACTCGGATGCGATCCAGATCGACGACCCGTCCGCGACCGCTCCGCCGTAGTCGCCCCAGCGCGGGCGCGGGCTGTTGTCGGCGAAGAACGCCTCGTACTCGGTGAACCCGTCCTGCGGCCCGGCCCCCTTCGCGGCGTACTGGGGATCGCCGGCTCCGCTGAAGGCGTCGAGCCCCGCATAGCCGGCGCTCGGGTAGTCCTTCGGACCGACGATGGTGAATCCCATCGCCGCCGCGCCACCGTCCGTGGCCGCGATCGACGGGTACGTCAGGTTCGTCCCGTCCTTCACGAGCAGCCCCTGGTTGACGAGGCCGACCGACTTCCAGCCCGGCTTCATCACGAACCACGCCGCACCGTCGACCGGATTCCCCTTCGAGTCGGTCGCGGCGCTCCCGAGGACCGCCCAGAGCTTGCCGTCAGCGTACGAGACGCCCCCGACACGCGAGTCGTTCCCGTCGAGGATGCCCTCGGTGACGGTCGTCGGACCCGGAAAGATCCCGACCCGCGACCAGCAGGGCGCGCCGCTGGGCGGCGGGGTCGGCGCAGTGCTGCCGATGCAGGTGGCGAGCGGGATGTTGCCGGCCTTCTGTGTCGGAGGAGCAGGAACGCCGTACTCGTCGGTGTTGACGATCGAGAACGTCAGGCTGAGATTCGACGTCGACGAGAGCAGCGACTTCGTGTTCGACAGGCTCCACGCCACGATCGAGTCGGCCGTGCCGTCATCCGTGAAGACGGCGCGGGAGCTGACGAAGTACTCGGTGCCGCCGGACGAGCTGTCGAACTGGGTGTCCGGCGAGACCGCCGGGATCAACGAGAAGCCCGTGCCGCCGTCTGGTCCGCTCGGCCCCTGGCCGTTCGTGCTCAGCAGCGTGACGGGCACGGAGGGGGAGCTTGAAGCGAGCAGCGCCTTCGGCATGGCGTAGATGTTCACGCCGTCGAAGTTCGGGCCGAAGAAGTCGAACACGTTCGTCGTCAAGTAGAAGCCGTTCCGGTCCGCACCGACGTGCGGGTAGTCGGGGAAGCACGGCCCCGGGACCACGCCGTCGAGCGTGCACAGAGGGCTGTCGCTCGTCGTGTCGATCCGGTAGAAGGTGTACGCGCTCGTCGGGTCCTTTGCGACGCCGATGTCGACATGCGACGTGCCGGAAAGGGTCGACGTCGTCCCGACGCGGTCGAGCACGCTGCCGACGACGAAGAATGTCCGCGTCTGCGCGTCGTAGAGGCAGCTCATGTCGAAGACGTCGGGTCCGTACGCGCCGGTGGTGCGATTGATCGCAGCCGGATAGCCGAAGAGCGAGTTCACGTCGATCGGGTTCGTCAGCGCATGCCCACGGGTGTCGAAGACCTGATAGACGTCATTGATGATCTCGACGACCTTCCCGTTTCCGACGCAGAGACCCTGATCCGGCGGCTCGACCGAGAACTGGTTTCCGCCGTTGGCGAACCGCTGGTCGAAGAAGTTCAGGCCGTCGAAGCTCTGCGCGAGCTTCGGGTTCGCCCCGTTGTGGCCGTCGCCGTAACGGCCGTGATGATCGAACCGCCCACCGGAGTCGCCGCGGTTGACCGTCGCTCCTTGTGCAAGCGGGTCGGCGTCCAACGTCGATGGATCGACTTCCGGCAGGCCGCCGCTGACGCCGGCCTGCGGCGCCGGAGCGTTCGGAACGGCAAACGTGCCGGCACTCGGGATGTTCTTCGTGATCGTCGCCGCCGACGCGACGCCGGCCACGAGCAATGCGGCGATCGCGGCGGCTACCGCGATCAAGATCCGTACGACACGGCTGTGCCTCACGGTTTCTCCTCCCCTTGGGTTCGATCGTCCTCAAACTCGCGGGATCCCGACGCCGGAGACTCCCATGCCGACCGCATTGCGATCCTTCACCACGAGGAGCCGGTCCGCAAGGTCGAGGCATACTCGGGTCGTGACGCTCGCCCTAGAGCACGACCCGCAAGCCGGGCTCACCGTCACCGGCGAAGGCTTCGTGCCCGGAGAGCGCGTCACAGTCCTCGTCAAGACGATCGGCGGCGCACGGCAGGCGGTCGTGGACCAGGACGGTGCATTCCGCTTGCCGATCGGACCGGCGGCTCCGGCGGGCGGCGGCAGCCTCTGGATCACCGCCACGGGCGACCGCGGCAGCCGCGCGACGCTTGTCCTCCCGCGCCCGAGCCGTCTGCACTAGCCCTGACCGGGCGGTGCTACGGTGCCGCCATGCGAGGCGTTGCCGTCGCTTTCGCAGTGGCAGCCGGGCTGGCCGGAGCCGCCGCCCTGTCGGAAGCAGTGCAGCCGGCGGAGGCAGTGCCGCCGCCGGTGACCGCGTCCGTCGTCGTCCGCGGCTATCCGCTGCTGTGCGGCCGCCCGCGGGGAGCGCTCACGGTCGCGTTTCCCGCTTCGGTCGACGTGCCGAAGAAGCTGCCGCTCGGGACGGTGCGCGTGAACGGCCTGGCGGCTGCGAAGGTCACCGTCGACGGCCGGACCGTGACGGTCGCCGCTCCACTGCAGACCGGCGTCACCTGCCAGTCGATCGTCCTCGGCCGCGTCACGCTCCTGTTCGTTCCCGGCGCCGGCCTCGGCTCGGCGAAGGCCGGCTCGTACGCCGTCGCGGTGCGCGAGGGTGCGCACCGGTACAAGGCGACGCTGACCGTCACCGGCTAGCAAGAGAAAGGGCCGCCCGAAGGCGGCCCTTTCGCCGATCGTTTCGAGCGGACGGCCTAGTGGTGGCCGCCGTCGTTCCTGAGGTTGAGCGGGATCAGCTGCACCTGGTCGCGGCTCGAGTCTCCGAAGAGACCGTCGAACGGCTCCCAGTGGCTGACGACCATCCAGCCGAGCGCCGGCGAGGCCGCCTGCTCGGTCGGATTGACGGTGAGCGTCTCCGTGGCCGACGAGTTCGGCGCGATCTCGTCGAACATGCCGGTGTTCACGGCCGACGAGTTCGGGTTGAACGTCGCCGACATGTCGCTCGTGTCCAGCGTGCTGTCGGTGAGCGACAGCGCCTGCGCCGAGTACGTGAAGTGCCCGGTGGAGGAGAGGCACGGATTCCCCGGCACGCACAGCTGTGCGAAGTCGACCGGGAGGATCATCGTGCTGCTGTCCGTCGGAGCGTCGGCGAGGTAGTTGATGCTGCCGTCGCCCGACGCGAGCGCGAAGACCGCGACTGCGTCGGTGCCGTTGAAGTCCAAGCCCTGCACAGCACCCAGGTCCACCGCCTCGACGTCGTAATCCGGCGTGCCGTCGTTGTTCACGTCGACGAGCACGTCGAACACGTCCTGAGCGGCATTCGACCAGCGGTGGTTCGTGCTGATCGCGAACTCGAGCGCCTGCTGGGCCGGGAAGGACTGGACGCCCACGGCCTGGAGGTCGTTCGACTTGAGGCCGTGGTCGCGCTTGTCCTTGATGCCCCACGCGAACCAGTTCGCCGATCCGGCCACCGCGCCGCGGAAGTTCGTGCTGACCGCGGTGGCGGTGTGCGTCTTGTTGATCTTGCTGTCGTCGACGCGCGTCTGCACGTTCGAGATCGCGGCCGGGACCATGTAGTACGGCACCCGCAGCGTCACGTTGTTGTTGCTCCCGGAGACGGGCGTGAACTGCAGGACTCCGGCAACGTCGCTGAAGGGGGTCTCGCCGGGCAGGCTCGGGCCGCCGGCCGTGGAGACCGGAACCGAGAGCCGGACGTGGACGTCCCGCGAGCCGCGCGGCGGCACCGACACCGTCGACCCGTACGTGTTGATCGAGTGCGGACTCCCCTGGTCGAGCGTGTCGGAGACGTTGAACGTCGCCCAGGAGTTGCTGAAGTTCGTCAGCGTGACGTCCTCGGTGTCGTTGAAGTCCCGGTTCAGCTCGTTGTAGCCGAAGTTCACGACGCCCATGTCGTGGTCGCCGAGGGCCACCACCTGCGTCTGAACCGCGGGCAGCGCCTGTACGAGACCCGTGCCCGCGCCGGCCGTCGAGTAGTTCGAGACGCCGGCCGGGTCGGCGGTGTTCTCGATCGCCGCGTCCCAGTACTTCACCCTGCGCCAGCTCGGGTGCGCCTGCTTGACGAGCGCAGCCGTGCCGGTCACGTGCGGGGCGGCCATCGAGGTACCGGAGTCGTTCAGCGCTCCGGTGCCCGTGCCCATCCCGGCCGAGAAGATGCTCACGCCCGGCGCAGACACGTTCGGCTTGAGGAAGCTGTCACCCGACCGAGGGCCGAAGGACGAGAAGCTCGCGAGCGACTCGAACCCCGGGTTGGTGATGGTCGCGCCGGTCATGCTCACCGTTCCGCCGTCCGCTGCGACGAGCGTCGAGCCCTGCCCGATCGGCACCCCGAGGAACGGGATCGTGACCGTGTAGGCGAAGCCACCGTAGAGCGGGGGTCCCGGCGGATCCGGGTCCTGCGTGATCGGGCCTTCGTACGGCGGGTACCCCGCCGCGTTGTTGATCATGATCACCCCGGCGGCTCCGGCCTGCTGGCCGAAGATCGCCTTCGCCACGCGGGCGCACGTGCCTCGCGCGACGACGATGTACGTGTTCGGAGCGATCGCGCCGGCGGCCGTGTCGGCCGCGACGCTGCAGCCGAGGCTGACGACGCCGGGGCTGCTGTAGATGACCCGCACGTGCTGAGGCGTGCTCGGCAGCGGAGTCCAGCCGTTGGCGTTGATCGCCGTCATCGCGCCGCCAGGCGTCAGCGTCATCTGCGCAGCCGCGAAGCTCGACGTCGGATCCTCCGCCGCGACGCTGATCACGTCGTCGCCGGAGGCGGGATCGCCGGTCATGTACGCATTCGAGCCCTCGTTGCCGGAGGAAGCCACGACGATCACGCCGTCGTGCGCCGCATTCTCGGCGGCGACCGCGTCAGGAGCGTCGGGGCTGCCGAACGGCGAGCCGAGCGACATGTTGATCACGTCCATGTTGTTGTCGACGGCCCACTCGATCGCGTCGATCACCTCGTTGGTCGGGCCGTTGCACCCGAAGATCTTCACCGAGTAGAGCGATGCCTTCGGAGCGACGCCCGGACCGACGAGCCAGTTGTTCGACGAGACCGTCGTCGCGTTGTACGGGCCCGTGTACGTGTGCCCGTTCCCGAGGACGCCGAAGCCGGCCATCGTGCCGGCCGTGTGCGTCCCGTGGCTGTTGCAGTCGAGCGGGTTCGGATCCGGCTGCGGATTGGGCTGGTAGCCCGCTGCGGTCGGATCCGGCTGGTACGTGTCGCCGACGAGGTCGACGCCGCCCTTGACCTTCGGCGCGGTCGGGCCGAACCAGGCCGGATTCGCCGGAAGCGTGTCGGACGCGAGAGCGGTCTGATAGTCGACCGGGTTGCCCGAGCCGCCGAAGTCGGCGTGCGTGTAGTCGACGCCGGTGTCGATGTCGGCGATCTTGATCCCCTCGCCGTGCAGCCCGTTGACGCCGTCCCACACCTGGGGAGCGCCGATCAGCGGAATCCCGTGGATGTTCGAGGGCTTCACCAGCTCGAGCGGCCAGACGGCCACGACGCCGGGCAGCGAGGCCAGCTGCGCGGCCTGGCTCGCGGCGATGCTCACCTTGAAGCCGTTGTAGGCAGCCTGGTACGTGGCGAGAATCTTTCCGCCGTAGTTCCGGACCTGGTTCTCGACCGGAGCCTGCTGCGAGCGCAGCTGATCGCGGATCGACTCTTTCTGACTGTCCGAAAGCGGCGAGGCCGCATTGGCGTCCGCCACGGTGATCGGATCACCGGCCAGCTGGACGACGACGGTGGTCTGGTGATTGCCGCCCAGGGGTGCACCCTGAAGGGCGATCGATCCACCCGGAACGGGAATCCTGTTGACCGCACCTGCCGCCGAAACGGCGATCAGTGCGACTGCAACGGCGGTGAGGGACAGAATCCAGGTAGTCCTTCTGGACCTGCGCCCTCGCCCTGCCGGCTGTCCGACACGACTTGCTCTCAACGATCTCTCCTCTCCCCTTGATCCGATCGTCTGCGCTCCGGCACCGCGCCACCCGCGCACGGCCGCTTGCCTGCCTCCGGCTCGCCGACGACCCACCGATCGGCTGTCTGATAGTGACCCGGGTTTCGGCCCCCGTCAAGATGGGACGCCGGGTGAAATAGCGGGTTAGTAGCCCCGGTTATAGGTGGGGGCCCTACCCGTGCGGCTTGGCCATGGCGCGATAGTCCAGGGCCTCGTCCAGAACGGCGTCCTCGACGCCCTGCTCCCGGGCCACGTCCCGCAGCGAACGGCCTGAGGCAGCGGCCTCCTTGACGATCTCGCTGGCCCGGTCGTAGCCGATGTACGGGTTCAGAGCCGTGGCCGCGGACAGGGTCAGCTCGGCGTACCGCGCGCAGTTCTCGCGGTTCGCCTCGATCCCGTCCACGCACTTCTCGGCGAACAGCCGGCAGGAGCTGGCGAGCAGCTTGACCGAGTCGAGGATGTTTCGTGCGATCAGCGGCACGAAGACGTTGAGCTCGAAATGGCCCTGCATCCCGCCGACGGTGATCGCCGCGTCGTTGCCGATCACCTGGGCGGCCACCTGGGTGACCACCTCGGGCATGACCGGGTTGACCTTGCCCGGCATGATCGAGCTGCCCTTCTGGAGCTCGGGCAGGAAGATCTCGGCGAGGCCGGCGCGGGGGCCGGAGCCGAGGTAGCGGATGTCGTTCGCGACCTTCGTCAGCGAGACCGCGAGCGTCTTGAGCGCACCGGAGACCTCGACGATGCCGTCACGGGCGGCCTGCGCCTCGAACGGGTCGGCCGGAGCCGAGATGACGAGCCCGGTCTCCTTGGCCAGCCGCTCGCGCACCCGCGCGGCGAACTCCGGGTGCGTGTTCAGCCCGGTGCCGGTGGCGGTGCCGCCCAGCGGGATCTGGCCGAGGCGCGGCAGCGCGTCCTTGATGCGCTCGGCGCCCTGGCGAACCTGGGCCGCGTACCCCCCGAACTCCTGGCCGAGGGTCACGGGCACGGCGTCCATCCAGTGGGTGCGGCCGGACTTGACCACGTCGTCGAACTCGCGCGCCTTCGTCTCCAGCGAGGTGCCCAGCAGGTCGAGCGCGGGCAGCAGGTCGTGCGTGATCTCGTCCAGAGCGGCCAGATGGACGGCCGACGGGAACACGTCGTTCGAGGACTGGCCCATGTTCACGTCGTCGTTCGGGTGCACGCCCTCGCCGGCCAGCGTCGCGATCACCTCGTTCGCGTTCATGTTCGACGAGGTGCCGGAGCCGGTCTGGAAGACGTCGATCGGGAACTGGTCGTCGAGCTCGCCGCGCGCGATCCGGTCGGCGGCCGCGGCGATCCGGTCGGCCTTGTCGCGGTCGAGCAGGCCGAGGTCGGCGTTGACGTGGGCGGCAGCGCCCTTGATCCGGCCGAGCCAGCGCGCGACGGGTGCCGGAATCGGCTCGCCGGAGACGGGGAAATTGGCGACGGCCTTCGCGGTCTCGCCGCCCCACAGCTCCTGTTTGTCCTCTGTCTTGCTCATGCCACGAGTGTAGGCAAACGCTCGCGGCGCGGGCGGGCGCACGCATCCGCGTCTGCGCGGACGCAGGCTGCGGACTAGCCGACGGCGCGGAGGCGGCGGGCCTGGAGCGGCCGCTCGCGCAGGGCGCGGCGCTGCGGCTCGGTCAGCTCCGCCGAGTGCGCCCAGCCGACGTAGCCGCACTTCGGGCACTCGGCCGACTCGACGTGGCGCCAGACCGTGTAGCGCGTCTGACGGGGCGTCCCGCAGCGAAGGCACTCGACGGTCAGCGTGTCCACGGTCCGATTCATCGGCGGCCGAAGCACCCGACCCTGCCCCCCGGAAGGGGGATGCCTCGTCAGGCGGTCGGGGCGCCTTCGCGCCGGCCCGCGGCCTGCAGCAGGGCGTCCCAGCTGCAGAGCTTGACCCGCGGCCGGCCGAGCTTCTCACCGGCTGCGCGCTCGGCCTCGTCGATCGCGGCCCAGCCTTCCTTCGGCACGACGGTGACGCCGCGCTCCTCCAACAGCGCGTCCACGGCCGCAGCGGTCGCGCCCTTGGGCGCGAGACGCCCGTCGTGGACGTCCTCGAACAGCAGCTCGACCGTCTCCGTCGCGTCCTTCTTGTTCGTCCCGATCACACCGCTCGGGCCGCGCTTGATCCAGCCGGCGCAGTAGATGCCGGGGAGGGGCGTCCCGGACTCGTCCACGACGCGGCCGTCGACGTTGCGGATCGTGCCGCGGCGCTCGTCGAACGGAACCTCGGGGAGCGCGACGCCGCGATAGCCGACGCTGCGGAAGACGAGCCCGCACGGGATCGTCTCCCGCTCGTCCGTCGCGACTGCGCTGATGCGGCCGGAGTCGTCCGCCTCGAGCCGGTTGCGGACGATCTCGACCGCCTCGACCCGCTCGCTCGCCCAGCAGCTCGACCGGCGAAACGAGGAAGCGGAGAACGCAGCCGTTTCGGATGGCCCTGCAGCGGCCGCGCCGCGTACTCGCGCAGCACGTCGAGGTTCCGCGTCGCGTTGCGTGTCGCCCTCGAGCGCGGCTGCGCTGGCCGGATCGAGCTCGAGATCGGCGGGGTCGACGACGACGTCGCAGCCGGCGAGCTCGCCGAGCTCGATCAGCTCCGGCGTGGTGAACGCGGCCTGCGCCGGGCCGCGGCGGGCGAGCATGACGATCTCCTCGATCCCGGCGCCGACGATGGCGGCGATCGCCGCATCGGTCGTGTCGGTCGGCGCCGAGCTCCTCCGGGGTCAGCGCGAGCATCCGCGCCACGTCGACGGCGACGTTTCCGGCGCCGACGACGACGACCCGCTCGGACGGCGAGGTCGAAGTCGAGCTCCTGGTAGTCGGGGTGGCCGTTGTACCAGGCGACGAACTCGGTGGCGGGCCAGGACCCGGGCAGGTCCTCGCCGGGGATCCCCATGCGCCGGTCGCTCTGGGCGCCGACGGTGTAGACGACGGCGTCGTAGAGCTCGACGAGGTCGGAGTGGTGGAGGTCGCGGCCCACCTCGACGTTGCCGAGGAAGCGAAAGCCCGGGCGCGTCGGCGATCTTCTCGAAGGCGCGGGAGACGGACTTGATCTTGGGATGGTCGGGCGCGACGCCGAGCCGGACGAGCCCCCACGGCGTCGGCAGCCGCTCGATCATGTCCACCTCGACCGGGAACCTCGCCGCCGAGCAGAGCCCCCGCCGCATAGAACCCGGCAGGCCCGGACCCGACGACGGCGACGCGCAGAGGCTGAGCAGATCCCATCGATTCGATCGTAATGAAGGCGGACAAGCCCGTTTATCGGTGATCGATACGGATCCGAACCGCGCAGCCACAGAGGGCCGGAGGCTAGAGCGGGCGCAGCCGCTCTAGACGGAGGCCGGACGAAGCGGCCCGGGATGCTTCAGCACCGCGGGCCGCGCAGACGAACGCGCCCGCCCAGACCACCCGGCACCGCGCGACAGCCGGTGCGTCGGTGCGACCGCGCTCGCGCCGACGCGAGAGACGCAACGCATAGACGAGCCAGTCCCAGCTCAGCCCGTCACTAGAAAGTCCGGAGGACTTTCAGTGAGAGCAGCCGCTACCGCAGCCGCCGACGGTGGCGCCGGGATCGGCGGCTTCGTCGACCTGGAACGAGTGGCCGCAGCCGCACGAGGAGACGGCGTTCGGGTTGTCGATCTTGAACCCGGACTCCTGGATCGTCTCGAGGTAGTCGACGGTGGCGCCGCGGAGATAGGGGGCGCTGAACGGGTCGACGACGACGGTGACGCCCTCGCACTCGAACACGCTGGTCGCCCTCGAGGGCGCCGCGGTCGAAGCCGAGGCCGTACTGGAAGCCGGAGCAGCCGCCGCCTTCGATGGCGACGCGGAGCACCGACACGTCGGTCTCCTCCGCCATCAGCCCGCGGATCTTCTCCGCCGCCGCCGGCGTCAGCGAGACGAGCTGCTTCGGTGCGCTCCTGAATCTCCATCGCGACCTCATCGTACCAACGGCGGCAGGTGTCACGAATGCCCCATTCGGATCCACCTTTGTAACAGCCGCCTCACGCTCCGCTGCGTCGTTTGCGCTTGACCAAGTGCAACCGCACGGACCCTGATAACGTCAGCCGTTCGGTGGGTGGACGATGCTGAACGACTGGCTTCCGTTTCTGATCTACGCGATCCTGGCGCTCGCCATCCCGGCCTCGATGATCGCGATGTCGTTCGCGTTCGCTCAGCGGCCCTCGCGCCGCACCCGCGCCCGCACGATTCCGTTCGAATCCGGCGTCTCGCAGGGCCAGATGCCGCCGCAGCGCTTCACCGTCAGCTTCTACCTGACCGCGATGCTCTTCATCGTCTTCGACATCGAGATCGTCTTCCTGTACCCGCTGGCCGTGCAGCTGCACGCCCTCGGCTGGTTCGGATTCGTCGAGTTCGTGGCCTTCGTGGTGGTCCTGCTCGTGGCCTACGTCTACATCTGGCGGAAGGGCGCGCTCGAATGGTGAAGCCGAATCCGCGGCTCAGGGACTACGGCCTCCAGTCGGAGCGGCTGCTCTGGCCGACGAAGGGCCCCTCGCACTTCGAGGAGGAGATGGGCGCCGACGAGCTCGAGCAGGCGCTCGGGATCACGACGCTCGAGAAGGCCGTCCGCTGGGCGCAGACGAAGTCGATGTGGCCGGACACGTTCGGGCTCGCCTGCTGCGCGATCGAGATGATGTCGATCGTCTCGGCGCGGCACGACCTCGCCCGCTTCGGGATGGAGGCGTTCCGCTCCTCGCCGCGCCAGGCCGACCTGCTGATCGTCTCGGGCCGCGTCTCGCACAAGATGGCGGCGCCGCTGCGGCAGATCTACGACCAGATGCTGGAGCCCAAGTGGGTGATCGCCATGGGCGCGTGCGCCAGCTCCGGCGGCATGTTCAACAACTACGCCATCCTCCAGGGCGTCGACCGGATCGTCCCCGTGGACATCTACGTGCCCTTCTGCCCGCCGCGGCCGGAGGCGCTGATGGAGGGGATCATCCGGCTGCACGAGGCGCACCAGGCCGGAGTGCCGCCGGCGTACGAGCGGCGCGAGGTGGCCACGTGAGCGACTGGGAGCACGTGCAGGGCGTCATCTCGGTCGGGGAGGCGCACGGCGAGACGACCGTCACCGTCGAGCCCGCGGCGATCCGCGACGTGTGCGCATACGCGCGCGACGAGCTCGGCTTCAACTTCCTCGCCGACGTCGTCGCGACCGACTATCTGAACTGGGGCGCGAAGGGCGTCTCCGGGTACATCGGCACGCCCGGCGGCCGCGATCTGAACATGCCGATGACCGAGGGGCTGCAGGCGCTGCCGCAGACGAAGCCGAAGCGCTTCTCGGTCAGCTACCACCTGCTGGCGCTGCGCAAGGGCGCGCCGCGGGTGCGGCTCCAGTGCTGGGTGGACGACGGCGAGCCCGTGCCCAGCGTCGTCCCGGTCTGGCCGACCGCCGACTGGCACGAGCGGGAGCAGTTCGACCTGATGGGCATCTCCTTCGAGGAGCACCCGAACCTGAAGCGGCTTCTCCTCGAGGACGACTGGGACGGCCATCCGCTGCGCAAGGACTACCCGATCGGCGGCGAGCCCGTCCGGTTCTCGGACGCCGAATGACGGTCGCGCCGGAGAAGGACACCGAGGCGGCCTGGCCCGTGGTCGCACCGCCGCAGTACGACGGCTCGCGCATCCCGGCGCGCGTGCCGACGATCCTCGACGTCCCGGCGGAGCTGCACGAGACGGACGACATCATGCAGATCAACTTCGGGCCGAACCATCCGTCCACGCACGGAGTGCTCCGCCTGATCGTCGACCTCGACGGCGAGACGGTCGTCGGGCTGTACGCGGTGATCGGCTACCTCCACACCGGCTTCGAGAAGTCGATGGAGTCGAAGACGTGGTGGAAGGCGATCACGTATCCGGAGCGGATCGACTACGTCGGCTACCAGAACGCCGAGCTCGTGTTCGTGCTCGCCGTGGAGAAGCTGCTCGCGATCGAGGTGCCGGAGAAGGCGACGTGGATGCGGATGCTGCTGTGCGAGCTGAACCGGATCCACTCGCATCTCGTCTATCTCGGCACGTCGGCGCTCGAGCTGGGAGCCGTGTCGATGTTCTGGTACACGTTCCGCGAGCGCGACCTGATCATGGATCTCTCCGAGATGGTGGCCGGGACGCGCATGCACACGCGCTACTTCCAGGTCGGCGGGCTCGCCGAGGACATCCCGACGGGCTTCTATCCGGAGGCGCGGAAGTTCGTGGAGAAGATGCCGAAGGCGCTCGACGACTATCTCGCGCTGCTCGACCGCAACATGATCTGGCTCGAGCGGACGAAGGGCGTCGGCGTGCTCTCCTCGGAGGACGCGATCGCGCTCGGCCAGTCGGGGCCGAACCTGCGCGCGTCCGGCGTCGACTGGGACATCCGCCGCGACGACACGTATCTCGCGTACGACCAGGTCGACTTCCGCGTCCCGGTCTATCCCGAGGGCGACGTGTACGCGCGCTACCGCGTGCGCATGGACGAGATGGCGGAGTCGGTGCGGATCATCCGCCAGTGCCTCGACCGGCTGGAGCAGATGGAAGGGCAGCCGTGGATCGCCGACGACCGGAAGGTGGTGCTGCCGCCGCGCGAGGAGCTGCACACGTCGATGGAGTCGCTCATCCACCACTTCAAGATCGTCACGGAGGGCTACCGCGTGCCCGAGGGCGAGGTCTACACGGCGATCGAGTCGCCGCGCGGCGAGTCCGGCTGCTACGTCGTCTCCGACGGTGGGCCGAAGCCGTGGCGCGTGCACTTCCGCGCGCCGTCGTTCGTCGCGCTCGAGGCGACCGCAACGTGTATGCACGACTCGCTCGTCGCCGACCTGATCGCCATCGTCGGCTCGCTCGACGCGGTGATGGGGGACACGGATCGATGACGGAGCTGTACGACGAGATCCAGCAGGTGCGGACGCTCTATCCGGAGGGAGCGCACTCGGCGCTGCTGCCGGCGCTGCGGCTCGCGCAGGAGAAGTACGGCTGGCTGTCGCGCGAGGCGATCGAGGCGGTCGCCGACGCGCTGGAGCTGACGCCGGCCACCTGCATGTCCGTCGCGAGCTTCTACGACATGTTCAATCTCCAGCCGGTCGGCCGCCACATGGTCGAGGTCTGCACGAACGTCTGCTGCGGACTGATCAACGCGCAGGCGGTGCTCGAGTCGTTCGAGCGCGAGCTCGGCGTCGGCCCCGGCGAGACCACCGCCGACGGCGAGATCACGCTGCGCGCGGTCGAGTGCCTCGGCGGCTGCAGCACGCCGACCGTCGTTGCCGTCGACCATCGCTATCGGTTGTCGGTCACACCCGACGACGTTCCCGCGATCGTCGAGGAGCTGCGCAATGGCTGATTCGTCGCCCGTGCTCGTCCTCGGCGGAGCGGAGGAGAGCCCGCTCCGCGACATCGCCGACTACCGCGCCGCCGGCGGCTACCTCCAGCTCGAACGCGTGCGCGCGATGTCGCCGCAGGCGGTGACGGAGGAGTTGATCGAGTCGAACCTGCGCGGCCGCGGCGGCGCGTTCTTCCCGATGGGCCGCAAGGCGAGCTTCATCCCGACGCCGGACAAGGTGGCGAAGCCGATCTACCTCACCGTCAACGCCGACGAGTCCGAGCCGGGGACGTTCAAGGACCGCGAGATCATGCTGCGCGTCCCGCACCGCGTGCTCGAGGGCTGTCTGATCGCGGCGCACGCGATCCAGTCGAAGCACGTCTACATCTACATCCGCGGGGAGTACCTCGCCGAGTACGAGACGCTGGAGGCCGCGCGCGTGCAGGCGGAGGCGGCCGGGATCCTCGGCGACGTCCAGATCGTCGTCCACCGCGGCGCCGGCGCGTACATCTGCGGCGAGGAGACGGGCTTGCTCGAGTCGCTCGAGGGGCAGCGCGGGCAGCCGCGGTCGAAGCCGCCGTTCCCCGCCATCTCCGGCCTGTACGCGTCGCCGACGCTGATCAACAACGTCGAGACGATCACCACCGTCCCGAAGATCCTCGAGGTCGGGCCGGCGGAGTACGCGAAGATCGGCGCGCCGCCGGACTCGACCGGCACGCGCGTCTTCTGCCTCTCCGGCAACGTCGTGCGCCCCGGCGCGTACGAGCTGCCGCACGGGATCACGGTGCGGCATCTGATCGAGGACATCGGCGGCGGCGTCGCGGACGGCCGCGCGCTGAAGGCCGTGATGATGGGCGGCTCGTCGTTCCCGGTGATGACGCCCGGCGACCTGGACACGCCGATCGACGCGAACTCGCTCAGCACGCAGGGCTACTTCATCGGCTCCGGCGTCGTCTCGGTGCTCGACGACCGGACGTGCATCGTGCAGTTCGCGCTCCGCGTCGCGCAGTTCTACGCGCACGAGTCGTGCGGGAAGTGCACGCCGTGCCGCGTCGGCACGCGCTGGCTCGTGCAGCTGCTGCGCGCGTTCGAGACGGCCGCGCGACGGAGCGGGATCTCGAGCTGCTGCTCGACGTCTGCGACCGGATCATCGGCAAGTGCCTCTGCGTCCTCGGCGACTCGGCCGCGATGCCGGTGGCCAGCTGCGTGACGAAGTTCCGCGACGAGTTCCGTGCACATCTCGAGTTCGGCGGCTGCCCGTTCGGCGCCGACTCGTCGCTGGAGGGGCTGTTCGCTCCGATCGACCAGCACGGACCCGTGCCCGAAGCGACGGTGTCCGGATGAGACATCTCCTGGTGTCAGACACGAAGTTCGCGATTTCGCGATATGCAGGCGAAAGCTTTGCGGGGCGCGTCCCTGCGGGACACGCCCCGGTGTCAGACACGGTTCGCGGAAGGGTCACGAAAGTGTCACAGAAGTGTCACGGAGAGGACGCGGCGTGAGCGCGCCGGAGCTCGTCACCGTCACCGTCGACGAGCGGGAGGTGCAGGTCCCCAAGGGCACCGGCATCGTCGAGACGGCGCTCGCCGCCGGCGTCGAGATCCCCGTCTTCTGCTACGAGCCGCGGCTCGGGCCGTCGCTCGGCGCATGCCGCATGTGCCTCGTCGAGGTCGAGGGCATGCCGAAGCTGCAGGCCGGCTGCACGCTCACCGCGCAGGACGGGATGATCGTGAAGACGGCGCGCACCTCGGACAAAGCAGCCGAGGGACAGAACGCGACGCTCGAGTTCATCCTCGTCAACCATCCGCTCGACTGCCCCGTCTGCGACAAGGGCGGCGAGTGCCCGCTGCAGGACCTGACGTTCCGCTACGGGCCCGGCTCGACGCGGATGACGTTCGAGAAGACGACGTTCGAGAAGCCGATCCCGATCTCGCCGGCGATCTCGCTCGACCGGGAGCGCTGCATCCTCTGCTACCGCTGCACGCGCTTCAGCGAGACGGTCAGCGAGGACGGCCAGCTCGTCGCCCGCGACCGCGGCGCCATGTCGGTGATCACGACCTTCGAGGACGAGCCGTACAGCGGCCCGTTCACCGGCAACGTCACCGAGCTCTGCCCGGTGGGCGCGCTGCTCCCGACGCAGTACCGCTTCGAGGCGCGGCCGTGGGAGATCGTCAACGTGCCGACCGTCTGCGGCATGTGCCCGGTCGGCTGCAACGTCAACGCGACCGTGCGCGAGGGCAAGGTCAAGCGGATCCTCTCGCGCAACCACCCCGAGATCGACGAGGGCTGGATCTGCGACAAGGGCCGCTTCGGCTTCACCCACCTGCGCGCCGCCGACCGCGTCGTCGATCCGATCAAGCGGGTTCGGCGCCGCGGCTTCGAGCCCGTGTCTCTCGACGAGGCGCTGGACGAGGCGGAGCGGCTGCTGCGCGCGGCCGACGGTCGCGTCGTCGTCGGCGCTCTCCGGCTCCGAGACGATCGAGCAGGCGTACGCGCTGGGTCGGCTCGTGCGCGAAGGGCTCGGCTCGCACACGGCGATGCTCGCCGAGGAAGTGCTGGACGCGCTCGACGCGTACCGGCTGCCGCTGTCCGCGATCGCCGAGGCCAACGTCGTCGCCGTGCTCGGCGACGTGCCGCTGCACGAGAGCGCACCCGTCGTCGACCTCTGGGTGAAGAAGGCGCGGCGCAACGGCGCGAAGGTCGTCGCGAACGCCGACGAGATCGGCGACGCCGACCGCATCGTGCTGATCTGGTCCGGCCCGCACGGCCGCGGCGGCGCCGTCGTCGCAGCGCTCGCGGAGCAGCTCGGGCTTGCCGGCAAGGACGGCTGCGGCGCGTTCTACGTGCCCGCGACGCCGAACGGCCGCGGAGTCGCCGATGCGTGGGCGGCCGCATCCGACGAGGAAGGCCCCGAGCCGGATCCGATCGGGCTGCTGCTCGTCTCCGGCGACGAGGCGGCGAACGACCCGAACGTGCGCGCGCTCGCCGAGGTGGCCGAGTCCGTGATCGCCATCTCGATGTTCCAGGGACTCGCGGCCGGCTGGGCCGACCTCGTCATCCCCGGCACGAGCACGCTCGAGCGCGACGGCACCACCGTCAACCTCGAGGGACGGCTGCAGCGCTTGCGCCGCACCGCGACGCCGCCCGCGCCCGACGAGCTGTGGTGGCTCTCGCAGCTCGCCGCCCGCTTCGGCGTCGAGCTCGCGCCGAACGCCTCGGGCGTCTTCGCCGAAGTGTCGGCACGCTGCTTCGACGGGCTCGCCTTCGGCGAGATCGGCGAGCAGGCGGTGCTGCGCGGCTACACCGACGCGCCGGAGCACGTCGAGCCGCCGGCGCTGCCGGTGCCGCAGGAGCCGCGCGACGGCGGCCTGCATCTCGTCTGCTACAAGCCGCTCTTCTCCGGACCGGCGGTGGAGCGGATCGAGGAGCTGCAGTTCCAGCGCCCTGCAGCCGAGGTCACGCTCGCGCGCCCGGACGCGCGCGCCAGGGGCATCTCCACCGGAGACGTCGTGACGGTGTCGCAAGACGGCGCATCGGTCGAGTTGAGAGCCCGACTCTCCGGCACCGTGCGTGAAGGCGTGGCGCTCGTCGCCCGCGAGCATGCCGCCAGTCTCAGCGGAACCGTCGACGTAGCGCTTTCGACTCCGGAGGAGGCGAAAGCGCCGTGACCGAGCCCTGGTGGATCTCGATCATCAAGGCGGTGGTCGTCGTCAACGTGCTGCTCGTCATGTTCGCGTACCTGACGCTCGTCGAGCGCAAGGTGATGGGACGGATGCAGCTGCGCTTCGGGCCGAACCGCGCCGGCAAGTTCGGGCTGCTGCAGCCGTTCGCCGACCTGGTCAAGCTGATCCGCAAGGAGGCGTTCGCGCCGGACAGCGCCATCGGCATCCCGTACATCATCGCCCCGATCGTCTCCACGTTCACCGCCATCGCCGCGTTCTCGGTGATCCCGTGGGGCCCCGGCTGGACGGTGAACGGCTGGTACATCACCGGCTACGTCGCCAACGTGCCGATCGCGCTGATCCTCATCTTCGCGCTCGGCTCGATCGGCGTGTACGGACTGATCGTCGGCGGCTGGTCGTCCGAGTCGAAGTACTCGCTGCTCGGATCGATGCGCACGTGCGCGCAGCTCGTCTCGTACGAGGTCGCGCTCGCGCTGTCCGTGCTCGGCGTCGTCATCCTCGGCCGCTCGCTCTCGCTCGTCGACATCGTCCACCGCCAGGGCGTGACCATCCCGTTCGTCGTGCCGCAGATCGTCGGCCTGCTCGTCTTCTTCATCGCCGGCATCGCGGAGACGAGCCGTTCGCCGTTCGACCTGCCGGAGGCGGAGTCGGAGCTCGTCGCCGGCTACCACACCGAGTACTCGGGCATGCGCTGGGGCCTGTTCCAGATGTCCGAGTACATCAACATGATCACGCTCTCCGGCCTGATGGTGACGCTCTTCTTCGCCGGCTGGCACGGGCCCTGGAACCTCGGCCCGATCTGGTTCCTGCTGAAGCTGTTCGTCGTGCTGTTCGTCTTCATCTGGCTGCGCACGACGCTGCCGCGGCTGCGCTACGACCAGCTGATGCGCTTCGGCTGGAAGGTGCTGCTGCCGGTGGCGACGGTCAACGCCGTGATCACCGCGCTCGTGGTGGTGTGGATCGCATGAGCATCCAGCCGTTCGTGAGCTTCAAGGGCTTCGGCGTCACCTTCAAGCAGATCTTCAAGAAGCCGATCACGCAGCAGTACCCGGAGTACAAGCGGCCGGTCTATCCGCGCTTCCGCGGCCGGCACCGGCTGCACCTGCACGAGAACGGGCTGGAGAAGTGCGTCGGCTGCTCGCTCTGCGCGGCCGCCTGCCCCGCCGACTGCATCCGCGTCGTCCCGGCCGAGAACACGGCGGACAACCGCGTCTCCGCGGGCGAGCGCTACGCGCGCATCTACGAGATCAACATGAGCCGCTGCATCTTCTGCGGCTACTGCGAGCTGGCCTGCCCGTTCGACGCGATCACCCTGGGCAACGAGTTCGAGATCTCCGAGTACAACCGCGACGACCAGATCTACACGAAGGACATGCTGCTCGCCGAGCCGATCAAGACGGTGCCGGTGGCCGACCGCGACCTGTACGACACGCCCATCCCCTTCTACAAGTCCAACAGCTGATGCTCGCGATCACGGCCGGCGGAGTCGTCGTATGGGCGGTGTGGATCGTCGCCGGGTTCGCGTGCCTGGCGTCCGGGCTCGCGGTCGTGTCGTTCACGAATCCGTTCTACTCGGCGCTCGCGCTGATCGGGAATCTCGGCTCGCTGGCAGTGCTGTATCTGCTGCTCTCCGCGCAGTTCGTCGCCGCCGCGCAGGTGCTCGTCTACGCAGGCGCGGTGATGGTCATGTTCCTCTTCGTCACCGCGTACGTCGGGCCGCGGCACGAGCCTCCGTGGGCGAGCGGGCCGAGCTGGAAGACGCTCGCCGCCGTGCTCGCAGCGGGAGCCATCTTCGTCGAGATCATCGTCGTGATCGGGCTGCAGGCCGGCGGGCGGCTCTCGTCGAGTCCCGAGGTCGGCTCCGTCTTCGGCTCGCCGAGCTGGATCGGGCGGCTGTTCCTCACCGACCATCTGCTCGCGTTCGAGATCACGTCGATCGTGCTGCTCGTCGCCGCCGTCGGCGGCGTCATCCTCGGCTCGCACACGCGCCGGCGCGACACCACCGCGGGAGAGTCCGGCTGATGCTGCTCGGCCCCGGCGTCGTCTGGTACCTCGGCATCTCCGCGTTCCTGTTCGGCACCGGCGCGTTCGGCGTGCTCGTGCGCCGCAACCCGCTGATCGTGCTGCTCTCGCTCGAGATCATGCTGAACGGCGCGAACCTCGCGCTGATCGCGTTCGCCCGCCACGCGGGCAACGGCGCGGGCCAGATCTTCGCGCTGTCGGTGATGGCGGTCGCGGCCGCCGAGGTGTGCGTCGGCCTCGGCCTCGTCGTCGCCATTCACCGGCGCAAGATCGCCCTCGACGTCGACGCGCTGTCGGAGCTGCGCGGATGATCGCCGGAGCATGGCTCTGCCTCCTGGCGCCGCTCGTGGGAACGGTGCTGATCCTCCTCGGCGGCTCGCGCATCCCGCGGAAGGCGGCCGCGTGGATCTCGACGGTCAGCGTGTTCGTCGCGTTCGCCGGCGCGCTCTGGTCGTTCTTCGGGCTGCGCGCCAACGCGAGCCACACGGCGCACATCTCCACCGCGTACACGTGGCTCGCAGCGGGCAACTTCAAGGTGCCGCTGCAGATCCTCGTCGACCCGCTCAGCTCGATGATGATGCTGATCGTCTCCGGCGTCGGCGCGCTGATCGTCCTCTACTCGATCGGCTACATGGACGGCGACGACGAGGAGCGGCGCTACTTCGCGTACATGTCGTTCTTCGTCTTCTCGATGCTGCTGCTCGTCGAGGGCGGGAACCTGCTGTTGCTGCTCGTCGGCTGGGGGCTCGTCGGTCTTTCGTCGTACCTGCTGATCGGCTTCTGGCACGAGAAGCCGACCGCGGTCGCCGCCGCCAAGAAGGCGTTCGTGATGAACGCGTTCGGCGACGCGACCATGGCACTGGCGCTGTTCGTGCTGATCGCGCACGGAAGCTCGCTCGGCTTCTCGGAGTCGTTCGCGACGGCGTCGCATCTCTCGCAGACGACCGTCGACCTCGTCGCCCTCGGCCTGCTCGGCGGCGCGGTGGCGAAGTCGGCGCAGATCCCGCTGCAGACCTGGCTGCCGGATGCGATGGAGGGCCCGACGCCGGTCAGCGCCCTGATCCACGCGGCGACGATGGTGACCGCCGGCGTCTACCTGATCGCGCGCACGCATCCGATCTTCGAGGACGCGCCGACGATCGCGCTGGTCGCCGCCGGCCTCGGCGCGATCACGCTGCTCGCGGCCGGGATGATCGCGCTCGTCCAGACGGACATCAAGCGCGTGATCGCGTACTCGACGATGTCGCAGATCGGCTACATGTTCATGGCCGTCGGCGTCGGTGCGTACTCGAACGGGATGTTCCACCTGATGACGCACGCCTTCTTCAAGGCGCTGCTGTTCATGACTGCCGGCCTCGTCATCCACGCAATCGCGGACGAGCAGGACATCCGCAAGCTGCGCGGCGTCGGGAAGGTGATGCCGCTGACGAGGTGGGCGTTCCTGCTCGGCGCCCTCGCGCTCGTCGGCATTCCCGCGTTCTCCGGCTTCTTCTCCAAGGACCCGATCCTCGCCGCCGACCTGCACGACCACTGGTACGGCGTCGTCTTCTGGCTGTGCGGCCTCGTCGGCGCGTTCCTCACCGGCCTGTACACGTTCCGCCTCTACTTCATCGTCTTCCCCGGCGAGCCGTCCGCGTTCGTGCGCGAGCACCATCACCTGCATCACGGCAAGGAAGGCCCGTGGACGATGCTCGTGCCGGTCGGCGTGCTCACCGTGCTCGCGGTTCTCGGCGGCTGGATCCAGTTCCAGCCGTTCTGGGAGCCGATCACGCACTGGCTCGCACCCGTCGTCCCGACCGAGCCGGCGGCGGTCCCGACGAACTTCCAGGACGCGGTCACGGAGCTGATCGCGCCGGCACTCGGCATCGCCGGGATCGTCGTCGCCTGGGCGATCTACGGGACGAAGCAACGGCTCGCCGTGCCGAAGCTCCCGTGGCTCCAGCGCGTGCTCGAGCACAAGTTCTACTTCGACGAGGCCTACGACTGGGCGTTCTACAAGCCGGCCGCGCTGATGGCGACGATCTGGCGGCGCGACTTCGAGGAGCCCGTCGTGCTCACGGCCGGGCCCGACCTCGGCGAGGGGACGCTCGAGCTCGGCCAGGCGACGCAGCGCATCCAGACCGGCCTGCTGCGGACCTACGTCCTGTTCCTCGGCGCCGGCATGGCCGTGATCGCAATCGTCTTCCTGCTGGTGCGATGAGCAGCTCGTCCCTCACCACCGTGCTCATCTGCCTGCCGCTCGGCGCGGCGCTTGCGCTGTGGGCGCTGCCGATGTCCCGCTTCGCCACCGGGAGCCTGGCGCTGCTCGTCTCGCTCGTCGAGGTCGGCCTCTGGATCGAGCAGGCGGCGCGGTTCGACTACGGCGCGTCGGGACTGCAGAACGCGCAGCAGACGCCGTGGATCAAGGAGCTGAACGTCTCGTACCACGTGGGCGAGTACGGCTTCTCGCTCTTCCTCGTGGGACTGACCGTCGTGGCGATGGCGGCGGCGATCGGCTACGGCTTCTGGGTCGGCCGCGACCGGCCGCGCGCCTACTACGGGCTGATGCTGTTCCTCACCGGCGTCACCGTCGGCGTGTTCGTCGCGCAGGACCTGCTGCTCTTCTACGCGTTCTTCGAGGCGATGCTGATCCCGCTGTACGTGCTCATCGGCGTCTGGGGCGGAGCCGGACGGCTCGGCGCGACGCTGAAGCTGCTGCTGTACACGATGACGGGATCGCTGGTGATGCTCGCCGCGATCGTCGTGTACGGGCTGAAGTACGGCACCTTCGATCTCGTCACCGGGCCGGTGAGCGCGAGCCGCTGGCTGTTCCTCGGGTTCATGTTCGCGTTCCTGATCAAGGCGCCGCTGTTCCCCTTCCACGGCTGGCTGCCGGACTCGTACCGCGAGGCACCGCCCGAGGTGACCGCAGTCCTCTCCGGCGTGATCGCGAAGGCCGGTCTGTACGGAATGCTGCGGATCGCGATCACGAAGTTCCCCGAGCCGACGTCGTTCTACCGGACGACGATCATGGCGCTCGCGGCGGCGACGCTCGTGTACGCCTCCGTGCTCGCGTTCCGGTCGCCGGACTTCCGCGGCGTCGTTCTCTACTCGTCCATGGCCGCGTCGGGGCTGATCGCGCTCGGACTGTTCTCCGGCACGAACCTCGGCTACGACGGCGCCGTGCTGCAGATGATCGCGCACGGGCTCATCTCCGCATCGCTGTTCATCCTGGCCGGGACGATCGAGCGGCGGACGACAAGCGACCAGTTCGCGTTCCTCGGCGGCATGGCGCGCGGCCGGCCCGCGCTGGCAACGCTGCTGCTGGCCACCGGCGTGATCTCGCTCGCCGTGCCCGGCTCGGCTGCGTTCGCCGGCGAGTTCTTGATCCTCGGCGGCGCGTACCAGCGGGCCTGGTGGTGGGCCGTGATCGGCGCGGCCGGGATCGTGCTCGCCGCCATGTACATGCTGCGGCTGATCTCCGCCGTGCTGCACCAGGCGCGCGGGTCGATGGTCACGGACGAGGCGATGGACCTCCGGCCGGGCGAGCTCGCGCTGATCGTCCCGCTCGTCGGCGTGCTGCTGGCGCTGTCGCTCTGGCCGGCCGGGATCAGCAGCCACTCGTTTGCGAACGACCAGCCGGCGAAGGCCGTCCAGGAGCAGTTCCGGTGATCGCGACGCCGCACGTCGACTGGTTCGCCATCTCGACGATCATCGTCCTGCTCGGCGCGTCGTTCGTCGCGCTGCTCTGCGCGGTGCTCGTGCCGCGGAAGTGGCGGCGGACGGTGGCGTCGAAGGTGGCGGCGCTCGGGTTCCTCGGCGGCATCGTCACGTCGGTCTGGCTGTACATCGACTCGCCGGACGGGCATCGCGTGATTGCGGACTCGTTCTACCGCGACCGCTGGACCGCGCTGGCGCAGGTCGTGCTCTGCGCCATCGGCTTCGTCACGACGATGATCTCCGTCGAGCACATTCCGGGGCAGCGGCGCGGCGCGGATCCGTCCCGTCGCGACGATCACATCGCGGAGTTCTTCGCGCTGCTGCTCGCGTCGACGGCGGGCATGACGTTCATCGTCGGCGCGGCGAACCTGATGGGGCTGTTTCTGTCCCTCGAGTGGTTCTCGCTCGCGCTGTACATCATGTGCGCGATCGACTACGACCTCGAGGGCTCGCTCGAGGCGGGGCTGAAGTACCTGATCGTCGGCTCGTTCGGCTCGGCGTCGCTGCTGTTCGGGTCGGCGCTCGTGTACGGCGCGACGAACCAGATCGGCTTCGTCGAGATCTCGCAGCAGGTGGCGAAGCTCGGCCTGTCGCACGACGTGCTGCTGGTGCTCGGACTGGCGATGATCATCTCCGGCCTCGGCTTCAAGGCGTCGGCGGCGCCGTTCCACATGTGGACGCCGGACGTCTACGAGGGGGCGCCCACGCCGGTGACGGCGTTCATGGCGGCGGCCACGAAGGTTGCGGCGCTCTTCCTCGCCGTCCGCGTGCTCAACGTCGCGTTCCCGCAGGAGCGCTATCTCTGGACGTGGGCGTTCGCCGGGATTGCGGTCGCGTCGCTCGTGATCGGCAACCTCGCCGCGCTGGGACAGAAGAACGTGAAGCGGATGCTCGCGTACTCGTCGGTGGCGCAGGCCGGCTTCATGCTGATCGGGCTCAGCACCGGAACCGTCCTCGGCGCGCGCGGGCTCGTCTACTACCTGATCGCGTACTCCGCGGCCGCGTTCGGCTCGTTCGCCGTGCTGGCCGCGCGCGAGCGGGAGCTGGGCGAGCCGGTGACGCTCGACAATCTCGCCGGCTTCGGCTGGGAGCGGCCGTTCCTCGGCGTCGCCATGTGGTTCTTCGTCTTCAGCTTCGCCGGGCTGCCGGTCGGCGGCGGCTTCGTGGCGAAGTTCTACGTCTTCTCCGCCGCGTACGACCACGGCTGGACGTGGCTCGTGATCGTCGGCGTGATCGCGACGCTCGTCAGCCTCTACTACTACCTCGCGATCGTCCGGGCGATGTACATGCGCTCCGGGGCGGAGCTGCGGCTGGCGCCGGTGGCCGGAGGCTCGCCCCCGCGGGAGACCCTGCTGCACGGAGCGGTCGGCATCGCGCTCGTCGTGTCGGTGGGGACGCTGTTCGCGGTGCCGCCGCTGATCACGATCATCGGGCACGCCGTCTCGGCCCTCTAGCTTTAGCAACACCGGCTATTGCGATACGCTGGTGTCGTGCTTCGAGGTGCTGCTGCGTTGCCCGTCAGCGTGCTTCTGCTCGCCGCCTGCGGGTCTGCCACGAAACCGTGCACGTCGCCGGCGGCCGCCCGCGCCATGCTGCGCCTGCAAGCCGACACGCGCGCGATCCGGGCTGCCGCGAACCTGCCCGTCAAGGACACGCTCAAGGGAAACGCGGCCGTCAGCGCGGCAACGGACCGGTTCCTGCACGACGTCGAGCTCGCGCCGATCGACAACATCGCGCGCAACCGCTACATCGACCTGGCAGCGGCGGCGCTCGTCGGATCGTGCGAGCAGTGCTTCCAGGCACTCGAGGCGGAGCGGCCGATCGTGCAGATCGCCCACAACCCCCACAGCGGCAACTGCCAGAAGTAGGGCTACGCGTCCGGCAGCGTACGGACGGGCACCCGCGCGGGACGCGGGCGGAGGCGCAGCGGCTCGACCAGCCAGACGAGCGCCGGCAGCGTGTAGACGACCATCGCGATCACCAGCGTCGAGACGGCGAACGGCGGCACGTGGCCGCCCCGCGGAGCACTCGCCCGCACGGTCGAGCCGATCACGATCAGCGACAGCGCGATGCTCGTCGAGACGGCGCGAAGCCTCGCGGCCCGTCCCTCGAGCGCATCGCTGATCGCGACGAAGCACGCGGCGGCGGCACAGGGAATCGTCAGCAGGACGAGCACGAACGCGGCCCGGTCGCTGCCCGCAGCGCCGGCCGCGAAGGCGCCGAGCGCGAGCGTGAACGGAAGGAGCCTCGATCCCATTGCGCCCAGGTTCGCCGCCCGGCGCGAGGGTCCTCCGTTACGCTCGCGGCAGATGCCGACCTCTCGAAAGGACTGACATGCCGGACACGACTCTGACGTGGCTGGGACACGCCTCGTTCCGCCTCGACACGCCGGGCGGCAAGCGGATCTACGTCGACCCGTTCCTGAACGGCAACCCGAAGTGCCCGCCCTCGGAGGTGGAGCCGGAGCGCGTGGACGTCATCGCGGTCACGCACGGGCACGGCGACCACGTCGGCGACACGGTCGCGCTCGCGCAGAAGCATTCGGCGACGGTCGTCGCGCTCGTCGAGCTGAGCGGCTGGCTCGGCGCGCAGGGCGTCGACGGCGGGTCGCTGCCCGCTCCGAACAAGGGCGGAACCGTCGACGTGGACGGCGTGCAGTTCACGCTCACGAACGCTTTCCACAGCGGCTCTGCGCCGGACGGCTCGTACGCGGGCGAGCCCTCGGGCATCGTCGTCCGCGTCGAGAACGGCACCACCGTCTACTTCGCGGGCGACACGTGCGTCTTCGGCGACATGCAGCTGATCGGCCGGATCTACGAGCCCGACGTCGCTGTGATCCCGATCGGCGACCACTACACCATGGGCCCGCGCGAGGCCGCGGTCGCGCTCGAGCTGCTCGGGACGAAGCGCTGCGTTCCGTGTCACTGGGGCACCTTCCCCGTGCTGACGGGCACGCCGGCGAAGCTGAAGGAGCTCGCGCCGGCCGGGGTGGAGATCGAGATGATCGAGCCGGGCGACTCGGTGTCGATTTGAGGGAGCGCTGGTGGGGACGGAGCGGCCGCCGCGTGCCGGAGCTCGCGCTCGAGGGCGATCCGGCCGTGCCGCTCGACGAGGCGCTCGTCGTCGACGGGGTGGCCGATCTCGCGCCGTTGCGGGAGGCGTTCGACGCGGGCATGCCGGTGGTCGTGCGCGCCGACTCGCCGGAGGGGATCACGGCCGCGCTGGCCCGGCCGGAGGTCACGTGCGTCGTCGTCCCCCGGGACCGGCCGGAGCTGCTGGCCATCGATCTGACGAAGCTGACGTATGGCTGACCCGGTCGTCGCGACGTACTCGATCGTGGCCTGCGATCTCGACGCGGGGCAATGGGGAGTCGCCGTCCAGTCGAAGTTCCTCGCCGTCGGCTCCGTCGTGCCGTGGGCGGAGCCCGGTATCGGCGCGGTCGCGACGCAGGCGTACGCGAATCCCCGCTACGGCCCGGATGGATTGGCTCTGCTGCGTGAGGGGCTGTCGGCGGACCAGGTGGTCGCGCGTCTGACCGAGGCCGACGAGGGGCGCGACGAGCGTCAACTCGGCGTCGTCGACGGCGAGGGGCGAAGCGCGTCGTGGACCGGCTCCGGGTGCATGCACTGGGCGGGCGGCCGCACCGGCCCGCGTTACGCGGCGCAAGGGAACATCCTCGTCGGTGCGGCCACGGTCGACGGCCTTGCGGACACGTTCGAGTCGACGGCCGGGCTCCCGCTCGCGCGACGGCTGCTCGCGTGCCTCGCTGCTGCGCAGGCGGCGGGCGGCGACAGCCGCGGCCAGCAGTCGGCGTCGCTGCTGATCGTCGAGCGCGACGGTGGCTATGCCGGGCTCTCCGACATCGCCGTCGACCTGCGCGTCGACGATCATCCGCGCCCGATCGAGGAGCTGGAGCGGATCTACGAGCTGCACTTCCGGCTGTTCGGGAAGAGCCCGCGCGAGACGTGGGTTCCCGTCGACGAGACGCTCGCGGCCGAGCTGCGCGCGCGGCTCGGCGCGCTCGGCTACGAGGACGAGCTGCCGGCGGCGCTCGACCGCTGGGCAGGTGTCGAGAATCTCGAGGAGCGCGTCGACGGCGTGGAGGCGATCGACCCGGTCGTTCTGGGCGCGCTGCGCGAAGCGTCGCCGTGAAGACACTCCGGCTCGACGAGGTCGAGGGCATCCCCGTATTCGGGTCGCTGGTGTGGAAGCCGGTTCGACGGACGCTCGGCGTGACCGCGTTCGGCATCAACGCGTACACGGCGGCCGCGGCGGGCGACGAGGTCGTCGAGGATCACGACGAGACGTCGCTCGGCCACGAGGAGATCTACGCCGTCGTCTCGGGCCACGCGATCTTCACCGTGGACGGCGAGGAGGTGGACGCGCCGGCGGGCACGCTCGTCTTCCTCGACGATCCCGCGCAGCGCCGCTCGGCGGTGGCGCGCGATGCCGGCACGACGGTCCTCGCGATCGGCGGCGTTCCGGGACAGCACGAGGTCTCGGCGTGGGAGTACCTCTTCGCGACGCTGCCGTACCGGGATGCCGGCGACTACGACACCGCGCGGCAGATGCTCGAGCAGGACGTCGCCGAGCACCCCGACCTGCCGGCGCTTCGCTACCACCTCGCGTGCATCGAGGCGCTCTGCGGCAATCGCGGGCGAGCCCTGGACGAGCTCGCCGTCGCCGTCGCAGCCGCCGACAGATTCCGCGAGCGGGCGCAGACGGACGCGGACTTCGACTCGATCCGCGACGACCCGCGCTTCCCCGCCTGACCCATTCGGTACCTGGCACCCAGGCCGCTCTCGGTGCCTGGCACCCAGGCCGCTCTCGGTGCCTGGCACCCAGGCCGCTCTCGGTGCCTGGCACCTGAGAGGGCTCTGGTGCCAGGCACTTCGTCACGTAAGCGTCACGGAGCCGCGCGTTTCCTCACCGCGGCGAGCGCGACACCGAGCGCCAGCGGCACCAGCAGCACGGCCGGCGCCACGCGCCGCCGCGCGTGCGGGTACGCCCGCGCGCTGAACTCGAGCACCGGCCAGTCGCGCAGCGCGGCAACGCGGCGCAGCTCGCGGTCCGGATTGACCACCACGGGATGACCGACCGCCTCGAGGAACGGAATGTCGGTGTGACTGTCGGAGTACGCGGTGCACTCGGCCAGGTCGAAGCCCTCCGCCTCGGCCAGCTCGCGCACGCCGTCCGCCTTGTTCGCCGCGTGCAGCGCACGCAGCGCCCGCCCGGTATAGACGCCGTCACGCACCTCGCACACGGTTCCGAGCGCGCCGTCGAAGCCGAGGTCGTCGGCGATCGCCTGGACGACCTCCTGCAGGGTCGCCGACACGATGTACACCGGCTCGCCGCGCTGCTTGTGCTGCTCGACGAGATGCAGCGGCTCGGCGTAGACGAGCGGGCGCAGCACAGGCTCGAGCGCTCCGGCCACGAGCGACCGCAGCTCCTCCGGCGTCGAGCCGCGCAGCACGAGCAGCCCGTCCTCCGCCCCGCGACGCACCGCCTCGTGACTCGCGCCGCGCAGCACGAACAGCAGCTGCCACAGCGCCGCCCTCGCGAGCTGCCACCGCGAGATCAGTCCCCGCTCGCGGAACGTGCCGGCCAGCGCGAGCGCCGACGAACGGCGGAGCAACGTGCGGTCGAGATCGAAGAACGCCGCGGCCGCCACGACACTTCAGCTTCTGAGACCGGCGGCGGCGAGCGCCTCGTCGCGCTCCGCGTAGTCGTGCATGCCGACGACCTTGCCGTTGCGCAGCACGATCACCTGGTACAGCTTCGGGAAGAAGAACTTCGTCGCGCCGAGCCGGTACAGCCGCGCGCCCCGCAGACGCACGAACACGCGGTCGCCGACGTCGATCATCTCGGCGGGACGCATCCGGTTCGCGCCGCACCGCCAGAGCATCGTGCGCACGACCTGGTCCGCGTTGACGCACGGGTTCCACGCGCCTTCGCGCGCCGGATACCACGTCACGTCGTCCGCAAGCCGCGTGCGCAGCTCCCGGTGGTTCGCGCGACGGGCGAGGTCGTACACCTCCCTCACGGCGGTGACGTTGGCCGAGAGCACGGCGCCGCCTCAGCCGACGAGCGGAAGCGACTTCACGATGCCGCCGGCCTCGCGCTTCGCAGCCTCGACAGCCTCTGCGATGGCGACGATCGCCTGCGCCGGCTCCGAGTCCGGAAGCGCGGCGACGATCGGCTCGCCCAGGTCGCCCTGCTCGCGCAGCAGCGGATCGAGCGGGACGACGCCGAGCAGCGGCACGTCGAGATCCGCGGCGAGCGCGGCGCCGCCGCCGTAGCCGAAGACCTCTCCGCTCATGTTCTCGATCACGCCGAGCAGCCGCATGTTCGTCTTCCGTGCCATCGACGCTGCCCGCGACGCGACGTCCTGCGCGAGCTTCTGCGGCGTGGTCACAACCACCACCTCGGCGCGCGGCAGCAGCTGCCCGAGCGAGATGGCGACGTCGCCGGTCCCGGGCGGCATGTCCACGACGAGCACGTCGATGTCGCCCCAGTGCACATCCGTGAGGAACTGCTCGAGCGCGCGGTGCAGCATCGGCCCGCGCCACATCACCGGCTCGTTGCCGTCGAGGAAGAAGCCGATCGACATCAGCTTCAGGTCGTCCTTCACCGGCGGGATGATCATCTCGTCGACGGCGACCGGCTTCTGCCGGATGCCGAGGATCTGCGGGATCGAGTGGCCGTACACGTCCGCGTCGAGCACGCCGACCCGGTGGCCGAGCTGCGAGAACGCGACGGCGAGGTTCGCGGTCAGCGACGACTTGCCGACGCCGCCCTTGCCGCTGGCGACGGCGATCACGCGGCAGTCCTTCGGCAGGCGGATGACGGTGTCGCGCTCGGCCGCGCCGCCGCGCAGCTTCGTCGTCAGCGTCTGCCGCTCCTCCGGTGTCATCACGTCGAACGAGAGCGCGACGCCGGTGACGCCGGGCACGCCGCCGAGCGCCTCGTCGATCTGCGTCTCGAAGGAGTTGCGGAGCGGGCAGCCGGCGACGGTCAGCACGATCGTCAGCGACACGACGCCGTCGACGATCTCGACGTCGCGCACCATGTCGAGCTCCGTGACCGGCCGCCGCAGCTCCGGGTCGATCACCTGCTCGAGCGCCTTCATCACGGCGTCGCGGTTGGGCTCCATCTCGTCCACGAGCGTAGCGGAGATAAGGTCAACCGATGACCTGGATCGGGCTCGTCCGGAAGAACCTCCTGCGGCGGCCGATGCGGACGCTGCTCACCTCGGCCGGAGTCGCGATCGGGGTCGGTCTGATCGTGGCGCTGCTCTCGATCTCGGCCGGCGCGGAGCAGACCGCCGGCGACCTGATCCACATCGGCCGCTCCGACTTCGGGCTGTTCCAGAGCGGCGTCTCGGACGCGACGCGCTCGCTGCTGCCGGTCGCGCTCGAGCAGCGGGTCGACTCCGACCCCGGCGTCGCGCAGACCGCGCGGATCTTCCTGCTCGTGACGAAGGTGCAGGGGATGGACTCGTCGCTCGTCTTCGGCCTCGCGCCGAACCAGTTTCCGTCGCAGCGGCTGACGCTCGTCTCCGGCGACCGCTCGGGCGCGCTCGTCGGCGACACGGGCGCGCGAACCTTCAAGGTGCATCCCGGCTCGACGATCGACGTGAACGGACACCGCTTCCGCGTCTCCGGGATCTACCACAGCGGCGACGCGTTCGAGGACCAGGGAGTCGTGCTGCCGCTGGCGGCGGTGCAGGCGCTGGCGAACCGGCCCGGCGAGGTGACGACGATCGCGGTGACGGTGAAGCTCGGCCAGACGCCGCAGACCGTCGCGACGCGCCTGGAGAAGAAGTACGGCATCTCGGCGATCGTCGAGCCGGGCCAGGCGGTGAAGGTGGACACGTCGTCGCGGCTGATCGTCGACGTCGGCTGGGTGATCTCCGCGCTGGCGCTGATCGTCGGCGGCATCGGCGTGATGAACACGATGGCGATGTCGGTGTTCGAGCGGATCCGCGAGATCGGGATCCTCCGCGCCGTCGGCTGGTCGAGCCGCCGCATCGCAGCGCTGATCATCAGCGAGGCGATCGGCATCTCTCTCGTGGCGCTGGCGATCGGGCTGGTGCTCGGGGTGCTCGCGGCGCACTTCTTCACCTCGCAGACCGGACTGTCCTCGCTCGTCTCGCCCAAGTTCACGCTCAGTGTCTTCGCCTGGGGCCTCGCCTTCGCGCTCGGCGTGGGCATCCTCGGCGCCGTCTATCCGACCTGGCGCGCGCTGAGCCTCAGCCCGATCGAAGCTTTACGTCGGGAGTAGAAGGAGCGCCGCGGCGGGCGTGGAAGTGCGAATTTCCATGTCCCGCAGCTCCAGCTGGCCCATTTCCGACACGAGACGCCTTCCGGCGATGCCCGCGCGCCCGGATGCGCGCCGGCAGCGCTTCCCGCGCGTCGCCTGGGTGCTCGCCGTCTCCGCGTTCCTATGTGGCGCGATGGTGAGCGCCGCCGCGTTCGCGGTCGGCTGGAAGCACGAGGCGCAGCGTGGATCCTCCGCGCAGGCCGCGCTGCTGACGGCGACGGCGCGGAACCACGCGCTCTCCGCCACCGTCGTCTCCGCGCGGGCGGCCGCACTCGCGGCGCAGAGCTCCGCCAGGCATTCGCGCGCCGCGACCGCAGCCGCAAAGGCCGACGCGCTCGCTCTCCGGCAGCGCGCCGCCGCGCTCACGACGGCGTTGACGTCGACCGGCGACGCCGCGGGCTCGGTCGTCGGCGGCGCCTCCTCCGTCAGCTCGGAGCTGTCGAAGCTGACGAGCGAGCTGCACACGCTGACGACATATCTGACCACGACTCCGTCACGGCAGCTGGACGCCGGCTACGTCGCGTCGCAGACCGCGTACATCACGAAGTCGATCGACCGGATCAGCGGGGACGAGAACAGCCTCGCGAGCACCGCGGCCGCGTACGAGAAGGCCGCCCGCGCGGCCGCCGCGAACGCGTCGGCTCTAGCCGGCCACTGACGTCAGACGCCGAGGAGTGCGGCAGGAACGACTCCGATGCCGTCGGGGCGGCGGTATGCATACGGGCCGGTCGTGATCACGATCGAATCCAGAACGTCGCCGCCGAGCGTTCGGCTCAACCATCGGAGGTGGCGGACATCGTGATCGGTGACCGTGGCGCTCAGCTTCACCTCGATCGCGACGATGCGCCCGTCGTCCCGCTCGACGATGAGATCGACTTCATGCTCACCGCCTGCTGTTCGGAGATGCCCGACTCTGGCCTCGGCAGCTTGTCCGTACACGCGCACGTCGATCGTGACGAGCGACTCGAAAAGGGCGCCGAGAAGCGTTCCGTCACGCGGGACAACAGGTTGAACAGACACCGCCTCCTGCTCGAGGAGCGCACCACGTCCGGCCCCGAGCAGTCGGGCGGCAAGCGCCGGATCGACGAGCTGATGCTTCGGCGGCGACGAGAGCCGGCGAAGCCGGTTTCTCGTCGGAGTCCACGCGGGCACCGGCTCGACGATCCAAAGACGCTGGAGGGCGTCCCGATATGGACCCACGGTCGTCTTGGAGGGCTTCTCACCCTGCCCGCCGGTTGCCGCGTCGCGGATCATCTCGTACGACGCCGTCGTCGACGAAGCTGCTGCATATGCGGCCAGCCACCGGCGAAGCGCGGCGGGATTCCGAATCGTGATGCCGAGCTCCGGAAAGTCACGCTCGGTGATGCGGTCGAGGTACCCGTCGAGTTGAGCGCGGAGTGCACGACCGGCGAGGCCGCGGAGGCCGGGGAAGCCTGAGGCGAGGATCTCATCCGCGTAGTCGCCGACGGTGACGGTCGTCTCACCTGTCAGCGACGATCGCCGGCCGGTCAAGAGATCGGCGAGGCTGACGGTCGGAGTCGCGACGCCACGCTCTCCAAGCGTCAGCGGTCGCATCCGGACGGTCACGATCCGTCCCGCACCAGAGTGGATGCTCGAATCGAGGGCCGGCAACGAGGATCCTGTGAGGAGGAAAGCCCCCGCTTGCGTGGCGGATTCGTCGACCGCTCGACGAACGAGATCCCATGACACGGGCAACCGCTGCCACTCGTCGATCAGGACGGGAGGCTCTCCCTCCAGAAGGCGCTTGGGGTCGGCTTCGATGACACTCCGCTGAGCGTCGTCGTCGAGCCGGTAGATCGTCCTCGCGCGCCGCGCGGCGGTCGCCGTCTTTCCGACCGCCTTGGCTCCCTCGAGCGAGAGCGCCGGGAGACCGCCGAACAGCTCGTCGATCTCGCCGTCGACGACCCTGGGCGTGTACGAACCGGATGCCGAGCCTGACGTCATCTCGGCTCCAGGATACCATTTGGACGGTTCTTAGTGAACCGATACGACGGCAGAAATTAGACCAATATGACGCCAGATACGATACCGGTCGGACGCCAGGCCGCTCGTCAGCCGACGCCAACGGCAGGCGCGCCGAGCACGCCGTCGCGGATCCGCAGGATCCGGTCCGCCTGCGCCGCCACACCGTCGTCGTTCGTGACGAGCAGCACGGTCATGCCGTGCTCGTCGCGCACGCGCGCGGATCAGGTCGAGGATCTGCGCGCCGGTGTCCGAGTCGAGCGCGCCGGTCGGCTCGTCCGCGAGCAACACGCGCGGACCGTTCGCGAGCGCGCGCGCGATGGCCACGCGCTGGCGCTCGCCGCCGGACAGCGTCGGCGGATACGCGGCGGCCCGCTCGTCGAGCCCGACCTCCACCAGCAGCTCGCGCGCCCGCGTCTCACGCGCGCCGCGCGACCGGCGCCCCAGCATCGGCACCTGGACGTTCTCCAGCGCGGTCAGCGTGGTCATCAAATTGTGGAACTGAAAGACGAAGCCGACCGTCTCGGCGCGATACCGAGACGGATCCTCCAGCCGGCCCACATCGAGCCCGTCGACGTGAATCTCGCCCGCGTCGGGACGGTCGAGCGCGCCGATCAGATTCAGCAGCGTGCTCTTGCCGCAGCCGGACGGGCCGGTGAGCGCGACGAGCTCGCCCGGCTCGACCTGCAGCGACACGTCCTCGAGCGCGCGGATGCGCCCGCCCTCGAAGCTCTTGCGCACGTGCTCGACGACGACCGGCGCGCCGCTCACTTCACGACGATCGGCCAGGTCGCCTTCGTGACCGCGTATCCCTTCGCCGTCACGATCGCCTCGATCACGAGCTTCTGCCCGCGCGCGGCCGGCGGGAACGGCGCATGGCCGGGAGTGCCGAACGTCTCCTGCCAGAAGCCGTTCTTCACCGTGTGGACGCCGATCTGGCCGACCGGCAGCCCGCTGAACAGGAACTGCAGGTGGATCTTCGACGCGACCGGCTTCCCGGCGGCGTTGGTGACGGTGACCGAGTAGTGCCACTTCTTGCCGACGAGCGGATGGTGATCCTGCCCCTTCAGCACGACGTGGAGCTTCGGCAGCGCCGCGCCGGCGGACACAGCGCCAACAGCCGCAACGAGCAGCACGCAGATCAGGACGAGCAGACGCTTCATGGTGTCAATGCTACGCACCGGTGACCCCCGAATCACGGTTTCCGAGCAGGTTCGTACCAATTTGCACGCGTCCCTAGTTTCAGGGATGCCAGCCGCGGCATTCTCGGTCGATGACCTGCCTGCGGCCGTGTCGCCCTGCGGTCGTCGTCTCACCCCACCCCTATGGATTCGCTTCGCCTCACCGCGGTGGCGGCAGCCACCCTCGCAGCCGCATGCGCTCTCGCGGTCCCGCCTCACGCGGGCGCGGCCACCTGCGGCGAGGGCACGTACGCGTACGCGGGCATGGGCAGCCGACAGGTCGTCAGCGGCGTCGCCGCCACGATCGCGCCGACCACGGCGCCGACCGTCCGTGACGGCCACGTCGACGGCTGGGTCGGAGTCGGCGGCCCCGGGCTCGGCCCGAACGGCACGGACGAGTGGATCCAGATCGGCTTCACCTCGGTTCCGGGCGACTCGCTGAACCGGATCTACACCGAGATTCAGCGCCCCGGCCACCAGGTCGAGTACCGCGAGCTGCGCCGCGACGTTCCCGTCGGCGCGCAGCACCGCTTCGCCGTCCGCGAGCTGGCCGGCCGCCCGAACTGGTGGCGCGCCTGGCTCGACGGCGAGCCCGCCTCCGCACCCGTCTTCCTCCCCAAGAGCCACGGCCGCTGGGCCGCGCAGGCCGTCGGCGAAAGCTGGGCCGGCACGACGAGCGGCACCTGCAATGCCTACGCCTACTCGTTCGCTCACGTCGCATTCGCCGGCGCCGACGGGAAGGTCTGGAGCCCGTTCCTCCGCTTCCAGCCGTTCCAGGACGCGAACTACCGGCTGGTGCGCCGCTCCACCTCGAGCTTCGTCGCCCGCAGCGTCGCCGCGCCGGCGCGCGTGTCGGCCGCGACCTCCCCGTAACGCGAACGGGACGGCCGAAGCCGTCCCGTTCGAATCGACAAGGGCGATGCGGCTACTTCTTGCAGAAGCCTGCCTTGGCCTTCTTCGCCCTGACCAGTGCGGCTGCGTTCACCGTATTGACCCGGACGTTGTGCCCCTTGATGCAGACGACCTTCGTCGTCGTCGGCGGGGTGCGACGACCTCCCTTGCACGGGCCGAGCGTGGCACCGAGAGCGCGGAGCACCTTCGCTGCACGAGAGTCGACGTAGATCGTGTGGCGGAGGAAGCACATGGCAACGAGATACTGCGCCTGCGCCGAGCTCAGCGGAGCCGAGGGCACTGCCACCTTCGCCTGGTGCGCCGGAGCGACGACGTGAGTCGCGGCCTTGACTGCGTGCGAGACGCCGGTGGCGGCATAGCTCAGTCCGCCGAACGAGGCGAGCGCCACGAGCATGCCGACGGTGAGAGCCGCTGCGAGACCGAGCCGCAGGCGGGCCGGCCGGCGGTATGCCTTGCCGACGATCCTGCTCTCGATGGACTGCATGAACTCCGCGCGCGGCTCAGGCCGCTGCGCACGCAGCTCCCGCTCGAGCTTGTCTTCCCGCTTCCAGAAACCCCTCATGGCCCTGCCTCCCCGTCGTCGATATCGCCCTTGTGCCCCTAGTACCGGCGCGGGGGCGAAAACCTTACGGGTGGGCGGTGGCGCCGTAGACCTGGGCGATCTCCGGCCCGCGGGGATTGAGACGAGAGGCGTGGACGAGCGCCGCGAGCTGGGCCTTCCCCCGCGTGGCGGCGACGAGGTCGAGCCAGGTGACCCAGTCGTTCCGGTCCTTCCGGAGCGCCCGGTCCAGGCTGACCAGCGCGGCGGCCCGGTCGTGCGCCCCGAGCTGCGCCTCGCCGAGAGCCTGCCACCCGGCATCCGACCACGGCATCCAGCGGATGGCGGTATGGGCGTGCTTCTCAGCCGAGCTCCAGTTCCCGGCCTGCGCCGCCGACGCGCTCGCGCCGAGCGCGCTGTTCCCGATCAGCCCGAGCAGCGCGACCACTCCGAGCGCGGCGACCGCCACGCCGAGCCCGACGCGCGCGCGCGTCGAGAGCGCGCGGGGCTCGCGTTCCTCCCGGCCGGCCAGGAGACACGCCATCCCGCAGAGGAGCGCCGCCAGCGTGACGCCGGCGAGCTCCCAGTCCCAGTCGGCGGCGGCGTGGACGAGATAGACGGCATACGCGGCACACCCGATCGGCACGAGCGGATGCCGCCGCATGCGCACGGCGGCGACCAGCGGGATCGCGAGGAAGGCGAGCAAGAGCGCGAGCCCGACCGGGCCGAGCTCGGCGAGCGTCTCGAGGTAGAGGCTGTGCGCGTCCTGCACCTGCTGCGCGGTGGTGCGGTGGACGAGGTAGTAGCGCTCGTAGCTACCGGCACCCGCGCCGAGCACCGGATGCGCCTTGACCTCCTGCCAGGCGACGTGCCAGAGCTCGGTGCGTCCGTTGCTCGAGAGGCTGAACAGCCGCGCGTTGAGATTCGTCGTGCTCTTCGGCGACGACGTGAACGAGTCGTACGCCTTGCGCGCGATCGTGGGCGGGCTGCCGTAGCGCGCGATCCCCGCGCCGATGGCAACGAGGACGGCGGCGGCGAGCACGGCCGCGAATGCGATCCGCGCCGTCCTCCCGAAGGTGAAGTTCCGTTCGACGAGCTGCGCCAGCAGCGCCGACGCCGCAGCGAGGATCGCGAACAGGAACAGCGCGAGCGCGAGGCGGTGTCCGTCGTGCGCCGCCTGCGGGAGGATCGAGCTCTGCCGCGTGAGCGCGTGCGAGCGCGACGCGAGCACGACCGCGAGCGCGGGCCAGGGCAAGACGCACAGCGAGCACGGCGGCGAGCTGCAGCCGCCGCGAGTCGAGCGCGAACAGCACGACGAGCCCCGCGAACGCGGCGAGCCACGCGCCGCGGCTGAACGTGAAGTAGATCGTCGGCACGAGCACGAGCAGGCTCGCGGCCGCGAGCGCGCGCGTGACCGGCCGCGTCCCGCGCGCCGCGAACCCGAGCGCGACGACGGCGCCGATCGCCGCGAAGACGCCGAGTCCGTTCCAGTAGCCGATCGGCGTGTTGAGCCGGTAGACGGCGACGCGAGTCGTAGCTCCCGACTTGTCCCGGGAAGAGCCGCGTCGCGAGCGCGTACGCGCAGTCGAGCGTCGTCGCCGCGAGCACCGCGCCGAGCAGCGGGCGCACGGGCCGCGCGGGCGCGAGCACGAGCACGGCGACGACGGCGCCGATCAGGACGAGTCCGCGCTGTCCTTCGAGCACCGACGACGAGAGGTCGATCGACCAGATGCTCGAGAGCCAGCGTCCAGGCGACGAGCGCAGTGACGAGCCCGAGGAACCCGAGCTCGAGCCGGCCGATGCGCGCCTGCGCGCGCAGGATCAGCGCCGCCGCAGCCGCCCAGAAGAAGGCGAGCCCGCTCCAGCCCCAGGAGGTCGGGAAGTAGCCGCCGTTCGCAGCGGCGAGGCCGGCGACGGCGATGAACGCGCACGCGAAGAAGACGAGCTCGGGCAGCGAGTCGGCCAGCTGCCGCGTCCGCGCCGCCGGCATCGCGACCGCGCCGCTCACGGCGACACCTCCGGTTGCAGCGCCTGCGCGTCCGCGGAAGGCGAGTCCTCGCCTTCGAGCGCGAACCGCAGCCGGCGCAATGCGCGATGGAGCGCGACCTCGACCGCGTTCGTCTTCATCTCGAGCAGCTCGCCGATCTGCTTTGCGCTGAGATCGGCCCCGTAGCGAAGCGCAACGAGCTCGCGCTCGCGATCGTCGAGCAGAGCGACCGCCGCGCGCAGCTCGAACCGCCAGACGACGGCGTCCTCGTGCCCGTCGTCGGGAAGCTCAGGCAGATCGTCCGTCGGAGTCTCACCGCGCATCCCACCGTCGGCGATGCAGCGCCGAGCAATCCCGATGAGCCAGGCCGCCGGCTCACCCCGCTTGGAGTCGAAGCTGTCGCGATACCGGAGCGCACGCTCGAACGTCTCGCTGGTGACGTCTTCCGCGTCAGCCCCGTCGCCGATGCGGTACGCGACGTACGCGTAGACGCGCCGGATCAACGGCTCAGGATTGGCAAGCGGATCGCGACTCATCGAGTTCCCCTGAGAGCGATCGACCGTCGCAGCCGGACGTCCCGCGACGAGACACCGACCAGAATCGTGTACTTGCCGGGAACGATCCGCCAACCTTGTGGCCTCGTGTCCCAGATCGAGAACGCACGTCTCCCCAGACTCACGGACACACGCCGCGACTGATGCGGCTGTAGGTAAACGCGAACGAATCCAGCGAGTTGCTTGGGAGGCTCAGCGGCAGCCGCTGGATCGGCAACGTAGACCTGGACCACCTCGCCACCCGGCCGAGTCCCGGTGTTTGTCACCGCACATGACACCCGGACGTTTCCCGCCACATTCGAGCGCTCCAGCCGAAGCGAGCTCAGTCCAAACGTGGTGTAGGAAAGACCAAAGCCGAATGGGAAGAGAGGCGCAATTGCATTTGCGTCGTACCACCGGTACCCGATCTTGAGTCCCTCCGAGTACGTTGCAACGAGGTTCGTTCCTGGGTACTGCTCGGGTGATCTTTGTGGAAGATCAGCCTGGCTCTTCGGGAATGTGATCGGCAGCTTGCCCGATGGGTTGACGTCACCGAAGAGAATCGCCGCGAGCGCGTTACCGTCTTCCTCGCCCGCGTACCACGCCTCGACAACGGCCGGAACACGGTCGAGCCACGGCATCAACACCGGACCGCCGCTGTTGAGGACGACGACCGTCCTAGGATTGGCGGCCGCGACCGCGTCGACGAGGTCGTCCTGGAGAGGAGGAAGCGCAAGGGTCGTGCGGTCGATCCCTTCGGTCTCCTGATCACCGACGATCACGACGGCCACATCTGACTTGGCCGCGAGCGCAGCGGCCTGCTGAATCTCCTGCGGCTCCGCCAGACCCGGCGCCCACCAGCCGAGGCGCAGAGAGCTGTTCCGCTGATCTTGGAAGTAGTCGACCTCGATCGACACAGGCGTGCCGGCGGTCAGCGCGATCTCGGCCTGCACCGGCGTGGCCGAGTGATCCGACCATGTATTGACGAGCGTCTGGCCGTTGACGATGAGGCGTCCACCGTCGTCGCTCGAAAGCGAGAAGAAGTACGTCGCCGTCTGCGGTGGCGTCAGTGTTCCCGTCCATCGCGCCGACCACTTGGTCGCGGGAACGCCGGGACCGGGAGACTTTCCAGCCCAGTCAAAGCTCACGGTCGGATCGGTGCGCGAGTAAACGGGGTTGCCGCTCAGGGTCGTATTCCCGAAGAAGTCGGCGCGGAGGCCGTCTCCGAAGTAGTTCGCGGAAACCACGGGGAGATCGGCCGGAACACCCGACGCGTAGCTCACCTGTGTGCCCGTTCCGACACGACTGCTGATTCCAGTGACGGGGCTCACGGTGTAGATCGGTATGACGCGCGAACTGCCCCCACCGCCCGTGTACGCCGCGCCCGCGTATGGACCGATGACGGCGATCGACTTCAAGGCTGTCGCATCGAGCGGAAGTAACGAACGGCTGTTCTTGAGTAGCACCGTCCCCTGCTCAGCGGCGGACCGCGCAAAGAGGCCGTCCGCCTGCACAGAGATCGGACTTGTTCCAACTGGGTTGCTGAACAACCCGAGTCGAATCATCGTCGCGAAGCGACGAACCAGCATCTGATCGATCATCCGGGTACTGATCACTCCCTGGCCCAACGCCTCTTCGAGTAGCGAATCTCCGAAGTTGTCTGCCGCCGGCATTTCAAGATCGAGGCCTGCATCGATGGAAGCGACGGTGCTGTGGGTCGCCTCGAAGTCCGAGCCGACGAAGCCATCGAAACCAAACGTTTTCCGAAGGACGGTCGCGAGGAGATATGCGTTCTCGCAGTTGTACGTACCGTTGATCATCGGGGCACCGCACATCACCGCACCCACGTGGGCACGCTTGACGGCCATCTCGAAGGGCACGAGATAGAGCTCGTGGAGGGCACGTCGAGAAATGACCTCATTTAGCGACCCCTGATCCTGCTGCTGGCTATTCGCAACGTAGTGCTTGATCTCCGCAACGACGTGCTGGGCCTGAATGCCGGCGACCACTTCAGCCGCGAGCTGGCCCGCCAGAATCGGATCCTCGCCGTATCCCTCGAAAGTCCGGCCGTTTAGCGGTGTACGCGCGAGGTCGACGGTTGGACCCTCAAGGAGATTGGCGCCGAGGTCGCGAGCCTCCGATCCAATCACGGCGCCGTATGCCTTCGCCAGCTCGCGATTCCAGCTAGCAGCCAACGCTATTGGCGCCGGAAGAGCAGTCGCCGGAGGCGAAGCAGGAGCATCGCCCGGACCGACGCCGGCAGGGCCATTTGTAACGACAAGCGGCGGAATCCCAAGCCTGGCGATTCCGGGCACGTACCTCGGATGATCTGGTGACCCAACGCCGTGCAGCTCCATGAACTTCTCGGCGACAGTCATCTGCGAGACGAGGCTCGCAGCCTGCTTCACCGAGGCACTGACCAGGGGTACGGGCGACCCGTCCGACCGAACCACGCCTCCAAGACTCGCGCTAGCCCCAACTCCAACCAGGGTCACAGCCGCCACAGCCGTCGCAACACGCCTGATCCAGAAACCTCGGTGCGTTGGCGCGCCCATGACATCAGACCAGAGCGGGGTCGCCTGGTTCGATATCGGCGCTGTACCTCGCGTCCCGACGCCAGACCACCATTGGAGCGATCACGATTGTGAGGACGATGAACTGCACGATCCCGGCGTTGAACAAGTAGACGCGCCAAGTCTCCGTGAACGCATACCCCACAACGATCATCGCAAGACCAGCAAGTGACCGATAACCAGCCGCATGTCCCATTGCGGCACCCGCGACAAACGCGACGATGCCTATGAAGACGAATGACCACCATCCCATCGCCGAGAACAACGCAGCAAGAACCGAATCCGTCGTAAGCGCGGGATCGACGTCGACGTAGGAACGAAAGTTCGTCGACGCCTCGGTGACACCTTCCCGGTTGAGCGGGACGTACGTCGGGAGCCCGTACGCGATCGCAGCCTGTGCCGCCCGGTAACTTGGCGGCGTCGGGGGGTTGGTCGCCGATGCAACGCCAACTGCCGCCTGGAAGGGAGCGCCGAGATACGCGGACATCTCATACGCATTCATGACGAACGGATTCGTAAGGTGATACTGAGTCTTGTAGTAGAGGGCGTTGCGGTAGTAGTTGAGTGGCGTGAGCACGAGGAAGAACGCGCATGCACCTAGCACGACAGCCTTAAGGCTGACACGGGCATCGGGACGTCGTCGCACAATGAGTCCAACGAAGATCACGACACACAGAACGACGAGGAGCCGTGACGCGATCGCGGCCGCGAGCAGCAGCGCGACGAGATTGGCCAGGTTCAGCATCCGGACTCGCCGCTGTACAACAATCTCGAACAGGGCTATTGCGCCTGCGACACCGGTGGCGTACCGAAGCGTGGGGATTCCCGCGCTGTAAGGAATGACGGCTCGAACAAGGTTGAGCTGCAGATGCGTGAATGCTGTGGTGAGCAGACCCGGGTGCAAAACCGCAACCGATGCGTACGTGAAACCGGTGCCCGCGAGCGCGACAAGCGAAAAGTACCGGTAGTACGACTCGTCGGAGATCCGTTCGTAAACGGCGAGCGGCGCGCGATCACGGCCAAGCGCGAAACCGAACTCACCCGCGACCGCGATGATGCCGTACCAGGTCGCGAGAACGACAACACCGCTCAGCGTAAGGTGCGCGCGCTCGACGAAGCCGCGCCGCACATTCATCCCGAGCGGGGCGACCCAGACCAGGGCACTCAGACTCGCCGGGATGAGGACGAGAAGGCTGGGCCGGAGAAGCGCCCGGAGCGTCATTCTTGAGCCTCGCTCGATGGCAAGCCGCGCGGTTTCGGCACACGGCGCGTCGAAGCCGCTGCGGGAGCGAACGTCGAGAACGCCTCAAGGACTGCCGCCGCGTAGTTGGCGACCGAAGGGGCATCGCGAAGCGGCGCGGACCACTGAGCGCGAACAGCCTCGTCGACGGCCTCGGCCATCTCGTCCAGGCTTTGGGGGTCGAAGTACACGGCGTCCGCGCCGGCAAACGACATCAATGGCTCGATCGCGCTCACACAGCGTGGCAGGCCGCACGACCGTGCCTCCCAGACGGGCAACCCGAAGCCCTCGGCAGTCGACGGCTGAACGAGCGCACAGGCCCGCGCGAACAACAGGTCGAGATCTCCTTGACTGACACTCCATCGTGCGTCGACATGATCCGCGACGTGGAAGCGGCGACTCAGCATCTGAATGTTGCTGGCTTCATGCCGACTTCCACAAACAACGACGAGTCGGCCATCCTCAGCGCGAAATCGTGTCCGCGAGAATGCCTCGACAAGCCCTTCAATGTTCTTGTGCGGCGCTACCCGGCCGATGTAGAGGAGATGGCCGTCCGCCCCCGATCCGTGCTCGCGCAGCGCGAGAACGCGTGAGACGGCTTGCTCGTCAACGGGGTAGTCGATTGTGCGCAAACGATCGGGGCTTGCAGCCAGATCGATTTCGATCGCGCGGGCCGAATGATCCGAGACGGTAAGGACGCCCGCGGAACGCTCGCAGACCGACCGCAAGTAACGGCGCTTGACCGCACGTACGACGCGGCGCGATTCGTACTGAAGCGGAATCGTGTCGTGTATCAGCGTCACCGATGGATGACGATTCAGGAGCGGCCTAATCTGATGCAGATAGAGCACGCGACTGTGCTTTGGAATCCGCAGCGATGCCGCTTGGCCCATGAGCCTCAGTGGCGACTCCTCGCAGATAAGCACCGTGGCCGCGGGCCACGCATAGGCCCTGATCGGCTCCGGCCCCCAGAGCGTCCAATCCCCATCGGGCTGAATCTCGTTCAGCCCGCGCAGCAGGAGTTCCGTCGCGCGTCCGACCCCGCCTAGGCCGAGCCAGCGGCAGTCCACCAGCGACGTCATATCGCCACCCCCGAGGCGAGCTGGGGCACACCGATCTGGCTTTCATCCGGCCGCGGCAACGCCGCAACATGCGACGCAATCGCGTCTGCAACGTCCAGCCACGACGAACCGGCGGTCGACGGACCACGCCCTGCTTCAACGGCGCGCCGGAACGCTGCCTCGATCGAGGACACATCTCCGGGCACGTAGGCGAACGTGCGAGGAAACTCCTCAGGCAAGAAATTTGGAGAGACGATCGGAAGGCCGCAATAAGCGAACTGAGCTGTCTTTAGGCTCGCTCTCGTCTCGCCGTGAACTGCGTTCTTGATGCACTGGAGACCCACGTCGGCGAACTTGGTATATGGAACCGTTTCCGCAAACGGCAACTCACCGTGACTCACGACGTTCGGTGCGTCCACCGTCGGCAGCTCACCGATCAAATGAAATGTCACGTGGGGCGCGGAATGCGCTGCGATCTCGATGAATTCGAGATCGAGGTCTGAGTTCCCGACAAAGCATGCGTTGCCGGCGCGCGTGTACGGTGACTCTTCTGCTTCGTCGAAGAGTTCGTACCAGACGCCATGAGGACGGTACTCGGCGTTGCTCATATGTGCGAACCGGGCATACAGAACCGGGCTCGGAACGCTCACGAGGTCGAAGATCCGACTGATCTCCTCCTCGCGACTCACGATCGCCGGGTGCACTCGTACGCGCTCGAGATCGTCGGATACGCGATAAACGAGCTTCGCGCGCGGATTGACGCGGCGCACGCGCGAAGCGAGTACCAACGCAGCCGTACTCTCGAAAACAACGAGATCCGCACCCTCGATCTCGGCCCTCAACCCACCAAGAGGCGTGCGCCCGTACAACGTGACCAATGGCCGCGAGATAGCGTTCAATGCCTTCGCTCGGAGGTTCGCAGGGTGCCACGCAGTGAAGAACACGTAGCTGCTGATCCCCCCGCGCACGGCCTTCAGTCGCCCCCGTTCGCGTACAACGGGATACTCGAAGCGATAGTCGCCCATCAACTGCGAGAGGCGGCTGATCGGAGCCGTCACGAACACGACGCGCCAACCGAGACGTGAGTATGCCTCCGCCAGCCAATGGAAACCCGCCTTCCGCTTCGACTCGAAGTAGTGGTACGAAAAGAGGACGACCGTCCGCTCACCGGTAACAGCCGCGCCGACCGATTCGACCTGGCGCGCTGCGCGGCGCAGCATGATCGCCTGAACGCCGCGACTTCCCAGCATCGCCAGCACTGCGCCGTCGACGCCGAGCGCGATCACCAGCGGCCAACCAACAACAACCGCGAACACGGCGCCTACGACATTCGCACGAAACACACGATCGGGCCGGAGTTGAGCCGTCAACGATGCGCCGTAAACAGATGCCACAGTCGCGACCGCGTAGTAGCCCACAAAGAGGGGCACCAGCAAGGCGAACTGCCCGTACGGCGCGCCGTACAGCGCAACGAGCAACGGGCGCGCTGCGAGCGTCAACAGCAGCCCGTACAGCAGCACGACGACGAGTGCGGCCCGCACCGCTCTCGAGCGCTCGGCCCCAAGCCTCGCCTTGCGCTGCTCGGATGCGGCCGTCCGGGCGAAGAGGATCGGCAGGTTCGTGCCGAGGAAGATAAGCAGGATATTCAGCGGCCCGAGAAGCGCCTGGGCTGCTTTGAATCCACCCGACACGGTCACGCCGAGCAGGACTGCAGCAACAAACACGAACAGATCGGTGCTGCACCAGTAGGCGATGGACGCGCCGAACAACCACCGGCCCAGTCCCCAGTTCTCCTGAAGGAAGGAGCGGTCGGCGAGTGGGACGATCTTCGTGCCGAGTCTCGCCGCGGCGAATGCGAAGCCGACGACAGATGTCGCACCGATCGTCCACAGCGCGGCAGCGACGCTCACCGTGCCCGTGCCCGCGAGTGTTGCAAGCACGACGACCTGTCCCCCGTAGCTGAGCACGTCGCTGATGACTGCTTCGGGAAGCCGCCCCTCGGAGTACAGAACTCGGCGACCGAACTCCTGTGCCTGCCAGCCCACGAGGGCAACTGCCAGTCCGATGACGACCCCGAACCCGAGAACGCCGCTTAGCACGAGCGCCGACCCTCCAAGCACCAAGATGAGAAGAAGTGCAAGGAGGAGGTAGCCTTGCGCCGCGGCAGTCGACCGCGTATAGGCGCCGTACCGCGCGCTGCCGACGCGAACGCTCCCGAGCACGTTGTGCGGCTGCGTGATGAGCGCAGTCTGGATCCCGTTCGCGAACGCAATCGTCGCGAAGCACAAGACGAATACCCCGAACTCGTGAGGAGACAACGCGCGGGCAAGAATCACGAGGCTCAAGAAGTTGGAGCCGGAAAGGACTAGCTGATCGAGAACCGCGAACCGGGTCCACCTTGACTCCGCCAGCTGTGTCATGACGACACGGCTCCTGCATGACCCGAGGCCGAGGTCGCGACAGCATCCTCGACGATGTCTCGGAACTCGCGACGAAAGCGAACCGCAGAGAACCGCCTTCCACGACTTGCGATACGTTCGTGATCCCAGGCTCGGCCGGAAACGCAAATGACACCGGCCTGGATCGCAGCCGGCTGCGCGGCCGGAATGAGTACGCCGTCGTTGCCGTGGTCGACGATGTCGCGCGCGCCGCCGGCTTCCAAGGCGACGACTGGCGTGCCGCAAGACTGCGCCTCCGCCATCGCAATGCCGAAGTCCTCATTGGCCGGATAGACGAAGCCTCGCGCCCGTCGATAGAGCTGACGCAGCTCGTCGTCCGACACGTTTCCGGCGAATGTCACGTTGGCCGGCGCCGCTGCTCGAAGTCTCGGCAGCTGGGGACCGCTTCCCACGACGACGAGTCGGTGGGGTAGTCCCCGGAACGCGTCGATCACGGCATCGGCTCGTTTGTATGCGACGAACCTGCCGACGAACAGGAAGAAGTCCTCGCGCTCGACCGCGGCGTCATAGGTAAAGAAGTCCGTGCGAACCGGCGGATGAACGACAAAAGCGTCACGTCCGTACGACCGCCGGATCCGGTCCGCGACTGCCGACGAATTCGCAACGAAAACGTCCACCCGATCCGAGACGTCCCTATCCCAACGTCTGAACGCGGCCATGGCAAGTCGGCTCAAGGAGCGCAGACCGATCGGAAAGCGTTCGGCCTCGGACGCAAAGTCCCATGCGTATCGCATCGGTGTGTGGCAGTAGCAGACGTGGGGAATGCAATCGGGGGCCCTCACCGCCTTTGCACATGCATGGCTGCTCGAGATCACGGCGTCGATGGGCTCGCCACCGAGCTCTGCGAAGCGCCATGCAAGAGGCATCAACGGGAGGAACCACTCGTGATGGGCCCGCGCGGCGGGGATCTTCTGGAGAAAGGTTGTTTTCGCGCCGGCCAGCGACTCGGGCAGCACCGAGGGGTCATGAACCGTGGTCAGTACCGAGGCGCGGGGGAACGTTCGGACGATCTCCTCGACGACACGCTCCGAACCTCCGTACTGGACAAGCCAATCGTGTGCGACGAGTGCGCGAACCGTAGACGTCGTCACGGGCGCCAACGGTGCTGGAGGCTCGCGAAGGTCGATGGCGGAGTCAGGACGCACTAGACGGCTCCGTGCCGAGTTGCGAGCACACGGATCGTCTTCCCGAGGATCAGTAGGTCCAGGCCAAGCGACCAGCCCGTTGCGTAGGCGAGGTCAAGACGGACGCGGTCCTCATAGGACAACTGTGACCGACCGTTGATCTGCCAATAGCCCGTGACTCCGGGCTTGATGTCGAGCAGCTGCTGAGCCCACTCGCCGTACCTGACCAGCTCGTCGGCCGTCACCGGACGCGGCCCGACGAGACTGAGCTGGCCAAGAAACACGTTGAGAAGCTGCGGTAGTTCGTCGAGCGACGTCTTGCGAAGCAGACGTCCGACTCGAGTGACCCGAGGATCCGTCCGAAGCTTGTATGTCCTGTCGAACTCGCCGGCCTGCTCCGGGTCGCTCATGAGTTCTGCGAACGCGGCTTCCGCCGCAGCCCCCCCGTACCGATCGCCGCGACATGCCTCTAGCTTCATCGTCCTGAGCTTCAGCACATCAAACGGAACGCCCCTGTAACCGACTCGTCGATGCCGGTATAGGACAGGTCCCGGCGAATCAAGCTTCACGGCGATCGCAATCACCAGCATCACAGGAGAGAGCACCAACAAGGTCACGGTTGCGACGATCACGTCAAGCGTGCGCTTCAGGAGCTTCGACGACCGCGACAGCCCGACGGGCGGAATGCCAACGAGCGGCAATCCCTCGATCGTGTGAATCCCGACGCGTGGGCCGACGATCTCGAAGAGACGAGGCACGATGTCGATCTGGACGTCGAGGTCCTTGAGCGACCGGACGAGATCGAGCGTCTGCTCGTGCGCTTCGTTCGAGAACGCGATAATCACGCGCTCGATGTCGAACAGCCGGACGATCGCTGCCAATTTTTCCGGACCACCCAAGATGGTCAGCTGCTCGAGATCATCACGCCTGTCCTTCGGCTGCGAGTCGACGAAGCCAACGAGGTTGATCCCGTACTCGGGATGTTGGAGAAACTTCGTCGCGATCAGCTGACCGACGTCGCCGGCGCCGACGATTACCGCGTTCTGCAGATACATCGCGTTTCGCCGCGCGATCGTCGCGCGCCGTCGCCCGGCCGATTGACATGAATGCAATGGCCGCAGCCCAGAAGATCAGCAGCTTTGACGTCGTCGGATGCGCAAGGCCGGTGACGTAGGCGCCGATCCAGAACAGCCAGGTGCAGACGGTGACCATCTGGAACACGCCGGCGAAGTCGTCCGCGGTGGAGTGATCGGTCCGCTCCTCGTCGTGGTCGTAGAGGCCGTAGAGCTTCGCGACGACCACCCAGCCAGGAAGCGTGGCGAGGAAGACGATGATCTCGGCACGCATGTTCAGCACGCCCATGCTGTTGTGTCGGTTGACCAGCCACTCTGCGAGCGCCATCGCCGCGATCAGGCCCGTCAAGTCGGCGACGAGCAGCAGTCGGCGTACCAGCCAGCCACGACGCTTGACACGCGCCGTGCGGCGGCGTCTCTCGAGGATCTCCAGCGTCCGTTCGTCGACGGCCGCTGTCATCTCGTCGTGAATCTCGAGTCCCTGGAGCAAGGCGGCGCGCTCCGTTGCGTTCATCTCACTGGCCCTCCTCGCGCGAAGAGGGCGCCCGCGACGATGTTGCGGATCGCTTCGATCGTCGGGCCTTCGCCGTCGTCGACCTGCTCCCACGCGCCGGCGCGGTACAGCCGCAGCGTGCGGTCGCGCACGGAGAGATACACGACGGGAAGGTCGTGCTCGTCCGCGAACGCCGCAGCCTCAACGGCGCACTCCCGGGTGTCGACGACTACGAGGTCAGGCAGCAGCCAGCTGAGCAGGCCGGCGATGTCGCCGCCGCGATCGGCGAAGGTGCGAACCTCGGCGAAACTCAAGCCCGGACTGCACGGCCTCTCCCAGCAACGGCACCGAGCAGACGACGGCGACCAAGGGTCGCGCGGAATCTCCGGGCCGCAGTGGGGTGGAGGTCATGCGGTCTGCGTGGCGGCAACAGGGGCCTCCTCTTGACCGAACGCAGTTCGGTAGAACGTCGCGGCCGCCCGGCGCGACGGGAGCTCGAGCTTCTGCAGGATGTTCTGTACGTGGCGCTTGACCGTGAACTCCGAGATCGTCAGCGCCGCGGCGATCTGCTTGTTTCGCGCGCCCTGAGCGACGAGGTCGAGGACCTCGCGCTCACGCGAAGAGAGGACACCGGCCCGATCGCGCGCACGCGTCTGCTCGTCGTGGCCGTGCAGCGCGTCGATCATCAGCGACGCGAGGTCGCGCGACAGCGGAGCCTCGCCCTGGACGACGCCGCGCAGCGCGCGCACGAGCCCGTCCGGCGAGATCTCCTTGTGCAGGAAGCCGTGCGCGCCCGAGCGCACAGCGGCCAGCACCGTCTCGCGGGACGGCTCGAAGCTCCACACGATCGTGTAGCTCGAGCAGCGCTTCGCCAGCCGCTGCACCGCCGCCACGCCGCCGAACGGCGGTAGCTCGAGGTCGATCAGCGCGATGTCGGGGCAGTCCTGCTCGACGACGTGCAGCACCTCGTCGAACGACGCCGCCTCGACGATCTCGAAGTCGCTCTCGCGCGCGAGCAGGTTGCGAACGCCGGAGCGGAAGATCTGCAGCGAGTCCGCGACGAGGATGCGCGTCCTTCTCACGTCTCGCTCCTCGCGTGCTCCGCCTTCTCGCTCTGCTCGTACGGGCGCGCGTACGAGTGGCCGTAGCCGTACCCGTAGCCGTACCCGTAGCCCTCTTCCTCGCCGGCGCCGGTGACGACGAAGCCGAGCACCGGAGACGGAACCGTCGCGAGCTGGCGTGCGAGCTCGCTGAGCGTGTGGCGGCGGACGATCTTCATCCGCGTGACGAGCATGATCCCGTCGACCTTCGTGCTCAGCGTCATCGCGTCGCCGACGGGAAGCATCGGCGGCGAGTCGATCAGCACGATGTCCGCGCGCTCGCGCAGGTGCGCGAGGATCTCGCTCAACGCAGGGCGGCCGACGAACTCGCCGGGGTCCGGCGGGATCGGGCCGGCCGGCAGCACCTCGAGCACGCCCTTGACCACCTTCGCCGCGCCGTTTCCGTTCCCGTTTCCGTTGCCGTTCGCGTGTCCGTTGCCGCCGGCGTTGAGGTTCAGCTGGCGGCCGCGGCGGGCCAGGCGCGGATCCGGTTCCGCGACCGCGATGCGCGCGAGCGCGTTCTCGAGCGACGCGTGTCCGAGCGCGACCTGCGTGATGCCGGGTCCGGTCAGGCCGAAGAACTTGTCCAGGAACGGGCGGCGCAGATCGAGGTCGACGAGAACCACGCGCTGGCCGGCCCGCGCGAGCGCGACCGCGAGATTGGCGATCGTCGTCGACTTGCCCTCCTGCTCGACCGCGCTCGTGACCATGATCGTGCGCACGTCGCGGTCGAGCGTGACGAAGTCGAGGTTCGTCCGGAGCATGCGGAACGTCTCCGCCTGCACGCCCGTCGGGTCGTCGAGCATGACCAGATGGTTCTCGGCGCGGAGCTTCTTGCTCGGCGTGGCGACGCGCGCGAGCAGCGGCAGGCCGCCGAGCCTCTCGCCGATCTCCTGCGCGCTGCGTACGCGTGTGTCGAGCGCCTCCCACAGAAATGCCAGTCCGATGCCGAGCACGAGCCCGAGGAAGATCGCCGAGGACGGCATTACGGCTCGTTTTCGGCTGCACCTGCACGACGCGGTCCGCCTGCTGCACCACCGACGCGTTCGCGGTCTGGAGGGCGGCCATCGTCGCGAGTGTCCCCTGCCGCTCGACGAAGGTCTGGTAGACGGCCGACTTGGTGTCGCCGGCCCGCTCGAGCTGCCGGATCCGCTGATCGACGGTGACGAGCGCGCTGTGGATCGACGCCGTGTCGAGCCCGCGCCGGTAGTTCGTGTACTCGAGCGCGTACGCGTCGACGAGCTTCCGCGCGAGCGAGGGGTCGTGGTTCGTGACGTCGAAGCCGAGGAGGTCCGCGTTCGTCGCCGCCGTCACGCTCGAGTTGTTCAGGAACTGTTGGACGGTCATGCCCGTCACGCCGACGCGCGCGATCACCCGCTGCGCGATTGTCGGGACGCGCGCAACTTCGGCCTGCGTCTGCGCGATCCGCGCGGGATCGAGGTTGATGCCGGTCGACTGCGTGCCCGAGAGCTGGTTCGCGAGGTTCTGCGTGCTGAGCAAGACCTGCGCGGACGCCTGGTAGAGCTTCTGCTGGTGCAGCGAGAACGCGATCGCCGCAACCGGCACCAGCACGACCGACGTCAGGATGATCCACTTCCGCCTCTGGACCACGTGCAGGTAGTCGCGAAGCGTGGCCGCGTGGCCTCCGTGCCCTCCAGTCATACCCAGCTCCCCCCGGTTACCCCTAGACCCCGACTACCTGATTGGCTAGTCCATACTGTCCGATTAGCTAGTCCATACTGCGAGGTTTCGCCGAGACCATCAATGGGTCCCTGGTCCTACCTCGATCGAGTGACTAGACCAAGAGTCAATGCGTTTCGGGAGAACAAGGCTAAGAAACGCGTAGATTTTCGGACTACTCAGAATGGTTCGCCGACTAGGACCGAGTTGCCGGCTCGGTATAAAGCCGCAACGGGTGGCGAAGTATGCGGTCCTAAAGGCTGGTGCGTCGGAGCGGCGGAGTCACGCGGCACTGACGAGATAGGCGCAGGCTAGGCGGCGCGTCCCAGGCAGCGGTGATACGCCGACCTTGGAGACGAGAAGCGTGGAACTCACCCCATCATCCTCCGGGAGCTCGATAGTCGTGCCAGCAGCCGGCGGTGGCCCATCCCGCTCGACCAACCGGTAGCCGTCGAGGCCGGGGACGAAGAGCAGGTGGGCGGGATCGTCGGCGTGGTCGTCGGGTTCCCGGCCGCGTTTCTCCTCGCCGACCACCTTCGCGACCGCCAAAACGTCGCTCCGCTCGCTCTCGAGCTGCTCGATTTGGGCCGTCGCCTCTTCGAGCTGCCTCTCGAGCTCGACCCCACGGGCACGATGAGTCTCGAGTTCCTCTAGCCGCTTTTTCAGATCAGCGTTCTGCACCCTCGTCGACTCGTGAGACGACGCCAGAGCGGCTTTCTCCACCTCGCCGCGGGCTGCTTCTTCGTGCGCCTTCGCCAACTCGGCTTCCAACTTGGTAGCGCGAGCCGCCGACGACTCGAGCTTCGCGACGCGTGCCGTTGCCGCGGCGAGATGGCCGTCGTCCGCAGCTGCCGACGCCCGAAGTTCAGCGAGTTGGCGCTCGAGCTCCGCATTGCGCGTCTTTGCGTCGGCGCACACGCGTTCGAGATCCGTCCTCTCGGTCTCCAGACGGACTACACGCTCACGCATCGACGCTAGCTCGGCAGATTCGCCATCCCGGGCCGCGATGACCCCCTCGAGCTCGGCGAGACGTGCCTGCGTCGCCTCGACCTCCCTAATCGCAGCCTCGCGGTGGGCGGCGAGCTGGTGCGCGTAGCGCTGCCACTGAGCCGCGAGCGTGTCATCTTGCTCGGGAGCCGCCGCGACGGGACCGGAAACCGGCGCAAGAGTAGCGGCGGACTCCGACGAGACTGGTGTTTGGACGGGCGCCGGCTTCCGATCCCCGGCGACCGGAGTCGGTGCGACCTGTCGCGGGTGCTGCATCGGCACGGCGCTGACAGGGGGCGCAGCACTTGTTGCGGCGGTTGCCGGCGACGCGGAGCCGCTGAAGCCGACCGCGTAGCCATACTCGGTCTTGAGCGGCCCTCCGTGTTGGGTGGCAAGAGCCTGCGCGATCGTCGCGGCCGTGGCAAAGCCGAGCCGGACGATGACCTCGCCGGTCGGCTCCCCGGTCCGTTTGTTCTCGGCGAGCGCCGCGGCAAGCTGCTCGTCGGTGAGTAGACCGCGCTGGACGAGGATGGCACCGAGCGGTGGGGGCCCCGGCGACCGCAGCATGCCGTTCTCAGGGGCAGCAGCCATCGCAGCCCCCGACATGGTCCTTCTTCATCGTGAATCCTTCGCCGCAGTTGTCAAAGAGGTCGTACTGGAGCTACATCGTCCGGTACGTGCCCGCGCGAGTGCCCTTTTTGGGTGAATGTGGCCTTTACGAGCCGACGAGCACGATCGGAGTGGGGTCGGTCAGCTAGCGACGCACGACGAGCGTCGCCGTCATGCCGAGCTGTCGGTGGTCGGCGAGCGAGCACCAGAGGACATACGTGCCCGGAAGGAGCCGGTACTCGCGGTCGGCGTACCTGCCGGGCTGGACCGTCGGCCAGACGTAGGTGCGCGTCCCGCCGGTGCGGCGCATGCGCAGATCGTGCGCGTCCTGGCCCTGGTTGACCAGCTCGACGATCGCCTCGCCCGCCTTGATCGTCTGCCGCGACAGCTCGAAGGAGAACTCGTGCGCGACCACCTGCACCCGCGCGGGCGGCGGCGCCGCGAAGATCACGCGATCAGCGTCGGCCGCTGGAACGCGGACGCGCCCGGCACGACCTTGGCCGCGTCGACGCCGAACCACTGCTCCAGCAGCGCGCAGTAGACGGCGCGGAAGTCGGCGGTCTCGATCGTGTTTCCGTCCTGGTCGAGCCCGCTCTGCAGTCCCGGGAACTCGCCGACCATCTGTGCCTTCACGCGCGAGCCGATGAGGAAGCCGACGCCGGCCGCGCCGTGATCGGTCCCGGCGGAGCCGTTCTCCTGCGCGCGGCGGCCGAACTCCGACCAGACGTGCACGATCACGCGGTTGGACAGGCCGCGCGCCTCGAGGTCGCGCTGGAACGCGAGCAGCGAGTCCGACGTGAGCTGCAGTCCCTGCGCGAGCGCGCCCGCCTCGTCCGAGTGCGTGTCGTACTCGCCCGGCGCCGACAGCGCCACCACGCGCAGCGGCAGGTTCGCGCCGAGCATCGCCGCGAGCCCGGCGAGCTTGCTCGGGAACGGATCGTCCGACTTCGGGTACGTGACCGGGCTCACGATCCCGGACGATCCGTCGGCTGCGCGGAACGGCAGCAGCTGGCGGCGCAGCTTGTCCACCTGGACGGTGATCTCGCCGGCCGTGCGCAGCCCCGCATCGGGCGGCTGCGCGCCGAACAGCCCGAACGTCTCGAGCATCCGGTCCTGCACCTCGCCCCAGACGCGGTTGCTGCCGAAGTCGTACTGGTCGGGCGCGGTGATCGCGGCCACCGGCACCTTCGCCGTCGCGAGCACGGGCGCGAGCGTGTCGTCGAGCGAGACGCCCTGCAGCGGATTGTCCGCGGTGCCGACGGCGTCGAGATAGCGGCCGAGCCAGCCGGTGTTCAGCTCGCGTGCTCGTCGCTCCGACCTCCCAGTAGTGGCGCGAGGTGAAGTGCGACTGGTCCGGATGCGTGTAGCCGACGGCGGGCAGCACCGTCACCTTCTTCTCGCCGTACAGCTGCGCGATGCCCGACGTGGCCGGATGCCAGAACAGCCCCGGATCCTCGGCGAGCGCCGTGCCGCCGCTGAGCGCGAGCGTCGGGCGGAGCTTCCGGTACAGCGGATCGCTCTGCGGCGACAGCACCGACAGCGCGTCGGCGCCGCCCTCGAGGAAGACGGACACGAGCACCGGCTGCGGGCCGAGCGACGCGGCGGCGGCGATGCCCTCGTCGAAGGCGGAGAAGCCGAGCCGCGAGCCGCCGTACACGGCGAGCGCGGCGCCGATGCTCTGCGCGATGAACCGGCGGCGCGAGAGTCCCGTTCCCGCCGGCAGCGGCATCCCCGGCTCGATCGCCGGCAGGCCGCGTCCGGCCTCGGCGATCGCCTTGTGCAGGAGCCGCGAGCGGGACAGCCCGTCGCAGTGGTTGCAGTCGCTCATGCGGTCTGGAACTCCGGCGAGACGGCGATCAGATGCCGCAGCGCGTTCTGCACCATCGGCGGGTACTGCTGCTGCTTCCACTTCTGTCCCTTCGCGTCGCCGACGGCGTTGCGCGCGAACGTCTGCAGCGCGGTCAGCGTCCCCGTGCCGATCGGCGGCTCGTTCCAGAAGCCGATCGCGCCGTGCAGGAGCTTCTGCGCGTTGTCGGGCTGGGTCGGTTTCCCGGGATCGAGCGCGTACGGGCTGAGCGCGTACTGCGCGATCCACCAGCGGCCGCGCCACGTCGCCGTGTCGAGCCAGCGCGTGTCGTCCCAGCCGCCGACGTTGGGCGGATAGAACAGCTGCTGCCCCGCCATCGAGTCGAGCCACGTCCACGCCGTCGTGTCGATCCCGCGGCCGAGCCGGCGGAGGAGGCCGGCGGTGTAGAGCACCGGCGACTTGACCATGCGCGGTCCTTCGTACAGCGCCGGGTGACGGAGGATCGCCTCGAGCACGGGGCGGATCTCGTACTTGCTCTTCACGTACAGCTGCTGCAGCCCGCTCGCCGTCGCGGCGTCGGGCGCGGTCGGGACGAAGTAGCTCCACAGCTTGTTCACGAAGAACGACGGGTGGTCCGGATGCGTCACGACGAGCCGGCACGAGTCCTTCCACGTGTACGCGCCGCGCTTCTTGAAGATCGTCTTCACGCCCGCGTCGTGGTACTTCGGGTCGTAGCGGAAGTTGACGACGCCGACGTTCGGCTTCCAGTCGTTGCGGAAGCCGGTCAGCGCGAGTGCGTTCTGGCGCACGTCGGTCTCGGTGTAGCCGCGGCCGGCGCCGAGCGTGAACAGCTCCATCATCTCGCGGCCGTAGTTCTCGTTCGGCGAGTACTTCGAGTTGTCGCTGCCGTTCAGCCACAGCAGCATCGCCGGATCCTTCGTCACGTCGAGCAGCAGGTCGTGGAAATTGCCGAGCCCGCGCTCGCGGAAGAGATTGTTCTGGCCGATCATCAGCCGCTGCGAGCCGACGCCCTGGTTCGAGGTGGCGAACCAGTCGTGCCAGGATCAGCGTCATCCGCTCGACCAGCGGCCGCGACGTGCGCACCATCCGGTCGAGCCACCAGAGGTGGTCCTGGCCCCACGCGTCGTACGGCGCGAGCGGGTGGCCCTTGTCGTCGTGCGGCTCGTGGCCGACGAAGTGCTCGCGGCCGGGATAGACGAGCGAGTGGATCGCGCCCTCGAGCCCGAGCTTGGCGAGCGCCTCAGCCTCGTGCGTGCGCGGCCCGAATCCGGCCCTCCAGAGCAGGCGCTCTGCTTGCACGGACCCGAATCGTCCTCGGTAGGCGGCAACCGACGGCACGGTCGTTCTCCTTGATCGGCCGCCGCCGCCCGGGCGGGCTATCCCCTGTCGGAGTGAGGCTAACGTGCCGGGACGACAGCCACGAGACCGCCGCCGTCACATTTGCGTGATCTTTACGTATCGGGGCCTGGCCCCCGCCGTTCGTTCCGCCACGCAAACCGCCTAACCGCCCCGGTCCCAGAACCGACGGCCGGGGCCAGGCCCCGTGACGGAACCGTCACGGAAGCGTCGCGGCCGGCTCGGCCGCGCTACTGACCCGCCAGCGCGTCCGCCAGCCGGCGGACCAGCTCCGGCGTGCCTGCGGCGGCCACGCGGGAGCGGCCCTCCAGGTCGAGCGGGGCCTCGCCGAACGGCTCCGGCACGTCGAACAGGTCGATGGCGATCCCCACCTCCCGGACGAGCAGCTGGGCGGCGGCGATGTCGACCGAGCGGGCGCCCTTCAGCGAGACGACCCCGTCCAGACGTCCCGCGGCGAGATGGCACAGCGTCAGCGCCAGCGAGCCCATGATCCGCAGCCGCCCGGCGACGCCGAGCATCTTCGGCGCGTCGCGCGCGATCAACTCCGTCCGCGTCGCCTCGAAGGAGAGGACGTCGATCACGTCCTTCGGCAGCACCCCGCCGAGGGGCTCGCCGTTCAGCTGCGCGCCGCCGCCGCGCGTGGCGGTCCACTCCTCCCCGGTGCCGAAGTCGTAGACGTAGCCGAAGAAGACGTCGTCCATGCGTTCGCCCTCGGCGATCGCGATCGAGAGCGAGAAGAAGGGAATGCCGCGCTTCGCGTTGATCGAGCCGTCGATGGGGTCGACGACGACGATGGTCGAGCCGTTGCCGATGCGGCCGACCTCCTCCGACACGATGGTCACGTCCAGGTCGCGGAAGCGTGCGACGATCGCGTCCTCCGCCGCCTGGTCGATCGCGGTCGTGTCGTCGCCGCCGAGCCCGGCACCGACCACCGGCTCCCGCTCGACCCGCGTCGGCAGCGTCTCGAGCACGCCGCGGACGTCCTCGACCGCGCCGCGGCAAACGGCGAGCCAGTCGGTCACAGCGGCATGAACAGCAGGCCGGAGGTCAGCTTCGGATAGAAGAACGTGCTCTTCTGCGGCATCACGTCGCCGCGGCCCGCGATCTCCCAGACGTCCTCGATCCGGGTCGGCCGCAGCAGGAACGCAGCCTCCGCCTCGCCGCGGTCGACGGCGGCGACGGCCTCGCGCGCATGCGGCGTGTACGTGACGCCCTGCGGCGCGAGCCGGTCGACCACCTCGGGATCGAGCCCGTCCGCCTCGATCAGCTCGTAGCGGCCTTCGCCGCGGTAGAGGACGAGTCCCGGCAGGTCATCGGCCGGCTGGTCGATCGGCGTCCCGCTGACGCCGTTCACGGACTGCGCGACGCGGTGGGTCGGGAAGATGGTCAGCCCCTCCTGGTCGGTCGGGACGATCACGACCATCAGCCAGGCCGACTCCTCCGTGCCGTCCTCGGCGTGGAACGCAAGCGTCGTCTCGTAGCGATGATGGCCGTCGGCGATCAGCAGCTGCGCATCCTGGAGCTCCTCGGTGAGCGCGTCGCCGAACTCCGCGTCGAGCCGCCACAGCCGCGCTGCCACATCCCCGTCCGTAACCATGAGATCCGGCTCGGCGAGCCCGTCCAGCTCGACGGTTCCGTCCCAGAGCAGGAAGATCGGCTCGAGCAGCGTGCGCGTCGCGCGCAGGAGGCGCAGCCGCCCTTCCTTCGGGCCCGCGTGCGTGCGCTCGTGCGGGAGGATCACGCGGTTCTCGTACGGCTCGGCCCGCAGCGCCGCCACGAACCCCTCGCGCCGCCGCGCGACGCCGTCCGGCCCGACGTAGTCCTGCGACAGCCACCAGTACGCGGGCTCCGGCTCGTGCTTGATCACGCCCTGTGTCCGCCAGTCGGAGAGATCGCGAGCCGCCTGCTCCTCGTCGTCCGGCAGCGTCAGGCGGACGACGTTGTACGGGCTGCGGCCGAGATACTCGAGCCGCTGCTCCGGGGAGATGACGTCGTACGGCGGCGCGACGAGACCGGCCAGCGGCCCCGCGACGGCCTCGTCGTAGCGGAGCGCGCGGAAGGGGCGGATGTCGGCCATCACCCTCGACGATAATCGCAACGTGCGCATCCGGGCCGCAGTCCTCGAGGAGTTCGGCGCTCCGCTGGTGGTTCAGCATCTCGAACTCGCGGAGCCGCGGGCGGGCGAAGTGCTCGTCCGGCTCGTGGCCTGCGGCGTCTGCCACACCGACCTGTACACCGCGTCCGGGGCCGATCCGTCCGGCTATGCGCCGACGGTGCTCGGGCACGAGGGCGCGGGCGTGGTCGAGCGCGTGGGCGAGGGCGTCGAGTCGGTCCGGCCCGGCGATCACGTGGTCACGCTGTTCTCGCCGCAGTGCCGGGAGTGCGTCCACTGCCTCGACGAGCGGACGAATCTCTGCCTGGCCATCCGCGAGCAGCAGAACCTCGGCTATCTCCCGGACGGAACCGCGCGGCTGTCGCGCGACGGCGAGCCGATCCGGCACTTCATGGGCACGTCCACGTTCGCCGAGTACACCGTGATGCCGGAGATCGCGCTGGCGAAGATCGCGCCGGAGGCGCCGCTGGACGAGGCGTGCGTGTTCGCGTGCGGGCTCTCCACCGGGCTCGGCGCGGCGCTGAACACGGCGAAGGTGCGCGCCCGGATCGACCTGCGTCGTCTTCGGCGCGGGCCTCGTCGGGCTCGGCGCCGTCGCCGGCTGCCGGCTCGCGGGTGCGGAGCGGATCGTCGCGGTCGACCTGTCACCGGGACGGCTCGAGCTCGCGCGCGGCCAGGGCGCGACGGACCTCCTCGACGCGGGCCCGGAGACGGTGCAGCAGATCGTCGAGCTGACCGGCGGCTTCGGCGCCGACTACACCTTCGAGGCGACCGGGCTCGTCTCGGTGATGCGGCAGGCGGTCGAGTCGGCGCGCATGGGCTGGGGCCTCGCCACCGTGTGCGGCGTCGCAGGCCGCGGCGAGACGCTCGAGGTCGTACCGCGGTTCCTCATCACCGGCCGCCGCGTCGCCGGCTCGTCCTTCGGCGGCGTGAAGGGACGCGACGGCGTCCCGCAGCTCGTCGACCGCTGGCTCGCGGGCGAGATCGACGTGGCACCGCTCATCTCGCACCGGATCACGCTGGACGAGGTGAACCGCGGCTTCGAGCTGATGGAGGCGCAGGACGGGATTCGCAGCGTGATCGCGTTCGCCTAGCTCCAGGGCAGCGCCTCCCACGCACCCGGCCGGCCGAGCCCCCAGCGCGGGAACGGCGCATACGCCTCCGCTGGCGCGTTCGTCTCCGTCTCGACACCGGCGCCGCGCGCGAGCGCTACGTCGGAACGCGGATACAGGAGCGTCTTGCCCGCACCGCGCGCGCCGATCATGAAGATCACGCACGGCTCCTCGCCGACGCCGACGAAGACATGGCGCGTGCCCGCGGGACAATGGACGAAGTCCCAGGCACGCAGCTGTCGCTCCTCCTCCTCGATCACGAGCAGGCACTCGCCGGCGAGCACGAGGAAGTCCTCCTGGCACGACTCGGCGTGATACATCCCGGTCGGCTTCCCCGGCTCGAGCACGGCCAGCGTGTACCCGACCTCCGCGAACCACTGCCGCTCGGCGTCGGGCCGCTCCGCCAGCGCGCGGTCGCTGCCCTCGAAGTTGCAGCGGGCGCCGAAGGCGTCGTTCCGCACCCAGGCCGCCTCCCCGGCGTTGACCACGAACCAGCCGGGGCTGACCGGCGCCAGTCCCGAGCTCACCTTCTCCAGACGCGCCTCGTCGACCATCGCGCTCCCCTCCTCTTCGTCGGAATGTCCAAACCCTAGACTTCGCCTCGTGACGGCGATCGCGCAGCTCGAGGAGAACCGCACCGTCGAGGGCGTCTACGCGGTGGCGAAGAAGGAGCGGCTGCGCACGCGCAACGGCGCGACGTATCTCGCGCTCGAGCTGGTCGATCCGAGCGGCCGCATCTCCGCGCGCGTGTGGAACGACGTCGAGCTGCTCGACGCGCGCTTCGCGGAAGGCGACGCGGTGCGCGTGCTCGGCCGCGTCGAGCGGTTCCGCGACAAGCTGCAGGTCGAGGTGCGGACGCTCGAGCCGGCGGAGGGCGTCGACCCGGAGGCGATGGCGCCGGCGATGCGCCGCGACGCGGACGAGCTGGCCGGGTTCCTCGAGTTTCTCGCCGCGGAGATCCGCGACGACGGGTTGCGCGGACTCGTGGCCCGCGTGCTCGGCGCCGCGCCGCTGCGCACGTATCCCGCCACGCCGGACGGCCACCACTCGTACGCAGGCGGGCTGCTCGAGCACACCGTCGGCGTCGGGACGATCTGCCACGAGCTGACGCAGCTGCATCCGCGCCTCCGCGCCGACCTGCTGCTCGCGGCCGCGCTCGTGCACGACGTCGGGCGCACGCGGGAGCTCGGTCCGCCGCCGATCTTCCAGCCCACGGAGGAGGGCCGGCTGCTCGGCCACGTGCACCTCGGCCTGCGGATGCTCGAGGACGCCGGTGCGCCGGCGGAGCTGCTGCACGCGGTCGCGTGCCACCACGACCTGCGGGCCGCGCGCACGGCCGAGGCGGCCGTCCTCTACCACGCGAACCAGCTCGACGCGGTCGCCCAGACGCGGCCGGTTCCGGCCGAGTAGTGCTGTCAGGCGCGTTCGCGCTCGGGGCCAGCCTTGCCTGGGGCGTCGGCGACTTCCTCGGCGGACTGAAGAGCCGGGTCATGCCGGCGCTGTCGGTGATGGCGCTGTCGCAGCCGTTCGGGCTCGTCGCGCTCGGCATCGCGGTCGCCGTGCGCGGCACGGCGCCGCCGGGACCGGAGGTCTGGTGGGCGTGCCTGTCGGCGGTGCTCGGGACGCTGGGGCTGTTCGCGTTCTACCGCGGCATGGCCGCCGGCGCGATGAGCGTCGTCGTCCCGGTCGCGTCGGTCGCGGCCGCGTTCCCGGTGATCTGGGGGCTCGCGTCGGGCGACAACGTCAGCCACGTGCAGGAGATCGGCTTCGTCGCCGCCATCGGGGGCAGCGCGCTCGCGTCGGTCGAGCGGCACGAGCAGCGGACGCGTCTCGCGGCCGGCGTCGGCTGGGCGCTGCTGGCGATGGTCGCGTTCGGCGGCTACTTCGTGCCGATGCACGCCGCGGCCGCGCACGACTGGCTCTGGCCGTCGTTCCTCTTCCGCTGCACGTCGGTGACGGTCATCTGGACGATCGTGCTTCTGCGGCGGAAGGTGCCGCACGGCTTCCGTCCGCATCTGTGGGCGCTCGTCGCGATCGGATTCCTCGACACGGGAGGGAACGTGCTGTTCGCCGCGGCGTCGCAGCACGGTCTGCTCAGCGTCGTCTCCGTGCTCGCGTCGCTCTATCCCGTGGTGACGGTGCTGCTCGCGCGCATCGTCCTCGGCGAGCGCGTGCAGATCTCGCAGGACGTCGGCATCGTCGCCACGCTCGCCGGCGTCGTGATGATCAGCGCCGGCTAGAGCGGAAGCGCGTCGATGCGATCCGCGACGACGGCCCGCAGCTCACGGACCTCCTCGAGGCAGAGCCCGACCGGATCCGGCAGCTCCCAGTCCAGGTAGTCGGTGCCCGGGAGGATGGGGCACGCATCGCCGGAGCCCATCGTCACCACGAGCTCAGCCCAGGCAACGTCGTCATCCGTGAGCTTGCGCGGGCGCCGCTGCGAGACGTCGATCCCGATCTCCTCGAGCGCTTCGACGACTGCCTCCTGCAGCTCGTCCGCCGGCTCGGAGCCGGCCGAGCGCGCCTCGCCGCCTCGCCGCTCGTAGAGCGCCTGCGCCATCTGCGAGCAGCCGGCGTTGTGGACGCAGACGAAGAGGACGCGCGTCATTCGCGCAGCATCATCCACCGAGCGCGTCGCGCAGCGCGCCGACCGCGTCCGGGACGAGCCGGTAGTACGCCCACGTGCCGCGGCGGCTCGACTCGACGAGACCCGCGTCGCGGAGCACTTTCAGGTGATGCGAGACCGTCGGCTGCGCGAGATCGAGCGCCGCGACGAAGTCGCACACGCAGACCTCGTCGACGGCTGCGAGACGGTTGACGATGGCGACCCGCGTCGGATCCGCGAGCGCCTTGAACTGCGCCGCGAGCGCGTCGCGCTCCGCCTCGGCGAGCACCGGTGTGTCAGGCCCGCAGCAGAGGGTCGGGAGAACCGTCAGCGTCTTCATCGATATGTTTCAATGTAGCATCATCGACGGATATCGATGAAAGGAGGTGACGCGATGCGCGCGAACTGCGACTGCCCGGAGTGCGGCGACGGCTGCTGCGGCTCCTGAGCCAACCGTGGCGGGGGCGTACGACCCCGCCACGCCATCACGACACGGGCACTGGTGCATGGGTGTAGTTCACGCTCTGGTACAACTGCCGGCGTGGCGGCTCGCAGTCCACGAGCTCGCGGCCCGCTTGCGGCCGAGCTCTCGCGTGCGGCGGCGTATCGCACGGAGCTGCGCCGTTTCATTGCGCGGACGGACGCAGTTGCGGCGCAGGCGGGCCTCACCTCGCAGCGCTACGACCTGCTGCTGATGATCAAGTCGCAGGGCGAGCTTCGTGTGACGGAGCTGTGCGAGCTGCTGCAGCTTCAGCAGACCGCGGTGACAGAGCTGGTGAAGCGGAGCGAGGAGGCCGGCCTGGTCGAGCGGCGTGCTTCCAGTGAGGATGGGCGGGTCTGGCTGCTGCGGCTCACCGCCGAGGGTGAGCGGCGGCTCCTGCACGCGTTCGCTGCGCTGCGCGACGATCGCGACGCGCTCGCCGCCGTCTTTCGCGAGGTCGACCGGCGGTTCCGCGCCGCAAGCGCCTGAGCACGTTGCTGCCTGGTTAAGCATTCGTAAAACTTCATGTCATGATCTAGTTCGTAGGGTTGCCCGTTTGCTACTCCGTCAGTGAGTCCCGCTGCGTCCGCGGCGAGACAAGCAAGGGGGCTGACAGTGAGGCAAGCCGCAGGCACATCGATGGCGTGTGCGGCCGCCGTCGCCGTTGCGATGCTCACCGCAGGCGGCAGCGCGGCCGAGAGCTCGTCCCAGACGACCCGCGACGGCGCGTCCGCAGCTCGGTCGTCGGCGGCGGTGAGCTCGACCGCGTCCGGCACGGTCCGGGTCTCGACGAGGAAGCTGGCCGGACTGGGCAGCGTGCTCGTGAACAGCCGTGGCCGCACGCTGTACATGTTCGTCCCGGACAAGAGCAAGAGGGTCACCTGTGTCGGCGCGTGCGCGGCGATCTGGCCTCCGCTCAAGCTGGCGAAGGGCCAGAAGCCGGCGGCGTCGGGAGAGGCGAAGCAGAAGCTCCTCAGCAGCGACCCCGATCCAGCCGGGGGCCGCGTCGTCACCTATGCACGGTGGCCGCTCTACACCTACGTCGCCGACACTCGCTCGGGCGTCGCCAACGGGCAGGCGTTGAACCTGAACGGCGGCCTCTGGTATGTGCTCTCGCCGACGGGAAAGGTGATCCGCAAGAAGCCGTAACGGCGCCGGCGTCTCTGTTCGAGATCCGAGATCAATGCTGTCGGGCGTGCGGTCGGTGACGCTGGGGGCCTGCCGACGCGAGTCTCACTGGTCGAGGCGGCTGAGATGCTCGCCCTCCAGATCCGGCCGTGCCCCGCTCGAGTTCGGCGTTGTAGGCGCGGAGGATGTCGAGGTGGGTGAGCCAGCCGGCCGGGGTGCCGTCGTCCGGGTCGACGACCGGAAGCCCCGACCCGGCGTGCAGCAGGGCGCCGAGGGCCTGTTCGAGCGTCTGGTCGGCCGTGAGCGCAGGCGCGTCCTGTGCGAGATCTCCGGCGGTGGCCTCGAGTGCGTCTTCTCGCAGCGCGCGTTCGACCTGCTGCGAGGTGATGATCCCTCGATTGGCGCCGTCGGCGTCGACGACGGGGAGACCGTCGGAAGGGGCGTTGCCGAGAAGGGCGATGACCTGGTCGAGCGGCGTCTCGGCCTTTACCGCCCCGGGCAGCGGCTGCATCGCGTCGCCGACACGGAGGAGCTGCATCAGGTTGCGACCGTGTCCCCGCATCACATCGACCCCCCTGCGCCGGAGCTTCAGCGTGTAGATCGTGTCGCCGCTGAGGAAGTGTGACGCAGCAGTTGCCAGAACGACGGAGAACATCAGCGGCAGGATGATCCGGTAGTCACCGGTCAGCTCGAAGATGATGATCACGGCCGTGATCGGGGCGCGCGCGGCGGCGGCGAAGACGGCACCCATCCCGACAAGCCCGTACGCGCCGGCGGGCGCGGCCAGTCCCGGAAGCAGGTGGTGCACACCGGCGCCGTAGGCGCTGCCGAGCATCGCGCCCATGAACAGCGCCGGCGCGAAGACGCCGCCGGAACCGCCGATCGCGATCGTCAGGCTCGAGGCGAGGATCTTCCCGGCAAGCAGGGCGAGCAGCAGCCAGACGACGTACCGTCCGTGGATCGCGTTCTCCAGGGGCGGATAGCCGACGCCGTACAGCTCCGGCAGGACAAGCAGCACGAGCCCCAGCAGAAGCCCGCCGGCGGCCGGCCGCAGCCACTCCGGTCCGCGCCAGAGCCGATCGGCGAGGTCCTCGCTGCCGTAGAGGATGCGGATGAACGCGACGCCGACAAGCGCCGCGAGCACTCCGAGCCCGGCGTACAGCGGGTACTCGAGCGGCGAGCGGAGCTGGAAACCCGGGAGCGTCAGAAACGGGTGCGAGCCGAAGGCGGCGCGACCGATGACGTCTGCCACCAGCGAGGAGAGGACGACGACACCGAACGACTCCGCCTCGAAATCGCGGAGGATCAGCTCGAGCGCAAAGAAGACACCCGCGATCGGTGCGTTGAAGGTCGCCGAGATGCCGCCGGCCGCGCCGCAGGCGACGAGGATGCGCAGTCGCTGCTCGGGTAGCCGCGTCAGCTGCCCGAGCGCCGAGCCGAGCGCCGAGCCGATCTGCACGATCGGGCCTTCCCGGCCGACCGAGCCTCCTGCCCCGATGCACAGCGCCGAAGCAAGCGACTTCACCACCGCCACCTGCGGCCGGATCCGTCCACCCTGCTCGGAGACCGCATACATCACCTCCGGCACACCGTGGCCACGCGCCTCGCGCGCAAAGAAATGGATCAACGGCCCGTACAGCAGCCCCCCGATCACCGGTACCAACACGACAAGCCAGAAGCCGACACCGTGGGAGTGCCCGTAGGCCGCATGACCGCCGGCGCTGTAGTCGCGAGCACCAGTGAACAGCTCGGTGAAGCCGAGGATCAAGTACCGAAACAACACCGCACCCGCCCCCGCGCCCGCGCCGACCGCGAGCGCGAGCGCGACCAGCCCGCTCGGGCTGTCCCGCACCCAGTTGCGGAGCCGCCGTGCGCTCCGTGTCAGCGCCGGAGGGGCGTCCCCCACGGCGTCATGACTCGACCGACCGAGCGGCCGATCGGTAGCGATCACTCTGACGATGCGCCCCTCTCCCCGGGCATGTACTCCATACTATGATATATGTAGCAACTGCGAGATGCGGTTCCCGCGTGCAGCCGTCATCGCCGACGCGGTCTCAACTTCCACCGCTCACGCCGGCGACCAGCGGCGACCTCGCGGGTCATCGCTGCCGCTCTGTCGTCAGACGTTGAACCGCACGTTGAGGACGTCGCCGTCCTCGATCACGTACGTCTTGCCTTCTAGCTTCTGCAGGCCGGCGCGCGAGACCTCGGCGTGCGAGCCGAGGCGGACGAGGTCGTCCCAGCGGATCACCTCGCAGCGGATGAAGCCGCGCGCGATGTCGGAGTGGATCGTCCCGGCCGCGTCGATCGCGGTCTCCCCGCGGCGCAGCGTCCACGCGCGCGTCTCCTTCTCTCCGGCGGTGAAGAACGTGATCAGGTCGAGCGTCTCCGCCAGCCGCCGCACCACCTCGCCGAGCGCGGACTCGCCGGCGCCGCGGAACTCGGCCGCCTCCTCGTCCGGCAGCTCTGCCAGCTCCGCCTCGAGCTTCAAATCGATCCCGGCGGCGCCGTTCTCGATCGCGATCAACGGCTTCGTCGTCAGCGGCTCCAGCTCAGGCGGAAGCTCCTCCGTCCAGTCGTCGAGCGCCTTGCCCGAGTCGAGATGCGCGAGCAGCCGCTCCAGCGTCTCCGCCTCCTTCTTCAACGTCGCGTCGCCCGACTTCGCCTGCTTCGCGACGCGCTCGAGCCTCCGCTCGACGTGATCGCGATCCGCGACGAGCAGCTCGAGCTTCAGCGTCTCGAGATCGTCGGCCGGAACGTGCGTGCCGGAGAAGCCGTCGAGCACGACGAGCAGCGCGTCGACCTGGCGGAGGTTGCCGAGCAGCGCAGGCCCGGTGCCGCGCACCTCGACGACGCGGATCGCCGCGGCGGTGACCTTCCGCGCATCGACGACGTCGGCGAGCTGCTGCAGCCGCGGATCGGGAATCGCAGCCATCCCGACCTCACCGTGTGCCTTCGCACCGGTGAGCGCCTCGAACAGCATCGACTTGCCGGAGCTCGGCAGGCCGACGATCCCGACTTCCAGGGCCACGCGCTAGGCGAAGCCGACGCGGCTCGCGCGGCTGAAGCGCCTGAAGTAGGCGACCCGCGGCACGACCACGTGGTACGGCCCGTCCTCGCTGTCGAGCACGATCACCCGCGGCCCGTCCTCGTGCAGGGCCTTTTCCAACTGGTCGGCGGAGTCGATGTCGACGAAGCTGCCGATCACCTGCCCGCCTTCGAAGCCGATCTCGACCCGAACGCGATCGCCGTCAGCCATCTGACACCACCTCCGAGAGAACGCCGTGGACGGATTCCGGATGGACGAAGGCGACCTGGAGCCCGAACATCCCCTGCCGCGGCTCGGTGTCGATCAGCTCGGCGCCCGCATCAGCGAGCCCGGCGAGCGCAGCGTGGATGTCGGCCACCCCGTACGCGACGTGGTGCATGCCCGGCCCGCGCTTCGCGAGGAACTTGCCGACCGGCGTGTCGTCGCCGAGCGCGGCCAGGAGCTCGACGCGGCTCTCGCCGATCCGGATCGACGCCGCCTCGACGCCCTGCTCCTCGACGCGCTCGCGATGTTCGAGCCGGCCGCCGAACAGCCGCTCGTACGTCTGGACGGCCTCGTCCAGGTCGACGACGGCCACTCCGACGTGATGGATCCCGCTCGCCTCCATGGTTTCGATGCTAGCCGGTCTGTGCGAGAGACTGCGCGCGTGCGCGTCGCTCTGCTCGCCTGCCTCGTCGCGGCGGTCACTCTGCTCGCCGGCTGCGGCAGCAGCGGCCCGTCGTCGAACGGCGTGGCCGCGAAGACCCCGAACCAGATCCTCGCGGCGGCGGAGGTGGCGGCGCTCCAGGCAGCGGGCGTCCACGTCTCCGGCAAGATCGCGCAGAACGGAACGCCCCTCACGCTCAACCTCCATCTCGTCAAGGGCAAGGGCGGCAAGGGGCACATGAGCGAGAACGGCACCGGCTTCGACATCATCCGGGTCGGAGACAAGGCGTTCGTCCGCGGCTCGAACGCGTTCTACACGCGGTTCGCGGGCGCGAAGGCCGCCAAGCTGCTCGAGGGCAAGTGGCTGGTCAGCTCTGCCGGCAGCGGCAAGTTCGCCCCGTTGACGCCGCTGACCGACCAGGTGAAGTTCTTCCAGGGCTCGCTCAGCGCCCACGGGAAGCTGACGAAGGGTGCGGTCACGACCGTGAACGGCCAGAAGGTGATCGCCCTCACGGACGGCAAAGGCGGCGGCACGCTCTACGTCGCGACGACCGGACAGCCGTATCCGATCCAGCTGGTCAGCCCGGGGAACGGCGCGGAGGGAAAGATCACCTTCGACCAGTGGGGCACGATCGTTCCGATCACCGCGCCGAAGGGCGCGATCGACATCTCGAAGCTGACCGGCTAGGGCAGCGGGCGCGGGCGCTGCACCGCGACTACGCGCGGGACGCCGACCGACTCGGACGCACGCGATTCCGGCTCGACGTCCGCGATCAGCGCGAGCACCTCGTCGCGCACGAGCGTCTCCTTCTCCAGCAGCGCGAGCGCGACGCGGTCGAGCGGCGCACGGTGCTTGTGCAGCAGACGTAGCGCTTCCTCGTATGCCGAGTCGGTGAGGCTCGCCTGCTCCTCGTCGCGGAGCCGCTTCGTCGCCTCCGACAGCGCGTAGTTGTCGGCGCGCATCGTGCGCGACGAGACGGCCTCGGCCATGCCCCACTCGAAGACCATGGCGCGGGCGATGTCGGTGACCTTCTCGAGATCGTTCGCGGCGCCGTTCGTGACGCGGCCGAAGACGACCTCTTCGGCGGCGCGTCCCGAGAGCGCGACGATCATGCGATCGATCAGCTCGTCCTTCGTGTGGAGGTAGCGGTCCTCCTCCGGGAGGTAGAACGCGTAGCCGAGCGCATCGCCGCGCGAGACGATCGTCACCTTCTGCAGCTCCATGGCGGCGCCCATCAGATGCGCCATCAGCGCGTGGCCGCCTTCGTGGTACGCGAGGATCCGCCGTTCCTTCTCGGTCAGCACCTTCTTCTGCTGGACGCCGGCGACGACGCGTTCGATCGCCGAGTCGAAGTCCTTGTGGTTCACGTACTTGTCGCTGCGCCGTCCGGCGAAGATGGCCGCCTCGTTGCAGATGTTCGCGAGCTCTGCGCCGGTGAGACCCGATGTCTGGCGGGCGATCTGGTGCAGGTCGACTCCCGGTCCGAGCGGCTTCCCGCGCGTGTGCACGCCGAGAATCGCTTCGCGCCCGGCGAGGTCCGGCGGCGCGACGAGCAGCTGCCGGTCGAACCGGCCCGGGCGGAGCAGCGCCGCGTCGAGATCCTGGATCCGGTTGGACGCTCCCATGACGACGACCTGCTCGGCGCCCTCGAAGCCGTCCAGCTCGACGAGCAGCTGGTTCAGCGTCTGGTCCTGCTCACGGTTGAAGCCGTGGCCGCTGCGCTGGGCGCCGACCGCGTCGAGCTCGTCGATGAAGACGATCGCTGGCTGGTGCTTGCGCGCCTCGGCGAACAGCTTGCGGATGCGCGCCGCGCCGAGGCCGGCGAACATCTCGACGAACGACGACGCGCTCGCGGAGTAGAACTTCGCACCGGATTCGTGCGCGACCGCCTTTGCGAGCAGCGTCTTGCCGGTGCCCGGCGGTCCGTACAGAAGCAGTCCTTTCGGCACCTTCGCGCCCAGGCGCTCGAAGCGCTCTGGGTTGCGCAGGAAGTCGACGACCTCCATCAGCTCGGCGCGCACCTCCTCGACGCCCGCGACGTCGCCCCAGGTGACGCTCGTCTTCGAGCGCGAGTCGACGGACGCCGGCCGCACCTTCGGCATCATCCCGACCATCTTCCAGAGCAGCCACAGCGTCAGGATCAGGACGAGGAAGAACGCGACGGGGAGCCACGTCGTCGCGAAATTGGAGAACCAGTCGAGCCAGTTGCCGATCATCCCTCGACCTCATCGGCAGGAGAGCGCGAATCCCTTAGCCGAGTGACAGGGCCGCTTGGTTGGGCGCTATTTCCGCCCGAGCCGGGCCAGGAGCCCCGCGTGCAGGAGCTCGATTCCGCGCTCGAAGGCGGCATCGCGCGCGCGCCGCCCGCGCTTCGGGCCCGGGTGCAGCTCGGGTGCGACGAGGGCGAAGACCATGCCGGTCAGCTGGTCGTGCAGCTCCTCCGCCTCGGCGGGATAGAACCCGGCCCGCTGGAGCGTTCCCAGCAGCGCATCGCCGAGCCGCAGCGAGCTCGGGCCGGCGAGCGGGCGGGAGAAGAGCGGCGCGGCGGACGGATGCGCGAGCAGGACGCGCCTCGTCGAACGCGCGAGCGCTGCGAGCTCGTCCCACCAGTCGCCCGTCGGCTCGGGGACGTCCAGCTCGGCGTAGAGCAGATCGGCTATCCCGTCGAGCAGATCGTCCTTGCCGGCGACGTGCCGGTACAGCGCCATCGGCGTGACAGCGAGGCGGTCGGCGAGCCGGCGCAGCGTCACCGCGGCGAGATCAGACTCGTCCGCGAGAGCGAGTCCCGCCTGCAGCACCGCGTCGCGATCGAGCCTCGTCATCGCGCGAGTATACGCTGTACACTTTTCGGTATACGGCGTATACATGGAGGCGGCGATGCTCGGGCAGCTCGCAGGACAGCGCTACATCAGCCTCACCACCTACCGGCGCGACGGCAGCACCGCTTCCACGCCGGTGTGGGTGGTGAGCGACGACGGCGAGCGGCTGCTCGTCTGGACCGGCGAGAACACGTGGAAGGTGAAGCGCATCCGGCGCGATCCGCGCGTGCTCGTCGCACCGTCGGACTTCAAGGGCCGCGAGCGCGGTCCGCGCGTGGCCGCGCAGGCGCGGGTGCTCGGGCCCGAGACGGAGGAGCTCGTCACCACGCTGCTGCGCCGCAAGTACGGCTGGCAGCGGCGCGGACTCGAGCTGCAGGCGCGGCTCCAGCGACTGTTCGACCGCCGGCCCGCCGCCGGATCGGTCTATCTCGAGATCAAGTGACGAGCTCGAGCCGCGGATTCTCGCGGTAGCTCCGCCCGACCTTCCCGGACGGCTTCCCGTCGGTGACGACGACGTCGGCGGTGAAGTCGTTCGAGCCGCGGATGAGCGACGAGCCGACGCCGTACGCGTCGACGGGAACGCCCTTCTCCTCGAACTCGCGGATCTTCTCCACCGTGAAGCCGCCCGAGGCGACGATCCGCACCTGCTCGTGGCCGGCGCCGTCGAGCGCATCGCGCACCTTCCGCACCAGCCGCTCGTTCACGCCGGTGGGCCTGAAGTCGCCGAGCTCGCTCCAGAGCGAGCGGTCGACGAGCGACTCCGACGTGTCGAGCCGTACGCCCCACAGCCGGTCGCCGAGCGCGTCGGCCACTTCCAGCGCGGTGCGCACCGAGTCGTTCTCGAAGTCGACGAGCACGGTCACGTTCGTCTCCGGCGACGCCCAGTCCGCGAACGTCCGTGCGGCGAGCACGGTGTCGCCGCCGTACGACGCGATCAGCGAGTGCGGCACGGTGCCGATGCCGCGGCCGCCCCACCAGGACGCCTGCTCGTCGGTCGTCACTCCGATCTCGGCGCCGACGATCCTCCCCGCGACGAACGCGGCGTAGCCGTCGCCGGTCTGGACGCGATGGTGGTCGTGCCGGGCCGGCATGAAGATGATCGGCTTGCCGTTCGCCGCTTCGAGCACGTGCACGACGTTGGTCGTGATCAGCGTCCGCCGTGCGAGCGTGCCGAGATAGACCGTCTCCAGATGGGCGAACGTCGTGTAGTCGCCCTCGATCGTCATCACCGTCTCCCACGGCTCGATCCGGTCGCCGTCGTGCAGCGCGCGGATCTCGATCCCGTCGCCGTCGTGCGCGCACAGCTTCAGGATCGCGATCGCCTCGTCCATGCCGCCGAGCCACGACTGGTTCTTCTGGAACACCTGCACGATCACGCGCGGCCGGCGTCCGTCCTCGATCAGCGTTGCGCGCGCATGGTTGAAGTACGCGTCCGTGTACCACCCGGCGCGCATCTTCTCGACCGGGAGGTCGAAGATGCCGGGGTCGAGCCGCTGCCTACGAGCCGGCGGTGACGCCATCGTCGAGCTCGAGCGCGAGGCACGCGGCGAGCGCGGCTTCCGCGACCTCCAGCTGCTCCGCCGACGGCTCGGCGGTCGAGAGCCGGTGCTGAAGCTCGTGGCCCGGCCGGGACAGCGCCTGCGCGACGGGATGACCCGGGTTGCGCGTCATCCAGCCGAAGATCTCCGTCGACGCGGCGAGCGCGCCGAGCTGCGCCGCCGCGCGGGCCGAGTTGCGCGTGCGTTCCGGCGCGAGACCGGCGAGCACGTTGCCCGCCGCCGACGTCAGCACGAGCGGTCCGACGAGATGGCCGCCGCAGCGTTCGTGCTCCTTCGTCGCGCCGGGACCGTGCTCGTACGTGCCGATGGAGATGTGCTCGGCGCCGTGGTACGCGGCGAGCTCCGAGCTGCGCAGCGCGAGCGCGGCCGGCGCGAGCGAGAGCAGCCCCGAGAGCAGCTCCTGCGCCACCGGCCGGATGTGGCGCGAGTCGCGGATCGCCTTCACGGCGACGGCGGCGCCGACCATCGACGCGAGCACGCGGGGGCTCTGCATCGGCAGCCTCGCCGCGGGGAGCTTCCGCTTCACCTGCGGGAGGAGCGCGAACGCCTCGGCGATGCGGGCCGGGCCGCGAAGCACCGGGTTCGTCACGCGCGAGGCGAAGAGCCGCTTGCGCGCGGACGCGACCTCGATCTCTCCGTCCTCACGGCGGATCGCGCAGGCCCACGCGGTCGGGCCGTGCACGAGCACGCCGTTCGGCAGTGCCATGCCGCCGAGCCGTACCTTCTCGTTGCTCATTGCTCCAGAGGGTAGCCCGCGGCGGCCCGCAGCGCCTGCTGGAGGGCCAGCGAAGCCGCGCCGGGGGCGCCGGAACCGACCGCCGCTCCGTCGATCGACGTCACCGCCATCACCTCGCGCACCGACGAGCTGAAGAAGACCTCGTCGGCCGCGGCGAGGCGCTCGAGCGGAAAGACGCCCTGCTCGACGTCGTAGCCGGTCGACGGCGCGAGCTCGAGGAGCACCGCGCGCGTGATGCCGGCGAGGATCGGCTGCTCCAGCGTCGGCGTGAACAGCCGCTCGCCCTCGCGCCACCAGACGTTGGCGGTCGGAGCCTCCAGCACGGTTCCCGACGGATCGACGAGCAGCGCGTCGTCCGCTCCGCGACGCTGGGCCTCGGCCTGCGCGCCGATGTTCGCGGCGTAGCTCGTCGATTTCGCGCCGGCGAGCGCACCCGGGGACCACTCGATCACGACGACCCGCAGCCCGCGCGCGTGCAGCTCGTCGAGACCCGGCGGCAGCGACGACGCCAGCGCGAACCCGGCCGGACTCGCAGCGCCTTCCCGTCCCGCGGTCCAGAGAAAGCGCAGCACGAGATCCCGCTCGCCCGACGCGGCGATCGCGTCCGCCGCCGCTGTAGTGAACGCAACCGGATCCGGCTCCGGGAGATCCACCCGCGCCGCGGACGCGGCCAGCCGCGCGAGATGCTCCGGCTGCCGGAACGGCGTGCCGCCGTACACGCGCAACGTCTCGAAGACGGCGCGGCCGCGCAGCACGCCCTCGTCGTCGGCGTGGAGCACGGGGACGTCGACCGGCATCACACCGCGGCCGAGCTCCACGACCGCGAGCAGCGTCATCGCAGCGCCTCCACGAGCGGCGCGCCGATCGCGGTGAGCAGGGGCCGCGCCTTCACCCACGACTCCTCGACCTCGTCCGCCGGATCGGAGTCCCAGACGATGCCGCCGCCGACCCAGAGGTGGATCAGCCCGTCGGCGATCGCGAACGTCCGGATGGTCAGCGCCAGGTCGAGGTCGCCGTTCGGGTGGATCCGGCCCAGCGCGCCCATGGACGCGCCGCGTCCGACCGGCTCGAGCGCTGCGATCAGATCGAGTGCCGCGATCTTGGGACAGCCCGTGACCGAGCCGCCGGGGAGAACCGCGTCGAGCAGCTCCGTCAGCGTCACCTCCGGGCGCAGCCGCCCCTCAACGGTTGCGACGAGGTGCGTGACGCCGGCGAGCTCGCGTTCGGCGAGCAGCTCCGGCCAGTGGACGCTCGCGGGCTCGCACACGCGCGCGAGGTCGTTCCGCTCGAGGTCGACGATCATCACGTGCTCGGCCGCGTCCTTCGCCGACTCGATCGACACACCGCTGGGCCGCGTGCCCTTGATCGGCGCGGTGCGGACGAGCGAGCCGCGGCGGGAGAGCAGCAGCTCGGGCGACGCAGACACGATCGCCCAGCCGTCGCCGACGAGCGGATCCGCCTCCAGCGGCCGCAGCGGCGCGAGCGCCGCAGCGAGCCCGGCGGGATCGCCGGCGAACTCGGCGCAGAGATGCTGCACGAGGTTCACCTGATACACGTTGCCCTCTGCGATCGCCGCACGGACGGTCTCGACCGCGGCCGCGTACTCCGTCCCGCTCCAGCTCAGCCGCCAGTCGCCGATCTCGTACGACCCGGCGGCGCGGCACGTTTGCCACGCGGGCTCGATCACGCACGCGACCGCCGGCAGCGGACACGGCTCGGGCGGCGCAGGAACCGCCGTCCGTCGCATCGCGTCAGAGCAGCCGTAGCCGATGTACACCCGGGCGACGACATCGTCGCGGCCGAAGAACCCGGCATCGACGAGCGCCGGCTCCAGCTGCGCAACCGAGTCGAGCTCGAGGATCAACCGGCGAGCGCCCGCGCGGCGTGGCGCAGCCAGTCGACGCCGAGCTCGAGGTCGGCGACCGGCACCCGTTCGTCGGCCGAATGGATCAGCGATGCTGCGAGCTCGGGCGCCATCACCCGCGCCGGGAAGAACCCGTACGCGACGGCGCCGAAGGCCTCGCGCAGCCAGTGGCTGTCGGTGAACCCGGAGCAGCAGATCGGAACGGCGTGTGCGCCCGGCTCGCTCTCCGACACGAAGGACTCGACCGCGCTCCACAACGGCGTGTCGAGCGGCGACCGCGTCCCGCCCTGAGCCTCGAGGAACTCCAGGTCGTAGTCGATGTCGCCGCCGAGCACCGCGCGGATCATCGGCTCGACACCCTGCGGATGCTGTCCCGGCAGCAACCGGCAGTCGACCGTGATCTCGCAGAGCGCCGGGATCACGTTCCGTTTCTCCGAGGCGGAGATCATCGTCGGCGAGAGCGTCAGCGTCAGCAGCGGCGCGACGAGCTCCGCGACGGTCGGGTCGACGCTGCGCGCACGCTCGAGCACGGCTCCCGCGGACGGCACGTCGCCGACCACGGCCCGGAGGAATCCCTCGACCTCCTGCTGCACCTGCGGCTCGGGACGGACGGAGACAAGACGTTCGATCAGCTGCGCCGCCTTGACGAGCGCGTTGTCCGCGATCGCCGGCATCGACGCGTGCCCGGACCGTCCGTGCACGCGCAGACGGAACGGCGCGCTCATCTTCTCGGCGGTGGCGCAGACGTAGAAGACGCCGTCGCCGAGCTCGAGGCGGTCGCCTGCTCCTTCGTTGATCGCGTAGTCGCAGCGGATCGCGTCCGGATGCTCCTCGCACAGCCACTGCATCCCGAAGCCGTCGCCGACCTCCTCGTCGGCGGCCGCGACGAAGACGAGATCGCCGGCCGGCTCGAAGCCCTCGCGCGCGAGCGACGCGATCGCGACGGCGCTCGCCGCCACCTGCCCCTTCATGTCGAGCGCGCCGCGACCCCAGACCACGTCGTCACGCTGCTCGCCGGAGAACGGCGGCACCGACCACTCCGCCGGATCGGCAAGCACGACGTCGGTGTGGCTGAGGAACAGGAGCGTCGGGCCGTCGCCGCGGCCCGGGATCCGGGCGACGAGGCTCGCCCGCTCGGGCACGCGCGCGTACAGCTCGCAGGCCACGCCGTTCGCCTCGAGATACCCGCGCAGGAGCTCGGCGGCAGCCGTCTCGTTGCCGGGCGGATTCGTCGTGTCGACGCGGATCAGCCGGCCGAGCAGGTCGGCGACCTCGCCGCGAAGGGTCGTCTCCACCACGGGGCGGAGCATACTTCCGCCGTGGGCGACCTCTTCTCCGAAGCAGCCGACCGCCGCGCCGGCGAGCTGGCGCCGCTCGCGCAGCGGCTGCGGCCGCGGTCGCTGGACGAGTTCGTCGGGCAGGTGCACGTGCTCGGCGAAGGGTCGGCGCTGCGGCTGGCGATTGCCGAGGACCGCGTCCGCTCCTCGATCTTCTACGGGCCGCCGGGGAGCGGGAAGACGACGCTGGCGCGGATCGTGGCCGCGTCGACCGGCGCAGCCTTCGAGGAGCTGTCGGCGGTGTCGGCGTCGGTGAAGGACGTGCGCGAGATCCTCGGGCACGCGCGCGAGCGGCTCGGCACCGGCGGGCGCCGGACGATCCTGTTCCTGGACGAGATCCACCGCTTCAACAAGTCGCAGCAGGACGCATTGCTGCCGGCGGTCGAGGCGGGCATCGTCACGCTGATCGGTGCGACGACGGAGAACCCGTACTTCGAGGTGAACTCGGCGTTGCTCTCGCGCTGCCAGGTCTACGAGCTGGAGCCGCTGACGCAGGAGGACGTGCAGGAGATCGTGCGGCGCGGCGCGGCCGATCTCGACACGGAGCTGCCGCCGGAGATCGTCGAGCTGGTGGCGCGGCGGAGCGGCGGGGATGCGCGGTCGGCGCTGAACATCGTCGAGCTGGCGATCGAGACGGCGCACGCAGAGGGCGGGCCGGTGTCGGAGTCGCAGGTCGAGGACGCCGCGCGCAAGCGTCCGCTCGTCTACGACAAGGCTGCCGACGCGCACTACGACTTCACGTCGGCGTTCATCAAGTCGATGCGGGGCAGCAATCCCGACGCTGCCGTCTACTACCTCGCGGCGATGCTCGAGAGCGGCGAGGACGCGCGCTTCGTCGCGCGGCGGATGATCGTGCTCGCGTCCGAGGACATCGGCAACGCGGATCCGCGTGCGCTGCTCGTCGCCGTCGCGGCCGCGCAGGCGGTCGAGCACGTCGGTCTTCCCGAGGCGCGGCTGAACCTCGCGCAGGCCGCGATCTATCTCGCGTGCGCGCCGAAGTCGAACGCGAGCTACGTCGCGATCAACGAGGCGACCGCCGACGTGCGCGAGCACGGCACGGTGCAGCCGCCGAAGGCGATCCGCGACGGCAGCTACTACGGCCGCAAGCTCGGGCACGGCGAGGGCTACATCTACCCGCACGACGACCCGCGCGGGTTCGAGACCGAGTATCTGCCGGAGGAGCTGCGCGACCGCACGTACTACCGGCCGTCCGGCAACGGCGAGGAGTCCGCGGACTAGAGCTCCGCCTCGAACGCGCGCGCGGCGTCGGCGCCGTACACGGCGAAGATCACGCGGCGCAGCGACGCCGCCTCGAAGGCACGCGCCTCGGCGACCATGAGCCGCGCGCACTCGGCGAGCGGGAAGCCGCCGACGCCGGTGCCGAAGGCGGGGAGCGCGAGCGACTCGCAGCCCAGCTCGTCCGCGAGCGCGAGACAGGCGCGCGTCGTCCGCCGGATGAGATCCGCGTCCGTCGTGAGGTCCTGGCCCATCACCGCGCCGTGGATCACGTAGCGCGCATTGAGCCGGCCTGCCGTCGTCGCCACCGCCGTCCCGACGTCCACCGGCCCCTGGGCGACCGCCTCGCGCTCGATCTCCTCGCCTCCGGCGCGCTTCAGCGCGCCCGCGACGCCCGCGCCCATCCAGAGACGGTTGTTCGCGGCGTTGGCGATCGCGTCCGCCTCGACCGTCGCGATGTCGCCCTCGCGCACCTCGAGCTCCACGCACGGAGTATCGCGCGGTTAGCCTTGTCCGATGCTGCTGCACCTGCACCAGTGGGGCGATCCGTCGGCGCCACCCGTCGTCTGCCTCCACGGCGTCACCGGCCACGGCGAGCGCTTCCGGCGCCTGGCGGAGGAGCGCTGGACGTCGGCGCACGTGATCGCGCCCGACCTGCGCGGGCACGGCCGCTCGGACTGGGATCCGCCGTGGACCGTCGCGACCCACGTTGCCGACCTCGTCGAGACGACCGACGCACTGGGCATCGAGCGGGCCGACTGGGTCGGCCACTCGTGGGGCGGCCGCCTCGTCCTCGAGCTCGCCGCCGCGCACCCGGAGCGCGTCCGCCGCGCCGTCCTGCTGGATCCGGCGATCCAGCCGCTGCCGGGCCCGTCGCTCTACCTCGCCGAGACCGAGCTGAACGGAGGCACGTATCCGTCGGCCGAGGAGTACGTCCAGCAGCGGCTTGCCTCGAGCAAGCTGACGCAGCGCGAGGACGTGGAGCGCGACGTCGAGCAGCACTACGACGTGCTCCCGGACGGAAGCATTCGCCGTCGCACCTGCCGGCCGGCGGTCGTGTCGATCTACGGCGAGATCGTGGCGCCGCCGCCTCCTCCGGAGACGCTGCGCGGCATCCCGACGCTGCTCGTCTACGCGCCGGACTTCGGTCTCGTCCGCGAGGAGCAGGTCGCCGCATACCTCGACGCGCTCGGCGACGGGCTCGAGGTGCTCGCCGTTCCCGGCATGCACATGGTCATGTGGGACGCCTTCGACGAGACGGCGACGGCCGTCTCGCGCTTCCTCTCCTAGAGAATCCGCGCGCCGAGCGCCGACAGGACGAGCTCGACGGCGAGCTGGCCGGTCGCATTCTCGCGATCGAGGATCGGATTCACCTCGACCACGTCGAGCGAATCGGCGAGCCCCGACTCCGCGATCATCTCCATCGCCAGGTGCGCCTCCCGGTACGAGAGCCCGCCGCGCACCGGCGTGCCGACGCCGGGCGCCGAATCGGGATCGACGACGTCCATGTCGAGGCTGATGTGCAGGAACGCCGCGCCGGCCGCGTGCTCCAGCGCTTCGCGCATGCACACCTCGATCCCCCGCCGGTCGATCTCGCTCATGGTGAACACCTTCGCCTCGAGCTCGCCGAGCAGCTTGCGCTCGCCGTCGTCGAGCGAGCGGACACCGACGAGGGCGAGCCGTCCGGCCTCGACCGCGGGCAAGGTCCAGCCGTCGCGCACGAACGCAGGTCCGTTCAGCCCGAGCGCGGCCGACAGCACCATCCCGTGCACATTTCCGGTCGGCGACGTCTCCGGCGTGTTCAGGTCGCCGTGCGCGTCGATCCAGATGACGCCGCCCGGCCCGTGATGCGACGCCATGCCGACGACCGTGCCGAGCGCGACCGAGTGATCGCCGCCGAGCACGAGGGGCAGCTGTCCAGCCTCGCGCGCCGCGCGCACGAGCTGCGCCACCTCGTCACAGGCATCGAGGATCTGCGGCAGGAAGCGTGCGTGCTCGTCGCCCATCGCCGTCGACTCCGCCACGTGCGCGGCGATGTTGCCGAGATCGTGCACGTGCACGCCGAGCTTGTCGACGAGCGCCTGCTTCAGCCCGGCGTAGCGGATCGCGGACGGTCCCATGTCGACACCGCGACGGCCGGCTCCGAGATCGAGCGGAGCACCGATCACCGCGACTTCTCGCTGCACCTGTTGCACGCTCACCGCCGCAAGGCTAACGTCCCGGCCTGGATGGAACAGCCGGATGGGCCTGCGGCAACTCCCGCTCGTGTGCTGCTCGTGGACGACGATGCGACCTTCCTCGAGGCGCTTCGGCCGCTGATCGAGCAGCAGCCGGCACTCACTGTCGTCGGTGCGGCCCACGACGGGCTTGCCGCGATCGAGCTTGCCGACGCTCTGCTCCCGGACGCGGTGGTGATCGACCTGCACATGCCGGTCGTCGACGGCGTGGCCGCGGTCGCGCGCCTGCGCAAGGACCATCCGAGCCTCTGCCTGCTCGCGCTGACCGGCGACCCCGACGCGGAGCTGCACAGCGCCGTGACCGAAGCCGGGGCGGACGCCGTCGTGCTCAAGGAAGACCTCGTCGGGAGCCTGCTCGAACGCCTCGCCGCGGTGCGCGACAGCGCGGATCCGGGACGCCGCTAGACTTGCGTCCGCACCTGGCGAGGTAGCTCAGCTGGTAGAGCACTCGGCTGAAAACCGGGGTGTCGCCGGTTCGAGTCCGGCCCTCGCCACTCGCATCGCGACCCGGGAACCGGGTCGCTCGCTTAACGGGGGAAACCAGGTTTCCCCCGTTGGCCCCCTTCTTCTTCGTGTTGGGTTGCGAGCCGTTGGGTGCGCTTCGCCGGGAGCGGGGTCCCGGCTGCGCGCGGTGGATGGTTGGGTTACGCAGGGATCGGAGTGCTTGCGAAGACAGCTGCGAGGCGGTTGACCGTTTGGCGCATGCCGTCGCGGACTCCGAGGGAGAACCAGTGCTTTACCTCGTCTTCCGAGAGGTGTGCGGGCAGCTCGAAGGAGACGATCATCTGCGTGCGCCCCTCGACCCGCTCCAGCAGGACCGTGACGAGCGGGTTTTGCTCCGGCTTCTCCGGGTCGAGCTCGGGCCAGCCGCCGGTTGCGCCCCACGCGTACACGAGCTTCTCGTCGGGGACGATCTCGACGTAGACGCCGCCGGTGACGTAGTCCGTCGTCGCGTCGATCACCATGCGCTGGCGCCAGACCCCGCCGACGCGCAGGTCGAGCTCGATCGGATCGTCCGGAATCGGCATGGTGTCGTTGTAGAACCAGCCCAGGTGATCCGGGTCGGTCCACGCGCGGAAGACCTCCGCCGGCGAAGCGTCGAGCATCCACGTGAGGGTGAAACCGCGTTGCGGACTGTCGCTTGCAGTCATGACTTCTCCTTCTTTCGTTCCTTCGCCAGCTGCGGCTCGAGGCGGCCGAAGCGGGCCTCGAAGAACTCCCGGTACGGCGCCATCCACGCGTCCGCGTCGGCGAGCGGCGCAGCGTCGAGCCGGCAGGGTCGCCACTGGGCGGACCGTCCCTTGACGATCAGTCCGGCCTGCTCCAGCACCTTCAGATGCCGCGACACCGACGGCAGGCTCATCGCGTGCGGCGCAGCCAGCTCGTTCACCGTCGCCTCGCCCTCGGCCAGGCGGCCGAGGATGGCCCGCCGGGTCGGATCGGCGAGGGCGGCGAAGGTCATGCTCAGGGCGTCGGCCTTCATTTAGCCGACATGTTAATTAGCCGAACGGCTTAATGCAAGTGCTATTCGGCAGGCGCGAGCTCCGCGGCGACCGGATCCTGGGCGCTCCACGGGAACGTGATCCACCGGCCGGTGCGGCGCCAGACGTACTCGCACTTGACCTCGCTGCGGGGCTTCTCGTACAGCACCGCGCAGCGCACCTCCGCCACTTTCCCCTCGCAGAACTCCTGCACGAGCGCGAGCGTCGCTCCCGTATCGGCCACGTCGTCGGCGATCAGCACGCGCGTCTCGTGGAAGTCGACGAGGTCGGGAACCGGCGGCAGGATCATCGGCATCTCCAGGCGCGAGTCGATGCCGGTGTAGAACTCGACGTTCATCGTGAACGTGTTCTTCACGCCGAGCGCGTACCCGAGCGCAGCCGCGACGAGCATGCCGCCGCGCGCGATCGCGAGCACCATGTCCGGCCGGTAGCCGTCGTCGTAGATCGCCTGCGCCAGCTCGCGCGTGCCGAGCCCGAGATCGTCCCAGCTCATCAGCTCGCGCGGATCGTCCACCGGCCGACTTTAAACGAGCCGTAGACGAAGTGAGGCCCCGAGAGCGCGCGAGCGTTCTCGGGGCCTCCAGGTGTCCGGACCGGTGCGACCGTGTCGCGAACGCCCGTGCCCGGGACCCTAGCGCCTCCGGGCGAGGAGAGCCGTGGACGAGCCGGCCGAGAAGTCCGCAAATAGCGCGAATCCCCTGCGCCCGAGCTCGCGCCGGAGCCGCTCCGGCGCCACGTAGATCGGCGTCTCGGCGCCGCGGGAGAAGGAGAAGACGATCGCGCCGGCGGGAGCCGTGACGCGCGCGAGCTCGTCGAAGAAGGGGATCGCGTTCGCGAGCGTGACGAGGTCGAAAGCGCCGTCGTCGAACGGCAGCTCCGACGCGTCGCCGACCTGGAAGCCGACGCGGTCCGCGAGCTCCGGCGGCAGTTGCGCGTCAGCCTGCTCGATCATCGCGGGAGAGAGATCGACGCCCGTGACGGTTGCGCCCTCGAACCGCCGCGCGACGGTCTGGGCGGCCACGCCGGTGCCGGTGCCGAGATCGAGGACGCGCGCCGGCGGCGGCAGCTCCGCGAGCGCGAGCGACAGCGCGGCGACGTGGTCCGGGCCGATGCGCGTCTCCCACGTCGGCGCGAGCTCGTCGAACATGGATCGTGTCCGCGCACGCATCAGCCGCCAGAGACCGGGCCGGTGGACGACGGTGTCGGTGACGAATCGCGCGACGCGCTGCGCGTTCACGGACCGTCGACCTGGATCAGGATCTCGCTGCCTTCGTCGATCCCGAGCAGGTCGGCCGCGCTCCCACGCGAGACGGCGACGGCGAGGTTGCGGTAGCTGTCCTCGTAGAGGATCAGGTCGCCCGCGCCGGCATCGCCGAACGTGCGCGCGGCGACGGCGTAGTAGCGCTCCCCCCGGGCCGACAGCTCGACGCGCGTCCCGGGCACGATCGACGCCTGGTCGAGGTGGTCGCGGGTGAGGTTGACCGAGACGTTCCCGAAGCGGTCGACACCGAGCACGGTGGCGCGGATCCGGTTCTGTCCGACCTCCGGCTCGGGCACGTCGAGCCGGACGAGCGCGTCCGGATCGATCGGCGGCCCCAGCTCGGCCAGCGGAACGCCGAGCGACAGGTGCGCGGCCGCGGGCGAGAACAGATCGCGGCCGTGGAAGGTGCGCGACACGGACGCGAGCGCATACGCGGGATTTGCCAGCTCGTGCGCCTCGACGACGCCGCCGTTGCGCTCGGCCGCCGGCAGCAGCAGGCCGTTGTCCGGCCCGACGTAGTGGCGCCCTTCCGCGTCACGGAGCGCGAGCGGTCGCCGGCCTCCGCCGACGCCGGGATCGACGACCGCGAGGTGGACTCCGACCGGCAGGTAAGGAAGCGTGTTGGCGAGCACGAGCGCGCCCTGGAGGACGCGCCCCGGCCGGACCCCGTGCGTGACGTCGATGATCTCCGTCTCCGGCGCGATGCGCTTGATCACGCCGTGGCAGGTGCCGACGAAGTCGTCCTGCAGCCCGAAGTCGGTCAGGAACGTGATGAAGGCAGGCACGGGGCGACTCTACGCGACCGGGAAACGAGCTAGCCGCCCGCGGCCACGGCTTCGACCGCGGCAACGAGACCGTCCACGTCGTGCGTCGCGGCCTCGGCCACGACCTCCAGACCTGCCTCGTGGGCGGCCGCGGCCGTCTGCGGGCCGATCACGACGACGGGGAGGCGGGCGCCCGTCGCCGCCAGCGCCCGCGCCGCCGATGCGGAGGCGAGGACGGCGACGTCTCCCTCCGGCCGCTCTGCCGGGTCGAGCTCGATCGTGCGATAGAGGGCGAGGAAGGCGGCGCCGAGCTCGTCGGCGAGCAGCCGCCGGGCTCCCTCCGCCGCGGCCACAAGGACGCGTCCGGGCGGTCGCGGCAGATCCGCGAGCAGCCCCTCCTGCGTCGACACCGCCGGCACGAGGTCGGGATCGAGACCATGCGCACGAAGCTCGCCCGCCGTCCCCGGACCGATCGCGGCAAGGCGACGAGGCGGCGACGAGAGCCGCCGCGCCAGCTCCGCGGCGCCGTTCGGGCTCGTGACCACGACCCAGTCGTACGGCGCAGGGTCGATCGGATCGTCACCCAGCGGCTCGATCCGGATCAGCGGGCAGACGACGACGTCGTGGCCGAGCGCGGTCAGCCGTTCCCCGAGCGAGGTCGCGTGGCGCTCCGCGCCCGTGACGACGACCCGGAGACGGCGAGGCGATGAGCGCTGCGGATCCTGACCCATCCCTAACCCCCACCCACCCGAGGGGGTCCGGAGGGAGATGCCGCCGACGCTACCAGCGCAATCGTTGCGAGAGTGTGCCGGCTTCGTGCCAACCTGCGCATCCGAAGCGATTCAGGCGCCGGCCGAGCCGGCGATGCGGGCAAGCTCCAGCCCGAGCTCCGCGGGATCGCCACCGGTGCGCCGCTCGAGCCACGTTCCGTCCTCGGCGGCGACGAGGCCGATCAACACCGTGCCGTCGTGAAAAGCCGCCACCGGCGCGAGGCATCCTCCACCGACCGCGGCGACGACTGCGCGCTCCGCCTCGACGCGACGGCGCGTCTCCGCGTCGTCCGCGGCGGCGACGAGGTGCTCCTCCCCGGAACGCACCTGCAACGCCAGCGCGCCCTGCGCCGCCTCGGGCAGCAGCTCGTCCGGATCGAAGCGATGCCCGATCTCCCGGCCGAGGCCGAGGCGGTCGAGGCCGCACGCGGCGAGGACGACCGCATCGAGCCCGCGCTCCCCGCGCTTGCGCAGACGCGTGTCGATGTTGCCGCGCAACGGCTCGATCGACAGCGACGGCTCGATCGCGAGCAGCTGCGCACGGCGGCGCACCGAGGCGGTGCCGATGCGCATTCCCGGACGCACCGCATCGGCGCCGCACAGCGCGTCGCGCGGGTCGTCCCGCACGAGATATGCACCGACGACGAGCCCGTCCGGATCGGACGCGGTCATGTCCTTCGCCGAGTGCACCGCGACGTCGATGCGATGCTCGAGCAGCGCCTCCTCGAGCTCCTTCACGAACACGCCGCGCGAGCCGATCTCGCCGAACGGCTTCGTCCGGTCGCGGTCTCCCGCGGTCGTGATCGGCACGAGGGCGATCTCGATCCCCGGTCCGCGCAGGCGCGACGCCGCGAGCTCGGCCTGCGTGAGCGCGAGCCTACTGCCGCGACTGCCGACGCGGATCAGCACAGCGCGAGCGCCTCCGCACCGGCTGGCCGCACAACACGACGCCACGCGGCCGGACGCGGACGAACGCGGTGGGAACCTGCAGCGGCAACGGCCGCCCCATCAGCTTCGCGACCTTCAGCGCTCGTCCTCACCGAGACCGAACAGGTGCCGCACCGCCTCAGCATAAACGACCCCGTCGGCTGCCGCGGCAGCCTGCTTCATCCGCACGGTCGGCAGGTGCAGGAGCTTGTTCACGATCTGCGCCGTGATCGACTCGACCGCCCGGCGCTGGCTCTCGTCGAGCCGGCCCAGGACACCGTCGGCCTTGCGCAGCTCCGCCTCGCGGATCTCCTCCGCGCGGGCGCGCAACGACGCGATCGCCGGCACCACGTCGAGCGACGCGTGCCATTCGTGGAACTTCGCCGCCTCGGCGGCGACCATCGACTCGGCCCGTTCCGCCTCCCGGCGGCGACCGACGAGCGTCTCGGCCACGATCGCCTCGAGATCGTCGATGTCGTACAGGTAGCACCCGTCGAGCTCGTGGATGGCCGGATCGAGATCGCGCGGAACCGCGAGATCGATCAACAGCAGCTGGCGACCGCGGCGCCGGCCCAGTGCCGCGGCGACGGTGGCCGCGTCCAGCACGTAGCCCGGAGCTCCGGTGGACGAGACGACGAGATCGGCGGCGACGAGCTCCTCGCCGAGCTGCTCCAACGGAAGCGGGACGGCTCCGAATCTCGACGCGAGCTCCGTGGCGCGGTCGAGCGTCCGGTTCGCGACGAACGCGATGTTCGCGCCGCGCGACGCGAGGTTGCGCGCAGCCTGCTCGCTGATCTTGCCTGCGCCGACCAGCAGGATCGACCGGCCTTCGAGCTCGCCGAAGACCTGCTCGGCCAGCGCGGCCGCAGCGGACGAAACCGACGCGGGGCTCTCCGCGATCGCCGTCTGCGCGCGAACCTTCCGGCCGACGTGCAGCGCCTGACGGAACAGCCGGTCGAGCAGCATGCCCGTCGTGCCGGTCTCGTAGGCGGCCCGCACCTGGCCGAGGATCTCGCCTTCGCCGGGAACGAGCGAGTCGAGGCCCGCCGCCACGCGGAAGAGGTGCAGCCCGGCGGCCTGGTCGCGCAGCCGGTACAGCGCCTGCTCGACCGCGGGCTCGAGCTCCGCCAGCGCGGCGACGGCCGCCCGCTCGGCGGCTTCCGGATCGGCACACGCGACGTACAGCTCGGTGCGGTTGCACGTGGACAGGCACACCGCCTCGCAGCCGCCCTCGGCGAGCTGGGCCGCCAGCGCAGCCGAATGCTCCCGGTCGAGCGCGACGCGCTCCCGCAGCTCGACGGGTGCGTGATGGTGCGAGGTGCCGACGAGGACGAGGCGCATCACGCGAAGTGGGTGGCGGGGAGGGCGAGGCGGACGATGATCACGAGCAGGAAACCGGCGAGCGCGAGATACGCGGCGCGGCGCCCCGTCCATCCGCGCGTCGTGCGCAGGACGAGATACGCGGCCCAGACGACCCAGGTGACGACCGTCGCGGCGACGAGCGCGTCGACGCGGTCGCTGTTCGCGATGAGACGCACGACCCCGACGGCGATCCCCAGCGTCAGCGCCGGCACCGAGACCCAGACCGTGCGCAGCGCAAGCCGGTCGAGCGTCGCCAGCGACGGCGCCGGCCGGCGCAGGATCGTCGTCTCGCGCCGCTTCAGCCTTCGCTCCTGCCAGAGGTAGAGCGCCGACAGGCCCGCGGCCAGCGTGAAGCCCGCGAACGCGACGAGCACGAGGCCGACGTGGAGGACGAGGAACGCCGTCGAGTACTGGCTGCGCGTTCCGGTCCCGGTGCCGCCGCCTGCGCGTGCGACCACGAGCAGCGCGACCGCGAACGGCATCACCGTCAGCCCGAGCAGGCGGAACGAGCGCCGGCACCCCCAGATCAGATACGCGGTGACGACAAGCCAGACGAACAGGTTGAGCGAGCCCGCCCACGTTCCCCACGGGAAGCCGTCGTCACGCGTCGCCTGGTAGACGAGCAGCCCAGTCTGCGCGAGCCAGCCGAGACGCACGCCCCAGGTGGCCGCGCGGCCCGCCGTCCCGGGATGGCGCGCCTCGCCGAAGTAGCCGACCGCCGCCTCGCCGTAGAACAGCAACGCGGGCCAGAAGAAGAGCTCAGCCAACTGCCGCGGCCTCCCGCCGCTCCTCGGGCTCCTCCTCGCGCGCCGCGGCGCGATCCGCCAGCTGATCCACCTCGCGCTCGAGCCGCTGCAGCTTCAGCGCGATGATCAGGACGTAGACGAGCACGATCGCGAACACGGCGCAGTAGGCCGCGGTGACGTACTTCTCGGCAGTGGTCACGCGAGCACCTCCTTCAATTCGCGCAGCCGCGAGTCGAGCCGCTTGCCCGCGAGCTCGACCCGGTAGAGCGTGTACGCGAGGACGAGCACCGCGACCTGCGCGACGCAGTACGTGACGAGGATCCAGCCGCCGAAGTTCGGGCCGTGTCGCGTGAACACGACGGGATGGATCGCAGACTTCGCCAGCCGGATGGCCAGGAAGCTGACGGGAATGAGCACGACGCCGAACAGCGCGTAGACGGCACTGAGGTTCTCCCGCTGCGGGCCGGGGTCGACGGAGAAGCGCAGCATGAAGTACGCGGCGTAGAAGAGGAACAGCACGAGGAACAGCACGAGCTCGTCCTCGCTCCACAGCCACCAGTGGCCCCACGAGATCTTCGCCCAGATCGATCCGGTGATCAGCACGAGCGAGCCGAAGATCACTCCCTGGTGGATGGCGACGTAGCTCTCGAGGTCGGCGCGCGGGTCGCGCTTCCACAGGTGCACGAGCGCCTTCCAGGCGCCGAGCCCGAAGCACGCGTACGCCGTGATCGCGATCGAGACGTGGAAGTAGAAGATGCGCTGCGAGAAACCCTGGTTCGCGTCGTTCGGCGCGACGAAGAAGACGAGGACGAGCGCGAGCGTGACCAGCCCCAGTGAGGCGAGCGCAAATGCCGCGAGCGGTATCCGGGTCCTCGGAGCCACCGGGGTCAATTGTGCCCGCTCCACGGTCACTCGGTCACGACGTACTCGAAGGCGGCCCAGCAGATGAGCACGAACAGGGCGTCGTACAGGGCCAGGAAGGCGAGATAGCGGCCGGGAGAGGCCACGATCGAGGCGCCGACGCCGCCGATCACGATCGGGATGGCCAGCGGCAGGAAGAGCAGCGGCAGCAGCAGGTCGCGGGCCCTGGTGGCCACCGCCATCGCGCCGAGGAAGGTGCCGACGGCGCAGATGCCGAGGTCGGCGAGCACGACGGCGGCGATCGTCGCGACGCTCAGCCCGTGGAAGAAGAGCGCGAAGACGGGCAGCGCCACCAGCTCGGCGGCACCGAGGAAGGCGAGCGTGGCGATCGACTTCCCCAGCCAGATGGCGCTGCGGTCGCACGGTGCGAGCACGAGTCCGTCGAGCACGCGCTGCTCTCGTTCCGGCACGAAGGCGCGTCCAAGTCCGAGCAGCGCCGTGAAGACGATCGCCACCCAGAGCAGTCCGCTCGCGGCGAGATCGGACGATCCGGCCGGGAGTGCGAAGTGAAAGATCACGAACGTGGCGACGACGAACAGCAGCATCGCCGGCAGCGTGTCGCGCGCTCGCAGCTCGAGCCGCAGGTCCTTGCGCGCGAGCGTGCCCACATCGCGCAGGTAGTTCATGCGAGCGCCAGCCGCGCGGTCGCCAGCGGCGCGACGCGGTCCGGGTCGTGGGTCGACACGAGCAGCGTCCGCTCGCCGCGAAGTTCCGCCAGCTGCGCGTCGAGCAGCTCCGAGCCCGCCTCGTCGAGCGCGGTGAACGGCTCGTCCAGCACGAGCAGCGTCGGCTCGTGCAGCAACACACGACAGAGCGCGAGTCGTTGCGTCATTCCGCGCGAGTACGAGGAGACGCGGTCGTGGCGGACGTCCCAGAGGCCGAAGCGCTCGAGCAGCATCCCGATCCGCTCGCGGTATTCCGGCACGCGATAGAGCCGTCCGTACAGCTCGAGGTTCTCCAGCGCCGTCAGTTCGCGATAGACGAGCGGCTCGTGGCCGAGATAGCCGATCTCGCCGCGCGCGGCGGCGACGGCGAGCTCGCCCTCGGTCGGGATCGCGAGCCCCGCGCAGATGCGCAGGAGCGTCGTCTTCCCCGAGCCGTTCGGGCCCGTGACGACGAGAAAGCCGCCTGGGCCGAGGTCGAAGTCGACGCCGCGCAGCACGCGCTTGTCGCCGAACCGCCTGCCCAGCTTCCGGGCCCGGATCATCCGGCCAGTCTAGTTCGGCGCGGACTTACACAGCTTTTACGGGGCCCGTACGTGGCCGTGCGCCTCGAGGCGTCTTCTTAGGTCGGCGGCTCAACGTCATGAACATCACCAGGGGGTTCTAGAGATGAAGCGAACGCGTTTTGCCGTACCGGCGGTCATCGCCGGGGCGGCTCTCATGGCCACCGGGATCGCCGCGGCGCATTCCCAGTGGACGCAGTCGACGCAGGCCGCCGCCGCCGATTTCACGGCGACGACCGTCTCCCAGTCCCGGTCGAACACGTGCACGGGCAGCGACGGCACGTATCAGGACACGACGGCGACGTACACGGGAACGTCGACGAGTAGCAGCTCGCAGCTGAACGGATCGCTCGAGATCCGCGCCCACAGCGTCGTCAACACCACGGAGAACCTCGGCTGGATGGACGGCAGCTACCGCGTGCAGAACGGCGTGAACGCGTCGTTCCACGCCGCGATCGCGAACGGCAACGTCGTCGGGCTCACGACCGCCGGCAGCTCGCACAACAGCGGCAAGCTCGTCGCGTCACTGTCGTCCGCGTTCACGGCGGCCGGCGGCTTCAACGGCGGCAAGCTCGGCTCGGGTAGCGCGAACGGCGCGGGCGTCTTCTTCAGCCAGGGCAGCTGCACGAAGGTGAAGCTGGTCAAGGGCACCTTCGTCTCGAAGATCGCCCTGAACACCCGTGAGGTCGTCCCGCCGGCGACCGGGCTCCACGCGAGCGGCAGCGGCAGCCTCACCTTCGACGTGACGCGCGATGCATCCAACAACGTCACGAGCGGCAACGTCGTGTTCTACGTCAACTACGACTTCCCCGGCTCGGTGACGATCACCGGCCTGTCGCTCCACCAGGGGAACAAGGGCGCCAACGGCCCGGTCGTTCTCGACGCGAACACCGGCACGGTGACGGACACGGACGGGCACGGGAACCTGACGAAGGTCGTGACCGGCGTCTCCGCCTCATTGCTCACGAGCGTGCTCGCCAACCCGCACGGGTATTACGTCACGCTGACGACGTCGGCGAACCCGAACGGTGCGCTCCGCGACCAGCTCGAGTCGCTGCAGCGCCGCTAGAGCAACCACGATGCGGGTGCGGTCGCGGGTCGGCGACCGCACCCGCATACATAGACTCCCGTCATGGAGTACCGGACTCTCGGCCGCACCGGCGTCAAGGTCAGCCCGCTCTGCCTCGGCGCGATGATGTTCGGCGCCTGGGGCAATCCCGACCACGACGACTCCGTCCGGATCATCCATCGCGCGCTCGACTCCGGGATCAACTTCATCGACACCGCCGACGTCTACTCGCGCGGCGAGTCGGAGGAGATCGTGCGCAAGGCGCTCGCCGGCGGGAAGCGCGACAACGTCGTGCTCGCGACGAAGGTGCACGGGACGATGGGCGACGACCCGAACGAGTTCGGCAACTCGCGCCGCTGGATCGTGCAGGAGGTGGAGAACAGCCTGCGCCGGCTCGGCACCGAGTGGATCGACCTGTATCAGATCCATCGCCCCGAAGCGGACACCGACATCGACGAGACGCTCGGCGCGCTCAGCGATCTCGTGCGTGCCGGCAAGATCCGCTACTTCGGCAGCTCGACGTTCCCCGCGCACCAGATCGTCGAGGCGCAGTGGACGGCGGAGCGGCGAGGCCGCGAGCGGTTTGTCTGCGAACAGCCGCCGTATTCGCTGCTCGTGCGCGCCGTCGAGGCGGACGTGCTGCCCGTGTGCCAGGAGTACGGGATGGCCGTGATTCCGTGGAGTCCGATCGCAGGCGGCTGGCTGTCCGGCAAGTGGCGCAAAGGCGAGCCGGCGCCGGCGAGCACGCGCGCCGAGCGGATCCCGCAGCGCTTCGACATGTCGCTGCCGGAGAACCAGCGGAAGCTCGATGCAGCGGACGCGCTCGCTCAGCTTGCAGAGAACTCCGGGATGACGCTGATCCACATGGCGATCGCCTTCGTGTTGCAGCATCCGGCGGTGACGGCGCCGATCGTCGGTCCGCGCACGATGGAGCAGCTCGAGAGCTACCTCGGCGCCGCCGACGTCACGCTCGACGCGGCGGTGCTCGACCGGATCGACGAGATCGTCCCGCCGGGGACGAACTTCAACGCTGCCGACGCAGGCTGGACACCGCCGGCGATCGGTGACGCGTCGCTGCGCCGCCGCTAAATAACGGCGTCCGCGATCACGAACGCGCAGAAGACGACGCTGATCACGCCGTTCATGGTGAAGAACGCGGTGTCGAGCCGGCGCAGGTCGTTCGGGCGCACGAGCGAGTGCTCGTACGCGAGCAGCGCCGCGACGGCGGCGACGCCGATCCAGTAGAGCGCACCGACGGAGAGGCCGAGCCCGACCGCGACGAGACAGACGACCGTGGCAATGTGCGCGATGCGCGCGCCGACGAACACGCCGCGGACGCCGAACTGCGTCGCGATCGAGTGCAGCCCTTCCTCACGGTCGATGTCGACGTCGAACAGCGCATAGAAGAGGTCGAAGCCCGCCACCCAGAAGGCGACGGCGGCGCCGAGCACCCACGACTCCCACGGGAGCTTCCCCGTCACGGCCACCCAGCCGCCGACCGGCGCGAGCCCGTCCATGATCCCGAGCCAGACGTGGCAGAGCCACGTCCAGCGCTTCAGATATGGGTAGACGACGAAGCCGGCCACGGGGATCGGCCAGAGCCAGCGCGTGATCGGCGCGAGCTGCCACACGGCGAAGAGGAAGATCGCCAGCGAGACCGCGCAGAACAGCAGCACCTGCACGATGGACAGCTGGCCGCTCGGGATCTCCCGGCCGGCGGTGCGCGGATTGCGTGCGTCCAGCCGTGCGTCGATCAGCCGGTTGAGCGCCATCGCGAGCGAGCGAGCGCCGACCATCGCCACGGTGATCCAGACGAGATCGTGCCGCTCGGCCATGCGTCGACGGCGAGGAACGCGCCGACGTACGCGAACGGCAGCGCGAAGACGGTGTGCTCGATCTTCACCAGCCGCGCAAAGCGCGTCGGCAGCGGAGCGAGTGCAGGGGCGGACGCGGTCACGCGGCGCAGGATACGCGCCGCCCGGACATGTCCGGACCCGTGACACTTTTGTGACCCGTGTCTGACACCGGGACATGGCCGCCGGGGACAGGTCGAGCGGAAAGTGCCTGCATATGGACGTCACGAGAGTGTGACGTTTTCTCCACAGGCTGCTACGTCTGGCGGTGCGCGACGTCGCGCTCGCCGGCGAGCAGCTCGAGCGCGTGCGCGAGCGCGGGCCGGAGCACCTCAAAGCCGTCACGGCAGCCGCCGGGCGAGCCGGGGAGATTGACGACGAGCGTCGAGCCGACGACACCGGCGACGCCGCGAGTGAGCAGGCCGTGCGGCGTCTTCGAGATCGAGTCGGCGCGGATCGCCTGCGCGATCCCCGGCGCCTCGCGGTCGAGCACCGCCAGCGTCGCCTCGGGAGTGACGTCACGCGGCGCGAGCCCGGTGCCGCCGGTGGTGAGCACGACGCGCGCATCCGCCGCGAGCTCGCGGATCGCCGCAGCGATCTCCACGCGCTCGTCGGGCACGACGCGCCGCTCCACGTCGAAGCCCTCGCCGCGCAGCAGCTCGACGAGCTCGTCGCCGCTGCGGTCCTCGCGCGTCCCGTCCGAGACGCCGTCCGAGACGGTCAGCACTGCGGCCTTCAGCGATGCTCCTTCAAGCTGGCGTCTCCTTCGTCTTCTCCACGAGCACGACCTCGGCGATGCGCATGCCCTTGTCGATCGCCTTCGCCATGTCGTAGACAGTGAGCGCGGCGACCGTCGCCGCCGTGAGCGCCTCCATCTCGACCCCGGTCTGCGCGGTCGTCTCCGCCGACGCGAGGATCGTGACCGACTCCTCCCCGACCTCGAGCGTGACCTCGACATGCGAGAGCGGGAGCGGATGGCACAGAGGGATGAGCTCGCTCGTCCGCTTCGCCGCCATGATCCCGGCGAGCTGCGCCGTGGCGAGCGCGTCGCCCTTCGGCAGCTCGCGCAGCCGCCGCGCCGTGTCGGCCGCCATGCGCACCTCCGCGCGTGCGACCGCGCGCCGGCGCGAGACCGGCTTGCCGCCGACGTCGACCATGCGAACGTCACCCGACTCGTCGATGTGCGAGAGCTCGCTCATCGTCCCAGCGACCTCCTCGCCGCGTGCACGAGCTGGCGCCGGTGCGTCCACGCCGCGCGCACGCGCTCGCTTCCCGATCCGTACAGCACATCGAGCAGCGCGCGCAGCGCGTGCTCCGTCGGCTCGTCGTAGGGGAACCACCACGCCGGCCGCGAGCCGGCCGCGATCCTCGTCGACGTACTTCACCTGCGTGCACTCGTACAGCCCGTGCCGCGAGTTCGTCCGCCCGAAGCCCGAGCCCTTCACGCCGCCCCACGCCGCCTGGCCGGTCGCGAACGAATAGCCGAAATCGTTCACCCAGACCATGCCGGCCTCGATCCGGCGGGAGACGCGGCGCGCCTTGCGGAGGTCGCGCGTCCAGACGCTCGCCGCCAGGCCGAACGCGGTGTCGTTGGCGAGACGCACGGCTTCGTCCTCGCCGTCGAACGGCTCGACGCCGACAACCGGACCGAAGATCTCCTCGTCCGGCAGGCTGCCCTCGATCACCGTCGGCTCGAGGAACCAGCCGTCGCGATCGGGACGCCGCGCTCCCGTCAGAGCCTCGACCTTGTCGCGCTGACCTTCCGAGATGAGCGGACCCACGTCGTCGCCGAGCCTCAACCGCCGCGCGCGCTCGGCCAGCCCGCGCGCGAACTCGTCGTAGACGGGACGCTCGACGTAGATCCGCTCCGCGCTGACGCACGCCTGTCCCGCGTTGATGAACGATGCGAACACGGCGCCGTCGAGCGCGCGGTCGAGATCCGCGTCGGCGAACACGACCATCGGGTCCTTGCCGCCGAGCTCGAGCACGACCGGACAACCGCGCGCGCCCGCCGCCGCGGCGACGCGCCGTCCGACGGAGACCGAGCCGGTGAAGAAGACCTTGGCGATGCCCGGATCCGCGACAAGCGCCTCGCCGACCGGCGCGTCTCCCTGGACGACCTGCACGAGGCCGGACGGCGCGCCCGCCTCCTCGAAGACGCGCGCGACCCATTCGCCGGTCAGCGGCGTCAGCTCAGACGGCTTGAGCACGACGCCGTTCCTGGCGGCAACCGCTGTTGCCACTTCTGTAAACGGAATTCCGAACGGGATGTTCCACGGCGTGATCGCCGCGACGACGCCGAACGGCTCGTACACGAGCCACGCCTTCTTCGTCTTCAGATGCAGCTGCGAGAAGCGGATGCGTTCGTCGGCCAGTACACGCGGCGCGTTGCGCGCGAGCCACACCGCGTGGTCGACCGCCGGATACAGATCGTGCGCGATCGCCTCCGTCCGCGGCTTCGCAGTCTCCGCGCAGACGCAGCGCGCGATCTCGTCCGCCCGCGCACGCACGACGCGCCCCGCCTCACGCAGCACGTTCGCGCGCGCGGTCGCGTCGAGCTCGCGCCAGCGCGCCTGTGCGCCGGCAGCGGCCGCGACAGCGGCGGCAACGTCGTCCGGGTCCGTGCGTCCGACCGAGCCGACCGGCTCCAGCGTCGCGGGATTCACCGAGACGAGCTCGGGCGCAGACGTCGTCGCCATGAACGGATCGTACTCGGCCGCGGCTACGTGCCCTGGGGCACGACGGCGTCGAGATCGTCGAGCTGCGCGGCGATCCACGCCGCCAGGTCGTGCGCCCGCACGTGCGCGCGCGTCTCCTCGATCCGTTGACGCCGTTCCTCGACCGGCATCGTCAGCGCGGCGTAGATCGCCTGTGCCTGCCCGTAGACGTCGAACGGGTTGACGGTGAGCGCCCACTCGCCGATCTCCTCGTGCGCACCGGTGTTCTCGGAGAGGACGAGGACGCCGTCGCGCTCGTTCACGAGCGGCGCCTCCTTCGACACGAGGTTCAGACCGTCGAAGACGGCGTTGACGAGCAGGACGTCGTACTGCTTGTACGCGGCCACCGACTGCGCGAAGTTGTCGGCGATCCGCAGGTCGATCGGCGTCCAGCCGTCCGCCTGGAAGCGGTCGTTCACCGCCCGCGCCTCCCGCTGCATCGCCGCCAGGTACTCCGCGTACTCCGGGATGTCCTGCCGGGACGGGTCCAGCAGCGCGAGGAGCACGACGCGCCCGTGGAGATCCGGGTGCACGTCGAGGCACAGACCGAACGCGCGGAAGCCGCGGACGACGTTCTTGGACGGGTCGGTGCGGTCCACGCGCAGGACGAGGAACTCCGGGCGCCCGGCGGCGATCAGCCGCTCCTCCTCCAGCACCGCCGGCGCTTCCTTCAGCTCGTCGAACTCGACCGGGTCGATCCCGATCGGATGGCTCGTGACCACCGTTCGGCGACCGTCGTGCACGACCGTGCCCGCGGCCTCGTCGACCTCGGCGCCGAGCACGTCGACGCAGGCCCGCAGGAAGTTCCGCTTCCACCGCTCGGTGTGGAACCCGACGATGTCGTTCGCGAGCAGCCCCTCGTGCACGGCGCGGCGCAGGTGTTCCGGCAGCACGGTCCAGTAGTCGGACTGCGGCCACGGGATGTGGACGAAGTGCGTCATCACCGCATCCGGGCGGCGCTCCCGGATCAGCGTGGGAGCGAGATAGAGGTGGTAGTCGTGCAGGAACACCGCCGCGTCCGGCTGCCGCTCGAGCTCCGCCACGACCGCGCCGGCGAACGCCTCGTTCACCGGGAGGTAGCCGTTGAACCATGCGTGGTGCAGCCCGAGATCGAGATCCGGCGCGTACGGGAGCCCCCACATGTAGTGCTGGAGGAACCAGAGCGTCGGATTGGCGACGACGTTGTAGTACCAGTCGTACGCGCTCGGATCGTGCGTGACGAGACGCAGCCGGTACACCGATCCGTCGCGCGCGGTCTCGTCGAACCCGTCGCCGCCGTGCTCGGCCGCGACGGCGCGGTCCTCCTCGGACATCGCGCTCGCGATCCACGTGACGTCGTGGTGCGCGACGAGGCTGCGGAGTGCGGTGACGAGCCCGCCGCCGCCGCGGAGGACGACGCGCTCGCCGGTCGCCGAGCGGCCGTAGCTCACCGGCCCCCGGTTCGCGACGACCAGCAGCTTCCTCCGTCCGCCCATCAGCGGAACCTACCGCGGCGCGCTACGAGCCGGGCGGCCGCTCGGCCAGATGCACGGCCAGCGTCTTGCGCGCGCCGCCGCGCACGATCCCGAACTGCGCCGTCTGTCCCGGCCGCAGATTAATTGTGATGATCCGCACGAGACTGTCCGCGTCGGTCACGGGCTGTCCGTTCACCGACACGATCACGTCGCCGCCGGTGACGAACTGCTCGCCCTCGAACTGGATCTCGCTCGATCCGCCGCGCAGCCCCGCGTGCGCGGCCGGCCCTCCCGGAGTGACGTGCTGGACGAGCGCGCCGTGGAGAACGGCCAGATGCAGGCGCCGCGCGAGCGACGGCGTCAGATCCTCCGTCTGCAGCCCGGAGTACGCGTAGGCGACGCGGCCGTGGGCGAGCAGGTCGGCGAGCGAGCGGCGGGCGGAGTCGATCGGCACGGCGAAGCCGACTCCTGAGCTGCCGCTGGAGTCGGTGCGGATCTGCGCGTTGATCCCGATCACGCGGCCGCGCGCGTCGAGCAGCGGACCGCCCGAGCTGCCGTGCGCGATCGGCGCGTCGGTCTGGATCGCGTCGACCAGCTGGAACTGCGCCGCCGTCAGCGCGGCGATCGAGCGCCCGACGGCCGAGACGACGCCGACCGAGATCGAGTTGTCGTTTCCGAGGGGGCTGCCGATCGCGGCCACCGGCTCCCCGACGACGACCGTCGCCGAACGGCCCAGCGGCAACGTCACGAGCGCGTGCTGCGTCGGGTCGACGCGAATCACGCCGACGTCGTCGTACACATCCCAGCCGACGACGTGCGCGGGGATCCGGTCGTGGTCGGAGAACTCGACGTAGATCTGCGTCGCGGCGCGCACACGCTGCCCGGCCTGCGTCTCGCCGGCGTTCGTGATCACGTGCGCGTTGGTGAGGATCACGCCGGTCGGCGCGACGACGAAGCCCGAGCCCTGCGCGGCGCTCCCGTCGGCGAAGTAGGAGAAGACGGTGACGACACCCGGCGAGCGCTCGGCGAAGACCCGCGCCGCCGAGAAGCCGGCCGCGGTCACCGGCGCGGCCGACCGCACCGCCGCCGGCAGGCCCGTCGTCGCCTGCTGCGGATGGACGACGATCGTCTCGGTGGTCGACCGGCCGCCGGTCAGCCCCGTGGCGCGGCCGATTCCGAGTGCTGCGGCGGCGCCGACCAGGGCTGCCGCGAGGGCGACGAGGGCGACGCGCACGGCCCTCAGAGTAGCCGTCGATTTCCCGTGGAAACGGTCAGACGAGAATCGGCGCGGGCTCGACCTCGCCCACCGCAGCCGGCAGCTCGAGCGAGAACACCGTCCGGCCCGGCTCCGACCGGAGCCGCAGCTCGCCCCCCATCAGCTCGGCCAGCTCGCGCGCGATCGCCAGCCCGAGCCCCGTGCCGGAGGCCCGCGACCCCGGGAGACGGGTGAAGCGCGCGAAGACCTGCTCCGCGTCCTCGGGCGAGATCCCAGGCCCGTCGTCCTCGACGGACAGCACCGGCCCGCGCACGACGATCCGCACCGGCGTCCCCTCCGGCGTGTGCAGGAACGCGTTGTCGATCAGCGCGCGGCCGATCTGGATCACCCGCTCGCGGTCGGCGGTGGCGAGCCCGTCCTGCTCGACGACGACGTCGAGTGGATGCTCCAGCCGGAGTGCGACGGCGGCGAACTCGGCGCTGAGATCGCGGGCCGCGTCCGCGAGTGAGACCGATTCGAGCTCGAGCCGCATCCGGCCGGCGTCGAGCCGCGACAGATCGAGCAGGTCGGTGGCGAGCTTGGACAGCCGCTGCACCTGCTCCGACATCGTGGCCAGGAACTCGTGCTGCGTCTCCTCGTCGAGATCCTCGTCCTGAAGCAGCTCGAGGAAGCCGCCGAGCGAGAAGATCGGGGTGCGCAGCTCGTGGGAGGCGTTGGCGATGAACGCGCGGCGCGCGTCGTCCAGCTGCGCGAGCTGGAGCCGCATCCGGTCGAAGGCAGCGGCGAGCTGGCCGAGCTCGTCGTGCCGCTTGTCGACCACCGGCTCGCTGAAGTCGCCGCCGGCGATCCGCTCCGCGGCGTGCTCCAGCCGCCGGATCCGGCGCGCAAAGGCGGAGGAGGCGCCGAATCCGACCAGAATCGAGATGAGCAGGGCGACGAGGCCCGCCCAGATCAGCCGCGTCCCGACGAGATTGTCGTTGGCCAGCGTGTCGCGCAGCGAGCTGGAGAAGAGCAGGACGTTGCCGGCCTTGTCCGGAATGGCCACCTCCGCGTACGAGGTGCCGTCGCGGCCGACGCGGCCGCGCTGCAGCGTTCCCGTCGTCGACGCCTTCAGCGCCTCCGGATCCTTGCGCACGTCCGCCGAGAAGCCGAATCGGAGCGAGTCGCTCTGGACGAGCATCGCCGTCTGCGTCCCGCCGGCGATCGGCTGGAGGAAGACGACGCGCGCGCCCGTGGCGTGAGCCGCGTAGTCGACGAAGTCCTGGTCGACTCCGGCGGCGTCGGCCTCTTTCTCGAGCGCCTTCGCCGACTGGGTCAGCTGCGCGATCTTCCCGTTGACGAGCCTGCGCTCGAGCGTCGGGACGAGCGCGACCCAGACGACGGCGAGCGCGCCGGCCACGACCAGCGCCAGCGCGAGGCTGAGCCGGATCCCGACGCTGCGGAAAGGGTTCACGCGCCGATGGCGCCGCCGCGGGCGGTCTGGTCGCGGAAGCGATAGCCGACGCCGCGCACCGTGAAGATGAACTCCGGCTCGCGCGGGTCGAGCTCCAGCTTCTCCCGCAGGTGCCGGACATGGACGTCGATCGTCCGCGGCTCGCGGTAGGCGTAGTCGCCCCAGAGCGCCTCCAGCAGGGCCTGGCGGCTGAAGACACGGCCCGGACGGGCGGCCATCGTCCGCAGGAGCTCGAACTCGACGTACGTGAGGTCAACCGGGCGGTCGCGTACCTCCACGGTCCGCTTGGCCACGTCGATCGCGAGGCCGTCCGCGGCGATCACGTCGGCGGCATCGGTCATGCTCGCGATCGAGGCGCGGCGCAGCAGCGCCCGCACGCGGCTCCGGAACTCCCGGATCGAGAACGGCTTGGTGATGTAGTCGTCGGCGCCGAGCTCCAGCCCGATCACCTTGTCCAGCTCGTCGTCGCGGGCGGTGAGCATGATGATCGGCACGGTGCTGCGCGCCCGCAGCCGGCGGCAGACCTCGAGCCCGTCCAGCTTCGGCAGCATCAGGTCGAGGACGACGAGATCGACATGCTCCGCGGCGAACCGCTCCAGCGCCTCCTCGCCGTCACGCGCCTGCAGCACGCGGAACCCCTCGTGCTCGAGCGGATACGTCAGGAGCTTCTGGACGGCGTCCTCGTCGTCGACCAGGAGAATGGTGGCGGAGTCTGGCATCAGTTGCGTCGCGAATCGGTGCCCGCCGTCGCCGCGTCTTACTATAGATCGCCGTGGCGGCCGTCCCGCCTTCATCCGAGCGGCGCCGGCCGCGGCCCGGGTCGCTCGAGCGGCCGGTCAACGGCCGCCTATACCGCGGCACGTGGCTGCTCGTCGGCCTGCCGCTGCTGCTGCTTGCCTTCAGCGTCGCCCGGCCCGCGCCGCTGCAACCGCCCAACCTGCCGCCGGCGTTCGACCGGGACGCCGCCGCCCAGCTGGCGCGCGATCTCTCCACCCAGTGGCCGAACCGCGTTCCCGGAACGGCCGGCGCGACCGGCGCGGCCGAGTGGTTCCGCCAGCAGCTGGCGCCGTACGGCTTCATCGTCCGCTCCGAGCCGTTCACGGCGACGATCCCCGGTCGCGGCAAGCGTCCGGTTCACGAACCTCGTCGCGGTGAAGCCGGGAGCTTCGCGGCGGACGATCGTGGTGATGGCGCACCGCGACAACTCGGGGGTCGGGCCGGGCGCGAACGACAACGCCTCCGGCACGGCGGCACTGATCGAGCTCGCGCGGGCCTACGCGCCGCAGGCGGGCGCGGCGCGACTGCAGCTTCCGTATTCGCTCCTCTTCCTCTCGACCGACGGCGGCACGGACGGCGGGATCGGCGCGGCGCAGTTCGCGGCTCACTCGCTGGAGGCGCCGAACGTGGCGGCGGTGCTGAACCTCGACGCGGTCGCGGGACGCGGAGGACCGCGGCTCGAGTTCGCCGGCGACACGCCGCGCTCGCCGGAGCCGGGACTCGTCGAGACCGCCCGGTCGGTGCTGACGCAGGAGACCGGTGTGCAGCCCGGTTGGCCCGGTGCGCTGCGCCAGCTGATCGACCTCGGATTCCCGTTCAGCCTCTACGAGCAGTCGCCGTTCGTCTCGCGCGGCGTTCCGGCGGTGACGATCACGACGTCGCCCGATCGCCCGCCGAGCGGAGCCGGCGACACGGTCGGAAATCTCAACGTGCGCCGGCTCGAGCAGGTCGGGCGCGCCGTGCAGAACGCGCTCGACGCGATGGAGCAGGGCGTCGCGCTGTCCTCGGGGCCGCCGAGCTACGTCTATCTCGGACAGCGGATCGTCCGCGGCTGGGCGATCGAGATCGTGCTGATCGCGATGCTGCTGCCGTTCCTCGCGGCGGCGATCGACCTGTTCGCGCGCTGCCGGCGGCGGCGGATCCGCGTCGCGCCGGCGTTCCGCAGCTACCGGAGCCGCCTCGTTCTTCTGGATCTGGTGCGGCCTGCTCGTTGCGCTCTTCGGCCTGTTCGGCGCCTGGACGAGCGGGACGGGGAGGCCTCCGCCCCTCGACGAGGTCAGCTGGCCGACCGCCGCCCTGATCGCGCTGGCCGTCCTCATGGGCGATCAGCTGGTTCGTCGCCCGCGAGCGTCTGCTCCCGCGCCGCCGCGTCCGGCCGGAGGAGGAGCTGGCCGGTCACGTCGCGGCGCTGCTCTCGCTCGGCGTCGTCGGCCTGCTCGTGGTCGCGACGAATCCCTTCGCGCTGCTGTTCCTGCTGCCGTCGCTGCACGCATGGCTCTGGCTGCCGCAGGTACGCGCGCGTCCGCTGCCGGCCCGGCTCGGCGTCCTGCTGATCGGCTTCGCCGGACCTGCTCTGCTGATCTGGTCGTTCGCCGGCAGGTACGGCCTCGGCTTCGACGCTCCCTGGTACATCGCCTCGCTGTTCAGCGTCGGCTACGCGCCGATCGTCCTGCTCGTGATCGGATTGGGCTGGCTCGCAGGAGCCGGACAGCTCGTCGCGCTGACGGCGGGACGCTACGCGCCCTACCCGAGCGAGGCCGAGCGCGGTCCGCGCGGGCCGATTCGCGCGACGATCAGACGGATGGTGCTCGCGCAGCGGAAGCGACGGCGGATCGCCGAGCTCGAGCGCGACGCAGCGAGCGGCTGACTCAGGCCGAGCCGAGCCGGAGCCAGCGGACGGCCGCGCCCGCTTCCAGCTCGCCGATTCCACGTGGAACGTGCACGAGCGCATCCGCGCCGGCGGCGCGGGCGATCATGTGCGACTCCTGGCCGGAGAGCGGATCGAGCACCGTCTCGTCCTGGTCCACGCGGGACCGCGCCCGCACGAGCTCGTCGCGGGCGTCGTTGCGCTCGCAGCGGTGAGGCGAGCCGGCCCGGCTCGAAGCGCGGCAACGGCTCGGCGAGCCCCTGCAGCGCGCGCAGCGCGGGCTTGACGAACAGCTCGCAGCCGACGAGCGACGACACCGGGTTCCCGGGCAGACCGAACACGAGCGTCTCTCCGCGCACGCCGAACGACACCGGCTTCCCCGGCTTCATCGCGACGCGCCAGAAGACCTCCTCGACACCGAGCTCCGCCTCGGTTCGCCGCACGAGATCGTGCGGCCCGACGGAGACGCCGCCCGACGTGACGAGGACGTCCGCGGCCAACCCGCGCTCGACTGCCTCCCGGAGCGCCGACTCGTCGTCGGCGACCGCCGGCAGCAGCTCTATGTCGGCGCCGACGGCGGCGAGCGCTGCCGCGAGCATGACGGCGTTCGCCTCGTAGACCTGTCCCGCACCGAGCGGCGTGCCCGGACGGACGAGCTCCGTCCCGGTCGAGAGCACGGCCACGCGCGGCGCGCGCGCGCAACGAACCTCGGCGACACCGGCGGCCGCGAGAGCTCCGAGCTGCGCAGCCCCGAGACGGACGCCCGCCTCAACCACCACCTCGCCTGCAGCAACGTCGCCGCCGCGCGGACGAACGTGCGCGCCCAGCGCAACGGCGTTCGCCACATCGATGCTGTTGTCATGTTGGACAACGTACTCGATGGGGACGACGGCATCCGCGCCGTCGGGAACGACGCCGCCGGTCGAGATGGCCATCGCCTCGCCCGCGCCGAGTGCGCGCGCAGCCGGCCGCCCCGCGGCGATGTGCTCGACGACGGGCAGCGTTCCGGGCACGTCGGCGACGCGAACGACGAATCCGTCCATCGCCGAGCTCGGGAACGGCGGCAGGTCGACGACGGCGCCGACGTCTTCCGCGGTCACGCGGCCGGCGGCACGCTCGATCGGCACGATCTCGGCGGAAAGCACACGCGCGTGCGCAAGCACTTTCGCCTGCGCCGCTTCGAACGTCAGGAGTTCCGGCACTACGGTGTCGGCGGAGGGGGTTCGGTCGACGTCGGCGTGGACACGGGCGCCACCGTGGTCGTCGTCGGCGGAACGGCCGTCGTCGCCGGCTGCGTCGGAGGAGGCGCCTGCGTGCGCGTCGACTTGCCGCCGGTCGAGGTCGGCGTCGTCCCCGTCGGCGTCGTGTCCGTCGTGGTCGAGGTCGACGTCGTGCCGTACGAGCCGCTGTACTGATACTGCCCGTGCCACTGGGCCCAGACCGGATCGGTCAGCGGCGGCGGGAACGGCACGTCGGGCCCCTTGCCGACAGCGGTCTCCATGTACAGGTGCCAGATCGTCGCGGGGAACGTCGGGCCGGAAACGGCGATGCCGTGCACGTCGAGCATCGGGATCTCGCCGTTCGGGTAACCGATCCAGACGGTCGCCTCGAGCCGCGGCGTGTACCCGGAGAACCACGCGTCCGCGTAGTTGTCGGTCGTCCCCGTCTTGCCCGCGTCGGTGTGGCCGGAGAGGTGCGCGCCCGTTCCGGTGCCGTACAGCATGTTCTGCTCGAGCACCTGCGTCACGGTCGACGCCACCCAGTCGGGGATGACGCGCTCGCGCTGCGGCTGTCCCCAACCGACGTCGGTGTCGGTCTTGCCGTTCGGAAGCACGACCTTCGTGATCGCCATCGGCTTCGAGTACACGCCGCCGGCCGCGAGCGTCGCGTAGACCGACGCCATCTCGATCGGGGTGACGCCGATCGAGCCGAGCGCGATCGACGGAACGGCTTCCAGCGGCGAGCTGCGCACGCCCAGCAGCCGCGCCATGTCGACGATGTTCTGCGGGCCGACGTCGAGCGCGATCCGCGCGTACACCGTGTTGTCCGACTGCAGCGTCGCCGCCTCCACCGACTCGACGCCGGCGTACGTGTGCTCGTACGTCTGCACATTCCAGGCGCAGCCGGGATCGCTCGGGTTGCAGAGCGGATCGGGCTGATAGTGGAGCGGCGCGGAGAGGTAGTCCGTCGTGAACGGGTTCATCCCCAGCGCGACCGCCGTCGTCAGCGCGACCGTCTTGAACGTCGATCCGGGCTGCCGCCGCGCGCTCGTGGCGAAGTTGAACTGGTTGCCGGTACGGCCGGGAGTGACGGCCGCCATCGCGCGGATCGCTCCGGTGCGCGGGTCGATCGACACGATCGCCGACGCCGGATCCGTCGGCAGGTTGAGCACGTGCGTGATCGCCGCGCGCGCCGCACGCTGCAGCGCCGGATTGATCGTCGTGTACACCTTCAGCCCGCCGGAGCGGACGGTGTTCGCGCCGTACTCCTGCTGCAGCAGATCCTCGACGTAGCTGAAGAAGTACGGCTCGCGGATGTGCGTGTACCGGCGCCCCGCGTGCAGGTGCAGATTCTTGTCGCGCACCGCCGTCGCGTACTGCTGCGACGTGATCGCTCCGTTGACGAGCATCGCGTGCAGCACCTCGTTGCGGCGCGCGAGCGCGTCGCCCGGCTGGTGGAACGGGTCGTAGATCGACGGTGCCTGCGGCAGGCCGGCGAGCGTCGCCGACTGCTCGAGGTTCAGCTTCGACGCGGGAATGGAGAAATACGTCTCCGCGGCAGCCTCGATCCCGTAGGCGTGGTTGCCGTAGTAGACCTCGTTCATGTACGCGGTGAGGATCCGCTGCTTCGACCAGTGATTCGCGAGCTTGATCGCGAGACACGCCTCGATCAGCTTCCGCTTCAGCGTCCGTTCCCGTGTCAGATAGAGGTTCCGCACGAGCTCCTGCGTGATCGTCGAGCCACCCTCGACGATCTTCCCCGCGCGCACGTCGGCGACGACCGCGCGCACGATGCCGATCGGATCGATGCCGCCGTGCTGGTAGAAGCGCCGGTCCTCGATCGCGACCGTCGCCTTCGCCATCCACGGATTGATCTTCCCGGCGGCCACCGGCGTGCGGTTCCGCTCCGCCGGGATCGCGCCGAGCACCGAGCCGTCGGCTGCGTAGACGAACGAGTTCTCGCCGACACCGACCGGGCGTCAGCTTGCTCAGGTCGCAGCTGGCCCCGTACACCGCCGTACCCGCGATCGCCGCGGCCACGAGCACCGCGACCGGCAGCGCGACGAAGATGATCAGCAGCAGGAGGCGGCGGCTCTGGCGCTTCCGCGCCCGCGTACGGCGGCGGCGGCGGCGGCCGCCGGAGCTACCCGAGTCGGGCGTCGCCCGGCGACGGCGATTCGACGAAGGCGGCGGGGTCATTCCCAGACGCCCAGCGCGCGCAGCCGGCCGTGCGCGCGCAGACGCAGGTCGCGCTCGAGCTGCGTGGCGGCGTCCTCGTTCGCGCGCGGCCGCGAGAATCGTCACGGTCGCCGTGCCGTTGAGTGCGCTGACGAACACCGACCCCTCGTGCTCCGTCCCGGTCTCCTCACGGAGCCCGGCGACCACGGCGTCGAGATCGGCCGAGAGCGGAACCTGCACGATGACCTCCGCGTACGTCTCCCTGCCACGAATTGATGCGTTGCGAATGGTATCGGAGGCCAGTTTCTCGTTCGGGACCACGATCCTGGAATGGTCGGCGGTCCGGATGAACGTGTACGTCAGGCCGATCTCCTCGACGACGCCGTCCTCGCCGTCGTAGACCACCCGGTCGCCGAGCCGGATCGGCTGGCTGATGGCGATCAGCAGCCCGGCGATGAAGTTGCCGAGGCTGCGCTGCGCGGCGAAGCCGATGACGACGGCGAGCACCGCGGACGAGGCGAGCAGCCCGCCGGCCACGGCGCGCACGCCCGGGATCACGAGCAGCGCGGAGAAGAGACCGACGACGAGGATCACGGCGGTGATCCCGCGCCGGAGCACCCGGAAGCGGGTCGCCACCTCGGGAGCCACCTCGCGATGCGCGAGCCACCAGTCCACGAGCTGGGCGAGGAGCGACACCAGCCCGAAGAGCAGGGCCGCCCCGATCAGCCGATGCCAGAACGTCATGCCGTCCCTTCGTTTCGCGACAGGACGGCGGATTCCTCAGCCGGACCGGGTCAGTCGTCGCCTTCGAGCGGCAGCGGGCGGCGGCCGGCGAAGCCGTCCTCGACCCGGTGCCAGTAGCTCGATCTCGCCCTCGCCGAGCTTCCAGCAGAGCAGCACCGTCTCGCCGCCGCGAAGCGCCGGAAAGTCGATCAGGCCCTCGTCGAGGTCCTTCACCTCCGCGCCGTGCTCGACGATCTCGTCCACGATCCCGGCCAGCTCCCGCTCGAGCCGCTCGATCTCGGCGGCCGCCTCGGCCAGCGTTGCCGGCGGAATGCCGCCGCCGTTGCCGCGGATGCGGCCCTCGAGCTGCTCCTGGCGTTCGAGCGCCTCGGCGTGCTCGCGGCGGCGCTCGACCATCTGCTCGACGAGCGGCCGCACCTCGACGAGCGCCGCGTTCGCTTCCTCCGGAGTGAAGTGACGCATGGGTGCGACTCTATGCGGGGATGGAGGTGGACGCGGTCACGATCGACGCCTACGGGACGCTCGTCGCGCTGCGCGATCCGGTGCCCGCGTTGGCGGCGGCGCTGGCCGCGCGCGGGATCGAGCGCGCGGAGCCGGAGGTGCGAACGGCGTTCCGCGTCGAGGTCGAGTTCTACGTCGTGCGCTCGCACGAGGGACGAGACGAGGCGACGCTGGCGCTGTTGCGCAGGGACTGCGCGGCCGTGTTCCTCGACGCCGCGGGGGCTTCGCTGGACGCGGAGGAGTTCGCGCCGGCATTCGTCGGCGCGCTCGAGTTCGAGGAGCTGCCGGGCGCGACCGACGCTTGCCGCGCGCTCGCTGCAGCCGGACTGCGCCTCGCCGTCGTCTCCAACTGGGACGTCGGCCTGCACGACCATCTCGCCTCGCTCGGGATCGACCGGCTGGTCGACACGGTGGTGACGTCGGCGGAGGCGGGCGCGCCGAAGCCCGCGCCGCAGGTGTTCGAGCTCGCGCTCGCGCGCCTCGGCGCAGCGGCCACGCGCACCGTGCACGTCGGCGACGCGGAGGCTGACGCGGAAGGCGCGCGCGCCGCGGGACTCGGCTTCGAGCCGGCGCCGCTGGCCGACGCAGCACGCAGGATTCTCGCGTGAACCGCGGTCGGCTCATCGCCTGGACGCTGCTCGTCGCCGCGATCGCGGCGCTGAACTACGCGGCGCGCTTCACCACGAGCAACGCCTCGAAGAGCGCGCGCGACGTCGTCTACAGCTACTCGACCTTCGCGTCCGGAATGCTCCTCTACGCCGTCTGGGCCGGCATCGTGTTCGCCATCGCAGCGCCACGGTTCGAGCTGCTCGCGATGCGGTCGCCGCGCTCCTGGCCGCGCGCGCTCGGCCTCGCCGGCGGCGCGATCGTCGTGATCTACCTCTGCGAAGCGATCGTCTCGCTGATCCCGCTGCCGCAGAGCCCGGGGAAGGAGCAGGGGCTGACACCGACGCACTGGGAGTCGGCGCACGCCGGCGCGTTCGCCGCGAATCTCGTGCTGTTCGCGCTCGTCGCGCCGTTCGTGGAGGAGCTGACCTTCCGCGGGCTCGGCCAGTCGCTGCTGCTGTTCCTCGGCCGCTGGCAGTCGATCATCATCGTCGGCTTCGCGTTCGGCCTTGCGCACGGACTGCTCGAGGCGCTGCTCGTGCTCGTGCCGTTCGGGATCGTGCTCGCATACCTGCGCGACCGCACCGACAGCGTGTACCCGGGCATGATCGTCCACGGCCTCTTCAACGGGATCGCCCTGGCGGCGGCCGTTCTCGGCTAGGCATGCTTCGACGCGTGAGGCGATCTGCGGTGCTCCTGCTGCTGGCGTTCGTGGTCGTACCGGTGGCGGCAGCCGCTCCGCCCGCGGTGACCGCGACCGCGTCCGTGCCGACAGGCCAGGCCCCGCTGGCGGTGACGCTGACCGCGTCGGGCGACGCCGCGTCGTATCACTGGGATCTGGGCGACGGGACGAGTGCGGACGGCGCCGCCGTCCAGCACGTCTACGCCACCGGGCTGTGGACGGCGACCGTCACCGCGACCGCCGCTGACGGCGAGACCACGCAGGCGCACGTCGACATCCGTTCGGAGACGGTGACGCTGGCGGCGCACAACCCGGCGACCTACGGACGGATCGCCGTGTTCACCGGCTCGCTCCGGCCGGCCGCTCCGGGAGTCCCGGTCACGCTCAGTGCAGACGGCCGCTCGCTCGGCCACGGGACGACCGGCCCCGGCGGCGGCTTCCGCATCCACGCCCGCGCCGGCGCACCCGGAGCTGTCATCGCACATGCGGATCAGGCGGCGTCGCAGGAGTTCCAGCTTGCGGTCCGACCCGATGTGACGGTCGCGTTCGCCGGCAAGCCTGCCCTGGACGGAACGCTCAGCGCCGTCGTCCGCATCCGGCCGGCGTCGGCCGGAACGCTCGCCGTGACGGTGCGGCGGTCCGGAGTCGTCGTGAAGACGCTCTCCGGCGACGCGCTCCAGGTCCCGCTCGATACGAGGCAGCCCGGCGACATCGTCGTCACCGCGAGCGCGCGGACGGCCGCCGGCTGGCTGCCCGCGAACGCGAGCGCCGCCACGACGATCGCCTACCCGCAGCTGGCCGAGGGCGCGACCGGAGCAGGTGTCGCCGTTCTCAACCGGCGCCTCGGCGCACTCGATTACATCGTCCCTGCGGCGAGCGGCTCGTTCGACGCCGACCTGCTCGACTCGGTCTACGCGTTCCAGAAGGTGCAGGGACTCGACCGCACCGGCATCGTCACTCCCGCGTTCTGGGCGAAGCTCGACCACCCGCTGCGCCCGCAGCCGCGCTACGCCGAGCCCGCCGACCACATCGAGGTGGACAAGGCGCGGCAGGTCCTGTTCATCGTCCGCAACCACCGCATCACGGCGATCGTGCCGGTCTCCACCGCAGGGCTACCCGGCAAGTTCACCCCGGTCGGTCGCTTCGCCATCTACCGCAAGGTGGACGGCTTCGACCCGAGCCCGCTCGGGACGCTGTACGACCCCATGTACTTCACGGGCGGCTACGCGATCCACGGCAACCCGTCCGTGCCGCCGTATCCCGCGAGCCACGGCTGCGTGCGCGTGCCGATGTGGATCGCGCCGATCCTGTACGCGTCGAACGACTACGGCGAGACCGTCTACGTGTACTAGCTAGTCGTCTTCGCCTTCGCCGTCCTCGACGGCGAACTGATCCGGCGTGACGTGGTCGAGGAAGCTGCGGAACTTCGTCACCTCGGCCTCGAGCTGCTCCTCGTTCACGTCCTCGCCCTCGAACTCGATCGCCGACTCCTCGATCACGCGGTCGGCGGCGAAGATCGGAGCCTCGGCGCGGATCGCGAGTGCGATCGCGTCGGACGGGCGCGAGTCGACCTCGAGCTCGGTCCCGTCCTGCGTGACGGTGATCTGCGCGTAGAACGTGTTCTCGCGCAGCTCGGTGACGGTGATGCGGACGACCTGGACGCCGAGCTGCTCGAGCATGTCGCTGAACAGGTCGTGCGTCATCGGCCGCGGCGCTGACTGGCTCTGCAGCTTCATCAGGATCGCAGCCGCCTCGTTGTGGCCGATCCAGATCGGCAGGAACTTGTTCCCGTCGGCGGTCTTGAGCAGGACGATCGGCTGCTTGCCGACCAAATCGAAGCTGACCCCGTAGATGAGCATCTCGTGCATATCGCCCGAGGCTCCTGGCCTCAGCCCGAATATAGCTCAGGCCGCAGGATCGAACCCCGAAGGCGGCGCCGGCTCCAGCTCCTCCAGCGGGACGACGAGGCGCTCGCGCGTGACGGGATCCTCGACCTCGGCGCGCCGCATGGGCACGCTCATCGGCTCGATCCCGCGCAGAACGAGAACGCGCCCGTGGTAGATGACCTCGTCGCCGATTTGCATAGCCGCAGTGGAGAGCATGAAACCCTGACCCCGTGCACTGCTCACATCGACCGCTTTGCACCGGAACCCGATCCCTGGATCTGCATCACTCGTGCGAGGCGGCTTGGCTATGCTTCCGCACCGCGTGGGCGATTAGCTCAGTTGGTTAGAGCGCCGCTCTGATAAGGCGGAGGTCCGTGGTTCGAATCCACGATCGCCCATTCCTGCGACCCCGGCTTCTACCATGTCGCATCCGGGGTCTCGTCCTAGCAGCACTCATCGTCGCACCGCTTCTCGTCTCCGGCCGGGCCGCGGCGCAGCCTCTGACCGTCGGGGCGTACTACTACCCGTGGTACGGAGCGAACGGCGCGCAATGGGACCGCGGCTTCGTGCGGTCGGAGCTCGATCCACCGGAGCTGCCGCTGCTCGGTGAGTACGACAGCAGCGACTCGGCGGTGATCGCCCAGCACTACGCGTGGGCGCAGTCGTACGGCGTCGACGTCTTCTTCTGCAGCTGGGCCGGACCGGGCTCGTACGACGACGGCGTCATCCGCAACGACCTGCTGCCGTCGCCGGCGCGTGGGCCGACGCAGATCTCGATCCTGTACGAGTCGCTGCAGCGTCTTCCCGTCGACGCGAACAGTCTCATTCAGATCGACGATGCGGCGATCGCGACAATGGTGTCCGACTTCGACTATCTCGCGCGGACGTATCTCACGCAGCCGGGGTACTTCCGCATCGACGGGCGGCCGGTGGTGGTGATCTACGCGTCGCGCGTCTTCCGCGGCAAGGTGGCGGAGGCGATCCAGGCGATCCGCACGCATCTCGAGGCGGTGTACGGATTCGATCCGTATCTCGTCGGCGACGAGGTCGACTGGGACCGCGCGCCGAACCGCGCGCGGATCCAGCTGTACGACGCGATCACCGGCTACACGCCGTACAGCCGGACGCAGCCGCCGGGCTGGCCCGACGACACCGGCTACGTGGTGGCGACGGAGGAACGGATGCGCGAGTTCCGTGCAATCGCCGCCTCGCTCGGCGTCGCTTTCATCCCGACGGCGCTGCCGGGCTTCGACGACCTCGGCGTGCGGCCCGAGGACGCGCACCACGTGCTCCCGCGCGCACTGGGGCCGGGCGAGCCGCAGGACTCGACGTTCACGAGCTCGCTCGCGCTTGCCGGCACGCTCGTCGATCCGTCGCTCGACCTGATGACGGTTACGTCGTGGAACGAGTGGAACGAGGACAGCCAGATCGAGCCGACCGCGCCTGCGCTGCCGACGGCCGCGCCGGACTCGGCGACTCAGGGCTACCCGTTCGACGCGTACGGCTTCGCGATGCTCGACCGGCTGCGCGCGTTCGAGCTCGGGTGGGAGGCGACGCCGGCGCCGCAGGGTCGCGGCGGGCGGTTCTTCCCTGAGTAGCTAGAGCCGGGCCGACGCGCGCTCGAGCGCTTCCGCCAGCTCCTCGAGCTCGTGCTCGTCGGCGAACGGAAGCTCGACGCGGCCGTGCGCGACCTTCGCGTGGAAGCCGGTCAGGTGCGTGAACGCGGAGCGGACGCGCTCGGCGAGCGCAGGATCGACCGGCGTCGCGCGCACGCGTGGCTTCTGCTTCGCGCCCGCCCACTTCGCGCGCTGCTCGGCGGCGCGGACCGACAGTCCCTTCTTGACGATCTCGCGCGCCAGCCGCCGCCGCCCCTCGTGGTCCGGCACCGCGAGCACCGCGCGCGCGTGTCCCTCCGTGAGCTGGCCGCGCTCGAGCATGCCCATCACGTCGTCGGGGAGGTCGAGCAGGCGGATCCGGTTCGAGACCGACGGCTTCGAGCGGCCGACGCGCTCCGCCACCTCGCCGAGCGAGAGCGAGAACTCGTCGATCAGCACCGCGTAAGCCCGCGCCTCCTCCACCGGCGTCAGCTGCTCGCGCGCGACGTTCTCGATCAGCCCGAGCAGCAGCGTGTCGCGGTCGTCGGCCTCGCGGACGACGGCGGGAACGGTCGCCTGGCCGGCCTCGCGCGCGGCGCGCCAGCGGCGTTCGCCCGCAACGATCTCGTAGCCGCCGGCGGTGCGCGGGCGAACCAGCAGCGGCTGGATCACGCCCTGGCGCCGCACCGACTCCGCCAGTCCCGAGGCTGCCTCCGCCTCGAAGCGCCGGCGCGGCTGGCGCGGATTCGCGTGAATGGCATCGACCGGGAGCTCGAGCAGCTCGACACCCGTCAGCTGCTGGCCGCCCATCAGCAGCTCGAGGCCGCGGCCGAGACCGCGGCGGGGCGGATTCTCAGGCACGCTCGACAAGCTCCATCGCCACCTTCCAGTAGGCGTCTGCTCCGGCGGAGCGACGGTCGTAGGCGATCGCCGGCAGCCCGTGGCTCGGCGCCTCCGCGAGCCGCACCGACCGGGGCACCGACGTCCTGAACACGAGCGGCCCGAACTGGCGGCGCACGTCCGCCTCGACGTCCTGCGCCAGCCGCGTGCGCGAGTCCACCATCGTCAGCAGCACGCCGCCGACACCGAGGCGCGGGTTGAGCCTGCGCCGGATCAGCTCGATCGACTGCATCAGCTGCGCCAGCCCTTCCAGGGCGTAGTACTCAGCCTGCACGGGCACGAGCACCCGGTCGGAGGCGGCGAGCGCGTTCACCGTCAGCGGCCCGAGCGACGGCGGACAGTCGAGGAAGACGAAGTCGTACCGGGATGTCCCGGAGGCGAGGGCCTGGGCGAGGTACCGCTCGCCGTCGGGACGCTGGGCGAGCTCGACGACCGCCCCGGCCAGCTCCGGCCGTGACGGCACGAGATCGAGGTTGGCGAACGCCGTGTGCTTCGCGAGCTCGCCGAGCGGCGCGCCGTCGAGCAGGTCGTAGCTCGAGGTGCCGTTCGCCCGCATGCCCAGCCCGGAGGTGGCGTTCGCCTGTGGATCGAGATCGATCACGAGCGCCTGCTGGCCGGCCTCGGCGAGACAGGCGGCGAGGTTCACCGCCGTCGTCGTCTTGCCGACGCCGCCCTTCTGGTTCGCAAGCGCATAGATCCGGGCCACGCCGCCATTCTCACGGCGGGCCCGGACGGTCTACGCGAGACCGAGGGGTCGCTTCCGCGCAACACCGACGCGTCGCGGGAAGCCGGGCGGCGTCGGCTCGAGCTTCGGCAGGACGACGAGTCCGGCGTGCTCCTCCGGCGGTCCGCCGCCGAGCAGCGCGGACACGCGGGCCAGCGCCTCGAGGTCCGCGGTCGGGCCGAGCCAGAGGACGGCGGCGCCTCCCGGCCGGACGAGCGGCAGGCACCACTCCGCGGCCGTGGGCGGCTGCGCGAGCGCCTTTGCCAGCGCCACGCCGTACACATCCGTCTCCTGCTCCTCGGCGCGGCCCCAGACGACGCGAGCGTTTGCGGGCGCCCACCGCTCCAGGAAGTCGCACTTGCGCCGCTCCGACTCGAGCAGCGTCACCTCGCGGTCCGGCAACGCAATCGCGAGCGGGATCCCGGGCGAGCCTCCACCGGACCCGACGTCGACGATCGGCCCGTCGAACCGCTCCACCAGCGGCACGGCGCGCAGCGCATCGTCGGCGAGCATCGCGCGCGCCTCGCGCGGATCGCGGATCGCCGTCAGTCCGCGCGTCGCGACGACGGCGACGAGCCAGCCGTCGAGTGCATCGCTCACGGACGCGCGAGCTCGTGCCAGAGCAGCCCGCCGGTGGCGTCGAAGTCGACCCGCGGCCGATCCGCCGCGGCGCCGTCGTACAGCGCCGCCCACTCAAACCCGGCGGCTGCCACCGCGTCGCCCCACTCGACATGGCCCCAGACGGTCATCTCGTGCAGGTCCTCGTGCACCTCGCCGGCGCGCGGGCCCGTCAGCACCTCCACGCGCGAGCGGTGGATCTCGACGCCGCGCTCGGAGTCGACCCGCTCCGGCGTCCAGGTCATCCGCAGGTGGGTGCCGTCACGGTCCGCCTCCCACATCGACGCCTCGCCGTCGGCGCTGCCGTGCAGGCCGAGCTGGATCAGGTACCGGGCGCCCGGCACGAGCGCACGCCACATCGCGTGCAGGTGCGCCGCCATGGCCGGTCGGGAGAGGTGCCTGAGCGTGTTCACGGGACAGATGGCGCCGTCGAACGTCCGCCCCAGGTCGAAGTCGGTCATGTCCGCCTCGATCGCGTCCCCCGGCAGCCCCGTGGTCGCGAGCCGGCGCCGGGCGATCTCGACCATCGCCGCCGACGAGTCGATCCCGGTGACCACGAGCCCGCAGCGCGCGAGCGCCTCCAGCATCCGCCCGGAGCCGCAGCCGGGCTCGAGCACCTCGGTGCAGCCGGGCCCGAGACGCTCCACGAGCCAGGCCGCCTCGTGGGAGACGTCCCAGCTGAACGCGATGTCGTAGAGATCGGCGTGCTCGTCGTAGAGCGGCGTCACGGCTCCGGAAGGACGACGACGTACCGGTTCGGCTCCGTCCCCTCGGAGGTGGTGCCGACGCCTTCGTAGTCCTGCAGTCGCAGATGCACGACCTTCCGCTCGACCGCGGTCATCGGCTCCAGCTCGACGCTGCCGCCGGTCGCGATCACCTCCTGCGCCGTCCGCACGGCGAGCGACTCGAGCGTCGCCCGGCGCCGCTCGCGATAGCCGGCTGCATCGACGACGACGTCCTTGCGGTCGTCGCCCTGCGTCCTGTGCGCGACCGCGTTGAGCAGGTACTGAACCGCATCGATCGTCTGCCCGTGGCGGCCGATGAGGAGGCCGACGTCGGGGCCGGAGCACGTGACCGTGATCGTGCTGCCGTCCTCCTGCACGTCCACGCGCGCGTCGACGCCGAGCACCGCGACGATCCGGGCCACGAGGCCGCGCATGTCGCCGGCGACGCCCTCGGCCTCGGCCGGCACGTCCGCGATCGCGTCTGCCGAGATCGCGGCGACCACCCGGGCCGGCGCGTAGCCGACGCCGAGCAACCCACGTTCGCCCTCGGAGACCACCTCGAAGCGCACCGCCGACTTGTCCAGCCCGGGGTGGCGATGCTCCAGGTCGCGGAGCGCCGCCCACTTCGCCTCGCCGACGGTCTCGCCGGTGGCCTCGACGGTCAGCTCGCCCGCGTCGGAGCCGGCCTCGCTCACCGCCTGCCCGCGCCCTTCTTCCGGCGGACCCTGCGCGGCGGCGCGGCCTTCGCCGACGGCTGAGGCTTCGGCTCGGGCGGCTTCGGACTTGCGCCGTTGCCGCTGCCGCCGTCCGTCTCGTCGGTCGGCTCGGTCTTCGGCGCGGAGCGGGAGGTCCGTTTCTCCGGCGCGGCCGGGCGCGGCATCAGCCGGCGCGTGATCAGCCCCTGGCCGACCGTCCAGAGGTTGGTCGTCACCCAGTAGAGGACGAGACCGGCTGGGAAGCGGGCGATCACGAACACGAAGACGAGCGGCATGATCATGAACAGGTACCGCTGCGTCTTGTCCGCCGTGGCCGACATGAACAGCGTCGACGCCATCTGGCTCGCCACGTAGACGACGAGCAGCACGTAGCCGCCCCAGAACGACGTCGTGTGCCAGGTGATGTTCGGGACGAAGTGGAGCCACGACATGCTCCCCGCGGGCGGGTGCTTCGCGAACTGCTTCAGCGCGTAGTAGAGCGAGATGAAGACCGGCAGCTGCGCCAGCATCGGCAGGCACGAGGCGGCCGGGTTGATGTTGTTCTCGCGATAGAACTTCATCAACTCCTCGTTCTGCTTCTGCTTGTCGCCCTTGTACTTCTTCTGGATCTCCTTCATCTGCGGGGCGAAGCGCTGCAGATTCTGCATCGAGTGGATCTGCTTGACCGTCAGCGGTACGAGCAGCATCCGGACGATCACCGTCAGGACGACGATCGCCCAGGCCCACGGCAGGTGGAAGGTGACGTGCAGCCAGTTGAGCGCGTCCCGCGCGAACCGCTCGAGCGTGCTGATGATCGGGATGGCGAAGAGGAGCGACGTGATCATCGGACGGGGTCGTATCCTCCACGGCTCCACGGGTTGCAGCGGAGCAGCCGCCAGCCGGCCATGAAGCTCCCGCGCACGAGCCCGTGGGTGCGCAGCGCCTGCACTGCGTACTCGGAGCAGGACGGGTGGTACTTGCACGTCGTCGGGAACAGCGCGCCGAAGGTGACGCGATAGAGCCAGACGAGGCCGATGCCGAGATACGACGGGGCGCGAAGCACGGTATTCATGCCGCCGCCTTCGTCTGCTCCAGCACCTCGCCGACGCGCTCGGTCAGCCAGTCGAAGCCGTTCGCCTCGACCGCCTCGGGCAGCCCCGGGCGGACGATCAGCACGTAGTCGTTCCCGGTGGACACCTCACCGAGCCGCTGCTGCCAGACCTCGCGGAGCTGGCGCTTGATCCGGTTGCGCTCGACCGCTCCGCCCACCGCCTTCGGCACCGAGAAGCCGAAGCGCGGCTCGGCCGGCTCCTCCTGCGGAAACCAGTAGAGGACGAGAAAGCGCGACGAGACCGAGCGGCCGTGACGATAGACGGCGTCGAAGTCCCGCGAGCGGGACAAACGATTCGCGCGCTTCACAGGAAGAGCTTACGCCGAGAGCCGCGCGCGGCCTCTGGCGCGGCGGCGCTTCAGGATCAGCCGCCCGGCACGCGTCGACATGCGGGCGCGGAAGCCGTGCTTCCGCTTCCGGCGTCGGACGTTGGGCTGGTAGGTGCGCTTCATCGGGAAAAGGGGTTCGGAGCAGAAAAATCCCCCCTTCGCGGGGGACGTCGAGCGGCCAGTATAGATGAAGGCCGTCCACCGACTTGTCCACACCCGCCCACCACGGAGGAATGCGCCCGCGAGGAGTTTCCCCCACGGCTTTCCACACCTGTGGAGGGCGGGAAGGTAGTCGAAAAGCACCTGCAAATGCGCGTGTTTTGTCCTTCTCCGGGACGCTGCTATGCTCGCCATCCCGGGCACACGACAGAGGAGTTGGCAGCGGGGTGGAGCACCAAATCGAGCTGACTGCCGAATCCCTGTGGAACGAGGTCGCGGGTCGGCTCAGGGGGGCTCTCAACGACGCGACGTACAGCACGTGGTTCGGCGAGGCTGCCGGCCTCGAACTGTCGGACAACTGCTTCGTCCTCCGCGTCCCCAACGATTTCACCCGCGACTGGATCGAGGGCCATTTCCTCGGTCTGATCGGCGCGGCCGTCCGCGACGTGACCGGCATGGAGCGGCCCGTCGAGGTGCGCGTCTCCGAGCCGCAGGTCGTGCTCCGGGACGACGTCGACGACGGCGACGTTCCGGAGGAGGCGCCGGTCGAGCGGATCGTCACGAGCACCCGGCCCGAGAGCGGCGGCTTCAACGCCAAGTACACCTTCGACTCGTTCGTCATCGGCTCGTCCAACCGCTTCGCGCACGCGGCCGCGCTCGCCGTCGCGGAGGCGCCGGCGCAGGCGTACAACCCGCTGTTCATCTACGGCGGCACCGGTCTGGGCAAGACGCACCTCCTGCAGGCGGTCGCGCAGTACGTCAGCGAGCACTCGTCCGAGATGAGCGTCCGCTACGTCACCAGCGAGACGTTCATGAACGACTTCATCAACTCGCTCCGCGACAAGCGCATCGAGGGCTTCAAGCAGCGCTATCGCACCTACGACGTGCTCCTGATCGACGACGTGCAGTTCTTCGAGCACAAGGAGCGCATCCAGGAGGAGTTCTTCCACACGTTCAACTCGCTGTACGAGGCCGGCTCACAGATCGTCATGTCGAGCGACCGGCCGCCCCGCGACATCGCCACGCTCGAGGAGCGGCTGCGCAGCCGGTTCGAGTGGGGGCTGATCACGGACATCCAGCCGCCCGATCTGGAGACGCGCATCGCCATCCTGCGCAAGAAGGTGAAGACGGACGGGATCCACGTTCCCGATCCGCAGGTGCTGACGTTCATCGCCGGCCGCGTGTCGAGCAACATCCGCGAGCTCGAGGGCGCGCTCACACGCGTGGTCGCGTTCTCCTCGTTGACCGGGCTGGCCATGTCGGTCGAGCTGGCGCAGAACGTGCTCAAGGACGTCTTCCCGCAGGGAGAGGCGGCGGAGGTGTCGATCAAGCGCATCCAGGATCTCGTGGCGGAGCGCTTCAGCCTCTCGCTCGAGGAGCTGTGCGGCGACAAGCGCTCGCAGAACATCGTCTATCCGCGGCAGGTGGCGATGTACCTGTCACGCGAGCTGACCGACTCGTCGCTGCCGAAGATCGGCAAGGAGTTCGGCGGTCGCGACCACACCACCGTCATCCACGCGACCTCGAAGATCGCGCGTCTGATCCGTGAGGACAGATCGGTGTACAACCTCGTGCAGGAACTGACCGCACGGGTGAAACAGGTCAGGTAGCGCGTGGGCCTGTCGACAACCGCTTTCTCTCAACAGGTCCTCTCCCGGGCGAACATGGCTCAACCGTGCGGAATCGCGCCGTCTTCCCCGTCGTCCACACTCCCTACTACCTCTACCAAGGAATTACTAAATGATTGAAACTGAAGTGGTGGTCGGGACAGGGTTGAGAATCACGTGCTCGAAGGACGATCTCGTCCAGGGTCTGGGCGTGGTGTCGCGTGCCGTCTCGACGCGGACGTCGGTGCAGATCCTGTCGGGGATCCTGCTCGAGGCCGGCGGGAGCGAGTTGCGTCTCGCGGCCACGGACATGGAGCTCTCGCTGCGCGCGACCGTCGCGGCGCAGGTCGAGGGGGACGGCGCCATCGTCCTCCCGGGGCGCACGCTGCTCGACATCGCGCGGCTGCTTCCGAGCGACGAGGTGGCGATCGAGCACAAGCCGACCGAATCGGTGGTGCACGTCACCTCGGGCAGCGCGAGCTACACGCTGAACGCGTTCAACCCGGAAGACTTTCCGCGGCTGCCGGAAGTGGACTCGATCGCGACGTTCTCGGTAGAACGCGAGTCGCTGCTGGAGACCATCGGCCGCGTCGCACGCGCCGCATCGAAGGACGAGTCGCGCCCGGTGCTCACCGGCGTGCTCGTGCAGTTCACCGCCGGCAAGATCGTGATGGCGGCGACGGACTCCTACCGGCTGGCGGTGAAAGAGACGGCGCTGGAAGGTTCCGTGCCCGAGCTGGAGGCGATCGTTCCCGGCCGCGCACTGCAAGAGCTCGCGCGCATCGCCGGCTCGGGCGACGAGATCCAGATCGGCGTGCACGAGAACCAGGTGCTGTTCATCGCCGACGGGGTGTGGCTGACGACGCGCCGGATCGACGGCCAGTTCCCCAACTACCGCCAGCTGCTGCCCGAGTCGTTCGAGTACGAGTTGACGCTGCCGCGCGGCGAGCTGCTCGACGTCGTCCGCCGCGCCTCCGTGATGATCCAGCGCTCGACACCGCTGCAGCTCCGCTTCGCGGAAGGCGAGCTGACGGTGATCGCGCGGACGCACGAGGTTGGCGAGTCGAAGGAATCGATGCCGGTCGGCTTCGCCGGCGACACGCTGGAGATCGGCTTCAACGCCGACTTCCTCCGCGAAGGTCTCGAGTCGATCGCCGGCGACGACGTGCGTGTGAAGCTGATCAGCCCGCTGCGGCCCGCCGTGCTCCAGGGCGAAGGCGACGACTTCACGTACCTGGTGATGCCGATCCGGCTCCCAGGGTAGTGCCCCGCGCGAGGCACTAGGTCTGATCGTCGAGCACGTCTCGCTCCGCGACTTCCGGTCGTACGAGCGGCTCGAGCTCGGGCTGCGCCCGGGGCTCGTCCTCGCGGTCGGGCCGAACGGGGTGGGCAAGACGAACCTGCTCGAGTCGCTGCACGTGGCCACGCAGGGCTTCTCGCCCAGGACGCGCCAGGACGCGCAGTTGATCCGCTTCGGCGAGTCGGCTGCCCGGATAGCGGTGCGCGGCCGGCGGGGGACCGTGCCGGTGGAGGTCGAGGTGGTGCTCGAGCCGGGGGCGGGCAAGCGCGCGCGGCTGAACGGCGCGCCGCTGCGCGCGGCCGAGCAGCTGCGGGCCGAGGCGGCGACGCTCGTGTTCACGCCGGACCGGCTCGGGATCGTCAAAGGAGCGCCGGCTGCGCGCCGCGCGTACTTCGACCGCGTCCTCGGCCGTCTCTCGCCGGCGCGCGCGCACCTGTCGGCCGAGTACGGAGCCGCGGTCGGGCAGCGCAACGCCTCGCTGCGCCGCGTCGCCGGCGGCTACAGCTCGCGGGAGGCTCTGGCGCCGTGGACGGAGCAGGTGGCGACGCTCGGTGCGGCACTCGTTGCGTCGCGGCTGGAGACGCTCGACCTGCTCGGCCCGCCGTTCGCCGAGCGCGCCGGCGAGCTCGGGCTCGAGGACGCGGCGCTACGCTACGACGGCGTCGCGCCGACGGTGGCCGACCTGGAGCAGCGCCTCGACCGCGATCTCGACCGTGGCGTCACGTCGCTCGGCCCTCACCTCGACGACATCGTGCTCCTGTCCGGCGCGCGCGAGCTGCGCAGCTTCGGCTCGCAGGGGGAACAGCGGCTGGCCGTGCTGGCGCTGCTGCTCGCCGAGGCGGAGTTGATCGCCGATCGCCAGGACGTGCCGCCGCTCCTGCTGCTCGACGACGTGCTGTCGGAGCTCGATCCATCGCGGCGGCGGATTCTCGCGGCGCGCGTCGCCGCTGCGGGCCAGGCGCTCGTGACGGCGACCGACGCGGCGATGCTGCCGGTCGAGCCCGACCAGCTGCTCACGGTCGAGCCCGGTGACGTGAAGGCGGCGGCGTGATGGAGCCGCTGGGTGGTGAGCTGAAGCGTGAGCTCGGCAGATTCGGCCCGCAGGGCGCGATCGGCGACACGGTGGCCGCGTGGCCCGGCGCCGTCGGTCCGGAGATCGCGCGCAACTCCTGGCCGGCGCGGTTCCAGCGCGACGGCACGCTGATCGTCCACGTGCGCGACTCCGTCTGGGGCTTCGAGCTGACCCAGCGCGCCGCCGAGATCGCATCGCGGCTGCCCGGATCGCCGCCGCTGAAGTTCGTTCCGGGGCCGATCCCCGAGCCGGCTGCGGAGTCCCCCGAGACACCGTCGGCGCCGCCTCCGCAGGCAACGCCGGAACAGGCCGCGGAGGCCGCCCGCTGGACTGCTGCGATCGAGGACGAGGAGCTCCGCGAGCTGGTCGCGGGAGCCGCCCGTGCGAGCCTCGCGCGGGCAGCGAACAACCGCTCCGTCTGATACACTTCCTCTTGCCCGCAAATGCGGAATTTGCAGGGCTTTTTTCATGGCTGAACACATCTACACCGCTGAGGACATCACCGTTCTGGAGGGGCTCGAGCCGGTCCGGCTTCGGCCGGGCATGTACATCGGCTCGACCGGCCTCCGGGGCCTCCATCACCTCGTCTACGAGGTGGTCGACAACTCGGTCGATGAGGCCCTTGCGGGCCGCAATGAGCGCATCGAGGTGAACCTCCATCCGGACCATTCCGTCACGGTCCGGGACTGGGGCTCGGGCATCCCCGTGGACGTGATGAAGGACCAGGGCATGTCCGCGCTGACGGTCGTCCTGACGAAGCTCCATGCCGGCGGCAAGTTCGGCGGCGAGGGCTACAAGGTCTCCGGCGGCCTGCACGGCGTCGGCGTCTCGGTCGTGAACGCGCTGTCCGAGTGGCTGATCGCCGAGGTGCGCCGTGACGGGAAGATCTACCGCCAGGAGTTCGCGCGCGGCGTCCCCACGGGCGACATGGAGATCGTCGGGCCGATGGAGGACGACGAGACCGGCACGACCATCTCGTTCCTCCCCGATTCTCAGATCTTCGACGAGCTCGACATCGACGCGGCCACCGTCACGCAGCGGATCCGCGAGACCGCGTTCCTGACGAAGGGCCTGCGCATCAAGATCGTCGACGAGCGGGCCGACGGCAAGACGATCGAGTTCCACTACGAGGGCGGCATTCGGGACTTCGTCGCGTACATCAACGAGCAGAAGGACCCGGTCCACAAGCACATCGTCTACTTCGAGGGCGAGACCGATCAGGGCTCCGTCGAGGTGGCGATGCAGTGGAACAACTCGTACCAGGAGTCGGTCTTCACCTTCGCCAACAACATCAACACCGTCGAAGGCGGCTCGCACCTGTCCGGCTTCCGCAGCGCGCTGACGAGCACGCTGAACCGCAAAGCGCAGGAGCTGAAGCTGCTGAAGAAGGACGAGAAGCTCGAGGGCGAGGACGTCCGCGAGGGTCTCGCCGCGGTCGTGTCGGTGAAGCTGCGCAACCCGCAGTTCGAAGGTCAGACGAAGACGAAGCTCGGCAACCCCGGCGTCGAGGGTCTTGTGCAGACGACGGTGAATGCGAACTTCGCGCAGTTCCTCGAGGAGAACCCGCAGGACGCACGCGCGATCATCAACAAGACGATCGCGGCGATGCGAGCGCGCATGGCGGCGCGCAAGGCGCGCGAGCTGACGCGGCGCAAGTCCGCGCTGGACAGCTCGGCGCTGCCCGGCAAGCTCGCCGACTGCTCGATCCGCGATCCCGAGTCCGCCGAGCTGTTCATCGTCGAGGGCGACTCCGCCGGCGGCTCCGCGAAGATGGGCCGCGACCGCACCTACCAGGCGATTCTGCCGCTGCGCGGGAAGATCATCAACAGCGAGAAGAACCGCATCAACAAGGTTCTCTCCAACACCGAGATCCAGGCAATGATCACCGCCATCGGCACCGGCATCGGCGACGAGTTCGACATCGCCAGCCTGCGGTACCACCGCATCATCATCATGACCGACGCCGACGTGGACGGATCGCACATCCGCACGCTCGTGCTCACGTTCCTGTACCGCCACATGCGCGAGCTGTTCGAGCGCGGCCACATCTACATCGCGGTGCCGCCGCTGTACAAGGTCAAGCTCGCCAACCAGGAGTTCTACTTCCAGAAGGACTCGCAGCTCGAGGAGCTGCTCGTGCGCGAGCGGTTCGAGGACCTGGAGCTGCGCGACCGCGACGGCAACGAGGTGAAGCTGACGGAGGCGCGCTGGAAGCGGTACACCAGCTCGCTGGCCGAGTTCGAGGGCTGGTCGGCGCGCCTGCGCGCGGACTTCGGCCAGCACGCGGCGGACCTCGTCATCTCGCATCGGCTGCTCGAGCTCGACGCCGTCGACCCGGCCGCGCTGGAGAAGGCGCTGCAGAAGCTGCCGACGAACGGCTACACGCTGTCCGTCCTTGCGCGCGACGCGGACGGTCTGAGCGTGAAGGTGGTCGAGGAGTCGACGTCGGCCGCGCAGATCATCGCGCTGTCGGCCGCGCTGCTGTCGTCGCCGATCTACGCGAATCTCAAGCGCGCGTACTCGCGGCTCGTCGAGGTGGTCGGCCCGCCGCCGTTCACGCTGGCGCTGGGCAAGAAGAGGGCGGATCCGCACACGTTCTCGGAGCTGCGGACGGCCGCGCTCGATCTGGCGAAGGAAGCCGGCATCCAGCTCTCCCGCTACAAGGGCCTCGGCGAGATGAACGAGTCGCAGCTGTGGGAGACGACGATGGATCCCGCGAAGCGGCTGCTGATCCGCGTCGACGTGGAGGACGCGCACGCGGCCGACCAGCTCTTCTCGATGCTGATGGGCGACCAGGTCGAGCCGCGCCGCCTGTTCATCGAGGAAAACGCCAAGGACGTGAAGTTCCTTGACGTTTGATGTCGCTCTCGCTCCATCAAACGCCTGGAAAGACTCCCAGACCGACCGCGGTGAGGTGCTGTGTCTGAGGTAGAGACCGGCGCGCTCGGGCCAGGACGTATCGAGCCGCGCGAGCTCGAGCAGGAGATGCGCTCGAGCTTCCTCGACTACGCGATGTCGGTCATCGTGTCGCGTGCGCTCCCGGATGTGCGCGACGGCCTGAAGCCGGTGCACCGGCGCGTGCTGTACGGCATGCACGAGGCCGGCCTGCAGCCGAACCGGCCGTACAAGAAGTCGGCCACCACCGTCGGCAACGTCATGGGCCGCTACCACCCGCACGGCGACCAGGCGATCTACGACACGCTCGTGCGCATGGCGCAGCCGTTCTCGCTGCGCTACCCGCTCGTCGACGGCCAGGGCAACTTCGGCTCGATCGACGACGATCCGCCGGCGGCGATGCGCTACACCGAAGCACGGCTGGCGCGGATGGCGACGGAGATGCTGCGCGACATCGACGCGAACACCGTCGACTTCGGACCGAACTACGACGAGTCGCTACGCGAGCCGTCGGTGCTGCCGTCCCGCTTCCCGAACCTGCTCGTCAACGGCTCGACCGGCATCGCAGTCGGCATGGCGACGAACATGCCGCCGCACCGGCTCGGCGAGGTGATCGACGCGATCCTCGCGATGATCGAGGACCCCGACATCGACGTCGAGGGCCTGATGAAGCACGTCAAGGGGCCCGACTTCCCGACGGGCGCGTTCGTCGTCGGCCGCTCCGGCATCCGCGACGCGTACCGCACCGGCCGCGGCCGCATCGTCATGCGCGCGCGCGCGCACATCGAGGAGCTGCGCGGCGGCAAGTCGGCGATCGTGATCAGCGAGCTTCCATACGGCGTGAAGAAGGGCGGCGACACCGGCGTGATCCGGAAGATCGCCGACCTCGTGCAGGAGAAGGTGCTGACCGAGATCTCCGACCTCGCCGACCACTCCGACCGCACCGGCATGCGCATCCAGGTCGAGCTGAAGCGCGACGCGGTGCCGCAGGTGGCGCTGAACAAGCTGTTCAAGCACACGTCGCTGCAGGCGACCTTCGGCTACAACGCCGTCGCGCTCGTCGACGGCGTGCCGAAGACGCTGTCGCTGCGCGAGCTGATCCACCACTACCTCGAGTTCCAGCGCGAGGTCGTGACGCGCCGCTCGAAGGACGAGCTGCAGAAGGCGGAGGCGCGCGCACACGTCCTCGAGGGCTACCTCATCGCCCTCGACAACATCGACGAGATCGTCGCACTGATCCGCGGCGCCGACGACACCGACGACGCGCGCACGAAGCTGATGACGCGCTTCGCGCTCTCCGAGATCCAGTCGCAGGCGATTCTCGACATGCGGCTCGCGCGCCTCACCGGGCTCGCGCGCAAGGAGGTCGAGGCGGAGCACAAGGACCTGACCGAGCGCATCGCGGAGCTGCGCGCGATCCTCGGCGACCAGACGCGCATCGACGATCTGATCAAGGAGGAGCTGCTCGAGATCAAGCAGATCTTCGGCAGGAACGACGACCGCCGCACCGAGATCGTCGCCGCCGAGGAGGAGCTCGAGCTCGAGGACATGATCGCGGAAGAGGACATGGTGATCGCGATCACGCAGTCCGGCTACATCAAGCGGCTACCCGTCACCGCGTATCGCGAGCAGCGCCGCGGCGGCATCGGCGTGATGGGGATGGAGCTGAAGGACGAGGACTACATCGAGCACCTGTTCGTCGCGTCCACGCACGACTACATCCTCTTCTTCACCAACGTCGGCAAGGTCTACCGGCTGAAGGTGCACGAGCTTCCGCTCGGCTCACGCCAGTCGAAGGGCCGCGCGATCGTCAACCTGCTGCCGTTCCGGCAGGACGAGACCGTCCGCGCCGTCGTGCAGACGCGCGACTTCGGCGAGGCGAAGTTCCTCGTCTTCGGGACGAAGAACGGCGTGGTGAAGAAGACGACGCTCGCCGCGTACAACACGCCGCTGAAGGCGGACGGGATCATCGCGATCAAGATGCGCGAGGGCGACGAGCTCGTGGCCGTGCGCCACTCCTCCGGCGACGACGACATCCTCATGGTCTCCAAGCTCGGTCAGGCGATCCGTTTCCACGAATCCGCCGTGCGCGCGATGGGCCGCGACGCATCGGGTGTCCAGGGCATGCGGCTCCGCGCCGGCGACGAGGTGATCACCCTCAACATCGCGCAGGACGACTCCGACCTGCTGGTGATCACCGAGAACGGCCACGGCAAGCGGACGCGCGTCGCCGACTATCCGCGCAAGGGCCGCGGCGGCCTCGGCGTGAAGACGATCCAGCTGACCGAGGCGAAGGGCATGCTCGCCGGCGCCCGGGTCGTGCGCGACGGCTACCAGGTGATGCTGATCTCGACCGGCGGCACCGTCATCCGCATGCCGGTGGAGGACGTCAAGCGGCTCGGGCGCGCGACCCAGGGCGTGATCGTCATGCGCCTGCGCGGCGACGAGCGCGTGTCCTCGCTGGCCCCCGTGGTCGAGTCGGACGAGGATGACGACGCGGCCGACCCGGCCGCGCCCGCACCTGAGGGAGCCGCGGCAGAGCCCGATCCGGTGGCCGGGGACGACCTCGACGACGAGGCCGAGGTCGAGGCCGAAGAGGCCGAAGACGACGACTAGCCGCTGCAGGGACCTTTCCAAACAGGGGTCGTGCCGTTTATAACTTCCCCGTTAGGTCTGATTCCGAACTGATACGGGGAAACGTATTGTGATCAGCAGGCAGGTAGATCTTCTAGAGCCCATAAATCTCGCCGACCATCTGGACAAGGTCGAGCTCTACCTCGGGCAGGTGTGCCAGATCGCGGGCATCTCGAAGATGCAGCTCGACTACTGGACGAACAAGGCCCAGATCCCGACAAAGGGCAAGAAGCAGCGCATCTACGACATCGACGCGCTGGAGACGGTCATGCTGATCAAGCAGGCGAAGGACAAGGGCCTGAACCTCGGCGCCGCCATCGACGCCGCCCGCCGCTTCCAGGCGCAGCAGGCGCACGACGCGCCGGCCACCTGAGGCGCGTCAGCTCTTGTCGCTGCCGCCGCCGCGTTCCAGGAACGGGCGGATCAGGTCGATCGGCGCGGGGAAGATGATCGTCGAGCTGTTGCCGGAGCCGATCTCGACAAGCGTCTGCAGATAGCGCAGCTGCAGCGCGATCGGATGCTCCTCGATCACGACCGCGGCGTCCTTCAGCCGCTCGGCCGCCTGGAACTCGCCCTCGGCGCTGATGATCTTCGCGCGCCGCTCGCGCTCGGCCTCCGCCTGCCGCGCCATCGCCCGCTGCATGCCGGCGGGGATCTCGACGTCCTTCACCTCGACGATGGAGATCTTGATCCCCCACGGGCCGGTGGCGCCGTCGATGATCTCCTGGAGGATCCCGTTGATCTTCTCCCGCTCGGAGAGCAGCTCGTCCAGCACGTGCTGGCCCAGCACCGCTCGTAGGGTCGTCTGCGCGATCTGCGACGTCGCCACCATGAAGTTCTCGATCTGGACGATCGCGTCCTTCGGCTCGACGATGCGGAAGTACGCGACCGCGTTCACCCGCACCGGGACGTTGTCCTTGGTGATGACCTCCTGCGGCGGGATGTTCAGCGTGATCGTCCGCAGGTCGACGCGGACCATCCGGTCGACGATCGGGATGAGCAGGAACAGGCCCGGCCCCTTCGGCTCCGGCAGCAGCCGGCCGAGCCGGAAGATGATGCCGCGCTCGTACTCGCGGGCGACCTTCACCGCGGCGATCAGGAACAGCACGAGGAAGAACAGGACGACGGCGAGGATGACGAGGCCGACGGCCATTGAGGTGAACCCTACTCCTAGTCGGACTTGACCGTGAGCTCGAGTCCGTCCATCGCCTCGACGCGCACGTGCTCGCCGGGGACGAGCTCGTTCCCGTCGCCCCGGCGCGCGCGCCAGAGCTCGCCGTCGACGTAGACCTGGCTCGGCGTCTGCACGACGCCTTCGAGGCCGACGACGCGTTTCGTGCCGACGAGGACGGGGCTGCGGCGGACCTGGACAGCCTTCGAGAGCGCGAAGGCCCAGAACGCCGCCGGCGACGAGGGTGACCCCGACCACAAGGGGGTAGGACGTGTGGTACGGCGCCGGCGCGTTCTGGAACAGCATGATCATCCCGATCGCGAGCGCAATGAGGCCCGCGATCGTCAGCGCGCCGTGCGTGACGACGTGCGCGTCGATCACGAGCAGCGCCACCCCGAACAGCAGCAGCACCATCCCGACCCACGAGATCGGCAGCACCGAGAAGCCGAACAGCGCGACGAGCAGCGCCACCGCGCCGAGCGCGCCGGGCAGCACGACGCCGGGATGGAAGATCTCGAAGCCGATCCCCGCGATGCCGGCGAGGAAGAGCAGGCTGATGATGTTCGGATCGATCAGCACGTTGAGGAACCGCGTGAAGAAGCCGGGCTTCGTCGTGTCGATCTGCGCGCCGGCGAGGTTCAGCGTGTACGGCCGCTGCGCGTCCTTCGTGTGGTAGCCCTGGAGCCGGTTCAGCAGCGCCGGCAGGGTCGGCGCGATCATGTCGATCACGTTCATCTTCAGCGCCTGCTGCGCGGTCAGGTTCGACGCGACCCGCACGGCCTTCTGCGGCCAGACCGGGTTGCGGTGATGCGCGACCGCGAGCGCGGTGAGCGACGCGGCGGCGTCGTTGATCACCTTCCGCCGCAGGTCGGAGCCGAGGTTCGAGCCGCTCGAGTCGATCGGCGTGGAGGAGCCGATGTTCGTCGTCGGCGCCATCGCCAGCACGTCGGCCGCCTGCGCGATCCAGACGCCGGCCGACGCGGCCCGCGACGCCGTTCGGCGAGACGTAGACGATCACCGGCAGCTTCGCGTTCAGCTCGGCCGTGTAGATCGTCTTCATCGACGACGACAGCCCGCCCGGAGTGTCGAGCAGGATCACGGCTGCGTCGTAGCCGTCCTTCGCCGCCTTGCGAGAGCTTGCCCGTGAGGTAGTTCTGCGTGACCGGGTTGACCTCGAGGTCGGGGCCGAAGGTGATCGCGAGGACACGGGGCTGCGACGAGGCGGCTCCGCCGCCCGTGGCGAGCAACAGCGCGGCCGCCGCGACTCCGACAGCGGCGAGCAAAACCCGCACGATTCGCGCGTTCACAGGTACTCGAAGTGTAGCCCGAGGCAGGGTGAACTACCCTTCGCGCCGAACCGGTTGAGGGGTCAGATGCCGTCCAAGCCGCTCTTCGTGCTCGTTGCCGCCGCGCTCGTCGCGCCCGCCTCCGCGGTCGCGGGCGTGACCATGACGGCGCAGGAGATCCCGCTCCTCCACGGGCGTACGGTCGCCGCCGAGACGCGGACACCGCGGTTCGACCTGGCCGCTGTGCACTGGCGCGGCTCCGGCACGGTGTTCTTCCGGACCCGCAGCGTCGCCGGACGCTGGAGTGCGTGGCAGCAGGCGGACGCCGACATCGCCCCGGACGCACGGAGCGCGGAGAACCGCCTGCCCGGCTGGCATCTGGGCAGCCTCGCCTGGACGGGCGAGTCGACGGCGATCCGGTTCCGCACGCGCGGGACCGTGACGCGGCTGCGCGCGTACACCGTCGAGAGCACGGTGGAGAAGCTCGGGACGCGGCGCCTGACGATCGCGGGCTCGCCGTCGATCATTCCGCGGGCCGCCTGGGGCGCCGACGAGGAGATCCGCCGCGCGCCGCCGCAGTACTTCGACGCGGTGCACTTCGCCGTCGTGCACCACACGGCCGGCTCGAACGCGTACTCGCCGGCGGAGTCGGCGGCGATCGTGCGCGGCATCGAGGTGTACCACGTCGAGGGGAACGGCTGGAACGACATCGGCTACAACTTCCTCGTCGACAAGTACGGCCAGATCTTCGAGGGCCGCTACGGCGGCGTCGACCGCGCGGTGATCGGCGCGCACGCGATGGGCTTCAACGCCGGCTCGGTCGGCGTGGCCATGATCGGCGACTACAACTCGACGCGGATCAGCGCCGCGGCGAAGCGCTCGCTCGAGCGGCTGCTCGCCTGGAAGCTCGACCTCTCGCACGTCGACCCGCTGTCCACGCTGACGTGGCAGTCCACCGGCAATCCGCGCTTCCCGCGCGGCGCGCCGGTGTTTCTCCGCGCCATCTCCGGCCACCGCGACACGTACTACACCGACTGTCCGGGCAACGCGCTCTACGCCGAGCTGCCGCAGATCGCGCACGACGTGTCGCGCATCGGCCTTCCGAAGCTCTACGCGCCGGAGGTGACCGGCAAGCTCGGCGGCGACGTCACCTTCAGCGGGCGACTCTCCGGCGCGGTGCCGTGGACGGTGACCGTGACGAGCTCGGCCGGCGCCCAGGTGGCCCAGGGCTCGGGCACGGGGCCGAGCCTGAGCTGGACGTGGAGCTCCGCCGCGGCGCCGCCGGACCGGTACACGTGGACGATCGCCGGCCCGGCCGCGCTGCTTGGCGCCACCGGGACGATCGGGACGAAGGCGACGGCGCTCGCGTTCCGCAAGACGGTTGCGGCACCGGGCCAGATCAGTCCGGGCGGCGATCCGAGCGACGACACGGCGACGATCTCGTACACGCTGACGCAGGCGGCCACGGTGACGGCGACGCTCGTGGACGCGACCGGCGTGGCGCTGGCGACGCCGTTCGTCGGCTCGCAGCCTGCCGGACCCGAGTCGTTTGTGTTCACTCCCACGCCGGGGCTGGCGACCGGCGCGTACACGCTCGACCTCGCCGCCGTCGGCGCCAACGGCCAGACCGCCACGGTGGCGGTGCCGATCGCGGTCGACCCGACCCTCGACGGCTTCTCCGTCCAGCCCCCGCTCGCGTCGCTCGCCCGCGGCGGCGCGTTCGTCGCCACCTTCACCATCACCGCAGGCCCCGTTCCGGCGCGGTTCGAGATCCTGCGCGGCAGCACCGTCGTGGCGACGCCCACGGTGACGAGCCTCGCGCCCGGGAAGCAGTCGCTCATCTGGGACGGCCTGCTCGCGGACGGGACGACGGCGCCGGACGGCGCGTACACGCTCGGGCTGACCGTCACCGATCCGACCATGACGTTCACCCGCACGGCGACGGTGACGGTCGACTCGACGCCGCCGAGGATCACGCCGGTCTCGTACAAGAACCTGAGCTTCCGCATCTCGGAGCCGGCGACGCTCACGCTCAGCGTCGGTTCGAAGCAGTACGCGCGGACGGTTCGGCAGGCCGGCCCGGTCGTCTTCTGGCTGCGGCAGCGACCTGCGGCATACACGCTCACCGCCGTGGACGCGGCCGGCAACAGCTCGTCCGTGCGCTACCGGCGGCGGTGACGCTCGGTCCAGGCGTCGTAGCGGAGCTCGAGCTCGGCGAGGATCGCAGCGAGCAGCGGCGCCCGCTCGAGCTCACGGCCGAGTTCGACCCGGAGCGAGGTCGGCGGCTTCGCCGTGTCGCGTGGCAGTTCCTCCGCCGTCTGGTTGACGTTGACGCCGACCCCGAGCACGACGCGGCCCTTGCGCGCCTCCGGCAGGACGCCGACGAGCTTGCGGCCTGCGACGACGACGTCGTTGGGATGGCGGAGCGACGCGTCGACGCCGGTCTCGGCGCGCAGCGCGGCGGCGACGGCCTCGCCGGCCACGAGCGAGAGCTCCGGCCACACCGGCATCGGCACGTCCGGCCGCAGCAGCACGGAGCAGAGGATGGCCCGGCCCGGCGGCGCCTCCCAGCGGCGGCCGAGCCGTCCGCGGCCCTCCGTCTGCTCATCGGCCGCGAAGGTCGCCCCCTCCGGGTCGTCCTCGCCGAACAGCCTCTGGGTCGAGGCGCACTGCTCGACGAAGCCGTACGGCTTCCCCAGCCGTCCCCGGAGCAGCGGCAGGACGAGCTCGGGGCTGAGGTCGGACACGCCGAACTAGACTAGTGCGGTGCAACCGCTACGTGGCGCAGGCCGTCCGATTCGCCAACCGCTCCGGCAGGACCGGAGCCTCGTCTACGAACGGCTGAGCGACCCCATTCTCGTGACACGGGCGAAGACCGGCGACCGCCTTGCGCTCGACGAGCTGTGCGCGCGGCACGCGCCCAAGGTCGAGCGGTTGGCGCGGCACCTGCTGCGCGATCCGGAGGATGCGCGCGACGCGGCGCAGGAGGCGCTGGCGAAGCTGTGCGTACGCCTGCCGCAGTTCCGCGGCGAGTCGCAGTTCTCCACGTGGCTACACCGGCTCGTGGTCAACACGTGCCGCGACGCCGCCGAGCGCGGGCGCCGGCGCGCGCACGAGCCGCTCGCCGATGATCTCCGCGCCGGCCCCGAGGTCGATCCGGCGCGCGCTGCGGGGATCTCCGAGCTGCGACGCGAGCTGTGCGACTCGCTCGCCGGAATCTCCGCCGACCAGGCGCAGGTGATCGTGCTCAAGGACGCGCTCGGCTACTCCTTCGAGGAGATCGCCGAGGCGACGGAGATGCCGGTCGGAACCGCCAAGTGCCACGCGCACCGCGGGCGGAACCGCATGCGCGAGCGGCTCGGGGAACGGGACGTGGCGTGAGCGTTCCCGTCGCGCCGTTCGGGCGGGACGTGATCGAGCAGCTGATCCCGCACCGCGCCCCGTTCCTGCTCGTGGACGAGATCCTCGAGCTGGAGCCGGGCAAGCGCGTGGTCGGCCGCCGCGAGATCCGCGCCGACGACTGGTGGTTCCCCGGACACTTCCCGGCGCGCCCCGTGATGCCCGGCGTGCTCACGATCGAGGCAATTGCACAGGCGGGCGCGGTCGCGGTGCTTGCGGATCCGGCGAACGCCGGGAAGATCCCGTTCTTCGCAGGCATCGACGACTGCCGCTTCAAGCGCATCGTCGAGCCGGGCGACGTGCTCACGCTCGAATGCGAGTTCGTCCGCGTCCGCGGCCCGATCGCCAAGGGTCAGGGGCGGGCGACCGTGGACGGGGAGCTCGCCGCCGAGGCGATGCTCACCGTCTTCGTCGCGGAATGATCGGCGCGGCCGACAGCGGAGCCGCGGTCTCGATCACCGGCCTCGGCTGCTACGTCCCCGAGCGCGTGGTCACGAACGAGGAGCTGGCGCAGCACGTCGACACCTCGGACGAATGGATCATCGAGCGAACGGGCATCCGCGAGCGGCGGATGGCCGCCCCCGAGCAGGCGCTCTCCGATCTGGCGCTGCCCGCTGCGCGCGCAGCGCTGGCTGACGCAGGACTTGACGGAGCAGACATCGACCTCCTGATCGTCGCGACGGTGACGCCGGACTTCGCATTCCCTTCGACGGCTGCGTTGCTCGCGACTCAACTGGGCGCCCGCGACGCGGGCGCGTACGACCTGTCCGCGGGCTGCACGGGCTTCATGTACGGGCTCGCGCAGGCCTACGCGATGCTCGCCTCCGGCCTGTCCAAGCGGGCACTGGTGATCGGCGGCGACGTCCTGTCGAAGATCCTCGACTGGCACGACCGCACCACGCTCGTGCTCTTCGGGGACGGCGCGGGCGCCGTCGTGCTCGAGCCGGTGGCCGAGCGGGGCTTCCTCGGCTTCGAGCTGGGGGCGGACGGCGCGGGCGGCGAGAACCTCTGGCTGCCCGGCAGCGGCTCCAGGGCCTTCGACGACCCGGAGAAATACGTCAAGATGAACGGGCGCGAGGTGTTCAGGTTCGCCACCCGCGTCCTCGTCCAGTCGGCCGAGGAGTTGCTCCAGCAGTGCGGCACCTCGATCGCGGACATCGACGTGTACGTCCCCCACCAGGCCAATGTGCGCATCATCGACCACGCAACCAGGAAGCTCGGAGTCCCGTCAGAAAGAGTTGTGGTGAACGTGGACCGGTACGGAAACACCTCCTCCGGGTCGATTCCGCTCGCGCTGGCCGACGCGGCCGCCGACGGACGGCTTCGCCCGGGCAAGCTGGTCCTGATGACGGGCATGGGCGCGGGCCTCACCTGGGGCAGCGCGCTGATCCGCTGGACGAAGGAGATCGCGTGACGAAGATCGCGTTTTGCTTCCCCGGCCAGGGATCGATCGAGGCAGGCATGGGTCTCGACATCGCCACGGCCGTTCCGGATGCGATGGCCGTGTACGAGCGCGGCAGCGCCGCGTCCGGGCTCGACCTCAAGCATCTGTGCTTCCACGGCGCGGCCGACGATCTCGTCGACACGGCGGTGCAGCAGCCGGCGCTCGTGGCCACCTCGCTCGCGGTCCTGGCGGCGGTGCGCGCGCGCGGGATCGAGCCGGACTTCGTCGTCGGCCACTCCGTCGGAGAGTTCGCCGCGCTCGCGGCCGCCGGCGCGATGACCGTCGAGGAGGCGCTCGAGCTCGTCCGGGAGCGCGGGATAGCGATGGCCGAGGCGGCCGCGCGGCACCCCGGCTCGATGGCGGCGATTCTCGGCCTCGAAGACGAGGTGGTTGAGACGCTCTGCCGCAAGATCCTCGGCGTATGGCCGGCCAACTACAACTGCCCCGGCCAGATCGTCGTTTCGGGAGAGAACGACGCCGTGGACGAGTGCTGCGAACGTGCCCAGGAAGAGGGCGCGCGGCGCGCCGTGAAGCTGAAGGTCTCCGGCGCGTTCCACTCGCCGCTCGTCGCACGCGCGGCCGATCGGCTGCGCCCGGCAATCGAGAAGGTCAAGTTCCAGGAGCCGGTGGCGCCGTTCATGTCCACCGTGACGGCGCGGATCGAGTCGGCGCAACGGATGGGTCCGCTGCTCGTCGACCAGCTGACCGCGCCGGTCCGGTTCACGCAGGCCGCCAGCGAGCTGATGCGCGAAGGCGTCCGCACCTTCGTCGAGGTCGGTCCCGGCAACGTGCTCTCGGGGCTCGTGAAGCGGATCGACAAGACGGCAAAGGCCGTGTCGGTCAACAACCTGGCGTCGCTCGACAAGCTCCACGAGCTGCTCGCCGAAGCGTGAGCTTCGCGTCGCTCGAAGGGAGGACGGCGCTCGTCACCGGCGCCTCCCGCGGGATCGGGGCCGCGGTGGCGCGGGAGCTCGCGCGCGCGGGCGCGTCCGTCGTGGTCGGCTACCGCGCCGGCGCGGAGGAGGCCGAGGCGCTTGCCGCCGAGGTCGGCGGCCGCGCGATCCAGGCGGACGTGGCGAGCCCGGAGGAAGCGCAGCGGCTCGTCGCCGAGGCGGGAGACCTGGACATCCTCGTCAACAACGCCGGCCTGACGCGCGACGGCCTGCTCGCGCGCATGTCCGACGACGACTGGCACGAGGTGATCGAGACGAACCTTTCCTCCGTCTTCTACACCTGCCGCGCCGTCACCCGGCCGATGATGAAGAAGCGCGCGGGCGCGATCGTGAACATCTCCTCGATCGTGGGCGTGCACGGCAACTGGGGACAGACGAACTACGCCGCCTCGAAGGCGGGGATCATTGGCTTCACCAAGTCGCTGGCGAAGGAGCTGGGCAGCCGCAACGTGCGCGCCAACGTGGTCGCGCCGGGCTACGTGAAGACGCGTCTCACCGAGGTCCTGCCCGAGGAGGCGACTGCGGCGATGCTGCAGAACACCGCGCTGGGCCGGCTCGGCGAGCCGGAGGACATCGCGGGGGCTGTACGCTTCCTCTGCTCCGACGAGGCCTCGTTCATCACGGGCGACGTGCTCCTCGTCGACGGCGGGCTGGGAATGTGAACGACTCCAACGGGTCACCCAACGGGCGCAGACGCGTCGTCATCACCGGGCTGGGCGCGGTCACGCCCCTCGGGAACGACGTGGACTCGACGTGGGCGAATCTGCTCGCCGGGAAGTCCGGCGCTGGGCCGATCACCCAGTTCGACCACACCGACTATCCTGTGCACTTCGCCTGCGAGGTGAAGGACTTCGACGCGGCCGACTGGGTGGACAAGAAGCAGGTTCGCCGTATGGACCGGTTCACGCACCTCGTGCTGGCCGCGGCGCGCCAGGCCGAGTCCGACTCCGGCATCGACATCGCCAAGGAGGCCGACCGGATCGGCGCGGCGGTCGCCACCGGCATCGGCGGACTGAAGTCGTTCCAGGACTGCTGCGACACGCTGACCACGCGCGGCCCGGACCGGGTCAGCCCGTTCTCGATCCCGTCGATCATCCCGAACCTCGGCGCCGGGTGGGTCTCGATCGAGCTCGGGACGCGCGGCCCCCTGCTCTCCGAGTGCACCGCCTGCGCCGCGTCGAACATGGCCATCGGCGACGGCATGGACGCGATCCGGCTCGGCCGCGCCGACATGATGCTCTGCGGCGGGACCGAGGCGGCCGTGTGCCCGGTCGGCATCGCCGGCTTCGGCGCGATGCGCGCCCTGTCCCGGCGGAACGACGACCCGGAGCACGCGTCACGGCCGTTCGACGGCGAGCGCGACGGCTTCGTCATGGGCGAGGCGGCCGCGATGATCATGCTCGAGGAGCTGGAGCACGCGAAGGCGCGCGGCGCCAAGATCTACGCGGAGGTCGTCGGCTACGGGCTCTCGTCCGACGCGAAGCACATCACCGATCCCGATCCGAAGGGTCCGGTGCGTGCGTTCGACATGGCGCTCGGCGATGCCGGCCTGACCGCGGAGGACATCGACTACGTCAATGCGCACGCCACCTCGACGCCGCTCGGCGACGCGTCCGAGACGCAGATGCTGAAGTACGCGCTCGGCGAGGAGAACGCCTACAAGACGCCGGTCTCCGGCACGAAGGGCGCGACGGGCCACTGCCTCGGCGCCGCCGGCGCGGTTGAGGCGATGTTCACCACGCTCGCCGTCCGCGACGGGAAGCTGCCGCCGACGATCAACTACGAGGTCGAGGATCCCGCGTGCGACCTCGACTACGTCCCGAACGTCGCCCGCGACGCCGACGTGAACGTGGCCGTGTCCAACAGCTTCGGCTTCGGCGGTCACAACGCGTGCATCGTTCTGCGTAAGTACGAAAGCTGACGCTTTCGTACTTGGGGGCTCGGGTGGCGGCGCGTCGGGTGCGCTCCGGCGCGAGCGCGGTCGCGCCTCCGCGGGGTCGTTTGGCGATCAACCCAGAGCGTTTCAAGGCCTCCGGCCTTGGTCGCGAGCCCGGCTTCCGGATGGCTCGATAGCCTCGGTTCCGTGGACGAGCTTGTCGAGGTGGTGCGGTCGCGCCGTGCGCGGAAGTGGTCGCTGACCGTTCCCTGGGGCGATCCTCCGCGGATGACGGTGCCGATGTGGCTCCCGGACGAGGAGATCGAGCGGGTGATCGACCAGCACCGCGACTGGATCGCGCAGGAGCGGGCGAAGCAGGTGCCGCGGCTCCGGCTCGATCCGCGGGCCGTGTCGGAGGTCGAGGCGCGCCGCGCGGTGCGCGAGCTCGTGACGATGCTCGTCGAGGAGGAGGCGCCGCCTCTCGGCGTCTCGTACGGCCGCATCCAGGTGCGCGACCAGCGCACGCGCTGGGGCTCGTGCTCGACCACCGGGACGCTCTCGTTCAACTGGCGGCTCGTGCTCGCGCCGTTCGACGTGCTCGACTACGTCGTCGTGCACGAGCTGTGCCACCTCGTCGAGGCGAACCACTCCCGCCGGTTCTGGAAGCTGGTCGAGCGGCGGCGGCCGAACTGGCGGGCGCAGCGCGACTGGCTCGACCGGCACGGGCCCGAGCTGCTCGCCTTCCGCCCGGCCGCCTAGCCGCGCAGGTACGTGTCGCTGCCGTCGAGCCAGTCGGCCCGCGGCGGCGCGAAGACGTCCACGTCGAGCGTGTCCTCGAGCGCCTCGGCCCGGTGTGGCAGGTTCGACGGGATGTGCAGCACCTCGCCGACGGCCACGTCGACCACCTCGGACTCGTCCTCGCCGAGCCAGAACCGGAGCGTGCCCTGGAGGATGTACGTCAGCTGCTCGTTGTCGTGCGAGTGCTTCGGCACGATCGCGCCCTTCGCCAGGTACACGTGCGTCAGCATCAGCCGTTCGCCCGCGATCATGCGCCGGCCGATCAGCGGGCCGAGCTCCTCGCGCGGCATGTCGTCCCAGCGGTAGTGCGTCGCCATGCGCAGACCCTACCGCTCGACTAGTCTCGCGCCGTGGACCGCTGGGCGACCTTCGACTGCTACGGGACGCTGATCGACTGGAACGGCGGCGTCGGCCGCCAGCTCGAGCGGCTGTTCGGCGCGGCGAACACGGCGAGCCTCCTGCACCGGTACCACGAGATCGAGCCGGAGGTGCAGCGCGAGCAGCCGACACGCACCTACCGCAACGTCCTCGACGTCACCCTCTCGCGGATCGCCGAATCGGAAGGGCTGCCGCTGCCCGATGAGGAAGGCGACGCGCTCTCGCGGTCGCTGCCGACCTGGGACGCGTTCCCGGAAGTGCGCGCATCGCTCGAGGACGCGCGCGCCCGCGGCTGGAACCTGGCGATCCTGTCCAACACCGACCGGGACTTCATCGAGGCGTCGATGGACCGGATCGGCGTTCCGTTCGACCTGTCCATCGTCGCGTCCGAGATCGGCTCGTACAAGCCGGGCCTCCGCCACTGGGAGGTCTTCTTCGAGCGCACCGGCGCCGAGCAGGCGGGTCACGTCCACGTGGCGGCGAGCCTCTTCCACGACGTCGCGCCGGCGCGGGAGCTCGGGCTGCGGACGATCTGGATCAACCGGCTGGGCGAGGAGCCCGTGCCGCAGCCGGACGTCGAGCTGCACTCACTCGGCGGCCTCGGCGCGTCGCTGGACGGGCTCGTCTCCGGGTAGCCTCCCGGCGTGAGCTCGCCTGCAATCACGCAGCGCCCGGCGACCCAGGAGGACGCGGCCGTCGTGGCGGCAATGCTGGCCGAGGACGAGACGGTTCTGATCGGACATCCGTCGCGTCTGACGCAGGTCGACATCGTCAGCTGGTGGGCCGGGACGGATCTCGAGCAGGACTCGTGGCTGCTGGAGGAGGGCGGACGCCTCGTCGCGGCCGGCTGGTTCGACCTCCACGGCCCCATCGGCATCCACGTCGGCATCGTCGCGCAGGGAGCGAAGGGCCGCGGGCTCGGCGGGCGGCTCGTCGAGCTCGGCGAGGGTCGGGCGGTGGCGGCAGGCGCGGAGCGCGCGCACACGTTCGCGCTGGCCGAGGATCGCGCCGCGGTCGCGCTGTTCGAGATCGGCGGCTATCACGAGGCACGCCGCTTCTACGACATGGCGATCGAGCTGACCGAGCCGGTGCCGGAGCCGTCGTTGCCGGACGGGCTGACGGTCGAGGTGCTGCAGGAAAGTGACGCGCGCGCCTTCTACGAGGCGCTGAACGAGGCGTTCGAGGACCACTGGGAACATCATCCGAAGCCGTTCGACGAGTGGTGGGAGCAGAAGCGGTCTGCGCCCGACTACGACCCGACGCTCTGGTACCTCATCCGCGACGGCGACGAGGTTGCGGCGACGGTGCGGAACGATCCCGAGCGGAACGGCGGCGGCTACGTCGGCGCGATCGGCGTGCGCCGTCCTTGGCGCGGCCGCGGACTCGGCAAGGCGCTGCTCCTGCACACGTTCGCCGAGTTTCAGCGGCGCGGCCGGTCGCGGGTCACGCTCGGTGTCGACGCGGCCAATCCGACGGGTGCGACGAAGCTCTACGAGCGGGTCGGCATGCAGGTCGAGATGGAAGCGATCGTGTTCGAGAAGACGCTCGCGTGAGCCTGCTGCGTGGCAAGTGCCCGACGTGTCATGGATACACGGCCGTGGCGGTCGGCGCCGAGTACGAGTGTCACTCCTGCGGCCGCACCTTCGCGGCAGGGCTCGTCCGGGTCCCGCGCGCCTGGGGCGACGGCGGCGAGCCGATGATCGAGGCGGCGGAGCTGCCGCTCGACTATCCCGAGGTGGCGGTGGTGGAGGAGGACTCGCTGATCGCGCAGACGCTGGCGGTCGCCGCGGACCTGCCCGTGCGGCCGCTCATCCTCGGCGGCTGCTGCTGCTCGCACATCGGCGCGGTGGAGGCGCTGTCGGCGCGGCACGACCGGCTCGGCGTGATCTGGCTCGACGCGCACGGCGATCTGAACACGCCGGAGACGTCGCCGTCCGGAAACGAGTGGGGGATGCCGCTGCGCATGCTGATCGACGGCGGCGCGGTCGACCCGCAGGACGTGGCGATCGTCGGGGCGCGGAACCTCGATCCGCCCGAGGTCGAGTTCATCGCCGCCACCGGGATCCACGACAACGCCGACGCCGTGCTCGACCGGGTGGACGCGGTCTATGTCGCGCTGGACTGCGACGTCTTCGAGCCGAGCGAGCTGACCGTCTTCATGCCCGAGCCGGCGGGGCCGACGCTGGCCGAGATCGAGCGCCTCCTCGGTGGGCTTCGGGAACGGGAAGTCGTCGTCGGCGCCGGCCTCACCGGGCTCGCCCCGGACCCGGCCAACGTCGAGAAGCTCGAGCGGCTCTGCGCCGCGCTCGGTTTCTGACCCGCAACCCCCGGCCCAGAGGACAGGTCTAAGCTAGCGACGTGGCGAAAATCGACGTCTCGATCGAGACAAACGACCAACCGGCGCCTCCGCCGAAGCACCCGAACACCTGCCCGGGCTGCCACTCCCACTACCGGGACGACGAGCTCGAGGAGGCGCGCTGGGTCTGCCGCGCAGTGCGGGCACCACTTCCCCATGCGCGCGCGCGACCGGATCGAGTCGCTCGTCGACCCGGGAACGTTCGTCGAGGAGGCGACGGAGCTGCACTCGGAGGACCCGCTCGCGTTCTTCGACCTGCGCCCGTACGCGGAGCGGCTCGCCGAGGCCGAGCTCTCGACCGGGCTCTCCGACGCGATGGTGATCGGCCAGGCCGCGATCGAGCATCAGCCGTGCGAGCTCGCGGTGATGGACTTCGCCTTCATGGGCGGCTCGATGGGGAGCGTCGTCGGCGAGAAGTTCTCCCGCGCGTGCGACTCCGCGGCCGAGCGCAGCGTGCCGCTGGTCACCGTGACGAGCTCCGGCGGCGCGCGTATGCAGGAAGGGATCCTCTCGCTGATGCAGCTGCCGAAGACCGTCTGCGCGATCGAGGACATGCGCGACGCGGGCCAGGCGCTGATCGTGGTGATGGCGCATCCGACCACGGCCGGTGTGCTGGCGAGCTTCGCCAGCCTCGGCGACGTGCTGCTCGCCGAGCCGGGAGCGCTGATCGCGTTCACCGGGCCGCGCGTGGTCGAGCAGACGACGCGCGAGAAGCTCCCCGACGACTTCGGGCTGGCCGAGCAGAATCTCCGCTTCGGCCATCTCGACGCGATCCTGCCCCGGCCGGAGATCCGTCCGGCCCTCGGAAGACTGCTGAGGTTGTTCGATGCCGCCGAGTGAGCACGAGCTGCGGCTGCGCGAGCGGTTGAGCCGGCTGCGGAACATGCCGCTGCTCGGCGGCGCGAAGCTGTCGGGAGAGCTGGACCGCCTGCAGCGGCAGCTCGACCGCATCGGCCAGGAGGCGACCGACGACGAGATCTGGCGCTCGGTCGAGCTGGCGCGGCACGAGGACCGCCCGTACACGCTCGACTACGTCGAGCGGCTGCTCGACGACTGGTTCGAGCTGCACGGCGACCGCCGGCTCGGCGACGACGGCGCCATGGTCACCGGCCTGGGGAAGCTCGACGGCCGCACGGTCGTGCTCGTCGGCCAGCAGAAGGGCCGCGACATCCAGGAACGGTCGCGGCGCCAGTTCGGCATGCCGTATCCCGAGGGCTACCACAAGGCGATCCGGGTGATGGAGCTGGCGGAGCGCCACGGCTTCCCGGTCATCTCGCTCGTCGACACTCCGGGCGCGTATCCGGGCGTGGCGGCCGAGCAGCACGGCCAGGGCGAGCGCGATCGCCGTGCTCGCAGGCCGCGATGGCCCGGCTGACCGTGCCGACGGTGGCCTGCGTGATCGGCGAGGGGGGCTCCGGCGGCGCGGTCGCGATCGCGCTCGCGGACCGGGTGCTGATGCAGGAGCACGCGATCTACTCGGTGATCTCGCCCGAGGGCTGCGCGGCCATTCTCTGGCGCGACGGCGGCGAGAAGAAGAAGGCCGCGGCCGCGTTCAAGCCGGACGCGGCGCACTGCCTCGAGCTCGGCGTGATCGACGCGATCGTCCCGGAGCCGGAGGGCGGCGCGCACAACGACCACGACGCGGCGGCCCGGATGCTGGGCGAATCGCTGAAGGAGTCGCTGGAGGAGTTGCAGGGCATTTCTGGTGACGATCTGCGTCGCCGGCGACGGGCGAAGTTCCGTTCGCTCGGCGTCTTCGCATAAGGCTGCTGTAGCTTTCAGTAGCTTTAGTGGCGCACTCGCGGAGGCCTGTCCACAGCGTCCACAGGCTTATCCCCGGTCACGCATCCGCTTTGTTAAGGGTGTGTGTACGGCCTAGAGAGGCGAAAATCCGTTCTTTCCGGGCGGTGTGCCGAACAGGCAAGCTCCGGGATGGCCGACAAGCTCCGCGAGTACGAGCGCAAGCGCGACCGGGCGAAGACGCCGGAGCCGTTCGGCGCGAAGGGTCGCGGGTCGCGCGATCCGGTCTTCGTCGTCCAGCGCCACGACGCCCGCAACCTCCACTACGACTTCCGGCTCGAGCGCGACGGGGCGCTCGCCTCGTGGGCCGTGCCGAAGGGCGTGCCGCTCGAGCCGGGCGTCCGCGTCCTGGCCGTCCACGTGGAGGATCATCCGCTCGACTACGCGAGCTTCGAGGGCGAGATCCCGAAGGGGAACTACGGCGCCGGCTCCGTCGAGATCTGGGACCGGGGCACCTACGAGCTCGTGGAGGAGAAGCGCGACGGCGGTCTCACCGTGCGCCTCCACGGCGAGCGCCTCGAAGGGACCTGGACGCTCGTCCCGGCGAAGCTCGGCGGCGAGGAGCGGAACTGGCTGCTGCTACGCAAGCCGGACTCGCCCGGCGCCGCGCCGCGCGGCCCGCGCCGCGAGTACGCGCCGATGCTCGCGACGCTCGCCGAGACGCTTCCGCGCGGCGACGACTGGGTCTTCGAGGTGAAGTGGGACGGCTACCGCGCGCTCGGCTACGTCCGCGGCGGCGAGGCGAAGCTCGTCTCCCGCAACCGCAACGATCTCACCGGCCGCTTCCCCGAGGTGGCGAAGGAGCTGGCGAAGGCGGTGCGCAGCCCCGAGTGCGTCGTCGACGGCGAGGTCTGCGCGCTCGACGAGGCCGGCCGGCCGAGCTTCTCGGCCATGCAGCAGGGAAAGCCGGGGACGCCGCTCGTCTACGAGGTCTTCGACCTGCTGGAGCTGGACGGCGAGCCGGTCGTCGACCTGACGCTGACGGAGCGGCGCGACGCGGCTGGAGGCGCTGCTCGACGAGAGCAACCGCACGGTCAGGCTGTCGGCGGTGTTCGACGACGGCGAGGCGCTGAAGACCGCCGCCGAGGAGCAGAGCCTCGAGGGCGTGATGGCCAAGCGCGCCGGCTCGCGCTACGCCGAGGGACGGCGCAACGCGCGACTGGCTGAAGGTCAAGACGCACCAGGCAGCAGGAGTTCGTCGATCTGCGGCTGGACGACGGGACAGGGCCGCCGCGCCGGCCGGTTCGGCTCGCTCGTGCTCGGCGCGTACCGCGGCGGCGAGCTGCACTGGGTCGGCAACTGCGGCACCGGCTTCACCGACCGCGACATCGACGAGCTGCTGAAGCTGCTCGAGCCGCTGCGCCGCGACTACGTCGCCGCTCGCCGTCGTCCCCAAGATGGCGAAGGTGCGCGGCGAGCGACGTCGTATGGGTCGAGCCGAAGCTCGTCTGCGAGGTCGAGTTCGCGGAGTGGACGCACGACGGCCACCTGCGCGCCCCGTCCTTCAAGGGGCTGCGCGACGACAAGGGTGCACAGGAGGTGCGACGGGAGATGCCGTTCGACGCAATCGCCGCCACCGGCGGCCGCGAACTGAAGCTGTCCAACCTCGACAAGCTCTTCTGGCCGGACGAGGGGATCACGAAGGGCGACCTGCTCGACGTACTACGCGGCGGTGGCGCCGGCGATCCTGCCGCACCTGCGCGACCGGCCGTTCACCATGCGCCGCTATCCCGACGGCGCGTTCGGCAAGGCGTTCTTCCAGAAGGACGCGCCGTCACACATGCCGGACTGGATCCCGCGCTACCGCGTCGAGGTGTCGACGCGCGAGGGCCGCGGCAGAAGAAGTGGATCGAGGCGCCGCTCGTGAACGAGGAGGCGGCGCTGCTGTGGATGGCGAACATGGGCTGCATCGACATGAACGCGTGGTACTCGCGCGTCGACCTGCCGCATCGGCCGGACTTCGTCCTGTTCGACCTCGATCCGTCCGACGACGTCGGCTTCGCCGAGACGGTCGAGGTGGCGCTGATCGTGCAGGGACGCGGTCGAGGCGCTCGGGCTCGTGGCCTTTCCGAAGACGAGCGGCGCCGACGGGATGCACGTGCTCGTGCCCATCGAGCGGCGGCACACGTACGAGGACACGCGGGAGTTCGCGGAGATCGTCGCCGGCGCGGTCGCGCGCGCGCACCCGGGGCTGGCGACGACCGTGTGGTCGAAGGCGAAGCGGCGCGGCGTGCTGATCGACGCGAACCAGAACGGCGCGGGCAAGACGATCGCGTCGGTCTACTCGGTGCGTCCGAAGCCGGGCGCGCCGGTCTCGACGCCGTTGCGGTGGGACGAGGTGAAGGCCGGGCTCGATCCGGCGGCGTTCACGATGGACGTCGTGCTCGATCGTCTCGCGCGGCACGGCGACCTGTTCGCCGGTGTGCTGACCACGCGTCAGCGGCTCGGCCAGGCGCTGAAGGCGCTGCGCTAGCTCTTTGGGCTAGCCGTCGTCCAGGCCTTCGGGATGGCCGAGGCTCCCGAGCTCGACGACGTCGCGCCGGAACAGCAGCGACGTCGTCCAGTCGGCGACGACACGGAGCTTCCGCGAGAGCAGCGGCAGCTGGTACAGGTGGTACGTTCGCGTCACCCACCAGCCGAGGAAGCCGCGCAGCGGGACGCCCATCACCTCGGCGATGCCCTTGTAGCGCCCGAGCGTCGCGACCTGGCCCATCATCCGGTAGCCGTACGGCTGCCGGTCGCCCTGGAGGTTCTTCGCGAGGCGCCGCGCCTGTCGCAGCGCATGCTGGCAGGTCGGCGGATCCGGCAGGGCGCTGCGCGTGTTCGGCACGCGTGCGCAGTCGCCGAGCGCCCACACGTGCTCGTGCCCGCGCACGCGCAGCAGCTCGTCCACCTCGACGCGGCCGCGCTCGTCCAGCGGCAGGCCGAGCTCGCGCACGAGCGGGTGCGGCCGCACGCCCGCGGTCCAGACGAGCGTGCTCGTCGCGATGCGCGTGCCGTCGCCGAGGACGGCCTCGTCCGCGTCCAGCGACGCGAGCGTCGTGCCGACGCGGATCTCGACGCCGCGCTTCGCCAGCTCCTCCGCGGCATAGTCCCCAAGCTTCGGCGGGATCTCCGGGAGGATCATCGGCGCCGCATCGACGAGCACCCAGCGACGCGGGACGTCCTTCAGTGCCGGGTAGTAGCGGGCCGCGTCGTCGACGAGATCGGACAGCTCCGCGAGCGCCTCGACGCCCGCGTAGCCCGCGCCGACGAACACGAACGAGAGACGCTGCCGCCGTTCCGCGTCGTCGAGCGCCGCGTCGGCGTCCTCGAGCTGGCGCAGGACGTGGTTGCGGAGATGGATCGCCTCGGCCAGCGACTTGAAGGAGAGGGCGTGCTCGGTCAGCCCCGGCACGGGAACCGTCCGCGGCACCGCGCCGAGCGCGATCACCAGCTCCGTCCAGCGGATCGTCTGCGCGCCCGCGTCGGTCTCGATCGCCGCGGTGTGCGCCTCCAGGTCGACGCCGGTGGCGCGACCGAGCAGCAGCTCCGTGTGCGGGCACATGGCGCGGAGCGGGACGATGGTGTGGCGTGGCTCGAGCGTCCCCGAGGCCGCCTCCGGCAGCAGCGGCGTATAGAGCATGAAGTTCTCCGGCGTGACGATGGTCGCGCCGCTGGGGCCGAGCAGGCGCGCGACGTACGCCCCGGCGAAACCGCCTCCGAGGACGAGCACGCCACCACGCGCACTGCGTTCGCTCATCCGACTCTTCTAGCATCCCGCGCGTGACGAAGGCGCACAGACCTCCGGGAACGCAACGGCCACGGCTCTACCGGCCGCGTCTCCACTGGGAGCTGCTGGTCTGCGGATTCCGCGGCCACGAGCTGATCGGCACCGACGCGGCCCGGCTGCGCCCCGGCGACGAGCTGGTCGTGCGGGAACAGGACGGGCTGCGCTGGTACCGCTGCGTCCGCTGTGACAGCTGGCTGCCGCTGGCTCCGCCCGACAAGCCGAAGCGCGACCTGCCGCCGGCCCGCGAGGAGATCGAGCTGCCGCTGCGCGGCAAGGCGCTGCGCGACAAGATCGTCCTGCGGATCATCGCCGTCGACCGCGCCATCCACTTCGTCGTGCTCGCCGCCCTGTCCGTCGCCGCCGCGTTGTTCGCGTCGCACGAGCTGAAGCTGCGGAACTTCTTCTACCGGATCGTCAACGCGGTGCAGGGAAGCGCGGCCGGTCCGCACCAGGCGGTGCACGCGGGCTTCCTGCACGGGATCGCCCGCGTCTTCAACCTCAGCTCGACGGCCTTGTACGCGGTTGCGGCGGCCGCCGGTGCGTACGCGATCCTCGAGGGCGCCGAAGCGGTCGGGCTCTGGTACCAGAAGCGCTGGGCCGAGTATCTGACCTTCGTCGCGACGCTGGTCTTCCTCCCGTACGAGATCTACGAGATCTCCGAGAAGATCACCGTGATCAGAGTCGGCGCGCTCGCGATCAACCTCGCCGTCGCCGCGTATCTCCTGTTCGCGAAACGGCTGTTCGGCCTGCGCGGCGGCGGCGAAGCGGAGGAGCGGCGGCGCGCCTTCGACGTCGGCTGGGATGCGTTGGAGCGGACCGCGCCTAAACCCCGCTGAGGCGGCCGCGGAGGAACTCGCGCTCGACGTCGCTCGGAGCCAGCTCCAGCGCGCGCTCGTACGCGGCGGCGGCCTCCTCGTCGCGGTCGAGCCGGCGGAGGAAGTCAGCGCGGGCGGCGTGCCAGAGGTAGTAGTCGTCCAGCCCGGAGATCGCGTCGGCGATGCGCAGCGCCGACTCCGGACCGTCGGCCATCGACACGGCCACGGCGGCGTTCAGCTCGACCACGGGCGACGGCGTCAGCGCGACGAGACGCCCATAGAGCAGCGCGATCTGCCGCCAGTCCGTCTCCGGCTCGGCGTGCAGCGACGCGATCGCCGCCTGCACCTGGTACGGGCCGGTCATGCGCAGGGCGATGGCGCGGTCGAGCGCGTTGCGGCCCGCGTCGATCTCCGTCTCGTCCCACAGCGCGCGATCCTGTTCCTCCAGCAGCACCAGCTCTCCCTCGGGCGACACGCGTGCGTCGCGGCGCGCGTCCTGCAGCAACAGCAGTGCGTGCAGGCCGTGCACCTCGGCCTCGTCCGGCATCAGCAGCGCGAGCAGCGCCGCGAGCCGGATCGCCTCGGCGCAGAGCTCTCGCCGCACCGGCGGTCCGTAGCCGGCGTTGAAGACGAGGTAGACGACGGCGAGCACGCTGCGCAGGCGCTCCGGGAGCAGATGCGCAGGCGGCACCCGCAGCGGGATGCCGGCGTCGCGGATCTTCCGTTTCGCGCGCACGAGCCGCTGCGCGAGCGTGGGCTCCGGGACGAGGAACGCGCGCGCGATCTCCGGCGTGGTCAGCCCGCCGAGCAGGCTCAGCGTCAGCGCCACCTGCGCCTCGGCGGCGAGCGCCGGGTGGCAGCAGGCGAAGATCAGCTCGAGCCGCTCGTCGGGAATCACGGTCTCCTCGTCCTCCGGGTCGGTCGGGGCCAGCTCCTCCAGCCGTCCGAGGAGCTCCGTCTTGCGTGCCAGCGTCCGCTCGCGGCGGATCCGGTCGATCGCGCGGTTGCGTGCGGTCGCGACGATCCACGCGCCGGGATTCGCGGGCGCGCCGTCGCGCGGCCACCGCTCCAGGGCCGTCGCGAACGCATCCTGCACCGCGTCCTCGGCGAGATCGAGGTCGCCGAGGACGCGGGCGAGGATGGCGATGCAGCGGGCACGCTCGTCCCGGTAGGCGCGGTCGACGGGGTCTACGAGCCGCTCCCCGAGTGGTCGACGACGGGGCGGATCTCGACGGTGCCGACGCGTGCGTCCGGGATCCGCTCGGCCCACTGGAGCGCCTCGTCCAGGGACTCCGACTCGATCAGGTAGTAGCCGCCGAGCACCTCCTTCGTCTCCGCGAAGGGCCCGTCGCTGACGATCGCGTCGCCGTTCCGGACGCGGAGCGTCGTCGCGGTTCCGACCGGCTGCAGCTCGCTCGCGCCGGCGAGCTTCCCCGCCGCCACGAGGTCGCGGGTCAGCCCCTCGTAGCCCTGGTTCAGGGCCTGGAGCTCGTCGTCCGACCTCGCGTTCCAGCCGGCCTCGTCGCCGTAGATCAGCAGCATGTACTGCACTGCTACATCTCCACGAGGGCGCGCACCTCGATCGAGCCGCCCATCTGCACGGACGGGATCGTCTCCGCGATCGCCACCGCGTCCTCGATCGAGTCGGTCTCGACGAGGTAGTAGCCGCCGAGGTGCTCCTTCGTCTCCGCGAACGGGCCGTCGACGGTGATGGTGTCGCCGCCGTTGAGCCGAACGGTCTTGGCCGTGTCCACTGTCTTCAGCTGCGCGCCGCCGACGGTGGCGGGGTGCTTCGAGACCGCCTCGTATCCGGCGCGGAGTCCTTGCATCTGGTCGTCGGTGACGTTCGCCCAGTTGGCGGGATTGTCGTAGACCAACAGCAGGTACTTCATTGCGGCTCCTCCTTTTGAGGGTCGATGTCGAGGTTACGACGAACGGGACCGGCCGGAATCGACAGGCCCGCGAAGAAGTGGCTGCGTGAGGCAGGTAGGGCCGCCGTCGCCTTTCCGGGAGATCTCGTCGCCGTGGTAGACGAGCACCTCGACGCCGGCGCGCGTCAGGCGTTGCCGCGTCTCGTCGTTGCCCTCGAGCGCGAGGCCGATCCGCGGGCCGAGGGCCAGCACGTTCGGGCCCATCGTCTCGAACTCGTCGTCGGGGACGGGGACGAGCTGGACGCCCCGGCGCTCCAGGATCTCGATCAGCCGGACCGGCATCAGCGGCAGGTAGACGACGGCCAGGTCGTCGTCGAGCGGGCTGATCAGCGACAGCAGGTGCAGCACCTCGCCGCGGCCGTGACGGTGCGGCAGGTCGACGGCGATCACGTCCACCGCCGGCAGCGCGTCCTCCAGCGCCGTGACGGCGGCGTCGTTCGTCCGGTACGAGCGGCCGACGATCAGCGTGCGCTCGTCCAGCCAGAGCGTGTCGCCGCCCTCCGCGAGCGCAGGCTCCTCGAGAGCGCCGATCACGGGGATCTCCGCGTATACGAGATCCGCGAGCAGCGCCTCCGGCTCGTCGCGGCGTTGCGGCTTCCCCGGACGAAGCAGCAGCGCGCCGTCGTCCGTCATCAGCAGCGGATCGAACGCGTAGATCGCATCCAGGTTCCCGGGCTGTCCCTCCGCGCGGACGACCTCCGCGCCGCCGTCCTCCAGCAGCGCGCACAGCGCCTCGTGCTCGGCCACGAGCCCGGCGGCGTCCGGCTCGCCGCGCCACCCGAGCTCCCGCCACGACGGCACGTCGTCCGGCCGCGGCGGCCGCACGAGCACCCGCTGCAGCGGACCCGTCTTCACGAGGCGAGCATACGGCGGAGCAGCGTCAGGGCTCCGTTCTTGTCGAGGAACTCGTTCAGGTTGCCGCACTTCGGGCTCTGCACGCACGATGGACAGCCGTGCTCGCAGGGACAGCCGGCGAGCATCCGCGCCGTGTCCGCCACCCAGCCCTCGAACTGGTCGAACCCCCGCTCGGAGATGCCGACTCCGCCGGGATGGCCGTCGTACACGAACACCGTCGGCGCGCCCGTGTCCTGGTGGACGTTCGTCGAGAGGCCGCCGATGTCCCAGCGGTCGCACATCGCCCAGAGCGGCAGCAGCGCGATCATCGAGTGCTCGGCCGCGTGCAGCGCCGAGATCAGCAGCGGCATCTGCTCCAGCCCGTCGAGCTGCCGCGGGGTCGGGACGTACCAGACGGCCTCCGTGTCGAAGGTCGTCGGCGGCAGGTCGAGCTGCACGGTTGCGATCGTGGAGCCGTCGCGGATGCTCTTGCGCTGGTATGCGACGACCCGTTCGGTCACGGAGACAGTGCCGAAGCTCAGCTCCAGGCCGAGCCGCTGTTCGACGCGCAGCGGCTGCTCGATGTCCGTCGACGTCTCCTTCTTCGTCTGCGTGTACCAGTCGCCGTCGAACGGCTCGACCACGGTGCGGCGCGTCGCCAGGTCGAGCTCGCGCACGAGGTACGGCGCGCCGAGATGGAGGTAGACCGCGCCCTCGTGCACCGTCGAGTACGCGCGCTCCTGCTCCACGAGTCCGAGCAGCGCGCCCGTGCTCGCGTCGATCACGGTGAACGCGTCGGCGGAGGCGGAACGCAGCGGTGCGCGCGCCGCGGGGGAGTCCTTGCCGGCCCAGACCCAGCCGCGCGGTGTTTGCCGGAGGTCGGGGATCAGCGGTGCGCGCGCCAGCGCCTCGTCGCCGAGCGTCGCGCGGTCGTCGTCGTCCACCGGCGCCTCGAACGCGGCCGCGGCGACGTGTCCGTCGAGCACGCGCGGATTCGCGTGGTCGAGGATCGCCGCCTCGACGCGGCGGCCCAGCAGCGTCTCGGGCTCGCGCATGAAGTACTGGTCGAGCGCGTCCTCGGAGGCGACGAGCACCGCAAGGCCGTGACCGCGGCGGCCGGCGCGCCCCCACTGCTGGCGCAGGCTCGCCACCGTGCCGGGAAAGCCGACGGAGATGGCGCAGTCGAGCAGCCCGATGTCGATGCCGAGCTCCAGCGCATCCGTGGCGGAGACGCCGAGCAGCTCGCCCTCGACCAGCCGCCGCTCGATGTCGCGCCGCTGCTGCGGCGTGTAGCCGGCGCGGTACGGCGCCAGCCGCTTCGCCGTCTCCGCGTCGACCCGTTCGGCCGCGAAGCGGTGGATCAGCTCCGCGGCCTTGCGGCTCTTGGCGAAGCAGATCGTGCGCAGATCGCGCTGGACGAGCGACGCCAGCAGCCGCGACGCCTCGCCCAGCGTGCTCGCCCGCAGGCCGAGCTCGGCGTCCAGCAGCGGCGGGTTCCACAGTGCGATCGTCCGCTCCGCGCGCGGCGCCGCGTCGTCGCCGATCACGGTCATCTCCACGCCGAGCAGCGAGTGCGCGAGCTCGCCGGGGTTTGCGATCGTCGCGGAGGCGAGCACGAACTGCGGGTCGGCGCCGTAGATCCGCGCCAGCCGGCGCAGCCGTCGCAGGACGTTGGCGACGTGAGAGCCGAAGACGCCGCGGTAGACGTGTGCCTCGTCCACGACGACGTAGCGGAGGTTGTGCAGGACGTCGGCCCAGAGGTCGTGCCGCGGCAGCACGCCGATGTGCAGCATGTCCGGGTTGGTCAGGATCAGATTGGCCCACTTGCGGATCTGCCGGCGGCGCTCCTGCGGCGTGTCGCCGTCGTAGATCGCGGGCCGGACGCGCGGGACGCCGAGCTCGCCCAGCGCGCGCGCCTGATCCTGCGCGAGCGCCTTCGTCGGGTACAGGTAGACGGCCCGGCTCTTCGGGTCGGCGGCGAGCGCGTCGAGCACCGGCAGGTTGAAGGCGAGTGTCTTGCCGGAGGCGGTGCCGGTGGTGACGATCGCGTGGCCGCCGGCGCGCACCGTCGCGTACGTCTCCGCTTGATGCGCGTACAGCTGCTCGATCCCCTGCCGTGCGAGCGCTTCGCGCAGCTTCGGGTGCAGATCCTCCGGGAGCGGAGCGGTGCGGGGCTCGCGCGGCGGCTCCGTCGTCAGGTAGGCGAGCTCCTCTCCGGCGAGCAGATCGTCCCAGTGCGCGACGGAGGTCACTCCGCTATTGAAGCTGTGCCGTCATCGGCCACGAGGATGATTCGGGTCGCGTCGACTCCGGTGAGATCGGCGCCGGCCGGCGCGACCACCGCGTCGAACCGCGTGCGCGGCGGCGCGTCGAGCACGTCGCCCGCACGCTCGCGCGCGCTCTTGTGGTACGCGGGATCCGGCTCGACCACGGTCACGTCGAAGCCGGCGAGCCGGAGCAGCGGCGCATGGATCCCGCCGAAGCCGAGCTCCAGCACGCGGCCCGGCGGATCGTCGAGCAGCTCGAGCACGCGCGGCGTCGACTGAGCGGCGAGTGCGGGCGGGAGACGCGACATTCAACGATGGTAGTCTCGCGGCACCGGGGTGCCCTCACGGGCTGAGAACACACCCGCCGAACCTGATCCGGGTAATGCCGGCGAAGGGAGAGCATTGGTTCCTCGAGCGTTGACGATCGCGACGTCCGACTCCGGCGGAGGCGCCGGGATCCAGGCCGACCTGAAGGCGTTCGCGGCCGCGGGAGCGCACGGGATGTCGGTGCTCGTGGCCCTCACCGCGCAGAACACGGTCGGCGTGACTGCGATTCACGAGCTTCCGCCCGAGTTCGTCGTCGCGCAGCTGGACGCGGTGTTCGACGACATCGGCGTGGACGCGGCGAAGACGGGGATGCTGTTCTCGCGGCGGCTGATCGAGACGGTGGCGGCGTTCCTCGAGTCGCATCGCGTCCCGCTCGTCGTCGACCCGGTGATGGTCGCCAGCTCGGGTGCGCAGCTGCTCGAGGACGATGCGGTCGACGCACTTGTCGGCCGGCTGTTCCCGCTCGCGACAGTGGTGACGCCGAACCTCGTCGAGGCGCGCGCACTGGCGGGTGTCGACGCGCCGCGGCGAGAGCTGGCCGAGCGGCTGCACGCGCTCGGCGCCGCGGCGGTGATCGTCACCGGCGGACACGGTGACGAAGCGGTCGACCATCTCTTCGACGGCACGCGCCACGTGGAGATTCCGGTCGAGCGGCACGACGTCGCCGCGACGCACGGCGCCGGGTGCACCCACTCCGCCACGCTCGCGGCGCTGCTCGCGCGCGGCGAGAACCTGTTGGACGCGGCCCGCGGCGCTGCCGCCGCGGCCTCGCGCGCCGTCGCGCGCGGACTCGTCGAGATCGGCGCGGGCGACGGCCCGGTCGACGTCCTGGGAGTGCTCGCACGATGACCGTCTCGCCCGGCTCCACGTTGCGCCTTATCCGCGAACGCAGGCCGCTCGTCCACCAGATCACGAACTACGTCGTCATGAACGAGACGGCGAATGCGACGCTTGCGCTCGGTGCGCTGCCGGTGATGGCGCACGCGGCCGAGGAGGTCGAGGAGATGACCGGCATCGCGTCGGCGCTCGTGCTGAACATCGGCACGCTGTCTCCGCCGTGGGTCGAGTCGATGCTGCTCGCCGGCGAGGCGGCGACGGCGCGGATGCTCCCGGTGGTGCTCGATCCCGTCGGCGCGGGCGCGACCGGCTACCGCACCGCGACGGCGCAGCGAATTCTCGACCGGGTCGAAGTGACGGTGCTGCGCGGGAACGCGGGCGAGGTGGCGACGCTCGTCGGCGCCGGTGCGGAGGTGCGCGGCGTGGAGTCGATCGGAACGGACACGGCGGCGTCGGAGCTGGCGCTTCTCGCGGCGCACAAGCTCGGGGTGGTCGCGTCGGTCACCGGTGCTGTCGACCACGTCTCCGACGGCGAGCGGGTATTCGCCGTGTCGAACGGGCACGCGCTGCTCGCGGCGGTGACCGGCACCGGCTGCATGTCGTCCGCGTTGACCGGGTGCTTCCTCGCGGCGAAGCCGGACGAGCCGCTCGAGGCGGCCGCCGAGGCGCTGGCTGCGTTCGGCGTCGCCGCCGAGGACGCGGCCGACGGCGCCGCCGGGCCGGGGAGCTTCCACATGCGCCTGTACGACGCGCTCGCCGCGCTCGACCCGGACACGCTCGACGATCGGGCGCGGATCGAGCTGTTGTGACGCTGGAGGAGCTGGGCGAGTTCGGGCTGCTCGCCGAGCTCGAGCGGCGCGGGCTCGCCTCCGGGATCGAGCACGACGCGGCCCAGATCGAAGGACTGGTCGTCACGCAGGATGCACTCGTCGAGGGCGTCCACTTCCGCTTCGACCTGCTCTCGTGGCGCGCACTCGGCTTTCGTGCCGCCGCGGTGAACGTCAGCGACCTGTCCGCCTCGGGCGCGGAGCCGCTGGCGCTGATCGTCTCGCTCGGGCTGCCGGGAGACTGTGCCGTCGAGGACGTGGTCGACCTGTACGAGGGCCTGAACGAGGCGGGGGTGCCGGTGCGCGGCGGCGACACGACTCGTGCCGACCGTGTGCTGCTCAGCGTGACCGCGATCGGCCGCGCAGCGCGCGTGCCGGGCCGTGCGGGCGCGCGTCCGGGCGACCTGCTCGTCGTCACCGGCCCGCTCGGCGGCGCCGGGGCCGCGTTTCGGGCGGGACGGCTGCTGCGCCCGCCGCTGCGGGTCGAGGAAGGACGGCGGCTCGCTGCCGTCGCGACGGCGATGCTGGACCTCTCCGACGGCCTCGCGCCCGATGCGGGCCATATCGCCGCCCGCTCCGGCTGTCGTCTCACGATCGAGCTGGAGCGCGTCCCGCTCGCCGAAGGCGCTAGCGCCGACGACCTCTCCTTCGGCGAGGACTACGAATTGCTCGCGGCGACGCCGGATCCGCTCGGCTTCCCGGTCATCGGCCGTTGCGAGGAAGGCGAAGGCGTCGCCGTCACCCGCGACGGAGCTCCCGTCACCCTGTCGGGCTGGGACCACTTTCGCTGAGCCAGGACGCGAACGCCTGCTCGAAGTGGTCGCGCGGGCGGACGCCGACCACGCGCTCCTGCACGTCGCCGCCCGCGAACAGGATCACGGTCGGGATCGACAGCACCTCGTAGCGCCCGGAGATCGCCGGATGGTCGTCGACGTTCAGCTTCGCGAACGCGACCCGGCCGCCGGCTCCGGCTTCGAGGTCCTCGAGGATCGGCGCGACTGCGAGGCACGGACGGCACCACGGCGCCCAGAAGTCGACGACGATCGGGCCGCCCGCGATCGCGTCGTCGAACGAGGTCGGATCGAGCTCGCGCATGCCTCGATCGTAGCCTCGCCCGCCCAGCTCGGGACGACTCAGAGCCGGCCGGCCAGCGCCCGCAACCGCAGCTGCGGCACCTTGCGCACCGCCTCGAAGAAGATCGCGCGCGTCATCTTCGACTGTCCCGCGGTGCGGTCCGTGAAGACGATCGGCACCTCGGCCACCGTGAATCCACGCCGAATCGCCCGGTAGGTCAGCTCGATCTGGAAGGCGTAGCCCCGTGTCTCGATCGTGCTGAGGTCGATCGTGTCGAGCACCGAGCGCCGAAAGCAGCGGAAGCCGCCGGTCATGTCGCGGATCCGCAGACTCAGCCACGTGCGCGCGTAGAACGACCCGCCGGCCGAGACGATGCGCCGGCCGATGCCCCAGTTGACCGTTCCGCCCCCCTGGACGTAGCGGGAGCCGAGCACGATGTCGGCGCCGTCCTCGCACGCGGCGACGAGCCGCGGCACGTCCGCCGGGTCGTGCGAGAAGTCGCAGTCCATCGTGATGATGTAGTCGGCGCCCTCGGCGAGCGCGCGCCGGAAGCCGGCGATGTACGCGGGGCCGAGACCTTCCTTGCGCTCGCGGTGGAGCACGGAGACATTGTCGAGCTCCGCGGCGACCCGGTCGGCGATCTCGCCCGTCCCGTCGGGCGAGTTGTCGTCGATCACGAGGACGTGCACGTCGAGCGGCGCGAGGGCGTGCAGCATCTGCTCGACGTTGTCGCGCTCGTTGTACGTCGGCAGGCAGATCGTCACTGCGGGCACGGCCACGCAGGCTAGTGAATGCGAGGTAAGGGCGGGGTAAGCGTGATTCCGGCAGCCACGTATGATCGGCGTCGTGGCGAGCCTGCCGCGCAATGCCGACCTCGCGGAGCAATTCGACCTGCTCGCCGACCTGCTCGAGCTCGAGGGCGCCGAGTCGTTCCGCGTCCTGGCCTACCGCCGCGCGGCGACGCGGATGCGGGAGACCTCCGGCTCGGTTGCCCAATTGGCGCTCGAAGGGAAAGCGAAGGAGCTGCCGGGAATCGGCAAGACGATCGAGGAGAAGATCGTCCAGATCGTCGAGACCGGCGAGATCGAGGCGCTGGCGAAGAAGAAGGCGGGCGTGCCGCCGGAGGTCGTGCTGTTCATGCGGCTGCCGGGTCTCGGCCCGAAGACCGCCGCCCGGATCTGGAAGGAGCTGGGCATCACGACGCTCGCCGAGCTGAAGGCGGCGGCCGAGGGCGAGCGGCTGCGCAACCTCGCAGGGCTCGGCCCGAAGTCCGAGGAGAAGATCCTCAAGGCGCTGGCCTTCCAGGCGGAGAACCCGGACACGGACCGGCGGCTGCTCGGCGAGGGCCTGCCGGCGGTGCAGGCCGCCGTCGCGGAGCTGCGTGCCCATCCCGCCGCAGTGCACGTGTCCGAGGCGGGCTCGGTGCGCCGGCGCAAGGAGACGTTCCGCGACCTCGACGTGATCGCGACCGCGACCGATCCGGCCTCGCTCACCGCCTTCTTCACGGAGCTGCCGTGGGTACAGGACGTCGCGGCACACGGCGACACGAAGGCCACCGTCGTCTCCGCCGACGGCCTTCGCTTCGACCTGCGCGTCGTCCCGCCCGAGTCCTACGGGAACCTGCTGCAGCACTTCACCGGCTCGAAGGAGCACAACGTGGCGATGCGCGAGGACGCGGTGCGGCGCGGGCTGTCCATCTCCGAGTACGGCGTCACCACCGTCGAGACGGGCGACGTCTTCCGCACCGAGGACGAGGACGCGTTGTACGAGTTCCTCGGCTATCAGCCGATCGTGCCGGAGCTGCGCGAGGACAACGGCGAGCTCGAGGCGGCGCGGCGCGGTGAGCTGCCGCAGCTCGTCGAGCTCGGCCAGGTGCGCGGCGACCTGCACACGCACACGCACTGGTCCGCGGACGGGAAGAGCACGCTGGAGGAGATGGTCGAGGCGGCGATCGCGCGCGGCTACGCGTACTACGCGATCACCGACCACTCCCACTATCTCCGCGACGGCCGCATGGCCGCGCAGCTCGAGGAGATCGAGCAGGTGCGCGCGCGGTATCCGAAGCTGAAGATCCTCGCCGGCGTGGAGGCGAACATCCGCACGAACGGCGAGGTCGACGTGCCCGAGGAGGACCTGGCGCGGCTCGACTGGGTCGTTGCCTCCGTCCACCAGGCGCAGGAGACTCGTCCGACGGAGCGTGTGCTCGAGGCGATGGACAACCCGTACGTCGACTGCATCGGCCACCTCACCGGCCGTCGCATCCGCACGCGCGGGCCGCGCGACGTCGACGTGGAGAAGGTGCTGGCGAAGGCGGTCGAGACTGGCGTCTTCCTCGAGATCAACGGCCAGCCGGACCGGCTCGACCTCTCCGATGTCCACGCGCGCGCGGCGAAGGAGGCGGGCGTGAAGCTCGTCGTCAACTCGGACGCGCACCAGACGCGGGCGCAGGGCTACGTCGAGTTCGCGGTCGCGCAGGCGCGGCGCGGGTGGCTGACGAAGGACGACGTGCTGAACACGCGCACGTGGACGCAGCTCCAGAAGCTACGGCGGAAGCGGCCGTGACGGGCTTTCGCGAGGACGGCTACGCCGCCGTCGACTGGGCCGCCGCGTATCGCGAGCGGGTCGGAAAGCTGCCGGTGCTCGCGCAGGCGGCGCCGGGAGAGCTGTCGGCGCGGCTGCCGGCGTCGGCGCCCGAGCAGGGCGAGCCGTTCGCGAACATCCTGCGCGACCTCGACGAGCTGATCGTCCCGGCGATGACGAACTGGCAGCACCCGCGGTTCTTCGCGTACTTCGCCATCACCGCGTCGCAGCCGGGGATCCTCGCCGAGCTGCTGTCGGCGACGCTGAACCCGGTGGCGCTGCACTGGCGCGCGTCGCCCGCGTCGACGGAGCTGGAGCTGCGCGTCGTCGACTGGGTGCGTCAGCTGCTCGGGCTGCCGGACGGCTGGCACGGCCACATCGAGGACACGGCGTCGACGTCGACGCTCGCCGCGCTCGTCGCCGCGCGGCATGCGACCGGCCGCAACGTCCTCGTCTGCTCGGAGCACGCGCACTCCGCCGCGGAGAAGGCGGCGCGGCTGCTCGGGATGGAGGTGCGGAAGGTCGGCGTGGACGACGAGCTGCGCATGCTCGTGGACGGGTACGAGCTCGACGACGTCGCCGTGGTCGTGGCTGCGGTCGGGACGACGTCGTTCGCCTCCGTCGACCCTGTGCGTGCGCTGGCCGAGCGTGCGCACGCGGCGGGCGCGTGGCTCCACGTCGACGCTGCGTACGCCGGCTCCGCATGGATCCTCGAGGACCAGCGCTGGTCGTCGGACGGTGTGGAGCTCGCGGACTCCGTCGTCGTGAACGCGCACAAGTGGCTGCTGACGCCGATGGACTGCTCGTTGCTCTGGACGTCGCGGCCGGACGAGTTCCGGCAGGCGTTCAGCCTCGTGCCGGAGTTCCTGCGCACGCCGGAAGATGTCTACGCGCTGTCGGAGTACGGGCCGGCGCTCGGCCGCCGCTTCCGCTCGCTGAAACTGTGGGCGGTGCTGCGCTGCTACGGCCGCGAGGGTCTGCAGCGGGTATTGCGCGAGCACATCCGCCTCGCCGGGCTCTTCGCGGAGTGGGTCGAGGCGGACCCGGAGTGGGAGTTGTGCGCGCCGCAGCGCTTCTCGCTCGTCTGCTTCCGCCGCAAGGCGAGCGACGAGGCGAACGAGGCGCTGCTCGAGCGCGCGAACCGCGGCGGTGAGATCTTTCTCTCGCACACGAAGCTCGACGGGCGCTACGTGCTCCGGCTCGCGATCGGGAACGAGGCGACGACGGAGGCGGACGTGCGGCAGGCATGGGACGTCCTCAATCGGGAGGCTCAGCGGTGATCGTCACGACCATGAACGACATTCCCGGCTACGTGATCGACGAGGTCTACGGCGAGGTGATGGGGCTGACGGTGCGCTCGCGCAACCTCGGCTCGCAGCTCGGCGCCGGACTGAAGTCGATCATGGGCGGCGAGCTGAAGGGCATGACGAAGGCGCTCGTGGACAGCCGCCAGCAGGTGATGCAGCGGATGATCGACGAGGCGGAGGCGAAGGGCGCGAACGCGATCGTGGCGATGCGCTTCGACACGTCCGACATGGGCGGCCAGTGGACGGAGATCTGCGCGTACGGCACGGCGGTGCGCGCGCACAAGGCCTAGTAACAACCTGTCACTTGGAACGGGCACCGCTTGTTTCCGCGGCAAAAACGCGCTAGTAACAGACTGTTACTAGCGTAGGCGGGCGAGTGCCGCGTCGTGCAGCGCCACGCGGTAGCGCCAGAACGCTCGGCCGGTGGCCAGCAGCCGCTCGCGTAACGGGCCGTCGAGCTCCTCGAGCGTTCCCCAGCGTGCGGCGGCGATCTCGCCGGGGTCGTCCGGCGCGAGCTCCTCGTCCTGCGTCTCCGCGAGGAACACGTGCGTCCGCCACTGGAGCTCCCGCCCCCCGTTCGTGAACAGCGCCTCGGACGCGACGAGATAGCGGCGGAGCTCCACCCGCAGTCCGGTCTCCTCCAGCGCCTCGCGCACCGCGCCGGCGACGAAGTCCTCGCCCGGCTTGATCCCGCCACCGGGCGGACGCCAGATGTCCTCCGCGAAGTGCGGCTTGCGGATCAGCGCGATCCGCCGCGCCGGATCGAGGATGAACAACGTCACGTCGTGCGTGCGCGTCGGGTTGTACGTCGCCACCGCCCACTCCTCGTCCGTGACGGCGCCGTCCCAAGTCAGCACCGACGGGATCCCGAACCGGTCGCGCAGCGGTTCCAAGACGACGTCGTCGATGTGCACGGCTAGAGCTTCCGCAGCAGCTCGAGGAACTCGCCGGTGCTCTCGACCACCACGTCAGCGTGCTCGCGAAGGAGCGACGGAGACTCCGCGGACGCGACGGCGACGCGCACCCGTAGCTCGAGGCTGTCGACGGCACGGAAGCTGTCGAGATCGGTGGTGTCGTCCCCGGCGACGAGCGCTCGCGTCAGCCCGGCTTCGCCGAGTAGCTGTCTCACCGCCGTGCCCTTGTTCGAGTCGACCGGCGGCAGCACCTCGAGCAGCTTGCGGCCGAAACGCGCGACGAGCCCTTCCGCGCGCGCCTGCCCGGCGATCGCGTCCAGCTCGGCCAGTGCCGCGTCCTCGTCAGCGCGATCGCGGTAGTGGAACGAGACAGACAGCCCCTTGTCCTCGACCTGCGCGGGCGGCCACTGCGCCGCTCCGGCGAACGCGTGGATCCGCAAGCGCCACCGCTCCGCCTCCGGGTCGAGCTCGAGCCCGTGCGAGCCGACGTAGACGATCCCGTCGACGCCGACGCGTGCGCGCACGTCGTCGCCGGGCCGCCCGCTGACCACGCAGACGAGCCGGTAGCGGCCGGCGAGCCGCTGCAACTCCGCCCGCGTCTCGGGCGGCGCCTCGGCGTCCGCGGGCCGCGCCACGATCGGCGCGAGCACACCGTCGAAGTCGAGGAACAGGCCCGCCTTCTCCGGCGCGGACGCGAGCAGCTCCACCAGTGCGTCTGCGGTCGCGGCCAAGGGTCGTAGCATAGGCGGGTGCGCCTGCTCCTGATCGGACTCGCGGCCGGATTCTTCAGCGCGCTGTTCGGTGTCGGAGGAGGCATCGTGATCGTGCCGCTGCTGCTCCTCGCCGGCCGCTGGGAGATCCGCTCCGCCACGGGGACCTCCCTCGCTGCGATCGGGATCACGGCGACCGCCGGAGTGGTCGTCTACGCGATCCACGGAGAGGTCGAGCCGGTGTACGCGGCGCTCGTCGGCGTCCCCGCCGCGTTCGGCGCGCTCGGCGGGACTATGTGGCAGCAGCGCCTGCCCGTGCGCACGCTCTCGTACCTGTTCGCCGCGCTGCTCGTCGTAATCGCGATCCGGATGCTCCTGCAATGAGCTACGTGCTCGCCGTCCTGCTCGGCGTTCTCGCCGGAATCCTCTCCGGGCTGTTCGGCGTCGGCGGCGGGATCCTGTTCGTGCCGACGCTGACCGCGCTCGGGCTGACGCAGCTGCACGCGGAGGCGTCGTCGCTGCTCGCGATCATCCCGACGGTGATCGTCGGAGTGTGGCGGCAGAAGCAGTACGGTAACGTCCGCTGGCGGCCTGCGGCGATCATCGGGGTCGCGTCGATCGGAGCGGCGGTCGGCGGCGCGAAGGTGGCGGAGTCGCTGAACGAGGCGACCCTGCGGAAGCTGTTCGCCGTGCTGCTGCTGCTCGTGGCGGCGCAGATCACCTGGCGCGCGCGCAAGGGCTCATGATCCGCCGCTGCGCATCCGCGGCGTGCTGCACGCTCGCGCTGAGCGTCGTCGCCGGTGCGGGCGCGGCGCCGCAGGAGCCTCCGGGCGGCTCGACCGCGCGCGCCTGGGGCATCGCGGTGATCGTCCCTGGACAGGCCGGCGGCGGCACGCGCGTGCTGGCGGCGCCGCCCGGCGCGATCGCCGTGGATGGTGCTTTCCGCTACCCCGCCGACGGATCGGTCGCGACCGCCGGCTCCGTCACGACGAGCGTCGCAGCGACCGGCTCTGCGGCCGCCGATGCCGATGCGTGGTCGCAGGTGACGGCGCTCTCGCTGTTCGGCGGCGAGATCACAGCGGCGGGCGTCACCGGCGAGTCGCATGCGCGCGCGACCGTCGCCGGCGCATCGGGCGACGTCGGCACGACCCGCATCGCAAAGCTCGTCGTGCTCGGACACGCGGTCGCGCCCTCGGCGAACCGGCAGATCCCTCTCGGCGACTGGGGCTATGCGATCACGCTCGAGCAGAGCGGCGAGTCGACGACGCAGCCGGCTCCCGCGTACCACGGCTTCGTCACGGCGCTCGACGTGACGCTGACGGCCGCGCACGACGGTCTCCCGGCCGGCAGCGAGCTGCAGATCGGCTATGCCGACGCGAACGCGCAGGCGGGAGCGCGCGCGCCGCTGCCGCCCGCGCCGTCGTCCTCCGCTCCGATCGGGATCCCGTCACCGCTCACCGCTCCGCCCCGGGTCACGCCGCCGCTCGGCCAGACGGGCTACGTCTTCCCGGTGTACGGCCCGTCGGAGTTCATCGACACCTTCGGAGCCTTCCGCGGCGACGTTCCCGGCGGCTGGCACCACGGCGACGACATCTTCGCGCCGATCGGCTCGCCGATCCTCGCCGTGGCGGACGGCGTCGTCTTCTCCGTCGGCTGGAACGCGGTCGGCGGCTGGCGTCTCTGGCTGCGCGATGCGCGTGGGAACGAGTTCTACTACGCGCATCTCTCCGCCTACTCGCCGCTCGCGGTGGACGGCGCGGTCGTGCGCGCCGGAGACGTGCTCGGCTACGTCGGCGACAGCGGCGACGCCGAGGGAACGCCCTCGCATCTCCACTTCGAGATCCATCCCGTGCGGCTGCTCGGCCGCGGCTACGACGGCGCGGTCGACCCGACGGCGTATCTCGACCGCTGGCGGCGGGCTCCGAACGACGTCCGCTTCGAGGCCGCCGCCGACCGGATCGCGTCGGCCCGGCCGACGGGGCGCGCGCCGAAGCCCGGTGCGGTGCTGCTCGAGCAGTCGGACATCTCCGGCGCGGCCACGTCCGCGTTCACGGAAGGAGCCGGCGGGCCGCTGCTGCCTCGGCTGCAGCCGCCCGCCGAATACCCGCCGGTCCGGCGGCGCTAGCCGCCGTTCGAGCCGCTCGCGTCCTGGTACGTGAAGTCGTCGCCGCCGCCGCTCACGCGGTCGGACAGCCACTTCCGGGTCTGCGGCCCGGTGAACGGGTTGAACAGAATCCCGAGCAGGATGCCGAGGAGCAGCAGGCCGGTGTGGCCCTTCCGCTCCGTCTCGATGCCGCGCATGCGATCGGATGCGCGACGGAGATCCGCGATCGCGGACCGAAGCTCGTCCTGCATGTCCTTGTCGCTCGCGACGCGCGTGGCCACACCGGTCACGCCGCGGTTCCCGAGCAGCTCGTCGTAGATCGCGCGCGCGGATGCATATGCGCTCCGAACGCTCTCCCGGAGCTCCGCGTCATTGAGCGCACGGTCGACGTACGGTTTGACATTGGCGGCCGCGTCCGTGACCTTCTCGCTTGTCTTGGCCATTCTGGGTCGTTCCTTTCGATTGACTGCTCTGCTCCCCATTATGGTCCCGCTGCTCGCCTCTTCGTGTGGGGGATCGGCACCACCGAAGGCGACAGGTCCCTCCCACAGAGTCGTCGGCCCCGGGTTCAGCTTCTCCGCTCCGGACGGCTGGACTGACACCCAGACGGGCGCGACGGTGGTCGCCCGGCAGCCCGGCCAGACGGAAGGGCCGCTCGTCTCGGCCACCGCATTCCGCCTGGCCAAGCCGTATTCGGCGGCTCTGTTCTCCACGGCGGCGCGGGAGCTGGACGGCGTCGCCGCCAAGCTGGCGCGGGCCTCCGCCGGGACCGTGACCGAGAGCGTGACCACGACCGTCGACGGCCAGGAGGTCCGCGCGTACCGCTTCACCGCGCATCCGTCCGGGAAGCCGCCGACCGACGATCGGATCGGCTTCCTGCTCGAAGGCCGCCACGAGTACCAGCTGCTCTGCCGCGTGCCGGCCGGCGCCGGCGATCCGGACGGCGCCTGCGCGCTCCTGTTCGGCAGCTTCGCGGCTCACCTAGAGTGACGGCGATGGGAATCGTCCGCCGCGCAGCGAGGATCGTGCTCGGAGTGACCGGCTTCGTGCTCTTCACCTGGTACGAGGCGGTTCGGCTCACGCCGCTGGTGAAGAAGCGGAAGGCGATGCGCCGCCGCCGCTGACCGATTGCGTCCGTTAATCGGCCGTTGCGTGTCCGTTAAGCGCACGGTCGGGGGGATTCCCAACCGACGAAACGTGCCTACAGTCGCGACGACATGACACTGGTCGAGCGGGCACGCCGGATGGCCGTTCCGGTAGTCGCGACCGGCCTTCTGGCGCTCTTCCTCACGGGCGGCGCACTCGGGCTCGTCCACTACCTCCGCGGCTACTGGCTCTATCGAGGCTTTCCGCCTCCTGTCGATCCGTCCTACGTGACGGCGAGCGGATCGGCGCAGCGCATCTCCGTCGTCAGCGCGGCGCTCGGCGGCCGCAGCCAGGAGGTGCTCGTCTACCTGCCGCCGGGATACCGGACGCATCCGCACCGGCGCTATCCCGTCTTCTATCTCCTGCACGGCGTCCCCGGAGTGCCGACAGCGTTCCTGTTGACTGTCCGCACCGGCGTCGTCGAGGACGAGCTGGTGGCGCGGCACGAGGCGCGGCCGATGATCCTCGTCATGCCGATGGGCTCGACCGGGCAGTTCACCGACAAGGAATGGGTGAACGGCGTGCGGGCGCACGAGGGCTGGTCGACATTCGTCTGGCGCGACGTCGTCCACGCGATCGACACGCGCTACCGGACGATCCCCAATGGCTCCGGACGCGCGATCGGCGGACTGTCGGAAGGCGGCTACGGCGCGATCGACATCGCGCTGCAGCATCCGCGTGAGTTCCGCGTGGTCGAGTCGTGGTCCGGCTACCAGCTGGCGGATCCGCTGCCGTCCATATTCGGCCACGACCAGGCGCTGATTGCGGCGAACTCGCCGCTGCTGCAGGTGCGGCGCGACGCGAAGGCGCTGCGGCGCGCGCACGACTACTTCTGGTTCTACTCCGGCGCGGCCGATCCGTTCGAGGAGCAGAACGCACAGTTCGCGCAGCTGCTGGCGAGGCTGCGGATTCCTTTCCGCTACCGCGAGCTTCCGGGCGGACACAACTGGGCGTTGTGGCGGAACGAGGCGACGGTGTCGCTGCTCGCCGCATCGCAGAGGCTCGGACATGCGTAGGCGCGCCCGCGCCGTCGGGCGCGTTGCCATCGTCGCGCCCCTGATGCTGGCTGTCGCCGCCTCCGCCACCGGCTGGCTCTACACGATCGGTCCGCATGCCGCGCTGCCCGGGCCGCGGATCGGCGACGGACTACCGCTGGACGAGCTGTCGAAGCGCGCGTCGGTGCCGCTGCTCGCGTTCGTAGGCGTGTGGGCGCTGGCCGCGCTGCTGCTCGGACTGCTCGCCCGCTTCGCGCGCGCCGAGCGAATGACCGCGGCGCTGCTGCTCGCGCTCGGCGTCGGCGCGTGGAGCTATCTCGCCACCGGCGTCTCGATCCTCATCATCCGGCAGGTCCCGGCCGACGCCGCGTTCCACTCGGCGTCGCGGCTGCACGCCGTGTACATCGCCGCCGCGCTGGCCGGGCTCGGCGGCGCCCTGCTCGGACGAACGCGCGTCGGCTTGCGCTCGCGCTGGCCGCTCGTGCTCGCTGCGTTCGTCGCGGTCGCCGGCGCGCTCGACGTCCTGGACGCGATCCTGCCCGTACACCGGACCTCGCTGCTCGAGCGGCTCGCGCCTGCCGCGGTCCACCCGTTCGCGTACGCGCTCGCGGCGCCGATCGGCGTGGTGCTGATGCTGCTCGCGCGCGGGCTCGCGCGGCGCAAGCGGCGCGCGTGGCGCATCGCCGTCGCGCTCCTGCTCACCTCGACGACCCTGCACATCTTCCACGGCATGGCCTCCGGCGCGACCGTGACCGGACTGCTCGCGATCGCGCTCGTGGCCCGCCGGCAGGACTTCTCTGCGGCCGGCGATCCCAGCTCGCAGCCGCGGGTGTTCCTTCGAGCAGGACTCCTCGTCATCGGGATCTACGTGTACGGAGCCGCCGCACTCTGGATGAACCGTCTCGTCGCGGATCAGCCGTTCACGCTCCCGTTCTCGTTGTCGGAGACGAGCCGCGCCCTCGTCGGCCTCTCGCTCGTCCACGGGCGGCGGCACTTGAGCGGCGACTTCGCCGTGTGGTTCCCGGCCTCCGTGATCATCCTCGGCCTCGTCGCAGTCGTGATCGTCCTCGCCGCATGGCTCGCGCCGTGGCGATACCGTCTGGCGCACGAGGCACGCGACCGCGAGCTCGCGCACGATCTCGTCGCGACGTACGGGGAGGACACGCTGGCGCCTTTCGCACTGCGGGCCGACAAGTCGTACTTCTTCAGCGAGAGCGAGCGCGCATTCCTGGCGTACCGCGTCGTCGGAGGAGTGGCGATCATCGCCGGCGACCCGATCGGGCCGGAGGACGAGCTGGAGCCCCTGCTCGTGCGGTTCGTCGACTACGTCCATGCGCGCGACTGGCGGATCGCCATCCTCGGCGCGTCCGACCGCTGCCTCCCGCTCTACCGCACGGTCGGGCTCCAGGCGCTCTACCACGGCGACGAGGCGGTGGTGGAGACGGCGCAGTTCTCGCTCGACGGCCGCGCCATCCGGAAGGTGCGCCAGTCGGTGCACCGGCTCGAGCGGGCCGGCTACTCGGTGCTCGTCGCGACACCGGGCGAGCTGTCAGACGAGCTGCGCGACGAGCTCGAATCCGTCGCGCGCGCGTGGCGCGGCACCGCGCCGGAGCGCGGCTTCGCCATGGCGCTCGACGCGCTCTTCCGGCTGGACGGCGACGACGCGGTCTTCGTGATCGGACGCGATCCCGACGGTGCCGCCGCGGGCTTCCTCCACTTCGCCGTGACACCGGCGGGACGGGCGCTGTCGCTCTCGACGATGCCGCGGGTGCGCGACGCGCCGAACGGGTTCACGGAGTGGCTCGTGTGCGCGGCCGTGGCGTGGGCGCGCGACAACGGCTACGAGCGGGTGTCGCTGAACTTCGCTCCGTTCGCGGCGCTGCTCGGGCCGGACGCCGAGCTGTCGACGGCGGCGCAGCGCCTGCAGCGGCGCGCACTGCTCGGGATGAAGGGCCACTTCCAGCTGGACAACCTGCTGCTGTTCAACCGCAAGTTCTTCCCGTACTGGCAGCCGCGGTTCGTCGTCTACGAGCGTCGCCTCGATCTGCCGCGCGTCGGGATCGCGGCGCTCGCGGCCGAGAGCTACCTGCCGTTCCAGAGGCAGCGCAAGGCAGCGGTGTGAGCGCAGCCCTGGCGGGCGGGCTCGTGCTCGCGCTCGTCTCCGCGACCGCGATCAACTGGGGCTACCTGCTGATGCACCAGGCTGCGGCCGCGCTGCCGCCGCTCTCGCTGCGCCATCCGATCCGCTCGCTCCGCGGGTTGTTCACCGTGCCGCGCTGGCTGATCGGCTTTCTCGCTGGGATCGTCGGCTGGGTGTTCTACGTGGTGGCGTTGAAGCTCGCGCCGCTGTCGCTCGTGCAGGCCGCGTCGGCCGGCGGGATCGGGGTGCTCGCGCTGCTCGTCGCGCGTACGACGCGCGCGCCGCTCGCGCGCCGCGAGCTCTGGGGAGTCGTGACCGCGATGATCGGCCTGCTGCTCCTCGGCCTCTCGCTCAGCGGGCACACCGACGCCGGCGACGCGGGCTCGGTCCTCGCCGTCGCGCTCTGGATGGCGCTGTCCGCGGTCGCCGCCGGACTCGTCGCGGGACCAGGCTCGAGGTTGCTGGCGAGCGGAGCCGGACTCGGCGCGGCTGCGGGGATCATGTACGCGGCGGGCGACGTCGGCACGAAGGCGGCCGTCTTCGGCGGCTGGCGCCTCGCGTTCGTGCCGTTCCTGCTCGCCTGTCACGGCGCCGGCTTCGTCGCGCTCCAGTTCGGCTTCCAGCGCGGCGGCGCGCTCGCGACCGCGGGTGTGGCGACGGTGCTGACGAACGCACTGCCGATCGTCGCCGGCACGCTGCTGTTCAGCGAGGGCATCCCCAGCGGAGCGGCGGGAGTCGCGCGCATCGGCGCGTTCGCCGCTGTCGTGATCGGGGCCGGGCTGCTGGCGCAGGGAGAGTCGGACCCGGAGCCGGCCGCCGTCCCAGCCGTCTAGCCGGATCGCTCCTGGGCGTCGCGGTGCCGGGAACCTAACCGTTTCCTTGCATCCCCGAAACGGACCGTTGATCTGGCCCCGATAGGGTCAGGACATGGAGACGGGGAGCCGGACATGCGCCTGATCGTTGCGTTCACCGCGGCGCTGACCGTGCTGCTGCTCGTGCTCCCGGTTCATCCATAGGAGGCCCCTCCTAGCCGCGCCGCGAGTAGCATCGGCCCGGCATGAAGGGCGTCATCCTCGCAGGCGGCTCCGGCACGCGGCTCCATCCGCTGACCCGGATCACGAACAAGCACCTGCTGCCGCTGTACGACCGGCCGATGGTCACCTACGCGGTCGAAGCGCTCGTCGGCGCCGGCATCGGCGAGCTGATGCTGGTCACCGGCGGCACGCACGCGGGCGAGTTCTTCCGCCTGCTCGGGAACGGCCACGACTACGGGATCGACCGGCTGCTGTACGCCTACCAGGAGCAGGCGGGCGGCATCGCCGACGCGCTGGCGCTGACGGAGCGGTTCGTCGACGGCGACAAGGTCTGCGTCATGCTCGCGGACAACGTCTTCGAGGACTCGCTGCAGCCGATCGTGGCCAACTTCGAGCAGCAGGCCGCGGGCGCGCGCGTCGTCCTCTCGCAGGTGGAAGAGGACGAGCACCTGCGGCACCTCGGCGTCGCTGCGATGGACGGCGGCCGCGTGACGAGGATCGTCGAGAAGCCCGACGATCCGCCGAGCCGGTTCGCGGTCACCGGCGTCTACTTCTACGACGCGCAGGTGTGGAGCGTCGTGCCGACGCTGAAGCCGTCCGGCCGCGGCGAGCTGGAGATCACCGACGTGAACAACTGGTACGTCGAGCGCGGCGAGATGGAGGCGGACGCCGTGGACGGATTCTGGGGCGACGCCGGCGAGTCGATCGACGCGTACTACACGGTCAACGACTTCGTCCGCCGCACGCGGGCGCACGGATGATCGTCCAGCGCTTCCCGCTCGCCGTGCACGAGGACGACCGCGGCTGGTTCACCGAGCTCGTGCGCGCGAGCGCGCTGCCGAAGCCGATCCGCCAGGCGAACCTCTCCCGCTCGAGCCGGGGAGTGATCCGCGGCCTGCACTACCACGAGCGCGGCCAGGACGACCTCTTCGTCTGCCTGTCCGGGATGGTGCGCGTCGTCGTGCTCGACCGCGGCACCGGCGAGGTCTTCAGCGAGGACATCGGCGACGACAACCCGGTGGCGATCTACGTGCCGGGAATCCATGCGCACGGCTACGAGGCGCTGACGGACGCGCTGTTCGCGTACCTCGTGACGGAGGAGTACGACCCGGCCAATCCCGACGAGCACAGCGTCCCGTGGGACGACGAGCGCGTCCGGCATCTGTGGAGCACGACATCGCCGATCCTGTCGGCACGCGACGCGTCGTCGTAACCGGCGCGGGCGGCCAGCTCGGCGCGGCGCTGCTCGAAGCGTTCCCCGGCGCGGTGGGTCTGACGCGCGCGGCGTGGGACGTGACCCTGCCACCGCCGGCTCTCGGCCCGGTCGACCTGGTGCTGCACGCGGCGGCGTGGACGGACGTGGACGGAGCGGAGGCCGATCCGCAGGAGGCGGCCGCGGTCAACGTCGGCGGCACGCAGCACGCGGCCGAGCTCGGGGCGCCGCTCGTGCTCTACTCGTCCGACTACGTCTTCGACGGGCACAAGCGCGAGCCGTACGTCGAATCGGACGCGCCGAATCCGCAGTCGGCGTACGGGCGGACGAAGCTGCACGCGGAGGCGGCGGCAGGCGACGACGCGTGGATCGTTCGCAGCTCGTGGCTGTTCGGCTGGACGAGCCACAACTTCGTACGCACGATGCTGCAGCTGGGCGCCGAGCGGGACGAGGTGTCCGTCGTCGACGACCAGCGCGGCTGTCCGACCTACGTCGGCCACCTCGCCGACGCGACGCGTGAGCTGGTCGAGCTGCCGCGCGGCGTGTGGCACGTCGCCGCGGAGGGCGACTGCACCTGGGCCGAGTTCGCGGAGGCGATCTTCGAGGAGGCGGAGCTCGACTGCCGCGTCCGTCGGATCGCCACGGCGGACCTCGGCCGTCCCGCGCCGAGGCCCGCGTACTCGGTGCTGCGCAGCGAGCGCACCGGTGCTCCGCAGCTGCCGCACTGGCGCGACGGCCTACGCGCCTGTCTCGACCGTCTCCGGTAGCAGCGCGCGGGCGTACAGCCCGAGTGCCGGAGTGAGCAGGAACGAGCCGACGACGAGTGCCGCGCGGATGCCGTAGACGTTGCCGACCGCGCCGATCGCAGGACCGCCGGTCCACTGGCCGACCGCATCCGACTGGCTGACGATCGACAGCACGGTCGCTCGCGCCGGCGAGTCCTCGATCGACTCGTTGAGCCACGAGTCGAACAGCGGCCCGGCGATCGACCGCGCGGTTCTCTGCACGAGAATCGCGGCCGCCGCGGCGGCGAAGCCGACGGCGACGCCGAAGCCGACGCTCGCGACGACGAGGACGGCGTCGAGCACGAGCAGCACGCGCACGACGCCGGCGTGCGGCAGCCCTTCGAGCCGACGGTTCAGCGGCCGCGCCACGAAGATGGCGATCAGCAGCATCGCGGCGTTGAGCACGCCGAACCAGACCACGAAGGACAGCCCGGCGAACGAAGGCACGCCGACGTTGCGGATGAACTGCGCCTCCCACAGGCGGTCGCCGCTCTCACTCCACGCCCCCCAGCAGGCGGAGATGCCGAGGACGAGCAGCAGCAGCGGCGTCCGGCGGACGATCGCCGCGCCGCTCTTCGCCGTCCGTCCCGCGTGCCGAAGAGCGCCGACCTCCTCGCGGGTCGCGGGCCGGAAGCCCGTCTCCGGCATGAGCACGGCGGTGGCCGCTCCGATCAGCACGAGCAGGATGCCGCCGGCGACCACCGGCAGCCAGAGCGCGCGGAGCGCGAGAACGACGCTGACGCCGATCCCCACGAGCGCGGCGATGCGCCCGACCTGCGCGCCGCGCAGGTAGTACGGCCGCACGTTGCCGCTCCCGACCTCGTCCGCGAGCCACGCCTCGGTGGCGCCGCTCGTGAACGTGTAGCCGAACCCCCACACCGACCAGCCGGCCAGCACCGCCCACACGTGCGGCACCGCGCCCGCGAGGACGAGGCCGAGCCCCATCACCACGAAGCCGATGACGATGGACAGGCGTCGGCTGTAGACGTCGGCGACGACGCCGGTCGGCACCTCGAACACGAAGATGGTCAGCTCCATCACCGTCCCGACGAGGACGAGCTGGAGCGGCGACATGTGCACGCTGCTGACGAAGTAGACGCCGCTGACCGTGAAGACGATCGACGACGCCAGGTTCGAGCCGACGCGGAGCAGCAGCCACGTCGACCGCGGATCGAGCCTGCGAGGCACGGTAGAGCTCCTTTACGCGTGAAGGAATGGGTACGCGGGTGAGGAGCTCTGACTTACACTGCGCCGGATCGTCCACCGGATCCGGCGCAGGGTCAAGTCCAGCGCAGTGTCAAGCGGCGCGATTGTGTCGGCGCCGCCCTTCGGGACGTGGCCACGTGAGAGTGAGCGACTCCCCGAGCTGGAGGCCGTGCCAGCGCCGGGCAAGCTCGTCGAGCTTCGGCATGACCACCTCGATCCGCGCTTCGTCCGCCCGAGTTCCGGCGAGCCGATTCCTCCAGGCGGCCTCGAGCATGCCGGCGAGCTGCTCGGAGAGCCGGCCGTCGGGAAGCCGGTGGCGGTGCTTCCGCTGCTTGCGCCACATCTTCGCGACGAGCGTCTGGTCGACGGGGATGAAGATGCGCGCGTTCCCGCCCGCGGCGAGGTCGCCGAACACCGCGCCGTCAAGACCGAACTCGGCCTCGGCGACGAAGTGCAGGACGTCGTGCGGCAGGTAGTCGTCGTAACCGGGCGCCGACCGGATCCACAGGGCCGGCGCCCGGTCGCGCTCGACGCGAACGCTGTAGCGGCGCTCGCCCGTCTTCGTGAAGGTGACGTTCATCCGGACCGCTTCAGCTTCCCGGTCTTCTTCGCGTACCGCTCTCCGCGCCGGAAGATGGCGAGGCCGAGCGGGATGGACGCCACCGCGATCACGAGCAGGGGCCAGACGTTCGACCAGAGCAGCGGCGCGCCGTCGATGATCGACGCGCGGCAACCGCGGATCGCGTACGTCGCGGGCGAGATCTTCGAGATCGCCTGCATCCACTCCGGCATCACGGAGACGGGGTAGTAGACGCCGGAGACGACGAGCATCAACCCCTGCGCGACGAAGCCGAGCTGCGCGCCCTTCTCCGGCGAGATCAGCGGCAGCACCGACGTCATCATCCCGACCCCGATGAACGACACGGACGCGATCGCGAGCAGCGCGAGCGCCGCCGCGAAGTTGGCATCGGGAACGTGGATCCCGATGAACGCCGCCACGACGAAGAACAGGATTGTCGCTCTGAGCAGTCCGTAGAGGACCGCGTACGCGCCCATGCCGCCGAGGTGCATCGAGCGCGACAGCGGCGCCATGAACGTGTACTCGATCGTCCCCTCCCATCGCTCCCACGCCACCGTCTCCGTCATGAACTCGAAGATGATCCCGAGGAACGCCCAGATCACCGCGCCGACGAGCAGCGCGGTGGCGAACGCGTTCTCCTTCGCAGGCGACAATCCGGCCGCCCGCGCGATGAAGACGATCGTGAGCGTGTTCGCGATCGTCCAGACCATGAACGCGAGGTCCCACAGGAAGTAGCGCTTGGTGAGATAGATGTTGCGCTCGACGATGCCGGCCAGGCCGACCAGCTCGCGACGCAGCGTCACGGCTGCTTCCGTCATCCGAACACCTCCCTCTCCTCGTCGTCTTCGCTTTCCGCCTCGAACGACCGACCGGTCGCGGCGAAGAACGCCTCCTCCAGCGTCTCGACGCCGTAGCGGCGCTTCACGTCCTCGACCGGCTCGAGGAACAACAGCCTGCCGCGGTCGAGGATCCCGATCCGGTCGGCGAGCGCCTCGGCCTCGTTCATGTCGTGCGTGCAGAGCAGGATCGTCGCGTCGTGCTCGGCGCGGACCTCGCGGATGAAGTCCTGCACCTCGAGCTTCGAGCGCGGGTCGAGACCCGTCGTCGGCTCGTCGAGGAGCAGGAGCACCGGCGACGTCAGCAGCGCCCGCGCGAGCGCGACCTTCTGCTGCATGCCGCGCGAGAGGTGCTCCATCGCCTCGTTGCGCCGCTCCGACGGGAAGCCGACCCGCTCGAGGATGGCAGGGATCAGATCGCGCGTCTGCTTGGGCGTCATGCCGTAGAACCGCGCCGCGTACGACAGGTTCTCCGCGGCGGACATCTTCTTGAAGAAGCTCGCCTCGACCGAGACGCGGTTGACGAGCGTGCGGATCGCCCGCGACTCGCGGAACGCGTCGTGGCCGAAGATGGTGGCCTCGCCGCCGTCGTGGATCAGCAGCGTCGACAGCAGCCGGACCAGCGTCGACTTGCCCGAGCCGTTCTGGCCGAGGATGGCGACGCACTCGCCGCGCGCGATCGTGAACGTGACGCCCTGGAGCGCCGGCCAGCGCCTCCGTCTGGCCAGGCGGCCGCCGCGCCGGTCGCGGCGCAGGAAGTCCTTGCGCAGGTCCCGGACCTCGACGGCGGGAGCGCTGCGACGTGCGTCGGACGTACTGGTGCTACTGGAACCTGCGAGGGATGACATGTTGCTCCTTGAAACGTGAAGGGAACTGAAAGAGGGAGAGCGCGCGCGCGAGGCGGCGGGCGGACCTAGCGTCCGCCCGGAGTGGCGCTCTTCCTATCCACGTTCCGGTACAACATGTCGCCGGTCACAGTAGAGACGGCCGCGGACGGCGTCAAATCGTTTTCGCGCCGGCGCACCCGGGGTGGACATGGCTTGCGGTCCGCCAGTAAGGTCACCCTTACACGTGAAGGCAGGGTGCCCTACAACGGAGCAACTCGAGCGGCGGAAGCTGATTCTGCGCCGCTCGGCATGGACGCTGGTGGCCTTCGCGGCCATCGGCGCGCTCGCCTGGAAGGCGGTCACCGCGCCCGACGGAGTGCCCGATCCGACCGCTCCCGGAGTGCACCTCAGCCACGGCGCCGTCGTCGTCGACAGCGCGCTGCTCGTCTTCCGCGAGGGTCTCGAGGCGGTGCTCGTGCTGGCTGCGTTCACGGCGAGCTTCGTCGGCGCGAACAGTGGGTACAAGAAGCCGGTCGCGGCGGGCGCGGGAATCGCGCTCGGCCTGTCGGTCGCGACCTGGTTCGTCGCCATCTGGATCATCGGCGCGCTCGGCGGACCCGGCCTCGACGTCCAGGCGGCGACCGGACTGCTCGCCGTGGCCGTGCTGCTCGTGGTGATGAACTGGTTCTTCCACAAGATCTACTGGACCGGCTGGATCTCCGCGCACAACCGCACGCGGCGGAAGCTCGTCGGCGACGAGGGAGTGGCGGGACGCCGAGCGCTGCTCGGTCTCGCCCTGCTCGGCTTCACCGCCGTCTATCGCGAGGGCTTCGAGGTCGTGCTCTTCCTGCAGAACCTGCGCATCACGGCGGGCGGAAGGACCGTGCTCGAGGGCGTCGGTCTCGGTCTCGCTCTGACCGTCGCGGTCGGGGCGGTCACGTTCGCGCTGCAGCGTCGGCTCCCGTACAAGCGGATGCTCGTCGTCACCGGCGTCCTGCTCGGGTTCGTCCTGCTCGTGATGGTCGGCGAGAGCGTGCAGGAGCTGCAGCTCGCGGGGTGGCTCCCGGCCCACTCGATCGGCGTCGCGTTCCCCGGCTGGGTCGGGCTCTGGTTCGCGGCGTTCCCGACCGTCGAAGGCGTGGCGGCCCAGGTGCTCGCCGCCGGGCTGGTGCTCGGCTCGTACTTCCTCGCGGAGCACGTTCGCGTCCGCCTGCCGCGTGCGCGCGCGGAAGCGGCGTACGCCGTCAGCCGCCGCTGATCGCCGCGATCACGTCGACGCGCGACTGCGCGGCGAGCGGCGTCTCCAGACTCGCTCGCTCCTTGTCCACGTAGACGTTGATGTGGCGGCGCAGCGCCGGTCCCGGCTCGCACAGGCGGTCGCGGAGGCCGGGCCAGCGCTCGTCCAAGCGGTCGATCGCCTCGTCCACGGTGGACGCGTCCACGTCGAGTCGGCGCGGTAGCTCGTCGAACAGCGGCGGCAGGGTGGGGGGCAGGTGCAGCTCGGCCATCGCTACCCCACCGTCGCGACCTCGACGGACGAGATCGCCGGCAGATAGCTCGCGATCTCGCTCCAGCTGTCGCCCTCGTCGACGCTCGCGAACACCTGGCCGGTGCTCGTGCCGAAGTAGAGGCCCGGCACGTCCTGCGTGTCGATCGACATTCCCTTGCGGAGCACGCCGAGGTGCGCGTCCTCATGCGGCAGCCCGCGGTCGAGCTTCTGCCAGCTCGAGCCGGCGTCGCGCGTTCGCCAGACAGCGGCGTGGCCGTCCGGCATCGTGCGTCCGTGGCCCGGGTCGAGCGGAATCACGTAGAAGGTGTCCCGGTCGTGCGGGTGGACGGCGCTCGCGAATCCGAACTCGGTGGGCAGGCCCTCGGTGATCTCCGTCCACGTGTTTCCGCCGTCGTCGCTGCGGTGCATGCCGACGTGGTTCTGCTGGAAGAACCGGCTCGTGTCGGCCGGCGACATGCGGAGGCTGTGCACGCAGAAGCCGATCTCCTCGTTCGGCGGCGGCGGCCAGTCGCGGCGCAGCCCCTTGTTGCGCGGCGCCCACGACGCGCCGTCGTCGGTCGTCTCGAAGGTCCCGACCCCCTGCACGATCGCCCAGAAATGGGCCGGATCGTCGGGGCTCGGCAACGTCCACGAGATGCCCAGGTGGCCGGGCGGCTGCTGTGCCGGATCGTTCCAGCCCTCGTTGCCCGGGACGCCGTCGAGCGTGCTGAGCAGCGAAAACGTCTCGCCGCCGTCCTTGCTCTCGAAGATCCCGACGGCCTCGGCGCCGACGAGCACCCGCCCGTGCGCCGCAGTCAGGCTCGAGACCTTCGAGAGCTTTGGCCCGTCGTCGCCGTAGCTGATGCCCTCGCTCGAGAGCTGCCACGTTTCCCCGAGGTCGGCGCTCCGCCAGACGGCGGCGCCGTGCCACTCGCTCGCGGCGGCGGCGTAGATCGTGCCGGAAGCCGCGTCGTGCACGGCGTGGTAGACCGGCCAGCCTTCGCAGAGCGGTCCGCGCATCTGCCAGTCGCGGCGATCCGCGTCGCTCTCGAGCATGAACAGGCCCTTTCGTGTCCCGACCAGCAGAACCGTCCGCGGCATCCCTCAATCCTCCTGATTCGACGTGTCGATGATAGGACGTCTCGGCGGCTCAGGACTCATCGGTCGGCAGCTCGAACAGGCCCAGCAGACCGGGGTCGCCGCCCTCCGGCACAGGCACGAACGGATGGCGCGTGGCCACGCCGAAGCGGCCCAGCTCGGGGTAGAGCACCAGGTCGGGGAACTGGACGGTCGAGATCGCGAGCACGCGCGCCGGCTCCTCCGTGCGGTTGGCGAAGGTGTGCATGCCGTCCCGGCCGCGCAGGCAGGAGACCACGTCGCCCGGCTCCAGCTGCTCCTCGTGCTCCGGCGTGCGCAGCGTCGGCCGGCCGGAGAGCACGACGAACAGCTCCTCGATCGCGTAGTGCGTGTGGAGGTTGAACCCGCTCGAGCCGGGAAGGAGCTCGTGCATCGACGCACCGAGCTCCTTCGCGCCCGAGGCGAGGCCGACGAAGAGGCTGCGGATCTGCATCTTCTCGGCCTCCATGTCCCACGGGCCGTCCGCGTAGACGTTCGGCCTGCTCATGCCGCGGCCGGCGGCTCGTCGTCGTCCGGCTCCGTGATCTTGGGGCGGTAGTCCTCGAGCCACGCGACGATCTCCGGCTCGAGCAGCATCAGCTCGACCACGGTTCCGCCCCGGTCCTCCAGTCGGCTCAGCTCCTCCGGCTCGCTCATCAGTCCCCCTCCTCCAGCGTGTGGATCACGAACAGCGGCTTGTCCTGTTGCGAGTGCAAGCGCGACTGCGCCGTCAGTTGGCCGAGGTCCGGGTACTCGACCACCTCCGGCGAGAAGCGCGTGCCTGCGACCAGGTAACGGACGGGTCCGTCGGTGTCGTTCACCTGCCCGTGCGCGCCCTCGGGGCCGGGCGCGAAGAACACGGCCTCGCCCGCGGTGAGCTCCCGCTCGCCTTCGGGCGTCCGCACGGTCACGCCCGCGGTGAGCGCGATCAGGAGCTCGTCGGAACCGTGATGGAAGTGGTACGCGCTGCGGCCGCCGGGCGGCAGCTCGTACACGGATGCGCCGAGGACGGCTCCGCTCCGCGGCAACGCCAGCGACTTGAGACCGTTCTCCCAGTCGTTGTCGCCCAGCGAATCCCACTCGTCGCTCCAGATGTTGTCCGCCATGCCGGGACTCTTGCAGACAAACAGGACATCTTCTGTCATGTTTAGGAAATGCGCGCGACGCGTCTCGTCTCGCTCCTGCTCCTGCTGCAGACGCGGGGCCAGCTGACGGCGACGGATCTGGCCGAACGGCTCGAGGTCTCGGTGCGGACCGTGCACCGGGACATGGAGTCGCTGGCCGCCGCCGGCGTCCCGGTCGAGGCGGTGCGCGGGCCGGCGGGCGGCTACCGGCTGGCGGGCGGCTACCGCACTCGGCTGACCGGGCTGACCGCCGACGAGGCGGAGGCGCTGTTCGCGGCGGGCATGCCCGGACCGGCCGCGGAGCTCGGGCTGGGCGGCGAGCTGGCGGCCGCGCGGCTGAAGCTGCTCGCCGCGCTGCCGACGGAGCTGCAGGAGCGGGCGACGCGGGCTGCGCGGCTCTTCCATCTGGACACGAAGGGCTGGTTCCGGGCCGAGGACAGCGTGCCTCACCTCCCCGAGCTTTCCGCCGCGGTGTGGCGCGGGCACCGCGTGCGCATTCGCTACCGAGAGGGCCGGCTCGTCGTGCAACGGACGATCGACCCGCTCGGGCTCGTCCTCAAGGGCGGCGTCTGGTACCTGATCGCGCGGCGCTCGGTCGGGATGCGCGTCTACCGCGTCTCGCGCGTGGCCGGCGTGCGCGCGCTCGCGGAGGAGTTCGAGCGGCCGCCGGGATTCGACTTGACCGAGTTCTGGGACGAATGGTCGCGCGCGTTCGAGCAGGGGCGCCCGCGGGTGCAGGTGACCGTCCGCGTCTCTGAGGAGGTGCGGCGGCGCCTGCCGGGCGAGCCGCGTCTGGAGCCGGACGGCCGCGCCGTCGTCTCGTTCGACGATCTCGGCATGGCCTACCGCGAGCTGCTCCGCTTCGGCGCCGACGTCGAGGTGCTCGAGCCGGTGGAGCTACGCGAGCGGATCGCCGGAACGGGTCGCGAAGTCGCGGCCTTGTACGGTCCGTGAGTGCCTTCGCTCTCCACATATGCGCTGTTCATCGCGACCGCGCTCGCGCTGCTGGCCATCCCCGGTCCTGCGGTGCTCTACATTGTCAGCCGCAGCATCGACCAGGGCCGGCGAGCCGGACTCGTCTCGGTGCTGGGGATCACCACGGGGACGCTGATACTGATCGTGGCGGCTGCGGTCGGGCTCGCGTCGCTCGTGCTCGCGTCGCAGGTGGCATTCGACGCGGTGCGCTACGCGGGCGCCGCCTATCTCATCTTCCTCGGCATCCGCCGACTGCTCACCCGCGGCGCCGAGGATGCGCTCGACGGCCAGACGCCGCACAGCCTGCGCCGCATCTACACGCAGGGCTTGATCGTCAACCTGCTCAATCCGAAGACGATCGTCTTCATCTTCGCGTTCATCCCGCAGTTCGTCGACGTCGAGCAGGGCCACGTCGGCGTGCAGATCCTCGTGCTCGGCCTCACCCTCGCCGCGCTCGGGCTGATGACCGACAGCCTCTATGCCCTGGCCGCCGGCACCGTGGCCGACCGGCTGCGCGACTCGCCCGCCGTCGCCCGGTTCGAGCGCTGGTTCGGCGGGAGCATCCTGATCGGGCTCGGCGTGGCGGCGGCCCTGATCGGCCCGCATCGCTCCAGCTGACTTGCCCTCCGGCCGCGTTTCCGGCTACTCTGCGCCCAGGACGTCCGCCGGTGAAGGCGGTCGCCGAGGCAATGGGGCCTCAGGACTCTCGGAGTCCTGGGGCTTTTTTCGTGGACCAGCGAAGGAGCCGGGATGTCTGAGATCGAGAAGGAGTTGAGGCACTACCTCGAGGGCGACGTCGACCCGCGGACCGCGCTCGAGTGGTCGCGGGAGACGAGCGCCGTCATGGTCGACCTGAAGTTCTGCGACCTGCTGGGGACGTGGCAGCACGTGTCGCTTCCCGTGGCCGGGTTCGACGAGTCCGCCTTCGAGGAAGGGCTCGGCTTCGACGGCTCCTCGATCCGCGGCTGGCAGGGGATCTCGGAGAGCGACATGCTGCTCATGCCGGACGCGTCCTCCGCGATCCTCGATCCGTTCACGGAGGCGCCGACGCTCTCGCTCGTGTGCGAGATCTCCGACCCGATCACGGGCGAGCCGTACAACAAGGATCCGCGTCGCGTGGCAAAGCGCGCCGAGGACTACCTCCGCTCCACCGGCATCGCCGACACCATCTACGTCGGCCCGGAGTGCGAGTTCTTCGTCTTCGACGACGTCTCGTACACGAGCGGGCCGAACGAGGCGCGCTACAGGGTCAACTCCCCCGAGGGCTACTGGAACTCGGGCGATCCCGGGCTCGGCTACACGGTGCGGGAGAAGCACGGTTACTTCCCGGTGGCGCCGCACGACACGCTGCACGATCTGCGCACGCGGATGGTGCTGACGCTCGAGCGGCTCGGCGTCGCCTGTGAGTTCCACCACCACGAGGTGGCGACGGCCGGCCAGTGCGAGATCGACCTCCGCTTCCAGTCCCTCACGCGGATGGCGGATCAGATCATGCTCTACAAGTACGTCGTCCGGAACACGGCGCTGGCGGCCGGCAAGTCCGCCACGTTCATGCCGAAGCCGATCTTCGGCGACAACGGCTCGGGCATGCACACGCACCAGTCGCTGTGGAAGGAGGGCACGCCGCTGTTCGCGGACAAGTCGGGGCCGGCGGGGCTGTCGCAGCTCGCACGGTCGTACGCGGCCGGACTGCTCGCGCACGCGCCGGCGCTCCTCGCCTTCTGCGCGCCGACGACGAACTCGTACCGCCGGCTCGTGCCGGGCTACGAGGCGCCGGTGAACCTCGCGTACTCGTCGCGGAACCGGTCGGCCTGCATCCGGATCCCGATGTACAGCGACTCGCCCAAGGCGAAGCGGCTCGAGTTCCGCTGCCCGGACGCGCTGGCGAATCCGTACCTCGCGTTCTCGGCGATGCTCATGGCCGGCCTGGACGGGATCGAGAAGGGCCTCGACCCGGGCGAGCCCGCCGACTTCGACCTGTTCGAGGAGGAGCACGACATCAAGACGGTGCCGGGCTCGCTCGCCGACGCCGTCGATGCGCTCGAGGCGGACCACGAGTTCCTCACGAAAGGCGGCGTGTTCAGCGAGGACCTGATCCGGACCTGGATCGACTGGAAGCGGGAGAACGAGATCGACGCGGTGCGGCTGCGCCCGCATCCGCTGGAGTTCTCGCTCTACTACGACGCCTGACCAGAAGACGGTGGCGGTCACCACCGTCGTGCGCGACCTGCGGCCGGAGGACTGGCCGCAGGTCGCCGCCATCTACGAGGACGGGATCCGCAGCGGCAACGCCACCTTCGAGACCGGGGTGCCCGAGTGGGACGCCTGGGACGCGGCGCACCCGCAAGTCAGGCTCGTCGCCGAGCTGGACGGCGAGGTGGCCGGCTGGGCGACGCTGTCGCCCGTCTCGGACCGTTCCTGCTACCGCGGCGTCGCCGAGAACAGCGTCTACGTGGCGGCGTGGGCCCGCGGCCGCGGGCTCGGGCGCGTGCTGCTCGAGGAGCTGATCGCCCGTTCGGAGGCGGCCGGGATCTGGACGATCGACGCCGGGATCTTCCCGGAGAACCGCGCGAGCGTCCGGCTCCATCTCGTCTGCGGCTTCCGGATCGTCGGCGTGCGCGAGCGTCACGGCGAGTCCGACGGGGTGTGGCGCGACGTCCTGCTGCTGGAGCGAAGGAGCAGCGCCGTCTAGGTAGGCTCGCGGCCGATGCGGGTCCAGTTCGTCGACTGCCGGTGGGAGCTGAACGCGCCGGGCCGCGGCCGGGAGCTCTACCTCGGCGGCCATGTCCCCGGCGCCTCGTTCCTCGACGTCGACGACGATCTCTCGGATCTGTCCGTGGCTGGGCTGGGTCGGCACCCGCTGCCGTCCGCGGAGGGTTTCGCAGCTGCGGCGTCGCGCGCCGGGATCGGCGACGGCGTGTTCGTGGTGGCGTACGGGTCGCTCGGAGGGGCCGAGCGGCTGTGGTGGCTGCTCCGGCACTTCGGGCACGACGACTGTGCCGTGCTGCTCGGCGGGATCGACGTCTGGGGCGGGCCGCTCCGCGTGGGCGAGGAGCGGATCGAGCCGGTGTCGTTCACGCCGCGCGAGCGCGAGGGAGACACGGTGCCGGCGGAGGAGCTGGTGCGGCAGCTCGCCGATCCGTCGCTCGTGCTCGTCGACGCGCGGCCGGCGAACCGCTGGCGCGGCGAGCCGAATCCGATCGACGATCCGCCCGGCCGGATCCCCGGCGCGCTCAGCGCTCCGTGGGCCGAGCCGCAGCCGCCGCTCCCGGGAGGAGAGCTCGTCGCGTACTGCGGCTCCGGCATCACCGCCTGCGTCGTGCTCCATCGCGCGTCGCTCGCGGGCCGGGACGGCAAGCTCTACCCCGGCTCGTGGAGCGACTGGTCGAAACGCGGCCTGCCGGTCGAGCGGGGCTGAACGCGGGGGCTAGCCGACGGCGTACGTGACCGTGACGGTCGCGTCCACCTCCTGCGTGCCGGGCTCGACCGAGACCTTGCCGGCCGCCGGCGCCGCGACCGCGGCGGCTCCCCACGCGACCGGGGTCGACGTGCTGCCCTCGACGACGGTCTGCACGTCGCCGAGCTGGACGCCGGTCGCGTCGGCGATCGTCTTCGCCTTCGCGTCCGCGTTCGCGATCGCGCTCTTCAGCGCGTCCGCATAGAGAGCGTCCTGGTCGGAGACGGCGAGGCTCGGTCCGGAGACGCCTGTCGCTCCCGCCTTGACGGCCGCGTCGACCAGGGCTCCCGAGCTGCCGATCGCGGCGGTGACGGACACGCTGCTGGACGCGGCGTAGCCGATGATCTTCGCCCCGTCCTGGGACGTCTGCGGGTCGAGCGAGACCTCGGTGGTCTGGAGATCGGCGGCTGCGACGCCGGCGCCCTTCAGCGCCGCCACGATCGCGTTCGCCGCGTCGGCGTTGCTGGACAGCGCCGCGGACGCGGTGGCCCCGCGGGTGTCGACGCTGAAGCTCCAGGAGGCGCGGTCGGGCACGGCGGTGGCCGCGCCGTTGCCGGTGACGGTGATCGTCCGCCCGGAGACGGCTGGAATGGGCGTGGCGCTGTGGCCGAGCCGCGGCTGGGCGACGCCCGCGACCGCGGCAGCCGCGAGCACGAGCGCGGCGACGAGGAGAGTTCGACGAAGGTTCATGCGCCCTATACGGCGCCGACCCCTCCGATCGTCACATGTCCGTCGAGGTGGCTATGCCGCAGCGGTGCCGAGCTCGCCGAGGTACGGCGTCCAGCCCTGGGGGATGCGCGGAGCGGCGAGCCGGATGAACAGCACCGGCGCGGGAGGCCGTGGAATGCTCCGCAGCTCCATCCCGACCTGCTCCGGCGTGCGGTCGCCCTTGCGCAGATTGCACGGCGCGCAGGCGGTGACGACATTCTCCCAGATCGACTCGCCCCCCTTCGACCGCGGGACCACGTGGTCGAGCGTCAGCCGGCCGCCCGAGGTGCCGCAATAGACGCAGCGCCAGCCGTCCCGGGCGAACAGCGCCCGCCGGGAGATCTTCCGCTGAATCGCCCGCGGCACCCGCACGTAGTGCAGGAGCCGGATCACGTGCGGCCAGATGAAGCTGCCGGAGGCCGACCGCAGCGGCTTGTCCAGCCGCTCCACCACCTCGGCCTTCCCCTTGAACACGAGCACATGCGCACGCCGCGTCGAACAGACGTTGAGGGGCTCGTAGCTCGCGTTCAGGACGAGAACGTGCTGCACGTGCCCAAAATACCAGCGAGAACCGAGGTTCTCGCTGGTGGGAGGGCTCGAGTGGCGGTTCCGAGTGTGGCGCGGGCGGGAGCGCGGTCCCGCCCGCGCGCATCCACGCGCCGTGGACCCAGTGCGCTTCTTGGCCTCTTGCCTGCCCTGCGCGGCCCGTGGTGCTGCGCATCCCGGGCGGCTGGTTCGCCTGCGTCTAGAGCGGCTCCACACGGCACCGCCAACCGCCAAGAACGCTCTGAGTGGGTAGCCCTCCCACCGCGCGCAGCCGGGACCGCGCTCCCGGCGAAGCGCACACCACGAGCCCGTCACGAGCGCCGAAGGAGGGGTCCCCTAGGGGAACCACGGGTTCCCCTAGGAGCTCATTGCGCGTTCCACGGCCTCCAGCTCCTCGGGAGAGAGCGCCACGGTGGCGTGGCCGCGGTCGAGCTCCTTCACGTAGATGCGGGCGTAGTCGCGGCCCTGAATGGCGCTGAGCACGACCCCGCTGCGGGCCGAATCGAGGAGCGCGACCGAGGCGGACTGGTGGCCGCCGGTGTTCTCGTAGGCGTCGTAGCGGACGATCGCCGTCTTCGAGACGGTGTCGTCCACGCGGCGGTCGACCCGCGTCAGCGCGACCGCGAGCTCGTCCATGGCCTTGTGGACGTCGTCGATCCGCCCCTGCAGCGAGACGGCGAAGTCGACGAGGTCGGACTTGCCGCCTCCCAGCAGCACCTGCTGCGAGGCGCGGACGCTGCGGAGCTGCCGGTAGAAGCCGACCGCGAGGACGAGGGCGATTCCGGCAGCCACTGCGGCGCCGATCGCGATCCAGGCGGCGACCGAGGCGCTGACGTTCACGTGGCGAGCCTAACCGAGCGTGAAGAAGACCGGGTAGACGGCCTTGTTGTTCGCCGTGTTGATCTCCCCGGCGACTGCGCCCACGAACGCGGTGATCGTCACCCGGCTGCCGAACGCGCTCGTCGGCAGCTGCAGGTTCCCGCACGTGACCGACATCTGCTGCTGCGGCTGGATCACGACCACGTGCTTGTGGCACACGATCGGCGTGCCGCTGCCGGCGGCGATGGTCAACGTCACCGGGACGTTGAGCTCCTGGAAGTCGCCGGAGTTCTCGATCGTGACCACGAAGGCGAGATCGGAGGAGACCTTCACGGTCGTCGGCGTCGAGGTCGAGAGGTCGACGCCCTGCGGCGTCGCGCGCGTCCCGACGATCTGGTCGCCGTGCTTGCCGCTCGTCGCGCCTCCGCCGCCCTTGGAGGCGCCCTGCAGGTTCTGGTAGACGATCGTGAATGCGCGCGCGCTGACCAGGTCGGGATTCGAGACGAATTGCGAGCTGGGCACGACGACGCCGGTGACGCCGACGTTCTTCAGCTGCTGCGTCGCCGGCAGCCGGAACAGCTGCTCCCAGACCACGTCGCTCGCGCTCAGCAGCGCGCCCTGCGCCGTCAGCGCCTCCGCCGCCGTGGTCGCGTCCTTCATCGCCCCCGGTTGCGAGAAGACGTTGGCCAGCCCGGCGAGGCCCTTCGCGCGCAACGCGATCGCGTTGACCATGCTCTGGTGGACGGCGCGGAGCGGTCCCGGCGGGCGGATCTGCTGCGCCTGGTCGTAGGCCTGCTGCTCCTGCTGCGCGTACTGCTCGAGCGCCTGCTGGAGCTGGGACTGCGTCAGCGCCGGCGAGCTGATCTTGTTGGAGAACTCGACGCCGAGCCGCCGGTCGTTCACCGCCACCGCGCGGACCTTGTCCATATAGGACGAGTACTCGGCCTGCTTGCTCTTGCCTTGGCAGGCGCCGATCCACGAGACGAGCACGACCACGAGCACGATCGCGAGGGCGACGAGCCCGGCGAGCCGGACGAGCGGGACGACCCCCGTGGCCGGGGGCCTGGGCGGCTTCGGCGGCTTGGGCGGACGGTCGCCGCGCCCGCCTCCGGGGCGCCCGGGCAGGCGCCGGCGCGTCGACGCCTCCTTCGTCTCAGGCTCGTCGAAGAAGTCGAACTCGATGTTGTCGTCGTCGTAGGTGCTCATGCGGCTCCGCGTGCGTCGGCAAACCTTACTCCGCTCCCTGCCCGGATCGGTACGACAAGAGGAGAGTCCGGCCCGGTCGCCAACCTGTTGGGGGCGTATGTCGAACGCCGCGCTTGCGCTGGAAGGAAGTGGACTCGTCCTCGGGCGCTACCGGCCGCTGCGTCCGCTCGGGAGCGGCGGCTCCGGCTCCGTCTGGCTGGCGCGGGACGAGAAGAACGGGCTCGACGTCGCACTGAAGATCGTCGCCCGCGAGGGCAAGGCCGCGGCCCGCGCCGAGCGGGAGGCGCACGCGGCGGCGCGCCTCCGCCATCCGGCCTGCCTCCGCGCCTATGCCTTCGCGCGCGACCCGCGCCACGTCTACATCGCCTACGAGTTCGTCCCCGGCCGCACCTTCCGCGAGGCGATGCGGGCCGGCGAGCTGGACGACCGCGACGCGATCGAAGGCTGCGCGCAGATCTGCGAGGGCCTCGCGCACGCGCATCGCGCGGGGATCCTCCACCGGGACGTGAAGCCGTCCAACGTCCTGCTCGCCGACGGCGACGAGGTGTCGGTGCGGCTGCTCGACTTCGGGCTCGCGCGCATGGCCGAGGCGGAGACGCTGACGGCGCAGGGCGACGTTCCCGGCACGCTTGCGTACATCGCGCCCGAGCGGCTGGCCGGCGAGGACGCGACGGAGGCCGCCGACGTCTGGGCCGTCGGCGTGATGCTCTGGGAGGCGCTCGCGGGCCGCCACCCGTTCTGGCAGACGTCCATGCTGGACACCGCGCGCGCGATCGAGGCCGGCGCGGCGCCGCTGTCGGAGCTCCGCCCCGACCTGCCCAAGCCGATGCTGCAGCTGGTCGACCGGGCGCTTTCGCTCGACCCCGCGCGGCGTCCATCGGCCGCCGAGCTGGCGGGGGCGCTCCGCGGCGCGGCGGCTCCACGGCGGAAGAAGCGCTCGCGCGGCGGCGGCGTCGAGCTGCCGGCTGTCGGAACGGTGCCGCCCGGGCGGATCGTCGCGGCCGGGCTGGCGGCGCTCGTCGCCGGCTGGACGGCGGCGGAGCTCCCGTTCTTCCCGCACGGCTGGGCGTTCGGGTTGGCCGTCGCGGCGGCCGCGGCGACGTTCTACCGCGAGCGGCTCGGACTCGGTCTCGCGCTCGCCGTGCCGATCCTGCCGCTCGGAAACGTCTCGCTCGGCCTCGCGGTCGTCTACGCCGTCTTCGCCGCGGCCTGGCTCGCTCTGGCCTGGCGCGAGCCGCGCGGCGGGCTGCTGTTTGCACTCGGACCGCTGCTCGCGCCGCTCGGCGCGATCGGACTCGTCCCGCTCGCCACCGCCGGACTTCGCGCCGCAGTGCGACGCGCAGCGCAGGCCGGCACGGCGGTGCTCGCCTCCGCTCTCGTCGCAGGGATCCGCCACGTCGACCTGCCCGTCACCGGAGCACATGCCCCGCTGGGACTCGGTGTCGCCGGCGCGAACGATCCGCTCGACGTGGTCGGAACGCTGTTCCGGGCAGCCACGGCCCATCCGGCGCTGCTGGCGGAGGCGGCGGCGTTCGCGGCCGTCGCGGCGCTGCTTCCCTTCGCGCGCGCGCACGGGCGCTGGGGCGCGGCCGGGCTGGGCGCGCTGATGCTCGCCGCCACGCTCCTGCCCGCTCCGACCGCTCCGGCCCTGCCCCTCGTGGCCGCCGCCTGGATCACGGCGGCCGTCGTCGCGCTCCGCTCGGACGGCTGAACGGCGCCGGTTCCGGGGACGCCGGTCGGTACATTCAATCGCGCATCCATGGTGCTGAGAGGGATCGAGCAAAAGATCGAGGCGCTGTTCGAAGGCGTGTTCGGCCGTGCCTTCAGGACGAACGTGCAGCCGGTCGAGCTGGCGCGGAAGCTGGCGAAGGAGATGGACGACCACAAGACGGTGTCCGTCTCGCGCATCTACGTGCCGAACGAGTACACGATCTATCTCTCCTCGGCCGACCGCGAGCAGTTCGAGAGCTACGAGACGTCGCTCCTGTCCGAGCTCGAGGAGTACCTCGTCGAGCACGCGAAGCGCGAGAGCTACGCGCTCCTGACCGCGCCGCTCGTGAAGCTGGAGACGGACGACGATCTCGCCGTCGGCGAGTTCGGCATCTCCACCCGCGTGATGCAGCCGCGGCGCGCCCGGCACGGTCCCGAGGAGCCGGAGGACGAGCGGCTCGTTCCCGGCGCGACCGTCGTGTACAAGCCCGGCGGCGTCGAGCAGGACGAGCCCGAGGCTCCGGTCGCCCGCGACGACGCCGACCGCGTGGCGGTGCTGGTGTGGCGCGGCCAGCGGAAGCGCGTCGATCAGGACGTGGCCGTGATCGGCCGCGGACGCGACTGCGACATCGTCGTCGACGACGCGAACGTCTCGCGCCGGCATGCGGAGCTCCGGCACGAAGGGCCTGCCTTCTGGATCGTCGACCTCGACTCGACGAACGGCATCGAGGTCAACGGCAGGCGCCTCCGGCGCGCAAAGCTCGAGGACGGCGACACGTTCGTCGTCGGGGAGACCGAGATCGCCTTCTCGACGGAGGCGGAATAGTGATTGCCTCGACGGCGCTCCAGGAAGCGCTGCTCGCTCTGAAGATCGCCTTCCTCGTGCTGCTCTACCTGTTCATCTGGCGGATCGTGTGGACGGTCGGCCGCGACGCGCGCCCGTCGCAGGAGAGCTTCGTCCTGCGGCCTGCGCCGGCGCAGGCGGGTGCGCAGGCGCCGCAGCCGCAGCCGCCGCATGGGCCGCGGCTCGTCGTCGCCGGCAGCCCGGTGCTCCCGGTCGGCGGCGAGCTGGAGCTCGACTCGACGTCGTTCACGGTCGGCCGCAGCGACGAGAACGACGTCTCGATCGACGGCGACGAGTTCGCGTCCGCGCGGCACGTGCGCATCGAACCGCGCCGCGACGGCGTCTGGGTGCACGACCTCGGCTCGACGAACGGCACCTTCGTCAACGGCGAGCCGATCGACGGCCCGCGGCGGCTCGCGAACGGCGACGTGGTCAGCGTCGGCTCGACCGACCTGAGGTACGAAGAATGAGCGTCGGGGCGTTCACGGCCGCGACCGACACGGGCCGCAAGCGGCGTCGCAACGAGGACGCGTACGTGCTCGAGCCGCCGCTGTTCGCCGTCGCCGACGGCATGGGCGGCGCGCAGGCGGGCGAGGTGGCATCGAGGCTCGCGGCGGCGGCGCTCTCGGACACCGATCCCGGCTCGCTCTCCGGCACCGAGCGCGTCACGTCGCTCTTCCAGGAGGCGAACCGGCGCGTATACGAGCGCTCCGCTACCGACCCGGCCGTCTCCGGGATGGGAACGACGATGACGGTGGCGCTCGTCGAGGGCGACGACGTCGTGATCGGGCACGTCGGCGACTCGCGCGCGTACCGGCTGCGCGGCGGGCAGTTCGAGCAGCTCACGGACGACCACTCGCTCGTGAACGAGCTGATGAAGAGCGGGAAGCTGTCGCCGGAGGAGGCCGAGACGCATCCGCAGCGCGCGGTGATCACGCGCGCGCTCGGCACCGACCCGGACGTCGACGTGGACGCCTTCGAGGTGCGCGCGGAGGACGGAGACGTGTACCTGATCTGCTCCGACGGCCTGACCACGATGGTGGACGACGCCGACATCCTCGCGCTGCTCGAGGAGAATCACGACGACCTGCCGAAGGCGGCGAAGGCACTGGTCGCAGCTGCGAACCGGCGCGGCGGCGAGGACAACATCACTGTCGTCGCGTTCCGTATCGACGCGCCCCTGATCGAAGCCGCGCCGGAGCTGGCAGAGACGCAGGCGCTGCCGGCGTTGGACGACACGCTCACCGTCCCGGCGCCCGAAGCCACGTCGACGATAGAGCCCGCGGCCGCGCGCATGCGGCTCGCATTGACGATGGCCGGGCTGCTCGCGCTCGCGGCCATCCTGCTCGTCTGGGGGCTGGTGCACTGAGCTACCGCAACCGGGAGCTGCTCAACCTCGTCGCCGTCGGCGTGCTCACGGCGGTCGGCTTCGCCAGCGTCTACATCTCGGAGAAGTCGAAGATCTCCGGCGCGTCGCTCACCTACGCGATCTTCTTCCTCGCGCTCTACCTCGCCGCGCACATCGTCGCGCGCCTGACCGTCCCGCGCGCCGACCCGTACCTGCTGCCGCTGGCCGGCCTGCTCACCGCCGTCGGCCTGACGGAGATTTACCGGCTCGGGCCTGCGAATGCGTTCAAGCAGGGGCTCTGGATCGTGATCGCGGTGGCGGCGTTCGCCGGGACGCTGATCTGGCTGCGCAAGGACTATCGCGTGCTGGAGAACTACAAGTACCTGTTCGGCCTCGGCTCGATCGCGCTGCTGTTCATGCCGCTGCTGCCGGGACTCGGCGAGACGGTGAACGGCGCGCGGTTGTGGATCCACGTGGGCGGGCTGCAGTTCCAGCCGGGCGAGCTCGGGAAGATCGCGCTGATCGTCTTCCTCGCCGCGTACCTCCGGGAGAAGCGCGAGGTGCTGGCGCAGGGGCGGCTGAAGGACTGGGGGCCGCTGCTCGTGATCTGGGGCGCGGCGATGATGGTGTTGTTCGTCACCGCCGACCTCGGCAGCGCGCTCCTCTACTACGGGATCTTCCTCGGCATGCTCTACGTGGCGACGGCGCGTCTGTCGTTCGTCGCGGTCGGGCTGGGGCTGTTCCTCGCCGGCTCGGCCGCCGTATACGAGGGCACGCCGCACGTGCGCGACCGCGTGACCAACTGGCTGCACCCGTGGACGACGCACGCGGTCTACTGCCCGCTCAGCGGCGGTCGCGCGCTGCGTCAGGACTGCCAGAGCTACCAGGAGGTGCAGTCGCTCTACTCGATCGCGCACGGTGGCTTCGGCGGCACCGGCCTCGGTAGCGGCACCTTCACGAACGCGCTGGGGCACCAGATCATCCCCGACCTCAATACCGACTTCATCTACTCGGCGCTCGCGCAGGAGCTCGGGCTGATCGGCGCGGCCGCGCTCGTCCTGCTCTACATGGTGTTCGTGCTGCGCGGCTTCCGCGTGGCGCTGACGGCCGGCGAGGGCTTCTCCAAGCTGCTCGCGGCGGGGCTTACCTTCGGCTTCGCGCTGCAGACGTTCATCATCATCGGCGGGATCCTGCGCGTGATCCCGCTGACGGGGATCACGCTGCCGCTCGTCTCGTACGGAGGCTCGAGCGTGCTGTCGACGTTCTTCGTGCTCGCCGGGCTGATGCTCGTCTCCGACCGCGCCAACCGTGAGCTGGAGCCGGCGTGAACAGACAGCTGCGCCGGCTCGCGCTCGTTACGGTCCTGCTGCTCGTCGTGCTCATCGGCGCGACCACGTACTGGCAGGCGTGGGCCGCGGGCGGTCTGCAGGACCGGCAGGACAACGCGATCGAGCGGATCCTCCAGTTCACCGTCGAGCGCGGGCTGATCGTCCCGGAGACGGGCAACGTCACCTTCGCCGCGAACCGGAAGGTGCGCGTGAGCGGGCAGACGCTCTTCTATCGCCGCTACCCGACGCTCGGGCTCGCGGCGCAGACGATCGGCTACTCCACCGCGTCGCGCTCGCAGGCCGGGCTCGAGCAGTCGATGAACGACTACCTCACCGGCTCGAACACGAATCTCAGCAACGCGTTCCAACGGCAGCTCGACCGGCTCGGCGGCGGCACGGTCAAAGGGAACAAGCTGGAGCTGACGCTCGACCCGTCCGCGCAGGCGGTCGCGATGAAGGAGCTCGGCCACAACTGCGGCGCGGTCGTGGCGATGAACATCAAGACCGGCGCTGTCGCGGTGCTCGCGTCGACGCCGACGTACAACCCGAACCTGATCGACAAGCCGGGCGGCTACGCGAAGGTGCTGAAGATCCGCGGCGGCTGCGGCAGCAGGTCGGCGCTGCTCCCCCGCACGACGAAGGGGCTGTACACGCCGGGCTCGACGTTCAAGATGATCACCGCCGCCGCCGCGCTCGACACGGGCAAGTTCAAGCCGTGGTCGCGCTTCTACGATCCGGGCTACTGCACCGAGTACGGGAAGGAGGTGTCGAACGCCGGCAACCCGGACCAGGGCGGGACCGAGGTCTTCGGCAACGTCACGCTCGCGCAGGGCTTCGAGCACTCGATCAACTCGGTCTTCTGCAACGTCGGCAAGGCGCTCGGCGCGAAGACGATCCTCGACTACGCGAAGCGGTTCGGCTTCTACTCGACGCCGCCGCTCGAGACGCCGGCGGACGAGCGCGCGCCGAGCGGCCTCTACATCTACACGAAGAAGGGTCGCGTGCTCTACGACCCGCGCGACCCGAACACCGCCGTCGACCCCGGGCGGCTCGCGTTCGGGCAGGAGCGCATGCTCGCGACGCCGCTGCAGATGGCGATGGTCGCGGCGACGATCGCGAACAAGGGCATCGTGCCGCGGCCGTACGTCGTCCAGCGCATCATCGGGCCGGACGGCTCCATCGTGCGCGACACGCAGTCGAGCAATCTCGGCCGCGCGATCAAGCCGAAGACCGCCGCCGAGCTGAACGCGATGATGGTCTCCGTCGTCCAGGGCGGAACCGGAACCGCCGCCCAGATCCCGGGCATCCAGGTGGCCGGGAAGACCGGAACCGCCGAGACCGGCATCCCCAACGTCTACACGGCGTGGTTCGTCTGCTTCGCCCCCGCCGACAATCCGCGCTACGCCGTCGCGGTCGTCCTCGAGAAGCAGCTGAACGGCTTCGGCGGCGTCGTTTCCGCCCCGATCGCCAAGGCTGTGCTGCAGAACCTCCTCCATGGCTGACCGTCCAATTACCCTTTACTGACCCCTTGGCCTCTTTGGACCCGCTCATCGGCTCGTTCTTCGACGGTCGCTACAAGATCGTGAGGAAGCTCGGCGCGGGCGGAATGGCCAACGTCTACCTCGCCGAGGACCAGGAGCTGGGCCGCCGCGTCGCGATCAAGATCCTCAACGACCGCCATGCCAACGACGACCAGTTCGTCGAGCGCTTCCGTCGCGAGGCGAAGAACGCGGCGGCGCTGTCGCATCCGAACATCGTCTCGATCTACGACCGCGGCGAGGCGGAGGGGACGTACTACATCGCCATGGAGTACCTCGACGGCCGCTCGCTGAAGGAGCTGATCGTCACGCGCGGGCCTGCTCCTGTTCCGGTCGCGGTCGACTACGCGCGGCAGATCCTCTCGGCGCTGCGGTTCGCGCACCGGCACGGGATCGTGCATCGCGACATCAAGCCGCACAACGTGCTGGTCGACGGCGAGGGCCGCGTGAAGGTGACGGACTTCGGCATCGCGCGCGCGGGCGCGAGCCAGATGACGGAGGCAGGGTCGATCGTCGGCACCGCGCAGTACCTCTCGCCGGAGCAGGCGCGCGGGACGAACGTCGACCAGCGCTCCGACCTCTATTCGCTCGGCGTCGTGTTGTACGAGCTGCTGACTGGGTCGGCGCCGTTCGGCGGCGACACGCCGGTCGAGATCGCGATGAAGCACCTGTCGCAGGTGCCCGAGCCGCCGTCGGTGAAGCGGCCGAACCTGCCGCACGATCTCGATCTGCTCGTCGTGCGCGCGCTGGCGAAGGATCCGGACGACCGCTACCAGAGCGCCGAGGAGATGGACGCGGATCTGGAGCGGGTCGCCCGCGGCGTGGCCGTCTCGCGCGAGACCGAAGAGGGTGCGACGCAGATCCTGTCGGCGATGACGGGGCCGATGGCCGCGACCGCCGCGACGATGATCGCGCCGCCGCCGCGCGTGGTCACGCCGGCGCAAGCGCCGCCGCCGGGCGGTCCGCCGCAGGTCTACTACGACCTCGACGAGCCGATCCATCGGCGCCCCGTGTGGCCGTGGATCGCTGCGTTCGCGTTCGTGCTCGGCGCGGGCATCGGCGGCTGGTTCCTCTATCAGCAGATCTCGAAGAAGATCTCGTCGAACGCACCGGTCGCGGTCGAGTACTACGTCAACCTGAGCCAGGCGGAGGCCGAGGCGAAGATCAACGCGATCGGCCTCACGCCCGACGTGAAGAAGGGCGCCAACATCGATACGGCCCCGGGCCTCGTCTACCAGCAGGACCCGACCGAGGGCACGAAGATCCCGAAGGGCAACCCGGTGACGATCTGGGTCTCGACCGGGAAGCCGAAGGTGGCGGTGCCGACGCTCGTCGGCATGCAGGAGACGGATGCAGTGAACCAGCTGAAGGCGCTGCACCTGAAACCGGACGTGCACGGGGTGAACTCGAACACGCCGGCAAACCAGGTCACGGCGCAGGACCCGAAGTCCGGCACGAAGGTCGTCGTGGGCACGTCGGTGCGCATCAACGTCTCGAAGGGCCCGCAGCCGGTCGCGGTTCCCAGCGTCGTCGGCGACACGCTCGATCAGGCGACCGCGACCCTACAGGGTGCCGGCTTCAAGACCACGCCGACGTTCGTCAACGCGCCCCAGCCCGCGAATACGGTCACCGACCAGAGCCCGGGCGCGGGCTCGTCGGCGGCGAAGGGCTCCACCGTCAGCCTGACCGTTTCCAAGGGACCGCAGACGACCCAGGTCCCCGACGTGACCAATCTCGACGTCGCGACCGCGACGAACAACATCCAGGCGGCGAACCTCAAGGTGCGCATCGTCAACGTCACGGTGACGGATCCGTCCCAGAACGGGATCGTGCAGAGCCAGAATCCGTCCGGGGGCTCGTCGGCGCCCGTGAACTCGACGGTCACGATCAACGTCGGCCAGTTCACCTCCACCACGACGACGACGACACCGCCGCCGACGCCGTGACTGCGCTGACGTGACGAGGCGCACGCGGGTCGGGATCCTCGCCGGCGGGCGCTCGAGCGAGCACGACATCTCGCTCGCCTCGGCCCGCTCGGTGCTGGAGGCGTTGGATCCGGAGCGGTACGACGTCGTGAGCGTGGCCATCGGCCGCGACGGTCGCTGGGCGCTGGACAGCGGCTCTTCCGGCCACGTCCTGGTGCCTGGCACCGGGACTGGTCCCGCGGAGACGCTGCCTGTTCCGGCCGAGGGTGGAACCCTCGCTGCGCTCGCATCCGTCGACGTGGTGCTGCCGATCCTGCACGGGCCGTTCGGCGAGGACGGAACCGTCCAGGGGCTGCTCGAGCTCGCGGACATCCCGTACGTCGGCTCCGGCGTCGCCGGCTCGGCGGTGGCGATGGACAAGGACCTGTTCAAGAAGGTCATGCGCGACAGCGGCATCCCGGTCGCCCGCCACCACACGATCAGGCTCGGCGATCCCGTCGCGAATCCGTTCGGCTATCCGGTCTTCGTCAAGCCCGCGCGGCTCGGCTCCTCGGTCGGCATCTCGAAGGTGCACGACGAGACGGAGCTCGGCCCGGCGGTCGAGCTCGCGCGCCGCCACGACGAGAAGGTGCTCGTCGAGGAGTTCGTGGACGGAATGGAGGTCGAGTGCGGCGTGCTCGGCAACCGGCAGCCGCCGCCGGTCGCATCGCTTCCGGGGCGCATCGACACGCTCGAGCACGAGTGGTACGACTTCGAGTCCAAGTACGACTCGGACGGGATGGAGCTGGTGATCCCGCCGGAGCTGCCGCAGGCCACGATCGAGCTGGTGCAGCGGCGCGCGGTGGACTCGTTCGTCGCCGGCGAGTGCGAGGGCATGGCCCGCGTCGACTTCTTCGTGCGTGCCGACGGCGAGGTGATCCTCAACGAGCTGAACACGATCCCCGGGTTCACGGCGACGAGCGTGTACGCGAAGCTGTTCGACGCATCGGGAATTCCGTATGCGGAGCTGCTCGACCGACTGATCGCGCTTGCGCTCGAGCGGCACGAGCGCCGCGCCAAGCTCGAGTACTAGCCGGTCGTCGCCTCGTTCACGTGGGCGACGTCGCCCGGCGGGAGCCGCGTGATCCAGATCACGTAGTAGCGCGCCGTCGCGCCGTTCAGGGAGAACGTCGTCGAGGCGCCGACGGTTTGCGAGGACGAGTCGTCGCTGAAGGCGCCCGCCTCGGAGTCGCCGGCCATGATCAGTGCGGTGTAGCCCGGTGTGTCCGTCGTCACGGTGATGCTGCCGAGCTTCACCGCGCCGCCTGCGTCGAGCACGAGCCCGACGCCGGGCTTGAGGTTGCCGAAGGCGGGCGAGCTGTAGCTCTCGGTTGACCAGAACGTCGCCTGGTCGCCGTCCGTGGCACGCGGAGCAGCCGAGTTGTTCTCGCCGGGAGGACCGCTTCCGTCGGGGTCGTAGGCGGTCACGCCCCGGAGCGTCACGTTGCCGCCGCCGGTCCCGGCCGCGGCGGGTGGGTTCTCGTGGCGCGCGGTCAGTACGAGGGCGACAACGGCCGCGGTGACCACCGCGAGTCCGAGCAGCGCCGCCACCAGCGGCGTGCGCCGGCGCGCCGGCCGTGCGACTCGCGTCGGCGGCGCATCCGTCAGTGGCGCCGGCGGCGGCGCCGTGATCATGGTCCGCTCCGCGTCCGGGGACTCGAGCCCGGCCAGACAGGCGCGCAGCTCCGCCGCGAAGTCGTCCATCGACGCGAACCGCCGCTCCGGATCCTTCTGCAGCGCCCGCGCGACGGCCGACGCGAGCCGAACGGGCACGTCGGGCCGCGAGTCCAGCAGGCTCGGGGGCGGCTCGTTCACGTGCTTCAGCGCGACGACGACCTGGTTCCCGCCGGGGAACGGCACCGCGCCCGCCAGCAGCTCGTACAGGACGACTCCCAGGGAGTAGACGTCGGCCGCCGGCGTCACGCGCAGTCCGCTCGCCTGCTCCGGCGAGAGGTAGCTGCTCGTCCCGAGCACGGTCCCGGTCACGGTCAGCGCGCTCTCCGCGTCGAGCGAGCGGGCGATGCCGAAGTCCGTCACCTTGACCTCGCCGTCGCGGCTGAGCAGGACGTTCTGCGGCTTCACGTCACGGTGCACGACTCCGTGCTCGTGCGCGTACGCGAGCCCGTCCGCCACCGCCACCGCGATCTCGAGCGCGCGTCGCACCGGCAGCGGGCCGGCGCGCTCGCAGAGCTGCTTCAGGTTCTCGCCGTCGACGTACTCGAAGACGATGAACCGGCGGCCGCCGTCCTCGCCCCGGTCGATCACGGTGACGATGTTCGGATGCGAGAGCTGCGCGACCGCGCGCGCCTCGTGGTGGAAGCGGCTGACGTGCTCGTCGTCCGCGCCCAGCCGCTCGTGCAGCACCTTCAGCGCGACGAGCCGCTCGAGCCGGCGGTCGTGCGCGCGGTACACCCTCGACATTCCCCCGGTGCCGACGAGCTCCTCGAGCTCGTACCGGCCGGCGATCACGTCGCCGTTCACGGCTCTACCCAAGAGCCGCTTCGAGCGCCTCCTCCCAGACGTCGAGCGCTTCGTCGAGCTCGGCGTCCGTGATCACGAGCGGGCAGAGCACGCGGTTGCAGTTCGAGTGGATGCCGGCCTTGAGCAGCAGCAGCCCGCGCGCCGCCGCCTCCTCCGCGACGCGCGAGGCGAGCTCCGGCGCGGGCTCCTTCGTGGCGGGGTCGAGGACGTACTCCAGCGCGAGCATCGCGCCGAGCCCACGGACGTCGCCGATCTGCGGGAAGCGCTCCTGCCACGCCAGCATCCTGCCGCGAATGACCTCGCCGATGACGGCTGCACGGTCGACGAGCCGTTCGTCCTCGAAGACGTCGAGGACGGCGAGCGCCGCGGCCTGAGCCACCGGGTTGCCGACGTACGTGCCGCCGACCCCTCCGTCCACCGGCGCGTCCATGATCGCGGCCTTGCCGAGCACGCCCGAGAGGGGCAGCCCCGCTGCGATCGACTTCGCCACGAGCAGCAGGTCGGGCTCGATCCCGTAGTGCTCGATCGCGAACATCTTCCCGGTGCGCCCGAAGCCGGTCTGCACCTCGTCCACGACCATGACGATGCCGTGGCGGTCGCAGAGCGCGCGGACACCCTCGAGGAACGCCTGCGGCGCGACGATGAATCCGCCTTCGCCCTGAACCGGCTCGACCACGATCGCGGCGACCGTCTCGGCGGCCACCTGCGACACCAGCGCCCGCTCGAGCGCCGCCAGCGCGTCGGCAGCGGTGACGCCGCGGTACTCGTTCGGGAACGGCACGCGGTAGACCTCCGGCGCGAACGGCCCGAGCCCCGCCTTGTACGGATGCGTCTTCGACGTGAGCGTCAGCGACATCAGCGTGCGTCCGTGGAAGGCGCCCTCGAAGCCGATCACGGCGGGGCGGCCGGTGTACGCGCGCGCGAACTTGACGCCGTTCTCGACCGCTTCGGTGCCGGCGTTGAAGAACGCCGCCTTGGCCGGCCCGCGGAACGGCGCGAGCGCGAGCAGCCGCTCGGCCAGCGTGACGTACACCTCGTACGGGACGATGGTGAAGTCGGTGTGGAGGAACCGCGCCGCCTGTTCCTGCACAGCCTCGACAACGTGCGGGTGCGCGTGGCCGACGTTCAGGCAGCCGACGCCGCCGGCGAAGTCGATGAACGTGTTCCCGTCGACGTCGGTGAGCGTCGCGCCGCGCCCTTCGGCCGCGACGATCGGCAGGTAGAGCGACAGCGGCGACGCGACCGAGCGCTCCTTGCGCGCGACGATCTCGAGCGAGCGGGGGCCGGGGATCTCCGTCGCGAGGTGGATGGAGCGGGTCACGGCCATGGGCTCAGGATATCGGTCGGGATTACCGACTGCATGGACGCATAATCGGCATACAGTCGGCCGGCCTAGAGATGCGGCGCGTACAGCGGGGGCAGCGGCGGCGGCCTGCCTGGGGCGAGCGCCTTCGCCGTGTAGACCCCGTCCGCGTTCCAGAGCATGAATCCGCCCGTGTCGTACGTGCGCGCCGCCTGCACCTGGGCGGCGACGTCGGCCGCGGTGTATCTCCGGCCCAGCGAGAAGTCCTGGAGCCACGGCACCAGCTGCGCCTTCGTCCCCGCGAGCTTGATGCGGAAGTCGCGCAGTGAGTCGGCCACCGTCTTGCCCGGCGCCGCATTCGGGTCCGGGAGGTTGAACTCGCCCGCCGTGTAGTGGGACGGATACGTCATCGGGTAGATCGTGTCGACCACCTCGCCGATCTGACCCGGTGTCTGGCCGATGCCGAGATCGTTCGTCGCCGACAGCCCGAACACGTCGGCGGAGACGCGAACGCCGAGCGGGTGCAGCCGCGACGCGGCGTAACGCAGGAACGCGGCGACCGTCTCTCCCATCGGCTGCGTGTGCACGCCGGGGTAGCGGATGATCGAGATGTCCCCGTCGCTGGGGAAGCGGACGTAGTCGAACTGGATCTCGTCGAAGCCCGCCTTCGCCGCGGCGACCGCGACGTCGACGTCGTACTTCCACGCGGCGTGCGAGTACGGGTTGAGCCAGCCGAGCCCGCCGCTCGTATGCCAGAGCGCGCCGGTGTTCGTGCGCACCGCCAGCTCCGGATGCCTCGCCGACGTGAGCGGATCCTCGAAGGTGACGACGCGGCCGATCAGGTAGACGCCGGCGCGGTGCACCTGCGCGGCGGTCTTGCGCGCGTCGTAGAACGGCCGCGCCGCGCCGTCGTCGATCGCCATCGCGGGAGCGCCCTTGACGAATCCGACCTCGCCGTTCTCGTCCTTCACGTCCAGCTCGATCGTGTTCAGGCCGTCCTTGCGCAGCGCGAGATACGACGCGAGCTTCCCGGGAATGCCGGCGAGATCCATGGTCACGTGCACGCCGCGGATCTCCTGCGGCAGCGTCGAGTGGAACGGGCTCACGACCGCGGCGGACTCGACCGGCGTGAGCGCGACGGCGCTCGAACCGGACAGCAGCTCGCCCAGCAGCACCGAGAAGACGACGATGCCGGCGACGATCGCGAGCGCGGTCACCCGCCGCCGCCGGACCTGCCGTCGGCGTGTTTCGACGCGCTGCTCCCGCAGCGCGGCCCGGTCCATGTCGCTGACGGTCGCCATGGAGGACCAGGATGGTAGTTGCCGGACGCACGATGTGGGGCCCCGGCGGCGCCCCCGTAGAATCGATCCCGTGGTTCTCTCCGACGCCACGATCGCGCGCTGTCTCGCCGAGGGGCGGATCGAGATCGAGCCGTACGACCCGTCGCTGCTGCAGCCCTCGAGCGTCGACGTGCGCGTCGACCGGCTGTTCCGCGTCTTCCACAACAACCGCTATCCGTACATCGACGTCAAGGTGGAGCAGGAGGAGTTGACGGAGCTGGTCACGGTCGAGGGCGACCATCCGTTCGTGCTCCATCCCGGCGAGTTCGTGCTCGGCTCGACGCTCGAGCGCATCCGGCTCCCGCACGATCTCGTAGCGCGCCTCGAGGGCAAGAGCTCGCTGGGCAGGCTCGGGCTGCTCATCCACTCGACCGCCGGCTTCATCGACCCGGGCTGGGACGGGCACGTGACGCTCGAGCTGTCCAACGTCGCGAACCTGCCGATCACCATCTATCCCGGAATGAAGATCGGGCAGATCTCCTTCATGCAGATGACCGAGCCCGCGACGACGCCGTACGGCTCCTCCGCGATCGGGTCGAAGTACAAGGGCCAGACCGGGCCGACCCCGAGCCGCTACTTCAAGAACTTCGAAGCGGGCGAATGACCGTCCTGGTCACGGGCGGGAGCGGCTTCATCGGCGGTCACGTCGTGCACGCGCTGCGCGCGCGGGAGCTGCCGGTGCGCGCGCTCGTCCGCGATCCGCGGCGCGCCGGGCGGCTCGCGACCTGGGGAGTCGAGCTGGTCGAAGGCGACGTCGCCGATGCATCGTCGCTCGGCGCCGCCTGCGACGGCGTCGACGCGGTCGTCCATCTCGTCTCGATCATCAAGGGCTCGCGGTCCGACTTCGACCGCGTGATGTCGCTGGGGACGAGCGATCTCGTCGCGGCCGCGCGCGAGGCGGGCGTGCGGCGCTTCGTGCTGACGAGCGCGCTCGGTCTGTCCGAGCGGTCGCGCGGCGCCGTGCCGTACTTCGGCGCGAAGTGGGAGATGGAGAGCGCCGTGAAGGAGTCCGGGCTCGAGCACGTGATCCTGCGGCCGAGCTTCGTGTTCGGCAAGGACGGCGGTGTGCTGCCGACGTTCATCAGGCTGGCGCGGCTTGCGCCGGTGACGCCGATCGTCGGGCCGGGAACGCAGCGGCTCCAGCCGATCTGGGTCGAGGATCTTGCGCAGGTCTACGCGCAGGCGCTCGACCTGCCGGCGGCCGCGAATCGCACATTCGAGCTGGGCGGTCCGGACGCGCCGACGTGGAACGAGTTCTGGGACCGGCTGAAGCGCGTGCTCGGCAAGAGCCGTCCGTCGCTGCACGTGCCGGTCGGGCTGATGCGCGCGCAGGCGCTGCTGACGGAGCGGCTGCCGGGTGCGCCGGTGACGCGCGACCAGCTGACGATGCTCGAGCTCGGCGACAACGTCGTCACGGATCCGAGCGCCGCCGACGTGTTCGACGTCGCGCTCGTCCCGCTGGACGAGCAGCTCAGGCGCGCGGCGTCGTAGCGCCCTCGTGCTGCAGCAGCCAACGCTTCGTGTCGAGCCCGCCGCCGAAGCCGGTGAGCGAGCCGTCCGCGCCGACGAGGCGATGGCACGGCAAGACGATCGGAAGCGGGTTGGCGCCGTTCGCGGCTCCCACGGCCCGGGCTGCACGCGGGACGCCGAGCCGCCGCGCCTGCTCGCCGTAGCTCCGCGTCTCGCCGTACGGGATCTCGGCGAGCGCGAGCCACGCGCGGCGCTGGAACTCGGTGCCGCCGAGGTCGAGCGGCAGCGCGAACCTCTGCCGCGTCCCGGCGAAGTACTCCTGCAGCTGCTCTGCTGCCTCAGCGAGCACCGTCTCGTTTCCTCCGGAGCCGTGTTCGCCCGGCCAGAGAATCCGGCTCAGCCCGCGCTCCGAGGCGACGAGTCCGAGCGGGCCGATCGGCGTGTCTACGTGCACCTCACTAGATTGCACGTATGAGCAGTCGCGGCGTCGTCTACGCCGATCCGGACGCGCGGCCGGCGGTCGAGGAGATCACGCTCGATCCGCCGGGGCCGCACGAGGTGCAGGTGCGCATCGAGGCGTGCGGCGTCTGCCACAGCGACCTGCACGTGGTCGAGACGCGCGGCTGGGGTCTGCCGTTCCCGATCCTGCTCGGCCACGAGGGCGCGGGAGTGGTCGAAGAGGTCGGCGAGGGCGTGACCACCGTCGCGGCCGGCGACCGCGTCGTGATCGCGTGGCGCGCGCCGTGCGGCAATGCGTGCCCTGCGTGCCTGCGAGGCGATCCACGCCGCTGCTCGAACAACCTGCGTGCGCGGCGACGGCTGCACCGCGTCTCCGACGGTGCGCTGCTCGCGCCGGTCCTGCGCTGCGGCTGCTTCGCCGACCGGACGATCGTGCACGAGGCCTGTGCCGTGAAAGTGCCGGAGGAGCTGCCGGTCGAGCAGGCGTGCCTGCTCGCCTGCGGCTTCTCGACGGGTGCGGGAGCCGCGCTGTGGGCGACGCCGGTGCGGCCGGGCTCGTCCGTCGCGGTGATCGGCTGCGGCGGCGTCGGGCTCGCGGTGGTGCAGGGCGCACGCCTGGCCGGCGCCGAGCGGATCGTCGCCGTCGACGTCCAGCCGCAGAAGCTCGCGTATGCGCTGCAGCTCGGCGCCACCGACGCGGTCGACGCGACGGGCGGCGACGCGGTCGCGCAGGTGCGCGAGCTGACCGGCGGCGCGGGAGTCGAGTTCTCGTTCTCCGCGATCGGCGCGCCGGGCGGGCTCGTCGATGCGGTGCGGATGTGCGCCTACGCCGGAACCGCCACGCTCGTCGGCGTGCCGCCGCCCGGGCTGAAGCTGGATCTCGATCCGGAGACCGACGTCTTCGCGCCGAAGGTGGCGATCGCGGTCACGCACGGCGGCGACACGATCCCGCGGGAGGACTTCCCGTATCTCGCCGGAGAGGCGCTGGCGGGGCGGCTCGACCTCGCCGCCTTCGTCACGGCCGAGATCGGTCTGGACGAGGTTCCGGACGCGCTCGACGAGCTGCACGCGGCCCGCGGCATCCGGACGGTGGTGCGGCTCTAGCGCCCGGGGTGCGCCTTGGCGGCCTCGGCCTCGTCCAACGCGTGGCCGTCACGCGAGACGTAGCCGTCCTTGCCGCCGACGACGAAGACGACCGCGTCCTCGTCGAACGGGTTCGACACCTTGCGCGGCGTCGTCGACTCGCAGTGGAACAGCCCGCCCTCCGCCAGGTCGCGGGTCTCGCCCTCGACCTCGACGCGGACGCGGCCACGGTGGACGAAATACAGCTCGTCCTGCGTGTCGTGGTAGTGGAAGAAGCCCTCGTATCCGGCCCGCAGCACGGTCGCGTTCACGCCGAACGCGCTGACGCCGAGCGGTTGGCGGATCTTGCGGAAGCCCGGCCCTTCGCCGAGCTCGTCCAGCGACGAGAAGGCGTGGCTCACGCGGGCGTGCTCGCTTCGGCGCAAGCCGGCGAGGTCTCGGCGAGCGGCAGGCGGCCGAGCAGCTCGGCCAGCGTCGCCCGCTCCGCCGGGTCGAACCGGGAGCCGAACAGCTCCTCGATGTCGGCGAGGTGCATCCGCTGCGCCTCCTCGAACTTCGTCACGCCCGCCTCCGTCAGCACCGCGTACGTGACGCGAGCGTCGGACTCGCAGCGGGCCTTGGCCACCCAGCCCGCGCGCTCCAGGCCGTCCAGCAGGCGGGTGATGCCGGAGGCGGTGAGGATGACCGTCCGGGCGAGGTCGATACGCCGCAGCTTGTAATCCGGCGCGAAGTAGAGCTGCACGAGCACGTCGAAGTCGCTCAGCGTCATCCCGTGCTGTGCCTCGAGCCGGCTCGAAAGCTCCCGGGTAACCGCCGCATGCGCCCGCAGGAACCGGATCCAGGCCGCCAGCTCCGGCTTCGTGACAACTTGTGCGCTCAATACTTGACTCGACAACGTTCCTCCGCTAAAGTCTTTGACATCGCAAGTATATACCCAGTTTCCCCAGGAGGCAAGAGCATGTCCGTCACCGAAAGCACCAAGACATTCGCCCCGGCCGGCACGTGGAGCGCCGATCCGGTGCACACCCACGTCGGCTTCGAGGTCGAGTACGCCGGCGTCAACACCTTCCGCGGCAGCTTCGCCGACTTCTCCGTCACCCTGACCGGCGGCTCCGAACCGACGCTCGAGGGCTCGGCCAAGGTCGCGAGCGTCGACGTGAAGGACGAGAACCTCAACGGGCACCTGCAGACGCCCGACTTCTTCGACGCGGCCCGCTACCCGGAGATCACCTTCAAGGCGACCGACCTGCAGCGGCGCGAGGACGACACCGTCGTGGGCTCCGGCGAGCTGACGATCAAGGGCGTCACGCAGCAGATCGGGATCGAGGGCGCGATCGCGGCCGCTCCGGTCACCGACCCGATGGGTCGCGAGCGCCTCGGCCTCCGGCTCGAGACGACGATCGACCGCAACGAGTACGGCGTCAGCTGGAACGCGCCGAACCAGACCGGCGGCGACTATGTCGCCAACAACGTGAAGCTCATCGTCGAGCTCGCTCTGATCCACCAGGAGGCGTAGAGATGAAAGTCCTCGCCGTCTCCGGAAGCCTGCGTCGCGACTCGCACAACACGCGGCTCCTGCGCGCGGCCGCCGAGGCCGCGCCGGATGGCGTCGAGGTCGAGCTCTGGGACGGAGTGCGCGACCTGCCTCTCTACGACCAGGACCTGGAGAACAGCCCGCTCCCGGAGTCGGTTCGCCGGCTCCGGGAGGACTGGGCCGCCGCCGACGCGATCCTCTTCGCGACGCCGGAGTACAACGGCTCGGTTCCCGGTGTGCTGAAGAATGCGGTCGACTGGGCGTCTCGGCCGAAGGGCGAGGCTGCGCTCCTGAACAAGGACGTCGCGGTGATCGGCGCGAGCACCGGCCAGTTCGGCGCCATGTGGGCGCAGGCCGAGCTCCGCAAGATCCTCGGGATCGCCGGCGCACGCGTCGCCACCGCCGAGCTCTCGGTCCCCCGCGCACACGAGGCGTTCGACGAGATCGACCTCGCCGACAGGCTTCGCCGCGTCCTCGAGACGCTCGTGGCGGAAGCCGCACCTGTCGCGGTCTGACGCAGTCAGATACCGGAAAAGACGAGGGGCCGCTCGCGCGGCCCCTCGATCCGGTTACCAGCGTCCGATTTGGTAGAGGCGCTTCCTGCTCCGGCTAATAGGCCGGGCGGCGCGAAACGCGTCGTCCCCTACGCTGGCTAGGCGATTCCCCGTAGGTCACGGGGACACACCTCTACCCGCTGGTACCTCCACTGCCCGTACTTGATGAAATCACTACCGGACCACCTCCTTTCCGCGGTACAGGCACGATACCGGACGCGGCCGCTAGCGCAAGACGACGCTGAGCTCGAGCCCGCGATCGAGCGGAACGGTGACGCTGACGAGCGTCGGATCCGCCTGGCGGGCCTTGCTGTACAGCGCCAGCGGGTCGGGGTGGGAGATGACGTTGTCGGCGATGACGAGGCCTCCCGGCTCGAGCTTCGGGCGCGCGAGCTGGAACAGCTCCTCGTAGTCGTCCTTCTCCGCGTCGAGGAAGACGACGTCGAAGACGTCCTCGATGCCGGCGAGCGTCTCGCGGGCGTCGCCCTCGACGAGCTCGGCCCACTCCTCGAGCCCCGCCTCGGCCACGTTGGCCCGCCAGGCTGTCACTTTCCGCGGATCCTGTTCGAGCGACACCAGGCGGCCGCCGAGGTTGCGCACGCCGGCGGCGAGCCAGATGGACGAGTAGCCGCGCGAGCCGCCGATCTCCAGCACCTCGCAGTCGGCCTGCGGCGCGACGATGGAGAAGAGGAAGCGGCCGGTCGTCGGCGCGACGGCACGCGCGCGAACCTCCTGCGGCAGGCCGGCGGCGCGCTCGTCGGCGTCCTCGCGCTCGAGCCGCTCCAGCACCGCACGCACCCGGTCGTCCAGCATCGAACGAGCGTATCTTGGACGGCGTGCATGCCGAGCTGAGGATCGCGATCGCGCGCCCGCCGGAGGACGTGTTCGCCTATCTCGCCGACGTGTCGAACCTGACCGAATGGCAGTCGGGCGTGCACTCCGCCGAGCTCGAGGGCGGCGGCGCGGCGGCCGCCGGCGCGCGCGTGCTCGAGTCGCGGACGCTGCTCGGCAAGGAGCTGAGCACGACGCTGGAGATCGTCGACTTCGAGCCGCCGTGGCTGCTCACCTTGCGCGCGCTCGACGGGCCGGCGCTACTCACCGTCCGCCACGAGCTCGAACCGAGCGACGGCGGGACGGAGCTGCACGTGGTCGTCGAGGGCGAGGTGAAGCACCTGCCGGGTTTCGCCTCCGGCCTGATGATGCGCGGCGCGGAACGTCAGTTCCGCAAGGACTTCGAGCGGCTGAAGCGCGTGCTGGAGCGTTCGTAGTGGACGAGCTCGGCGAGCTGCTCGAGCTGCTGTACGGCGCGCGCCACCGCTTTCGTGCGGCGCGCGGCGTGCTGCTGTACCGGTGGAGCCACCGCCTGACCATGGAAGCGATGAAGCGGGAAGAGGCGAGGCGCAAGCAGCGCGGCGGGTCGCAGTCGCAGATCATGTTCGCGACGCGCGCTGGCGACGAGCCCGAGCCGCCCGACCTCCACGAGGAGCGGACTCGGTTCTGGTGGGAGCCGCCGGACCGGCTGCGTGAGGAGGTGGAGTCGGATGCGAAGCCCGCCCGCACGACCGTGATCGACGGCGAGCTCTGGTGGATGTACATGCCCGAATGGGGCGCGATCTCGAATGTCGAGCTGAGCGACGAGGAACGCGCCCGCCACGTCGTGGGCCGCGGCGAGAGCTTCCGGCCGGCGCTCGATCCCAGTGGCCTGATCGGCGTGCTCGAGATCGACAGCGTCGAGGTCGAAGTCGACCGGCTGCACGTGCGCGCGCGGCCGCGGGACGACCTCGACGGCTCGTGGGCGCACTTCCAGCTTCGCCTCGCCGTCGGCGCCGACGCGTACGAGCTCGTCGTCGACCGCGAGCGCGGCACCGTGCTGCGGCTGGTCGCGTATCTCGAAGGAGAAGAGATCGCGGTCACCGAGGTCGAGGAGCTCGCCTTCGACGAAGACTTCCCGGCGGGCACGTTCGTGTTCGTGCCGCCGCCCGGCGAGGAGGTCAGGGCGCCGGAGACCGCGTCGCACCGGGACTACTCGCTCGCGGAGGTCGCCGAGGCGGCGCCGTTCCGCGTCTTCACGATTCCCGAGCTGCCGGACGGCCATTGGCGCCTGGACGTGCGCTTCCACGAACGCCGCGAACGGCCGCCCATTCCGGCGCTCGTCACGCTCGTCTATCACCGCTCGGACGGGCGGGGCAGCCTCGTCCTCGGCCAGCGCGCCGCGGGCGAGGGCGCCGAGAGTTGGCCCGCGGTCGACCCGCAGCTCGAGGACGTCGAGCGCGACGGCGTCGGCTACACGATCCTCCGTGGCGACCGAGAGCACGGCGGGTCGGGTGTCGCGTTCGAACGCGAGGGAACGGCGATCCAGCTGCAGTCGGCCGAGCTCGACGTCGACGTGCTGCTCGAGCTGGCGGCGTCGCTCGAGCCCGTCGGCTAGCGCACGCGCTGCCAGGACGGGTCGGCGTTGAAGAAGCCGGCCTGACGGGTCAACGGCTTCGTCGATGCGCCGTTCGCCTGCACGAGGAGGAGGTTGCCGCGGTCGATCGGGGCCGTGACGAGCCAGCGTCCGTCCGGCGACCACGTGACGGAGATCTGCTGCGCGGGTACGTGCACGACGCGCTTCGCTCCCGTTCCGTTTCGGTTCGCGATCCACGGGTCGCCGCCGCGGATGAACGCGATGTGCGTCGCGCCGGGCGACCACGACGGCGAGATCGCGTTCGCCAGCAGCAGCCGCCGGCGCGAGCCGTCGGTGCGCATCTGCCAGATGCTGAATCCGCGCCGGTAGAGGATGGCGCTGTCGTTCGGCGCCCACACGGGATTCGTCTCGTCGATCGGCGCGGCGGTCAGGCGCCGCAGTCCCGTGCCGTTGGCGCGGACGACGTAGATGTCGTGCCGCGACGAGCGCGGACTGCTCCGATCCGCGAACACGATCTTCGTGCCGTCGGTCGACCAGCTGGGGAAGAGCGGGTCGCCGTTGCCGCGCACGATCCGGCGCCGGTTCGTCCCGTTGGCGTTCATCACCCAGAGCCCGCCGAGCGGCGCGCCCGGAACGTACGCGATCTGCTTCCCGTTCGGCGACCACGCCGGCGTGAGCGGCGCGTCGTCGTGGAGTGCGCGGTAGATCAGCCGCTGACCGGTGCCGTTCTGCCGGATCGTGTAGATGCCGGTTCCGCTTCCGCAGCAGCGGACGTACGCGATGAGGCCGTTACGCGACGGGCCGGCGGCGTGCGCCGCGACCGCGCAGCACGCGGCGACGACAGCGGCCGCCGCGAGCGCGCGCGTCATCGCTCCCGCTCGACGTCCTCGCGCACCCAGCAGCCGGCGAGGTGGTCGTTGACGACGCCGCAGGCCTGCATCGCCGCCCACACCGTCGTCGGGCCGACGAAGCGGAAGCCGGATGCCTTCAGCCGCTTCGACAGCTCCTTCGACTCCGGCGTCTGCGCGAACCAGTCGGCGGTGGTCTTCGGGACGCCGTACTTCTCCGGTCGGTACGACCAGACGAGCTCGTGCAGCGGCGTTCCCTCCTCGCGCAGCGCGAGCACGCCGCGTGCGTTCGCGATCGTCGCCTCGATCTTGCCGCGGTGACGGACGATGCCGGCGTCGCCGAGCAGCCGCTCGACGTCTCGCTGCTCGAACCGCGCGACCTTGTCCGGATCGAAGCCTGCGAACGCGCTGCGGAAGTTCTCACGCTTGCGCAGGATCGTGATCCACGCGAGCCCGGACTGGAAGCCTTCGAGACAGAGCCGCTCGTACAGGCCGCGCTCGTCGCGCACCGGCCGGCCCCACTCCTCGTCGTGGTACGCGTCGTAGAGCGGATCGGCGCTCGACCAGCAGCGCTGACGGTCAGCCGACGTCGACACGAACGACACCGTCCACGATCTGCACGGGGAACGTCTCCACCGGCTCGTACGCCGGCAGCGACAGCGGCCGCCCGGTCCGGAGCTCGAACGCCGAGCCGTGACGCGGGCAGACGACCGTGCACGTCTCCAGGTCCCAGTCGCCCTCGCACAGCGGCCCGTCGTCGTGCGAGCAGCGGTCCTCGATCGCGTAGAGCGTGCCGGCGCAGTTGTACACGCCGATCGTCCGCGGGCCGACGGCGACGAGCTTCATGGAGCCCGGCGGAAGCTCGTCCGCCGGCACGACGTCGATCTCCGCCACTACGAAAGTTCGAGCTCGTCGAAGCCGGCGAGCCCGTCCGGGAGCGGCGTTCCCTTCGCCTTGTGCAGCGCCACCTTCAGCGTCGTCAGCCCGAGCAGCGCGCACTTGAGCCGCACCGGCGTGAGCGGGATCCCGATCTCCTCGAGCAGCTCTTCCTTGTCCAGCGTCGCGACCTCGGTCGCCGTCCGTCCCTGCACCATCTCCGTCAGCATCGAGGTCGCGGCCTGCGAGATGGCGCAGCCGCGGCCGGAGAACTTGATCTCGTCGATCGTCTCGCCGTCCTCGCCGAACGCGACGTAGATCGACACCTCGTCGCCGCACAGCGGGTTCTGCCCGTCCGCCTCCGCGTCCGCGGGATCGAGCACGCCGTGCCCGCGCGGGTTCTTGTAGTGATCCAGGATCACTTCTCGGTACATCTGGTCGAACTCGTTCACGCGAACACCTTCTGGACGGCGAAGAGACCTGCCGTGAGCTGGTCGATCTCCTCGGGGACGGTGTAGAGGTAGAAGCTTGCCCGGTTCGTCGCGGCCACGCCGAGGTGGTGCATCAGCGGCTGGCAGCAATGGTGGCCCGCGCGGATGGCGACGCCGTGCTGGTCGAGGATCTGCGCGACGTCGTGCGGATGGATTCCCTCGAGATTGAACGAGACGACGCCGGCGCGGCGTTCCGCCGGAGGGCCGTACAGCGTGATCCCGGGAACCTCGCCGAGCCGGCCCAGCGCGTACGCGGCCAGCTCGTGCTCCCACGCCTCGATCAGGTCCATCCCCGCGGCTTCCAGATAGTCCACCGCTGCGCCGAGCCCGACCGCCTCGACGATCGGCGAGGTGCCGGCCTCGAACTTGTGCGGCAGCTCTCCCCAGGTCGTCTTCTCGTAGCGGACGGAGCTGATCATGTGACCGCCGAGGAGGAACGGCTCCATCGCCTGCAGCAGCTCGGCGCGGCCCCACAGCACGCCGATCCCGCTGGGGCCGCACATCTTGTGGCCGGAGACGGCGAGGAAGTCGCAGTCGAGCGCCTGCAGGTCGACGCGCAGGTGCGGCGCGGCCTGCGCCGCGTCGACGACGAAGATCGCGCCCTGGTCGTGCGCCCACCGCGTCAGCGGCGTCAGGTCGCTGATCGTGCCGATCGAGTTCGAGACGAGATTCGTCGCGACCACCTTCACGGTGTAGGTGGCCGCGATCGCGTCGAGCCCGGAGAGGTCCACCTCGTCGTTTTCGTCCAGCGGCAGCATCACGAACTCGGCGCCGTTGCGCCGCGCGATGTACTGCCACGGGACGAAGTTCGAGTGGTGCTCGAGCTCCGTGACGACGACCGCGTCGCCGGGGCCCAGGTTGTTGCCGCCCCACGCATAGGCGACGAGGTTCAGTCCCTCCGTGGCGTTGCGGACGAAGATGATCTCCCGCGCCTCGGGTGCGTTCAGGAAGGCGCGCACCTTCTCGCGCGCGCCCTCGAGACCCGCGGTCGCGCGCTCGCCGAGCACGTGGACGGCGCGGTGCACGTTCGCGTACGACGTCTCGTAGAACTCGGTCATCGCGTCGAGCACCTGGCGCGGCTTCTGCGAGCTGTTGGCGGAGTCGAGGTAGGCGAGCGGCTTCCCGTGGATCTCCTGCTCGAAGATCGGGAAATCGGCGCGCAGAGCGCGTGCGTCCAGCTTCCGGCTCGCGGTCACAGCCACGAGATCATCGTAGCCCGCTACGGCACTTTGAAAGAGGCGCCGGAGTACCCCGGCGCTGCAGCCTTCGCTGAGCCGCGCGGCAGGTGGGTCAGCGCGGCGGTGCCCGACGCGTTCACGTGGACGGTGTGGCCGCGGGCGGAGAAGGTGGCCGTGGTCACGCCGAAGCCGTCGTCGAGCGCCTGGCCGAACCGGGTCACGACCTTCTTCTTGCCGACCTTCTTCGTCGTCTTGAACACGCGGACGGAGAGACCCGGCAGCAGCTGCTGCTCGATGAGCGAGGAGCCGGTGTTGACGATCACGTCGACCTTGCCCGTGGGGAGGCCGACGGCGGAGATCTGGTACGCGGTGGCGGACAGCGGCACGCTCACCTCGGCGCCGAAGTCCATCCCGTGCGTGCGCGAACGGGCCACGTGCACGGCGCCCTGGCCCGTCCATGCGGCCCAGAGCCGGTCCTGCGAGTCGACGGACAGCGCCATGTGCGGGTCGCCGCCGCCGAAGCTCGCGCGGAAGGTGACGCCGTCGCCGGCAGGCTGGCCGCCGCGGAACGGGACGATCGTGAACGCCGTCGCGGTCGGATTACCGGGCGCCCACGCCATGAACGTGTTCCCCGCCTTGTCCGAGACGAGGGGCACGCGCGGGCTGTGCTCGACCGTCGGCGCGAGCGGCGTCGATCCGGTCGGCGACAGGTCAGTCCCGAGCGGCTCGTAGATGAACGCGCCGGTGGCGGTCGCGTCGGAGTAGAACGCGACCTGCGCGAGCCCCGTCGAGTCCACCGCGAGCGACGCGTCGTAGCCGCAGCACGGCGAGTAGACGTTCTTGACGGTCTCGCCGTTCAGACCGTGGAAGACGTTCACCGCACCCGTGTGCCACTGGACGAAGTACGGCGTCCCGTCCGGGCCGATCGCCGAGCCGGTCACCCCCGCGACGTCGTGCGACTGTGTCTGGATCGGCCCCGTCCAGCTGTTCCCGTCGTCGGTCGAGGTCATGCGCCCCACGCCCCCGGCATTCGGGAAGTAGAGCTGGATCGCGCCGTTCGGCTGCTGCACGAGCTGGGTCTGCCCCGCGATCGGGTCGTTGGTGACGATCGCCCGCGGCGCGCCTCCCGCACGCGAGATCGAGATGGTGTCGCCCGTCGGCGACTCGAACGAGACGAGCTCGGTGCCCGCCTGCGTGACGATCATGGCGGGAATCACCCCGTTCTGGAGGCCGTTCGCCAGCGGGGTCCAGGCTCCCGCGGCCGGCACGGCCACGAGGGCGGCCGGAAGGACGAGCGCGGCGAGGGCGACGCGGCGCATGCGACGAGGATGGTACGGCAAGGTTCTGCCGTCGTCACATCGTCCTTTAATGCGCCGTCGCGATAGTGGTTGTCGTGCCGACCGCCTTTCATGCGATGGGCTGCGAGGTTCTCGTCTCCGGCGGCGATCCGGCCGTCGTGGCCGACGTCTTCGCCCGCTGGGAGGACACGTTCAGCCGGTTCATCCCGGACAGCGAGCTGTCGCGCGTGAACGCCTCGTTGTCGGCGGCCGTCCGCGTCTCGCCGCTCTTCGCCCGGGCGCTGTCCGCGGCGCTCGATGCCGCGGCGGAGACGGACGGCCTCGTCGACCCGACGCTCGCCGCCGCGCTCGAGGCCGCCGGCTACGACCGCGACTTCCCGCTGCTCGGCGACCGGGCCGAGCCGGCCGGGCCTGCGGCGCCGTCGCGGCTTCGCGAGCTTCGGCTCGACGGCCTCATCCTGCGCCGGCCGCCCGGGCTCGCGCTCGACCTGAACGGCGTGGTCAAGTCGCTCGCGGTCGACGAGGCGGCCGCGCGTCTTCCCGGCGACGGCTTTGTCTCCGCAGGCGGCGACCTTGCCGTGCGCGGCCCGGTCGACGTCGGCCTCCCAGGCGGCGGCGCCGTCCGCGTGCTGCAGGGCGGGCTGGCCACGAGCGGGATCGCCACGCGCAGCTGGCGTCGCGGCGGCGAGGAGCAGCACCACCTCGTCGACCCGCGGACCGGCCGTCCGTCTGCCTCGCCCTGGCAGCAGGTCACCGTCTCCGGCAGCACCTGCCTCGCGGCCGATGTGGCCGCGAAGGCGGCGTTCCTGCTCGGCGACGCCGGCCCCGGCTGGCTCGACGTCCGCGGCCTCCCCGGCCGCTTCGTCGCCCGCGACGGATCGATCGCGCTGAACGGCTCCTGGCTGCGCGGAACGGTGCCCGCTGTCGGGCTGCATGCGTAGAGCGGCACCCCTCGCAGCCGCCGCGCTGGCGCTGCTGCTGCTCACTGCCACCGCAAGCGCGAAGCCGGCGCCGACTCCGGCGCAGCGGCTCGGGTTCCCTCCGCTGCAGCCCGGCCCCGTCCCCGGCTACCTGATGGTCGCGGATCGCAACAACAACCGGATCATCATCATCAACCCGGATACCCGGAAGATCGTCTGGCAGTTCCCGCGGCCGGGCGACGTCCGGCCGGGGCAGTCGTTCCACGACCCCGACGACGCGTTCTTCACGCCCGGCTACACGGCCATCTCGACGAACGAGGAGTACAACCAGCAGATCGGGGAGATCGACATCCGGACGCACCGGCTCGTCTGGACGTTCGGCCACGCCGGCGTGCGCGGGTCCGCGTTCGGCTACCTCTCCAATCCGGACGACGCGTACGAGCTTCCGAACGGGCTGTTCATGGTCGCCGACATCATGAACTGCCGCGTCCTCTTCATCAGTCGCGCGCACAAGGTCGTGCGCGAGATCGGCCACGCGGGCAACTGCGGCCACAACCCGCCGCAGGGGCTGTCGTCGCCCAACGGAGCGACGCCGCTGAAGGACGGCGGCGTGCTCGTGACGGAGATCGGCGGCTGGGTCGACCGGATCAGCAAGAGCGGCCGCCTCGTCTACACGGTGCGGACGCCGACGAGCTACCCGTCCGACGCGCAGCTGCTCCCGAACGGGGACATCCTCGTCGCCGGCTTCGACACGCCGGGGCGCGTGGACGAGATCACTCCGCACGGGAAGATCGTCTGGACGTTCGAGCCGACCGGGAAGTGGTCGCTCGACCGCCCGTCGCTCGCCGTCCGCTGGCCGAACGGGATGATCGCGATCACCGACGACTGGCACCACCGCGTGCTCGTCGTCGATCCGAGGACGAAGAAGGTCGTCTGGTCGTACGGACATCTGGACCAGCCGGGCTCGGCTCCCGGATACCTGAACAAGCCGGACGGGCTGGACCTCCTGCCCGCGGTGGCCGTGACGAGGAAGACGCAGCAGGCAACGCCGCGCGGGACGGTGACGCGCATCGGCTCGCTGCCGCAGACGATCTCCAAGGCGTCCGCCGTGGCGCTGCCGGGCGGGAAGCTGATGATCCTCGGCGGTGAGGTGGCCGGTGCATCCACCGACCAGGTGCTGCTCGGGACGCCGGAGCATCTCCGTGCGGCGGGCCGGCTGCCCGTGCCGACACACGACGCGGCGGCCGCGTTGCTGGGCGGCTCCGTCTACCTCTTCGGCGGCGGCCAGGCGACGTCGGTCGGCACCGTCTTCCGCGTCGCGCCGTCCGCCGGCGCTGCCGCGACGGCGGGCCATCTCGACGAGCCGCTGTCGGATCTCGGCGCCGTGACCGTCGGCGGCAAGGCGTATCTCGTCGGCGGCTACACCAGCGTGAAGTTCGCGGACGCGGTGCTCCGCTATCGCGGCGCCGGAAAGACGGCGACGGTCGCGCGGCTGCCCGCGGGAACGCGCTACGCGGGAGTCGCGGCGATCGGGAGCACGATCTACGTCGCCGGCGGGCTCACTCCGAGCGGCACGTCGAGCGCGATCGTCGCGGTCGACACGCAGACGGGGAGGACGCGCCGGATCGGGACGCTGCCGGCGCCGGAGGATCACGCCGCCATGGCCGCGCTCGGCGGCGAGCTCTATCTCTTCGGCGGAAGCCGTGTGCTGCGGATCGACCCGGCGACCGGCGCGGTCTCCACCGTCGCCACGCTTCCCGCCTCGCTGGCCGATCCGACGGCGACCACCGTCGGCAGCCGGATCGTCGTCGCCGGCGGCGGTACGAACGCCGTGTACGCGTTCGCTCCTTAGCTGTTTCTCACCGGTCGCCCGCTACCCTGGCCGTCGTGCGCCGGATCGCCCTCATCGCCTCCGCCCTTGCGCTCGTCCTCGCAGCCGCCGGCTGCGGCGGCGGCAGCAACAACAGCAGCGCGACGAACGGGCAGTCGCACACCGTCGTCGCCGTCTCGAAGGCGTTCTACGACGCCGGCATCGCGTTCACGTCACAGCAGACCTTCAACCCGTACGTGAACGGACAGGCGGTGTTCCTGCCGGGCAAGCTGAACACCAGCCCGCTGCGGAACACGATCGAGGCGGGCCTGAGCCAGACCGGCTCGTTCAACGGCGCGGTCGCCTGGGTGTTCGACACGGACAAGAGCGCCGCCGCCGCGCTCAAGGTCGTGCCGCTGTCGAAGTGGCTGGCCGGCGATCCGCCGATCGTGCGCGTGCACGACGGCAACGTGATCATCGTCGCCTCCGGCTTCAAGGGCGCCGAGGCGAAGAAGCTTCAGACCGCGCTCGCTGCCCTCAAGGGCTAGGCCGCAGCACGCGCAGGCGGCATCTCGCCGTTCAGAATCGCCCGCAACCGCGCCCGGTCGAGCGGGTCGGCGTCGGCCTCGACGAAGGCTGCCGCGCGGGCGAGGTCCATCCGGCCGCTATCGTCGCACTCCGTGAGCAGCGACTACGTCTTCACCATGTACCGGGCCGACAAGTTCTACGGCCCCGACCGCCAGGTGCTGGCGAACATCTCGCTGTCGTTCCTGCCGGGCGCGAAGATCGGCGTGCTGGGCCCGAACGGCGCCGGCAAGTCGACGCTGCTGCGGATCATGGCCGGGAAGGAGGAGCCGTCCTCCGGCGTGGCGGAGCTGGCGCCGGGAGTGACCGTCGGCCTGCTGGAGCAGGAGCCGTTGCTCGATCCGGCCAAGGACGTGCGCGGCAACGTCGAGGACGGTGTGCGCGAGCTGCGCGACCTGCTCGACCGCTTCAACGAGATCTCCGCGAAGTTCGCCGAGCCGGACGCCGACTTCGACACGCTGCTCGCCGAGCAGGCAAAGGTGCAGGACGCGATCGACCGTGCCGACGCGTGGCAGCTCGACGACCATCTCGACCACGCCATGGACGCGCTGCGCGTCCCGGACGGCGACCGCGACGTCGCCACCCTCTCCGGCGGCGAGCGCCGCCGCGTCGCGCTGTGCCGGCTGCTGCTCTCGTCGCCGCAGCTGTTGCTGCTGGACGAGCCGACGAACCATCTCGACGCGGAGTCGGTCGCGTGGCTCGAGCGTTTCCTCGCCGACTACAAGGGAACGGTCGTCGCCGTCACGCACGACCGCTACTTCCTCGACAACGTCGCCGGCTGGATCCTCGAGCTCGACCGCGGCCGCGGCATCCCGTTCCGCGGCAACTACTCGTCGTGGCTCGAGCAGAAGCAGGAGCGGCTCGCCGTCGAGGAGAAGACGGAGTCCGCGCGCCGCCGCACGCTCGCACGCGAGCTCGAGTGGGTGCGCATGAGCCCGCGCGCGCGGCACGACAAGTCGAAGGCGCGTCTCGCCGCGTACGAGAAGCTGTACGCGGAGGAGCAGAACGTGAAGCTCGACAAGGTCGAGATCCACATTCCTCCGGGTCCGCGGCTCGGCGACCTCGTGATCGACGCAGCGGGAGTCCAGAAGGGCTTCGGCGACCGGCTGCTCGTCGAGGACCTGACGTTCTCGCTGCCGCCAGCAGGCATCGTCGGCGTGGTCGGCCCGAACGGCGCCGGCAAGACGACGCTGTTCCGGATGATCGCCGGCGAGGAGAAGACCGACGCCGGCGCGCTGAAGGTCGGCGACACCGTGCAGCTCGCCTACGTCGACCAGTCGCGCGCCGATCTCGACCCGGCCGGAACGGTCTGGAAGGAGATCAGCGGCGGCCTCGACACGATCGAGCTCGGCAAGCGCGAGGTCAACTCACGCCAGTACGTCTCGTGGTTCAACTTCAAGGGCGCCGATCAGCAGAAGCGCGTCGGCGACCTCTCCGGCGGAGAGCGCAACCGCGTCCATCTCGCCAAGCTGCTGCGCAGCGGCGGCAACGTGCTGCTGCTGGACGAGCCGACCAACGACCTCGACGTGGACACGCTGCGCGCGCTCGAAGACGCACTGCTCGACTTCGCCGGCTGCGCCGTCGTGATCACGCACGACCGCTGGTTCCTCGACCGGATCGCGACACACATCCTCGCCTTCGAGGGCGACAGCCAGACGACGTGGTTCGAAGGCACGTGGGGCGAGTACGCTGACTGGGTGAAGGAAACGAAGGGTCCGGAAGCCTTGGAACCGCATCGGATCAAGTACAAGAGTTTGACCAGGGGAACCTAGGTTCCCCTAGTCGCCCCCTCCTTCGGCGCGGGTGGCGGTGGTGTGTGGTTGTGGCGCTGCGGCGGGAGCGGGGTCCCGCCTCCGCGGGTGGGAGCGCGCTGCATCCGGATTGATCTTGGCGGGTTGCCTGTTCCGCGCGGCCCGTGGTGCTACGGCAACCGCGGCGCCCAGGCTGCTGAAAGTACGCCCGCGAGCACGAGCAGCACCGCTGCGCCGAGGAGGAACTCGTCTGTCACCTCGAGGTGGCCGGGCTGGCGGCCGATGCTCGAGCCGAGCTTCTGGTACGCGGCCTGCACCGCGCCTGCCGAGTTCGCGCGGAAGAACTCTCCGCCGGTGAGGCGCGCGATCGCGCGCAGCGTGGTCGGGTCGGGCTGCAGGCCGAACAGGCCGCCGCCGGGCCCGCTGCCGCCGGCGCCCTGGATGTTGAAGCCGCCGCCTCCGCCGTAGTTGGGGAAGTTCGTGATCTTCCCGCCCTTCGTTCCGAGGGCGACGGTGTAGACGGGAATCCCTGCCGCCTTCGCTCTCGCCGCGCCCTGCAGCGGCTGCAGGACGCCGCGAGTCTGGTGGCCGTCGGAGAGGAAGAGGATGGACACGAGCGAGCTGGCCGGGCTCCGGGTCGGCGCCACGGTCCGGTAGGCGGCGAGCGAGCCGTTGGAGCTCAGGCCCGCCGACTTCAGCCCGAGCTGCACCGCTGCGGCGAGCGCGTCGCCGATGGCGGTGCCGCCGAACCCCCGGAAGGCGCCGACGTCGCCGATCGCCTGGCGCACCAGGGCGTGGTCGGCGGTCGGCGGCATGGCCACGTCCGCCTCGCCGGCGAAGAGGATCAGCCCGACCTTCAGCCGGCTGGGGACGCGGTCGAGGAAGATGTTCATCGCTCTCTGCGCTGCGACGAGGCGGGTCGGCTTCACGTCGTTCGCCTGCATCGAGCCGGAGACGTCGAGCACGAGTACGACCGTCGCGTTGTCCTTCGCGATCAGCGTCTTCACGTGCGGGCGCGCGATCCCGACGCAGAGCGTGGCCAGCGCGACGAGGAACAGCCCAGCGGGGAGATAGCGGCGCCATTGCCGTCCGCCGGCGACCGACGCCAACACGTCGACGTTCGTGTACCGGACCGCGTAGCGCATGCGGCGGCGCTCGGCCAGGCGCCAGAGCACGATCGCGAGCGGCACCGCGAGCAGCGACAGCAGCAGATACGGGTCGCCGAAGGTCATCGCGCCGCCACGCAGACGAGGTCGACCTGGACGACCGCGCGCACCTCGCCCGCGGCCGGGCCGGCGTGCACGGACACGTGCATGCGCCCGCTGCTCACCGACTGCTTCACCGCGACGCTCGCGGCCAGCGCAGGCGTCGGCGGTGTGGACGTGTAGAACGCCACCGCGTGGGTGGCGCTCACGAGCCGCTCGCGCGCGGCGCAGCTCTTGACGTACTTGTGCGTACCGGCGCGAACCGGAATCTCGCTCATCTCCGGCAGAGTAGGCCTTGACGGCGGGTAGACGTGGAAGGCGGTCGGCAGCCGCTGGCCGCCACCCGCGGCCGGGATGCAGCCGATGTGCGGCCGGAAGCTCGCGGCCGGGTCGGTACCGCGTACGAGGCGCGCGAGGAAGACCGCCGCCGTGGTGGTGGTGATACCCGGGTTGACGGGACTGCCGAGCGCGCCGCGGAAGCCGACCTCGATCCCGCGGGTGCTGAGCTCGGCGTCGAGCCCGGCGACGACGAAGCCCTTCGGGCACGGAAGCTGGTACTGGACCTCCGTGCCGGCGGACGTCAGCACCCAGGGGCCGGCGATCGGCACGCAGATCTGGAGCCCCTTGCACTCGTTCGTGGCGCCGGCGGGAGCGGCGGCGAGCGCGGCCAGTCCGGCCGCGAGCGCGGCGAGCGCGACGAGCCGTCTCACGGGACCCTCCGGAACCAGAAGGCGGAGAGCGAGCCGCCGACGAGGAGGAGCAGGATCGCGGCGCCGGCGAAGACGTCGGTGATCTCGCGGTTCTCGGTGGTGTGGCCGATGCGCGTGGCCAGATGCCGGTAGACGGTGTCGAGAGCGGCGCTCGTCCGCGCCTGGAAGAACTCGCCGCCCGTTCCTTTCGCGATCGCCGTCAGCGTGCCGGGGCTCGGCGGCACGCGGATCTGCTCCGTGTAGCCGCCGACGAGCTTCTGCGTGACGATGCCGTTCGGCGTTCCGACGAGCACCGTCGACACCGGCACCTGCAGCGTCCGTGCCTTGCGCACCGCCGTCGCGACCGACGTGCGGCCGCCGTCCGGCGCACCGTCGGAGAGCAGCAGCACCGAGGTCGGCGGAATGGTGCCGTCGACGGCGCGCTGGCGCTGGCCGAGCTGCGCGGAGAGGACGACGGCATCGCCGATCGCGGTGCCCTGGCCCGACGTCAGATCGTCGAGGCCGCTGCTGACGAGCGTGCGGTCGAGCGTGGGCGGGACGGCGACGAACGCGCGGCTGCCGAAGGCGACCAGCGCGACGCTGTATTCGCTCGGCACCTTCGCCAGGAACTGCTTCGCCGCCTCCTTGGCCGCGTCGAGCCGCGTCGGCGAGACGTCCTGCGCGTCCATCGACCGGGAGATGTCGATCGCGAGCACCACCGTCGCCTCGTGTCGCGGGATGCGGATCTTCGCGTGCGGCCGCGCCATTCCGACGATGAGAAACGTGAGCGCGAGCAGGAACAGGATCGGCGGGATCAGGCGAAGCCTTCCGGGGCGGCGCTCGATCAGATTCGGAACCAACGCGAGGCTGGCGAAGCGCGCGGCGCCGGCTCTGCGCCGCCGGTCGTAGCGGAGCCAGAGCAGCACCAGCAGCGGCACGGCGACCAGCGCGATCAGCACGTCCGGGTGATCGAACGTCACCGGCGGCCGCCCAGGAAGTCGGCGTACGCGCGCAGCCAGTCGCCGGAGGTCGAGAGCACGACGTGCGGGACGCCGAGCGAGGTCAGCACCCGAGCGACGCCGCTCCGCTCCTCCGCGGCCGCGGCGGCGAAGCGGTTGCGCAACTTCTCGCTGCGCGTGTCCACGCGGATCTGCCGTCCCGTCTCGGGGTCGACGAGCCAGAGCTCGCCCACGTCAGGCAGCTCCTGCTCGCGCGGGTCGCGGATCTCGACGGCGAGGACGTCGTGGCGGCTCATCAGCTCGAGCAGCGGCTTGCGCCAGTCGAGCGGGCCGCGAAAGTCGGAGGCGACGACGATCACGCCGCGCTGGCGCGCGATCGCGTCCGCACGCGCGAGCGCGCCGCCGAGCGAGGTCGCGCCGACCGCGGTCTCCTCCGGATCCCGCTGCAGCGCGGCGAGCAGTCCGATCAGCCCCATGCGTCCCTGCGCCGGCGGCAGCGTCGCCGGCGCGCTGTCGCCGAAGGTGAGGACGCCGAGCCGGTTGCCGCGCCGCGTGGCGACGTGGCCGGTCGCGATCGCCACGCCGTCCGCCACGTCGGCCTTGCGCCGCTCGCCGGTGCCGAAGTGCATCGACGCCGACGTGTCGAGCACGAGCCACGTGACGAGCACCCGCTCGGCCAGGTTGACGCGCACGTGCGGCGTCCCGGTGCGGGCGGTGACGTTCCACTCGATCCGGCGTACGTCGTCGCCGGGGAGGTACGGCCGCACCTGCGCCAGCTCGACGCCCTCGCCGTAGTGCGACGAGCGGTAATCGCCGGCGAGCATGCCCTCCATGCGGCGGCTGACGTCGATCTGGAGCGCGCGCAGCAGCTCGATCGGCAGCGGGCCGGGCCCGGGCCGCTCGGGCGTGCCGTGCCCGAGCAGGGGTGCGACGTTCATGCCGCGCTCGGCCGTGCCAGGCTCACCTCCGGAACCGGGACGGCGGCCAGCACCCGGTCGAGGATCGCGTCCGGCGTCACGCCTTCCGCCAGCGCCTGGTAGCTGAGCACGAGCCGGTGCCGCAGCGCGTCCTTCGCCAGTGCGCGCACGTCCTCGGTGGTCGCGTAGTCGCGGCCGCGCAGCAGCGAGAGCGCGCGCGCCGCCTGCGTGATGCTGATCGGCCCGCGCGGGCTGGCGCCGTAGGAGATGTAGTCGCCGAGATCCGGGAGGCCGACGTCTGCCGGCTTGCGCGTCGCGGACGCGAGCCCGACGGCGTAGCTGACGAGCGCCGGGTCGACGTAGACGTCGATCGCCGCCGCCTGCAGCGCCTTCAGATCGTCGAGCGAAAGCGCCTCGCGCAGCTCGGGCTGTGGCACGAGCTGCCGCTGGACGATGGTCAGCTCCTCGTCGTGCTCCGGGTAGTCGATCAGGATCTTCAGCATGAACCGGTCGACCTGCGCCTCCGGCAGCGGGTACGTCCCCTCGGACTCGATCGGGTTCTGCGTCGCCATCACGAGGAACGGCGCCGGCACCGGATAGGTCGTGTGCGCGATCGTGACCTGCCGCTCCTGCATCACCTCGAGCAGCGCGGACTGCACCTTCGCGGGAGCGCGGTTGATCTCGTCGGCGAGGAGGAAGTTGCAGAAGACGGGGCCGAGCTCCGTGTCGAAGGTGCCGTGGTCGGGCCGGTAGATGCGCGTGCCGACGAGGTCGGCGGGGACGAGGTCGGGCGTGAACTGGACGCGCGCGAAGCTGCCGCCGAGCACGCCGGCGGTCGTCTTGATCGTCAGCGTCTTGGCCAGTCCGGGCACGCCCTCGATCAGGAGGTGACCCTGCGCGAGCAGGCAGACGAGCACCCGCTCGAGCATCGCGTCCTGCCCGGCGATGACCCGCCGGATCTCGAAGAGCGCCTGCTCCAGCCGCTCGCTGATCTCGGCCGGCGACAGCGCCGACCCGTTCGCCTGCTCGGACACGAAGACCTCCCCTTCGTCGTGGAGCCTCGGATTGTTCCAGTCAAAGCTAAGTTCGGGGTGAGTCGCAGCGTGGATTCCCCCGATGAAGGGTTGATTAAGAGTCTTGTGTGGGGGAGTCGGAGCCGCCGAACCCGTGCTATCACGTGAGTCGTGCGCTTTCGCTCGCTTCTGGCTGCCCTCGCGGGCGGACTTGCCCTGGTGGCCGCGACGGCCGGCGGGAGCTCCGCGGCCCGGCTCGCTTCGTCGCAGCCGATCGCCTATTCCGACCTGGACGGGAACGTCTACCTCGGCACCGCTGCGAACAGCCCGCCCACGACCATCTACCAGAGCGACGGCAGCACGACGCTCGCCGCGCTCGCGATCACCCCGGACGGGTCGTTCGTGCTCGCCCTCTCGAACGGCAGCGACGTGACGGAGCTCGCGCTCGTGCCCGCCGCCGGCGGCGCCGTCGTCGACCTTCCGGGAACGGACGGTGCGCAGGACGGCTCCATCTCGCCGGACGGCAAGTCCGTGATCTTCTCCATCGCGCCCAACGGCTCGGACACGCTCGCGGCCGGCATCTACTCCGTACCGCTCGCCGGCGGGACGCCGAAGGCTCTCGTCACGAGCCCCGACGGCGCGACCGACTCGCTGCCGCAGCTCTCTCCCGACGGCACCCAGGTGGCCTTCGTCCGCGACAGCACCGACGGCAACGGCAACGAGGTGGTGGCGCTCGAGCTCCAGCCGGTGGCCGGCGGCACGGTGAGGCAGCTCGCGACCGGCGTCGCCGGCGCGCTGTTCAACGGCGGCCGGCTCTCGTTCTCGCCGGACGGCAAGAAGATCGCGTTCGCCGGCTCGTACGACAACCCGGGGCTCTTCACGGTCTCCGTCTCGGACGGGTCGGTAACGCAGCTCAGCCAGGAGTACGACTACTGGCCGGTCTTCACCTCCGACGGCTCCACGATCGTCTTCTCCCGCGACGCCGCCAGCCCCGGGGCCGACGACAACGCCGACACCCCGGTCGACCCCGTTGATAGCGACACGGACGAGCTGTGGACGATGTCCGCCGACGGCTCGAACCCCGCGGTGGTGGCCGAGGGCGACTTCGAGTCCCTCGCCGTCGTGCCGTACCTGATCAAGAGCTCGACCGGCGGCGGCGGCGGAACGGGCGGCGGCGGGACCGGCGGCGGCGGCGGAGGGACCGGCGGCGGCGGCGGCGGAACAGGCGGCGGCGGCGGGACCGGCGGCGGCGGCACGACCACGAAGTCGGCCACGGGCATCCTCGTCGTCGAGCACGCGCCGCACTACATCGTCACGTGGAAGGGCAAGGCCTCGGCCTGGAAGGTGACGCTCAAGGTCGGCAAGAAGGTCCTGACCGCGAAGGTGGCCGGCTCCAAGCACTCGCACACGTTCACGCTGCGCGGCGGCAAGGGCGCCGTCACCGCGACCGTGAAAGCTGGCTAATGCATGCCAAAATCCGCTCGCGCGGATTTCGCCATGCGCGCAGACCCCTAAAGCCGGCCGCATTCGCGGCCGGGCAAAGCGGTGTTACACCTGCGGGATGCGGGCCTCGAGCGCGGCCGTGACGGCCTCGCGTACGGGCTCCAGCTCGATCCGGTCGAGCACGTCCTGGAAGAAGCCGCGCACGACCAGCCGCTCTGCCTCCGCGCGCGGCAGGCCGCGCGACATCAGATAGAAGAGCTGCTCGCGGTCGACGCGGCTGACGGTGGCGCCGTGCGTGCAGCGCACGTCGTTGGCCATGATCTCCAGGCCGGGGATCGGCACCGCGTGCGCCGTCGGCGAGAGCATCAGGTTGCGGCACTCCTGGTACGCGTTCGTCTTCTGCGCGTCCGGCTCGACGCGGATCATCCCGCGCCAGACCGCCGTCGCGTTGTCGCGCAGCGCGCCCTTGAAGGCGAAGTCGGACTCGCAGTTCGGCGCGATGTGCTCCTGGAAGGTGTCGTAGTCGAGGTGCTGCTCGCCGTCGGCGAAGTACGCGCCGGTCACCCGCGACGTCGCGCCCTGCCCGTTCAGGTCGTTCTGGATGCGCGTCTTGCCCTTCTTCGAGCCGAAGCCTCCGGCCACCCAGTCCAGCTCGGCGTCGCGCTCGACGCGCGCGTGATGCGTGGCGAAGTGCCACGTCTGGTTGGAGAGATTCTGGAGGGACACGTACTCGAGCTTCGCGTTCTGCTCGACGAACAGCTCCACCGCCGCGTTCGAGTAGGCGGCGGTGTCCAGAGCCGGCGAGGCGTACTCCTCGATCAGCGAGGCCCGCGCGCCCTCCTCGGCGACGACGACGAGCCGCCAGAAGGTCTGGCCGGTGACGGCGATCCGCACGTACAGCGGCTTGTCCAACACGACGCCCTTGGGCACGACGACCAGCAGGCCGTTCGTCCACATCGCCGCGTTGTGCGCGGCGAACTTCTCGTCCCAGCCGACGAGCGAGTAGAGCCGGTCGAAGTCCTCCGGCAGCGGCGCGAACGTGACGCCCTCCGGCGCCTTCGTGATCTCGATCCCGTCGGCGGTGACGGTGGCATAGCCGGCCACGTCCAGGTCGAGCATCGTCTCGATCTCGGCCGACGCGGCGCCGGCGAACGACTCGGGGTCGAACCCGGCCAGATCGGTGAAGCGCCAGTGCTCTTCGGTCGTGTCGGGAATCGGCAGGCGTGCGTAGGCCTCGAGCGCTTCTGCTCTAGCCAACCGAACCCTCCATCTGCAGCAGGATCAGCCGGTTCATCTCCACGGCGTACTCCAGCGGCAGCTCCTTCGTGATCGGCTCGACGAAGCCGGAGACGATCATGGCGCTCGCCTCGGTCTCGGAGAGGCCGCGTGACATCAGGTAGAAGAGCTGCTCGGCGCCGATCTTCGACACGGTCGCCTCATGGCCGATGTCGACCTCGTCGGCCTCGATCTTCATGTACGGGTAGGTGTCGGAGCGCGACTCCTCGTCGAGGATCAGCGCGTCGCAGACCACCTTCGACTTCGCGCCGTGCGCCGCCTTGTCCACCTGAAGCAGACCGCGATAGCCCGCACGGCCGCCGTTCTTCGAGATCGACTTCGACGTGATGATCGACGTCGTGTTCGGCGCGACGTGGACGCACTTGCCGCCCGCGTCCTGGTGCTGGCCCTTGCCGGCGAACGCGATCGACAGCACCTCGCCGTGCGCTCGGTCGCCCATCAGCCAGATGGCCGGGTACTTCATCGTCAGCTTCGAGCCGAGGTTGCCGTCGACCCACTCCATCGTCGCGTCCTCGTAGGCGACGGCGCGCTTCGTCACGAGGTTGTAGACGTTGTTCGACCAGTTCTGAATCGTCGTGTAGCGGCAGCGGCCGCCCTTCTTGACGACGATCTCGACGACGGCGCTGTGCAGCGAGTCGCTCGAGTAGATCGGCGCGGTGCAGCCTTCGACGTAGTGCACGTAGGCGCCCTCGTCGACGAGGATCAGCGTCCGCTCGAACTGGCCCATGTTCTCTGCATTGATCCGGAAATAGGCCTGCAGCGGCATGTCGATCGACACGCCCGGCGGCACGTAGATGAACGAGCCGCCCGACCAGACGGCCGAGTTCAGCGCCGCGAACTTGTTGTCGTTCTGCGGGATGATCGTGCCGAAGTACTGACGGAACAGATCCTCGTGCTCGCGCAGCGCCGTGTCGGTGTCGAGGAAGATCACGCCCTTCTTGACGAGATCCTCCTGGAGCTTGTGGTAGACGACCTCGGACTCGTACTGCGCCCCGACGCCGGCGAGGTACTTCTTCTCCGCCTCCGGGATGCCGAGCTTGTCCCAGGTGTCCTTGATGTCGGCCGGCAGGTCCTCCCAGGAGTTCGCCTGGTTCTCGGTCGGCTTGATGTAGTAGAAGATGTTCTCGAAGTCGATCTCGCCGACGTTCCCGCCCCAGGTCGGCATCGGGCGCGCAAGGAAGTAGTCCAGGCTCTTGTGCCGGAACTTCCGCATCCAGTCGGGCTCGCCCTTGTGCGAGGAGATCGCGTCGACGAGCTCGTGCGACAGGCCGCGCCCGGACTTGAAGAAGTAGTCCTCGTCGACGTGGAAGCCGTACTTGATCGCGTAGTCGGAGCCGATGCCCTGGACGACTTCGGTCTCGGACTCTGTTCTCTCGACCTGGGCCATTACGCAGCAACCCCCTCGTAGGGCGCGTAGCCCTCCGCCTCGAGCTTCTTCGCGAGCTCCGGCCCGCCTTCCTCGACGATCTTCCCGCCCACGAACACGTGCACGTAGTCCGGGGTGATGTAGTCGAGGATTCGCTGATAGTGGGTGATCACGAGCGCGCCCATGTCGGGGCCGACGAGCTCCTTCACGCCGGTCGCGACGACGCGGAGCGCGTCGATGTCGAGCCCGGAGTCGGTCTCGTCGAGCACGGCGATGCGCGGCTTCAGCATCGCCATCTGCAGGATCTCGACGCGCTTCTTCTCGCCGCCGGAGAAGCCGTCGTTGAGGTAGCGCGAGGCGAGCTCGCGGCTGACCTTCAGCCGGTCCATCTGGCCCAGCAGCTCCTTGCGGAACTCGGGGATGGCGATCGGATCGTCGACGCCGCCGTTGCGGCCCTTGCGCACGGCGTTGATCGCGCTGCGCAGGAAGCTCGTCACGGTCACGCCGGGAATGGCGTGCGGGTACTGGAAGGCGAGGAACAGGCCGCGCTGCGCGCGCTCGTCCGCGCCCATCTCGGTCACGTCGACGCCGTCCACGAAGATCTTGCCCTCGGTCACCTCGTAGGCCGGATGGCCCATGACCGCGTAGGCGAGGGTCGACTTGCCGGAGCCGTTCGGCCCCATGATCGCGTGCACCTGGTTGGTGTCCACCTCGAGGTCGACACCCTTGACGATCTCGGTGCCGTCCTCCAGCGCTACGTGCAGATTCTCGAGCTTCAGCAAACTCACTAGCACGGCCTCATTTCCAAAGAATTGCGGGAGTTTCACCCCGCACAAACCACCGCTCTCAGTCTAGCGGAGACGCCCTCGGCGAAGCTGTCCCGCCGCGGACGCTCAGTGGATCCTGCGCGGTGGTACCCTGGGGCCCACAATGACCGGCTGGACCAGCCCCACGCACATCATCCTCCTGCTCCTGATCGCGCTGCTGCTGTTCGGCGCGAAGAGGCTCCCGGAGATCGGTCGTTCGCTCGGTTCGGGCATGCGTGAGTTCAAGGACTCCGTCACGGGCCATGAGTCCGAGGAGCCCAAGCAGACGCCGACGCCGCAGATCGCGCCGGTGCAGTCCGTCGAAACGACGGCCACGCCGCCCGTTCCCGTCGAGTCGGCCGCCGCGGCGCCCTCGTCAGAGCACGAGCGCGAGACCGTCTAGCCTCCGATGGGACGGCTGCCCCGCCGCCTCGGCTACGGCGAGGAGGCGACGCTTGTCGAGCATCTGGAGGAGCTGCGCTGGCGGATCTTCATCGTCCTGGGCGCGCTCATCCTCACGACGATCGTCGCGTTCGTCTTCCACACGCAGATCCTCGACTGGCTGAACGCGCCGCTGCCGTCGCATCACCGGAAGCCGGTGACGCTGGGCGTGGCCGAGCCGTTCATCGTCTCCGTGACCGTGAGCGTCTACGCCGGGTTCCTGCTGGCGCTGCCGATCATCCTCTGGCAGGTCTGGGCGTTCTTCGCGCCCGCGTTCGACGCCGGCAGTGAGCGGAGGGTGCTCGGCCTCGTCGCCTTCGCCACCGTTCTCGGGCTCACGGGCCTCGCCTTCGGGTACTTCGTCCTCCTGCCGCGCGCGGTCGGCTGGCTGACGAGCTACGACACCGAGCAGTTCAACAACCTGATCCAGGCGAAGCCGTACTACTCGTTCGTCTCCACCGTGCTGCTCGGGATCGTCGTCGTCTTCGAGCTGCCGCTGGTCGTGCTCGGGCTCGTCTACCTCGGCGTCCTCTCGTCGGCGACGCTGCGGAAGCACCGGCGGATGGGGTACTTCATCACTGCCGTCGTCGCCCTCGGGCTGCCCGGTCCAGACCCCGTGACGACAGCGCTAGAGCTCCTGCCGATGTGGATCCTGTTCGAGAGCTCGATCTGGCTGGCGGTCTGGGTGGAGCGGCGGTCGCCGGCACGTTACGCGGCGCCCACCGTTCCCGAGTCCTGATCGGTACCCTGAGCGCGCGATGGCACGGGCTGCAGTCAAGGCGAAGCAAGCTCAGGCGGCTGCGGCCAGGCCGAAGACCCCGGCGCGCGCCCGCCGCCATCACAAGAGCGGCGGCAACCCGACCCAGCAGCTGTTCTTCTCGCGCATGCGCCGCAAGGCGAAGTTCGTCTACTTCCTGCTCGCCATCCTCTTCGCCGTCACCTTCGCCTTCCTCGGCGTCGGCTCCGGCACGAGCGGGCTGAGCGACCTCTTCACCAACATCAACATCTTCCACTCCTCCGGCACCTCGGTCTCGAGCGCCCAGAAGGAGATCCAGAAGAATCCGAACTCGCCGGCCGGCTACCGCAAGCTGGCCACTGCCTACGAGGGGAAGGGCGACACCGCCGCCGCGATCACGGCGCTGCAGCAGTACACCGCCATCGCCAAGAAGGACGGGAAGGCGCTGACCGAGCTCGCCGGCCTGCAGCTGTCGCAGGCGACCGATTTCCAGAACCAGTACGGCAACGCGTACCAGAACCAGCAGCTCGTCTCGCCGAGCACGTCGTTCCTGCCGGGCGGGCCGCTCGGCAAGGGGATCGGCACGAATCCGATCGAGGCCGCCCAGTCCTCGCTCGCCGGGCAGGTCGCGACCAACCTGTACCAGAGCATGTCGCTGAGCTATTCCGACGCGGTCGCCACCTATCAGCAGCTGACGAAGCTCCAGCCGGGCAACTCGAACGCGCAGTTCCAGCTCGGGAACACGGCACAGACGGCGGCGCAGGTGACCGGCCAGCCGTCGTTCAACCTCACCGCGATCGCCGCGTACAAGGCGTACCTGAAGCTGAACCCGGACGCGTCCACGGCGGCGCAGGTGCGCCAGCTGATCAAGGCGCTCGAGCCGGCCCCGGCGAAGCCTAAGAAGTAATCTCCGGAGCCCAAGAAGTAACGGCAGCCACCGCTTCGTCGGATCCGTCTGGTTAGACTCCTGCCGGTGCGCCGGATCGTTCTTGGGGTCACGCTTGCCGTCGCGGCCATGCTGCTCACCGCCGGATGCGGCACGGGCGGAAAGGCCGATCCGACGGCGGATACGCAGAACGGCGAGACGCTGTTCAAGTCCTCCTGCGCCGGCTGCCACACGCTCGCGGCGGCCAACGCGACAGGCACGGTCGGCCCGAACCTCGACGACGCATTCGGCCCGAGCAGGGCGCAGGGCTTCAAGCAGAGCACGATCCAGAACGTCGTGCTCCTGCAGATCCGCGAGGCCTCGAAGCCGATGCCGGACAACCTCGTCAAGGGCCAGAACGCCCAGGACGTGGCGGCCTACGTCGCCACCGTGGCCGGGACCGGGGCCGCCGTGAAACCGCCGTCCGAGCTCGGGAACGACGGCAAGACGATCTTCCAGAACGAGTGCGCGAGCTGTCACACGCTCGCGGCGGCCGGAGCGACCGGCACCGTCGGCCCGAACCTCGACCAGCTCAAGCCGGCGCAGGGCATCGTCGAGCACCAGGTGACGGTCGGCGGCGGCGTGATGCCTTCCTTCAAGGGCAAGCTGACGCCCGCGCAGATCGCCGCCGTGGCGAAGTTCGTATCCTCCTCCGCCGGCAAGTAAGTCCAGTGCACGTACGGCGGGCGCGTCCGGAGGACGCCGCCGGGATCGCGGCGGTTCACGTCCGCACGTGGCAGGCCGCGTACGAGCACATCTTCGGAGCGGAGCGGCTGGGCGGCCTCGATCCGGAGCGGCGGCGGCTCGGCTGGGACCGTGCGCTGGCGGAGCGGGAGCAGCATCAGGAGGACGTGTTCGTCGCGGAGGAGGAGGGGAAAATCGTCGCCTTCGCGTCGACCGGGCCTGCCGGCGACGAGCCGGGTGACGGCGAGCTCTATGCCATCTATGCGCTGCCGGAGGCCTGGGGCGGCGGCGCCGGGCCCGCGCTGATGCGCGACGCGCTGGCGGCGCTGCGCGAACGCGGCTTTCTCGAAGCGATCCTCTGGGTGCTCGAGGACAATCCGCGCGCGCGTCGCTTCTACGAGCGGGAGGGCTGGCGCGCCGACGACGGCGAGTGGGCGCGGAAGGTCGAGCCGCACCTCGGCGTGGACGTCGCCCAGGTGCGCTACCGCATCAGTCTCTAGACGGGCCGTTCCGCACCCAGCGGACGAGCGCGGCGACGACGAGGACCGCGGCGGCGACACCGACCCACGTGTTGAGCCACGCCGCGGCGGCGATCACCAGCGCGCCGACGATCACGACGCCGAGAAAGCGAAATGCCTCGGCCTCGCTCCGCAGCGGATTTCGGGTGCTCAGAGGATGTAGACCGTCAAATAGACGACGATCCACATCACGTCGACGAAGTGCCAGTAGATCCCGGCCAGCTCGACGCCGTGGTGGTGCTCGGCCGAGAAGTGGCCGCGATACGCGCGGATCGTCATGAACAGGAGGATCGAGAGGCCGACGAAGACGTGCGCTCCGTGCAGGCCGGTGAGGCAGAAGAAGATGGTCGGGAAGGCGCCGTCGCTCGTGTTGAAGCCGATGCGCAGGTACTCGGCGATCTGCGACAGGAGGAACGTCAGCCCCATCAGGAACGTGAGCAGCAGCCCGGCGCGCAGGCCCCAGACGTTGCCCTTCTTGATCGCCTGCAGCGACCAGTGCACGGTGGCGCTCGACGTGACGAGGATGCAGGTGTTGATGAACGCGACGTAGACCGGCAGCTGGAACGGCGGCGTCGGCCACGGCGTCCCGGCTGCGACGCGGACGAAGAAGTACGCCGTGAAGAACGCGCCGAAGAGCATGATCTCCGACCCGATGAACAGGAACATCCCGAGCGTGGCGGGCGTGACCTTCGACGAGTAGTGCGTCGGCGGCGGGCCGTGGTGATCGAGATGCTCTGCGGGCGCGTGCGCGGCCACTACGCCGTCACCGCCTCGGGGACGTCGACCTCGACGTGGTCGACCGGAAGCTTCGTGTCGGCGCGCAGCCGTTCGACGAGGTTGCGGCGCATCCAGCCGGAGCGCGCATCCGGGAAGGTCGAGACGATCAGCTCGTCCACGCGCTCGTCCTCGATCGTCTGCATCACCGCCGCGTACGGATCGGGATGCGAGATCTGGCCGTGGACGTCGAGCCCTTCGGAGCGGAGCAGCGTCACGGCGCGGAGCAACCGGTGCTCCGCCTCGTCGTAGCTCCCGTCGGACTCTCCCTGCGGCGAGATGATCAGGAAGCCGGCCGGGCTCTGCGCCGCGCGTTCGCGGATCTTCGCCAGCAGCGGCTCGCCGAGCACCGTCTGGTTCGCGACGACGAGGACGTTCGCCTGGCCGTGCTCGGCCGCCAGGTCGACGACGACGTGCTCGAACGGAATCGGCCCGGCCACCCGCCGCATCTGCTCGACCGCGTTGCGGCGGAGCCAGCCCGACTGCTGCTGCGGGTGCGTCGAGACGATGATCTCGTGCGGCTCCAGCTGCGCGATGCCGTCGCGGAGCGCCGACACCGGATCGGACTCGACGACGACGCCGGTCGCGGGCACGCCTCCCTTGCGGAGCAGGTCGAGCGTCCGGTCGAGCCGGCGGCGTGCGGCAGCGCGGCGCGTGTCGTAGTAGACGACGTAACCCTGACGCGGCTGGTTCACCGGTGCGACGACGACGACGCGGATTGACTGCTCGGCCGCCTTCTCCTCCAGCAGCTCGACGAGCGACGGCGAGACGACGGTCTCGTTCGCGACGACGAGGATCAGATGCGTCCCGTTCTCGGCCGCGCTCATGTGACCGGCACCTCCTCGGGCGCGCGCGACGGCGTGAGGATCGCGTGCTGCGCGCCGGGGATGCCGTACCCGTACGGCGAGCCGACGACCTGCGGGATCTCGTCGAAGTTGAACGTCGGAGGCGGCGAGCTGACCTGCCACTCGAGCGTCATCGCGTGCCACGGGTTCGCGGGTGCGCGCTCGCCGGAGCGCCAGCTCGTGATCGCGTTGTAGAGGAAGATGATCGTCGAGGCGGCGAGCCCGAACGACGCGAGCGAGATGAACATGTTCAGCCCCGCGAACTTCGGTGCGTAGTCGACGACGCGGCGCGGCATCCCCTCGGTCCCGAGGATGTGCATCGGGAAGAAGGTGAGGTTGAAGCCGACGAACGTGAGCCAGAAGTGCAGCTTCCCGAGCTTCTCGTCGTACATGCGCCCGGTCATCTTCGGGAACCAGTAGTAGATCCCGGCGAAGATGGTGAAGACGGAGCCGCCGAAGAGCACGTAGTGGATGTGCGCGACGACGAAGTACGTCTGGTTCATGTGGATGTCGACCGGGACCGCGCCGAGCATGACGCCGGACAACCCGCCGATCACGAACATGGAGAGGAAGCCGAGCGCGAACAGCATCGGCGTGTTGAAGTGCAGCTTCCCCTCCCACATGGTCGCGAGCCAGCTGAAGATCTTGATGCCCGTCGGGACGGCGATCAGCAGCGTCGTGATCATCATCGGCACGCGCAGCCACGACGCCATGCCGCTGACGAACATGTGATGGGCCCACACCGAGAAGCCGAGGACGACGATCGCCATCAGCGACAGAGCCATGAGCCGGTAGCCGAAGATCGGCTTCCGGGAGAAGGTGGATATGACCTCGCTCATGATCCCGAAGCCGGGCAGCATCATGATGTAGACGGCTGGGTGTGAGTAGAACCAGAAGATGTGCTGGTACCCCAATGGGTAGCCGCCCGTCGCCGTGTTGAAGAACGACGTGTGCATCACGTGGTCGAACATGGAGAAGAACTGCGAGCCGGCGATGAACGGCGTCGCGATCACGACCAGCAGCGACGTGGTGAAGTTCGCCCAGACGAGCAGCGGCAGCCGCCAGAACGTCATTCCCGGCGCGCGCATGGTGATGATCGTGACGAGGAAGTTGAGCGCCGTCATGATCGACGACGCGCCCGCCCACTGCACGGCCTGGTTGAAGAACACCGCGCCGAGCGGCTGGTGCGTGGAGCAGAGCGGCACGTAGCCGGTCCAGCCGCACGCGAAGGCGCCGCCGGGGACGAGGAACGACGCGACCATCATGATCCCGGCGATCGGCAGTAGCCAGAACGACAGCGCGTTCAGCCGCGGGAACGCCATGTCGGCAGCGCCGAGCATCAGCGGCACGACGAAGTTCGCGAGACCCGCGAACGCCGGGATGATGAACAGGAAGATCATCAGCGACGCGTGCACGGAGAACAGTCCGTTGTACGTCTGCGGGTCGAAGTACTGAATCCCCGGCCGCGCCAGCTCGGCGCGCACGAGCACCGCCAGCATCCCGCCGATGATGAAGAAGATCATCGTGGTCGTGAGGTACTGGACGCCGATCACCTTGTGGTCGGTGTTGACGCGGAAGTAGTCGCGCCACGTCCTGGCGCCGTGACCCGAGTGGTCCTCCGGCCGCGTCGGGTTTCCGAGGGCGTAGTAGACCCAGTAGTCGAAGCAGCCGATGCCGGCGAGGAAGCCGAGCGGGCCGCAGACGAGCAGCCCGACGAGGACCGCGATCTGGTTGTCGAGGAACGGATGCCAGTCGGCCGCCCAGCGGATCAGCACGACGAGCCCGACGCCGATCAGTGCGAAGAAGCAGAACATCCACGCGGCGCGGATCCAACCCGGGCCGAGCAGGAGCCGCCGGGCCAGGCCGTGCCGGGCCGGAGCGGGCGGATGCGAGTCGTGAAGAGTTGCTGCGGTCACGTGCTCGTGATCATCCCTTCTTGCCGGAGCTGATCAGATACTGGACGAGGGCGTCGAGTTGCTGCGCCGACAACGTCGAGCCGAAGGTCGGCGGCATCACGTTCTTCGGATATCCCGGCTGGATGTACGCGTTCGGATCGGTGATCGACGTCTTCACGAACGAGTCGAGCGGCTGCTTCGCCTGGGCGGCCCACTGCTGCAGCTTGTCCAGGTCCGGTCCGACCTTGCCCGTCGCGGCGGCCGCGGTGAGCGTGTGACAGGCGCCGCAGCCGTTGTTCTTGAAGACGGCGGCCCCGGAGACGGCCGCGTTCGGAGACGCGATCGCCGACGACTGGCTCGCGAGCCACTTGTTGAACGCCGCGGGCGTCATCACGATCGCCTCGCTGCGCATCGTCGAGTGGCCGAGGCCGCACAGCTCGACGCAGATCACCGGATAGGTCCCGATCCGGTCGGGGGTGATGTGCAGCGTCGTGTGCAGTCCGGGCACGGCGTCCTGCTTCTGCCCGAACTCCGGCACCCAGAACGAGTGGATCACGTCCTTGGAGCTGATCGTCAGCATCACCGAGCGGTCCTTCGGCAGCCGGAGCACCGCCGACGTCAGACCGCGCGACTCCGGATACGTGAACGACCACGAGTACTGCTGCGCGGTCACGTCGATCCGCAGCGGGTTCACGCCCGCGTTGCCGTTGCGCGAGAGGACGATGGCGCTGACGATCGCGATCGACGTCACGATCACCAGCGGGACGATCGTCCAGCCGATCTCGAGGCCGGTGTGGCCGTGGATCGGCGGTCCGTCGGAGTCGTCACCGGGGCGCGCGCGGAACTTGGTGATCTCGTAGATCATCACCGCCGCGACGATGGCGAAGATGACGATCGAGATCACGATCGTGAACCAGATCGTGAAATCGATTCGGCCGGCCTCCCGCGACGCTTGCACGGGGAGCCACGTGGGCAGTACGGCGACTGCGGTGGCGACCCCGCCCGCGACCAGGCCGATGCCGAGAAGCGTCAAAATCTGCCCCTTGCGCATCCGGCCAAGAGCCTAGTTGATCCGGTGGTCGCGGGGCGCAGCATCCGATGCGGGGTCAGACCCCGGGACGTGGCCGTTTCTCGCCAGGTGCCGCGCCCGACCTGCGCGGGCGCGGCTCGCACCGCCGCGTTCCCCGAACGCGAGCCGGCCCCGCCGGCTCGCTAATGAGCGAGCGGAAAGCGAAGCGCGTAGCACGCGCGCGCAGCGCGCCTGCTAGCGCGAAGCGGGCGAAGCGGGAAAGTGGGCCGTGAAGGATTCGAACCTTCGACCTTGGGATTAAGAGTCCCCTGCTCTACCAACTGAGCTAACGGCCCGAGAACCGGCGGCATTGTAGCCTCGACGTCATGAAGGTTCTTTCGGTAGTCGGCAACCGCCCGCAGTTCATCAAGTCGGGTCCGCTCGCGGCTGCGCTGCGGGAGGCGGGTATCGACGAGGTCACACTCCATACAGGTCAACACTGGGACCGGGAGCTGTCCGAGGTCTTCTTCGAGGAGCTGGGGCTGCCGGAGCCGGCGTACCGGCTCGACCTGCACACCGCCGACGCCGAGCGCATGCGGCCGGGGATCGCTGCCGCGCTCGAGGCGGAGCGGCCGGACTGGGCGCTCGTGTTCGGCGATACGAACTCGACGCTCGCGGGCACGGAGGCGGCGCTGGACGCCGGGATTCCGGTCGCCCACGTCGAGGCGGGGCTGCGCAGCGGCGACTGGTCGATGCCGGAGGAGCGGAACCGGGTGGCGGTCGACCGGGTGGCCGCACTGCTGCTCTGCCCGGACGAGCGCTCCGCCGAGACGCTCCGCGCGGAAGGTGTTCCCGGGAAGATCGAGGTCGTCGGCGACGTGATGGCGGACGCGTGCCTCCGGCTCGGGCCGATCGCACGCGAGCGCTCGACCATGCTCGACCGGCTCGAGCTCGCCGCGGGCGGGTACGTCGCCGCCACCATCCACCGCGAGGCCAACGTGCAGGTACCGCGCTTGCGGCGGATCGTTGCGGGACTGAACGCGATCGACGAACCCGTGGTCTTCCCGGTGCATCCGCGCACCCGGCACGCGGTACTGGCGCACGGGCTCGCCCTCGGCGAGCGCGTGCGCATGATCGATCCGCTCGGCTACCTGGACATGGCGGCGCTCTGCTCGCAGGCGCGGGTGATCGTGACCGACTCCGGCGGGCTGCAGAAGGAGGCGTACTGGTACGGCGTCCCCTGCGTCACCGCCCGGCCCTCCACGGAGTGGGTGGACACCGTCGAGCTGGGGGCGAACGTGCTCGTCGACGACGACCCCGACGCTCTCGCAGCCGCGGTCGTAGCCGCGCGGATGCCGGAGGGGCTGCCGCAGCTGTACGGCGACGGGAACGCTTCCCCGCGGGTGGCCGCGGCACTGCGCGCTAGCCTTGCCCCGGCATGAAGCCGGATGTGGCAATCATCGGTGCGGGCTACGTGGGCGTCCCGCTGGCGCAGGTGTTCGCGGAGGCGGGCCAGCGCGTGGTGCTCGTGGACGTGCAGCAGTCCCGCGTGGACATGATCAACCGCGGCGAGAGCTACATCGAGGACGTGCCCGGCGACGTGATGGCGAAGCTCGTCGCGGACGGGCTGTCGGCGACGACCGACTACGACGTCCTGCGCGAGGCGGACGCGATCCTGATCGCGCTGCCGACGCCGTTGTCCCGCCAGCGGGAGCCGGATCTGTCCATCGTGAAGAGCGCCGTCGCGCAGATCGCGCCGCGGCTGCGCAAGGGGCATCTGGTCGTGCTGGAGTCGACCACGTATCCGGGCACGACGCGGGAGGAGATCCAGCCGGTGCTGGAGTCGTCCGGGCTGGTCTGCGGCGAGGACTTCTTCCTCGCGTTCTCGCCGGAGCGGGTCGACCCGGGCCGGACCGACTTCACCACGAAGAACGTCCCGAAGGTGGTCGGCGGGATCACGCCCGCCTGCACCGAGCGCGCGGCTGCGCTCTACGGCAGCGCGATCGACGACGGTGCACCGCGTCTCCACGCCGGAGTCGGCCGAGCTGACGAAGCTGCTGGAGAACATCTTCCGCTCGGTCAACATCGCGCTCGTCAACGAGCTGGCGATCCTCTGCGACCGGATGGGCATCGACATCTGGGAGGTGGTCGACGCGGCAGCGACGAAGCCGTTCGGGTTCATGCCGTTCAGCCCCGGCCCGGGCCTCGGCGGCCACTGCATCCCGATCGACCCGTTCTACCTGACCTGGAAGGCGCGCGAGTTCGGCTTCTACACCGAGTTCATCGAGCTGGCCGGCAAGGTGAACGAGGAGATGCCGTACTTCTGCCGCTCGCTCGTGTCGCAGGCGCTGAACCACGCGAAGCAGCGATCGCTGAAGGGCTCGAAGGTGCTGATCCTCGGCGTCGCGTACAAGCCCGACATCGGCGACATGCGCGAGTCGCCGGCGCTGAAGCTGATCTCGCTGCTGCAGAACGCGGGCGCCGACGTCGCCTACCACGACCCGCACGTGCCGCGGTTCGAGGAGCACGGGCTGACGATGGAGTCGGTGCCGCTGGATCCGGCCGCGCACGACGTCGTCGTGATCGTCACCGACCACCACTCGATCGACTACGACAAGCTGGTCGAGGACGCGAGCCTGATCGTCGATCTGCGTAACGCCACCGGCGACAACGGCACGCAGTCTCCGAAGGTCTTCAAGCTTTGATCGGCGTTGCAGGCCTCGGCTACTGGGGCCCGAACCTCGCGCGGAACTTCTCCGAGCTGGGGGCGCTGTCCTGGCTCTGCGACCTCGACGACGGTCTGCGCGAGACGTTCGCCGGGCGCTACCCGGGCGCGCGCATCACCGCCTCGTTCGAGGAGCTGCTCGCCGCGGACGACGTCGAGGGCGTCGTGATCGCGACGCCGGTGCCCACGCACTACGCGCTGGCGAAGCAGGCGCTCGAGGCGGGGAAGCACGTCCTCGTCGAGAAGCCGCCGGCGATGCGCTCGGCCGAGATCGACGAGCTGATCGGCATCGCCGCGGAGCGCGACCTCGTGCTCATGCCCGGCCACCTGCTGCTCTACCACCCCGGCGTCCGGAAGCTGAAGGACGCTGATCGTCGCGGGCGAGCTCGGCGAGGTGCTCTGCGTCTACGGCAACCGGCAGAACCTCGGCATCGTGCGGACGAACGAGAACGCGCTGTGGTCGCTCGGCGTGCACGACCTCTCGGTCATCCTCTACCTGCTCGACGAGGAGCCGGGCGAGTGCGTCGCGCACGGCCGCGACTTCCTCACCGAGGGCGTCGAGGACGTCGTCTTCTGCTACCTCCGCTTCCCCAGCGGGAAGATCGCGCACATGCACCTGTCGTGGCTCGACCCGCACAAGATGCGGAAGATGACCGTCGTCGGCCGCGAGAAGATGGTCGTGTTCGACGACATGGAGCTGGAGCGCAAGGTGACCGTGTACGAGAAGTCGCCGTGGAAGCGGGCGGAGAGCTACGGCGAGTGGCAGACGCGCTCCGGCGACATCTTCATCCCGAAGATCGCCACGGACGAGCCGTTGAAGCTCGAGTGCCAGGAGTTCCTGCGGCTGATCGCCGGCGAGGGCGACCGGCGCAAGGTCGCGGAGGACGGGGCGCGCGTCGTGCGGGCGCTCGACCGTTTGACGGAGTCGCTGCGCCATGGCTGAGGTGCACGAGACGGCGATCGTCTATCCGGGCACGGTGCTCGGCGAGGGCGTGAAGGTGCTCGAGCACGCCGTGGTGGGGAAGCAGCCGACGCTGTCGCCGCGCTCGACCGCCAAGCGGGAGCCGCTGCCGCCGACGGTGATCGGTGACGGGACGATCGTCTCCACCGGCGCGGTCGTCTTCGCCGGCTCCCGGATCGGCGCGCGCGTGATCCTCGGCGACCAGTCGTGCGTGCGCGAACGGGTCGACGTCGGCGACGACGTCGTCATCGGCCGCGGCTCGCTCGTCGAGAACGACACCACCATCGGCGCGCTGACGAAGATCCAGGCGGAGGCGTACATCACCGCCTACTCGACGCTCGAGGAGAACGTCTTCATCGCGCCGTGCGTGGTCACGACGAACGACAACTTCATGGGGCGCACGGAGCGGCGGCACGAGCTGATCCGCGGCCCGGTGATCCGCAAGGGCGCGAGGATCGGCGGCGGCGCCGTCCTCTGCCCCGCCGTCGAGATCGGCGAGGAGGCCTTCGTCGGCGCGGGAGCAGTCGTGACGAAGGACGTGCCCGCGCGGATGATCGTCGTCGGCAACCCCGCCCGCGTCCTGCGGCCGGTTGCCGAGGACGAGCTGCTCGAGAACCAGTAGCGCCGCAGACCCCCGGTGTCTGACACAAGGACATGTCTGCCGCAGCGGACACGTCCCGGCGTCGCCGCGCGTCTGTCCATGCGGAGCTGTGGAACGTTTGCGCACCTCTCGTGAGGAAGTCGTGACACTTCTGTGTGCCGTGTCTGACACCGGGACGTGTCCCGCGGGGACACCGGGCGCGAGTGGCGCTGCTGAGAGCCGGTGGCGCTAGCGCTTCGCGACTGTCGTCTTGGTGATGTCGAGCGTGTACCCGCCGCCGCCCGGTGCGGCCGCCTTCACCTCGACGTAGTACCAGCCGCGGATCTTCGACCTGTACGAGAGCTGCTGGACGGCTCCCGTCGCCACCGACTGCGCGGCACGCAGCTGCGGCTTCGCCCGGCTGCCGAGGACGGTCGTCGTGCCGGGCCTCCACAGCACGAGGTTCACGTCCGCTCCCGCCCAGTCCGCCGTCAGCTTCGCCTTCAGCTGCTCTCCCGGTCCGATCGCGACCTTGTAGACGTCGACCGGGTCGTCGTAGTAGTCGAGCGACGCGCGAAACCGGGATCGTCTTGCCCCACAGCTGCCACGCCTGGCTCCCGGCGTCGTCATTCGTCTCGTACTTGTCCGGCGCCGGCAGCGGCGCCTGCAGCGCGGCGATCGCCCTGGCGACGTCGAGCCGTCCCCAGCCGGTGAAACGGTCGCGGCCGATCGCGCACTGCGAGCAGCCGTTGGACGCGTTCACGTCGTCCGCGCTGTGCTCGAGGATCGTTCCGACCTGGGAGGCGTCAGCGACGGGTCGACGGCGAAGAGCATCGCCGCGGCGGCGGACACCTGCGGTGCGGCGAACGACGTCCCCTCCGCGTCCAGGTAGTCGGCGGAGCCGCAGTCGGAGTAGCCCTGATCGGTGCACGTCGGCCGGGTCGAGGTAAGCGCCAGCGGGAACGTCGAGAAGATCCCGACGCCGGGCGCGGAGATGTCGTTGTAGATCACGTCGCGGTTGGAGAAGCCGGCGACGTCGCCGTTCTCGCTTCAGCGCGCTGACGCCGATCACGTGCGGCAGCGCGGCCGGGTAGCTCGCGTAGTTCCACGGCGACGACGGCGACTCGTCCGAGTTGCCGACGGCCGCGACCACGAGCACGCCCTTGCGCGTACCGCGTAGCGCGACCGCGCTCGCCTCGAGCGCCGAGTAAAAGTCGCGTTCGGGGTGGAGCGGATCGCGGAGCCCGCCGAGGCTGAGGTTGATCACCCTCGCGCCGTTGTCCGCCGCCCAGCGGATCGCGTCCGCCTCGGCCGTGAGCGGGATCGAGCCGTCCGGCTTGACGACCTTCGCCACGAGCAGCTGCGACGAGTACGCCATCCCGACGATCCCCGGTCGAGTCGAGGTTCGCCGCGATCTCGCCGGCGACGAAGGTGCCGTGGCCCTCGGTGTCGACGAGCGGGCTGCCGCCGACGAAGCTCTTCGCGTCGACGATCCTGTCCGGCGAGGTCGGGCATGCGTGTCGTCGATGCCGGAGTCGACGATCGCCACCTTCACCGGCGCAAGGATCGGCGGCGTCGGCCACGCGTCGAAGGCGTGGTCGTCCGTGAGGTACCACTGCTTCGACGCCAGCGGATCGGTGGGGATGAAGGCAGCAGCCGGCGCCGCGAGCAGGAGCGCCGCGGTGATGGCGACCAGCAGCGCCCGCTTCATCAGCCGTTCACGGTGAGCGGCACCGAGGTGCCCGGCGAGTACCCGTGGCCGGGCGGCGATGACTGCGCGGTACGTGCCTGCCGTGAGCGGCACCGGCACGGTGAACGTTCCGGTGGCTCCGGTGGCCGACGAGGTGGTCGGATCGACGGCGCCCGTGGCGACCGTCGTCCAGGTGAGCCCGTTCGGGCTCAGCTGCTGGATCTGGACGGGCGCGCCGGAGAGGGCGGGCGTGATCGTGCCCTGCAGCATCGTCGTCGACGCCGCGGCCGACAGCGTCACCACCGGCATCACCTTGATCCGCACGTACGCGGCGGCGGCCTGCGTGGTCGCGAGCCGGTAGTCCGTCGTGGATCGTCGGCGTCTCGGTCAGCTGGAGCGTTCCGTCCGGCTGGGCGACCACCGGGCTCGACCGGCTGCCACGTTCCGGTGTTGAGCCGCTGCTCGAGCGAGACGCCGCCGATGCCGCGGATCAAGCCGCTCAGCGTCACGCTCGTGCCGTACGAGGACGGGCAGGACTCGGCACCGGCGCGGCGAGCGACAGGACGCCCACGTCGAACCAGGTCGACCGCAGCCCGAGGGCGCTCTGGAAGGCATTCGCGCCCATCGTGGACTGGAGCGGGAAGTTCGAGGTCGCCGTCAGCGTGGTCACGTCGAGCTGGGACACGCGACCGGACAGGTTGAGCGTGGTGGTCACGTCGGCCACGGTACCGACGACGTGGAGATCCTTGGCGAGAGTCTGGGCGGTGACGGGCACCGGGCCCCAGTCGTGGAACGGCGAGATCACGTCGTACGGGTCCGGGACGGACACGAGATAGGGCGTCGGCTTGCCTCCCCAGGCGTCCACGCTGGAGCTCGTCTCGCCGCCGGAGCTGGAGAAGAAGACGGTGGTGGCGACCGCGCCCTTGTACAGGAGCACCTGTCCGGCCGTCGCCGTGACGGCGGCGGTGGTCGCAGGCTGCTCCGCGCCGATCCCGAGATACATCTGACTGCGCGTATCCGAATAGACGTCGAACGGCGCCGCGAGTTGCCGCGTCGCCAGGGCATACGAGCGGGACGCGACCGCCTGCGCGTCGAGCGCGTTCGGCAGCCAGCTGGACGGCATCTCGGCCGGCACGACCCCGTCCAGGTACTGCTCCAGCGGGACGATGTTGATCGCGCGCAGCTTCCCGTCGACGACGTCGAGCAGGATCCGCCCGCGGTAGGCGCGGCCGAGCGTCAGCGGGCCGCCGGGGCCGGGCGCGAAGGTCAGCGGCGCCGTCAGCGGCTGCGGCGCGCCGCCGTCCACCGGCAGCTGCAGCGCCGTGCCGATGCTGAACGTCCCGGCGGCAAGCGTGTGCCGGGCTCCGTTCCCGTCCGTGACCGTGAACGGCACCGTCGAGGAGATCTTCACGCGTCTTCTGCTTGTCCGCCAGCAGCACCCGGATCGACGTTGTCGACGTCTTCCCGAGCTTCGTGCCGGGGTAGTAGTGGGCGAGGATCTTCGCGTACGTCCACCCGTGCTGGGCATAGCCGTAGGCGCCGTACTGGCTCATGCCGACGCCGTGGCCCCAGCCGTGTCCGGTGATGACGAAGAGCGCTCCCGAGCCGGCCGGCGCGGCGTAGCACGAGCCGGTGCAGACGGAGCCGGCCTGCGCGGAGCCCACCGCCACCAGTGCGGCGAGGGCGGCGAGAACGATGGCGCGACGAATTCCCATGAACATGGCCCGAATTAGGGGATTTCTCCCCCGGGCGGCGGATTCCTAGACGGAGCGGGAGGCGGCCAGGCGCACGCCGTACTGGCGCTCGTAGTACTCGCGGTAGCTGCCGGACTTGATCGGCTCCCACCAGGGCCGGTTCGCGCGGTACCACTCCACCGTCGCCGCGAGCCCGTCCGCGAATCCCGTCTCCGGCCTCCAGCCGAGCGGTTCGAGCTTCGCCGTGTCGAGCGAGTAGCGCCGGTCGTGGCCGGGGCGGTCTTCGACCCTGCGCAGGAGCGAGGGATCGGCGCCGGTGAGCTCGATCAGCCGCTGCGCCACCTCGAGGTTCTCGTGCTCGTCGCCGCCGCCGACGTTGTAGATCTCGCCGGGCGCGCCCTCGCGCAGGACGAGCTCGATCCCGGCGCAGTGGTCCTCGACGTAGAGCCAGTCCCGTACCTGGCGGCCGTCGCCGTACAGCGGCAGCGCCTCGCCGTCGAGCGCGTTGGTGACGAACAGCGGGATGAACTTCTCCGGATACTGGTTGGGGCCGTACGTGTTCGAGCCGCGCGTGATCGAAGCGCTGACGCCGAACGTCCGTACATAGGCGGAGATGAGCAGGTCGCCGGCCGCCTTGGCGGCGCTGTACGGGCTCGACGGCCGCAGCGGATCGATCTCGCGCGAGGAGCCGCCGGACTCGAGGTCGCCGTACACCTCGTCCGTCGAGACCTGGACGAGCCGCTGCCCCGATTCCCGCAGGTGCTCGAGCAGGACCTGCGTTCCGCGGAACTCGGTGCGGCCGAACTCCTCGGCGCTGAGGATCGACCGGTCGACGTGCGTCTCGGCGGCGAAGTTCACGATCGCGTCGCAGTCCCGCGCGGCGCGGGCGACGTCCTCCGGCTCGGCGATGTCGCCCTGCTGGAGCTCGACGCCGTCCGGCAGGTTGGCGCGGTTCCCCGAGTAGGTCAGCTTGTCGAGGACGACGACGTCCTCGCCGCCGCGCAGCAGCCGCTTGACGAAGTGCGAGCCGATGAAGCCGGCGCCACCTGTGACGAGGATCCGCACGTCGAGTAGGTTAGTGGCCTTACCGGGCTGGTCGCATTTTCCAGGGAGGAACGAGCAATGGCGCAGGTCGAGAGCAAGAATCGCGCGACGTCGGATCCGAAGGCGCGGAAGGCCGTGCTCGACGAGGTGGACGCGCGCGGCATCGAGGACATGCTGCTCTGGTTCACCGATCTCGAAGGGCACCTGAAGAGCTTCTCGATCACCAGGAGCGAGCTGGAGGGCGCGCTCGACGACGGCATGGGCTTCGACGGCTCGTCGATCACGGGCTTCAACGCGATCGAGGAGTCCGACATGGTCGCGATCCCGGATCCGGGCACGTTCCGGGTCCTGCCGAACGAGCTGGAAGGCCGGATGATCTGCGACATCGTCACGCCGGACGGCAAGCCGTACGACGGCGACCCGCGCTTCGCGCTCCGCCGTGCGCTCGAGCGCATGCAGGCGATGGGCTTCGACACGTTCAACGTCGGCCCGGAGGCGGAGTACTTCCTGTTCAAGGACGAGCACGGCACGGAGACGCTCGACGAGGGCGGCTACTTCGCGCAGACGACCCTGGACGCGGCCACCGGCATCCGCCGCGACACGATCAGGGCCCTCGAGTCGATGGGGATCCCGGTCGAGTACCACCACCACGAGGTCGGCCCGTCCCAGCACGAGATCGACATCCACTTCGCCAACGCGCTCGACATGGCGGACTACATGCTCACGTACCGCCTGATCGTCAAGGAGGTGGCGAAGCAGCACGGCTACCACGCGACGTTCATGCCGAAGCCGCTGTTCGGCGAGAACGGCTCGGGGATGCACACGCATCAGTCGCTGTTCACCGGCGGCCGCAACGCGTTCTTCGACGGCGACGACAAGTGGCACCTCTCCGCCGTCGGCAAGCAGTTCATCGCCGGCCAGCTCCGGCACGCGCGCGAGATCGCCGCCGTGTTCGCGCAGTGGGTCAATTCGTACAAGCGGCTCGTGCCCGGGCTTCGAGGCGCCGGTCTACGTCGCGTGGTCGCAGCGGAACCGCTCCGCGCTGATCCGGATCCCGCTGTACAAGCCCGGCTCCGAGCAGGCGACGCGGGCTGAGATCCGCTGCCCCGACCCTGCGTGCAACCCGTACCTGACCTTCGCGGCGCTGCTGCACGCGGGCCTCGAAGGGATCGAGCAGGGCTACGAGCTGCCGGATCCGATGGAGACGAACCTCTACCACCTGACCGCGGAGCAGCGGAAGGAGCAGGGAATCGTCTCGCTGCCGGAGACGCTGGGCGAGGCGATCGACGCGCTGTCGCGAGTCGGCGCTCGTGAAGAAGGCGCTCGGCGACCACATCTTCTCCCGCTACATCGAGCTGAAGCGGAAGGAGTGGGACGAGTACCGCGTCCAGCTCACCGATTGGGAGATGAAGAAGTACCTGGCGGTGCTGTAGACGACCGTTAAGACGCGGTTGAGCCCCTTGTCAGGGTGGTGCAATCCGGGTAACAATCCAGGAGGCCTCGTCCTCTGCGGAGGCGAGGCCCAACTGACGGCCGATCGCGAGTCGCTTATGGCGGCTCGTGGTCGTTCTGGGGAGAGGCTCGCGGGATCTAGAGGAACGAGCGGATCGCTTCGCGATCCACGCGCAGGCCGATCACGCCGCTCGTGCCGTCGATCTGGTCGATCGTGTCGGCCGGGACGAGCCGGCGGCGCCGCGAGAAGAGGCCCGACTTGACCGAGAGGGCGTCCGGGACGTCGGGTGCGGTGCCGTACATCGGGCACTCGACCTTGCCGACGAGCCGTCCCTGGCGATCGGAGACGATGTAGCCGGCCGTCCGGCGCAGGTCTATGGCGAGGGCGCTCACAGATGGGAACCTATTCCTGCCCTGCAAGGGAATTTGCGGGGTCGGCGTAAAAGGTTTGTTAACTCCGGCCATTTTCCTTCTTTGGCTTACGTGGGCCGCCAGACCATCAGGACGACGACGACCACGATCAGGACGGTGCTGAGGTAGCTGGCCCAGAGCGAGGGCCGGTGGGCCACGAGGCTCCGCAGCTCCGCGCTCGGCTCGTCTCCCGAGGCGGCCAGCCGCTCGGCGAGGTTGCGCGCGTGCCGGGCCGAGCGGCCGCCGATCCCGCCGATCGCCATCGCCGCCACCCAGAGCCCGAGCGACGCCTGGATCCACGCGGGCGAGAGCCCGTAGTCGAGGTGCTCGGCCAGCGCGATCCCGAAGAAGAGCGTGAACAGCGCCCCGATCCCGACGAGGACGACGCCGACCCGCGTGAGCCGCAGCAGCATGAGGATCTCGCTCGGCCGCTCGCGGCGGATCGCCGCCAGCTGGAGCGTCCCGGCGACCGCTGCGCCCGCGAAGAAGCTGAACGCGCCGAGCAGGTGGAAGAACAGGAGCCAGTTCGATAGAGCCACGGACCCTACGATACGGCGCGTGGATGCACCCGAGCGGCACTTGCGGCTTCTCACCGAGACGATCGCCGCCGTCAACTCGACTCTCGATCTCGAAGAGGTGCTGCACCTCGTCGCGACGAACGTCGCGGACGCGGTGGAGGCGGATGCGTGCTTCGTCTATCTCTACGACGAGCGCAGCAACGAGCTGGTCCTGCGCGCCACGCACGGGACGCATGTCGACGAGATGACGCGGCGGCCGCGCATGCGGCCCGGCGAGGGGATCACCGGCTTCGCCGCCGCGGAGCGCGCGCCCGTGATGATCCCGTCGGCGGCGCACCTCGATCCGCGCTTCAAGCTGTTCCCAAATCTCCCGGAGGACGAGTACGAGTCGATCCTCGCCGTGCCGATCCTCGTGCACGGCGAACGGCTCGCGGGTGCGCTCAACGTGCGTACTCGGAAGCCGCGCTCCTACGGCGAGTCCGAGATCGACCTGCTGACGGCGATCGCGGACCAGGTGGCGCAGTCGATCGTGCACGCACAGCTCTACTCGGAGGCGCAGCGCCGCGTGGCGGAGCTCGAGGCACTGGCGCGGATCTCGGAGGCGGTCTCGGAGTCGCTCTACCTCGAGGAGTCGCTCGAGGCGATCGTGAAGACGACGATGGATGCGGTGCAGGCCACCGGCGCGGCGCTCGTGCTGGAGGACGGCCGCATCGCGTGGCCCGAGGGTCGCGCCGGCGCATATGCGGTGCGCACGCCGCTGCGCTGGAAGCGGCGGCAGATCGGCGAGCTCGTGGCCGACCGCGACGCTCCGTTCTCCGACGACGACCGCGCGTTGCTCGAGGCGATCGCCCACCACGCCGCGGTCGCGCTGGAGCACGGGCGCGCGGTCATGCGCGGCGTGCTCGCCCAGGAGATCCATCACCGTGTCAAGAACAACCTGCAGACGGTCGCGTCGCTGCTCCGGCTCCAGTCGCGGGCAGAGGGAGTCGATCCGCGCGAGGCGCTCGAGCACTCCGTCAACCGGATCCTCGCCATCGCCGCGGTGCACGAGTCGCTGACGGAGCAGCGCGACGAGGTGGTTGAGCTGTCCGAGCTGATCGACCGGCTGCGCGCGATGCTCGTGCAGGGGCTCGCGGTCGGACGCGACGTGGAGGCGCGACTCGAGCCGGTCGTGCTCGCAGGCAACCGCGCGACCGCGCTTGCGCTCGTCTTCTCGGAGCTGCTGCAGAACGCGCTCGAGCACGGCGAGGGCACGGTGCGGATCGAGCTGGCGCAGCACGACGGCGACGTCGTGCTCACGATCGCCGACCAGGGACCGGGCCCGAACGGAGCGGCGCCGGGCACGGGCCTCTCGATCGTCGACGCGCTCGTCCGCGACGAGCTGCGAGGCAGCTTCGATCTTCGACGCGAGGACGGCACGCGCGCGGAAGTAGTGTTCCCGGCCTGATGCGCATCCTCGTCGCCGAAGACGAATCGATCATCCGGCTCGATCTGCGAGATCTGCTTGAGCGCGCCGGCTTCGAGGTGTGCGCGGAGGCGCGCGACGGCGAGGAGGCGGTCGAGCTCGCGCGGAGCGAGCAGCCCGACCTCGCGATCATGGACGTGAAGATGCCGAAGCTGGACGGGATCGAGGCGGCGCGGAAGATCCTCGAGGAGCGCCCGATCCCGATCGTGATGCTGACGGCGTACGGGCAGGACGAGCTCGTCTCCCGCGCGGTCGAGGCGGGCGTGTTCGGCTATCTCGTGAAGCCGTTCCGCGAGCAGGATCTGCTGCCGGCGATCCAGGCCGCGCGGGCACGCCACGAGGAGCTGCAGGCGGTGCGCGAGGAGGCGGAGTCGCTGGCCGAGGCGCTGGCGGCGCGGAAGGTGATCGAGCGCGCGAAGGGGCTGCTGATGCAGAAGGAGGGTTTGTCGGAGGACGCGGCGTTCGCGCGGCTCCGCAAGGCGAGCCAGGTGTCCGGCCGGCCGTTGAAGGTGATCGCGGAGGCCGTCGTCGCGACGCTCGGAGCAGACGAGTGACGGACGAGCATCCGAACGCGGCGCTGACACGGCGGGTGTTCGCAGCGTTCGGAAGGGATGCGATGCAGATCTCGGCGGCGCTCTCGCGCGACATCGTCTGGCGCGTCCCCGGCAACACGAGCATGAGCGGCGAGTACCGCGGCCGCCGTGAGGTGGTCGAGTTCCTGCGTAGGACCGGGCTCGAGACGAACGGCACCTATCGCAGCTCGCTCCACACCGTGTTCGCCGACGACGACTGGGCGATTGCGATCTACCGCGCCGTCGGCCATCGCAACGGCATCGATCTCGACGTCGACCAGGCCTTCGTCATCCGCTGCGCCGACGGGCAATGGACGGAGGTCACTGCCGTTCCACTGGACTCTGCGTTTGAGCGCTTCTGGGCCTGAGCCGTTCGACTCGCCCGACGTGACGGCGCTCGTCGACGCGCAGCAGGCGGAGATGCGCGGTCGGTACGAGGGCGAGGCCGACATCGGGCCGACCCGGGAGGCGGCGATGTTCGTGCCGCCGGACGGCGTGTTCCTCGTCGTGCGGGACGACGGCGGACGAGCGGTCGGCTGCGGCGGCGTCTGCCGTTTCGACGAGACGCGGGCCGAGCTGAAGCGGATGTACGTCGTACCGGAGTCGCGCGGCCGCGGGCTCGGTCGGCAGTTGCTCGTTGCGCTGGAGGAGGAGGCGCGTCGGTTCGGCTACGCCGGCATCGTGCTGGAGACCGGCGACCGCCAGCCGGAGGCGCTGGGCCTGTACGAGACGGCGGGGTACGAGCGGATGCCGACGTGCTACGGCATCTATGCCACGCGGGCGCTCAGTCTCTGCTTCGAGAAGACCTTCGGTGCCTGACACGGAACGGCTCTGCGGCGTCTGACACCTAGCGGCTCTCCGGTGCCTGGCACCTGACGGCCCTGTGGTGCCTGGCACCTGACGGCCCTGTCGTGCCTGGCACCTCAGGGGCAAGAGGTGCCAGGCATTCGCTCCGATTTGGCTCTACGCCTGGGATTGCTCGAACAGGTTTTCCCACCGTTCCAGCAACGCGGTGAGCGCGTCGCGCGAGCGTTTGTGCGCGGCGAGGGTGTCGACGTCGGACCAGTCTTCCGCGAGCTTCGTCTCGAGCTTCGCCACCTCCGCCTCCTGCGCCGCGATCTCGGCCTCGAGCCGGTCGAGCTCGCTCGGCCGCTTCGGTCGCGGCTTCGGCTTCGGAGCAGCGGGCTTCGGCTTCGCGGGCTTCGCCTCCTTCGGCGCTGACGGTCTCGCCGAGCGCTCGTCGCGCCGCCGCAGCATCTCGGCCCAGCCGCCGTCGTATGCGTGCAGCTCGCCGTCCTCGATCGCCAGCGTCCGCTCGGCGACGGCGTCGAGGAGGGCGCGGTCGTGCGACACGAGCAGCAGGGTCCCCGGGAACGCTTCCAGCGCCGCCTCGAGCGCCTCGCGGCTGTCCAGGTCGAGATGGTTCGTCGGCTCGTCCAGCACGAGGAAGTTCGCGCCCGACGCGACCGTCACCGCAAGCGCGAGCCGCCGCCGCTCGCCGCCGGACAGCACCGCCGCCGGCTTCTCGTGCTCGTCCCAGCCGGAGAAGAGAAAGCGGCCGAGCAGCGACTGCGCGTCCGGCCGGTTCAGGCCCGTCATCGTCTGCACGCACTGCAGCACCGTGCCGCGCGTGTCGAGCTCCGCCTCCTGCTGCGAGAAGTAGGCCGGCTCGACGCCGTGCCCGAGCCGGATCTTCCCGGCCGCGGCCTCGCGGCGGCCGAGCAGCGTCTCCAGCAGCGTCGTCTTGCCCGAGCCGTTCGGCCCGACGAGGGCGACGTGCTCGCCGCGCTCCAGCGCGAACGACGCGTCGCGAATCAGCTCGCGCTCGCCGATGCGCAGCGTCAGCCCGTCAACCTCGATCACGGTGCGTCCGCTCCGCGCGGGCTTGAGGAACTCGAAGCCGAGCGTGCGCCGCCGCCGCGACAGCAGCGCCACCTCGTCCGCCGCGTCGGCGCGCTCCTTCTTCAGCCGCTCGATCTGCGTCAGCTTCGCCTGAGCCTGCTTCGCCTTCTCCTTCTTCGCGCGGAAGCGCTCGACGAACCGCTCGAGCCGGACGATGTCCTCCTGCACCCGGTCCGCCTGCTTCTGCGCGTGCACCATCCGCGCGGCCTTCTCGCGACGCCACGCGTGCCACGGCCCGGGGAAGAACGTCGCGCGGCCGGCGACGATCTCGAGCGTCGCGGTGGTGACGGCTTCGAGGAACCAGCGGTCGTGCGCCACGAGGATGACCGCGGCGTCGAGGCTCTGCAGCTCGCGCTCCAGCCATTCCAGGCTGGCGACGTCGAGATGGTTCGTCGGCTCGTCCAGCAGCAGCAGATCGGGATCGCCGCCGAGCGCGCGCGCGAGCGAGGCACGCGTCAGCTCGCCGCCCGAGAACGTTCGCAGCTGCCGGTCGAGCTGCTCGTCGGCGAAGCCGAGTCCGCGCACGACCTGCGTCGCGTGGTCGCGCCAGCCGTACCCGCCCGCGTGCTCGAGCCGCGCCTGCGCGGCCGAGTAGCGGTTCAGCGTCGCCTGGTCGTGCGCGCCGCCGGCCATCGCCTGCTCGAGCGACGCAAGCTCCTGCTCGAGCGCGACGAGGTCGCGCGCGCCGGACAGCACGTACTCGCGCAGCGTCACGTCGCGCTCCACCGGCGGGCGCTGGTCGTGCAGGGCGACGCGCGTCCCCTTCTCGAACGCGAGCTCGCCGCCGTGCTTCTCGGTCTCTCCGGCGAGGATGCGGAGCAGCGTCGTCTTGCCCGCGCCGTTCGGGCCGGACAGCGCCACCCGGTCGCGCCGCTCGACGCTGAACGACACCCCGTCGAAGAGGAGCGTGCCGGCGAGCTCCTTGCGGAGATTGGATGCGATCACCACGGCCATGCCGCCCCAAGGGTAGATTCGCCGCGTGGTGTCCGTACTCGCGGTCGACGTCGGCTCCTCGTCCGTCCGGGCCCAGGTCTTCGGCGAGCGCGGCGAGCCGGTCGACGAGCTGCGGCAGGCCGCGTACGGCGGCGACGACCCGGACGAGGTCGTCGCGCTCGTCCGCGAGGTGGTCGCCGGACGCGACCGGAACGTGGATGCGGTCGGCGTCTCGTGCTTCGGCCAGAGCCTGCTCGCGCTCGACGCGAACGGGACGGCCGCTGACGCCGGTGCTGGGCTGGCGGGACAACCGCTCGGCAGGAGCGGCCGCGGAGCTGAAGCGGCCGCACCGACCCGGCGGCCGTCCACACCCGTACGGGTCAGCACCTGCACCCGAGCTTCTGGCCGGCGAAGCTGCTCTGGCTGGCGGGGGCGCAGCCCGACGTCTTCGCCGCGACCACGCGCTTCGTCTCGATCGGCGACTACCTTTACGCCGAGCTGCTCGGGGTCGAGCCGGCGACGAGCGTGTCCATCGCCTCGTCGACAGGCCTGCTCGACCTCGCCGGCAGCTGCTGGGATCGCGGAGCTGCTGGAGCTCGTCGGCGTGGACGAGGAGCCGGCTGCCCGCGGATCGGGGACGAGCCGCACGGTGCCTGGTACCCGGCGCTGTTCGACGGCGCCTGCTCCAACCTCGGCGCCGGCTGCACCGGCCGCGGCCGGGCCGCGCTGATGGTCGGCACCTCGGCGGCGCTGCGCGTGCTGTACGAGACGGACGAGCCGCAGCCGCGGCCTGGGCTGTTCCTCTACCGGCTCGGACGAGCGCCGCGTCGTCGAGGGCGGTGCCCTCTCCGACGGCGGCAACCTCGACGACTGGCTGGGCCGGACGCTCGCGGCTCCCGCGGGCTCGCTCGCCGGACGCGGCCCGGACGACCACGGCCTGACGTTCCTCCCGTTCCTCGGCGGCGAGCGCTCGACCGGCTGGGACCCGGCGGCGAGGGGCACGGTCACCGGTCTGACCTTCGCGACGACGCCGCTCGATCTCCGGCAGGCGGCGCTCGAGGGAGTCGCATTTCGCTTCGCCGCGATCGCCGATCTCCTGCCGGAGCTCGAGGAGATCGTCGCCACCGGCAGGCGGCCTGCTCCACGACCCGGACTGGATCCAGATCATGGCCGACGCGCTCGGCCGGCCCGTCGTGGCGTCCGGGGTGGAGGAGGCCTCGCTCCGCGGAGCGGCGGTTACGACCCTGGAACGACTTGGCTACCAGGCGGCCGCCGCACCGCTCGGAAATGCGTTCCAGCCCCGCGGAGACCGGGTGGACGAATATCGTTCGGCTCGGGAGAGGCAGCAGCGGCTCTACGAGGTGCTCCGTGGCGAAGACTGACATCGAACAGCTGTCCATCGACACCATCCGCACGCTGGCGATGGATGCGGTGCAGCAGGCGAACGCGGGCCATCCCGGCACGGCGATGGCGCTCGCTCCGCTCGCGTACCTCCTCTACGGCGAGGTGATGGAGGTCAATCCGGCGAATCCGCAGTGGCCGGACCGCGACCGCTTCATCCTCTCGGCCGGGCACGCGTGCATCCTCCAGTACGCGACGCTGCACCTCGCCGGCTACAACCTTTCGCTCGAGGAGCTGAAGCGGTTCCGCCAGTGGGAGTCGCTCACGCCGGGCCATCCGGAGGTGCATCACACGCCGGGGGTCGAGGCGACGACCGGTCCGCTCGGCCAGGGCTTCGCCAACGGCGTCGGCTTCGCCATCGCGGAGCGGTTCCTCGCCGAGCGCTACAACCGCCCGTACGACGAGATCGTCGACCACCACGTCTATGCGATCTGCTCGGACGGCGACCTGATGGAGGGCGTCTCCAACGAGGCGGCGTCGGTCGCGGGACAGCTCGGGCTCGGGAAGCTCGTCTACTTCTACGACGACAACCACATCACCATCGACGGCACCACGTCGCTGTCGTTCAGCGGCGAGGACAAGGGCGCGCGACTCTCCGCGCAGGGGTGGCATGTGCAGCACGTCGACGACGCGAATGATCTGGATTCGCTGCGCGAATCGATAGGGAACGCAAAGGCGGAGACGAACGCGGCCGTCGCTGATCGTCGATCCGCAGCCACATCGCGTACGGCGCGCCGCACGCGGTCGACACGGCGAAGTCGCACGGTGCGCCGCTCGGCGAGGCCGAGGTGCGCGCGACGAAGGAGGCGCTCGGCTGGGATCCCGGACAAGACCTTCTTCGTCCCCGACGAGGTGACGGCGCACATGAACCGCACCGCGCACGGCACCGAGCTCGAGTCGGCATGGACGAAGAAGCTCGAAGCCTGGTCGGCGAAGTATCCGGAGCTGCGCGAGGACTGGGACCAGGTGCACACCGGCAAGCCGCGCCCCGGCTGGGTCGACGCGCTGCCCGACTTCCCCGCCGGCGAGGACGTCGCCACACGCGACGCAGGCGCGAAGGTGATGGACGCGATCAAGCACTTCACGCCGACGATGATCGGCGGCGCCGCCGATCTCGTCGAGTCGACGAAGACGGAGTTCAAGGGCGGCGGTGTCTTCTCCGCGACGCACGCCGGCCGCAACATCGCGTTCGGCATCCGCGAGAACGCCATGGGCTCGATCGTCAACGGCATCGCGCTGCACGGCGGCATGGTCAAGCCGTACGGCTCGACATTCCTCATCTTCTCCGACTACATGCGGCCGGCGGTTCGCCTGTCCGCGCTGTCGCGGCTCTCGTCGCTCTGGGTGTGGACGCACGACTCCGTCGGTCTCGGCGAGGACGGGCCGACGCACCAGCCGGTCGAGCACTACGCGGCGCTGCGCGCGATCCCGCAGCTCTGGTTCGTTCGTCCGGCCGATGCGAAGGAGACCGCGGGCGCGTGGAAGGTCGCGCTCGAGCGGGAGGACGGGCCGGTCGCGCTCGCGCTGTCGCGGCAGAAGCTGCCGACGCTCGAGGAGACGCAGCGCGACGGCGTCGGCCGCGGCGCGTATGTCCTCTGGGAGTCCGGCGACGCGAACGGCTCGCCCGACGCGATCCTCATCTCCTCCGGCTCCGAGGTGCACCTCGCGCTCGAAGCGGCGCGCAGGCTGGACGAGCAGGGCGTGCACGGCCGCGTCGTCTCGATGCCGTGCTGGGAGCTGTTCGAGGAGCAGCCGCTGGAGTACCGCGACGAGGTGCTGCCGCCCGACGTGAAGGCGCGCGTCTCGGTCGAGGCGGGCGTCGAGCTCGGCTGGAGCCGTTGGGTCGGCAGCGAGGGCGACTCGATCTCGATCGAGCGCTTCGGCGCGTCCGCTCCCGGCGGCACCGTCCTCGACGCCCTCGGCTACAACGTCGACAACGTCGTCGCGCGGGTGCTCGCCCTGCGCGAGCGCGTGACCTGATGAACGTCGCCGTCGCGTTCGATCACCGCGGCGTCCATCTCCGCGATGCGCTGCTCGACTCGATCGGCGCCGACGGCCACACGATCGTCGACCTGGGAACCGACACCGACGCGGTGCGCATCGACTATCCGGACAAGGCGCAGGAGCTGGGCGACGCGATTCTCGACGGCCGCGCCGAGCGCGGCGTGCTCGTCTGCGGCTCCGGCGTCGGCGCGTCCGTGGCGGCGTGCAAGCTCGCGGGGATCCGCGCGGCGATCTGCCACGACGTCTACTCCGCGCACCAGGGCGTCGAGCACGACGACATGAACGTGCTCTGCCTCGGCTCCGAGGTGATCGGGCCGAGCCTCGCTGCCGAGCTCGTGCGCGCGTTCCTCGGTGCGACGTTCATCGGCAGCGGCAGATATCTCGAGCGGCTGCGCAAAGTGGAAGCGATGGAAAGGCAGATGGGCAATGGCTAAGTCGAACCTGCACACGCTCAGCGAGCGCGGACAGTCGGTCTGGATCGACTATCTGTCGCGCGACATGCTCGAGCAGGGCGAGCTCGCGCGGATGATGAAGGAGGACGCCGTCGTCGGCGTCACCTCCAACCCGACCATCTTCCAGAAGGCGATCTCGCACGGAAACGCGTACGACGAGCAGCTGAAGGAGCTGCTCGGCGAGGCCGCCGATCCGAAGGAGATCTTCCTGCAGCTGTCGGCGCGCGACGTCGCCGCCGCGCTCGAGCTGCTCGCGCCGGTGCACGACGAGGCGCCGCAGGACGGGTTCGTCTCGTGGGAGGTCGATCCGACGCTCGCGTACGACCGCGACGGCACCTTCGACGAGGCGATGCGCCTGCACGCGTGGATCCCGAAGCCGAACCTCTACGTGAAGATCCCCGCGACGCAGCCCGGGCTCGGCGCGATCGAGGACTGCGTCGCGCACGGGAAGAACATCAACGTGACGCTGATCTTCTCGCTGCAGCGCTACCGCGACGTGGTCGAGGCGTACCTGCGCGGGCTCGAGCGGCTCGTCGCCGGCGGCGGCGACCCGACGGCGGTGCACTCGGTCGCGAGCTTCTTCGTCTCGCGCGTCGACACCGAGGCGGACAGGCGCCTCGACGAGATCGGCGGCAAGAAGGCGCTGAAGCTGCGCGGCAAGCTGGCGGTCGCCAACGCGAAGCTCGCGTACGCGCACTTCCGCGACGCGTTCTCCGGGCCGCGCTGGGAGTTCCTCGCCGGCAAGGGCGCGAATCCGCAGCGGTGCCTCTGGGCGTCCACGTCGACGAAGAATCCCGAGTACCGCGACGTGATCTACGTCGAGGAGCTGATCGGTCCGCAGACGGTGAACACGATGCCGGGGGAGACGATGGTCGCCTTCCAGGATCACGGCGAGGTGCGCGGCGACACCGTCGTGGAGGACGTGGCGGCGGCGCACGAGCTGCTGGAGAAGATCGCCAAGGTCGGCGTCGACTACGACGACGTGACCGAGACGCTGGAGCTCGAAGGCGTGCAGAAGTTCGCCGACTCGTTCACCGAGCTGCTCGACGGCATCGGTGCGAAGCGCGGGCAGCTGGCAACGGTCTAATCTCCGGCATGGAGCGCGCCGACCTCATCGACCGCATCTGGGAGCGCGACGCGACCACGTGGACCGGCGCCGACGAGGCGCGGTGGCTCGGCTGGCTGGACGAGCCGCGCCGCATGCGGGAGCGCGTCCCGGAGGTGACCGCCTTCGCGGCGGAGATCGCAGCCGACGGAATCGACACCGTCGTCCTGCTCGGCATGGGCGGCTCGAGCCTTGCGCCCGAGGTGCTGCGGCGTACGTTCGGCGTGGAAAGCTTCCACGTGCTGGACACGACGCACCCGGCGGCGATCCGCGCGCTCGAGGCGTCGCTCGATCTCGAGCGGACGCTGTTCGTGTCCGCGTCCAAGTCCGGCTCGACGCTGGAGACGCGCTCGCACACCGACTACTTCTGGGAGAAGACCGGCAAACGCGGCTCGGCGTTCGCCGCCGTCACCGACCCGGGCTCGGACCTGCAGCGGCTCGCGGAGGAACGGGGCTTCCGCCATGTCTTCGCGGGCGAGCCGACGATCGGCGGCCGCTACTCCGCGCTGTCGGCGTTCGGGATCGTCCCGGCGGCGCTGATGGGCGTCGACGTCGACCGGCTGCTCGCCGCGGCCGAGCGGATGGCCGACGACTGCCGCCTCGACGAGGGCAACCCGGGCTTCGAGCTGGGCCGCGCGTTCGGCACGGGCTGGCAGGAAGGGCGCGACAAGATCTGCATCCGCGAGACTCCGGGCGGGTTCGGCCTGTGGGCGGAGCAGCTGATCGCCGAGTCCACGGGCAAGCTCGGGAAGGGGCTGATCCCCGCGCCGGGCGAGTCGCCCGACGGCGCAGACCGGCAGGACGCCGAGCCGCAGATCGACGATCCGTACGCGCTCGGCGCGGAGTTCTTCCGCTGGGAGTTCGCCGTCGCTGTCGCCGGCGCGTATCTCGAGATCAACCCGTTCGACCAACCTGACGTCCAGGCGGCCAAGGACAAGACGAACGAGGTCCTAAGCACGGGTCAAGACCCGCACTTGGGACTAGAGGGATCGATTGACGAGCTTCTCGCTCAGGAGAGTGAGGGGGACTATGTGTGCGTCCAGGCTTTCCTGCCTCCCTCCGAGCGCAATGACACGCTCATCGCAGATCTGGTCCGCGACCTGCGGTCGCGCACGAACTGTGTCGTCACGCACGGCTACGGCCCGCGCTACCTGCACTCCACCGGCCAGCTGCACAAGGGCGGGCCCAACACCGGTCTGTTCCTGCAGGTGGTCGACGACCCCGGCGAGGAGCTGGCCATTCCCGGCAAGCCGTTCGGCTTCCGCCGGCTGATCCGCGCGCAGGCCGCGGGAGACTTCGCGTCGCTGAAGGAGCGCGGCCGCCGCGTCGCGCGCATCCACATCGAGGAGACGTAAATGCAGCTCGGGATGATCGGCCTCGGCCGCATGGGCAACGGGATGACCGAGCGCCTGCGCGAGCGTGGACACGACGTGAAGACGTACGACCCGGCGGTCGAGTCGCGCACGGCGGCGTCGCTCGAGGAGCTGGCGTCGCAGCTCGATGCGCCGCGCGCCTTCTGGCTGATGATCCCCGCGGGCAAGATCACCGAGGACGCGTTCCAGCAGCTGCTCACGATCGCGGCGAAAGGCGACACGATCGTGGACGGCGGCAACTCGAACTTCCGCGACTCGCAGCGGCGCTACGCCGACGCGCAGGCGAAGGGCATCCACTTCGTCGACGCCGGCGTCTCCGGCGGCATCTGGGGACTGAAGGTCGGCTTCTGCCTCATGGTCGGCGGCGAGGACGAGCCGGTGCAGCGGCTGGAGCCGATCTTCACGTCGCTCGCGCCGGACGACGGCTACGCCCACGTCGGCGCGTCGGGCGCGGGTCACTTCACGAAGATGGTGCACAACGGGATCGAGTACGGGCTGATGCAGGCGTACGCCGAGGGCTTCGAGGTGATGGAGCACTCCGAGTTCGATCTCGACCTGCACGAGATCGCCGGCATCTGGCGCTACGGCTCGGTCGTCCGCTCGTGGCTGCTCGAGCTGCTCGTCGACGCGTTCGACGAGTACGGGAGCAAGCTCGACGAGATCGCGCCGTACGTCGAGGACTCCGGCGAGGGCCGCTGGACGATCCACGAAGGGATCGCGGAGAACGTGCCCACGCCCGTGATCGCGGCCGCGCTGTTCGCGCGCTTCGCCTCGCGCGACGAGCAGAACTTCTCGGCGAAGATCACCGCCGCGCTGCGCAACCAGTTCGGCGGCCACGCGGTGAAGTCGGCGGACTGATGGCGGCCGTGACGGAACAGCAGAACCCGCTGGAGGAGGGGCTGTCGCTCCGGCGTACGCCGGATCCGTTTGCGCTCGTCATCTTCGGCGCCTCCGGCGACCTGACGCACAAGAAGCTGATGCCCGCGCTGTACGCGCTGATGCTGCGCCGGCTGCTCCCGTCGCGGTTCGTCATCGTCGGCGTCGCGCGGAGCGAGGGCAGCGACGAGAGCTTCCGCGAGGACATGAAGCAGGCGGTGCAGCAGCACGCGCGCGACGACTTCCGCCAGGACGTCTGGGACGAGCTCGCGGCCGCGCTGCACTACGTCCCCACCGACTTCGCCGACGACGACGGCGAGGACGCGCTGGCGGCGGCGCTGACGCGGCTCGACGAGGAGCGGCAGCTGGGCGGCAACCGCGTCTACTACTGCGCCGTCCCTCCCGCCGCGTTCCCGACGATCGTCGAGGCGCTGGGCAAGCGGCGCACCGCCACCGGCTGGACGCGGCTGATCGTGGAGAAGCCGTTCGGCCACGACCTCGCGTCCGCGCGCGCGCTGAACACGATGCTGGTCGAGCACTTCGAGGAGAAGGAGATCTTCCGGATCGACCACTACCTCGGCAAGGAGACGGTCCAGAACATGCTGGCGCTCCGGTTCGCCAACGGGATCTTCGAGCCGATCTGGAACCGCCAGTTCATCGACCACATCCAGATCACCGTGGCCGAGTCGATCGGGATCGAAGGCCGTGCCGGCTACTACGAGTCGGCGGGCGCGATCCGCGACATCTTCCAGAACCATCTGCTGCAGCTGCTCGCGCTGACGGCGATGGAGCCTCCGATCGACTTCACCGCCGAGTCGGTGCGGAACGAGAAGGTGAAGGTGCTGAAGTCGCTGCACACTCCCGGGCCGAAGTCGGTCGTGCGCGGACAGTACGGGCGCGGCTTCGTCGAGGGCGAGGAGGTGGGGGCCTATCGCGAGGAGCAGGGCGTCGCGCCGGACTCGATGACGGAGACGTACGTCGCCGCGAAGCTGTTCGTGGACAACTGGCGCTGGGCCGACACGCCGTTCTACGTGCGCATGGGCAAGCGGCTCGCGCGGCGCGAGACGACGATCGCGATCCAGTTCAAGCGTGCGCCGCATCCGCCCTTCGAGGAGACCGCGTCGGAGGGGCTGCGCCCGAACGTCCTGCTCGTGCACGTGCAGCCGGACGAGGGCGTCTCGCTCGCGATCGGCGCGAAGGTGCCGGGGCAGGGGATGACCATCCGCACCGTGCACATGGACTTCCTCTACGGCGGCGCGTTCCGCACCGGGATGCCGGAGGCGTACGAGCGGCTGATCCTCGACACGCTGCTCGGCGACGGGACGCTGTTCACCCGTGCGGACGAGGTCGAGGAACAGTGGCTGCTCGTCGATGCGATCGTGGCGGGCTGGCAGCGCGACCGGCCGGGGTTCCCGAACTACGCGGCCGGAACGTGGGGGCCGCCGAGCGCCGACGATCTGCTGCACCGCGACGGCCGCTCGTGGCGGCGCCATTGAGCGCGCCGGTCGAGCTCGACAGCTGGGCCGGCGAGGACGTTCGTATCGCCGACGTCGAGACCGCGCTCGCACGGCTGCGCGCCGGCGCCGGGTCGCTCGGCGGGTCGCCGAACATGCGCACGAGCGTGATGACGCACCTTGCGTGGGTTCCGGAGCCGTGGCTCGACCAGGCCCGCGCCGCGCTCTCAGGCATGGCGGAGCTGCACCCGTCGCGGACGATCCTGCTCGTGCCGGATCCCGACTCCGGCAAGGACCGCGTCGACGCCCGCGTCTCGGTCGAGTCGTACGTCCTACCGGGTGTGGAGCGGACGGTCAGCACGGAGGTGATCGAGCTGCGCCTGTGCGGAATGCGCGCGAAGGCGCCGGCCAGCGTCGTGCTGCCGCTGCTCGTGTCCGATCTCCCGGTCTTCATCCGCTGGCGCGGCGAGCCGCCCTGGGGCGCGCCGGAGCTGGAGCAGCTCGTCGGCGTGGTCGACCGGCTGATCGTCGACTCGACCGAGTGGGACGACCTGCCGTTCGCGTACCGGCGTCTCGTCGAGCTGTTCCCGCGCGTGGCCGCGTCCGACATCGCCTGGGCGCGCACGTCGCGCTGGCGCTCGCTGCTCGCGACGCTCTGGCCCGGGATCGCCGACGTCGGGACGATCCGCGTGCACGGCACCGACGCACAGGCGTGGCTGCTGCTCGGCTGGCTCCGCTCGCGGCTCGACCGCGACGACATCGAGCTGGAGCACGTCGAAGCGGAGCGGCTGGAGGGCATCGACCTCGACGGCGAGCCCGCGCCGTTCCCGCCCGGCGACCCGCCGGCTCCGAGCGACGTCCTCTCGGACGAGCTCGACCGGTTCACACGCGACCGGATCTACGAGGCCGCGGTCTCAGCGGTCGCGCAGTAGCGCCAGCAGCTCGTCGTGCACGACGCGGTTCGTCGTGACGAACTGTCCGTCGGCGGCGACACCGGCACTGCCGCCCGCCTCGGTGACGACGAGCTCGACGGCGGCGGAGTCCCACAGCTCGAGCTTCGTGTCCACGGCGGCATCGAGCGCTCCCTCCGCCACGAGGACGTGCTGCCAGAAATCGCCGAGCCCGCGCGCGTGCCACGCGACCGGCTCGACCAGCGCGAGGTCGTGTGCGAGCGAGCACGAGACGGACGCGTCGTGCAGCGCCGGCACGCGCGAGACGCCGATCGGAGCGCCGTCAGCAAACGCGCCGCCGCCGCGTGAGGCCCACCAGCGCCGCCCGAGCGCCGGCGCGGACACGACGGCCGCGGTCAGCACGTGATCGCGCTCGAGCGCGATCAGCGTCGCCCACACGGGCAGCCCGCGCGAGAAGTTCCGCGTCCCGTCGATCGGATCGAGAATCCACCGAATATCGCCACCGTCGTCGCCTTCCTCCTCGCCGAGGACGCCCTCGCCGGGCCGTTCCACCGCGATGCGCTCGCGCAGCGCACGCTCGACGGCCCGGTCCGCGTCCGTGACCGGCGACAGGTCGGGCTTCGTCTCGATGCGCAGGTCGCCCGCGCGGAACCGCGGCAGCGACAGCGAGTCGGCGAGGTCGGCGAGCTGGAGAGCGAAAGCGAGGTCGGCGCCGGCCACGCGGCCGAGCTTACCGGGCTACTTGCCCTTGCCGACGATCTTGAACTTGTTCTTCTTCGGCGGGACGATCTTGAACTTCGGCGCCGTGACGTGGATCTGTTGGGGATCGGACCAGCTCATCTGCTGCACACCCGTCGGCAGGTTGTAGTCGAAGCCTCTGACGCGGTAGTAGTAGACGCCCGGACTGGTGACGCTCAGCACTGCGGAGGTGGAGGTCGTCATCAGCGTGCCTTGTGCGTTGAACGGGTACGGGGTCGACTGCTTGCTCCACTGCAGCTCGTAGTTCTGGGCGCCGAGAGCGGGCGTCCATGCGACGAGCGGCTGCCCGTAGAAGGCCGGCGTCTGCGTGGCCGAGGTCAGACGTCCCGTGGAGGAGAGCCCGGTTGCGAACGGCGCGTCCGAGGTCGTGAGGGACGGCTCGCTCGAGATGCCGAAGCGCTGGACGCGTCCGGCCGCGCAGGCATCCTGCGGCAGCTCGAGATCTCTGTAGATCACCGCGCCGGAGCTCGTGGACGTGACGGGATCTCCGACGGCGTGGCCGAAGTTGAGCACGGTGCCCACCGTGAGGAGGCCGCTGCCGATATTCGTGATCGTCACCGTGTCGCTGTTCGGCGCGACGCCGACCGTGATCGACTCGCCGATGCTGAACTGCGTGGGATCGGCAACCGGGATGAGCGTCGAGCCTTTCGAGGCGCCGGGAGCGACGACGGTCGATGCGCTTGCGCTTCCGGACGTCGACGCCACCGGAATGACCGTCCAGTAGTAGCCGCTCTGCGGCCAGTCAGTGTCCCAGAGGTCGACCGGCGCGCCCGTGGACCCGGAGCCGCCGCTTCCGCCGGACGCCCCGGTGGAGGAGGACGTGCCGGAGCCGGCGGACGTTCCGCCCGGGAGGGGATCGGCCGGCGGCGCAGTCGTCGGTGACGCAGCCGGAGCCTGCTCCTGCGGCGTCACCGGGGTGCCGTCGTACATCTCGCCGTTGGACTCCTGACCGTCATTCAGATAGCTCGAGCGTGCATTCGCGATCCCCGTCGAGTCGAGTGGGAGTGCGAGCGGGCCACCCGGCCGCGGCGCGTACGCGGGACTGCCGACGACGGCGCTCGTGTACACGAGGTTGAGGCACTGACTGTCGGTGAACACGTAGACCCGGAAGAGCTCGGCCGCGGTGCCGTTCAAGGACTTGTTGCCACGCCAGACGAACGCCGGCATCAGCCGGTGCGCCGGCGATCCTGAGCTTCCGTCGGAGACGACGTCGGACGTGGTGTGGACGAGCGTGATCGGGCCGCCCGGCGGCGCCGTGTTCGTCGAGCTGTAGATCGGGCTCCACGCCCCGTAGGTGACCGCCGGAAGCCCGTTCGCCGGACCGCCGGCGGCGTTGCTGCGGATGGCGCGCACGCGCCAGCGGACCGTGGAGATCCAGGCCAGGCTCTGGTGGAAGGTGTAGAACTCGCGCTCGTCCAGGACGTTCGTGCGGACGGTCTCCTTCTTCCCGCCGAGCACGTCGAGCAGCCAGACCTGGTAGGCGCTGGCGCCTTCGAGCGGCGTCCACCGAAGGAGCCCCGGGTCGCTCGGCAACGGGGTCGGCGGCGCGGGCGGAAGGACGTCGAACCCGAACGAGTCGCTCCACGGGCTCACGCCGGCTGCGGTAGTCGCGCGCGCCCGCGCATAGAGCGAATGGGGCGAGCCGGTGATCCAGGGGAGGATGATCGGAGGAGCCGCAACCGGAGTCGTGAGGTTGTTGGCGTTGTAGACGATTCCGTTGTCGCGGAACGTGCTGCTCGTCGAGATCTGGAACTGGTAGACGGTTGCCCCGGGAACGGGATTCCAGGCGAACGACGGCGTGCGGTGGTACGTCGTCGCTGCGGGCTCGTCGGCACGCAGCAGGAAGGCGTGCAGGCCGGTAGGCGCGGCGATGTCGGCCGTGGCGGCGTGCGCCGCACCCAGGAGAAGGGCTGCGACGGCAAGGAGGGCTGCGAGGCGTGCGACGCGCATCGTCTATCCCTCGTTTTCGGCATCCGCTAGGCCGCAGCCCTCCCTCGAATGAGGGATGCCAATACGGTTCCTACCGCGAGAATTCGCGCATCCTCGCCCGACCGGGCCGCGAGCTGGACGGAAGCGGGCAAATCGTCCTCCGCGACCCCGCACGGGAGCGCGAGCGCGGGCCAGCCCAGCGAGTCGAACGGGTACGTGAACTGGATCCCGCCCCGGCGGATGGACAGCTCGACCGCGTCGGCCGGCGGAGCGACGAAGGCGACCGTCGGCGTCAGCAGCAGATCGACGCCGTCCAGCGCGTCTGCGCAGCGCTCGCGGTACTCGTCGCGTGCGCGCCGCGCGGCCTCGACCTCACCGTCCGTCACCTCGAAGCAGAGCTCCAGCTTGGCGCGGACGTTGTCGCCGTACGCGTCGGCGTTCTCCGGGAAGAGACCGCGGTGGACGTCGGCCACCTCGCGCATGAACAGCCGATTCTCGTCGGCGGCGAGCGGGAAGTCGATCGCGCGCATGCGCGGGAACAGCGCCGCCGCGGCCTCGACGCGGGCACGCACGAGCGGGTCCGCGCGGTCGAGCCACGCGATGCCGACCTCGACCTCCTCCAGCGACTCGAGCGTCGGCCGGCGCGAAGTCCGGGACGAGCGCCTGCATCAGCTCGACGCACCCCTCCACTGTCGAGGCCATCGGCCCGACGTGGTCGTAGCTCGGCGCGAGCGGGAAGCAGCCGTTCGCCGGGACGAGGTCGAACGTCGGCTTGAACCCGACGACGCCGCACCAGGCGGCCGGGATCCGGATCGATCCGCCCGAGTCCGTGCCGAGGGCCAGGTCGACGTCGCCGGCCGCGATCGCGGCCGCGGAGCCGCCGCTCGAGCCGCCTGCAAGGCGACCCCTTGGATCATTCAGGGCCCGCGGGTTCGGCACGGTGCCGAAGTGCGGGTTCTGCGACGAGATGCCGTACGCGAACTCGTGCAGGTTCGTCTTGCCCGCGACGGCGTAGCCGGCCGCCTCCAGCCGCAGCACCGCCTCGGCGCTGTGCGCGGGCACGTGGTCGGCGAAGAGGATCGATCCGTAGGTGGTGACGAGGCCGGCGGTGTCGAGCAGGTCCTTCACCGCGACGGGGACGCCGTTCGCGGGCGCTTCCGGCCGCGCGAGCCACACTCCGTCGGGCGCCGTCACGGCGCCGACTCTACTTGTGGCCCTTGGACTTCGGCTTCGGCTTCGACTTCGGCTTTGTCTTGGGCTTTGCCTTGGGCTTCGCCTTCGGCGCAGCCTTCGCCGTCTTCGACGGAGTGATCGACACCTGCCGCGTCACGGCCTTGCCGGTGACGGTCCCGTCGGACGAGACGGGAGTGAGGGTGAGCACGCTGGTCGCGTCCGCCGACCGGCGGAGGGCGGTGAGCGCGCTTGCCGGCACGGTGAACCGCAGATCGTTCTCGCCCGGCCGAAGCGAACCCGTGCCGAGCGAAAGGGTGCCGAGCGCAGCCTTCAGGGAGCCCTCTCCGTCGGACTCGACGATGAGCCGGATCTGTGTGGCGCTTGACGAGAGCGGCAGCACCTGCGGACCGAAGACCGTAATCGTGGGCGCGAGACTCCCGGAGCCGACGCCGATCACTTGTCCGTAGGTCGACGAAGGCGCGGGCGGCGGAGACGCGGTGGCGGGCGTCGTCGTGTCGACCGTCAGGTGCGCCGAGACGACGAAGTTGGCGCCGTTCACGCCGAGGCTGGCGTTCGGAAGCGACAGGAAGCCCTTGTTCTGCCACAGACAGGTGTCCCACGGAACCGTGGTCGTCGCGGTGCTCCCGCTGACGGCAAGCGGGATCGGGGTTCCGCCCGTTCCGTTCCAGTAGAAAACAGGCTGCGACGGGACGCCGCTCGGGATCTGCACGGTGAGCGCGAGCGAGGCGGCGTAGCACGGATGCGCGCTCGACCCATCGCCCCGGTCGATCTCGACGTAGCGCGTCGCGAGATGGTCGACGCTGAACGTGTGCGGCGCGACATCACCTGTCGCAGCTCCGGTCAGAATCGGCGCGCCGGAGATCGGCGGGGAGGACAGATCGAGCACGGACGCGGTCCAGCCGCCGGCCATCACCTTCGTCGTGAAGTCCTCGTAGGCGGCGACCAGGGTCGTACCGTGCGCCACGAGCGCATCTTGGAGCGCCCAGATGCCGAAAGTGGACGACGCGTCCTGGACGAGCTCCGTGATGAAGCCGTTGCCGAACCGCTCGGCGAGGTACTCGTAGAACGGCCATCTGGACAGGGCGAGGTTCTCGTACCCGTTCTTCGAGCACTTCGACCCTCCCCACGTGTAATCCCAGCAGTCGAGTGACATCTCGAACGGCCCGATGTCCGAGGCGGAACCGGCCGGATAGCCATTGACCTTCGTCGACGCCCACTGCGCTATCGCCTGAGTGAGCCACGGCTCCGCCCCCGCGCCGCCGAGGCTGTTCTGGACTTGCATGAAGACGTCCCAGCCGCTCGAGATCGCCTCGCCGTCGCCGCCGACCGTGGTGGAGTCGAAGTAGTACGAGCCGTCGCAGGAGACGCTGGAGAGGCCGTAGGTCGAGAGGTTGATGACGTAGATCTCGACCCTGCCCATCATCGGGTCGACCGCCGGCGCCGGGTAGCCCAACGCGGCGTAGCTCGCGTACTCCTGCTCCGCGAAGGCAAGGAGGTCACCCGCCTGTGTCTCGGTGATGTAGTCGGTTGAGGTCGGGTCGCCGCTGTACCAGAGGTCGAAGTGCGCGCTCGAGAGGTAGTTCGGCCCCGTGCTCGGCGGGGTCGTCGAGTACACGGCGTTCTGCTGCGCGGCTGGGTCGTCGCACGGCGGCGGTGCAGGCGTCGCTGCGAAAGCCCGGGTGGATGCGATACCTGCAAAGGCACCGATCACGGCCACAGCGAGAAGCAGGCGGCGCAGACGTCCCATCTCGCCTCGTCCATCGGCGCGGCCGGCCCTCTCCTTTAGGAATTCCCCTCGCTAGTCGAAGTGCAGATACAGGAACGCAATCACGAAAGTCCCTGCAAACAGGAGCCAGAAGAGCCCGAACAGCAGCCAGCCGAGGCGGGCGTTCTTCCGTGCCAGCTCCCGGTCCATCAGACGGCCGCGTCCACGGCCAGCGCCACGAAGATCAGGGCGAGGTACAGGAGCGAGTAGTGGAACAGCAGCATCGCGCCCCGCTTCGTCGTCTCGCGGCGCAGCCGTTCCGCCAGCCAGACGAACACGGCGCCGAGCACGAGCGCGGACACGACGTAGACCGGTCCGGCCGAGCCGGTGAACCACGGGATCAGCGTCACGGCGACGAGCACGAGCGAGTAGAGGACGATCTGCTTCGCCGTCTCGCGGTCGCCCCGCACCACCGGCAGCATCGGCACCTTCGCTGCGGCGTAGTTGTCCTTGATCAGCAGCGCCAGCGCCCAGAAGTGCGGCGGTGTCCAGACGAAGACGATGGCGAACAGGAGGAGCGCCGCGAGCGTGATGTTCCCGGTCGCGGCGGCCCAGCCGACGAGCGGCGGAACGGCGCCCGCGGCGCCTCCGATGACGATGTTCTGCGTCGTCGTCCGCTTGAGCCAGCGTGTGTACACGACCACGTAGAAGGCGTTGCCCGCCAATGCGAGTGCGGCCGTGAGCACGTTGACGGTGCATGCGAGCAGGACGAACGAGAACGCGGAGAGCGCCAGACCGAACTCGAGCGCGCGGCTCGGCGCGACGCGGCCGGAGGCGACGGGGCGCTGCTTCGTCCGCTCGCCCATCAGCGGGTCGATGTCGCGGTCGATCACGTGGTTGAGCGCGCTGGCGCCGCCGCAGGCGAGGGCGAGGCCGACCATTGCGGCCACCGCCGTCTCGGTGCCGGGCCATCCCTGCGCGCCGGCGATCATCCCGCAGAAGCCGGTGATCAGCAGCAGCGACATGATGCGCGGCTTCGTCAGCGAGATGTAGTCCCGCCACGATCCCCACGGGACATGCTCGCCGCGGAAGCTCTGCACCGCCACGACGAGCAGCGCCGCGAGCGCGAACGCCGCGAGCGTCGCGTGCAGCACGTCGCCGGATACGGCGGCCGCGCCCGCGAACAGCGCCGACGCGGCGAGCACCGCGGGCACGAGCTCGCGGTGCGCCGACCACGCCATCACGAGCAGCGCGGCCAGCGGCGGCACGACCAGCGCGGCGAGCAGCCGGTGCGCCGTGCCGAGCTGCGCCGCGCCGGAGACGACGGCGAGCAGCGTCCCCGCGACGGCGACGAGCGCGGTCGCGCGGAGCCAGGGTCCAGGCGCGACGCCGGTCACGTCTGCTCCGCGAGCTTCCGCCGCAGGTCGCGCAGCGGCCGGGCGCTCGTCACGTAGGGGACGGTGTCGAAGTTGTGCGGCGGCGGCGGCGACGTCGTGTACCACTCGAGCGTGTCGGCCAGCCACGGGTCGTTGGTCGCGCGCACGCCCTTCCGCGCGACGCTCGTGCGCCACACGTTGACGATGAACAGGAACACGCCGATGGTCATGACCCCGGAGCCGATCGTCGAGACGAGGTTGTACGTCTCCCACAGCCCGCCGTTGCTGTACGTGTAGATGCGCCGTGGCATCCCCAGCAGCCCGAGCATGTGCTGCGGCAGGAACGTGACGTTGAAGCCGATGAACATCAGCCAGAAGTTCCACTTTCCGAGCCGCTCGTCCAGCAGCCGCCCGAACATCTTCGGCCACCAGTAGTACAGCCCGCCGAAGATCCCGAAGATGGATCCGCCGAAGAGCACGTAATGGAAGTGGGCGACGACGTAGTACGTGTCGTTCACCTGCCAGTCCACCGGGAACGCGGCGAGGAAGATCCCGGAGAGGCCGCCGATGGTGAACAGCGCGATGAACCCGAGCGCGAACAGCATGGCCGTGTCGAACTGCAGGTTCCCGCGCCAGGTGGTCGCGAGCCAGTTGAAGATCTTGATCCCCGTCGGGACGGCGATCACCATCGACGAGATCATGAAGAACGAGTCGAGGCCGACCGGCATGCCGACCGTGAACATGTGGTGCGCCCAGACGAGCAATGAGAAGAACGCGATCGCGAGCGTCGAGAACGCGACCGCCTTGTAGCCGAAGATCGGCTTGCGCGAGAAGACGGGCAGGATCTCCGAGATCATCCCCATCACCGGCAGCACCATGATGTAGACCTCGGGGTGCCCGAAGAACCAGAAGAGGTGCTGGTACAGCACCGGGTTCCCACCCTGTGACGCGATGAAGAAGTGCGTGCCGGCGTTCCGGTCGAGCAGCAGCATCGTCAGCCCGGCGCCGACCGACGGCAGCGCCACCACGAGCAGGATCGAGTACGTCAGCATCGACCAGACGAACAGCGGCATCCGCATCCACGTCATCCCGCGCGTGCGCATGTTCGCGATCGTGACGATGAAGTTGATCGCGCCCAGCAGCGACGACAGCGCGAGGATGTGCAGGCTGAGGATCCAGTAGTCCTGCCCGTGCCCCGGGCTGAACTGGCTCTCGGACAGCGGCGGATACGACCACCAGCCGGCCTTCGCCGGCCCGCCCGACGCGAAGAAGCTCAGGTACAGGACGATCCCGCCGAAGAGGAACAGCCAGTACGAGAGCGCGTTCAGCCGCGGGAACGCGACGTCGCGCGCTCCGATCATCAGCGGGACGAGGTAGTTGCCGAAGCCGGCGAGGATCGGGACGACGACCAGGAAGATCATCGTCGTGCCGTGGATGGTGACCACCTCGTTGTACGAGGCCTTCGTCAGGAACTTCTCGTTCGGCGTCGCCAGCTGCGCGCGCATGAGCAGCGCCAGGATCCCGCCCGCGATGAAGAAGAAGAACGACGTCGCGATGTAGAGAATCCCGATCCGCTTGTGGTCGACCGTGACCAGCCAGCTCGAGACCGAGCCGCTCTTCCAGCTCACCGGCGCAACCGCATCCGACCTAACCGCCACTCGCCGCTCCCTTGTAGACGTGCTTGCTGACGTACTCGTACAGCGCGTTCATCTGGACGTCGGTCCACGTGTTCCCGACGGCGGGCATGTTGCCGCGGCCGTTGCGGACGATGTCCTCGAGCGCGGCCTGCTGCGTGAGGATCGGGTTCTGCGACAGGTTCGGCCCGTAGCCGCCCTGGCCGAGGTTGCCGTGGCAGGTGGCGCAGACGCCGTGGAACTCGTTGCTGCCGAGGTCGGCGCGCGCCGTCGTCGTGACGAACTTCTCGAACGCGTCGTCGGTGTCGGAGACGACCTGCGCCTTCATCGCGGCATGGAACACGCCGCAGAGCTCGGCGCACTGGCCGGGGAACACGCCGGTGCTCTGCGCCTGGAACCAGAGGTGGTTCGTGCGGCCGGGGATCGCCTGGATCTTGCCGCCGAGCGCCGGGATCCACCAGCTGTGGATCACGTCGGCGGAGATGACGTTCAGGTCGACCACCTGGCCCTGCGGGACGTGGAGGTCGCCGATCGAGACCGCGCCGTTCGGATAGTCGAACTGCCAGTAGTACTGGTGCCCCTCGACGGTGACGTGCAGCGGATTCGCCGCGGCCGGAGCGTCCTCGATGCTCGGCAGCTGCCAGAACACGACGAGGCCGATCACGCCGAGGATGATCACCGGGATCACCGTCCAGATCACCTCGAGCCGGCTGTGGCCGTGCACCTGCGCGCCCTCCGCCGTGCGCGGGCGGCCGCGCCCGCGGTACTTCCAGATGAAGACGACGAGCAGCGTCTCCACGAGGACGAAGATCGCGGCCGTGAAGGCGAGGATGACGAAGTACGCCGTCCGCGTGTGCACTGCGTTGGGAGACTCCGGCGCGACCGGCGCGAAGCCGCCGTTCCCCGCTGCCGCAGCGCCCGCTCCCACGAGCGCGGCCCCGAGCGCGAAGACGAGTACGGGAAGGAGCTTCCGGCGCAACCCTCGGGCATTCTATGGGGGTGAGCGGAGCCGCGCGTGTGGAGCTACCGGAGTACGTGCCGGACTCGTTCGAGGTCTATGTGAACGGCGTCAGGCAGGCTCGTGGCGTCGATTACGAGCTCGACGGCAGGTCGCTGGTGTTCCCGCGCACGATCGCCCAGGAGGGCAAGCTGGGCTTCTGGCGCTGGGCGTCGATGTGGCTCGGCATCGCCGGCTCGTACCGCAAGCACGAGAGCGTCGACGTCGTCTACGAGGCGAGCGGCAAGCGTCAGGTGGCCACCGGGCTGAAGCCCAGGCCCGTCGACTAGCTAGGCGACTGCGAGTCTGTCGTGCACGGAGCGCAGAAGCTCGAAGACCGCTTCCGCGTAGACGTCGCCGTCGTAGCGGTACCAGGGCCTGACGTCGACCGCGCCGTTCAGCTCGGCGATCACGTAGCCGTTCCCGAACGGCAGCAGGTCGACCCCGACGAGGTCGGCGCGGATCGCCCGCGCCGCCGCGATCGCGAGCGTGCGCGCCAGCAGCGGCGCGACCGCCGGCTCGCTGTGCCCGCCGAGCGCCACGTTGGTGCGCCACTCTCCCGGAGCGGCGAACCTGCGGGCCGCCCCCACTACGCGGCCGGCGGCGACGACGATCCGCAGGTCCCAGCCCTGCGGCGGAACGAGCTCCTGCGCGATTGCGCCGTGCTCGCGGAACCAGCCTCGGTAGGCCGCGCGCTCGAGCGCGCCGTCGAGCTCCTCGCGCGTGGTGCAGAGGACGACGTCGCGGCCCCAGCTGCCGAAGCGCGGCTTCAGCACGAGCGGCAGCTCGGGCGCGGTCGTCGGCATGCCCTCGGCGATCAGCCAGGTGCGCGGATGCGGCAGCCCCGTGAGCCGGAGCGCACGCGCCGTCAGCAGCTTGTCGTGCGCGGCCGCCAGCACGCGCGGCGGATTCAGCACCTCGACGCCGACGGCGGCCAGGCGCTCGAGCTCCAGCTCGCCGCACTCGATCCCGTCGAGTCCTTCGCGGACGTCGAGGCGACCGAGTGCGACGTCCCCCGGCTGGAGCACGCGCAGAGCGTCACGAGGCGCGAGCACCGCGGCCGCCGCCCCCAGCGACCCGGCAGCCGCGGCGAGCGCCTCGTTCGTGGCCGTGCTTTCGTGGGCGACGACTGCGAATCGCACGCCCCGCATGGTGGGCCTCGCCGTTCCAGCGGTGGGCGTCGGTTCGGTGAACGGGCCGTGTCGGCTTCGCTACCGGGCGCCGCTGGCGGCGGCCCGGTCCTTGGGCACCGCTTCGAGCTTGTAGCCGACGCCGTAGCGCGTCTGGATGAACGTGTGACGCGACGCGCGACGGTCGATCTTCTCCCGCAGCCGGCGCACGAAGACGTCCACTGTGCGGTCGCGATGCGACTCGCGGCGTCCCCAGAGCTTCTGCAGCAGCTCGTCCCGGGTGGAGACGCGGCCGCGGTCGAGCGCGAGCTGGTAGAGCAGCCGGAACTCGGTCGGCGTCAGCTCGGCGCTCTCTCCGTCCACGTACGCCTGCACCTCGCGCGGATCGATCATCAGCTCCTCTACCTCGATCGGCTCGCCGCGGGGAGTCTCCTCGCGCCGGATGCCGCGGCGGGCGGCCGCGCGCACGCGCGCCACGAGCTCCTTCATCGAGAACGGCTTGACCAGATAGTCGTCGGCGCCGATCTCCAGCGCATGGACGCGATCGTGCTCGGTGCCGCGGGCGGAGACGACGACGATCGGCGTCGCGATCCCCTCGGCGCGGATCGTCTCGATCAGCTTCCAGCCGTCGAGCCCGGGCAGCATCAGGTCGAGCACGCAGGCGTCCGGCTTCTCGTAGCGGAGCCGGGCCAGGCCCTGATCTCCGTTCCCGACCCACACGGCGTCGAAACCTGCGGCGCCGAGGTGCCGCGCCATACCCTGGGCGATCACCTCGTCGTCCTCGACGATGAGGACCTTCGGCATCGGTGTCATTATCGGCGTCTGATGTGGAGCGACGGGTTGGCGAGGGGTGAACGGCTGGTGAAGGTGTGGTGAATCGTGCCGATGTCGAGCGTATCTCCGCCCTGCTGGCGGCGACAGCCGACGCGGTGGTGGTGCTCGACAGCGAGCGGCGCCTCGTGGCGGCCAGCCCCGCCGCGGCGGAGGCGCTCGGCGACGTGACCCCGGGACGGCGTTTCGGGGAGGACGCCGAGGGCGCTGAGCCGGGCCCGCTCGTGTTGTTCCTCGACGCGGTGCCGGAGCTGTCCGCGTACCAGGAGCTGCGGGCCGGGTTCACCGCCGCCGTCTCGCACGAGCTGCGGACGCCGCTCGCGCGCATGCTCGTCCTGCTCGAGACCGCGACGCTTCCGGACGCCGACGTCGACCAGCTCGTCGACCAGGCGCGGCGGGAGGTGCAGAACGCGCGGGAGCTGATCGACGACGTCCTCTTCCTCGGCGAGCTCGAGACAGGCCGCGAGGTGGTGTCGCTCGGGCGGACGGTGGCGCTGCCCGTCGCCGAGGAGGTGGTCGCGGGATTCGGAGCGCGCGCCGAACGGGCGCAGGTGGATCTGATCCTCATCGCCGGCGACGAGATCGAGCTGCCGCTGCGCCCGCGGATGCTCCGCGTGGTGCTGGAGAACCTCGTGATGAACGCGATCCGCTACGCCGGCCCGGGAAGCCGGTGCACGGTCACGATCATGCAGGAGTCGACCGAGCCGGTGCTGATCGTCGCCGACGACGGCAAGGGCGTGTCCGAGAGCGACGTGCCGCGGTTGTTCGAGCGCTTTTACCGCGCCGACCAGGCCAGGTCTTCGCGCGGCACCGGCCTCGGCCTCGCGATCGTGAAGCACGTCGTCACCGCCGCCGGCGGCACCGTCGATGCCAGCGGCGCCCCGGGTCGCGGCCTCGAGATCGTCTGCCGCTTCCCCGCGGCGTAGGTACTTCTCGCCGACGGTCTGCGGGAAGCCGCCGATGGCGGTCACGAGCGACGGAGCGATCGTAGATCTGCGATCAACGATGAGGAGGCGCCCGCCATGAACTGCTTCGAGTGCGCCAAGACGAACGACAGCGTCGCGGCCGTCGGTGTCTGCCGGCACTGCGGGGTGGGTCTCTGCCTCGACCATCTCGTCGAGGCCGACGGCCACCGGGTCGGCGGTACCACGTATGCCTGCGAGCACACGATCCCGCGAACGAGGCCGCTGCTCGGCGTCCCAGCCGGGATCGCCGCAACCGCGCGACATCACACGGCGGGAGCCGCATGACCACGGCCGCGCCAGTCCCGGAGAAGTCCGGCGAACAGCGGGACGACGACCTTGCGCTGCTCGCAAAGGCGCTCGGCCACCGCGCCCGCGTCCGCATCCTCCGCCTGCTGCTCTCGCGCGACGCATGCTATTGCGGCCAGATCGTCGACGAGATCCCGCTCGCCCAGGCGACCGTCTCCCAACACCTCAAGGTGCTGAAGGACGCAGGACTCGTCAGCGGCGAGGTCGAGGGCTTGCGCACGTGCTACTGCGCAAGCCGCGAGCGCCTCGCCGGAGCGGTCGAGCTTCTCGGCTCGCTGCTGGCGGGCGCGGTCGACGTGGATACCCGTGGCTGCGATTGAGACCATCCGCCGCCCGGCGGCCTCGCCGCCCTCGGAGGACACGGCGGTACTCAGGAAGCTGTCGACGCTCGACCGCTTCCTGCCGCTCTGGATCGCGCTGGCGATGGCGGTGGGGCTCGGACTCGGCAGGCTGATCCCGAGTCTCAACGACGGCCTCGACAAGCTGCGGGTCGGCACGGTCAGCCTGCCGATTGCGCTGGGCCTGTTGCTGATGATGTATCCGGTGCTGGCGAAGGTCCGCTACGAGGAGCTCGGTCGCGCGAAGACCGACGGCGTCTCCGACCGGCGCTTCTTCGGCGTCTCGCTCTTCCTCTCGTGGGTGATCGGACCGCTGTTCATGTTCACGCTGGCCTGGCTCTTCCTCGCCGACCACCCCGCCTACCGCACCGGCGTGATCATCGTCGGCCTCGCCCGCTGCATCGCGATGGTGCTGATCTGGAACGACCTCGCCAAGGGCGACCGCGACCGGGCCGCGGTGCTCGTCGTCTTCAACGCGCTCTTCCAGGTAGCCGCGTTCTCGCTGCTCGGCTACTTCTACCTGACCGTCCTGCCGGGCTGGCTCGGCCTCGACACGCAAGGTCTCCAGGTCGGCATCTGGGAGGTCGCTCGCACGGTGCTGATCTTCCTCGGCATTCCGCTCACCGCCGGTTACCTCACCCGCAGGATCGGGCTGAAGCGCAAGGGACGCGAGTGGTATGACAACCGCTTTCTGCCGAGGATCAGTCCGATCACCCTGTATGGGTTGCTGTTCACGATCGTCATCCTGTTCGCGATCCAGGGCGACACGATCACCTCGCAGCCGCAGGACGTCGCCATGATCGCGCTGCCGCTGCTCGCCTACTTCGCGGTCATGTGGGTCGCGGGGTTCTCGATTGGCAAGCTGATCGGCTTCCCGTACCCGCAGACGGCGAGCCTGTCCTTCACCGTCGCCTCGAACGACTTCGAGCTGGCGATCGCAGTCGCGGTCGGCGTCTTCGGCGCCGCCTCCGGCGAGGCGCTCGCGGGTGTCGTCGGACCGCTGATCGAGGTTCCCGTGCTCGTTGCGCTCGTCTACGTCGCGCTCTGGGCGCGCAGGTTCTGGCGCCCCGCACCTGTGCCAACTGTGCCCTAGCCGAATCGCCCGGTGACGTAGTCCTCGGTCTTCTTGTCGGACGGCGCCGTGAAGATCTTCTCGGTCGCGTCGTACTCGACGAGCTCCCCGTAGCGGTGGCCCTCGCCGCCGGTGGAGATGGAGAAGAACGCGGTCATGTCGGCGACGCGGGCGGCCTGCTGCATGTTGTGCGTGACGATCACGAAGGTGTACTCGCTCTTGAGGTTGTGCATCAGCTCTTCGATCGCCTGCGTCGCGATCGGGTCGAGCGCGGACGCCGGCTCGTCCATGAGCACGACGTCGGGCTCGACGGCGATCGCGCGCGCGATGCACAGCCGCTGCTGCTGGCCGCCCGAGAGCGACAGCGCGCTCGCCTTCAGCCGGTCCTTCACCTCGTCCCAGAGCGCAGCCTGCGTCAGCGCCCGCTCGATCCGCTCGTCCTGGTTGTCCTTGATCCCGAGCACGTTCATGCCCCAGGCGACGTTGTCGCGGATCGATTTCGGAAACGGGTTCGGCCGCTGGAAGACCATGCCGATGTTGCGGCGCACCGCGACGGGGTCGATGTTCGACCCGCAGATGTCCTGGTCGTGGTAGGTGATCCTCCCGGTCTGCGTGAAGCCGGGGATGAGGTCGTTCATCCGGTTGAAGCAGCGGATGAACGTGCTCTTGCCGCAGCCGGACGGGCCGATGATCGCCGTGACGAGGTTCTTGTAGACCTCCATGTTCACGCCCTTCACCGCCACCTTGCCGCCGTAGACGGCGTCGAGGCCTTCGACGTTGAAGATCCGTTCGAGCCGCTCGCGCGGCGGCAGCGGCTGGCGACGGGTCTCGACGCGCATGGTCGGCTCGATCGTAGTCGACATCTCCTCGGCTCCTTCCATCACCGTGCGGTGAGCTTACTGCGGTTGCGGTTGGCGAGCCAACGCGCTCCCAGGCTCGTGAACAGGATGAAGAGCAGGAGCACGAGCGCAGCCGCCCAGGCGCGCGCGTGGTCTGCGGGGTCGGGCGACTCCGACAGTTCGAAGATCGCCACCGGGATCGTCTGGAGCGCGTGCTGCGGATTCCAGCTCGTCTGCGTGCCCACGAGCGACGAGGTGAACAGCAGCGGTGCGGTCTCGCCGGCGACGCGCGCAACCGCGAGCACCGTACCGGTGAGGATGCCGCCTACGCTCTGCGGTAGCACGATGCTGAGCGTCGTGCGCCAATGCGGTACGCCGAGTCCCAGGCTTGCTTCCCGCAGCGAGTTCGGCACGAGCGCGAGAATCTCCATCGTCGAGCGGGATACGAGCGGCAGCATCAGGCACGCGAGCGCGAAGGAGCCCGCGAAGCCGCTCTGACCGCGCCCGACGACGAAGAGCCCGAAGACGAAGATGCCGATCACGATCGCCGGGACGCCGTTGAGGACGTCGAGCACCATCGTTACCCCGTTCCGGATCGAGGCCGGCGCGAACTCGTTCAGGTAGATGGCGACGAGGATGCCGACGGGCAGCGCTATCAACGTGGCGATGCCGACGATCACGATCGTTCCGACGAAGGCGTTTCGGAGTCCTTGCGGCGCGTTCGTGAGGCTGAACTGAATCGGATCCTTCGTGATCAGGCTGAGGTTGAGCGCCGGCAATGCGTGCCGTGCGACCGAGAAGATGACGACACCGAGAATGCCGACGGCGATCGCTGCCGCGAGCCAGGCGAGCCCCTCCATCAGACGGTTGACCGCGCGACGGCGCGGCAGCCGGTCGTGACGGAGGTTGGGGCCGGTGAACCCCTGCGCGCTCACGCGTGTCCTCCGCGCGTGATCCCGTGCTTCCTCGCCGAGCGGCGGACGATCCACTGGGCCGCCACGTTGACGATGAGCGAGAACACGAGCAGGATCGCGCCGAGGTAGATCAGCGACGCGGTCTCGAGGTCAGAGGTCGCTCCCTGGTATGACGCGGCGATCTTGCTGGCCAGGGAGTCGCCGCCTGCGAACAGGTTCCATTGAATCGAGACGCCGCCGCCGATCACCTGCGTGACGGCGATCGCCTCCCCGAGCGCGCGTCCGAGCCCGAGGATCAACGCGGCAGCGATGCCGCCGCTCGAGTACGGAAAGATGACGCCGCGCACCATCTCCCAGCGCGTCGTGCCGAGGGCGAGTGCGCCTTCCTTGAGGTCGTGCGGAACGCCGAGGAACAACTCCCGGCTGATGCTGGACACGATCGGCAGGATCATGATCGTCAACACGATGATTGCGGTGAAGAGGCTCGCGCCGGCCGACGACGGCTCGCCGAAGAGCGGGATGAAGCCGAACGCGCTGTGCAGCCAGGGCTCGACCGTCGAACGGAGCACCGGGCCGAGGACGAGGATGCCCCAGAGGCCGAGCACGACGCTCGGGATCGCGGCGAGCGTCTCGACGAGTGCCGTGACCGGACCGCGCAGGGTTTTCGGTGCGAGCTCGGTGAGGAAGAGTGCGATCCCCATCGCGAGTGGTGCAGCGAGCAGCAGCGCGCCGAGCGAGGTGACGGCGGTGCCGAAGAGGAAGCTGCCGGCGCCGTAGAGCTCGCGGCCCAGCACCGGGTTCCACGCAACGCGTGTGATGAAGCCGAGGCCGTACTTCTGGATCGCCGGCCACGCCTGCTCGAAGACCTTCCAGACGATCAGCCCGACGAGAACGGTGACGGCCAGCGCGGCCGCTCCCGCGACCACCTGAAGCACCACGTCGCCGAAGCGCAACCGCCGCCCCGTGAAGGGGCGGCGGGTTGCGTCAGCGGTCAGATCTGCCGAGGTCACTCGGCCTCTACGAGTGGATCTTGGCGATCGCCTTTTCGGCTACGACGAGCACGCTCTTGGGGAGCGGCACGAAGCGGAGCTTGGGCGCGTAGGTCTGGCCCTTGGTCACGGCCCAGAAGAGGAACTTCTTCAGGTCCGGCGCCTTGGACGACTGGAGCGGCACGATCACGTAGGTGAAGGTCGAGATCGGGTACGCGTTGGCGTACTTCTTCGGCGGATTCACGATCGAGAGCGAGTTGTCCGCGGCCGGCTTCTGGTCGCTCGACGCGGCCGCCAGGATCCCGCGCAGGCCCGGCGTGGTGAACTTGCCCGACCTGTTCTTCATGGCGAAGTAGCTGAAGTGGTTCGAGATCGCATAGGCGACGTCGGCATAGCCGATCGCGCCCGGCGTCTGACCCACGATCGCCGACACGCCCGAGCTGCCCTTGCCGCCCACTCCGACAGGCCAGTTGACCGCGGTGCCCTTGCCCACCTGGGAGCTCCAGGCCGCGCTCACGCTGGAGAGGTAGTCGGTCAGGTTGTAGGTCGTGCCCGACCCGTCGGAGCGGTGAGCGATCGTGATCTTCGTGGACGGCAGCGACACGCCCTTGTTCAACGCCGCGATCGCCGGGTCGTTCCAGGTCGTGATCTTGCCCAGGAAGATGTTGGCCAGCGTCGGCCCGTCCATGTGCAACAGGTTCTTGACGCCCGGCAGGTTGTACATGATCGACGTCCCGCCCAGCGCCCACGGGATCTGCTCACAACCGTTACACGCCGAGAACTGGTCGGGGCTGAGCGGCGCATCACTCGCACCGAAATCAACCGTGCGCGAGGTGATCGACGCAATCCCCGCGCCCGACCCCACCGCGCTGTACTGAAGCTGATAGCCGTAGGCCGTGCCGAGCGGCGACACCCACTGCGCCACCAGAGGCGCAACAAACGTGCTCCCCGCCCCACTGATCGTGGTACCGGTATGGCGATTCGTCGAGGCTCCGGCGACGCCGACCGCGACGGCGGTCACGGCTCCGGCGAGCGCGACGAGCGCGAAAATGCGAGTCGAAGGGCCGAGTTTCCGCATTGCTCTTTCTCCTCCTTTGGGTTCGCGGCCACGGTACGACCGCGCCCCAACGGGGTGGGATACTGGACTGTGACACGGTGGTGACGAAGCGGTGAACCACCCTCGGAAAGCCGCATGGGAAGGGAGTACGGTGTCGCAATGCCGATCGACGACGACCTGAGCCAGATCGAGGCACAGCTCCAGGAGGAGGCCCAGCGGGCGATCACGGCCGTCCACGGCGCGGTGCGCGCGCTGCAGGAACGGGACGAGGAGCTCGCCGACGAGGTGATCGCCTTCGACGACGAGGTGGACAGGCTCTTCCTCGGCATCGAGGGCTCGATCCAGTCACTGCTCGCGCTGCAGACGCCCGTCGCGCGCGACCTGCGGCTGCTGCTCGCCATCCTGCACATCAACCTGCTGCTCGAGCGCACCGCCGACGGCGCCGTCACGATCGCGAAGCTGTCGAAGCTCGTCGTCGACATCGACCCGGATCCGGGCCTCGTCGAGGTGCTGGTGGAGATGGGCGAGCGCGCGGAGGAGATGTGCCGCGTCGCGCTCGACTCGTTCGACCGCCGCGACCTCGCCGGCGCCGAGAGCCTCGTCGACCTCGACGAGCTGATCGACCGGGCCAACCGGCGCTTCGTGGAGCGGCTGGTCGACGTCATGGCCGAGCCGGAGATGCGGGAGTGGGGCCTGAGGATGGTCGTGGCGGCCAGGACGATCGAGCGGATCGGCGACCGCGCCGTCGACATCGGCGAGCAGACGGCCTACCTGCTGACGGCCGAGTTCCGCGAGTTCACCGACGCGTCGCATCCCACGACGCAGTCGTAGCCGGCCGCCTACAATCTCAGCCGATGGACCGCCGCAGGATCCTCTCCGTGCTCGCGATCGTGCTCGGGATCGTCCTCATCGCCATTGCGATCGTCTACTGGGCGGAGCCGGCGAAGTCGCTCCCGTCCTTCTTCCCGGGGCACCAGGCCGGGTCGAGCCACCATCACGCCAAGCACGGGATCGCCGCGTTCCTCCTCGGAGTCGCCTGTCTCGTCTTCGCCTGGTTCAACACGGGCAAGAAGAAGACGAGCTCGGCCCCCGCGACGTAGGTGCCGATCAGCTACTTCCAGGGCGCGATCCTCGGCCTGCTGCAGGGCGTGTCGGAGCTGTTTCCGGTGTCGAGTCTCGGCCACAGCGTCATCCTGCCGTCGCTGCTCGGCTGGGACATCCACCAGAACGATCCGTACTTCCTCACGTTCCTCGTCGCGACGCACCTCGCCACCGCGATCGTGCTGTTCGTCTTCTTCCGCAAGGACTGGTTCCGGATCCTGCGCGGGCTCGGCCGCTCGCTGCGCGACCGCGAGATCGGCGCCGACGACGCGGACGCGAAGCTCGGCTGGCTGCTCGTCGTCGGCACCATCCCCGCCGGGATCCTCGGGCTGCTGCTGCAGAACAAGCTGCGGACGATCTTCGCCTCGCCGCAGTCGGCGTCGATCTTCCTCTGCCTGAACGGGGTGCTGCTGTACGGCGCGGAGATGCTGCGGCGGCGCGCACCCTCGACGGAGACGGACGACGACACGCGCATCGCGCGCCAGGTGAGCTGGCGCGACTCGGGCCTCGTCGGCTCGGCGCAGGCGCTCGCGCTCATCCCCGGCTTCTCGCGCTCGGGAGCGACCATGGCGGGCGGGCTGCTCGTCGGGCTGTCGAACGAGGATGCGGCGCGGTTCGCCTTCCTCCTGGCCACGCCGATCATCTTCGCGGCCGCCGTGCTGAAGCTGCCGGAGCTGGCCGGCTCGCAGGGGAACGGCGTCCGCGGCCCGGCGCTCGTCGGCGCGCTGTGCGCCGCCTTCGCGGCGTGGGTGTCCGTCAAGTTCCTGATGCGGTACTTCGAGAAGTACACGCTGATGCCGTTCGCCATCTACTGCTTCGTGGCGGGCGGCGCTGCGGCGCTGTACTTCGCGCTAACCTAGCGTCCCCCGATCGAAGGCTGGGTGCACGCAATGGCGCCGGTTCGCACGAAAAAGCGAACGGCAGCCGCGGCCGACCGTCTCATCAACCGCGAGCTGTCGTTTCTCGACTACGACGCCAGGCTGCTCGAGCTCGTCCACGACCAGGATCTGCCGCTGCTCGAGCGCGTGTTCTTCTGCGGGATCTTCTCGCAGATGCTCGACGAGTTCTTCATGGTGCGCGTCGCCGGGCTGGTCGGCCAGGCCGCTGCGGGGGTGACGGTGCGCTCGCCGGACGGACGGACGCCGCAGCAGGCGCTCGCCGACGCGCGCAAGCGGGTGCTCGAGCTGTACGTGCAGCAGGCGCACGTCTGGTCGCGCGAGCTCGTGCCCGCGCTCGCGGCCGAGGGCATCGTCGTCTCGCGCGTCGAGGATCTGTCCGATGGCGAGCGGCTCGAGCTGGTCGAGATCTTCGAGCGCGACATCTTCCCCGTGCTGACGCCGCTCGCGGTCGGTCCCGGCCAACCGTTCCCGTACATCTCGGCGCTGTCGATCAGCCTCGCCGTGTTCGCGCGCGATCCGGAGACGGGCGAAGAGCGATTCGCCCGCGTGAAGGTGCCCGAGGGACTGCCGCGCTTCCTGCCGGTCGGCAGCGAGGGACGGCTCGTCCCGCTCGAGCAGGTGCTCACCGACTTCCTGCCGAGCCTGTTTCCCGGAATGGAGATCCTCGAGCGCTCGCTGTTCCGCGTCACCCGCGACGCCGACTTCGAGGTCTCCGACGAGGCCGACGACCTGCTCGAGGCGGTCGAGCTGGAGCTGCGCCGCGCCCGCTTCGGCGAGGTGACGCGGCTCGAGGTCTCAGGCTCGATGTCGCAGTCACTGCGCGAGCGCCTGCAGCAGGGGCTCGGCGTCGCCGACGATCTCGTCTATCCGATCGCCGGCACGTTCGACCTCGCAGACGTGATGGAGCTGATGCGCGTCAACCGGCCCGATCTGAAGAACGATCCGTGGATACCGGTGGCGCGGCCGCCGCTCGCCGGCCTCGAGCCGGTCGAGCAGTTCGCGGCGATTCGCGCAGGCGACATCCTCGTGCACCACCCGTACGACTCGTTCGCAGCGAGCTTCGAGTCGTTCCTGAACGCGAGCGCGACCGATCCCGACGTGATCGCGCTGAAGTCGACGGTGTACCGCACCGGCGACGACACGCCGCTCGTCCCGGCGCTGATCGAAGCGGCGGAGAGCGGCAAGCAGAGCGTCTGCCTCGTCGAGATCAAGGCGCGCGGCGACGAGCGGCGTAACATCGAGTGGTCCCACGCGCTGGAGCAGGCGGGCGTGCACGTCGTCTACGGCTTCCCGTCGATGAAGATCCATGCGAAGACGACGCTCGTCGTGCGCCGCGAGGCCGGCGGGCTGCGCCGCTACGTCCACCTCGGCACCGGCAACTACAACAACGTCACCGCCCGCTCCTACGAGGACTTCGGGCTCTTCACCGCGGACGAGGACATCGCCGCCGACGTCGCCGACCTGTTCAACTACCTGACCGGGTTCGGACGGCCCGCGCGCTTCCGCAAGCTGCTCGTCGCGCCGTTCACGCTGCGGCAGCGGCTGCTCGACGAGATCAGCGCCGTTGCGGCCGCCGCGCGCGAGGGCAAGAAGGCGCGGATCCGCATCAAGGTGAACGGGCTGACGCACGTCGAGGTGATCGACGCGCTCTACGCGGCGTCCGACGCGGGCGCGCGCATCGACATTCTCTGTCGCGGCGTCTGCTCGCTCCGGCCGGGCGTTCCCGGGCTGAGCGAGCGGATCAAGGTGCGGAGCGTGCTCGGCCGCTTCCTGGAGCACAGCCGCGTGTTCATGTTCGAGGCGGGCGACCGCAGCGCGACGTACATGGGCAGCGCCGACCTGATGCCGCGCAACCTCGACCATCGCGTCGAAGTGGTCACTCCCGTGGAGGACGTCGTGCTCCAGGCCGAGCTCCTGTCCACGTTCGACGCGCTGCTCGCGGACACGGCCAGCTCGTGGGATCTGCTCGGCGACGGCACGTGGAAGCGCGTCCGTCCCAAGAAGGAAGACGAGCGGCCGCGGTCGGCTCAGAGCGTGCTCATGCGCCGCGCCCGCAGGCGCGTCTCGCTCGCTCGTTCGCACTAGCGACCCAGGTTTTCACCAACCTGTCACCGGACGTTCACGGCAGCGCGCCACCGTCCTCCGATCCCGGACCTACCATGCGCGTCAGTGCGTTTCGGGGTCCTCGATGTCGGCTCGAACACGACCCGCCTGCTCGTCGCGAGCGTGGAGCACGGCCAGGTCGTCCGGCTCGCCCAGGAGAAGGTCCGCCTGTCGCTCGGTGAGGAGATCGAGCGCTACGGCGTCGTCTCCGACGTGCACATCGCCGCAGCAGCGAAGGCGGTGCGGAAGCTCTCCGCCGTGGCGCGGAAGCAAGGAGTCGAGTCGCTCGACGTCTTCGTCACCGCGCCCGGCCGGCAGAGCGGCAACGGACGGAAGCTCGTCGCCGCGCTGACCCGCGCCGCCGGCGTTCCCGTTCGCGTGCTGACGACCGAGGAGGAGGGCCGGCTCGCCTACGGCGGCGCTGTCGCCACCGCTCCGATGGATCTGCCGGAGACGATTGCCGTCTGCGACGTCGGCGGCGCGTCGACGGAGATCGCGGTTGGCGCGCCCGGCGACGTGCCGGGCTGGGTGTGCTCCGTCGATCTCGGCTCGGTGCGCCTCGCGACGAGAATCGACAGCACCCGCTTCGGCGACGACGAGCTCGGCGACGCGCGCGCGGAGACCGGAGCCGCCTTCGCCGGCGTCGAGCCGCCCCACGTCGAGGCCGCATTGGCCGTCGGCGGCAGCGCGCGTGCCGCACGCCGCCTCGTCGGCGCGACGCTCGGAGCGGACGAGCTCGCGAAGGCGCTGCGGATCGTGCAGACCACGTCGTCGCGGGGGATCACGCGCCGCTACGGCGTCGACCGAGCCCGCGTGCGGATCCTCCCGACCGGCCTGGTCATCCTCGCCGAGGTGCAGAGCCGCCTCGGAGTTCCGTTACACGTGTGCGACGGCGGCATCCGCGAGGGCGCAGTCCTCGCGTGGATCGCCGAAGCCGCGGCCTAGTCCGGCGCGAACACATTCGAGCGAGAGGATGCTGGCGCAGGCGACCATCGCCTAGTCAGAAGAGCTATCCCACTGCATTGATGGCGAGCAGCGTCCCTATCACCGCGAGCAAGACAGCAAGAACGAACGCAATCGGGACGAGAATCACGCGCCAAGTCCGGTGGGCGCGCGCCCACCGAATCAGCAGCCCCGCGCCAACCAGATAGACGCCAATGATGATGCCGTTCGCGACTGGATCGAACCAGCTGAGGTCGGAGTTCTGATCGCTGATGGGGAACGCGATGATGTAGACGACCCACGCGCCGAGTCCGACGTAAAGAAGCGCGGCAACTCCAACGGCCAGCCGATGCGTGCCCATTCCGGCGTTATCGGCAGCGCTGAAGGCACGCTAGACCGGCTTACTGTCGGGTGACAGTTACGGATGCTGGCGCAAACGAGCGACTACTCGCCTCACTTCCCGGCGCGGGATTACATCGCCGTCAGTAGCAGATGTTGTTCGGTGGGGTTGAGGAGGCCCGAATCTGGCGAATCGTGCCGCCCGTAAGGCGTTCGAGATAGCGGCTCTGGCATCCGTGGCGGCCGCGGATCAAGGTCGATGCGAAGAAGTAGATGTCTCCACGCGCATCCACCCTGAGGCGGCCGAAGCCCATGATCAGGATCGTCTTCGTTTGACGATGCAGCGCGCCCGCAAGTTCGTCCTTGGTGACGAGCGGGACGAGGCGGCGACTGGTCACTCGGACGAGGTTGTCATCGTAGGTGGCGACGACCTCCCCGTCGCCCACGGCGAAACCGAATCCTCCGTAGGCGGGGTAGGCGATCGATGAGCCGTCGTCTCGAACGACTAGTAGCTCTTTCGGGTGCGGGTGGCCAGCGCGGGCGCCGCCACTCATGCACGCGAAGACGTGGAAGCCCGGCCCCGAAACACCGCTGCCGCACTCCGGCCCCACCTTGCCCGTGGAACCAGCGCTCTGGTGCGTCGCCCAACCGCATGCTGCTACCAGACACGGCAGAGCGAGAAGCGCGCCCAGCAACCTCATCTCGCTTGCAGTCTAGGTCGCACCGATGAGCGGCTCAGGTGACGTTCCCGGACGCTGGCCCAGGCCAGCCTCGTATCCTCCGAGCATGTCTCGTCGGCAGTACCGAATCGCCCTCTACGGCGCGCAAGGCGGACACCGGACCAGCGCGTATTTGCGTTGGCAGAACGTTCTGAAGGAGAGGCAGCACCGATGAACAGAAAGCCGCTCTTGCTACATCTGGGTATCACACTCGTCGTGTTCGATCTCGTTCTGAGTGTGATCTTCCTTGTACTCGGGCACTCGACGGGTAACGCCTACCTTCGTGGAGTTGGCGTCGGATTGATCATCGCTGGGGTGACGAGTGCAATAGCTCACATTGTCCGAAGGAAGACCCTGAGACCATGAGTGACGAAGTGGGCATGAGATGCACCTAGGCACGCCTGGGCAGTGACTGTTCGCGTGCTCAGAGGACGGTGCGCCTGCAACGCGGTTGCGTACGAGGTCTCGGACGAGTTCGTCGGCGCGTTCAACTGCCACTGCTCGAGGTGCCGCGCGATGACAGGCTCGGCGTTCTTGCCCTGGGGCGAAATCGAGCCCGAGAAGCTGAGAGTGACAGCGGGTGAGGGCGCGTTGATACTGACCGGCGATCCGCACGACCGTTACTCGAAGCGCTGCGGGAAGTGCTTCTCGCTGCTGTACTGGACAGGCTACGAAGGCAAGATCCGCGTGCCGTACGGGTCGCTTACATGTTCGTCGGTTCGAAGGCTCCGTGGTATCAGATCCTCGACGATCTTCCGCAGCACGACGAGGATCCCTGGTCGTGACCGTCTGGATCGGGACTGTCATTCGCTGAGCAGCCGTCGCTGACCCTCCGCAAAGATGTGGCCGTGGGCTGGGAGGCGCTCGACCAGTGGGGTGACGACGTCGCCCGTATCGAACCGCTCACCGGCGGAGTTGGCGTCAACGAGGTGTGGAGCCTGCGCGTCGACGGGCGGCTCGCGGTCGGTCGGCTCGGCAACCGCAGCGACGCCGACCTGTCGTGGGAGACCGAGCTGTTGCGACACCTCGACCGTGCAGGGATGACGGTGCCGGTGCCGATCCCGACCATGGACGGCCGGTACTTCGCCGACGGCCTGGTCGTGATGACCTACGTGGAGGGCGAACCGCCCGAAACGGAGGCCGACTGGCGTCGCGTGGCCGACACATTCCGCCGGCTGCACCGACTGACGCACGGCTGGCCCCAACGTCCGGGCTGGCGATCGTCGACCGACCTCCTGCACGCGGAAACCGGGACGAGGATCGACCTCGGCGCGATGCCGCCGGAGGCTGTCGTTCGGTGCCGGGCAGCGTGGGCGCGGCTCACCGGACGAGAGCGGTGCGTCGTCCACGGCGACCCCAACCCGGGCAACATCCGCATGACCGCGGATCGAGTCGCGCTCGTCGACTGGGACGAGTCGCACGTCGACGTCCCCGACCTCGACCTGGTCTTGCCACACAACGCTGCCGGTCTCGACGACGACACGCACGACGCTGCCGCGCAGGCACGGGCCGCATGGGAAGCCGCCGTCTGCTGGGACCCGAGCGGGACCGACGAGTTCGCGGTCAAGCGGCTCGCCGAAGTTCGAGCGGTCTGAGCAGCAGTGCGGCAGGCGAGCGACCCTGTACGCTCGCAGCGTGAAGGGGCCGTTCGTACCGTCTGAATTCGTCGTCCCGCCCGCGCTCGCGACAGAGCAATTTCGACTCGAGCCGCTGGGGCCGCAGCACAACGACTCCGACTACGAGGCCTGGACGTCGTCGCTGGAACACATCCACGCGACTCCTGGTTGGGAGACGAGCACCTGGCCCGACGACCGCAGCGCGGACGACAACCTGCGTGACCTGCAATCGCACGCCGACGATTTCGAGAACAGGACGGGCTTCACCTACACGGTCCTCGATCCCGCCGCCGGCGACGTGATCGGCTGCGTTTACATCTACCCCGACAAGGGCGGGCAGCACGATGCGCGCGTGCGCTCGTGGGTGCGGGCGAGCCGGGCCGAGCTCGACGTCCAGCTATGGCGTGCGGTCACAGGCTGGCTCATCGACGAGTGGCCGTTCGAGCGTGTGGACTACGCCGATCGCGGAGCCGCGGCGTAGCCGTGTCAGTCGCTGCTTCCGACGAGGCGGTGGTGGCGGATTCGCTGACCAAGCGCTTTGGCTCGGTGCTTGCGGTCGACTCGCTCTCGTTTGCGCTCGCCCCGGGCACGATAACCGGCTTCCTCGGCCCGAACGGTGCGGGGAAGACGACGACGCTGCGGATGCTGCTTGGACTCGCCAAGCCGAGCAGCGGCAGCGCCCGGATCCTCGGCCGCTCCTACAGCGAGCTCGAGGAGCCTGCTTTGCGAGTCGGTGCGGTGCTCGAAGCAACTGACTTCCATCCGGGCCGCTCCGGGCGCGATCACCTCCGGATGTTGAGCCGGGCCGCCCGCTTGCCCGACGCACGGGTGGACGAAGTGCTGCGGCTGGTCGAGCTCGACGCGGCGGCGGGCCGGCGCGTCAAGGGGTACTCGCTCGGGATGCGGCAGCGGCTTGGGTTGGCGGCGGCGCTGCTCGGCGATCCCGAACTGCTGATTCTCGACGAGCCGGCGAACGGGCTCGATCCGGAGGGTGTGCGTTGGCTGCGAGACTTTCTGCGCGCGTTCGCCGCCGACAGCCGGACGGTGCTCGTCTCGAGCCATGTGCTCGCCGAGGTCGCGCAGACGGTCGACCAAGTGTTGATCATCAATCGCGGCAGGCTCGTCGTCGAGTCGTCGCTCGAGCAGCTGACCGCCCGCGTCGGTGGATCGATCCGCGTGCGTACCCCGGCGCGGGAAACGCTCCAGGAAGCATTGCGACAGGAGGGAATCGAGGCGACGACCGTGAACGAACAGGCGTTGCTGGTGCACGGGGTGACGAGCGAGAAGCTGGGCGATCTCGCGTTCGCGGCCGGCGTGCCGATCCACGAGCTCGTCGCCGAGGGGTCGTCGCTCGAGGATGTCTTCCTGGAGCTGACGGCCGAGCCCGAGGCGAAGCCGTGATCGCCCAGACGCAGGCCGAGCTGCTGAAGATTCGTTCGACCCGAACGACGATCGGGATCGTGGTCGCGATGATCGTCCTGATCCTGCTCTTCTCGCTGCTCTCCGGACTGCTGACGAAACCGCCGCAGCTGACCAGCACAGAGGATCAGCGCGGGCTGTTGAGCGTCGGCAGCACTGCCGGGGTCTTCTCGGCGCTGGCCGGGATCATGCTCGCGACCAGCGAGTACCGCTTCGGCACGATCCGCCCGACCTTCCTCTTCACACCGAGGCGCTCGCGGGTGGTGGCGGCCAAGCTCGCCGCCGGCCTGCTCGCCGGCATCGTGTTCGGCATCCTCGGTGAAGGGATCGGCTTCGCGATCGGGTACGCGACCCTCGCCGGCCGCGGCATCGACTACGCGCTGAACGGGAGCCAGACCACGCTGCTCCTGCTCGGCACGTTGGCGGGGGTCGCGCTCTTCGGCGCTCTCGGCGTCGGCCTCGGCGTGATCGTTCGCAACCAGGTCGGCGCGATCGTCGGCCTGCTCGCCTGGGGCTTCATCGCCGAGAACCTCCTGTTCGCCTTCGTCCCATCGGTCGGCCGCTTCGGACCCGTCCACGCACAGAACGGCCTCATGGGACTCGACACCGCACATCTTCTCCCCGCCGCCGCGGGCGGTGCCACCCTCCTCGCCTGGACAGTCGCGTTCGCACTCATCGGCACCGCGCTCGTCGGCCGCCGCGACGTCACCTGACCGGGCGCGTTTCAGGTGCGAAGCGCCCTTCCGCGGCGCAGGGGAAGCCGCGCCCCGCCGGGAGCGGCTCCCCCTAGCCTGTTGCCGTGCTAGCCGAGCGCCGGAGCGGCCGATGCGGCGATCGGCCGTTCGGCGCCGCCGCGCAGGATCGGCGACGTCGCCTTGAAGCCCTTGACCACGAGATAGATGCCGAAGAACGCCTCCCAGATGATCTCCGGGACCGTGAGGACGCCCTGCAGCGTGGACTGCCTGTCGTAGACGCCCAGCAGCGCGCCCGTTGCCGCGATGAATGCGAGCGCTCCCGCGAACATGGCGAACTGCGCCCATCGTTTCGGCACGAGTCCCGTGCGGAACATCAAGTAGCCGAGGATCAACCCGTTCCCGATGCCGGCGCAGAAGCCCGGGCCGAGCAGGAACGTCCAGTCCTTGACGGCGACCAGCGAGCGCGCCGCGATGCTCAATGTTCCGGCGTCCGCGCCCGTTCCCGCGAGATCCTGGCGCAACGTCACCACGGCCATCACGCTGACGATGCCCACGACGATGATCGCGCTCTCCACGGTGCGAACCGCGACGTACGCGAGGCCCAGTCCCTCGCTCTGCCGCTTGACGACCGGGTAGAGCATCACTGCCGTTCCGATGCCGCAGATCGCGCTCAGGATCTCCAGGAACGCGCCGAACCCGATCTGGGTGTCGTGACCGCCGCCGAGGACGTACGTCCCGTGGTGGTGGAGAAGTGGGCCGTAGAGGAGAAGTCCGGGAATCGAGAAGACGAACGTGCCGATGAACAGCCACCCGACGATGCGGGCGGTGCGCTGGTCCGAGCTCATGAGACCCCCTGCCTCCGCCGTCGGTCACCAGGCTGATCCCACGACCACCGAGCGGATAGACCGGGACCCTAGCCAGTAGCATCGCGGCGTGCGCGAGTTGCGTTCCGGCCTGTGGCACTGGGAGGCACGGCATCCGGAGTGGCGGGAAACCGAGCCGTGGGACCCGAACGTCTCGTCCTACGCAATCGACGACGGGGAGCGGCTGCTGCTGTTCGATCCCCTGGCCGTGCCGGGCGAGCTCGTGGAGCTCGCGGCCGCCCGCGAGACGGCGATCGTGCTCACGGCGCCCTGGCACGAGCGCGACGCGGAGAGCCTGGTCGAGCGGCTCGGCGCGCCGGTCTACACGCCGCTGCCCGACAGCGCGCAATACCTGATTGACACGTACGGCATCACCGCCGAGCAGGCCGGCGACGGCAGCCCCGACGTCGTCTGGCTGCTGCGCGAGGGGAAGGGCGAGGCGCGTCCGTACTCGGCCGGCGACCGGCTGCCGTTCGGCGCCGACGTGTTCGCGGGGCACAAGCCGAATGACACGGTGCTCTGGATCGAGAGCCACGGCGCGGTCATCTCCGGCGACACGCTCGTCGACTTCGGCAACGGCCTCGAGATCAACGAGCGGTGGCTCCGTCCCGGCGTGACGCGCGAGGAGATCGCCGCGGGGCTGCGTCCGCTGCTCGAGCTGCCGGTCGAGCACGTGCTCGCGACGCACGGCGGGCCGTTCGATCGCGCGGCGCTCGAGCGCGCGCTGTCGTCCTAGACCGAGCGAAGATCGGTCACGCGGCCCGCGTTGAAGCGGATCTCGTCGAAGCTGACGCGACAGCCCTCGCCGGTCGGCGACTGCGCCTCGAAGCCGGCCGAGATTCCCGCCGCGTCGTCGAGGCCGAAGTAGCGGACGAGCTGCCACACCGACCCGTCGGTCGATGCGTGGAACGCGAAGCAGTCTCCGCCGCGCGCGATGCGCAGCCAGATCTGACCTTCCGCGACGTCGAAGTGGTTGCAGTCGTCCGACACGCGCCGGTTCACGACCGAGACGACCATCGGCGTGCCCTGCGGCGAGCGCTCGAAGCAGAGCTTCGCCCAGCACGACTCGTCCCGGTACAGCACCAGCACGCCCGCGTCGTACGTCGCAGCGAAGTCGACGCCGACCCTTGCGGAGAGCGCGAAGTCGCCGCTCGGCTCGCAGACCAGCATCGGCGGGCGCTCGAGCCCGGCCGAGATCGTGCCGGCGGGATCGACGAACAGGTCGCAACGCGGACCGGCGGTCATGCTCAGGGAGCCGTCGGCGCTCTCCCAGGCCGTGGGCTGCACGAGCCAGTGCAGCGGCGCCGGCAGCGGCGGGATCACGATCTGCTCAGGAGGCGTCATCGGCCCGCATGCTAGATGCGTGGGGGCGGCCGGCTCGCTACCGTGCGCACGATGAGACGGTTGTCGTACCTCGCCGTGCCGATCGCGGTCGCGCTGCTCGCGGCTGCGGCGTCGGCCGCGCCGCCGTTGCCGCGGCTGCTGAGCTGCAGCGGCAAGCCGCTCCTGCGTCCGGCCGGCCTCGTCGTCCTCTCGTGCGCCGACGCGAACAGCGAGATCCGCGCCACGCGCTGGACGTCGTGGGGTCCCACGAGTGCGGTGGGGACGACCGACTTCGGGCTGAACCTGTGCACGCCGACCTGTGCCGCCTCGTCCATCACCTTCTTCCCGAACAGCGCCGTCCGGCTCACCGGCGTGACGAAGACGAAGCAGGGCCCTCGCTTCAGCCGTGCCGTCATCGCCTACGTCCTGCACGGGAAACGGAAGACGTTCACCGCCTATCCGCCGACGACTCCGATGCCGTAGCCGTTCAGGCCGCGCCGCCGAAGTCGACGTCCTTCGTCTCGACCGTGCCTGCCGTCCGTCCCGGTGCGCTCTGGTCGTTCCAGTAGAGGTTCGTGTGCGCGATCACCAGCTCCGGCGGCGGCGCGCCCCAGGCGGTCAGATCCTCCGTCGTGTGCGCGTCGCCGACCAGGGTCGCGTCGTAGCCGCGGGCAAAGGCGCCGTGCAGCGTCGAGCGGATGCACGCGTCGGTCTGCGCGCCGACGACGACGAGTCGCCCGACGCCGAGGCCGGAGAGCACGCTCTCGAGGTCCGTGGCCTCGAACGAGTCCCCGTAGCTCTTCTCGATCAGCGGCTCGGCCTCGTCCGGCGCCAGCTCGGGGACGATCCGCCATTCGTCGCTCCCCTTGACGAGCCCCGCGTCGGAGTGCTGGACCCAGACGACGGGAACGTCTTCCTGCCGCGCCTTCTCGACCAGGTTGCCGACGTTCGCGACGACCGCGTCGCGTCTCGGAGCGCCTGCGACGACGCCGTTCTGCACGTCGACGACGAGCAATGCGGTGTTGGGCCGGTTCTCGAGTGTGGTCATGGTCTCCTCCTTTGCCGGCAACGTTACTGTTTGGACCATGACCAGGTTCGTCGTCGACGCGGGCGCGGTCCTGCACCTGGCGAGCACGGAGCTCGAGGTCGCCGCGGAGCACAAGCTGCTTGCGCCGACGCTGCTCCGTTCCCAGACTTTGTCGGCCTTGCACGAGGCCGTCCAGCGCGGCGAGATCCCGGCCGGTGTCGCACGCGAGCGGCTCCTCCGTATCAACCGGATGCCGATCAGGCTGCTCGGCGACGCCGTGCTCCGGCGTCGTGCCTGGGACCTGGCGGAACAGCTCGGATGGGCCTCGACGTACGACGCCGAGTACATCGCGCTGACGCAGTTGCAGGCCGACGCGTTCGTGACCATGGACGCGAAGCTGGCGCGCAGCGTCGCCGGGATCGTGGCCGTCGCGTCGATCGACGCGCTGCGCTAGAGCAGCGTCTCCAGCACGCGCACGCCGGCGCCCGTGGGCTCGACCACCACGGCCGCGCCCTTGTCCAGCACGCGGCCGAGCAGCTCCTCGGCGATGTCGCCGTGGGTGCACGCAAGGCCGCCGTCGAGCTCGGCGACGAGCGCGAGCGCGGCCGTGCGTCCCGCGCCCTCTGCGAGCCGGCCGTCCAGCTCGACCGTGAGACCGAGCGCGGCTGCGAGCGGCTCGACCGTCTCGATGCAGCGCAGGTACGGGCTCGAGACGACGCGTGCGATCGCGCGGCCGGCGAGAGTATCCGGAAGCGCGAGCGCCTGGTCGTAGCCCTCGTCGTCGAGCGGGCGCAGGCGGTCGTCGCCGATCCACGCGCTGCGGTCGCCGGCCGACGCGTGCCGGAGCAGGATCGTGCTCACACGACCGCGTCGAGCAGCTCGAGGTCGCGTTCGTACGAGAGCAGCGCCGCCGCATCGGCCGGGGTCAGCCAGCGCAGCTCGTCGATCTCCCGGCCCGGCGTGAAGCCGTCGTCCGTCACCGGCTGCATCAGCCACCAGCGCACCCGTTTCGGCCGGCCGAGCGGATCGAGGTAGTCGGTCGGCTCCAGCTCGCGCCCGAGCGCGCAGTGCAGGCCGGTCTCCTCCCAGACCTCGCGCAGCGCACAGTCCTCGTACGACTCGTCCGGATCGGCCTTTCCCTTCGGAAACGTCCAGTCGTCGTACTTGGGCCGGTGGACGAGGAGCACGGCGCCGTCGCGGACGACGAGGCCGCCGCCGGCCCGGACGAGCGGCTCCGCCTCGGCCATCAGCCGGCGGCGCGCTCGAGCCGGCGCCAGGCGTGCCACCACGATGCGCGCGCGTCGGCGTGGCGCAGCTGCTCGCGGTCGATCAGCCGGCCGGCGGCGAGCGCCTGATCCGTCGGAGCCTTGGCTGCGAGCACGCGCAGTCGCGCTTCCGAGATGACCGCGTCCTGGTGCTCGCCCAGCACGTCCTGCAGCGCCTTTGCCCGGCGCACGACCTCGGTCTGGCCCGCGAGCTCGGCGGCATAGCGCGCGCGCTTGCCGAGCTTCCGGATCGCGTGCAGCTCGTCGTCCTCCGGCTCGTCCGACAGCGCGCGGACCGCCTTGCGCAGCTTCTTCAGCTCGCGGCGCGCGACGGTGTCGAGCGAGACGTCCGAGCCGGTCGGCGCGAGCGCGTCGAGCTGCGCCTGGAAGCGGTCGAGCAGCGACAGATAGCGGACGCTGTCGAAGGCGCGGAGCATCGCGCCGCGATCGCGCTTCCGCTCGCGCTCGAGCGCGCGCAGCAGCCGTTGCGCCGCCTTCGCGTCCACGCCGAGCGCCGCTGCTTCCGCGTGCAGCCGCTCGAGTAGGACGTCCAGGTCGCGCACCGCGCCGAGCACGGCGCCGAGCCACTGCAGCTCGTCGTTCAGCTCCTGCACGTCGCTGGCGATCAGCGCGCGGCCGGCGCGCAGCAGCGCGCGCGAACGGCGAACGGCGACGCGCATGTCGTGGAGGCTCTCGGGATCGGTGCCGAGGCGCGTGCCGGGGTCGTGGCCGAGGATCTCCGTCAGCTGCACCTGCAGCAGCGCGCGCAGCGCCTCGAACGGCTCCTCCGGCAGGGGCGGCTTGCCGCCGAGTCCGAGTGCGCGGAAGAGCTTCGGCAATCCGGCACCGCGGGTCGCGCCGGCGCGCCTGACCTCCTTCGCGATCTCGTCGAGCCGCGCCGGGTCGCCGTCGCGGAGCTCGATCTCGACCTCGACGAACTCGTCCGTGACGTGCAGCGCGTCCATGACCGCGACCTCGTCCACGGTCACCTCTGCCGTCGTGCCGTTGCGCGCGACGAGCTGCCCGCGGCGGCGCGTCCGCAGCTCGGCGACGGGAGCGACCGGGCCGTGGCGCAGGTGCGCGACGAGCAGCGCCTGCATCTCCTCCGGCGGCTCGGTCGGGCCGCCCGGCTCCTCCAGCTCGAGCCGCGCGTCCGCGGACGGCAGCTTCAGCTGCCAGGCGCTGAGCCCGCGCTCGGTGCGCCGGCGGAGGGTGATCCCCGCGCGGGCGAGCGAGCCGTCGGCGACGTCGTAGTAGACCGAGGTGAAGACGCGCGTCTCGAGCGGATCGCCGCCCAGCTCCGGAAGCTCGAACCCGTCCGGCGCCTCCAGCTTCCGCTCGTATTCGGCCGTCACGTCCATCGGTGGCTCGATGGTAGCCGGGACGCGGACCGAAGACGGCGCCGCCCCAGGATCGGGTTACCGGGGCGGCGCCTTGACCTCGGCTTGTTGCGGAGGGTCTTGCCCCAGGAACCTACGCAGGCGGCCGACCGGCATGGGATAACGAGTGGTGACGGTGCTGCGACGGTTCCGCGTCAGGCCGCGCGGCGGGCGCCCGGGACGGCGATGTCGTCGATCCGCGTGAGGAAGGCCGGCCGCGGCGAGCAGAGGTAGTCGACGACGGCGCGCTCGCTCTTCGCGCAGGGCAGCAGCGTCTTCCAGCCATACAGGTGCTCCTCGCGGTGGAAGTCGCCGCTGGCGACCGCGGGCAGGCCGCGCTCCGCCACCCAGCCGAACAGGTCGTACCGGTTGAACAGCTCCCAGAGGTCGACGAGCTCGCGCAGCGCGCGCCACTCCCGGAAGAAGAGCTGCGTCGTGCGAGACGGAATCGCCGCGCGGCGGCGTCCATACGGATGGGCGGCGACGAGAGCCGCCCCCTCGCCGCGCGCACGCGCGAGCGCCGCGTCGAGGCCCCCGTCGACGCTGACGAACGCGCGACAGCCGACTGCGACTGCGTGCGCGGCGAGGAACGGGTCGAGGTCGTTGTAGCTCAGTTCGATACCGGGCAGGAGTAGCAGGTCGTACTCCCGCCGGGCGCGCTCGGCCTGTGCCTCGATCTCTGCGAGATAGTCGGCGTGATTCGCCGCGTGGACGCCGCGCGCAGGCGCGTCTGCCGGCAGCCACGGATCGTCGGTGCGGTTGACGTGGTCGGTGATGCAGAGGACGTCGAAGCCGTTTCGCCCGTACAGGTCGACGAGCTCCGGGACGGTGAATGCGCCGTCGCTCCACCGCGTGTGGGCGTGGAGCTCGCAGAGCAGCGGCTCGACCTTGCGGCGCATGCTGGTCCGAGTGTGGCCGCGCACGCGCCGTGCGTGGGCGGAGAGGTGGTGACGATCCGGAAGAGGAGCCGTGAACGCGAAAGGCCCGGCCGGAGCCGGGCCTTTCGCTGCGTTGCGTCGTTCTCTAGAGGTGGCCCAGGCAGGTCGAGCCGTGGCTGTTGCTGTTCGATCCGTCGGGACAGATCGTGTTCGACCACGTCACGCCGGTGATGTCGGCGTGCCGCAGGTCGGCGCGGCGGAGGTTCGCTCCCGTCAGGTTCGCGTTCGGGAGGAACCCGCCGTCGAGCTCCGACCCCGAGAGATCGGCGCCGGTCAGGTTCGCTCCGGACAGGTTGGCCAGCTCGAGGTTCTTGTGCGACAGGTTCGCTCCCGCCAGGTTGACCTGACCGGTGACCGGGTCGAGCGGAGCGTCGCGGAGGGCGTTCCGGTCGGAGTTACCGCGGAAGTCGAACATGCCCGGCCAGGTCGAACGGGATGTGCTCGGCCCGGTCCTGCTGCGTGAGCGCCTGGTCGAACGAGCCGGGGATCGCCGGCAGGTGCCAGTTGTACTCGACGAAGTTGATGATCGAGGACTGGTCGCTGAGGTTGTGGTCGACGTAGTTCGACTTCGCCCACGGCGAGATCACGATCATCGGCAGGCGCGGCCCGAGACCGCAGCGGCCCTGCTCGCCCGCGAGCGGCTGCGAGCCCGCCGACTCGGTGCCGCACTGGCCCGAGGTCGGGTTGGTCGCCGAGATCTTCCCCAGCGTCGTGTTCGTCAGGTTGTCCGCCGCCGGACAGCGACGGATTCGTGACGCCGCTGTAGGCGTGGTCGTACCAGCCGTCGGAGTCGTCGTAGTTGACGATCACGGCGGTGCTCGACCAGTCGGAGCGTCTGCTCGAGCGCGTTGACCTCCTTGACGATGAACGCCTGCTCGTCGGCCGGGTCGGAGTAGGCCGCGTGGCCGTCCTGGTAGCCCGGCGCCTTGAGGAAGGTCACCGCCGGCAGCGCCGACGGCGGGCAGCTTGTGCGCCGCGATCGCCGCCACGAGCTGGTCGAAGTCGCTCGTGTCGTAGTTGTGGTTCGGCGTGTCGAACTGCGGACCGACGCCGTAGCCGCCGGTGAACGACTGCGTGTCGGTGCCGATCTCGAAGGCTGCAGGCCCGGCGAGCGTGTCGTTGCCGCTCGCGTCGGCCGGGACCGACAGGTGATGCGGGTTCGCGGTCGCTGGCGTAGTACTGGAACGGCTCGTGGTGCGGGATGTAGTCGTCCTTGTAGCCCCACGGAGCGGACGCCGAGTGTCGCGCCGAAGGCGACGCCGACCGGATGCACCGCGTCGCAGAGTCCCTGGTTGGACGAGTGCGGCGACGAGCGCCTGCGAAGCCGGCGTTCTTGAACTGGTCCGGGATGAACGTGCTCGTCGGCTGGCCGGTCGCGCCGACCGCCGTCGAGCGCGGCCGAGTAGCTCTCGGTCGGCTTGAAGCCGCCCTCGAACCAGCCCCAGGAGAGGCCGGCCTGCGTTCAGCTCGTCGCCGATGTTCGTGCCCGTCGAGCGCGACGGCGTCGCGCGTCGAGCAGTCGTCCCAGTACGGCTGCGCGTCGCTCGTGAGCGAGAAGCCGCCCTTGCCGTCCGGCGTGATGTCGGCGTTCGGCGCGGTCGACGTCGCGACGTCGGGGCGTTGGCCTCGTGCGCGATCGTCGACGTTGCCCGTGTCGCCCGAGGCGAGGTTGATCGCGCCCGGCGCGGACGGCCCGAAGGTCGTGCCGTACGAGTTGTCGCTCATCGCGAAGCGCTGCGCGTAGTTCCACAGCGCGGTGTCGCGTTGCCGTCGTAGTAGTCCATGACGGTCTTCGGATCGCAGAGCACGGTGCCGGCGGGGATCTTGCGTGCCGCCGTCCGTGCCGACGCTCTGGACGAACTGGTCCATCAGGCCGCCGTCCATGGCCTGCTGCTCGTCGCTGTAGTTGTGGTCCTGGTCGCAGGTGAGCTCGCCGTTGCCGTTGCCCCCGGGGCCGTTCGCGCTGCGTGTCGAGCCGGATCGGCAGCGACGAGTTCGGGTTGGTCGCGGTCAGGTCGGTGCTGTGCCGCAGGCCCGGCGGGATGCGACGGCCGTCGCCGGCGTGAGGCCGTCGACCGCGGGCGTGTGCGGCGCCGCGCGGCGAACGGCTGGCCGTCGGTGTTGGCCGCGTTCGGATACGTGCCGAAGTAGTGGTCGAAGGAGACGTTCTCCTGGAAGATCACGACCAGGTGCTGGATCGGCGTGCGCGTCGCGTCGCGATGCCCTCCATCGCCGTCGCCGCGAACGGCTGCGTGCGCCGTGGCGGCGAGGCTCGCTATGGCCGCGGTGACGGCGACCAGCGCAAGCCGGCGTGTCCAATTCCTCATCGTTCCCCCTTGCTGGCGGATTGCTGACAGGCCGCCCGATGCTGCGACGGGCCCGCCGTTCTGTGGGCTACGGCCCGGGAACCGACCGGTTACAAAACGGTGACGCGCGTGCCACGAGAGCGCTCCCGCGCAGACGGAGCCGACGAGCAGGCCCGTGGCGGTCTCCACCCCGTGCAGGACGAATCCGGCCGCGAGCGCCTCGCGTGCGGGCAGGCCGCCGACGTGGAAGGCGAACGCCGCAGCGCCGCCCGCCAGGCCGGCGTTCGCGGGCAGGACGGAGACGACCCCCGCGAGCTCGAGCGCCGGCACGACGAGTAGCGCTGCGGCGAGCGGATGCGGGACGCCGAGCGCGGCGCCGGTGAGGGCCGCCGCGGCGATCCGGGCGAGCACCGTCCCGCCGACCCAGGTCGCGAGCGCCGCGTACGTCGCCCGGTCGGCGGCGCGGAGCGGCGCGAGCAGCGCACGCGCGCGCCGAGAGCCGCGGCGCGCGCAGAGCCACGCAGCAGCAGCGGCGCGAGTGCGAGCCCGGCGGGGGCGACGGCCGCCGGCGGGAGCCCGTTCCCGACCGCGCCGGCGACGCCGAGCGGCAGCAGCACGAGCCAGCGGGCGGCGCCGACCGCTGCGACCGCGCCCGCGACCGCCAGCTTCCCGCCCGGCACCACGCGCCCGAACAGCACGAGTCGAATCGCGTCGCCGGCGCGGCCCGGCAGCACCGTGTTCGCCAGCGAGCCGGCGCCGTACCGCGCACACGCGTCGGGGAACCGCACGCTCCCGCCGAGCATCGTGCGCCAACTCGCGGCGCTGCAGACGAGCGCGAGCGCGAAGCAGCAGCCCGCGAGCAGCAGCTCGCCCGGGTCCGCTCCCCCCAGCGAGGAAAGCAGCGCGGTGACCATCGACACTCATGTTCGGCACGAGCAGGCGGGACTCCGCGGGCGGAGCCCGGACCGCCACCGCACCGTCACCGGGCGGTTACAGCCGGCGGTGTCGGACGGTTGCGGCGCGGAGCCGCTCCGCGAGCGCAGCCGTCAGCTGCCCGGGCTGCAGCCGCCACGACCAGTTCCCGTGCGGATGGCCGGGACGGTTCATCCGCGCCTCGCCGCCGAGGCCGAGGACGTCCTGAGCCGGAACGACGGCGAGCGACGCGCGCGATCCGAGGCACAGGTCGATCAGGCCCCAGCTCGGGTCGGCCGGGTCGAGCCCCGTCGCCGCTCGTTCGCTCGGCTTCAGGTCGTGGAACCAGCCCGCAACCGTGTTCGTGTCGTGCGTGCTCGTGTAGACGACCTGGTCGACGCGGTGGTTGTCGAGCCGGTGCGTGTTGCGCGCGGCGGTGCGGAACGCCCACAGCATCACCACCGTTCCCGGCAGTCCGAGCTCGTTGCGGAGCCGGTGCACCGCCGGCGTGATCACGCCGAGGTCCTCCGCGATCACCGGCAGCGTGCCGAGCCCGCGCTCGACTGCGCGGAAGAGCTCGGCGCCGGGACCGCGCCGCCACTTGCCCCGGCGGGCGGTCTTGTTCTGCGCGGGAATCGCCCAGTAGGAGACGTAGCCACGGAAGTGGTCGACGCGCGCGAGGTCGACGAGCTCGAACGTGCGCCGGAAGCGCTCGATCCACCAGTGATAGTCCGTCGCGCGATGCACGGGCCAGTCGTAGAGCGGGTTGCCCCAGTACTGGCCGTTCGCGTTCAGCGCGTCCGGCGGCGCGCCCGCCACCTCGCCGCGCTGGAACAGCTCCGGCCGCGCCTCGACGTCGGCGCCGTCGCCGGAGACGTAGATCGGCACGTCGCCGATCAGCCGCACGCCGCGTTCGTGCGCGTACGCGCGCAGCGCGCTCCACTCGCGCTCGAACCGCACCTGATCCTCGATCGCGCCGGCCCGCGCGTAGCGCGCCCACTCGCCGATCCAGTACGGGTGCCGCGCGACGAAGTCGTCCATCTCGGCCTGCGTGACGCGTGCCTCCGGCTTCGCCAGCAGGCCCGGCGACGCCGCGAACGCCGACGGTGACGCGTACGGCGAGCGGAAATCGTCCGGCGGCCCGAGCGGGAGCATCTGCCACCACGACTGCCCCGCCGCCTCGAGCCAGTCGACGAACCGGTACGCCTCGTCGCCCAGCCGTCCGCCGGGGAGCGACGTCGGATGGAGCAGGATCCCGGAGGAGCGCGGCAGCTTCAGGCGGCCAGCCTAGATAACGTCATGAACATGGCGCTTCCGAAGAAGAGCGAGCCCCCGGCGCGGATCGAGATCCAGCGGGTCGAGCCGCAGGTCGACTGCGGGCGGTATCCGGTGAAGCGGACGATCGGCGACCGGGTCGAGGTGACGGCGCGGATCTTCCGCGACGGCCACGACGTGCTCGGCGCGTCCATCCGGACGAAGGCGCCGGGCGCGTCGCGGTGGGGCGAGGCCCCGCTGGCGGCTCTCGTCAACGACGAGTGGGTCGGCTCCTTCGAGATCGACCGGCCGGGCAGCTGGCAGTTCCGCGTCGACGCCTGGGTCGACCGCGTCGCCTCGTTCCAGCAGGAGCTGCGCCGCAAGGTGGACGCTGGACAGGAGGATCTGTCCGGCGAGCTGTCGGAGGGCGCGGTGCTGCTGGGGCGGGACGCCCTCACGCTCGAGCAGGCGCTCGCCGCTCCGGCCGGCGACCGCTCCGACACGACGTCGTCGTCCACATACGGCGTCGACGTCGACCGGCAGCTGGCGCGCTTCGGCTCCTGGTACGAGCTCTTCCCGCGGTCGTGGGGCGGCTTCGACGGCGTGCGCGCGCTGCTGCCGCAGTTCGCGGAGCTCGGCTTCGACGTGCTCTACCTGACGCCGATTCATCCGATCGGCCGCACCAGCCGCAAGGGCCGCAACAACGCGCTGAAGGCCGGGCCGAACGATCCCGGCAGCCCGTGGGCGATCGGCAGCGAGCTGGGCGGGCACGACGCGATCGATCCGGGCCTCGGCACGGTCAAGCAGTTCGAGCGGCTCGTGAAGGACGCGCGGAAGCACGAGATCGAGATCGCGCTCGACTTCGCCATCCAGTGCTCGCCCGACCATCCGTGGCTGACGGAGCACCCGGAGTGGTTCCACCATCGCCCGGACGGGACGCTGAAGTACGCGGAGAACCCGCCGAAGCGCTATCAGGACATCTACAACGTCAACTTCGACTGCGAGGACTGGCGCGGTCTGTGGAAGGCGCTGCGCGACGTCGTGCTCGTCTGGGTCGCGCGCGGCGTCACCGTCTTCCGCGTCGACAACCCGCACACGAAGCCGCTCGCGTTCTGGGAGTGGCTGATCGCCGAGGTGCGCGGCGCGAATCCTGACGTGTTCTTCCTCTCCGAGGCGTTCACGGGCCCCGCGATGATGACGACGCTGGCGAAGGCGGGCTTCGCGCAGAGCTACACGTACTTCACGTGGAAGAACACACGCTGGGAGCTGCTCGACTTCATGGGTCAGCTGCTCGACTGGGACGGGACGTACCGGCCGAACGTCTTCGCGAACACGCCGGACATCCTGCACGAGTACCTGCAGAGCGGCGGCCGGCCCGCGTTCGAGGCGCGGCTCGTGCTCGCCGCGACGCTGTCGCCGTCGTACGGGATCTACTCCGGCTTCGAGACCTTCGAGAACGTGCCGGTGCGCGCGGGCAGCGAGGAGTACAAGAACTCGGAGAAGTACGAGCTGAAGCAGCGCGCGCTGGACGGGCCGCTGCTGCCGACGATCGCGCGGTTGAACACGATCCGCCGTGAGAACCCGGCGCTGCAGCGGCTCGACGACGTCACCTTCCTCGACACCGAGAACGAGCAGCTGTTCGCGTTCCTGAAGCAGGACGGCGAGAATCGCGTGATCGTCGTCGTCAACCTCGAGCCGCGCATCGCGCAGGAGGGCGTATGCGTCCTACCCGTGGCGACCGGCCTGCCGCCTGCGTACCGCGTGCGCGACCTGCTCGGCGACGGCGACTGGACGTGGCACGTCGGCCGCAACTACGTGCGTCTCGCCCCGGGCAAGTCTCATGTCCTGAGAGTCGGTGCCTGACGTGAGCGAGCAGCAGTGGTTCGAGCGCGCGCCGCTCTGGTTCAAGTCGGCCGTCTTCTACGAGATCCACATCCGCGGCTTCTTCGACGGCAACGGCGACGGCGCGGGCGACTTCCGCGGGCTGATCGAGAAGCTCGACTATCTGCAATGGCTCGGCGTCGACTGCGTCTGGCTGCTGCCGATGTACCCGTCGCCGCTGCGCGACGGCGGTTACGACATCGCCGACTTCTTCGCCATCCATCCCGACTACGGGACGGTGGACGACTTCCGCGAGTTCGTCGACCAGGCGCACCAGCGCGGCATCCGCGTGATCGCCGACCTGGTGATGAACCACACCTCGTCCGACCATCCGTGGTTCCAGGAGTCGCGCAGCGACCCGACCGGGCCGAAGGGCGACTGGTACGTCTGGTCGGACACGGACGAGCCGTATCCCGACGCGCGGATCATCTTCGTCGACACCGAGGTGTCCAACTGGACCTTCGACCCGGTGCGCGGGCAGTACTACTGGCACCGCTTCTTCCATCATCAGCCGGACCTCAACTTCGAGAACCCGGACGTGCAGGAGGCGATGCTGGACGTCCTGCGCTTCTGGCTCGACCTCGGCATCGACGGCTTCCGGCTCGACGCCGTTCCCTATCTGTACGAGGAGGAGGGGACGAACTGCGAGAACCTGCCGCGCACGCACGCGTATCTGAAGCGCGCGCGCGCCGAGGTGGACGCGCGCTATCCCGACCGCGTGCTGCTCGCCGAGGCGAACCAGTGGCCGGCCGACGTCGTCCAGTACTTCGGCAACGGCGACGGCGACGAATGCCACATGGCGTTCCACTTCCCCGTGATGCCGCGCATGTTCATGTCGGTGCGGCGCGAGGACGCGACGCCGGTCTACGAGATCCTGGAGCAGACCCCGGGGATCCCCGCCAACTGCCAGTGGGGGCTGTTCCTGCGCAACCACGACGAGCTGACGCTCGAGATGGTCACCGACGACGAGCGCGACTACATGTACGGCGAGTACGCGAAGGATCCGCGGATGAAGATCAACGTCGGCATCCGCCGCCGGCTCGCGCCGCTGCTCGACAACGGTCGCAAGGAGATCGAGCTGCTGCACGCGATCCTGTTCTCGCTGCCGGGTGCGCCGGTTCTCTACTACGGCGACGAGATCATGATGGGCGACAACGTCTACCTCGGCGACCGCGACGGCGTGCGCACGCCGATGCAGTGGACGGGCGACCGCAACGCCGGCTTCTCGCGCGCGGACTGGGCGCAGCTGTATCTGCAGCCGCTGATGGATCCGGTCTACGGCTACCAGGCGGTGAACGTCGAGGCGCAGCTGCGCACGCCGACGTCGTTCCTGCGCTGGCTGCACCTGTTCATCGCGCTGCGCAAGGAGCATCCGGTGTTCGGGCTGGGAACGTACGAGCCGCTGCGTGCGGAGAACTCGCGCATCTTCGCGCACATCCGCCGCTTCGAGGAGGACGTCGTCCTGTGCGTGCACAACCTCGCCAACTCGGCGCAGGCGGTGGAGCTGGACCTGTCGCAGTTCGCCGGGCATGGTGCCGGAGGAGATGCTGGGGCGGACCCGCTTCCCCGCGATCGGCGAGCTGCCGTACCTGCTGACGCTCGCGCCGCGCGGGTTCTTCTGGTTCCAGCTGAAGCGGGTCGACGAATGAGCTTCGACGAGCAGGCGCTGATCGAGCACGTGACGCAGCAGCGCTGGTACGGCGCGAAGTCGCGCGGCGTCGCGCACGCGCAGGTGCTCGACTCCGCCGTGCTGCGGACGCAGGAGCCGCAGCTCGCGCTCGCACTCGTCGAGGTGCGCTACGAGACGGGCGTGCACGACCTGTACCAGCTGCTGTTCTCGTTCCGCGAGGGCGAGCCGGGACTCGATCCGCTCGGCGACGATCCGGCGCTCGCGCGTGAGCTGGTCAGTGCAATGCGCTCAGGGCTGACGGTTCAGAGCGCCGACGGCGCCGTCGAGTTCCAGCGGGTCGAAGGGTTTCCCGGGCTGGCGCGCGAGCTCGGCTCGCCGCGCGCGATCGACACCGAGCAGTCGAACACGTCGATCGCGTTCGACGACGAGGTGATCCTGAAGGTGTTCCGCCGGCTCGAGCCCGGCATCAACCCCGAGCTGGAGCTGCTGCGCTTCCTCACCGACCGCGGCTTCCAGAACATCGCCGCGCTCGGCGGCTGGTACGCGTACTCCGGCGGCCCGCTGGCGACGACGCTCGGGATCCTGCAGGAGTACGCCCGCGACGCGCGTGACGGCTGGGAGCTCGCGCTCGACGACATCGAGGCCGACCCGGAGCGCTTCCTCGGTCGGCTGCACCGGCTCGGCGAGGTCACCGGCGAGCTGCACACGGTGCTCGCCTCCGACGAGACCGATCCGAGCTTCGCGCCGGAGATTCCCAGCGTCGAGTCGCTCGGCCTGCTGACGGCGACGGTGGACGAGGAGATCGCCCAGGTCTTCCTGTCGCTGCCCGGGGACGACGAGCGGCTCGCGCCGATCGCCGGCCGCGGCGAGGAGGTGCGCGACCAGCTGCGCCTGCTCACGCACGCGGGCACGACCGGGATGAACATCCGCACGCACGGCGACTTCCACCTCGGCCAGACGCTCTGGTCGGGAGACGACTGGGTGCTGATCGACTTCGAGGGCGAGCCGGCGCGGTCGCTGCCGGAGCGGCGCCGCAAGCGCTCGCCGCTGCGCGACGTCGCCGGCATGCTCCGCTCGTTTGCGTACGTCGCCATCGCCGCCGGGCCGTTACGCGGCGTGCAGGTGCCGGACGGCTGGGAGGCGCAGGCACGGGAGCGGTTCCTCGACGGCTACCTCTCCGCCGTCGACCCGGACCTCCTGCCGAACGATCAGGTCGGCATCGAGCGGCTGCTCGCCGTCTACGAGCTGGAGAAGGCGGTGTACGAGCTGCGCTACGAGCTGGACAATCGGCCGGAGTGGGTCGGGATTCCCGTCGCCGCCATCCAGCGGCTGATCGATCCGGCGGCTGCTCCGTCGTGATCGAGCTGGGCGCGGACCCGCACGCGACGCTCGGCGCGCACGCGGCGAACGGCGGCGTCGTTGTCCGCGCGTTCCGGCCCGAGGCGACGGCGGTGCGAGTGCAGCCGGGCGCTGTCGAAGCGGAGCTGAAGGACCCGTCCGGACTGTGGGAGGCGCTGCTGCCGGCGGCGACGCTGCCGCTCGAGTACGAGCTCGAGGTCGAGTACCCGGACGGGAACACGTACACGCTGCGCGATCCGTACTCGTTTCTGCCGACGCTCGGCGAGCTCGATCTCCATCTCGTGCTGGAGGGCCGGCACGAGCAGCTGTACGAGCGGCTCGGCGCGCACGTGCGCGAGATCGACGGCGTCGCCGGCACGTCGTTCGCCGTGTGGGCGCCGAACGCGCGCACGGTCGCGGTGGTCGGCGACTTCAACTCGTGGGACCGGCGGCTGCACCCGATGCGGTCGCTCGGCGCGGCCGGCATCTGGGAGCTGTTCGTCCCCGACGTCGGCTCCGGCCAGTGCTACAAGTTCGCGGTCCACGGGCAGGACGGCCGCATCCGCCTGAAGGCCGACCCGGTCGCGTTCGCCGCCGAGGTGCCGCCGAAGAACGCGTCCGTCGTCCACCGCGCGGAGCACGAGTGGCAGGACGAGGAGTGGCTGGAGCAGCGCGCGCTCAACGATCCGCTGCGCGCGCCGATGTCCGTCTACGAGGTGCACCTCGGCTCGTGGCGCCGCAATCCGCTCGAAGGGAACCGCCAGCTCACGTATCTCGAGCTGGCCGACGAGCTGGCGGACTACGTCTCCGACCTCGGCTTCACGCACGTCGAGCTGCTGCCGGTGATGGAGCATCCGTTCGGCGGCTCCTGGGGCTACCAGGTGACCGGCTACTTCGCGCCGACCTCGCGCTTCGGCTCGCCGGACGACTTCCGCACGTTCGTCGACCGGCTGCACGGCCGCGGCATCGGCGTCCTGCTCGACTGGGTGCCGGCGCACTTCCCGCGCGACGAGTGGGCGCTCGCGCAGTTCGACGGCACGGCGCTGTACGAGCACGCGGATCCGCGGCGCGGCTCCCATCCCGACTGGGGCACGCTCGTCTTCAATCTCGGCCGTCGCGAGGTGCGGAACTTCCTCTACTCGAACGCGCTGTACTGGATGCGCGAGCACCACGCCGACGGGATCCGCGTCGACGCCGTCGCGTCGATGCTGTACCTCGACTACTCGCGCAAGGCCGGCGAGTGGCTGCCGAACGAGTTCGGCGGTCGCGAGGATCTCGACGCGGTCGCGTTCCTGAAGGAGCTGAACGAGGTGCTGTACGCGCGCGAGCCCGGCGTGATCTCCAGCGCCGAGGAGTCGACGGCGTGGCCCGGCGTGTCGCGGCCGACGTATCTCGGCGGGCTCGGCTTCGGCTTCAAGTGGAACATGGGGTGGATGCACGACACGCTCGCGTACTTCAAGAAGGATCCCGTGTATCGCCGCTTCCACCATCACACGCTGACGTTCTCGCTCATGTACGCGTTCAGCGAGAACTTCGTGCTGCCGCTCTCGCACGACGAGGTCGTGCACGGGAAGGGCTCGCTGCTCGCGAAGATGCCGGGCGACCGGTGGCAGAAGTTCGCGAACCTGCGCTCGCTGTACGCGTACATGTGGGCGCACCCGGGGAAGAAGCTGCTGTTCATGGGTGGCGAGCTGGCCGAGTGGGACGAGTGGAACGACGGCGGCTCGCTGCACTGGAACCTGCTGGAGTACGCGGAGCACCAGGGCGTGCACGCGCTCGTCCGCGACCTCAACCGCGTCTACCGCGAGACGCCGGCGCTGTGGGAGGTCGACTTCGAGCCGGCCGGGTTCCGCTGGCTGGAGGCGAACGACGCGAGCGGCAACGTGCTCGCGTTCGCGCGTATCGACGCGAAGTCGGAGCGGCCGCTCGTCTGCGTGCTGAATCTCTCACCGGTGCCCCGCTACGACTACCGGGTCGGCATGCCGGTCAGCGGCCGCTGGCGTGAGGCGCTGAACACGGACTCGCCGTACTACGGCGGCACCGGCGTCGGCAATCTCGGCGCAGTCGAGGCCTCTGCGGCTCCATGGCACGACCAGCCATATTCGGCGCTCGTCACGCTTCCGCCCCTCGGTGCGGTTTGGTTGGTGCCGGAGTGAGCGGGTTCACGACGAGGCCCGAGCTCCGCGGGACGTTCGGCATGGTCGCCTCGACGCATTGGCTCGCGTCCGCCGCCGGGATGGCCGTGCTCGAACAGGGAGGCAACGCCTTCGACGCGGCGGTGGCGGCCGGGCTGACGCTGCAGGTGGTGGAGCCGCACCTGAACGGGCCGGGCGGCGATCTGCCGGCGATCCTGTTCCCCGTCGAGCGCGGCGAGCCGGTCGTGCTCTGCGCGCAGGGTCCGGCGCCGCGCGCGGCGACGATCGCGCGCTACCGCGACGAGCTCGGTCTGACGCTCGTCCCGGGCACGGGGCCGCTCGCCGCCGTCGTCCCGGGGGCGTTCGGCGGCTGGATGGCGATGCTGCGCGACTACGGCACGCTGCCGTTCGCGGAGGTGGCGAAGTACGCGATCCACTACGCCGAGCACGGCTACCCGGTGATCCCGGCGATCGCGAATGCGATCCGCAACGTCGAGCAGCTGCTGCGCGACGAGTGGACGACCTCGGCCGAGGTCTATCTCCCGGTTCCGGAGCCCGGCGGCCTGCATCGGAACCCGCGGCTCGCGCAGACGTACCGCCGTCTCGCCGAGTCGGACGATCCGGTGGAGGAGTGGTACCGCGGCTTCGTCGCCGAGGCGATCGTCGGCTTCCAGGAACGCGAGTGGATGGACAGCTCCGGCGTCCGTCATGCCGGTCTGCTCGCCGAGGACGATCTGCGCGACTGGAGCCCGACCTACGAGCAGCCGCTCGCCGTCGACTACCACGGGCTATCGGTGCTGAAGGCCGGCCCGTGGAGCCAGGCGCCCGTCTTCCTGCAGCAGCTGCGCCTGCTCGAAGGCTTCGACCTCGCGGCCATGGGACACGCGTCGGCGGAGTACGTCCACACCGTGACCGAGTGCGCGAAGCTCGCGTTCGCGGATCGCGAGGCGTGGTACGGCGATCCTGACTTCGTCGACGTTCCGCTCGACACGCTGCTCTCGCGCACGTACGCGGACGAGCGGCGCGCGCTCGTCGGCGATGCGTCGTCGCCGGAGCTGCGGCCCGGCTCGCCCGACGGCTGCGAGCCGCGACTCGCAACTCCCGCAGAGAACATGCCCGTCGCGCCGGGCGTCGGCGAGCCGACACGCGGCGACACCGTCCACCTCGACGTCGTCGACCGCTGGGGCAACATGGTCGCGGCCACGCCGAGTGGCGGCTGGCTGTGGGGTGCGCCCGTGATCCGCGAGCTCGGCTTCTGCCTCGGCACGCGCGCACAGATGTTCTGGCTGGACGAGGGACTGCCCAACTCGCTCGCGCCGGGCAAGCGGCCGCGCACGACGCTGTCGCCGACGATGGCGCTGCGCGACGGCGAACCGCATCTCGCGCTCGGCACGCCGGGCGGCGACCAGCAGGACCAGTGGACGCTGCACGTCCTGCTCGCGCACCTCCACTTCGACATGGACCTCCAGGCGGCGATCGATGCGCCGAACCACCACACCGAGGCGTTCCCGAGCTCGTTCTATCCGCGCGCGTCGGTGCCGGGCCACGTCGCCGTCGAAGAGCGCGCCGGCGCGGAGACCGTCGCGGGCCTGCGCGCGCGCGGACACGAGGTGGAGGTCTCGCCGCCGTGGTCGCTCGGCCGCGTGAGCGCCGTCGGCCGCGAGCCGGACGGGCAGCTGAAGGCGGCCGCGAACCCGCGCGGCATGCAGGGCTACGCGGTCGGCCGCTGACGCGGGCGCACGAGCGGCCACGTCGCTACCGCCAGCGCCGCGAGCGAGCAGAGCAGCACGATCGCCGCACCGTCGTTCCGGTTCAGGCCGAGCTGGCCCCAGACGGTCGCCGCGAGATCGCTCTCGCCGTGGCCGGGATACCACGTGTCGTTCACCTTCCGCATCGCCCACGTGAGCAGATCCGCGGTGGTCAGCACGATCGAGATCGTCGCGAGCGTCGTCGTCGTCCTCGGCCAGCGACGGAACGACGGACCGAGACCGAGCGCGAGGAACGGCAACGCGGGCACGAGGAACCGCGGACCGGGCGAGTTCCCGCCATACGGGAGGAAGTAGCCGGCATCGGAGAGGACGAACACCACCGTGATCCCCGCGGCGACGCCTGCGTCGAGCCTTCGGCCCTCCCGCCAGAGCAGCCACAGCCCGACGGCCGCGAGCACGAGCACCGGCGAGAACAGCAACAGGCCGCGGTCGCCGACCAGCACCTGCTTCAGCCCGTGCAGCGTCGGCACGCCGATGCCGAAGAAGCCTTCGTGCTGCTGCTCGGAGAAGGGCGGCGCCTCGTAGCGGTACGAGAGGTGGAACGGCGAGCCGAACGCGACCGCGTCGTAGAAGAGCAAGCCCGCGAGCGGCGGCAACCCGCCGAGGACGAACCAGCCCAGCCGCCGCGGCGCGCGCACCGCGATCACGATCGCGACCGCGGCCACGATCACCGCCGCCGGGTAGTCGACGAGAACGGCGCAGCCGCCGACGAATCCCGCAGCTGCGGCACGGCGCACCGTCGGGCGGCGCGCGAGCAGGAACGCGCCGAGCCCGAGCCCGCCCGCCGCGACGTGCGCGAACATCGTCGCCGCGAGCGGACCGGCGAGCGTCCCCGCGCCGTAGGTCGCGCCCGCCGGCGCGCCGGCCGCGCGCATGACGAGCCAGACGGAGAGCAGGAAGAGGATGCCGCTCGCGCCGAGCCGCAGCCCCCAGACGGACAGGTCGCCCTCGCTGTCCCACTGCGCCCGCGGCTTCGCTACGCCGAGCGCGCGCTCGACCTCGAAGGCGGGAATCGCGAGCGACCGACATTCCCGGCGCCTTGTCCGCATACGTGTGCCCGCCGTAGATCGACTTGTCGATGGGCAGACTCGCCGGGACCTGCACCGAGCCGTGCAGCGCGAGCGACCGCGTCAGCTCGATCCGCGTCCAGTCCTGCGGATCGGCCACGTGCACGACGGTCAGCGTCCCGAGCCCGACGAGGACGAGCACCAAGGCCTGGCGGTGAAGGCCCATCCGACAAGAATAGGAAGCTGACCGTATGTGGGGCAAAACGGTAGAACTGTCCGGCTGATGGAAGTCTGGCCGGGCAGGCCGTTCCCGCTCGGGGCGACCCTCGACGAGAACGGCACGAACTTCTCCCTTTTCTCGGAGAACGCGGAGCGAGTCGAGCTCTGCCTGTTCGACGACGGGGACAGCGAGATTCGCATCGAATTGACTGAGCGCACGGCGTTCAACTGGCACGGCTATGTCCCCGGGGTCGGTCTCGGCCAGCGCTACGGCTACCGCGTGCACGGCCCGTACGACCCCAATGCAGGCCGCCGCTTCAATCCGGCGAAGCTGCTGATCGATCCGTACGCGAGGGCGATCGAGGGGCCGATCCTGTGGAACTGCGGCAACACCTTTCCGTACGCGCCGAGCCCCGACGAGGACGCCGACCTGACGCCGGACGGCGAGGACGACGCGGGCGCGATTCCGAAGTGCGTCGTCGTCGACCCGCACTTCGACTGGCAGGACGATCGTCCGCCGGCGACGCCGTGGCACGAGACGGTCATCTACGAGGTGCACGTGAAGGGCTTCACGAAGCGGCACCCCGGCGTCCGCGAGGATCTGCGCGGAACGTATGCGGGACTCGCGGCCGAGGAGTCGCTGGCGTATTTCCGGGAGCTCGGCGTGACGGCGGTCGAGCTGCTGCCGGTGCACCACATCGCGGACGAGCACGTGCTGCACGAGCGGGGGCTCGTCAACTACTGGGGCTACTCGTCGATCGGCTACCTCGCGCCGCACGCGCTCTACGCGGCCACCGGGACCCGCGGCGACCAGGTGCGCGAGTTCAAGGGCATGGTGAAGGCGCTGCACGGCGCCGGCATCGAGGTGATCCTCGACGTCGTCTACAACCACACCGCCGAGGGGAACCACCTCGGCCCGATGCTCTCGTTCAAGGGCGTGGACAACTCGAGCTACTACCGGCTGATGCCGGAGGCGCCGCGCTACTACCAGGACTTCACGGGGACGGGGAACTCGCTCAACCCGGTGCACCCGTCGGTGCTGCGGCTGATCATGGACTCGCTGCGCTACTTCGTCACCGAGTGCCACGTCGACGGCTTCCGCTTCGACCTCGCGTCCGCGCTCGCGCGCGAGTTCTACGAGGTCGACCGGCTGTCCGCGTTCTTCGACACGATCCACCAGGATCCGGTGCTGTCGCAGGTGAAGCTGATCGCGGAACCGTGGGACGTCGGTCCGGGCGGCTACCAGGTGGGGAACTTCCCGGTGCTGTGGGCCGAGTGGAACGGCATGTACCGCGACACGATGCGCGACTTCTGGCGCGCCGAGGCGAACGTCGCGCAGTTCGCGTCGCGCTTCACCGGCTCGAGCGATCTCTACCAGTCCGACGGACGCGCGCCGTTCGCGTCGATCAACTTCGTCACCGCGCACGACGGCTTCACCCTGCGCGACCTCGTCTCGTACCACGACAAGCACAACGAGGCGAACGGCGAGGAGAACCAGGACGGGACCGACGACAACCGCTCCTGGAACTGCGGCGTCGAAGGCGACACCGGCGATCTCGCGGTGAACGCGTTGCGAGCGCGGCAGCAGCGGAACTTCCTCGCGACGCTGTTTCTCTCACAGGGCGTGCCGATGATCCTCGGCGGGGACGAGCTCGGGCGCACGCAACGGGGCAACAACAACGCGTGGTGCCAGGACAACGAGCTCTCCTGGTACGACTGGGAATCCGTGGACGGCGAGCTGCTCGAGTACGTGCGGCGGCTGATCCGGTTGCGGCGCGAGCATCCGGTCTTCCGGCGGTCGTCGTTCTTCACCGGGCAGTCCGTGCGCGGGACGAAGCTGCCGGACGTCTGGTGGTTCCGGCCGGACGGCCGCCGCATGAACCAGCGGGACTGGCAGGTTCCGGACGGGCACACGCTCGGCCTGTTCCTCAACGGCAAGGAAATCCCGGACCGGACGCAGCACGGCGAGGAGATCGTGGACGACTCGTTCCTGCTCCTGTTCAACGGCTCTGCGAACCCGGTCGAGTTCCGGCTGCCGACGCGCCGTTTCGGCACTGTCTGGACGGTCGAGCTGGCGACCGGCCAGGGCGCGCCGGAGGGCGAGGTCGGCAACCGCGGACGCGTGATCGTGCAGGACCGGTCGCTGACTCTGCTCCGGCGGCCGTAAGCTCCCGCCATGCGCATCTACCTCGCCGGTCCGCTGTTCACCCCGTACGAGCGCGCCTACCTCGACGAGTGCGCTGCGCGGCTCCGCGCCGACGGCTTCGAGGTGTTCGTCCCGCACGAGCAGGCGCTCGCGCTCGACGACACGCCGGCGGACGTGATCTTCACCAAGGACTGGGACGGGCTGTACGCGGCCGACGCGGTGCTCGCGATCCTCGACGGCTCGCAGACCGACGACGGCACCGCGTGCGAGATCGGCATCTTCTACGCACTGATGCTGTGGAACCCGAACAAGAAGGGGATCGTCGGCCTGCTCACCGACCTGCGCGCGGGGCGAGGCGGTGAGGGCCACGGCCTCAACCTCTTCGTCGAGGGCTGCGTCGAGGCCGGCGGCGAGATCGTCAACGACCTCGACGCGGCGGCGAAGGTTCTCAGCGGCTGGCGCTAGCCCTTCCGCAGGTAGAGCTTCCAGGCGTAGTACTCGCGGAACGCTGTCGGCACGGTGGCCATGCGATGCGCGAGGTGCAGAACCGCGTCCCAGTAGAGCGGCGAGCCGTTGTAGTGCCTGAGCGCCGCACGCTCGCTCGTGCGCCCGCCGTTCGCCGCCAGCAGGTTGGCCGCGGCGAGAACGGCGTCATGCTCGTCGTACACGTCGCCGCCCATCCCGTACCGGCGCCACGTCGCCGGCTCGAACTGCATCGGCCCCTGCGCGTCCGCCTTCGCGGTCGTGCGCGCGCGGCCGAAGTCGCTCTCGACGAAGTTGATCGCGGCGAGGAGCTCCCAGCGGATGCCGAACCGTTGCTGCGCTTCTCGGTAGAACGAGAGGAGCGTGCCCGCATGCCGTGCCGGACCGACGCTGACACCGCCGACCTGCGGCGGGCTCTCGGCGGACAGCCGGTTCAGATCGCGGCGAAAGGCGAGGTCGTCACGCTCGCCCGGCGCGAGCCTCGCCACGGCAGCTGCCGCTTTCGCGTTGCCCGCCACGGTCCGGATCACGAGCTGCCGGTTGCGCGCGACCGCGACGAACCGCGCCCCGGTCGCAGTGCGCAGCGCGAGCTCGTCGGCGCGGAGGTGGCGAACGATCGCAGGTGGGTTCTGCAGTGAGACCAGAGCAGTGTTTCGCTAGTGGACGGCCCAACGACTCGGCGGCCAGTACGTGACGATCGCCGGTCCGATCAGACTGCTGCGTGGGACGGTCCCCCAAACCCGGGAGTCGCATGAGTTTGCGCGGTCATCCCCGAGAAAGAAGTAGTGGCCAGAGGCGATACGCGGCCATGAGTCCGTCTGGTGGTCACGCAAGGCGGGATCGACGTACGGCTCGGAGAGAGGCTTGCCGTTGATGAACACAAACCCGTCCTGCTCGGAGACCGTGTCACCGGGCAGGCCGATCAGGCGCTTTACGAACGTTGTGCCACCGTCACTAGCTCCACACTTCGACGCCGACGCTGGAGCGGTAAAGACGACGATCTGCCCGCGCTTCGGGCTGCTGAACCAATAGGCCAGGCGGTTGGCGATGATGCGATCGTTGACCGAGCCGAGACAGAACGCGGTCGGTCGTGCGCAGTGGAGCGTCGGCTCCATTGATGCTGACGGAATCCGGTACGGCTTTGCGACCTCAGCCTCGAACGCAAGTACGAAAACGATCGCGAAGGTGATCGTCGCCAACCAGTCGATGATCGTCCGCAAGGGCTGAGGAAGCCGGCTTGTCGTGCGGTCGAGGTAGCGCATGACGACATGGAAGTGTAGCCCGACGCCTATTGCCGCCCAGTCCAAGCGCGGTCCACTTGTGCGGACGAAACCAACCCGCGCACGGAGAGCCGGGCGGCGAAGCGACACCGCCGACAACGCTCTGAGTGGATCGCGAGCCGCCGCGCGCAGCCGGGACCGCGCTCCCGGCGGAGCGCACACGCACAACCGCCACGCCCGCGAAGAAGGAGGAGGCCCGTGGAGGAACCACGGGTTCCTCCACGACCTAGTGGCCGTGGAACGCGGCCATCCAGTGCAGCCACGGCTGCGCGTACTGGATCGTCGCGATCGCGAGGATCGCTCCGGCGACGATCGAGCCGGCGAGCAGGCTGCGCCGGGCCGACGTGCCGCCGAGCCGCGGCCGGCGTGGCCGCCAGTCCGCCGCTGCGAGCTTCGGCACGCGTACGAGATACGCGAGCACGTGGATCCCGGTCGCCACGAGCCAGACGACGAAGCTCGCCTTGTGCAACCCGAGCACGATGCCGCCGCGGGGGCCGACGACGAGCAACGCCACGCCGGTCGCGAACACGGCGAGCGTCGACAGCACCACCACCGGCGCGAGCAGGCGCAGCGGCAGCAGCGGCGGTCCTTTCCGCACGTACTCCTGCCGGCCGGTGTAGTAGCGGAAGAAGCGCCAGCCCGTGCTCCCGAGCTTCAGCGCCACCGGCGGGATCAGCAGCATCCCGACGAAGACGTGCACCGAGAAGAGCGGGCGCAGGAAGATGATGGTCACGCCCTCGACCGCGAGCAGCACGAACAGGACGACGGCGGCTCCGGCGGTCAGGCGCTCGTTGCCGTCGGCGCCGCCGCTCGGCTCCGGCGGCGTGGGGACGAGCGCAGGCTGCGGCGGCCGGCGCTCGTGTCGAACGGAGGTCTCCACCCCGGAAGTGTTCGGGAGGGTCGATGAGCCGCCCATGAGAGGACGTTCATCGCCCTTTCAGACACGCGCAGCCACAATGGGCTCGTGCGCGTACTCGTGGTCGAGGACGAGATCAAGCTCGGAAAGCTGCTTTCGCGCGGTCTGCGCGAGGAGGGCTATTCGCCTGACCTCGCCGAGCGCGGTGAGGAGGCGCTGTGGATGGCGAAAGCCGTCGAGTACGACGCGATCGTCCTCGACGTGATGCTGCCGGGGCTGGACGGCTTCGCGGTCTGCCGCCGACTGCGGGCGGACGGCGTGTGGAGCCCGGTGCTGATGCTCACCGCGCGCGACGCCGTCGACGATCGCATCACCGGCCTCGATGCCGGCGCCGACGACTATCTGGCCAAGCCGTTCTCGTTCGAGGAGCTGCTTGCGCGGCTGCGCGCGCTGACGCGTCGCGCGCCGGTGGAGCGGCCGGCGGTGCTGGCGGCAGGGAGTCTCCGGCTCGACCCCGCGGCGCACCGCGCCTGGCGCGGCGATGTCGAGCTCGACCTCTCCGCGAAGGAGTTCGCGCTCCTGGAGCTGTTCATGCGCCGCCCCGGCAGCGTCCTCTCCCGGGGACAGCTGCTCGAAGGCGCGTGGGACATGGCGTTCGAGAGCCGCTCCAACGTGGTCGACGTCTACGTCCGCTACCTCCGGGAGAAGATCGACCGGCCGTTCGGCTGCTCGTCGATCGAGACGGTGCGCGGCGTCGGCTACCGCCTGGCGGAGGTGGAGTGAACCGGCTGCCGATCCGCGTCCGGCTGACGCTCGGCTTCGCCCTGGCGATGGCGGTCGTGCTCGCCGGCATGGGGCTGCTCGTCTACGTGCGCGTCGGCGGCGCGCTGCTCGCGTCCGTCGACCAGACGCTGCACTCGCAGGCGGTCGAGGCGGCGGCGCGCGCGCACGAGGAGCAGAGCCTCGTCGATCCGGACGCAGCCGGCGGCGCGACGCTCGCGCAGCTGCTCGCCGCGGACGGGACGATCGTGCGCAACTCGCGCTCCGGGCTGGCGCCGCTGATCGATCCGGCCGACGCGCGGGCCGTCGCGGGCGGCTCCCGTGTGCTGCGCTCGATCACGCTGAAGCGGCCGGAAGGGGACTGGCGGGTGATCGCCGTTCCCTCGCGTGACGAGACGGGAGTGGTGGTGGTCGCGCGCTCGCTCGAGCCGCGTGAGGAGACGCTGCGGCGGCTGTTCCGCGAGCTGCTCATCGCCGGGCCGCTGGCGCTGCTGCTCGCCTCGCTCGCGGGCTACGCGCTCGCGGCGGCCGCGCTGCGCCCGGTCGAGGCGATGCGCCGCCGCGCCGCCGCCGTCACCGCGGCTGCGCCGGGCCGCCTGCCCGTGCCGCCCGCGAAGGACGAGGTGTCGCGGCTCGCGACGACCCTCAACGACATGCTTGCCCGTCTGCAGGGCGCGTTCGAGCACGAGCGGCGGTTCGTCTCCGACGCGAGCCACGAGCTGCGCACGCCGCTGGCGTTACTGCGCACGGAGCTCGAGCTCGCGCTGCGGCGGCCGCGCTCTCAGGCGGAGCTCGAAGACGCTATCCGGTCCGCGGCCGAGGAGACCGAGCGTCTCTCGCGGCTCGCCGAGGATCTGCTGCTGATCGCGCGGGCGGACCAGGGAGCGCTGCCGATCCGGCGCGAGGCGGTGCCGGCGGCGGAGGTGCTCGCGCCGGTTGCGGCGCGCTTCGCCACGCGCTCGCGGCAGCTCGGCCGCTCGGTGCGGAGCGAGGACACCGGCGCGCTGATCGACGCCGACCCCGAGCGCGTCGAGCAGGCGCTCGGGAACCTCGTCGACAACGCGCTCGCCTACGGCTCCGGCCCCGTCGTCCTCTTTGCCCACGAGCGCGACGACGTGGTGGAGCTGCACGTCGTCGACGACGGCCCGGGCTTCCCGCCGGAGTTCGTCGCGCGTGCGTTCGACCGCTTCAGCCGCGCAGACCAGGCGCGCGGGCGCGGCGGCACCGGCCTCGGCCTCTCGATCGTGGACATGATCGCGAAGGCGCACGGAACGACGGCCGGCGCGGCCAATCGTCCCGGCGGCGGCGCCGACGTCTGGCTGGCCGTGCCGCGCGCGACGCGGCTGCCGGCGGCGGAGCCCGCGCGTGCGCCCACGCCGGTCTCGCGCGTCTGAGCTTCATCGGCGTCTCATTCGGTCCTGCTGGACTCGGGGCTTGGGACCAGGAAGACACGCGGCCCCGCACGTGCGCGATGCGGCTCTCCGACGGCTGCACCGGCTGACGGCGCTCGCTGCCGCCGGGGCCGCCGCGCTCGTTGCGGTGTTCGCCGGCCTCGCCGCCGGCGCCGTTCCCGGCCGGAAGACGGCCGGCGCGGCCGTGCGGCCGCCCGCGCCGTTGCGACTGACGCAGCGGCACGTCGCGCGGCGGACCGTCCGTCGCGTGCATCACGTGGCGGCTCCCGTCACCGCGCCCGCTCCTGCGCCCGCTCCTGCTCCGGCGCCGCCGCCCGTCGCTCCTGCGCCGGCGCCCGCGCCGCCGGTGGTCGTCTCCGGAGGCTCGTGAGCACGGCCGCATCGTTTCGCGCACTCGGCACGACGGCGGTTGTCGTCGTCGTCGAGCCGGCGAGTCTCGAGGTTGCGCGCGCTGCGCTCGAGCAGGAGCTCGATGCGATCGACGTCGCGTGCAGCCGCTTCCGCGACGACAGCGAGCTCGCCCGCGTCAACGCAGCCGCGGGCCACGCGGTTCGTGTCAGCCCGCTGCTGATGGAGGCACTGCGCGTTGCGCTGCGCGCGTCGGACGCGACCGGCGGGATCGTCTCGCCGACGCTCGGCCGCTCGTTGCGGCTCGCCGGGTACGACCGCGACTTCCGGCTGGTCGCGCTCCGCGATGCGGACACCTTCGAGGCGCGGTTCGAGGCAGTCGCTCCCGCAAGCGTCAAGCTCGACGAGGAGCAGTCCAGCGTCCTCGTCCCGCTCGGCGTCGAGCTCGACCTCGGCGCAACGGCAAAGGCGCTCGCAGCCGACCGGGGCGCGCGCGCCGCGCACGCGGCCGCCGGTTGCGGCGTGCTCGTTGCACTCGGCGGCGACATCGCGGTTGCAGGCGAGGCGCCGCCGGGCGGCTGGTCGGTGCGGATTGCCGACGACCACGCCGCACCGCTCGACGCCGACGGACCGACCGTCGCGCTCGCCGGCGGCGGGCTCGCGAGCTCCGGCACGACCGTGCGGCGCTGGCGCTCCGGCGACGCCGAGCTCCATCACATCGTCGATCCGCGGTCCGGCCGTCCGGCCGACACGCCGTGGCGAACCGTCTCGGTCGCCGCGGCCAGCTGCGTCGACGCGAACGTCGCGAGCACCGCGGCGGTCGTCCTCGGCGAGACGGCGCCGAGCTGGCTGGCGGAGCGCCGGCTGCCCGCGCGGCTCGTCGCACGGGACGGCCGCACCGTCCGCGTCGCGGGGTGGCCCGAGGAAGCGGCGTGACCGCCGCGCTCGCCGCAGCGGGCTCGGCGCGCACGATGTGGTATCTGACGCGTGGCACCGGCCTCGTTTCGCTGCTGCTGCTCACCGCCGTCGTCCTGCTCGGCGTCACCGGCGCGACCCGCTGGCAGACGACCCGGCTTCCGCGCTTCGTGGTCGCCGGGCTGCACCGGAACCTGTCGCTGCTGGCGATCGTGTTCGTCGCGGCGCACGTGCTCACGACGCTCGCCGACGGCTTCGCCCCGATCGGGCTGAAGGACACGGTCATCCCGTTCGCGTCCCCGTACCGGCCGGTCTGGCTCGGACTCGGAACGGTCGCGTGCGATCTGCTGCTGGCGCTGACCGTGACCAGCATGCTGCGCGGGCGGCTCGGGCTGCGGACCTGGCGGGCCGTGCACTGGCTTGCGTACGCCGCCTGGCCGGTGGCGCTCGTCCACGCCCTCGGCACCGGCAGCGACGCGCGCGTCGGCTGGATGCAGCTGCTCGCCGCCGTCTGCACCGGCGCCGTCGCGGTCGCGGTGCTCTGGCGAATCGCCGTGGGCGGCGCGGCCTGGACCGCCGGACGGACGCTTGTCGCGGCCGGAACGCTCGTCGTTCCGCTGGGGCTGTTTCTCTGGTATCTCGGCGGACCCGGCTCGCCCGGCTGGGCGGCGCGCTCCGGAACGCCCGCGGCGCTGCTCGGCGCCCGCGTGACGGCGGCCTCGCTGCCGGTGCCGCCGTTCGCGGGACCGTTGCGAGGGACGATCGTCCAGTCGCGGCCCGGCGCGTCCGGCGAGGTGACGGTGTCGATCGCCGCCGCGGCGACGGCCGGACAGGTGCGCATCTGGCTGCGAGGCGCGCCGCTCGTCGGCGGCGGTGTGCACGTGTACGACAGCCGCGTCTCGTTCGGAACGGCGGCGATCCCGAATCTCTACGTCGGCACACTCAGCTCGCTCGACGGAACGCGGATGGACGCGGTCCTACGCAGCGGATCGGGCTCGACGCTCGATCTCGCGCTCATGCTCGGCGTCGACCGCGCGCACGGGACGGTCTCCGGCTCGTTGCGAGGGACGACTGCGGGCGGCGGCGGATGAGCGACGCCGCGTTGCAGGAACCGGCCCGCGCGCCCGCGCCGACCGCGCTGCCACGGCTGCTCGCGGGGGCTCGCCAGGACGGACATCCCGTCTCGCTCGAAGCGCACCTGCGCCGCTACGGCGGTCTGCCGGCTGTACGCGGCGCCTCGCTGATCGACGCCGTCGCCGCGAGCGGGCTGCGCGGTCACGGTGGCGCGGGCTTCCCGACCGCGCGCAAGCTCGAAGCCGTCGCGGCACAGCGCGGCCGCGCCGTCGTCGTCGCCAACGGCGCCGAGGGCGAGCCGCCGAGCGGCAAGGACAAGGTGCTGCTCGCGTACCTGCCGCACCTCGCCCTCGACGGCGCCGTGCTCGCCGCGCATGCCGTCGGAGCGCGCGAAGCGATCGTCGCCGTCGACCGCACCACCTATGACGTCGTCGCGTACGCGATGTCGGAGCGACGTCACGCGCAGCTGGACGGCGGTGTGTCTCTGCGCGCAGTCCGCATTCCGGAACGCTTCGTCTCGGGAGAGGAGACCGCGCTCGTCCAGTTCCTGAACGGCGGCCCCGCGCTGCCGACGTTCACGCCGCCGCGGCCGTTCGAGCGCGGAGTCGGCGGCGCGCCGACGCTCGTGCAGAACGTCGAGACGCTCGCGCACCTCGCGCAGATCGCGCGCTTCGGGCCGGAGTGGTTCCGCGGCATCGGCGCCGGAGACGAGCGCGGCTCGTCGCTCGCGACGCTCTCGGGCGCGGTCCGGCAGCCGGGTGTCTTCGAGTTCGCTGTGGGAACTCCGCTACGCGATCTCGTCGCGCAGGCTGGAGGCACGACTGCGGAGCTGGGAGCGGTTCTCGTCGGCGGCTACTTCGGGACCTGGCTGCCCGCCGCCGAGGCATTGGCCGCGCCGCTGTCGGACGCGGGTCTGGCGCCGCTCGGCGGCGCTCTCGGCGCGCGTGCGCTCGTCGCGCTACCGGCGACGTCGTGCGGTGTGAACGAGACGGCGCGCGTCGTTCGCTGGCTCGCAGGAGAGAGCGCAGGGCAATGCGGCCCCTGCGTGCACGGCCTCGAGGCGATCGCGGCCGATCTCGTCCAGATCGCGCGCTGCGACGACCGGGCGGGATCACGCCGTGCGCTCGAGCGCCGGCTGCCGCAGCTGGAACGGCGCGGCGCGTGCCGCCACCCCGACGGCGTCGTGCGTCTCGTCGAGAGCGCGCTCCACGTGTTCGCCGCGGAGGTCGAGCTCCACGTGCATCAGGGCCGCTGCAGCTCCCGCGCCGAGCGCGCTGTGCTGCCGCTGCCGTCACGCCGGCCGGAAGCGGTGCGATGAGCGACGTGCTGCGCGTGAATCCGATCGCGTGCGACGCGCACGGGCTCTGCGCGGAGCTCGTGCCGGAGCTGATCCGGCTCGACGAGTGGGGCTACCCGATCGTGGCGGAGACGCCCGTCCCCGCCAGGCTGGCCAAGCACGCGAAGCGTGCGGTGGCGGCGTGCCCGGCTCTCGCCCTCATGCTCGCCCGCGACGAGGCGGCGGCCCGGTCTCGCTGAGAGGAACCCCGCAGCGGGACCCGCAGAGCCAGCGCCTTCCTGCAGGGGAACCGGAAGGCGCCGGTCTGCTGGTACGCGGGATGCGTTCCGCGTGGGTCGGCCAGGGGAGGTTCGATGAAGCGCTTACAGCAGATCACGCCCAGATGAGGCTGATTTAAGAAGCTGAGGAGTCCGGCGCGGAGCCGTTGCGCGCGCCGTTCAGCCGCAGCCGCATGAGGGCGCCGCCGCCCGGCGCCTCGTCGGCTGTCACCGTGCCGTCGTGGGCGTCGGCGACCTCGCGCACGATCGCGAGGCCGAGCCCGGAGCCGGGCAGCGAGCGGGAGTCGGCGGAGCGGTAGAAGCGGTCGAAGACGAGCGGCCGGTCGTCCGGCGCGATCCCGGGGCCGTGGTCGCGGACGGTGAGCTCGCCTTCGTGCAGCTTCACCTCGACCGTCTCGCCCTCGGGGCTCCACTTGCCGGCGTTCTCGAGCAGGTTCCACACCGCCCGCTCCAGCCGCTCCGATGAGCCGACGAGGGTGGTCGGGTCGAGCTCCGCCTCGAAGGAGATCTTCGGGAAGCGGGAGCGCGCGCGCGCGACCGACTCCTCGACGAGCTCGTCGAGCTGGACGGGTTCGCGCGCGAGGCGCGGGTCGTCGCCGCGGGCGAGCTCGAGCAGACCGCCGATCAGGTCGCGCATCTCGTGCGCCTCGCGCTGCAGGTCATCGAGCAGCCGCTCGCGCGAGTCCGGATCGAGCTGTGTGGAGGCGGCGGGACGGCGCAGCACGTCGAGGTTCGTCTGCATGCTCGTCAGCGGCGTGCGCAGCTCGTGCGACGCGTCGGCGACGAAGCGCCGCTGCGTCTCGATCGCCTCCTCCAGCGCCGCCAGCATCGTGTTGAACGACGCGCCGAGCCGTGCGATCTCGTCGTGGCCGCCCTCGGGCACGCGCTCGCTCGGGTCGCGCGTGCGTGCGATGCGCTCTGTCGCGTCCGTCAGGCGGCGCACGGGCGCGAGCGTCGTGCGCGAGACGAGTGCGCCGCCGGCCGCGGCCGCGACGATGCCGCCGAGCGTCACGAGGATCAGGATCAGTCGCAGCCGGTGCAGGTCGTGGTACAGGTTGTCCACCTGCGCCGCGACCACGACGGCGCCGGTGAACGGCGGCAGCAGCGGCGCGACAACCTCGCGCCAGTGGTGGCCCTCGATCACCGACGTCCGGATGTAGACCCCCGTCTGCTGGCCGGTCGCCGTCGCCCGGATCGAGGCGTCGATCGGGATCGCCGCGCCGGCTGCGACCTTTCCGGTCTGACCGACGACCTCGATGTAGTCGGCGGTCTCGGGGTCGAAGCCCCGAAAGCCGATGTCGGGGCGGTTCTGCACCTGCGCCGCCTGCTGGCTGATCTTCGAGTCGACCTGGCGGAAGAGGTCGTGCCGCATCACGTAGTAGACCGTCATCGACGCGCCGCCGAGCACGACCGCCACGACCGCGGTCGCGACGAGCGTCAGCCTGAGGCGAAGCGTCATGGGTCGCGGAGGACGTAGCCCGTGCCGCGCACCGTGTGGATCAGGCGCGGCTCCTCGTCCGCCTCGGTCTTGCGCCGGAGATAGCCGACGTAGACGTCGAGCGCGTTGGACGAGTGGCTGAAGTCGTAGCCCCAGACGCGCTCGTAGATCAGCGAGCGCGGCAGCACCTGGCGGGGATTGCGCATGAACAGCTCGAGCAGGTGCGCCTCGGTCGTGGTCAGCTCGAACCGGCGTCCGTCGCGGCGCGCATCCATCGAGCCGAGGTCGAGCGAGAGGTCGGAGAAGCGCAGCACCTCGGCGAGCTCGCTCGGCAGCGAGCGTCGCAGCAGCGCGCGCAGACGTGCGATCAGCTCCTCGAGGGCGAACGGCTTCGGGAGATAGTCGTCCGCGCCGGCGTCGAGCCCCTCGACGCGGTCGCCGACAGCGTCGCGCGCGGTGAGCAGGAGGATCGGGACGCGGTTGCCGGTGCGGCGCAGCCGGCGCGTGACGTCGAGGCCGTCCAGCCCCGGCATCATCACGTCCAGGACGACGGCGTCCGGCGTCCGCTTCTCCACCGCCGCGAGGGTCGAGTCGCCGTCGTGCGCGAGCTCCACCTCGAACCCTTCGAGCTGAAGGGCCCGCTCCAGAGCCTCCCGGACCGCACGGTCGTCATCTGCCACGAGGACGAGCATCTCCCCTAAGTTTGCCCTGTCACGTGAGACGCCGTTAAGAACGGGGGAACGGGGTTCCCCCGGTGGCCCCCTCCCTCGGCTCGGGTGGCGTTTGGTGGTGGACGCTGCGGCGGGAGCGGGGTCCCGCCTCCGCTGGGTCAGCGCGCGGTCTACCCACGGCGTTCCGGGCAGGTTGCCTGCCCCGCGCGGGAAGCTCGAGCGGTAGAGGCCGGAGGCTAACGCGGCCGCAGGCGCGTTAGATGGAGGCGGGCTGATGCGGTCGGGGATGGCCGCAGGCCACCACCGGCCGCACGGAAGTGCGCGCCGCTAGGAACGCTCTGAGTGGATCGCGCCTGGCCGCGCGCAGCCGGGACCGCGCTCCCGGCGAAGCGCCCGCGACGAACCCGCCACGAGCGCCGAAGGAGGGGGCGACTGGGGGAACCACGGGTTCCCCCGGTTCACTTAGTGGAATCTCACACGTTTTTCAGGTTCCACTGCTGAGATTCGAGGCTGTGACCGAAGTAGTTCTCATGCCGGAGCAGCCCACCGCGCTGCCTCTCCGGCGGCGCAGCCGCGCTCGCCGCGTCGCCCTCGCCTCGTTCCTCTGGGCGGTGGTCGGGGTGAACGCGGTCGTCATCGTCTGGCTCTGGCTGCGCGGCGGGGGTGTCTCGGCCGTGCACACCTGGGGCGACCTCGCCACCAGCCTGGGGCGGATCACCGGGCTCCTCGGCGCCTACTTCGCGCTCGTCCAGGTGCTGCTGCTCGCGCGGCTGCCGTGGCTCGAGCGGCTGGTCGGCTTCGACCGGCTGACCGTGTGGCACCGGCGCAACGGCAAGCTCGTCCTGTACCTGATCCTCGCCCACGTCGTGTTGATCACGGTCGGCTACGCGGCGATGGACCGGATCTCGGTTCCGAAGGAGGTGTCGCGGCTGCTCAGCAGCTATCCCGGGATGATCACCGCCACCGTCGGGACGGCGCTGTTCATCGTCGTCGTCGTCACCTCGCTGGTGATCGTCAGGCGGCGGCTCCCGTACGAGTGGTGGTACGCGGTGCACCTCACCGCCTACGCCGCCATCGCGTTGAGCTGGTTCCACGAGATCCCGACCGGCAACGAGCTGACCGTGCATCCGGTCGCCGCCGACTACTGGCGGGCGCTGTTCGTCGCGACGCTTGCGCTGCTCGTCGTCTTCCGGGTGGCGCAGCCGCTCGTGCGCACGCTCGTGCTCGGGCTGCGCGTGGAGGAGGTCGTGCTGGAGGGCTCCGACGTCGTCTCGCTGCGCATCGGCGGCCGCCGGCTCGAGCGGCTGGACGCGCGCGCGGGGCAGTTCTTCCTCTGGCGGTTCCTTTCGACACGAGGTCGGTGGTGGGAGGCGCATCCGTTCTCGCTCTCCGCGGCGCCCGGCGGAGACTCGTTCCGGATCACCGTGAAGGGCGTCGGCGGCTACACGCGCGCGCTGCGCGACGTCCGTCCGGGGACGCGCGTGATCGCCGAGGGGCCGTTCGGCGTCTTCACTGCCGCAGCGCGCCGTCGTGAGAAGGCGCTGCTGATCGCGGGCGGAATCGGGATCACGCCGATCCGCAGCCTGCTCGACGAGATGGACGGCGACCTCGTCGTTCTCTACCGCGTCGTGCACGAGGACGACGTCGTCTTCCGCGACGAGCTCGACGCGCTCGCGGAGCAGCGGGGCGTGGCGCTGTCGTACGTCGTCGGCGACCATGCCGCGCCGGGCGGCGACCGTCTGCTCTCGCCGGAGCATCTGCACGAGCTCGTCCCCGATATCGCCGACCGCGAAGTCTTCCTCTGCGGCCCGCCCGCGATGACGAACGTGATCGAGAAGAGCGTTCGCCGCGCGGGCGTGCCCCGTCCTTACGTCCACGTCGAACGATTCGCCCTCTGAACCGAAGGAGCAGGTATGCGCAAGGCAGTCCCAGTCATCGTCACCGTCGTCGCACTGGCTTCGCCCGTGGCGTCGGCGCTGGCGAAGGTCAAGCCGAAGAAGAAGAAGCCCGTCGTCACCCGCACCGTCCAGGGCCCGTCCGTGGGCATGCAGTGGGGACCGATCCAGGTGACGGTGAAGGTGAAGGGAAAGAAGATCATCGACATCTCGGCCACGTATCCGACCGAGCGGCCGCGCTCGCAGTTCATCAACTCGCAGGCGATCCCGCTGCTGAAGCAGGAGGTGCTGCAGCTGCAGAGCGCGCAGATCGACCTGATCGGCGGCGCGACGCTGACGAGCGAGGCGTACGCGCAGTCGCTCCAGGCGGCCCTGCAGAAGGCCAACATCTAGGGACGTCATGGTTCGCGTCGAGCACATAATGGGAATGCCGGTCTGCATCGACGTGCGCGACGCCGGCGTGACGCCGGACGCGATCGAGGACGCGTTCTCCTGGCTCCGCACGGTCGACGCGGTCTTCAGCACGTACAAGGACGACAGCGAGATCAGCCGGCTGAACCGCGGCGAGCTGGCGCGCGACGACGCGTCTGAGTGCGTGCGCTGGGTGCTCGACGAGTGCGAGCGGCTGCGCGAGGAGACCGGCGGCTACTTCGACGCGCGGGTGGGCGCGAACGGCGGTGTCGATCCGTCGGGGCTGGTCAAGGGCTGGTCGGTCGACCGCGCCGGGGAGATCCTCGAGAGCGGCGGCGCGACCACGTTCTCGATCTACGCCGGCGGCGACATCCTCACCCGCGGCTACCCGGAGCCCGAGCGGTCGTGGCGGGTCGGGATCCAGCACCCCTACGTCCGTCACGGGATCGCCGCCGTGGTGCGGTCGAACGACCTGGCCCTGGCCACCTCGGGCCAGTACGAGCGCGGCGAGCACGTGCTCGACCCGCACACGGGCGCGGCGCCGGAGGGCGTTCTCTCCGTCACCGTCACGGGCCCCGTGCTCGGCACCGCCGATGCGTATGCGACGGCGGCGTTCGCGATGGGGACGGACGGCCCGCCGTGGACAACGACGCTGGACGGCTACGAGGCGATGACGATCCTCGCCGACCACACGGTGTTGACCACCGTGGGTTTCGGGGGAAACTAGTTTCCCCCGAATTGCCCCCTTCTTCTGCGGGCTCGTGGCGTTTGTCTGTGTGCGCTTCGCCGGGAGCGCGGTCCCGGCTGCGCGCGACGGGATCGCGGTCGACCCAGAGCGGTGTGAGCGAAGCTGAGTGCCGTGCGGCCGGTGGTGGCCTGCGGCCATCCCCGGCCGCATCAGTCCGCCTCCGGCCTGATTCGCCCGAAGCTCGCAGCGACCAAAGCCGGAGGCTAGGACGGCCGCAGGCGTCCTAGACGGAGGCGCACCAGCGGCCCGGGATGCCTCGGCACCACGGGCCGCGCGGGGCAGGCAACACACCGAGAACGCTCAGGGTGGATCGCGCTCCGACGCGCGAAGGCGGGACCCCGCTCCCGCCGCAGCGTCCACCGCGAGCCGCCACCAAGCGCCGAAGGAAGGGGCTCACGGGGGAACCACGGGTTCCCCCGTGGTCCTACCTCGTTCGGGTGATGCCCCCTCCCCCAGTCGAGGGTTTGCGGGCTCAACCGAAAGAGGTAGGACCCTTGCTTCAGAGGGCACGTCGTCGAGGTGGTGAGGGACAGGTGCGTCTTGCGCACGCTCTAGCGAACTCGTCGGAGCCGGCCGAGGTGGCCGCCCGCGTCGCCGACGCGCTCGCAGACATGGGCGACGTCTCGTTCGCCGAGGCCTACGTCGTCGGCGCGCACGGCAAGCTCCAGCTCGAGAGCCGGCGCGGCCTCGAGGCGCGCCGCGCGTCGCATCCGCAGCTTGCAGCGAAGGCGTTCGCCAGCGGCGCGCTCGAGCGCGCCGTCGCCAAGCGCGACCATCTGCGCGAAGTGGCGCTGCCTCTCGTCGTCGGCGACGACCGTTTCGGGGTGCTCGTCGTCGGCGTCTCCGCCGAGGCCTCTCCGCGCACCGAGAGCATGCTCGCCACGGTCGCCGACCTGACGGCGGTCTCGATGACGAGCCTGCGGCGGGCGGAGGACGCGCTCTCGGAAGCGCGTCGCGATCCGCTCACCGGAGCCGGCAACCGTCGCGCGTTCTACGAGCGGCTCGAGCTGATGCTCGGGCGTCCGCGCAGGCCTGCGGCGCTCGCGCTGTTCGACCTCGACGGGCTGAAGGCGGTGAACGACCGCTCCGGCCACGAGGCGGGCGACGAGGTGCTCCGCCAGGTGGCGCGGCGCGCGCTGACGACGGTGCGTGCGGCCGACGACGTCTTCCGCGTCGGCGGCGACGAGTTCGCGATCGTGATCGACGGCGACGCCGAGGTGGCAGAGCGGGTCGCGCACCGCGTGCGCGCATCGATGACGGCGCAGCGCCGCGGTCCCGCGCTGCCGAGCATCTCCGTCGGCATCGCCGCGTATCCCGACAACGCCGCGACGCCGGACGATCTGATGTCGAGCGCGGACGAGGCGATGTACGCCGCGAAGCACGCCGGCGGGAACAAGGTCGTCCGCGCCTGACAAGGCCGGAACGGCCACGTCCCGGTGCCAGGCACCGAGACGTGGCCGTAAGGGACAGCGCTAGCGGTTGCCGATGCCCGACGCGTACGCGAGCGCCGGAACGAACCGGTCCGCGTCGATCGTGCCGACGCCGCTGGCCAGGTCGTAGCCCGGGCCCGCCGCGGTGCCCTGCACCGTGTACGTGTCCCCATCCGAGTTGGTGAACGGCCCGAACGTCGTGTTCCCCTGCGTCACGTCGACGAGGCCGGTGGACTTGTTGCCGCGGGAGTTGCCGTACCCGCCCTGCCCGTACGCCTGCTGGGCGAGTCCGTACAGCGCGTCGTTGATGTTGCCGAGCCGGTGGCGTGCCACCTGCGTCGCGTCCGCGACGATTCCGGCGAACTCCGGCGAGGCTTCGCTCGTGCCGGCGACGAGATCCCAGCAGCAGGTGCCGTCGATCGTGTCCGACGGAGCGAACGAGTAGTAATAGACGACGGCGCCGTCGACGGCTGCGCTCATGCTGATGTCCGGCACGCCGCGCTGGTGACCGACGATGTTGCGCACGCCGTCCTGGAAGTCGGGCCGGCTGAACACCGTCGAGAGGCCGCTGCCTCCCGCGCCGAAGCCGTCGTTCCAGACGACGTCGGGAGCGAGTCGGTTGCCGTTGTCGTCGAGCGTCAGCATCGTGCCGCCCACGCCGGTGACGAGCGGATCGCTCGGCGGCCAGCTCGTGACCGGGTGCGTGTAGAGATCCTCGAGGTTCGACTCGTAGTCGGTCGCGCCGGTGTCGCCGCTGGCGGCGAGCAGCGTCACGCCGTGCTGTTGAGCGTTGTAGAACGCGCTGCGCAGTCCGAGCAGCGAGCCCGCGCTCGGGAACGTCTGCTCGGTCGCGCCGAAGCTCATCGAGATCACGTCGCCGATGCCGTGGTTGATCGCCCAGTTCTCGGCCGTGACGATCTCCGGGAAGCCGGTGACGCCCTCGGTCTCGCTGACCGGTGTCTCCAGCAGGACGATGTTCGCGCCGGGCGCGAAGACGTGCGACCACTCGACGTCGAGGGTCGTCTCCTGCGCCCAGCCGACCATGTCGTCGTTGTTCGGGTCGAACGGCGGCACGGGACCGGCCGGCTGGAAGACCTTCAGGCTCGGCGGATCCGGCAGGCCGACGCCGCGGTCGAAGACGCGCAGATCGTGCGCGATCGTCGGCGAGCCGAACGAGTCGACGATCACGATGGTCGAGCCGCGCCCGTCGATCCCGGACGCGTACAGCGGGCCGAGGTCGTAGGCCTTGATCATCTGCGACGGGCGGTAACAGTGAATGCCGTAGTTCGCGAGGCAGAAGCTTGTGGTGGGCGGCGACGTGAGGTGCACAGCCTCGGCCGGCAGCCGGTGCTGCGGGACGAGCGTCGGTGCAGCGCCCGCGCCCCCTGCCGCGAACGCGGCGGCGAGCGCGACGGCAAGCAGAAGCGAGATCCGAGCCATTGGTTTCCCCTCCCTGGACGACCCGGGGGATTTTGGACGGACTCCGTGCAGATGCAATATGTCGGGGTGCACGCGCTCCTCGCCCAGCTCGAGTCCGTCCTGCGGGACCCGCCGGCGAACGCGGCCCGGGCGGCCGAGGCGCTGGCCGCGCATCCCGAGGCGGATATCGCCGTCTTCCCGGAGCTGTTCCTCGGCGCCTACGACCTCCGCGCGCTGGACGAGACGGCCCGGCCGGTCGACTGCGACGAGCTGGCGACGGTGGCTGCGGCAGCCGCGGCGGCGGGCACGGCGGTCGTGATCGGCTTCGCCGAGCGGAATGACGACGGCAGCTGCTCCAACTCGGTCGCGTGCATCGACCTGGACGGATCCCTCGCCGGCGTCTACCGGAAGACGCAGCTGTACGCAGGGGAGCGGAAGGTCTTCCGGGCGGGACGGGAGCTCAGCATCGTCCGCCTCGCCGGGGTCGCGGTTGCGCCGCTGATCTGCTTCGACGTCGAGTTCCCGGAGCCCGTCCGCGCGCTCGCGCTCGCGGGGGCGGAGCTGCTCGTGACCGCGTCGGCCAACATGGAGCCGTTCGCGCCCGACCACGAGATCGCCACGCGCGCGCGGGCGCTCGAGAACCGGCTGCCGCACGTCTACGTCAATGCGATCGGCACGATCCGAAGCCTGAGCTTTGTCGGGTTGAGCCGGTCGGTCGGCCCCGATGGCGGGGTGCTCGCGCAGGCCGGCGCGGGCGAGGAGCTGCTGCTCGCTCCGGTGGGGACGGCGGGCGCAGGCGACGAGAGCCTCGATTACCTGGCGCAGCTGCCCGAGCCGTTGCCGGTTGTGCAGACCGGCACGACCGCGACATAATCGCCCGCAGGTCGTTCCGCTCCCTGTCGAGATCGAGCCTGGAGGTCAGCGTTGTCTGCCGAGACGCCTTCCGCAGCAGAAGCCGGCACGAGCGCCAAGCTGTTCGTACGCCAGTCGTCGGGCCTCGTCCGCAACGTGAGCGTGACGAACGCCCTGTTCTTCAACGTCGCCGCGTTCGTCGGCGTCGGCCTGACGCTCTACCCGATCTTCTACACGCTCGGGTACGTGCCGGTCTGGACGTTCTGGGGGCTGTCCGAATACGCGTGGGCGGCGATCTTCACCGGCCTCTTCTGCGCCGTGCTCGCGGTGATCTTCGCGTCGTTGACCTCGGTGATGCCGCGCTCCGGCGGCGACTACGTGTTCTCGAGCCGGATCGCGCATCCGTTCGTCGGCTGGCTGGAGTCGTGGACGCTGGTGATCGCGTCGGTGCTGATCATCGCCTTCGAGGTCCCGCTCGTCCTGCGCAACCTGCAGATCACCGCGCGGATCATCGGGATCGGGCCGGGCGGCCACTTCTTCGACAACGCGAACACGTGGTTCACCGACTCGACCGGCGGGATCACCGGCTCGCCCGGCTTCCTCGCGTCGCTCGTCGTGCTGCTCGTGATCGGCGTGATCGTCGTGCTGCCGACGCGAACGTTCCACAGGGTGGTGACGTCGCTCGCCGGCTTCGGCGTCGCCTGCTTCATCGCGATGTTCATCTTCGGCCTCGCGTCGACGAGCAGGTCGACGTTCGACACAAACCTGCCGAAGTACACCGGCGGCGTCACCGCCGACAAGATCGCAGCGTCGGGCAAGGCGGCGTTCCTGCCGGGGCCGACGCACGACTTCCTCGGCGCGCTCTTCTCCACGACGGTCTTCCCGTTCATGCTGTCGATCCTGCTGTTCCAGTTCATCGGGTTCCAGTACTCGGCGTACATCGCCGGCGAGGTGCGCGGCAACGTCAAGCGCGGCGTGATGATCGCGCTGCTCGGCGCGCTGACGATCGGCGTGCTTGCGAACTCGTTCTTCGTCGACCTGATCTCGAAGCATCTCGGCTTCGGCCTGAACGTCAGCTGGGGCGCGAGCTACTGGGGGTTCAACTCGAACCTCAGCGCGCTGCCGATGGGGCAGCCGAACTCGATGCCGCTCCTGGCGGCGGTCGCGAACCGAGGCTTATGGCCGATCTGGATGCTGATCAGCCTCGGCGGCGTGCTCTTCCCGCTGCTGCTGTGCCCCGTCTACATCAACTTCATCAGCCGCATGCAGCTGGCGTGGAGCCTCGACCGGCAGGCGCCGGAGTGGTTCGGCAAGGTGAGCGAGCGGCTGAAGGCCCCGCTGAACGCGATCCTCGCCACGCTCGGTCTCGCCGCGCTGTTCGTGTTCGCGCAGAGCTACAACGTCCTGCCGCACATCTTCGCCACGACCGGCCACAAGCTGAACCTGGCCGGCACGGCGTGGTTCGCGATCGTGATGTTGATCCTCACCTGGATGATGCCGGGCGTGAACGCGTTGCTCGTGCGCTGGCGCAGACCGGATCTCGTGCGCAACGCGCCGTTCGGGAAGGCGCTGCCGTGGCTCGGGCTCGTCTGGCTCGTGTTCCCGGTCTGGATCTACATCTTCGCCGTGTTCAAGCCGATCAAGGAAGCGCTGTCGGGCAGCGGCAAGCTGCACTACCTCGAGACGAACGGGATCCTCGACGCGCTCGTCTTCTACGGGCTCGGGATCGTCATCTACTTCGTCATGCTGATCCTGACGCGAAGGAAGGGCGTCGACACGAAGATGCTCTTCACGGAGATTCCGCCGGACTAGAGTTTTCGTATCGCTACCAGGCTGTATATCGCGAGCGACTTCCACGCCGCCGAGAAGGCGTGGCGGAAGTATCTCAACGCGATCAAGCTCGACGTGTACAAGGCGAACGTCGCGCTCGTCGCCGGCGATCTGACCGGCAAGGCGATCGTGCCGATCCTGGAGCAGGACGGCCGCTACGAGACGGAGCTGTTCGGCGTGCACCGCACCGCGCACGGCGACGAGGAGCTGGCGCGGCTCGAGCGGGACATCGCCGACGTCGGCTTCTACTCGTTCGTCACCACGGCGGGCGAGGCGGAGCGGCTGTCGGGCGACGAGCCGGGGCGCGACGCGCTGCTGCACCGGCTGATGAACGAACGGGTGGCGGAGTGGCTCGCGCTCGCGACCGAGCGGCTCGCGGACTCCGACGTGCCGCTGTATCTCATGCCGGGCAACGACGACGACTTCGGCATCGATCCGATCCTCGACAGTGACGGCTACTCCACCGTCAACGCGGACGGCAAGGTGCTCGACGTGCCGGGCGGCCTGCAGCTGCTCGCGTCGGGCTGGTCGAACGTGACGCCGTGGAAGACGCCGCGCGAGGAGACGGAGGACGAGCTGTACGAGCGCCTGGCCGGGCTCGCCGAGCAGGTGCGCGACCCTCGGCGCGCCGTGTTCATGATCCACGTGCCGCCGCACGACTCCGGTCTCGACACGGCGCCGATCCTCGACGAGAGCCTCCGTCCGACCATCTCCGCGGGCGACGTGCTGCGCGGGCCGGTCGGCTCGACGGCGGTGCGGAAGGTGATCGAGACGTACCAGCCGCTGCTCGCCGTGCACGGCCACATCCACGAATCCGGCGGCGAACGCAAGATCGGCGACACGGTCTGCGTCAACCCCGGCAGCGAGGCGAACCACGGCATTCTCCGCGGCTACCTCGTCGACGTCGGCGACAAGGGCGTCGAGCTCGTCCAGCGCGTCGAGGGTTAGCCGCCCGCGGGCCGTGTCCCTCCGGGACACGCCAAGGTGTCAGACACGGTTCGCAGAACCGTCACGACTTCCACACAAAAGTTACGCAAACAATCCACAGATCCGCATGGATCGGCGGTTCTCCGTGGACGGCCATGTCTCGTCGCGGGACATGGCCCCGGTGTCAGACACAGGGTCGTCCGCGCTACCGCCAGACGGAGCCGGGCTCGGCCATCTCGGCGACGATGTCCGTCGTCGCGACGACACCGAGCGGAACCGCGTCCGGCGCGTCGGGATCGACGACGACGAGCCGGTGGATCTCGTGCTCGAGCAGCAGGTCGGCGGCCTCGCGGAGGCTCGCGCCGGGCTCGATAGTGATCGGCGGGTGCATCAGGTCGGCGATCGGCCCGTCTCCGGCATCGGCGCCGACCAGCGGCAGCAGATCCGTTCCCGTGACCACGCCGAGCGGCTGGCCGTCGGGCGCGACGACGACGAGCGCGCGCACGTGGCGGTCGGTCATCACCCGAGCCGCCTGACGGACCGTGGCGGTGTTCCGGCAGGCGACGAGCCCGTGCGACATGACGTCGGCGACGGTGCCGCGGCCGAGATGGCCCCGCCCGAGCTCCCTGATCAGATCCGACGTCGTGAGCACGCCGACGGGCTTGCCGTCGCGCACGACGACGAGCCGTGACAGACGCGCCGTATGCAGCCGAGCGGCCGCATCTCCGATCGACGCATCGGCGGCGATCGTCACCGGCGGCGACGTCATCAGCTCCGCAGCGGTCATCGACCGCATCGTCGCCAGGCTGTCCGCGTCCGTCGCGAGCCACTCGCCCGCGAGCACGTCGGTGTCGGCAACGACGCCCGCCGCGCCGCCGTTCTCGTCGAGCACGACGACGCCGTGGATCCGCCGCTCCGCGAGCAGCGTCGCCAGCTCACCCAGCGTCGCGCTGCCCGCGCACGAGATGACAGGGGACGACATGAGATCGGCGACGCTGGTCACGACACTCCGCAGAATCGCATAGCTGCGACCGCGATGCCCTGGGCACAGCCGACCAGCCCGTCCACGGGCACGTACTCGTCGACCATGTGCGCGAGGCTGATCCCGTCCGCGTCGAAGCCGGGAGGCCCGTAGCCGATGGACGGGATGCCCGCGAGGTGCGTGAGCGTCGCGCCGTCGTACCACGAGTCGAGGCCGCCGAGCTTGCCCGGGCGGCCGACGTCGCGCGTCGCCTCCTGCATCGCGCCGACGATCGGCTCCGACTCCGCGATCTCCAGCGGCATGACGCCGTTCGGCCACCACGCGATCGTCGGCGGATGCTCCGCAAGCCAGTCGTCCCGCGCCGTCTCGCGCGCGATCCACTCCTCGACCTCTCGCCGGATGTCCGCGCCCCAGCCGCCGGCGTCAGCCTGGCGCGGCATGTACATGACGGCGATGGTCAGATCGCACGACGCCGGATACGTGACGGGCCATTCGCCGGCCGCCGTCATCGTCGGCAGCAGCGCCGGTCGCGAAAGATACGGATGGTCGAGCCCGTCGCGTTCGCTCCACTCGGCGCGGAGCGAGCGGATCGCGTCGATCACGACGGTCGCCTTCTCGATCGCGTTGACGGCGCCGCCGGCGCGCCAGTCCGGCTGCCGCACCTCCGCGTGCCCCGGCCGGCCGGGGACGCGCACGACGCCGTACTCGGAGCCGCGGCACGCGACCCAGACGTCGAAGCCCGTCGCCTCCGTGACGATGCCCGCATCCGCGCGCAGCCCGCGCTCGACCAGCGCGGTACCGCCCGCGCCCGACGACTCCTCATCCGTGTTCGTCGCGACGATCAGGTCGCCGGCGAGCCCGACGCCGCTCGACGCGAGCACCTCGGCCGCGAGCACCATCGACGCGATCCCGCCCTTCATGTCGCAGGAGCCGCGGCCGTACAGCTTCCCGTCGCGCACCTCGGCCGCGAACGGCGGGCTCGTCCAGCTGTCGCGCGGCTCGACCGAGACGACGTCGATGTGGCCGTTGAGGACGAGCGACCGTCCGTTGCCCGCGCCGCGCCCACGCGCGATCAGCTGCGGCCGTCCGGCGAATTCGAGCCCCGGCGGAACGAGCGGCTTGCCGGCCAGCGCATCCGCGTCGGGCTCCCACAGGTCGATCTCCGCCCCGGTCGCGCGCAGCCGCTCGGCGAGGAACTCTTGCAGCGCCGTCTCCTCACGCGGTGGCTCGCCGACGGTGCGCGCCGTCGTGTCGAATCCGATCAGCTCCGACGCGAGCGCAACCAGCTCGTCACGCCGTTCCGCGACCGCGTCGCAGATCCGCCGCTCGCCGTCGCTCAACGACATGCCGCAACCCTAACGCGGCCCGTTCTCACGCAGTTCTTAGGCGGATCTCAGCGGTCCTTCATTTCGCCCCGCCAAGCTGGGGACATGCAGCAGGACAGCTCGAGAATCGCAGCCGGGAAGAACCGTGTCTCCCGGGCGAAGCGGATGGTCGCTCTGACCGCCGGCGGCAGCTTCCTCGTCCTCCTCGGGCTTGCCCGCGCCACCCACCCCGGCTCGGCGGCGGCGAGCAGCTCTGCCACGAAGCTCTCGCCGCCGACCGCGCTTCTCGCGCAGACCCAGCTCAGCTCGAACCTGAGCGGCGGCTCGATCGCCTCGTCTTCGGCGTCGGCTCCGCCAGTCTCGACATCGACCTCGTGACATGACCCACGGGGCGGTCGACTGGTACGCGGCCCGCGCTGCGGGAGTCGTCGCGTACGTTCTCCTCACCGGAGTCGTGCTCGTCGGCGTGACGCTGGCCGGGAAGCTGCGGCTGAAGACGTGGCCGAAGTTCGCGGTCACCGACCTGCACCGGTTCGGCAGCCTGCTCGTCGGCGTCTTCGTCGGCCTGCACGTGCTGACGATCGCGCTCGACACGTACACGCCGTTCTCGCTGACGCAGCTGGCGGTGCCGTTCACGTCCACGTACCGCCCGGTCTGGGTCGCGCTCGGGATCGTCTCCGCGGAGCTCCTGATCGCCGTTGCCGTCACGAACGCGCTGCGCACGCGGATCCCGTACCGCTGGTGGCGGCGCGCGCACTTCGCCACGTTCCTCGTCTGGGCCGGCGCGACCGTGCACGGGATCGGCGCGGGCACCGACAGCAGCGCGCTCTGGCTCGCCATGATCTACGTCGTCGCCGTCGCCTCCGTCTCCGGCGCGCTCGTCTGGCGGATCTTGACGCGCCGCTTCGGCCCGGTTCCGCTCGGCGGACTCGCCGCCGCCGCGGCTGTCGCCGGCGCCGCACTGACCCTCGCGGTCGGCACGCTGCCGCACGGAGGGACGGCGCACCACGTCACCGCCGTCGCGACCGTGCCGGCGTCTCTCACCGACACCTTCACCGGCGCGATCACACAGCAGGACGGCTCGTCCGCATCGCTCGTCTCCGTCACCGGCACCGGCACCGGCACGAGATCCGTCGCCGTGCGCATCGATCTCGTCACGGCGGACGGACAGACGATCGACAGCTCGTCCCTCCAGGTGAAGGACGTCGCCACCGGGTCGGTCTGCACGGGAACGGTCGCGTCGATCGGCGCGAGCGGCTTCTCGGGCAGCTGCTCGTTCCCGAACAGCGGCTCGCGGAACGTCACCGGGACGTGGCAGCTCGCAAACGACCGCAGCGTCTCCGGTGACGTGACTCTCTCCTCCTGACGATTTAAGGCGCCCGTAAGGACTTCGCAACGGCCCCGCAATGCGGCGCGGCGATCCTCCAGGAGCACCGTCTACCGAGGAGGATCGATGCACCGCAAGAGGACGTTCGTGGCCGTCGCCGTGAGCGCGGCTGCGCTGCTGGGTGCGGGAACCGCGCTCGCGGGGATGCACGCCGTGCTGGGAGCGAAGCTCTCCGGCATGGGCGAGCACGGGATCGTGAACCTGCAGTCGAACGCGTCGAAGGGGAAGCTCTGCTGGACGTTCGAGGTGCCGACCAAGGGCATCACCGGAGCGTCGATCCGCGACACCGCCGGGATGAAGGTCGACCGAGCTGGGCATGCACTACACGGCGAAGGGCTGCGCGGCGGTCGCGACGAAGACGCTCGACATGATCGAGTCGAAGCCAGGCTCGTACCAGGTCTGGGTCGACACGAAGGGCGCACATGGGCGAGCTGCGCGGCAAGCTGTTCGCCGGCATGGCGCACATGTAGATGACGGAGCCGGCCGACGCAGCAGGAGCCGAGACGCTACGGCCGTGGCCTGTTCCTGGCCACGGTCGCCGGCGGCCTGTCCTCGCTCGTGTGGGGCAAGTCCGTCTGGGGCCACGTCTCGGCGGTGGCGAGCCCGTTCGAGTCGCTGGTGCCGCTGATCCCGACGGGAGGCTGGCGGATCTACACCGTCTCCGGCTCGATGCCGACGTTCGACGCCGCGACGTGGCGGCTGAACATCGGCGGCGAGGTCGGGCGGCCGCTCAGCCTCTCGTACGACCAGCTGCTCGCGCTGCCGCGCGTGGACCAGATCTCGACCTTCCACTGCGTCACGGGCTGGACGGTGAAGAACGTGCACTGGGGCGGAGTCCGGATCGCGGACGTGCTCGCGCAGGCGCAGCCCTCGCCGGACGCGGGCGCGCTCGAGTTCGTCTCCGCCGAGGATGCCGTACACCGACTACCTGACGATGCAGCAGGCGTCGCTGCACGACGTGATGCTCGCGTACGAGATGGACGGAAAGCCGCTGCCGCGCGAGCACGGCGCGCCGGTGCGTCTCGTCATTCCCGACATGTACGGCTACAAGAACGTGAAGTGGCTGAACGGGATCAACGTCGTGCAGTACGCCGCAGAACGGCTACTGGGAGAACCTCGGCTACGACGTTGACGCGTGGGTGGGCCGGTCGAATGGCTACTAGCGGCCCCACCGGCGGATACCTCCGCCGCTTCTCGCGCACGGAGCGCGTGCTGCACTGGGCGAATGCGCTCGGCTTCTTCGTCCTGCTCGGGTCGGGGCTGATCCTCTATCTGCCCAGCCTCGCCGTCCTCGTCGGCCGCCGGCCGCTGATCAAGGACATCCACTTCTGGTCCGGGATCGGCTGGGTGACGGTGCTCGCGCTGATCGTGCTGCTCGGCGACCGTCGCGGGCTGCTGCGCACGGCGCGCGAGCTGGACGCCTTCGACGCCGACGACCGCCGCTGGCTGCGCGGCCGGCGCGCGCCGCAGGGCCGCTTCAACGCGGGACAGAAGATCAACGCGACGCTGACCGCGGCGTTCACGATCCTGTTCCTCGTCTCGGGGCTGCTGCTCTGGCTCGGCGAGCGTGACACACGCTTCCGCTTCGCGAGCACCGTCGTCCTCCACGATGGTCTGATGTACGTGTCGGTGATCCTGCTCGTCGGTCACCTCTACCTCGCGCTGATCTATCCCGCCACCCGCCATGCGCTGCGCGGAATGACCCTCGGGACGGTCGACGAGCGGTGGGCGGCGCGACACCACTCGAAATGGAAGCCAGAATGAGCGTTGTGACTACCGTCCTCGTCGTCGACGACGAGCCGATCGTGCGCGACGTGGTCGTTCGCTACCTGCGCCGCGACGGCTTCACCACCCTCGAGGCGGGGGACGGAGACTCGGCGCGGCGGCTGATCGAGACGGGCGAGCCGGAGCTGGTCGTGCTGGACGTCATGCTTCCCGGCACCGACGGTCTCGAGCTCTGCCGCTGGATCCGCAGCCGCTCCGAGCTGCCGGTGATCATGCTCACCGCCCGCGGCGAGGAGGCCGACAGGATCGTCGGTCTCGAGCTCGGCGCCGACGACTACGTGACGAAGCCGTTCTCCCCGCGCGAGCTCGCCGCGCGCGTGCGCACGGTGCTCCGCCGGTCGAGCCGCGTCGAGACGCAGCCGGAACGGATCGCCTTCGGCGACCTCGTGCTCGACGGAGCGAGCCGTGAGGTGACGAAGGCCGGCGCGACGGTCACGCTCACCGCCCGCGAGTTCGATCTGCTCTGGTTCCTTGCGTCGCACCCGCGCCAGGTCTTCTCGCGCGACCAGATGATGGATCGGGTCTGGGGCTACGAGGCGGCGCTCGACACCGGAACCGTCACCGTCCACATCCGGCGCCTGCGCGAGAAGATCGAGACCGACCCGGCGCGGCCGGTCCACCTCCAGACGGTCTGGGGCGTCGGCTACCGCCTCGACCCATGATCGGCCTCGCCCTCGCAGTCGCAGCGGCGAGCCTCGCAGCCGGGCTGCTCGTCGCGTTCGGACTCCGCGCCGCTCCGACGGTCTGGCTGCAGATCGCCGGCCTCGCGTTCCTCTCCGTCTGCGTGCCGCTCGCCGCGGTGCTGCTCTCCGGCTGGGTCATGTTCCACATGGGCGCCGACGAGAAGATCCTCGCGGTCGCCGCCGGCTCGGCGAGCGCCGCCGTCGTCGCCGGCCTCGTGCTCGCCCGGTCGATCGCGGGCTCGATCAGCCGCGTCGGCGACTCGGCGCAGAAGCTCGCGTCCGGCGACCTCGGGGCGCGCGCGCCCGACGGCGGGGCCGCCGAGATCGCGCAGCTCGCCGCGTCGTTCAACGCCATGGCGGAGAGCATCGAGCAGATCTTCGACGCGCGCCGCGAGCTGGTGGCGTGGGCGAGCCACGACCTGCGTACGCCGCTCGCGTCCATGCAGGCGATGCTCGAAGCGATCGAGGACGGTCTCGTCGAGCCGGAGCACTACCTGCCGACGCTGCGCGACCAGGTGCGAACGCTGACGGTGCTCGTGGACGACCTGTTCGAGCTCGCACGGATCGACGCCGGCGTGCTGAGTCTCGAGCTGCAGCAGACGCGCGTGTCCGGCCTGGTCGAGTCGGCGATCCGCCTGCTCGAGCCGGAAGCGGCGGCGCGCGGTGTCGGCCTTCAGGCGTACGGCGACGGCGACGTGGCCGCGCCCGTCGCGCCGGACAAGATCGAGCGGGTGCTCTTCAACCTGCTGACGAACGCGGTTCGGCACACACCGTCCGACGGGTCGGTGGCGGTGCACGTCGAGCGGCGCGACCGCGAGGTGCTCGTGCGCGTCGAGGACACCGGCGAGGGCCTGGCGCCGGAGGCTCCGGCCCGGATGTTCGAGCGCTTCTGGCGCGCCGACCCGGCCCGCAGCGGCGGCGGCACCGGACTCGGGCTGGCGATCGCCCGCGGCCTGGTCGAGGCGCACGGCGGCCGCATCTGGGCCGAGAACCGTCCCGAAGGAGGCGCCGCCGTCTCCTTCACGATTCCCGCGCCGGCGCAGCCGCCGTCCGCCCTGGCCGGCTGACTACTTCACCACGCAGTTCTTCTGCGCCCAGGCGCCGATCTTCGTCTCCGCCTGCGTGAGCTGCGTCGTGTTGATCTCGCTCCCGAGCTTCGCCAGCTTCGCCATCGCCGCAGCGTTGGGGACCGACCCCGACTTGAGGTTGACGCCCTGCAACGCCGAGGCGACCTTCGCGTAGTCGGCCGCGACCGTCTGGAACGCGGGACGGATGGCCGACGGAGTCTTGTCGGCGAACTGCTTCAGCACCGCCGACGTCTTCGCGACGCTGGTGGAGCTTGCGCCTTGCAGCGCCTGCGCGTACTGGGCCGAGAGGTCGGCCAGCTGCCGACAGTTCGCGTTCGTCGCGAGACCGGCGAGGCCGGCCGCGGTCGAGCTCGACGTCGCCTTCGCCGCCGCTGCCGCTGCTGCCGCCTTCGCCTTGGCCGCGGCGGCCGCCGCCGCTGCCGTGTTCGTCGTTGCGGAGTTGTGGCTCCCTCCGCCGCAGCCCGCGACGACGATCACGACCGCCGCGAGGAAGATCGCCTTCCAACGCATCTGTGTGCTCCTTTGAACGGTTCCCCTGCTGGAAACCGACCCTATACCGCGCTTCGGCCGAGCGCGCGTGCGATCGCGGCGACGTGCTCAGGCGTCGATCCGCAGCAACCGCCGACGATGCGGGCGCCGCGGTCGACGTAGCCGCGGACGTGCTCGGCGAGATCCTCGGGGCCGGCCTCGTAGACCACCTCGTCGCCGACGATGCGCGGCACGCCGGCGTTCGGCTTCACCCAGAGCGGCAGGTGCGGCGCCGCGACGACGAACTCGGCGACGACGCTGTCGGTGTCGGTGAGCGACCGGCCGCAATTGGCGCCGAGCGCGGCCACGCCGAGCGGCTCGACGGCCGCGACGACATCGGACGCGCTCACGCCCATCATCGTCCGCGTGCCCTGGTCGAAGCTGAACGACGCGACGAGCGGAAGGTCGGACACGCTCTGCACGCCCTCGATCGCCCAGAGCGCTTCCTCGAGCGCGAAGAACGTCTCGAGCACGAGCAGGTCGGCGCCGCCGTCGGCGAGCGCGCGTGCCTGCTCGGCGAAAGCCTCGACCGCGACGTCGTGGCCGAGCAGCCCGTACGGCTCCACGAGCTGACCCGTCGGTCCGATCGAGCCGGCCACGAGCCGCTCGTCGCCGACCGCCTCGCGCGCGAGCTCGGCCGCACGCGCGTTCACCTCGCGCGCGCGACCGGCGAGCGGGCCGTCGGCCAGGCGCAGGCCGGTCCCGCCGAAGGTGCACGTCAGGACGAGATCCGATCCGGCGTCGGCGAAGCGGCGGTGCAGCTCCCGCACCCGGTCCGGCGCGTCGAACACCCACTCCTCCGGCGCGACGCCGGGCTCGATCCCCATGATTTGGTAGTTCGTGCCGGTAGCGCCGTCCGCGAGCAGGACGCCGCCGTCGGCGAGCAGTTCTCCGAAGGACGCCATCGCCGCAGCCTACGCGGCGGCTACGCGGCAGGGCGGCTGGCGCCGACGAACCCCATCGTCGACTCCTCGTACGCAAGGCTCTGGAACTGGACGGACGCGCCGGTGTGCGGCGCCTCGATGAAGACGCCGTTGCCGACGTACATGCCGACGTGGCCCGGGCCGTCCGACTTCGGCTCGAAGAAGACGAGGTCGCCCGCCTGGAGCTGTGACGGGTCGACGTGAACCGTCTGGTTCCATTGATACGCCGCGTAGTGCGGCAGCGCGATGCCGATCTGTCCGTACACGTACTTGACGAAGCCGGAGCAGTCGAAGCCTTCGCCGGGAGTGCTGCCGCCCCAGACGTAGCGGACGCCGAGATAGCGCTCGGCGAGCTGAACCGCGTACGCGCCGACGGCGGCCGGACCGGAGTCGAAGGTGCCGGCCGGGACCACGACGGGCTGGAGCGCCTGCCGCAGGCCGGCGATCGCGCGGCGCAGACGGGCTGCGCGCGCCGCATCGGCTGCGGCTGCGGCGCGGCTGCGGCCGACGAGGTCCTCGGCGGCGATCGGAGCGGTCGAGGTCGCCGCGTCCACCTGCGCCTGTGCCTGCTTCGCCGTGGCCAGCTGGATCTGCATGTCCCGGTTCGCACGGGCCAGCGCCTGCCGGTCGACCGCGATCTGCCGCCGGATCGCCGCGTTCAGCGACGTCCCGGCCGGTGCGGACGATCCGGTGGCCGAGCTGCCCGGCACGATCGTGAATACGGGTGGTCCGCCCGCGAGTGCGGGAGCGGCCACCGCCAGGGCGCAGGCGGCGAATACGGGGATGAGCTGCAGGCGGGACAACGGGTTTGAATCGGCACGCGGAGCGGAGTCCTTGAATGTGCCCGGCGAGCTACCCTGAAGAAGACATGGAGCTGCGTGGAACTCCCGGTCTGGGACGGATCCTCGTGCTGCCGGTCGCTTGTCTTGGAACGGCGGCGCTGGTCGGGGCCGCCGCATGGACCGTGTTCCCGTCCGACCGGTGGGTTCGCGTCGCCGCCGTCTCCGTCGGGATCCTCGGTGTCTACGAGCTGATCCGTGCGCACCTGGTTCTCCGCCGGATGCGCCGCGCCGCCGACGACTGGCTGCGCACCGCCACGGGCGGGTTCGTGCCGCCCGCGTATGCCTGGCGGGCCGAGCAGCTCACCTCGCCGCGCGAGCGCCGCATGCTGGCCGGGACGCTCCGGCTGATCGAGCGCAGCGCGTACGAGCGCGGTCGCGGGAGGTACCGCCCGCTTCACCTGCCCGCTGTTCGAGAGAACCGGGAGTCGCTGGAGCTGCTCGCGGACACGCTCGAGACCGTCGACGAGCCCGTCACGCCGGCCGGGATGCTGCGCGTCGTCGACCTCGTCACCGACGGAGCCGGCCCGCTCTGGGGAGCGACGAAGGATGCTCCGCTCGGCGAGGCGATCGCGACGACGCTCGCGGTTCTGACCCGCGGGCGCGACTCCCGCTTCAGTCTTCGGACAGGAGCAGCACGGTGAGGAACTGACTCGCTTCGTACTGCCACCGCTGCCCCTCGGTTCACCTCGCTGCGAACGAATAGAACGACCGCGCGCCGGCGAAGTCGTATGCGCGCACCGGAGAGATGCGCACGTCGGAGGCGGAGTTGGGCGCCTCGATCATCCGGTCGTGGCCCAGGTACATGGCGACGTGGTGGACGTGATGGACGCCGTAGAACAGCAGGTCGCCCGGCCGCGCGGCTGCAAGCGCGACGGGCCGTCCGGCCGCGAACTGCGCGTCCGCGTCCCGCGGAATCGTGATCCCGTGTGCGCGATACGCCGCCCAGGTGAGGCCCGAACAGTCCATGCCCCAGGTGGACAGGCCGCCCCACAGGTAGTGCAGGCCGAGGAAGAGCTCCGCCGTGCGCACGATGTCGGCGCGCGTCACCGGCAGCGGCGTGACCGCCGCCGCGGGGATCGCCGCCGTGCCTCCCGGCGTCTCGACCTCGACCGTGCCGCCCTTGCGGCCGAGTGACGGGAGGCGCGTGGCGAAGCTGAGCTGCATCCCGTCCGTGAGCCGGGCGCCCTTCGCGGTCACCGTCACCGCCGTCGGCCGGTGCCGCAGCGCCGGACCGAGCTGTGACGTCAGCATCCAGCCCGGATAGCCGCGCCGGTCGAGCGGCGACGGCTGGTCGGGAACCGCGATCTCCGTCCAGGCTCCCAGCCGTCGCAGGACGACCACCTGCTCGCCGAACAGCACCTGCGTCGGCATGTGCCCGACGAGCGCGAGCCGCTGGGAGTAGCTCACCGCGCCGGTCGGCCACACGTGGAAGTCGGGCGGGATCGTCGCCGTCCCGGGACGCGCCCAGACGTTCGCGACCGTTGCCCGCACCGATGCGGTGGCCGCGTTCGCCGCCGCCGGGAGCATGAGCGCGGCAAGCACTGCCGGAATGACGCGCGCCATGCTCCCAGGCTAGCGGCCCTCGTCACCTCGTACAGCCGAGCACCTGCCTGATCCGGGTGGCGTCGGCGATCAGCGCGGTTGCCTGCATCGCGGGGATCTTCCTGCCCGACTGCAGCCGCACCTCGAGGGTGAACGCTGTCAGCGTCAGGCAGGCGGCCTGCGGCTGACCGAGCGCGAGCAGCACCTGCGCGATATCGACCGTCGCGACGAGCGACGTGCCCGCGCCGACTCCGGTGACGCCTGCGGCGAGATCGGCCAGCTGCCCCGCCGCTCCCTCCACGTGCACGGTGAAGTTCGCCGTCGCCGCGTTGCCGGACGCGTCGGTCGCGGTGCACGTCACCGTCGTGGTGCCGATTGCGAACACCGCGCCGGACGCCGGAGCGCACTGCACCGCCGGCGACGGATCGATCGCGTCCGTCGCCGTCGCGGCGAACGTCACCGACGCTCCCGCGGGACCGGTCGCGTCGACGATCAGGTCGGCGGGAACGCTGAGCGTCGGAGGCATCGCGTCGTGCGCGAAGATCGCGAACGTCCCGAGGCCCGCGGCGCTGCCGCAAACGGTCGAGCCGTCGTTGCTCGACGTGACGTCGGTCCATCCTCCGTCGCCGAGCAGGAACAGCTGCAGCGCGTACCCGTCGTAGGCGGCGGCGTCGTAGCCGATGCAGACGTCGACCGGCGCGGTGAACGCGGCCGTCGTCTCGACGTCGTAGTACAGCCCACCGGCACGGAGCTGGACGCCGGGCGGCGGCGCCACGCCGGTGGTCGACGTCGTCAGCTCCGTCGACCCGCGCGACGACACCGACGAGAACGTCGCCGCCACCGTCGGCGCGAGCTGCACCTGCACCGACGATCCCTCCGGCGTGTTCGTCCGGGGTGACCACGCGGCAAACGCCTTCCACGCTTCGGTGAATTGCGCGCCGTCCACGGAGCTGTCGCACCATTCGCCGGCCGAGCCGCACGCGCCGGCCGGGTCGGTCTCCGACCCGTGGATCGAGCCGGCGATTCGGTCCGCGAGCGAGACGAACGTCGCCGCGGGAACCCCGGTCGTCTTCAGCCACCAGGCAAAGCCGAAGCGGTCGCCCGTTCCCGTCGCTGCGGAGAACGAGCGCAGCGCGTACGTCTGCGTCGAGACGAAGTTCTGCATCGGGAGCAGGGGGATGTTCGTGAAGCCGTAGCCGATGCCGCCGGGCTGCAGCTCCGGCTCCGTCTGCGGATACGCCGAGTTGCCGACCGGCGTGTAGGCCGCCTCGAGGAACGAGCGTGCGGCGTTGGTGCTGCCGGGGCTCGCCTCACCGAGCAGGAGAGCGTGCTGGAAGTAGTCGTTGAGGTGCGCGGCGCGGTCGTCGAGCGTCGAACCGGCGACACCCCAGTCGCGCGCGTCGGCGTAGGTCTCCTGCGCCCAGAAGCGCACGTACTGCGACATCTGGGTCCAGAACGACGAGTCCCCGTAGAAGTCCTCGAGCTGCTGCTTGTACTGCGACAGGTCGATCGTGATCTGCGTCGGGTTCGCCACGAAGACGAGGCCCGGCGCAGGAGGCATGCCGGGATCTCCGGTGTAGAGCCCGCGCACGAAGTCCTCCAGGTCGGCGCGCGCGGTGCCGGCGCCGGTGAAGACGTCGACTCCCATCTGCGTGCCCGACGGCGATCCGACCTCGTCGATCGCCCACGTGTCGCCCTGCGTGACGTCGAAGCCCGCCGTCACCATCCTGCGCCGGGCCTCGACTCCCGCGTCGTACCACGTCTTGTTGTTTGCCTGGACCCAGCTTGCCCACGGGGTGAGCCGGATCTCCGGCATGGCATGGAACTGCGGTCCGTTGGCTCGAACCGAGTCGGCCACTCCGCTGCGCGGCGACATGCCGTCGCCGGCCGGCGTCACGGAGATGTAGTAGTCCGCGCACGCTGACTCGTCCGCATGCAGTCGCTGGGCAAGTCGGAGCGTGTCGTTCGAGTAGAAGACGACGTCGGCGTGCCGGCACGCGTCGGCGTGGGCGACGGACGGCACGCTGCCCGCGCCCACGAACGAGACGAACGCGAGCGCGAGCGGCGCGATCAGGCGATAAGGCTTCATGGAACCCTCCCGGGTTGCGGACGGCGGTAGGAGGCGAACGCTAGGAAGCCGTGCTCACGGATCGCTCACGCGCCGGGCGAGCCTCCGTTCGGTGTGGCCGTCCCGACCGCGAGCGGCCGGACGAACGGCGGCACCTTCTGCAGCTCGTCGCGCTCGAGCTTCGTGATCGTGAAGCCGGCAGCGCGGATCGCGTCCACCGTGGAGCGGTTGCAGTTGCACCGGGCGACCACGCGGTTCAGCGGATTGAGCCGGTTCTGCCAGCGCGCGAGCTTCGGCTCGTCGGAGCGCACGTGCTCGATGAAGATCAGCTCGCCGCCGGGCTTCAGCACGCGGCGCACCTCGCCGAGCGCGCGGGCCTGGTCGTCGACCCCGCAGAGCACGAGGGTCGAGACGGCGACGTCGAACCGTCCGTCCTCGAAGGGCAGATCTTCCGCCGGAGCCTGCACCAGCTCCACCGGGCGGCCGTGCTCTTCGATGCGCTGCTGCAGCCGGCGCGCCATGTGCGCGTCGGGCTCCGTGACCGTCAGCTCGACGCCGTCGCCGTAGAAGTCGAGGTTGCGTCCCGTCCCGGCGCCGATCTCGACCACGCGACCGGAGACGCCGGACAGGAGCTCCTGGCGCAGAGTCAGCAGACCGGCCTCCTCGGGGCCCTTGCTCATCGAGTCGTACCGTGCGGCGAACAGGCGGCTGCCGAGACTCATCGCTCCTCCTTTTGTCCAAGCGCGAGAAGGTACTCCGCCGGCAGGTCGCGTTCGTACAGCGACGCCAGCTCCGCGCGCAGCTCGGCCCAGCGCCCCGAGGCCTCCGTCATCTGCTGCACCATGATCATCGGGCCGAACTTCGTGGTGATGAAGTCGACCGCGTCGTCGGTCGACTCGAACGGCGGCGACGTCGCGACGTCACGCTCGAACTCGAGCTCGACGCCGCTGCCGTCGAACAGCTTCTCCACGTGCTCCTCGGAGCCCCACAGAGTCGGCGGCTGCGCGAGCGGCGACGGCGGCGGAAGGTGCGGGCCGACCATGCGGAAGAACGCGCCCATGCCGCCGTCAGGCGTCCAGCTGGCGATCGCGAGCCGGCCGCCCGGCCGCAGCACGCGGGCGAGCTCACGCGCGGTGACGTCGTGACGCGGGGCGAACATGCACCCGAAGGTCGAGAGCACCACGTCGAAGCTCTCGTCCTCGAACGGGAGATCCTCCGCGTCGCCCTGGACCCAGTCGACTGCGACATCCAGCTTCGCGGCCAGCTCTCGGCCGGCGTCGAACAGCTCCGGCGTCAGGTCGAGCCCGACGACGTCGCCACCGGCCTGCGCCGCGCGCAGCGCCGCGTTACCGGTGCCGCAGGCGACGTCGAGGACGGCGTCGCCGGGACGGACGCCTGCAGCGGCGACGACGTGCGGCCCGACCTCCCACAGCTGCCGCTCGGCGATCGCCGGGAAGTCGCCCGCCGCCCAGGTGGCGCGGGCGCCCTGCTTGAGTTTCGCGAGTTCCGCGAGTTCGGTTGTGTTCATGCAGCGAGGCTACGGCCGCCGCCCCCGCTGCGCATGGGGCGTTCGCCTCATCTTCCCGACGGGGCGGCGGCGGCCGCGAACTCCTCCTCGGGGAGCAGCCCGTTTTGCATCGCGAACAGGCTCGCGGTGGCGCGGCTCGAGGCGTCGATCTTCGCGTAGATGTGCTCGATGTGGTTGCCGGCCGTCTTCGGCGAGATCACCAGCCGGACGGCGATCTCCTTGTTCGACAGCCCCTGCGCGAGCAGTCGCAGCACCTCGACCTCGCGCGGCGTGAGCCCGGCCGGTCCTTCACGCCGGCGCTGGACGCGATGCCCTGCAGCTGCGAGGACGGCGTCGACCGCTTCCGCGTCGAGGCGGCCGGCCGCGACGTCGGCGCGCATCGCCTGGTACGCGTCCGCCGCGCCGAGAATCCGCGCGTGCCGTGAGATCGCGCCGCCGGACAGCCCGCGCGGATAGCCGGAGCCGTCCAGCCGCTCGCACTGCTGCACTGCGATCGCGCCGAGCGGCGCGAGCGTGGCCGACCCGTGCAGCATGCGCTCGGTCAGGTACGGATGCGTCCGGACGCGCTCCCACTCGCCCGTGCCGAGCGGTCCGCGCTTGTCCCAGATCGCGTTCGAGACGCCGAGCCGGCCGAAGTCGTGGACGAGCCCGGCGCGGCGAAGCGTGAGCACCTCGTCCTCCGGCAGCTCGAGCTGCGCCGCCGCCGCCGCGGAGAGATCGGCGACCGCGCGCGAGTGGCCGCTCGTGTACGGGGACTTCAGGTCGACGAAGTTGGCGATCGCCTCCAGCGCCGCGTCGAACCGGTCGCCGGCCAGCACGACCGCGAGCGCCGGCTCGGCCGCGATCACCGCGTCCCACGTGCTGACCGAGTCGAGATCTCCGAGAATCGCGTCGGCGTGCTCGCAGAAGAGGACCGCGAGCGCGGGATCGAACTGCGTGCCGCTGCGCTTCGCGGCGGTCGCCGTCGCCGCGTCGATTCCGCCGACGCGGCACGCGACCTCGACGAACTCCGCGAGCTGTGCGAGTCTCGACGCGACCGGAATGGCGTCGCCCTTCAGCGCGCCGGGCCAGCCGTCGCCGTCCCACTGCTCGTAAGCCGCGCCGAGTGCGGCGGACACGTCGTCGGGAAGCTGCAGCTCCTCGGCCAGCGCGCGCGCCATCGCCGCATGCTGCTCGATCATCCCGTCCAGGTCCTTGTGCCCGGAGACCGCGAACTCGAGGCCGACGCGGAACCGCTCCAGCACCGGGGCGCCGGAGCCGATGCGTCCCAGCATCGCCGCCGGTCCGCGCACGCTCTTGAACTCGTAGTCGTACTTGCCGGACTTCATCGCGATGTCGTCGCCGAACCACTTCGCCTGCTCGTGTGCATCCGTGTGGCAGCCGACGCTGACGAGCAGCGCCGTGTAGTAGACGGCGACGCGTTGCTCCTCGCCGAGTCCCGCGTGGTCGGCGAGCCGCAGCGCGATCAGGCACTGGCGCAGCACGTGCTCCATCGGCTACCCGAAGCCGAGGTCGATGCCGAGCGACAGGGCCGCGACGAGCTCGGCCAGGCGAACGCCCGAGCGGCTCATCGCAGCTACAGCTGGTCGAGCGCGCGCCGCACGAGCACCTGCGCGAGATGCGCACGGTACGCGGCGCTGGCGCTCACGTCGCTCGGCGGCTCGGTGCCGTCGGCGGTGTGCGCCGCTGCGTCGGCAGACGAGGCTCCGCCGGCGACCGCGTCCTCGACGCTGCGCGCGCGGAGCGGCGTCGTGCCCATGCTGGTCAGACCGATCTGCACGCGCCCGTCGACGCGGGCGGCCGCCACGCCGACCGTCGCCCAGTCCTGCTCCCGTCGCACGTGCTTCAGGTACGTCCCGTCCGCCACCTTCGGCACGCGGATCTCCGTCAGCACCTCGTTGTGCGCGAGCGCAGTCTCGAACGGGCCGACGAAGAAGTCCGACGCCGCGATCGTCCGGTCGCCGTCGGGCCCGCGCGCGACGAAGTCGGCGTCGAGCGTGAGCAGGATCGTGCCGAGGTCGGAGGCCGGATCGCCGTGCGCGACGGAGCCGCCGATCGTCCCGCGGTGCCGCACCTGCGGGTCGCCGACCAGCGCGGCGGTCTGCGGGATCAGCGCGCAGTGCTGCGCGAGCACCGGATCGCTGACGAGGGCCGCGTGGCGGGTGAGCGCGCCGATGGCGATGCGGTCGCCGTCGTCGCGGACGTAGCGCAGGTCGTCGAGCCGGCCGATGTCCACGAGCAGCGACGGGCGCGAGAAGCGCAGCCGCATCGCGGGAATGAGCGAGTGCCCGCCCGCGAGGAGCTTCGCATCCTCGTCGCCGCCCAGCAGCGCCACGGCCTCGTCGACGGAGCCGGCCCGCGTGTACTCGAACGCCGCCGGAATCATGCGCCGGCCCTCGCCGCGGCCTGAACGGCGCGGACGATGTTGTGGTAGCCGGTGCAGCGGCAGAGGTTGCCCTCCAGCCCGAGGCGGATCTCCTCCTCGGACGGATCCGGGTTCTCCTTCAGCAGCGACACAGTCGCCATCACGAAGCCCGGCGTGCAGTACCCGCACTGCAGCGCGTGCACCTCGTGGAACGCCTGCTGCACCGGATGCAGCTCGTCACCGTCGGCGAGACCTTCGACGGTCGTCACCTCGCAGCCGTCCGCCTGCACTGCGAGCACCGTGCACGACTTGACCGACTCGCCGTCGAGCAGCACCGTGCACGCGCCGCAGGAGCTCGTGTCGCAGCCGATGTTCGTTCCCGTCAGTCCGGCGTCGTTGCGCAGGAAGTACGCGAGGAGCTGCCGCGGCTCGACGTCCGCCTCGCGGCGGGAGCCGTTGACCGTGATCGCGACCTTCGTCATGCCTTCGCCTCCTGAAGCGCGCGCCACACGTTCTCGCCGTTGGCGGGCATGTCGATGTTGCGGACGCCGTACGGCGCGAGCGCGTCGACGACGGCGTTGTGCACCGCCGGCGTCGCGCCGATCGTCCCGGACTCGCCGATCCCCTTCGCGCCGAGCGCGTTGTTCGGGGTCGGGGTCTCCATCTCGACCGCTTCCCACGAGGGGAGGTCGGCGGCGGACGGGAAGGCGTAGCCGACGAACGTTCCCGTCATCGGATTCCCGTCGTCGTCGTAGATCACCTGCTCGTACAGTGCCTGCGCCACGCCGGTGGCGACGCCGCCGTGCACCTGGCCCTCGGCGATCAGCGGATTGATCAGCGTGCCCGCGTCGTCGACGGCGACGAGTCGCAGCAGCTCGACCTTTGCAGTCTCGATGTCCACCTCGACGACGGCGATGTGCGCGCCGAACGGGAAGGTCGGAGGAGCGGTGAACTCGTGCTCCGCCTTCAGCTCGGCGAGCCTCTCGTCGGCCGCCGCGCGCGTCGCGAGCTCGGCCCACGAGAGCGACCGCGACGGCGCGCCCGCCACGTGCAAGGTTCCGAGCGCCGTGTCGAGCACGATGTCGGCCGGGCTCGTCTCCAGATAGTCGCCGACGAGCTTCTTCGCCTGCTCGACCACGTCGTCGGCCGCGAGCCTGGCGGCGGCGCCGCCGATCTGCGTCGACTTCGACCCGTACGTGCCGGTGCCCTTGGCGACCTCGTCGGTGTCGCCCTTGTGCACGGTCACCTTCTCGACGGGAAGCCCGAGCCGCTCGGCGGCGATCATCGCGAACGTCGTCTCGTGTCCCTGGCCGTGCGAGAACGAGCCGGTGCGGACGATCGCGCCGCCGTCCTCGGTGATCTCGACCTCGCCGAACTCGGTCTCGCCGATCCCGTTCGTGATCTCGACGTAGCAGGAGATGCCGATCCCGAGCTGCTTCGCGCCGCCTTCGTCGCGCCGCTGTCTGCTGCTCGCCGCGCAGCTCGTCGTAGCCGGCCGAGCGCAGCGCCAGGTCGAGCGCGCCTTCGTAGTCGCCGGAGTCGTAGGCGGCGTGGGTCACGGTCGTGTGCGGGAACGCATCCTTCGGGATGAAGTTCTTGCGCCTCACCTCGGCCGGATCCATCCCGATCTCGGCCGCGAACATGTCCAGTGCGCGCTCGATCGCCTGCGACGCCTCGGGGCGGCCCGCGCCGCGGAAGGCGGAGATCGGCGTCGTGTTCGTCGCCACCGACTTGCCCTCGAACTCGATCGTGGGGATGTCGTAGACGCCGCTGGACATCAGCGCGGTCAGGTTCGGCAGGAACGCGCCGAGCCCGGGGTACGCGCCGCTGTCCTGCAGGGCCTCGAGCCGGTACGCGAGCACCTTGCCGTCCTTCGTCCCGCCGATGGTGAAGTCGAGCTTCTGCGCGCGGCCGTGCGGGAGCGCGATCATGCTCTCGCTGCGCGTCTCGGTCCAGCGCACCGGCCGGCCGAGCTTGCGCGCCAGCCAGGCGATGAGGATCTCCTCGGGGTTGATCATCTTCGCGCCGAAGCCGCCGCCGACGTCGGGTGCGATCACGCGGACGTCGGCCGGATCGAGCCCGAGCATCCCGGCGAGCACCATCCGGTCCTGGTGCGGCGTCTGCGTCGACAGCCACGCGGTGAGGCGGCCGTCGTCACCCACCTCGGCTGCCGCCGACCGCGGCTCGAGCGGGCACGGCGCCATACGCTGGCTGAGCATCGTCCCGGAGACGACGGCGTCGCAGCCGTCGAACAGCTTCTCGTCGTGCTCGGGCGAGCCGGAGCGTGCGGCGACGTTCGTCCCCGAGTCCGGGAAGAGCAGCGTCTTGTCCTCGGCTGCGTCCTCCGGCTTGACGACGACGGGGAGCGGGTCGTAGTCGACGAAGACGAGCTCCGCCGCGTCCGCGCCGGTGGCGCGGTCGTCGCTGACCACGACGGCGACGATGTCGCCGACGAAGCGGACGGTGTCCTTGGCGATGAGCGGCCGGCCCATTCCCTGATCCAGCCCGGGGAACGGCGGCGGCCCGAACGGCGGCAGGTCGACGTCGGCGCCGGTGAAGACCTGGACGCCGGGGAGCGCTGCCGCGGCGGAGGTGTCGACGCCGCCGATGCGGGCGTGCGCCAGCAGCGAGCGGACGAACGTGACGGACGCGGCGCCCGGTCGAGGGGCAGGTTCTCGACGTAGCGCCCCTCGCCGCGCAGGAAGCGCGGATCTTCCTTCCGCAGAACGCGATTTCCGAGGATGCTCATAGGCCTGCGAGCCTACAGGCCGCGTCCGGGGTGGACAACCGAACCCGTCCGTATCGGATTCACAGCCGGCGCACACCGCGCTTTCACGCCGCGGCGGTTCACTGACTCCAGTGACCCACGACCGAAGGAGGTGAAGGCCGATGAATCGCACCAGGATCATGCTCGCCACGCTCGGAGTTGCCGGTGTCGTCGGCGGTGGAGGCGCGGCGATCGCGAATGCGGCGTCGAGCTCGTCCTCGACGACGCCGTCGACCACGTCGACGACGACCACGCCGTCCACGACCACGACGACGCCGTCCACCACGACGCCGTCCACCACGACACCGTCGGGCAACTGCCCCGGCATGTGATCACGGGAGTGCGGAGAAGCGCGGCGGCGGTTGCCGTCGCGCTTCTCGCTGCCGTCAGCGGGTCTGCGGCCTCGGCGGCGGGAACGGGGCTCGTCTCGGTCGGCGCCGGCCTGCGCGGGCCGAGCGGCGTGCGCGCGACCCTGTATGCGACCGGGCTCCGGAACGTGTCGGCGATCGCGGTCGACAGCCGCGGCCGGCTCTGGGCGACGACGTCGGCGGCGACCGACCACTCCGACGACGGCCTCTACCTCGTCGCGCGCCGCGCCGCGAAGCCTGTTCTCGTCGCGCACGTGGCCGAGCCGCTCGGCCTCGTCTGGGACGGCTCGACGCTGTTCGTCGCGGCGCGCGGCAAGGTGCTGGCGTTCACGCGTCTGAGCGGCAACCGGTTCGGCAAACGGGCGGTAATCCTGCGCGGACCCGACCCGAAGGCGGCGAACGACACGATCCTCGTGCTGCCGAACGGACGGCTGATGATGAGCGTGTCGGCGACGTGCGACCACTGCCGCCAGACGTCGCGGTACTCGGCGGCGATCGTCACCTTCGACAAGGACGGAAGCCACCTCCGCGTCTACGCGAGCGGAATCCGCGACGGCTACGGCCTCGCGCTGATCCCCGGAACGAGCACGCTGCTGGTCAGCATCAACCAGCGCGACGATCTCGGCGAGCGCACGCCGGGCGACTGGCTCGCGGTCGTGCGGCAGGGACAGAACTGGGGCTTCCCGAGCTGCTGGGGCCAGGGCGGTTCCGTGTGCCGCAACGTCCCGAGCCCGCTCGCCGTGCTCGACCGCCACGCCGGCGCCGGCGCGGTCGCGATCTTCGACGACTCCGCAATCGTGACGGAATGGGCGACCGGAAAGGTGGAGCAGGTCGCGCTCAGCGGCTCGACTCACATCGCGACGGTCTTCCTCGCAGGGCTGAAGAACCCACTCGCCGCGACGGTGACGAACAACCGGCTGCTGATTGGCGACTGGACGACGGGCCGGATCTACGCCGTCGCAGGACGCTAGCGTGCCGGTCGATGGATGTCGGACCGGTGCTCGACCGTGTCGCCGCGCTGAGCTCGGCGCGCGCGTTCGTGCTCGTCGGGATCGGCGGCCACGGCGCCGCCGGGAAGTCGACCCTCGCCCGCTCGATTCCCGGCGCCCAGACCGTCGGGACGGACGAGTTCTGGGACGGCACGGAGTTCGAGCTCTCCCGTCTGCGCGCCGAGGTGCTCGAACCGCTTCTGCGCGGCGAGCCGGCGGCCTACCGCGCGTTCTCGTGGAAGCTGCAACAGCGGCTGCCCGAGCCTCGCGTCGTCCGGCCGCAAGGCGTAGTCGTGGTCGAGGGCGTCTGCGCGCTGCACGTGATGTTCCGCGAGGCCTACGACCTGCGCATCTGGGTGGAGGCGCCGCGCGAGCTGCGGCTCGCGCGCGGGATCGCACGCGACGGCGAGGACGCGCGCGAGATCTGGGAGAAGAAATGGATGCCGAGCGAGGACCGCTACGTCGAACGGGACGATCCGATCTCGGCCGCGCAGATGATCGTCGACGGCTCCTAGGGAAACCGTTCTGCGGTGGCCCAGAGGCCGAGGGCCGGGTTCGCGATGTGCGTGAACGGCGCGCCGTCGCGATCGACCCGCGCTCCCGTGGCCGTCGCGCCGTCGACGCCGAGCCGGTCGAGCTCCGCCGGCAGCGGAGCGCCACTCGTAGCCGACGCCTTCGACCTCTTCGCGGGTGAGGCCGCCGGTCGTCAGGGTCGGTGCAGTAGACGATGCGGAAGCGGCCTTCGCTGCTGCCGTGGATGAGGTGCGCCGCCGCGCCGAGGTTGTCGGCGAGCTCGGGATCGCCTTCGAGCGCGGCGAGCGTCGCGGGAGTGCCGCGGTAGCCGTGGCGGCGGATCAGCGCGTCGATCGACAGGGTCCTCGCCGAAGCGGGAGACGCCCGGGAGCGAGCACGACGAGCTCGCCGCCGTCGGCGATCGCCATCCGCGTGCGGTACACCGCCTTGTTCGCCACCCAGGTCGTCGTCAGCTCGTCCGGGTCGAGCCAGCACGTCACCCGGCTCGACGCGGCTCTCGGAGCACGGTCGATGTTGCAGCGCGGCCGACAGCGCGGCGGCCGCCTCGTAGGCGGCGCCGCCGGAATCGCCGGAGCCTCCGCGGCCGGCGAAGAGCCCACGCTGCACGACGCCGTCGGGCGTGTCCTCCATCACGGTCAGCAGCCACAGCACCGGGACGCGGTGCGGCCAGGAAGCGGTCGAACGCGGCGTCGACGACGTCGCGCACCGGGCTGTGCGCGCGGCCCATGATCGTCTCCATGTCGCAGACCGCGCCGAGGAAGTGGCTGAGGTGGATCGTCGGCGCGCCGCCGAGCCCGATCACGAGGTTCTTGGTGAAGTTCGCCATCCCGATCACCTCGTGCGGCCCGACCTGGCCGACCGACACGACGAGATCCCAGCCGTCGAGGAGGACCTCGTCGACCTCGACCGGGATCGGATCGGTCAGCCGGCCGCCCGAGAGCGCCGAGATCTCGTCGGCGCCGATCTCCCCGAGCCGCACCAGCCCGTCCCGCCAGCGATGCCGGAGGATCCGGTCGAACGGGATCCGGCCGCCGAAGAGCAGCTCGGCCTCGTGCGGCGTCATCGCCGCGTGCGTGCCGAGCGCGGGCAGGACGGCGACCTCGCAGCCGGCGGCGGTCAGCGTCTCGAACAGGAAGCCGGCGATCTCGCCGCCGCGCGAGTGCAGCCGCGTGTGGTCGGGCGGGACGAGCAGCACCCGCCTCGCGCCGGCGGCGACGATCTCGGCCGCCGCGAGCTCGTCGACGAGCTCGCGCAGCTCGTCGAGCGAGATGGCTGCGGTCGGCGCCGCCGGCGCTGAGGAGCGGTTCCGTCACGCCGCCCACGCGGCCGGCAGCGAGAAGTAGCGCACGGCGTTGTCGACGCAGATGTCGCGCACCACGGTCGAGCACCAGTCGAGGTCGGCCGGGATCCGGCCCTCGTCGACGTCGCGTCCGATCGCGTCGCAGAGCACGCGCCGGAAGAGCTCGTGACGGGTCATCGACAGGATCGAGCGCGAGTCGGTGAGCATGCCGACGAAGCCGGCGAGCTGGCCGATCTGCGGAGAGGTCGTCGAGCTGCCGCCGCATTCCCTGCTCGTGGTCGTTGAACCACCACGGCGGTCCCCACTGCACGAGCGACGGCGACGCCGGCGCCGGGAGAACGCGCCCGCGATGCGTCGCGAACAGCGCGTTGTCGGCGGGGTTCGACGTTGTAGAGGATCGTGCGCGGCAGGGTGCCGTCGCCGCTCGAGCTCGCCGAGGAAGCGGGCGAGCCCGGGCGCCTGGCGCTCGTCGCCGATCGCGTCGCCGCCTGCGTCTCGGCCCGACCTGGGCGAGCAGCCGCGGCGACACGTCGCGGATCGGCCCGAGGTGCAGCTGCAGCACCGACTCGTCGGCGAAGGCGAGCTCGGGCCGCGAGCGCGACGACCTCGAGCGTGACCGCGTCGCGCTCGGCGGCAGTCGCCGCGCTCGCCGAGCCGCGCCCGGCGGACCGCGGCGTCGGCGAGCGACGGGTCGCGCGGAACGTCGGGGAGGCAGTCGAGGCCGTGGTCGCTCGCCCGCGCGCCCAGCTCGGCGAATCGCCGGTAGGACAGTGTGCGAGCGCGTCGAGCAGCGAGTCGAGGTCGTCGACGTCGTGTCCGTCGCCGCCTCGAGGCGGTCGACCCAGGCGTTCCAGGCGGGCGGGTCGCCGAGCAGCGCGGTGCGAGCCGTCGGGCCGGAACGTCGGGATCATCGCCGTCCGGCTTCCGGCGCGCGCGGCCGGTGCGCGGCGAGGTCGTCGCCGGGGTCGTCGGTGGTGGCGACCGCCCGCACGTCGAAGTGCGCGAGCAGCGCCTGCGCCGACCAGCGCGGCAGCTGGCGGTTCGCCTCCTCCCAGATCTCGCGCGCCGTCGACGGATCGAGCGGAAGGTCGATCCCGAACACGCGGCGCAGCTCGAGGTGCGACCAGACGTACAGCGGGTTGCGGATCAGCCGCGGCACGGTGGCGGCCCAGGCCGAGAACCGCTCCCACGGATCGGCGTCGCCCGTGATCGAGCCGCTCGTCGAACGCCGGCGAGACGCATCGCCCGCCACTTGTAGTGGTCGTCCTCGAGCCACAGGTCGGCGAGCGTCTCGTAGACGCGGTCGCCGGCGATGTCCGCGGGCGAGAGGTGGTTGTGCAGGTCGACGATCGGCGCGTGCTCGGCGACGCTCGTGGAAGAGCACGCGGGCGGTCTCGCCCGACGAGCAGGAAGTCGTCGTTCAGGAAGCCGGTCGCCATCGGCGCTCATTCAGATCGGTCATCGCGCTGAAGCCGCCGTCGACGACGAGCTCGGTGCCGGTGATGAACCGGCCGGCGTCGCTCGCGAGCAGCAGCGTCGCTCCCGGCCAGGTCGTCGGGCGTCGCCGAAGCGTCCGAGCGGCGTGTGGCCGACGATCGCCGCGGTCCGCTCGGGCGTCAGGATCGTCCGGTTCTGCTCGGCCGGGAAGAAGCCGGGCACGAGCACGTTGCAGCGGATGCCGAGCGGCCCCCACTCGCGCGCGAGGTTCTTGGTCAGGTTGTGCACGGCGGCCTTCGTCATGCGAGTACGTGAACACGCGCGACAGCGGCGTGAGGCCGGACGCGCTGCCGACGTTGACGATGCTCGCCCCCTCGCCGGACGACTGCGCGCGCTCGACGAAGTAGCGCCCGAACTCCTGGCACGCGCGCACGACGGCGAGCTGGTTGACCGCGACGAGCCGCTCGAGCTCCTCGTCGGCGATCTCGAGGAACGGCGTCGCCGAGTTGACGCCGGCGCCGTTGACGAGGACGTCGATCGGCCGTGCGAGGCGAGCACGCGCGCGACGAGGTCGCGCAGCTCGGCGCGACTGGTGGCGTCGCACGGCTCGAACGTCGACGTCGCCGCTGTCCAGCGGAGCCGCTCGAGCGCGGCGTCCCCGTCGCGCGCGGTCGCGCCCGACGATCACCGTGCGAGCGCCCGCCTCGGCGAGCGCCTGCGCCATCCGGCCGCCGAGCGCCCCGGTGCCGCCGACGACCACGGCAACCCGTCCGTCCAGCCGGAAGCTCGACGGCAGATCCGCTGGCGAGCTCACGCCGCGATGCTAACCCGTGCGACGTACGCTGTCCCTCCGACACCGAGGTCAGGAGAGCCGTCGCCATGCCGCCCTTTACGATCACGAACCTGAAGGACATCGAAGACTCCGCCGGCGAGCGCGCGCCCGGCGTCGAGGCTCGCTTCGCGCGCAAGCACATCGACTCGGAGCACCTCGGCGTCTCCTACTTCCACTACGCGGCCGGCGTCCGCGCACCCATGGCCCACAGCCACCGCGTGCAGGAAGAGGCATACATCGTCACCAACGGCTCCGGCCGGATCAGGCTCGACGACGAGGTCCACGAGCTCCGCCGGTGGGACGTCGTCCGAATCAGCCCGCAAACGATCCGTGCCGTCGAAGCCGGAGACGACGGCCTCGAGTTCATCGCCGTCGGCTCTGACCGACCGGAGGACGGCGACGGCGTGCCGGCGGACTCCGCCTGGATCGACTGAGCCCGCCGTCCGTTGCCGCCCGGATCTCGAGTACCCCCGACAAGAATCGAACGTGCGCAACGCGGCTTAGGAAACGCCGTGCCGAGCGTAGAAGTCGCGTAGCTCCAACGCACACGTAGCGACGCACGGAGCGCGGTCTCGGCAACCTGCAGGTAACCCGCAGAAACCTGCATGTTCGTGCTATAACACGCAGATGCTGACGGCTGAACGCAGACAGGCGATCCTCGCGCGGGTCGAGCGCGACGGCAGGGTCGTCGCCTCGGAGCTGGTGACCAGCCTCGGCGTGTCCGAGGACACCGTCCGTCGCGACCTGCGGGACCTCGCCGAGCAGGGCCTGCTGCATCGCGTTCACGGTGGCGCGCTGGCCTCCGCGCCGCCGACCGGCTCGTTCACGCACCGGCTCGAGGTCTCACACGAGGAGAAGGCTGCACTCGCCGAGGCGGCGCTGCCGCTGCTCGTCGGCGCGCGCGTGATCGTCCTCGACGGCGGCACGACGACGCTGGAGCTGGCCCGCCGTCTCCCCCTGCTCTACGACGGCACCGTCGTCACCAACTCGCCGCCGGTTGCGTCGGCGCTGGCGAGCCACCCGAAGGCCGAGGTCATGCTCGTCGGCGGCCGGCTGCTGAAGGACGCGCAGGTCGCGGTCGGGGCGGCCGCCGTCGAGGCGTTCCACACGGTGCGGGCGGACATCTGCGTGCTCGGCATCTGCTCGCTGCATCCCGACGTCGGCGTCACGACGCCCGACGACGAAGAGGCGTACGTGAAGCGCGCCATGGTGGCCTCGGCCGGTGAGGTGATCGCGCTCGCGACGGCGGACAAGCTCCGCACCGCGAGCCCATGGGTCGTCGCGCAACTCGCGGACATCGACCACCTGGTCACCGACGGCAGCGGCGAGCTGACACGCCCGTATACGAGCGCCGGCATCGACGTCGTGGCCGTATGACGCCGCGCCTGGCGACGTTCACGGTCTTCGCGATCAACGGCGCGATGATGGGAACCTGGGTCGCGCACATCCCGTGGCTGCAGGACCACCTCGGGATCTCGAAGGCGACGCTCGGGTTGTGCCTGCTGTGCATGGCCGCGGGCGCGCTCGTCTCGATGCCGCTGACCGGCCACATCCTCGACGGCCGCTCGAGCGCCTCGGTGACGCGCGCCGCCACGCTGATCTTCTGCCTGATGTTGCCGCTGCCGCTGCTGGCGACGAGCCCGATCATGCTCGCCGCGATCCTGTTCGTCTTCGGGGCGAGCGGCGGGGCGATGGACGTCTCGATGAACGCGCACGGCGTCGCCGTCGAACGCGAGCTGGGCAGGCCGATCATGTCGTCGCTGCACGGTGGCTGGAGCGTGGGCGGGTTCCTCTCGGCGGGTCTGGTCGCGATCGCCGCCGCGGCGGGAGTCGACCCGCGGCTGGAGAGCCTGCTCGTCGGGGTTGCGCTCTGGGTGGCCGCGCTGTGGATCACCAGGCGGCTGGGGAGCGCATCGGCCCATTCCGAAGGCGGGGAGCGGGTTCGCGCGGCCCTCGCGTGCCGTGCTCCTGATCGGCGGACTGTGCTTCCTGGCGATGATGACGGAGGGCGCGATCGGCGACTGGAGCGGGATCTACCTCCGTCACGACGCCGGCGCGAGCGCCGCGGCGGCGGCGACGGCGTTCACCGGCTTCTCCCTCGGGATGGCCGTCGCGCGCCTCGGCGGCGATCTGCTCAATGAGCGGCTCGGCGCCGCGACGCTGATGCGCGGCGGCATGGCGCTGGTGGCGGTCGCGCTCGGCGGCGTGCTGCTGATCGGCGAGACGGTGCCCGCCGTGATCGGCTTCGCTGTCTGCGGCCTCGGCATCGCGAACGCCGTGCCGCTGCTCTTCAGCGCGGCGGGCCGGCTCGATCCGCCCGGTCCTTCACTGGCCGCCACCTTCACGATCGGCTACACGGGCTTCATCGTCGGTCCGCCGCTGATCGGTCTTCTCGCCGATCGGGTCGGGCTGCCGAAGACGCTCGCGCTGCTCGTGATCGCAGCGCTCGCCGTAGCCGCGTTGGGCGGCCGCGCCACGGCGACCAAGCCGACGATGAGCTCTCCCGACGGCGATCTGCCGACCGTCGTCCCAGAACTGGAGCCTGCGATCCACTGAGGACTGTCCGATTCTCTGGGAGTGGTGGTCACCAACTCTCGCTCGTTGGCCTGGCTCGCGTCCCATCGGAAAGCCGTGGTCTGTCCATCAAGAGATGTGACGATCCAGTATCGCGCTCCTGCCGGGCCGGGAGTCGGCGTGTAGGCTCGGGACGCGGGGTCATTCGAGAATGGGGGAGATGATCCCATGAGCACGACTGCCGAGACCGCGACGGCGATTCGACCCTTCCGGGCGGAGTTCTCGGAGGAGCAGATTGGCGATCTGCGAGGGCGTATCGCCGCGACACGCTGGCCGAGCAAGGAGCTGGTGGACGAACGGTCGCAGGGCGTGCAGCTTGCCGCCGCGAAAGCCCTCGCCCGCTATTGGCTGGACGAGTACGACTTCGGGCGGATCGAGGCGCGGCTGAACGAGCTGCCGCAGTTCGTCACGGAGATCGACGGCGTGGACATCCATTTCATCCATGTCACGTCGTCGCACGAGCACGCGTTGCCGTTGATCATGACCCACGGCTGGCCTGGGTCGGTGATCGAGCTGCTCGACACGGTTGGCGCGCTGACGGACCCGACCGCGTACGGTGCAAGCGGCGACGAGGCTTTCCATCTCGTGCTGCCCTCGCTGCCGGGGTACGGGCTCTCGGGCGAGCCGGTGGAGATCGGCTGGGATCTGGGGCGCACGGCACGGGCCTGGGCCGAGCTGATGCGCCGACTCGGCTACACGCGGTACGTGGCCCAGGGCGGCGACGTGGGCGCCGGCGTCACCGACGCAATGGGCCGCCAGGCACCAGAGGGTCTGGTCGGCATCCACACCAACCTGCTCGTGCCGGCGCTTGGGGGCACGATGCCGACGAACACGGACGAGGAACGCGCCGCGGCCGCGCAGATCGCCACCTTCGGTCAGTCCGGTAACGGCTACTTCGTCGAGATGGCCACCCGCCCGCAGACGATCGGGTACGCGCTGCTCGATTCGCCCATGGCTCTGGCGGCGTGGATGATCGACCACGACACGGACGCCTATTACAAGATCGCGGCCGCCTTCGTCGATGGGCAGCCCTCGGGCAACCTCACGCGGGACCACATCCTCGACAACATCACGCTGTACTGGCTCAGCGGCACCGGCGCCTCCGCGGCTCGGTCGTACTGGGAGGCCTACGGGCCCGACGCCCCGGCCGCCGGCGCCCAGCCGCTGCCGCCGCCGACGATCCCGTTCGCTTTCACGACGTTCCCGGGCGAGATCTGGCGGACGCCGCGCAGCTGGGTCGAGGCCAGCTACCCGAACGTCATCTACTTCAACGAGGTCGACAAGGGCGGACACTTTGCGGCGTGGGAGGAGCCGGAGCTCTTCAGCGACGAGGTGCGGGCGGCCTTCAAGTCACTCCGCTGACGGAGGATCGCCATGGCCGACAACACGCAGCCCGCAACACGAATGGTGGTGACGCACTTCATCGTCTCCGATGACGTCGAGCGCTCCCGGCGCTTCTACACGGAGGTACTCGGCGGCACGGTGGTCTTCGGCCCGGAGCCGACGAACATCGCGCTCGCCAACACGTACATCATCATCAACGTCGGCGGCGGCCCCACCGACGACAAGCCCACGATCACGCTCGAGACCCCGAGAGATCCCGACCGGGTCAGCAGCTTCCTCAATATCCGGGTCTCCGACATCCACGCCGTGTACGCCGAATGGAGCGCCCGGGGTGCGGAGTTCCTGACGCCGCCGAAGCAACACGCCTACGAGATCCGCTGCTACATCCGGGATCCCGACGGCTACATCATCGAGGTCGGGCAGACCACCGACCCACAGGGAGACTGGTGGCCCGCCGACTGGCCGCCGATCAACGCCGGCGGGTAAAGGCGATCAGCTCCGAGCGATCGACGAACGCGCCTCTGCGGAGTCGACCACGAGATCGTGCAGGTCGCCGCCCACCTCGAGTCGGCCCGACTGTTCGAGCCCGCCGACCTTGACCGGCTCGAAGCCGGCCGTGCGGATCAACCGCTCGACTTCCTCGCCCGCACGAGTGTCGTCGGTCGCGTAGAAGAGGACCGCCTTCGGCGACCGGCTGCTCGAGGACTCGAAGAGGCCGGCCGACATGGTTCCGAACGCCATGGCCAAGCGCGCCCCCGCCGGCAACCATCCGGCTACGACCTCGCCGGAGGATTGCCCCTCCGGCAGGAGACGCACGACCTTTCCCTGCGCGTCGAGACCTACCGGGTTGCTGGGAACGACCACGAGCCTGTCGCCGAGCGAGTCGGCGATCTCGTCTATGACGCCCTGGAGCACCGTAAACCGCAGCGCGAGCACGACCGCATCGGCGCCCCCCAACGCGTCATGGTTGTCGACAGCGACGACCGCAGCTCGACCGACAGCTGCAGCCAGCGTTCGTGCCGACCGACTGTCGGCGCTCGAGAGCCGCACGGTCTCGCCGCCTGAGGCGAGCCGGCGGGCGATGACCGATCCGATCCCTCCGGTGCCGATCAGGGCGGTGGTCATGACCGAAACCATACGGATCAGTGCTGCGCCGGTCGGCAGGGAGCCGGTCTGTTAGAAGTCAACGATGCGCATCGTCGCTCTTGCTGGGCTGGTGGCGGTCATCGCCGTCCCGGCCGCAGACGCGCAGGTCGCGCAGCCGACGCCGTCCTGGGAGGCGCAGGCGAACTGTGTCCATCGCCACGAGGCGCCGTGGAATGCGAACACCGGGAACGGCTACTTCGGCGGCATGCAGTTCGCAGCGGCGACCTGGCGCAGCCTGCACGGCCCTGCCGATCCCGCCTTCGCGCATCCGGGCGATCCCGCGTATCCGTTCACCGCGACGTCGACCGAGCAGCTCTCGATGGCCTGGCGGCTCTGGCTGCACGACGGCCGCAGCTGGCGCTCGTGGGGGTCGGTCGGCGCGTTCTGCGCCCGGACCGCTCACTGAACACGCGGACGCTCTGGCGTAGCGACTCCAGAACCACGGTAGGGCGCCGTTAGCGGGGCGTTACCAGACGGTTTGAGCTCAGTCCGACGGTGGCGGCATGAGCCCCGCCGCCACACACAAGCTCCTCGTCTTCTCTGCCACGCTGGCCACAGCACTGGCAACGTCCGGGCCGGCGCTGTCGTACGGCTGGCCGGTCAAGCCGTTTCACCAGCAGCACCCCGTCCGTGCCTACTTCGGCGATCCCAGGATCGGCTCCGACGGACACGGCGGCCAGTCGCGCACGCTGCACTTCGGCGTCGATGTCTCGGCGCCGAACGGGACAGCGGTCTACGCGGTGACCTCCGGCCGGATCTCGCTGCATCCGCTCCATCCGAGCGAGGTCGTGCTCGTGGAGAGCGGCGGCGTCACCTACGAGTACTGGCACATCGTGCCGGCCGTCAGCAGCGGGTACGCGGTCACGTACCGGACTGTGCTTGGTCACATCGAGAAGCCGTGGGCGCACGTGCACTTTGCCGAGCGCGACGGCTCCACCTACGTCAACCCGCTCCGGCCCGGCGCGCTCACCCCGTACCGCGACATGACGGATCCCGCCGTCCGTGCGCTCATCGTCCGTCACGACCTCGGCGGCGGCGTCGACCTCGTCGCCGACGCGTTCGACACGACGCCCGTGCCGGTCGCAGCTCCCTGGAACGACAAGCCGGTGGCGCCCGCCCTCGTCGAGTGGCGCCTGCATCGCAAGGGCGCGTCGGCGGCGGCCTGGTCGGTGACGGTCGACTTCCGCACGACTCTTCCGCGCTGCTCGTTCGACGCCGTCTACGACGTGGACACGACCCAGAACTACGCGTCGACGACGGGCGACTACCGCTTCGTCCTCGCCCGCGACTGGCGCGGGGTGGTCGGCACCTATGTGCTCGACGTCCGCGTGGCCGACACGGCCGGCAATAGTGCGACTCGGTCGCTCACGTTCACCGTCTAGATGTCCTCCGCTGACGCCGCACTGGCCAAGCCGCAACGGCGGGATGTTCTTCGCGCCCTACCTTGACGCCAAAGAAGGCCTCGCGCACGGGAGCCCGGCGCACCGGATCTCGCCGCAGCGGCGCCAGCAGATCCTCGGCACCGGCTAGGCCAACGGCCCGCTCCAGCAAGCAGATTGCGGTCACGGTCGGTCGCGCTCGGCTTCCCCTAAAGCCGCCGGAGCTGGGTTCCGATGCCTTTTGACGATGGATGGGGCCGTGCGTGCATTCGCTTCCTTCATGAACGGCTTCGGGTCGCCGCTCGGCATCACGCTGATGGTGCTGCTGATGCCCGTGGTGACGTTCGCGCACGAGCTCGGCCACGCGCTCGTAGGGCTCTCAAGGACCGAGGGGATGGTCACGGTTGAGGTCGGACGCAGGCCCGCGCTTTGGCAGGCCCGGAGCGGGCGGCTGATGCTGGCGCTACACCCGGTACCTGCCTTCACCACCTTCGCGGGCCGTGCTCGTACGTTCGCGCGCATGTCGCCGCGTGATCGGTTGGCCTATGCGCTCGCCGGGCCGATGGCGCACGCGGCTACAGCGCTCCTCATCATCCTGCTCGGTCTCAGAGTCCACTCCCACCCCGCCGTCTGTGTCGGCCTCGTCTACTTGGTCTCCGCTGCGGCCAACCTCGTTCCGATCAAGCGCGCAGGCATGCGAAGCGACGGGGCTATCGTGCTGGCTGCTTGGAAGGATCGCGGACGCACCGCAGAACGAGCCGCCAACCCTGCCTCCACGGCGGCCGTCCAGTCGGAATTCGACGAGACTGCCGCCCGCTGGTTTGTCGCCTTCACCGACCAATCCAATCTCAACACCAACAGGCGGGGCGATGTTCTCGGTGGTGCTCCGGTCACGCTCGGATACGCGCCGACTGACCGCAGCGCAACCGCGGTCGGCTTCTGGAAGCTCGCCTTCGCCGGGTGGTGTTGGCGTGAGGCGGAGCGCGGGAGTTACGAGCGTATTCGCCAAGCGGCCCTCGACGCCGTCCACCGCGCCACCGTCACGGGTGCGGTCGAGCCGAACCTCACCTCTCTCGCCGCACGCTACCTCGCCACCAGCGGCATCGATCTCGGCCTCGCATCACCAGGAACAGACGACACGGCGCGCTCCCGGTTCCTGCGAACAGCGTTCGAGCGGCTACCCGCCAACCTCCGCACCGACACCGTGCCAGAGACCCAGCTATGGTTCGCGTTCAGATACGGGATCGCGCTCCACGATATCGAGCGCGCACGTGGCTGACCCATCGCTCTCGCCTGGGCGAGCGTCCAGGAATGACGCCAGAGCCCTTTGGCCGCTATGAGTGTGGACAGCGACGTGCTGGGCCGGTTCGATCCCGACCTTGACAGTAGAGAGCGAGTACGGCTGAGACATCCTTGATTCGCGATTTCGTTAGCTGCAACTCGCATTGGCCGTACACAACCGGGGCGGCTGTGCCGCCGACGTAGGCGCGAGCCTCAACCTCGCAAGTCTGATCGCGGTAGGCGAGCCAAGCCTGCTGTGCATGCCTGAACTCGGTACGGCCAGTGGCGTCCAGCATGGACCAGAGAATCGCTGCTTGGCGGTTGAACTTGCGGTCGAGCGTCAGGAGCTGGTGGCCCTCACAGGCTTCGAGGTCGACCGTGCTGACGGGTTTGGCTGGACATTTGAAGGCCGCGGCCGAGTTCGGCGAAGGCTTGACGGGCAACGTTGGGGGACCGCCCGCGAAAGCGGTCGAGACGAAAGCCGACCCTCCGAGGATCGCGAGCGAAGTCACCACGGTGGCGAGTCTGTCCACGACCGAGAGTGTCTCAGAGGACGAGAGACTTGCTTGCGCCAGCGTTTCGCGAAAGGCCCTCGAGCGCGGCGTGGCTACGCCGCGCAGCGGCGCCGCAGAAGCGTAACGACGCGATCCTGCTCAACCTGGATCTTCGCGATCGTCTTCTTCAAGAGGCGGAGTCCTTCAGCGGTCGGGTTCGCGAGCCAAGGCAGCGTCCTCGAGTCGACTAGAGCGTTACATGCGACCTTGCCCGGGAGGTATCTGCCAAGCTGGCCGACGGGAGCGTTCGGCGGTGGCGGGTACTCCTTGAGGAACTCGTGGATCAGGACTGGGTTGGGGAACACGTGGACCTGCAGTAGTTCCGCGGCCATTGAGTCGCCCGTGACCATCACCAGAGGTCCGAAATCCGGCGTCGATGTGCTCGGCGGAGACGCTGTGAAGAACGTGGCCGCGCCGACGCTGCGAAGTGCGGCCTTCGCGTCCTTGACCGTCAGCTTGTGCGCACCCGGGCGCGCCGCGGCAGGCCCCGTTGTCAGGATCGAGAGCGCAACGGCAACGATGGCTACGCGAGGCGACATCGTCACAATCTATGCGGGACCAACCTCCGTATCCAGGCACGCGTCAAGAGCGTCGTTCTTCGCGATAGCTCCTTAACGTGATCTGGGCTGGGCCAGCGTCCCCTCGCTTGAACGGACAGCCCCCAGACCGCGGCTAGACCGCGGAATGGCGGTCACCGGCCGAGAACATCGATATCTAGCCGGGACTCACACCGAACAGCAAAACCGCCGAGTTGCGGGCGGTTCTTCGGATTCGGCTCAGGAACTGGAGTGCCCCCGACAAGAATCGAACTTGTGCACGCGGTTTAGGAAACCGCTGCTCTATCCACTGAGCTACGGGGGCTCGCGCCAAAGATAGCCCCGCCCATCGACGGCGGCCGCGCCGCGCTAGTGGATCAGGCGGCCGGAGGCAGCGACGCCGCCGAGGCCGACGCCGGCGAGCTTCTTCGACGAGACCGGGCTGGAGACGACGATGCGCATCCAGCGGCCGGACGGGCTCTTGACGCAGCGCCACGCCTGCTGCGAGTAGTCCAGCGTCGGATCGGTGCTCTCCGACCAGTAGACCTTGTTGCCCGAGAGCTGGAACGTCTGCTGCTTGCCGACGGCGCACGTCTTCGCCAGGAGCGGCGTCACGTCGAACTTGACCAGCCACTTCGAGCGGTTGGTGAACCAGATCCGCAGCTCGCCGGGGACGTACTGCCAGCTCGTGTAGTGCCAGCCGGTCATCATCCGCGCGGGCGAGTAGCTCTCGAGCCCGGCGCGCTTCGCGATCTGCTTCTCGACCGACGCCGGGACCGGATGGGACGGCAGGAACGCGTACGCCGAGCCGGCGCTCAGAGCGAGCAGAACAACGGAGACGAGCGCGAGCCTGCGCATCGCATCGAACGTAGCGGCCGAAAGTAATAGCCGCGTACGCGAACCGTGAAGATCTAGGCCGCGAAGGCGGTCATGACCGCGTCGACCACGCGGCCGGCGAGTCCCGCGTCGAGCGGCGCGCCGCTCAGCAGCAGCCGGTAGTAGACCGGCCCGAACAGCAGCTCGTGGGCGAGCTCCACGTCGGTGTCGGCGCGCAGGTCGCCCCGCTCGATCCCGCGCGCGAGCAGCCGGTCCGCCTCGGCGATCCGCATGGCCACGACCTTGTCCTCGAACGCCGTCTTCAGCGCCGGATCGGACGCCAGGTCGGAGACGAGCCCCTGCATCACGCGGCCCATCAGCGTCGTGCCGAGGATCTGCACGGCGGCGTCGACGAAGCTGACCAGCTCGGCGCGCGTGTCGCCGAGATCCGGCGTGGCGACCACCTGCTCGACCATGTCGATCAGCACCGCCAGCGCCAGCTCGTGCTTACCGCGCCAGCGCCGGTAGATCGTCGTCTTGGCCACGCCCGAGCGGGCCGCGACACCCTCGACGGTGAGCTTCCGGACGCCGCCCTCGGCGAGCAGCTCGCGGGTGGCGTCGAGGATCGCCTTGTCGGAGCGGGCGCCGCGTGTCGCCGTTGGTGTCGTCGTCGTCACCATCTTGAAACGACACGTAGCGTAGCGCAGCTGCTACCGTCGAGGCAAGAAACGCTACGGAGCGTTTCGTCATGCACCACGACCGAGGAGGGAGACCGATGAGTCTCGCACTCTCCACCAACAACACCTGGCGGCTGTTCCGGGCGCTCGCCGGACGCGAGGCCGGACGCTCCTGCCGCTCCTGCGGCGAGTCGATCCTGCCGGGCGACCGGTTCGGCTTCAGCGAGGGCGTCTGCCGACCCTGCCGACTCGACCATGGGTAACGTGAGCGAGCTGACGATGCCCCAGCACCTCGCCGTCCGGCACATCCTCACCAGCCCGACGATCGCCGCGCGGGCGACACCGCACATCCGCGAGGACGGCGTCCAGTGGCAGCCGTTGCTTGTCGAGGCGGAGACGATGTCGAGCGGCGAGAGCCTGCTGGTGCGGATCGCGTACGACCTGTGGCATGCGGACAACGGCGTCGCTCTGTGGGAGCTGCCGCGCCTGCTCGACCGGCAGAGCTTCCGCCGCGTCGTCGAGGCGCTGGCGTTCAGCCGCGGCGAGGTTCCGGACAGCGGCCTCGAGGCGGTCGGTGTCGCAGCCTGAGGCTGCTGTACCGGCAGGGCCTGTGTTCGGCGCCGCCGAGATCGACGTCGACGCGCCGGTCGAGACGGTGTGGCGGGTGCTCACCGAGCTCGAGCGGTGGCCGAGCTGGAATCCCGACGTCACGTCCATGACCGTCGGCGGCCCGCTCGCGCAGGGGACGGTCTTCCGCTGGAAGGCCGGGCCTCGGACGATCGTCTCGACGATCGAGCGGGTCGAGCCGGAGCGGAGCGTGGTCTGGTCGGGGAAGACGCTCGGCGTCAAGGCGACGCACGCCTGGCACTTCGAGCAGGTGGGCGAGCAGACACACGTGCTGACGGAGGAGGCGTTGCGGGGAGTCGTCGCGCGCCTCCTCCGCGGCTCGTTGCAGAAGACGCTCGACGCGGCGCTCGAGAACGGATTGAAGAACCTGAAAGCGGAGGCGGAGCGGGTCGCGGCTACCCGGTGAAGATGTTCACCGCGCGCGCGGCGACGAGCAGGATCGTCACCGCCGACGTGGCCGACTCGACGAGCATCAGCGCTTTCGCCCGGCGGGTCAGCGGCATCGCATCGGTCGGGCTGAACGCGATCGAGTTCGTGAACGAGATGTACAGGTAGTCGAACAGCTTCGGGTACCAGCCCTTCTCCGCGAGCTGCGGGTTCTCCAGCTGCGGGAACTGGAAGTCGTGCGGCGGGGGATCGGGCTCGTGACGGCGCACGGGACCGCCCTGGTCGAAGCCCCAGAACCAGAGCCCGAACGCGATCACGTTCGTGCCCCACACGACCACCGCCTCGAACAGCAGCTGCCCGCCGCTGCGCACGCCGCCGTTCACCAGCGACGCGACGAGCGACAACAGAATGAAGGCGTTCGCGACACTGACGACGCCGAGCAGCGACAGCGCCGCCGTGCGCCGGATCCCCATCTGCTCGAGCGCGTGACGCGGCCGGCTCCACCCGAGCGCGACCAGGAGCAGCGACTCCGGCACGACCGGAATGAGCCAGAGCCACCAGCCGAAATGCCAGATCGTCCAGCCGCGGTTGTGGCTGACCAGCGCGAGCAGCACCTGCGCGGCGATCAGCACCGCGACCGCGGGCGTCGCCTCCCAGCGGGACTCGACCTGCTCCTCGCGCTCGGTGTCGTCGCCGGCCGTCAGAACCAGCCCTTGCGCTTGAAGTACCCGAGCATGATCGCCGCCGCGACCACCTCGATCCCGACGCCGACGATGACGAAGATCTCCCAGCTGCCGATGTTGCGCACCATCCAGCCGAAGTTCTGGCCGAAGAAGCCGGTGAGCCACGCCAACGGCAGGAAGATGGTCGCGATCACCGTCAGCTGCTTCATCACCGCGTTCAGCCGGTTGGAGACGGTGGACAGGTAGACGTCCATCGAGCTGGTCAGCAGGTCGCGGTACGTGTCGACGAGGTCGCTGATCCGGATCAGATGGTCGTAGATGTCGCGGAAGTACCGCTCGTCGTCGGCGCTCATCCCCGGCAGCGTCGTGATCCCGCCGGCCAGGCGCGCGAACATGTCGCGCTCCGGCGTGATCGCCTTGCGCAGCCCGACGAGCAGCTTCTTCATCGCGAAGATCTCCTGCAGCTGCGCGTCCGTCGCGTCGAGGAACGTCTGGTTCTCGAGCTCGTCGATGCGGTCGTCGAAGTCGGCGAGCAGCGGGAAGAAGCTGTCGACGAGCGCCTCGACGATGCGGTAGAGCAGCCGCGCGCCGTGCTCGATCGGCTGCGCGCGCTTGGCGAACCGGTCGCGCACCTCGGTGAACGCGGCCGCCTCGTCCCGATGGACGGTGACGAGGTAGTGCTCGCTGTAGAAGCAGTGCACCTCGACGAGCCGGTCCTCGTCGTCCGACGCGCCGAAGAGAACGAGAAACGCGAAGTCGTCGTAGTCGTCGATCTTCGCGCGCTGCCCGAAGTTCTCGGAGTCCTCGATCGCCAGCGGATGGAACTTGAAGACGTCGCGGAGGATGACGAAGTCGTCCGCAGTCGGCCGGTCGAGGTCGAGCCAGAAGAAGCTGCCGCCGGCGAGCAACTGCTCGACGCTCTCGCGGGTGAAGTCGACCTCGCCGTTGCCGTCGCGGTGGATGACGTGGCAGGACCTGGTGCGCTTGCCCTCGTGCTCCACTCCGGGCGATCGTAGCCCTCGCATCGGCGGGTCTTGACGCATCGACGTCAGTCGATATATTGATAGCTGTCGATGGGAGAGCTGACGCTGACACCGGTTTCCTGTTGCGCTCCGCTCGGCGGACCGACGCTGTCGGACGACGAGGCGGACGCGACGGCGGCGCTCTTCCGCGCGCTCGGAGATCCGGCGCGCGTGAAGATCGTCAACCGGCTCGCCGGCGCGGGCGGGCCCGTGTGCGCGTGCGAGTTCGAGCCGATGCTGGGGCTCGCCCAGCCGACGGTCAGCCATCACCTGAAGAGATTGACGGACGCCGGGCTGCTCGAGCGCGAGCAGCGCGGCAAGTGGGCGTACTTCTCGATCAGGGCCGATGCGGCCGAGCGGCTAACGGGCCTGATCGACTTCGAAGGAGGTTTGCGATGACCGCGACGACGACTGCCGACGAGCTCCGCGAGCAGGTGAGGGAGCACTACGCCGCCTCGGCGCGCTCGGTCACGGACGGCGACGACTGCAGCTGCTGTACGCCCGGGTATACGGCCGAGGAGCTTGCTGAGCTTCCGGAAGCGGCGGCGTTCGCCTCGCTCGGCTGCGGCAACCCGACGGCGGTGGCCGAGCTGCACGAGGGCGAGGTCGTGCTCGACCTCGGCTCCGGCGGGGGGATCGACGTGATCCTGTCGGCGAAACGCGTCGGGGCCACGGGCACGGCGTACGGCCTGGACATGACCGACGAGATGCTCGGGCTCGCGCAGCGCAACGCGCGCGACGCGGGCAGCGCCAACGTTCACTTCCTGAAGGGCGTGATCGAGGCGATCCCGCTTCCGGCGGATTCGGTCGACGTCGTCATCTCCAACTGTGTCGTGAACCTGTCCACCGACAAGGCCGCGGTGTTCGTCGAGATCGCGCGAGTCCTGAAGCCCGGCGGACGCATCGGTATCTCCGACATCGTCGCGGAGGATCGCCTTTCACCGGAGCAGCGGGCGGAGCGGGGCGGCTGGGTCGGCTGCATCGCCGGGGCGCTCTCGCAGGGCGAGTACGTCGCCGGGCTCGAGGCAGCGGGCTTCGAGGACGTGAGCGTCGAGTTCATCGACGGTGAGACAGACGGGATGCACCGCGCGATCGTGAAGGCGCGCAAGCCGGCAGGCTGCTGCTGATGCACCCTCCGCTCGCGCGGGCGCTCGCGGCCGAGGCGATCGGCACGTTCGCGCTCGTCTTCGCCGGCGCGGGTGCGGTGATGGTGGACGCGAAGACGCACGAGCTCGGACACGTCGGCGTTGCGATCACCTTCGGACTTGTGATCATGGCGATGATCTACGCGGTCGGGCACGTCTCGGGCGCGCATTTCAACGGCGCGGTCACGTTCGCGTTCGCGCTGACTCGGCACTTCCCCTGGCGTCGCGCGGGCGCCTACTGGACCGCGCAGCTCGCCGGCGCGCTCGCGGCGGCCGCGCTGTTGCGTGCGTCGCTCGGCAACATCGCGCACGTCGGCGCAACGCTGCCGTCCGGCTCCGACGCGCAGTCGTTCCTCTGGGAGATCGTGCTCAGCTTCTTCCTGATGTTCGTGATCCTCGCGGTCGCGACCGACACGCGCGCCGTGGGCGAGGCGGCGGCGATCGCGATCGGCGGGACGATCGGTCTCGACGCGATGTTCGGCGGGCCGATCAGCGGCGCGTCGATGAACCCGATGCGTTCGGCCGGCCCCGCCATCGTCTCGGGCGACCTCCACTCGCTCTGGATCTATCTGCTCGCTCCGGTGATCGGAGCGTCGCTCGGAGCGCTCTCGTATCAGGTCGTGCGCGGGACGGCGGCGACGTGACGAACGTCCTCTTCGTCTGCACGGCGAACGGCGGCCGCTCCGTCATGGCGGAGCGGATGTTCCGCATCGACGCGGAAGGTCGCCACCAGGCGCGCTCCGCCGGCAGCGCCCCCGGGACGGCGACGCACCCGGTGGTGCTCGAAGCGCTGGCCGAGCTGGGGATCGATGCGTCGGATCACGTGCCGCACGCGCTCGACGACGAGCGAATCGAGTGGGCCGACGTCGTCGTCGCGACGTGCGACGACGCGTGTCCGGTCGTTCCCGGCAAGCGCTACGTCGGGTGGAACCTGCCCGACCCGAAGGGCCGCCCCATCGAGGAGGTGCGGGCGATCCGAGACGACATCGCAGTCCGCGTCCACGAGCTCGTGACGGAGCTCGACCAGGAGGAGACCACATGAAGTACGTGCTCTTCGTCTGCACCCACAACGCCGGCCGCTCGCAGATGGCGCAGGCGTTGTTCGAGCGTTACGCACCGGAAGACGTACGCGCGGAGTCTGCGGGGCGGGAGCCCGCGGACCAGGTCTGGCCGAACGTGGTCGAGGCGATGGCGGAGATCGGCATCGACCTCGCCGGCCGCCGCCCGAAGAAGCTCGACCTGGAGATGCAGCTCCACGCCGACTGGGCGATCACGCTCGGCTGCGGCGGCGCCTGCCCGTACGTCCCGACGATGGTGGAGGACTGGCAGATCCCGGATCCCGCCGGTCTCTCCCTCGAGGAGACCCGTCCCATTCGCGATCTGCTTGAGCGGAAGGTGCGCGAGCTCGCCGAGGGGCGGATCGACGCGATCCGCGACGACCGCACCGCGCATGCGATGCGGCTGCAGCGGTTGCTGCCGTCGCTGATCGAGGAGTTCGGCGAGGAGAAGTCCGGCGAGGAGATCCGTGCGTGCCTCGACCTGATGCTGGAGCCGTACGACTCCGTTCCCGTGCGCTCGTTCGTGCTCACGCTCGCACGTCGCAACGCGCAGGAATGCCTCCGCGAAGGACGGTGCGTCGCGCTTGCCTAGTACACGAACGGAATGAACCGGCGCCGCGTCTGCAGCCGGTAGTCGGCGTAGTCCGGATGGCGCTCGGCCAGCCACTGCTCCTCGCGCCGCGACTTCAGCTCGACGAACACGACGAGCACCGCCGTCAGCACGAAGCCGACGACGCTCCCGAAGACGATCGACCAGCCGAGCGCGAACAGGATCCCGCCGCCGTAGATCGGGTGGCGCACGAGGCCGTAGATCCCCGTCGTCGTCAGCTCCTGTCCTTCGCGCGGCGCGGGCAGCGGAGTCAGCGCCGGACCGAGACGCAGCGTGCCGGCCACGAGCAGCAGGACGCCGAGTCCGAGCAGCACGCCGCCGACGGCATACGCGACCGGCGCGAGCGTCTTCGACCAGCCGAGCCCGACGAGTGCGGAGAGCACGATCGCCGCGATCAGCACGGCCTGGATCGCGACCCATCCCTGTCCACGGGCACCGAGCTCGGGCAGATGTCTGGTCTCGCGCACTAGGGTCAGGGTATGGGCAGCTCCGCGATTCGCACAGAGGGATTGTCGAAGCACTACGGCGACACGGTCGCACTCGACGGGCTCGACCTGACCGTCGCGCCGGGCGAGGTGTACGGCTATCTCGGGCCGAACGGCGCGGGCAAGACGACGACGATCAGGCTGCTGCTCGGGCTGCACCGTCCCACCGGCGGCCGCGCGTTTCTGTTCGACGTCGACGTCTGGCACGACGCGGTCGCGGCGCATCGTCGCGTCGCGTACGTCGCCGGCGAGCCGTTCCTCTGGCCGGCGCTGACCGGTGCCGAGACGCTGACGTACCTCGCGCGGCTGCACGGGTCGACCGACACGGCGTACCGCGATCTGCTCGTCGAGCGGTTCCAGCTCGACACGGCGAAGCGCGTCCGCGCGCTGTCGAAGGGAAACCGCCAGAAGGTGCAGCTCGTCGCCGCGTTCGCGACGCGCGCCGACTTGCTGCTGCTGGACGAGCCGACCGCCGGCCTCGATCCGCTGATGGAGGTCGCGTTCCGCCAGACGGTGCTCGAGGCTAAGGAGCGCGGGCAGACGATCTTTCTCTCGTCCCACATCCTCAGCGAGGTCGAGGCACTGTGCGATCGCGTCGGCATCCTCCGCCGCGGCCGGCTCGTGGACGAGGGGACGCTCGCCGAGCTGCGGCACCTGAGCGCGCAGACGATCGAGGTGACGTTCGCGGGGCCGGCCCCGGAGCTACCGAAGCTCGACGGCGTCCACGCCGAGCCGGCCGGCGCGAATGCGCTGCGCCTCGAGGTGACCGGCAGCGTCGGCCCGCTGATCGAAGCGCTCGCGGAGCATCCGGTGCTCGCGCTCACGAGCCGCGAGCCGTCGCTCGAGGAGATCTTCCTCCACCACTACGACGGCGAGGACGGACTTGTCGGGAGCTAGCGTCGCCTTCGCGCGGCGCACGCTCGCGGACTCGCGCACGCGCACGCTCTCGTTCGCGCTGCTGTTCGCGTTCGTCGCCGTCGCGAACGTCGTCGGCTACCGCAAGACGTATCCGACGCTCGCGGACCGGATCCGCTTCGCCGCGAGCTTCGGCGTGAACAAGAGCCTGCGCCTCTTCTACGGCGTGCCGCACGATCTCCTGTCCGTCGGCGGCTACACGGCGTGGCGCTTCTCCGGCTTCATGTCCATCTTCGCGGCGATGTGGGGACTGCTCGCCGCCGTGCGCGCGATGCGCACCGAGGAGGACGCCGGCCGGCAGGAGCTCGTGTTCGCCGGAGCGGTCGGCCGCGGCGCCGCGTTCGTCGCAGCGCTCGTCGCGATCGGCATCGGCATGGCGGTGCTGTGGCTCGCGACCTTCGTCGGTCTCGCGGCGGCGCGGCTGCCCGTGGGCGGATCGGCGTATCTCGCGCTGGCGAACGTGTCCGTCGTGCCGGTGTTCGTCGGCATCGGCGCGGTCGCGAGCCAGATCGCTCCGAACCGGCGGCTCGCGCTCGGGCTCGGCAGCGCGGTGCTTGCGCTCGCCTTCGTCCTGCGCGTCGTCGCGGACACGTCGTCGCATCTCGGCTGGCTGCGCTGGGCCTCGCCGCTGGGCTGGACTGAGGAGCTGCGGCCGTTCGCGCAGCCGCAGCCTGCGGTGCTGCTGCTGCCGGCGGTGTCGGCGGCCCTGCTGCTCGGGCTCGCGGCCGCGATCGCGCTGCGCCGCGACGTGGGCGCGGGATTGTTCCAGGCGCACGACAGTGCGCCGCCGAGCGACCGCCTGCTCGGCTCGCCGATGCAGCAGGCGCTGCGCGGAGAGAAGGGCATGCTCGCCGCGTGGCTGCTCGGGATCGGCGGGTTCGCCTTCGTGCTCGGCGTCATCTCGGACAGCATCTCCGCCGCGGCAATCTCGAAGAGTCTCCAGCAGCAGCTGGACAAGCTGGGGCTGACGTCGATCACGACGCCGGCCGGCTATCTCGGCTTCACGTTTCTCTTCTTCATCTTCGCCGTGAGCCTGTTCGGCTGCTCGCAGGTCGCCGCCGCGCGGCGGGAGGAGGCGGAGCAGCAGCTCGAGACGCTGCTGGCGCTCCCGGTGGGTCGGCGGCGCTGGCTGACGGGACGGCTCGTGCTCGCTGCGGGCGCGGCGGCGGTGCTCTCGCTCGTCGCCGGCGTCCTCGCGTGGGCCGGCGCGGCGTCGCAGGGCGCGGGCGTTCCGCTGTCCGGCGCGCTGAAGGCCGGCGTGAACTGCCTGCCGGCGGCGCTGCTCTTCCTCGGGCTCGGGATCCTCGCGTACGCGGTGCTGCCGCGCGCGAGCATGGGCATCGCGTACGGGCTGACGAGCCTCGCGTTCGTCTGGGAGCTGTTCGGCGCGATTCTCGGAGCGCCCTCGTGGACGCTGAACCTCTCCCCGTTCCACCACATCGGGCTCGTCCCGGCGCAGCCGTTTCGCGCGGGCGCGGCGGCAGTCATGCTCGCGATCGCCGCCGTGGCCGTCGTCGCCGCGATCGGGATCTTCGAGCGCCGAGACCTCACCGGCGCGTAGATTCAGACCATGGCGCCGTTCAGCCTGCGGGAGCTGCTGGCCTCGCGTTCGGGCGAGGACTACGACCTGTGGGCGCGCGACATCAACCCGCAGTTCGTGCGCGTGCTGAAGACGATCGACTTCGACCGCATCTGGACGCATGCGGAGGGCGCGTACCTCTGGGACAAGGACGGCAACCGCTATCTCGACATGCTCGGCGGCTTCGGCATGGTCAACGTCGGCCGCAACAACCCGCGCGTCCGCGCCGCGCTCGCCGAGTTCCTCGAGCTGGAAACGCCGGGCTCGGTCCAACTCGGCGCGACGCTGCTGCCGGGGCTGCTCGCCGAGGCGCTGCTCGCGCGCGTGCCGCCGCGCCTCGAGCGCTGCCTGTTCACGAGCACGGGGACGGAGGCGGTCGAGGCGGCGCTGAAGCTCGGCCGCGCCGCGACGAAGCGCAGCCGCGTCATCTCCGTCGACCATGCGTTCCACGGGTTGACGCTCGGCTCGCTCTCGGTGAACGGCAATCCGGAGTTCACCGACCGGTTCGGTCCGCTGCTGCCCGGCTTCGAGCGCGTTCCGTTCGGCGATCTCGCCGCGCTCGAGGAGCAGCTGCGCCGCGAGGACGTGGCGGTGTTCATCGTCGAGCCGGTGCAGGGGAAGGGCGTCAACCTTCCGCCCGCGGGCTATCTCGAGGCCGCGCAGGAGATCTGCCGCCGCTACGGCACGCTGTTCTGCGTCGACGAGGTGCAGACCGGCTTCGGGCGCACGGGGAAGATGTTCGCGTTCGAGCACTGGGGGCTCGAGCCGGATCTCGTGCCGGTGGCGAAATCGCTCTCCGGCGGCTACGTGCCGGTCGGTGCGCTGCTGATGTCGCGCGCGGTGCACGAGGCCGTGTACGACTCGATGGAGCACGCGGTCAGCCACGGCTCGACGTTCGCGCCGAACGAGCTCGGCATGGCGGCCGGGCTCGCGACACTGCACGAGCTGGACGAGCAGGGTCTCGTGAACAACTCGGCGCGGCTCGGCGCGAAGCTGCTCGAGCTGACGCAGCCGCTCGTGGACGAGTTCGACACGGTGCGCGAGGTGCGCGGGCTCGGGCTGCTGTGGGCGATCGAATGGGCCGAGCCGCCGGGCGGCAGCCGCTCGTGGCGGATGCTCGAGCGCATGCAGCCCGGGTTGTTCGCCCAGCTCGTGATCGGCCCGCTGTTCACGAAGCACCGGATCCTCAGCCAGGTGGCCGGCCACAACATGGCCGTCCTGAAGGTGCTGCCGCCGCTCGTCGTCACCGACGAAGACGTCGACTTCTTCGTCGCGTCGCTGCGCGCGTCGATCCGGAAAGCGCAGCACGTGCCGACGTCACTGATGCGGCTCGGCCTCTCCGCCGTCGGCGTTCGCTAGCGGCCGGGGCCAGGCCCGAGTACGCGGAGGTAACGACTTCGTCACGCGTGAAGCGGCCGCAGATCCCGCCCGTGTCGGAGAAGCGGCTCCTTGGCGCGCGGCCGTCGAGCAATTCGTGACGGTTCCGTATCGGGGCCTGGCCCCGGTCGTTGGCGTCGCCGCGGACTAGGAGCCGACCGGTTCCCAGCGGAAGCGGACGACCGCGACGATCAAGCCGCCGACTCCCCACGCGGCGAGGGCGACGAGGTCCCACGGCTTCGTCCAGATCGCGTCGCCGCGGAGATACACCGTGTTGACGATGTCGATGAAGTACTTCAGCGGCAGCAGGTCGCCGATCGCGCGCAGGAACGCGCCGTAGTGCAGCGTCGGCCCGAACGCGCCGCTGAGGAACGCCATCGGCAGCAGGATGAAATTGACCACCGCGGACGAGCCTTCCGCTGAGCGGATGAACGTCGAGGTTGCGACGCCGAGCGCCGCGAATGCCGCGGCGCCGATCACCACCGCCGCGGCGAGCGAGGCGACGTCGCTCGGGAACGGCGTCGAGTACAGCACGCTGCCCATCAGGAACAGCGCGACGGTCTGCAGTGCGAACACGAGCAACGTCGACACGAGCAGCGCCGCCACGTACGTCGATGCGGGCAGCGGCGTCGCGCGCAGCCGCTTGAGGATCGCGGCCTCGCGGCGGACAACGAGCTGGATCGCGAGACCGGCAAACGCGGTGTTCGCGCAGCCGTAGCCGATCAGTCCCGCGAGCAGCGCCTGCGACGCGGGCACCCCGTAGATCTTCCCGCTGTACACCGAACCGAGCAGCAGGAACAACAGCAGCGGGAACAGGAAGATGAACAGCGCCGCTTCCTTGCTCCGCCAGAAGACGAGCTGCTCGCCGCGCAGCTGGTGCACGAACATGCGCCACCCCTGCGAGCCGCGCCGCGGCTTCGTCTCGACGGCGATCGTCTCCGTGCTCATGCCTCGACGTCCTCCTCGGTCAGCGCGAGATAGACGTCCTCGAGCGACGGACGCCGCACCTGGAGCCGTTCGAGCTCCTCGCCGCGCGCGACCGCGTCGGCCGTGAGCTCGTGCAGCACGCGCGTCGGCTCGGTCGTCTTGACCAGAACCTCCTCGCCGTTGCGGCGGTAGCTGATCTCGACCTCGTTGTCGCCGGTGGTGAGATCGCGCGGCGTGCCGACGCGGATGATCCGCCCCTCGCGCAGGACGGCGACGCGATCGGCCAGCTGCTCCGCCTCGTCGAGATAGTGCGTCGTCAGCAGCACCGTCTTCCCGAGCGACCGCAGCGAGCGGATCATCTCCCAGGCCGCGCGGCGCGCCGCCGGATCGAAGCCCGTCGTCGGCTCGTCGAGGAAGACGAGATCGGGATCGCCGACGAGGGCAACGCCGAGGTCGAGCCGCCGCTTCTGGCCGCCCGACAGTGTCTTCACGCGTGCGTCGCGCTTCTCCGTGAGGCCGACGAGCTCGATCACCTCGTCGATCGCGCGCGGATGCTCGTAGTAGCCGGCGAACATCGCGTGCGTCTCGCGCACGGACAGGTTCGGCCAGAGCTGCGACTGCTGCAGCACAACGCCGATCCGCTCGCGGAAGTCCGGTCCCGGGCTCTGAGGATCGTGGCCGAGCACGGAGACCTCGCCCGCGTCGCGCCTGCGGTAGCCCTCGAGGATCTCCACTGTCGTGGTCTTCCCGGCGCCGTTCGGCCCGAGCAGGCCGAAGACCTCGCCCTCCTCGATGTCGAAGTCGACGCCGCGCACCGCCTCGTTGCTGCCGTATGCCTTGCGCAGGCCGCTGACGGAGATGGCGCTCACGGGGCCCAGGATAGACTCGGCGTCGTGCGGACGGTTGCCGCCCTGGCCATCCTCGCCGCAGGGGTTGATCACCGTCGTCCTGGCTGACGAGGACACGGAGTGCACCGCGACGTACATAGGCACCCGGTCGAGCACGCCGGATAGCGTCAAGAACGGAACCGCCTCCGAGCCGAAGTGCTCGAAAGTCGGCTGAACCTCCGCCGAGCGATACGTTTCCGGCATGGCCTCCTTCCGTTACGTCGTCTGCGACGTCTTCACCGACGTCCCGCTCGCCGGGAACCAGGTTGGGGTCTTCACCGACGCGCGCGAGATTCCCGAGGAGATGCTGCAGCCGCTCGCCCGCGAGCTGAACTACTCCGAGACGACCTTCGTCTACCCGCCGGAGGGCGAGGGGCACGTGAAGATGCGGATCTTTACGCCGAATCGCGAGGTACCGTTCGCCGGGCATCCGACGCTCGGCACGGCGTTCGTCCTCGCCGGGCCGCTGCAGCTGGAGGAGCTCCGGATCGAGACCGGCCGCGGCGTCGTGCCGGTGAGGCTCGACCGCGACGGCTCGCGGATCGTCTTCGGGAGGATGGTGCAGCCGATCCCGACGATCGAGCCGTACGCCCGCGCCGACGAGGTCATGGCGGCGCTCGGCGTCGAGTCCCGGCTCCCGGTCGAGGTGTACGACAACGGCATCCGCCACGTCTACGTCGCGGCAGCGTCGGAGACGGCGGTGGCGGAGCTCGAGCCCGACATGCAGCGCATCGCCACGTTCGGCCAGGACTGCGTCAACTGCTTCGCCGGCGCGGGCTCACAGTGGAAGACGCGCATGTTCGCTCCGGGCTCCGGCGTCGTCGAGGATCCGGCCACCGGCTCGGCGGCAGGTCCGCTCGCGCTGCACCTCGCCCGCAACGGGCTGATCGCCTTCGGCGAGGAGATCGAGATCTCGCAGGGCGCGGAGATCGGCCGCCCGTCGAAGCTGTTCGCCCGCGTGGTCGGCTCGGCCGATGCCGTCGAGCGCATCGAGGTCGGCGGCTCGGCGGTGATCGTCGCCCGCGGCGAGTTCCGCCTTTAGTACCGAGGGAACCATGGTTCCCTCGGTGGCTCCCTCCTTCGGCGCTCGTGGCGGTTGTGGGTGTGCGCTTCGCCGGGAGCGTGGTCCCGGCTGCGCGCGACGGGCTCGCAGTCGACCCAGAGCCGTGTTAGCGAAGCTGAGTGCCGTGCGGTCGGTGGTGCCCTGCGGCCATCCCCGGCCGCATCAGTGCGCCTCCGGCTAACGCGCCTGCGGCAGCGTTAGCCTTCGGCCTTCGCCGCGCCGATGCTCGGTGCGGCAAGTCAGTCGATCCACGCTACGGCGACGATGTCCGGGAGCTCCGGCTCGAGCGACCGCCAGAACACGCCGCCGTTGCTCGACACGTAGAGGCGGTTCCGGGCGGCATAGAGCATTCGGTCCGGATCGTCCTCGGCGACCGCGATCGCGAAGCCCGGCGGGAGGCCGCCGCCGGCCTCGCTCCACGTTCTGCCGCCGTCGCGCGAGATGGCGAGTGGAGGGCGGCGTTCGATGACCGCGACGACCGTCGAGCCGGAGGCTGCGACGGCGACGACCTTCGGCAGATCGACCTGCGGCGCGTCGGTCTCCGGAAGCTCCGTTCCATCCGCGAGCACGAGCTCCGTCTCGATGTCGACGAGCAGAACGCCCTCGACGGTCTGCGCGGCGGCGATCACCGGGCGCGTCCTGCAAGGAGTGCGGCGACGAGCGCGGTCGCGCGGCGTGCCGCGGAGACGGGCGCGTGGCCGTCTGCGCGGCCGGCGAGGTACGCGACGGCGAATGCGTCGCCGGCGCCGGTCGGATCGGCGTGCACGACGTGCGCGGGCACGCGCGTCGCCTCGCCGCGCGCGAGCACGAGCGAGCCGTCGAAGCCGAACGTGACGACGATCTCCGGAACGCCGAGCGACACCAGCGACTCGAGCTCCGCGTCGCCGATGATTGCGCGGGCCTCTTCTTCGGCGAGCTTTAGGATCGAGATGTGGCGGAGCAGGTCGCGATCGAAGTCGCCGTCGAGCACGAGCGGGCCGACCGTGGGCGGGCGCACGAGTCCCTGTCCGTCGAAGAGGATGCGTCGCCCAATCGCCAGCCGCCCGAGCGTGGCGGCGTCGAAGTCGCTGCGGAGAAGCGGCGCGACGTGCAGCCACTCGACCGTACGGAGGAGATCCGGCGACGCGTCGCGCTCGTGCCACGGCTCGCCGAGTGCGTCGATCAGCATCGTCCGGATCCCGCGCTCGTCGTACGACATGGAGAAGCCGGTCGTCTCGCCGCCGGACGCGAGCGTCGTCGGGAGCCCGGTCGACGCGAGCTGCCGCTGGTAGTCGCGCCGCTCGGCGTCGCCGCACTTGGCGAAGATCGTCGCGCCGAGGCGCAGCGCGCGGAGAGCCCGGGCCGCGTGCCAGGAGCCGCCGCCGATCTGCGGCGGACCGTCTGCGACGACGTCGCGGGAGAGGCTCCCGATCACGGCCAGCGAGCGCACGCGCGCAAGCCTAGTTCCCCGTGTCTGCGACTTCCGCGGGAACGGTGGCCGCGCTGCCGCGGGCGGCGAGGGAGAACGCGAGTGCGATCACGAACGCCACCGCGAAGCTCGGCAGCGACGCGGTGAAGCTCACGTTGCCGGGATGCGTGTGCGCGACGACGCTCGTCCACCAGCCCGGGCCGACCGGCGAGAGCCACTGGTACACGCAGAAGCCGACGATCCACGCGGCCAGCTGCGGGATCCGGAAGGCCGGAGCGCCGAAGATGCTCGCCTCGCCGTAATGCGCCCCGGCCGCGAGCCAGTCCGCGACGAGCACGCCGAACAGCGGCACGAAGAACGAGCCGAGCAGGTAGAGGAAGTTCTGGTAGTTGCCGAGGTTCAGCACGAGCGCCAGTCCCGTCGCCGCGGCGGAGACGAGCGTGATCAGCAGCCGTTGCGACAGCCGCGGCAGCAGGTTCTGGATCGAGACGGCGGTGGAGTAGATGTCGGCGAACGCCTTCTCGCTCTCGTCCACGGTGATCGCCAGCAGCGCCAGGAAGGCGACGCCGCCGGCCGCCGCGACCGCGGTCGGCAGCGACTGCGCGTCGGACACGCCGCGCGCGAGCACGATCAGGATCCCGAGCCCGATGCACCAGATCGTCGGCACGAAGTAGCCGAAGCCGGCGCCGAGGGCCGCCCCGCGCCGCGTGCGGGAGAAGCGGGTGTAGTCGGCCGCGAGCGGCGTCCACGAGACGACGCTGCCGATCACGAGGTCGATCGCCTGGCCGAAGGTCGGAAAGCCGCCCTTCCCCGGCTGCGACCAGAACGCGTGCAGGTGCGACTTCGCGATCGCCCAGTACGTCAGGTACGCCATCGAGAACAGCAGCGCCCACGAGGCGAACTTGCGCAGGTAGCGGCGGACGAAGCCGATCGGTCCGAGCATCCCGAGGCCCCAGCTGACGATGCCGAAGACGATCGTCCAGAGCCACGTTCCCTTCCAGCCGAACAGGTGCTCCGACAGCGCGGCTGCAGCGGTCGCGATGATGATCAGCTCGAACGTCGACCAGCCGAGGTTCTGCGCGACGTTCAGGACGGTCGGCGCGTACGAGCCGCGGCGGCCGAGCGGGGCGCGCAGCAGCACCATTCCGGGCACGCGTGCGTCGGCGCCGATCATTGCGGCGACGCCGAGCAGGACGTTGCCGATCACTGCGCCGACGACGATCGCGAGCATCGCGTCGCGAAGCGAGAGCGCGGGCACGAGCAGCGCACCGATCACGATCACGAGCAGCGAGACGGAGAGGTTCCCCCACAGCAGCGCCGAGTCCAGTCCGGACAGCACGCGAAGCCGCTCCGGGACGGGAGTGATGCCCCAGCTCGGCGTGCGCTCTGACAACGGACCTCCCTTCGCCGGTACGAGCCGGATCAGGTTCGACGGGTGTGATCTCAGCCGCGCCGCGCGCGGCACCCCGGTACGGCGAAGCGTACCCCGCCGCTCAGGTAGCGAGCAGGCGCCGCAGCACGAAGGGCAGGATGCCGCCGTGGCGGAGGTACTCGCGCTCGCGCGGGGTGTCCAGGCGGACGCGGGCGCGGAACTCGATGCCGTCCGCCCGCACCGTCACCTCGTCCGCCGCGCCGTTGTCGACACCGAGGATCGAGAACTCCTCCCGGCCGGTGAGCCCGAGCGACTCGCGGGTCTCGCCCGGCATGAACTGCAGCGGGAGGATGCCCATCATCAGCAGGTTCGACCGGTGGATCCGCTCGTACGACTCGGCGATCGCCGCGCGCACGCCCAGCAGGTTCGGCCCCTTCGCCGCCCAGTCGCGCGACGAGCCGGAGCCGTATTCCTTGCCCGCGAGCACGATCGTGGGGACGCCCTCGTCGCGATAGCGCATTGCCGCGTCGTAGATCGTCGTCTCGTCGCCGTCCGGCAGGTGCACCGTCCACGTGCCCTCGCTGCCCGGAACGAGCTGGTTCCGCAGCCGCACGTTCGCGAACGTGCCGCGCACCATCACCTCGTGGTTGCCGCGGCGCGCGCCGTACGAGTTGAACTCGCGGCGCTCGACGCCGTGCTCGACGAAATACGCGCCCGCGGGAGAGTCCGGTCGGATTGCGCCCGCCGGCGAGATGTGATCCGTCGTGACCGAGTCGCCGAGAATGACGAGGCAGCGCGCGCCGACGACGTCCTCCACCGTTCCCGGCTCGCGCGACATGCCGGCGAAGTACGGCGGCAGCCGCACGTACGTCGAGTCCGGCTCCCATGCGAAGAGATCGCCCGACGGAGTGTCGAGCGCGCGCCAGCGGTCGTCGCCCGTGAAGACGTCGGCGTATGTCCGCGTGAACATCGCGCCCTCGACGGAGCCGGCGACGGTGCGGTCGATCTCCTCGCTGCTCGGCCAGATGTCGCGGAGATAGACGTCGTTGCCGTCGTCGTCCTGCCCGAGCGGCTCCGTCAGCAGGTCGATGTCCATCCGGCCCGCGAGCGCGTACGCGACGACGAGCGGCGGCGACGCGAGGTAGTTCGCCTTCACGTCGCCGTGGATGCGAGCCTCGAAGTTGCGGTTGCCGGAAAGCACTGCGCAGACGACGAGCTCACCGTCGGTCACCGCGGACGCGATCGCATCCGGCAGCGGACCCGAGTTCCCGATGCACGTCGTGCAGCCGTAGCCGACGAGGTTGAAGCCGAGCTCGTCGAGATACGTGTCGAGGCCGGCGCGGCGGTAGTACTCCGTGACCACCTTCGAGCCCGGCGCCAGTGACGACTTCACCCACGGCTTCCGCTTCAGCCCACGCTCGACCGCCTTCTTCGCGAGTAGCCCCGCGCCGATCATCACCGACGGATTCGACGTGTTCGTGCACGACGTGATCGCGGCGATCACGACCGAGCCGTGCTCCAGCGCGTAGTCCTCGCCGGCCACAGGCACGCGCTTCTTCGACACCGTCGCCGTGTGCACCGGGACCGGATCCGTGTCGACGACGCCGTCGCTGGTCGGCGGGTCGCTGGCCGGGAACGAGTCGGCCATCTCCTGGTCGTACGTCCCGTTCGTGTACTCGACGCCGAAGGTGTCGAGCGATTCGATGAACATCTCCTTCGCCGCTGCGAGCGGCACGCGGTCCTGCGGGCGGCGCGGCCCGGCGAGCGACGGCTCGACGTCGGCGAGATCGAGCTCGACCACCTGCGAGTACGTGGGATGGTCGTCCGGCTCGTGCCAGAGCAGGTTCTCCTTGCAGTACGCCTCGACGAGCGCGACGCGTTCCTCGTCGCGGCCGGTCAGCCGCAGATACCCGAGCGTGACGTCGTCCACCGGGAAGAACCCGCACGTCGCACCGGTCTCGGGGCTCATGTTCCCGAGCGTCGCGCGGTCCGCGAGGGCGAGCGCGCCGACGCCGGGCCCGAAGTACTCGACGAGCTTCCCGACGACGCCGGTGCGTCGCAGGATCTGCGTCACCGTCAGCACGAGATCCGTCGCGGTCGCGCCCTCGCGCAGCGAGCCTGTCAAACGAAACCCGACCACCTGCGGCACGAGCATCGACAGCGCCTCGCCGAGCATGGCCGCTTCCGCCTCGATGCCGCCGACGCCCCAGCCGAGCACGCCGAGCCCGTTCACCATCGTCGTGTGCGAGTCGGTGCCGACGAGTGTGTCGGGGAACGCAAACCCGTCGCGCGACTCGACCACGCGCGCCAGGTACTCGAGATTCACCTGGTGGCAGATGCCGGTGTTCGGCGGCACGACCTTGACGTTGTCGAACGCGCTCTGACTCCAGCGGAGAAACGCATAGCGCTCGATGTTCCGCTCGAACTCGCGCTCGACGTTGTGCTCGATCGCGAGCCGCGACGCGAACTCGTCCACCTGCACGGAGTGGTCGATCACCAGCTCGGCCGGAATGAGCGGATTGATCTTCGCCGGATCGCCGCCCTGCTCGCGCATCGCGTCGCGCATCGCCGCCAGGTCGACGATCGCGGGCACGCCGGTGAAGTCCTGCAGGAGCACGCGCGCCGGCATGAACGAGATCTCCCGGGTCGGCTCGTCCGCCGCCACCCAGCCGGCCACCGCCTCGACCTCCGCCTCGGAGCCGTTGCGCAGCACGTTCTCCAGCAGGATCCGCAGCGTGTACGGGAGCCGCGCCACGTCCCAGCGCGGCTGCAGTGCGTCGAGCCGGTGGATCTCGTAGCTGCGGCCTCCGACCGTGAGAGAGGAACGAGAGCCGAAGGGATCCGCCATGCTTCGATTCAAGCAGAACGCTCCTTGTAGAAGCGCCAGATCTCCTCGGTGGCGTCGAGCTCCACGCTGATCCGTCCGTGGAAGAACTGGATGAGCAAGCGTCCGTCGCCGCGGTCGCCGGGCCACGTGTGGCCGGCCCGCGCGAACGTCCAGAGCTGCACCTCGTCGCCGGTTGGGTCGCCGTAGCTCGTCCGCGTCAGCGTCGGACTGACCGCCAGTTCCGAGGGCTCCTCGTCGAGACCGTCGGCGACCGCCCAGGCGCGCGCCGCCTCCGGCACGCTCTCGCGCCAGATCTCGCCGCGCCCGCCGTCGTACGGGAGCGTGCGGTCGCGGAGCCCGTGAAACGCGATCACGGGAATCGGCCGCGCCGGTTGCACGTGAGGCGGGCGGATCCCGGCGACCGCACCGAGCGCTGCGACGTCGTCGGCGTGGGCCGCTGCGTACCAGCACGCCATCCACGCGCCGTTGGAGATCCCCGCGAGGCAGATGCCGCGGTCGTCTCCTCCGAACTCGTCGCGGACGGCTGCGATCACCGCCGACAGATGCGGCAGGTCGCGATCGCGCTTCCACATCTTCGCCGCGCGTCCGTCCTCGTCCGTCGCCTGCGGGAAGACGACGACCGCACCCTCGTCCGCCGCCAGCCGGGCCATACGGCTCAACCACGCCGTCCGCTTCGCGTCGATTCCCTTTCCATGCAGGCAGACGACGATGCCCGTGTGCGCGCCGTCGCCCGCGCACACGAGATACGGACGGGGAGCGCCGCCGCTCGGCACGGTGCGCGTCTCGAGGCTCGGGATCTTCATGCGCACCAGCCTAGGCGGCGACCGGCTTAACGCGCGCTTAATGTCGCGCAACGGACCTTGAACCTCGGCGCTGTAAGACAGAAGGGTGGGAACTGAGCAGGCTCCTCGTCTCGCCTTGCGCGGCGCGGCACTCGTGGCCGCAGGCGCTGCGGGCGCGGGAATCGCCGTCGGCATCGTCGCCGCCGCCGGCGCGCTGGGCGCGACGACCACCGTGCGCGAGGTCGTCCCCGCTGCCTCGGCTCAGGAGTCGCCGGAGAACGCGACCTTCGCGCGTACGGCGAAGCAGCTCACCATCCACCAGATCTACATGCGGGCTGCGCCCGGCGTCGTGCAGGTGACCGCGACGAGCAAGGTCACGACGCAGCCCGACCCGTTCCTCGATCCGTTCGGGGTTCCCCAGACCGAGACGCAGCAGGCGCTCGGCTCGGGCTTCGTCATCGACAAGGCCGGACACATCGTCACGAACTACCACGTCGTCCAGGGCGCGAGCCGCGTCGAGGTGAGCTTCTCGAACAACGAGCGGCTGCCGGCGACGATCGTCGGCCGCGATCCCTCGACCGACGTGGCCGTGCTCGACGTGAAGACGCACTCGCGGGCGTTGACGCCGCTCTCGCTCGGGAACTCGGATCTCGTGCAGGTCGGCGACGCGGTGGTCGCGATCGGCAACCCGCTCGGCGAGGACCGGTCGATCACCTCCGGCATCGTCAGCGCGCTGCAGCGCCAGATCGTGGCGCCGAACGGCGCGCCGATCGACCACGTGATCCAGACGGACGCTGCGCTGAACCACGGCAACTCCGGCGGCCCGCTGCTGAACAGCCGCGGCCAGGTGATCGGCGTCAACTCGCAGATCCAGACCGACGGCGGCGACGGCAACATCGGCATCGGCTTCGCCATCCCGATCGACACGGTGAAGAGCGTGGCGGCGCAGCTGATCTCGAAGGGCGTCGTGACCCATGCGTTCCTCGGCGTCGACGCGCGCGCGATCACGCCTGACGTCGCACGGCTGTTCCGGCTCCCCGTGACGACCGGCCTGCTCGTCGGCACGGTCTGCAAGTCGACCGGGGCCGCCAAGGCGGGATTGCACGGCGCCAAGCAGCAGGTGACCGTCGCGGGCGAGACGTGGCCGCTCGGCGGCGACATCATCGTCAAGGCCGACGGCATCCCGGTCGCGTCCGTCGAGCAGCTGCGCGGGGTGATCGCGCAGCAGAAGCCGGGCGACACGCTTCAGCTCGGCATCTACCGCGGCGCAAAGGTTCTGTCCCTGAAGGTCAAGCTCGGGCCACAGCCCCTGAGTCCTCAATGCTGATGGCCCGCCCCTCCTTCCACGATCGGCCCCGCACCCCTGGGGGTCGGCTCCCGAAGCCGCAGGCCAGCGCGGCGACGGGCGCATGAGACGGGGGCCCCGACCGCCTGCCCGGGGCCCCCGACTCACATTTCCGCCGGGAACCGTCGGTTCCCGGCGGGTCGATCGTCGCGAGCTGTCGCGTGCGCTGCGGCGGGACCGGGGTCCCGCCTCCGCTTGCAGGCGGGTGCGCCTTGTACAGGTCTCGGCGGCGCGTTGTGCCGTGCGCGTGGTGGTGGCCTGCGGCCATCCCCCCGCGCATAGGTGCGCCTCCGTCTAACGCGCCTGCGGCCGCGTTAGCCTCCCGCCTTAGCCGCTCGACGCTTCCCGCGATCAAGGCCGGAGGCTAGAGCGGCGAAGTGCTCTAGACGGAGGCGGACCAGCGGGCCGGGATGCCGTGGCACCACGGGCCGCGCGGGGAAGGCAACTCGCCGACACCGCTCTGGGTTGATCGCGCTCCGACGCGCGGAGGCGCGACCGCGCTCGCGTCGGAGCGCACACAAGCCTTCGCCACTCAGCGCCGAAGGAGGGGGCACGCGGGGGAACCCCGTTCCCCCGCGATCCATCGGCTACCTTTGGGCGGGTGGAGCGGGACGACATTCGGCTTGGCCGGATCGAGATGGTGGAAGAGGTCGAGCCGATTGAGGACGAAGAGCTCTGGACCGGTGAGGAGGAAGGGGACCACCTCGGCTGGTACTGCGTCCGCACCGATCCGTTTCCGTGCCCCGCGCCGGATTGCACGTTCGTCGCGGTCTTCATGACGGCCGCGCATCTCGTGCTCGTCTGGGAGGAGCGCGACGATCCGAACCTGCTCCGGCACGCGCAGCGTGCGAAGGAGGTCGGCCGAAACCCGTTCATCGTCTCGTATGAGTCCGGCTACGGGCCGAGCGCGTCGTATTACGCGTGGGAGGCCGCTGGGCGGCCTGTCCACGGCATTCGCCGCTCTAAATAGACACCTTGATCGAAGCCCATTTCGGCGAGTCTGCCCCGTTCTCGGTCGGCGTCGAGGAGGAGCTGATGATCCTCGACGCGGACACGCTGCAGCCTGCGGCCGCGGTCGACGTGCTGCTCCGCGGCGCATCGGACCTGGAGCTGCCCGGAACGCTCAAGACGGAGATGCACGCTTCCGTCGTTGAGCTGACCACCGGCGTCTGCGCCGGGGCGGACGAGGCGGTGGCGGCGCTGCGGGAGCTGCGCCGCGCGGCCGCCCGCATCGCTGCGGACAACGGGCTCGCGCTCGCCGCGGCGGGCGCGCATCCGACCGCGCCGCTCGAGTCGCTGCCGGTCGTCCAGGAGGACCGCTACCTCGCGATGATCCGCAGCATCGGGCGCGCGGCGCGCATCCAGGGCGTCAACGGCCTGCACGTGCACGTCGGCGTCGACAGCGGCGAGCGCTGCTACGAGCGTCTCGAAGCGGTGTTGCCGTGGCTGCCGGTCGTGCTCGCGCTGTCGGCGAACTCGCCGTTCGCGGACGGCGTCGACACGGGAATGCAGTCGACCCGCGCGGAGATCCTCGCCGCGCTTCCGCGCGCGGGCGGCCCGCCGGCGTTCGGCTCCTACGCGGCGTGGGAAGCGTGGGTCGAGCGGCTGGTGGCGCTCGGCGTGCTGCCGGACTACACGCGGATCTGGTGGGACCTCCGTCCGCACCCGAGCCTCGGGACACTGGAGATCCGCATCGCCGACCAGCCGACGTCGCTCGAGCGGACGGCGCTGCTGGTGCGGCTGATCGTCTCGCTCGTCGAGTCGGCGCCCACCCGCGTCGGCGACCCGGCCGCCCGCGGCGACTACGCCCAGAACCGCTGGGCGGCCGCGCGCTACGGCCTCGACGCGACGCTGATCCACCCGGACGGCGACCGCACGGTGACGGCGCGGGAGCTCGCGGCGGAGCTGCTCCGGTCCGAGCTGCTGGGGGCCGATCCGCCGGAGGCGGAGTCGCTCCACCAGCTCGAGGTGGCGGCGGCCCACGGACAGGACGCCGTCGCGGCGGATCTCGTCGCGCGGACGGTAGCCTGACGGCGAATGGCGACGCAGACCGAGACGCTGCAGATCACCGGCATCCGCTGCGAGCGGTGCGTCGGCCGGCTGGCCGGCGCGCTGAAGGAGCACGACGGCCTCGAGTCCGCCAACGCGAACTTGATGGGCCAGGTCACGCTCTCGTGGGACGACGAGCGGACGAGCCGCGAGGAGCTGCTCGCGGCCATGGGCCGCGCCGGCTTCCGCGAGTTCGCGACGGAATAGGAACCGCCGAAGCCGCGTTCCGGAGTGAATGGAGCACGGTGGTACGGTTGCCGACGTGAGCGATGCCGGCAACGACGACGAGCTCGAACCGGACGAGGCCGAGGCGGCGCAGCGCATCGCGACCTCGGCGCGCGACCGCGTGCGCTTCGAGGAGGAGGCGCTCGAGCTCGCCGATCAGGTCTACCGGGTCGCCCGCCACCTCGCCAACTCGCGCGAGGAGGCCGAGGATCTCGTCCAGGAGACCTACGCGCGTGCGTTCCGCAGCTGGCGCTCGTACCAGCCCGGCACGAATCTCCGTGCGTGGCTGCTGCGGATCCTGACCAACCTCAACATCGACCGTGGGCGGCGGACGCAGCGGGCGCCGCAGATGCAGGCGCTCGAGGCGAACGACTACTACCTCTACGACCGGCTGGCGGAAGACGGCGACGGACCGAGCGACGAGGAGAAGATCGTCGAGCGGCTGTCCCAGGACGACGTCGTCTCGGCGCTCTCGGCGGTGCCGCACGACTTTCGTGACGTGATCGTGCTCGTCGACCTTGGCGACTTCAGCTACCAGGACGCGGCGCAGATCCTCGACATCCCGATCGGGACGGTGATGTCGCGTTTGCACCGAGGACGCCGCGTCCTCAAGCGTGAACTCGCAGAATCTGTGGCGGAGGGTGAAACATGACGGACGTCTACGACGAAGGCTGCGCGCATTGCGAGGAGATGATGCAGCCGTACCTCGACCACGTCCTCAGCGACGCGGAGGTACGCGAAGCGGAGATGCATCTCGAACGGTGCGACACATGCCGCCGGCGCTACCGCTTCGAGGAGAGCCTGCGGGTGTACGTGCGCCTGGCGGTGGACGAGCAGATGTCGCCGGCGCTGAAGGAGAAGCTGGCGGCGCTGCGCATCCCGCTCGAATAGGAGCGCGCTACGGGCCGGTGTGCGGCCCGACGATCACGACGAGCCGCCGCGGGTCGGATCCGCCCGGGAGCGGCTGGAGCGGCGCGTCGAGCTGTTTCGCCAGGCGCAGGCCGATCGCCTGTCCGCCCGGCGGGTAGTACACCTGCGTCTGCGGGTAGTTGAAGCTGCCGGCCTTGCCGACGTGGGTGACGCGGTACGACAGCGCCTGGATCCTGCTGGCGATCTGGCGCGTCCAGGTGATGTCGCCGCTGCCGTTGAGGACGACCACCTTGATCGCCCACGGAGCCGGCAACGCCGTCCGCGTCGAGGTGGACGCCACGGCCTTGGGCGCGTGGCTCTGCGCGAGCACGACCGCGAGTGACGCCGCGAGCACGGCTGCGCCGACCGCGCCGACGGCGGCGAGCCGCCGCCACGGATTCGACTCCAGCGGCTTCGGCGGCACCGGCAGTCCGGCGAGCTCGAGCGCTTCGCGGTGGTCGATGCCGAGAGCGGTAGCGGTGAGCACGGCCGCGAGCAGTGCGCGGTCGGCGGTGGCGAAGCGGTAGATCCGGCCTTCCTCGAGCCAGCGCACCTCGTCGGCGGGGATGCCTGCGCGGCGCGCCGTCTCCTCGACGGTCAGCTGGCGGTGCAGTCGCGCGTGCGCGAGCGGAGAGTCGTCGGGCGCACGCTCGAGGAGGACGGGCTCGACCGCCGGGACGGTGGGCTGTGGGAGAGGCCGGGCGAACTCCATGCGACTTTCCGGTTTCGGCGTCGGGCGCCGTCGAACCTCCCTATTCATCGGCGGACATCGACGTCGCCTGGAGGGGTGAGGTCGTCGCAGTCCACGAGCCGGGCCTCGAGCGCCCGTGCGCCCGCGTCCGGCACGAGCGGCCAGGCTGCGCGCGCGAGCAGCACCGGGTGGAGCCGGACGCCGCCGTAGGCCGCGGCGACGACGTCGCCGCCGTCCTTCCGCCAGGAGCCGACGACCCGGTCGACCGCCCGCGGATCGAGCTCGGGCCCGTCGGCGAGGACGACGAGCGCGGCCTCGGCCTCGATCGGCAGGGCGGCGAGCCCGCAGCGCAGCGACGAGCCCGCCCCGAGCTCCCACTCGGGGCAGAAGACGGTGGTCGCGTCCGTCTCTACCGGATGCGCTCCCACGACGACGAGGACCCCGCCGATCGACGTCGCGGCGCGCAGCCGCTCCAGCACGGCCGGCAGCAGCTCCACCTGCTTCGGCGGCGAAACCCCGTATCTCGAAGAAGCGCCGGCGGCGAGAACAACAGCCCAGATCATGGCCGGAGGCTAACGCGGCCGGAGGCGCGGGCCGAAGGAGGGGGCCCGCGGGGAACCATCGGTTCCTCCGCGATTTACGAGCAGCCCTTGAGGGCGGCCCACCGCTGCTGCACGTTCGCGACGTACGACAGCGTTTCCGGGCCCGGCGCTCCGCCCGCGCGGTCGACGGCGGTCGGGCCGGCGTTGTACGCGGCCAGCGCGAGGTCGGTCCGGGAGTAGCGGTCGAGCAGGATCTTCAGGTACCTCGCGCCTGCGAGGACGTTCGTCGCCGACGTGTCGACGCTGAGGTTCAGCGACTTGCCGGTGGATGGCAGCACCTGCAGCAGCCCCCGCGCATCCGCCTGCGAGCGCGCGTCCGGCTTGAAGCGCGACTCCACCTCGGCGACCGCGACGAGCATCGAGAGCTGGAAGCCGGTGTCCTGCGCGGCACGGACGAACGCCGACCGGAACTGCTGCGGGATCGGGCAGCGGCCGAGGGAGAGCGTGTCCCGCGCCGGGAGCGCCGGAATCCGCGGCACGGGCGTGACGGCGGCCGTCGCCGCCTTGCTGTGCGCGCCCGCGGCGACCGCGCCGGTGCAGGCGGTACACGCAACGAGGAGCAGGATGAGCAGCCGCGTACCCATCAGGGATCCCGATCCTATCGCCGCCGGGGCAGCTCAGACGCGAGTCGTGACGGCCAGGATGTCGGCCAGGTGGATGAGCCGGAAGGTCGCGCGGGTCACGGTCCGCGCCTCGCCCTCGTCGTCCAGCTCGGGCAGCTCCCGCCAGAGGTCGCGCGCGGCGGTGAGCAGCTGCCGGATCTCGTTCAGCTCGCCCTCGTGCCCGTTGCGCTCGTCACAGGCGTTCAACGCGAGCCCGAGCGCCCCGATCGTGTCGGACTGCCGCGTCCACAGCAACGGCGTCGCCATGGACAGGTACTGGTGGATCCGGGCGAGCGTGAGCGGCTGCGCGAGGAAGTCGGCTCCCTGAGGCGCGGTCGGCGCCAGCGGCGGCTCGCCGTCGGCGATCCGGTCCGCGTTCGCGTGCAGCATGTTGCGGATCTGCTCCTCGTCCAGCCCGGCGATCCGCGCCGTCCGCAGCGCGATCAGCATCGACGCGGGCTGCTGTCCGTACGGATAGTCGGACGCGTAGAGGACCTGCTCCGGCGACACCAGCCGGAAGAAGCTGAGCAGGTCGATCGGGCTCCAGACGGAGGTGTCGAAGAAGACGCCCGCCTTGCCGGAGAAGTGGCCCGCGAGCGCGGCGAGGTCGGCGATGCCGGCGTGGGCGATGATCAGCTGCGCCTCCGGGTACGCGTCCACGAGCCGGTGCAAGTGGTCGCCGATCGGCGGCAGCCCGCGTCCGCCGTGGATGAGGATCGGCACGCGGCGCTCGGCCGCGAGCTCGAAGACCGGGGCAAGCCGCTCGTCGTCCAGCAGGAACTTCTGCGCCCGCGGATGGAGCTTGATGCCCCGTGCGCCCAGGTCGAGGCAGCGCCGCGCCTCCTCGATCGGGCCCTCGTCGAGCGCGAGGCGGACGAACGGGATCATCCGCCCGTTCGAGCGCTCCGCGAAGGCGAGCGTGCGGTCGTTGCCGGCTGCGAAGCCGGGATGGCGGTCGGGCTCGTCCAGGCAGAACATGAAGCAGCGGGAGACGCCGAACCGGTCCATCAGCTCCTCGAGCTCCTCGTAGCGGCCGACCATCCCGTCGATGTCGTGTCCGAGATGGACGTGTGCGTCGAAGATGTCCGTGTCCGGCGGCAGCTCGGCCCGGAGCTCGTCCTCCCAGTGGGCGAACAGCTCCTGTGCACGGTCGAGCGCGGCTTCCACCCCTGAAACCTACCCGGGCGCGAGGATCCGCTCGACGAAGACCCGCTCGCGCACGGCGCCGTCCCACCGGGGGACGCCGTTGACGACGATCCGCGGAACCGACCAGACCTCCATCTCGTCCGCGAGGGACGGGAACTCGGTCGCCTCGATCGCAGCAGCACGCACCCGCGGCGAGGCGAGCGCGACCCTGTACGCCAGCAGCACGGCCGGCGGGCAGTGCGGTCAGGTCGGAGTGACGAAGACGTCGATCGCGAGGTCGCGGTCGAGCCCGGCCAGCGCCTCGAGCGACTCGGGCGCGAGCGACGACTCCCGCCTGCCCGCCTCCACCACCGCGCCGATCAGCGACGCCAGCTCGTAGCCCCACGGCAGCCCGTAATACCGGATGCCGACGTCCCGGCCCTCGGGCAGGACCGCCACGGCTGGGTACCTCTCGAACTCGTCCGGCTCGTCCTCGACGCGGCAGCCGACATTGTCCGACAGCGCCGCGATCGCCTCGGCGATCCGCTGCGTCTCGGCGCCGAAGTCGAGATCGCCCGCGCCCGGCAGCGGGGTCTCCTCCGGCCCGTGCGCGACCAGCAGCTCGACCGGCCGCTCCAGCGCGTCGAGGAGCTCGCGGATCTGGATCTCGTCCTCTGGCCGGAAGACGGGCATTCGGGTCACTATAGGATCGCGACGATGGGCGCCGTCCTCATCCTCGCCGACTCCACATCGCCTGAGATGCGGCACGAGGTGCCGGTCTTCATCCCCGACGCGTTCCTCTAGCCGAGACGAACGGTCGCCGCGTCGCCGTCGTCAGCTCGTTCGAGGTGCCGCGGATCGAGGCGGCGAACGCCGGGATCGAGGCGCTGCCGCCGGAGAAGCTCGGCCTGGACGAGCTGCTCGCGGGCGGGATGTCGTTCGAGCTCGCCGAGCTGGAGGTCTACGCGCGCGCCTGCGAGGAGCTCGGGATCACCGACGCCTCGGTTCCGGCGGCGTTTCCGCTGGAGCTGGCGGACCATCTCCGCGCCAACGGCGTCGAGGTGACCGTCGAGCGGGAGCTGTTCGAGAATCGCCGACGGAGCAAGACCGCCACGGAGATCGCCGGCCTGCGACGCGCGCAGCGCGCGTGCGAGGCGGCGCTCGACGTCGCCCGCGCGCTGCTCCGCGACGCCGCCGACACGCAGGTCACCTGCGAGCACATCAAGGAAGCCATCGTCCGCGTCTTCAACGCGCACGGCGTCACCGGTGACGAGTTCATCGTCTCGCACGGTGCGCAGACGGCGATCGGCCACGAGCTCGGCACCGGCCCGATCTCCGCCGGCGAGGGGGTGGTAATCGATCTGTTCCCGCGCGACCGCGCCACCGGCGTCTACTCCGACATGACCCGCACGTACGTGGTCGGCGAGGTCCCGGCCGAGCTGCGTGAGTGCCACCGGCTCTGCCGGGAGGCGCTGGAGCTGTCCAGCGCCGCGGTCCGTCCCGGCGTCAACGGCCGCGACCTGATGCAGCTGGTTTGCGACCTCTTCGCCGCCGCGGGCTATCCCACGCCGCTGACGAAGGAGCCGGGCGAGGTGCTCGACACCGGCTTCATCCACGGACTCGGCCACGGCGTCGGCCTGGAGGTGCACGAGGCCCCGCGCATCTCCCGTACCGGCCACGACCTCGTCCCCGGCGACGTGATCACGCTGGAGCCGGGGCTGTACCGGGCCGGCTTCGGCGGCGTCCGCCTGGAGGACATCCTCGTGGTCACCGCCGACGCGGCCGAAGTCGTGACGCAGTATCCGTACGACCTCGAGCCCTGAGCCGATCGTCCCGCGCGCTTGATTTGACGCGCGATGTTCGACAGAGTTACCGCCGTTAACCGTCGGAGTGCGATGTAGCGGTTCGCAGGCGCCGGTGCATCGCACCAAACTAAGGAGGCGCACGCATGTCCGCAGTCCCGCAGGACCGGCCGACGCTGTTCGAGAGTGTCGCGGCCGCAGATCCCGCTCCGCTCGGGCTCGCGGGTTTCGCGTTGACCACATTTCTCTTGAGTGGGCACAACGCGTCCTGGATTCCGGACCTGATCTGGGTCGGTCCGGCCGTCTTCTACGGCGGGCTCGCGCAGCTGCTCGCCGGGATGTGGGAGTTCCGCAATCGGAACGTCTTCGGAGCGACCGCGTTCTCGACGTACGGCGCCTTCTGGATGGGGTTTGGCCTCTTCGTGATCCTGGCCTCAACGACAGGCTTCCTCGCCGGTTACAAGCCGAATGACCTCTCGAACGCCGCTGCCTGGTTCGCGTTCTCGTTCGCGATCTTCAATACGTACATGTTGATCGGAAGCACCCGGGTGAATACGGCCGTGTTCGCGGTCTTCCTCGCGCTGGAGGTCACATTCATCCTGCTCGCGATTGGCTACTTCAACGCGTCGCATACGGACGGCAAGCACCTGTGGTGGCTGCATGCCGGCGGCTGGGCCGGAATCGTCACCGCCGCGATCGCGTGGTACGCGTCGGCGGCGGGTGTTCTGAACGGCCAGGCCGGCAAGACCGTGCTCCCGGTCGGCAAGCCGTTCATGAGCTGAGCGGGCACACTCCCGTGAATCCCTGGACGTAAGGAGAGGAGTCATCTCGTGGCGACGGAATCAGGACAGTCTGCGATCGAAACGATCTTCCTCGAGGAACGGCGGTATCCGCCGCCCGAGGAGTTCACGAAGCAGGCGAACGCGCAGCCCGAGATCTACGACGAGAGCTTCGACGCGTTCTGGGAACGGGAAGGCCGCGAGCGGCTCAGCTGGTTCGAGCCCTTCGGCGAGCTGTACGAATGGGAGCCGCCGTACGCCAAGTTCTATCTCGGCGGCAAGCTGAACGTCTGCTTCAACTGCGTCGACCGCCACGTCGACGCGGGCGCGGGCTCGAAGGTCGCGTACTACTGGGAAGGCGAGCCGGAGGGCGACGCGCGGGAGATCACGTACGCCGATCTCCAGCGCGACGTCGTCCGGTTCGCCAACGCCCTGAAGAAGGTCGGGGTGAAGAAGGGCACCCCCGTCGCGATCTACATGGGCATGGTTCCGGAGCTGGCGGTGGCGATGCTCGCGTGCACGCGGCTCGGCGCGCCGCACACCGTCGTGTTCGGCGGCTTCTCCGCCGACTCGCTCTCCGGCCGGATGAACGACATGAAGTGCGAAGTGCTGATCACGCAGGACGAGGCGTGGCGGCGAGGCTCGTTCGTGCCGCTGAAGAAGACGGCGGACGACGCGATGGCGGCCGCACCCGGCGTCCACTCCTCCATCGTCTTCCGTCGCACGGGCAACGACGTGGCGATGCTGGACGGCCGCGACCACTGGCTGCACGAGCTCGAGGACGACGTCTCCGACGATCCGGCGTCATGCCCGTGCGAGCCGATGGACAGCGAGGACCTGCTGTTCCTCATGTACACGAGCGGAACGACGGCGAAGCCAAAGGGAATCGTCCACACCACCGCGGGCTATCTCTGCGGCGCCGCCACGACGCATCACTACATCTTCGACCTGAAGAAGGACGAGGACGTGTACTGGTGCGCCGCCGACATCGGCTGGATCACCGGACACAGCTACATCGTGTACGGCCCGCTCTGCAACCAGGCGACGTCGATCATGTACGAAGGGACGCCGGACTTCCCCGACAAGGACCGCTGGTGGCAGATCGTGGAGAAGTACAAGGCGACGATCCTCTACACCGCGCCGACGGCGATCCGGTCGCACATGAAGTGGGGCCCGGAGTACGCGGCGAAGCACGACCTGACGTCGCTGCGGCTGCTCGGGTCCGTCGGCGAGCCGATCAACCCGGAGGCGTGGATCTGGTACCGCGAGCACATCGGCGGCGACCGCACGCCGATCGTCGACACGTGGTGGCAGACGGAGACGGGAATGGTGCTGATCACGCCGCTGCCGGGGGTGACGACGCTGAAGCCGGGCTCGGCGACGAAGCCGTTCCCCGGCGTCGAGGCAGGTGTGTTCAACGAGCAGGGTGAAGAGGTCGGTCCCGGAGGCGGCGGCTATCTCGTGCTGAAGAAGCCGTGGCCGGCGATGCTGCGCGGGATCTTCGGCGACGACGCGCGCTACCGCGAGACGTACTGGTCGAAGTACAAGGACGTCTACTTCGCCGGCGACGGCGCCCGCATCGATCGCGACGGCGATTTCTGGCTGCTCGGCCGCGTCGACGACGTGATGAACGTCTCGGGCCACCGGATCTCGACGATCGAGGTCGAGTCGGCGCTCGTCGACCACCAGGAGGTGGCGGAGGCCGCGGTCTGCTCGCGCAAGGACGCGATCACCGGCGAGGCGATCGTCGCGTACGTGACGCTGAAGGGCGGCAAGGAAGGCTCGGTCGAGAAGATGGAGGAGCTGCGCAACCACGTCGCGGTGAAGATCGGCGCGATCGCGAAGCCGGCGAACATCGTCTTCACGCCGGAGCTGCCGAAGACGCGCAGCGGCAAGATCATGCGCCGGCTCCTGCGCGACGTGGCCGAGAACCGCCAGCTCGGCGACACGACGACACTCGCCGATCCCACGGTCGTGTCGGAGATCCAGCAGCGCGCCGAGGCCGACGCGGGGCAGGACGAAGCCTGACGCTCGTCCATCGGGGGCGCCGCCGGAGGGCGGCGCCCTTGACTCTCCCGTAGCGGGAGGCACGATCCTGGACACATGGAGTCCGTCCAGATCTCGGGTCTGATGACGATCGGCCGCTTCTCGCGGCTGACCGGACTGACGGTGAAGGCGCTGCGCCACTACGACGAGCTGGGGCTGCTGCGCCCGGCGGCGGTCGATCCCACCACGGGCTACCGCTCCTATTCGTCGGCGCAGGTGGCAGTGGCGGAGGCGATCCGGACGCTGCGCCGGCTCGAGCTTCCGCTCGACGACATCTCGACGCTGCTGGCGACGAGCGATCTGGTCACGGTGCGCCGCGTGCTCGTCGACCACCAGCGCCGGACGGCGATCCGCGCCGCCGAGCTGAACGTGATTCTCCAGGGGCTGCAACCGCTGATCGACGGAAAGGACACGGTGATGGGAACTTCGGCAGAGGCGCTCGACGCCGAGGCGGAGCGACGGCTCGGCGTCGACCTGTTCAACAAGACGTGGACGCTGATGGAGAAGACGGACCGGACGCAGGACGACGACGACGAGATGGTGCACTGCGCGCACGCGTCGGCGTACCACTGGCGGCAGGTCGGCACGCCGGCGAACCGGTCGCGCAGCGAGTGGCAGTGTTCGCGCGTCTACGCGATCCTCGGCCGCCCCGAGCCGGCGCTGAGCCATGCGCGACGCTGCCTGGAGATCGTTGAGGCGCATCCCGACGACATGAAGGACTGGGACAGGCCGGCCGCGCTCGAGGCGCTCGCGCGCGCACACTGGGTCGCAGGCGATCTCGACGAGGCTCGCCGTTACGCGGAGGAAGGACGCGCGCTGACGGCGAGGATCGAGGACGACGACGACCGCGCCATCATCGAGGCCGACTTCGCCACGATCGCCGTATAGGAGTTCAGGCTCCGTCCGCGAACTCCGGTACAAGAGTTTCTCCGAGCGACGGCCGGCAGGTTGAAAGCACCCTGACGGGCGGTTCCGGGCCGAGGTGCTAACCGGACCGCCGACCGGCCAGTAGATCGGGCTGTCGCTCCCTCCACCCGAGACGAAACGGCCGAGCACGCGAGTGCTCGGCCTGCCCGCGAAGCGTCAGTCGAGCCCAGCTCTAGTCGAGCCCAGCTCTAGTCGAGCCCAGCTCTAGTCGAGCAGTGCGTCGAAGTGTGCGGCGTCCTCGAACGGACCGATCAGCGCGAGCCGCAGCCGCTCGTCCGCGATCACGTCGCGCGCCACGCGCTGCACGTCCTCGGCCGTGACCGCGTCGATGCCGGCGAGGATCTCCTCCGGATCCGGAGCACGGCCCTCGAGCACCTCCTTGCGCAGTCCGTAGACGATCAGCCCCTGCGGGCTCTCCAGCTGCAACACGAAGCGGCCCTTGGAGAAGCTGCGCGCCTTCTCCAGCTCGTCGGACGGAACCGGCTCGGCCGCGATCTTGCGCAGCTCGGCCGCGATCGTCGTCACGGCCTCGTCGATGCGGTTGATGTCGACGCCGGCCTGCGTGTACAGCGAGCCCGCGTCCGTGTAGCTGTGGTTCAGCCCGAAGACGTAGTAGGCGAGCCCGCGGCGCTCGCGCACCTCCGTGAACAGGCGCGACGACATGCCGCCGCCGAGCACCGTCGAGAGCATCTGCAGCGGATACCGGTCCGGGTGCTCGAGCGGATAGCTGTGCACGCCGAGGCAGACGTGCGCCTGGTCTGACTGCTTGGTGAAGACCTTCACGCGCCCGTTCGCGTACGGCTGCGCGGGAGCCGGCTCGCCGGTGTTCCCCGCGTCGAGGTCGCCGAACAGCTCCTGCGCGCGCTCGAGCACGTCGTCGCCGGTGCGCCCCGCGACGCCGAGCACCATGCGCGACGGCTTGTACCACTCGCCGAGATAGTCGAGGAACATCTGCCGCTCGGCTCCGCGCACGGTCTCCTTCCGCCCGATGATGTCCCAGCCGAGCGGCTGGTCGCCGTACAGCAGCTGCTCGTACACGCCGCCGATGTAGTCGCGCGGCGTGTCGAAGTACATGTTCATCTCCTCGACGATCACGCCCTTCTCCCGTTCGATCTCGTCCGGGTCGAAACGGGAATTGCGCAGCATGTCGACGAGCACGTCGAGCGCGATGTCGCGATGCTCGGCCGCGCACTTGACGTAGTAGCCCGTGTACTCCTTGCCGGTGAACGCGTTGAACTCGCCGCCGATCGAGTCGATCTCACCGGCGATGTCGCGCGCGCTCGGGCGGCGCTCCGTCCCCTTGAAGAACATGTGCTCGGAGAAGTGGGCGATCCCGTTCGTCTCGGCGGTCTCGTAGCGGGAGCCGGCGGCCAGCATGACCATGCACGTGACCGACTGTGCGTACGGCAGGTTGGCCGTGAGGACGCGCAGGCCGTTGTCGAGGACGTGGCGTTCGAACGTGCTCATGCGGATTGATGGTATAGACGTGACCTATGGCCGCCGAGCAGACGAAGCGGGCGATCGCGCAGCAGCCGGAATGGCTTGCGCAGGTGCCGACGGACCGGCGCTTCCCCGAAGGCGCACGGCTGCTGTTCACCGGCTGCGGCACGTCGTTCCATGCGGCGCAGACGGGGGGCGAGGCCGTGCAGGCGTTCGAGCTGGTGCTGCGGCCGGAGCGGGAGGCCGACGTGCTCGTGCTCGTCTCGCACGAGGCGGAGACGCCGCAGACCCTGGCGGCGGCGCGGGCCTGGTCCGGCCCGAAGTGGCTCGTCACGGGCAAGCCGGACGGGCCGATCGCCGAGCTGTGCGACGAGGTGGTGGTGGCGACGCCGGAGATCGAAGAGAGCTGGTGCCACACGGCGAGCTACACGTGCGCGGTCGCGGCGATCGCCGCGCTGAACGGCGAGGACGTCTCGTGGCTTCCCGACGCGGTAGAGGTGGCGCTGATGGAGCCTCTGCCGGAGGTCGGCGAGCAGGAGCGGTTCATCGTCGCCGGCGCCGGTCGTGACTGGCCGACCGCGCAGGAGGCGGTGCTGAAGCTGCGGGAGGGCGCGTGGGTCGCGGCGGAGGCGCATCACACGGAGCAGCTGCTGCACGGGTATCTCGCCGCCGTGGACGAGTCGGTGCGCGCGTTCGTGCTCGAGGGCGACGCGCAGACCGTGGGGCGGTCGCTCGCTGCGGTGGCAGCGCTGCGCGAGCTCGGCTGCGACGCGGATCTCGTGCCGACGCGGAGTCCGGTGGTGGACATCGTCATGTTCCAGCGGCTGACCGTGGCCGTCGCCGAGGCGCGCGGCCGCGAGCCCGACCGGATCCGCCGCGACAACGAGCGCTGGGCCAATGCCGCGAAAGCGGCGAAGGCCGACAACGCCGCCTGATCCGGCGAGTCCGTGACAGCGGCGTCTCTGCGAGACGCGTCTCGGTGCCTGGCACCGGACGTGTCGTTCGCATCCGTCCGGCCGGGGGCGTCTTCGGCCGAAGTGCCGTAGCCAAGCCCCTTCCCGGCGCAACGTGGCCAGACGGGACACGTCTAGGTGCCTGGCACCTGGACGTGGCAGGAGAAGCCGCGTCCGAACGAGCCCCGTCCGGCTGCGACGACGTCAGCGGTCGGCGATGCGGTAGACGAAGCGCAGCGCCTGCCACGTCTCGTCGATCGCTGCGATCTTGTTGTCGACGAGGCCGTGCGCGAGGCCGATCTGCTGCACGGTGTCGAAGTCGAGGTCCGTGTCGAGCTTCGCCGCCTTCTTCGGCCAGGCGATCCAGAGGCCGTCGGCGGGGGCGAGCGTCTTCTGCAACGCGGCGAAGCGCCGTTCGAGCTCGACGCGCCGCGTGGTGAAGAACACGAGCACTCCCGTGCCGGGCTTTGCTCCGAGCTTCGTCGAGAGCTCAGGCACCGGCGAGGAGCTCGCGCTCCTTCTCGCGCGTCAGCGTCGGGCGCTGCTCGCCGGCCTCGCGGCTCCACGCCAGCGTCTCGAGCACCGTCTCGCGGACGGGACGGAAGGTCAGCCCGGCGGCGATCGCGCGGCTGTTCGGCGCCTGCAGCATCCCGGAGTAGTCGTCGCCGGGAAGCCAGAGCGGCAGCTCCATCCACGGCTCGACGCCGGCGTCGAGGAGGCGCTGTTCGTCCGTCCACACCAGCCGTGCGCCGGCGCCGATCGCGTCGTTCGCCTCGTCCAGCAGCTCGCCGAGGGTGAGCGGCTCCGCCGGTCCCGTCCCGTTGAAGACGCCGCCGGGGCCGTGCTCCGCCAGCCGCACGAGCCACGCGCCGAGGTCGCGCGCGTCGATGAGCTGCACCGGCGCCGACGGCTCGCCGGGCGCGAGCACGTCGCCGCCTTCCGCGAGCCGCCGCGGCCAGTATGTGAACCGCTCCGTCGGGTCGAACGGCCCGACGATCAGCCCCGCGCGCACGTTGGCGCTGCGGTCGCCATAGACGCCTTCGACGACGCGCTCGCACCCGGCCTTGAGCGCGCCGTAGTCTGCCGGCACGTCCTCGCTCGCCGGATCCTCGAGCTCCGCCACCGGCGCATCCTCGGGAGTCGGCTTGCTCGGGTCCGCGTAGACGGAGATGCTGGAGACGAAGACGTAGCGGCCGACCGCGCCGTGTAGCAGCTCCGCCGACTGGCGCACGATCCGCGGCACGTAGCCGCTCGTGTCGACGACGCCGTCCCAGATGCGGCCCGCCAGCGCGCCGATGTCGCCGTCGCGCTCGCCGGTCAGGTGCTCCACCTCCGGGTAGAGCTCCGCGTTCGTCTTGCCGCGCGTGAAGATCGTCACCTCGTGCCCGTCCGCGAGCGCCGCGTCCACGACGTGGCGTCCGAGGAAGACCGTGCCGCCGAGGACGAGCAGCTTCATCCGCGGTACCGCTCGATCGCGCGCGAGACCGCTTCGGAGCCGAAGCGCACCGCGTCCGCCGGGACGCGCTCGTCGGCGGCGTGGATCAGCTTCACGAACTCGAACCCCTTCGGCAGGCGCAACGGCAGGTAGCCGTACGTCTGGATGCCGATGCGCGAGAAGAAGCGGCCGTCGGTGACGCCGATCTGCAGCATCGGCACCGGCACCGCGTCCCCGTCGAGCTCGCGCAGGATCGCGGACAGCGTCGGCAGATAGGAGAGGTCGGGATCGGCGGGGCCGGGATCGTGGCGGATCAGCTCCAGCTCGAGGTCGGGGCCGGCGACCGCGCGCACCTCGCGCATCAGCTCCTCCGGGCCGAAGCCGGGAAGCGAGCGGCCGTCGAGCTCGAGCTCCACCGAGGACGGGATCACGTTGATCTTCTCGCCGCCGTGGACGATGGTCGCGGTCACCGTGTTGCGCAGCGCGCGCTCGATCGGCCGGAGCTTCTCGGTGCGGGCAACGCGCAGCGTCGTCTCGGCCAGCCGCGGGTCGAGCAGCGAGCGGAGCAGCAGCTGGTGCGGCCGCGGCAGCGCGTCCGCCATCCCCTCGATCCACGCCTGCGCGGCCGGCGTGACGTGGATCGGGAGCTTGCGCCGGTCGAGCTTCGCCAGGATCACGCCGAGCTTGCCCATGGCGCTGCCCTTGACGCCGATGGCCGCGTGACCGCCCGGTCCGCGCACGGTGCCGCGCAGCCAGCAGATCTGCTTCTCGGCCACCTGGATCGGGTAGAAGCTGCGGCCGCCGAGCCTGACCGTGGCGCCGCCGAACTCGCCGAGCGCGTGGCGGATCCCGTCGAACTGCTCCGCGTGCTCCTCGACGAGGAAGCGCGCGCCGAAGTCGCCGCCGTTCTCCTCGTCGCTCAGCACCGCGAGCACGAGGTCGCCGGGCGGCGGTCCCTCCGTGTGCGCGCGGACGAACGCGTGCACGAGCATGGCGACGCCGGACTTCATGTCGAGCGCGCCGCGGCCCCAGACCATGCCGTCGGCGACGTCCGCGGCGAACGGCGGGTGCGTCCACTGCTGACCGGAGGTGGTGACGACGTCGACGTGTCCGTAGAGCAGCAGCGGCGGCGCCTCGCCGCGGCCGGCGACTCGGGCGATCAGGTTCGGCCGACCATCGGCGCGCGCGAGGATGCGCGAGTCGATCCCGGCGGCGGCGAGCAGCCCGCGCACGTGCTCGACGCACGCGGTCTCGTTCCCCGGCGGATTCGTCGTGTCGAAGCGGATCAGCTCGCGCAGCAGCTCGACGACGTCCGGCGCCTCGGCGGTCACAGCTCCTCCAGTGCGGTGAGCAGCCGATCCACCTCGGCCGCGGTGTTGTAGTGGACGAAGCCCGCGCGCACGGCGCCGCCGACGGTGTCGAGGCCGAGTCGCTTGATCGCCTCCACCGCGTAGTAGTCGCCGTCCCAGACGGCGATCTCCCGCTCGGCGAGCGCTTCCGCGACCGCACGCGGCGCGAGCGCGTTGACGCTGAACGCAAACGTCGGCACGCGTCCTTCCATCGTGGCGAGGCCGTGCAGCGTGCAGCGATCCGGCAGGCCGTCGAGGAACCGCTGCCCGAGAGCCGTCTCGTGCGACTGGATCGCGGCCCAGCCGATCGAGTGGACGTACGCGACCGCGGCGACGAAGCCGGCGAGCAGCTCGTGCGCGAGCGTCCCCGTCTCGAAGCGTGCGCCGAGCGGCTCGAGCGGCGCAGGTCGCACCTTGTACGGCCGCCACGACTCCAGCAGCTCCGCCTGCACGAATGCGAGTCCGAGGTGCGGGCCGAAGAACTTGTACGGCGAGCAGACAAGCACGTCGACGCCGAGGTCGGCGACGTCGATCGGACCGTGCGGCGCGTAGTGCACCGCGTCCGCCCATACAAGCGCGCCCGCGTCGTGCGCGAGCTCGGCCACCCGACGCGCGTCGGTGCGGGTGCCGACCGCGTTCGACGCGAGCGGGAATGCAACGACGCGCGTCCGCTCGGTCAATTGCCATTCGAGATCGGTGAGGTCGAGCGTCGTGTCGTCGTGCAGCTCGACGAAGCCGACGCGGAGGTCGAGATCGTGCGCGAGCTCCAGCCACGGAGAGACGTTGCCGTCGTGGTCGAGCTTCGTCACGAGAATCTCGTCGCCCGGTTGCAGCGTTCGCCCGATCGTCCGGCTGAGCATGAAGTTCAGCGTCGTCATGTTCGCCCCGAAGATCGCCTCGTGCGGCCCGCAGCCGAGAAATGCCGCCGCCGCCTGGCGTGCGTGGCCGATCAGCTCGTCGCTGCGGCGGCTGTTGGCGAAGGCGCCGCCGAGGTTCGCGTTCGACGTCCGCAGGTAGGCGGCGATCGCGTCGATCACGGAGTCGGGGCACTGCGTGCCGCCGGGCGCGTCGAGTAGCGCGGTCGGCGTGTCCAGGGCGGAAAAGCGCGCCCGGACCGCATCGACGTCGAGTGCGACGGTGCTCATCGCTCCGGACGCTACCGCACTACGATGGCCCGATGAGCAGCACGCTCGCACCGCCGCGGACGCGTGAGCGCCTCGATCGCGGCGACGGCACGGGCCTCGGCCGCCCGTGGCTCGTGATCGTGCTCAACGACAACCACAACACCTTCGAAGGCGTCGCCTTCGCGCTTTCGGGCGTCCTGCCGGGTGTCACGTACGACAAGGGAATGCGGCTCGCGAACACGATCCACAACGCCGGGCGCGCCACGGTCTGGACCGGCGACCGCGAGCAGGCCGAGCTGTACTGGGAGGAGCTGCGCGGCGCCGGCCTGACGATGGCGCCGCTCGAGCAGAGCTAGGAGGGTTCCTTCCCGTTCACGATCCACCGGTACGACGGCTTCGCGGTGAGCGACGCGCCGACGAAGCAGTCGCGCTCCGCCTTCTCGAGCAGCTCGGCGACGGCTGTGAGCGCAGGCTGCGGCTCCAGCTGAACGGACAGCTCGACGGTCGCCTCCACGATGGCGTACCGGCCGTCGCTGTCACGTCGGTTCACGACCGCGGACGCCCCGCCGATCGCCGCTGTGAGCCGCACGTCCGCGCGCTTCAGGTGGTAGCGCAGGCTGTCGAGCGAGCAGCGGACGAGGCCGGCGAGCAGCATGTGCTCCGGCGTCCAGTCGGCGCCGGGAACGAGCGACGCGCCGCTCTCGGTGCTGACCGATCCGTCGGCGCCGAGGCCGACCGCGTAGCGGAACTCCTTCGGCGTGACCTGCACGCGGCCATCGTCGCAGACGACGGGTGCCGTCCGGTCCTGTCCATACCCTGCGAAGCGTGCGTCGGCTCAGACCGTTGACCGAAGCCGAGTGCTACGCCCGTTGCTACGGCGCGTGGGATCCGACCGTGAAGATCGTGCGGCTCGAGCCGCGGCGGCCGCGCTTCCCGACGACCGTCTCCGGCGAGGACCTGCGCAAGGCCCTCGAGGAGCGGATCGACGCGCGCATGGGCGACGCCGCCGAGATCGAGGCCGCGTAGCAGCGGCCTCGCCGCCTTCGTCTCGACACAAAGCCGGCACATTCCCGTATGGACTCGTCGCGTAGCGTTCCCAGAGGGAACCTCGCACCCCCCATGGGGGGAAACGTTTCGCGTTCGAGGGGCATGGCGGGAGCGGACACGGCTGGAGCCGACATGACACCGAGCGACGTGCCGGACGTGCTTGCGCCGGGGCTGCGCGTCGTGTTCGTCGGCATCAATCCGGGGCGCGTCTCCGCGGCCGCGCACGCCCACTTCGCCAACCCGCGCAACGACTTCTGGAGGCTGCTGCACGCGGCCCGGTTCACCTCGAGGCTGTTCGAGCCGCACGAGCAGTTCTCGCTGCTCGACGAAGGCGTCGGCGTGACCAACGCGGCGTATCGCACGACCCCCGGCTCCGGCGACCTGCGCCGCTCCGACTTCGACGGCTCCGCCGTGCGGCTCGCGCGCATCGCCGACGAGCTCCATCCGGGTTGGCTCGGCTTCGTCGGCAAGGAGGCCTACCGCGGCACGTTCAACAAGCGCCCCGAGCTCGGCCTGCAGGAACGCACGCTCGGCGGGACGCGTCTGTTCGTCCTCCCGTCGACGTCACCCGCCAATGCCGCTGTGCCATGGTCGGAACGACTCAAGTGGTTCAGCGCCCTGGCCAAGCTTGCGGTCTAGGCGTTCGCGTAACGACAGCCGTAGGCGCGTTACGCGAACGCGACCGAGCGGGCGACACGGCCGCCCGCGGCGGCACTGCCAAGCCGCCAGAAACAAGAGCAATAAGCAGCACGGAGCGCGACCGGGACCGCGCTCCCGGTCGCGCGCAGTTCCGCTATCCCACGAATCGTTGGCGCTACGAGCGCCAACGATTCGTAATAGGCGTGCGCCGATCCCGCCCGAACGCCTTCGGCCGCAGCCGCACACCGGGCGGCGCCTGCCGCCGCTTGTACTCGGCCCGGTCGATCATCGCCACCGCGCGCTGCACCACGTCCGGATCGAAGCCGTCGGCGGACAGCTCCTCGAGCGAGCGGTCCTGCTCGACGTACGCCTCCAGCACCTCGTCGAGCTGCGCATACGGCGGCAGCGAATCCTCGTCCCGCTGATCGGGCCGCAGCTCGGCGCTCGGCGGACGCTCGATGATCGACACGGGGATCAGCTCGCGACCGGCGCGCTCGTTCAGATACCGCGACAACCGGAACACGTCCGTCTTGAACACGTCCTTCAGCAGCGCGAACCCGCCGGCCATGTCCCCGTACAGCGTCGCGTAGCCGACGGACATCTCGGACTTGTTCCCGGTGGCGACGAGCAGCCAGCCGAACTTGTTCGACAGCGCCATCAGCAGCGTGCCGCGGATCCGCGCCTGCTCGTTCTCCTCGGTTAGATCCGGCTCGCGTCCCGCGAACGACTCGGCCAGCGCGGAGCCGAACGCCTCGACCATCGGCCCGATCGCGATCTCGCGGAAGTCGGAGCCGATGCTCTCCGCCAGTCGCCGCGCGTCCGTGCGCGTCCCCTCCGACGAGTACCGCGACGGCATCGAGACGCAGTGGACCTTGTCCGCTCCGACCGCCTCGACGGCGATCGCCGCCGTGAGCGCCGAGTCGATCCCGCCGGACAGACCGACGACGATCTCGGAGAAGCCGTTCTTGCGCACGTAGTCGCTCAGCCCGAGCACGAGCGCCTGCCGCATCTGCTCGAGCTCGTCCTCGAACGGGACGATCGGCGGCGCCGCGGCGTCGCTCTGCTCGCGCGGCGCGTCGAGCCGGATCGCGCGCACCGGATCGAGGCGGCCGCGGTCCCGCGCGAGCGCGCGGCGGCGCGCGTCGGTGAGGCGGCGCGCGACGACCGCGGTCGGATCGACGTCGACGACGAGCAGCGCCTCCTCGAAGCCCGGCGCGCGCGCGAGCACCGTTCCCTCGTCGTCGAGCACGACCGAGTGCCCGTCGAAGAGCAGCTCGTCCTGGCCACCGACGCTGTTGCAGAACGCGACGTACGACGTGTTGTCGCGCGCGCGGATCCGGAACATCTCCTCGCGCTCGCGGTCCTTGCCGAGATGGAACGGCGACGCCGAGACGTTCACGATCAGCTGCGCGCCCGCGAGCGCCAGATCCGTGGCGGGCGGGCCCGGCTGCCACATGTCCTCGCACACGGTCACGCCGACGACCGCATCCCCGAACCCGAACAGGAACAGCTCGTCGCCGGGCGCGAAATAGCGCATCTCGTCGAAGACGCCGTAGTTCGGCAGGAACCGCTTCTTCACGAACGCCTTCACCTCGCCGTCCGCGCACACGGCGCACGCGTTGTAGAGATCCCGCTCGAGATACGGCGTGCCGACGAGCGCGGTCACGCCGTGCGTCGCCGCGGCGATCTCGGCCAGCGACTGCTCGGCCGCGCGCACGAATCCCGGGCGCAGCAGCAGATCCTCGGGCGGATAGCCGGTCACCGCCAGCTCCGGGAACACGACGAGGTCGGCGCCCGCGCTCTTCGCCTCCTCCAGCCGCTCGAGGATGAGCGAGCGGTTGCCTGCGAGGTCGCCGACGGTCGGGTTCGTCTGGACGAGTGCGAGTCGCATCGGTTTTAGCCTATCAGGCGCAAACTACCGTCGAAGGCGAATCGCGTTGAGATCGTCGGCCTGGATCTGCTCGATCCGTTCCCGCAGCCGATCGGGCGGATCGTGCTCGGCGTGGAGATACCGGCCGGCCAGCGCGTCGAACTCTCCCGTCGCGAGCGCGTGCACGAGAACCGGCGCGCGCTCCGGCGGCGTCCAGGGCAGATTGTCGGGGAAGCCACTCGTCATCTCGGTCCGGACAAGCCCCGGCGCGAGCGAGAACACAAAGACGCCGCTGGGCCCGAGCTCAGCCGCCAGCACCTCCGAGAAGCGGTGCACGGCGGCCTTGCTCGCCGGGTACGCGGTGCTGTGCGGACCGGGCCGCGTGGGGAGGTACGCGGCGCCGCTCCCGACGTTGACGATGCGCCCGGCGCCGCGGTCTACCATCCCGGGCGCGACCGCGCGGCAGCAGAGGTAGACGCCGAGGACGTTCACCTCGAACGTATGCCACCACTCGTCCGGCCCGGGAAGCGCCTCCTCCGGCCCGCTGATCCCCGCGTTGCACACGAGCAGGTCGATCTCGCCAACCTCGCCCGCCCACCGCTCCGCGTCGTCGCGCTTCGACACGTCTCCGGCGAGCGCGTGCCCGCCGATCTCGGCCGCGACGGACTCGACCTGAGCGGCGGTACGGCCGGTGACCCAGACGTCCATCCCCGCGCCCGCGAGCCCGCGCGCGATGTTCGCACCGATGCCGCGGCCGCCGCCCGTGACGAGGGCGACCTGTCCTTCCAGCTCACTCGATGGCATGCGCGATCTCCTCCAGCGTCTCGGGATTCTCCAGCGACGACAGGTCGCCCGGATCCTGGCCCAGCACCTGCGCACGCACCGCGCGGCGCACGATCTTCGCGGAACGCGTCTTCGGCAGCGCCGGCACCCACACGATCCGCTCCGGCTTGAACGCCTTCCCCAGCGCGGCCGTCACCGCGGCGGCCACGCGTTCCCCGTCGGGCTCCGCGCCCGGCGTTGCGACGCAGAAGATCCAGGCCGTCTCGCCCTTCACCTCGTGCGGCACGCCGATCGCCGCCGCCTCGGCCACGATCCCGCTGCCGATCGCCGCCGACTCGAGCTCCGCCGGTCCGATCCGCTTGCCGGCGATGTTCAGCGTGTCGTCGCTCCGCCCGTGCAGGAACCAGTAGCCGTCCTCGTCGATCGAAGCCCAGTCGCCGTGCGTCCAGATTCCGGGGAAGCGGCGCCAGTACGTGTCGAGGTAGCGCTCGTCGTCGCCCCAGATGCCGCGTGTCATCCCCGGCCACGGCCGCCGGCACACGAGCTCGCCGACCTCGCCGCGGACCGGCTTGCCGTCGGCGTCGACCACGTCCATGTCCTGGCCGAGAGCCGGGAAGCCGAGCGCGACGGGCTTGATCGGCTCGGTGATGCACGTGGACAGGAAGCACGCGCCGACCTCGGTGCCGCCCGAGATGTTCACGATCGGCGCGCGCGAGCCGCCGGCGTGCTCGAACAGCCACAGGTACGGATCCGGATTCCAGGGCTCGCCGGTGGAGCAGAACGTCTTCAGCGACGAGAGGTCAGCGTCGGGTTCGCCGTGCGGGATCAGCGCGCGCACGAGCGTGGGCGACAGCCCGAGCATGGTCACCCGCTCCGACTCGACCAGTCGCCAGAGCCGGTCCGCGGGCCAGTCCGGCGCGCCTTCGGCCAGGACGACCGTCGCCCCGTTCGCGCCGACGCCGACGAGCGTCCACGGACCCATGATCCAGCCCATGTCCGTGGCGAAGTGGACGCGGTCGCCGGCCTTGACGTCGCTCTGATATGCAGCCTCGCGCGCGATCGAGACGAGGAATGCGCCCTGCACGTGCAGCGCACCCTTCGGCTTCCCGGTTGTGCCGGAGGTGTAGGCGAGCAGATACGGCGCCTCGGAGTCGACCTCGAGCGGCGGCAGCGTCGCGGGCTGCCGCGTCACCAGCTCCGGCCACTCGCCCGTCTCCCGGTTCCACGCGACGACGTGCTCGACCTCGAAGCGGCCGGCGTCGTCGAGCGTCTGCCGCATCTCGATGCGCTTGCCGCGGCGGAGCGACCAGTCGGCGCAGAGCACGACCTTCGCGCCGGAGTCCTCGAGGCGCGACGCGATCGCCGGCGCGGCGAAGCCGGAGAAGATCGGAACCTGGACGGCGCCGACGTGCGCGCAGGCGTGCGACGCGACCGCGACCGCGGGGCACATCGGCATGAAGATGGCGACGCGGTCGCCCGGCTCGACGCCGAGCTCGACCAGCGCCTCCGCCAGCTGCGTCACGGCGCGCGACGCCTCCGCCCACGTGAGCGCGTCCCGTCGTCCGTCCTCGCTCTGCCAGACGAGCGCCTCCGCATCCGGCTGCGCGTCAGCCCAGCGGTGGACGCACGCGCGGGCGACGTTGACGCGGCCGCCGACGAACCACGTCGTCCACTCCGGCCCGCGGGAGAGGTCGACAACGGCATCCCAGGGCCGCGAGAACTCGACCCCGAGATCGTCGACGACGGCGGGCCAGAACCGCTCCGGCTCGTCCACCGAGATCCGGTGCAGCTCGGCGTAGCCGTCCGCGCCGAGGCGGCGCGCCAGCCGGGTGATGTTCGCCTGCTCGACGAGCTCCGGCGTGGGTTCCCAGATGAAGCCGCCGCGCACGGTCGAGAGCCTACGCCACCCTCGACGCAGCACCTCGACGCAGCCCCCTGGGGGGCCGCTAACTTAGTGGGCACTAACACTGGACGCAGGGGAGACACACGATGAAGGCTCGGATTCTCGCGCCGGAGAACCGCAAGTGGTGGACGCTCGCAGCGGTCTCGTTCGGCCTGTTCATGATCATGCTCGACAACACCGTGGTGAACGTCGCGCTGCCGTCGATCCAGCGCGACCTCCACGTCTCGATCGAGTCGCTGGAGTGGATCGTCACCGCCTACGCGCTCACGTTCGCGGCGCTCCTGATCACGGGTGGCAAGCTCGGCGACCTGTACGGCCGGAAGCTGATCTTCGTCATCGGGATCGGGATCTTCACTGCGTCCTCGCTCGCCTGCGGCCTCGCGCCGAACGCGGGCTTCCTGATCGGCGCCCGCATGGTCCAGGGAGTCGGTGCCGCGCTGATGAACCCCGCGTCGCTCTCGATCATCACCGCGACGTTCGCGCCGCGTGAGCGCGGCCAGGCGATCGGCATCTGGGCCGGCGTCTCGGCCATGGCGCTCGCGATCGGCCCGCTCGTCGGCGGCGTGATCGTCGAGACGATCAACTGGAACTGGATCTTCTTCATCAACGTCCCGGTGGGGATCCTCGGGATCGTCGTGTCCTGGCTCGTGATCACCGAGTCGCGTGACATGTCCCACGAGCAGAGCGTCGACATCCCCGGCCTCGTCACCTCGAGCCTCGGCCTGTTTGCGCTGACGTACGCCCTGATCGAGGGCAACCAGCGCGGCTGGAGCTCGCCGGAGATCCTCTCGCTCTTCATCGCGGCGGTCGTCCTGCTCGTCGCGTTCGTCCTCGTCGAGCACCGCCAGCGGCTGCCGATGCTCGATCTGTCGCTGTTCAAGAGCGGCACGTTCACCGGCGCGAACATCGTGGCGATGCTCGTCTCGCTCGGGATGTTCGGTGTGTTCTTCTTCGTCTCGCTCTTCGTCCAGAACATCCTCGGCTACTCGGCGATCCAGGCCGGCGCGATCTTCCTGCCGATGACGATCCTGATCATCATCGTCGCGCCGATCGCCGGAAAGATGTCCGACCGCATCGGCTCGCGCTGGCTGATGGGCGCCGGCATGACCATCGTCGGGATCTCGTTGCTGCTCTACCAGCGGGTCGGGATCGGCTCGACGTTCTGGACGCTGCTGCCGTCGCTGCTGCTCGGCGGCGTCGGCATGGCGATGACCATGTCCCCGATGACCGCGGCCGCGATGGGCGCGGTGCCGGTGGACAAGGCCGGTGTCGGCTCCGGCGTGCTGAACAGCTTCCGCCAGATGGGCGGCTCGCTCGGGATCGCGGTGATGGGCGCGATCGTCGCGTCGTACATCTCGGCTCCCGCGCGCTCGCCGGAAGGCGCACAGCAGTTCGTCGACGGGCTTCACGCCGCGCTGCTCGTCAGCGCCGTGATCACGTTCGCGGCAGCGGGCGTCGCGATTGCGCTCGTCCGGAGCGCACCGCAACAGGAGCGTTCGCAGCTCGCGGAAGCGATCGCGTGACGACGGCGACGCGCATGCCGGCGGCGGAGCGCCGCCTCGCGATCGTCGAGGCGGCGATTCGCGTCTTCACCGAGGGCAGCTACCGCGGTACGACCACCGCCGAGATCGCCCGCGCCGCCGGCGTGTCGGAGCCGATCCTCTACCGGCACTTCGCATCGAAGCGCGACCTCTATCTCGCTGCGCTGGACCATGCGTGGAGCGGGGCCCGCGCCGTCTGGGAGGCGGCGCTGGCAGACGCCGAGGACGTGCGGTCGGGCCTCGAGGCGGTCGCGCGCGGCCACCTCGCGGTCCGCGGCTGCAAGCTCCAGCTGGCGGAGCTGTGGGTGCAGGCGCTGAGCGAGTCCTCGAAGGATCCCGAGCTGCGGCGCCACCTACGCCGCCACATGCGCGAGGTGCACGACTTCGTCGCCGACGTCATCCGCCGAGGCCAGGACGAAGGCGGCCTGGCCGCCGACCGGGACGCCGACGCCGAAGCCTGGATGTTCCTCTCCGGCGGCATCCTCGGCATGATCGGCCGCCGCCTGAATCTGCTGGACGAAGACAACATCGCCCGCATCCGCACCGCCCGTCTCAACGCGCTCAGTTCCTGACGCGCTAGAGGACTCTGAAGCGGTTGAGGAGGGGGGCACCTCGGGGGGAACCCTAGGTTCCCCCCGCAGATAAGAGAAGGCCCCCCGCTGCGGCTCGGGGGGCCTTCTCGAGAGGCGCGCCACTCCTGTTGGCTACGGAAACTCGGCTCTGCGGCCCAGCCGCGTCTCCGTTTCTGCCGCCGGGAGCTCCGGCGCACCCCCCTGCAAACCTGAGCCTGGCGTCCGGCCTGGTTGCAAGGTGACCTCACTATAGGAGCGGAAGTCGTGCTCGTCAAGTGACTAAGTCAAGTGATCTTCGAATCGCGTGGTTGACTCGTTTTTCCTATGAACATGCCCTTTTAGGGGGATGGTCACACCGGGCGGCTTGCGGTTTGGTGAAGCGTAAGGTTCACTTCAGAACCGACGCCGCTATGACCACACGAGACGCCGCACTCCGCACTTCCCGCCCCGCCGTCGAGACCGGGCTTCGCCTCGGCGAGCGGCTGCGCCAGCTTCGCGTCGGCGCCGGGCTGACCCAGAGCGAGCTGGCCGGCGAGCGGTTCTCCAAGGAGTACGTCTCGCAGATCGAGCGTGGCAAGACCCGCCCGACGCGCGAGACGATCGACTGGCTCGCGGCGCGGCTTGGCGTCGACCCCGGTTTCCTTGCCAACGGTCTCGCGACCGACGAGCGCGGCCGGCTCGAGGGCGCTCTCGCCCGCGCCGAGACGTTGCTCGAGGCATTTCGCGACGACGAGGCCGCGGCCGAGTACGAGGCGCTCGTTCCGGCGGCGCACGCGACGAGCCTGCCCGAGCTCGAGGTCAGGGCCCTCGTCGGCTCCGGGAAGGCGCAGATGCGCCTGGGCAACCTGCGGCCGGCGTTCGACCTGCTCAGCGAGGCGCGCTCGATCTCCGAAGGCAGCGGCTTCAGCGACGTCGAGCGGGCCGATGTGCTCTTCACCCTCGGCGTGTGCCGCTACCAGCTGAACAGCGTCCAGACGGCCATCGGCCTGTTCAACGAGTCGCTTGCACTCGCCGAGCGGTCGGGACTCCCGTCGGACGCACTCCGCTCGCACATCCTCTCCTGGCGCTCGCGTTGTTGGCGCCGCCAGCGCGACTACGAGGCCGCCCGCGAGGACATCGAGCGGGCGCTCCAGCTTGCCGAGGACGCGAATGATCCGCGCACCATCGGCGCCGCCTACTTCCAGGCTTCGCTCGTCGCCGACCGCGAGGGCCACTGGGTGCTCGCCCGGACGTACGCCGAGAAGGCGCGCGCCGCGTACGAGGAGCTGTCCGACCGGGTTCACGTCGGCGAGCTCACCAACAACCTCGGCGGGCTCAACTTCCTGCTCGGCAAGACGGACGAGGCCGTCCAGCTGCTGAAGCAGGCCTTCGGGATCGCCCTCGAGACCGGACGTGAGGGCGACGCTGCGCAGGCGATCTCGTCGCTCGCGCAGATCCACCTGCGCACCGGCAACGTCGACCAGGCCGAAGAGCAGGCGCGTCACGCGCTGCGATTGCTTCACGGGCACGAGGACTACCTGGACGAGATCGGAAACGCCCAGCTCGTCCTCGGCCGCTCGCTGCTCGAGCAGGACCGCCTCGACGAGGCCGAAGCGGCGTTCCACGACGCAGAGGCCAACTTCGACGCGCTCGGGTCGGCGAGTCATCGCGCGCTCGCCTGGGTGGCCCGAGGCGATCTCGCCGCGCGGCGCGGCGACGACAGGCTTGCAGCACATCTTTTCCGAACTGCGGCTGAAGCACTTCAGGACTTCAGGTTCTAGGCGTCGAAAGGAGGTGACGACGGTGACCAAGGCGAGGTTCATCTACCTGCTGGTCGTCGCTTCGCTGTTTGCGTACTGGCTCGCGATCTTCACGAGGATCCACGGTTCGAGCGACGGCGGTCCGTTGATGTTCTAACGGGCGCGGTTTCCGCGGCGCCGCCGTGCCATCGTGCGCGGCGGCACGCGTGCGCCGTACGACGGTTCAAGCACCAGAGAGCGGGACGTCTCCGTTGACGGAGCCGGCCCGCTCGATCACGACCTGGGGGACTCTCGCGTGCGGGCTCAGGCGGAGGAGCATCCGCACCACCTCTGCACAGTCCTCCGGCTGGATCATCTCGTCCCCGGCCAGGCCCGACCACTCCGCCATCGGGGTGTCGACGAAGCCGGGGCAGATCGCGACCGCACGCACGCCGTCGGCGTCGAGCTCCTCGTTCAGCGAGCGGGTGAGCGAGATCACGGCGGCCTTCGTCGCGCCGTAGGTGGCGAGGCCTGGTGTGGGCAGCGTGCCTGCGATCGACGCGAGGTTGACGATCCACCCGTGCGACTCGCGCAACATCGGGATCGCCGAGCGGGTGACGAGGAAGAGTCCGCGGAGGTTGACGCCGACCTGAAGGTCGAAGTGCTTCGGCGGAAGGTCCTCGACGAGGCCGCCGATCCCGATTCCCGCCGAGTTGACGAGAAGGTCCAGCCGGCCGAACCGCTCGCGGTGCGCCGCGACCAGTCGCGCGCAGTCGTCCTCGTTCGCGACGTCGGCCGCGACCGCTTCCGCGCCGAGCTCCTCGGCCGCGGCCTCGACCCGCTCCGCGCGCCGTGACGCGAGCGTCAGCCCGAATCCCTCGTCGCGCAGCATGCGCGCGATTGCGAGCCCGATGCCCGACGAGCCTCCCGTGACGAGCGCTGCGCGGTCCACGGCCTCCTTCTCTACGCGAGCGCGGTCGGAAGGTCAAGCGGCCTCGGTCGCGAACGTAGGTGCCGAGGGTGCCGTCACGGCCCTCCTCTCCCCAGAAGGCGGCGGCTTCGGTCGCCGCCTTCGCCCTTTGGGCGTACGTACAGTGTCGAGCGTGGAGGGGGCGACGCTCACCGGGCTCACCGTCGGCGGCGGCTGCGCTGCGAAGTACTCGGCGGCGCGCCTGGAGGAGCTGCTGAAGGGCTTCGTGCCGGTCGAGGCGGAGAACCTGCTCGTCGGCCTGTCGCCGGCCGACGACGCCGCCGTCTACAAGCTCGACGACGAGCGCGCGATCGTGTTCACGCTCGACTTCTTCCCGCCGCTCGTCGACGACCCCGGCGACTACGGCCGGATCGCCGCGACGAATGCGCTCAACGACGTCTTCGCGATGGGCGGCTCGCCGCTGCTGGCCCTGTCCATCGCCGCGTTCCCGGAGGAGTTGCCGACCTCGGTGCTCGCGGCGGTCTTCGCCGGAGCGGACGAGCAGGTGCGGGCGGCCGGCGCGCTACTGGCGGGCGGCCACACCATCCGCGATGCCGAGCCGAAGTACGGGCTCGCCGTCGTCGGCACCGTTCATCCGAACGCGATCTGGCCGAAGAGCGGCGCCCGGCCGGGCGACGCGCTCTTCCTGACGAAGCCGCTGGGAACGGGGCTCGTGCTTGCGGGCAAGGGCGACGCGGCCGAGGCCGTCCGCTGGATGACGACGCTGAACGCACGGGCAGCCGACGTCCTGCGTCCGTTCGAGCCGAACGCCGTCACCGACGTGACCGGCTTCGGGCTGTTCGGCCACGCCCACGAGATGTCGGACTGCAGCGGCGTGCGCATCCGGATCGACGCAGCATCGATGCCCGCGCTGGGCGACGCGGTCGAGATCGCGCGACGCGGCGTCCGCACCGGAGGCGATCCGCGCAATCGGGAGTTCGCGCCCGTGGAGGCCGACGGCGTTGCGGAGGAGCTGCTCGCGCTCGGCTACGACGCGCAGACCGCGGGCGGGCTGCTCGTCTCGCTTCCGAGCGACAAGGCGCTGTCGCTCGAGGCCGAGTTCCGCGCGCGCGGACTCTTCCTCCGCCGGATCGGCTCGGTCGAGGACGGCGCCGGCGTGGTCGTCAGCTAGAAAGCTCCCGGCGCCGCTCGAAAATGCGCTTCCGCTTCGCCACGAGCTCCGTCTCGAGGTTCTGCAGCTCACCGAGGCGGCGGCGCACGAGCTCGAGCTGCGTCTCGACGTGCGGCAGCGCCTCGTCCAGCAGCTTCAGCCGTTCCGCGTCGGAGTCGGTCGCCTGCAGGCGGCGGCGGATCGCGGCGCGGGCCTCCTCCGCCTCGACCAGCTGCTTCAGCTCGTCCAGCGAGAGGTTCAACAGGTCGCGCAGCCGCTTCAGCTCCTGGAGCCGCTCGACGTCGGCGTCGTCGTAGACGCGGTGCTCGCCCTTGCGGCGCTCGAACGAGGGCAGCAGGCCGATCTCCTCGTAGTAGCGGATCGTCCGCGGCGTCACGCCGGTGCGCTCGGCCACCTCGCCGATGCGCAGCGGACGCGAGGTCGTCGTCGCGGTCACGCCGTCTCCTCGAGCGGGATGCCGGTCGGCGCGGTGCGATCGGCGGTGCGGATCTGCTGCGGGCGGAGCAGGGAGACGCCGGCGCCGAGGATGGAGATTCCGCACAGCACCCAGAGCGCCATGTGCATGTTCGCGATGAACGGTGCCAACTGCGCGGCCGACAGGCCGGAGGCGACGCCGGAGAAGATCTTGAACAGCACCGTCTTCGGCACGGCCGCGGTCACGATGGCCAGCACGAACGCGATCGAGACCACGGCTCCCGTGTTCTGCAGCATCATCCGGGCCCCTGCCGCGATCCCGCGGCGGTGCACCGGCACGACGCCCATCATCGCGGCCGTGTTGGGGCTGTTGAACATGCCCGAGCCGATGCCGAGCAGCGCGAGCCAGAGCGCGCTCCAGAAGTACGGCGTGTGCGCCTCCAGCGTCGTCATGCCGGCGAGGCCGACCGCGCCGACGAGCATTCCGGCCGCCGCGAGCATGCGCGAGCCGTGCCGGTCGGCCGCGATGCCGGCGATCGGCGAGGCGACGAGGATCCCGATCGCCATCGGCGACAGCTCGAGCCCAGCCATGATCGGCGACTGGCCCTGCGGCCCCTGGAAGTAGAAGACGAACAGGAACATGAGCGCGAACCGCGTCAGCCCGTTGATGAACGCGGCGGCCGAAGCGGCGCTGAACATCCGGTTCTCGAACAACGTGAGATCGAGCATCGGCGAGGCAGTGTGGCGCTCGATCACGACGAACAGCGGCAGGAAGACCACGGCGGCGGCGAAGCCGCCGAGCACGAGCGGATCGGTCCACCCGGACAGTGCGCCCTTCGACAGCGCGAGCACGAGGCCGGTCAGCCCGACGATGAACGTCGTGGTACCGAGCAGGTCGAGTCCGTGCTCCCGCGCGCGGCCCGACATCTCGTGCAGGACGAGCCACGCCCACGCGGCGCCGCCCAGGGCGAACGGCACGTTGAACCAGAAGATCCAGTGCCAGGAGATCAGCACGAGCGCACCGCCGAGCACCGGCCCGATCACGAGCCCGATCGCGGCGACCATCGTGTTCGTCCCCATTGCGAGCCCCAGCTCGTTCCTCGGGAATGCGTCGGTGACGAGCGCGGCCGAGTTGGCGAAGAGGAACGCGCCGCCGATCGCCTGCAGCATCCGCCAGAGGATCAGCTGCGTCCCGCTTTCGGCGAACCCGGCACCGAGCGACGCGGCCGCGAACACGACGAACCCGAGGACGTACGCGCTCTTGCGGCCGAACAGGTCGGAGAGCCGCCCCGCCGTCAGCACGAACACGGTGGAGACGATCAGGTAGACGAGGATCACCCAGACGAGCTGGAGCAGCGTCGTGTGCAGGCTGCGCTCGAGGTCGGGGAGGGCGATGATCAGCGTCCCCGAGTTGATCGTCGCGAGCAGCATGCCCAGCGACGAACAGGACAGGACCCACCACTTGTAGTGGTCGCTGTCCCGGCGTGTCCGAAGGAAATTCATTCTTACGTCAACGTCAATTTAGCAGAACGGATTAGACTGCCGTCGTGCACGTCGAGTCGGTCCCGCAGGCGCTGCCGCGGCGTCGTGCGCTCGTCCTCTCGCCTCGGGGATTCCGGCGGCTCGCCCTGGCCGCGACCGGGATGCTCGTGCTCATAGTCGCCACCGGGGCGACCGTGCGCCTGACCGGATCCGGGCTCGGCTGCCCGCACTGGCCCACCTGCAACACCACGCACGCGCTGCCCAAGGGCTACCACTCGGACATCGAGTTCTCGAACCGCATCGTCTCCTTCTTCACCGTCGTGGCAACGGTCGCGCTTGCCGCGGCCGCCTGGCGGACGCGTGGTCTCGGCCGCCGCGGGAAGCTGCTCGCGACCGGCGTCTTCGCGGGAACGCTCGCGCAGGCTCCTCTCGGAGCGATCACCGTCTACTACGACCTCAATCCGTACCTCGTGCTCACGCACCTGCTGCTCTCTCTCACCGTCCTCGGGCTCAGCGTGCTCGTGCTGCTCGAGGCGTCGCGGGCGGTGCGCGGGGGCGCGAGCGCGCTGCCCGCGGTGGCGCGCTCGGGAGGCGCGGTCCTGCTCGCAGCGGTCGGCGTGCTCGTCGTGACGGGAACGCTCGCGACTGCGGCGGGCCGGTTCCCGGGGAGCTCCGGGACGACGGTCGCCGAGCGTCTCGGCTCGTTCTACCCGGCGGTCTGGCTGCACGTACGCGCCGTCGCAGCGTTCGGCCTCGTCTTCCTTCTGCTTGCGGCCTGGGCCTGGACTCGTCGAGCCCGTTATCCGTGGCTCGTACGCGGCTGCGCGGGCCTGCTCGCGATCCTGCTCGTCCAGATGGGAATCGGGGAGCTCCAGTACCGCACGTACGGCACGGTCGCGTGGTGGATCGTCGTCTCGCACGTGGCGCTCGCCGCCATGCTCTTCGCCTGGACCGTCGGTCTCGTGGCGCGGCTGTGGCGTCCGCTGGCCCAGCCGGGACGCACGTAAACTCACCGCATGCCGGACCTCATCGTCTCGTCGCAGCCCGAGCTCCGAAGGCCGGTGCTCCTGGCTGCCTTCCGCGGCTGGAACGACGGAGGCCAAGGCGCATCGCTCGCGGGCGGCTATCTCGCCAAGCAGTGGAGCGCAGTGCGGTTCGCCGAGATCGACTCGGAGGGCTTCTTCGACTTCCAGGCGACGCGGCCGCACGTCTCGCTCGTCGAGGGCCTGACCCGGCAGATCGACTGGCCGGAGAACGCGTTCTTCCACGCGGCGATCCCCGGCGCCGACCGGGACGTCGTGCTGCTGCTCGGGATCGAGCCGAACCTGCGCTGGCGGACGTTCGCCGGGCTCGTCGTCGACCTGGCGAAGGATCTCGGGGTCGAGCTCGTCGTCACGCTCGGGTCGCTGCTCGCCGACGTTCCGCACACGCGGCCCGCGCCGGTGACCGCGGCGGCGAGCGACCTCGCCCTCGTCGAGGAGATGGGGCTCGAGCCGTCGCGCTACGAGGGGCCGACCGGCATCGTCGGCATCACGCTCGACGCCTGCCGTGAGGCCGGCATCCCGTCCGTGAGCCTCTGGGCGGCGGTGCCGCACTACGTCTCGCTCGCGCCGAGCCCGCGCGCCGCGCTCGCGCTGTGCAACCGTTTCGGCGAGGTGATCGGCGCCGACATCGAGGTGACCGAGCTGGAGCAGGCGGCCGCCGAGTACAGCGAGCAGGTGACGGAGGCGGTGTCGGCGGACGCGGAGACGGCCGCCTACGTCGAGGAGCTCGAGCGGCGCGTCGATCTGCTCGACGAGGCGGAGGATCTCCCGTCCGGCGATTCGCTCGCCGCGGAGCTGACGCGCTTCCTGCGCGAGCGCGACGAGGAGAACGGCGAGGAGCCCGACGGCCCCGACGGGCCTGCCGTCTAGGCCGGCTCGGCTTCGACGGCGGCAGGAGCGCCGTCGTCTTCCACTACTGCGGGTGCCGCGTCTGCGGTCGCCGCGGGCCTGCGGCGGCGGCGGCGGCGCGGTTTGGGCTCGGCGCCCTCGGCAGGCGGAGCGGCCTCGCCGACCGTCTCGACCACGGCGGTCTCCGTCGCTTCAGCCCCGGTCTCGGCGCCCTCCACGACCGGCACGCCCTCGGCGCCCGGCTTCTTCTTGCGGCGCCGGCGGCGGCGGTTTCGGTTCGGCTGCTGCTTCGGTGCGGGCAGGTTCTCCGACAGCGCGAGCGCGACGTCCGGAACCGTGCCGAGCTCTTCGCGCGCCTCGTCGATCAGCTTCGTCGCGCGCGGCGTGTAGCCCTCCGCCGACGCGAGCAGCGCGGCGCCGACCTGGATCGGCTGCTCGAGCGCCGTACGCACGAGCTTCGCCGCGTTCTCCTCGTGACGGTGTCCGCGTGAGTTCGCGAGTGCGCCGAGGAGCCGTTTCGCCTCCGGGTACTCGCTCGATGCGCGGCGATCCTGCACCTTGCGCGTCGCCCGCGCGAGCCGCCACGTCCAGCGCGTCAGGATTTGATCCGGCGCGTCCGGCTTGCCCTCGGCGATGGCGCGCAGCAGCACGCGGATGCCGGGGATGCGTTCCTTCTCCCAGGTCGGCGCCTGGGTGACGAGCGTGACGAGGTCGTCGAAGGCGGCGCGGTCGACGCGCATGGAGACGCGGTCCTGCAGCGCCATCAGCCGCAGCCGGCGGTTCGGATTCTCGGCCGCGCAGGTCTGCAGGAACTGCTCGAGCGCCGCCTTGCTGGCGCGGCCCTCCGTCAGCTTCTGCACGAACGTCGCGCGCTCGTCGAAACGGATCTGGCGGCCGGCGATCGTCGCCCAGTACGCCTGCTCGTCGTCGTCGAGGAAGCGGGGATCGATGCGCTGCCATTCGCGCTGGATCACCGCGATGCGACGGCGGACATCCGGTGTGACCGGGACGAGCCACGGAGCCGGCGTCAGGCGGCGGCGCGCACGCCGTTGCGAGCGCCGGCGCGGCGCAGGCGTGACGCGTGCGCCCTCGCGGTAGAAGTCCGCGGCGAGCAGCGAGTGCAGCGAGACGACGCGGTCGTTGTGCGTCGCGCCTTTCGGGACGAAGTCGACGACGATGCCCGCCTCCTTGCGCGGGTGCAGTCGCATGATCCGCCCGATGCGCTGCTGGTAGACGCGTTTCGACGCGGTCGGCGCGAGGTGCATGCAGACGGTCGCGCGCGGAGAGTTCCAGCCCTCGGCGAGCAGCTGCGCGTTGATCAGGACGTTGATCTCGCCGCGCTCGTACGCCGCGAGTGTCTCGGCGAGGCGCACCGGCGGCGTGCGCCCGGAGACCGCCTCCGCCTTGATCCCGGCTGCGCGGAACTCCTGCGCCAGGTTGTAGGCGTGGTCGACACCCGCCGCGTAGACGATCCCCGGCGTGTTGTCGAAGCGGTCGCGGTAGAGACTCGCGGCCGCCTGGTTGAGCGCCTGGTGGTCGAGGGTCTTCGCCAGGATCTCCTGGTCGAAGTCGCCGCCGACGATCGGCACGGAGTTGATCGCCGCCACCGGCGGCACGCGCAGGCAGCGCAGCGGCGCGATCAAGCCGCGGCGCGCTGCGTCCTGCAGCGGCAGGTCGTCGACGGAGGCGGGGAAGACGTCGGAGACCTGCTTCGCAATCAGCTGCTCCGTCGCGGTCATGCCGATGTACAGCGGCTCCGGGAAGGAGCGGATCGCCGCGGAGGTCTTCTCGCCGAGCGCCGTGTGCGCCTCGTCGCAGATCACGAGCTGGTACGCCTCGCGGCTGATCGTGTCGACGTGGCGCGCGAACCAGGCGTACGTCTGGATGGTCAGCGGGTCCTTGCGCAGCGGCTCCTTGCCGGCCTCGATCGCGTCGGTGAAGCGGCCGCCGTAGCCCTCATCCGTCAAATCGCGGTTGAACTGCGCGACGAGCAGCCGGCGGTGCGTGAGGATGAGGACGCCGAGCGTGCGGGCGGCCTCGACGAAGCCGGCGGCGGCGATCGTCTTGCCGGAGGCGGTGGGGTGGCGGAAGCGGTAGCGGCGGACGGCGCCAGGATCCTGCTCCGGCGACAGCTCCTCGAGCTCCAGGATCTCCTCGTCCTCGCCGTCGGCCACCGCGGCGACGACGAGCGTCTCGTCCTCGTCCGCCTCTTCTTCTTCCACCTCGGCCAGCTCGTCCTCGGTCAGCGTGTGGCCGTTGCCGTTCCCGTTCAGCCCGTGCTCGTCGTCGCGCTGCGTCGCTGCGATCAGCTCGGTGAGCATGCCCGCGAGCGCGTCGACCTGGTGGCGGCGCAGCTCGGTTCCGGCGGCGGTGCGCGGTGTCGGCTCGGCGAGCACGCGCTCGAGGCCGAGCATCAGTCCGTAGCGCACCTTCCACTGCTGCGACGGCTGCGCCCGGCCGGCGTCGATCTCGGCGATCGCGTCGTCGAGCGCGCGGCGGCGCGCGGTCTTCGGCGCGAGCGCCTCGGCCGGATTCTCGCCTTCGCGGAAGAACGGCTCGCCCGCCCACGCTTCCGCGCGGAATGCGGCGGCAACCAGAGGGTCTGCCGCCCCCGAGACGTTCGTGGGCTGCTGAGTGGCTTCTTGCATGTGCGCAGCACGTGGGCCGTGCTGCAACCTTCTGAGAGTGGCGCGCTCGGGTGAATCCCCTGAAGCGAGCGTCGCTGCTGCAAGCATACCCGGCGGCCCGGGGGCGTCAACGTCCTAACGGGGTACGGGGCTAGCCGATGGGCGTGCCGGCGCTGCCGAGCCCGCCGAAGACCGCGAAGGGATTGCTGGGAGCGGTCTCCCAGACGAGCTCCCCGCCGGCCGCGACCTCGCCGTGGACGCGGGTCGCCAGCGCCTGTGCGTCGTCCTTGGACGCGGCCCCGACGATGAGGAACTGCGCCTGGCGGATGACCGAGAAGCCCTCCCCTTCGAGCTGCGTGCCGAGGGTCGCCGCCTCGTCCTGCGTGGCGCACTCGACGCGCACCTCCCACGGCGCGAAGCCGCGGTCGAGCTCCTCCTGCTCCCACGTCTCGGACGGAGGCTCGTCGTCCCAGCGCTCCTCGTCGGCGAGCCAGTGCTCGATCTTCGTCGCCTTCGCCTCGACGCCGTGCTCGCGCAGCTCCGTCTCGATCACGGCCTGCGCCTTCGCCGCGTCGTCCGGAGAGGACGCGTAGACGAAGATCTCGTTGTCGTCGCGGGAGACCGCGAGCCGCTTCGACTCGAGGTCGCGCGCCAGCTCGGCCGCCTCGCCGCCGATGCCGATGCCGAGCCGCTCCATCAGCCCGCCCGCGTGCTCCTCTTCCTCGACGAGGATCCGGATGCGCCAGTCGTCAGCCATGTAGGCCGAGCGTAGCGCCTGCGCGGTACTCCGCGAGCGTGCTGCCGACCACGCGGTCCGAGATGCCGGTCTGGTCGAGGTGGACGGTGATCCCGCCCAGGAAGAACGGGTAGCCGGCGCCGAGGATGAGGCAGGCGTCCACGTCTGCGGCCGCCCCGACGACGCCCTCGTCCAGGAGGTGCCGCACCTCGTCGGCGATCGCCTCCAGCGCGTCCTCGCGGATCTGCTCGACGGTGCGGCGTGCGTCGCCTGTGATGACGACGTCGTCGCGGCCCTCTGCATACGCGGCGAGCGTGGGCGAAAGCGGGAAGCGGTCCGGGTACGCGCCGTGCAGCGTCTCCAGCACGTGATTGGCGACGCGCGGGCCGACCATCTGCAGCAGCACCGACGGCGCCATGGGCAGGCCGAGCGACAGCGCTGCCTCGTCCGTCTCCTCGACCGTGTTGCCGTGCTCGAGCGCATCCATCAGCACCGTCGTCATGCGCGTGAGCACGCGATTGACGACGAACGCCGGTTGGTCGCCCACGATGACGCCGCGCTTCTTCAGCTTCTGCACGACGCTCCACGCCGTCGAGAGCTGCTCGTCCGTCGTGCGCGGCGTGCGCACGATCTCGACGAGCGGCAGCACCGCGACGGGATTGAAGAAGTGCAGCCCGACGTCGGCGCCCATCTCCTCGACGGACAGCGACGACGTGTTCGTGGCCACGATCGCGTCCGGAGCGACGCGACGCACCTCGGCGATCACCTCCTGCTTCACGCTCAGCTCCTCGTACACCGCTTCGAGCACGAGGTCGCAGCCGGAGAACTGCTCCCAGCCGGTTCCGCCGTCGACGATCGTGGCGAGGAACGGCTTGCGTGCGCCGACCTCCTCGCGAATCGTCGCGAGCGCCTCGTCCACGCGCGCCTGGTCGATGTCGCGCAGGACGACCGGCACCTCGAGCCGCCGCAGGAACAACGTCGCCAGCTGCGTCGCCATCAGGCCCGCGCCGACGATGCCGACCTTCTGCACCGGACGAGGCTTCACGTCGGGGAGCGCCTCGGGCTTCTTCGTGCGCCGCTCGACGACGGTGAACGCGTAGGCGGCGGCCTGCGCCTGCGGGCTGACGAGCAGCTCGCCCATCGCGGCCTCCTCGGCGGCGTAGCCCTCTGCGAGCGACCACGTCTGCGCGCCCGCGATCAGCTCGAGCGCGACGTACGGCGCACGCGTCGCACCGTGCACCGCGTCGTCCACGCGCGACTTAGCCTTGCGGAAGACCGCCTCCGCTTCGGACCAGTCCGGTGCGGCGCGGTCGATGCCGCCCGACTCGACGAGGTCGACCGCGAACTGCAGCGACTCATCGACGAACTCGACCGGCTCGAGCAGCCGGTCGGCGAACCCGAGCTCCACCGCGTCCGCCGCAGCGAGCAGCTTGTTCTGCCGCAGCGGGTTGAGCACGATCAGCCGCGCCGCCGCGTCCGGCCCGGCGAGCTGCGGCGCGAGCTGCGTGCCGCCCCAGCCGGGGATGATGGACAGCGCCACCTCCGGAAAGCCGAAGTGGCGCACGTTCGACGCGATCGTCCGCGCGTCGCAGTGCAGCGCCAGCTCGAGGCCGCCACCGAGACAGGCACCGTTGATCGCCGCGACGGTGGGGAACGGCAGCGCGCGGATCCGCCCGAACAGCTCGTGCCCGGCGCGCGCGCCCGCGACCGCGTCCTCATGGGAGCGGATGTTCGAGAACGCGTCGATGTCGGCGCCGACGCAGAAGACGAACGGCTTGCCCGTGACGACCATTGCCGCCCAGTCGCCGGACTCGAGCTCGGCGATCATCTGCACCGCCGACTCGAACGCTAAGCGGCCGAGCGTCGTCGGCTTGGTGTGATCCTCGCCGTTGTCGACGGTGACGAGCGCGATCGGGCCGACGCGCGAGTCGACGCGGTTCAGCGCGAAGAACGTGTCGCTCATACGCGCTCCCAGACGATCGCGCAGCCCATGCCCATGCCGATGCAGAGCGCCGTCAGCCCGTAGCGGCCGCCGCGCTCGCGCAGGCCGTACCCGAGCTGTGCGATCAGCCGTACGCCGGTGGCGGCGAGCGGATGGCCGCACGCGATCGCGCCGCCGTACGGATTGAGGCGCGGATCGTCGGCCGCGATCCCCAGCTCGTCGCACCACGTCAACACCTGCACGGCGAACGGCTCGTTCAGCTCGAACACGTCGATCTCGTCGAGGGTCAGCCCCGCCTGCTCGAGCGCGCGCCGCGTCGCGGGCACCGGCCCGTAGCCCATCAGGTGCGGCTCGACGCCGGCGTACGCGAACGAGACGAGACGGAGCTTCGGCTCCAGCCCCAGCTCGGCGGCGGCGGACTCGGAGGCGAGGAACGCCGCGGTCGCGCCGTCGGTCAGCCCCGCGGAGTTGCCGGCGGTGACGCGGCCGCCCGCGCGGAACGCGGGCTTCAGCGCGGCGAGCCCGTCGAGAGACGTGTCGGAGCGGAGGAACTCGTCGTGGTCTGCGACCTTCCAGCCGGCGTCGCCGAAGACCGCCATCGGCACGACCGTCTCCTTCATCACGCCGTTGCTCCACGCGGCCGTCGCCTTCTGCTGCGACGCGAGCGCGAACGCATCGGCGCGCTCCTTCGTGATCGCCGGGAAGCGGTCGTGCAGGTTCTCCGCCGTCTGGCCCATGACCGCCGCGGACTCATCGATCAGCCGTTCCGAGACGAAGCGCGGGTTGAAGTCGACCTCCTGGCCCATGGCGTGGTGGCCCATGTGCTCGACGCCGCCTGCGATCGCGACGTCGGCAGCGCCGAGCGCGATCTCGCCGGCGGCCGCGGTCACGGCGGTGAGCGCGCCGGCGCACATGCGGTCGACGGCAAAGCCGGGCACCGTCTCCGGCAGGCCGGCGAGCAGCGCCACGTCGCGGCCGAGGGTCAAGCCCTGGTCGCCGACCTGCGCGGTCGCCGCCAGCACGACGTCGCCGATCCGCTCAGGCGGAACGGCCGGGTTGCGCCGCAGCAGCTCGCGCACGACCTTCACGGCCATGTCGTCCGCGCGCGTGCGCCAGAACTGGCCCTTCGGTCCGGCCTTGCCGAAGGCGGTGCGCACGCCGTCGACGAAGACGACCTCACGGAGCTCACGCGTCATCGCAGGCCACGATAGCGATGCCTTGACTGAGCAGTCAATCAGCGGCCGGGATGGAATACTCCGCCGGTGGCCCCCACCGGATTGGACTGGGACGAGCGGGCCGACGCGGCGATCGCGCGCTACCGCGGCGGCGAGGCGCGGGACCTCGACCAGCGCCAGCTCACCCAGCTCGGGAACGCGGCCTGGGCGGCGGGGCTCTGCCTGCTCGCCGCAGGGGCGGAGGACGACGCGGCGGTGTGGCTGCACTGCGCGGCCGAGCGGTACCGGGAGAGCTGGCCGGACGCTCCGCCGGACTCGTGGGGCCGCCCGATCGGCGCAATGAAGTCGCTGTTGCTCGCCGGGGACGACGCGTCTCCCGCTGCGCGCTGGGCGCTCGACGCGGGCGCGGTCGGCGCGGAGTCGCCGATCGGGCGCTACGCCGCGTCGCTCGCGCTGCTCGTGCTCGGCGACGGCGCGCAGGCGCGGGTCGTCGCGCCGACGCTCGCCGGTCGGGACGACTTTCCGGGGGACGTCGCGGCCGCACTCGCGGCGATCGCGTTCTGCGACGGTGACGCCTACGCCGCCGCCGTCCTCGACGTGCTCCGCTCGTTCGAGGCGCGCACCGAGTTCCTCGAGGACGTGCCCGTCGCGGACACGGTGCTCGTGCTGCAGGCGCTCGCCGAGCCGCGCGGGCTCGCCGCGAAGCTGCCCGCGTCGCCGCTCCTCCCCTAGAGCTTCGCCGCAGCCGCGCGGTCGAGCACGACCGTGGTCGTCCCGCCGTGCGAACGGACGAGGCTGGCCGGAACGTCGAGCGTCGGCTCGCCGGCGAAGGCACGCGCGACGGCGTCGGCCTTGTCCGCCCCGGCGATGAGGAACAGCACCTCGCGCGCCGCGCAGAGTACCGGCAGCGTCAGCGTGATCCGGTCGACGAACGGCTCGAGATGCGCTTCCGCGCCGACGACGCGCCGTTCCGTCTCGTCGAGGGTCGGCTGATTGGGATAGAGCGACGCGATGTGCCCGTCCGCGCCCATGCCGAGCAGCAGCAGGTCGAAGACGGTGTCGCCGAGCTCCTCCGCGTACTGCGCTGCGCCCGCGTCGGGCCCGAGCTCGCCGCGTATCCGGTGCACGGCCGCAGGCGGCTCGCCGAGCAGGTCGATCAGCGCGCCCTTCGCCATGCCGAAGTTGGACAGCTCGTCCTCGGGCGGGACGCAGCGCTCGTCGCCCCACCACAGCTCGACGCGCCGCCACTCGGGATCGAGCTCCGCTGCGAGCGCGTACGCACGCCTGGGCGTCGAGCCGCCCGTCAGCACGATGTGCCCGCCGGCGCGCGCTGCCGCGTCGAGGCGCGCCGCGACGATCCGCGCCGCGTCCTCCTCGTCCGCCGCGACGACGATCTCGACGTCGCGCTCGCTCAGAGGTGGCCTTCCGCCAGCTCCTGCGACCGCGTCATCGCCGCCTGGATCGCGTTGAGGAACGCGGCGCGGACGCCGGCCTGCTCGAGCTCGCGAATCGCCGCGATCGTCGTGCCGCCCGGCGAGGTGACCGCCTCCCGCAGCTCCACTGGGTGCATACCGAGATCGCGGAGCTGCTTCGCGGTGCCGAGCATCGTCTGCACCACGAGCGTCGTCGAGATCTCGCGCGACACACCGAGCAGGATCCCCGCCTCGATCATCGCCTCGGCGAGCAGCGCGAAGTACGCCGGCCCGGAGCCGGACAGCGCCGTGACCGCGTCCATCGTCTGCTCCGGGACGCGCACGACGCGGCCGAGGTGGGAGAGAACCTCCTCCGCGAGCGCGAGCTGCGCGTCGCCCGCGTGCGCGCCGGCGCAGATGCCCGCCATTCCCTCGTGCACGACGGACGGCGCGTTCGGCATCGCGCGGACGACGGGGACGCCGTCGGCGATGTGCGCCTCGATGTGCGCGGTCGGGATCGCCGCCGCCACCGTGAGCACGGTCTGCTCCGGCACGAGCAGCGCGCCGACCTCGGCGAGCAGCGCGTCGATGTCCTGCGGCTTCACCGCCACCACGACGATCTCCGCGCCGGCGACCGCGGATGCGTTCGAGGTCGTCGCCTCGACGCCGTGCCGCGTCCGCAGCGCCTCGATGCGGCTCTCGCTGCGCGCGGTGACGACGAGCTGCTCCGGCGTGCGCCAGCCGGAGCTGAGCAGCCCGGTGAGCAGCGCTTCGCCGATACGTCCGGTGCCGAGGATCGCGATCCGGTTCTCCGCCATGGCGAGAGTCTTACTACGCGGCGCCGAGTTCGTGCAGCGGCAGCAGGCCGCGGGCGCTGCCGCTGAGCAGATACATGCTCGCGAGGCCGGCCCATTCGCCGTACGGCTCCAGCAGCTCGGCGGTCTCGTGGGTCTCGACCGGACGGCCGCGCAGCGAGCGCAGCAGCTTCACCAGCCCGAGGTCGCCGACGAGTCCCGCGTCGTAGCGGCCGAGCCCCTGGAGGCAGACGACGCCGACCGACCACGGCCCGAGCCCTCGCTCCCGTTCCAGCCGTCGCGCCACCGCATCGGTCGGCACGTCGTGCAGCCGCTCGAGGTCGAGTCCCCGGCAGAGCCGGACGAGCGCGGCCGCCCGCCGCTCGTGCAGCCCGAGCGCGCGGAGCCGCGACGGCGCGAGCTCTCCGAGATCCTGCGTGGTCGGAGCGACGTGCAGGCCCTGCGCTCCGGCGGTGCAGATCGTGCGGATGATCTTCTGCTCCAGCCGCCGTGCCACCTTGGCCTCGATCAACTGGCCGCAGAACGCGCGCAGCAGCGCCTGCGCCACCGTCGCCACGCGCACCGGGCGCAGCCCGCGCAGCTCGCGCGCGGCGCGGCCGAGCATCGGGTCGTCGCGCACGAGTCGCAGGAAGTCGGAGTGGTCGTCGTCCAGCGCGAGGATCCAGCGCAGCCGCTCGGCCGCGGCGGGAGAGTCCGCCTGCAGCGTGACGGAGCCGTCGGGGGACTGCCATGCCCGCGCGAGCTGCGGCCGGCCGTCCGCGTCGAGCAGCGCCGTCAGCAGTCCGTCGCGGAAGGTCCGCGTCGCGTCGCTGGAGAGACGTGCGGAGAGGGCGAGCGAGTACGGACCGCGAGGAGAGACCGGGAGCTCGAAGCTCAACGCTCGGAGCTCAGCGCCCTGAGCTCAACGCTCTGATCGGGCGTCCGTCGGCGTCGCCCGCAGACCGAGCTCGGTCGCGCGGTCGAGCACGTCGAGCGCCTGTTCCTCGTGCCCGGTGGCGCGCAGCATCTGCGCCCACGAGCGGCACGCCTGGGTCGCGTCGCGCCACCGGCCCTGCGCCTCCAGCAGATCGGCCGCGCGGCGGTACGCCTCGTCGGCGCCGGGATACTCGCCGGCGAGCGCGAGCCCGTCGCCGAGCGCCGCGAAGGCCAGTCCCTCGTCCGCCGGCGACTCGTCCCCGACGAGGTCGAGGGTCTCCCGGGCCAGCGCGATCGCGCCGGCGGCGTCTCCGTGCCGGACGGCCACCCGCGAGCGAAGCACCTTGATCTCGACCGCGTCCGGCATCGAGGGATGCGGCCCGAGCAGCTGCTCGGCGTGGTCGAGATGGCGTTCGCAGCCGGCGACGTCGTCGCGCGTGAGCGTGATGCCCGCCGCGAGGATGTGCGCGCGGGCGAGATGGAACGAGTCGTCGGTCGCCTGGAGCAGCGCGATCGCCTTGCGCACGTTCGTGAGCGCGACGGACGCGCGTCCCTCCTGGTGCGCCAGCCGCGCCATCGACCAGTAGAGCCGGACCCGCATGTACGGGTCTTCGCTCTCCTGCGCGCGCTCGAGCGCGTCCTGCACGACCCGCTCCGCGCGGGCGAGATCGCCGCCGTCGCTGAGCGCGTAGCTGAGGAGCGTCGCGTACCGGACCGAGATGGCGGAATCGCCGCCCGAATCCTCCACCTCGGCGAGACAGCGCTCGAACAGGTCGACCGCCTGGTCCGAGCGGCCGGTGCCGGAGTAGGCGCGGCCGAGGTTGGCGTAGATCTCGAAGCGGTCGACGGGAGCGAACGGCTCGTCCGCGAGGGCGGCTTCGAGCAGCCTCACGGTGTCGCCGAACGCGCCGGCCTCGAGCGCGACCGACGCGAGCGCGACGCGCCCGCGCAGCGCGCACGCACTGTCGCCGGCGGCGACGGCCTCGTCCACGAGCTCCTGCAGCCGCTCCTCGACGCCCTCGGACTCGCCCAGGCGGATGGCCAACTCGAGGTCGGCGAGCCGAAGCTCGCGCCGCTCGGCCGGATCGAGCACGGAGCCCGTCTCGAGGTACTCGGCCGACACACCGAGCTTCGCGCCGAGACGGCGCAGCGCCTTCACCGACGGCTGCCGCGTGCCTGCCTCGATGCGGGAGATATAGGCGTACGAGACGCCTGGCGACGCGAGCTCGCGCTGCGAGAGCCCCTGCTCCAGACGCAGCCGCTTCAGCCGCTGCCCGATGGTTTCGGCCGCCGTCGGCCCAGAACCGGTGCTCATTCGACTCGCATTCTCATGGGTTGTCACTAGATCGTCAAACGTGCCGAATACTTGACAAGCGTCACCCTACCCGATGGAGTCTCGCCGTCTGGATTGTCCTGACGAGGGCACAACCAAGGGGAGGCAAGTTCCATGCGCACGACGCTGTACGTCCGTCTGTTCCTCGCGATCGCGATTCTTGCATGTCTGGCGGTCGCACTCGGGACCGAGCCGTGGGGGCCCAACTAGCCGCCCGAATCGGCGGGCGGGGGCGCTGATCCGTCCCCGCCCGCTGTACCCTCGCCCGGTGATTTCCCCCGGAATCGTGCGATGACGGTCGTCGAGCTGGGGCTGTACGCGGTCGTGCTGGTCGCGGCCTCCGTCGTCGTCTGGCGGCGGCCGGTGGTGGCCCTGTACGTGTTCATCGTCGGCCTGGCCGTGCACAACGCCGCGATGGCCGCGCTCTACTCCGCCGGCGTCCGCGGCTCGACGCTGACGGCGATCACCGCCTGGAAGGAGATCCTGTTGGCAGTCGCGCTCGCCCGTGTCGCGCGCGACGCGGTGCGCGAGCGGCGGCTGCCGTTCCGCTTCGGCGTCGCCGACGGCTTCGCGCTGGCGTTCGCCGTCGTGTGCCTCGTCTACGCGGTCATCCCGCAGTCGGCGCTCGGCGGGCTTGCGGGCCGCAAGGCGGTCGCGCTCGCGCTGCGCCACGACCTCGTCCCGGTGGCGGCGTACTTCCTCGGGCGCTCGCTCCGGCTCGGCCGCGCTGACCTCCGCAGGCTCGCGTGGACGCTGCTCGGCACCGCCGGCCTGGTCGCGACGCTGGGGCTGCTCGACGTCTATCTCATCCCGATCGGCTGGTGGCGGACGAACGGCGTCGTCGACTACTTCCACAAGCACCTCGGCTACGACTACCACGGCACCGGCGAGAACCCGAGAGTCGCGGGGCTGCCCGAGAACTTCATCTTCAACGTCGGCGGCGACAAGCCGTTCCTGCGGCGGCTCGTCTCGACGTTCCTCAGCCCGCTCGCGAGCAGCTACCTGTTCGTCGTCGCGCTCGTGGGCGCCGCGGCGGTGATGCGGAGGCGGCGCACAATCGCGATCGTGCTGCTCGTCCTCGCCGCCGCCGGGCTGCTCTGGACGTTCTCCCGGTCGTCGCTGCTCGCCGTCGCGGTCGGGCTCGTCGTGCTCGCGGCGGTGCAGCGGCGGCCGCGGCTGCTGGCGGGTGCGGCGGTCGTCGTGGTGGTGGCGGTCGGCTGGGCGCATCTGTTCCCGAAGATCGCGCCGACGGGGAACTGGACGAAGGCGGATCTCGTCTACCAGCACTCGCTCGCGGCGGCGCACCCGGGAACGTCGAACTCCGCGTCGAGCGCGAGCGAGTCGTCGCTCTCCGAGCACTGGCAGAGCCTGAAGGACGGGATCCACACCGTGATCCACCATCCGCAGGGCTTCGGCCTCGGCAACGTCGGCCAGACCGCGTCGCGGACGAATACGCCGCTGAAGGCCGGCGAGTCGAACTACACGGAGCTCGGCGCGGAGGTCGGCGTCCTCGGCGCGGCGCTCTTCATCGGCTGGTGCATCGCCTTGCTCGTGGGACTGGTGCGCGCCGGCCGGGACGATCCGTGGGCGGCGGCGCTCGCGGGAGCGTTCGCGGCGATCCTCGCGCTCGCCATGCAGACGGACGTGATCGGCGATCCGTGGGTCGCGTACTGCGTGTGGCTGCTGGGCGGCGCGCTCGTGGCACGTGGAACGGCTCGCTCGGACCTGGCCGGATGAGCGTCTTGCGCGGCTGAGTCGCAACGCCTACCGTTGTCGGTCGTGACAACGCGGCGGATCACTCCGGTCGAGCTCCTGCTCGCGGCGGCGGCCGCGCTCGTCGTCGTGCTGCTGCTCCTGCGCGCCGGGCACGGACACCATGCCGCCGTGGTCGCGGACCCGGTGCGGACGCCGGGGGTGACCAATCCGAACGTGACGCAGGCGAACATCCGCAGCACGATCTGCAAGCACGGCTGGACCTCGACCGTCCGGCCGCCGGTGGAGTACACGAACGCGCTCAAGCGGAGGCAGATGCCCGCGTACGGCGAGACGGGGCCGCTGTCCGCATATCAGGAGGACCATCTGATCAGCCTCGAGCTCGGCGGCAACCCCACCGATCCGCGCAACCTGTGGCCGGAGCCGTACCCGCGCGCAGCCGCCGTCGACCAGATCGAGAACGAGCTGAACGCGAAGGTGTGCGACGGCTCGCTCTCACTCCACGATGCGCAGGACCAGGAGTCTGCGCTGAAACACCGCGATGGCTAGCTCATCGGCGGCGCGAACAGCACGACGGTCGGCGGGCCGGGCTCTCCCAGCAGCGGCTCGGCCTCCGCCTCGCTCGTCTCCAGCCGCTCGACGCGCGGCGCACCGAGTGCGTCGAGGAACGGCTCGGGCGGTCCGAGGAAGCTGACTGCCTCGTTTCCGTAGTGGAGCGCGACGACGAGCCGCGGGCGGAGCTCGCGGACGACCGCGGCTGCACTCTCGCCCCCGACGGTGGGGCCGCCGCCGACCGGCAGGAAGAGCACGTCCACGTCGCCGATCGCCTCGCGCTGCGCAGGGCGCAGCTCCGGCTGGCCGAAGTCCCCGAAGTGGGCGACGCGCAGACCGTCCAGAGAGAAGACGAAGACGGTGTTCGGGCCCCGGCGGGTGCCGGCCACCTCGTCGTGCTCGGACGCCACGCCGACGACCTCGCCGAGCGGCGTCTCGAACGTGCCCGTCGTCGAGCGGATCGTGTGCGGCTGCCCGGCGACCGCCTCGACGCCCGAGTGGTCGAAGTGCTCGTGCGTGACGAGCAGCAGATCGGCCTCGACGTCCTGGATCGGGGCGTAGTCGAAGGTGAAGTCCGGCACCTGCGCCCGCCGCTGCGCGAGCATCTCCTCGGGGAACGCTCCGAATGGGTCGATGAAGATCCGCTCTCGGCCTGCGCCCGTGAGCAGAACCGCCGACTGTCCGTACCAGCGAATACGCATCGACCGTGAGCCTACCCACCCGGTGAATCCGCCGGTTGCGCTATACCTGGACTGACTCGTTCCCGTGGCCAAGCCGGTCGAACAGCTCTCCCAGGTGATCGTTCGCTTTGCGGGCGACTCAGGCGACGGTATGCAGCTGACCGGCGCGCAGTTCACCACCGAGACGGCGCTGCTGGGGAACGACCTGTCGACGCTGCCGGACTTCCCCGCGGAGATTCGCGCGCCGGCCGGCTCGCTTCCCGGCGTCTCCGGCTTCCAGGTCCACTTCGCCGACCACGACATCCTCACGCCGGGCGACCAGCCGAACGTGCTCGTGGCGATGAACCCGGCGGCGCTGAAGACGAACATCAAGGATCTGCCGAAGGGCGGCACCCTGATCGTCAACAGCGACGCGTTCAACGAACGGAACCTGCAGAAGGCCGCGTACGCGGCGAATCCGCTCGAGGACGGCTCGCTCGACGAGTTTCAGCTCCACTCCGTGCCGCTGACCACGCTGACGGTCGGCGCGCTGAAGGGCATCGAGGGCGTCACGCCGCGCGAGGCGGAGCGCTCGAAGAACATGTTCGCGCTCGGCCTGATGTCCTGGCTGTACGGCCGGTCGATCGACGCGTCGATCGACTTCCTGGAGACGAAGTTCGGCAAGCGGCGCCCCGAGATCGCCGCCGCGAACATCAAGGCGCTGCAGGCCGGCTACGCCTTCGGCGAGACGACGGAGACGTTCGCAGTCACCTACGAGGTGAAGCCGGCGGTGATGAAGCCGGGCACGTACCGGAACATCACCGGCAACCAGGCGCTGTCGTACGGCCTGATCGCCGCGTCGAAGCTGTCCGGGCTGCCGCTCTTCCTCGGCGCCTATCCGATCACGCCGGCGAGCGCGATTCTCGAGGAGCTGGCTGGCTACAAGAACTTCGGCGTGCGCACCTTCCAGGCGGAGGACGAGATCGCCGCCGCGGGGGCGGCCGTCGGCGCGGCCTTCGGCGGTGCGCTCGGCGTGACCACGTCCGCCGGCCCGGGCGTCGTGCTCAAGGCCGAGACGATCGGCCTCGCGATCATGCTCGAGCTGCCGCTCGTCATCTGCGACATCCAGCGCGCCGGCCCGTCCACCGGGATGCCGACGAAGCCGGAGCAGGGCGACCTGCTGATGGTGCTGTTCGGCCGGAACGGCGAGTCGCCGGTGCCGGTGGTCGCAGCGATCTCGCCGTCGGACTGCTTCGCCGCCGCGGTCGAAGCGTGCCGGATCGCGTTGAAGTACCGGACGCCCGTCTATCTGCTGTCGGACGCGTATCTCGCCAACGGCTCCGAGCCGTGGCTCCTGCCCGACGTCGACTCGCTGCCGGACATCTCCACGACGTTCGCCACCGAGCCGAACGGCGCCGACGGCGAGTTCCTCCCGTATCTCCGCGACGAGAAGACGCTCGCGCGCCCGTGGGCCGTGCCGGGAACGCCGGGGCTCGAGCACCGCGTCGGCGGCCTGGAGAAGGCGGACGGCACGGGCAACATCTCGTACGACCCCGACAACCACGACCTGATGACGCGGCTGCGCGCGCAGAAGGTCGCCGGCATCGCCGCCGACATCCCGGAGCTCGAGGTGGACGATCCGGACGGAGACGCGAAGGTGCTCGTGCTCGGGTGGGGCGGCACGTACGGCCCGATCGCGGCCGCGTGCAAGCGCGTGCGCCGCGCCGGCCGCCCGGTCGCGCACGCGCAGCTGCGCCACCTCAACCCGTTCCCGCGCAACACCGGCGAAGTGCTGCGCCGCTACGACAGGGTGCTGATCCCGGAGATGAACCTCGGACAGCTGCTGAAGCTCGTTCGCGCCGAGTTCCTCGTCGACGCGCACGGGTACAACCGCGTCAGCGGCGTCCCGCTGCGCGCGGCGGACCTTGCCGTGGCGCTCGAGGCGCTGGTGGATCAATGAGCGACGACGGAAACGGCAACGGGCACAAGCTGTCGCTGACCGCGAAGGACTTCCGCACCGACCAGGAAGTGCGCTGGTGCCCGGGCTGCGGCGACTACGCCATCCTCGCCGCGATGCAGTCGTTCATGCCGGAGCTCGGGATCGAGCGGGAGCGGACGGTCTTCATCAGCGGCATCGGCTGCGCCGCGCGCTTCCCGTACTACATGAACACGTACGGGATGCACTCGATCCACGGCCGCGCGCCCGCGATCGCCACCGGCCTCGCCGCCTCCCGGCCGGACTTGTCCGTCTGGGTCGTCACCGGCGACGGCGACGCGCTCTCGATCGGCGGCAATCATCTGATCCACGCGCTGCGGCGCAACGTGAACCTGAAGATCCTGCTGTTCAACAACAAGATCTACGGGCTGACGAAGGGCCAGTACTCGCCGACGAGCGAGCTGGGGAAGGTGACGAAGTCGACGCCGATGGGCTCGCTCGACTTCCCGTTCAACCCGCTCAGCCTCGCCATCGGCGCGGAGGCGACGTTCGTCGCACGCGCGATCGACACGGACAAGGCCGGCATGACCGCGGTCCTGCGCGCGGCGGCGGAACACAAGGGCAGCGCGTTCGTCGAGATCTTCCAGAACTGCCCGATCTTCAACGACGACGCGTGGACGTTCGTGCGCGACGACAAGGAAGGCGTCAACCGGATCGCCCTCCGCCACGGCGAGCCGATCCGCTTCGGCCCCGACGGCTCGAAGGGATTGCGCCAGCGCGCCGACGGATCGATCGAGGTCTGCGCGGGCGACGACGAGAGCATCCTCCGCCACGATCAGTCGCACGAGACCGCCGCGCTCGCGTTCGCGCTCACGCGCGTGACGCAGGAGACGCACGGCGGCACGCCGGTCGGAGTCTTCCGCGACATCGAGCGCCCGGTCTACGACGAGCTGATGGCCGAGCAGCTGGCCACCGCCGAGGCCAAGCGCGGCAAGGGCGACCTCGCCGAGCTCCTGCACGGCGGCGAGACCTGGACGATCGCGTAGCGCGCTAGGCTTCCAGGCGGATGCGCTCCGCAGGCGCCAAGCTCACGGCCGTTCTGCTCGTGCTCCTCGCCGGGATCTCCGCCGGGGTGGCCGGAGTCGCGCTGCTGATCCTCGACCGCAACGAGCCGTTCGCGCTCGCCGCGACGGCGTGCGGCCTCGCGCTCGTCGGCTGGGTGCTGCTCCACCCGGCGCGAGTCGCGGCTTAGCTCTCCGCGTCTTCCTGCTCGTCGAGGGAGAAGTGGAAGTGGTCGCCGTGCGTCTCGACGTCAAGGGTCTTGTCGACGAGAACCGCCGCTGCGATCGCGTCGAGGAACACCGACGCGCCGCCGTGCGTGACCACCTCGTCGCCGTCCTGCGGACCCTCGGCCACCTCGAAGTCGAGCGCCGTGTCGTCGCCGTCCTCCGACCCGCTGATGCGCAGGCCGGCGCCGGCTCCGGTGCCCTCCTCCGCGACGATTCCCTTGATCGCCTCCGCTGCCTGCTCCGTGAGAACGAGCACCGAGATCTCCCTTGGTCGAGTGCCGTGCTGCAAGTCCATCCGGGACTACGCACGCCGTGCAGCACGGTACTCGACGAAGGGATGGAGCCGGGCGCAGGGGGAGTGCGCCCGGCTCCTGTTACCGCCGAACCTCCAGAACCTCCGGCGCCGGGGAGAGTGCCAACTCGATCGCCTGCTCGAGCTGTGACCGCCGGAACGGCTTCATGACGTGGCCGCCCACTCCGAGCTGTCGCGTTTCGTAGCTCGGAGCGTCGATGCTCACGCAGAGGATCGGCAGCTGCGGAAGCTGGTGGTGCAAGCGACGGGCAAGCCGCACCCCCGTGCGCGAAACCGGCTCCAGCAGCATCAGGTCGGGCTCCTGTCCCTCGGCCAGCTCACGCGGGCCGATCGGTCTGTGACCGAGCCGCAGGACCAGGAGTTCCAGCAGCGACCGCGTCGCGGGGTCGGGATCCACGATCAGGATGGTCGCCACGTGCCGACTTTCGGCAAGCCGCGCCTGATCGCCGGATGGGCATGGTATGAAGAAGGTATGAACGAACCCCGCGTCCTCGTCTGCGACGACGACGACGACATCCGCAGGCTCGTGTGCACACTGCTCGAGCGCACCGGGGCGACGGTCCACCAGGCGGCCGACGGCCGCGAGGCGCTCCGCGAGTTCCACTCGTGGCGACCGGAGCTGGTGATCCTCGACGTCTCCATGCCGGAGCTCGACGGCTGGGCCGTGCTCGAGCGGATCCGCGACCTCTCGGATGTGCCGGTGCTGATGCTGACCGCGCGCGGGGAGGAGCTGGAGCGGGTGCGCGGCTTGCAAGGCGGCGCCGACGACTACGTGGTCAAGCCGTTCGGGAAGCAGGAGCTCGTCGCGCGCGTCCAGGCGCTGCTGCGCCGGGCGGCCAAGGCGCCGCACGACGCGGAGCCGGAGTCGTACGGCGACGCGTACCTGACCATCGACTTCGCGCAGCGGCAGGTGACGGTCGGCGAGCGGCCGGTACAGCTGACGCCGCTCGAGTTCCGTCTCCTCGCGACACTCGTCCGCCATCCCCGCCAGGTGCTGAGCCGCGACCAGCTGCTCGAGCTCGTCTGGGGCGACTCCTTCGGAGTCGGCGGCGACCAGGTGAAGCTCTATGTCGGCTATCTCCGCCGCAAGCTCGACGCCGACGCGCCCGCCTCCGTGCCGATCGAGACCGTCCGCGGCTTCGGCTACCGGTACCTGGCGAGTTAGGTTGGCGCAAGCGAAGACCCCTGAAGCCGGCCGCATGTGCGGCCGGGTTAGCTTCCGGCCAGCTGCTTTACGCGCGCCGACAGGTCGGCGGGGCTGAACGGCTTCTTCACGTACGCGTCCGCGCCGGCCTCGAAGCCGCGGCGCACGTCGGACTCCTGCGCCTTCGCCGTCAGCAGGAGCACCCGCATCTCCTTCGTCGCGTCGTCGGCGCGGATCGCACGGACGACGGCGAGGCCGTCGAGGCCGGGCATGCCGATGTCGAGCACCGCGATCGCGGGTCGCCGCTCGAGCGCGAGGTCGAGCGCCTCGTCGCCGTCGCGCGCCTGGATCACCTCGAAGCCGTCGCGGCGCAGCCGCGTCGTCACGAGCAGCAGGATGTCGTCGTCGTCGTCCGCGACGAGCACGACCGTGCGTTCGCTCATGCCACGAGCACGTCGTCGGCGGTCTCCGGCGTCGCGTGCGCCGGGAGCTCGATCCGGAAGGTCGTGCCGCCGCCGACCTCGCTCATGGCCGAGATCCGGCCGCCGTGCGCCTCCGCGATCGCGCGGGCGATGTACAGCCCGAGCCCCGTCCCGGGAACCTGGTTGCTCACGGCGGTCGGTGCGCGGAAGAAGCGCTCGAACAGCCGCTCCGCGTCGCGCGGAGAGAAGCCGATGCCGGTGTCGCTCACCTCGAGGACACCGCCGTCGGACGATGCCGACACGCGCACCTCCACGTTCCCTTCCGGCGGCGTGAACTTGATCGCGTTGGAGATGAGGTTCTCGAGCAGCTGGAAGATCCGCCCCTTGTCGGCCGCCACCGTCACCGGCCCGTCGGCGCTGCAGCCGAGCGACAGCCCCTTCGCCGCCGCGCGCGGCTGCGCCTCGTCGACCACCTGCGCGGCGATCGCGGCCAGGTCGAGCTCCGTCCGCTCCAGCTGCAGCCCCTTGCCGGCCTGCAGGCGCGCGACGAAGAGCAGATCGTCGACGAGACGCAGCAGCCGCTCCGAGCCGCGCGCCACGACCTCGAGGTACGACCGGCGCTCCTCGTCGAGCGGCGGCTCCATCTCCTCGTCCAGGGCCAGCTCCGTGTAGCCGACGATCGACGTCAACGGCGTGCGCAGGTCGTGCGAGATGAGCGCGACGAACTCGTCCTTCAGCCGGTCGGCCTCGAGCAGGAGCTCGTTCTGCAGAGCCAGCTGCTCCTGCGCCGCTTCGGCGTCCGCGCGCGCGTCCCGCTCGCGCAGCCGCAGCCGCTCGAGTGCGCGCACGATTCCGGTCAGCCGCCACACCACGAGCAGCGAGATTGCGACCCAGGCCGTGACGACCGCGGGAATCTCGAGGTTGTCGCCGCGCGAGTACTGGATCAGCAGCACCGCAGCGGGCGACAGCATCGCCGCCGTCAGCAGCCCGATCCGCCAGCTGCTGACGCGCAGTCGCGCCGCACGGCGCGGCTCTGCGAGCTCGCGCATCGACGGATGCAGCGCCGCCGCGGCAAAGAGCGTGTACGAGAGCATCCACGTCGCATCGACGCCGTCGCCGGCCGCGTACGTGCTCGCATTCAGGCCGTAGATCTCGTCGCCGATGAGAAACGCGACCACCGCGGCGAGCAGAAGCCAGAACGACGGCTTGCGATAAGCCGGGGAGACGAGAAACCCGGCGAAGCCCGCGAGCAGCACCACGTCTCCTGCCGGGTAGGTCGCGGCAACGACGCGGGACGCGTACGTGCCGCTCCCCATCAGCGCCGGGTGCATGACGAAGACCCACTGGAACAGCGCGAACGCGAACGTGGCGATCCCCGCCTCCGCGACGGCGGCGAATCGGTGGTGTCCGCCTGCGTGGACGAACAGCACGATCAGTCCGGCCGCGACGAGCGGGTAGCCGGCCAGGTAGAAGGCGTCCGCGACCGACGGCGACGTGAGGTTCGGCCAGACGTCGGAGATCAGGTCGCCGACGGCGAACGAGAGATTGCCGAGGGCGAAGAGAATCCACGGCAGCGGTGTTCTCGGCCGGTAGCGGCGAATGGCCCAGAACGTCGCCGCCACCGACGCGAATCCGAGCCCGGAGTAGATCGCCGACTGAGCGTCTCCGCCCATCGGAAGCACGAAGTAGACGCCGATCAGCACAGCGCCGCAGGCGACGTACGCCGCGGCCAGACGGGATTCGGGATTCACGGTGAAACGGGTCACGCCGGCGGCCTCACTGTAGTCGCGCCTCAGGCGGAATCACGGTCCCGCCACACGCTCGATCGCGGCGGCGAGCCCGGTCGGGTCGACGAGCATCGACAGGTGGCCGGCCGGCGGCAGGAGGACGAACGGCGCGCGGAGCGCCTTTGCAGAGGTGCGGCCCGAGCTGACCGAGTCGACGGTGTCGTGGGCGCCCCAGGCGACGACGACCGGCACGCCGTGGACGCGGCGGAGGTCGGCGAGCGACCAGCCGGCGATCCCGTGCGGCAGCATCTGCTTGAACGCAGCCGCGGTCCCGGCGACGCGGAAGGGCCGCTGCCAGCGGTCGACCTCCGCGGCGGTGAGCTTCGGCGCGTTCGGGCCGTACGCGCCCCTGAGCGCCTTCCGGAAGATCCAGTCCGAGCCGGTGACGATGCGGTAGAGCGCGGTGAAGTACGGGTCGACGACGAGGTCGGGAACCCAGGACGGCGCGCCGCCACTGCGGATCGCGTCGCCGTCCTCCAGCACGATCCCGCGCACGGCCCTCGGGTGCCGCAGCGCTTCGCCGACGACGTCCGCGGCGCCGAGCGAATGGCCGACGAGCGTCGGTCGCACGATCCCGAGCGCCCGCTCGAAGCCCTCGATCTCGTCGAGCCATGCGGACAGCGTGTAGGGGCCTTTCCGCTCGCTGTAGCCGAACGGCGGGAGATCGAGCGCGTACACGCGGTGCGTGCGTCCGAGTAGCGGGCCGACCTTCCGCCAGACGTCCGACGGCTCGACGAAGCCGCCGATCAGCACGATCGGCGTCCCGTGCGTGCCCCAGCGCCGGTACGCGAGCAGCCGCCCGTCCACGCGCACGAACGGCCCGGCGTAGAGCTGCTGCGCGGGCACGCCGCCCGCGCTCGCCGCGTCGTAGACGAACGCGCCGACGGTGAGCGCCGCGATCAGCACGAGCAGCGCGATCCCGAGCCGCTTGCCCCAGCGCAGCAGCCACCTGCTCACGGCAGGAACTCCAGGATGTGCGCGGCCACCTCGGCCGGCCGGTCCTCCTGGAGGAAGTGCGATGCGCCGTCGATCAGCGCCGGACCGCTCGCGCCGGGGATCGTCTCGACGAAGCGCTCGGCCACGCGCACGGGCAGCACCGTGTCGTCGGCGCCCCAGACGACGAGCGTCGGCTTCTCCCAGGCCGCGAGGGCGTCGCGCACGCGGTTCATCGCGGCAGTGCTCGGATGCTCCGGCTCCGTCGGCACCAGCTCGGGGAAGGCGAGCGCGCCGGCCTTCGACTCCGGCGTGGGGAACGGCGCGTCGTAGGCGGCGCGCACGTCGTCGGCGAGACCCTGCGCCGTCCCCGCCTCGACGAGGCGGCCGATGTCGAGCTCGCCGCCGACCTCGCGCACGACGGCGCGGAAGCGCAGCCACATCTCGCTCGGCGGCCGCCCCGCGGCGATGCCCGTATCGAGGATGACGAGCCGGTCGACCCGCGCCTCGTGCTCGACCGCGACGCGCAGACCGATCGGCCCGCCCCAGTCGTGCACGACGACGGTCAGCCGCCGGAGGTCGAGCTCGAGCACGAGCCGCTCGATCGAAGCGACGTGGCGGTCGTACGAGTACCAGCCGACGTCTGCCGGCTTGTCGGAGCGACCGAAGCCGATCAGGTCGGGAGCGATCACGCGCCGCCCGGCGGCGAGCGGCGGGATGATCTTCCGCCAGAGGAACGACCAGGTCGGCTCGCCGTGCAGGAGCAGAACGGGATCGCCCCCACCTCCAGCAGCGGGCCCTCGTCCAGGTAGTGCATGCGCAGCCCGTCCAGGTCGAGCCAGTGCGGCTCGAACGGATAGTCCGGGAGCGCCGCGAAGCGCTCGTCCGGTGTGCGGAAGGCGTCGATGTGCATATCTTCGCGGCAGGTGCGCAGTCTCGGCTGGGATCAGGTGGTGGCGAGGCGGCTGGCGCGGAGCAGCCTCGACGCCCGCGCGCCGCGCGAACGGCTGCTGGATGTCGTCCGGGAGACGTGCGGCGTGCACGCCCAGCTCTCCAGCGGCGCGGAGCTGGCGATCTCGGCGCGGGTGGACGACGTCACCGCCGGCGAGGTGCAGGACGCGCTGGCGCAGTCCCGGGAGCTGGTCAAGGCGTCGACCGTGCGCGGGACGCTGCACCTGCATCCGGCGGACGACTTCCCGCTGTGGAAGGCGCTCGGCGCCTTCGGCGCGCGCTGGCGGCAGCAGTTCTGGCTGAACTGGCAGGGACTCACGCTCGCCGAGGCTGAGCAGCTGCGCGAGTCGGTGCTCGGCGTCCTCGCCGACGGCGAGCCGCGCACCCGCGTGGAGATCGGCGCCGCGGTTGGAGGGCGACTCGGCGAGCAGCTCGCCGCCGACTCGTGGGGGCACTACCTCGCGCCGGCTGCTGATCGCATCTGCCACGGTCCGCCGAAGGGGCGCAGCGTCACCTTCGTCCGCTGCGACCGCTGGGTCCCCGGCTGGCGCGAGCTCGACCCGCGCGACGCGGCGGTCGAGGCGTGCCGGCGGCACCTCGCCGCGTACGGGCCGGTGCGCCGCGACGAGCTCGAGCACTGGCTGTCCCAGAAGCTCCCGGACGACGCCTTCTCCGAGCTCGCCGCCGGGCTCGAGGAGGTCGACGTCGACGGCCACCGCGCGCTCGTACCCGCCGGCACGGCGTTCCCCGATGATGCGCCGCCCGGCGTGCGGCTGCTCGGCCATTACGACGTCTACGTGATCGGCTGCACGCCCCGCGAGCGGCTGATCCCGCACGAGCGCGAGCGGATCTTCCACCGGGGCGCCGGCCCGAATCCGGCGCTGCTCGTCGACGGCACGGTGGCCGGGACGTGGGCCCGGAAGCGCCGAGGCCGCCGCACGGAGATCCGCGTCGAGCCGTTCGTGAAGCTGACGGCCGCGCGGCGCCGCGAGCTGGCCGCCGAGGCCGCCCGCGTCGCGCGCACCTACGACACCGATCTGGTGCTGGAGGTGCTCTAGAAAGGAAAGGGCCGGGCGGGCTGCGGCCCACCGCCCGGCCTGAAAGTGAAGATGCCGCCCCTCGCAGAAACTTGCAGTGGTGGGCGCACCACTCAGCCCGCGCGGCTCAGCTCCGCCGTTTGCCGGACGCGAATCCCCCGTTTGGGGAGGAGCCGCATCGCCGCGACCGCGGTGCCGGCGAGGCCGACGACTCCGGCGACGGCGAAGGCCAGCTCGGTCCCGCCCTTGGCGCAGAGCCACCCGGCGAGGATCCCTCCGATCGGGCCGGTGCCGTTGAAGGCGTAGAAGTAGAGGCCGATGATCCGCCCGCGTAGGTGGTCGGGCGCGGCGAGCTGCATCGACGTGTTCGAGCTCGCCGACCAGGCGGTGAAGCCGGCTCCGGTCACGAACAGGAGCGAGCCGGCGACCCACGGCGTCGTTACCGGCGCGAGCAGCAGCTCCGATCCGGTGAAGACGAGGCTGCCGAGGAGCAGCACGCGCGTCGAGGCGCGGCCGAGCGATGCGGCGGCGAGCGCGCCGACGAGTGCGCCCGCACCGAACATCGCCGACAGGATCCCGTACACCTGCCCGTTCGTGTGCAGCGTCTGGCCCGCGAGCACCGGCAGCGTCACGTTGAAGTTGAACGCGAACGTGCTGAGCACGACGGTCAATCCGAGGATGACGAGCATCTTGGGCTGGTGCAGCACGTACGCGAGTCCCTCGCGGGTGCCGCGCCAGATCTCCGGCCGCTCGAACTTCGCCAGCGGGAAGAAGTCGCGCGTGCGCATCGCAAACAGGCTGAGCAGCACCGCGAGGAAGCTGATCGCATTGACGAGGAAGCACACGCCGGCGCCCGCGAACCCGAGGAGCACGCCCGCGACGGCAGGGCCGAGGATCCGCGACGCGTTGAACAGGCTCGAGTTGAGCGCGATCGCGTTCGGCAGGTCTTCGCGCCCGACCATGCGGTACGTGAGCTGCTGGCGGGACGGGACGTCGAGCACGAGCACCATCCCGTTGACGAAGGCGATCACGTAGAGCATCCACGGCTGCGCGATCCCGGCGAGCGCGATCCACGCGAGCGCGGTGGCCGTGACGAGCTGGCCGGCCTGCGTCGCGATCACCGTGTGGCGCGCGTCGAGCCGGTCGGCGAGCACGCCGGCGAACAGGCCGAACAGCGTGAACGGCAGGAACGTCGCCAGCGCCATCACGCCGACGGCGAAGGCGGAATGGGTGAGCTGCCAGACGAACCAGCCGAGCGCGATCCGCTGCATCCACGAGCCGACCTGCGAGACCGTCTGTCCCGCGAAGAAGAGGCGGTAGTTGCGGTAGCGGAAGCTGGAGAAGGTCCGGTGGTTCAGACGAACGAGTGCTGCCGTCATCGACCGTCCAGCTCGTGCGGCAGCTGCGCCAGCGGCTCCAGCGCCGCCTCGATCGAGGCGAGCTCGTTCGGGCTCAGCCGGTCGAGCCGGGAGACGAGCCAGGCGGTGCGCCGCGAGCGGACGCGCCGCAGGATCTTCTGGCCCTCGGGGGTGAGCGTCAGCCCGACGCGGCGGCGGTCGGCCTCGCTCGGCGTGCGCGTGACGAGTCCGTCGCGCTCGAGCCGGTCGACGTGCTTCGACATAGCGGCGGCGGAGATGCGCTCGCGCGCGGCGAGGTCGCGGACGCCGATTCCCGGCGTGTACTTGATCGCGACGAGGAGGGCGACCTGTTCCGGCGAGGCGCCGCCGGCGCGGGTCTCGCGCCGGAGCTCGCGGTTGATCCGCAGCAGCACGGGGCGGAGACCTTCGGCGACGGCGAGGGTGTCGGTCTGGGAATGCGTTGTTGTGTTGGTCATATCGTTAACCTGGTTTCGCATAATCGTTAACTGGGTTAACTATAGCTGAAGAGGACAACGAGGGGTGGCGCGGATTGGTTGTTCCCGATATCGTGTCGATTGTCACCAGTTGTCGAGGAGGTAGGCGAGATGCAGATCGGTGGATTGATGCGGGTCAAGCTCGTCACGGCGCGCCCGGACGAGACCGCGGGTGCGGCGATTCGGAAGATGCTCGACTCCGGCGTCGGCTCGGTCGTCGTCTGCGACGGGCCGGCCCTGGCCGGCATCTTCACCGAGCGGGACGTGCTCCGCCTCGCCGGCGAGAGCGCCGACTTCGACGCGACGCCGCTCAGCGAGGTGATGACGTCGAGCCTGGCCACGATCTCGGCGGACGACGGGATCCTCGCGGCGGCAGAGCTGATGAAGGAGCGCAGGCTCCGCCATCTCCCGGTCGTCGAGGACGGCAATCTCGTCGGGATCGTGTCGATCCGCGACGTGCTCGCCTACCTGGCCGAGCGGCTCTGGCAGGAGAGCGACGAGTCCGTGCACGACACGGCCCGCGCGCTGCTCGAGCGCCGCTAGGACACGCGTCTACTCGGAGGAGGCGTCGGGGCCGAGCCCCGGCATGGTCGAGTCGACGGCGTGGATGCTCTCGACCGGGGCGAACAGCTCCGCAGGCATCCGTGCGAAGTAGCGCCGCCGGGCGGCCGCGGTGGCGACGACGGCGATGGCGATGGCGGCAATCGCGATCGTCCAGTGCGAGAGGCTGAGCGCGGTGTCGCGCGCCATGCGCTCCCACTGGCCCGCGTCGTACTGATTCGACTGCAGGTTCGTCTTCGGGATCAGGTCGACGCCCATCGGGAAGCGCAGCGCGTGGTGCAGTGCCCAGATGTTCACCCGGTGCACGACCGCCAGCGCGATCACGATCGCCGCGACGCACGAGACGTAGAACCCGTGCGGCAGCCGCACCGCGAACCAGCCGACGAGGATCAGCACGAGCGGCGGGACGAGCGCCCACAGCCAGACCTTCGCCTCGGTCGACGGCGACGGCTCGTGCCACGTCGTCAGCAGCCTGCCGCCGCTCGTCCACTGCACGACGCGCGGCTTCTCCAGCGCGAGCGTCGACGCCATCAGCGACGAGAAGAACAGCGGAATGGCGATGAACGCCGCGATCGCGAGCGGCGAGCGGCTGCGCCCCTTCCGTCTCAGCGGGTTCTTCACGACTGCTTCTCCGCTTCGAGGACGCGGGCGAGGAACTCGCGCGTGCGCGGCTCGTGCGGGTCGGTGAAGATCTGCTCCGGGTCGCCCTCCTCGAGGATCTGCCCCTTGTCGAGGAAGCAGACCTTGTCCGCCACCTCGCGGGCGAAGCCCATCTCGTGCGTGGCGATGATCATCGTCATCCCGCTCTCCGCCAGCTCCCGCACGAGGGCGAGCACGTCGGTGACGAGCTGCGGATCGAGCGCGCTCGTGATCTCGTCGAGCAGCATCAGCTTCGGCTCCATCGCCAGCGCGCGCACGATTGCGACGCGCTGCTGCTGACCGCCCGACAGCCGGTCCGGATACTCGTTCGCCTTGTCCTCCAGGCCGATCCGCCGCAGCAGCAGATGCGCCTTCGCGTCGGCCTCGTGGCGCGAGAGGCGGCCGGTCTTGCGCGGTGCGAGCGTCACGTTCTGGAGCACGGTCATGTGCGGGAACAGGTTGTACGCCTGGAAGACGATCCCGATCTTCCGCCGCAGCTCGTTCACGTTCACCTTCTCGGCGGTGACCGTCTGGTCGTCCACGACGATCTCGCCCTGCTCGACGCGCTCCAGCCGGTTGATGCAGCGCAGCAGGGTGGACTTGCCCGATCCGGAGGCGCCGATCAGGCAGACGACGTGATGCTCGTCCACGGTCAGGTCGATGTCGTCGAGCACCTGCAGCTCGCCGAACCACTTGTGCACGCCGCGGACGTCGACGAACGACGCCTTCCCGTTCCCGCCGGAGGCCGCCGTCAAAACGCCTGCGCGCGCTCGCGCTTCTCGCGCTCGGCGACGATGTGATCGGTGAAGCGTGCGAGCGGAATCGTGATCAGGATGAACAGCACCGCCGCGACGACGTAGGACGCGAAGTCGCCGTTCTGGGTGGAGAACTGCTGCGCCAGCGACGCCGCCTCGGTGACGCCGATGACCGAGACGATCGCCGTGTCCTTCTGCAGGCCGACGAAGTCGTTCAGCAGCGGCGGGATCACGCGCCGCACCGCCTGCGGGACGACGACGTAGCGCATCGACTGGAAGTACGAGAGGCCGAGCGAGCGCGCCGCCGCCCGCTGGCTCGGGTGAATCGACTCGATGCCGGCGCGGTAGACCTCGGTCACGTACGCCGTGTACACGAGCGTGAGCGTGATCACGCCGTAGGTGACGATCGAGCGGCTCGAGATGTAGCCCAGCTGGAGGCCCGGGATCCCGAAGCCGACGAAGAACGCCACGATGATGATCGGCGTGCCGCGGAAGAAGTCGGTGTACGCGATCGCCAGGACGCGGAGCGGTTTCGCTCCGCGCCCCGGCAGACCGCGGACGATTGCGAGTGCCAGCGCGAACACCAGGACCAGGGCCTCCGCGATCACCATCATGTGGAGGTTCACCTGGAAGCCCGCCCACACATCCGGCAGCGCCAGCGTGAAGCTGTGCGGATTGAAGAACGCGTGGGCGACCTGGTGCAGCGCGTGCATGGAGCTACTTCAGGGTCGGGATGGCCGCGAAGTTGAGGTTGAACCACTTCTTCTGGAGCTTGGCGATCGTACCGTTCGCCGTCAGCTGCTTCATCACGCCGTCGACGACCGGGGTCAGCTTCGAGCCCTTCTGGAGCACCGCGCCGTACTGCTCGTGCGTGGCGATCTGTCCGGCCACCGCGCCGAACTTGCTCGGGTTCTGCTTCTTCTCCAGCGCGACGAGCGGCACGTCGAGGATCAGCGCCTGGCACTGGTTGATCTGCACCGCCTGATACGCGGCGGTCGTCGTCGGATACGTCAGCGGCTTCTTGTCCGGATGCAGCTGCGTCGTGATCCAGTCGAGTCCGGTTGTGTTCGTCTGCGCGCACGTCTGCAGCTTCTTCAGGTCGGCGATGCTCTTCGGCGCCGTCGTCTGCTTCGAGATGAGCACGCCCTGGTTCGCGTTCAGGTACGTCGTGGTGAAGTCGACGGTCTTCTTCCGCTGCGCGGTGATCGTCGCCTCCTGGAACGAGACGTCGAACTTCTTCGTGCCCGGAGCGAACAGGCTGTTCCACGACGTGTACACCCAGACCGGAGTGAGCCCGAGCTTGGCGGCGATCGCGGACGCGAGGTCGACCTCGTAGCCGCGCGGGTTCGTCACCGTGGTGCCGCGGACCGTGCCCGAGGCGAAGCCGGGAGCCGGATCGCCGAACGCGACGATCAGCTTGCCGGCCTGCAGGGTCGGCGCCCCGTCGTGCCGGGCCGACGCCGCGGGTACGGCGATGAGCGCCGCCGCGGCGAGCAGCGGGAGAAGACGCTTCACAAGAAACCCTCCTGTCTGTTTTAGGACTCGAAAAGGAGAAGAATGTACCGCGCTCCACTCGGAACGGCTAGAGGCTTGGTGTGAAACATCAAGCCTCCGGCCGCGACAGCGGCCGCTTCAGGGGTTTTCACGCGTGTCGGAATCCGCGCGAGCGGATTCCGACACTTGCGCCGGCTAGTCGTCCGCGAGCGCGGCTGCGGTGAGCTGCTGGAAGTGGCCGATCAGCTGCTCGCTCCGGCTCATCACGAACCCGTGCTCGAGCCCGCCCGAGGCGACGCCGCGGTGGACGCCCTCGACGAGCACCTTGTCCTCCCGCCCCACCTGGGCGTCGAAGGCCATCAGGTCGTCGATCCAGGCCTGGTCGACCTCGGGGCCGAAGAAGTAGTCGAGGAAGCGGTGGGTCGTGCCGGTCGTGACCGGGACGACGGGCCCGATCGAGACGTTCGGCCGCCCCGGGAAGATGTTCACGGTCAGGTTCGGCCAGAGGAAGTGGAACTGGCTGCGCGGCAGCTCGCCCTCGACGTCCATCTTGGTGCGGCCGCTGTCACGTACCGGCCCGAACTGGCTCGACAGCCGGCCGTTCGCGTCGAGCGCGTACGCCTCGGCCGACACGTCGATTACCTCCGAGAAGCTCGGATGGGCGACCTGGCAGTGGTAGCACTCGAGGAAGTTCTCGCAGACGATCTTCCAGTTCGCCTCGACCTCGGCCTCCCAGCGGACGTAGTGGCGCAGCTCGTCGACGGCGAGCCCGAGCTCGGCCACCTGCGCCGGCATCGAGCCGAGCGCGTCCGCCAGCGGCTCCGGATCGGGGCCGGCGTTGACGAAGACGAACGGGCCCCAGGCGCCGACGGCGACGGCGCACAGGCCGAGCTCCTCCTTGGGGAAGTCCGGCTCCTCGTCGGAGCGCGGCGCCGCCCGGAGCGAGCCGTCGAGCCCGTACGTCCACGCGTGGTAGGGGCACTGCAGCGTCTCGCGGCGGCCCTCGCCGTCCGCGAGCGGGAAGCCGCGGTGGCGGCAGACGTTGAGGAACGCGCGCAGCTCGCCGCCCTGCCCCACGAAGTGCTCCGCACTTCGTGGGGGCCCCGAGACATTGCGGGCGCGCGTGACCACCACGGGCAGGCGCCCGGCGCGCGACGTGAAGAACGTCCCCGGCTCCGGCAGCTGGCCGAGATGGCCGGCGTACTGCCAGGCCGAGCGGAAGATCTTCTCCTGCTCGCGGCGGAGGATCTCGGGGTCGACGTACCAGCTCCAGGGGAGCGTCGTCTCCACGGGCGGGAGCCTAGCTTTCGCGCGCGGCGGACGGCTGCACGCGCAGCAGCCGCGCCGGCCAGCTCGGCAGCCACCAGTTCCAGCGGCCGAACAGCGATACGAGCGCCGGCACGAGCAGCATCCGGACGATGGTCGCGTCGATGATGATTCCGGCGCCGAGGCCGGTGGCGAAGATCTTGATGATCACCTCGGGGCCTGACCCGAGCGCGGCGAACGCGAGGAAGAGGATGAGGGCGGCGCTCGTCACCAGCCGGCCCGTGCGCGAGATGCCGACGACCACCGCCTCGTCGGTGTCGCCGGTGACGTCGTATTCCTCGCGGATGCGCGCCAGGATGAAGACCTCGTAGTCCATCGAGAGCCCGAACAGGAACGCGAACACCATCAGCGGGATGAACGCGGTGATCGCCCCGGTTCTCGGGACGCCCCAGAGGATGTGCGAGCCCCAGCCGTCCTGCCAGACGAGCACGAGCACGCCCCACGCGGCCGCGACGGACAGCAGGTTCAGCAGCACCGCCTTCAGCGGCAGGATGATCGAGCGGAACGCGCGCGCGAGCAGGATCAGCGTCAGCACGGCGATCAGCGCGATCATCATTGGGAAGCTCCCGTACACCGCCGAGACGAAGTCGGCGCCCTGCGCGACCTGTCCGCCGACGGTCGAGCCCGGCACGGTGTGCGCGGCGGACTTCAGGCGCGAGTACAGCTGCCGCCCGCCGCTCGAGTTCGCCTGGCCCTTCGGCAGCGCGACGACGACGGCCGCACCATTGCCGGTCCACGCGACCGTCGCGCCGCGTACGCCGTCGACGGCGGCGAGCTTCCCTGCGACCTCGCCCGCGCGCGCGGGATCGCGCACGAGTGCGAGGAACTCCGTCAGCGCGCCCGAGCCGATCCCGGAGCTCGTGAGCGCGTCGAGCCCGGCGCGCGCGTCGCCGGCCTTCGCCAGCGACTCGGGGCTCGCGTTGCCGACCTGGATCTGCGTCGCGGGGATGGCGAGCGCGAGCAGGATCGCCGTCGCCAGCCCGGCCGCCCACCAGCGGCGGCGCACGACACCCGACGCCCACCTTGTCCAGAACCGGCTCGCGTCCCGCTCGGTGCGCAGCCGCGGCCGGTCGATCCACGGTCCGATCGTGGCGAGGATCACCGGCAGCAACGTGATCGAGACGGCCACGCTGACGATCGGGATGAGCATGCCGGCGTACCCGATCGAGCGGAGGAACGGAACGGGCAGCACCACCAGCGCGAGCAGCCCGATGCCCACCGTCGTCCCGGAGAAGACGACCGACGATCCGGCCGTCTCCATCGCCTGCACGACCGCGTGCTCGTTGTCCGCGCCGCCGGCGTGCTCCTCGCGCCAGCGCAGGACGACGAGCAGCGTGTAGTCGATGCAGACGCCGAGTCCGATCAGCGCGACGAGGAACTGGACGATGAATGAGACGCTCGCGAAGGTCGTCAGCCCCCACATGAGCATGAAGGTGGCGACGATGGCGAAGATCGCCATCACGATCGGGACGATCGCGATGAACGACGCGAACACGAACGCGAGCACGATCAGCGCGCCGAGTCCGCCGATCATCGCTTCGATCAGCACTCCCGGGCCCTTGCCGCCGCTGGCGGAGTCGTTCAGCGCGTCGTAGCCGGTGACGTGGACGATTGCGCCGGCCGGCGGCGCCTTCTGCAGGGCGCCGCGAATCGCGTCGGTCTCCGTCGTCGCGCCCGAGAAGCCGCGTTTCGCCTTGAACGGGATCCAGACGATGCCGAAGGTCGTGCGCCCGTCGGACGAGACGAACGCCTTGTTCCCGGTGGACGCGAACGAGACGACGTGAGAGCCGGGCACCGCGGCTGCCGCACGGCCCATCGCGCGGGCGAGCTGCGCCTTCACGCCGGGCGAGTCGACCGTCGTGCCGGCCGGCAGCGTGAACACCGGAACGATCGAGCTGACCGATGGGTCGACGCGGTAGGTCTTGAACAGCGCCAGGTTCGTCTCGAAGCCCTCCCGGCCCGGGACGGAGAACTCCTGCGACAGCGCGTTCGTCGCCCGCTGGAGGTTGGGCACGCCGCCGATCAGCACGATCAGCCAGAAGGCGACGACCCACCACTTGTGGCGGAGGACGAACAGGGAGAGTCCGCGCATCGCCCGAGCCTAGCCGCGGGCCTCGCGTCCGGGCGGCAGTGGGCAGGCGTACGATCGGGGCGTGCGCGCGATGGTGCTCGAGCGGCAGCGGGAGCCGCTGCAGCTGCGCGATCTGCCCGTGCCGGAGGCGGGGCCGGGGCAGCTGCGGCTGCGCGTGCTCGCGTGCGGCGTCTGCCGCACCGACCTGCACGTCGTCGACGGCGAGCTGACGCGGCCGAAGCTGCCGCTCGTCCCGGGGCATCAGATCGTCGGTGTGACCGACGACGGGCGGCGGCTCGGCGTGCCGTGGCTCGGCTGGACGTGCGGCGTCTGCCGCTACTGCGTCTCCGGCCGCGAGAACCTCTGCGACTCGGCGCGCTTCACCGGCTACGACCTCGACGGCGGCTATGCGGAGTACGTCGTCGCGGACGCGCGCTACTGCTTCCCGATCCCGGACGGCTATCCCGACGTTCAGGTGGCGCCGCTGCTGTGCGCCGGGCTGATCGGCTACCGCTCGCTGCGGCTCGCGGGAGACGCGGAGCGTCTGGGCCTGTACGGATTCGGCGCATCCGCGCACATCGTCGCGCAGCTGGCGCGCCACCAGGGACGGCGGCTGTTCGGCTTCGTCCGCCGCGGAGACGAGGCGGCGCGCGCATTCGCGGTCGAGCTCGGGTGCGAGTGGGCGGGAGCGTCGGACGAGCTTCCGCCGGAGCAGCTCGACGCGGCGATCGTGTTCGCGCCCGCGGGCGAGCTCGTCCCCGCGGCATTGCGCGCGCTTGCGAAGGGCGGTTCCGTCGTCTGCGCCGGGATCCACATGAGCGACATCCCGAGCTTCCCGTACGAGCTGCTCTGGGAGGAGCGCCTCGTCCGCTCGGTCGCCAACCTCACCCGCCGCGACGGCGAGGAGTTCCTGGCGCTGGCGCCGCAGGTGCCGGTACGGACGGAGACGGAGGTCTTCGAGCTGGAGCGGGCGAACGAGGCGCTCGACCGGCTGCGCAGCGGCGAGATTCGCGGTGCGGCGGTGCTCCGTCTATAGGGTCCGTCTATGACCGAACAGCCGCCGTTCGAGCAGTTCTTCGCCTACCGCCGCTTCCTGCCGACGCTCGCGTTCACGCCCGGTGGCGACGCCGTCTACTTCGTCACGAACACGTCGGGGCAGTTCAACCTCTGGAGCGCGTCGGTCGACGGCGGACGGCCGCAGCAGCTGACGTCGTTCACGGAGAACACCGTGCGCGGACTCGCCGTCCGCGACGACGGCGAGGTGCTGTTCAGCGCCGATCGCGACGGCGACGAGTTCAACCAGCTCTACCGGATCGCCGCGGGCGGCGGCTGGCCGGAGCAGCTGACCGACCTCGCGCAGGTGCAGCACGCGATCGACGGGAACGCCTGGACGCCCGACGGCCGGTCGTTCGCCTACGGCGCCAACCGGCGGACGCCCGCAGACTTCGAGGTCTGGGTGCAGTCCGCCGACGGCGGCGAGCCGCGCCCGGTCTTCGGCGAAGGCCGGTACGCCTTCCCGGGCGGCTGGTCGCCGGACGGGTCGAAGCTGCTCCTGATCGACCTCCGGTCGAACAGCGACTACTCCATCTTCGTGCTGGACGTGGCGTCGGGCGAAGCCTCCGAGCTGACGCCGCACGAGGGCGAGGTCAAGTTCCTCCCCGGCCCCTGGCTGCCGGACGGCTCCGGCTTCCACCTCGTCAGCGACGACGGCCGCGAGTTCCAGGCGCTCGCCCGCTACGACCTCGCCTCGGGCGCGACCGAGTGGGTGGAGACGCCGGACGCCGACGTCGAGGAGGTGGCCGGCTCCGCCGACGGGCGCGTGCTCGCGTGGCTCGAGAACGTCGACGGCTGGGCACGGCTCCGCGTCCGCGACCTCGTCAGCGGGAAGGAACTGCCGGCTCCGCAGCTTCCCGACGGGACGGTGTCGCCGATCGGCTCGGGCCTGACCGTCTCGCGCGACGGCTCGAGCGTCGCGATCGTCTGGGACCAGCCGACGCGACCCGCGGAGGTCTACGTCGTCGACACCGCCACCGGATCCGCGCGCGCGGTGACCGAGAGCCGCCTCGGCGGGCTCGGCGCGCTGCGCCTGCGCGATCCGGAGCTGATCCGCTACACGAGCTTCGACGGCCGCGAGATCCCGGCCTGGCTGCTTCGGCCGGAGGGCGACGGCCGGGCGCCGTTCGTCCTCGCCATCCACGGCGGCCCCGAAGCGCAGGAGAAGCCGATCTACCGGCCCCTGTACCAGTATCTCCTCAGCCGCGGAATCGGCGTGCTCGCCACGAACATCCGCGGCTCGACCGGGTACGGCAAGACGTACCAGAAGCTGATCCATCGCGACTGGGGCGGGGGCGACCTCGAGGACTGGCGGCACGCCGCCGAGTGGCTGCGCGCCCAGGACTTCGTCGACGGCGACCGGCTCGGCGTCTACGGCGGCTCGTACGGCGGGTTCGCCACGCTCACCTGCGTGACGCGGCTGCCGGAGTACTGGTCCGCCGCGGTCGACATCGTCGGCCCGTCGAACCTCGTGACGGCCACGCGCAACGCGCCGCCGCAATGGCGGCGGTTCATGGCGGACTGGGTCGGCGACCCCGACACCGAGGAGGACTTCCTGCGCGAGCGCTCGCCGATCACCTACGTCGACCAGGCGCGGGCGCCGCTGCTCGTCATGCAGGGGGCGAAGGATCCGCGCGTTCCGAAGGACGAGTCGGACCAGATGGTCGAGCGGCTCCGCGAGCTCGGCCGCGAGGTCGAGTACGTCGTGTTCGAGGACGAGGGGCACGGCTTCACGCGCTACACGAACGAGGTGCGGGCGAACCGCCTGACGGGCGAGTGGCTCGAGCAGCACCTCGCGAAGGCGTGACGTGCGGGCGAGGCTGACGCGGCTCCGGGAGACGCTGGCCGCGCATCCGCGGCTGGTCCTCGTCGGGCAGTTCGCCGTCGGCGTGATCTTCGTCGTCTGCATCGCCTGGGCCGTGCACGGCTCGTTCCGCGCGGCCGGCGCCGACCTCCGCAACGCGAACCTCAGCCTGTTCGTGCTCGCGTGCTGCGTGCTCGCGGTGTACTACCTCACCTTCGTGTTCGGCTGGATGCGGATCCTCGCCGACTGGGACATCCACCTCTCGTATCCGGTCGCGCTGCGCGCGGAGATGGTCTCGATGCTGGCGAAGTACATCCCCGGCGGCGTGTGGACGCCGGCCGCGCGCGTCGTCGCGGCACGGCGCGCCGGCGTGACCGACGCGGCGCTCGTGACCGCGTCGATGCTGCTCGAAGCGGCGATCTCGGCGGTGGCCGGCGTGATGGTCTTCGTGATCAGCCTCACGTGGGTGAACGGCGAGCGCGGTCCGCTCGTCCCCCTCGTCGCGTTCGCCGTCGTCGTCGCTGCGCTCGTGCAGCCGCAGCTCTTCCGTCCGATCATGGCGCGGGTGCTCCGCCGGTTCGGCTACACGGAGGAGCTGCCGCCGCTGCGTCCGGTGACGATGGCCTTCCTCCTTGTCTTCTACTCCGGCACGTGGGTGATCGGCGGCGGCGCGCTGTGGCTGCTGCTGCGCTCGGTGGGCGCGCACCCGGATCTCCAGTCGGTCGTCTACCTCGGCGGTGTCGCCGCGGTCGGCGCGATCGTGGCGGTGCTCGTCGTGATCGCGCCGTCCGGCCTGGGGGTGCGCGAGGGGACGATGTACGGCCTGATGCTGGCGATCGTCCCGGAAGGGGCGGCGCTCGGCGCGACGCTGCTCAACCGCGTGGCGATCACGGTGGTCGAGCTCCTGCTGCTGCTCGTCGGCGGGCTGATCCTCCGTGTCCGCGGCGGGGGCGAGGCGGAGGAGCCGGACGAGGGGATGCGCCTCGGCGACGCCAAGGTCTGACCGAATAGGCAGGATGACGATGTGACGGAGCCGCAGGCCGACCTCAACGCAGCTCCCGACGCGCCCGCCCCGCGCGTGCGCCTGATCTTCGCGGCGCTGATGCTCGTGCTGCTGCTCGCGTCGCTCGACCAGACGATCGTCTCAACCGCGCTGCCGACCATCGCCGGCGACCTGCACGGGCTCCAGCACATCTCGTGGGTGGTGACCGGCTATCTGCTCGCGTCGACGGTGACCGGGCCGCTGTACGGGAAGCTGGGCGACCTCTACGGCCGCAAGATCGTGCTCCAGTTCGCCATCGTCCTCTTCCTGATCGGGTCGGCGCTCTGCGGCGCCAGCCAGACGATGACGCAGCTGATCGGCTTCCGCGCGCTGCAGGGTCTCGGCGCCGGCGGACTGATCGTGACCACGATGGCCGTCGTCGGCGACATCGTCCCGCCGCGCGACCGCGGCCGCTACACGGGCTTCTTCGGCGCGGTCTTCGGCGTCTCGACGGTGATCGGCCCGCTGCTCGGCGGCTTCTTCACGGACAACCTCAGCTGGCGCTGGATCTTCTACGTCAACCTGCCGGTCGGCATCGCGGCACTGGCCGTCATCGCCGTCGTGTTCCACAGCCATGCGGCGAAGGTCGCTCACAAGATCGACTATCTCGGCGCAGCGCTGCTCGCGGCGGGCCTCTCGGCGATCGTGCTGTTCGTAAGCCTCGGCGGCACGACGTACGCGTGGTTCTCCGCCGAGATGATCGCGCTGCTCGTGCTCGGCATCCTCGGGCTCGTCCTGTTCGTCTACGTCGAGAGCCGCGCCGCCGAGCCGATCCTCCCGCTCGAGCTGTTCAAGAACCGGATCTTCAACGTCACGAGCGGGATCGGCTTCATCGTCGGGCTCGCGCTCTTCGGCGCCGTCGTGTACCTGCCGCTCTACCTGCAGATCGTGAAGGGTCACAGCGCCAAGGCGTCGGGGCTGATGATGACGCCGTTGATGGGCGGTCTGCTCGTCACGTCGATTGCGAGCGGCATCCTCATCTCGCGCTGGGGCCGCTACAAGGTGTTCCCGATCTTCGGCACCGCGATCCTGACGTTCGGGCTCTTCCTGCTCGCGACGCTGAAGCTCGGCACGTCGACGTGGCTCGCCGCGCTGTTCATGCTGGTCGTCGGGCTCGGGCTCGGGCTGGTGATGCAGGTGATCGTGCTCGCCGTCCAGAACTCGGTCGACTACAAGCACCTGGGTGTGGCCACGTCGGGCTCGACTCTCTTCCGCCAGATCGGCGGGTCGATCGGCGTCGCCGCGTTCGGTGCGATCTTCGTGAACCGACTGCGTACCGAGCTGGCCTCGCGCCTGCCGCCCGGAGCGAAGATCCCGGCCGGGGTGAACCCGAAGGTGGTGAAGCACCTGCCGCCGGAGGTCCACAACGCCTACGTCCAGGCGTTCTCGGCGGCGCTCCATCCGGTGTTCATCGTCGCCGCGGCCATCTCCGCCGTGGCCTTCGGCCTCACCTGGATGCTCCGTGAGATCCCGCTGCGGAAGACGACCGCGGGCCAGGTCGCCGCCGGCGAAGCCGGCGTGATCGAACCGATGTCGCCGGAGACGAGCCCGGCCGGCTAGGCGAGGCTCTTCGCGGCCGTCTCGGGCGCGAGCTGGTCGAGCAGGCGGCGCAGGACCTCGTCCCAGCCGTCGAGCCGGTCGATGAAGAGGCGGCGGATGCCGTCGATGTGCGGGGTAGCGGCCGCCTCGAAGACGTCGAAGCCCTTCTGCGTCAGGATCGCGTAGACGCCGCGCCCGTCGTGGACGCATTCGTGACGTTCGACGTAGCCGTCACGAACGAGCCGGTCGACGAGGCGCGTGACGCCGCTGCGCGTGAACAGCAGCCGGTCGGCCAGCTCGGCCATGCGCAGCTGGTTCCCCGGCACCTTCACGAGCTCGTACAGCACCTCGAACGAGGACAGTGTGAGTCCGCTCTGGGCGCGGAGGTTCTCGTCGAGGCGGCGAACGATGGTCGCGTGGGTCTCGACGAACCGACGCCAGAGCATGCGCTCCTCGTGAGCGAGCAGGAACGTATGGACGAACTGAGTATCGACTTCTGTCACGGCTGGGCCACGGCGACCGTAGCAGCGACTCCGCAGTACTTCAATGGCGATAGCGGGGGATTTTTGCCCCACCAGGGTTACTTAACGGTGAACGTCCCCTTCATGCCCGCCGCGGCGTGGCCGGGAACGGTGCACTTGTACGGGTACTTGCCGGTCTTCAGCGTCACGGTCAGCGTCGCCGTCTTGCCGGGGCTGATCACCGGGGTCTTCTTGCCGGCGATGGCGAAATCGTGGGCGATGTGGCCCTTGTTCACGAGCGTGAACGTGACGGAGCCGGCCTTGGCGCTCGTGGGCGAGAGCGCGAACTTGAACTCGGTGGCGGTGACCTTCACCGCGGCGCCCTGGGCGTCCCGCGCGTGCGACGGGGCCGCGAGCACCGGCCCGGCGACCGCGAACGCGGCGAAGACGACTGCGATCCCCGCTCCGATGCGAGCGGCGGAGAATGACGTGTTCATGACCCTCCTCGAAAGCCGACGGGGCCGGCGGCGACGGTCTGGCGACGCCGAACCCCTCGATAGTTGACCGGACAACGGTCGCCACTCTATACCTTTCCGCTCGTAATGGTGCAAGCGCCGAAGCCCGAGCCGATCGACGAGCCGGGGCCCGTCCACGAGACGGCCGCGCGACTGCTCGCGAACGTCGAGCGGGTCGTGATCGGCAAGCACGACGAGATCGCGCTCGTCCTCGCGGCGCTCGTTTCCGGCGGCCACGTGCTGCTGGAGGACGTGCCCGGGACGGCCAAGACGATTCTGGCCCGGTCGATCGCCCAGACCATCGACGGCGCGGCGTTCTCGCGGCTCCAGTGCACGCCCGACCTGCAGCCCACGGACGTCACCGGCCTCTCGATCTTCAACCAGAAGACGCGCGAGTTCGAGTTCCGCGCCGGTCCCGTCTTCGCCAACGTCGTGCTCGTCGACGAGATCAACCGCGCGATGCCGCGGACGCAGTCGGCGCTGCTCGAGGCGATGGCGGAGCGGCAGGTGACGATCGACGGCGTCACGCGGCCGCTGCCGGCGCCCTTCCTCGTGCTCGCCACCGAGAATCCGATCGACCAGGAAGGGACGTTCCCGCTGCCGGAGGCGCAGCTCGACCGGTTCGCGCTGCGCGCCGGGCTCGGCTATCCGCACGAGGACGAGGAGGTGTCGATCGTGCTCGCGCAGCGGCACGGGCACCCGATCGAGGCGCTCGAGCCGGCGGTCACGGCCGACGAGCTGCGGGCGCTGCAGCGCGCGGTGGAGGACGTCTACGTCGACGAGCTGCTGCTGCGCTGGACGGTCGAGCTCGTGCGCGCGACCCGGCAGGTCGAGGGCGTCTCCATCGGCGCATCGGTGCGCGGCAGCCTCACGCTCGAGCGGACGGCGCGCGCGTGGGCGCTGCTGCACGGACGCGACCACGTCGTCCCGGACGACGTCGAGCGGCTGTTCCTGCCCGTGCTCGGCCACCGGCTCTTCCTCACCGCCTCGTTCCTCGCGGAGACGCGCGGGCTCCGGCGGGAGGAGGCGCTCGCGACCATCCGCGACCGCTGCCTCGAGCTGGCGCCGCCGCCGGCGCCCGACTGGGACGCTTAGGAAATGTCCGTTCGCGAGCGGCGCACCTTCCCGCTCGTGCCGCGCCGCCGCCTGACCGGGCTGCCGTTCGGCGATCTCCCCAGCCGCCGCCGCGGTCCCGGCAGCGACGTGATCGGGTCCCGCCCGTACGAGCCCGGAGATCCCGTCTCGACCATCGACTGGTTCGCGACCGCGCGGCTCTCCGCGGCCTCCGGCGGGGACGAGTTCGTCGTCCGCGACCGCGCGGCCGACGAGGCTCCGCGCGTCGCGGTCGTCGTCGACCGCCGCCCCGCGATGGGGCTGTACCCGGCGCCGCTGCCGTGGCCGGCGAAGCGGGACGCGCTCCGGGAAGCGGTCGCGTCGATCGTCGCGAGTGCCGCCGCTGCGCGCGCGGACATCGCGGCGCTCGACTACGCCGGCGGCGAGGCGTGGTGGCTTCCGCCGGGCCGCCGCGACCGGCCCTGGCTCGTGGCCGAGCGTCACGGCGGCGAGACGCCGTTCGATGCGCCGGAGGACACGATCGAGCGCGCGCTCGCGTTCCTCGGGCGCCGCCGCAGCGACCTCCCCGGCGGCAGCTTCGTCTTCGTGCTCTCCGACCTGCTCGCGCCGGTCGCGCCGGAGGCGTGGCTCGACGCGATCGGCCACGGCTGGGATCTCGTGCCGGTGGTGATCCAGGACCCGGTCTGGGAGCGCAGCTTCCCCGCGGTCGGCGGCGTCGCCGTGCCGATCGCCGACCCGCGCAGCGGCGCTCGCTCGCTCGTCCGGCTGAGCCGGAGGGAGGCGTCGCGCCGGCGTGCCGAGCACGAGCAGCGGCACGCGCGCCTGCTCGCCGAGCTCGACTCGCTCGGCCTGCGTCCCGTCGCGATCGCGACGAGCGACCCGTTCGAGATCGACCGCGCCTTTCTCGAGTGGGCCGAGGAGCGGAGGCGGAGCCGGTGGGAGCACTGACGCGGGTCGGGCTCGCCGCGCTCGTCGTCGCAGCGGCGGCCGTCGCCGGCGTGCTCCTGCTCGGGCGCAGCGAGTCGCCGCCGGCGCTGGCCGCGACCGCGCCGCTGGTCGTCCACGCGGGCTTCGATCCGCCGACGGTCACCTTCGGCGACCGCGTCGTCGCGCGCGTCGTCGTTCTGCTCGACCGGAGCGTCGTCCGTCCGAGGACGCTGAAGCTCACTGCCGACGTCGCGCCGCTGACCCAGCTCGCCGCGCCGGTGACGACGCGGGCGGCGCGCGGGGATGTGTCCGTCGTCACCTACGAGGTGCCGGCCGCGTGCATGACGCAGGGCTGCATCTCACCCTCGGGCGACCTCAAGCTCCGCCTGCCACACGTGATCGCGTCGGTCGCGACCCGCAGCGGCGGCGTCACTCGAACCGCGGCGCCGTGGCCGGTGCTGCACGTGCACGGACGCGTGAACGCCGGCGACCTGGCCGGATCGAGCCCGCCGCTTCCGCGGCGATGCGACTCCGGCGTCGCCGACGTACCGGACCGCGCCCGTCGACCCTCGCGCTGCTCCTCGACGTGCTCGCTGTACTGCTCGTCCTCGGCGGCGTCGCGATCGCCGCACGCGAGGTGCAGCGCCTCGCCCGGCGCCGGCGCGACCGCGCGGCCGCGGGCGGCGCGCTGCGAGCGCGCGTTGCGGCTCGCCCGGGAGGCGGAGTCGCGGCCGCCGCCCGACCGGCGGCGCGCGCTCGGCGCTGCTCGCGCGGCTGCTCGATTCCCGTAACGGGAGGCTCTCGACGCAGGCGAGCGACCTCGCCTGGGCGCAGCCCGCAGCCGGAGCGCGAGGCGATGTCCGGGCTCGTGGCAGAGATCGAGAACGAGGCGCCGTCGTGAGCGCGATCCCGCTCGCCGACGCGCCGGCCTTCCGGCTGCCCGCCCGCCGCACCGCCGCCGTGCTGGCGGCGCTCGCAGCCGCCGGGGTGCTCGCCGCGGTTGCGTTCCTGCTCCTCTCGCGCAACCCGCACACGCGCACGATCGTGCCGCTGCCCACGCACGCGGACACCGTGCTCGTGCTCGACGTCTCCGCGAGCATCTCCACGGACACGTACTCGCGGATCGGCGGCACGCTGGCCGCTCTCTCGCGGAGCGGCGGCCGATTCGGGCTCGTCATCTTCTCCGACGAGGCGTACGAGGCGCTTCCGCCCGGCGTGCCGGCGACCGACCTGGCGCCGTTCGTCCGCTACTTCACGCTGCCGCAGCAGGTGCGGCCCGGCTTCGCCGTCACCTTCCCGCCCAATCCGTGGCAGGCGACGTTCAGCGGCGGCACGCGGATCTCGGCCGGCATGGATCTCGCGCACTCGATCGCCGTCGGCGAGCCCGCACCACGCGACCGTCGTGCTCGTCAGCGACCTCGACGACAACCCGGGCGACCTGAACCGGCTGGCGACGGTGCTGCTGTCGTACCGTCGCGACAACGTGCCGGTGCGGATCGTCGGGCTGAATCCGTCCGCGGACGATCTTGCGCTCTTCCAGCGGCTGCTTCCGCCCGGGCTCGGCGATCGTCGCCGCGCCGACGCTCGTCGCAGGCGCCGCCGCACGACCACACGCCGTTCCCGTGGGCGCTCGTCGCGTTGACGCTCGTCGCGGCGGCGGCGCTCGCGCTGCGGTGGGCCTGGGCGCCGAGGCTCGACTGGAGCGAGCAGGTGAGGCCGCTCCGCCTCGTGCTCGCCGGGCTGCTCGTCGCGCGCGGCCGTGGTCGTCGCGCTGCTCGCGGCCGACGTCCGCGCGTGGCCGTCCGCGCTCGCGAGCGGCGACGTCGATCTACGCCGCGACGCCGGGTCGTGCGTCGTGGACGCCGTCGACCCGGCTCGGCGGCCTCGCGGAAGGTCTGCTCGGCACCAGCGACGACGTCGGCGCAGCGCCGCGCGCTCCAGCTCTACACGCTCGCGGGCGCGCTCCCCCAGCGGCTCGACGACGCGCTCGAAGTCCAGACCGCGCGGGCGCAGGCGCAGGACGCGCTTGCCACGGCCGCGCGCGACCCGGATCCCCAGCGGGCGGCGCAGGCCCGGACGCTGCTCGGCATCCTCACCTTCGGAACGTCCTCGTCGGGCGGGAGCTCCAACCAGGTCGACGCCGCCGATCGCCGACTTCACCGACGCGATCCGGGCCGATCCGGACGAGGACTTCGCGAAGTTCGATCTCGAGCTGCTGCTGCGGTTGACCGCCGCGCACGGCACGCGTATCGGGCCGGGCCAGGGCAACGGCGTCGGCCCGACCGGACGTCATGGCGCGGGCGGCGGCGTGCCCGGGAGCGGGTACTGATGACGTTCCTGACGCCGCTCGCAGGTCTCGTCGCGCTCGCCGCGGCTGCTTCCGCTCGCGGCCGCCGTCTTCGGCCGCACCCGCGCCGACGGCGTGCGCCGCGCGCTCGGCCTGGAGGCGGCTTCGGCGCGCGCCGGCCTCGTCCGGCCCGCCCTCGCGGCCGCGGGAGTCGTCCTGCTCGGCCTCGCCGCCGCGCAGCCCGTGCTGGAGCACCGCTCGAGCCAGCGGGTGCGGAAGGACGTCGAGGCGCTGTTCGTGCTCGACACGTCCCGGTCGATGGCGGCGTCGGCGACCGCGACCTCGCCGACGCGGCTCGACCGTGCGATCGCGCGCCGCCGCCCGGCTGCGCTCGTCCATTCCGGAGGTTCCGTCGGGCGTGGCCACGCTGACCGACCGCGTCCTGCCCGACCTGCTCCCCGTCGGCGGCACGGACAGCTTCGACGCGGTCGTCCGCCGCGCGGTCGCGATCGAGAGCCCGCCTCCGGAGGACTCGACCGTTCGCGCGACCACCTACGACAAGCTCGCCCAGATCGCGGCGGGCAACTACTTCGACACGTCGGCCTCGCGCCGGATCGTGGTGCTGCTCACGGACGGCGAGAGCAATCCGATCGACGCCGGCCAGATCGCCCGCGACCTGCCGGCGGCGAAGGGCTATCGCTTCGTCTCGGTCCGCTTCTGGGGCAGCGGCGAGTCCGTCTTCGACAACAACGGCAAGCCGGAGGCCGACTACCGGCCGGACCCGTCCGGCGGCGCGCTGCTCGCAGGCCTCGCCGCTGCGACCGGCGGCAAGGCGTTTCCCGAGAGCCGGCTCGGGGCTGCGTCGTCGACGCTGGTGCGGGACGCCGGCAGCGGACCGACGGTCGTCACCGCAGGCGAGACGCGCAGCCGCTTCGCGCTCGCGCCGTTCCTCGTCGCGGCCGCGCTCCTGCTCCTGCTCGCCGCGGTGCTGCCGCTGCCGCGCGGGTCAGTGGCCGGCGGCCGCGTCGATCAGCGTGTCTAGCGGCAGCCAGAACGCCGTCTCCGCCGCGGCGGTCGTCTGGAACGGCGCGGAGTGCACCGCGCGCAGCGCGCCGTGCGAGTGGACGAGCTGGTACCGCTTGTGGCCGGCGGGATGCGACGCGAGGGCCTTCCAGAGGTAGCGGCCGGTCGCGTTGCCGTCGGTGTGATCCTGGTCGCCGACCTGGATCAGGACATGGGTACGGGTGTCGAGCGGCCCGAACGGGAGCCCCGAGGATCCGCCCGACGGGAAGATGCTGTCGATCGCCGAGGGAACCGGCAGGCCCCACGTCTTCGCGCTCCCGGCGGCGGAGAAGGCGAGCGTCCCGCCGTAGCCGAAGCCGGCGATGGTCACCGGCAGAGCGTCCACCGCGGCCTGGCCCCCGATCCCGCCCGCGGGGCTTCGGAGATAGGAGAAGCCGGTGGCGAGCGCCGCCCGGAGCCCGCGCAGAGCTGCCGCGGTGGTCGGCGCGGCCGTGGTGGCCTGATACCGCGGGAAGAGCGAGGCGCAGCTCTTGCTGATCCCGAGATACTCGAGCAGGCTGTCGTAGCGGACGGGCGAGATGTCGCCTCGGTCGTGCAGCACGACCACGATGCAGTCCGGCGCATGCTCCGGCAGGAACACCCAGGACTCGGCCGCGCCGTTGCCCACGTCGATCGAGCGGACGATCGCGCTGCTCGGCGCGGCCGCGGCAGTGGACGCGAGCGTCGCCACGAGCGCCAATGCCCCGGCGAAGACGGCCAGCCTGCCTGCGAGACCCACGCCCGAATCCTATCGTTCGCGCGGCAACGATCGTGCCCGATTTTCCGCCCGACGGGCCCCTGGCGTCGGTACCCTGCACCCGGTCGGCTGGATACTTGGTTCCGCAGGCAACAATCGCCGACAGGGTCTTCAACGGGAGGTGATCGGGGTGGGGTACGCAACGAGCGTCGTACGTCGGCTGGGCCTGGCGTCCGCTGCGTCGCTGGCGCTGCTTCTGGTCTGTGCGGCCGCCGCCCAGGCGACCCCGTCGCCGCAGGCGCTGTATCACGCGTTGCTCGAGAAGCCGCCGGCCGGGTCGCTGCCGTCGGCCCTCAAGGGTTCGACGCCGAAGGCGAACACGCTGAGTCGCGGCGCGAAGAAGCAGCATGCGGTCGGAGCGGTCGTGCTCGGCAACAGTGCCGCGATCGTCGGCTTCCTCGTCTTCCCGACGCATGCGCTCGCGCTCGCAGATCTGAAGGCGTATCCGCCGAACACCGGCCCGAACACGATCGTCACGAGGACGCCTTCAGGGCTGCCGCGCCCGGCGTTCATCCTGCGCGCGGCGGAGAACGGCTACGAAGCGGCCTACGCCGTGTTCGTGGTCGACAACGTCGTCGTCGACTCATGGACGTACGGCCCGAAAGGCACGTACAGCCAGGTCCGCTCGATCGCCGAGAAGAACGCCCGCTGGGCGAACAGCTACACCGCGAGCGCGATCCAGAACACCAAGTGACGCGCCGGCTCAGGGCAGCCTGAACGCCAGCAGCTCGTACCTTCGGCTCCTCTTCGGATAGGCGGCGCCGGCTCCGACGAGCAGCGTGTCGCCGGCGATTGCCGGGCACGCGTTGATGCCTGCGGGAGCCCGCGTCTGCCAGACCGTGCGGCCGGTGGCGGCGGCGAGTGCGTAGATGCGCCCGTCGAAGGTGGGGACGACCACGAGGTCGTTCGTCACGGTCGTGCAGCCGAACGTCGGGGCGGGGAAGTGCCGCGACCAGAGCACGCGTCCGGTGGCCGTGTCGAGGGCAGCGACCGCGCCGGTGCCGCGCCCGGCGACGTCGACGCGGTAGAGGTTCTCGTACCCGATGGCGCTGCCCTGCATGCACAGGTCGACGATCGGGACGAACAGCCTGCCCGCCGAGAGCGCCATCGGCGTCTCGACGCCGCCGAGCAGCCCGGGACAGACGGTGACCTTGCGCCGGGGCAGAGGACCCGTGTCGTTCAGGTGCGTCCCCACAGCGGTCTGCCAGAGCCGGCGGCCCGTCGCACGATTCCAGGCGATCACCCGCCCGGCTTTTCCCGCGCCGAAGACGACGTCGCCCGACAGGATCGGCGAGTCGGCGAAGTCGTAGTCGCGCACGTCGTGCGGCGTCACCTGGTCGTACCACGCGATCTTCCCCGTCCGTCCGTCGAGCACGACAAGCGAGTTGGTGAACAGGTCCGGACCGAGATACGCGCCGCCGTTCGGATGCGCCGGCGTGCCGCCGTACGGATACGGATTGGCCGTGCCGACGTAGACCTTTCCGGCCGGGTCGACGGACACCGGCCACCAGGCGCCGCCGCCGCCGGCCTCGATCGGGACGGTCCAGCGGCCCCGGACCGTGTGGAAGGCCCAGCGGATCCGGCCGGTGGCCGGGTCGAGCGCATAGACGACGCCCTTGCCGCCCGGAGGAAGGCCCACGGTGCTCGTGTAGACAAGCCCGTTCGCGACGACGGGTGCGATGTTCATGTCCCCTGCCGGCGGATCGGCGAGCTGCCGCTCCCACACCAGCGCGCCCGTCTGCGCGTCGAGCGCGAACGTCGCACGGTCGGTGTTCCCGAAGACCCTGCCGTCGTCCACGCCGAGTCCGTTCGGGCCGCCGTCGGGGTCGCCGAACCGATGCCGCCAGAGCAGCCGGCCCGTGGCGAGGTCGAGCGCGTAGACGTTGCTGTCGAGGTCCTGCAGGTACACGCGGCCGCCGACGACGATCGGCGTGGACGCGAACACGCCCGAGAAGCCGGGGTGCATGGTGAACCTGAAGCGCCACGCGACCCGGAGCCTGCTCACGCTCGCCGCGTCGATCGAGGAGCCGGCGGCCGCCCGCGTCGACGCGAGATTCGCATTCGGCGCGGGCCACTCCCCCGCGTGCCTCGTCCTGCCGTGTCCGAGCAGCGGCGCCAGCGCGAGGACGAGCGCCGTCGCCCCGAGGATCGCGAGCACGACGAGGAGCGGCAGGCGACGCATCAGAGCCCTTCCGCTACGCTCGGCGTCGTGCCGCGTGGGGTCGCACGAACGACGTTGGCGGCGTTGGCGGCCGCCGTCGCCGCCGCGGGAGGGACTGCGCGCGCCGACGTCCAGCCGACGGTGCGCGGACCGGCTGTCGTCACCCCCGGCCGCGTCGTCGTCTTCCAGGCCCGGGGCTTCCACGCGGGAAGCGTGCTCAACCTCATGGTCTCGCCCGCGGAAAAGGCCTCATGCTGCGCGGTGAGGATAGCCGGGACCTTCTTCGCCTCCGAGTCGGGAGGAGCGGCGCTGCGGTTCACGATGCCCTTGCGCTACATCGACTGCTCGATCGATGCGCTGGCCCACACGCACTGCAAGAAGACGGCGTGGAAGCGCGGGCAGCGCGCGACGCTCACGGTCTTCGGCTATCTCGAGACTGCGACGGCGACAATGCGCGTCGCCGTCGCAGTCTCGTAGCTCAGCAGGGCTCGACCGGGTGCGATTCCGAGGCGCGGCTCTTCAACGACCCAACCACCTTGAGCGTGTACTCGTTGCACGCGTTGAGCGGGATGGCGCCGAATTGAACGGTGAACGCGCCGGTCTTCTTCGCCGTTGCCTTCTTCGTCCACGTCGTGTCGACGCTGACCAGCGTGACCGTCACCTTCTCGTTCGGCTTGAAGTGCGCGCCGACGACGTGGACGGTCGGGTTGAACACGACCGTGGCGCTCGGCTTCTTCACCGCCGAGAACGCGATCGGAGCTCCGAGCGCGATCAGGAGCGCGGCAGAGGCCGCAATGGCTGCGAGACGAGACCCGCGCATCAATCCGGCGGCTCGGGCTCGGAGATGCGGAACGACCCTGCCATCGCCGCCGTGGCGTGCAGGGTGCAGCTGTACTTGTACTTTCCCGAGACGGGGAAGCCGACGTAGAGGTGCTGCGTCTGCCCCGTCTTCAGCGCGTGCGTGCTGTAGCCGCCGATGCTGAAGTTGTGCGTCTGCTTCCCGCCGTTGTGCACGATGAAGTCGACGAACGTCACGTGGTCGCTGTGCAGCTTGCTCAGCGACATGCTTCCCGTCGGTGATCTGCACGTTCACCACCGTGTACGGAGAGGGACCGGTGGTGGCCGTCGCGTTCGTCACCGCGAACGCGCCGCACGCCAGTGCCGCGATGGTTGCGAGAATCAGCCAGCCGTCTGCTCATACGAGAAGCCTGCCTTCCGCTACTTCAGTGACTTGATGTAGGCGACGATCGCTTCCGCCTGCGTCTTCGAGATGTCCCGGGAGGGATCACCTCGGCCATGACCCCTGCGTCGTACCCGACGACCTTCAGCGTGGACGGATCGGTGATCACGCCGACCAGATATGAGTCGGTCGCCTTCGGCGTACCACCGGTGGTCAGCTGCACCGTCGAGCCGGCGAGGCCCTTCCACGTCGGGCCGGTCGACGACGTGCCGTCGATCGTGTGGCAGCCCTGGCAGCCGTTGGTCTCGGCGAGCGCCTTGCCCTTCGCGATGCTCGCCGCCGTGACGGGGACGGTGATCGTGCCGCCGCCTCCGCCGCTTGCGGCCTTCGAGGCCTTGATGGCGCCGTGGAGCAGACCGCCGGTCTTCGGCACGACGGCGATGCCCGCGCGCCCGGCCACCACGCTTGCGAGCGCGACCGCCGACAGGGACACCGAGCCGTGCGCGCCGGCGCTGCACGGTGAGCAGAGGCTCGCGAGCTTGATGCCCGTGCCGTGTCCGCCGCGAATCTGCGCCGAGGCGGCTGTGCCGGCCGGCGAGAGCGTCAGCTTCCACGTGAGCGTCCCCTTGAGGCCGCTGGTGGTGAGCTTCCCGGAGAACGTTCCGGTGCCCTTCGAGCCCGTCGCCTTCCCGGAGACGCTGTAGGAGGCCTGCGCAGTCGTCGCGTGCGAACGCATCGCCAACGCGGAGGACACAGCCACGGCCAACAGAGCGCCGACGGCTACGAGCGTGACAATGATTCGCCTGCTACGGGACACGGACCCCTCCTGTCTTTGGCAACGACTCTCAGAAGACGAAAATGGTACCGAGAGAGAAGCCCCCGCCGACGACGAATCGCCGGCGGGGGCCAACTAACTTTTCCTACGAGGACGGCAGCTTGAACGCGTAGACGCTGTCGCCGTGCGGGAACGTATCCGGCGCGATCGCCTCGAACGAGAAGGTCGCTCCACCCGCGTAGATGGCCACGTACTGCTGGCCGTTGACGCTGTAGGTCATGCCCGGCGCGGCGACACCCGCGTCGAGCTTGCGTGCTCCATAGCTGCTGGCCGGTCGTCGCATCGAACGCGTCGTACTCGCCGTTGACCTGACCGGCGAACACCACGTTTCCGGCGCTCGTGAACGACCCGCTGTAGCACGGGCTGTGGTACACGTGAGTCCAGGCGATCTTGTTGTCGGTCATGTCCATCGCGGTGACGAACCCCCGATAGAACTTGATCGTCCCGAACGTGACTCCGAAGAAGCCCTGGCCGGCGAGATAGCTGCTCGCCAGCTTCGCGGCGGGAACGCCGAGAAGGCTGAAGTCACTGTCTGCGGCGCACACGTACATGTAGTGCGTGGCCGGGTTGTACGAGGGCGAGTTCCAGTCGTTGCCGCCCTGTGCACTCGGGCCGAACGCGGCCGCGTGCGTCGTGTCGTACGGCGTGAAGATGCAGCCGACCTTGACCGGATGGCCGCCGATGTTGGCGAACTTGCCGGTGTAGGTCTTCTTGTTCGCGCACTGCTTCGAGAACGGGTCACCGACCGGCTTCGGCTGCGTCGGCCAGGTGTTCTGTGCCTTGTCCTGCGGCACCTTCACCTCGTTGATCCCGATCAGCGGGGCACCGGTCGTACGGTCGAGCTCGTACACCCAGCCGGTCTTACACGGCTCTGCGATCGCGTGACGCATCACGCCGCCGATCGTGATGTCGAACTGGACCGTCGGCGACTGGGCAGTCGTAGTCCCAGATGTCGTGGTGCACGACCTGGTACCACCACTTGATCTGACCCGTCGTCGCGTTCAGGGCCACGTACGAGGACGTGAACAGGTCCTGGCCCGGGCCACGGCTCGACCACGGAGCGGCATTGCCCGTCGTGAACACGATCATGTTCTGAGTGGGGTCGACGGACGGCGTGTTCCACACCGTCGCACCGCCGGTCGCGAATCCGAGCGCACCGGCCGGCCAGGTCTGGCCGCCGATGTCACCGGGCTGCGGCACGGTGAAGAAGCGCCAGAGCTCGTTTCCGTTGGTGGCGTTGTATGCGGTGACGCTGCCACGGAAGCCGTACTCGCCGCCGGTCGAGCCGACGTAGACGACTCCGTTGTAATAGAGCGGCGCCGACGTGAGGGTCACGCCCTCTCTCCAGTTGAAGACAGGGACCTTCCACACGACTCCGCCGGTCATCTGGTCGAGCGCGACGAGGTTGCCGTCGAGCTGCGCGTCGAACACCAGACCGCCGCCGAGGGCGAGCCCGCGGTTGTCCCAACCGCAGCAGGCGGTGTTGATCGTCTGGTCGATGTTCGACTGGTACTCCCAGATCTGCTGACCGGTGGCCGCGTCGAGCGCGAATGCGTCGTCATTGCCGGTCGCGATGTACATCACGCCCTGGTAGACGATCGGCGTCGCCTCGGCGGAGTACTTCGCCGCGACGCCCGACCCGTTCAGGTGGATGTGCCACGCCTGCGTCAGCCCGCTGACGTTGGACGAGTTGATCTGATTGAGCGTGGAATAGCGCTGGTTGTTGACGCTACCGCCGTTGGTGATCCAGTCTGCACCGGGGTTCGCCTCGAGCTGGGCCGACGTGAACGCCGGCGCAGCCGTAATCGCCACGGTGGACGCTCCGGAACTTGCTTCGGTCAAAGCAAAGGAACTGGCAGGGATCACTGCGGCAACCCCTGCGATCACTGCCAGAACCGACAACCGACGACTCAAACGCATCTGACTCCCTCCGCCGGATTTGCAACGTATGACACTGGACACTAGTTCTCTTCCAGTTGTGGTGTCAAGCAACTAGTTTAAACGCGTAAACAAGCCGCCGGACGGCTGATTTCTGCGGTCTCAGCGGCGGGGGACGACGATCGAGCCGAGGCCCCGCGGGACCGACGACCCGAGCTGCGACGGCCACGATGCGAGGTCGGCGGAACCGCCCGGCCTGGCCGCGAACGTCGAGAACGACTGCCGCAGGTTCTCCCAGATTTGCAGGGTCTTTCCCCGCACGGACGCCGGGAGCGTCATGGTGAAGTTGCCCTTCGCGTCCGGCCAGGTCTCGGCGAGCGGCTTGACCACGTTCCCGCCGGCGGTGACGCCGACGATCAGGCCGGAGTAGACGGCACCGGTGGTACGAGGTCGGCTTGGTGATCGTGTAGCTCGTCCCGGAGCCGAGCTGGATGTCGAGCGTCGCGCTCTTGAGCAGGGCGAACGGGGTGTTCGTGCCGAGCGTGCCGCCGTAGGAGACGTTGCCGAGCGCGACGCCGACGGCGAGCGGTGACCGGGTTGGAGCCCGTCTCGTCGGACGCCGAGAAGAACGAGCTGTAGTGGCCGTTCGAGTCGGACGCGGACGAGTGCGTCCAGAAGTCGCGGTCCTGCGTGCGCGTGATCACGACGGCGCCCTGCACAGGCTTGCCGGACGCGTCGGTGATCGTGCCGGTGAGGCTGATAGGTGAGCAGGTGCACGGCGGGCGGTCCCGTCCCGGCCGAGTCGGTGACGCGGCCCCTGACGACCACCGTGCCGTCGCCCTTGACCTGGGCGGTGAGCCCGTGCGCGGCGTAGCCGACGCTGAATCCGCCCGACGCTGCTCTCAGTGCGCTCTGCTGTCCCGCGCTGAGCGCGTGGCCGTGCACGGTCGCGCCCGCGAGGCTCGCCACGCTGACGTGATGGCGGCCGGCCATCGTGATGTCGACGTCGTAGGGGAAGCTGCCGTCCTTCGCGGTCGCCTGCGGCACCGGGTAGCCGTCGACGACGACGTGGGCTCCCGCCACCGGCGCGCCGTCCAGCAGCACGCGCCCGGTCACGGTCTTGACGTTCGAGGAGCTCGCCTGCCACGGCTCGACCACGAGGCCGCTCGGAGTGACGATGCTGCCGAAGCCGACCGGCAGCCGCGCGGTGGACCGGCGCCGCGACCGTCTTCGGCTCGGCGGCCGGCAGCTGCGGGCACGATGTGCTGTGCCGCGAGGATCGCGGCGGCGACGACTGCTTCGTGCGAGCCGCCGAGCGCGAACACCTGCAGCTGCGACGCGGTGCCGCCGCTCGAGGACGTCGGCGTTCCGCCGACCGTGATCGCGACGTACTCCTTGCCGCCGACGGAGTAGAGCGACGGCCCGGCGGCGATCTGCGCGCCCGTCTGGAACGTCCACAGCACCTTGCCCGTCTTCAGGTCGAACGCGCGCAGCACGCCGTCGCCGTCGCCGGCGAAGCCGAGGCCGCTGTCCGTCGTGGTCACGCCGCCGCGCTCGGGCTCGGGCGTGTTGAACTTCCAGACCTGCTTGCCCGTGTTCACGTCGATCGCGCTGATCGAGCCGTGGTCGTGCCAGCCCGGCAGGATCGAGCCGAAGTTGCCGTTCTCGAGGCCGAGGAACACGTCGCCGAGGGTGAACTTGTGCTTCTTCTGCGTCGGCGTGAGCTTCGTCTGCACGTCGATCGCCGCGGTCTCGGCGGCGGCGTTGAAGACGTAGTTCGTGTGCGGGTCGTACGAGGCCGGCGAGTAGTTGAGGCCGCCGATCGACGACGGGAACACGGCGACGGGCTTACCGGGCTGCAGGGCCGGATGCTCGGTGCGGTCGATCACCTTGACGCGCTGGTAGATCGGCCGCCCGGTGGCGGCGTCGTAGGCGAACCAGACGCCTTCCATCGTCGCGACCGAGACGATGCGCTCCGTCTTGCCGCCGACCTTCGCGTTGTAGACGAGCGGCGGCTGCGCCGTGTCGTACGACCACTCGTTGAACGCCATCTGCTGCTGCCACCAGCTTCATCCGGCCGGTCGTGAGGTTCACGGCGATCAGCGAGTCGGCGCGCGGATTCGAGCCCGGGCCGGATCGACGGGAAGTAGAGCGGCGTCGCCGAGCCGGTGCCGAAGTAGAGCGTGTTCGTCGTAGGTGTCGACCGTGGTCGGCGTCCAGACGACGCCGCCGCCGACGAGCGTGCCGAGGCGCCGCCACTCGGTGCCGCCGGGCGGGATCGTCCAGAACGGGTTCGGCCAGGCCGGCGTGAGGTTGCGGTGTGGTACGCCATCACGAAGCCGCGCACGCCGTACTCGGAGCCGGCGGCGCCGACGATCAGGCGGTGGTCGGCGCAGATCGGCGCGCTCGTCTCCGAGTAGCCGTAGTCCGACGAGGCGCCGGGGACGGCCTGCGCGATCGGCACGCGCCGCTGCAGCTGGCCCGTGGCCGGGATCGAGCGAGACGATCGTCATGTCGAGCGTCAGCACGAAGACGTGGCCGTCGCAGAGGGCGACGCCGCGGTTGGCGACGATGCCGAAGTTGCGGAAGACGGCGACGTCGTCCGGCGTCCAGCGCCACTTGACCTTGCCGGTGGTCGCGTCGAGCGCCCAGACGTTGTCGTCGTTCGTCGTCACGTACAGCGTCCCGTTCGACTCGACCGGGTACGACTGCTCGCCGCGGCGCACCGTCGAGTCGATCGCGTGGAAGTCGACCGTGAAGGCGCGGCCGAGCCGGCCGACGTTGCTCGGTGTCGATCTGCGTGAGCGGCGAGTGGCGGTTCTCGTCAGGCGTGTTGCCGAAGCCGCCCCAGCCCACGTTGGCCAGAGCGTTCGTATGGGCGCCCGCCGACGCGAGCAGGCAACCCGAGGCGACGGCTGCGCCGATCAGGACGAATACCCGCATCCACCTGCGGCCAGTCATTCAGCCGTCAATCTTATTCTTTTCGCGCAAGGTTTGGTCAAGGGCCGCTTCGCTACCGTGAGGCTGTTGAAGCCCGTCGTCCTCCTTGCAGGTGCGCTGGTTCTGGCCGCTCCGATCGTGGCGGCTCTCGTCTTCCGCCCGGGATCGAGCGCCCAGGCGTCGGTCGCCCAGCCGGCTGCCGCGTCGGCCCCGGTGCCGGTGCCGCAGCCGGCTGGTCCGCGCTTTCCGGGGCCGCCCGCGGGCGCGGTCGTCTACAGCCGCGAGCTCGGCTCGAACGCGCTCGCGCTCGGCGTCGTCCCGCAGGGGGGACAGGTGCTCGCGCAGGCGTCCGTGGTCGGCCCGCAGGGGACGGGCGTCTCCGGTCTCGACGTCGCGTTCCGGGTGCAGGGGGCCGAGAAGACCGCGACCGCGTGCGGCGCCGGGTGCTACCGGGCGACCCTCGCCACGACCGGCAGGCCGGCGAGCGTCGACGTGATCGTCGGCGGCCGCGACGCCGTCCGCTGGCACGTCGCGCTGCCGGCGCAGTGGCCGGCGCCGGACGGCAGCGCGCTGCTGGCCCGTGCCGGCGCGGTCTGGCGGTCGCTCCGGTCGCTCAGCTTCTCCGAGACCCTCTCGTCCGGGCCGGGCGACACCGTCCTGAGCACGTGGCGGGCCGTCGCGCCCGACCGGATCGCGTACGAGGTCAAGGGCGGCTGGGACGGGATCGTCGTCGGCGGGACGCGCTGGGACAAGGGGCCGGGGGCGAAGAAGTGGGTCCCGTCGGCGCAGACGCGCCTGACGCAGCCGGTTCCCAGCTGGGTCAAGGTCACGGACGCGCATATCCTCGGCAGCACCGCCGTGCGCGGGCGGCCGGCCTGGCGCGTCTCGTTCTACGACCCTGTCACGCCCGGCTGGTTCACCGTGCTCGTGGACAAGGCGACGCTCCGCAGCTACCAGGTGCGGATGACCGCGACGTCGCACTTCATGCAGGACGACTACGGCGCGTTCAACGCAACCGCGCCGATCCGGCCGCCCCGCTGAGCTCGAGCGCGACCGCCTCGAGGCTGGCGAGGTTGTGGCCGCTCGCGAACACGTCCACGTACGGGAGCGCCGCGTCCATGCCGCGCGCCAGCGGCTCGTACGACGGGTCGCGCTTCAGCGGGTTCAGCCAGACGATCCGGTAGGCGAGCCGCGACAGCCGCTGCATCTGGGCGCGCAGGAGCTCCGGCTCGCCGACGTCGAGGCCGTCGGAGCAGATGACGACGATCGCGCCGCGGGCCGTACCGCGGTGGCCGCTGCCGTCCAGGAACTCCTTCAGCGCCTCACCGATCCGGGTGCCGCCCTCCCAGTCGACGACCTCCTTCGCGGCGCGTCGCAGCGCCTCGTCCGGGCTGGAGACGGCGAGGGCGCGCGTCGTCGAGGTGAGCCGCGTCCCGAAGCAGAAGACCTCGGTCTGCGGCTGCAGCCGGAGCATGGAGTGCGCCAGCACCAGCAGCGCCCGCGAGTGTTCCGCCATCGAGCCGGAGACATCGAGGAGCAGGACGAGACGGCGGGGCGCCGGACGGCGCTCGCGGTAGCGGCGGTCGAACGGCTCGCCGCCGGTGCGGAGCGAGCGGCGAAGCGTGCGCGCCAGGTCGAGCGGCCCGGCGCCGGCGGCGCGGCGGCGGCGCGAGCGGCGGCGCGGCAGCGCGCGCGCGAAGCCCCTGGCGAGCGCCGCCAGCTCGGCCAGCTCCTCCGGCGTGCAGCGGTCGAAGCTCTTGCGGCGGAGGAGCTCGATGCGGCTCGCGAGCGCGACCGTCGGCGGTGAGGCGTCGCCGGTCTCGCTCTCCGGCTCCTCGGCGTCGAGACCGGTCGTGACGAGGCGCAGGCGCTGCTCGCGCTGCGGCGGCCTCGGCGTGGGCACCGATGTGCCGAAGAAGCTGCGGAAGACGCGGTCGTAGATCTCGATCTCCTCGCGGCGGGCGACGAGGGTCGCGCGGCCGGCCCAGTACAGGTCGGCCGGCCCGAGCAGCGCGGCGGCACGGCAGAACTCGGCGGTGGCGCCGGTGCCGGCGGAGATGCCCTCGGCGCGCAGCGCGCGTGCGAACTCGACGAGCGGGCGGAGCTGATCCTCGGTCGAGGCGTCAGGCATCGAGGGCTTCCGGCAGCGCCGCCTCGACCGTACGCAGGTCGTCGCGGTTCTTCACCGCCCAGCCCAGCGTCTGCAGTGCGTTCGGCCCCGATGCGTCGTCCGCGCCGAGCAGCGCGAGAGCGCGCGCCCAGTCGATCGCCTCGGCCGCTCCGGGCGGCTTGACCAGGTCGAGGTCGCGCAGTCGCTGCACGGCCTCGGCCACGGAGCGGGCCAGCCGCTGCGACACCTCGGGCGCGCGCAGGCGGATGATCTCCACCTCGCGCTCGAGGTCCGGGAACTCGATCCAGTGGTAGAGGCACCGGCGCTTGAGCGCGTCGTGCAGCTCGCGCGTGCGGTTCGAGGTGACGACGACCGCCGGCGGCTCGGCCGCGGCGATCGTCCCGATCTCCGGGACGGTGACCGTGTAGTCGGAGAGGATCTCCAGCAGAAACGCCTCGAACTCGTCGTCGGCGCGGTCGAGCTCGTCGATCAGCAGCACGGCGCCGGCGCCGCTGCGGATCGCCTTCAGCAGCGGCCGCTCGACGAGGAAGTCGGGCCCGTACAGCTCGGACGCGTGCGCGCGCACGTCGATCTCGCCCGCCTGCAGCGCCCGCGCGTACAGCAGCTGCCGCGCGTAGTCCCATTCGTACAGCGCCTGCGACGCGTCGATCCCCTCGTAGCACTGGAGGCGGATCAGCTCCGCGTCGAGCAGCCGCGCGAGCGTCTTCGCCACCTCGGTCTTGCCGACGCCCGCCTCACCCTCGAGCAGCAGCGGGCGGCGCATCTCCAGCGCGAGGTAGATCGAGGTCGCGAGTCCGCGGTCGGGGAGATAGTCCTCCGCCCGCAGCGCCGCCTCGAGCTCGTCGACCGAACCGAATCGCATGTGCGCATCGTAAGCGGATGCATGGCCCTGACGGCGATTTGGACTGCCCTTCCCTCGGTGGTAGGGTCGGCGGCGTGCTGATCGCGTCTAGCGGCGGGTGGCAGCTGGGCATCGTGCTGGGCGTCGTCGTGATCGCGGTGGCCGCGGTGATCGTGATCACGATCGTCGCGCTCGCATTCAAGATCGCAAAGCAGGCGAAGGTCGCCGAGGGCGCCGTCGAGGTCGTGCGGCAGCAGACGGACGGGCTTCCCGGCATCGGCCGGATCAACGACTCGGGCGTCCGGATCCTCCACTCGGCGCGTGCGCTGCGAAAGGTGGCGGTGGGCAAGTGAGCGCGACGACGTACTGGGAGATCGCGCTGCTGATCGGGCTCGTCGCCGCGCTCGTCGTGGCGATCCTGCTCGCGCTGCTGATCTCCGCCGTGCGGAGCATCGAGAAGTCGGTCGACGGGCTGCTCCAGACCGCGGGCAAGGTCGCGGCGAACACGGCGAACATCCCGCAGCTCGAGGCGACGGCGCCCGTGCTGGCGCTGATCGTGGACGAGGCGGTCGTCCAGGACGGCTACATGAACGCGCTCACCGACGGATTCGGAGACGCGGCGTGAGCCACACCCTGCTCGTCGTCCTCAGCATCGTCCTCGCCGCCGTGGTCGTGCTCGTGCTCGCGGCTGCGTTGATCGAGGTGCGCCGAGGGCTGAGGCGGATCTCCGCAGGGCTCGCCACGCTCGGCGGCGCGCTGGAAGGCGTCGAGGCCGAGCATCTGCGCCCGCTCGAGGGCGCGGTCAAGGCGATCAACGCGCAGTTCGACATCATCCTTGGTGCGCTGCCGGGGATCGGGCGCAAGGCTGCGATCGTCGCCGAGCGGAGGCCGCGATGATCATCTGGTGGATCGGCAACGCGATCCTGCTGCTCGTCGTCGTTCCCGTTGTCGTGATCCTGCTGCAGGGCGTGCTGAACGCAGCGAGGAGCATCGTTCCGAGCGTGAATCAGATCGCGACGGTCGCGGCCGCGGGATCGAAGGATCTCGACGCGGCCGCGCTGCTCTTGACGACGCAGGACCAGGTTGCGCAGACGGTCGGGCTGGTCGCGAACTACGGCGGCTCGCTCGACGTGATCCTCGACGACGCGGAATAGGAGGAACGGATGCTCGCGATCATGGCTGTCGGCGTCGTCACCATCATCGGCGTGCTGCTGATCGTCCTCGCGCTCGTCTTCTATCTCGTCTCGGTGATCCTGCAGCTGCGCAAGATCACCGGCGGGCTCGACGAGGTGATCACGCACGTCAGCGGGATCGTGGAGAAGAGCGCACCGGTCAACGACATCGTCGCGGACATCAACGGGAACCTCGACGCCGCCGTCGCTGCGCTCGAGGGACTGCTGGTGAAGAAGGCGGGCATGATCGATGCGGTCGGCCTCGTCGACGGGCTCTATCCCGGTGCGGCCGAGGCGGGCTTCAGGGACTACCCCGACAGCCCCGAGGTCAAGGCGCCGCGGATCGGCGAGGTCTACACGCGCGGCACGCTCACGCTGGCGCGGCTCGGCCGCGAGGCGCCGGTCGCCGCCGCGAGCCCGAACGGCTTCCCGTTGCGGAACGTCGAAGGCGGGAGCCTCGCGGCGCGACTGCTCTACCCGGAGCTCCGCCAGTCGAGGCCGGAGTCGCTGCCGCGGTCTCCGGTGATCGGCACGGATGCGCCGGTGCAGTACGAGCAGCGGGACGACATCGGCGCCCCGCGCAAGCGTCTCCCGGCGAACCGCCGGTAACCTGACAGGTAAGGAAAGGAGCCTCTGGTGCAGACGCCTGCGGCATTCGAGTACGAGCGCGCGACCAGCGTCGAGGGCGCGATCGCCTCGCTTCAGAGGCTCGGCCCGGAAGCGCGCATCATCGCCGGCGGCCACAGCCTCCTGCCGATGATGAAGCTCCGGCTGGCGAATCCTGAGCATCTGATCGACATCAACGATCTCGCCGAGCTCTCGTACATCCGCGAAGAGGGCGGCGAGATCCGGATCGGAGCGCTCGACCCGCCATGTCGATCTGCTCAAGTCCGAGCTGCTCGCCGAGCGCTTCCCGGTCTTTCGCGACGCGGAGCAGGTGATCGCCGATCCGGTCGTGCGCAACCGCGGCACGATCGGCGGCTCGCTGTGCCAGGCCGACGCGGCCGAGGATCTCTCCGCCGTCTGCTCCGCGGTCAAGGCGAAAGCCGTGATCCGCGGCGCGGCCGGTGAGCGCGTGGTCGGGATGGACGACTTCCACGTCGGTCCCTACGTGACCGCGGTCGGCGACGGCGAGCTGCTCACCGAGGTGCGGATTCCGCTGCGCGCCGGCGGCGGCAGCGCGCACGAGAAGGTCGAGCGCCGCGCCGGCGACTGGGCGATCGCCGCTGCGTCGGCCGCGGTGTGGCTCGACGGCGGCACGATCGCCGAGGTCGGCATCGCGCTCAGCGCGGTCGGGCTGACGACGATCCATCTCTCGCGGGCCGAGGAGCTGCTGCGCCGCAAGGCGCCGTCGGACGAGCTGTTCGCGCAGGCCGGATCGATCGCCGCCGAGGACTGTTCGCCGAGCGCCGACGGCCGCGGCCCGGTCGACTACAAGCGCCACCTCGCCGGCGTCCTCACCACCCGCGCGCTCACCCGCGCCACCGCACGCGCGAAGGGAGCCTGACATGGACGTCTCGATCTCGATCAACGGCGAGCGCGTCACGCGCGACGTCGAGCCGCGTCACCTGCTCGTCCACTTCATCCGCGATACGCCGGGGCTCACCGGGACCCACTGGGGTTGCGACACCTCCAACTGCGGCGCCTGCGTCGTGCAGATGGACGGCGAGCCGGTCAAGTCCTGCACGATCCTTGCCGTCATGTGCGAGGGACACGAGATCCGCACCGTCGAGTCGCTCGAGGTCGACGGGGAGCTGGATCCGGTGCAGCAGGGCTTCCACGAGACGCACGCGCTGCAGTGCGGCTTCTGCACGCCGGGAATGCTGATGACTGCGCGCGCGCTCCTCGACGAGAACCCGAATCCGACCGACCAGGAGATCCGTACAGCTATCTCGGGCGCGATCTGCCGCTGCACCGGGTACAAGAACATCGTCGCCGCGGTGCGCTGGGCCGCCGACTACGAAGCCGCCGCGAAACAGGAGGTCTGAGCATGGCCACGGTCGAGAACCTTCCCAGCGCGAAGACCGAGCGTCCGATCGGCTTCGGCCGCCTGAAGCGCAAGGAGGACGCGCGCTTCATCCGCGGCAAGGGAACCTATCTCGACGACATCCGCCTGCCCGGGATGGTTCACGGCGCGATCCTCCGCAGCCCGTACGCGCACGCGCGCATCGTCTCGATCGACACCTCGCGCGCGCTCGCGCATCCGAACGTCGCGGCCGTCGTCACCGCAAAGGACCTCGAGACGCTCGGGCTCGCGTGGATGCCGACCATCTCGTACGACACGCAGGCCGTGCTCGCGGGCGACAAGGTCCGCTTCCAGGGCCAGGAGGTCGCGTTCGTGATCGCGACCGACGAGTACTCCGCGAACGACGCGCTGCAGCTGATCGACGTCGAGTACGAGCCGTTGCCGGCGATCGTCAACGCGCGCAAGGCGCTCGATCCCGACGCGCCGCTGATCCGCGACGACAAGGCGGGACAGCGCGACAACCTCGCGAGCCCGACCTGGGAGGCCGGCGACCGCGAAGCGACCGACCGTGTCTTCGCCGAGGCCGACACGATCGTGACGCGCGACATCATCTATCCGCGCTGTCATCCGGCTCCGCTCGAGACGTGCGGGATGATCGCCGACTTCAACCCCGAGACCGGCCAGCTCGACATCTACAACGGCAACCAGGCGCCGCACGCGCACCGCACCGTGTACGCGCACGTCGCGGGGCTCGCGGAGCACATGATCCGGATCCGCTGCTCGGACATCGGCGGCGGCTTCGGCAACAAGGTGCCGGTCTATCCCGGCTACGTGTGCGCGATCGCCGGCTCGATCGTCGCCGGCGTTCCGGTCAAGTGGGTCGAGAACCGCTCCGAGAACCTGATGTCCACCGGGTTCGCCCGCGACTACATCATGCGCAGCGAGATGTGCGCGAAGGACGGCAAGATCACCGGCCTGCGCGTCGACGTGATCGCCGACCACGGCGCGTTCGACTCGACCGCGCAGCCGACGAAGTTCCCGGCCGGCTTCTTCCACATCGTCTGCGGCTCGTACGACCTCGAGGCCGCGCACGTCCAGGTGAAGGCGGTGTACACGAACAAGGCGCCGGGCGGTGTCGCGTACCGCTGCTCGTTCCGCATCACCGAGGCGGTCTATCTCGTGGAGCGGATGGTCGACGCGCTCGCGCTCGAGCTGAAGGTCGATCCGATCGAGCTGCGGATGCAGAGCTTCATCGGAGCTGATCAATTTCCGTATGAAACAACGACAGGTTGGACGTACGACTCCGGCAACTACGCCGAGACGATGCGCGTGGCGATGGACATCGCCGGCTACGAGGATCTCCGCCGCGAGCAGGCGGAGAAGCGCGCCCGCGGCGAGCCGATGGGCATCGGCGTCTCGTTCTTCACCGAGGGCGTCGGCGCGGGGCCGCGCAAGCACATGGACATCCTCGGGCTGGCGATGAACGACGGCGCCGACCTGCGGGTGCATCCGTCCGGCAAGGCCGTCGTCAGCATCAGCGCGCAGACGCAGGGGCAGGGCCACGAGACGACGTTCGCGCAGATCGTCGCCGAGGAGCTCGGCATCCCGCCGGAGGACGTCGAGGTTCGGCACGGCGACACGGACAAGTCGCCGTACGGGCTCGGTACCTACGGCAGCCGCTCGACGCCGGTCTCCGGCGCGGCGGTCGCGGTGGTCTCGCGCAAGGTGCGCGACAAGGCGCGCCTGATCGCGGCGACGATGCTCGAGACGCGGCCCGAGGATCTCGCCTGGGAGAAGGGACGCTGGTACGTGAAGGGCGACCCGGAGAAGGGCGCGATGATCGAGGACATCGCGGCGCGCGCGTACAGCGGCGACCCGATGCCGGAAGGGATGGAGGGCGGTCTCGACGCGCAGGTGATCTACGACCCGCCCAACCTGACGTATCCGTACGGCGCCTACATCGCCGTCGTCGACATCGATCCCGACACCGCTCACGTCACGGTCAGGCGCTTCATCGCCGTCGACGACTGCGGCGTCCGCATCAACCCGATGATCGTCGACGGCCAGATCCACGGCGGGCTCGCGGAAGGCATCGGCATCGCGCTGATGGAGGTGATCACGTTCGACGAGGAGGGCAACTGTCTCAACTCCTCGTTCATGGACTACCTGATCCCGACCGCGCTCGAGTGTCCGGACTACGAGCTGGGCGAGACGGTCACGCCGTGCCCGCATCATCCGCTCGGCGCGAAAGGCGTGGGCGAGTCGCCGAACGTCGGGTCGCCGCCCGCGATCGTCAACGCCGTGATCGACGCGCTGCACGAGACGCACGGCGTCGACCACATCGACATGCCCTGCACTCCGGCCCGCGTCTGGGCCGCGATGCAAGGGCGAGCAGAGCCGCCGCAATGATGACGGACGCCGTGTCGCGGCGGGCCAAGGAGCTCGCAGCAGAGGGCACGGCGTTCGTGATCGCCACGGTCGTCCGCGCGAAGCGCCCGACCAGCGTCAAGGCCGGGGAGGTTGCGCTCGTGCTCGGCGACGGGACGATCGAGGGATTCGTCGGCGGGGTCTGCGCGCAGCAGAGCGTGCGTGTGTATGCGTTGAAGGCGATCGAGACCGAGGAGGCGGTTCTGTTGCGGATCGTTCCCGATGGACCAATCGGCGAGGACCCGGAGACCGGTTTGGAAGTCTCGGTCGAGGAGGGATCCGCGACGGCGCACAACCCGTGCCTGTCCGGCGGCGAGATCGAGATCTTCATCGAGCCGGTGGTGCCGGCACCGCGCGTCCTGGTCGTCGGCGACACGCCGATCGCGGCTGCGGTCCTGTCGCTCGGCGTGGAGCTCGGCCTCGAGATGATTCCCGCCGCCGAGCCTGCCGCCGGCGATCTTGCGCTCGTCGTCGCGGCGCACGGGCGAGACGAGCTGCACATGCTCCGGCGCGCACTCGAAGTCGGTGTCCCGTACATCGGGCTCGTCGCCAGCCCGAAGCGCGGCGCCGGGGTGCTCGACGAGCTGCGCTCCGACGGCGTCTCGGAGGAGCACCTCGCGCTGATCGACGTTCCCGCAGGAATCGACATCGGTGCGCGAACGCCGGCGGAGATCGCACTGTCGATCCTCGCGACGGTCGTCGGCGTTCGCCGCGGCGACCGGGTCGCCCCCGCGACCGGGCCGGCGCAAACCGCGTCGCCCGACCTGGCGATCGACCCGATCTGCGGGATGACGGTCGCGATCGTCCCCGGCACGCCCTCCGTCGAGGTCGCGGGCGAGACGTTCTACTTCTGCTGCGACGGCTGCGCGTCCAAGTTCCAGGCGCAACACGAGCATGCCCTCGCGGAATGACGTGACGGGCGAGGCGGCCGGCGAAGTCCGGCAGCTCGTGCCCGACATCGAGACGCTGGCCCGGCGACTCGCCGACGTCGACTATCTCGTCGACGAGGGCCTGGCCACGTCGATGTTCCTCAGCGTGCGTCTGCCGCAGCCGCTGCTGCTCGAAGGCGAGGCCGGCGTGGGCAAGACCGAGGCGGCGAAGTCGCTCGCCGTGGTGCTCGACACGCCGCTGGTCCGCCTGCAGTGCTACGAGGGCATTGACGCGGCGGAGGCGCTGTACGAGTGGAACTATCCACGCCAGCTGTTGAGCATCCGGCTCGCCGATTCCCGCGACACGGCTCTCGGCGAGGAGGAGCTGTTCGGCCCCGACTATCTGATCCGCCGTCCGCTCCTGCGCGCGCTCGAGCACCCCGGCCCGCGGCCGGCGGTGCTGCTGATCGACGAGATCGACCGCGCCGACGACGACTTCGAGGCGTTCCTGCTCGAGTTGCTCGCGGACGCCGCCGTGACCATTCCCGAGCTCGGCACGATCCGGGCGACGCATCCGCCGATCATCGTGCTGACCTCCAACCGCACCCGCGACCTGCACGACGCCGTCAAGCGGCGGTGCCTGTACCACTGGATCCCGTACCCGACGCCGCAGCGCGAGGTGGAGATCGTGCGCCGCCGCGTCAAGGGCTCGTCCGAGACGCTGGCGGTGCAGGTCGCGAACGCGGTCTCGCGCATGCGCGACAGCGACGTGCAGAAGCCTCCGGGAGTGGCCGAGGCGATCGACTGGCTCGCGGCGCTGAGCCTGCTGGGGATCGAGCGGCTCGACGCCGACGCGGTCGAGCGGACACTCGGCTCGGTGCTGAAGTACAGCGAGGATCAGGAGGTGATCCGCGCGGGCGGCCTCGAGCAGCTCGTGCGCGCCGATGGCTGAGGCGTTCGGCGTCGAGACGATCGAGCTCGACCTGCCGCCGCTCGTCGGAGCGCTGAGCCGGCGCCTGCACGACGTCGGCGTGCCGATGACGCCGGCGCGCTCGGCCGAGCTCGCACGCGCGCTCACGCTCGTCCGGCCGGTCGCGCGCCGCAGGCTCTACTGGACGGCGCGCGCGGTGCTCGTGACCGACCCGGCGCAGGTGCCGGCGTTCGACGCGGTCTTCTTCTCCATCTTCGGCGGCACGCTGCGCGAGACGTTCGAGCCTCCCGAAGAGATGCGGTCCGCGGCGACGCCGCCCGACGACCGGCCCGCGTCGTCGCGCGCGGGTTCGCTCGCCGACTCGGCGAGCGTCGCGTCGTCGGCGCCCGGCGCGGACAACGACGGCGCCGAGGTCGAGGCCCCGCTGGCGATGGCGAGCGACGAGGAGGTGCTGCGCGGGAAGAGCTTCGACGCGCTCGAGCCGTACGAGCTGGTCGAGCTGTACCGGCTGATGTCGCGACTGGAGCTGGCAACGCCGCTACGGCAGACGCGCCGGTATGCGCGCGCCCGTCACGGCGCGCGCGTCGACCTGCGGCGCACGCTGCGCGCGAGCCTGCGCACGGGCGGCGATCCGATCCGGCTCGCGCGGCGGCACAGGCGCATCGCGCGGCGGAGGCTCGTGCTGCTGTGCGACATCTCCGGCTCGATGGAGCCGTACGCGCGCGCGTATCTCCAGTTCCTGACCTGCGCCGCCGGCAGCGGCCCCGACGCGGAGGCGTTCGTGTTCGCGACGCGGCTGACGCGCCTGACACGCGCGTTGTCCTCCCGCAACCCGGAGCGCGCCATCCAGCGTGCGGCGGCGTCCGCGCCGGACTGGTCGAGCGGGACGAGGATCGGCGACGCGCTGAAGGAGTTCAACGACCGCCACGGCCGTCGTGGCATGGCGCGCGGTGCCGTGGTCGTGATCCTCTCGGACGGCTGGGAGCGGGGCGACCCGAACCTCGTGGCGCAGGAGATGGAGCGCCTGGCGCGGCTCGCGCACCGGATCGTCTGGGTCAATCCGCGAATCGGCGCCGGCGCCTCGGTGCAGGCCGGGGGCATGGTCGCCGCGCTCCCGTACGTCGATGCGCTCGTCAGCGGACACAGCTTCGAGGCGCTCGCCGAGGTGGTCGACGCGATCGGAGCGGACGCGCCGGGTCACGTGGAGTCGCCGCGGCCGCCGGACGAGCCCGAGCCCTGGGCGAGCGCCACGCCGGTGCCCGGCAGCTCGGTCGCGATGCCGAGCGGGCATGGGCCGAGCAAGGGCAAGACAACCCCGGGCTGGGTGACGGATGAGTGAGAAGAAGTGCATCTACCCGGGCTGCGAGCGGCCCGCCGCGCCGCCGAACCCGCTTGGCGGACCGCAGCCCGCGTTCTGCGACCTGGAGGAGCACAACGCGCTGACCGCGCACCAGGAGCGTCAGCGTCTCGAGACCGAGAGGAGATCCAAGGATGGCGAATGAGGCGTACCGCGCGGTCTTTCTCCGCGTGCATCCCACCGGAAAGATGGTGCTGAGCCTGACCACCGAGCCCGACGGGAAGGAGAGCCAGTACGCGCAGCTCGTCGCCGACGAGCTCGGCGTTCCGCCGCTCGACGTCAAGGTCGTGCCGGCGGACACCGACCGGTTCGGCGTGGGACACGGCTACAACACCAGCCCGTCCGACGGCACGTCGGCGGCCGTCGTCAGCGCGTCCGACAAGATCAAGGCGAAGGCGCAGCTGCTCGCGGGCGTGGCGCTCGACGCGTCACCGGAGACGCTCACGTGGGTCAACGGCGCGTGGGCGGCGGACCCGGGCGATCCCACGCAGCTCAAGACGGTCGAACAGATCGCGCTCTATGCGCACGGCACCGGCGCCCTGCCGCCCGGAGTCGAGGGCGGACTCGACGCACAGACGGTCTACAGCGACTGATCGGGGAAGGCCGCGTCGAGCACGATCTCGACCTCGTCGACGACCTTCAGCGTGCCGAACAGCGTCGAGTACGGCGACATCCCCCAGTCGCTCTGCTTGATCACGACGCCGCCGCCGAGCCTGCCGTCGGCGACGTTCAGCTCGAACGCAACCGGACGCGTCGCGCCGTTCAGCGTCAGCTCTCCCTCGACAGCGATGCGCGCGCCGTCGACCCGTACTGAGGTCGAGCGGAACGCGATCGGCTGCCGCTTCAGCACCTCCTCGTCGATCGTCTGTGCGATGCCGGCCTTGTCGTCGTCGTCGAGCGACTGCATCCCGCCGGTGCCCTCGCGCACGCGCAGCGACGCGGAGTCGACGTCGAGCGCGATGCTCGTGGCGTCCATCGTCGCCGTCCACGCTGTCACGTCGATCAGGAGATTGTGTCCCGCCTTGGCCGCCGCGCCGGTACGCGTGGTCTTGACCGAGAGCGTGCCGTTCTCCGGCCCGAGCGTGTGCATCGACATGCGCGGAGCCTATTAGACTGCGCGCACATGGCTGTCGAGCTCGACCATTCCTTCGTCTCCGCCAAGTCGATCGACGAGCGCTACGCGACCGTGCTCGACCTCGAGCGGGTCGTGCCGTGCGTCGAAGGCGGGCGCGTGCTCGAGCCCGTCGACCCGACCACGGTCAAGGCCGAGATCAAGGTGAAGATGGGCGCCATGTCGATGACGTTCACCGGCACCGTCGAGATCGTGGAGCAGGACGAGGCAGCGCACCGCGTGGTCATGCGCGTCAAGTCCCGGGAGGCCGGCGGGCAGGGATTCGCCAACGCAGACGTCACGTTCACGCTCGCCGACGGCGGCGGGACGATCCACACGAGCGCGCAGATCTCCGGCAAGGCCGCGTCGATGGGTGAGGGCGTGATGGTCGGCGTGCTCGACGCGTTGATCGCGGATTTCGCCGGCAAGCTCGCCGCGCTCTGATCCGGCGATGGCGACGATCGCGATGCGGGAGGTTCGCGAGGGCGAGGTTCCGCCCGACGGCGGCACCGCGGTCCAGGAGGATCCCGACCGGCCCGTGTTCAACGGCAACGGTCCGGACGACTACGTGTGCGTCACGTGCGGCAACGTCCTCGCCGTCTCGATGCAACCGGTGCAGATGACGAGAAAGGTGCGGATCCGCTGCGGGCGCTGCGGGACGGTCAACGTCTCGGTGATCGACGGCTACGTCGCGCCGTCAGGCGGGCCGAAGCGGCAGGACTAACGCGCGGCCGCGCTCGTACGCGGCGGCGCCGTCGCCGTCCACGGCCGCGATCCGCACGACCGGCGGATGGCCAATCGCCGGAGCGGCCAGGTCGAGCAGCGCATCGTGGTACGCGCGTTCCCGCGCGACGCCGCCGAAGCCGAAGCCTTTCGCCGGGAGGCCGCGCGCGAGGCCGTCCGTGCGCGAGCACCAGGCACGGCAGAGCTCCATGTGCTCGCCGCGATCGAAGCCCACGGCCATGTCGTCGCGGTAGAGCTCCAGGGCGAGCAGGCGGAACGAGGTGAAGTGAGGCGACTCGTCGACGGCGATCACCGTTCCCGTCGGCTCGTGCACCAGCTCGACGGGCAGGAGCAGATTCTCGCGCGACGCGCGCAGCACCGACACGTCGCCCCCGAGACGCGCATAGATCGCGCCGAGCTGCTCCAGCGCCGCCGTCACCGGCCCGACGAGCGCCGGATCGCGACGGGCCTTCGCGACGCGCTCGAGGCCGACGTGCCCCTGCTCGCAGTACCAGTCGAACGACCTGCTCCCGAGCACGATCCCGTCCGCGGCCGCCGCCCGTGCGAAGGCCGCCTGCACGTCTCCCACGTGCGGATCCTAACGAGGCTCTGCGATACAGTCGTCCCACCGGTGAAGATCGAGAACTCGTTCGAGGTCGACGCACCGCCGGAAGCTGCCTGGGCGCTGCTGATGGACGTCCCGCGCGTGATCCCGTGCATGCCGGGCGCGACGCTCGCCGAGGCGGTCGACGACGACCACTGGAAGGCGAAGCTCGCCGTGAAGCTCGGGCCGATCTCGCTCAACTTCGACGCCGACGTCACCCGCCAGGCGACCGACGCGCAGGCGCACCGTGCGGTGCTCGCGACGGACGCGCGCGAGTCGCGCGGGCGCGGCAGCGCGCAGGCTACGATCGAGTCGACGCTCGCGGCGCAGAACGGCGGCACGCGCGTCGACATCGTCACCGACCTGGTGCTGACCGGTCCCGTCGCACAGTACGGCCGCGGCATGGTGCAGTCCGTCGCCGGCCAGCTCACCTCACAGTTTGCGAGCTGCCTGCAGAAGCAGCTCGCGCCGGCGCCCGGCGAGGCGCCGCCGCCGGCCCCCGCGCAGGAGCCGAAGCCCGTCTCGGGCCTGCGGCTCGGATTCCGTGCGCTCTACGACGTCGTCAGCCGTCCGTTCCGAAGGAGGAAGCCGTGAGACGAATCGCAGTCACCGTCAACGGAGAAGAGCACGAGGCGGAGGTGGAGCCGCGCCAGCTGCTCGTCTACTTCCTGCGAGAGCAGCTCGGCCTCACCGGCACGAACGTCGGCTGCGACACGTCCACCTGCGGCGCGTGCACGGTGCTGCTCGACGGCCGCTCGGTCAAGTCGTGCACCGTCCTCGCCGTGCAGGCGGACGGCGCCGAGGTCGCGACGATCGAAGGGCTGGCGACGGACGGCGAGCTGCACACGCTGCAGCGCCTCTTCCACGAGAAGCACGGACTGCAGTGCGGCTACTGCACGCCGGGGATGATCATGGCGGCGCTGAGCCTGATCCAGGAGCACGGTGTGCTCGACGACGAGACGATCCGCGCCGGGCTGGAGGGCAACCTCTGCCGCTGCACCGGCTACCAGAACATCGTCGCCGCGGTTCGCGACGCATCCCTCGAGCTGGCGGGGGCGAAGTCATGAGCGCCTCAACCGAAACCGGCCACCGCTACGTCGGCCAGGGCGTCCTCCGCAAGGAGGATCCGGAGCTCGTCACCGGACAGGCGCGCTACATCGACGACATGACGCTGCCCGGGATGGTCTGGATGACCGTCGTGCGCAGCCCGCACGCGCACGCGCGCATCCGCAAGGTCGACGTCTCCGGCGCGCTCGCGCGGCCCGGCGTCGTCGCCGCGTTCACCGGCGAGGACCTCGCGTCGGAGTGGGCCGGCGGCCTGCCGTGCGCGTGGCCGATCCCGTCCACGCACTGGCCGGAGCCGTTCGACACGGACCCGCGCATGCCGACGCACTGGCCGCTCGCCAAGGACAAGGCGCGGTTCGCCGGCGACGGCGTCGCGGTCGTGATCGCGGACTCGCGGGAGCACGCGATCGACGCGGCCGAGTCGGTCGTCGTCGACTGGGAGCCGCTCGACGCCGCGCTCGATCTCGAAGCAGCCGCCGCCGACGGCGCGCCGGTGATCCACGAAGACCTCGGCGACAACCGCTGCTACACGTGGAGCCTCTCCGGCGGAGAGGTGGAGCAGGTCTTCCTCGAGTCGCCCGTGCTCGTGCACGAGCGGTACGTTCATCCTCGGCTGGTTCCGAACGCGATCGAGCCGCGCGGCGTGATCGTGCTGCCGGCTCCGGCGCAGGGCGAGTTCACCATCTGGTCCGCGACGCAGATTCCGCACATCCTGCGCACGACGCTCGCGCTGACGCTCGGGATCCCCGAGTCGAAGCTGCGCGTGATCGCGCCCGACGTCGGCGGCGGCTTCGGCTCGAAGCTGAACGTCTACGCGGAGGAGGCGCTCTGCCTCGCGGTCGCCCGCAAGCTCGGCACGCCGGTGAAGTGGATCGAGGAGCGCTCCGAGGCGTACGTCGCGACCATCCACGGCCGCGGCGTGATCCAGGACATCGAGCTCGCCGCGACGGAGGAGGGGAAGCTGCGCGGCGTGCGCGTGAAGCTGCTCGCCGACATGGGCGCGTACTACCAGCTCGTGTCGCCCGGCATCCCGTTGCTCGGCGCGTTCCTGTACGGCGGCGTCTACGACATCGAGGGCTACCACTTCGAGTGCACCGGAGTCCTGACGAACAAGACGCCGACGGACGCGTACCGCGGCGCCGGCCGCCCGGAGGCGACGTATGCGATCGAGCGGGCGATGGACGCGCTTGCGCATCGCGTCGGCAAGGACCCGGCGGAGATCCGGCGCATGAATTACATCGCGCCGTTCGACCAGCCGCACGCGATCGCGGCCGGGCTCCAGCTCGACTCCGGCAACTTCGTCGGCGGGCTCGACCGGGCGCTCGAGATGGTCGGGTACGAGTCGCTTCGCGCCGAGCAGCGGAAGCGGCGTGAGAGCGGCGACTCGAAGCAGCTCGGCATCGGACTCTCGACGTACATCGAGATGTGCGGCCTCGCACCGTCGCAGGTGCTGGCTGCGCTGAACTACGTCGCCGGCGGTTGGGACGCAGCGGTCGTGCGCTGTCATCCGACCGGGAAGGTGACCGTCGTCACCGGCACCTCGCCGCACGGGCAGGGTCACGTGACCACGTGGGCGCAGATCACTGCGGACAAGCTCGGCGTGGCGTTCGAGGACGTCGACGTGCTGCACGGCGACACGGCCATCTCGCCGCTGGGGATGGACACGTACGGCAGCCGCAGCCTGTCGGTCGGCGGTGTCGCGCTCTGGTACGCGACCGAGAAGGTGCTGGCGAAGGCGCGGCTGATCGCGGCGCACGAGCTGGAGGTGGCCGACGCGGATCTCGAGTGGGCCGACGGCGCATTCCGCGTGAAGGGCGCGCCGGAGCGGTCGAAGACGATCCCGGAGATCGCCTTCTCCGCGTGGACGGCTCACGCGCTGCCGGAGGGCGTCGAGCCGAGCCTCGAGGCGACGTCCGTCTGGGATCCGCCGAACTTCACCTTTCCGTCGGGCACGCACGTGTGCGTGGTCGAGGTCGACACGGAGACCGGCGAGACGGAGATCGTCCGCTACGTCGCCGTCGACGACTGCGGCGAGGTGATCAACCCGATGATCGTGGACGGTCAGATCCACGGCGGCATCGCGCAGGGCATCGCCGAGGCGATGTACGAGGAGGCGGTGTACGACGAGAACGGCAGCCTCGTGACCAACTCGATGCTCAGCTACCGCGTCCCGTCGGCGGCCGAGCTGCCGGTGTACGAGACGGAGCGGACGGTGACGCCGTCGACCACGAATCCGATGGGCGTGAAGGGCATCGGCGAGGCAGGCACGATCGCGTCTCCGCCCGCGGTGGTGAACGCCGTCGCGGACGCGCTGATCCCGCTCGGCGTCACCAACGTGGAGAAGCCCGTCTCGCCGGAGCGCGTCTGGCGAGCGATTCAGGACGCAAGGGAGGCGACATGATCCCCGCCGAGTTCGACTACGAGGTCGCGGATTCGGTCGAGCACGCGATCGAGCTGCTCGGCACGAACGCCGAGACGCGGCTGATCGCCGGCGGCCAGTCGCTGCTGCCGCTGATGAAGCTGCGATTGTCGGCGCCGCTGCTGCTCGTCGATCTCGGCCGGGTCGAGGGGTTGAGCGGCGTGCGCGAGGACGGCGACACGCTCGCGATCGGCGCGCTGACCCTGCACGAGGACCTGCACCGGGACGCCACTGTCGCGCTCCGCTGTCCGCTGCTCGCGCATGCGGCCGGCCAGGTCGGCGATCCGCAGGTGCGGCACCGCGGCACGCTCGGCGGCTCGATCGCGCACGCGGCGCCCGAGGGCGACCTGCCTGCGGCGCTGCTCGCGCTCGAGGGCGAGCTGGTCGTCCAGGGCCCGAACGGCACGCGCACCGTCGCGGCGACCGACTTCTTCGTCGGGCCATTCACGACGGCGCTCGGCCCGCAGGAGGTGCTGACGGAGGTGCGGGTGCCGGCGACGGACGCCGCGCGGTGGTCGTACCGCAAGTTCCATCCGCGGGCGCAGGACTGGGCGATCGTCGGCGTGGCCGCGCTCGCGAACGGCACGACGCGCGTCGCCCTGATGAGCATGGGCCCGACGCCGATGCGAGCAGCAGGCGTCGAGGCGGCTCTCGCCGGCGGCGCCGATGCGGCCACCGCCGCGGGAAGCGCACTCGAGGGAACCGCCCCGGTGGACGACGCGTTCGCCAGCGCCGACTACCGGAACCATCTCGCCGGCGTCCTCGTCCGGCGCGCGCTGGAGGAGATCGGCCGCTAGCTCTCGGTGCTTCGACAACGATCGTGCGCGCGCGTCGCGTCGAGCGAGAGGACGCTCGCGCAGGCGAGCGTGTCGACGCCGCGATTGCCCTAACCCAAAGAAACGCGCTTGAAGCCGTGGCCGGGGTGGAACGAGCGGCAGAACGCGCGTCCGGTCCCGGTGTGGGGGGACGCGAATACGCCGAGTTCGATCCTGTACGACGACCCGATCTTGTTGTAATCGCAGCGCGGGCGTCCCGTCCCGGGGGGCAGGCTCGGCGGATTTCGGCCGAAGCTCTGGCCGCCAAAGCTGCGGTTGAACGCATTGCACGCCGTCCGCTTCAAAGGCACCGGGCTGACGGCAATCTCCACGTAGACGCGACCCGTGCCGAAGCGCTTTGTGAACTGACACACGGAGGTGTTGTTGCTGCCGCCGAGGACCTTCGCGCTGTCTTTGCCGCTGCCACCGCACCCGGCGACAAGCAGGGGGGCAGCGCACACAGCCAGCGCGGCAGCAGTCCTCAAAGCCGAGTCACGCATAGTCATTGCGGGCACGATCGTACGCTTCGTCACCATCGCATGACCAACGCCCGGACGATCCACGTTCCCCGCGCGACTCATGTGTCATCCCCGCACGCTGGCGCAGACGACGGTGATCGCGTCCCATAGCTCTAGCCGGATCTATTCAGCTGCTTCGTCTTCAGCCTGTCGTTCTTGTCCAGTTGCTGGGTGGGGGTCAGGCCGCAGGGGCAGAGGACCCTGTCGGAAACGGCGCGAGAGGCGCGAGACAGGATGGTCAGGTGGGAGAACTTTCTCATCGTCATCGGGGCCGGCCCCGGCTAAGTGCAAGAGGTGTCGGAAGATCCTCGCTCGACGTGCGGACATGGCTGCTTCGATTCTGAACTAACGCATCGTCGGGCGCCATTCGGATCACGGGCGCAGGCCACCTTCCCGGCCCAACCTGGACGGTGCGGCGCCGCGCGATACGTCATCGCCCTACCCGCCGCGCTGTTTTCTCCTTGCGATCACGGTGCGGCGGTATGGCAGCTGGCGGTGACCGAGCCGTCCTGGTGCAGCGCGACTGCCAGTGTGAAGCTCCGGTTGCTGCCGTTGTAGCCGAAGCTCGATGGTGGGTCGCCGATCCGGGTGGGCACGCCGAGCGCGAGACGGTGGCCGAGGATGTCGCAGGTGACGAGGTCGGACGGGCGCAACACGCCCGGCGGGAAAACGCGCTTTGTTCCGGCCAGCACGGCCTCATGACGGCGTGGCACCAGGTGCTTCTGGAGCACATAGTCGCCCATGCCGAAGCGCCCGAGAGTAGCCATCTGCGTCGTCCAGCAGGTCGAAAAGGCGCGATGAACCGGCCTACCGTCCAGCCGCCCGTTGATCGTCACGTCCCACCAAGACCCAAAGCCACCAATGCAGTCGAAAGGCTTCGGCTTCGTGACCAGCTGCGGCGACGCGGCCAAGGCAGCACACCCTCGTGCCGGATTCGGAAGGTCGCCACCCGTCGGAGCACACTCGATGCGGAAGACCGCACGGCCCACCTGCGAGTTGATCGCGACCATCGTCAGATCGGTCGCCGGGGACGAGCCACCGCCCCCACAGCCCGCAGCAAGACCGACGACAACGAAGCAGAGAAGCATGGACAACGCACACACGGAAGCTCGGGCACGCTTGCTCAACATCTCGTCACATCCATACATACGTCACGGGGGCCGATTTCGTCACCCGGCCGAGTCTCACCGTCTCCGCGCGCGTAGAGGGTTCGTGAGCGCCATCGAGCCCTGACCGGCGCTGAGCGCTATGCCGATCGCCGCCTTTCGATCAGGATGGGCGCAGGACCATGATCGGTCGGGACGACGAGCTCGGTAAGCTGCGGGACGCGCTCGAGCGCCTGCCTGTCGGTGCGTGCGCGGTCGTGGTCGCGGGCGAGCCCGGGATCGGCAAGACGATCCTCTGGGAGGAGGCGCTGGCCGACGCGACCGCGCGCGGGTATCGCGTCCTGCGCACGTCGGGTGCGCAGTCCGAGGTGCAGCTGCTGCTCGGCGCGCTCGGCGACCTGCTGCAGGAAGTGCACGACGTGGTGCTGCCGCCGCTGCCGGCGCCGCAACGGCACGCGCTCGCGGTCGCGCTTCTGCTGGAGGAGAGCAAGGAGCAGCCGGACCTGCGTGCGCTCGCGGTCGCATTCCTGTCCGCGCTGCGAGAGCTCGCCGCGCAGGGCTCCGTCGTCGTCGCGGTCGACGACTTCCAGTGGCTCGACCCGACGACCCTCGGGCTGCTGTTGTTCGCCGCGCGCCGCCTGAACGAGGAGCCGATCCTGTTCCTGTTCACGTGCCGCAGCGACGAGACCGCGCCGACGACGGAGCTCGAGCACGCCGTCGGCGCCGGGCGGCTGGAGCAGATCGAGGTCGGCCCGCTCACCGTCGGAGCAGTGGGCGAGCTGCTGCGCGACCGGCTTGACGCCGGCTTCCCGCGGCCGCTGCTGCTGCGGCTGCACGAGACGTCCGGCGGCAATCCGTTCTTCGCGCTCGAGCTCGGGCGTGCGTTGCAGCGCCGCGGGCTGGGCGGGTCGCCCGGCCACGACGTCCACGTTCCGGGGACGCTGCGTGCGCTGGTGCGCGAGCGGCTCGACGCGCTGCCGGACGACGTCGGCGAGGCGCTGCTCGTCGCGGCTGCCGCGGCGGAGCCGTCGCAGGCTTTGCTCGGCGACGTCGATCTCGCGCCCGCCGTCGACGCCGGCGTCGTCGAGCTGGCGGGCGAGCGGATCCGCTTCACGCATCCGCTGCTCGCGGCGACGCTCGTCGGCGACGCGTCGCCCGCGCGGCTGCGCGACGTGCACGCGCGGCTCGCCGAGCTCGTGACCGACCCGGAGCATCGCGCGCGCCACCGCGCCGCGGCGGCGACGGGTCCCGACGAGTCGGTCGCGGCCGCGCTGGAGGAGGCGGCTCACGCCGCGTTCCGGCGCGGCGCTCCTGCCGCTGCGGGCGAGCTGCTCGAGCGGTCGCTCGTGCTCACCGATCCGGACGACGTGCCCGCGCGCGCGCGGCGCGCCGGCCAGGCCGGCCGCTACTACGCCGTCGTCGGCGACGGCGTGCGCGGCGGCGAGCTGATGCGACTCGGCATCGACCTCTCCACGGGACACGAGCGCGCAACGTCGATCTGGCTGCTGCTCGACTCGACCGCACGGACCGGCGATCCGGTCCGGCTCGGGGCGGAGGCGCTCGAGCACGTGGGCGACGACGCCGTCCTGCGTGCACGCATCCACTCGGCGCTCGGCGAGGTGCATCTCGTCCGCGGCGAGGTGCGGGTCGCGTACGAGCACGCGGCGGAGGCGCGGCGGCTGGCGGCGACGGCCGGCGACGAGCTGCTGCCCGTCTTCACCGCCGGCCGCGCGGCGAACCTCGAGACGGTGCTCGGTCTCGGCGATCCCGAAGCCGGGTTCCGCGAGGCGCTCCGTCTGGAGGCTGTGCTCGACCACGCGCGCACGAATGCCGTCACGAGCCCGCGCAACCACCTCGGCCGCCGCCGCTTCTGGCAGGACGAGCTGGATGTCTCGCGCACGCTGTTCGAGGAGCTGCGGCTGGATGCGATCGCGACGTACGCCGACGACTCGCGCCCGAACGTCTGCCTCTACCTGGCACGGATCGAGCTGCGCGCCGGGCGATTCGACCTCGCCCATGCGTATGCGGAGGAGGCGTTCGAGCTCGCCGAGCATGCCGGGTACACGCAGGTGATCGGCGGCTCGCTCAGCGTGCGCGCGCTCGTGGCGGCGTATCGCGGCGACGTCGAGACGGCGCGCGAGCAGCTGGACGAGAGCGCCGCGGTCGCGTCGTCGGTGGCGGATCTCTGGCACGCCCTGCACAACCGCGTCACGCTGGGGCTGCTCGAGGTCTCGCTCGGCCGCCACGGGGACGCGCTCGTCGCGGTCGGCTCGCTGGGACATGACCTCGACGCCGTCGGGATCCGCGAGCCGGGCGCGTTCCCGTTCGAGCTCGACGCGATCGAGGCGTTCGTCGCGCTCGGCCGTCTCGACGACGCGGAGCGCACGATCGAGCGGCAGGCCGAGCACCCGCGCGCGCGCACGCAGGCGGTTGCCGCCCACGGGCGCGGGCTCGTGCTCGCTGCGCGCGGAGACGTCGACGCGGCGGTCGCCGCGTTCGCCGTTTCGCTGCGTCACCACGACGAGCTCGGCGATCCGCTGCTGCGCGCGCGGACGCAGCTCGCGCTCGGCGCCGTGCTCCGGCGCGCCCGCCGCAAGCGCGAGGCACGACTCGCGCTCGACGACGCGCTCTCCGGCTTCGACGAGCTCGGCTCGGCCGCGTTCTCCGCCCGCGCGCGCGACGAGCTCGAGCGGCTGAGCGGCCGCCGCACGGAGACGGGCCTGACGCCGACGGAGTCGCGGGTCGCAGGCCTCGTCGCCCAGGGGCTCTCGAACAAACAGGTTGCGACGGAGCTCGTCGTCTCGGTGAAGGCGGTCGAGGCGCACCTGACGCGGATCTACGCCAAGCTCGGCGTGCACTCCCGCGCGGAGCTCGTCCGCAGCCTCGCGAAAGTGTAGGGAACTCCCTACTACCGGCTCACGGCGCTCCGCCCTACCGTCGGCGGCATGAAGCGCATCCTCTTCGTCGGGCTCGTTCTCGCTTTCGCGGGCGCTGCGGCGACCGCCGCCCGCGGCGGCCGCGATGTCGCGATCACCGGCACGCTGTACAAGGTCTCACTCGACGCGCAGGCGTCCATCACCGTCGTCGGCAGCGCACCCGCGATCCCGACCGAGCCGTACAACGGGTCGCGGCTCACGGCGTCCTGGAGCATCAAGACCGCGCCGGTGCAGATGTGGATCGCGAAGGTCGACGGCGCGACCGTCGTCACGAAGGCGAGCGGCTCGGACAACCGCGGCGGTACCGGAACGGTTCACGCCGACGACACGTTCACGTGGTACCGGCACGACGCGCCGCAGACGCCGCTCAGCGGCAGCTCGTCCTGCGACGCGAACGTCCAGAACGACGTCACGGCCAAGTTCATGGCCGAGTCGACGACGGGCGGCGTCGGGATCGACGTCGACTTCCTCGGCGCGTTCCGCACCACCGGCGGCGCCGTCGTGCCGTGCAACAACGACCCGGCCGAGGGGAAGGGCGCCGGCGAGCCGACGCCGGCGAACACGTCGTTCCTCCTGAACGTCGATCCCGACGGCGAGCAGCAGATCAAGGGAGTCGCCACGCTCCAGCGCTTCCAGATCGGCCAGCGCTCGATCGGTCCGATCCTCACCGACGCGAGCCACATCGCCGACGCGCCGAACTGCGCGAACCTGTCGCTGACGAGCTGCGACGTCACGTTCAAGCTGACCGGGTCGCTGACGATGGAGAAGGTCTGCGGCGGCTCGGTGAGCGTCGCCGGCATCGGCGCGTGCAGCGGCAGCTCGGGCAGCTCGAAGAAGGGCGGCGGGCAGCCGCCGGCGGGCAACGGGAACGGCGGCGGCGGCGGAGTGGGGAACAAGCCGCCCGTGATCACCGGCCTGAAGGTCGTCCCGCACAGCGTCTCGGCGGCATCGGGCCACGCCGTCGTCACCTACCACGACAGTGAGCCCGGGACGACGACGCTGATCGAGGTGACGCACGGCTCGGTCGCCGGCCATCCGATTCCGGTCGCGATCGTCAAGCACGTCGACTCGACCGCGTCCGTCTCCGTCCCGCTCCCGAAGAGCCTGTCCGGCGGTCCGTACGCACCCGGCGACTACGGCGTCGTCGTGATGCCCGTCAGCTCGCACGGGATCAAAGGCGCGACCGTCACCGCGGCCTTCGTCATCGCACCCTGACCTTCGGAGGAAATCGATGCACCGTGTCATCCGTCTCCTGATCGCACTCGGCGCGTCCGCCGCGCTGCTCGGCATCGCCGGCGGCGCTCTCGGCATGACCGAGACGGCGCCCGGCGTCGTCGGCGTCTACAACTCGACCGACTCGCCGACCGGTCTCGCCGTCAACTCGGAGGGCGACCTCTGGGTCACGTACCCGAACGCCGACGTCCCGCGCATCGCGCGGCTGAACGTGCTCGGCGTGCAGCAGGTCTCCGTGCCGCTCACGACGCCGGACGCGCTTCCGCTCGGCATCGCCACGGACGCAGCCGGAAACGCGTACGTCGCCGACTCGAGCAACAACACCATCCTCGTGTACTCGAAGAGCGGCGCGCTGCTGCACTCGTACGCCGACCCGAACGACATGAACGGACCGGTCGGTATCGGCGTCTCGTCGAACGGAACGATCTACGTCGCCGACGCGGGGAACGACCAGGTCGAGTTCTTCTCGTCGGCGGGCGGCTTCGCCGGACAGTTCGGCGAGGGGACACTCTCGGTCCCGAACGACCTCGCCATCGACTCGAGCGGCAACGTCTGGGTGGCGGACTCCGGCAACGACCGGATCGTCGAGTACTCGTCGTCCGGCACGCAGCTCCGCATGTTCGGCAGCGAGGGCTCCGGCAACGGCGCGTTCGAGATCCCGGAGTACATCGGCGTCAGCCCGGCCGGGATGATCTTCGTCTCCGATGAGAACAACAACCGCGTGCAGGAGTTCTCCTCGAGCGGGCAGTTCGTCAACACCTGGGGGAGCGGCGGCGACACGACGGGTCTGTTCACGAACCCGCTCGGGATCGACGCCGACGTCGCCGGCAACGTCTACGTGGCCGACCAGGGCAATGCGCGGATCGAGAAGTTCTATCTCGGCCCGAACGCCTGCGTGAAGGTGAACCGCACGCACATCGCCGCGTGCAACACGGCGAAGGCGAAGTGCCTGAAGTCGCTCGCTCCGGCGACGGAGGTCACGTGCGACGCGCAGGTCGCCGCCAAGTTCAAGCGCTACCGCACGAAGTAGGAATGGCCCAGTACATCGCCGAGGCGTATCGCCCGAATCGCAGTGACAGCACCCTCGCCGCCGACGCGGCGAGGGTGCGGGCCGCGGCGGAGGCGGCGGGTCCAGTCCGGCTGCTGCGCACGCTGTATCTGCCCGGCGAGGAGGTCTGCTTCTACGTGTTCGAGAGCGACCGGCCGGACCTCGCCGGCGACGCCGGACTCTGGGCCGGGCTCGGCTTCGACCGCGTTCAGTCGGTCGTGGCCATCGACGAGCCCTAGAGATCGCCTAGAGATCCCCCTTTTTGGGGACGGAAAAGGCCTGTTTCCCGTCATTTGGGCTGGGGGAATAGGCCGTTTTCGCCGAAAAGTATGAAACCGCTCAAACGGAGCTGCCGACGGCGGCATCCTCCCGGCTGCGGGCGGTTCGAAACGGCTTGGCAGCGTGAACGACTGCGACCCCATCGGAGCACGGCGACCCCTACGCAGAGGATGGCCCCTGCTCGCGCTCGTGCTCGTCGCGGCGATCGCCGGCGCGCTGTTCGCGCTCGCGTCGTCGCGGCAGTCCTCGGTGCCGCAGACCTTCGTCGATCGCGCACTCGGTGCGCCGAGCTCCGATGCGTCGCTCGAGCGGCGGCTCGTCACCGGCGCGAGGCTCTCGATCGACCGGAGCGGCATCGCCGCCCGCGTGGGCGCGTCCACGATCACGCTCGCAGCGCGCGCAGGCGGGAACAGCGCGTGGCAGCGCTACCGCGACGGCGCCGCGCGCGCGACGAGCTTCGGTCGCGAGTCGATCCTGTTCGGGATCAACCGCGCGGAGGAGCTCCTCACCGTCGACAGCCGCCAGGGCGTACGCGCGTGGAGCTGGCGGATCGACGCGACGAACGGCGTTCCGCGCATCGGCAGCGACGGCGGCGTGACCTTCGTGCACAAGGGACGGCTTGTCGGACTGCACATCCTGCCCGTGGCGATCCTCGACCGGCACGGCCGCGACGTCACGCCGGCCGGCGCGCACTGGTCGCTTACGCGGCAGGGGTCGAGCTGGATTCTCGGGCTGCGGCTCGACGACGCGCATCTGCCGGTGCCGTACCTGATCGATCCGATCGCGCTCATTGCCGCGTGCGGACTCGCCGCCGGTCCGGGCGGCACGACGAGCTGCACCGCCGCAACGTCGACCGGCTCGTCGAGCCTCGGCATCACGAAGCCGTCGGCCGCGGTCGCCGGCGACGTGATGGTGGCGCAGGTGACCGTGAACTCGACCGGCGCGATCACCGCGCCGAGCGGCTGGAACCAGATCGGCACGACGGCGCAGGACGCGGCGGCGCCGATCGAGCAGGCGGTGTACTGGCATCTCGTCGACGGCACCGAGACGACGCCGATCACGTTCACGTGGGCGGGCGGCAGCGCCGACGCGTCGGGCGGCGTCGTCACGTACAAGGGCGTCGACCCGTTCAACGGCATCGACCAGGGCGGAAGCGCCGTCACGTCGATGAACAGCGGCGGCACCGCGGCGACCGGCAACCCGGCGGGCCTCGCGATCACGACGACGGCGGCGAGCGAGATGCTGCAAGCCGCGTACGGCGTCGCCAACGGCGTGACGATCACGCAGAGCGCAGGCCAGACGATCGCCCGGGAGTGGACCGTCTCCTCCACCGGAACGACGAAGGTGACGGCAGGCTTCGCCGACGGCGTCCAGGCTGCGGCCGGCCCGTCCGGGAACAAGACGGCGACGTGGGTGACGAGCTCGCTCTGGGCAGCGCACCTGTTCGCGTTGAAGAACGAGGCGGCCGACGGGACGGGAACCGTCGCGGCCTCGTTCACGACGGCCTCCGCGTCGCAGGCGGGACTGACGCAGACGCTCACGTACACGCCGGCGCCCGGCAGCGTGGCCAACGGCGACGTCTCGTTCGTCGTCCCCGTCGGTTGGACGGCGCCGCAGTCGACGACGCCGACTGCGGCGGGCTACGTCACCGCCACCGGCGGCAGCGGCTCGAACACGATCACGATCACCGGCACCGGACCGTGGACGGTCGACGTCTCCGGCGTGACGCTCAATCAGGGAGCGGCCGAGACTCTCGTGATGAAGTACGGCGACACGAGCGGCGGCGGTCCCGGTGCAACCGCGGCGTCGACGACGGGCGCCGGCGCATGGACGCCGAAGGAGCGCTCGTCGAGCCGCGGCACGCTGACGAATCTTGCGGCGCTGACGGTCACCGTCTACGGCGTCGACGGCGGCAGCGGCGCGGCCATCCTGCTGGGCTTCACGACCGTCTCGGGCTCGCAGTCGGGGCTGACGCAGACGATCCGGTGGAGCGCACCCAACGGGGGGACCAACAACGGAACGCTGCAGGTCGACGTGCCGGCGGGCTGGACGCCGCCCACCACGGCCGCCGGTGCCGGTCACACGACGTCGAACCTCGGAGTCGTCTCCGTGCTCCGGCCAGCGGATCACGGTCACCGGCATCACACGCATCGCCGGGCAGACCGTGATCATCACGTATGGGTCGGGTGCAACCGCGACTGCCACGTCGACTCCCGGTGCGCAGACCTGGCAGTTCGACGAGGCTTCGACCGCCGGCGGCGTCATCACCCCGCTCGCCGTGCAGCCGTCGGTCACGGTCTACGCGCCCGATGGCGGCGGAGCGGCGACGACACCGACGACGAACGTGTCCGCATCGCAGGCCGGAAACACCGTCGCCTTCACGTACACCGCCGCGACCGGCGACATGGCGGCAGGTGGAGTCAAGCTGACCATTCCGGCCGGTTGGTCGGCGCCGTCGACGACCGCGAGCAACGCGGGCTACACGACCTCGAGCGCGGGCACGCTCACGGTGGCGGCGCGAGTGGTGACCGTTGCGAACCTGACGCTGGCTGCGGGCTCGACGGTGACCATCACCTACGGCGACACAGGCGGCGGCGGCCTGGGCGCGACCGCGACCGCGACTGTCGGCGCACAGGTCTGGCAGGTTCAGGACAAGGCGACCACCGGCGGCGTCTACACGAACATCGGCTCCTCGCCGTCGATCACGGTGAACGCCAAGGACGGCGCAGGCACGCTCACGCCTGCGCCCGGCAACGTGTCGGCGTCGCAGACCGGACAGACGATCACGTTCACGTACACCGCAGCCGCAGGTGACATGGTCGACGGTGCGGTCACGGTGACCGCGCCCGCGGGCTGGAGCGCTCCGTCGACGACGCCGACGGATCCCGGCTACTCCACGGCGTCGACCGGCCTCGTGTCCGCGGCGGGCCAGACGATCACCGTCACCGGCGTCTCGCTGACCAGCGGCTCCACCATGACGATCGTCTACGGCGACACGAGCGGCGGCGGTCCCGGCGCGACCGCGGGCTCCACCACCGGCGCGCAGACGTTCCAGGCGCAGGAGCAGTCGACCCTGAACGGCGTGCTCGCCAACCTCGCGGCGTCGCCGGCGGTCACCGTGTACGCGGCGGACGGCTCGGGGACAGACGTCGCCTCGATCTCCGTCGTCTCGGCGGGTCAGACCGGCCGGGTCGTCACCCTCACCTACACGCCCGCGACCGGCGGGATGCTGAACGGCTCGGTGACGGTCGTCGTTCCGTCCGGCTGGACGGCGCCGTCGACGTCGCCCGGTCCCGGCTACTCCACGGCCGGCGTCGGCACGCTCACCGCCTCCGGCCAGACCATCACCGTCACCGGGGTCACGCGCACCGCTGCGCAGACGCTCGTGATCACGTACGGCTCCGGCAACACGGCCACCGCGCCGTCGACGCCCGGCGCGCAGACGTGGCAGGTGCAGGAGGCCTCGACCGCGGCCGGCGTTCTCACCTCGATCGCCTCGTCGCCGGTGCTCACCGTCGAAGCGGCCGACGGATCGGGGACGATGGCCGCTTCGCCGGTCGCCGTCTCAGCCTCGCAGACCGGGATGACCGAGGTGTTCACGTTCACGGCTGACAGCGGCGGCATGAGCGGCGGCACGATCAACGTCACCGTCCCGGCCGGCTGGAGCGCACCGTCGACGACGTCCAGCGCCGCCGGCTACTCGACGGCCAGCCTCGGCACGGTCAGCGTCGCGAGCCGGACGATCACCGTATCCAACCTGACGCTCGCGGGCGGCGCGACGGCGACGATCACGTACGGCGACACGAGCGGCACCGGCCCCGGCGCGACGGTAACGGCGACCATCGGCGCCGCGACCTGGACTGCGCAGGAGCGCTCGACCGCCGCCGGGGTGCTCACCAACCTCGCCTCCTCTCCGTCGATCACCGTCTATGCGGCGAACGGCACCGGGACGATGACGGTGCTGCCGGCGAACGTCGGCAACGGCTCGGCGGGGAACACGCTCACCTTCACCTACACCGCGGCCGCCGGTGGGACGGCGGGCGGCGAGGTGACCGTGGCCGTGCCCGGCGACTGGAGCGCGCCGTCGACCACCGGAACCGATCCGGGCTACACGACCGCGTCGACCGGTGTCGTCTCCGCTGCCGGTCAGACGATCACGGTCAGCGGCGTCACGCTTGCGGGCGGCGCGACGATGACGGTCGTCTACGGCAGCACCGGCGGGAGCGGCCCCGGCGCGACCGCCGGAACGACCGCCGGCGCGAACGCGTTCCAGACGCAGCAGCAGTCGACTGCGGCCGGCGTCCTGACCAACATCGCGGCGCAGCCGTCGGTGAACGTCTACGCCGCCGACGGCTCCGGGACGATGACGACGCCGACCGCGAACGTCGTCAACGGCTCGTCGAACACCATCGTCTTCACCTACAAGGCGGCGGCCGCGGGAGGCACGTCGAACGGCTCGGTCTCGCTCACGGTCCCCGCGGGCTGGCCCGCGCCGACCGCCGGGAACACGACGTCGTCGCTCGGCGCGCGCAGCTACTCGGGGCAGACGGTGACCGTGACGGGCCTGACGCTTGCCGTGAACGCGACCTTCACGATCACGTACGGGCCGGCGACGGCTCCGACGACGGGCGGCGCGCAGACGTGGTCGACCTCGGAGGCCTCGACCGCAACCGGGACGCTCACCGCGATCGCCGCGTCCCCGTCGATCAACGTCTACGCGCGCGACGGCTCCGGCGGGCTGGGCGCGACGCCGACGACGGTCGGCTACGGCTCCGTCGGCAACACGCAGACGTTCACGTACACGGCCGCAGCCGGGGGCACGAGCAACGGCACGGTCACGCTCGTCGTTCCCGCCGGCTGGGACGCGCCGAGCCTCACGTCGGGCAATCCCGGCTACACGGTCTCCAGCACCGGAACGGTCGCGGTCGCGGCCCAGACGATCACCGTGTCCGGCGTCACGCTCGCCGGCGGCGCGACGATGACGATCACGTACGGCAACGGAGCTCCCGGCGCAACCGCGCCGTCCTCCGCGGGCGCGCAGACGTGGCAGGCGCAGTCGAAGGCGACGGCGGGCGGCGTGCTGACGAACCTCGGCTCGTCGCCGAGCATCACCGTTGCGGCGGCGCCCACGGCGGCGACCACCTTCCCGGCCGCGGCGGGTCTGTACGGCACGGCGTCGTGGGCGGCCGGCTGCTCGGGCGCGTTCTGCGGCAGCGCCACCGACAACTCGGGCGCGGGCATCCAGAAGGTCGAGCTGACCATCCGCCAGGGCGCAGGCAACTACTGGGACGGCAGCGCGTTCTCGAGCGCGTCGCCGGTGTTCGTGCTCGCGAGCGGCACGACGAGCTGGTCGTACACGTTCCCGGCGGCGAGCTTCCCCGCCGACGGCTCGTACACGGTGCAGGCGCGGCCGACCGACAACGTGAACGGCATCGGCGCGCTCGTGTCGGCCACGTTCACGATCGACCAGACTCCGCCGAGCGCGTTCTCGCTGAGCGCGCCGACCGCAGGACAGGCGATCCGCAACGGCCAGGCGCTGTCGGTGCCGGGCGGAACGCCGACGGACGCGAACGGCGTCGCGAGCGTCGCATTCAAGGCGTGCGCGGGAGCGGGCGCGTGCACGTTCGACGCAGCAAGCGTCTCGATCGGCTCGTCTACGACCTCGCCCTACTCGGCCACGTGGAGCTCGCAGCCCGCAGACGGCCCGTACAAGGTCGTCGCGCGCGCGACCGACAACGCCGGCAACACCACGGACTCGTCCGCCGTCGCGGTCACGGTCGACAACACGGCGCCGGTGCACGGCCTGACGATGGCGAGCGGCGCCGGCGCGTCTCTGTCCGGCTCGACGATGTACTTCAAGGGCGACGCCGCGGGCAGCTTCGTTCTGAACGACGCGCTGACCGACGCGACTTCCGGTCCTGCGAGCGTCGACTACCCGGACGTCGCCACCGCGGGCTGGACGCACGCCGGCGAGAGCTCGTCGACGGGTCCGGCGTACGCCTCGAGCACGTTCTCCTGGGCGTCGTCGCCGTCGACGCCGAGCGGCTACGCCGTCACCGGCCACGACGTCGCCGGCAACACGGCGCCGCTGCCGGTCACGTTCGTCGACGACACGACGCCGCCGGCGGGAGGCTCCGTCTCCTACACCGGTGGCTACTCCAACACGGCATCCGTACCGGTCACGCTCGACGACGGGACCGACGCGCAGAGCGGTGTCGACACGGTCTCCTCCGGGAGCGAGCTGCTGCAGCGCGCGAGCGCGACGCTCTCGGGCGGCGCCTGCGGGAGCTTCGGCGGGTTCTCGACCATCGCCACGCATCCCGGCGCGACCGCGACCGACACCGGCGTCGCCTCCGGCAACTGCTACCGCTACCGCTACGTCGTCCTCGACAACGTCGGCAACTCCGTCACCTATACGAGCGGCGCCACGGTCAAGGTCGACACGAATGCGCCGACCGCGTTCTCGCTGTCGACTCCGGCGGCCGGCTTCGTCGGTCCGAGCGCGACCGTCTCGGCCACCGCGACGGACACCGGCGGCTCGGGGATCGCGCAGATCGAGTTCCGCTACTGCGCCGGCGGGAGCTGCTCGTTCGCCTCCGGGACGACGATCGGATCGCCGGTCGCCACCTCCGGCTTCGCCTCGCAGTCGTGGGATCTCTCCGGACTCACGGACGGTGCGACGTACACCGTGGTCGCACGCGCGACCGACGCGGCCGGGAACACGACGGACTCGTCGACGACGACGGTGACGCTCGATCTGGCCCCGCCGACGACGACGGACAACGCGCCCGGCGGCTCGCAGTCCTCCGCGGTCACGGTCACGCTCTCGCCCGGCGACGGCACCGGGTCGGGTGTCGCGTCGACGACCTACCGAGTCGACGGCGGCGGCTGGCACACCGGCACGAGCGTGCTCGTCGCCGCGCCGAGCGATCACTCGAACGACGGCTCGCACACGATCGACTACTACTCGGTCGACAACGTCGGCAACACCGAGGCGACGCGGCACGCGGCGGTCACCATCGACACGCAGCCGCCGAGCGGAGCTCCCGTCGATCCGGGATCCGTCCTCGCCGGCACCGTCTCGCTCTCCGACCCGTCGCCGGCCGATCCCGGCGCCGGCGTCGCCTCGGTCGCGTTCCAGGGCTCGCCGCACGGCGCGGGCACGTGGACGACGATCGGCACGGCCACCTCCGCGCCGTGGTCGGTCTCGTTCGACACCACCGCTGTCGCCGACGGCCAGTACGACCTCCGCGAGGTGATCTCGGACGCGGCCATTCCGGCGAACGTGACCACGATCGACCTGCCGGGTCCGAAGGTGATCGACAACACCGCGCCGGTCTCGGCCGCGGTCACGTCGCCCGCCCCGGGCGCGTACGTGGGCGGGACCGTGACGCTGAGCGGTTCGGCCTCCGACGCGACCTCCGGCGTCGGCCAGATGGTCTTCAAGGTGAACGGCACCGTCGTCGGCACGGCGAGCGGCACGCCCGCGTCGGTGAACTGGGACTCGACCTCGACGCCGGACGGGACGGTGTCCGTCACCGTCGAGGCGAAGGACGTCGCGGGCAACGGACCTACCGTCTCGTCCTCGCGCACGATCGTGATCGACAACCACCCGCCGACCGTCACGCTCGACGACCCGGGTGCGGCGATACGCGGGACCGTGTCGCTGACGACGACGACGTCGGCCGACACGACGCAGGTCACGTTCGAGCGGAGCCCCGCCGGCGCCGGAACGTGGACGACGATCTCCGTGGACGGCACGTCTCCGTTCGGCGCGAGCCTCGACACGACGCTCCTCGCCGACGGCTCGTACGACCTGCGCGCGGTCGCCACCGACGGCGCGAACGTGGTCGACTCGAACATCCGCACGACGATTGTGGACAACACGGCGCCGACCGGCTCGGTCACGGCGCCGGCCTCCGGCGCGACCGTCGGCGGGCCGAGCGTGACGCTGACGTCGAACGCGGCGGATGCCGGCTCCGGTGTCGCGACGGTGCAGTTCCGCGTCGACGGCTCGTCCGTCGGGACGGTCTCGTCGGCGCCGTGGACGTTCGCGTGGGATCCGTCCTCGACGCCGAGCGGAGGGCATTCGGTCGACGCGATCGTCACCGACGCCGCCGGCAACACACACGTCACGGCCGCGGTGCCGGTCACGGTCGACTCGACGCCGCCGACGGTGACGCTGACCGATCCCGGCACGCCGCTCGAGGGAACGATCACGCTGCACGCGTCCTCGCCGGACGCGGACACGGCGCGGGTCGACTTCCAGGTCAGCCCGGCCGGCGCGGGAACGTGGACGACGGTCGCGAGCGACACGACGCCGCCCACGCCGTACTCGGGCACGTTCGACACGACGACGGTCACCGACGGTCTCTACGACTTCCGTGCGGTCGCGCGCGACGCCGTCGGCAACGTCTCGACGCCGAGCGTCGTCGTCTCGCGGCGCATCGACAACACGCCGCCGTCGTTCGCATCCGCAGTGCCGGCGGACGGCTCGACCGTCACCGGCGCGAGCTCGATCGCCGTCACCGCGAGCAAGGCTCTCTCCGCCGTCACCGGCGCCACCCTCGACGGCGCCGCGACGGTCGCGCCCACGATCGCCGGCGCGACGGCGACGTACGCCACCGGCGCGCTCGCCGACGGCCCGCACACCCTCGCGGGGACGCTCGTCGACCTCGCCGGGAAGACGATGCCCTTCACCACCCACTTCACCATCGTCAGCGGCCCGCCGCCCGCCGACTGGCCGTACGTCGAGATGAACGCGTTCCCCGGCGTTCCGGCGACGCTCGCCTCGAGCGACGGCGGCGCGACCGTCTCGACGCTGACGGCCGTTCCCAGCTCGACCGACCACCTCGTGGTGCGGGTCGATCCCGCCCCGCCCGCCGTGATCGGCGGCGGGTTCGCCACCGGCTCGCTCGTGTACGACGTCACGGCCTACTGGTCGCTGACCGGAGTGGCGCTGCACTCGTTCTCGTCGCCGCTCGAGATCGTCCTGTCGAACCCGACCAACGACCCGACCTTCGTGCCCGCCACCTTCGAGAACGGCGCCTGGCAGCCGGTCCCGCTCGTGCCGACCTCCGGGATCCTCCCGCCCGGCTGGAGCGACGGCTACTTCTCCGGCGCCGGCGGAATCCACGTTCTGACGACGCACCTGACGCAGTTCACGCTGGTGCACGACCTGTTCCCGCCGCCGCCGCCGCCGCGTGACGTCAACGCCGTCGTCGCCGGCGACGGGCTGACGCTCCGCTGGGCGCCGGGCTCCGGCACGATCGCGCAGATCCAGCTCTACGTCGACGGGAAGTGGCTGCAGACCTTCAACGCGACGCAGTACGAGACGAAGCTGGGGCCGATCGTGGCCGGTGACCCGCGCACGTTCCAGTTCACGGAGACCGACACCGCCGGGAAGATCAGCGCCGCCACGATCGGACTTCGCGCCCTGCCGCCGCTCGCCGGCCGCTCCGTCGCCGGCGCGACGCAGGCTCTGGCTGCTGCGGGCTTCGCCGCCGGCACGGTCACGCGCGTCCAGTCCCGCGCGCCCGCGGGCACGGTGGTCGAACCGACCGACGTCGAGGTGCTGCCGCTCGGCTCGGCCGTCGACCTGACCGTCTCGGCCGGTCCCGGCGCGGTGACGTTCGCCGTCCACGCGCTCTCGCCCACGGTCTTCCGGCCCACCAAGCGCCGCACGATCCCCGCGTCGGTGGCCGCGACGGCCGGCGGCACGGCGACCGTCACGCTCTTCGACGCGGACGGCCACGCGATCGCGTCGTGGCGGAGAACGCTGCACGCCGGCGTGAACCACGTGCTGCTGCGCATGTCGCCCCGGGTCCGCCGCCGGCTCATCCACCGGCCCGGTCCGTACGTCCTCCGGTGGACGGCGACCGCGGCCGCGACGAACGACCAGGCGGGCGACAGCAAGCGCGTGTTCGTGGTCCCGGCGAAAACGCACCGCTGACGTTCTAGGCTCTGCCCCAACGGTGGAGCCCACGCCAACACCGAAGACACCGGTCGCCTTCGCCGTCGGCCCCGTGCTCGCGGTCGTCGCGGTGAAGTGCGTGCTGGAGTTCGCCGTCGCCGGACGCTACGGCTGGCACCGCGACGAGCTGTACTACGCCGTCGCCGGCCAGCATCTCCAGGGCGGCTACATCGAGTTCCCGCCCGTGACGGCGCTGCTCGCCGCGCTGGCGCGCGTGCTGTTCGGCTGGTCGCTCGTCGGCCTGCGCGCGTTCTCGATCCTGGCCGCGGCGGGCACGGTGCTCGTCGGAGTGCAGGTCGCGCGCGAGCTCGGCGCGTCGCGTCGCGCGCAGACGCTCGCCGCCGTGCTGATCGCGTTCGTTCCCGGGATGCTGGGGACGAACCTGCTCTTCCAGCCGGTCTCGCTCGACCAGCTGACGACGATGGTCGTCCTCTGGCTCGCGCTGCGGCTGGCGCTGGGACGAGGCTCGTGGCCGCTGCTCGGCGTCGCCGCCGGCATCGGGCTGGAGACGAAGTACACGCTCGCCGTCGTGCTCGTGCTGCTGATCGCGACGTTCCTCGTCTGGCGCCGCGACGTCCTGCTCACCTGGGGCTTTCCGCTGGCGATGGGGATCGCCGCCGTGCTGATGGTCCCGAACCTGATCTGGGAGGCCGGCCACAGCTGGACGAGCGTGCACTTCTTCGTCAACCCGCCGCCGAGCGGGAGCGACGAGACGCGGCCGCAGTTCGTGATCAACGTGATCGTGCTCCTGTCCGTCGCGTTTCCGGTCGCGGTCGCCGGCGTCGTGTCGCTCATCCGCAACCGCGCGGTGCGGCCGCTTGGCTGGACGGTCGTCGGCACCGTCGTCGCGTATTTCGCGCTCGGCGGCAAGTCGTACTACGCGCTGCCGGTGCTCGTGTTCGCGCTCGCCGCCGGCTCGATCCCGCTCGACCGCTGGGCGACGCGCCGCCGTCTGGTCGTCGCCTCCGTCTGCTTCGCCGCCGTCGGCCTGCTCGTCCTGCCGCTCACACTGCCGCTGCTGCCGCTGCACACGGCGGTCAAGGCGAAGATCATCTCGTCGCGCGACGACTTCCAGTCGGAGATCGGCTGGCCCCCGTACGTGCGCCTGGTGGAAGGGCACGCCGCGGGCGCGAACGTGATCGTCGCCTCCAACTACGGCGAGGCCGGCGCGCTCCAGCTCTTCGGCCGCGGCCTGCCGCCGGTGGCGTCGCCGGACGTGACGATGCGCTACTGGCGGCCGCGCGTCGCCGGACGGCAGGCGCTCGTGGTCGGCTACCCGCGCAGCGCCGCGCCCTTCTGCACCGGCTATCGCCTCGTCGCGCGCATCTCGTCCGCGAACGACAGCAACGAGGGCGGCGAGCCGATCGCGCGCTGCACGCTGCGCGGCACGCTCGCGCAGGTGTGGCCGAGCATCGTCGCGACGGCGCAGATCTAGGCGACGTCTGTATACAACGGTCATGACCAAGACCGCGATCGTCTCCAGCAAGACCCCGCCGCCGGCGGGCGCCTACTCTCCCGCGCTGGCCGTCGGCGAGTGGGTGTTCCTCTCCGGACAGGGCGGCTTCGACCCGGCCACCGGCGCACTCGCCGGCGACGACATCGAGGCGCAGACCGAGCAGACCTTCCGCAACATCGCGTCGCTGCTCGAGGAGGCGGGACTGACGCTCGACCACGTCGTCTCGTGCCTCGTGCACCTGAGCGACCTGTCGCTCTTCCCGCGCTACAACGCCGTCTACGAGCGGCAGTTCGCCGAGCCGAGGCCGGTACGCACGACGGTCGGAGCGGAGCTGCTGTCGGGAATGCTCATCGAGGTGACCGTGGTCGCGCGCCGCTAGGCGCCGGCCGCCTCTGCGTCTTCCTTCGCCTGCTTCTTCGCCTTGTGCGCGGCCGACTGCTCGGCCTGCTTCGCCTTCGCGTCGGTGTACGACTTCGTCACCAGCCGCTTGCCGCCGCTCCAGCCGAACGCCCAGGCCATCAGCACGATCCCGAACAGGATGTTCCACGCGGTTGTGACCAGCTGCTGCGCGACGGAGTAGGCGGTCGCGTTTGCCGAGCTGGTGATGCCCTTCAGCGACGCGACGTTGAACGCCTGCGTCACGCCGACGCCGCCGGGCGTCACCGAGGTGACGTTGGCGATCGAGTTTCCGCCGACCACCCGCATCAGCGTGTGGAAGCTGATCGGGATGTTGTAGGCGGCGAGGAAGACGGCCATCACGCCGAGCATCGCCACCCAGCTGAGGAATGACGGGAAGAAGACCCGCCCGAAGTACGCGCCGGGATGAACGAGGATCCGCCCGCCCTGCTTCGCCTGGTCCCACCACTTGACCACGCGCGGCCACAGCAGCCGCATCACCCACCAGATCAGCACCGCGCCGCCGATCAGCACGATCGCGGTCGCCCACGGGTGCGCGTGCACGAAGTCGAACTTGATGTCGAACGAGCCGCCGACGGTGAGGAACAGATAGAGATAGACGAAGGCGCCGATCAGCGTGTAGAAGATCTTCTCCACCGCGTAGCCGCCGATCACGCCGGCGAACGTGGCGCCGCTGATGAACGTGGTGAACATCAGCAGCATCATCAGCGTGCCGAGGTTGGCCGGCAGGATCCCGTTCAGCGCCACCGACGCCGCGTAGGCGGCCCACACCTCGCGCCACCGCACGCCCGCGTCCGGATAGCCGTAGCGGAGGATCGAGTACCACGCGTACGCGGTCGTGGTCGTCTGCACGACCAGCAGCACGCATCCGGCGACGACGTACTCGATCGCGATCGTCGTGATCGTGTCCCACAGCTCTTTGAACCAGCCGCGGATGTTCCAGCCGAGCAGGTCGGCGAGCGCGCCGATCACGATGATCACCAGGATCCCGAACACCCAGCGCTTCCAGCGGAAGCCCTTCATGCGCCGCCTCCGTGGCAGTTCTTCCACTTGCGGCCGGAGCCGCAGGTGCAGGGATCGTTGCGGCCGCGCTTCGCGTCCTCGGCCGCGTAGAGCCGCACGATCTCGGAGGGTGCGCGGTTCTCGGTGAGGAGCCGGCCCATGATCCGCATCGGCCCGTCGATGTGGTGGAAGAAGTCCTTGAAGCCCGGGCAGAGGTAGTTCAGCCCCGGCTCGCCGTCCGGCGTGTCGATGAAGCGGTCCTTGGGGCAGCCGCCGTGGCAGGCGAAGCGGACGTCGCAGTCGAGGCAGTACTGGGGCAGCGTGGCGCGTTTGTCCAGGCCGAACTGCCGCTGCTGCTGCGACGCGACGAGCTCGAGCATGTTGTGCTCCTTGATGTTCCCCAGCTTGTAGCGCGGCTCGACGAAGTGGTCGCAGGAGTAGAGGTCGCCGGTGTGCTCTAGCGCGAGTGCGAGCCCGCATGTCTCGGTGTGCACGCACAGGCCGGGCGGCTCGCCGACCCAGTTGGCCAGCGCGACGTCGAACATCTGCACGTACACCTCGCCCACGTCTCGGCGCACCCATTCCTCGAACACGTCGATCAGGAAACGCCCGTACTGCACGCCGCTGACCGAGCGGCCGGTCGCCCGGTCGCCCTTCTGCTCGTACAGCGGCCGGTCGCGCCAGGACGTCCACGGCACCGTCCCGTCCTCGTCCGCCTCCGCCACGCGCTCGATGATCGGGATGAACTGCACGTAGCGCGCGCCGCACTCGTCGCGCAGGAAGCGGTACACCTCGCGGCCGTGGTCGCCGTTGACCGCGTGCACGGTCGTGAGCGCGTTCCACTCGACGTCCGCCTCGCGCAGGAAGGCGAGGCCGCGCATCACCTGGTCGAACGAGCCCTTGCCGCCCTTGTTCACCCGGTAGGCGTCGTGCATGTCGCGCGGCCCGTCGATCGAGACGCCGACCAGGAAGTCGTTGGCCTTGAAGAACGACGCCCACTCCGCGTCCAGCAGCGTCGCGTTCGTCTGGATCGTGTACGCCGCCCGCTGCCCCGGCTTCAGATACTCCTTTGCCAGCTCGACCGAGCGGCGGAAGAAGTCGAGCCCCATCATCGTCGGCTCGCCGCCCTGCCACGCGATCGTCACCTCCGGCACGGTCGCGTGCGCCTCGACCAGCTGCTTCACGTACGCCTCCAGCAGGTCGTCCGCCATGCGGAAGCGCGAGCCCGGATACAGCATCTCCTTCGACAGGAAGAAGCAGTAGGAGCAGTCGAGATTGCACACCGCCCCTGTCGGCTTCGCCAACAGATGAAACGCCGGAGGCGCGTCGAGAGTCGTCGCCATCGACTGAACCTACACGCCAGAATGCCCGTATGACCCAGGCCGAGAAAGCAGCCGCATTCGCGGCGCTGCACGCCGGTGAGCCGTTCGTGATCCCGAATCCCTGGGACGTGGGCTCGGCGCGCGTGTTCGTCGCCCTCGCGCGCGTGCCGCTCGGCGAATGGCTCGCCTGACGGAGCTCGTCGCCCGATCTACTTCGCGGGCGCCGGGCCGGACGACTCGCGGGCGACCAGCCTCGTCGCCAGCTCGACGCGGAGTCCCTCGACGCTCTGCTTCTCCATCAGCCGGCCCAGCAGGCTGACCGCCATCCGGCCCATCTCCTGCAGCGGCTGCCGCACCGTCGTCAGCGTGGGCGTGACGAGCATCGCCTCCTCGGCGTCGTCGAAGCCGACGACCGAGAGGTCCTCCGGGAATGCGGATCCCGCGCTCGCGGGCGGCGCGGATCACGCCGATGGCGATGTTGTCGTTGAAGCCGAAGATCGCCGTCGGGCGGTCCGGCCGGTCGAGCAGCTCCACGGCGGCCGCGTAGCCGCCGGGGATCTCGAAGTCGGACGGGGATCTCGAGACTGCGGTCGGGAGCGATGCCCGCGCCCGCGAGCGCGGCATGGAAGCCGTTGACGCGCTCCCGGCTCGCCAGCCAGGTGGACGGGCCGATGATCGCGCCGATGTGGGTGTGGCCGAGCGCGAGCAGGTGCTCGGTCGCCGCCTTCGCGCCGGATGCGTTCGCCGCCGAGACGGAGGCGATGCCTTCGTCCAGCTGCTCCATCGGATCGATCACGACGAACGGGTAGCCGCGCTCGGTCAGGGCCTTGAGCTCCGAGCCCGACTCGGACGGGAGCATCAGCAGCGCGCCGTCGGTGGTGCCGTGCATCAGCCGGTCGAGCAGCGTCACCTCGCGCTCGTGCTCGTGCAGCGTCGGGCAGAGGACGATCCGCATGTCCTGCTCGTAGAGCGCTTCGCCGGCGCCGAAGAGGATGGCCGAGAAGTAGGCGGCGTGGATGATCGGGATGGTCATCCCGACGAGCCCGGTGCGGCCGCCGGACAGGCCGCGCGCCGTGCGGTTCGTGGTGAAGCTGTGCTGGCGGACGACCTCGAGCACGGCCTCGCGCGTCTCGGGGGCCACGTCGGGACGGCCGTTGAGCACCCGGGAGACCGTGGCGATCGAGACGCCGGCGGCCCTGGCGATGTCGCGGATGGTCGCCCGTCCGGGCTGATCCGTCTGCGGGGTGCCGACCTGAGCCACGGGACCTTCCTACCGTTTCCTGCTATTTGCTGTTTGTGCCGGAACCGTTTCCGGTCAGCAGGCAGTGTAGGCCTCCCATCGGTGCTAGTCAAAAACCGGACGTCTGCGGATTTCTGCGTATGTCAATGGGTTGACTGATCTGGAACAATCTGTTAACCGTTACCGGGAATGGTTACGGAACTTCCGAAAAGTCGAACCGTTCGTCTCAGTTTCGGGGCCATGCGGCCCGCAAGAACAGTCGGCTGACACCCCGCCTCGCGACGACGCGAGCGGGCAAGAAAGGAAGGGAAGGAATGATGAGTCCTGTCCATGCCGGGCGCTCGAGGCTTCGGGTGGTCGGTCTGCTGGGTGCGGTCGGGCTGCTCGTCGCGCTCGTCGCACAGTCCGCGCAGGCCACGCCGTACGGCCCGTCGTCGGCAACCGCCGCGACCGCCGCGACGGCGCACTCGTGCGTCGTGATGGCCGGTTCGGGAGATCCGGCCTTCGTCAAGAACTTCAACCCGTACACGGCGACCTCGCTGCCGAGCGGCGACTTCGTCAAGGGCGCGTTCTACGAGCCGCTGATCATCAGCACCTCCGCAGGCGGGGGCCACCAGTATCCGTGGCTCGCCCAGACCTGGAACTGGAGCAACGGCAACAAGACGCTGACGCTGCACATCCGCAAGGGCGTCAAGTGGTCGGACGGCAAGCCGCTGACCGCGGCCGACGTCGTCTACAGCCTCACCGCGGGCAAGCAGAACGCGATCATGGACATCATCGGCATGTTCCGGCCGGGCACCAACATCGCCTCGGTCAAGCAGTCGGGTCTGTACGGCGTCACCATCAACCTGAAGACGCCGGACTCGCAGTTCATCGCGGCCACGCTGAACGGGCAGATGGTCGTGCCGCAGCACATCTTCTCGAAGGTGGCCGACATCACCACCTGGACGAACTCGACCCCGGTCGGCTCGGGCCCGTTCACGAAGATCACGCGGTTCACGCCGCAGGACTACGTCCTCTCGAAGAACCCGAACTACTGGATGGCCGGCGCGCCGAAGGTGCCGTGCCTCGAGTACGTGCTCGCCACCTCCAACGACGCGGGCCTGCTGCAGATCCAGAGCGGCCAGGTCGACTGGACGCACAACTTCGTGCCGAACGTCGAGTCGGCGTATGAGGCGAAGGACAAGGCGCACTTCCATGCCTTCTACTCGACGGCCGCGTACGCGCAGTCGCTGACCCTGGACGACACGCAGTACCCGTACAGCCTGATCGCTTTCCGGAAGGCGCTGAGCCTGGCGATCGACCGGAAGAGCGTGTCGAAGCTCGGTGAGTACGGCTATGCGCCGCCCACCGACGCCCTCGGCCTCAGCTACCTGTTCCCGAACTGGGTCACGGACCCGAAGGTCAAGGCGCTGGCCAAGGCAGAGGCGACGTACAACCCGGCCGCCGCGAAGGCGTTGCTGATCGCGAACGGCTTCACGTACAAGGGCAGTCAGCTGATCGACCCGAAGGGCAACCCGGTCACGCTGAACATCCACGTGATCTCGGGTTGGTCCGACTGGGTCGCGTCGATCCAGATCATCACCAAGAACCTCCAGGCGATCGGCATCAACTCGAGCCCCGCGCTGGAGCCGGACTGGAACTCCTGGTACCCGAACGCCGCGTCGACGAAGACCCCGACGCTGCTCTGGCAGGGTGCCTCCATGGCCTCGCCGTATGCGTTCTTCTTCGCCAACATGAGCCAGAACGCGTACATCCCGCCGGGTCAGGATGCAACGACCACCGGAAACTGGGAGCACTACTGGAACTCGATTGCCACGAAGTCGTTGGTCAACTGGAAGACGACGCTCAATCCCGTCCAGCAGCACAAGGACGCGACGGCACTCGAGAACCTGTGGCTGCAGAAGCTGCCGACGATCCCGCTGTTCGTCGGGACCGCGGTGGTCGACCTACAGCACGAAGTACTTCCACTGCTTCACGTCGCCGAAGGACTACTACGGCGATCCGATCTTCACCACATTCCCCGACAACATCCTGTCGTTCACGCGGATCTGCCCCGGCGGGTAGAGCGGCGCCTAAGGACAGTCGGGGGATAACGCAAGACCCTCCGAACAACCGGCGGACGGGCACAATGCCCGTCCGCCGGTCAAAATCCCACACATGCGCTGGTTCATCCGCCGACTCTGGTTCTACATCTTCGCGATCTGGGTCGCGATCACCCTGAATTTCCTGCTGCCGCGTCTGATGCCGGGCGACCCGCTCGGCGGTCTGCTGCAGCGGCTGACTCCTCGCAGATCCAGGCGAACCCGGGGATCATCAACACGTTCAAGATCATGCTCGGCGGGACGAGCGAGCCGATGTGGAAGGCCTATCCGATCTATCTCCGCAACATCTTCACGGGCAACCTCGGGATCTCGACGACGAACTACCCGTCGCGGGTCTCCGACGTGATCGGGCAGACGCTTCCGTACTCGATCTTCCTCGTCGGCGTCGCCTTCGTCATCGCGTTCATCCTGGGCATCACCATCGGGATGATGGCGGCCTGGCGACGCGGCGGCATCGTCGACAACTTCGTCATGCCGAGCCTGCTCTCGCTCGGCGCGTTCCCCGCCTTCTTCACCTCGCTCGTCGCGGTCTACTTCCTCGGCCTGAAGCTCGGCTGGTTCCCGCTGCGGCACGCCTACGACACGAGCCTCATGCCCGGATTCAACTGGGCGTTCCTCTCCAGCGCGTTCCGCCATGCCGAGCTGCCGATCATCGTGATCATGTTCGTCTTCGCCGGCGGCTGGGTGCTGAACATGCGCACGATCATGATCAACACGATCGAGGAGGACTACGTCGGGATGGCGAAGGCGAAGGGCCTGCACGACCGGCGCGTGATGACGCGCTACGCGGCACGGAACGCGATCCTGCCGCCGCTCAACGGTTTCGCCGCCCAGTTCGCCGGGGCCGTCGGCGGCCTCGTCTTCATCGAGTTCGTCTTCAGCTATCCCGGCGCAGGGTGGACGCTCCAGCAGGCGGCTCTCGGCGCCGACTACCCGCTGACGCAGGGACTGCTGCTCGTCTTCGCCGTGTGCGTGATCGTGGCGAACTTCATCATGGACCTGTGCAATTTCATCCTCGACCCGCGCGTGAGGGCCGCCTAGCCGTGTCCCAGATCCAGCCTCTCGAATCCGTCAACGTCCCACCGGCGACCGTCGAGATCGCGCGGGTGGGCGGGCCGGAGCGCGAGCGCACCGGTCGTCGCCGGCTCCATCTGCCCGGCTGGCTGAAGCTGCTGCTCGGGAACCCGAAGTCGCGCGGCGGCATCATCGTGCTCTCCTCGATCATCGTCGTGGCATTGATCGCGCCGTGGATCGCGCACTCCGACCCGAACGGGTTCTCGCTGCTGGACGGTCGCAAGTCGCCGTCGTTCCACCACCTCTTCGGCACGACCGACCAGGGGTCGGACATCTTCTCGCAGGTCGTCTGGGGCGCACGCTCGTCGCTCGTGGTCGGCGCAGCGGCGGCGTTGCTCGCGACGGTGCTCGCGACGACGCTCGGCATCCTCGCCGCGTACTCCGGCGGGATCATCGACGACGTCATCAATCTCATCACCGCCGTCTTCCTCGTCATCCCGACCATCCCGCTCCTGATCGTCGTCTCGTCCTACCTGCACACGAGGGGCAGCCTGACGATGGTGCTGATCCTCGGCCTGACGCTGTGGGCATTCGAGGCGCGCATCATTCGCGGTCAGGCGCTCGCCCTGCGCAACCGCGACTTCATCCTCTCGGCGAAGGTGGCCGGTGAGGGCACCTGGCGGATCATCTTCGGCGAGTTCGTGCCCAACATGATCAGCCGTATCGCGGCCGCGTTCGTCCTCGTCTTCTACATCGCCATCCTCACCGACGCGGGGCTGCAGTTCCTCGGGCTCGGCGACATGAGCCGCGCGAGCTGGGGCGTGACCATGTACTGGGCCCAGGTCAACTCGTCGTTCCTGCAGGGCGAATGGTGGCCCTTCCTCTTCCCAGGACTGGCGCTCGCCCTGACGGTCGCGTCGCTCGTCTTCATCCTCGCCGGCGTCGACGAGGTGAGCAATCCGCGGCTGCGCACGGACCGGAAGCGCGGCGTGATCCGGAGCCTGTTCGTCGGCGGCCGCGGCGCGCACGCCGCGCTCGACGCCAAGGATCCGGCGTGAGCGGGCTGCTGGAGGACGGCGTGGCGTCGTCTCCCGCCGTCGCGCGCGAGACGCTCGTCGAGCTGGACCAGCTCGTCGTCGACTACGTCCTCGCCGGCCGGCGCGTGCGCGCCGTCGACCACGTCAACCTCAGCATCGGCACGGGGGAGATCGTCGGGCTCGCTGGCGAGTCCGGCTGCGGGAAGAGCACGATCGCGAACGCGATCATGCAGCTGCTGCGCGCGCCCGCGCAGGTGACGAGCGGCGAGATCCGGTTCCGCGGCGAGGACCTGACGAAGCTGAGCACCGAGCAGGTGCGGCAGTTCCGCTGGCGCGACGTCTCGATGGTGTTCCAGAGCGCGATGAACTCGCTCAACCCGCTCATGCGCGTCGGCGACCAGTTCGTCGACATGATGAAGGCGCACCAGAACATCTCGAAGGACACCGCGCTCGCACGCGCGGCCGAGCTGATGGAGACGGTCGGCATGGATCGCAGTCACGTGCGCTCGTACCCGCATGAGCTCTCGGGCGGCATGCGCCAGCGCACGGTCATCGCGATGGCGCTCGCGCTCGGGCCGGAGCTGATGATCATGGACGAGCCGACGACCGCGCTCGACGTCGTCGTCCAGCGCGAGATCCTCCAGCAGGTGCAGGATCTGCAGCGCGACCTCGGCTTTGCCGTCCTCTTCATCACGCACGACCTGTCGCTGCTCGTCGAGTTCAGCGACCGGATCGCGATCATGTACGCGGGCGAGATCGTCGAGTCGGCGCCATCGGACGAGCTGTTCAGGCGCCCGCTGCACCCGTACACGGTCGGGCTGATGAACTCGTTCCCGCCGCTGTCCGGCCCGCTGGAGCGGATCGTCGGCATCGCGGGCGCGCCGCCCGATCTGGCGAACCCGCCGTCCGGCTGCCGCTTTCACACGCGCTGCCCCCACTGCGACCCGGCGAGTCACGCGCTGTACCTCCGGCAGACCACCGAGCGGCCCGTTCTCCGCGAGGTCGAGCCCGGACACTTCGTCGCCTGCCACCTGCTGGATACGCCGTGAGCGTCGTTGCTGCGGCACCCGATCGTACGCTCGACGTGCAGGGGCTCTCGAAGACCTTCCCGGTTCCCGGAGCGTCGCTGCTGCACCGGCAGATGCTGCGCGCCGTCGACGACGTCACCTTCGCGCTGAAGCAGGGAACGGTGACGGCGCTCGTCGGCGAGAGCGGCAGCGGCAAGAGCACGGTCGCGCGTCTGATCTCCCGCCTGTACAAGCCGACCGGCGGCACGATCCTCTACCGCGGCGAGGACGTCGGCGCGATGCACGGAAAGCACGAGCTGTTGCGCTACCGCTCGCGCGTGCAGATGATCTTCCAGGACCCGTTCTCGTCGCTCAACCCGGCGAAGACCATCGAGTACCACGTCGCGCGGCCGCTGCTGATCCACAAGATCGTCCCGAAGGCCGACGTGCCCGACCGGGTGTACCAGCTGCTCGACTCGGTCGGGCTCGTGCCGGCCGAGGAGATCGCGACGAAGTATCCGCACGAGCTCTCCGGCGGACAGCGCCAGCGCGTCGCGATCGCGCGCGCGCTCGCGGTCGAGCCGGAGGTGATCCTCGCGGACGAGCCGACCTCGATGCTCGACGTCTCGATCCGGCTGGGGATCCTGAACCTGATCCTCGATCTCAAGCGCGACCACAACATCGCGTTTCTCTACGTGACGCACGACCTTGCAAGTGCGCGCTACGTCGCCGACGACGTGCTCGTCATGTACGCGGGCCAGATCGTCGAGCACGGGCCGACCGACGACGTGCTGCAGCGGCCGATGCACCCGTACACGAAGCTGCTGCTCTCGGCGGTGCCCAACCCTGAGGCGGGGCTGCACAGCCACCGGCTCGCCGTGCGGCCGAAGACGGACCTCGCGGTCGACCTGGTCGGCTGCCGCTTCGCCGAACGCTGCCCGATCGCGGTGGCCTCATGCGTCACCGACCCGCCGCAGCTGCTCGAGCTTCGGCCCGGTCACTTCGTCCGGTGCCCGATCACCGATCCATCCATCTGAATCGAGAGGAACGAATGTCCAGCGACCACGTGATCAAGTTCCCATCGGACTTCGTCTGGGGCGCGGCCACCGCGTCGTACCAGATCGAGGGCGCCGGCTACGAGGGCGCCCGGGGCGAGAGCATCTGGGACCGGTTCTGCGCCACGCCGGGGAAGGTGCGAAACGGCGACACGGGCGACGTCGCCTGCGACTTCTACAACCGCTACGCCGGTGACGTCGGGCTGATGCGCGAGCTCGGACTCGACGCGTTCCGCTTCTCGTTCGCGTGGCCGCGGATCCTTCCCGAAGGACGCGGGCGCGTGAATCACGAGGGGCTCGACTTCTACGACCGGGTGCTCGACGAGCTGCTGGAGAGCGGCATCCGCCCGTTCGCGACGCTGTATCACTGGGATCTGCCGCAGGCGCTCGAGGATCGCGGCGGCTGGCCGTCGCGCGAGACCGTCGACGCGTTCGGCGAGTACACGGAGATCCTCGCGGGCCGGTTCGGCGACCGCATCGACCACTGGATCACGCTGAACGAGCCGCGCGTCTCGTCGTGGCTCGGCTACTGGCGGGGGATCCACGCGCCGGGCCGGACGAACAGGGCGGACGCGATCGCCACGTCGCACCACCTCCTGCTCGCGCACGGCCGTGCGGTGGAGATCCTCCGGCGGGTCGTTCCGGCCGCGAAGGTCGGCGTCACGCTCGACCTGCACCCGGTCTACCCGGCCACGGACAGCGACCTGGACAAGGCGGCGGCGAAGCGCGTGGACGGCTTCGAGAACCGCTGGTTCCTCGATCCGATCTTCCGCGGCGAGTATCCGGCCGACATCGTCGCCACGCTCGGCGACGACGCCCCGCCGATCCTCGACGGCGACCTCGCCGCGATCTCGGCTCCGATCGACTTCCTCGGCGTGAACAACTACTCGCGCGAGGTCGTCTCCGCCGGGCCGGACGGCGACGGCCGCGGCGCGGCGCGCGATCCGGAGTCCAAGTACACCGACATGGGCTGGGAGGTGTACCCGGACGGGCTGCACGACGTGCTCGTGCGGCTGCGCGACGAGTACTCGGTGCCGAGCATCTACATCACGGAGAACGGCGCCGCCTTCGCGGACGTGCGCGGCCACGACGGCGCGGTGCGCGACCCGGAGCGGGAGGCGTTCCTCCAGGCGTACATCGGCGCGGTCGCGCGTGCGGTCGACGAGGGCGTCCCGGTGCACGGGTACTTCGTCTGGTCACTGCTCGACAACTTCGAGTGGGGCTGGGGCTACGGGAAGCGGTTCGGCATCGTCTACGTCGACTACCCGACGCAGGAGCGCGTGCCGAAGGGCAGCTTCGAGTGGTACCGCGACCTGATCGCCGCCCAGCGAAACGGGAGCGCGTTGCGCGAAGCGTCCGGCATGTAGGCGGTGCCGGCGTCAGCCGAAGGTGAAGCTGTAGGCGCGAACGCCGGGGGTGAAGTCGAGGACGAGCAGTCCCTCGTGGGCCACGGGCGACGAGACGACGGTGTACAGCCGGTCCGCGTCGACGTCTATCGGCGCGATCGGCTTTCCGTCGAGCGTGGCCGCCACGCGGCCCGTGCCGCCGAGCACGATGTAGACCTTCTCCGCCTCGTAGTGGAGCTCCAGCCGCGCGCCGAGGCCCGCGGTCGCGGTCTGTCCCGCGAGCGTCCACTCGCCGCCGTACGAGATCGCGTTCGCCGGCACGCCGCCGGCGAGCGTGTACTCAACCGGCTTTCCGGTGACGATCCTCGAGCCGACGTAGCGGCTGGTGTCGAGCCGCTGCGGGCCGAGATACGTTTCCGGCGTCATCAGCTCGGTCGGCGTCGTGTTCGGAACCGCCGCGGCCTCGCTGCGCACGCCGAGCAGCTCGCCGATCGCCTGCGCGGTCTCGGTGTAGTCGCCCTCGCCGTAGTGGATGGCGCGAACGTGGCCGCTCTTGTCGATCAGATAGTCGGCGGGCCAGTACTCGTTCGAGTACGCGGTCCACGTCGCGTAGTCGTTGTCGAGCGCGACCGGCCACGTCACGTGCAGCCGCTTCACGGCGCCCTCGACGTTCCCGAGCACGTGCTCGAACGCGAACTCGGGCGTGTGCACGCCGATGATCTCGAAGCCGTCCTGGTGGTACGCCGCGTACCACGCCTGGAGGTGCGGCAGCGTGCGCAGGCAGTTGATGCACGAGTACGTCCAGAAGTCGATCAGGACGACCTTGCCGCGCAGGCCGGCGAGCGTGAGCGGCTTGTCGCCCGGCGTATTCAGCCAGTCTGCGATGCCGGTGATCGCCGGCGCGGCGCCGTAATCGCGGAGGTTCGTCGCCGTCGACGACGCGGCAGTGGGCTGCTGCGCCTTCAGCGTTCCGCCGCCACCGCCGCCACCGCGTAGGGAGCCGAGATGATGTGCGGCGTAGCCCGATGCCTCGGTGTGCCGCTGCAGGGCGCTCGTGTACGAGCCGAGCCGGGTCTGCAGCGTCTGGTCGAGATTGAAGACGATCGCGAGCGCGGCTGCCGCCATGACCACGCCGAGCGCGGGACGCCACCAGCCGCGCGTCGCACGCACCTGCCGCGCCGCGCGCTGGCCGCCGAGCGCGAACAGCAGCAGCACCGATCCGGCGCCGGCCGCGTAGAAGAGCGTCAGCAGGACGAGGTCGAGCCCGATCCGATGCTGCGCCGCCAGCACGCTCACGGTCGCGAGCACCGGGCCGGCGCACGGGACGAACACGAGCCCGAGGCACGCGCCGAGCACGAAGCCGCCGCCGAGATCGGTGCTCGGGCCGCGGCTCAGCCGCGCGAACGGCGCCTCGATCGCCATGCCGAAGCGCGGCACGAGCAGCGTCGCCGCGACGACGAACAGCAGAGCGATGGCGATGTCCCGCAGCGTGTCCAGCGGCAGGCCCAGCGCCGACAACAGCGCCGACGCGGTCAGCGTGAAGACTGTGAAGCTGACAACGAGGCCGGCGACGATCGCGTATGGGCGCCGCGTCCCGCCCGCCGCTCCGCCGGCGAGCACGATCGGCAGCACCGGCAGCACGCACGGCGACACGGCGGTGATGACGCCGGCGACGAACCCGATGGCGAGGAGCAGGACCACAGCCGCTTTCCATGGTACGGGGACGTTCGCGTGGCGGATTCCGCCGTGGTGCTGCCCGACGGCCTCCGTATCGTCACAGACGGTGGCCGCTCACCTGAAGCTCTATCCGGACGTTCCGAAGAAGCGCAGAGCGACGATCTATCGCGACCTGCTGCTGCTCGGCCTCGTCGTGCTGTTCGCGTGGTCGGGCGTCAAGGTGCACGACATCGTCAACGGGATGGCCGTGCTCGGCTCCGGCGTGAAGCACGCCGGGCTGTCGGTCGAGAGCGGCTTCGGCTCGGCCGCGAGCGCGGTCAAGGGGGTTCCGTTCGTCGGCGGCTCGCTGTCCGGCGCGCTCGAGAAGGCGGGACAGGGCAGCGGCGGGAACGTCGCGGAGCTCGGCCAGCAGGGCGAGGACAAGGTGCACCAGCTGGCGCTGTTCCTCGGCCTCGTCGTGTTCCTCGTGCCGACGATCCTCGTGCTCCTGATCATGCTGCCGTCGCGCATCCGGCAGATCCGGCAGCTCGGCGCTGCGAACGCCGCGCTCGTGGACACGCACGATCCCGAGCGCCGGCGGCTGCTCGCGATGCGAGCAGCCTTCGGTCTCTCGTATCTGACGCTGCTCGGCTACACGCGCGACCCGCTCGGGGACCTCGCGGCCGGGCGCTACGACCGGCTCGTCGACGCCGCCCTCGACGACGTCGGCATCCGGCGTCCTGCGATCAGCGCCTCGCCGGGAGCAGCGCCCCGATGAACCAGAAGAGCGGGAAGACGATCCCGAGCAGGAACATCACCCAGTGGCCCTTGCTGATCGAGATGATCCCCAGCGTGAGCATGAGCACCAGGTAGAGGAACGCGGCCATCCCGCCGCCGTACCACCACACCGACGCGCCTACCAGCATCTCGTTTCCCTTCGTCGCATTTCGATCGACCTGCGCCTACTTCAGTGACAGCTGCACAAGCCTACGCGTCGAGAAGCCGCCGAGTATGTCCTCGTCGGTGTTGCCGGGGCCGCGCGCGCGAATCTGCATGACGAGCGCGCCGCTGTGCGGCAGGCTCTTCGTCGTCCCGACCTTCAGCGTGACCCAGCCGTCCGACCCGGTCGGCGTCTCCGGCGGGTTGTGCACCCAGTTGTAGGGGATGCCGGTGACCATCACGAGCGCGCCGCTGACGCCCTTGGTCGTCCCCTCGAGGATCACGTGGACCTTCAGCGTGAAGGAGCCGCCGGGGTTGCCGAACGGGCTCGGGCTGAACTTGACGCTCTGGATCAACAGGTGGTCGGGCCGCGCCGTCAGAGACGACACCGGCACGACGTTCCCGCTCGGGGGCGTGGTCACGAGGACGGCGGCCGATTCCGCGGACGTCGAGCCGTCGCTGTTCTTTGCGGTCACGCGCGACCGGAGCGAGCCGCCGCTGTCGGCGGAGCCGACGGTGTAGCTCGGATTGTCCGCGCCGCTGATCGTCGTGCAGTTCGTCCCGGAGGCGGCGCACCGCAGCCAGGCGTAGACATAGGCCGCCCCGCCGGCGCCGGACCACTCGCCCGTCGACGTGTGCACCTGCTTGCCCGGCGCCACGGTTCCGATGATCACCGGCAGGGCGACGTTCTTCGGCGGGTCGCCCTTGGCCGCGACGAGGCCGGTCGGGTTCGAGTCGATCGAGCCCTTGCCGACGGAGTTCGTCGCGGTCAGGTGGTACCGCAGGTAGAAGCCGACGTCGGCCTTGACGGACACGTAGGTCTTGGCCGTCGCGGCCGCGATGTCCGTGCACGTGGTCGTCGTATTGCACCTCTGCCACTGGTAGGTGAACGTGATCGGCTGCGTCCCGCTCCAGGTTCCGTCGGACGCCGTCATGGTCTGGCCCTCGACCGTCGTCCCCGAGGCATTCGGCTGCGACGTCGCCGCGGGCGCGTTGCCGAGGTCGGCGATCACGCCGGTCGGAGCCGAGAACGCCTGGCCGCTGCCGTCGCTGTTCGTCGCCGTCACGCGCACGCGAATCGTGTGGCCGACGTCGGAGCCGACGAGGAGGTACGTGGCGTTGCTCGCCCCGGAGATGCTCGCGCATCCGGAGCCGCCTGCGTTGCAGCGCTGCCACTGGTACGCGTACGTGATCGTGGGCGATCCGCCCCAGCTGCCGCTCGAGGCGGTCAGCGTCTGGCCCTGCCGCGCGGTGCCGGAGACGGTCGGGGCCGTGGCGTTGTTGGGCGCGGCCGTTGCGCGCGCTCCGACGGTGGGCGACGCGGAGGCCGCGCCGGACACGGCGACGACTGCGGCTGCGATGAGCGCGAGGCCCATGAACGGGCGGACGATCTGCATGACTTCTGCTCCTCTGGACGGCGGCACGATCGACGCTAACAGCGTGCCCGCGCCGCCCCGGCCTGCACGCACCCGGGCACCCAGGGATGCGTCCCATCGTGTTCAGACGCCGGCGTTGCGGCGGACCGCGGCGAAGGTCTGCTCCAGCTCGGCGGTCGGCGTGAACTCCAATGCATCGCTGTCCGCTGCGAACGTGATGCGATGCCCGGGGGCGATGTAGTACGCCTGCCCCGCCACGATCGTCTCGCTGCGGTCGCCGTAGTCGACGGTGACCTCTCCGGTGAAGAGATAGCCCCAGTGCGGCGCCTGGCAGCGGTCGTCCGGGAGCCCCTTGACCATCGCGGAGGCGTCCTGTCCCTTGGTCGCGTGCTCGAATGCGACGGTGATCCCGCCCCAGTCGGCGAACCGGCTCGAGTAGCCGGGGACGATCTCCTGCTCGGGCAATTCGTCGTGGGAGGCGCTGGGCACGTCGGTCTCCTTCGTCGTGGTCGGATTCGGCGGGAGTGTAGGCTCGCCCGCGTGCGCAGAGTCGTTCGCACCGGCGGCTTCGAGGACATCGGCGGCTACGCGCGCGCCGTGCGCATCGGCGGCACGATCGCAATCAGCGGGACAGCGGCGATCGACGCCGAGGGGAAGGCTCTGTACCCGGGCGACGCGTACGCGCAGACCCGCGACGCGTTCGAGCGCGCGGTGGCCGCGCTGCGCGATCTCGGCGGCGGTCTCAACGACGTCATCCGCACCCGGATCTACCTCGCGCCCGGCGCCGACTGGCGTCGCGCCATCGACGCCCATCGCGAGCTGTTCGGCGAGACGCTGCCCGCGAACACGACGCTGTACGTGGCCGGCTTCATCCCCGCGGGCGTCGTCGTCGAGGTCGAGATCGACGCGGTCACGACGACTAGATGACCTGAGCCTCCCGCGGCTGCCCGCCGCCGGCGAAGCGGTCAGCCCGCACGGCGTCGCGCCATTCGGGCAATGCGCTTCCGCCGAGTGCGTCCGCGACCAGCCGGCCCGTGCTGGGGGCGACCATGAAGCCGTGGCCGCTGAACCCCGCCGCGATCCAGAGGCCGTCGTCAAGCTCGTCCACGATCGGCTGCCCGTCCGGTGTCATGTCGTAGAAGCCCTCCGCCACGATCGGCAGGGAGACGAACTCGAGCATCGGCAGCAGCGGAATCGCCTGCTCCCGCAGGCGGCGGCGCCATGCGTCCTGCTGCGTCGCGACGTCGCCCGAGGCGTGCAGATCGCTGGCGAGGACGCGTCCGTCGGCGAGCTGCTTCGCCGCGATGCCGCGGTCGACGGCGATCACGAGCGGCTCCAGCAGCCGCTCCCGCAACGGCTCGCTGAAGAAGAGGTAGCGCGGCTCCTTCACGATCGGCAGCTCGAAGCCGAGCGGCGCGACGAGATCCGGCGTGTCGTAGCCGGCCGCGATCACGACGACGTCGGCGTCGTGCCGGCTCGAGCCGGTGTCGAGCGACCAGCCGGCCCCGTTGCGCGCGACGCCGCGGATCTCCTCCGGGACGAGCCGTGCCCCGCGGGCGACGGCGGCCTCGGCGAACGCCTCGACGACGGCCTGTGGACGGTCGAAGTAGCCGTCCTCGCCGCAGTAGGACGCACCGAGGAACGCGTCCGCTGCCAGTCCCGGCACGAGCGCCGCCGCCTCGTCGGGGCGCACGATCCGCGACGGGATCCCGAGCTCGTGCTGCACGGCCGCGCCCGCTTCGAGCGTGCGGAGGGTCGGCCCCTCGTCGGCGACGAAGAGATAGCCGCACTGCTCGAGCCGCGCCTGCGCGACCGTCTCGAGCCGGGCGGGGAAGTCGCGGTAGAACGCGAACGACTCCCGCGCCATCAGGCAGTTCGCCCGCGTCCCCCACTGCTGCCGCACGCCGCCAGGCTGGACTCCCGACGCGCCGGAGCCGACGCCGTTCCGCTCGAAGATGGTCACCGGCCCGATCCCGCGCTCGGCGAGCTGGAACGCGACCGAGAGGCCCGTGACTCCTGCGCCGACGATGCTCACCCTCATCGGCCGCCCACGATATGCGAGGCGCTAGCGTAGGCGAATGACGACCGCGCCGACCGCGATCACGGAGCAGCCGCAGGGCCAGCGCCGCTTCGTCCCGTCGCGCGGGTTCCTGAACTTCGTGCTGCGGCGCCTCGTCGCGCTCGTGTTCCTGATGCTCGGGATCACGTTTGTCGTCTTCGTCCTCACCGAGCTCGTGCCGAGCAACGCGGTCGCGACCAACCTCGGCGAGCAGGCGGCCGGCGATCCCGCCGCCGTCGAGGCGTTCAAGCACCACTACGGGCTCGACCGGCCGCTTCCCGATCCGGTACCTGATCTATCTCGACCACCTGCTGCACGGCGACCTCGGCCAGTCGTCGGTCACGCACGACGCCGTCACGCACGACCTCGGCCAGTTCATCCCGGCGACGGCGGAGCTGGCGCTGTACGCGGTCTTCCTCGCCTCGATCGTCGGCGTCACCTTCGGCGTCATCTCCGCGCTGCGTCGGAACCGGCCGAGCGATCACGCCCTGCGCTTCACCTCGCTCGCCGGGATCTCGATGCCGACGTTCTGGCTCGCGCTGCTCGCGCTCTACTTCGGCTTCTACCGGCTCGGCTGGTTCCCCGGGGCCGAGCGGCTCGACCCCGGAACGAACCCGCCGCCGCACGTGACCGGCCTGTACACGATCGACGCACTGCTCGCCGGAAACCTCGGCCTCTACTGGCAGGCGCTGCACCATCTCCTGCTGCCTGCGCTCGTGCTCGCGGCGTTCAGCATCAGCCTCCTGACGCGCTTCACGCGCTCCGCCGTGCTCGAAGTGGTAGGCAACGACTACGTGCGCGCGGCGCGTGCGAAGGGCTTGCCGGAGCGGGTCGTGATCGTCCGCTACATCCTGCGCGCCGCGCTGCCGTCCGTCGTGACCGTGCTCGGCCTCGTGTTCGCCAACGTGCTGACCGGCGCGGTGCTCGTGGAGAAGATCTTCTCGTGGCCGGGCATCGGCCAGTACGCATACGAGGCCGCGGTCAACCTCGACGTCCCCGCGATCGCGGGCGTCAGCCTCTTCGTGGCGTTCGTCTACATCACCGTGAACTTCATCGTCGACGTGCTCTACGGCATCATCGACCCGCGGATCCGGATCACATGAGCGAGCTCGCCGAGATCGACGAGCTCGCGCTGCCGGTCGCGCCGCGGAACCGGGCGTTCCTGCCGGCGTCGTGGCGGGAGCCGCTGGCGATCGTCGGCGCGGTCATCGCCGTCGGCTGGCTCGTCATCGCCATCTTCGCGCCGCTGATCGCGCCCGACAATCCGCTGGCCCAGTCGTTTCCGCCGGCGCTGCCGCCGTCGCTCCACCACTACTTCGGGACGGACGAGCTCGGCCGCGACGTCTTCAGCCGCGTGATCTACGGCTCGCGCGTGTCCATCCCGATCGCGCTCATCCTCGTCTTCCTCGCCATGACGATCGGAAGCATCGTCGGCGCGGCCGCGGGCTACTTCCGCGGCGTCACGGACGGGGTGCTCATGCGCAGCGCGGACCTCGTCTTCGCCTTCCCGGCGATCATCCTCGCCATGGTGGTCGCGGCGGTGCTCGGACGCGGGCTCGCGAACGCCGCGCTCGCGATCGTCGTCGTCTCCTGGCCGTCGTACGCGCGCGTCGTCCGCGGGCTCGTGCTGTCGGTCGGTGACTCCGAGTACGTCCAGTCCGCGCGGCTGCTCGGCGCGTCGAGCCGCCGCGACGCTCGTGCGCGACGTGCTGCCGAACGTCGCCGGTCCGGTGTTCGTGCTCGCGACGCTCGATCTCGCCACCGCGATCCTGCTGCTGTCGGGGCTCTCGTTCCTCGGGCTCGGCGCGCAGCCGCCGACGGCGGAGTGGGGCTCGATGGTCGCCGAGGGGACGCAGTACTTCCAGTGGTGGTGGATCGGCACCTTCCCAGGCCTCGCCATCTTCACCGTCGTCGCTCGCGTTCAACTTCCTCGGCGACAGCCTGCGCGACGTGTTCGATCCGCGCACGGCGCGGCAGGCGGGGGAGGGGCGGGCGTGAGCCTGCTCGCGGTCAAGGGGCTGCGCGTGCGGCTGCCGAATCCCGGCGGGCCGGTCACGGTCGTCGACGGGGTCGACTACGAGATCGAGCCGGGCCAGGTCTTCGGCATCGCGGGCGAGAGCGGCAGCGGCAAGACGATCTCGATGCTCGCGCTGCTCGGGCTCCTACCGGAGCGATCGGCGGTCGAGGGGAGCGCGAACTTCGACGGGCGCGAGCTGATCGGGATGCCGCGCAAGCAGCTGCGCGCCATCTCCGGCCGGGAGCTGTCGATGGTCTTCCAGGATCCGTACACGTCGCTGCACCCGATGCTGTCGGTCGGTCAGCAGCTGACCGAGCACATCAAGCTGCACCTCGGGCTCGACCGCCGCGCCGCCGAGACGACGCGCCGTCGAGCTGCTCGAGGACGTGCGGATCCCCGGCCCGGAGGCGGCGCTGCGCGCGTATCCGCACCAGTTCTCCGGCGGGATGCGGCAGCGCATCGCGATCGCCATCGCGCTGGCGTGCGGGCCGCGGCTGCTCATCGCCGACGAGCCGACGACCGCGCTCGACGTGACCGTGCAGGCCGGGATCCTCCGGCTGCTCGACCGGCTTCGCCACGAGCACGACCTCGCGGTCGTGCTGATCACGCACGACGTCGGCGTGCTCTCGTCGATCGCCGACACGCGTGTCGATCTTCTACGCCGGCCGCGTGGTCGAGTCCGGCGCGCGCGACGACGTGCTGCAGTCGCCGCGCCACCCGTACACGCGGGCGCTGCTCGACGCGCTCCCGCATCCCGAGGCGGCGAAGGAGAAGCCGCTCGTGGCGATCGGCGGCGCGCCGCCGGTGCCGGGGCGCATCCCGGCGGGCTGCGCGTTCAATCCGCGCTGCCGGTATGCGGCCGACTCGTGCAGGACCGACGTGCCGCCGTTCGTCACGATCGGCTCGCGCCGCCTCGCCTGTCCTGTCGACCCGCTGAGGGCGGCATGAGCGCGCTCGAGCTCCACGACGTCGTCGTCGACTACGAGCGCCGAGGCGGCGGGCTCGTGCGTGCGGTCGCGGGCGCGAGCCTGAATGTCGAGCGCGGACAGGTCATCGGCCTCGTCGGCGAGTCGGGGTGCGGCAAGTCGACACTCGCGCGCGCGGCGGTCGGGCTCGTGCCGATCTCGGGCGGGAACGTCGTCTTCGAGGGCGAGCCCGTCTCGCCGCTGACGCGCCGCGCACGGCCGCAGAGCCTCGTCCGGCTCCAGCTCGTCTTCCAGAACCCGTACTCGTCACTGAACCCCCGGCGGAAGATCGGCTCTCAGATCGGCGACGGGATCGCCGCGTCTTCGCGTGCGGCGCGCGCGGCCCGCGTCGGTGAGCTCTGCGAGCTCGTCGGCCTGTCTGCGACCGCGGCCAGGCGGTTCCCGCACGAGTTCTCCGGCGGCCAGCGCCAGCGCGTCGCCATCGCGCGCGCGCTCGCCGCTGACCCGTCGGTGATCGTCCTCGACGAGCCGCTCGCCTCGCTGGACGCGTCGGCGCAGGCGCAGCTCGCCAACCTGCTCCGCGACCTCTCACGCGACCTCGGGCTCGGCCTGCTGCTCATCTCGCACGACCTGGCGATCGTCCGCCACGTCGCCGACACCGTCTCCGTCATGTACCTGGGGACGATGGTCGAGACCGGCCCGACGCTGCCGCTCTGGACCGTGCCGGCGCATCCGTACAGCGAGGCGCTGATCGCCGCGGTGCCTCGTCCCGACGGTCTCGGCTTCCTGCCGGAGAGCCTGCCGGGCGAGGTTCCGGATCCGGCGTTTCCGCCGAGCGGCTGCCGTTTCCACCCGCGTTGCGCGTATTCGTTCGACCGCTGCATCGTCGAGTCGCCGCCCCTCGTTCCACTCGTCGAGGGGCGAACTGCGGCCTGCTGGCTGCATCCGGAGGGCTCGACGCCGTCGCGGTCTGGCCGACCGGGCCGCCAACATCGCAGCCGAAACGGGCGTCGAATAGGGTCTACGCGTAATTTCCGTCAGGAGGGGAACTTGAGAAATCATTTTGCCGCCAGGCGGTCGACGTGGCTTCTGCCGCTCGCCGCCGCAGCCGCGCTCGCGTGCGCCGCCGCGGCCTACGGAGCGACCGGGCACGCGACCGGCGCGCCGACACTCGTCGTGGACAACTCGTTCACGATCAAGACCTCGGATCCGCAGCGGGCGTTCGACCCGACTGCTTCGATCATCGATCGCGCTATCTTCGACACGCTGTTCACGTACAAGGGCGGCGATCTCTCGAATCCGATTCCGCTGCTCGTGTCCTCGTGGAACGCGACGAGCAACGCGAAGGTCTTCACGTTCCAGCTGAAGCGGAACGTCCACTTCGCCGACGGCACGCCGCTCACCTCGGCCGACGTCGTCTGGTCGCTGGACCGGCTGGTCAACCTGAAGGGCAATCCCGCGTTCCTGCTCGCCGGCGTCACGGTCAAGGCGAAGGGCCAGTACGGCGTCGTGATGACGTCGACGACGCCCGCGACCCAGCTGCCGTCGATCCTCGCGAACCCGTCCACGGGCATCATCAACTCGAAGCTCGTCAAGGCGCACGGCGGATCGGACGCGGCCAACGCCTCCAAGGCGGACAAGGCCGAGAACTTCCTCAACTCGTCGGCCTCGGTCGGCGCCGGCAGCGGCCCGTACGTGCTCAAGTCGTTCAGCGGGACGTCGCAGATCACGCTCGTCGCCGAACACGCACTACTGGGGCGCGAAGAAGCCGGCGTTCTCGAACGTCGTCGTGCGCAACATGATCGCCACCACCCAGCTGATCAACATGCAGCGCGGCTCGCACGAGATCGCGATCGACCTCTCGTCCGACCAGGCGTCCGGGCTCAAGGGCAACACGAAGCTGAAGGTCGCGCTGCAGCCCTCGACGTGGACGTTCTGGCTGTTCGCGAACGACAACCCGGCGATCTCGTCGGTCACCTCGAACAAGCAGTTCCAGACCGGCCGTCCGCTACGCGCTCGACTACAAGTCGATCGTGTCGGTCGCCGGTCCCGGCGCGATCCAGGCGCCCGGGGTCATCCCGTCGATGTTCCTCGGGGCCCTGCCGCAGAAGGACGCGGTCAAGCAGGACCTGACGAAGGCGAAGGCCGCGCTCGCCGCGTCCGGCGTCGGCAGCCAGCAGGTCACGCTCGAGTATCCGAGCGACCTGACGATCAACGGCGTGCCGTTCACGACGCTGGCGCAGAAGGTCCAGGCGAACCTGCAGGCGGCCGGCTTCAACATCCAGCTGTCGGGCTCGCCGACGACGAACTGGCTGACCGAGTACCGCGACGGCAAGATGGCGTTCGGGCTGTCGCTCTGGGGCCCGGACTATCCGGATCCCGCCGACTACCTGACGTTCACGCCGGGCCAGCTCGTCGGGCTGCGCGCCGGGTGGCCGAAGGGCTCCGATCCGGCGATCGAGGAGCTCGCGGCCAAGGCGCTCGTGACCACGAACGCCTGCGAAGCGGAAGAGCCTCTACCAGCAGATCCAGCTGCAGCTGAACCAGCGGGGGCCGTTCTTCCCGCTGATGCAGCCGACGCAGGTGTTCGTGTCGACGAGTGACCTGAAGAACGCGGTCTACAACGCCGAGTACGACGTCGACGTCACGCAGGTCTCGCCGAAGTAAGTCGTTGGTTTGCGCAAGCGCCGGAATCCGCTCGCGCGGATTCCGGCGCGCGCGAAGACCCCTGAAGCCGGCCGCATTCGCGGCCGGGTGACGGGTGAGCTCTCCTAGCTATTCGCGACGAGGGCGGCGGGGTAGCGTTGAGCTTGCGCCCGCCGCTCTCCTCGCACACGACGATGTCCTCGATCCGGAGGCTGAAGCGGCCCGGGATGATGATCGAGGGCTCGTCGGTGAAGGTCATGCCCGGCTCGAGCGGCGTCTCGTCCTCGGTGGAGATGAACGGCCGCTCGTGCACGTCCATGCCGATGCCGTGGCCCATGCGGTGGCGGAAGTGCTCGCCGAGCCCGGCCTCCTCGATCGGCTGCCGGCAGGCGGCGTTGACCTCGCGCGCGGGCGTCCCGGCGCTCGCGGCCGCGCGACCCGGCCTCCTGGGCGGCGAGCATCACGGCGTAGACCTCGCGGTAGTCGTCGGGCGGCTCGCCGCAGTAGATCGTGCGGCCGAAGTCGGAGCAGTAGCCGTCGACGACGCCGCCGAAGTCGAACATGACCGAGCGTGCCCTCGGGGATCGGGTCGGCGCGCGGTCGCGGTGCCCGAGTCGAAGTCGTCGTCGCCGAGGCCGGTGAACATGTGCGTGGTGAACGACGGGCAGCGCGAGCCGGCGACGCGCAGCTCGTGCTCGACCGCCTCGACCAGGTCGAGCATCGACACGCCGGGCACGACGAGCGGCGCGACCGCGGCCATCGTCTGCTCGACGGTCGCGATCGCGCGGCCCATCGCCTCGAGCTCCTCGGCCGTCTTCACGCGGCGCAGCTCGTTGACGAGCCTCGAGCCGGTGCGGAGACGGTCGAAGCCGACGACGCGGCCGAGGTTGAGCGCCGTCTCGGCCCAGACGCGGTCGCCGACGGCGATCGTCGCGGCCCGAGGCCGCGCGGCGACGCGCTCGAAGGCGGCCAGAGCCGTCGTCGGTCTCGCTCACGACGACCACCTCGCCGTCCGGGTCCTCCCGCAGGTCGAACGCGGCGAACATCCGCGGGAAGAGGAACACCGGGTCGGCGCCGGGCCGGAAGAACGCGCCGGTCACCCAGCCGTGCGCGTACGAGGCCTCGCCGAAGTTCGGCACCTGCCGCTCGACGCCGGTCAGGTACTCGAGATCGGCGGACGGCGCGAGGAAGAGCGCGTCGACGCCTTCGGCCTCCATGCGCTCCGCCAGGCGGCCGCGCCGTGCTGCGTAGTCGAACATCACGCGAGTCTAAGCAGCGGCAGCACCTCGCGGCAGAGGAGCTCGATGCCGCGCGTCTCGGTCGATGCCGTGCGGCGTGCCGAAGTCGACGCGCAGCGCGCCCGCGTCGAGCACTTCCTCCGCCTGCGCCGCCACCTCGGCCGGCGTGCCGGCGAAGGCGAAGCGCGCTGAGCAGGTCGTCGGAGAGCAGCGCGCCCGCGTCGTCGTGCCGTCCGGCGTGCGACGAGCGCGCGGATCGCGCTCCGAGCAGCTCGGGCTCGGCCGGCGCGTCGGGATCGTAGTCGCGCCGACGACGTCGACGTACATCGCCACCTCCCGCCTTGCGGCCGCGCGGGCGCGGTCGCCGTCCTCGTCGACGACGGTCACGGCGCCGAGCACGATGCCGACGCCGTCGTTGCCGATCCGCTCGCGCATCACCGGCACGAGCGCAGGGTTGGCGCTGCCGCCGGCCTTCAGCTCGGTCGCGGCCGTGCCGGCGAATGCACCGAGCCGCGGCGACCAGGTGCCGACGAGCAGCGGCACCTCTGCGCGCTCGAGCTCGTAACGCAGCTGCGCGCCGGCGGGAAGCGAGAAGCGCGTGCCCACGAACCCGGAGTCGTCGCCGGCCAGGAGCCGCCGCACGATCTCCCACGCCTCGCGACGTCGCGAGCGCCGGGCCCGAGCGGTCGATTCCGAGCGACTCGAGCCACGCGCCCGCCGCGAGCCCGAGGAACGCGCGGCCCTGCGACGCGCGGTCGAGCGCGGCGATCTGCCCGGCGATCTCGACCGGATGCACCGTGAACGGGTTGAGGCAGGACGGGCCCGACCCGCACGCGCTGCGTCGCCGCCGCGATCTCGAGCAGCGCGGGCAGCGCCGGCTGGAACCAGAGGTCGTTGAAGACGGTGACGACGTCGAAGCCCGCGTCCTCGGCCGCGCGCGCGAGCGCCGCGTACTGCGCCGACGGGCTTGTCGGTCTGCAGCGCGAGCCCGAGCTCGCTCACGTCAGGTCGTCGGTCCGCATCGTTCGCTTCCCGATCCGCTCGATGCGCATGATCAGGCGCTCGTCGGGATCGGGGCACGCGACGTGCGAGTCGAGCTCGAGCCAGTCCGTCTCCGGCAGCTGCCGCTGCTTCGCGGCGAGGAGCGGCAGCACGGACTGCAAGCGCGTAGATGCAGAAGTGGCGCGCCGTCAGGGATCCGCAGCCTGCTCGACTCGGTCAACTCGAAGTAGTCGCCGACGGCGAGCCCGCAGACCGACCGCCCTTCGATCCGCTCGACGGTCACCCGCAGGTCGTAGAGCGTCATCATCTCGTCGCCCACGCGGGCACCCTACCGCGGTCTCGCTTGACTAATCGCTCCCCGACCGCGAAGAATGGGGCCGTCTGAACGAACATCGGTCCTCTGCGGCGCCGAATCCGACTCATGGTCCGCGGAGGTGATGAACGATGCACCACCTGCCCAGGCGCTTCTGGCTCGAAACGAGCCTCGGAGCCGCAAGTCTCATCCTCTTGGTCGTCACGTTGTTCTGGCGGGACTGGATCGAGATCGTGTTCCGGGTCGATCCCGACCACGGGAACGGCTCGTTCGAGTGGCTGCTCGTCGGCGTGCTGGCCGTCGCTGCGATCACCTGCTCGATCCTGGCGCGACTCGAGTGGCAACGGGCACAGGAGGCGACATAGACGATGCCTGACGATGCCGTCACCAAGCTGCTGAAGCAGTCGTCGATCAGCTTCGTGGGAACCGTCGAGCGTCTCGGCGCGTCGACGATGACCGACGTGCCGATCGACAACCACACCGCCGTCGTGCGGGTCGACCAGGTCCTGCACGCGCCTGACGCGTTCGTGAACCTGGCCGGCAGCCCCATCACCGTGCAGCTCCTGACGAAGCCGGCGCTGCCGAAGGAAGGGGAGCAGTACGCGTTCTTCGCCGACGGCGCTGCGTTCGGCGCCAGCATCGCCGTGTCCGAGGTCGGACGCGTGCCGGCGTCGCAGGTGGCGCCGCACCTCGCGCTCGCCGCCTCGACCGGCACGGGCGCATTCGCCGACATCCAGGCCGGGATCGAGGCGCAGAACTTCCGCGATCACGTGAAGGACGCCGCGGCGGTCGTGCTCGGCCGTGTCACAGGTCTCCAGAAGGCCGCGCCCGCCGTGCTCAGCGAGCACGACCCCGACTGGTGGATCGCCACCGTCGACGCGTATCAGGTCGTCGAGGGCCGGGGGCTGAAGCCAGGCACGATCGAAGTCCTCTACCCGAACAGCCTCGACGTGCAGTGGCGCAACTCGCCGAAGCCGAAGGCCGGACAGGAGGGGCTCTTCGTCCTCCATGCCAGCGACCGCTCGGTCAAGTCGCTGGCGAAGTACCAGCTCCTCCATCCCGAAGACCTCCAGCCGGTGCAGAACGCCGATGCCCTCATGAACGGAAAGAGCCAATGAGCATCCGTGTCGTCAACATGATTCCGGCGTCTCTCAGCGGCGAGACGAGCCAGGACAGCGAGCCGAACATCGCGGTCAACCCGCAGAACACGAAGGCGATCGTCGGGACGGCGTTCACGCCTGCGCCGACCGGCGGCTCGTTCGCCCCGATCTACATCTCGAGCGACGGGGGAAACACGTGGGCCCTCCGGATGGTCGTTCCCGGGAACGGCTTCGTCGGAACGTCCGATATCACGGTCGCATTCGCCGACACCGGCGGTCATCTCTATGCCGGGATCCTCAATGGGTCGACGATCAACTTCCAGATCCTGCGCACGGCGAACTACGCGTCCGTCAGCCCGATGACGGTGCTCCTCACCCGCGGGAACGAGGATCAGCCGTGGGTCGACGCCGCGACCGTGAAGGTGAAGACCGTGTCGCGCGACCGCGTGTACATCGGCAACAACAACTTCGGCACCTCGCCGAAGACCGCGACGGTCGACCTCTCGCTGAACGCCGCGAGCGGTGCCGCTCCCTCCGGGTTCGCACCGCATCAGATCGAGCACGGCGCCGCGAACCCGCAGGACGGTCCGCCGACCCGGCTCGCCATCCACCCGGACGGAACGATCTACGCGGCGTTCGAGCGGTGGAAGAGCGGCTCGGTCGCAGCCGGCCTGAACATGGACATCGTCATGACCCGCGACGACAACTGGGGCAGCGGCGCGACGCCGTTCCAGGCTCTCGGAGCGGGCGGGAAAGTGGTCGCGCCGAACCGCTTCATCCGCTGGAACGCGATCATGGGTCAGGAGCGGCTCGGCGGAGACCTCTCCGTCGCCGTCGACCCGAACCACTCCGGCACGGTGTGGATCGCCTGGTGCGACCGCGTCGGCGGCGCCACCGGCACCGACTGGACGTGCCACGTACGCCGCTCGACGGATCACGGTGCGACGTGGTCGGGCGACCTCCGCACGATCACGAACGTGAAGAACCCGTCGCTTGCGGTCAACTCGAACAGCGAGCTCGGGCTGCTCTACCAGGCGTTCACGGGAACGCGCTGGGTGACGAAGCTCGAGCTGACGTTCAACGGCTGGTCGACCGCCGCGTCGACGGTCGTGCTGCACACGGCGCCGTCCACGACGCCGGCCCGGACGTTCCTCCCGTACCTCGGCGACTACGTGCGGATGATCGCTGTCGGCGCGAGCTTCTACGGGGTGTTCTGCGGGAACAACACGCCGGACACGGCGAACTTCCCGAGCGGGGTGACGTACCAGCGGAACGCCAACTGGGCGACGAAGACGCTGCTGAGCACGGACGGCGTCACGCACGTGCCCATCTCGATCGATCCGTTCTTCTTCGAATGGTCGCCGCCGATCGTCCCGATCGGGGTGCACCCGCCGTCGGTCGCGGTCGCGCCGATCACGCGGGAGCCGGTGATGACCAAGCCGCAGCCGATCAGCATCGTCGACCCGCCGCCGAAGCCGATCGGAGCGACGAAGCCCGCGAGGCGAGGCGGGAAGGGATCGACGATCGACCTGTGACGTCGGGGAGACGCGAAGAGAGGGTCACGCTCGTCAGCATGCCGTTCGGTGCGCTCGAGCGGCCCTCTCTCGCGCTCGGTCTCCTCACCGCCCACTGCCGCCGCGCCGACGTCGCGTGTTCGGCGGAGTACCTCAACATGCTCTTCGCCGAGCGGATCGGCATCGACGAGTACCTCTGGCTCTCCTCGACCGTTCCATACACGGCGTTCGCCGGGGACTGGCTGTTCGCGGAGGCGCTGCACGGCCCGCGTCCCGAGGCGGACGCGAAGTACGTGGACGAGGTGCTGGTGAAGACCTGGCTGCAGACGGAGTCGGACGTGGCGCGGCTGCGCCGGGTCCGCGCGCAGGTGGAGCCGTTCCTGGACGACTGCCTGGCGGCCGTCGACTGGGCGGAGCAGACGCTCGTCGGCTTCACGTCGATCTTCCAGCAGAACATCGCCTCGCTTGCGCTCGCCGCGCGGATCAAGGAGGAGCATCCGCACCTGACCATCGCCTTCGGCGGGGCGAACTGGGAGGAGGCGATGGGCGTCGCCCTCCTGAAGCAGTACCCGTTCGTCGACCTCGCGTTCTCCGGCGAGGCCGACCAGTCGTTCCCCGCCGTGCTCGCCGCGCGCGCCGCCGGCCTCCCGGCGGACGGGATCGCCGGCGTGACGACGGCCGGCTCGCCGCGGAAGCGCACCCCGGCGGCGACCGGCGTCGCACGGCTCGACGACGTGCCGTATCCGGACTTCGACGCGTTCTTCGACCGGCGCAGCGTCGGCGTGGTCAGCGGCGTGACGCCGACGCTGCTCGTCGAGACCGCGCGCGGCTGCTGGTGGGGCGAGCGGTCGCACTGCACCTTCTGCGGGCTGAACGGCGCGACGATGACGTTTCGCAGCAAGAGCCCGGAGCGCGTCGTCGAGGAGTTCACTCATCTGCGCGACCGGTACGGCGTGCGGTCGTTCAGCGTCGTCGACGACATCCTCGACATGCAGTACTTCAAGACCGTCGTGCCGATGCTCGCGGAGGCGGAGCTCGGTCTCGACCTGTTCTGGGAGATCAAGGCGAACCTGACCGCGCGCCACGTGCGGCAGCTGCGCGACGCGGGTGTGATCTGGGTGCAGCCGGGCGTCGAGAGCCTCAACGACCACGTGCTCGACCTGATGCGCAAGGGCACGACGGCCTTCAAGAACATCGAGCTGCTGAAGTGGTGCAAGGAATACGGCGTCAAGCCGTTGTGGAACTTCCTCTACGGGTTCCCCGGAGAGACGGCCGACGACTACGCCGAGTCGATCGAGCTGATCCATTCGATCTGGCATCTCGACGCTCCGACGGGGTACGGGCCGGTGCGGCTCGACCGGTTCAGCCCGTATCACCAGGATCCCGACGGGTTCGGGATGACGAAGGTGCGGCCGATGACGCCGTTCACGATCCTCTATCCGTTCGACGTCGAGACGGTGATGGAGATCGCGTACTACTTCGAGTTCGACTACGCCGACGACCGCGTCGCCGACACCTTCGCCCACGATGCGGTCGAGCTCGTCCGCACCTGGATGAACGAGCAGGCGAGAGGCATGCTGTCGATGCAGGCGCGCCGTGACGGCTCGCTCTTCATCGAGGACACGCGGCAGACGATCTCCGAGACGCCGAGGACGGCGCTGCTCCGCGGCTGGAAGGCATCCGTCTACCTCGAGTGCGATCGCGCGCAGACGCTCCGCGCGCTCGCCGAGCTGCCGAAGGTCGAGCGCGCGCGAGTGTCCGAGGACGAGCTCGAGACGTTCCTCGAGCGCTGCGTCGACAACCGCCTGATGGTGCGGAGCGACCGCTCGTGGCTCGCGGTCGCGGTGCACGCGCCCGCACGCGAGAAGGCGGTCGCGCCCCGGCCACGTCAGGCCAAGAACTTCGCCACCCAGATGTCGTAGTTGCCGCTGCTGTTCGCGGTCTTGCTCGCGTACTCCTGAGCGATCCAGATGGCGGTGTCGTCGGACGGGTCGACGGACGCGCCGCTTGTGTCGCCCCACGGGAGGATCGCGTTCGCGCCGGAGACGCTGGGGTTGTCCGCGGACTGGTCGCCGGCCTTGACCTGCACGCTCGGGCGGATGTCGGACTCGCCCGCCATGTACGCGCTCGCCCGGACCTCGGGGAAAAGCTGGTCGCCGGTGCGCGCGTAGCCGATGATTGCGTTGCCGTCCTTGTTCGCCTCGACGGCGGCCCAGCCGTAGTGCTTCAGTCCGCCGACCTTCTCGTTGGTGTTGCCGCCGCCGAAGACGCGGTCGACGCCGCCGCTCTTCGGAGGTGCGGGCACCTTCGGGAACGACCCGACCGGAAGTCGGACGTAGTGGATCGACGTGCGCACCTTGCCGATCGAGCCCCAGTCGTGCGCGTCGTTCGCCACCATGTGCAGGAACTCGTTGCGGAACGACGCCTTCGTCACGGCGTTCGAGAGGTTGGTGAACTTGATCACCTTCGACGAGCCCTTCTGCTGCCCGTCCACCGGGTTGCTGAACGACTGGAGCTTGACCGCCGTCGCCTGCACCTTTCGCGCCGCGTCGAACGGATGCGTGATCGCCCACACGACGACCTCGTCCGTGCCCTGCCGCCCGAGCCAGTAGGCGCGTCCGCCCTTCGGCGAGCCGTGGTGCACGGCCGGCGTGATCACCCACGGCACGCTCCCGTCCGGGTTGGTCAGGTCCCAGAACTGCCAGCCGCCCTGGCCCTGTCCGTTCGCGAGCGGGTCGGCGGGCGAGAGCGTGACGTGCCAGTAGCGGAACGAGCCGTTGTTCACGGCGTGCGAGATGGTCACGGCCTGCTTGTCGACGCCGATGATCGGATAGTCCGGCACGTCGCCCGGCTTCCAGATCGAGCTGCCGGACTGCCCCTGCTGCGCCGCCGCGTCCCACCAGTACATGTACCAGCCGTCGAGCGGATTCTGGGTCTTCGAGACTGCGATCGGGATGTAGCTGCGCTGCTTTGCCGCCGGAACGCCGGCCGCGCCGCTGTAGAACGCGTACGCCGTCATCCAGAACCGCTTCCGGTACGAGTCGAAGATGACCCGCAGGTCGTTGAAGACGTCGATCGCGTTGCCGGCGGCGTCCTTGAGATTGAGCCCGGACGTGAAGAACGCATCCGAGCCGATGTCGGAGGAGACGGTGTTGCCGTTCTTGTCGAAGTAGCGGATCACCTGCCGGTTCGTCACGATCACGTGCGTCGTCGACACGGCGATCTGCGCGTCGGCGGGGAAGCCGCCCTTCGCCTGCAGCGTCGCCCGCCAGCTCTTCGTCGGCTTCGGCGTCGACTGCGTGGGACCGTCGCTCAGCGAGTCCGTCTCGTAGAGCTGGTCGCTGCCCCGCGCCGGCGCGGCCGGCAGCTGCGGCTTCGGCCCCGGCGGGTGCGCGTCCTTCTTCCGGGGCCCGTCGGCCGGCCGGTCCGCGCGATCCCGCGCGCCTTCCAGCAACGCGGCCATCTCCTTCGGCCCGACCGACTGCGGCCCGTGAACCGCAAGGTCGTCGCCAGAATGCTCGGTCATCGAGTCCTCCACGACGCGGGACAAAACGCCCAATCCAAGAGCCGCAGGGACTGCCGTAATCGATTATTCGCTCAGGTCCACCGACCGTCAAGCGGTCGCGGCTACAGCGGCGAGTCGACCTCGTGCTTGTGCTCCTCGCGCCACTGCTCCTGGTAGCGCTCCGACTCCTCGTACTCCTGCTCGATCACCCGGCGCTGTTCGTCGGTCTCGCCGGCGGGATGCTCGCCCGCCTTGTCCCTGCGCCGTGCCGCGCTGAACGCGATCACGAGCAGCGGGATCGCGACGACCGCGAGGATGATCCACGGAATCACGGTCTCAGCCTACGTGACCCGCGAGTTGCGCGAGATGGGCGTGGACGAACTGCACCGCCATCGCGCCCTCGCCGACGGCGGTCGCGCAACGCTTGGTCGAGCCCGAGCGAACGTCACCCGCGGCGAAGACGCCGGGCAGGCTCGTCTCGAGCAGAGCGTCGGCGCCCGCGGCCTCTCCCGTCAGGATGAAGCCCTTGTCGTCGCGCGCGACCACGTCGCCGAGCCACTCGGTGCACGGCAGGCCGCCGAGGAAGAGGAACAGGAACGAGAAGTGCAGGTGCTCGCCGGTGGTCAGCGTGACGGCCTCGAGCCGGCCGTCGTCGCCGTGCAGCGTGGCGATCTCGCTGCGATCGCGCACCGCGACGCCGTTGCGCTCGAGCTCCTGCACGAGATAGTCCGACATCGTCTCCCGCAGGTCGGCCCGGCGATGGAGCAGCGTCACCAGCGCGCCGCCGCGGGCCAGCCAGACGGCGGCCTGGCCGGCGGAGTTGCCGCCGCCGACCACGGCGACGCGCGAGGCGCCGCAGAGCTGGCCCTCCGGCGGCCCGGCCGCATAGAACACGCTCAACCCCTCGTAGTCCGAGAGCCCCTCGACGGGAAGCCGGCGGTACTGCGCTCCGGTCGCGATCAGCACCGTGCGCGCCACGATCTCGTGGTTTTCCTCCAGGCGCACGACGTAGTGGCCGTTGCTCGGCGCGAGCGACAGCGCGCGGTAGGGCGTCGCGGTGCGCGCGTTGAACTTGCGCGCCTGCGTGACCGCACGGCTGGTCAGCTCCGAGCCGGTGATCCCCGCGGGGAAGCCGAGATAGTTCTCGATGCGCCGCGACGTGCCCGCCTGGCCGCCGAGCGCGGTGCTCTCGACGACGAGCGTCTCCAGACCCTCCGACGCGCCGTAGACCGCGGCGCCCAGGCCCGCGGGGCCGCCGCCGACGACGACCAGGTCGACCTCTTCCCGGGGCGCCAGCTCGCGGCCGATCCCGAGCGCGCGCAGGACCTGGCCGGTCGACGGCGCGTGCAGCTCGACGCCGCCCGGCAGCCGCACCAACGGCAGCTCCGCGGCGTCCAGCTCCCCGGCCGGCTCCATGTCGTGCCACGTGAACGGCAGGTGGTTGCTGCGCGCGAAGTCGACCATCCGCATCGTGGCCTCGGAGGAGCGCGGGCCGACGACCTCGAGGCCGACGCCGTCGACCTGTTGCAGCGCTTCGCGCCGGGCGATGAAGGTGGACAGCAGGAGATCGCTCAGCGGCCCGTCCTCGAAGAGCAGCGGTCGCAGCGCGTCCCGGTCGACCGCGATGTAGCGCAGCGTCTCTGTCACGACCGCGGTGAGGAAGACGGTCTGCCCGGACAGCAGGTTCATCTCGCCGAGGAAGCCCGACGGCCCGTGGCGGATGATCTCGTTGCCGGCCGCGTCGAGGATCGCCACCTCGCCCTCGACGATCGCGATGAAGGGGTAGCGGCGGTCGCCGACGCGGAACAGCACGTCTCCGACGCGAGCGCTGCGCTCCTCGCCGATCCGGCCGAGCATCGCCAGCTGCGACGAGGACAAGAGCGGACTGGCGGGCGGCGGCATCACCCGAGGGTACCCGGAGCCGACGTCCGCGCGGCCGGGGCTTATAGCCTTCGACAGGTCCTGCAGATCGAAGGAGGTTCACGATGAGCAGCACCGAGGTGCGCGGCAACGCCGCAGCCGACCCCTCGAATATCCGCACGACCGACATGAAGCTCGAGGCCGTGCTCATCCCGGTCTCGGATGTCGATCGCGCGAAGGAGTTCTACGGAGGGCTCGGCTGGAGGCTCGACGCAGACATCGCCCGCGGTGACGCCTTCCGGATCGTCCAGTTCACGCCTCCGGGCTCCGGGTGCTCGGTCCAGTTCGGCACGAACCTCACCGCGGCGGCGCCCGGTTCCGCGCAGGACCTGTACCTGATCGTCTCCGACATCGAGGCCGCGCGCGGAGAGCTCACCGCGCTGGGCATCGAGGTCAGCGAGGCGTTCCACGAGGCGAAGCCGGGCGGCCGGTTCCACAGCGCCGACGCCGATGCGCGCGCCGCCGGCGCGTCGCCCAACAGCTACGGCACGTTCGCGACGTTCAGCGATCCGGACGGCAACGGCTGGCTGTTCCAGGAGATCACGACGCGGCCGCCCGGACGGATCGACCCGGCCGCGAAGTCGTTCGGCTCGGCGGGCGATCTGGCGCAGGCGCTTCGTCGTGCGGAGGCGGCGCACGGCGAGCACGAGAAGCGGACCGGCGAGGCAGATGCGAACTGGGCCGACTGGTACGCGGAGTACATGGTGCGGGAGCAGGCCGGCGGCGAACTGCCGACATGAGCGACTACGACGTGATCGTCGTCGGCGGCGGCTCGCCGGGCGAGCACTGCGCCGGCGCGTTGGCGGAGGGCGGCCTGCGGGTCGCTCTCGTCGAGCGCGAGCTCGTCGGCGGCGAGTGCTCGTACTGGGCGTGCATCCCGTCCAAGACGCTGCTGCGTCCGGGCGAGGCGGTGCAGGCCGCGCGCGATGCGACCGCGACGGCGGAGATCGACGTCGAGGCGGCGCTCGCGTGGCGCGACTTCCAGGTCTCGAACTACTCCGACGCGGGCCAGGAGAAGTGGCTCGCGGACAACGGCATCGACCTGCTCCGCGGCAGCGGCCGGCTGGCCGGGACGGGAGCGGTCGAGGTGGACGGCGTGCGCCACACCGCCGAGCACGTCGTCCTCGCGAACGGCGCGGACCCGATCGTGCCGCCGGTTCCGGGCCTGCGCGAGCTCGACGACCTCTGGTCGAACCGCGAGGTGACCGGGATGAAGGCGGTTCCGCGCCGGATGCTCGTGCTCGGCGGCGGGCCGGTCGGCGTGGAGATGGCGCAGGCCGTCCGGCGCTTCGGCGGCGAGGTGGCGATCGTCGAGGGCGCCGCGACTCTGCTCGCCCGCGAGCCGGCGCCGCTGGGCGAGGCGCTCGGCGAAGTGCTGCGCCGCGGCGGCGTGGAGCTTCACCTCGGTGTGCATGCGACCGCCGCGCGGCGCGACGGCGACGACTTCGTGCTGGAGCTCGACGGCGGGAGCGAGCTGCGCGGCGACCGGCTGCTCGTCGCCACCGGGCGGCGGCCGCGCGTGGCCGACATCGGCCTCGAGACGGTCGGCATCGAGGCCGGCGGCCACGGGGTTCCGGTCGACGCTCGCCTGAGCGTGGCGGAGCGGCTGTGGGCAGTCGGCGACATCACCGGCATCTGGCAGCTGACGCATGTCGGGAAGTACCAGGGCGAGGTGGTCGCATCCAACATCCTCGGCGAGCCGCGCGAAGCCAACTACGACGCAGTTCCGCGCGTGGTCTACACCGATCCGGCTGCGGCGGCGGTCGGCGCAACCGAGGCCGCGTTCAGCGCGACCGCGCTCCTGTCGCAGGTGGCGAAGGCCGAGACGTATTCGCGCGCGTACGCCGACGGCAACGGGTTCCTCACGCTGCTCAGCGACGGCGAGCGGCTGACCGGCGCCTATGCGCTAGGCCCCGAGGCGGGCGAGTGGATGCAGCAGGCCACGCTGGCGATCCGCGCGCGCGTCCCGCTCGCGGTGCTGCGCGACACCATCCAGCCGTTCCCCACCTTCTCCGAGATCTACGTCGCCGCGCTGCACGCCCTCGCCCGGGAGATCGCGGCCTGACTCGGAGCGCCAGGCGGATCGGCGTCGTCGGCGCGGGGATCATCGGTCTCGCCGTTGCGCGGCGTCTCGCCGAGGTCGAGCCCGAGTCGACGATCACGGTGCTCGAGAAGGAGCACGAGATCGCCACGCATCAGACCGGCCGCAACAGCGGGGTGGTGCACGCGGGCATCTACTACGCGCCGGGCTCCCTGAAGGCGCAGCTGTGCCGGCGCGGAGTGGAGCTGCTGCGCGCGTACTGCGAGGAGCGCGCCATCCCTCTCGAGTCGTGCGGCAAGCTCGTCGTCGCGCTCGACGCAACGGAGATCGGGCGGCTGCGCGAGCTCGAGCGGCGCGCACGCGCGAACGAGGTGCCGGGAATCCGCTGGCTCGAAGGCGATGAGCTGCGCGAGATCGAGCCGCACGCCGCCGGCGTCGCCGGCCTCCATTCGCCCACGACCGCGATCACCGACTACCGGGCGATCGCGTCGGCGTTCGCCGGCGACGTCCGTGCGGCCGGCGGCTCCGTCCTCCTCGGCGCAGAGGTCACGGGGATCCGAACGGCCGGCGGCGCGACGCGGGTCGAGACGGCGGACGACTCGTTCGAGTTCGACGTGCTCGTGATCTGCGCCGGCCTGCAGGCGGATCGTGTCGCCCGACTCGCCGGCGACGCGCACGAGCCGACGATCGTGCCGTTCCGCGGCGAGTACTACCGGCTCCGCCCGGAGTGCGAGCGGCTCGTTCGTGGGCTGCTCTATCCGGTGCCCGACCCGGCCTATCCGTTCCTCGGCGTCCATTTCACGAGACGCGTGCACGGCGGCGTCGACGTCGGTCCGAACGCGGTGCTGGCGTTTGCGCGCGAGGGATACCGCCGCCGGGATCTCCGCCTCGGCGACATCGGCGAGACGTTTCGGTCCCACGGGTTTCGCACGCTGGCGCGCAGGCACTGGCGCATGGGCGTCCGCGAGCTGCGCGGGTCGCTGAGCAAGGCGGCGTTCGCCGCGGAAGCCCGGCGCTACGTTCCCGACGTAAGCGCCGACGACCTCGTTCCGGCGGCCGCAGGCGTGCGCGCGCAGGCGCTCGACCCGGACGGGTCGCTCGTCGACGACTTTCGCATCAGCAGGCTCGGACCGGTGACCGCCGTGAGAAACGCACCGTCCCCCGGAGCCACGTCGAGCATGGCCATCGCCGAGCACATCGTCGCCCAGGCGCTCGCCGGCTGATCCGCATTGCGCTACCTCACTCGGCGCTCGGCTGCGGCGCCACGCGCAGGGACGGCGTGACCACGTCCACGACCGGAACGTCCTCGCTCACGAATTCTGCGAGCGCGAGCGGTCCAGTTGCTGCGAGGTAGCCGGCGCACCCGCAGCGACCAATCGCGAGGCTGTCGGGTACCGGGATCTCGATCTTGCAGCCCTTCTGGCCCGAAGCGCTGAACACGCCGACATGCTCCTTGCGCGGATGCCCGCAGCGTGAGCACAACGGCGAGCCCTCACAACGGGCGCAGCCGCCGGCGCGCTGCGCGTCGTAAAGCTCCCAGGTTGCGACTGTCGCGCCGCAGAACCGGCAGACGCCTTCGTCCACGAGCCCTTACATCGGCATACGATGCCCATCCCCTTAGTGTCAAACCGAAATGCGCCTGGCGGGACGATCACCAAAGTGGGACGATGCGCTAGCCGGAGGTCACCGACGTCGCGGCCGGCGCGTTCCAGAACGGGAGCGGAAACTCGTTCCGCGCGAGCTCACGATGTAGAATCGAGCGCCCATGGGCGTCCCGGCTGCTGCCTACGCGGAGAGGGCACAGGCGCGGGACGTCGCCGGACCAGCCAGGCGGCCGGTGGCCGCGCCGGCGAGAGCATCGGCCTCGGCGACCTCGCTTGCGTTCGCTCTCGCACCGCCCGCCCCACGCGATGACGCGGACGTCTCGAAGCTCTCGGCGACGTTGTTGCTCGAGGCGGCGCTGGGCATGCTCGACCGCGCCGGGCTCGCACACGGTGGCTCGATCAGCGACCTTCGCGCGCAGCTGCAGGCGGATCTCGAGGTGCAGACCAAGCAAGACCTGCACGAGCGCGCGGAGCGTCTCGTCCGGACTCTCCATCGCGTCGGGACGGCGCCGATCGCGCTCGCCGCGCTCGCTGACCCCAAGAGGGTGGCGCAGCTCTATCTGCCGTCGCTCGCCAACCGGATCGCGGGGCACGCGCAGCAGACGAGGAACGGCTACATCCGCGCCATCGTCGCGAGCTACATGGCGATGCCCGATGTCGCCGACGCGCTGCTCGAGGAGGCCGAGTCCGCGATGCACGGCTTCCCGATGTTCGTCGTCGACGCATACCTCGGTCCCGCCGGGATCGAGAAGCTGCTGAAGGAGGTCGGCGAGCTCGCCGACTCGATCTCGGAGCTGCGGGAGCAATCCGGGAACGGCCCGCGCCCGATCGACCAGTTGATCGGGCTCGAGTCCAAGTGGGCCCGTACGAGGGCGGAGGTCGAACTGCGGCAAGCGCTCGACCTGGCCCGGGATCTACGCGAGGGTGGCGCCGAGCTCGACCAGCTGCTCGAGCCGATCCGGTCGATGACCGCGCAGGCGGAGCTGATGGTCGGGGCGTCGAGCGCGCTCGCGTTCTACGAGCTGTTCTCGAGCTACCGGCAGGAGTTGCAGGGCTCGTACGTCAGCAATGTGCTGGGGTCAAAACCGTTCCACGCTGCGTTGGCCTGCGAGTCCGCGTTCTCCACCATCGTCACGTTCTTCGAGATGGCGATCGGCGAATCACCGGAGCGCGCGCGCGCGGACAACGCGGCCGCGACGCAGCAGCTGATGAGGACCGCCCACTCGGATGACTTCAATGAGGCGTTGGACCTCATCCACAGCAGACAGGAGACGGTCGCGACGATCAAGGTGGTCGCGAAGGCGGCCGCCGTGCTCGCGGTTGCGATCGCGACCGGCGGTGCGGCGGGCTGGGCCGCCGGGGAGCTGATGGGCACGCTCGAGGGCGCCGCGGCGGTCGGCGCCGAAGGCGGCGCGCTGCTCGAGACCGCCGGTCTTGGCCAGGCGGTTGCCGTGCGCCTTGCCGGTACCGCAGCATTCACCGCAGGACAGCGCTACGGGCAGGAGGTGGCGTTCGGCCAGGTGCAGGGCTCGTACGTCGGCGACTTAGCGTCGAACCTCGCCTTCGGCGCGGCGATCGAGGGGGCCGGCGCCTTCTACAAGTCGATGGTCGCGCTGGGCGAGGATGCAGGCCCGGCCTTGCGCGCGCTCTACACCGTCGGGGAGAAGGCGACGGAGCTCGGTGCCGCACTGGGACTCGGCGAGCTCGAGCACGAGGCGACGGAGCACCGACTGATGACCGGCGGCGAGGTGGCGGAGACACTGGGGCTCGGGATCGCGGCCAACGTCATCGGGGCAGCTGCAACGCGTGGCGCTGCGCCGCCCGTCGAGGCGGAGGGTGTGCGCAAGGCGAAGATCCGCCTCGCGCGCGCGGAAGAGCGCACGTCGGAGGCGAAGCAGCGTGCCGAGCTGGCCGGCGCGCGCGAGCAGGAGGCCGCCTCCGAGGTGGCGCGTAGCGAGCTGGCGCTCTCGCGGTCGAAGGAGGCAGCCGCAGCCGCGTCGTCGGCGCTCGATGCCGCGGCCGAGGAGCGCTCCAAGGCCGAGCAGGCGTGGAAGGGGTCACCGGAGGGAGAGCGGCTGGAGCCGTGGCGAGCGGTGCAGAAGGCACGGTCGAAGCTGACTGCGGCCCGTGAGTCGGCGGAGCGCGCGCCTCGGACGGTCGCGGCGGCCGAGTCGCAGGTCGCGCGGTCCAGAGAGACGCTCGTCCGCCGCACCGGGCTGGCGAAGCGGACTGCCTGGGCCCTGGAGGACGCGGAACGCGTGTTGCAGCGTGCGAAGGCGTTGCTGGAGCGGCGCGTCAGCGGCACGCTCACCCTGGCGGAGCAGGCCAGGCAGGAGTGGCTGAGCGGGTTGCGAGAGGGGCAAGCCGAAGAGCTCGGTGCACGCAGCGGCGAGCATCTGCACCACGCGATCGAACTCGACGTGCTCGACGAGTTCCCGGGTGTGTTCACGGCGGAGGAGCTGAACCGAATCGACAACATGCGCGTCATCCCCTCTGAGATAACGACCAAGGAGTTGGAGTTGCTGGACGCTGCCCGCTCGATACCTCCCGAGCAGTGGTCTCCCGAGGTCAGGACGCGCATCGAGCTTCGACCCGTCCGCACGAAGCCCGGCGAGCCGGTCGTCGAGATGGCCTTCCTCAAGGAGCGTCCCGCCAAGGGCCGGCCGGTCCAGCTTCACAACGCAGCGATCCGTGATCGGTGGGACCGCGCGTACGAGGATCTCGAGCGAAACCTCGACAGGCTCGGTGAGAGTGGCGTCCCGAGGACGAGCGACGAGGCGAGAGCCTACGCGCGGCGGTACCTGATCGACAAGCGCGAGGAGATCGACCGCACTCTCGGCCAGTTCTTCGGCGCTTCGCGGGAAGAGGCGGGCCTCAGACCGGCACGCGGCAGCCTCTAGGACACAGCGGCCAGCGAACGAGGGGTCGATCTGTGGCGTTTGCCGCCTGTTTGCTGCCCGGCCGGGTTTGCCCGCCGCAGGCCGTGACCGACACCTGGTCGACCTGCTCGATGGAAACGCGCTAGGACGCCGCCGTCGCGACGTGTGAGCGCGCGCCCTTGCCGTAGACCGCTAGTCCGGTCTCCGGGTCGAAGAAGTGGAGCCGTCTCGTGTCGACGACCAGCCGGATGCGCGAATCCTCGCGCACCGTTGTCTCGGGATGAACGCGGGCGACGAACGCGGCGCTCGTGTCCTCGAGCGAGGCGATCGGGCCGGTGGGACGCACGGCTGCGAAGTGGACGAGCACCTCGGACCCGAGAGCCTCGCGCAGCGTGCAGACCGTCGTGATCGTGCGGTCGGGCGGCGCGTCCGGCGCGAACGCGGCGTCCTCGAAGTCCTCCGGCCTGATGCCGAGCACGACGGTGCGATCCTCGTACCCGAGGATTCCGGGCCGCGCGTCAAGCAGCTCATCGTCGAGCGCGAGCCGGTGATCGCCGAAGCAGACCGTGTGCACGCCGTTCTCTCGCGTGAGGCGCGCCTCGATCATGTTCATCGCCGGCGAGCCGATGAAGCCCGCGACGAAACGATTTGCAGGCCGGCTGTACACGTACTCCGGGGAGTCGACCTGCTGGAGGGCGCCGCGCAGCATGACGGCAATCCGGTCGCCCATCGTCATGGCCTCGGTCTGGTCGTGCGTCACGTAGATCGTCGTCACGCCGAGTGAGCGCTGCAGGCTCTGGATCTCGGCCCGCATCTGCACGCGCAGCTTCGCGTCGAGATTCGAGAGCGGCTCGTCCATGAGATAGGCCTGCGGCTCGCGAACGATCGCGCGGCCCATCGCCACGCGCTGCCGCTGCCCACCGGAGAGCGCCGCCGGCTTGCGCTCGAGGTACTCCTCGAGCCCGAGGGTCACGGCGGCTTCGCGGACGCGCCGGTCGATCTCGCCCTTGCCGACGTGGCGCAGCTTGAGCCCGAACGCGAGGTTCGCCGCGACCGTCATGTGCGGATACAGCGCGTAATTCTGGAACACCATCGCGATGTCGCGGTCCTTCGGCGTCACCTCGTTCATGACCCGTCCGCCGATCAGGATCTCGCCTTCGCTGATCTCCTCGAGCCCGGCGACCATGCGGAGCGCCGTCGTCTTCCCGCAACCGGACGGGCCGACGAAGACCATGAACTCACCCTCGTCGATCACGAGGTCGAGCCCGTCCACGGCGACGGTCCCGTCCGCGAACACTTTCGACACGTCCTGGAACTCGATCGCTGCCACGCGCTCCTCCGATCAGCCCTTCAATGCTCCGCCGAGCCCCGAGCCGCGCAGGAACGAGCGCTGGAACACGAGGAAGGCGACGATGGGAACGATGCAGGCGATGAACAGCGCCGCGAGGAAGACGCCGAGCTCGGTCTGCGACTGGATCGTCGGCAGCCGCACCGACAGCGGCTGCTTGTCGGGGTTCGTCAGCACGAGCAGCGGCCAGAGAAAGTCCTTCCACGACGCGAGGATGGCGAACACGGAGACGACGCCGAGAATCGGCCGCGACATCGGCAGCGCGACCGACCAGAACAGCCGGAAGGGGCTCGCCCCGTCGATTCGCGCCGCCTCGAACACCTCGCGCGGCAGGTTGTCGAAGAACCGCTTGACGAGCACGACGTTGAAGGCGCTCGCGCCGGCAGGCAGCCAGATCGCCCAGTAGCTGTCGATGAACGAATGGTGGATCAGCGGTGGGTGCACGATCTCGATGTACAGCGGCACGAGCAGCACCACGACCGGCACGAACAACGTCACGTACAGCAGCCCCATGATGAAACCGCCGTACCGCGGCCGCAGGACCGACAACGCGAAGCCGCCCGTGGTCGCAATACAGATCTGCGCGAGCCACGACCCGAACGCGATCACGATCGTGTTCCAGAAATAGCGGCCGACGTGGACGTTCGTCCATGCTTGCGTCAGGTTGCTCCACGCGGCGCCGTGCGGGAAGAACGCCATCGGATGGGAGATGGTGTCGTTCGTCGGCGTGATCGCCGCCTTCGCGAGCCAGAGGAGCGGCCCGAGGCCGAACACGACGAGGCCGACGAGGATCAGGGCCTGTGTCCCGCCGATGCCCCACTTGACGCTCGGGCGGTGCCAGTCCGCCGTCGTGATCAGGCCACCGCTACGGGCGGGAGCCGGCGTGCGCCGCTGCCTCCTCATCGCGTGCTCCAGGAGCGCGTCGCGCGGAGGTACGCGAGCGAGAACAGCGCGAGGAACACCGCAAGCATCAGGCTGAGCGCCGTCGCCTTCCCGTAGTCGCCGCCGAGCGAGTTCCCAAACGCGTAGTTGTAGATCAGCAGCAGCACCGTCAGCGTCGCGTTGTTCGGTCCGCCCGACGTGAACAGGTACGGCTCGAGGAACACCTGAGCGGTCGCGATGATCTGGAGGATGAGCGTGATCAGGAGGATGGTGCGCAGCTGCGGGATGGTGATGTGCCAGACCTTCCGCCATAGTGACGCGCCGTCGACCGCGGCCGCCTCGTACAGCTCGGGGTTCACCGAGACCAGCGCTGCCAGATAGATGATGATGGTCGCGCCGGCATTCGCCCACGTCGACTCGAGCACGAGTGACGGCATCGCCATGCTCGACGACTGGAGCCACGGATACGGTCCGAGGTGGATCCAGCCGAGCACGGTGTTGAAGACGCCGGTCGAGCTCGCGTCGTAGAACGTCCTCCAGAGCAGCACCGCGACCACGGGCGGGATCACGACCGGGAGGTACGCGAGCCCGCTGTAGATGCCGCCGCGTTTCCGGACCTCGCTCATCAGCACGGCGGCGGCGAGGGGAATCGGATAGCCGAAGATCAGTGCGAGCAGCGCGAACTCGAGCGTGTTCTTCACCGCGATCGGCAGCAGCGGGTCCTGCAGCACCGCGCGGAAGTTGTCGAGCCCGACCCACGTCGGCGCCTGCACGAGGTTCGTGTGCTGCAGCGACATGATCACGGTGCGCACGATCGGGTACCACGAGAACGCCGCGAACACGAACAGCATCGGCAAGAGGAACAGCAGCGTGGTCAGCCCGCCGCCGCGTACCCAGGTCATCGGCGTGTGCCGCACCCGGTGAGGCGCGCGCACGCGTGGCGGCTCGCTCGCGACCACGGGCTTGCTCGTCGTGCCGACAGCGGGCCTCACGCGGTTGATCGTAGACATGCTGGTTCACCGCACCTCGGCTCGAGCGGGCGGCCGGTTCCGTCTAGCGGAGACCGGCCGTCCGTCGAGATCCGATGTGTCAGCTTCCCGCGCTGATCGCCGCCTGAGCCGTGCTGTTCGCCTGCTGCAGCATCGACTGGACGTCGGTGTTCTTGTTCGTGAGCACCGCCTGCACGACCGCGTCGAGAGAGTGGTACACGCTCTGCGTCGACGCCTCGGGCTCCGGGATCAGCTTCTGCTTGAAGATCCCGGTCGTGAACGGCTTCATCTGGCCGATCGGCACGTTGATGTACGGCTTGATCCACGAGTTCGCGAGGACGTACTGCGCCAGGTTGAAGATCGGGAGGGCGGGAACGCCCACCGGCTGCTTCGCCGCGGCGAGGGTCTTCGCGTTGCGGATCGCCTGCGTCTTGCTGATCAGCGGCGACTCGTAGAAGAAGTCGATCCACTTCATCGCCGCCGCCTTCGCCGCGGCGTTCGCGTCAGGGCGGACGGCGACCAGGGTGCCGCCGCCGAGGACGCCCGCGTTCTTCCCCGCGAGCGGGATTGTGGCAAGCCCGTAGATGCTCGGGTTGATCGCGCTCGCCGAGACGAGGTTCGTGTAGACGTCCGAGCCGCTGATGTACATGCCGACGTTGCCGGCGGCGAACTGCTGGTTGATGTCGCTCCAGCCGTAGTCGAAGTTGGAGCCCATCGAGTTGTCCGTCCAGCGCATCGCCTTCAGCATGTTCAGCGCCGTGACGGTCGCCGGGTTGTCCAGCGTCGCGACCGCCTTCGTGCCGGTGCCGGTCTCCATCCGGCCGCCGAGCGCGTAGGTGAGCGTCGTCAGGATCCAGCCCGCCGTGTTGTCGTCCTTCGCCATCTCGACGTAGCCGGGCTTGCCTGTCTTCTGTGTGATCAGCTTCGCGTCCTGGCGGAGCTGCCCCCACGTCGTCGGCGGCTTGTTCGGGTTGAGCCCCGCCTGGGTGAACAGGGCACGGTTGTAGTGGAGCGCCTGCGCGTATGCGCCCTTCGGGAGCGCGACGATCCGGCCCTTGGAGGTCGTGCCCTCCGCGATCACTGCCGGGTTGTACTTGCTGAAGTACGGCAGAGCCTTCGCGAGGGAGGTCAGATCGGCGAGCTGCCCGTTCTCACCGAGCGTCCGTGCGTCGGTGAAGGGCACCTCGAACACCGTCGGCAGCGTGCCGGCGGCGAGCTTCGCGGCGAACGTTGGTCCCGTCCACTGGTAGTCGACGGGCTTGATGTTGATTGACGGGTTCGCCTTCTCGAACTCGGCGACCTGGGCGTTGAACTGGTTGACGGCGGCCTGGGTGCTCCCGGGGATCAGCGATGCGACGCTGATCGTGACGGTCTTGGACGCCCCGGCCGAGACCCGCGTAGCCGCGCTCGTCGCGGCGGTGATGCACAGGGCCACCAGGCATACGGCGGTCGCGGCGGCCGTCATGGCCTTCCGAGTGGACTTCATCGTCGCTCCTTGTTCTTCGATGCAGAACCGGTCGTTGCGCTGGTCTGGCGGAGCCAGACGGTCGTGTCCTGAGGCACCGCACCTCCTTCGAGCTCATCGCTCGCGAGTAGGACGCGGGACCCGGCCGGAAGTTCGACCGGAGCCGCGCCGAAGTTGACGAGGCACACGAAGCCTTCGCCGCGCGCGAAGGCGAGTACGGAATCGTGGGAGGAAAGCCAGGTGAGCGCGCCGTCGGGCGACCAGGGCGCCGAGCGCCGCAGCGCCAGCCCGGCGCGGTAGAGCGTCAGCATCGACGAGGCGTTCTCGGACTCCGCCTCGACGGTGAGCCCGGCCCAGCCCTCGGGCGGGTCGAGCCAGGGCCGGGTCGCTCCCGGGCCGCTGAAGCCGTACGGCGGCCGGTCTCCGGCCCACGGCAGAGGGATGCGGCAGCCGTCGCGGCCGGGGTCGACTCCGCCGGAGCGGAGCCACATCGGGTCCTGCCGGCGATCGAACGGGATGTCCTCGACCTCGGGCAGGCCGAGCTCTTCGCCCTGGTAGATGTACATCGAGCCGGGCAGCGCCATCGCGAGCAGCGCGGCGGCCCGTGCGCGCCGTGTTCCGAGGTCGAGGTCCGTCGGCGTCCCCGCCCGCTTCGACTCGAAGGCGAAGGCAGTGTCGGCCCGGCCGTAGCGCGTGACGGGGCGCGTCACGTCGTGGTTCGAGAGCACCCACGTCGTCGGCGCATCGACGGGAGCGTGGGCGGCGAGCGCCGACTCGATCGACATGCGCATCGGCCCCGGCTCCCAGGGGCAGGCGAGGAAGTCGAAGTTGAACGCGGTGTGCAGCTCGTCGGGGCGGAGGTACCGTGCGAACCGCTCCGCGTCCGGCAGCCAGATCTCTCCGACGAGCACGCGCGGCTCCGCGTAGCCGTCCGCGATCGAACGCCACTTGCGGTAGATCTCGTGCAGCGTGTCCCGGTCCATGAACGGGTGCTCGCCCGTCTCGGTCTCCGGCGGAGCCTCGGCGAGTTGGGGGTCCTTGACGAGCAGCGCGGCCGAGTCGATCCGCACGCCGGCCACGCCGCGGTCGAACCAGAAGCGGAGGACGTCCTCGTGCTCGTGCCAGACGTCGTCGTGCGTCCAGTTGAGGTCGGGCTGCTCCGGCGCGAACAGGTGGAGGTACCACTGGCCGTCGTCGACGCGTGTCCACGCCGGCCCGCCGAAGATCGACTGCCAGTTGTTGGGCGGCAGCTCGCCGCCGGGTCCCGTGCCGGGCCTGAACCAGAACCGCTCGCGCTCGGGCGAGCCGGGCGGCGACGCGATTGCCGCGCGAAACCACGGGTGCTGGCTGGAGACATGGTTGGGGACGATGTCGACGATCGTGCGGATCCCGAGCGAGCGCGCCTCGGCGATCAGCTCCTGCGCCTCCTGCAGGGTCCCGAAGGCCGGATCGATCGCGCGGTAATCGGCGATGTCGTACCCGGTGTCCGCCATCGGCGACGGGTACCAGGGGTTGAACCAGAGGGCGTCGACGCCGAGGTCGCGGAGGTACGGAAGCCGTTCCCGCACGCCGGCGAGGTCGCCGATGCCGTCGCCGTTCGCGTCCGAGAAGCTGCGGACGTAGACCTGGTAGACGATGGCGTCGCGCCACCACTGAGTCTCGGCTGCCGGCGCGGTCTGGGTCGCAGTCCCGTCGTCGGGCTCGGGGGTCTGCGGCGCCGTCGCCGTCGTTCCCGCTCGCGTCACCGGGCGAGGATGGCATACCGGACAATCTGATGCAAGACCCGAACGACTTTGCGCATGTTTTCGACGTAGTTGCGCAATTTCTTACCGTGCATGCGCGCCTGAGCGCCCCGTCGGGGATGGGGGCACGGCTTTCAGCCGCGCGGTGGGGCGACCGGCGCGGCGCCGGTCGAGCCGCGGGCGACGATTTCGGGTTCGAAGAACAGCTCCTCGGCGGAGACCGCCAGTCCGTCGATCTGCCCCGTCAGCATCTCGACGGCGGCCCGGCCGATCGCTTCGATTGGCTGGCGGACGGTCGTCAGCGGCGGATCGGTGCAGCTCATGAAGGTGGAGTCGTCGTACCCGACGACGGAGACGTCCGTGGGGACCGAGAGCCCGGCGCGGCGTGCCGCGCGGATTGCGCCGAGCGCGAGCGGGTCGCTTGCGCAGACGATTCCGGTGGCGCCCTGACCGATCAGCCGGGTTCCGGCGGCGTGGCCGCCCTCGAGCGAGAAGCGCGTTCGCTCGACGAGCTCGGCGGGGAGTCGGCCTCCCGTCGCACGCGTCGCAACCGCTTCGAACGCCTCCAGCTTCCGCAGGGACGGGACGTGGTCGGGCGGCCCGAGAATCAGGCCGATCCGCTCATGACCGAGGTACGCCAGATGGCCGTAGGCCTGCTCCATCGCCACCGCGTCGTCGGTTGACACGCGCGGAAAGTCGAGATGCTCGGCGGCGGCGTTGACGAGGACGACCGGCAGGCGAAGCTTCAGCAGGCGCGCGTAGTGCTCGTGCGGGGCGTCGGCCTCGGCGTACTGGCCGCCGGCGAAGATCATCCCGGATACCTGTCGCTCGAGCAGCATCTCCACGTACTCGGCCTCCGACATGCTTCCGGTTCGCGTGCACAGGACCGCGTTGAAGCCCTGCTGTGCGAGGGCGCCCGCTACGACCTCAGCGAGTGCCGGGAAGATCGGGTTCTGCAACTCCGGCACGACGAGCCCGACCATGCGGGCGCGGCGCACCCGCAGGTGCGTCGGCCGCTCGTAGCCGATCACGTCGAGCGCTGTGAGTACCGCGGCCCGGGTCGTGTCGGAGATTCCCGGCTTGCCGTTGAGGACGCGACTCACCGTCGCCTCGCTCACGCCCGCCTGCTTGGCGACGTCCGCAAGCTTGCCAGCCATCCTGCAATTCTACGACGAATCCCTGCAAGTTTTGCGGACCGTCACGGTGGCGGAGCGGGAGGGAGCGACGGGACTCGAACCTGCGACCGCCCGCGTGACAGGCGGTACTGTCAGTTTCATCTCGCTCTTGCGACCGGTTTCCCGTCCAGGCGGCAAACGATCCATTCCGTTCGCCGGCGTTCCGCCTCTCGAGACAACGCGAGGGCGGGCACTTCCTGAGCGGGAGCGACGGGACTCGAACCCGCGACCTCCGGCGTGACAGGCCGCGCAAGGGGCACCACGAGCCGCCACCGGACTCTCCGGAAAAGCCTGATTAGCAGGGTTTTTGTCCGGGCATAATCATTTTCTGCCACGACTCGGACAGCGGCTTCCCGAGTGTTCCACCCCATGCTGGCCCCATCGCCTCGCTGCTCGATGAGATGGCGCGAGTCTCGACGCGGCGCCCTGCTGCGTCCGCTCGCCGGTCGGCAACTGCTTCGTGTGGAAGTCCAGCTCCCACAGCCTGTGCTGCCAACTCCGACCATGCGTCCCGCCGTGAGCCTCGTGAAGGTGCTGGGCGCGCTCCGCCGTTGCCTCGCGGCGCTCGGGCTAGAACCGTGGTTCAGAGCTGGAATGTTGGGGAAGCGTCGACGGGAGATCCGGAAGCCGTCGAACTGCGGAGTCCCGCCGACGCAGATCGACCTTCAACGGCTTTGGCCGAGATCCTCGCGATCATGGCTGGCCTCCGTGTCCATGCACGAGCGTGACCGGATCTTGTGGGTGGGTGGAGCGGTTTGGGTTCGGCGGTGTGTTTAGGGCGTGGTGTAGGTGGCGGTGAGTGAGTAGCTGCTGGTGCTGGTGGAGGCGGCGCCGAAGCTGGCGGGTGGGTTGGCGGTGGTCGAGTAGGTGGCGGCTTTGTACCGTTCGACGCCGGCCTGGTTGAGGTAGTAGTGGCGTCCGCTGGCGTCGGCGTACCAGTAGCCGAGCCAGTAGCTGCCGGCTGTGAGCTGTGCGGGTGTGGTCAGCGGCAATGTGACCCATCCTGCTGCCCGGTTGGCTGCGAGCGAGACCTCGCTGGAGACGGCGACCAGGGTTCCGGGTTGGCCGCTGCTGCTCGTATAGATCACACCACGGATGCGTGAGGCGTTCGAGCTGCCGGCCATGTATCCATTCAGCTGGGTCACGGTCACACTTCCCGACACCGTGTAGGGGCCGGACAGGTCCAGATAGCCGGCCCCGCCGGTGTCCACCAGCGTGCCGATCTGCGACTGCCCGAACGATCCGCCTGTGGCTGCTGCTGCCACGACCGCGGTCTGGGTGGAGACGGCGGCGGTGCTGCCGCCGAGATTGCTGGCGGTGACGGCTACGCGGATGGTGGAGCCGAGGTCGGCGACCGTGAGCGTGTAGCTGCTGCCGGTGGCGCCCAGGATGGCGGTGCAGGCCGCCCCGGTCGCATCGCAGCGGCTCCACTCATACGTATAGCCGCTCGGGTTGCCCGACCAGACACCGGCCGACGCGCTCAACAGCTGCCCGTTGACCGCACTGCCGCTGATCGCGGGCAGGCTCGTGTTCACCGGAGGTGGCGGCTGGGCCACCACCGCAGTTTGGGTGGAGACGGCGGCGGTGCTGCCGCCGAGGTTGGTGGCGGTGACGGCTACGCGGATGGTGGAGCCGAGGTCGGCGACCGTGAGCGTGTAGCTGCTGCCGGTGGCGCCCAGGATGGCGGTGCAGGCCGCCCCGGTCGCATCGCAGCGGCTCCACTCATACGTATAGCCGCTCGGGTTGCCCGACCAGACACCGGCCGACGCGCTCAACAGCTGCCCGTTGACCGCACTGCCGCTGATCGCGGGCAGGCTCGTGTTCACCGGGGGTGGCATCTCGGCCACCACCACTGTCGGGGCCGAGACGGCGGTGCTGCTGCCCCCGTCGTTACTCGCCGTCACCGCCACCTGCAGCGTGGCCCCCACATCCGCGGAAACCGTCGTGTACCCGGACGCGGTCGCGCCTCCGATCGCCACGCAGTTCGCTCCGGCCGCGTCGCATCGCTGCCACTGGTAGCCATAGTCGCTCGGGCCGCCGGACCAGACGCCCGTCGACGCGCTCAACAGCTGCCCGTCGACCGCGCTGCCGCTGATCGTCGGCAGGCCCGTGTTCACAGGCGGCGGCATTTGGGCGACGACCGGCGTCTGGGCCGACACCGCGGTTGTGCCGCCGGCAGCGTTGCTTGCCGTCACCGCCACCCGCAACGTCGCCCCCACATCCGCCGACACCGGCGTGTAGCCCGACCCAGATGCGCCCGCGATCGCTGCACAACCCGCCCCTGTCACATCACACCGACGCCACTCATACGTATAGCCGCTCGGGCTACCCGACCACACACCGGCCGACGCGCTCAACAACTGCCCGCTGGCCGCACTCCCGCTGATCACGGGCAGGTCCGTGTTCGCGGGCGGCAGGCCCGCCGGCACAAACGACGCAGTCAGCGCGTAGCTGCTGCTGGAGGAGGAGGAGGTGCCGAAGCTTGCGGCTGGGCTGGCGGTGGAGGAGTAGGCGGCTGCTTTGTAGCGCTCGGCGCCGGCTACGTTCACGTAGTAGAGCCGGTTGTTGCCGTCGGCGTACCAGTAGCCGAGCCAGTAGCTGCCCGCGGCCAGCTGTACCGATGAGGCCAGTGGTAACACCTGCCAGCCCGCCGCCTGGTTGGCCGCTACCGAGACTTCGCTGGTGACCGCGACCAGTGTGCCGGGCTGGCCGCCGCTGTCTGTGTAGATCACCCCGCGGATCTTCGAGCCGGTCGAGCTGCCGGCCATGTACCCGTCCAACTGCGACACGGTCACCGTCGACGAGACCGTGTAGGGGCCGGAGAGATCGAGATAGTTGGCCCCGCCCGTATCCACCGACGTGCCCACCTGCGACTGGCCAAACGACCCGCCCGTGGCCGCTGCTGCTACGACCTCGGTCTGGGTGGACACGGCGGTGGTGCTGCCGTCGGCGTTGCTTGCTGTCACCGCTATCCGCAGCGTGGCCCCGACATCGGCGGGCACGGGCGTGTAGCCCGACGTGGTCGCGTCTCCGATCGCCACACAGCCTGCCCCGCTGGTATCGCAGCGGCGCCACTCGTAGCTGTAGCTGGTTGGGCTGCCCGTCCAGTCGCCGGTGGAGGTCGACAGCGGCTGCCCGTTGACCGCACTGCCGGTGATCGTCGGCAGGCTGGTGTTCGCCGGCGGCGATGAGGAGGAGGAGGTGTCGATGTGGGCGACGATTGTTCCGCTGCCGACTTGGATCGGGAAGTCGCCGTTTGGGTAGGCGAATTGCACCTTGAGCGCGTAGCAGCAGTCGTTGGGGTCGTAGGGGGTGTCGTAGACGTCGGAGAAGGTCTGGCCGTTGTCGATGCTCGCGAACAGGTGTACGTCGAGGTCTCCGGGAACGTAGGCCGTGCCTGCACCATGTGTTGTTCCGATCAGCCATATCCCGCCGGGCAGCCGCATGCTCGAGTAAGAGATTCCGGGCAGGGGCATGATCGTGCTGACGGAGCCGGTTGCCAGGTCGACGCGCTGGATGTTGTCGGAGCCGTAGGGGACGTCCTGGCCGAAGATCGCGAACCCGGATGGATCGAAGGCCATGTCGACGGCGAGGCATTGGTCCCCGGTGCAGAGCGGCGACCAGGTTGCTCCCTGGTCTTGGCTGACGTCGATTTCGGCGCGGCCGGTGTCGCCGTAGCCGACGTACACCCAGTGGGTGGTCGGGTCTGCCTGCACGAAGTGGATGTGTCGGTGTGTGGTTGTGTCCAACACGACATGCCAGGTTTGTCCGTCGTCGTCGGAGCGCCAAACCCAGTTCTCGTGCGCCGAGTCGTCGAGCGTGTTGTAGCTGCCGATATAGACGTATTGGCCGTCGTCGGTGATCGAGTGCGGCGTCAGCGTGCGGTAGTCGTCCGGTTGCGGGAAGGTGAACACCTGGCTCCAGGTCGCACCGTGGTCGGCGGAGCGGTAGATGGCGACGTCGGAGCAGTTGTTTACGTGAGCGAGCAGCGTGTCGTCGCTGAGTACGCTGATGTCCGTGACGTCAGAGCAGGAGGGGAAGTCCGCCAGCGGCGTCCACGTCAGTCCCTCATCCGTCGAGCTGTACAGACGGTACGCGGACGTCGGCCCCGTCGCCGCCACGCCGTATGCGACACCACGGTGATCCACCGCCAGCGTGTAGTAGTCAGCGTTCGTGAGCACGATCCGGAACGGCACCACGGGTCCAGCCCCCTGACCTGGACCTGCAAACAGCAATAACGTCGCAAGACCCGTCCCCGCCACAACCAAGACCGTGCGCCTGGGCGCAATGAAGACGTTGCTCCAGAGACGGTGCAGTGATTGATGGAAGGCAGTCTTGATCCCGGTAGCAACGTGCCCGAGGCCGCACAGGCATAAGTACGCGAGCATGACCCCCGTCTTCCGAGTTGGGAGTCTCGAAAGCCGAGTGGAGCGCGGCTGATCGACGGCCGCAGGTTGCCGACCCTGAAACAGCAAGACCTCGAATAGTCGTCCGCCGGCGCGAACGGGCACTGACCGGCGGTACGGTCCCTGGACGGACGTATGTCGGTGTCTAGGCCGCCGGAGGAGAGCACACGAGAACGGGCGGTCAGTCTCGTCCAAGGGCGGCGCACTCCGTGCCTAATCGCCCTGTTCAGCGGCGCCACGAGATGGTCTGAAGACGTGACCCTAACGAGGCTTCTGTTCTCGCTCGTCGCCACGTCCAGTCTGGTGGCCGCCTTCTCGCTTGGCGACCGGTGCGCCACACCCTAAGCGGCCCTCCCGCAGTGCCTATGTCCGAGGCGGAGCTATCCGTTCGGTGGTGATCAGTGGTGCCGGCGAAGACAACGATTATTAGGATTACGATGCTTCGTCAGGACTTCGATTCCGTCGCCGCCGAGACGCCGTCAGCGAGCTCGCGCGCGAGCGGCTTGGCGCCCCGGGGCGCCCTTTCCCGACTCTCGCGCCCAGCCCGGTTCGCCGAGGTGATCGGCGCGGTGTGGCAGGCCCTCAGACGATAGTGGTCAGGTTCAAGGAGTCGCTCGGCGCTCGCCGGGCGCGCGTCCTTGCCTATGAGCGGCGTCACCCGCTCGAACGCGTCGCGTCGTCTGTGGGGCGCCTACGCGGGAGGGGGCGGTGACGGCGGTTGTCGGACGGCGGGTCGTGTCCCGGGGTCTTTCTGTCCGTGCGGAGGTCGGAGAGTCTTGTTGCTTGCTCTTCGATGACCGCTGGGACGACCTCGTCCGCCGCCAGCCGTTCTCGAACCCGACCTTGTCCGCGACCTGGTTGCGTCACCTGGTCGAGTGGGAGGAGGGACAGCCGGTCGCCATCGTCGTCGAGCAGGACGGCATGCTCGTGGCCGCGGGTGCGTTCGGCCTCTACCGACCCGCAGGCCGTGTCGGGCCGACCTTCGCTCGCTGGCTCGGCGACCACCGGCAGTGGTTCTCGCCCGAACTTCTCGTCGACCCCGAGGTGTCTGCGGCCGGGGAGGCCGTCGTGGATGCGCTGTTGGGCCTCGCCGACGTCATCCACCTCCCAGCGGCCGCGTACGGTGCGGCCTACGTGGCGCTGAGGGCAAGGGTTCCGTGGCTGACCGAACTTCCTGGCGCGGAGGGCTGGATCGCGCCGGTACCACCACCACGTACGGAGGAGCTGTTGAAGAGGTTCAGGCGCGACTGTCGACGCGCTGCGCGTCGCGGAGCGGAGGTCAGGCTGCTGCTCGCCTCGTCGCCCGACGAGGTGGTGGTTGCGCTCGAGCGACTGTTCGTCCTGCACGCCGAGCGCTGGCGGATGCGGGGGGGCGAGATTCCCCGCTTCTCCACCACGGAGGCGCATCGGGCCTGGTATCGGCGCGTGGCCGCCGCGCTCGCTGAGCGCGGCGAGGCTCTCATAGCTGAGGTCATAGAAGACGGCGAGCTGTTTGCGGCCGAGCTGGCGCTCACCGCCGGGCGCGGCGCCGTCATGCACACGACAGCCGTTCGTCTCGGCGGGAAACTCAACGAGCCGGGTCGCGCATCCCAGCTGCTGTTGTTCCGTGCGCTCGAGGAGGCCGGCGTCCAGGCGATCGACCTGGGTTGGGGCGCCTGCGAACCAGGCAGTCCCAAGGCTGCCGTCGGCCCAACCTGTGTCATCGTGAAGCGCCTTCTCGCTGCCGGCTCACGGAGGTCTCAGCGTGCGCTGGAGGCCGCCCTGACGCTCCGCGGGTTGACGCGAAGGAGCCGTCCATGAACGGCCACGCGCGCGAGACATTGGCTGCCGTGCTGGCCGGTCCCGAACGGGACGCCGCCGCTCTCGTCAGCCCGGAAGACGGGGTCGCGCTCACCCTCGACCAGTTTGTCTAGCAGCGCGCCACCGGGACGACCCGCCCTGCTAGAGCTAGATCTCGATCAGGCTCGGCCACGGCTCCGTATCGGAGCGTGTGAGATACCAGGAGTCGGGTTGCAAGGGAGCATCGCCGGCGCCGGCTGACAGGGGACGCACGACGAATGGGTGCTCTTCGCCCATGGGCAGGAAGCCGGAGCGCAGCAGGACCCTTCGGGCCCAAGGGCGCGGGTCGAGATAGTGGCAGCGGATAGAGCCGGCTCCCTGCGCGACGAGCGTCGCGACCCCATCGACGAGCAGTGCGCGGAGCGTTTGGCGATCGGGCGCGAGCAGGTCGTTGATCCAACCAGTTCGACCGTGCGCGCCCGCCTCCAGGCCCAGCACCGAGAACCCGATGAGGCGCCCGTCCTCGGCCCGCGCGGCGCGAATCTCCCAGCGCGCGTCGGGCTGAGCCAGCCAGCGCCAGCGGAGATAGGCGGAATCACGGATCCTGATGCAGCGCGCGAATGAGGCCGAGGCCTCCGCCAGCTCGTCTACTTCCGCTCCAAGCTCTACGAGCGCCTCGACGGTCACTCGCGGCCGGGGCCGATCGGCGGCGAAGCTGCCAGCTGCCAGCGCCGCGCGGGCAAACGGGGTCACGAGTGCAGGGAGGGGGCGGGTGAGGCTGTGCCTGCGGATCCACGACGGCAGCGTCCCGACGAGGTGATCGCCGTAGCGGACGTAACGGGGAAGAGCCATGTCGCCGGGGAAGCTCATACGCAGGTCGTAGTTGTGCTCCGAGAGCGAAGCGTCCAAGAGTTGCCGCAGCCCGCCCTTACCACGGCATGCCGGCATCGTGCTGGTGTCACCGCCCTGGCCGACCAAACGCCTTTGCCCGTCGACCCAGGTCGGGAAGGCGATGTGCGAGATGTGCCCGACGATTCCGTCCTCGTTCTCGAGGACGTACAGCATCGCAGGCCCGGACGGAGGCTCCTGAAAGCGCCAGCGCCACTCCTCCAGCGACCGCCTCCGGTCGAATAGCGCCTCGAAGATGGACTGGATCGCGTCCTCATCTCCGGGCCGGTATGTCCGGACCGAGAGGCCGTTGCCCTCCGCTCGCGATGCCCGGGCCGGTGATGCGTTACCAGCCATCAACATAGTTCTACGAATGATCGGGCGACGCTTCCCTACCCGATGGACGGGGTACACGCATGACTCCGGCCTAATCGTCTGACGCGCATCGCTGGCAACGCAGGGTTGACGTGAAAGCGTGACTCTCGCCCACACATGCGCGATCGTCTGAAAGCGTGACCTGAGTCGACGCGTCTGCCTTGCAGGCGCCGTGGTCGGTATCGCGGATGCCTGCTTGTGCCGCCGGTGGCGGTCTCCCGCCTGCGCAGAAGCGGGTTAGGCGACGGTCATGGAGGGGGCGCTTGAGGGCGAGTTCGCCGGCGCTGGCGGTTGTCTGGCCGTCGCGGCGGCCCGGGGGTATGTCGTCCCGCCCGCCGACCACACTTCTCGGTGGCGCTCGAAGGAACTGCCTCGGAAGGAGTAACCGTTGATCCTTTCCACCCCGACCCCTGATCCGGTCCCGCACTCGAAGGCTCGGCCGATCACCTACGTCGCGTACGAATACACGACCGCGGCTCGCACGCCGGACGGCAAGTTGATCCCCGGCATGAAGTTCAAGTGCCGCGTCCCGGTGAGCGGCCCGCGGACGTGCGTGCTGCTGCTGAACCTTGCCGAGATCTCGGCGCGGCTGCAACGGCTCGCGCCGAACGTGGCGGCGGCTGAGCTGCGCTAGCGGTCCGCCGCCGCCGTGTCCTTCATGTCGCGGACACGGGTCAGCGGAGGCAGGCGCCGCTCTTCCGCAGCTGCTTTATCGCCGCCGGGAGTCGCTTCGCTATACGCGTGCGGCGGGCGCGCTGCCGCTCAACGATCCGTCCCGCGACGAAGGCGGCCGCAGTGCGCGTGTCGTTCACCGCCAGCGCCCGCAGTTGCCGCTCCGCCACGACCGCGTCCTGGTAGTCGCCCAGCAGCGCCTGCAGCGCCCTGGTGTCGGCGAGGAAGCGCCGCATCGCCGTGCCCTTCGCCTGCGAGAGCTCGGCGGTGTAGCGGGAGCGCTTGAGCGCGATGCGGAGCGCGTGCAGCGCGTCGTCGTTCGCGTCTTCGCCGAGCTGATCGACGGCCTCGAGCAGGCGGCGGAACTGCCTGCGAGCGAGGCGCCGGAGCGGAACCTCGTCCACGCCGGGGGCCAGCCTCGGCGGTAGATGGAGCCGCGTAAGCACGGCGCGGTAGCGGTCGCCGTCGAGAATCTCCAGCAAACTCTGTCTCACGTCCTCGCGCTGGAGTTCCAGGCTCGCGACGATCGCCTCTCCGGTGGCGCGATCAGGCTCCTCGAACGCTTGCAACTCCTCCCGCAGCCGCTCGATCAACACGTCGAGGTCGCGCACCGGGCCTGTCGCCTCGCCGAGCTCGGCGAGCGGACCGGCGAGCGAGCGCCGCCAGGCGGGGTCGACGTGCCGGCGGACGGCGCGGAGATAGGCGCGGATGCGGCGGGCCGCAACGCGGTGCTCATGCAAGTTCTCGGAGTCCTCGCCGAGCCGGGTACCGGGGTCGTGCACAAGCAGCGCACGGCGCTGCAACTCGATCATCTCGCGCAGCCGCATCACTTCCGGAGCGGCGCTTAGCGGAGGCGCCGGCACGAGCGGCTTCCCCGTGGTCGCCGCGTCGATGAGACGCGCGATCTCCGCAGGAGGTGCCAGGCCGCCGTTGCCCGGCTCCCACGCCTCGAAGCGCTCACCCCGCGGTAGGCACAAACGCCAGACGACACCCGCCTCGGAGGGAAGCCGCGACACGGTCATTCCCAGCTCCTCAAGATCGCGGTCGACCGTGTCGTACTCGTGTTCGACGGTGAGCTCCCGCTCGGCACGCAGCCAATTCTCCTCGGGCGTGCCCGCCTCAGGCCCCTGTGAGAGCTCGAAGGCGCGCAGCGGAATCTCGCCCTCGCCGACCCGCTCGACGTCCACCTTTGTACACCCATCCCTCGGTCGCTTCAAAGTAGGGGGAGCCGTTGACCTCGACTTTCCCGAGCAGGAAGGCCAGCCTAAGGCCAACGGCTCCGAGGAGAGGGCGTCGTGAGGACCCTCGATACGAACCCTGCCACCATTCAACGTGCCGTTTCCTCGCCTAACGAGCGGAATGAATCGCCCGGTCAGTAGAGGGTTCGGGCAGAAACGGACCGAGAGTTCGCATCAGCCGCGCCGCCCGCAACAAGTCGGGTCCGACTGACCGAATAGGCGGCGAAAGACCAAACCCTGCCCGCGTACGGTTCGAGGTGAGGGTGACAGGCTGCCGCAGCCGTCCCCTTACCCCCGGAGGGCCGGATGGATTCGCGAGGGGCGTTCACCGGGTCCCGTCCGGCCCTCCCCCCATTACTCGGACGCGGTGGCGAGCCACTGTCCGGGCGCGAAAGGCGAACCCGCCGCAGCGGGCTCGCCTCTCGTGGTGCTCGACCCTGTCGCCGCCGACGGGGGAGCACCTTCTGCGGGCCCTTACCGGCATCGGTGCCCTCGGCAGCTCAAATCATCTCCGCGGCAGGCTAGTCACGGTCGTCATCGATGCGCATCCGCAACTGACGTGGCCCGAACTCGCGTTGCGCACAGTCCGGACAGAGGATCAAGACCTCCGCCGGCTCGTCCTCGTCGTCGGTGAGGAAGCCTCGCCAGCCGCTTGCGGTCTCGTCGCTGACGGCGTGGCACTCGACGCAGGACAGGCAGTTGGTCACATAGCTCAGTTTGCGGCTCGGGTTCCGGGAGGAGCTGGTTGTTCTGCCAGCGATCGACTTTCTTTCCGCTAGATCGGCCGCCCTCGTCCCTTAATCGAGGCCGGACTGGCGACGTGTGCACCACTAGCCGGAGCGAACGGGATCAGCCGAAGGGGAGGTGGAGATCGTGAACCCACTTACTGATGTTCGTTTGAGTCTTGTATCCCCAGTTTGCGGTGTCGAGGAGGAGTTGCTCGCGGCTCTCGTGGAGATGGCAGGCGATGAGATCGAGTCCTGCGAGCGCGAGCTGCTGGGCCTGTCCGTCGGCGCCGGCTTGTTGCGAGTTCGCGCGTGTGGCGCATGGCGGCTGGAGGCGCGGTCGCGCTCCGAATGCTTGCGCTCCGCCCGCCAGTTCCGCGCCGACGAGTGAGGCGGCGACGGCGAGCGCGGCGGCGGCGGCGGCGGCGTGACGCGATCGGCTTGGCGTGTCGCTGCGGCGGAGGAGGGCGAGTGGTGCGAGCGCGAGCAGTCCGAGCAGGGCGGCGACGAGATAGGACCGTCGGAAGCCGCGTGTGATCGTCGCCTGGACGACCTGGTCGAGCTCTTGCCCCATCCGCGTGAGGACGGGGTCGTGCCGAGTCCGGAGCGTGTTGGCGAAATCAGGCAGTTGCTTGCGCGGCGGCCGGTCGAGAGCGGGCGCGAGGTCGAGCGCGAGCCGCGCCTTGGTTGTTACCGAGACGGGCGCGTCGAGCACGACGGAGATTCCGCGTAGCTTCGCGCTCTGACCGGCTGATGTGAGATCGGCGGCGAGCAGCGGCGTGAGCAGGACGAGCCCGGCAACAAGCCCGGCGTGGCGGATCCAGACCGCGTGTGCGGCCCCGGCGGTCGACGGGCCAACCTCCGAGAGGACGCGATGCGTCAGTCCTGGGAGCAGGAGCCCGAGACCGGCGCCGGCGGTCGCCAGCGCGGCGATCACCCAGACGAGGCTGCGCGCGGGAAGTAACCCCATCCCGGCAAGACCCGCGGCGAGAAGGATTGCGCCCGTGGTTGCGGCACCGGATCCCAGGCGGGCGGCGAGCGGCTGCGCGAGCAGCGTCGCCAGCGGGATGACGCTGACCACCGCGGCAGCCGCAAGCGGGGTGAGCCGCCAGACGTCGACAAGCTGCACCACGGCCAGGAACAGCAGCCCCACCAGCGCAGCCGAAGCAAGCGCGAGCGCCACACTCGCCGCATGCCGTCTCGGGCCGCCGCTCCGATCCAGCGGCAGCAGATCGACGCTCGTACCGCGAACGACAACCGCGGCAATAAGAGCGAGTGCGGCGATCGGCGCCTGTGCGAGGAAGATCGCACGCCAGCTGAACACGTCGGTGAGCACTCCCCCGAGTGCCGGTCCGAGTGCTGCCCCGAAGACTCCGGCACCGGCCCAGAGGGCCGTTCCTCTCTGCGGCGTGCTTGCCAGGCTGCGGATCAGCGGCAGCGACGCGACCAGCACAAGCGCGGCTCCGGCCCCCTGGACGACGCGGAACCCGATCAGCAGCCAGACGCTCGAAGCGACCGCGCAACCGACCGACGAGGCCAGGAACACAACCGCGCCAATCCGCTCCGTCTGAGCCGCGTGGCGGGATCGCGACGGCATGCGTGTGTAGGCGATGGCGACGGCGGCGAGCGACAGGTTGAAGGCGGTCACCACCCACGCGACCGACGTGATCGAGACGTCGAACTGCCGCAGCAGGTCGGGAAGCGCGAGCACCACGATCGACGAGTCGGCGAACGCGACCGCCACCAGCCCCAGCAACGCCGCCAACGTCGGCCGGCGGGCGAGCGTGCGGCCCTTCCCAACAGCAGAGCCCGAGGACGATTCCATCAATGCCATGGACGTTCAATCGGCCCCAGTGTTGGCCTCGTAACCGGAGCTACTACTCGATACACATGAGATGCCGGACAAGGCCGTTGGTGTGGGCGCCACGATCGCGCGGGCACGAACTAGCTCATCGGAGGGCTGGGGAGCAGGCGGCCTGGGTTACCGTCGTCGGGCATCGTCATCCCCCGGTGCCGGTGCGCGGATTGCGGCGGCCGTCCTAGTTCACGACGGCGGGCGGCCTCGCAGTCCACCGGCTCTAGGAGTGCCGATTCTCGGCGCGGCCCTCACGGCGCGCGCTCCGTGGGGAAGATCGCGTGGCGACGCACTGGTGGACAGTTGCTCGCGGTCGGCTTCGTCGGCTACTGGAGGAGTTCGGCAACGAGCGCTGCTGCTCTGGCGCCGCCGCCGGGCGCGATGGGGCCGCGGGACGGCTCGCTTGTGAATGCGGCTCCGATCGCGTTGGCTAGCGTCTCCGGGTTGGCGTGCTGGCGAGGCCGGCACTGGCGGGGTGGATCGTCTCGCCGTGCTGGCGCAGCACGGTGGTGGCCGGCTCCTGGGCGAGCCAGGCGATCTCGAGGCCGGGAACCTGCCGCCGCAGTTCGTCGGAGACGAGCCCGCCGCCGGGCTCGCCTCCTCTTGCCGGTGCTCGACCCAGTCGCCGCATGTGTCCGGGGAGCACCCTCTTCCGCATGCCGCGAGCCCCCGCCGCATCGGGGCCCCTCGGTAGCTCCATGATCGTCGGCGTCGGGCCGGTTGATCCATCGCTGAACCGGTGGTTCACTCGAACGGTTCACTCGGTCGAGGGCTCCGGCTTGAGGACCGTCCCGCCGACGATTCAGGAACGGGGATGGAACCGGGGCTGCAGCCCGTTCAGTCCTTTGAAGAGCCGGTAGGTGTGGGAGCCGCAGCCCCACCCGCCGGCTCTTCTTTTCATTGTGTATCGGCGAGTCGCCGCAGTGTTTAAGCAGCAGCCTGCGGTGTGGCTCGAGCGACCGGGAGCCGCGCCGACGTCGGCTCGATCCTCAAGTTCGACTGCGAAGTCGGCGCCGAACCTCGGGCCGCCGGGCGCGCCCGCTTCCCCTATTGCTCTTCGGGTGTCAGCGCTGCAATGGCAGCGACGAGCTCCGCCCGCAGCGTGTTGATCGCCTGAAGCACAGCGCGGAGACGATCATCTCGCAGGCCGTCCAGGACCTTCGCGTCGTGCTCGCACATCTCCAGTAGGTCCGACAGGCGCGCCCGTGCATCGAGATCCCCCACGTCCGAGAAGTCTAGGCGCCCCTCCGGTGTAAAACGAAGAACTCAGTCGAGGATGCCGCGCCGGAAGCCGATGGCGACAGCATGTGCGCGAGATCGTGCCTGCAATCTCCCGAACAGGCGGCGGATATGCACCTTGACGGTCTCCTCCGAAAGCGAGAGGCGCCGAGCGATCTCACCGTTCGTGAGACCGGCCGAGATGAGCTGCAGCATCTCCAACTCACGTCTCGTCGGCGTCTGCTCGCTTTGCCGGCGCGGCTCGCTGATGGGAATGTCCTCAGCCCCGGACCGTAGACGCAAGGCGACCGCGTCGAAGTGTCGGACGTGGCCCGCGTACCGGCTCAGGATCTCATCACGTGCCGCAGCGTCCACAGCCACCGCTATCGGCGGCACTACCTACTCGCTTTAGCTCTAGGCCCGCGGGACTATCGGGCAGAGCAGACACGCGAAAGTCTCGGCGCCGAGACATGCTTGCGGCTTCACCCTCGGTGCCATGCCACGGTACTGCGGAGTTCCGCCGACGCAGATGTTCTTGAACGGCTCTGGACGCGATCGTCGCGAGCGAGTTAGGCGCGACCCAGTGAGAAGCGGAGAGCCGAGATTTCTCAACTACGGCGGAGGCGTCGCTTGAAGGATGCCGCATGCCGTTCGCCTGGAGTGGACACCGACTAAGCAGAGCTTGTAGCCCGCCGGCGAAGAAGCTCGGGACCACACCGCAGCCTTAGCGTGAGCTGCACCGGCGATCGTCGCGTTGCCGGCGGCGATGCACGAAGGGGTGCTGCTCCACTTCGGGTCAAACAGCCAGGCAAGCAGCGGTTCGCCGGGAGTGAATCCGTGAGCGTTCCCGGCGAGCCAGAAGCCCCAGGCGGTCTTACCGGCCACTTGCACGGCCACACCTGTCGTCGGAGCTGGCGCTGCCGGCGACGCGCGGCAAGTCGCGAGCAGATTACCGCCTGCCGCAACAACTGCAGGTGATCGCCCCTCCGACGACAACGCGTTGGCGGCCGAACCAGCGAGCGCCCAGGCAGTTGCCAACAACGCGACAGCAGGCAGAGCAAGATTCTCGTGGGTTCTCGTCGTGATCCTTCTCCCTAAAGCCGCGACGAACTGTTGCGTTCAACGAGGTTACGCCCGGCTACAGACATCACCGATCCCCACCCCGACGCGGCATTGCCAAGGCGAGTAGAGATCGTTCCCGAGGCCTCGCCCGTCGAGCCGCGCACGTAGTGTGTTTCCTCGGTGGCCGGGGTCGACTATCGCTATGAGCTTCGCCGCGGCGATGAAGTCGTCGCTACCGGGCACCTCATGCAGGAGGAGCCGTTCCAGGTCGGCCAGCTGCTAGAAATCAACGGCCAGTCCGGGATCGTCCGCACGATCGAACCTCTCTTGGGCGAGCACGAGCTGCGTCTGGTCGTGCAACTCGTACGCGATCGCGTCTAATCGTCGTAGCCGAAAGCATGAGGAGTGCCAGTCGCATACCTGCAGGAGTTCGCGGTCGAGGCGGGCGACCGCAGCACGACGAACTACGACAGCGAACTCGACCTGAAAGACGTTCCCGACGGGTTGCTGATTCATACGGCCGGTTTCGACGATGACGCCGGTGTCTTTCGCATCTTCGACGTCTGGGCGACCCGCGAGCAGGGTGACGCGTTCATCAGCGAACGTCTGAATCCGATCCGTGAGACACGGATCGCGGCAGCTCAGGAGTCCGGCAGCGACATGACCCCGCCGATTCGTGAGGGCTGGTACGACCTGCACGACACGATCAGCGCCTGACGTTCTACTGCGGGCTGAACTTGTCTCCGCGATTGTCGCTCTCGGACACGACGCCTAGCCGATCGGAGAGTTGGATCGCTCTGCGACTAACGTTACCGTAGCCGGGCATCGCCTCCCTCCCCCAAGGGCGTGTGGTGTGAACCCCTGCGGCGGCCGCCTCGTTTCGTGCACGGCGGGGCGGCCCCGCCCCCTTCAACTCTGAGGACGAGGTGCTGAAGGCCTGACAAAGGGGTTGCCAGGCGCTGCGGTCCCCCATCTACCCTGCCCGGGCACCCACGTCACGGGAACCAGTCCCAAGACCCGCCGCACGGGTCATCCCTGCTGATTCCCAGCGAGACGTTAACCCGGCTCGGCGCGCGCGAGTATCACTCGAACGAGTGATGCGAGCAGATCCCCGACTTTCGGACAGTCGCCTCCCGAGACCTGTGCGGCCAGCTCCTCACTGCACACCGCCCATGGCCGAACCAGCAACCCCCCACGGCACCAAAGTCATCGAGTGCATCGAGTGCTGCCGGCAGTGGGAAGTTCGGTCCGAGCCGTGGGAGGATTTACCTCACCGAAGACGACCCTCCAGTGCCGATCGCCTACTGCCCAGACTGCGCCGAGCGCGAATTCGACTGAACAGGCACAAACCCGACTGACCGGGCTCGATCTCGGTCGTTGGGCGAGGGAACGAGGCGCTACGCGGTGCGAGGGTCTCACGTCTTCTCGAAGCCGTTGCCTCTGGCAAACGCCTTCAAACCGGTGCTGGCTCAGGTAGGCGACTGGGGCCGACGGCTCTCCTGCGCACCGGCTCCTCGAGACCGCCGCGGGAATAGGGATTCCTCCCCGATGACACGGCGTCACGCATGTCTCGCCATCTTCGCTGCCTTCGCGGTCGACGGGTGGGCGCCCGGCCGGCTTCCACCATTCCCCGCTTCAGCGTCTCGATGGGAATCTACGGTGCAGGCGTCTAACGCCTCGGCGCCGTGGTTTCAGACGATCGAGACACGCCAGAAACGCGCCGGAATCGCGGCGATGTCGCCGGGAAGCAGGATTCGTGGAATACGACCTCTAAGCCGTCGACGCACTTGCGGCCGCGCGGCGTATCGAACCGCACCAGTTCGACCGCCTGCACCGTGTCAATTGCGGCAGGGTCGATCACACGCCGACATACTGGGCAGACCTGAAACTCGCTCTCTGCGAGCGGATCAAACAGGGCCACTCCCCGAGACTACTCTCGTGGCTAGCCGGGTCGGAAACGCAGCGATCAGAAAAAGGCGCACGTTGGGACAAACGCTGCAATCGGTCCTCGAGCACTGGGTCGGCGCCGCGGCCGGAGCGAGACCAACGATTGTCCCCCGTTTCGCGGGTCTCGCTCTTAGCTGCGGCGCGCAAACCCACTCAGAATGAACCTCGACGAAACCGCGGGTGGAATCCCTTGGAGGGGGGACTGGTCGCCCCGGGCGCGCGGCGTAACAGTTCTGGCGACTGCGTCCGGTTCGCCTGGGGCTCTCTGTCGCATGCGTTGGAAGCCGATCGTCTGGAACGAGGCAGACCACTACCCGCAGTGGCCTAGCTGCAGCACTCGCGATGGGGCGCCCGTCGGAACCAGGGTCTCGGCTGACGCTTGCCGAGCTTCCGGGACGCACCTTCGTGGTAGCCACGTCGAGCCTGATCCGGGACTTGTCTGGCTCAGGCCCGTGCGGGAGCTAGACAGCTACTACCGTCCACGGCGCCCGGGCCTTCGAACGGCCCGCGAGCACTTCCAGCACACCTCCGGTGGCGGCAAGCGGAACCACTCGAAGAGGGGATTGTGATGGGCCCGATGACATGCCTTATTTCGAGGAACTGCGGCAAGGGGAGGGCACGTGTTATCTGTTGAGAGGACTGTGGCTTCCGTCGGGGAGTCGGGCGAACGCTTGTGGGTCGGTGTCGCGGAACCTGTGCGGCTTCGAGATTACTTCCTTCGACTCGGTGTGCATGCTGAGATCGTCGCGAGCGACAGCGGCTCCGTGGTGTTGGTCGAGAGCGATGATCCGGAGATCGAGGCCTATCTCGACAACTGGACCACCGTCAACGACATCCAGGCGTCGGTTACCCGGAGACCGGTGACGCGAGCGCCGGCGATTGGCCAGGTGCTGAGCCCGCGGCCCCGTCTCGGTGACCTCTTGCTCGGCAAGGGGATGATCACGGAACCCCAGCTGAAAGAGGGCCTGTCCGAGAGTTACACCAGCGGCGAACTGCTCGGCCGGATCATGCTCCGACACCGATGGATCTTCGAGGACGAGCTCGCGAGAACCTTGGCGGAGCAGCTCCACCTCCCGTACGTGAATCTCCGCCTCACGGGAGTCGACCACGCGCTCGCACGCATGATGCCGACTGAGACCGGCATCCAGTTCGCAGCGATCCCGATCGGCTTCCACGCTGACCGCGTCCGTGTCGCGTTCGCCGATCCCTGCGACGAACAGGCCCGCGAGGCCGTGACAGCCTACGTCACACAGTTCGACATCGTCGTCTCCGAACTAAGTGACATCGAAGGGGCCTGGCGAACGGTGGAACAGCGGAACCCTTCTAACGTCCTCATTCGCCATGACGCACTCAGCCGTTGAGCTCGCACAAACGCGATCGGAGTCTGCCCGTGATCGTGCCGGCGAAGCACTTCCGAGCGTGACGGACGCTGAAGCCAGGGCGTATCTGGCCAGCATGCTCGACGTCTGCGAGCAAAAGAGCGGGGCTCTCGATGCCATGCAAGACGACCGACTGAACGGCGTGCTCCACGTCACGAACACGCTACGGGCAGAACTTGTCGCCGCGCTTGCAGCTCTGACGCGCGACGAGGAAACCGGCATCAAGTGCGTGACGGACGACCACGTTCGATAGCTCAGCGACCTTAGGGCGTCGCGTCGGCAACAACGAGCGCAAAGCCGGCAGTGTGTGCACGAAGCGCGAGGGTGGCACCGACGCTGACCCGGCGACGGACGGAAACCAGGCGGTGATGGGCACAGGGATCGTCGTCTCACCCGTCGAGGTCGCAGGGGCGAGGTTCTCGAGCGTGTTGTCGAGGCTGTCAACGGTCGCGCCGTAGCCCCAGCACCGGGGCTTCTGTGGTTCTAGACGATGGTGCCGTGCGTGAGTGGGAATCACTCCGCAACGACGAGATAAGCGCACGCGAGGCGAACACCGGGCAGGGGCGCCGCACCGACCTTCGCCACGAGAAGCCGCGACTTCGTGCCGTCGTCCTGGGCGACTTCGAGCGCCGAGCCGGGTGCGGGCGGCGGCCCCTTCTGCTCGAGCAGCCGGTAGCCGTCGGCGCCCGGGATGAAGAGCAGATGCGAAGGATCCTCGGCGTACTCGTCGGGATGGCGGCCGCGCCGTCCTTCACCGAGAGCTTTTGCAAGCGCGAGCGCGTCGTTCCGCGCGGCTTCGAGCCGCGCGATCTGAGCAGCAGCCTGTTCGCCTAGCTGCCCGAGCTGCTTGATCTGCTCCTCGAGATCAGCATTTCGCCCGTCCAACGATCCGCGCGTGGCCGCGAGGGCGGCATTCTCCACCTTGATTGCCTCCGCCTCTTCACATGCGCCGGCCAACGCGGCGCCAAGCTCGCTCTCGCGGGCCGCCTGGGCGGCTTCGAGCTCGGCCGCGTGCGCGGTTCCTGCGGCACGATGCGCATCGTCAGACAGGGGGGCCGTCCGAAGCTCGGTGAGCTGGCGCTCGAGTTCGGCGTTGCGCGACACCGCCTCCTCATGCGCTTGCACGAGAGCCGCTCTCTCCCGCTGGAAGCGTTCCGCCTCCTCACTCGTAGCCTCCAGCTGTGCGTTGCTCTCGGCAGCCGCCTGCCGGGCGCGCTCGAGCGTTGCATTCTCCGACTCGGCGACGGTCACCAACGCCTCGAGCTCGGCTACACGCGACCTCGCGACGGCGAGCGCTCCGTCCTGAGAGGCCGCGGCCTGCTGGAGCTCTGCGACCCGGCGCTCGAGCTCTGCGTTCCGTCGTTCCGCCTCGTCTGCTGCACGTCCTGCCTCGTCGCGGGCCGACGCCAAACCGGCTTCGAGCTCTCCCGTGCGAGCAACAACCCGCTCGTTCACGAGTGCAAGCTGCTGCGCGAGCTCAGTGCTGCGACGTTTAGCGTCGTCGCGGGCGCGGGTGAGCCTCGCCCGCTCGACCTCGGCCAGCGTCGTCGTGGCCTCGAGCTCGACGACTCGGCTGGCCGCCGACTGAAGCTCGTCTAGCTGCTGCTCGAGGTCAGCAACCCGCTGTGCGCTCGCCTCACGGGCACGGATGTGCTCAGCCTGCGCGGCCTCCAGCTCGACCGCGTGCGCTCTCGCCGTCTTGGCCTCCTCGAGCCGCTGCTCGAGCTCCGCCACACGCTGCGTGTCTGCCTCGCGATTACGACTGAGCGTGTCGAGCTCTGTTGTCAACCGGGCGGTCGTCGCCTCCAGCTCTGCAGCGTTGTCCTTCATGGCATCGAGGTCCCTACGCGCCGCCTCGCGCTCCGCGGCAAGGGCCTGCACCTGCTGGAGCGCGGAATCACGTTCTGCGGTCAGGCGTTGCGCATCGTGCTGCCACCGGACCAGGGCCGGGTCGGGCGCAGACGGAGCGGGCACGGCCGCCGCAGTCGCTGTTGGAGCGGAGAGCGGCGTTGCACTCGGCCCGACCTCCGGAGGCGCCGCCACCCGGAGCGCGGAAGCCGCGGGCGTCGTTGCGAGACCGTTGAGCGCCGGCGCGGGAGTGACAGGTGGCGGGGCTACCGGCGCAGCGGGTGTAGCCCCGCCGAACCCGACGGCGTAGCCATACTCCGTCTTCAAGGGGCTGCCGTGCTGTGTCGCTAATGCCTGCGCGACCGAGGAAGCGAGAGCGAGGCCGAGCCGAACGATGACCTCGCCGATCTGCTCGCCGGTCCGCTTCTGCTCATCCAGAGCAAACGCCAGCTGCTCCTCGGTCAGGACACCAGACCGGACGAGAATCACACCGAGCGGAGCCGGCCCAGGGGGTCGCAGCATGCCGTTGTCGGGTACCGCCGCCATCAGTGACCGCAAAGGCCACGTGCCCCGCTCGGGAACTCAGGCGCCACCACTCCGTGACGTCTCATCAAAAATCCTTCGCCGCAGTCTCACCACACGTGCAAGAGCTACATCGTCGTATGGATGCCCGAAGCCGTCCCCCATTCTGGGGACTTGTGGGTCGTTTGCGCCATGGCGCGGGGCCGTAGAGCGCAGACTCAGCTGTGGGAGCGAGGTCACGGCGTCAGCGTTGCCGTGAGTGTTTGGGGATCGACGAGTGGGTCGGTAACGGCGTTGTCGGCCCAGGCGGCGTCGCTCCAGGCGGCGCTTGCCCAGGCGGCGTCGCTCCAGGCGGCGCTTGCCCAGGCGGCGTCGCTCCAGGCGGCGCTTGCCCAGGCGGCGTCGCTCCAGGCGGCGGCGTCCCATGCCGGGTTCTGGCTGGCGGCGGCATGCCAGGCCGCTGTGTCGAACACGGTGCTGCCGCCGATGGTCGCGAGGTACTGGTCGAGGCCGGCGTTTGGATTGGGCGGGTTGACGATCTTGGTCGCGGCGGCGATGTCGAGATCGCCGACGCCGAGCGCGCCGGGCTCAGCGGTGGGCTCCGGAGCGGCGCTGACCATCACTGCGCCTTTGACCTGATCCGGCGTCCAGGTTGGATGGAGGCTGAGTAGAACGGCTGCTGCGCCAGTGACCATCGGTGCCGAGAACGAAGTGCCGCTCAGCTCCATGTATCCGGGGCCGACCACATCCGCCGAGCGCTCCGTGTAGAGGCTTGAGTTGGGCGAGACTGCTGCGATGATGTGCCGTCCGGGCGCGGAGAGGTCGGGCTTTATAAAGCCGTCGGGTGTGTAGCCCCAGGCCGACCAAGGAGCGGCTGTGGCTTGGCCGGCAGCAGGGTTAGAGATGTCGGCGGCGCCGACGGTGATCACAAACGGGTCGTTGCCTGGCGCGAACTCGACGCCGCTCTCTTGACCGTCGCTGGCGTAGTTACCGGCTGAGGTCACGACGACGACGCCACTCAGCCAGAGCCTCTCTACTGCCTGGTCGAGCGGGTCGAAAAGGATGCTCGCGGGCGAAGTTGCTTCCAGCGAGAAGTTGACGACCCGAATGTTGTATGTCGCTTTGTACTTGAGGATCCAATCGCACGCGTGGATCAAGTCGGCGACTGTCGCCTCGCCCTGGTCGTCTGCCACATCGACCGAGAGGATCCGCGCCGTCGGAGCGACGCCCGCGTAGCCGGCCGCGGAGCCGGCCGCGATTCCGGCGACGAAGGTGCCGTGCCCATTGCCGTCGCCAGCTGCGTTCGGCGACAGACTCGCCAGGTCGACCTGGCCGATCACCCGGCCCGCGAAGTCCGCTCGGCTCGCGTCGATACCCGAGTCGACGATCGCGATCGTTGGCGTCTGCGCGTTGGCGGCAGCCCAGCCGGCGGGTGCGCCGATAGCCGCCGACCACGTCTGCGAGTTGGAAAGCAGGCCGCCGGTGCTCGACCAGCTTGACGCGCCAGCGGAGCCGACCCAGGATCCGGTCGGGGGGCCGGTCAACGCCGTCTCGTTCGACAGGATCGCGCGCAGCCCCGACCTCTTGCCATCGTTGACGAGCTGCTGGATCTCGTCTCCGGTGAGATAGGCCTCGATCCCGGACAAAGAGGAGAATTGCCGGGCGACGTCGTGCCGGAGGATTGTCTGCGGCAGCGTCTGGAGCGCGGTCTGTGTCTGCTGCAGCGCCGCGTTCGCCGCCGCCAGCAGCTGTCGTGCCTGCGCGAGCTGGTCCTGAACCTGGTGGACGCGCTGCGTCCCCTGCTGCACCTGTTGGACCGCGTTCTGCTCTTGGCGCAATGCTTCTTGCAGCTTCCCCGAGCCGGACGGTAGCGTCGAGGCGAGCCGCGCCCATGCAGCCAGCTGGGCTTGCGCACCCGCCAGTACCTGTTGGGCCTGCGCAGCCTGGCTCGCCGCGTCGTCTACGTGATGTTGGGCATCCTGAACGGCGCTCTGTGCGTCCTGGGATGCGTCCGAGAGCTGGGGATAGGCGTTCGCCGCGAGGTGCGCGACCACCTGTGCGACATACGAGCTGGGGTGGCTGCCGTCTCCTACGACGATCACGTTGTACGTCGCGTTCGGGTCCGTCTGCAGCGCGCTGAGAAGGCTCGGCTGTACGTAGAACATAGAGGCAGGGCTCAAACCGTCCTGCGTTGGCCGTGCCACCGCGGTCGCCGCAGCGGTCAAGACCGCAAGCGTTGACAATGCTACGAGCGCCCCGAAACGACGGCCGCCGCGTCCCCACAATGCATTGCTACGCGCCCCACCGCGCGTACCGCGTCCCAACAGTGCGTTCGACCGCGTACCGTCGGTCGCCGCTCGCGAAAGCCGCATCGATTCCCTCTCCCACCTCCGCACGCGTGTGTGCGGGCCGCAGAACACGTGAAAGCGGCCGAAACATAGAGCCTCCCGGCGACATCCGTACCCCCCAGAAGGGCCACGAGTAACCGATTTCACTCGTTCGAGGCATGCAGACTTCGATGCGACGCCGACACAGCAGCGCGTACGGCTGGTTGGTGCGGCCCTCCGTGATTGCTAAGCCCTTCGGCGTTTGTTCAGTGGAGCACTTGTGACACACGCGTCGCCCGCAATGTGTGACTACATCGATAGACGGGTGGCCGCTGCTCCCCTTTCGGCAGGGGATCGCTTGACCTCTGTCTTGGGGTTCAGCCTGGCCCACGCGGGATCATCCGTGGCGACGATGAGGGGCTCGCTCCTTGCGCGGGACGGGACCGAAGCGCTTGATCGCTGACACCGTCGGGAATCCGATGGTGTGTTACCGGTGCGAATACAGGAGGTGGTACCTGTGACGATCATCGCCGGTTCGGAGGCTGCAGCGAACGGCGCCGGGCAGCAAGACACCGGTTACACCCCCGAACGCTGGGCCTTCGACGACGAGGTCACCCGCGTTTTCGACGACATGCTGGAGCGCTCGATCCCTCAGTACCAGCGGATGAGGGAGGCGGTGTTCGAGGTGGGGCGACGCTTCGTCCGCCCCGGAACGGCGATAGTCGATCTCGGCTGCTCGCGCGGTGAAGCTCTGGCGCCGTTCGTCGCCGTCTTCGGCTCCCAAGATGCAAACACCTTTGTCGGGTGTGAGATGTCCGATCCGATGTTGGCGGCCGCCCGGGAGCGGTTCCGCGATCGGGGGGACGTTTCCATCATGAAGCACGACCTCCGAGACGGTCCGCCGCCGATCGAGCAGGCCAGTCTGACGCTCGCCGTTCTGACTCTCCAGTTCACCCCGATCAACTACCGCCAGCAGATCGTCCAAGGCGTGTACGAGCGGACGACGGATCGTGGAGCCTTCATCGTTGTCGAGAAGGTGCTGGGTAGCGGGAGTGCTGTAGACGAGATGATGGTCGACCTCTACCACACCGCCAAGCGCCAGGCCGGCTACTCGTTGGACGAGATCGAGCGGAAGCGGCTCGCACTCGAGGGGGTTCTTGTCCCGATCACCGCCGAATGGAACGCGCAGCTACTGCTGCGAGCAGGCTTCCGCGAGGTGGACTGCTTCTGGCGTTGGATGAACTTCGCCGCCTGGGTCGCGGTCAAGTGAGCAGCCTGGTCTCCGGTCGGCCGGAGAATGCCCGCTCCTAATCTGCGAGTGCCGGCCGTCGCTGTCGTGCCGCGCTCCGCCCGCGCCTGGCTTCGTGGTCGCCGGCGTCGGTGGCGTGAATCATCGGCCCTTCCGGGGCTGCGCGTCGGGGGCCGGGTGCGCTTCGGAGGGCTTAGGAGGCTCGAGCCGATCAGCTCGACGTTCGGCTTCGACCGCGGGACGCCGATCGACCGCCACTACATCGAGTGTTTCCTCGGCCGGCATGCAGCCGACATCGGCGGTCGTGTGCTCGAGTTCGGCGACGCGCGCTACACGCGGCGATTCGGCGGCCGCCGAGTGGAGCGCAGCGACGTCCTCCACTTCACCGAAGGCAATCCGAACGCGACGATCGTGGCTGACCTGACGCATGCCGAGACGTTGGCCTCGGACAGCTTCGACTGCATCATCTGCACGCAGACCCTGCAGATGATCTACGACATCCGTGCGGCTGTTTCCGAGTTGCACCGTCTGCTCGCGCCGGGCGGGACGCTGTTGCTCACCTCGCATGGGACGAGCAAGACGGGGCGGCATCTCGATACCGATCCCTGGGGCGAGTACTGGCGGATCACCGTGGACTCCGGGCGCGCGCTGCTCCACGAGGTGTTCCGGTCCGAGAACGTGACCGTGGAGGCATACGGCAACGTCTTGACGGCGGTCGCCTTCCTCGAGGGGATCGCCGCGGAGGAGCTGCGCCCGGACGAGCTCGACTACCGAGACCGCGACTTCGAGGTCGTCGTCGCCGCGAGGGCGGTCAAGTGAGCATCGTCGTCCTCTCTCCCCATCTGGACGACGGCGTCCTGTCGCTCGGCGCGTTTCTCGCGCGCGCGGCGCGCGGCGGAGCTCATGTCACCGTCCTGACCGTGCTGGCCGGGTCTCCGACCTCGGTGTCCGCGCCTGGCCCGTGGGACGCGGCCTGTGGTTTCCGCACCGCCGGCGAAGCCGTTCGCCTGCGCCGGGAGGAGGACCGCCGCGCGTGCGCCCTGATCGGTGCAACACCGGTCTGGCTCCCGTTCGGCGACCAGCAGTACGGCGTCGGCGCCGACGACGCGACGGTGCTGGCAGCGATCGCCGAGGCGATTGGAACCGTCGAAATCCTGCTTGTCCCGGGGTTCCCGCTCTGGCATCCCGATCACCGGTGGCTCGCCCGGCTCGTCGTCGAGAACTGCCTAGGGAACGCACGAATCGGGTGCTATGTCGAGCAGCCGTATGCGCTCTGGCATTCCGAGGACGGACCGACGGACCCGGAGGGGCTGCCCGCGGCCCTCAGCAGCCCGCTTGCCTGGCAGCGTGTAGGCACCGGCTCGTTTGAGCGCCTGGCAAAGGCGCGAGCCTGCCGTGCCTACCGGACCCAGCTGCCACGGTTCGGGCGCCGGCCCGTCATGAGGATCCAGTGGCACGAGTTGCAGCGTGGCGGCGAACAGATCGCCTGGCTGGGGCCGATCAACACGTAGGCAATTACGTTTCCGGCGGTGCGCCAACTACCGCGTGCTCAGCGGCGGGCGATCGGCAGGGAGAGCCTCGCTGTACCGCGGGGCTCTTTCTTCCGTGAGCACACGTCGTTTCGCTTAGGGGGCCTCAACCCCGGCCGTAGAGCCGCCGATACCCGGACTGTGGCCCGTATATCCGAGAAACGGCGCAGCGAGAAGCAGCACTTCTGTCACTTGTGCGGTCGCCTATTGCAGCCGCCTCACCGCAGCCTGCTTTGCCACGGTTGCCGGCCCTACTCCTCCATGCGTAGAGACTCGGGGCGCACCGTCGCTACATCGTTCGCGAGCCACTGGCGCGGCTCCGACTGAGACATCGCTATAGATTCGCTCTGCCGTCCGGCCCCGGCGGAGGGTCGGGCGACAAGCCAAGGAACGGCACACGGACGGTTCGCCCGCGCTATCCAACAGCGCAACCTGTTCGCGGCACAGATCGCTCTCAGCGAGACGGCACCAACCCGTCTCCGGACTTTCCCTGTTACCCGGTCATTGAGTCGTGCAGCTCGTACCAGGTTTCGCGGGTGGGTGGTGCGAAGTTGCTGTCTGGGTCTTGGGCTGCGGCCGCAGCCATCGGCTCGATAATCGGGTTGAGGCGGTCGTTGATGAATTTCTCGCCTTGTTCGTGCGTTTCCCAGACATCGAAGATGCGGAAGACGCCGGCGTCGTGATCGAAACCGGCGGTGTGGATGAGCAAGCCGTCGGGCGGGTCTTGGAGGTTGACCGCGGCAACGACTGCGTCGTAGTTGGTGGTGCTCGTGTCGCCGTCCTGGATCTCGAACTCCTGCAGATATGCGATCGCCATTGTCGACTCCTCCCTCGCTGGCTTGACCGGGGCATCCTATGACGGTCCGGCTAGGCCTTGTAGATTCGCGCTTGCCGTCCGTCCCCGGAGACGGAGGGTCGGGTGACAAGCCAAGGAACGACACACGGACGGTTCACCCGGGCCATCCAACAGCGCAACCTCTTCCGTTCCGAGCTCGCACTCCGCGAGATGCGGACGCCGTCACTGCTTGCCGCGCTCGACTACCTCGAACTGCTCGCGGAGGTGAAGCCGGAGAAGCTCGAGCCTCCCGCCGTTCGCTGGCACGGCCGGCTCGAGGTCGAGGCGGGGGCGATGACGCTGGCGGAGTCGCCGGTCGCGCTCCCGGCGCTGGCGAGCCTGTGCGCGGAGAGAGGGAGAGAGTCAGCGGAGATCTTTCGCCGGCTACTGCGGCGGGCGCGGCCGACGCTCGTTCGCGGCATCGGCTAGTCCGACTAGAGCGGCAACCTTGACGCGAGAGTCGGCGAGCGCCCTGCGCCGTGAGTGATCTGAGTCTGTTCAGACCTGCGCGGGCTTGATCGGCCATGCCCGACGGTCGCTCGTTCGCCAGAACCGGCGGGCCAAGAGAGCGACGTAGACGAGTGAGACGAGGACTGGCACCTCGAGCAGCGGCCCGACGACACCGGCGAGCGCCTCCCTGAAGGCAGCGCCGAAGACGCCCACGGCGACCGCGATCGCCAACTCGAAGTCGTTGGAGGCGACCGTGAATCCTTGGGCAGGAAGCGGCGCTCGTACCAGTCGTGCCACACCGGCTCCTTCGTGACCTTCGCGGGCGCCAGCCCGGAGAACACCGGACCGGTCTCGGCGGGAGTCAGTGGATGGCGCCGGTCCTTGCGACGGCTGTGCGAAGCGCCCTTGTGCATAAGCAGACGCACGCTCGAACGGACAAGCGTGTGAGCGTCAGTCACGCAGCGATTCGTACGTGCGGTTGGCACCAGGCCGCGGGCGCGTTGGAAGTACGCTGATCCGGTGACGCGCGGACACTCCTCGTGTCGGGCGTTTGATCTGAAGGGAGAGACCCGTGGCTACAAGGAAGACGAGCCGGGCGAAGCTGCCGTCGCCGACCAGGCGGCGCGCGATCCGCGTCCGCGCCGGCGCCACCCTTGAGGAGGTCGGCGAACTGGTCGGCGTCACCAGCGAAGCCGTCCGGCTCTGGGAGACCGGCCAGCGGACACCGAGCGAGACCCACCGCGACGACTACGTCGACGTGCTCGACGAGCTCCGCGCCCGGTAAGCCTCACGACGCTCCCGAACCCTGCACGACGTGTGGTGCTCCGTCGCGAACTTGAAGGTGGCGTAACCAGGCCATTCGCTCATGAGGACAACCTCATTCGCCTTGGGGCTGAAGGCCGAGGGTGACCTCCGCCCATCCGCGGTCTCGAGCGATCGCGTTGCAGGCTTCGATGATCTTCGCCCAGTCCGCGAAATGGCCGTAAATCACCTGCCACCGCTGCACCAGCCGCACCATCGTCTACGTCCCTAGTCGGGTGGACGATTCTGGCCGCGCCTCGGCAGCCGGGTCAAGGGGTGCGACGCCGACTCTCACTGTTTTGGCAACCCTCCGACACCGGCTGGCGCCATCACAGCGGGGTGTGAACGGTGTGTAGCGACGTGGCCGAGGTCACCGGCGAGTTCGGGATCCCTCGAATAGGACTAACCCTTGACACATCGGATACCGATGTAGTTGGTGGGCATTGGCAACCGCCATCCCGCTGCGGAAGGAGACGAACGTCAAAATGATCGACCGCGCGAAGAGGCGCATGAGCTCGGACGAGGGCTTCACCCTGATCGAGCTTCTTGTCGTCATCATCATCCTCGGCATCCTGCTCGCGATCGCGGTGCCGTCGTACCTCAGCTTCAAGGATCGCGCCAACAAGACCGCGGCCGCGGCCAACGTCCGCTCACTCATCCCGAGCGTCGAGTCGTACAACGCCGACAACGTCCCCTCCGGCCCCAACGACCCGGATGCGGCCACCAGCACCACCGACAGCGGCTACGCCGGCATGACCCTGGCCGAGCTCAAGACCACATACGACCAGGCGATCCCGTCGACCGACTTCGTCAACAACAGCGGCGCAGCCGAGGCAACAGGCGTGACTGCCACGGCACCGCTCGACGCCACGCACTACTGCGTCTACTCGCAGATCGGCAACTGGTTCGCATGGAAGCTGAACCCGGCGGGCGTCATCCAGGAGACCACCGATCCCACGGCAGTCTGCGCCTCCTGAACTGAGACTCCACGCCGGCCTGGATGGCAGAGAGAGGGTTCGCCCCTACTGGCGGCCCTCTCCTCTTTGCCCCCTGCGAGATCGGCACCGCGCCTCGGCGCTATCACACCCTCGAATTGGTGCGCGCAATCGCAGTGGTGCTGTTGGCTAGCGCGGCCCCAGTGACGGTGGTTACAAGCACTGTGGCTTGACTCCGACCACGCCGTTACCCGCTCCGGGTGATGGCACCGATACAAAGCGTGAGCCCGACCCAGACACCTTGTCCACCGGCGACACCCGCACTGCATTGAGACTATGACTCGCCCTGCACCCGCAGGTGCACCTGCCGCTTGAGCGAAGACCGACTTCATGGGACTCTTGGAGCTCGTCACAATCCGCAACAGGCTATGGCTTCGCCGGGCGATTTGGTGAAGCTCCGGGATGGTCATCCGGTTTTCGGGAGGGAGTGAGTGGTGGGGTCTCGAAGATTGCCCTGGGCAGCATGGATTGTGACCTTGCTTGTTGCCGCAACGTTGCCTCTCGTCGTCGCGGCGCAGGCGGGCGGCGCAGGCTTGCAACGTCCAGGCACATGGTGTGGCGGCACGCGCTGGAAGCTGATGACGCTGAGCGACAACCTCGCCTCGAAGGTGCAGTGGGTCCCTGCGCCGACGAGCATTCCCGCGATCGCCGCGCTGACGATGCCGCGGCGCTATCCGCCGGTTCGACAGACGCGTTTCGAGTTGCAACGCTGGCAGCTGACGCTCGTGATCGAGCGCTACCGGCTCCAGTCCAACGGCGAGATCGCACTCGAGTTGTACGACATCCCCTCCTCGACCTACATGAACGCCTACATGCCAGACCCCCACTGCTTGTCCGCCCAGACGCGCGACCGGAAGGCGATTCTGTCGGCCCGCCGTGTGTTCGTCCGCGACTGCAAGCTGCCGCCCACATACTGGTGGCCGCTCGGGGCGAGCGTGCGTCTGACCGGCGTCGGCTACTGGAACCCGGTAAAGACGACGCTCGGAGCGCTTGGCAACGGCGCCGAACTCCGTCCCATAACCGGATTCCAACTGATCAACGGCTGCGGCAAGGGCTGACCTCGTTCTCGCAGACTGCGGTTACGAGAAACGTGTGCCGCCGCGGCGCTATGAGACCTCCTCACGCTCTGCAACCCTCGGGGAGAACACACGATTTCGCCCTAGCCACTTGGCGTTGTACAGCGCAGCGTCCGCAGCCGCGACCAGGCTTTCCCCGGTTGGATCGCCGGAGCGGCGGTTGAACTCGACGACGCCGAAGGTGGCGCTGATCTGCGCGTCGACGTCAAGGCTCAGCGGACTGATCGCCTGGAGTGCCGCCCGCAACCGCTCAGCGAGATCGACAGCCCCATCCTCGCTCGTGTTCGGTTGCAGCAGCGCGAACTCCTCGCCGCCGATACGTGCAAACACGTCGCTTTCACGCAGGTTCCGCTCGACAGTGCGTGCCGCCGCAACGAGCACCCGATCTCCGGCCGGATGCCCATGAGCGTCGTTCCCCTCCTTGAAGTGGTCGAGGTCGAAGAGTGTGAGCGACAACGGCGCTCCGTACCGCCTCGACGCACGCGAGTATCACTCGAACGAGTGATGCGATCGCGAGTTCGGCTGAGTCAGTGTGCATCGGGCGGCGTATCGAGGCCCACTCCGACGGAGCGGAGGGCGCCGATGCGTGGCCGTGATTCGCGAGCTTTAGTCCTGGGCAAAGACCCTCGTTCGTCGAGCGACGTGAGAGCCTTCCGCCGTCAGGCTCCTTAGAGGAAGTCTTGGAAGTAGGGGGAAACGAGCCTAGATATGTGGCGTCTACGTTGCGCCCTCGGCAGTCACGAATACAGCTTCGGGGGCATCATGTTCGGCAATCGGCTCGACCGCTGTCTGTGCTGTGGCAAGGTGCGTCTGTCTCCAACGGCGACCTTAGGCTCGGGTAATCGCTTTCCAGCGCTCCGGGGACGCTAAGCGGGCGAAGTCTGACCACGCAAAGCGCGGGATTCGGTCCCTACCCGCGAGGGAAATCGCGTGACCGCAGCAGTCGTACATTCCGTGCGGGGGCCGGGCCGATAGTCGGCGGCGTTCCTGGGTTCAACTTCCTACCCGGTCCATCCATGGCCGCATCCGCCGGCCCGGACGGGTCGGCGTTACCGAACTGCAAAGGCACGGAAAATCGAAGAAATCGCCGCGCGCGTTGACCCGCGACCAGGGCTAGTCCAAGTGATCCGCCGCGAACGACCGGACTCACGGATTCGCTGGTCGTCGACGTGCGCCGCCATGCGGTCACTCTTCCTGTGAAAAGCGTGACTTTCCCCCACGCAACCCTTTGCACCGGATACACACGATCGGCCGAAAAGCGTGACTCCGGCGTACCAGCCCGTCGGTCAAGGCTGCTCATGAGGCGGAAGCCGTCCGACGACGTGATCGCCATCAGCGACGAGCGTACTGGGGCGAGCTTGATGTCCAGATGGCAAACGCGGGCGTCACTGCGAGAAGCGACCTCGCACTACCGGGGTGCAGCACCGAGATCGGACGACCACGGCTTGAACAAGCAGACTCGTCGACCGGCGCGCGAGCCGCATATGCGCCTCGGGCCAGCTGAAGCTGACAAGTCAGCGGCCAAGGTGCTGCGCCGGCTCCTGCGTAGGGCGTCTGTTAGAGCTCGGCCGTGAGCGCGACCGCCTCCGGTTCGTGCTCGGCTTCTGGATCGGTGAGCGAGGGCATCTGCACGACCTGCGGGCACGCCGGCGCCGCGAGGTCGACGATGCCGAGCTGGGAGAGCATGGTGAAGAATGCGCGGGCGAATGGAGAGTGCGCCGTTCTCGCGTCGACATCTATCCAGTCGACCTGCTCGCGTACCGCACGCGCGGACGCGAGATAGCGCTCGAGTTTCGATACGGTGTCCTCGCTGACTGTGAGCAGCCTCGAGACGAAGACGTCCTCGAGAGGCACTACGCTCATCATCACGCCGTCGACGTCGATACGGGGTCGGCGGAAGAGCTCGTCCTGCACCGTGTAGCCCACCGGCTGGTAGAGGACATCGACGTTGAGGCCGTGCTCGAGGGCCTGGAACAGCCAATGCTCGGGACGCCGAACGATTCGCAGGCCGGCGGACCGCAAGGCCGCCATCGCCCGCTCAACATCGGCAGACCGGATCGCGAGGTCGACATCCTTGAAGAACGGGCCTCCGTGGGCCCAGCATGCGGTGCCGCCCGTGAGGAGAAACGGCACCCCCGCCGCATCGAGGTAGCCGGCCGCCTTCTTGAGGAGCAGCTTCTTCGCAACACGCTCGTCGCCGAACGCGCTACACGCGCGTGCGAGACGGCGCAGCGTCCCGCGGGCCCACCGGCGTCTGTCGGGAGTGGTGAGGGCGACGGCCGACGCTCCGCCGATGGCGCCTAAGAGATAGCGGCTCATGGAATCAGCCTCCAGGGTCGATGCGAGGACATCCCCCCTCGAAAGCACAGCGCTCCCCCCGCGTAATGTCGGAACACGATGTTTGTTGCGCGGGCGCAATCCCTGCCAGGCTGCTCCGCGGGAGCCCTGCGGCGGCGATCCGCCGCCGGATGCTGCGGAGGGTCATCGAACTGCTCGTTCTTCCGGTCACGAAATGAACTGAAAGCGTGACTCCGGCGCGAGGACCCCGTTCAGGGACGGCACGAAATCGTCTGAAAGCGTGACGCTGGCGCAATACGCTCGATGCGGGCGACACACGGTTGCCCCGAAAAGCGTGACTCGAGCGCATACCGTCTGAGGCGAAGATTGGGTTTGTTTGGTAATCGAGTTGTGACCAATCTTGTCAGTGCACGTTCGACGCGCCGAAGCACGGCCTGCTTGCCGACCGTGTTGTGCTGCCAAGCGAGGACACTTCGCCGGCTTCCGTTGAGGGGAAGCTGCCGTCACGGGAACTAGGCTCGTGCCCTCGGCTGTCGCACCGCGAGCAAGGGCAACCGATGCCGCAACAGCGCGTCTTCGCGCACCAGCGTGCGGCCGGTAGCGCTGCGAAGTGCGAAGCTGGCTCGTCAGCCGACGAAGGCGGGGGGTCGTCGCGCACGCCCAATCACGCATCACCCGATCAGGTATGCACTGGTTCGAGCGAGCCTGCAGACGAGCGACCGCGCGGCCGCCGGCCGACGGCGAGCGTCTGCCAGCCGAGTGCGTGTGCCACTGTCGGGACGCGGTCTGGCCGGGCGGGTGCGAAGGCTGCTACGTTCTGTCCTACGAGGAGTTGAGCATCGCTGAGAGGCCGTGACAGGTAGCTGTAGCCAATGGCCGTACGGTTGACGTTTGTGCCTGTGACCGCCTGACTGCCCCCAAGGACGACGTTGTAAGTGAACGTCGACGTGACGTCGGCCCAGTGCGGGCTATGGCGTGGGAAGATGATGTTCCCGTGGTAATGGACGGAACTGTTGGTCGTTCCGTCGAACTCGCAGCCGTCAATGATTGCGGGTGAGGCCGTCCGGAGGTTGCCAATGGCGGTGTTGCCAATGCCGTCCACGTTGGTCGAATCGAAGACGTGGACGGCGCGGCCCCCGCAGCCGACCAGGAGGTTCCCCTCAACTAGGACAGGTTTGGCATAGCCGTACCTCGTTAGGAGCGAGTCGATCGAGATCGCGTTGCCGTCAGTGATGTACGAGAACCCGCCAACGGCGTAGGGAACGAGGTTCTGCACATTGTAGACGTAGTTGCCAATGACCCGATTTGCGTAGCGTCCGTCCCAAGTGCCTCCGTGCGTTAAGTCGCGCGAGGCGTAGATGCTGATCCCGCTTGTCGCCGACGGCGAGTAGCAGGACGTGTTGTAGATCGTGTTGAAGCTGATGTCGAGCATGTCGTGTGAGCCGAAGCCCCACTGGTCGTCGACGTCGAAGCAGTTGACCCCGCCGCCCGGGAGGTCGTGCACCGTGTTCTTCCATACCACGATGTGATGGGAATTGCCGTAGACGCTGATCCCTGATCCGTTTGGGTTCGAGGACGACTCGGTGCCGGCTACCTCGAACCCGTAGATCCCGATATACGAGCTTCCGTTGATTGCGACGACGTCTCCGTCAGGCTCAAATATGAGGGGCAATGGAGTGTCGTCCAGGCTCATGATTCCGAGCCACGCGGAGGATCGGCCACGGAACCCCTGGAGGTTGACGCCGCTGTAGACGCCGCCACCGACAAGGATCAGATCGCCGGGTTCAGCCGTGTCGACGGCTCGCTGGATCTGGCGGAAAGGCGATACCGCGGTTCCGGCATTCGCGTCGCTTCCCGTGCCGGACACGTAAAATACCCGCTGCCCGCATAGCACAGTCGTCCTGAAAAACGAACGCAGCCTAACCCCCAAAGCTAATCTCGCGGCCGTCGCTGAAGGTACTCGCCCCAGAAGCGCTAAGCCGGTTATCAGCGCAGCGCCACGTAGTGCCTCGGCCCGGGTGAATTGGTGAGTATTCAACCGAGCGCTCTGGTCTCACGTCGCAGCCCGAGATGCGCGCACGGTCCGAGAGCGAAAACGCGTCGGAGTCCGCGCTGCATCGAGAGAGAGACCGAGCCTCCCTGCACCTGTTCCGCGAAAACACTGCACCGAGGGGTTTCAACGACGCGTGCGGAGTGCCTCAAAACCCCCATTTGGGTGAGGGCCGGTGCTAGAGCTTCGTCGGTTGGCACCGAAACCAGCTAGGCCAAGAAGGCCAGCAGCTTACCGCCATCACGGCGAGGATGCTCCATGTTCCAGTGGGAGAGGTGAAGCTGGTCATTCGGGCATGGGACGGATCAACCGGCGAGCCCGAACGAACGCAGCGCTGCAGTCGCTTCGTCGACGTGATCGACAGCGGTCTGTGCCGCGAGCCAGCTGGTCAACTCGAGCATCCCATCCATGAAGTCAACGGCAGGGCTGAAGCCAAGCAAGTCGCTGGCTCGGTCGATGGCTGCAAAGCAATGCCTGATATCGCCTGCGCGATACCCGCCGAGAATTTCGGGATCGAGCGCGACTCCAAGGCCGGCGGCGAGCGCTGCCGCAACCTGAACTACGGTGACGCTGCGGCCCGAGCCAAGGTTCAATGCCTCACCGTCGCCACGGGTCGGATCGAGTGCGGCCTCGACGCCAGCGGCAATGTCCGAAACGTGAACGAAGTCACGGCTCTGAGCTCCGTCTTCGAAGATCACGGGCGGGCGCGTGTTGAGTAGGCGGGAAGCGAATATCGCGGCGACGCCGGTGTACGGATTGGAGAGCGCCTGGCGGGGCCCGTACACATTGAAGAATCGCAGGGCTGTGGTTGGGATCCCGTAGGCGCGGCCGAAGGCGAGGAACATCTCCTCGTGGTCCCGCTTGCCGATCGCGTAAATGGATGTCGGCTGGAGCGGCTTAGACTCAGTCGTCGCGAGCGGCTCTAGCTCGGCGCCGCAAGACGGGCAGCCCACCTCCCAACGGCGATCGGCGAGCTGATTGACGGGACGTGGCGGCGGTGCGACTTCGGTGTTCTCAACGGGACAGCGGTAGAGGCCCTCACCATAGATCGACATCGAGGAAGCAACAATCGCTTTGCGTAAGCGATCCCTGAATCCGATCGCCGTTTCGAGAACCACGGCAGCACCAATCGAGTTGACCGACGTGTAGCGCTCGATTTCGTACATTGACTGGCCGACGCCAACGGCCGCTGCCAGATGCACGAGGGCGTCGCTGCCCGTGAGACAACGCTTCACAGCGTCACGGTCGCGGACATCGCCGACGATTAACTCGGCCTCGGATGCAAGGTACGCCGGTACACCGTCGTGAACCTGCGGATCCAGCGAGTCAAGGATCCGCACCTCATGCCCCTTCGCGAGTAGAAGGTCGACAACATGCGACCCGATGAAACCCGCACCTCCTGTAACCAGAACCCGCATCAGATTACTTCCTTCCCTTTCGGTGCGGTCATGTCGACATCTTGGTGTCGGAGTTCACACGATTCGAACCGCGTCGGCAGTCGTCTGGACAATCTCTCCGTCCGAAATCACTTGCCGAACAAGCACATGGTTGGCATCGATCTTCTCGGTTCGCTCCCACACTCGGCCACCGTCCGAGAGGAACATCTTGATCCCGATCACGATCGGGATCGTCCAGATGAGCCAAAAGATCCAGAGCGCGAACGGGTTCACCCTGAACATGTACTTCAAGCGGGCGCCCCGCCGGGCAAGCACATAACGCGTCCGCTTCCATGTCGATGCGTACATGATCGCCAAGCTGAGGGTGAGGGCGACGATGTTGAAAGTGCAAACCACGGTGAACCAATCCGGAACAGGGCTCCGACCGCGCATGAATGCGACCATCGCCCAGATCCCGAGCGGGATGCCGATCGGATTGATCGCAAGGAAGAGACAAGGCCAGAGGTTCAGCCGAGCGCGAACACGCTGCCGCGCGGTCATCCCCATCAGCACCAAAGGGGAATGAGACGCTTGAAGAAACCCGCACACCCAGCGCTTCCTTTGAGTTATGCCACCTCGCAGCGTATTCGGCACCTCCTCGATCAGCGGCGCGGCGACGATTCCGAGTCTTCGCTTGTTGACCCAGAGCCGAAGCCCCACCTCGGGGTCTTCGATCGTCACCCACGGGTTGAAACCGCCCAACTCGAGAAGATCAGAGCCCTTGTAGAACACGCCCTTTCCAAGCACCCAAAACGGTTGTTTCCCGCCAGAACTGAGATGCGGGTACTTCCAGACCGTCCCATATCATGTGGTCCATTGCGTGCCATGAGGCCGCCCATGAATCGAGAAGGTTGCCGGCCACATTCGTGCTCTGCACAACATCGAATCGTTCGCTACCTGCGGCTCCGGCGAGGAAATGGTCTACGGGAGGGACGCTGTCAGCGTCGATGTAGTCGAGAAGCCAATCGGGTTCGTCGGTCAATTGCTGAGCAAGGATGTAGAGCGCGTAGACGAGCTGCCGAGTCTTCTTCGGTGGGAGGTCCCGGTTCTGCGCCGTCGCCCCATGGTGCCACCAATACGCTTTTGCGTTGTCCGCCCATTCGTCCCAGACTGGTCCCCAGGAAAGATCTGAAGTCGGCGGCACGAGTAGGACCTCAAGGAACGAGAACTCCGCCTGAAGACGCTGCAGGCTTTCCACCGTCTCTCGGTCAGTTTCGTTCGGAATCGCGACGATTCGGAATCGATCGGAGGGATAGTCGAGCTTGGCCAGCCCGAGGAAAGTCGTCCGCATGGTCTCTTCCAACTCACGTAGAACCGGATACAGCAGCACAACCATCGGGTATCGCGCAGGCGAGTAATTCTCGACTTCGTCGGAAGTCACCCAGTCGACGCGACGCGTGTGAAAGAAAAGGTCGGTGCCAAGCGCAACGGAATAGAGCAGTTGCGTTAGTCCAAACAGCAGGAGCAGCGAGACGATAAGGAGCTCGTGCCAATCCACCGAGGCGTGTGATTGCCCGCTTTGCGAGGCCAACTCGCGGGATATCGCGTGTGCGCCTCTGCTCAACGAGTGAGCCGGCTCGACCTGAGTCGCGGTCGCCCTCGAAGCCACCGCAGAAGACAGCGTCGCTGGCCGAGCGGCATGCGAGCTCGCCGTACTCGGCGTGGCGGCTAGGAAGAATACGACGACGATCACGGCCGTCAACGCCGCGACCGTGCCGAGCGATATGACGAGGTCACGCCGAAGGAACGACCGCGCCTTGACCAGTCTCGGCGTCCCCTCCCACGGAATTGGTGAGCAGGCTGCAGGACCAGCCGTGACCGCGCCCCCCGATAGCTCGCTCGTGACCTTCGGCAAAAGTTGTGGAATCGGCCCGCCACTCGCGCGGCGCTCCTCGTCCGGACGCCCCGAGGCCCCCGGATCATCAGCTAACAGCCGCCGCTCTGTTGCCGACTTGGCGAAGAAACGCCCTCGCCAAGTCAACAGACCCGATATGAACCTGGCTGGAAACCCCAGCACGCGGATTGTGCAGACCACGACTGAGATGACCCGCATCGTCAAGGCCGCCACGCGTGTCAGCGTCGCGATCGTGGAGTCAATATGGGACGTTTCGCCTGCAGCCACTTCTCACCGCTTCCGGGCCGACGCCACATGGGCCGAGACTCGTTCATCGTCGGGGTTCGTGCACGCAGCTGTCTATTTCCGACCCCGATTACTGATTAGTGGCGATGACAATCGGCATCACTAGCCTTTGGGCCCCAAAAAGCCCAGCAATTCGCACGGAAATCACTCTGCTGCTCGAGTGCGACCCCGTGCAAGAAGACCTTTGCCCGAGGCGGCAATAAGGTCTCCGGAAAGCCGCCCACGATGCCACGAACTTGTAGAGCGCCGTCTGGCGCTTCGACGCATACACCGACGCGGCCGTGGTCAACGCGACACACAGGGCGATGATCCACCAGCCTCGGCGCAGGACTTGCAGATAGTGAGTTAGCCCCGGCTCAGTGGTCTGCACTCGCGTTCTCCTCGGTTCCCGTGCCCCAGCCTCGTCAGTTGGTCGCGGGCGGCCTCGACGGCACGCGAACGCAGCCAATGTTGCCGAGAGTACAGCGAGGGAGGATGGGTGAAATGCGTTTGCCGGAATACACGACCTTCGGGCAGGGGTCCGCCCCGACTTCACCGGCGGAGCGTGCGATCTGGTGAGACTTTCGGCTGGCTTGCCGCAGCTACATGTCTCTCAGCCGGAGGCGGCGGCGCGAAGCCATTCGGCGAAGCGCGCCTCGGAGAAGCGAGCGGCGGAGCTGATAGCTGCCTTCGCGCTCCAGCCTGCTGCCAGCAGTGCGCGGATGCCCTCCGCGATCGTCTGGGGTGTCGGTCCCTCGAAGAAGACGCCGGTTCGTCCTTCTTCGACCGTGTCGAGGAAGCCTCCGAAACGGAGTGCGGCTGGCGGCTTGCCGAACCCAGCGGCCTCGAGCGGAGTCAAGCCGAAGTCTTCGTGGGATGCGGCCACGAGCGCGCGGCAGTTGGCGTAGAGCCACCGGAGTTCGCCGGCGGTTACCCGGCCGACAAAGGTCACGCTTCGGCCGGCAACGGCGCGAAGGATGCTCTCTTGCGGCCCCCGTGGCAACGACCAGCCGCTCTTGCGGCAGCTCGGCGAAGGCGTAGACGACCGCATCAACGTTCTTGTACGGCAGCAGCCGCGAAACGCAGAGCACGAACCCGGCTCAACTCCGGCGACGGTCTGGCTTGGGCCGTCGGGTGTGATCGCCGGCGGCGGGGCCACGACCTCGGCGTCGAGACCGTAGAACAACGTGATCCGCTCCGCGACGACCGTCGAGTTGGCGAGGTAACAGTCGGCGGATGCCGCCGCCCGCCTGTCCCACCGCTCCAGACTTGACCCTGAAAAGGCCGGCGGCCGTGCGGATCGGTCGGCTCCTACCCCGCAGATAGCACTCCGACTGATACAGCCACCGAGGGGGGGTGTGGCAGTACACGACCTTTCGGCCATCCACGGATGCGCCGTGCGCCGATCCGCTCGAGCTGCAGAAGACGACGTCGGCCGAGATCCGCAGGCTCGAGAACGACGGGGCCAGGAGCGGTGGGGCGGCGCGATGGTGTTTTGCGCAGCAGCGAGAGCCGGTTGATCGGCAGCGTCCGGACGTCGATCGCCGCAAATTCAGGAAACGTCGCAGAGGAGTCGAGCAGGGATGTGTAGAGAGGCGTTTGAGGGAACGCGCGGGTTCATGCACAGTGCGACGCGCTAAGCTCCGCCACGTTGTGTGAGGTAGTCGTGAACCAGCGCCACCCGCATGCCTCTCCACCGGAACAGTGTGCTTCCGCTGCTCAGACAGCATCGCACGAGATTGCGTGCCACCGATCTGGCGTTGGGTTAGCCGCCACGCCTGGGAGTGAGTCGGCGCAAGGTCTTTTCTGACTCTCTCCCAGTCGGCCGCTATGAGTCTCACGGTAGAGACGACGTGAGGTTGTTGAGTGCTTGTGTGAGGCCGCCGGAGACGACGATAAATGCAGCAATCGCGAGAATGGTGATGACGCCAAGCACGACTCCGTACTCCGTCATCGTTTGCCCCTCTTCACGGCGGAGGCGCGGGCTTCGCCAGCCGATGAGCACCAGCAGGACGATGTCTGCTGTTACCCAGGCGAGGATGGAGATGACCACCCATTGCCACCACGTCATGTCTGGGAGTTCGCCGCCTCTTCCCGTACTTCATCGGTCTGCTACAGCTGTCGAACGCGTTCCTTTTCGGGACGGGCCTGGCGATTCCCCCGATTGGAAGGTGGGGACGCCGGCTATCTTGCCGAGACCCGTGTCAACAGGGGAGAGCATCCGCGTCGAGACTGTCGCAGCGTGGTTTCGGCGGATCGATCAAGCTGCGGGCGTGCCCCGGACCCGTCACGCGTCCTCGGACTCTGTTTCTCTACGTGCCCGACCGACTCGTGGACGACGGTACGTGACCGCTGAAACGCGTCGGTGTAGCTGACGATCGGGCTATCCGGAAAAGCTAGAGCCGCGTCGATCAGCCGAAGACGCGCGTCCGGGTTCTCAACTGTCCCTCGTAGCGGTTGACGGCCCAGCGCATGAGGTCATCCGGATCGCTCGTTTCGGGCCAGTCGTCGGGGAGGTCGTCCGGATATGCCGGCGAGAACGTCTCGGCCGGGAGGAGATCGTCCCGGTGATGGCAAGGCAGCCATGTCACGCGCCAGACTTTGTCCTGGTCTCCCCTCGAGACCCGGATCCATCCGGCGCCGGCGATTTCCTCGGCGCGACCCTGCATCACTTCCTCACTTCGGCCGCGAGGGTGCCGGCGGACGACACGCTCTGGGGTCGCGTCGCGAGTTGCAGGTTGCGGCAGGGACGCACAGCTATTCCCGATCCTTCTCGCGGGCCTCGCGCAGCCGTTCGAGCAGGTCGGCGCTGAGGTCCTGTTGCCTCGCCGCTTCGATGATTGCCGCCCATTCCGCGTCAGTGAGCGGGCGCCTCTTCGCCACTTGTTCGATCGCCGCCCAGCGCTCGGCATCGGCCGCCCCCCGGATCGCACGGTCGATGTTCGCCCAGCCCTCCTTGGCACTGAGATGCGGAAAGAGCATTCGCCGCACCTCGTTGAGCTCAGGAGATTCGCCGCCGCCTTGTTCGCCCATTCAGGCGGAGCATTGACGGCAGAAGACACGCCGTGAACCGACCATCGGGTGGGTTTGGCAACCTGATCGGCGGCCGGCCGGCCGTGTCGAAACCCGTCACGCTAGCCCGTCCGTGGGCGGAGGGTTATGCCTGTTACGGGAGAATCGCAATCGGCCATCGTCGCGGATTGAGCATCGATGCCTCCCGGTCCGCGCGTGCGTGTTCGTTCCCAGTCGAGACGAGACTGAGTTCGGCCCAGTACAGCCAGTTCGATGGATCCTTTGCCGCCGCCCGTTCGAGATATGTTCGTGCGACGGCTCGGTGGCCTGCTCCGAGCGAGGCTACCGCGATTCGCTCCAGCGGGTCGGCCGACCAGGGCGACCATGTCTTTGCCCGACGTGCGGCTGTGAGCGCCTGACCCCAGTCGTGTTGCGCGGCCGCGGCATCGCTTGTGGCGATCGCGCTGTTGCCGACATACCCGACCGCAGCAGCCACGCCTGTGACGAACACGGCCGCAAGAATGCCGGCTCGGATGCCGAGCGTCTGCCCGCGTGAGCGCGAACGGGTCCGGCCGCCGCGGGTGACCAGCGCTGCGGCAAGCCCGATCGCAAGCAACATCACACCCGGGAGTTGGAAGTCCCAGTCGACGGCCGAGTGCGCGAGGATCGCGGCATAGGCGCCGGCACCGGCGACGAGTATGGGCTGCGTCCGCCAGGATCGAACGAAGATGAACGGGGCTGCGAGGGCGATCGTCAGCAGAACGAGTCCGACGATGCCCAACTCAGCGGCCGTCTGCAGGTAGAGGCTGTGCGCGTCGCGCACGTACTGGTCGCTCTGCCGATGCTGCAGCCAGTACTGCGCGAAGGTGCCCGCGCCCGAGCCGGTCAGGCGATGAGCGGCGAAGTCGGCACGCGCGGCGCGCCATAACTCCAGGCGCCCGCTGCTCGAGAGGGTGAACAGCCGCGCGTTCAGGTTTCCCGAATGCTGACTGAGATTGACCGGCGCCGACGCAACTGAGCGGCGTACGTGTCTCCATATCCCGCCGGGGCCGCCTTCGTGAGCAAGGCCCGCGGCTGCCGCACCGACGAGGACGACAATCAGCACGGTGGCCCAACCGCGGCGAACGAGCGTGGGCATGTGAAACCTCTCCAAGAGGGCCAAGGCGACGACAACTGCCGCGCTGAAGACGGCGAACAGGCCGAGCCTCCAGAGGGTCGTATGCCCCTGACGTGCCGCAGTGCTGAGCGCAACACCTAGGTGAGTGAGCCCGCGTTCACGGGAGGCCAACCAAACCGCGGCCGCGCTCGGCGCCAGGATCAGCAGCCCTTCGGCGGCTAGACGGAGCCGGCCCGGCACCAGCACGAGCACGATCGCGGCACCCACGAACAAGGCAAGCCAGGCGCCTCGGCTATAGGTGAAGTAGAGACAGAGCGCCGTTCCTGGAAGCGCAACGGCAGCCAGACAACGGCGCAGCAGCGTAGGGGCGAACACGGCAACCGTGAGAGCAAGAATGACCCCGGCCGCCGCGATGATTCCCAGGCCGTTCCAGTAGCCGATCGGATTCGAGAGCCGGTAGCCGCCGAAGAAGTCAGCCGAAGGGAAACGCTTCGGGAGGAGCCGGGTGAGAGTTGCGTAGTTGGCCGTCACGACAGCTGCGAGCCCGACCCCGGAGACGACCGCCACCCGGGAGAACATCCCGGCGACGAGCACGGCGGCGAGCGCCGCGGCGGTGTAGAGCAATGCGCGTTCCGCCTCGAGCGTCGACTGGGTCACCGACGCGCTCCAGGTCACACTGAGGGCGGTCCAGGCAAACACCCCCAACCACGCCGCCCAGAAAAGCGCCCCGCGCACGTCGAGTGGCTGCGAGTCGGCAGCCACGACGACGAACGCGCTTACCACGCACAAGGCCGCCGCGCTCCACCCCCAGGAAGGAGGCGAGAAGCCGCCGTTCGCGAAGCCAACGCCGACCATCACCGCAACCAGAGCCACCAACGGCAGCGCGAGGAGCAGCCGGTATGCGGTGGCCGACACCCGATCGGCCTGTGGACGGAACCCTTCCGAGGAGCCAACTTCCATCGACTTCTGGACCGTAGCCTCTCGAGCGCGGTTCGCCCACCCGTACGGTCACGGAACCACTCGGACGCATAGTGTCGGAGAAGGGCACGGACGTTACGCTCGGCGCTGGGCATGCCCTGGAAAGCCGATCCGCTCAGCGATCCCGAAGCCCTGATAGGGCAGGTCTATTCGTACGTCGCGTATCGGATCGGGCGGGGCGCCGACGCGGAAGACGTCACGAGCGCCACGATCGAGCGGGCCGTTCGCCATCGCGAGTCGTACGACGCTCGGAGAGGCACGCCGGTGGCCTGGGTCTTGGGGATCGCAACGCGTTGCCTGAGCGAACAGATCACAAACCGGCCTCCGACCGAGCCAGACCCACCGGAGTCGGTGGATTCCCGGGATCTTGCCGGAGAGGCAGCCGACCGCATCGACCTGCGGCGATCCGTCGCGCGCCTCTCCGAGCGCGACCAGGAACTCCTTGCGCTCCGGTATGGCGCAGATCTCAGCGCCCGCCAGATCGGCGAACTGCTCGATCTGCAAACGAACACAGTCGAGGTCGCACTCCACCGCGCGCTCGAGCGGCTCCGCTCACTTCTTCCGGCTGAGACGGGCGCTGCGGCCCGCACGACTGGGCCGGCAGCCGCGGTCGACAACTAGCGGCTAACCGAGCGCGGCAAATCCGTCAACGACAGAGGCGCGCCTTACGCGCAGCGCGCGATCACGACGCCGTCGTATCTCGCTCGAATGGAGATCGTGGACGTCCACTCGGACGCTGTGAACTGCTCCGTCGTAGTGTGACCCGGCTTCGGTACCCAGGCACCGACGCGCACCCCATGTGTTTCGCAGACGATGCCGTCGCCCGCCGCCAGGTCGCCAGCAGCAAAGGCGATCTTCTCGCCGCTTTGGAGTGTCGCGACCGGGTTCTCCGGCATGGGCGGCAGTGGCTTGCCGGGAGTTCCTCCGTACCGGGTCCAAAGCGCCACCCCGACGAAGACCAGCGCGAGCAGCCCCACCGCCAGCAAGACGATCTTTCGCTCCGAGCGGTGGACGGCACCTGCGGACGAGACCACGGCTCCCCGGACGATACCCGCGACCCCGGGCCGGGGGCTGTGTCGAAGTTCTCGTAGCCTTCAGCATCGGCGCCGTCGGCTACACCACTACACGCTTGTCGGCCTTCTCATCGTCCAGCCGCTCCTGCGCTGCGGGGTTGCGGTCGAAGCCTCACGAGCCAGGCGCCCATGACCCGGACGGATTGCGCCGGCCTATTTGCCGTTGCCGCCGTGCTCGTCCTTGCACTTGCCGTCCACGATTTGCTGGCCCTTGCCACAGTGCGGGGGAGGAGGCGGGGGCGGAGGCGTGTCGTCCTTGCACCTTGCCGTCCACGAGATGCTGGCCCTTGTCGCAGTGCGGAGGCGGGGGCGGCGGCGGCGGGGGCGGCGGCTTGCACTTGCCGCCCACGAACTGTTGGCCGTTGTTACAGGGCGGTGGCTTGCACTTGCCGTCCACGAACTGTTGGCCGTTGTCACAGGGCGGAGGCTTGCAGCCGTGATCCTTCTCCTTCGGTGGGCAGTACTCATGGTACGCCGAGGAGCCATCTCCACCCTGATGAGAGTCATCTCCGCCCTTCGAGGGGCCATCTCCACCCTTGTGAGAATCATCCCCGCCCTTCGAGGAGCCATCTCCACCCTTGAAGGAGTGTGAGCCGGTGATGGAATGCACGGTCGCCTGCACCGAGTGAGCGGCGAAGCCCACCCCGCCAAATGCGAGGAACGGCACGGCTACTAGTACCGCCGCCGCGACGGCCACGCCCAATCTGAGCCACGGGCGTGTGGGTCTCGGAGCCGAGATACGCGCGACGATCTCCTCGACGAACTGCTTGCGCGGTTCTTGCCGCAACGCACGCAACCGGTCCTCGAGATCTGCCTGCCGTCTACCTCTCCACATCATGCGCGCGATCTCTCCCAGCCACGGCGTTCTACGGCTCTACCTGTATTACCGGAATTCGACCTCTTTTCCTTACACCCCGTCGGAAGAGAGCTAGCCGAAGAGGTCCTTCTAGTCGTCGGATGAGACGACTTCTTCTGCCGCCGGTCGGCAGTCACCTGAGCGGAATCGAAGATCTTCTACGAGATCCGCTCCGCGGCCATTCGCGTCGTCCGTCTGTTCGATCACGTTTCCGGCGTCCCGATCCTGCTCGCGCCTTTTTCGGTCGACGTCGAGCGCGCCGGGGGCGAGCGAATTCCATCTCGCGGCGGTCTCTCCGAGCGCCACGCGAATCTGCATCAACAAGTCGGCGGCCTCGGCCCGGTCGCGGTCGGCCAGTTCGCGCGTCCGTCGCGCCTTGGCCACGATCGCCTTCGCCTCCTTACGGGCCGCCGCAACTCTTTCCTCTGCCTCCTGCTCCGCATCCGCCTGAAGGAGATCCGCGGCACGCTGCGCACTTATCAGCACCTTCGCGACCACTGCCGCTTCGTCCGCCTGCGACCGCTCCCGCTCCGCGAGTTCCTGCCGACGGCGCTCAAGCTCGAGCAGTTGCCGCTCTGCCTCGGGGAGAGGCTCGTCCGTCTCTCTGCGCGTCTCCTCGAGATCTTCGCCGAGCGCGGAGTCATCGAGTCCCGCAAGCTCCGGCTCGGCGTCTACCGCTTCGGCCGCCGGGTCATCCGCGCCCTGTTCATCCGCGCGCTGTTCGGTCGGCTGATCTTCGGTGCCGGTGAGGAACCACGCGGGAGAGCGGTGCGTCACCTCGGCCATCTGCTCGAGCTGCGTGGGCGACACGGCTCCGGTGCCGGACTCCCACTGATCGACAGTCCACAGGCGAACATCGATGTGGTCTGCGAGCGCCCGCTGCGAGAGTCCGGCCTCGCGCCTGGCTTGTGCGATCCGTGCGCCCACACGCAAGTCGGAACGGACCGGGGCCTCCTCGGTCGGGTGTTCCCGGGATTCTGGCTCAGTCGGTTGCACGACTCCCTCGCACGCGGTGTAGGACGAACGAGGCTGAAGTTAACCAGACCGGAGGCTTGACGTTCGCTAGTGCAAGGTCTGAAGACTCGCGAGCAGCGGGTATGTATGCCCGACCTTTGCGGGCTCCGATCTGGCGCAACGGAGAGCGATCCGTCCCATCCCGGGCTTCTATCCTCCGGTGACGAGTTGCTGCCGTGCTCCCGCAGCGGAAACGGAGGCGCATGTTGCTCAGGCAGTCCCTTGCCGCCTCCGGGCTCGGTGCGCTTGCACTTGCCGGTGTCGCGGTGGGGAGCGGCGTCGTCATCCGCCTACCCGGCGGCAGCTGCGCGACGATCGGGCACACAAAGGTGTGCGCGATCAAGCAGACGGTGAAGACCGTCACACGGACAGTGCGACTGACGACGATGATCCCGCGAACAATCACCGCGGCCGCGACTGTGACCATCGGCGGTGCGCCACTCACGGGCCCCGCGCCAGTCACGACCACGACGACTGTCAGCACCACGACGACCGTCAGCACGACGACTACCACCCGCACCGCGACGACCGCCCCCACTACGACGGTCATTACGACAACGCCAACACCAGTCGCGAAGCTGTGCGTAACCCCAAGCGACGTGGACTTCGGCGACGCGTCCAACATCGGCGCGGGCAGCAGCATCGCCAACATCATCCAGGTCGGCAACTGCGGTGACCTGCCGTTGACAATCGAGCCGCCGATCGTAAGCGACCACGGCTCACCCTTCCAAGCGATCACCGAAGACCTCGGAGGCAACGGCAACCTCTGCCCGATCAACTCCGGCACAGAACTCCTCAACCCCGGAGCGGTCTGCTACGTACCGATCATCTTCCCGCGCCCCGCACCCGCCGGCTCAGCCTGGCCGCACGGCAGCTACCAAGACACCTGGTACTGGCGCGGGTCGACCTCACCCGGAGCGGACGTCATCACGCCATACGTTCACCTGGCCGGCACGCTCTAAGTGACGCTGCTGCACGCGAGCGGAAGGGCTAACGCAGAAGGCGTGTTCTGATGAGCGCCCCAGCGGCTGCGGCGGCGACCAAGGCACTGGCAGTCGTAAGGCGGGGAAGTAGCCGCTCCAAGCGTCTGCGCAGCTTCACGTCGCGTTGCTCCTCATGCTCTAAGCACAGCGTGCCCATCGTGAGCGTCTCGCACTCAGGCTTGGCACAGGGATGAACCATCGGCACGTCAAAACCTCCTGGTCGGCGCCGCCGAGGAGCATCGCACTGGAGGCGGACAGTGGCAAGAGACACGACATACGCCTCATCTGTTTCTTAGCTGCTCGCGCGAGCCGGAGCCACGGAGTCCTCACCGTCTTGCGACCAGGCGCTAACGCCACTCAACTGCGCGATCCTTCACTCCTGCGCCGCCTAGTCAGTCGAGTCGTACCGTACCCGGCCCTAATCGAGGCGTCCCGAGCGCGCTAGTAGGCGAACTCGTCGGCGACGCCGTCGTTTGGCCCGATGCCGGCGACGACCGTCTCCTGCGAACGCTCTTGCAGCCCCTGGCGGCCGCGCCTGACCGCCGTGAGGAACCGGTCGAGGTTGCTATCGAGCATCGCTAGGATGCCGTCGGTCCAGGCATCCGTCTGGAGCCTGGTCTCCCACGCGGTGCGGCGCGCCTCGCCGACGATGTCATGCGCCTGCCGCTCGGCGATCTTGTCGACCTCCGTCTGAGACACCTCCCGCACCGCCTCCTCGCGCGCCTCGGCAAGCAGCCGGTCGCCCTCGCGCTTCGCCTCGCCGAGCATCTCCTGCCGCTCCTTCACGATCCACCGGGCCTGCTTGACCTCTTCCGGAATGGTCGCCCGCATCTGATCGAGGACGCCGAAGATCTCCTCGCGGTCGATACGCAGCTGGTCGGTCAAAGGCACGGCCTTCGCGTCGTGGAGGAGGGCGTCGAGCTTGTCGATGAGAACCAAGACGTCCACAGCAGAAGCCTAACCTGGCATTAGGGACCTCGCCTCCCCAGGCCGGTACACGCCAGGCGCCAAGGAGTCGCCCGCTCGCGAACTACAGCCCTCTTAGGGCAGTGCGAGCCGAACACGACAGACGCGGCGCACCTGCTTCCCAACTGCAGGCCAGTGGACTCTGAGTTGCCGATCTGTCGGCGATCACATAGGCCGCCTCGCGATGAGCGCGACGAGTTACCAGGAACTCGTCATGGTCTGAGGCCTGCGCATCAAATGATGCATCTGTGTCTCGCCTGTTATTGCGGTGAGGTGGACGTCGGCTGGAGTGGCGCGGCGTTGGTTCTCTAGCGCTCGATGCCGTGGCTGCGGCTGTGCTGGCGGCCGAGGGTGCGTTGGAGGGTGATGAGGCGGCGGAGGCGGAGGAGCTTCTCGGCGTCCCGGTTGCGGTTGAGTGCGCCGAGCATGCGGGCGAGATCGCCGGGGGAGGCGACTTGGGGGCGGAGCCCGCGGCCGAGTGGTTCGCGGCTTGCGTGCCAGCGGAGGTCTTCGTAGCCGCGTGAGCCGGCCGGCTCGGGGACGAGCTTGAGCTCGCCTGCGCGGGTTTCCAGTTCGAGCTACTGGCCCGTCTAGCTTGCGGAGGTCGAGCGGCTTGCCGTCGACGCGACGCGCCTGGAGGTCCTCGAGCGCGCGCACGAGACGCGAGAGGTTGTCCTCGCGCATCGATGGGGTGATGTCGAGGTTGTCGGTGAGCTCACGGGTGCCTTGGACGACGCGTGCGAAGGCGCCGATGACGACGAAGCTGACGCCCTGGCGCTGCAGGACGCCGAGCAGTTGGTACGGGTCGAACAACTCGGAAGCCCGGCCGGCCACGATTCTCCCCTCAGCGCCCGGGTCGTGCCCGCGTCGGCCCGAGTTCGGCGAGCAGCCAGGCGACCCGTTCGCTCGGCGGCGCCAGCAGTGATTCACGCAGTTCCTGGTCGGCGCTCTTGTCTATGGGGACGAGTACGAAGGGGAGGTCGAAGCCGCAGGCGTGGATGATCTCGAGCAGGCTCTCGACCGGGGGTGAGATCTGGCCTTGTTCCCAGCGGGCGATCACGGAGCGGTCGCGGCCGGTCAGTTCCGAGAGCTGGGTCTGGGTGAGGCCGGCGCGCATCCGTGCCTCTCGGATCAGCTCGCCGCCGCGCATACTTCGAAGCCTATCTGCTTTACGCTACAGAACCCATTTAGACGCTCTGACTCATATCTGCTATCCTTGGCCGCTTCGATTCGTGGAGGCGCAGCGATGGAGTCGATGATGACCGCCCGCCAGGTCGCCGAGCTGCTCGGGGTGCACGAGAACTGGGTGTACGACCAGGCCGCCAACGGGGAGTTGCCCAGCTACAAGATCGGCGGCACCCGCCGCTTCGACCCCGACGAGCTGCGCGGCTGGATCGCCGAGCACCGCCAGGCCGACCGCAACCGGCCCCGGCCTCGTCAGAGCAAGCCGAAGAAGCGGACCCAGGCGAAAACGACGAGGCGCGGGGACGAGCGGCAGCCTAGGCTGTTCGAGTAGCGATGGCGCATGTCGAGTCGTACCGGCTGCAGAACGGGAGGAGGCGCTATCGCGCGCGCTGGCTCGGAGTCGACGGCCGCGAACGCTCGCGCTCATTCGTGCTACGGAAGGACGCCGACCGCTTCGTCCTCGAGCAGCAGCGGCGCGCGTCGCTCGGCGCCCTCTACCAGGCGCCACCCGAGACGCTCGGCGAGTTCGCCGCCGGCTGGCTCGACCGCTACGCACTCCGCGTCCGCGCTTCCACGCTCCAACGCGTCCACGAGGTGATGCAACACCTGGACGCCTTCAGCACCGTCGCGCTCGACGAGATCCGCCCCGCCGCCGTCGAGGATCATGTCACGGCGCTTGCGAAGCGCGCGCCGCGCCAGGCCGAGCTCACATTGCGTCTGCTCAAGCAGATTGCTCGCCAACGCCAAGGAGCGCGGGCACCTCGTCGATGAAGCCGTCTTCCGGGTCAAGGCGCCGCGGCGGGAGCAGTCCGAGGTGCGCTTTCTCGAGTGGGGCGAGGTCGAGGAGCTTGCTGCGAACACGGTCGCGCCGTACGGGAACATCGTCCTTCTCGCTGCGCTCACAGGGCTGCGTCAAGGCGAGCTGTTCGCGCTGCGCGACCGCAACGTCGACCTCGACGCGAAGACCGTGCGCGTCGACAACGGCACCTACGACGGCGAGCTTGTGCCGGTGAAGACGCGCGCTTCGCGCCGTCGCGTCGATCTCTCCGCCCATGCCACCCGCGTCGTCCGCCGACAGCTGCTCGCACGCAAACCGAATCAGCTCGGCCTTGTCTTCCCTTCGCCGCAGGGCGAGATCTTGAACGACGACAACTTCCGCCACCGCGTCTTCCGGCCGGCCGTCCGCCGCACCAAGCTGACCGGCGTGCGCTTCCACGATCTCCGCCACACCTACGCCGCGCTGATGGTCGCCGCCGGAGCGCACCCGAAGTACCTGCAGGCGCAGATGGGCCACTCGTCGATCCGCGTCACGCTCGACCTCTACGGCCACCTGTTCCCGGACGCGAATCGCGGTGTGCTGAAGAACCTCGACGCGATCACCGCCCCATCCACACCCCATCGTGCGAAGGCGACGAAGCAGGCCTCAAAAGGAAAAGTCCCCGCTAGCGGGGACTTCGAGAGCGGGAGCGACGGGACTCGAACCCGCGACCTCCGGCGTGACAGGCCGGCGTTCTAACCAACTGAACTACGCCCCCAAGGCGGGCGTAGTGTAGCCGTGTCGGGGAGCCGCCGGTGCTCTCACTACGCTTGCCCGGGTGGCGTGGACGACCGTCGACTGGATTGCGCTCGGCATCGTCGCGCTCGCGGCCGTCGCCGGCATGCGGCGAGGGCTGATCGCCACCGCGCTCTCGCTCGCGGGGCTCATCGCGGGCGCCTACATCGGCTCCCGGGTCGCGCCGCACCTGCTGCGCGGCGGCTCGAGCTCGCCCTGGGCGGCGGTGGCCGGTCTCGCCGGCGCGGTGGTCGGCGCGCTGCTCGGGCAGGTCGTTGCCGGGATGGCCGGCTCGTTTCTCCGCGGCGGGCTGAAGCTGACGCCGTTCCGGCTGATCGACTCCGTGGGCGGGTTCGTGCTCGGCGCCGCCATCGGGGTCGCGCTCGTCTGGGTGCTCGGTGCGACGGCATTGCTCATCCCCGGGCAGCCACGGGTCCGGCAGGAGGCGCAGGGCTCGCAGGTGATCCGGCAGCTGAACAACGCCGTGTCGCCGCGGCAACTGCTGCACCTGCTCGCGCGGATCGACCCGTTCCCGTCGATAACCGGCCCGGCCGCTCCGGCCGCGCCGCCGACGGCCGCCACCGTGCGCAATGCGCAGATCCTTCGCGCCTCCCGCTCGGTCGTGCGCGTGCTCGGGACGGCCTGCGGCGTCGGCGTCGAGGGGAGCGGCTGGTTCGCCTCATCGGACCTCATCGTCACGGCGGCGCACGTCGTCGCCGGAGAGACGAACACGCAGGTGATCGTGCAGTGGCAGGCCCGTCCGGTGGGCGCGCGGGTGGTCGCGTTCGACGCGCGCAACGACGTGGCGGTGCTGCGCGTGGAGATCGGACGCGTGACGCCGCTCCGTCTCGCCGACGCCAAGCCGGGCGCCGCCGTGGCGATCGTAGGCTATCCGGAGGACGGCCCGCTGCGGCTGATTCCGGGCCGCATCGGGCGGACGCAGGTGGTGCTGACGCAGGACGCGTACGGCCACGGTCCCGTGCCGCGGACGATCACCGCCGTGGCGGGACGCGTCCAGCACGGCGACTCGGGCGGGCCTGCGATCGACGGCTCGGGCGCCGTCCAGTCGACGATCTTCGCCGCCCGCGTCGGCAGCGCCGGCGGCTACGGCGTGCCGGGCTCGCTCGTGCGCCGCGCGCTCGACTCCGCGCGCGGGCCGGTCTCGACCGGCTCCTGCGGCGGCTGAAGCTCCGGCAGCAGCTCGAGCGCGGCGAGCGGCGCCTTGAACGGCGGGATCACCTCGACTCCGGCGACGCGGCCCTGCGCCTCCGCGATCAGCTCCTGCGCCAGCTCGAATCCGACCTGCGCCGCATCGGCGCCGGCGGCGCGGAACCGCTCCCGCACGGCCTCGGGCACGACGATTCCCGGCACCTCGTTGTGCAGCCGCAGCGCCAGCGGATAGCTGGTCACGTAGAAGACGCCGAGCAGCACCGGAATCGGCCACGAGCCGAGCCGCCGCTCGAACTCGTCGAGATACGAGACGTCGAACAGCGACTGCGTGATCGCGAACTGCGCTCCTGCCTCCACCTTCTGCTCGAACCGCCGCAGCTCCTCGTCCAGGTCGTCGGCGGTCGGGTTGACGGCGACGCCGTAGAAGAACGACGTGGGCGCGTCGAGCGACTTGCCGGTGAACGACTCGCCCTGGTTCAGCTTCTGCAGCAGCCGGCACAGGCCGATCGAGTCGACCTCGTAGACGCCGTGCGAGCCCGGATAGTCGCCGACGTCGGGCGGGTCGCCGGTGATCGCGAGTACGTTGCGCAGCCCGGCCGCGTGCGCGCCGAGCAGGATCGACTCGAGCCCCATAACGGAGCTGTCGCGCGGCGTCAGGTGCGGGATCGTCTCGATCCCGACGTGCTGCTCGATCGCCGCGGAGGCCATCATCGGGTTCATCCGCGCGCGCGCCGTGTAGTTGTCGGTCACGTCGAGGAACTCGACCTTGCCGGACTCGTGCAGCGATCGGCAGAGGTCGAGCAGGCCGTCTACGGAGCCGCCCTTCGGTGGATTGATCTCGACCGTCGCGGCGAAGCGTCCCTCGCGCAGCGCGGCGGCGAAGCGGCTCTCCTCGTGGTGCGCAGCACCGCGCACGGCGCGCGACGGCTCGCGCGTGAAGATCGGCTGCGCCACCGCGCGGTCCTCCTTCAGAGCCTCGCGGATCGCGGCGATCTGCACCGGCGTCGTGCCGCAGCAGCCGCCGACGATCCGCGCGCCGAGGTCGCGCGCCTGAGCCGCGAAGTCGCCGAAGTACTCGTCGTCGGCGTGGGGATAGACGATGCGGTTGCCCCAGCGGCTGGCGAGACCGAGGTTCGGGAGCGCGGCCAGCGGCAGCAGGTCGCCCATCCCGGCGAGCGCTGTCAACGCCGCCTGCGGGCCGGCGCCGTGGTTCGCGCCGCACGCGGCGACGCCGAGCTCGCGCAGGCGCGCGGCCGCCTCGGCCGCGGCGACGCCGCCGGGTGTCTCGCCGTCCGCGTCGAAGGTCATGCAGCGCGACGATCGGGAGGCTCGAGACGCTGCGCACCGCCTCGATCGCCGTGGACAGCTCGTCCAGCTCGTAGAACGTCTCCACCATGAAGAGGTCGACGCCGCGCGCGTGCAGCGCCTCCGCCTGCTCGGCGTAGACGGAGGCGCGGTCGACCACGATCGCGCCCTCGCCGAGCGGCCCGATCGCCCCGGCGATCAGCACGTCCGCGCCCGACACCTCGCGCGCCTCGCGCGCGAGCTTCACGGCGTCGCTGTTGATCCGCGCCACGTCGTCGTCGAGGTACAGAGCGGCGAGCTTGGCGCGGTTGGCGCCGAAGGTGTTCGTCTCGATCAGCTCCGCGCCCGCCTGGATGTACGCGACGTGCACCGACACGACGATCTCCGGTGCGACGAGATTCGCCTCCTCCGGAGCCCGCAGCCCGCGCGGCGCGGCGCTTGCGATCAGCGCCCCCATGCCGCCGTCGGCGACGATCGGAGGCCCGGACGACAGGCGCTCGAGGAACCGGCTCATCGCGGCCAGTCTACGGGCGGGTAAACAGAAAACGGAGCCGCCGCCGGCTCCGTTTTCGTGATCTCCTTGCGGAGATTGCGCCTACCGGAGTGGCCCCCGCCGCATCGGGGCCCCTCAACGGCTTGCACGTTCACTATCGAGTCGGCGGCCCCGTTGATTCAATCCCTCGGACTCGGTTGACGGCTTCGCTTCACCGGGGAAACCGGTGGTTTCCCCGGTGGGATTGGCTCGAGTGGCGGTTGTCACGTGCGCTCCGCCGGGAGCGCGGTCCCGGCTCCGCTGCGCCTCCTCGCGCTCAACCCAGCGCGGCTCTTTGGCGATTTGGCTTCCACGTGCGACCGGTGGTGGCGTACCGCCATCCCCGGTCGCAGGGGTTCGCCTGCGGCTAACGCGCCTTCGGCCACGTTAGCCTCCGGCCTTGGTCGCCCTGGACTCGAGTTGTGTCAAGCGAGAATCGACTTATGCCGATAACCAGGGTGACTCTCGTCGGGGGCTGACGGCAATCATCCTGCGGCAGGGGTCTCGGGCGGCGCCGAAAGGCGCCGTCTCTATAGGTGCAGCGTGCGGCCTTCCATGCCGCCGGCGACGGTGACCAGCTCGCCGGTGACGTGGCCGGACAGCTCGTCCGAGGCGAGCACGACCACGGCCCGCGCGATGTCGTCGGCGACCGCGACCTTGCGCAGCGCCATCGTCCGCGTCACGCGCTCGACGTCGTCGGGATCGAGCTTCCCCCGCGTCATCTCCGTCACCGTCCAGCCGGGTGCGACGGCGTTGACCCGCCCGAGCGGCGCGATCCGGACGATCTCGTTCTTCAGGCTGAGCAGCAGGCCGACCTGGATCGCGGACTTTGCGGCGGCGTAGTCGGCGTGGTTCGCCTCGCCGAAGCGGCCTGCGGTCGAGCCGACGAGGACGAGATTGCCGTGGCCGTTGCGCTCGACCTCGCGGAGGAACCCGCGCGCGGTGAGAAACGTCGCGGTCAGGTTCGCGCGCAGCGTCTCCTCCCAGCGGTCGAGCGAGATCTCCCAGACCGGCTCCTCCGGACGGGGCCAGACACCGGCCACCGCGGCGCAGACGTCCACACGGCCGATCGCGTCGCGCGCGCCCGCGTACATCGTCTCGACCTGCGCCTCGTCCCGCAGGTCCGCGCCGACGACGGGCAGGCCGCCGAGTTCCGCCGACAGAGCCTCGGCGCGCTCGCGGCCCTGATGGAAGTGGATCGCGACGCGCGCGCCCTCGGCCGCGAACGCGCGCACGCACGCGGCTCCGATCCCGCCGGAGCCGCCGGTGACGAGCACGCCCTTGCCTGCGAGTCCCGTGTCCACGCCGAGTAGCCTACGGGCCGTGCGCGTCCACGTGATCAGCGACATGGAAGGCGTCGCCGGCATCGTCAAGTGGGGGCAGACGGGCGGCGACACGAAGCTCTACCACGAAGGGCGCGTCCTCTATACCGAGGAGATCAACGCGGCCGTGCGCGGGGCGAAGGCGGCGGGCGCGACCGAGATCGTGGTGATGGACTGCCACGGCGCCGGCGGCGACTACACGTTCAACTCGCTCGTGCCGGATCTGCTCGATCCGGACTGCGAGTACGTCGTGCAGAGCGAGTGGACGGAATACACGGAGCTGCTGGAGCAGGGCTGCGACGCGGCGCTGTTCGTCGGGATGCACGCGATGGCGGGCAGTGAGACCGGCGTCCTCTCGCACACCGTCTCGGGCCAGGCGTGGCAGAACCTCCGCTTCAACGGGACGCTCGTCGGCGAGACGGGGATCAACGCGGCGCTGTGCGGGCACTGGGGCTGTCCCGTGCTGCTCGTCACCGGCGACCGCGCCGTCTGCGACGAGGGATGCGCGCTGCTCGGCGCGGGACTGACCACGGTGGAGGTGAAAGTCGGGCTCGGACGCTTCAGCGCGCGGCAGAAGACGCCGCAGCGCGCACGCGAGCTGATCGAGGAGGGCGCGAAACTGGCGCTGGCCGATCTCTCTGCGGTGCAGCCGTACGACCCCGGCAAGCCGTGCGAGATCGAGATCGAGTTCACCTCGCCCGACCGCCTGACGGAGTACGCGAACCGCAAGGGCGTCGAGGTGAAGGACGCGCGTAGTCTCGTCGTCCGCGGCGACGACTGGTGGAGCGCCTGGTCGGGGTTCTTCTTCTGACGCGGATGGCAGGCCGTGTCGCCCGTATCTCGATCGCGCCGGTGAAGTCGCTCGGTCTCGTCCATCCGGACGAGGTCGACGTCGAGCCGGGCGGCGTCGCCGGGAACCGGCGTTTCTGGATGCTCGACGACGAGGGTCGGCTGTTCAACAACAAGCGGAGCGGGCCGATGGTGCTTGTCCGTCCCGACTGGGACGAGACGACGCGGCGGCTCGCGTTGACGTTTCCCGACGGGCGCTTGGTCGAGGGGACTGTCGAGCTCGGGGACGCGGTGACGCCGGAGATGTACGGCGATCCGATCCCGTCGCATCGCGTCGTCGGGCCGTGGCAGGACGCGCTGTCCGACTTCGCCGGCCGGCCGCTGACCCTGCTCTGGGCGGACGATCCCGTTCCCGACCGCAGCCGCAGCGGCGGCACGGTCAGCCTCGTCTCGCGCGGGTCACTCGAACGGCTGCAGGCGGAGGCCGGTGTGGACGAGCCGGTCGACGGCCGCCGCTTCCGCATGCTGCTCGAGGTCGACGGCGTCGGCGCGCACGAGGAGGACGACTGGATCGGCCGCGAGGTGCGGGCCGGGGACAGCGTGCTCCGGTTCAACGGAGACGTCGGCCGCTGCGTCGTCACGTCGCACGACCCGGATCGCGGCGTGACCGATCTCGACACGCTCGGCGTGCTCGCGCGCTACCGGCGCGACGGGCGGACCGAGCCGCTGCCGTTCGGCGTGTACGGCTCCGTCGTGTCGCCCGGCCGCGTGCGCGTCGGCGACGCCGTCGTCCCGCTATAGCACGCCAGCTATGCTGCGAGGCGATGGCAGCGCCCGCGCGCCCTGAGCCCAAGCGCCCGCTCGAGCGGCTGCACGAGCGGATCGTCGTCGGCGACCGCGGCTGGTTTTTCGCCGCGATCGCAGACAAGGTGGCCGAGCGGCGCGTGCAGATGGGCATGTCGCAGCGGGAGCTGGCGGTGCTGTGCGGCACGACGCAGTCGGCGATCGCCCGCCTCGAGCGCGGCGGCCGTCCTCCGCGCATCGACACGCTGCTGCGCATCGCGGAAGCGCTCGACTGCGAGCTGCTCGTCGAGCTCGTTCCGCACACGAAGTAGATGAGTATCGTCGTCGCGACCCTCGGCGACTCGATCACCGCCGGGTCGCCGCTGTGGGATCCGGATCCGGCGGAGCGGGCGAAGATCGGCGCGGCGGCGGACGAGCGCAGCCAGTGGCAGTGGTGGGCGGTCCAGCACGACGAGCGGCTCGAGTTCCGCAACCACGGCGTCTGCGGGGAGCGCACGGAGCAGATCGCCGCACGGCTCGACGCGGCCGCGGCCGGCGCCGACGTGCTCGTCGTCCAGGGCGGGATCAACGACGTCGTGCACCACAGGTCGATCGAGCAGGCGGCGCAGAATCTCGAGGCGATGATCCAGCGCGGCCGCGCCCTCGGTCTGGCGGTCGCGCTCGCCGACGTCCTGCCGTGGAACAACGGCGATCGCCGCGCCGCCGCCGACATCGAGTCGCTGAACCTGCTCGTCGCCGCGCTGGCCGAGCGGACCGGCGTGCCGCTGCTCCCGTTCCACGACACGCTCGTCGATCCCGACCGGCCGACCCGCATGCGCGACGACTGGACGGACGACGGGAACCATCCGTCCGTCGAGGGGCACCGCCGCCTCGGCGAGCTGGCGTTCCGGCTGCCCGAGTTGTTCTAGACCGTCAGCTCGAGTCCGTCGCGCGCCCGCTCGATGCCGTCGTCGAGTGGTAGCTCGTCCGGACGGTGGATCACGAGCAGGCGCCGCGCACCCGATGCGCGGAACGCTTCGACCGCCTCGCCCGCCGTCAGGTGGCCGCGGCCGTTGTCCTCGGCGCCGTCGGCCTGTTCCGGCTCGGCGAGCGTCGCCTCGCAGAGAAAGAGGTCTGCGTCGCGCGCCAGCCTCGCCAGCGCCGGGCTGGGCGCGGAGTCGCCCGAGTACGCGAGCGTGCGCGTGCCGTCGGAGACGCGCAGCCCGTACGTGGCCAGCTCGAAGTGGGGCAGCCGCACCGGTGTCAGCTCGAGCCCGCCGGCCGTGAACGGCGTCCCGTCCTCGTACCGGCGGAGCCGGAAGACGTCGTCGAGCATCGAGCCGAATCCGAGGCGCTCGCCGAACGACTCGAGCGTCTCGCGGCCGTCCGGCGGCAGCCACAGCTCGGGCGGCGGCGTCCCGCGGCCGGGGCCGAACATCGCGCCGAACGTCCACGGCACCAGGTCGCCCCAGTGGTCGAGGTGGAAGTGCGTGATCGCGACGGCGTCGACGCGGGGCCAGGCCTCGCGCTCGCGCAACCGGGCCAGCACTCCCGGCCCGCAGTCCAGCAGCACGCGACCCTCGCCCTCGACGAGGTAGCCGGATTGCACGCCGCCGGGATTCGGCCAGGCGGGGGAGCAGCCGACGACGGTGAGCCTCACGGCTCGTATCCTCGCGCAAACGCCCGGTGGCCCGTCGCAGGGCCGTGTATAACTGCGCCGTGGCCAAGGCATCCGTCGAGACGCTCCAGAACGTCCCGCTGTTCGCGGGCCTGGACAAGAAGGAGCTGGAGAACATCGCCGCGTCGATGCGCGAGCGGCGTTTCGCCGCAGGTGACACCGTCACGCAGGAAGGCGCCGGCGGCGCGGGCTTCTTCGTGGTCGAGGACGGCACCGCCGACGTCACGGTTGACGGCGAGGCGCGGGGCTCGATCGGGCCCGGCGACTACTTCGGCGAGATCGCGCTGCTGACGGACTCCGCGCGCACGGCGACGATCGTGGCCACGACGGACATGCTCTGCTACGGCATGACGCCGTGGGACTTCCGGCCGCTCGTCGAGTCCAACTCGACGATCGCGTGGAAGCTGCTCACGGCCATGGCCGAGAAGCTCCGCTAGACGGCTCGCCGCCGCGTCCGGTAGGCCCGCGTCTTCGTGCGGTTGCCGCAGACCGCCATCTGGCACCAGCGGGCGGAGCGGTTGCGCGAGCGGTCGTAGAAGAGCCAGCCGCAGACGTCTCGGCTGCACGCCTTCAGCCGCGTCCAGGTTCCGTCCGCCATCGCGGTGTAGACGATTCCGACCAGCTCTGCGAGCGCGCCGCGCACGCCGCGTGCCTCCGGGACGAGGCCGGCGCGCAGGCCGTCGAAGTGCACCACGAGATGCCCTTCGGAGGCGGCCTGCTCGAGAATCGCCAGCTGCTCGTCGTCCGCCGCACGCCCGTTGTTCGCCAGGGCGAGCGCGCGCAGCGCCTCCCGCACCGCGAGTGCGCGCCGGAGATCGGCCGCGGTCACCGTGGTGTCCGCAGGGACGAGCCCCAGCTCGGCGAGCAACCGCCGCAGCTGCGGCGGCTCGCTCAGCACCTCGCGACCGTGCTCGTGGTCGACGGTGTTGACGAACCGCTGCACGAGCTTCAGCCGTCCCGGCGCCGGCTCATGGTCGTTCATGTACAGGATCTCGTCGACCGGCTCCACGACGCGCCGACACTAGCAATCGCGGTATAGCGGTGTCGCCTGCTAGACCCCCGGTACCTCCGGATGGAAGCCGGCGATATGGCGGCACTGCCGCGCGACCCGCGGCACGGTGATCTCCAGGACGCCGTCCACCAGGCGCGCGGCGACGCCGGACAGATCGACCTTCGGCGGCATGTCGACGCGGACGACGAGCTCGCGCTCCGTCTCGCGCAGGTGGACGGAGGTAAGCTCCGGCAGCATCACGGTCATCTCTTCTCCTCTGGTTGCCCTAACTGTCCGTCCTGAGCGGCGGCGTTTCATCGGGGCGGAGACGTACGGCGCTACGCGCTCTCGCGGACGACGCCGGGGACGAAGCGGTCATCCGTGAGCCACAGGCCGACGATCGCCAGGCCGGCGCCGGCGAGGGAGATGACGACACCGCCCGGGCCGAGGACGGTCAGCGCGAAGAAGCTCCGGGTGGCGGGCGTCGCGACGACGAGGGCGTAGGCGGCGATCATGATCGCCACGAGCGTCCCGATCGCGGTCGCGCGCCTCCGGCTCGTCGCCTCGAGCGCGAGGATCAGGTAGAGGCCGACGAGCACGAGCACCGTCGTCGCGATCGTGCGCGCCTCCGCGAGCGGGAGCTGCCCGACGTTGCGCGCGAAGATGAAGCTCGCGAGCACGCCGAGCCCCGCCGCCGTCCCGGCCGGCACGGCGAAGCGGCCGACGTCGAAGAGGAACCGCTTCGAGCTGTACCGGCCCTCGCTGGGCGCGAGCGCGATGAAGAACGCCGGAATCCCGATCGTCAGCCCGGCGGCCAGCGTGAGGTGGCGGGGCAGCAGCGGGTACGGCTGCGGCGTCAGCCCGATGGAGAGGATGAGGAACGTCGCGAACGCCGACTTCGTCACGAACAGCTTCGCCACGCGCTGGAGGTTCCGCAGCACTCTCCGGCCTTCGGCCAGGAGCGCGGGCACGCTGGCGAAGTCGCCGCGCACGAGCACGAGGTCGGCGACGCTCCGCGCCATCTGCGAGCCGCTGCCCTGCGCGATCGCGAGGCGGGCGGCCTTCAGTGCCGGCACGTCGTTGACGCCGTCCCCGATCATCGCCACGTACCGTCCGTCCGCCGTGAGCGCCTCGACCACGCGCTTCTTGTCCTGCGGCGAGATCCGCCCGATCACCGAGTGCTCGGCCAGGAGCTGCCGCAGCGCCGCCGCGTCGGAGGGGAGGCGGCTCCCGTCCAGCGGCGGCGCGTCCATCAGGACGCCGGCGTCGGCGGCGACCGCCGCCACGGTGGACGGACGGTCGCCGGACAGCACCGTGATGCGGATGCCCTGCTCCTGCAGGAACTCGACCGTCTCGCGTGCGTCCGTCCGCAGCTGCTCCGCGATCACGGCAAGCCCGAGCGGAACGAGACCGCGCGGTGCCGCGTCCGGATCCGGGAGGGACGGAGCCGTGCCGAGGGCGACGACGCGCCGGCCGGCGTGCGCCTCGTGCTCGGCGGTCGCCTCGAGCCCGCCGAGCGGGAACAGCTCCGGCGCGCCGAGGACGTACGTCGTCTCGCCGAGCCGGAGCGCGCTCCAGCGCCGGTGCGACGAGAACGGAACCTCGCCGCGCGGCGGCTCCGGCTCGGCCGCGACATGGTCGGCGATCGCCTCGACGGTCGCGTTGTGCACGGCCGTGCTCCCGGCATAGCGCGCGAGCGCGTGCGCGAGCTCGCCCTCCTCGACGCCGGGCGCCGCGACGAGCCGCTCGACGCGGAGCCGTGCATCCGTGAGCGTTCCCGTCTTGTCGAGGCAGACGGTGTCGACCGCCGCGAGCGACTCGATCGCGTTGAGCTGCTGCGCCAGCGCGCCGCGGCGCGCCATCCGCACCGCGGCGACGGCGAAGGTGACGCTCGTCAGCAGGATTAGACCCTCCGGCACGAGCGTGACGACGGCGGCGACGGTCGTGTCCACGGCGATGTGAATCGGCGTATGACGGCGCCACAGCGTCCACACGAGCGCCACGCCGAGGAGGACGAGCACGCCGACGAGCGCGAACAGCAGCCGGTTGATCGACAGCTCGAGCGGCGAGAGCGGATGCCGGAACTCGCGTGCCTCTCCGGCGAGGCGGGCGGCGTAGCTGTCGTCGCCCACCGCGGTGACGACGTATGCGCCGGCGCCCTCGGCGGCGAACGAGCCTGACCGAACCTCCTCGCCGACGGCCCGCGGAACCGGATCGGACTCGCCGGTGAGGATCGACTCGTCGAGCGCGAGGCCTTCGCTGCGCTGCAGTCGTCCGTCGCCCACGACCTGGTCGCCGGGCTCGAGCAGCACGAGGTCGCCCTCGACCACCGACGGAACGCGTACGCGCCGCGGCTTTCCGTCGCGGACGACGGTCGCCGTCGGCGCGACGAGCGCCGCCAGCCGGTCGAGCGTTCGCTTCGCCCGCACCTCCTGGGCGATGCCGATCACGGAGTTGGCGACGAGGATGGCGAGGAACAGCGCGTCCTGCGCCTCTCCGAAGGCGAGCGTGACGGCGCCGAAGACGAGCAGGATCAGATTGAAGACGGTGAAGACGTTCGCGACGACGATGCTGTTGTACGAGCGGCTCGACCGCTGCGGCGCGGCAGGCCGCGCAGCGACCCTCCGCTCCGCCTCGAGCTGCGTGAGCCCAGCCGGCACCGTCGTCGTCGTCACGTCTCAAGTCTGCACTAGACCTCTGCCCATCGAGCCCCGTGGGCCGGAGGCTTGGACAGGCGCAGCCGGCCAAGCCGGAGGCCGTAGGAAGCGCGTCGAGATGCTTCAGCACCACGAGGCGCGCGGCGCCGCCAATGCGCCGAGATCGCTCTGCGTGGGCTGCGAAACGCCGGCGGAGCCGGGACCGCGCTCCCGGCGGAGCCCCACGACGATTCACCACTCGCGCTGCACTCCGCGTAGCGGAACCGAAGGTTCCGCTACGAAAGCCGGCGCGCGCCGTCGAAGCGGGCGCTGTACCAGCCGGCCATCGTCGAGATCGTGACCACCGTGCCGGTGTGCGGGGCGTGGATGAAGCGGTTGTGGCCGATGTAGATGCCGACGTGGCCCTCGCCGTCGAAGAAGACGAGGTCGCCCGGCTTCATCGCCCAGCGGCCCACGCGCCGGCCCCGCCAGTAGTCGGCGAAGCTCGAGTGCGCGAGCGAGATGCCGAAGTGCGCGTAGACGTAGCGCACGAAGCCGGAGCAGTCGAACCCGGTGCGGGGCGAGCTGCCGCCGTACCGGTACGGGACACCGAGGAGCTTCCTCGCGTAGGTCGCGGCCCGCACCCCGACCGGCAGCAGGCGGTGGACCTTCTTCGCCTTCACCGGGAACGAGGTCGGGAAGAAGACGGACGCAGGCGCGACCGGGTCGGTGCTCGTCGGCGCAGGGCCGGCGGTGGGATCCGGCAGCGGATCGTCGGCGCGGCCCGGCAGCGGGCGCACGAGCGCGACGGCCAGCGCCAGGACGACGGACAGCAACAGGAAGTAGAACCGCAGGTTCTGCATACGAAAGGTGTCTCCCTCGGCAAGGGCGCAGCCGCACGAGAGTGGCGGCCGCTCTGTCGGTGGGCGGGCCCCATGGTGGCAGCGGCTCCGGCGAGTGTCCTCCCCCAAAGGGGGCATCTTCTCGATGTTTCCGAACATTTACGCGCTTGAAAGCGCAAGAACCTGCTGAAAGCGCTTGTTGGATTATTTGGACCCGAGATTGCCGTCAATTCAGCCTTGCGGCCGTCTGCACGCTCATCTAGGATCCGAGATATGGAATCCGAGTTCTTCTCCGCGCTGCTCGTCGAGCGCCTGCCGGAACCGGAGGCCGTGCGCCACACCGCTGAGGGAGCCGTCTCGACGGCCGACCTCGCCGAGTGCACGTGCCCCGACTTCTGCGAGCGCGACCACGACAACGAATAGCGCGGACTACTAGCCGAGCCGGTCGCCGCCGACCGGGTCGAACAGGTGCGCCTCGTCCGGCTTGGGGCGGAGCGAGACGTGCGCCCCGCGCTCGGGCGCGGTCCTCGTCTCGGCGCGGGCGACGAGCTTCATCCGCTCGCCGCCGATGTCCGCCACGCAGAAGAGGTACGCGTCGGCGCCGATCTCCTCGACCACCTCGATCTCCGCGGCGATCCCGTCCGGCGCCAGCTCCAGCGACTCGGGCCGGACGCCGAGCACGATCTCGTTCCAGCCGCCGGCGCCGGCGGCGGCCCGCACGGACTCGGGGAGCGGGACGCTCACGCCGCCGAGCGAGACGGAGCCGTTCGGGCCGAGAGCGACCGGGAGCAGATTCATCGCCGGCGAGCCGATGAAGCCCGCCACGAAGCTGTTGGCCGGCCGCTCGTACAGGACGCGCGGCGCGTCGCACTGCTGCAGGCGGCCGTCCCGCAGGACCGCGACGCGGTTCCCCAGCGTCATCGCCTCCGCCTGGTCGTGAGTGACGTACACCGTCGTCACGCCGAGCCGATCCTGCAGCGCGGCGATGTCGGCGCGCATCTGCACGCGGAGCTTCGCGTCGAGATTCGAGAGCGGCTCGTCCATCAGGTAGACGCTCGGCTCGCGCACGATCGCCCGGCCCATCGCCACCCGCTGGCGCTGTCCGCCGGAGAGCTGGCCCGGCTTCCGTTCGAGGTACTCGGTCAGCCCGAGCAGCTCCGCCACCTCGCGCACGCGCCGATCGCGCTCCGCGCGCGGCATGTGCGCCATCTTCAGCGGGAACGCGATGTTGGCCGCGACGGTCAGATACGGATAGAGCGCGTAGTTCTGGAAGACCATCGCCACGTCGCGCCGCTTCGGCGCCACGTCGGTCACGTCGCGCTCGCCGATGAAGATCGCGCCCGCGTCGACCTCCTCGAGCCCGGCGAGCATGCGCAGCGCGGTCGTCTTCCCGGAGCCGGACGGTCCGACGAGCACGATGAACTCGCCGTCCTCGACGTGGAGATCGAGCGCGTTCACCGCCGGCGCCGTCGTGCCGGGGTACATGCGGCTCGCCTGCTCGAAGCGAACGTCAGCCATTGGCCGCGCTCACCTGCTCGGGCGCGGCCAGCGCCTGGCGCAGCCGTTCGTACGCGGGCGCGGGCGCGCCGAGCTCGTCCAGCCCGAGCAGCGCGGCGCCGAGCACCGGCGGCGCCTCGGCGACCAGGAGCGCCGCATGCGGAGCGGCCTCGCGCATGCCCGCCTCCACGGCGCGCAGGAGACCGGCGTCACCCGACTGGAAGAGGCCGCCGCCGAGAACGACGTCGACGCGGTCCTGCGTCAGGCCGAGGCGGTCGATCGCGACACGGGCGAGCGCGACCACCTCGCTCGCCAGGCGGTCGCGGATCGACGCCGCCACGGGATCGTCCGCCGCCTCGGCCAGCACGACAGGAGCCAGCTCGACGACGCGCGTCTCGGCGATCCGGCCGAAGTGCATCGCCTCGGCCAGCTCGCTCGGCGAGCCGACGCCGAAGTGCGCCGGCACCGCGCGCTCGAGCGTCGTGTGCGGGCCGCGCCCGTCCTCGCTGCGCGCGGCCGCCGACACGGCCGCCATGCCGAGGTCCTGTCCGCCGCCCCAGTCGCCGGTGATCCGTCCGAGCGCCGGGAAGCGCGTATGCCTCCCGTCGGGTGCGACGCCGACGCAGTTGATGCCGGCGCCGCAGACGATGGCGACGCCCCAGCCGCGGTCGGTGCCGGCGCGGAGGACCGCGAAGGTGTCGTTGTCGACGGTGGAGTGCAGCGCCCAGCCCTTGTTCGCGGCCCGTTCGACCGCGAGCGTCGACCTCGCTGGGAAAGTCGACGCCCGCGAGCAGCAGCTGCGCCACCGCCACCGGCGGCTCGACGCGAGCCTCCTCGGCGGCGCGGCCGAACAGCTCGTCGAGCACGTCGAAGGCGCGCTCGACGCCGAGATGGTGCGGAGAGCTGCCGGCGCCGCGCACGAGCGCGAGCAGCTCGCCGTCCTCGCGCACGAGCGCGAGGTCGGTCTTCGAGTTGCCGCCGTCGACGGCGAGGACGATCCGCCAGCTCATGCGACAGCCTCCGCGAGCAGCAGCCGCTCGAGCAGTCCGTCCACGAGATCGACCTGGCCGATCAGCGGGTGCGCGAGCAGGGCCTTGCGCGCGACCGAGAGATCCCGCGTCGTCGCCGCCTCGGCTGCGAGCCGCTCGTAGGCGGCGACGTGCTGGACGAGCCCGAGCAGCTCCGGCGCGAGCGGCGCCTGCGGCAGCGGCTCGGCGCCGTCCGCGGTGACGCGCGCCGGCACCTCGACGACGTCGTCGTCCGCGAGCCCCGCGAGCGTGCCGCCGTTGCGCACGTCGACCTCGTGCACGGCGCCGTCGCCGCTGACGAGCGACGAGACGAGCCCGACCGCCGCCTCGCTGTAGAACGCGCCGCCGCGCTGCTCGAGCAGCGGCGGCTTCTCCGCCAGCGCCGGATCGCGGTACAGCTCCAGCAGCTCGCGCTCGATGTCGGCGACGACCTCGGCGCGCGGCGTCTCATGCTGCTGCTCGGCGAGCACGCGGTCGTGCGCGTAGAAGTAGTGCAGGTAATAGGACGGAACCGCGCCGAGCTCCTCGAGCAACGTGCGCGGCAGCGCCGATCTGCTCGGCCAGCTCGTCGCCGTGCGCCGCGAGCAGCAGCGGCAGCACGTCGCGAGCCGTCGACGTGCACCGCGCGGATCCACGTCAGGTGGTTGAGGCCGACCTGGTCGACGAGCACCCGCTCCGGCTCGACTCCGAGCATCCGCGCGATCGAGCGCTGGAAGCCGATCGCCACGTTGCACAGGCCGATGGCGCGGTGGCCGGCGTCGAGCAGCGCCCGCGTGACGATCCCGACCGGATTCGTGAAGTCGACGATCCATGCACCCGGTTCTGCCCGCGCGCGCACGCGCTCGGCGATCTCGAGCACGACCGGAACCGTGCGCATCGCCTTGGCGAAGCCGCCCGCGCCGGTCGTCTCCTGGCCGATGCAGCCGCACGCGAGCGGCACCGTTTCGTCCTGCAGCCGCGCCGCCTGCCCGCCGACGCGGATCTGCAACAGCACGAACGACGCGCCGTCGACCGCCGCGTCGACGTCGCCCGTGAGCGTGAGCCCGCCGCCGTAGCCGGCGCGGTCGAGCATCCGCTGCGCGAGCCCGCCGACGACGTCGAGCCGCTCGGCGTCGACGTCCATCAGCGCCAGCTCCGTCACCGGCACGCGCGTCAGCTCCGACACGAGCTCCGGCGTGTACGTCGAGCCGGCTCCCACAACAGCGAGCTTCATCCCTTCACCCCGGTCAGCGTCACGCCTTCGACGAACGCCCTCTGCGCGAGGAAGAAGATCAGGATCACCGGCGCCATCACCAGCAGCGTCGCCGCCATGGTCAGGTTCCACTCCACCTGGTGCAGCGACCGGAACTCCGACAGTCCGATCGACAGCACCCAGTGATTCGCGTTCTCGCCCGTGTACAGCAGCGGCAGGAAGAAGTCGTTGAACGTGTAGAGGAACGAGAACAGCGCGACGGCGGCGATCGCCGGCTTCGCGAGCCGCACCACCACGGTGAAGAGCAGCCGGATCTCGCCGCAGCCGTCGACGCGCGCTGCGTCGAGGTACTCCTCCGGGATGGTGAGGAAGAACTGCCGCAGCAGGAAGATCGAGAACGCGTCGCCGAACCAGTTCGGGATGATCACCGGCCACAGCGTCCCGATGAAGTTGAAGCCGAACGGATGGAACTTCGCCCACATCACATAGAGCGGGACGACCGTCACCTGCGGCGGCAGCATCAGCGCGACGAGCACGACGACGAAGGCGGCGTCGCGTCCCCACCAGCGCATGCGCGCGAGCGCGTACGCGACGGGGACGCTGGAGAGGACGACGCCGATCGTCGCGAGGATCGAGTACTCGAGCGTGTTCCCGACCCACGTCATGAACGGCGCCTTGGTGAAGACGTCGGCGAAGTTCGACCAGCGGAACGGGTGCGGCCAGATGTGCGCCGACAGCGCCTGGTCGTTCGTCATCAGCGCGGTGAACGTGATGAAGATGAACGGGAGGAGGAACGCGGCCGCCAGCGCGATCAGCACGCTGTGGTCGGCGACGCGGACGAGCGCGCGCTTGCGCCGGACCGCGCGCGGCGGCGTGCGCCGCACGAAGGTCGCGTCCGCAGCCGCACTCGTCATCGCACCGCTCCGCCGTAGTGCACCCACTTGCGCGAGTTGATCACGATCACGAGCGTGACCGCGAAGGAGACGGCGAGCAGCAGCATCGCCATCGCCGAGGCGTAGCCCATCTGGAAGTCGGTGAAGCCGTGCTCGTACAGGAGCACGGGATAGAAGAGCGTCGAGTCCTGCGGATAGCCGAGGTTGACCGCTGTGACGTCGGCCGCCTGCGACGCCTGCCCCGCGGCGACGCCGGCCGCGACGTACGCCTGCGTGAAGTACTGCAGTCCCTGGATCACGCCGAGGATGGCGGCGAAGAGCAGCACGGGGCTGATCGTCGGCAGCATCACGTAGCGCAGCCGCGCCCATCCGCCGGCGCCGTCGAGCTCGGCCGACTCGTACAGCTGCTTCGGCACGTCGAGCACCGCGGCGAGGAAGATCACCATCATGTTCCCGACGCCCCAGAGCCCGAGGCCGACGAGCGACGGCTTCGCCCAGTGCGGGTCCTGGAACCAGAGCGGCCCCTGGATGCCGAGGTGTCCGAGCAGGATGTTCACCGGCCCGGTGACGGGATTGAGGATGTAGACGAAGCCCAGCGTCGCCGCCACCGGAGGCGCGAGCGCCGGCAGGTAGAAGACGGTGCGGAAGAGGCCGACGCCCATCCGCGCGCGCGTGAGCATCACCGCGAGCCCGAACGCGAACAGCACCTGCAGCGGCACGAGCACGAGGATCAGCCAGATCGTGTTCTTCACCGCCGTCCAGACCTGCGGGTCCTCGCGGAAGAGGTAGCGGTAGTTGGCCCAGCCGACCCAGCGCGGCGGCGAGAGCAGGTCGTAGTGGAAGAAGGAGAGGTACGCGCTCATCACCAGCGGGTACCCGAAGAAGAAGGTGAAGCCGACGAGCCAGGGGCTCATGAACAGGAGCACGAATCCGCGGCGCCGCCACGCCGCTCTTCTCCTGGCCCGCCGGCGATCGACCGTCAGCGCGGCCGCGGGGATGCGCTCTCCTGCGACCGAGCTCTGGCTCACGGCACTCCCGGCCCCTTTGCCTGGTTGACGAGAGCGTCGAGCTGCTTGTCCAGCGACGTCAGGCCGGACTGGAGATCCTTCACCGATCCTGCCTGCCAGTCCGTGGCGAAGTGCTGGACGAGGTTCGTGTACGAGACGCCGGCCGCGGTGATCGGCGACGTGGTCGACAGCGGGTTGTTGAAGATCTTGATGAACGTCGCGAAGTGCGGGTCCGGCTTGATCTCCTTCGACCTCCCTGAGGCGGTCGTTGTCGGCACGTTGCGCAGGCCGTTCGACAGCTCGGCCAGCGCGTGGCTGTTCGTCGTCAGGTACTTGACGAGCGCCCACGCCTGCGGGGTGTGCTTGCCGTTCTTCGGGATGCCGATGATCGTCCCGTTGATGTAGCCCGAGCCGTACAGCTGCGAATGGGCGTCGTCGACGGGCATGGGCGCCGTGCCGTAGTCGAGGTTCGGATGCTCGGCCTGGATGAACGCGACGCGCCACTCGCCGTCGAAGTTCATCGCCACCTTGCCCACCTCGAACGCATTCGACGCGGAGAACTCGTCACCGAGCCCGGCCTGGAAGCGCACGAGGTTGTTGTACCCGAACCAGTCGACGAGGCTCTTGTGCCAGTTCAGCCACTTCGCCCACGCGGGGTCCTTCGACAGGATGGCGTTGCCCTTCGCGTCCTGCCACTTGCCGCCGAACGAGGTGATCCACCGCTCCGGCGTGTTCTCGTAGAAGCCGATCGTGGGATCGATCCCGGCCACCTTGATCGTGCCGTTCGGATTGCGCACGGTCAGCTTCTTCGCGTCGGCGGTCAGCTGGGACATCGTCTTCGGCGGGCTGGTGATCCCGGCCGCCTTGAACATGGCCTTGTTGTAGTAGAGGCCGTAGTCGTCGGCCAGCAGGGGCAGCGCGCAGCGCACGCCGTTGTACTGCGTGTAGTACCGGGGCGCGGCGGGGAACATGGCCGCGCTGATGTGACTCTGCTTCATCAGTGGGGCGAGGTTGATCCAGCCGCCCGTCCCGCAGTAGATGCCGACGTTGTAGGAGTTGAACGAGCTGACGACGTCGGGTGCGGTGCCGGCGCGGATCGCCGCGACGATCTTGTTGTCGTTGATCGAGCCCACGACGTTGACGGTGACGTTCGGATTGGCCTTGTCGTACTCGGCGACGACGCTCTTGAACACGCTCAGCTCGCGAGCGCTCCAGCCGACCCAGATGGTCAGCTTCGTCGGCGCCGCCTTCGCGGCCGTCCCGGCCGGCGAGCTGCGGTAGCCGGCCGCGGAACCCGCCGCGACGAGCACGAGCACGCCGGCGAGTACGGCCGCTCTCGACATTCGTCTCATCGTCCCTCCTCCTCGAGACACAGACGGAGCGGCCCAACCGCTCTCGTTAGAGATCCTTACGAAACAGACGTATACGCTTCCGTCGCGTGCGCGTCAACCCGTGACGGCTCCTTGCCGGTGCCTGGCACCAGGGTTAAGCTGGTTTACGAGATGACCTCTCCGCGGGCGACGCCGCCCCTGCTGAAACGGCTGAACGAGCGAACGGTACTCGAGGCGATCCGCGACGGCGCGCCGGTCTCGCGGGCCGAGATCGCCCGCCGCGTCGGCATCTCCAAGCCGACCGTCTCGCTCGCGCTCGTGGCCCTCCTCGAGGCGGGGCTCGTGCGGGAGGCGCCGCCGCACCTGGACGGTCCCGACGTACGGCGCAGTCTTCTACGAGCCGGTGCCCGAGGCCGCGCTCGTGCTCGGCCTCGACCTCGGCGCGCGGTTCCTCCGCGCGGCGCTCTGCGACCTCCGTGGACAGATCCGCGCGCGGCAGGACGTCGAGCTGCGCAGCATCGGCGCGGGCACGGCGGACGCCGACGCGGTGCTCGCCTCCGTCGTCGGGCTGCGCGACTCGCTCGTCGCCGCGGCAGGGCTCGAAGGTGTGCCGATCGACGGCGTCGTCGTCGGCGTGCCGGGCGCGGTCGAGCCGGACCGCGACAGCGTCCGCCTCGTCGCCAACGTCGCGCGGCTGGAGGGACGGCGGTTCGGGAGCGAGCTGGGCGAGGTGCTGGGACTCCCCGTCACGGTGTGGAACGACATCAATCTGGCGGCGCTCGGAGAGCGCTGGCGCGGCGCGGCCCACGGCGTCGACGACTTCGTCTTCCTCTCGATCGGCACGGGACTCGGAGCCGGGCTCGTCCTGCGCGGCGAGCTGCACCGCGGCCATCACGGCGCGGCCGGCGAGCTCGACTACGCCGCGGCCGGTCTCGACCAGGACATCGACCCGTGCGCGGCCGCCCTCTCGGCCGTCGCTGAGCGGCTCGCGGCCGCCGCCGGCGAGACGACGCTCGCGCCGCCCTACGAAGGGCGCGCCATCTTCGCCGCGGCGCAGGCCGGCGACGCGGTCGCGCGCGCCGCGATCGCGGAGGAGGCTCGCCGCATCGCCCTGCACATCGTCCCCGTCGCCGCGGTCACGGACGTCGGGCTCGTCGTGCTCGGCGGCGGCATCGGCGCCAACACGCAGCTGCTGGACGAGATCCGGCCGCTGCTGTGGCAGTGGCTGCCGTATCCGCCGCGGGTGGAGATCTCCAGCCTCGGCGACGCGGCGGTGATCAACGGCGCGCTCGCCGTCGGCCTGCGCTTCGCCCTCGACAACGTCTTTGTCAACCGGCCGGCGGCACAGGCTCGCGCCTGACCGCCGGCCGGAGGGCGTTTACGGCCGGCGGAAGCCGAACGTGCAGCCCGACGCGCTCGGCTTCGTAAGGCTGACGCGCTGTGCCTGGACGGTCACGCCTTTGTCGCCGCTCGTGCCGTTCACGAAGGCGCACACGCCGACGGTGATCCCCGACATGCCGACACTGACGGTCTTCTGAATCTGCGTTCCCGCCGGGACGGTGACGGTCGTTGTTCCACGGGTGCTCTTGACCGTGAGCGTGGAGCCTTTGACCGCGGAGATCGTCCCGAACGCGAAGCCGAAGTTCGCCGAGCCGCCGAACCCGCCGGGCGGACGCTGCGAACCGCTACCGGAAGGATTCTGCGAGCCGTTGCCCCGATAGCGCTGCGAGCCGGCGCCCGGAGGCAGCCCGCCGGGGCGCGTCCCGCCGCGTCCGGCGAAGCCCGTCCCGCACTGTCCATTGACCGGCGGTGTGATCGTGATCCGTGAGGCCTTCACCGTGCCCTTGCTGCTCTTGCCGACGGCCATGACGCACGTGCCCGTCGTGAGATCGGCGAGCGTGCCCGTGGCCTGTTCGGTCACCGCCGTCGTCGAGCCGACGGCCACGTTCGACGTCCCCGTCGGGCTCAACGACGTCGTGATGTCGAAGGTCGCGCCCTTGACGACCGTCACCGGCCCCGAGACGGACCCGCTCGAACGCCGGCCTCCATTCGGGGCACCGCTCGGAATCGTCGTTCCGGTGGCCGGGGTTGTGGTGCCCGTGACGGTCGAGGCCGCGTTCGAGCCCCCACCTCCGCACCCGGCTGCGATCAGCGTCGCCGCGAGTGCGACGACGCCGACGGCAACGGGGACTGCCCGACCGCGATGCTCACCCATTTCAGCCTCCGAATCCTGTTGCGCCGCCGGAGCTGCCGCTGCCGGAGCTGCCGCTGCCTGAGCCGCCGCTGCCTGAGCCGCCGCTGCCGGAGCCGAAGCCCCCGAAGCCGCCGCCCGCGCCGCCGATGGTGATCGACGAGGCGGTGATGTTCCCGTTCGTCTGCTGCGTCCCGCGGATGACAACGGTCTGGCCCGGCCGGATGGACTTGACGTTCGTCGTGACCGTCTTCGAGACGGTCGAGGCGGGGGAGGTGGTGACCTTGACGGTGTTCCCGCTGGTGTCGGTGACGTAGAGCGTCGTGCCCTTGATCAGCGTCACGGTTCCGGCAGTGCCGCTGAAGCCGCCCGCGCCGGCGCCGCCGAAGAGGCCGCCGCCCGACGACCCCGTCGTCGTCCCGCCGGTCGTCGACGTCCCGCCGCCGCGGAACCGCGCCGCGAAGGAGGATGCGGCGGAGCCGCCGCCTCCGCCGGCCGAGCTGCTGCCGCCGTAGTGCTTCTGGATCTCGACGCCGCCGATGAACGCGAGGGCGGCAAGCACGCCGAGCGCGAGGAGCGCAGTTACGAGCGGCAGCCGTCGCCGGTAGCGGACTGGGATCGGATCAGGCTCGAGATCGTCGTCGTCGAACGGCCCGGAGGTGAGATCGCTGTCGACCGTGGTCATGGCTTCTTGCTCCTATTCGTAACGCAGGGCTTCGATCGGCCTGAGCGAGGCCGCACGATTGGCGGGATAGATTCCGAAGAACAGGCCGACGGCGATGCCGACCCCCAGCGCGAGGACGACCGAGTAGGTCTCGACCACCGGCTGGACGCCGACGATCTTGAACCGGCTTCCGATCAGCCCGGCCACGACGCCGAGGAGCCCGCCGAGGACGGAGAGCAACACCGCCTCCGTCAGGAACTGCCCGAGGATGTCGGTGCGGCGCGCACCGATCGCCTTGCGGATGCCGATCTCGCGCGTCCGCTCGGTGACGGTGACGAGCATGATGTTCATCACGCCGATGCCGCCGACGAGCAGGGAGATCGCGGCGACCGCGGCGAGCAGGACCGTGAAGACGTGGTTGGTCGACGCGGTGGTCTGCAGCAGCGACGCCTGGTTGAGCACGCGGAAGTTCGCGGTGCCGTCGCTCGAGTGCGTGGGCGTGAGGATCGAGGTCGCCTCGGCTTCGGCCGCATTGACCTTGCTCGACGACTTGGCCTCGACGATGATCTGGCTGAGTCCGGTGGTGACGCCGGTGATCAGGTCCTGCGTCGTCGTCAGCGGCGCGATCGCGATGTCGTCCTGGTCCTGGATCCCGTTCGTCCCCTTCGGAGCCTGGACGCCGATCACGGTGAAGCCGATGCCGTTGAGCTTGATCGTCTGCCCGAGCGGGTCGGCGCTTCCGAACAGGTTCGAGACGACGGTCGTGCCGAGGACGACGACGCGTGCGTGCGTCGCCTCCTCCTGCGGCGTGATGAACGTGCCGGCCTCGACCGGCGACTTCCGCGCCTCCGCGTAGGACGTCGTCGTCCCGATGAACTGGCTCGGCGAGTAGCTCGCGGCGCCGAACGTGGCGGTGACGGAGCCGTCGACGACCGGCGTCACCGACTTGATGTCCGGCGCGGCGCTCTGGTCCTGCAGCGCCTTGACGTCCTTCGTCGTGAACTGCGTGAAGGAGCTCTGAGCGCCGCCTGAGCCGCGGCCGAAACCGAAACCGCCCGGCTGGATCGACACGACGTTCGTCCCGAGGCTCTCGATCCGCTGCTGGACGGCGACGGCCGAGCCGTTTCCGACCGCGACGAGGATGATCACCGCCGCGACGCCGATCGTGATCCCGAGCATCGTCAGGAGCGAGCGCAGGCGGTTCGACAGAACGCCTGCGAAGGCGATACGGACAGCTTCGGCGACGCTCATGCCGAAGCGCTCCGGGAGACGTCGCCCGGTTCGAATTTCGGCGGCATGGCGTTCAACGCCGTCGTCCGCCGGTCCGAGTCGATCCGCCCGTCGACGAGATGGACGACCCGCTTGGCGTATTCGGCGATCTCGGCCTCGTGCGTGATCATCACGATCGTGCGTCCGGCCACGTTCAGCCGGGAGAAGATCTGCAGCACCTCGTGGCTCGACGCGGTGTCGAGGTTGCCGGTCGGCTCGTCGGCGAGGATGATGGCGGGCTCGGTGACGATCGCGCGGGCGATCGCGGCGCGCTGCTGCTGGCCGCCCGAAAGCTCCGAGGGCAGGTGCTCCATGCGGTCGGAGAGGCCGACCGCCGTGATCGCGTCGATCGCCCGCTGCCGGCGCTCGGCCTTGGGGACGCGGGCGTAGATCAGCGGCAGCTCGACGTTCCGCAACGCCGACGTGCGCGGGATCAGGTTGTACGACTGGAAGACGAAGCCGATCTTGCGGTTGCGCACGTACGCGAGCTGGAAGTCGTCGAGCTGGCTGACCTCGATCCCGTCGAGCAGGTATCGCCCGGTCGTGGGGGTGTCGAGACAGCCGATGAGGTTCATCAGCGTCGACTTGCCGCTGCCCGACGCGCCCATGATCGCGACGAAGTCACCGCGCTCGACGCCCAGGTCGATGCCGCGTAGCGCATGCACGGCGATGTCGCCCGCGCCGTAGCTCTTCGACACCTCGCGGAGGACGAGCATCCACCGGCGGCGCGGACGGCTCATCCGCCGAACCCGCCTCCGAACGCACCGCCGCCGCCACCGAAGCCGCGCGTTCTGGTCGTGCCGCCGCTCGTCGTGCTCGTGCTGCTGCCGCTCGTGCCGAACGTGCTCGACGACGTCGAGACGTTCACCGTCGGCAGCACGACGGTCTCGCCGTTCTTCAGGCCGCTGACGATCGCGGTGGACGTGTCCCCCTGGAGGCCGGCGACGACGGGGACGCTCACCTGCTTGCCGTTCTGGAGCACGGTCACCGTCGCGCTTCGTCCGCTGCCGTGGACGGCGGCGGTCTCGACGTGCAGGACGTTGTCCTGCTCGGCGACGACGACGTCGACGTTCGCCGTCATGCCGGGCTTGAGGCTCGAGGCGCTGCTGTCGAGGACGAACGTGACCGGATAGGTGACGACGCTCGACGAGCTCGTCGCCGTCTGGGCGACCGCGATCACGTGCGCGGCGAACGTCTCGTTCGGCAGCGCGTCCACCGTCACGGTCGCCGCCTGCCCCACCCGGATCTTGGCCGCGTCGATCTCGCTGAAGGGAGCGACCACCTGCATCCCGGTCACGTCGGTCAGCGTCACGAAGCCGGAGGTGCCGCTCCCGGACCCGGTGCCGGAAGACGAGGAGGTTGAGCTCGCCGAGGCGTTGCTCGAGGTGTTGCCGCCGCCGGAGGTCTCGGTCCCCGGGGCGCCGTCGACGGAGGCGACGACGCCGGAGATCGGCGCTCGAAGCGTCGTGTCGGCGAGGGCGAGGCGCGCGTTCGTGAGCGCGATCTTCGCCTGGAGCACGCCCGACTGCGCCTGGGCGAGCGCGGACGGCGTCGGCGGCGCCTGCTTGAGCTTGATCCCCAGGATCGTTGACTTCAGGCCGAGTTGCGCGGAGGAGATCTGCTGGCGCGCCGACTGGAGGCTCTGTGCGTCCTTGAACTGCGTCGCCGTCCGGCTGTTCGTCGCGTTGGTGATCGAGATCTGATCCTGGGCGATCTTCTGCTCGTCGCTCTTGACGGCGGCCGCGTCGCTCGCCAGCGTCGACTGCCCGCTCTGGTCCGCGCTCAGCTGGTTCTGGTCCGCGGTAATCGCAAAGCCGTCTGACTGGAGGATCTTCGCGAGCGCGTTGAGCTGGCTCTGGTCGTAGCTCACGGCGTTCGTGTAGTTGGCGATTCCGCTGAGGTCGTTGTTCGACTTCGCCGTGCTGAGGCTCGCCTGGTCGCTCGACTGCTGCTGCTGCCAGACGAGCTGCGACTGCTGATCGCCCTGCTGCTTCGACTGGTCGGCTGCGAGCTTCGACTTGTCGGCGGTCACGGCCGCCGCGGCGGCGTCGCTGTTCGCATAGGTCGCCGAATCGGTCTTCTGGGTCGCCAGGTCGACCTGCTCCTGGCCCTGGTCGGTCCTCAGCTGCTGTTGCGCCTGGCCCACGCTCGAGGAGCTCGTCAGCTTGTCGAGCGCGACCGACCGCTTCGCGACCTTGAGTGCGGTCTTCGCGCCGGCGACGGACTGGCGAGCCTGCGCGACCGACAGCGCATCCGCCGCCCGCTGCTGGGACGTCTCACCGGTCAGGGTCGTCTGGAGGTTTGCGTTCGCGGACGCGAGCCCTGCCTCGGCCTCGCTCACCTGCTGCTGCGCCGACGTGGAGTCGATCGTGCCGAGGGGCTGGCCGGCCTGCACCGTCTCGCCCTCCGTCACGTTGACGGTGACGACCCTGCCTGACGTCGTGAAGTTCGCCGTCACCTGCTCCGGCGCCTGGAGCGTGCCGGTCGCCGACACCGAGGAGAGCACGACGCCTTTGCCCACGGTCGCGGTGCGAACGGCAGCGTTCGACGACGGCGAGCTCTGCCCGACCGCGAAGTACGCGATCACCGCCCCGATCACGAGCAGCACGACGAGAAGGATGTTGATCACCCGCATCCTCTGGACACGGTCTCGTGAGAGCCCGGAAGGGAGTCTGTCCGTGATCGTGCTCATTCGTCGCCTCCGCTGCGTCTGGCTCGTTCGAACGTTCCCCGCGGCGCCTGCTGCCACCGCGCTGCTACCTCGACGGATCTGACGTAGCGTGGCCCGTCAACCTATGAAGCGGATGAGAGCAGGGTGAGAACCTGTCTCACGACCATCGGGCCTCGTGTGCTCCCTTCCGCCATCTGGCAGGATTCCCGCGATGCGCCGCAGCCTCGCCTGGCTGGTCGCCGTGCCGCTCATGCTGGCAGGCTCGGAGGCTGCGCACGCGCTCGCGTACCGGTTCGCCTACCCGAACCTGCACATCCGGATGCACGTGCTGCTCGTCACCGGGCACGGGTACCTCCGCTGGCTGCCGCTCGCCCTCGGGATCGCCGCCGCGGTCGTCGCGCTGTCGCTCGCGGTCGCGGCGGTGGACGCGGCGCGCGGGCGCGCACCGCGCGGGCTGCCCGCGTGGGCGTTCGCGCTGCTGCCGCCGCTCGCGTTCGTCGTGCAGGAGCACGTGGAGCTGCTGCTCCACACCGGTGTGTTCCCGTGGCACGAGGCCGCGACGCCGACGTTCCTGCCGGGGCTCGCCCTCCAGCTTCCGTTCGCGCTGCTCGCCTATGTCCTGGCTCGCCTGCTGCTCCGCACTGCGGAGCGCGCGGGCCGGGCTGTCGCGCCTGTCGCGCCGCCGCGGCCGCGTCTCGCCGCGACGGTGCTCGCGGCGCCGGCGGCCGAGCCGCTCCGGCCGCGCCTCGCACCGATCTCCCGCGGGCTCGCAAAGCGCGGGCCGCCTCTCCTCGCGTCCGCCTGATCCGGCCGCCTCTCGCGGCCGGCGTCCATGTCGACCGAAGGAGAGAGATGACCCTCAGGAGTCGTATCCGAGTCCTTGTGCTCGCGTGTGCAGCCGCGCTCGTCGTCGCGGCGACGGCGTCTGCGCACGCACGAATGAGCCCGTCCGTCTCGCTGGCGAACGAGCTGCAGCTGTACAGCCTGGCCATCCCGACCGAGAAGGAGAACCTGACGACCACGAAGATCGTCCTCACGGTGCCGCAGGGCTTCTCGATCGACTCGTTCGCGCCCAGCCCCGGCTGGACCCGCGAGCTGCAGCAGACCGGCTCGGGGGACAGCGCCGTGATCCAGAAGGTGACGTGGACCGGCGGGAAGATCCCGACCGAGGAGGACTCGCTGTTCCAGTTCCTCGCCCAGCCGTCGAAGGCGGGGACGTACACGTTCGACGTCCAACAGACGTATTCCGACGGCTCGATCGTCGACTGGTCGGGCTCGGAGTCGTCCGCGGCGCCGGCGCCGACGATCAAGGTCTCGAGCTCCGTCGGCGGCGGGACCCCGACGCTGACGATCGTCGCGATCGTGCTCGGAGCGATCGCGCTCGTCGTCAGCGTGATCGCCCTCGTCTCGCGCGGAGGGCGCTCGCTGACCTGATGCGCCGCTCCGGGGTCATCCTCGCGGCAGGCGCCGCCGCGGCCGCAGCGCTCGTGCTGCCCGCGGCGGCGTCCGCGCACGCGTATCTCACCAAGACCGTCCCCGCCGCGAGCGTGATCCTCAACTCGCCGCCTCCCAGCGTTCAGCTCACCTACGACGAGGCGGTCGAGCCGCGCCTCGCGATCATCTCCGTCACCGACGTCCACGCCCATTCGGTCACCGACGGCACCGTGACCCGGTCGCCGGCGAATCCCGACACGCTCATCGTGCCGCTGAAGCGCGTGCCGGAGGGGTGGTATCTCGTCTACTGGCGGGCGATCTCCGTCGACGGCCATCCGGTACAGGGTGCGTTCACGTTCGCTGTCGGACCCAACCCCGGCCCGGCGCCCCAGTTCGCAGTCCCGCACATCGCGGCGACGGCTACCTCGACACCGCTCGTGATCGCGAAGTGGCTCGCGTTCCTGACCGTGATGATCGCGATCGGCCTGTTCGTGCTGCGGACGCTGATCGCACGGCCGCTCGTCCGCCGTGTCGAGGGGACGAGCCTGCGCGGCGTCTCGATCGCGTTCGGGATCGTCGCTGCGCTCGGTCTCGTCGCCGTCCCGGTCTATCTCGAGGAGGCGACGGCGATCGACTCGCTCCGGTCCTTCTTCGACTTCGGCGGCGTCGTCCCACTGTGGCGCGCGACGGCGTCGGGCCGCGGCTACGTCGACGTCGAGATCTGCTTTGCGCTGTTCTGCGTCGCGGCGGTGGTGGCGATCTGGGCCGACCGTCCGCGGCGTGGGAGCCGCTCGATCGCGGCGATGCTCGCCCTCAGCGGCGCCCTCGCCGGCGCAGCGGCGACGCTCGCGCTCCCGGGTGCGGTCGGGCACGCCGGGCAGACGGCTCCGCGCGGCGTCGCGGTCCTGTTCGACTGGCTCCATCTCGTCGCGGGCTCGGTCTGGATCGGCGGCCTGGTCGGGCTGCTCGTCGTCTGGGCGACCCTGCACCGGGAGCGCCGCGTCGCCGGCCTCGCCGTCTGCGTGCCGCGGTTCTCGAACGTCGCATTCTTCTCGGTGCTCGTGCTCCTGGGGACGGGAGTCGGCGCCTCCATCCTCCACCTGCCGACGCTCGACGCCCTCTGGCTGACGTCGTACGGCAAGGCGATCCTCGTCAAGTCGGGCATCCTCCTCGCGGCGATGCTGCTCGCCTCCGTCAACCTCCTGCGCACGAAGCCGGGGCTCGAGCGCCCCGAGACCGCGGAAGGATCGGCGCGGCTGCTCCGGGGACTCGTCACCGGGGAGGCAGTGCTCGTCGCCGGCGCGGTCCTCGTCGCGGCGGTCCTGTCCAGCCTCGCGCCGCCGCCGCCCGCGTTCGCCCAGGAGGGGTCGGCGCTCGCGCGCGTCGGCCCCGGCAAGGTCGCCGAGACCGTGACGCAGGACGGATACACCCTGCAGGTGCTCGTCGACCCGAACAAGGCGGTTCAGTCGAACTCCTTTGCTCTCCGGCTGACCCGCGCCGGCAAGCCGGTGCGCGGCGCAGACGTGACACTGAACTTCGCCATGCTCGACATGCAGATGCCGAACCTCGAGTACCAGCTCGCCGAGACCTCGCCCGGGATCTACACCCGCAAGGCGGCGGCGCTCGTCATGGTCGGCCACTGGGGACTGACCTTCAACGTGACGCCCAAGGGCGGAGCGCCCTTCACCGCCGTCGTCGTCGATCGGGCGAACGGATGAAGACGTCGCCGCAACTCGTCCTGCTCGCCGCGGTGCTTGCGCTCGCGTGCGGCGTCGCCGCGGCCGTCATCGCGATCCGCGTTCTGCAAGTCGTGCTCGGGGCATGAGCGGCAATGATTCGTCGACCAAGGAGTGTGCAGTGACCTGGACGTCAGCTTTCGGGCGGGAAGACGAAGCTCGCGTGCGGCGGGACGTGGCCGCCGACTTCGAGCACGATCTCGTCGCCGCCGTGCAGGACGAGCCGCCGGGGATCGACGGCGCGCCGCACCCCGTTGACGTAGACGGCGACGGCGCCCCGGAAGCCGGCGAGACGCACGCGCGAGAGCGGCTCGCCCCAGGTGGCGAAGAACGCGCCGAGCCGCGCACCGGCGCGGTCGAACCGGACGACACCGGTCGGGTCGATGGTCCACGTCTGCGCGCGGCAGCGGGCGCCGACGACGTTGCCGAGACGGAGCGAGGCGCCGCGGACGCCGACGCCTGCCGGGACGATGACGACGCGTCGGTGCGCGAACAGCTCGAGGTGGACGCGGAGTCCCTGCCGGAGCGGCGCGTCAGCACAGGCGGCTGCCGCGGGCGCCGGTCCGTGCGCCGGCGGGTGGTAGAGCGGGCCGACTCCGATCGGCGTCGGAATCGGGGCCGCCAGCACGGCGACCGCCAGGGCGGGGAGCGTCCACATCGGCGTCACGGTACCCGGCTTCCGGGGGCCGCACTCGCCGTCGCGGCGCTCCTCGCGGCCGCCGGCTGCGGCGGCGGCGGCTCGTCGGGCGGCCCGACCGTCACCATCGGCGCGGCGCGCACGTACCACCTCGCCGGCTTCCGGCCGGCGGGGCCGGTGCGTCCCGGCGTGCCGACGACGGTTGCCTTCACGGTCATCCAGCCCAACGGCGAGCCGCTGACGCAGTACAAGCACGGTGTGGGTCCGCACAACGGCGTCCACCTGATCATCGTCCGGCACGACCTGAGCACGATCATCCACATGCACCCGCCGGTCGCGCCCGACGGCCGCGTCTCGACGAAGGTCACGTTCCCCTCGCCGGGCCCGTACAAGGTCGTGATCGACGTCTATCCGAAGCCGACCGGCCCCGCCTCGCTCGTCAACTACCAGCTGTTCACGAGCCTCACGGTCGCAGGGACCTACGTGCCGAAGCCGCTGCCGCCGTTCAATCCGAGCCAGACGGTCGACGGCGTCCACTTCGTCCTGCACGGGGTGCCGCACCTGAAGGCGATCGACCCGGCGCTGCTCGACTTCACCGTGACCGGGCCGGAGGGGAAGCCGGCGACGTTCACGCCGTGGTTCGGAGCGCTCGCCCATGCGATCTTCTTCCGCAAGGGATCGCTCGACTACTTCCACACGCATGTGTGTGCGCCCGGTGTCTCCGGCTGCGCGAGCGTCTTCGGCACGGCGAAGGTGACCGGCACATCAGCGACACCGGGAAAGCTGAGAGTCGGCGTGCTCGTCCCGGTGCCGGGCACGTGGCGGCTGTTCCTCCAGACGAAGGTGGACGGACGCGTGGTGACAGCGCCGTTCACGCTGAAGGTGTCGTGAGGCGCGGCGCAGCGATCGTCTGCATCGCGATCGTCGCGGCGGCCGTGCTCGCCGCGGGCGCGCGCGCCGACGGCGATCCGGCGAGCGACTACCTGATCACCCAGCCGGTGTACTTCCCCTACGACGGGAAGTTCTCGCCGGTGCTCGAGGGACAGCTGCTCGCGGTCGTGCGGGAGGCGAAGGCGAAGGGCTTCCCGATCAAGGTCGCGCTGATCCCGGACAGCTACGACCTCGGCTCGGTCACGTCCCTGTGGCGGCAGCCGAAGCTGTACGCGCGCTTCCTCGGCGAGGAGGACGCGACCTTCTTCAAGGAGCGGCTGCTGATCGTGATGCCGAACGGGTTCGGGTTCTACCGTCCGGGTCAGCCGGTGGCGAAGGAGTACGTGACGCTCGCGGCGATTCCTATCCAGCCGGGCGACGACGGTCTCGTGCGCGCGGCTCTCGCCGGCGTGCAGAAGCTCGCCGCCGCGGACGGAATCAAGCTCTCGCCCCCGTCGCACGTGACGACGCCGGCGCAGCGCAACTCGCACGACCGGCTCGTGATCATCGTTGCGGTTGTGGCCGTGCTGCTCGTCGGCGGCCTGCTGCGGCTCGCACTGCGCCGTCGTGCCGCGTCGCGCCCGCAACCACGATGACGAACAGCCCCGTGCCCGCCGCGAGCGATGTCGTCGCGGCCGCACGCTCGAGCCACGCCGGGAGGACGGACAGCACGAATCCGTGCAGCAGCGTCCCCACGAGCGCGAGTCCCTGGTAGACGCCGAGCACCGCGATCGCCGCGGCCGCGACCACGCGCCACTCGCGCCGCAGGTAGAGCACGGCGAGCCCCGCGGCGACGGCGCAGGTCAGTGCCACGAGCAGCAGCTGTCCCGTCGACACCGTCGGCCTGCCGACGAGCTCGCGTCCGAGCCGTCCGAGCGTCGCGGCGCCGAGCGTGACCCCGGCGAGCACACTCATCGCCGTGGCGTCGAGCCGCGGATCGCGCAGCCGCAGCACGGCCGCGAGGCAGCCGAGCAGCACGGCGACCGGCCAGAACCAGACGAGCGACGGATCGTCGGCGTGCCAGAGCGTGCCCGAGATGCTCGTCATCGTCCCGCCGGCGAGGACCGGAACTGTCCAGCGTCCGACGTACGCCGATCCGGGCGTGCGCGCCGCCGCGGCGAGCGCGTGCAGCCGGCCCTCGTGCCAGGAGTACGTGTGCCCGCTCGACAGCTGCTTCCAGAGCGGCGGCGTCCCCGGACTCAGGCCGGCCGGCGGCTTCAGCGGGCGGCGACGGTTCAGGTAGTACGTCGGCGAGTGGACGTTCACGGCGACGCCGGCGGGGGAGAAGCGGAGATACGCCTCGCCCTCGAGCCCGAGCACGTATGCGGTCAGCCGCGGCGAGGCGCGCAGCCAGAGCCGTTGGTCGCCGTCGACGATGCGTGCGTCGATTCCGGCCGGCACGGAGCTCAGCTTCGCGCGGAAGCTCGTCGCCGCGGGCGGCGTGAGGCCCGCGTGCGCGGACGCGCGTCCCGGCAGCAGCGCGGCCGCCGTCAGCGCGAGGACGAGTGCGGCTCCGGCTCTACGCCGAGCCACGCAACTGCTGCAGCGTGCGTGTGACGTCGACGGCGCGGAACGGCCAGAGGTAGAGCGCACGCTCGTGCCCGGACGGGTCGACGATGAACGCGCCCTCGGTGTGCGTGATCTGGTGCACGGTCACTCCGGCGATCGTCTTCGTCTGGTCGAGCACCTCGATCTGGTACGACTTCCAGACCGCTTCGAGCTGCGCCGAGCTGCCGACGCCCCAGCGCCACTCCGGCGTCAGCTGCCACTTGTGGACGTCCTGCACCAGGTATTTGCGCGCGTTGCCCCAGAGGTTGACGCTGACCGCGACGATCGCGGGTCGCTGTGCCGCCGGCAGCTTGGCGACGACGTTGTTCAGCACCTTCGCCTCGAGTGGGCAGAAGTTCCGGCAGAGCGGGTCGATGAAGGTGACGATCACCGGCCGCCCGTGGTACGCGGCGAGCGAGACGGCCTTCCCGTTCTGGTCGGTCAGACGGAAGCCCGGCGCGGGCTTCGCGCCCGCGCTCCAGGTCGCGGCCGCCGCATCCGGCGTGAGCGAGCTCTCGGCCATCGCCGCCGGCTTGTGCGAGGTCGTGAACACACCGATGAGCAGGCCGCCGAGGACGCCGATGAGCGCGACGCTGCTCCAGAGCACCCAGCGAAAGAGGCGCGGCGAGCCGCCGGCGACGGATGGCTGTTGCGCGGACACGAGACCCGACGAGAGTATGGCTGATCCGGGCGCGTAGCATCGCCCCACGACGCAAATGTCACGCCTCAGGCTCCGATCCGCCGCAGTCCTCGCGCTCGCGCTCGCCGCGCTCGCCCCGGCAGCCGCGCGCGCGGACGGCGATCCGGCGAGCGACGTGCTGTACACGCAGGGCGTCTTCGTCCCGCAGGACGCCGGCGCTCCGGCGGCGGACGCGACGCGGCTGGCGGCGCTCGTGCGCGAGTCGCGCCGCGCCGGCTATCCGCTGAAGGTGGCGGTGGTCGCATCCTCGTACGACCTCGGCTCCGTCACCGCGCTGTGGCGGCAGCCGCAGACGTACGCGCACTTCCTCGGCGTCGAGCTGTCGCTGCTCTACCGCGGGCGCCTGCTCACGGTGATGCCGAACGGGCTGGGCGTCTACCACGACGGGAGGGCGGTGACGCGCGAGAGCGCCGTCCTTCGTGGCGTCGCGGTCGACCGCGGCAATCTCGTCGCCACCGCCGCCACGGCGGTTCAGCGCCTCGCCGCTGCGGACGGACACCGGCTCGCCGAGCCGGTCGCGGCGGCGCCCACGACCACGACGGGAGCGCATGGGACGTCGCCTGCGACGTGGATCGCCGTCGGCCTCGGGCTGCTGCTGGTCGCGCTCGCGTGGGCCTTCAGCCTGCGCGCTCGCCCACTCCGCAGACGCGCGCCGGATGGTGCTTGACACGCGTCTGCGGGTGTGGGACATTCCCTCTCGCCAAGTCCCTGTGGGCCCTCGGGTTCACGGGGACTAGGCATTTCTGGGGACGTTTTTCGCGGCTCAACCCCAGGCGGACTTCTTCGTCGTGGTGCCGCCGGACGATTTCACCGTCGTCTTGACCAGGCCGCCGGTCGCGCTGACCACGTACCACGTCTTCTCGAATCCCTCGCCGCTCGTCTGGCCTGCCTTCTTGTCGGCCGCGTAGTAGTAGAGCGGATACCCCGCGTAGGTGACCTGGTGCGCGCCGTTCGAGCGCATGGTCACTCCGAGCAGGCTCGCCGAGACGCCGGAGCCGGCGGTCGGCTTCGCCGTTCCCTTCACGAGGAGCGGCGGCCAGTAGCTCGCGCACGCGCCGGTGCACGTGCTGACGTTCTTCTTGTCGGGCGTGTAGCGGTACAGCGTCCTCCCGTTCGCGGCGACGAGGACGGTGCCGTACTTGCCGACCTTCGCCGCCATCACCGTCCCGCTCTTCGCGGACGTCGACCTGGTAGCCGCCATCGCCACGCCGACGCCCGCCATCGCGACCACGAGGATCGCGACAACCAGCCCAATGCGTCGATCTCGCATCCGTTCACTCCTTTCGTGCGGACGTCTCGGGAAGGGACTACGCGGCTCCTCCCCGGAGCGGTTTCCCGAAGTCGCCTACGACGCGACCAAGGCCGGAGGCTAAGCCGACCGAAGGTGGCTTAGACGGAGGCGAGCCGCGGCCACGGGGGAAACACGGTTTCCCCCGTGTTCAAGCGGCGGCGTAGCCTTCCCTGCGCAACAGTGCGCGGGCGCGGTTCGCCGGGTCGCTGCCGTTGACGAGGATGACGAGGACGCCGCCGTACTCGGGCGAGACGTGGCGGAGCTCGAAGTCCTCGATGTTGATCCCGGCGGCGCCGAGGATCTGGGTGATCTGCGCCAGGACGCCGGGACGGTCCGGGACGCGGATGCGGATGCGGTTGATCTGCGTCGCCTCGGTGCGGTAGGCGTGGGCGAGCATGCGGCTGCGCGTGTCGGCTGCGCCCGCGATCGTGCGCTCGAAGAAGGCGCGGTCGCCGTCGCGCAGCGCGCGCTCGACGTCCTCGAGGTCGGCGCCGTACGCCTGCAACGCGTCGGCGATCAGGTCGCCGTTCTCGACGAAGATGTCGATCCAGACGGCCGGGTTCGCGCCGGCGATGCGCGTCATGTCGCGCAGCGACGCGCCGGCGTGCTCGAGCGGCGCGTCGTCACCGGCTGCAGCAGCGGCGACGCGGCCGATCAGCAGGTTGGCGAGCGCGTGCGGCAGATGGCTCGTGAGCGCGAGCAGGCGGTCGTGGTCGTCCGCGTCCTGCCGGACGGGTCTGGCGCCGAGTGCGGAGGCGAACCGCTCGACCGCTTCGAGCCGCGCCGCGTCCGTCGCCGCCGTCGGCGTGACGAACCAGGTCGCGCCGTCGAACAGATCCGCGGCGGCGCGTGCGGGGCCGCCGGTCTCGCCGCCCGCGACGGGATGCCCCGGGACGAAACGCGGGTCGTCGATCGCCGCGGTCAGGGCGCGCTTCGTCGAGGCGACGTCGGTGACTGTCGTGTCGGGCCCGGCGGCCGCTAGGACGGCGCGCGTCGTCTCCACGGCGGCGCCGACCGGGACGGCGACGACGACGAGCTCCGCGCCCGCGAGCGCGTCCGCGAGCGACGGCGCCTGCGCGTCGAAGGCGCCGCGCGTGGCCGCCTCCCGCAGCGTCGCCGGCTCGGTGTCGAAGCCGCCGACCGTGACCGCACCGGCCCGCTTCGCCGCCAGAGCGACCGACGTCCCCACGAGTCCCGTGCCGACCACCGCGAGGCGCTCGATCCCGAGCGAGGACGGCGCTGCCGCGGGAGCGGCCTGAGGGCGCGGCTCCTCTGCGGTCTCCTGCTTCATCACGTCGAGCACGGCGGAGAAGAGCGAGCGCACGGCGCCGTCGGAGAGCGGGCCGCCGTTGCGCGCCTCCAGCTCGCGCAGGAGCTCGGCCTCCCGCTCGGCATCGACGAATCGGGTTCCCGCCGCCTGCTTGTGCTCACGCACGCGCATGACCAGCCCGAGACGGCGGTTCAGCGCCTCGAGCACCGCCGTGTCGATCTCGGCGATCTCGGCGCGGAGCTCACGCAGCTCCGGAGTCGGCTCGCTCATACGACGAACCGCTCGCCGGCGGCGATCCGCAGCGGCAGCCTGTTCGCCGGCGGCGAGAGCGGGCACACCCAGCCGGGGTCGTAGGAGCAGGACGGGTTGTAGGCGAAGTTGAAGTCGAGCACGAGCGAGTCCTTTCCACCGCCGAGGTCGGCACCCTTGACCGTATCGAGGATGTACCGGCCGCCGCCGTAGGTCTCGCTCCCGCTCGTCGCGTCGCGGAACGGCAGGAAGACGCCGCCGCCGTAGCCCTCGAGCCAGTAGAGCTCCAGCGCGTACGGCTCGCCCTGCAGCTCGAACGACGCGGTGGCGAAGGGACGGAACGTCAGCGTCCCGCCGCCGCTCGCGTCGATCGGCAGCGGCGGCGCCTCGAGATCCCGCAGCGTCGCGGTCACGCGGAATGCCGCGTCGTAGTCGAAGTAGTCGAGCTGCGTGAACGCCGCCCGTCCGCTGTCGGGCAGCGGCGACTGCGGATGCGTGCGGAACAGCTCGTCCCTCGTCTCCCGCCAGTGCCGCCACGCCGCCTCGGGGTCGCCGCTCGCGCGCACGTCTGCGTAGAGCGCGAAGACACGCCGCCTCCAGTCGAGCAGCTCGAGAGTCGGTCCGGCGCCGGTTGGCATCGCGTCAGTATCGCCCCTCGGTAGTTGCGCGCAGCCGCGATCGGGGCGGCGGCCGATGGGTGCGGACCCGCCCGGCCGGACGCTCCATCCGTGACCATCGCACCCGCCAGGATCAGGATCCATGCCCCGGACGCCGAGGCGGCGTTCGCCCTCGGCTCCCGTCTCGCCGACGACGGCGTCGCGGCCGGCGTCCGCGACGTGTGGACGGTGGAGTTCGAGAGCGAGACCAACCGTCTGGAGGAGGTCGAAGCCGAGGTCAGGCGGTGGCTGCAGGAGCTGTGCCTGCCCTCGACGGTCGTGGTCGTCGCCGGCCGCGGCCGGACGATCGAGCTCGAGCTGGAGGCCTAGCGCTTTCGGTGCGGCGGCGGCGGCGGCGGCCGGCGCGGCGGCCGCGGCGGCGGGGTCGTGCCGGCGAGCGCGTGCTCGAGCCGCGTCAGCAGCCGGGCCAGCGCGTCCGCCTCCGGTCCGTGCAGGTCGTCGAGCAGGGCCGAGAGCCGTTCGCGCAGCAGCTCCTGCGCCGAGCGCAGCGCCTGCTCGCCGGCCGGCGTCAGCGTGACCGGCTGACGTCTCCGGTCCTCGACGCCGCGCTCGCGCCGAACGAAGCCGCTCGCCTCGAGCCCGGCCAGCAGCTGCGAGACCGCCGCAGGCGAGACCGCGGTGCGGCGCGCGAGCTCGGAGCCGACGACGTCGCCCTCGTCGATCGCCTGGAGCGCGAGGTACTGGGCGACGGTCAGCGGCGGCTCGTGCCCCGAGAGCAGCCGCTCGATCCAGCGGCCGACGAGAGGGACCGTCCGGGCGAGCGCATCCGCCGCGTGGCGGCCGCTCGTGCGATGGCGGGGGCGGGGCATTAGTATAGTCTGCTTAACTGTTAAGCATGGTTGCCGATGCGATGGTATCCGCCGCCGGGCAGGCGTGGCCGCCCTTCGTGCTCGTCATCGGCCTGCTGCTGATCGGGGCGGTGGCCGCGGAGGACGGTCTGTTCGAGGCCGTCGGTGCGCGGATCGCCGGGACGCGGCTCGGGTCGCGCGGCCTCCTCGTGGCGCTGCTCGGGCTGGTTGCCGTGGTCACCGCTGTGCTCAACCTGGACACGGCCGTCGTCTTCCTTACGCCGGTACTCGTCCATGCGGCGCGCCGGCGAGGGCTGGACGAGCGGCCGTTCCTGTACGGGTCGGTGTTCATGGCCAACGCGGCTTCGATTCTCCTACCGGCCTCGAACCTGACCAACCTGCTCGTCCTGCGCCGCAATCCGGTCGGCGGCGCCCGCTTCGCGGCCTCGATGGCGCCTTCGTGGCTCGCGGCCTGCGCGCTCACGGTCGGCTTCCTCGCCTTCGCCTATCCGCTCGGCCAGGCCGAGCCGGACGACGGTGCCGCCCCGCCGCTGCGGTTCGGGGTCGGAGCGGCCGCGACCATCGCCGCGACGGTGGCGGTGCTCGCGCTGCCGGATGCGGCGCTGCCCGTGCTCGTGGTGGGACTCTGCGCGACCGCCTTGCGCCGTCTGCGCCCGCGGCTCGACGTACGCGTGCTCGCCTTTCTCTTCGGCCTCACCGTCGCCCTCGGGACCCTCGCCCGGGACTGGGATTTGCCGTCGCGGATACTCGGGGCGAGCGGCCGCTTGCCGACGGCTGCGATCGCCGCCGCGAGCTCGATCGTCGTCAACAACCTGCCCGCCGCGGTGCTCCTCTCGGCCCATGCGCCGCCGCACCCGCGGGCGCTGCTGCTCGGCCTCGACCTCGGTCCGAATCTCGCCGTCACAGGCTCGCTCTCGGCGGTGCTCTGGCTCCAGTCTGCGCGCACGATCAAAGCCGACGCGTCGATCGTGACCTATTCGCGGCTCGGTCTTCTGCTCGTTCCGCTCACGCTCGCCGGCGCAGTCGCGGCGTTGTGGCTGTGAGCGCTACGACGCTTCGTGCTTCAACGAGGCCGAGTTGATGCAGTAGCGCAGACCGGTCGGCGCGGGGCCGTCGGGGAAGACGTGACCCAGGTGCCCGCCGCACGCGGCGCAGAGCACCTCCGTGCGGGTCATGCCGAAGCTCCGGTCCGTCTCCTCCGCGACCGCGTCGCCGTCGGCGGGGGCGTAGAACGCGGGCCAGCCGCAGCCCGAGTCGTACTTCGCGTCTGACGCGAACAGCTCGGTGCCACAGCCTGCGCAGACGTACGTGCCCGGCTCGAACGAGTGGTCGTACTCACCGGTGAACGGCCGCTCCGTGCCCTTCTCGCGCAACACGCGGTACTGTTCCGGCGTCAGCTCCTGGCGCCACTGCTCGTCGGTCTTCTCGATCTTCTCCATGGGCCAACGGTAGCTGCGTGAGATAGTCCTGGAGATGCTCGAGCTCGACGAAATCGTCGCCATCGACGTGCACACGCACGCGGAGGTCTCGCGCCGCACGGGCGAGGACGGCCTGAAGCCCGAGTGGCGCGCGGCCGCGGCCAAGTACTTCGGCGAGGACGCGCTGCCGACGCCGGACGACGTCGCCGACTACTACCGCGAGCGGAAGATGATGGCGGTGATCTTCTCCGTCGACGCGGAGACGGTGACCGGCCGCAAGGCGGTGCGGAACGAGGAGATCGCCGAGGTCGCGGCGGCGAATCCCGACGTGCTGATTCCCTTCGCGTCGATCGACCCGCACAAGCCGGACGCGGTCGAGGAGGCGAAGCGCCTGATCCGCGACCACGACGTCCGCGGCTTCAAGTTCCACCCGAACATCCAGGCGTTCTTCCCGGACGACCGCAGCGTCTACCCGCTGTACGAGGCGATCGCCGAGGCGGGGCTGCCGGCGCTCTTCCACACCGGCCACTCCGGCATCGGCACCGGCCTGCCTGGCGGCGGCGGCGTCCGGCTCAAGTACTCGAACCCGATGCACCTGGACGACGTCGCAGCCGACTTCCCGGAGCTGACGATCGTGATGGCGCATCCGTCGTTCCCGTGGCAGGACGAGGCGATCTCGATCGCGCTGCACAAGCAGCAGGTCTACATCGATCTGTCCGGCTGGTCGCCGAAGTACTTCTCGCCGAACCTGATCAGCTACGCGAACACGCTGTTGAAGCACCGAGTGCTGTTCGGCTCCGACTTCCCGCTGATCACGCCGGACCGCTGGCTCGAGGACTTCGCCAAGGCGGACTTCAAGGACGAGGTGCGGCCGCTGATCCTGAAGGAGAACGCGGTGAAGTTGCTAGGGCTGCGCTAGCGCGCCGCGGCGGTTTCCTGCGGCCGCACGCAAGGCGTGACGGTTCCGTATCGGGGCCTGGCCCCGGACTTTCGCGCTTCCGCCACGGTTCCCGGAGGCTGGGGCCAGGCCCCAGTACGGATGTGTCACGAGATCGTCGCGGCGGCGGCCGCGGTGCGGGCGCCGTTGTCCTCGAGCCATGCGTCGACGGCGCGGGCGCAGCGGCGGCCCTCGTCGATCGCCCAGACGATCAGCGACTGTCCGCGGCGCGCGTCGCCCGCGGCGAACACGCCGGAAGCCGAGGTGGCGAACTCGGTCGCCGCGACCGAGCCGCGCGCGTCGCGTTCGACGCCGAGCTGGTCCAGCAGCGCCGGCTCCGGGCCGGTGAAGCCCAGCGCCAGCAGCACGAGCTCCGCCGGGTGGCTCTCCTCGGTTCCAGGCACCGGCTCGAACGGCGGCACGCCGGTGTTCTCGCGCCAGTGGATCTGCTCGACGGCGGCGCCACCGGTCAGCTCCGTCGTGGAGACGGCGAAGCTGCGCTCGCCGCCCTCCTTCAGCGCGTACGAGGTGCGGAGCTTCATCGGCCAGAGCGGCCACGGCGTGAGCTCGTCGGGACGGTGGACGGGCGGCTCGCCGAGCAGCTCGATCTGCGTCACCGACGCTGCCTGCTCACGGTGGGCGCTCGCGACGCAGTCGGCACCGGTGTCGCCGCCGCCGATCACGATCACGTGCTTGCCCGCCGCGGTGACCGCCGGTGCGGACAGCGTCCCGGCCACGACGCGGGTCTGCTCGTACAGGTACTCCATGGCGAAGTGCACGCCGTCCAGCCCGCGTCCCGGCACCGGCAGGTCGCGCGGCACCCGTGAGCCGACGGCGAGCACGACCGCGTCGAACCCGTCCACCAGCTCCGCCGGGTCGAGATCGACGCCGACCGAGACGCCGTAGCGGAAGTCGACGCCTTCGGCAGCAAGCTGATCGAGCCGCCGCTCGACGACGGTCTTCTCGATCTTGAAGTCGGGCACGCCGAACCGGAGCAGCCCGCCGCCCGCCTCGTCGCGCTCGAAGACGGTGACGAGATGGCCGGCACGATTCAGCTGCTGCGCGCACGCGAGACCCGCGGGGCCGGAGCCGACGACCGCGACGGTGCGGCCGCTGCGCGCGGCGGGCGGCTGCGGGACGATCCAGCCCTCCTCCCACGCGCGGTTCACGATCGCCAGCTCGATCTGCTTGATCGAGACGGCGTTGCCCTCGTCGATCTCCAGCACGCAGGCGGCCTCGCACGGCGCGGGGCAGAGGCGGCCGGTGAACTCCGGGAAGTTGTTCGTGCGGTGCAGCTGGTCGAGCGCCTCGCGGAAGCGGTCGCGGTAGACGAGGTCGTTCCAGTCCGGGATCAGATTCCCGAGCGGGCAGCCGCTGTGGCAGAACGGCACGCCGCACTCCATGCAGCGCGCGCCCTGCTCCTGCAGCTGGACGAGGGGGAGCGGCTTGACGAACTCGCGGTGGTCGTGCACGCGCTCCGCGGGCGCGCGCTCGAGCGACTCCGCGCGCTGCAGCTTGAGGAAGGCGCCGAGCTCGCCCATTAGTGCTCCCCCAGGTGATGTTGGTGAGCTTCTGGGGCGCGAGCACCAAGCGATGCAAGGACGCAGGGAGCGTTCGTAGCTTTGGCTACGGGCGCGACCGAGGACGCGGCAGCGCGCAGCGTGATCGCGTTCCAGGAGCCAGAGGACATTGCCTGGGGGAGCACTTAGGCGACCGCCTCCGCAGTTTCCGTCTCGGCGGTGAGGAAGCCGTCGCCGCCGCTGGACATGGGACGGTCGCGGTGCAGGCCGAGCGCGCGCTTGTAGTCGTGCGGTATCACCTTGAGGAAGAGACCTTGCGCGACGTCCCAGCCGGCGAGCACGCGCGCCGCGACGGGCGAGCCGGTGCGCAGCTCGTGCTCCTCGACGAGCGCGCGCAGGAGCTCCGCGTCCTCGCCGGCGACCGGCTCGAGGCCGACCAGCTCGTGGTTGCAGCGGTCGGCGAACGTCCCGTCCTCGTCGAGCACGTACGCGACGCCGCCGCTCATCCCCGCGGCGAAGTTCCGCCCGGTGCGGCCGAGCACGACGGCGACGCCGCCCGTCATGTACTCGCAGCCGTGGTCGCCGACGCCCTCGACCACGGCGCTCGCGCCCGAGTTGCGGACGGCGAAGCGCTCGCCGACGACGCCGCGGAAGAACGCGCGTCCGCGAGTGGCGCCGTACAGGATCGTGTTGCCGGCGATCACGTTCTCCTCGGCACGGAACGCCGCATCCTCCGGCGGGCGCAGTGCGATCACGCCGCCGGAGAGGCCCTTGCCGACGTAGTCGTTCGCGTCGCCGACGAGCGTCAGCTCCACGCCGGGCGCGAGCCACGCGCCGAACGACTGGCCGGCGGAGCCGCGCAGCGTGAAGCGGATCGTTCCCGGCGGCAGGCCGGCGGCGCCGTATCGCCGCGTGACGGCGTTGGAGAGCAGCCCGCCGACGGTGCGGTTCGTGTTCGCGATCGCGAGCTCCGACTGCACCGGCTTGCCGCTCTCGATCGCCGCGCGCGCGGCCGAGATCAGCTTGTGGTCGAGCGCGTCGTCGAGGCTCGGCGCCTGCGCGCGCGTCCGGCGCAGCGGCGCCTCGGGCGGCGCGGCCGCCTTCTGCAGGATCCGCGACAGGTCGACGCCGCGCTCGCGCCACGACGCGACGGCGTCGTCCCCGTCCAGCAGGTCGACCCGGCCGACGAGATCCTCGAAGCGGGCGATGCCGAGCCGCGCCATGATCTGCCGCGCCTCCTCGGCGACGAAGAAGAAGAACTCGACCACGTGCTCCGGCTTGCCGGCGAAGCGCTTGCGCAGCTCCGGATCCTGCGTCGCGATCCCGACCGGGCACGTGTTCAGGTGGCAGGCGCGCATCATCACGCAGCCGGTCGCGATCAGCGGCGCGGTGGCGAAGCCCATCTCGTCGGCGCCGAGCAGCGCGGCGACGACAACGTCGCGGCCCGTCTTCAGCTGGCCGTCCGTCTGCACCCAGATCCGCGAGCGCAGGTCGTTGAGCACGAGCGTCTGCTGCGTCTCGGCCAGCCCGAGCTCCCACGGCACGCCCGCGTGGAGGATGGACGAGACCGGCGACGCGCCGGTGCCGCCCTCGTGCCCGGAGATGAGCACGTGGTCGGCGCCCGCCTTCGCCACGCCGGCGGCGACGGTGCCGACGCCGACCTCGGAGACGAGCTTCACGGAGATCCGCGCCTCCGGGTTGCCGCAGCGGAGGTCGTAGATCAGCTGCTTCAGGTCCTCGATCGAGTAGATGTCGTGATGCGGCGGCGGCGAGATCAGCCCGACTCCCGGCGTCGTCAGCCGCACGCTGGCGATGTAGTCGTCCACCTTGTGGCCGGGCAGCTGGCCGCCCTCGCCCGGCTTCGCGCCCTGCGCCATCTTGATCTGCAGCTCGTCCGCGTTCGCGAGGTAGTACGCGTTCACGCCGAAGCGGCCGGACGCGACCTGCTTGATCGCCGACCGGCGCGAGTCGCCGTTGTCGTCCGGGACGTAACGGACGGGATCCTCGCCGCCCTCGCCGGTGTTCGAGCGGCCGCCGATCCGGTTCATCGCGATCGCCAGCGTCTCGTGCGCCTCGCGCGAGATCGAGCCGAGCGACATCGCGCCGGTGGAGAACCGCTTGACGATCTCCGCCGCCGTCTCTACCTCGTCGAGCGGGACGCCGCCGTCGTCGGCGAAGCGGAACTTCATCAGCCCGCGCAGCGTGGAGCGGCGCGCCGACTCGGCGTTGACCGTGCGCGAGTATTCCTCGAACGTCTCCGGGCTGTGGTTGCGCACCGAATGCTGGAGCAGCGCGATCGTGTCCGGATTCCACTGGTGGTGCTCGCCCTCGCGGCGCCACGCGTACAGGCCGATCACGGGCAGCAGCTCGTCCGCGGAGCCGGGGTACGCGCGCGCGTGGCGGGCGAGCGAGCCCTCGGCCAGCTCGCGCAGCCCGATCCCGCCGATGCGCGACGGCGTGAAGGTGAAGTGGCGGTCGACGAGCTCGGAGGAGAGCCCGACCGCCTCGAAGATCTGCGCGCCGCAGTACGACGGGATGGTGGAGATGCCCATCTTGGACATCGTCTTGAGCAGACCCTTGGCGATGCCCTTGACCGCGCGTGCCTGCGCCTGCTCGCCGGTCATCCCCTCCGGCAGCCAGCCCTGCTCCGCGAGCTCGACGAGCGTCTCCAGCATCAGGTACGGGTTGACGGCGGCCGCGCCGTAGCCGATCAGCGTGGCGATGCTGTGCACGCTGCGCGGCTCGCCGGACTCGACGACGATGCCCGTCTGCAGCCGTGTCCCCTCGCGGACGAGATGGTTGTGCACGGCGGCGGTCGCGAGCAGCGACGGCACCGGCACGCGCGCCGGACCCGCGCCGCGGTCGGACAGGATGAGGATGTTCGTGCCTGCGGCGAGCGCGATGTCGACGTTGAGGCAGATCCGGTCGAGCGCCGTCGCCAGCCCGTCGGCGCCGCTTTCGACCGGCCACGTCGTGTCGACCGTGTGCGCCTTGAAGACGTCGGAGCGGACGTGGCGCAGCTGGTCGAGCTCGCTGTCGCGGAGGATCGGATTGTCGATCACGAGCTGCCGCGCGTGCTCCGGCGTCTCGTCCAGCAGGTTCCGCTCCGAGCCGACGCTCGCCTTCACGCTCATCACCACGGCCTCGCGGATCGAGTCGATGGGCGGGTTCGTCACCTGCGCGAACAGCTGCTTGAAGTACGAGTAGAGGAGCGGCTTGCGTTGCGACAGCACCGCCAGCGGCGTGTCGTTGCCCATCGAGCCGACCGCTTCCTCCGCGTTGCGCGCGAGCGGCCCGAGCATCATCTTCATGTCCTCCTGCGCGTAGCCGAACAGGAGCTGGCGCTGCCGCAGCGGCTCCGTGGGCGGCTCGGGCGCGGGCGCCTCCGGCAGGTCGGCGAGGCGGACGGTTTCGTTCCGGACCCACTCGGCATACGGGCGGCGGGTGGCGACGGAGCGCTTGATCTCGTCGTCGGGGACGATGCGGTGCTCCGCGAGATCGACGAGGAAGAGCTTGCCCGGCTGCAGCCGCCCGCGCCGCACGACGTTCTCCGCCGGCTCCTCGAGCACGCCGGTCTCGGAAGCGAGCACGACCCAGCCGTCGGCGGTCTCGAACCAGCGGCCGGGCCGGAGCCCGTTGCGGTCGAGCGTCGCGCCGATCACGCGGCCGTCGGTGAAGGCGATCGCGGCCGGCCCGTCCCACGGCTCCATCAGGCACTGGTGGTACGCGTAGAAGCCCTTCAGCTCGTCCGGGAGATCGTCTCGTCCCTCGAACGCCTCGGGGATCATCATCATCATCGCGTGCGGGACCGACCGGCCCGCGAGCACGAGCAGCTCGAGCACGTTGTCGAACACCGCCGTGTCGGAGCCGCCCTCGCCGATCACCGGCAGCACCTTCGGCAGGTCGTCGCCGAACAGCTCCGACGCCAGCTGCGACTCGCGCGCGCGCATCCAGTTGACGTTGCCACGCAGCGTGTTGATCTCGCCGTTGTGGGCGATCATCCGGTACGGGTGCGCGAGCGCCCAGCTCGGGAACGTGTTGGTGGAGAAGCGCGAGTGGATCAGCGCGAGCGCGCTTTCGAAGCGCGGGTCGCTCAGGTCGGGGAAGAAGCCCGCCAGCTGCGGCGCCGTCAGCATCCCCTTGTAGACGAGCGTGCGCGAGGAGAGGCTCGGCACGACGAGCTCGTTCACGGCGGCCTTCTCCGCGACGCGGCGGATCACGTACAGCTTCCGCTCGAAGGCGTCCTGGTCGGCCGCGAGCTCCGCCGACGCGCCGACGATCACCTGGCGCATGCACGGGACGAGCGCAGCCGCCGTCGTGCCGGCGAAGCGGAGATCCACGGGCACGTCGCGCCAGCCCAGCAGCTCCTGTCCCTCCGAGGCGATCGCGTCCTCGACCAGCTGCTCGACGCGCGCCCGCTGCTGCGTGTCGTCCGGCAGGAAGCACGTCCCGACCGAATAGGCGCCGGGCGCCGGCAGCCGCTCGCCCAGCTCGCCGCGGAAGAACGCGTCCGGGATCTGGACGAGGATCCCGGCGCCGTCGCCGGTGTCCGGATCGGCGCCCTGGGCCCCGCGGTGCTCGAGATTCGCCACCGCGCGCAATGCGCGTTCGACGGTCTCGTGCGCCGGCAGGCCGTTCAGCCGGGCCACCAGCGCCACGCCGCAGGCGTCGTGCTCGAACGCCGGGTCGTACAACCCCGACGCCGGCTGCTGCTGCGGTGGGATACGGGTTGAGCGTTCGGACACGGGAGCTACGCCTCGCAGGGTTTGAGAGGAAGAAGTCTCCGCCTTTGCTGCTAGTCGGCGGGGGCGGAGAGGGGAGCCGACTAGCGCAGACTGAAGGGCGCGGCGAACGCGAAAATGACCGGCTTCTTGACGTTCAGCGTGCGCGCCATCGAGCCTGAGAGGCTATCGGGAGCGGCTCCGGGGCGAAATCGAGTTCTCCGGTTTGCGCCGGAAATTTGACAGGGACGGGAACCTCCGGCACTGTGAGAGCGCGATGACGACGACGCCGACACCCATCCGCTCGAGCCAGATCCGGCTCGCGGCTGCGCCCGGCACGATTATTTCCGTCGTTATCTCGATTCTCCCCCTCTAGGGGGAGAACACGAACACGCGCCAGATAAAGGGCGCATACGCCGACCTCACGACACCAGAAGTGCGTCTTCGCACGGGGTGTTGAACCAGCAAGCGGTTCAGGAAGGAAGTGTTCGTGTCACCTCGCAGGATCCAGATCTTCGATACGACGTTGCGCGACGGCGGGTCGCTGCCGGGCTTTGCCCTCCTGTCGCAGGATCGCGCTGCGATCGCCGCGGAGCTCGAGCGGCTCGGCGTCGACGTCGTCGAGGCCGGCTCCGCGGGTGACCCCGCCGGCGTTCGCGCCGTGGTCGCCGCCGTGAGCGCGCCGACGGTCGCCGTGGCCGCCCAGGCCCGGCAGGAGGATCTCGATGCCGCGGGCGCGGCGCTCGCGGGCGCGCGCCGGTCGCGCATCCACGTCTGCGTCGCCACCGGCGAGGAGGAGTCCGTCCGCTGGGCCGTCGAGACGGCGCTCGGGCTTGCCGATGAGGTTCAGCTCTCCGTCGAGGACGCCACCGGCGCCGATCTCGCGCGCGTCGCGCACATGTGCGGCGTCGCCGTCGAGGCCGGAGCGACGGTGATCGGGCTTCCCGACGCGGCCGGGCGGTGTCTCCCGGCGCAGTACGCGGCCTTCGTCGCCGAGGTCCGGCGGCGCAGCCCCGGGCTGGAGCGCGTGACGCTGTCCGTCCACTGCCACGACGACCTCGGGCTCGCCGTCGCCGGCTCGCTCGCCGCCGTCGAGGCCGGCGCGGGCCAGGTCGAGTGCACCGTGAACGGGATCGGCGAGCGCGCCGGCAACACGTCGCTCGAGGAGCTCGTGGTCGCGCTCCACGTCCGCGCGGATCACTTCGACGTCGCCACCGGCATCGACACGACGCGGATCGCCGCCGTCTCACGGCTCGTCGCGCAGCGCAGCGGCTACGTCGTCCAGCCGAACAAGGCGATCGTCGGCGCCAACGCGTTCGCGCACGAGGCCGGCATCCACCAGGACGGGATGCTCAAGGACGAGCGCACGTACCAGATCGTCGACCCGAGCGAGGTCGGCGTGCGGATGACGCTGCCGCTCGGCAAGCATTCCGGCCGGCACGCGTTCGCGATGGCGTGCGCGGAGCGCGGCATCGTCGTCTCCGGGGAGGAGCTGAACACCGCTTTCCGGAAGTTCAAGGCTCTCGCCGACTTCGGCGGAGCGGTTCCCATCGACGCAGTGTTCGAGGAGGTGACGGCGTGAGTACCAACAAGGCCACGATTGCCTGTCTGACGGGGGCCGGCACCGCCCCGGAGCTGATGGCGGAGGCCGTGCGCGCGCTCGACGCGGTTGCGCGGCTGCACGGACTGTCGTTCGACGAGGTGCACGCGCCGTTCGGCGCGGCCGCGGTCTCGCGCGGAGGGCAGGCGTTCCCGGCCGCCACGCGCGACGCCGTGCTCGCCTCCGACGCGGTGCTCGTCGCCGGAGCGGAGGAGCCCGCGCTCGCCGAGGTGATGGCGGAGCTCGACCTGCGGGCCCGCGTCACCCGCGTGCGCTTCGGCCACCACGACGACGTCTCGCTCGTCGCGCCGCTCGACGACGAGAGCTCCGAGTGGGCGCTCGAGCGTGCGTTCGAGCTGGCGGAGAGGCGCAGCCTGCGTCTCGCGTCCGTCGGCGACGGCGACTGGACGGCGCTGGCCGACTCGGTGGCCGAGCGCTACGACCATGTGCACGTCGAGCATCTGTCGCCGCGCGTCGCCCTGCCGCTGGCCGCGTTCCAGGCCGCTCGGTTCGACGTTGTCGTCGTCGCCCCCGCGTGGGCGGAGCCGCTCGTCGAGATCGTCGCCGCGCCGGCCGCGGCCCGCGTCGCCGCGCATGCATTGATCGCCGAGCACGGGCCGAGCCTGTGCGTCCCGTCGCCGGACGGCGGCTTCGCCATCGCCGGCAACGGCGTCGTCAATCCCAGCAGCATGCTGCTCACGGCAGCGCTCGTGCTGGAGCACGGGCTGCACCAGCCGGCCGCTGCGGCGACGCTCGCCGGCGCGGTCTCGGCCGCGCTGGTCGACGGCCCGCAGACGCCGGATCTCCTCCGCCGTGGCGTCGGCGCGACGAGCCGCGAGTTCACCGCTCGCGTCGTCGACGGCTTCCAGCTGTCGCTGCAGAACGCCGAGTTCTGGGCGGGTGCCGCGTGAGCCCCCCAAACAGACAAACACACCCGCAGCGGATGAACGGGGCGGACGCGCTCTTGCGCTCGCTCGAGGCGGAAGGAGTCGACACCGTCTTCGGCCTCCCGGGCGGCGCGATCCTCCCGACCTACGACGCGTTCGCACGCGGCACGACCATCCGTCACGTGCTCGCGCGTCACGAGCAGGGCGCCGGCCACATGGCCGAGGGCTACGCGCGCGCCTCCGGCCGCACCGGTGTCGCCATCGCCACCTCGGGCCCCGGCGCGACGAACCTCGTCACGCCGATCGCCGACGCGTGGATGGACTCGACGCCGCTGGTCTGCATCACCGGCCAGGTGCGCTCGAACCTGATCGGCACCGACGCCTTCCAGGAGTGCGACATCACCGGGATCACCATCCCGATCGTCAAGCACTCGTGGCTCGTGCAGGACGTGGACGAGATCGCGCACACGATCAAGGCGGCGTTCCACGTCGCCAGGAGCGGCCGCTGCGGGCCTGTGCTCGTGGACATCCCGCGCGACATCCAGGAAGCCGAGGTCGATTTCTCCTACCCCGACGACGTGTCCCTCCCCGGATGGAAGCCGCCCCGCCGCGGACACCCACGCCAGACGATGGCCGCTGCTCAGGCCGTCGCCGCGGCGGAGCGGCCCATCCTCTACGCCGGCGGAGGAGTGCTCAACGCCCACGCCACCGACGAGCTGCTGAAGCTCGCGGAGACGGCGCGGCTGCCGGTTGTGACCACGCTGATGGGCAAGAGCGGATTCCCGGAGACGCACGAGCTGCACGTCGGCTGGCCCGGTATGCACGGCCCCAAATGGTCGAACTTCGCCCTGAACAAGGCCGACCTGATCGTCGCGGTCGGTTCGCGCTTCGACGATCGCGTCACCGGCAAGGTGTCGGCGTTCGCGCCCGGCGCGACCGTCGTCCATCTCGACATCGACGCGGCGGAGATCGGCAAGATCCGCCGCGCCGACGTTCCCGTGGTCGGCCCGCTGAAGCCGGTGCTGGCGGATCTGGCCAAGCAGCTGGCGACGCTCGCCGTGCCCGGGCGCACCGATCCGTGGCTGCGGCAGATCGCCGAGTGGAAGGAGCAGTTCCCGCTCCGCTACGGCGAGAGCCGCGAGGGCGACATGCTCAAGCCGCAGCCGGTGTTCGAGATGATGCAGGAGATGACGGCGTCGCGTGACGACATCATCTGGACGACCGGCGTCGGCCAGCATCAGATGTGGGCGATGCAGTACCTCCTGTGCGACCGGCCGCGCACGTTCATCACCTCGGGCGGGCTGGGGACGATGGGCTACGGCATCCCGGCGGCGGTCGGCGCGAAGGCGGCCCGGCCGGATGCGACCGTCGTCTGCATCGACGGCGACGGCTGCTTCCAGATGACGCAGCAGGAGCTCGCGACCTCGGTGCTCGAGGATCTACCCATCGTCGTGGTGATCGTCAACAACGGCTACCTCGGCATGGTGCGACAGTGGCAGGACATGTTCTTCGGCGAGCGCTTCTCGCAGATTCACCTGACGCAGTCGCTGCCCGACTACGCCGGCCTCGCGCGGGCGTACGGGGCGCTCGGCTTCACCGCCGAGACGGAGGGCGAGGTGGCGGACGCGCTCGAGGAGGCGCTCGCCTCCGGACGCACGGCCGTCGTCGACGCCCGCGTCGACCCGGCGGAGCACTGCTTCCCGATGATCCCGGCCGGCGCCGCCGCGCTCGACCTCGTCGAGTACGTCGACACGACGAGCGAGGTGACGGCGTGATCCATACCGTCGCCGTCCTGCTGGAGAACAAGCCGGGTGCGCTCACGCGCATCACGAGCATGTTCGCCCGACGCGGGTACAACATCGAGAGCCTCGCCGTCGGCCCGACCGAGCGGCACGACGTCTCGCGGATCACGCTGCGCGTCGACTGCGCCGGGCAGCCGCTCGAGCAGATTGAGAAGCAGATGCACAAGCTCGTCAACGTCCTCCGCGTCTCCGAGCTCGTCCCGGGCGAGGCGCTCGAGCGGGAGCTGGCGCTGCTGAAGGTGACCGCGCCGCCGAGTGCCCGCGCCGAGCTGATGGCGATGGGCGAGGTGTTCGGTGCCCGCGTCGTCGACCTCGGCCCGGATGCGATTGTGTTCGAGCTGACCGGCTCGCCCGAGGACGTCGACTCGTTCGAGGAGCTCGTCCGGCCGCACGGCCTCCAGGAGCTCGTCCGCACCGGACGGATCGGCCTCAACCGCCCGTCCCGCAGCAATGCGAAACGTCCCAAGCAGCACGTCCTCGTCTGACCCACGAAAAGGAGACTCACTTCATGGCGACCATCCACCGCGACGGCGATCTCGCCCTCCTCGACGGCAAGGTCGCCGTCGTCGGCTTCGGCAGCCAGGGCCACGCGCACGCGCTCAACCTCCACGACTCCGGCGTCCAGGTGCAGGTCGGCCTGCGCGACGGCAGCAGCTCGCGCGCGGCCGCGGAGGAGGCCGGGCTCGACACGGGCACCGTGGCCGAGGCCGTGCGCGGCGCGCAGGTGGTGGCGATGCTCGTGCCGGATCACGTGCAGAAGGGCGTGTGGGACGAGGACGTCGCGCCGAACCTCGATCCTGGCGCGGCGGTGCTGTTCGCGCACGGGCTGAACGTCCACTTCGGGCGGATCGTCCCGCCGGCGGAGCACGACGTGATCATGGTCGCGCCGAAGGCGCCGGGCCATCGCGTCCGCGAGCTGTACATCGCCGGGGCCGGCACGCCGGGTCTCGTCGCCGTGCACCAGAACGCGAGCGGCCGCGCGCTCCAGCTCGGGCTCGCGTACGGCGTCGGCATCGGCTGCGGCCGCGTCGGTTTGCTCGAGACGACGTTCGCGGAGGAGACGGAGAGCGACCTCTTCGGCGAGCAGGCCGTGCTCTGCGGCGGCGTACCGGCGCTCGTGCAGGCCGGCTTCGACACGCTCGTCGAGGCGGGCTACCAGCCGGAGATCGCGTACTACGAGTGCCTGAACGAGCTGAAGCTGATCGTGGATCTCCTCTACCAGGGCGGCTACGAGTACATGCGCTACTCCGTCTCCGACGTGGCCGAGTACGGCGACCTCTCGCGCGGGCCGCGCATCGCCGACGACCGCACGCGCGAGGAGATGCGCGCGATCCTCGACGAGATCCGCAGCGGCGCGTTCGCGCGCGAGCTGTTCGCCGACGACGACGCCGGTCGGCCTAACTTCGCCAAGCTCCGCGCCGAGGGCGCGGCGCGCGCGCAGGAGATCGAGCGCGTCGGCAAGGACCTGCGCGAGCTTGCGGGGATCGAAGGCCTCCTCGGCGCCGAGGCTGGGGGCCCCGTCCGGCAATGAATCGCGGCCCCTGTCCCGCGATCACGCGGCGCGAGATTCCACCCTCGACCTTGCCAAGGCAACCTGCCTTGGCTGCGGTCGCGTGCGGCCTCTCGCTTGGTGCTCGCGACCCAGGAATCCGCGCTCATCACCGAACGGAGGCCCATGGCGTCAGTTGACGTCGGGGTCGCCCTCCTGGGCTACGGCACCGTCGGGTCTGCGGTCAACCGGCTGCTCGTCGAGGGCGGCGACGAGATCGAGCGGGCGACCGGGCACCGGCTTCGCGTCGTGCGCGCGCTCGTGCGCGACCCCGCGAAGCAGCGCGGCTTCGGTGCGGCGGACGGCGTGCTCACGACCGACTTCGCCGCGGTGCGCGACGACCCGGAGGTGGACGTCGTCGCGGAGGTGATGGGCGGGCTCGACCCTGCCGGCGAGTACGTGTTGGAGCTCCTGCGCGCCGGCAAGTCCGTCGTCACCGCGAACAAGCAGCTCGTCGCGCGCCGCGGCGCGGAGCTGTTCGCCGACCGCCTCGGCCGCCGGCGTGCAGCTGCGCTTCGAGGCGTCGGTCTGCGCGGCGATCCCGGTGGTGAAGGTGCTGCGCGAGTCCCTCGTCGTCTCGAACGTGCACCGCGTGATCGGGATCGTGAACGGGACGACGAACTTCATGCTCTCGACGATGGAGCGCGGCGGGACGTACGCCGACGCGCTCGCGGAGGCGCAGCGGCTCGGCTACGCCGAGGCCGACCCGACCGACGACGTGAGCGGCGCCGACGCGGCCGCGAAGATGGCGATCCTCGCCACCGTCGCGTTCGGCTCGCGCGTGACGCTCGACGAGGTCGAGCGGCAGGGAATCGAGGAGGTCGAGCCGTCTCTCGTCTCCGCGGCGGGCGACCTCGGCATGGTCGTCCGCCTCGTCGGGATCGCGACGCTCGCCGACGAGAAGGTCGACGTCCGCGTGCAGCCGGCGCTCGTGGACAAGGCGCATTCGCTCGCCGCCGTCGACGGCGCGTTCAACGCGGTCATGCTCCAGGGCGACGCGATCCGCGAGATCACGCTCGAAGGCCCGGGCGCCGGCGGGATCGAGACGGCGTCGGCCGTCGTCGCCGACCTCGTCTCCGTCGTCGGCACGACCGGCACCGGCTTTCTGCAGAACGACGCGTGCTGGCGCGAGCTGGAGCGGCTGCCGCCCGGCGAATGGCGCTCGCCGTTCTACGTGCACCTCGACGTGGCCGACCGGCCCGGCGTGCTCGCGCACGTGACGAGCCGGCTCGCCGCGCACGACGTCTCTGTCGCCCAGCTCGTGCAGCGGCTCGGCGAAGGCGAAGCGCGGATCGAGCTCGTGCTGCACGAGGCGCCGCTCGCAGTCGGTGACCGCGGCGCTCGCCGAGATCGCCGCGCTGCCGGAGGTGCTGCGCATCCCTTTTCTCCTGCCGGTGATCACGGAGCGGCCGCTGTGATCACGCTCGGAGAGGGGAACACGCCGCTGCTGCAGGCGCCGCGCCTGTCGGAGCGGTACGGCGTCGATCTCTGGCTCAAGTGGGAGGGCCAGAACCCGACGGGATCGTTCAAGGACCGCGGCATGGCGGTCGGCCGTGTCGAAGGCGGTCGAGCGCGGCGCGACGCGGCTCGTCTGCGCGTCGACCGGCAACACCGCCGCCTCCGGCGCCGCCTACGCCGCGCGCGCCGGCCTCGAGGCCGTGATCGTCGTCGTCGCCGGCGCCGCCGCCAGCTCGAAGCTCGTTCAGGTGCGCGCGGTCGGCGCCACGCATCGTCGAGGTGGACGGGACCGTTCACGGACGCGTACGCCGAGGCGGAGCGGCTCGCGTCGGAGCAAGGCTCCGTGTTCGTCAACTCGGGCGGCAACGACGACCGCGTCGAGGGCCAGAAGACCGCGGCGATCGAGATCGTCGAGCAGCTCGGCGGCCTCCCCGACGATGCTGACGCTGCCGTACGGCGGCGGCGGCAACACGCGGGCGTACGCGCGCGGCTTCGAGGAGGCGGCCGGCGCGCTCCCGCGCATCCATCCGGTCGCAGGCGGCGGATCGCGCGCACACGCACGCGTCGGCCATCCGCATCGTCGATCCGGTGCACCGCGCTCAGGCCGAGGAGGTCGTCGCCCGCTCCGGCGGCTCGGTCGTCACCGTCTCGGAGGACCAGATCCAGGAAGCGTGGCGCGCAGATCGGCCACGAGGAAGGGATCTTCTGCGAGCGCGCGTCCGCCGCAGGTGTCGCGGGGCTGCCGGAGTCGGCGAGGCCGGGCGAGCGCGTCGTCTGCGTGATCACCGGCCACGGCCTGAAGGATCCGGAGGCGGTGGCCGCATGACCATCCACGTGCGCGCGCCCGCGACGAGCGCGAACCTCGGCGCCGGCTTCGACGTCGCCGCCGTCGCGTTCGACTTCTGGAACGAGATGATCCTCGAGGAGGCGAACGGATTCGGGCCGCCCGACGAGACGCATCTCGCCGTTCGCGCCTTCTCGCGCTACGCGTCTCCGCAGGAATGGTCGTTCAGCTTCGTCGACCGGATCCCGCGCGAGCGCGGACTCGGATCGAGCGCGGCGGTGGTCGCGCTCGGGCTCGTCGCTGGAGCGCTCGCCGCCGGGAAGGAGCCGTCCGCGGACGAGCTGCTCGCGGAAGGTCTCGAGTTCGAAGGACACGCCGACAACCTGGCGGCCGCGCTCGTGGGCGGCGTCTGCCTGACGTGGGACGGAACGATCGCGCGCATCGCCGACGACGTGCCCGCCGCCGCGATCGCGCTCGTCCCGCAGGAGCGCCTGAAGACGGCCGAGGCGCGCTCGTCGTTGCCGCAGGCGATCGAGCACACCGACGCCGTCTTCAGCGCAATCCGCGCCACGCTGCTCGGCGCTGCACTCGCTTCCGGCAGCGCGCGGCTCTTCTCCGCGAGCGCCGGCGACCGGCTGCACGAGCCGTATCGCGCCGCGCACGCGCCGCACCTCGCCGCGGTCCGCGACGACCCGCCCGTCGGGATGCTCGGCGCGACGCTCTCCGGCTCCGGACCGACGGTGATCGTCTGGGCCGAGAAGGAGCGCGCCGGCGAGGTCACCGCCGAGCTCGCGCGCCGCTTCCCTGACCACGAGGTTCTGCATCTGCCCGTCACGACCACAGGAGCCGGCCCCGCATGAGCGATCCCTACGCACAGCCGTCCGATCCCGCCAAGCGGCACAGCGCCGCGATCACCGACGGCGTCGACCGCGCCGGCGCCCGCGCGATGTTCAAGGCGATCGGCATCGACGACGAGGCGCTCGCGCGCCCGCTCGTCGGCATCGCCACCTCGTGGATCGAGACGATGCCGTGCAACTGGAACCAGCGCGAGCTCGCGCGCCACGTGCGCCGCGGGATCATCGACGCGGGCGGGACGCCGGTCGAGTTCAACACGATCGCGGTCTCCGACGGCGTCTCGATGGGCACGGCCGGCATGCGTGCGTCGCTCGTCTCCCGCGAGACGATCGCCGATTCGATCGAGCTCGTCGTCCGCGGCCACCTGCTCGACGGGCTCGTGTGCATCGTCGGCTGCGACAAGACGATCCCCGCCGCCGTGATGGCGCTCGCGCGCCTCGACGTGCCGGGCCTTGCGCTCTACAACGGCTCGATCGCGCCCGGCCGGTACCGCGGCCGCGACATCACGCTGCAGGACGTCTACGAGGCGATCGGCGCCGCCGCCGCCGGGACGATGAGCAACGCCGACGTCCACGAGATGGAGAGCGCCGCGTGCCCGGGCGCGGGCGCGTGCGGCGGCCAGTTCACGGCGAACACGATGGCGACGGTGCTCGAGTTCCTCGGCATCAGCCCCGGCGGGCTCAACGACGTTCCCGCCACCGATCCCGCAAAGACGGAGGCTGCGTACGAGGCGGGGCGGATCGTGATGCGGCTCGTCCGCGAGGACATCCGGCCCTCGCAGGTGATCACGCGCGACGCGATCGAGAACGCGATCGCGTCCGTCGCGGCGACCGGCGGCTCGACCAACGGCGTGCTGCACCTGCTCGCGATCGCGAAGGAGCTCGGCATCCCGCTCGAGCTCGAGGACTTCGACCGGATCGCGGAGCGGACGCCCGTCGTCGCGGACATCAAGCCGGCGGGCCGCTTCGTCGCCACGGATCTCCATGCCGCCGGCGGCGTCGCGCTCGTCGCGCGCGAGCTGCTGAAGGCCGGGCTCGTCCACGGCGACGCGCCGAACGTCGACGGGCGCACGCTCGCGGGTGTCGCGGCCGACGTCGTGGAGACGCCGGGCCAGGAGGTCGTCGTCCCGATCGACCGGCCGCTGAAGGCGACCGGCGGCCTCGCCATCCTACGCGGCAACCTCGCGCCCGAGGGCTGCGTGGTGAAGCTCGCCGGCCACGAGCGGCTGTTCCATCGCGGCCCCGCGCGCGTGTTCGACTCCGAGGAGGACTGCTTCGCCGCGGTGAAGGCGCGCAGCATCGTCCCCGGCGACGTCGTCGTCATCCGCTACGAAGGCCCTGCGGGCGGGCCAGGGATGCGCGAGATGCTGCACGTCACCGGCGCGCTCGTCGGCGAAGGGCTCGGCGACGAGGTGGCGCTGATCACCGACGGCCGCTTCTCCGGCGCCACGCACGGCCTGATGGTCGGCCACGTCTCTCCCGAGGCCGCGCGGGGCGGCCCGATCGCCGCGCTGAAGGACGGCGACACGATCGAGCTGGACGTCGCCAACCGCGAGCTTCGTGTCGACCTGGCCGACGACGAGGTGGCCGCGCGTCTGGCCGCGGTCGTCGCCCCGCCGCCGCGCTACACGACCGGCGTGCTCGCCCGCTACGCGAAGCTCGTCTCGTCCGCGTCGGAAGGAGCGGTGCTCGATTGCTCCCTGTGACGGAAAAGCGTGTATGCTTTAGTTTCGATAGTGCAACACCGGAAGCGGGTTCGTCCCGTTCCGCATCGAGAGAGGCTGAGGGAACCGGCCCTGAGACGCCTCGGCAACCTGCTCAGACGAGCGTGGTGCCAATCCCGGCCGAGCCATTCGGCTCGGAGGATGTGAAACGAGACGAAAGGAGTCATGTCTTGCCCGCCACCGCGCTCCGTTGCCGCATCTGCGAGAGGCAGTACTCGCTCGACCCGATCGGCGTCTGTTCCCACTGCTTCGGCCCGCTCGACCCGGTCTACGACCGCGACGAGCAGCGCCGCACGGTCAGCCGCGAGTCGATCGCGGCCGGCCCTCCGTCGATCTGGCGCTACGCGCCGCTGCTGCCGGTCGCCGCTCCGGCCGAGCAGCGGCTCGCTCCAGGGCTGACCCCGCTCGTCGAGGCGCCGCGGCTGGCGTCCGCGCTGGGCGTGGGCGAGCTGTGGCTGAAGCTCGACACGGCCAACCCGACGCATTCCTTCAAGGACCGCGTCGTCGCCGTCGCCTGCGCCAAGGCGCTCGAGCTCGGGCGGACGACGCTGTCGTGCTCGTCCACCGGCAACCTCGCCAACGCCGTCGCCGCGCGCGCGGCCGCCGAGGGGCTCGAAGCGGTCGTGCTCGTGCCGGCCGACCTCGAGCCGGAGAAGCTCGTCGCCACCTCCGTCTACGGCGCCACCATCCTCGCCGTCGACGGCAGCTACGACGACTGCAGCCGGCTCAGCGTCGAGCTGTCGTTCGAGCTGGACTGGGCGTTCGTCAACGTCGGACTGCGCTCCTACTACGCCGAGGGCTCGAAGACGCTCGCGTTCGAGATCGCGGAGCAGCTGGGCTGGACGCTCCCGGACGCGGTGATCGCGCCGATCGCGTCGGGCGCGATGTTCACGAAGGTGCACCAGGGCTTCGCGGAGTTCCTCGAGCTCGGGCTCGTCGACGGGCCGACACCGCGGCTGTTCGGCGGCCAGGCCGAGGGCTGTTCTCCCGTCGCGACCGCGTTCGCCGCCGAGGCGAAGGTCAAGCCGGTGCGGCCGAACACGATCGCCCGGTCGCTCGCGATCGGCAGCCCCGCGGACGGCGATCTCGCCGTCGCCACCGCGAGGGAGTCCGGCGGCGCCGTCCACTCGGTGCCCGAGGACGACATCGCCGACAACATCCGCCTGCTGGCGGAGACCACCGGCGTCTTCGGCGAGACCGCTCCCGGAGTCACCGTCGGTGCGCTGCGCGAGGCGGTGGCACGCGGCGAGCTGGGCGAGAGCGACCGCGTCGTCCTGCTCGTCACCGGCGACGGCCTGAAGACACCGGGCCTCGTCTCCGACCGGCTCGACCTCGTGTCCGTGCAGCCGGACGCGGATCTGATCCTGGAGAAGCTCGGTGTACAGGTCTAATCGTCAACACGAAGGAGGTGCGTCATGAGGACCGGTCCGCGGACTGGGTTCCGCTGGACGCCGGAGACGATCGTCTACGCGATCACGCTCTGGTATCGCAAGCACAACCGCACGCCGCTCACGAGCGAGTGGGACCAGGCGGGCGACAATCATCCGTCCCGCCAGACGGTCAGTCGCGTGTTCGGCAGCTGGAACGAGGCGATGCACGCGGCCGGCTTCACGCCGCGGCCGCGCGGCCGCCAGCCCCGGTCGTTGTCGGAGGGAGCCCTCTCGGATGGCTGACGCGCCACGCGTCGTCCTCCTTCCCGGGGACGGCGTCGGGCCGGAGGTGGCCGAGCAGGCACGGCTGGTGCTCGAGCTGCTCGCGCCCGACGTCGAGCTGGAGGAGCAGCTGATCGGCGCTGCCGCGATTCGAGCGACCGGGAGCCCGCTTCCGGAGGTCACGCTCGAGGCGTGCCTCGGCGCGACCGCGGTGCTGAAAGGTCCGGTCGGCGATCCGGAGTTCGACGCGGCCGACGTCCGGCCGGAGCAGGGGCTGCTCGGGTTGCGTGCCGCGCTCGACGCGTACGCGAACCTCCGTCCGGCGGTGCTCGGCGACGTCGACGTGTTGATCGTCCGCGAGCTCGTGGGCGGTCTCTACTTCGGCGCGAAGGGCGTGCGCGACGACGGCACCGTGTTCGACACGTGCGAGTACCACCCGAGCCAGGTCGAGCGGATCGCGCGCCGCGCGTTCGAGCTCGCGCGCGGGCGCGGGCGCGGCGGGCATCTCACCTCGGTGGACAAGGCGAACGTGCTCGAGACATCGCGGATGTGGCGGCGCGTGGTCGACACGCTCGCGCCCGAGTACGCCGACGTCGAGGTCGAGCACATGCTCGTGGACAACGCCGCCATGCAGCTGGCCACGACGCCGCAGCAGTTCGACGTCCTCGTCACCGAGAACATGTTCGGCGACATCCTCTCCGACCTCGCCGCGGCGGTCACCGGCGGGCTCGGCATGGCGCCCTCGGCGAGCCTGGCCGACGGCGGCCCCGGAATCTTCGAGCCGGTGCACGGCTCGGCTCCCGACATCGCCGGCCGCGGGATCGCGAATCCGGCGGCGATGCTCCGCTCGACCGCGCTCCTGCTGGAGCACGGGCTCGGCCGGCCGGACGAGGCGGCGGCGCTCGCGCGCGCCGTCGACGCCGCGCTCGCCGAGAGCCCGACGCCCGATCTGGGTGGATCCGCGACGACGGCCGAGCTGGGCGCCGCGGTCATCGGACAACTCGAGGTTGACCCGGCCGCCACCGGCACGTACCGTGGGGTCGATGGTTCTCGCGCCTGAAGCCGTGTCGTTCGCCTTTTCCGGCTTCTACGCGCGCGCCTTTATGCGCTAGCCGGCGCTTTCGCTCTTCCCGCCGCCGCCGGCTAGACACACGAGTTTCGCGGGACTTCCCGATTCGTTCGCGAGGAGGCACACCGTCCATGAGCCACACCACTCCATTGATCCCCGCCCCGTCCACCGTCCCCGGCGTCTGCGCATGCGCGCGCCCGCTGCGCATCGAGCGCGCGCAGCGCAAGGGAGCCGCCGAGACGGTCTGCCTGCGGTGCGGCAAACCGGTTCCTGCGAGGCTCCGATGAGCGAGAGCGTCGCCTATCCGGGGCCGCCCGGAAGCCATTCGTCCGCCGCGGCTGCTGCACTGTTCCCGAGCGAGACGCTCGTGCCGCTCGTCGGCTTCCGCGCCGTCGCCGACGCGGTCACGCAGCTCGACGCCGGGCACGGCGTGCTCCCGATCGAGAGCTCGCTCGCGGGACCGGTGGCCGAGACGCACGATCTGCTGCACGACCACGCGCTGTCGATCGTGGCGGAAGCGGTGCTGCCGATCCGCCACTGCCTCGCGGCGTCGCAGCAGGTTCCGCTGGACGAGATCCGCCTCGTGCTCTCGCATCCGTCCGCGTTGGAGCAATGCCGCCGGCTGCTGGAGGGCATGCCGCTCGCGTCGGTTCTGCCCGCGGCGACGACCGCCGAGGCGGCGCAGGGAGTGGCCGAGGCCGGCGATCCGACCGCGGCGGCGATCGTCGGGGTCGAGGCGGCCGGCCTGTACGGGCTGACGGTGCTCGCCGACGACGTCGGCGACGGGCCGGCGTTCACGCGCTTCGTCTCGATCGCTCCGTACACGTTGATCAGCGGGAGGCGCGACACGGCGCGGACGGCGTTCTCGTTCGTGACCACGCACCGGCCTGGTGCGCTCCACCACGCGATCGAGCCGTTCGCGCACTCAGGACTCGATCTCGTGCGGCTGGTCGCGCGCCCGATTCCCAGCGCCCCGTGGAGCTACCGCTTCGACGCGGTGGTCGCGGGGCATCCGCTCGACACCACGGTCCGCGAGGCGCTCGCCGAGCTCGCGGAACGGACCCGTGCGCATCGCATCCTCGGCGTCTACGAAGCAGCGAAGGAGTCGCAATGAGCGAGACCGAAAATCACCTGTCGCTCGCGCCGTCGGAGGATCCGTACGTCCGCCGTGTCCGCACGGAGATCTCGGATCTCGACCGCGCGCTCGTCGATCTGGTGAACAAGCGGTTGCGCCTGGTCGCGCAGCTGAAGCGGTACAAGGACGAGCACGGCATCGGCTTCGTCGATCTCGCCCGCGAGGAGTGGATGCTGCAGTACCTGCAGCGCGCGAACCGCGGCCCGCTCTCGGCGGAGGGTCTGTCGACGCTGTACCACGAGCTGCTCGCGCTGATGAAGGCCGAGGTGCTGGCGCAGACGGAAGCGGAGGGAGCCGGAGCGGCGTAGCGCCCTCGGGGTGCCTGACACCGCAGGCCCCTCTGGTGTCTGGCACCACGAGACCGTTTTGTGCCTGGCACCAGGAGGCCCTCTGGTGTCTGGCACCAGAAGGGGGTTTGGTGCCGGACACTTCGCGACGGAAGGTTGGCGGGATGCCGGCGAGAGGTTCGCGCGGTCAGACGCCGTGCGGGATTGCGCGCGTCACACAAGTGTCGCGGCTTGCGCGCGGGAAGGTATGAAAGCGACGGCCCCGCTAGACCGTCAGCGTCGAGAGCGGCGCCTCGTGCGTCGCCTCGTACGCCGAGATCGCCGCGTCGGCGCGGAGCGTCAGCGCGATCTCATCGAGTCCCTCGAGCAGGCACTCGCGCTGGAAGTCGTCGAGCTCGAACGGGAATCCGCCGGCGGTGCGCGCCTCCAGGTCGACCGTCAGCTCTTCGCCGGCGTGCGCGCGCTCCATCAGCTCCTTCACCTGCTCGGGCGGCAGCCGCACCGGCAGCAGCCCGATCTTCAGCGAGTTCTGGCGGAAGATGTCGCCGTACGACGGCGCCACGATTGCCTCGAAGCCGTAGTCCTCGAGCGCCCACGGCGCGTGCTCGCGCGACGAGCCGCAGCCGAAGTTGCGCCCCGCCAGCAGGATCTTCGCGCCCTGCGCCTCCGGCTGGTTCAGCTCGAACGCCGGATCCTTGCGCCAGTCGAAGAAGAGGAACTCGCCGAAGCCCGTCCGCTCGATCCGCTTGAGGAACTGCTTCGGGATGATCTGGTCGGTGTCGACGTCGGGCCGGTCGAGCACGGCCGCGCGCGAGGTGACGGAGCGGAACGCCTTCACTCGCCCGGCTCCGCGAAGTGGCCGGCCAGCGCCGTCGCCGCGGCGACCGCGGGGGAGACGAGGTGCGTCCGTCCGCCGGCGCCCTGCCGTCCCTCGAAGTTGCGGTTCGACGTCGACGCGCACCGCTCGCCGGGAGCGAGCACGTCGGGATTCATGCCGAGGCACATCGAGCAACCTGCACGCCGCCATTCGAAGCCCGCGTCCTGGAAGACCCGGTCGAGCCCCTCGGACTCGGCCTGGATCTTCACGTGTGCGGAACCCGGGACGACCATCGCGCGCACGGAGGGATGCACGCGCCTGCCCTGCACGACCGCGGCGGCGGCGCGCAGGTCCTCGATCCTCGAGTTCGTGCAGGAGCCGATGAAGACACGGTCGACCTCGATCGCGCGGATCGGCGTCCCCGGCTCGAGTCCCATGTAGACGAGCGCCCGCTCGGCTGCGGCGCGGTCGTCGGCGCTGGCAAACGAAGCCGGATCGGGAACCGCGCCGTCGATCGCGACGACCATTCCCGGATTCGTCCCCCAGGTGACCTGCGAGCCGATCTTGGTCACGTCGATGTCGAGCTCGCGGTCGAACGTCGCGCCCGCGTCGGTCGGCAGCGCGCGCCAGCGGTCGAGCGCGCGCTCCCACGCGGCGCCGCTCGGCACGCCGGGGCGGCCCTCGAGGTACGCGAACGTGGTCTCGTCCGGCGCGATCATCCCGGCCCGCGCGCCCGCCTCGATCGACATGTTGCAGATGGTCAGGCGGCCCTCCATCGACAGTCCCTCGATCGCCGGGCCGGCGTACTCGATCACGTGGCCGACGCCGCCGTCGACGCCGAGCCGGCCGATGGCGGCGAGCACGAGATCCTTCGCGGTCACGCCCGGCGGGACCTCGCCGACGAAGTTGACGCGGAGCGAGCGCGGCTTCGTCTGCGACAGCGTCTGCGTCGCGAGCACGTGCTCCACCTCGGAGGTGCCGATGCCGAAGGCAAGTGCCCCGAGCGCCCCATGCGTGGAGGTGTGCGAGTCGCCGCAGACGATCGTGATCCCCGGCTGCGTCAGCCCGAGCTCGGGGCCGATCACGTGCACGATGCCCTCGCGCCCGCTGCCGGTCGCGTAGAGCGGGACGCCGAACTCGTCGCAGTTCTGCTGCAGCGTGTCGAGCTGCTGCACGGAGAGCGGATCCATCGGTGTGTCGTCGCCGGTCGGGACGTTGTGATCCATCGTCGCGATGGTCAGGTCCGGCCTGCGGACGCGCCGCCCCGCGAGCCGCAGTCCCTCGAACGCCTGAGGCGACGTCACCTCGTGGACGAGATGGAGGTCGACGTAGAGCAGGTCGGGGCGGCCTTCCTCGCGCTCCACGACGTGGCTCTCCCAGACCTTCTCGAACAGCGTCTGCGCCATACGCCAACGCTACCGATGCCGCACCGCCCTAACCGGACAACGATCGCCCCGTCACTTTACGAAGTAAAGCGAGTACAGGTAGCGTCGCAGGATGGCAGAAACAGCCGATTGGGAGCTCGTCTACAAGCGGAACTCCGTCGAGCGGATCAAGCGCGACAAGCCGCCGCTGCTGATCCGAGACGAGTTGCCGGCGCTCGTCGCCCAGGGCTACGAGCGGATGCAGGAGGAGGACGTCGTGCGGCTCCAGTGGTGGGGCCTCTACCACGACAAGCCGAAGATCGGCACCTTCATGCTCCGCGTCAAGATCCCGAACGGGGTGCTCACGCCGGCGAGGCTGCGCGCGATCGGCGAGGTGGCCAACCGCTACGGCCGCGGCGACGCCGAGTTGACGACGCGGCAGTGCGTCCAGCTGCACTGGCTCGAGCTCGCCTCGCTCGCCGACGTCTTCGCCGATCTCGAGGCCGCGGGGATCACGAGCGCCGGCGGCTGCGGCGACACCGTCCGCAACATCACCGGCTGCCCCGTCTCGGGCATCGCGGCCGACGAGCTGTTCGACTCGACGCCGGTCGTCGACGCCGCCACCGCAGAGTTCTACGGCAACCAGTCCTGGGCGAACCTGCCGCGCAAGCACAAGTACTCGATCGCGAGCTGCCCCGACCGCTGCAACGCGCCCGAGATCAACTGCATCTCGCTGGTCGGCGTCGTGCACGAAGGCCGCGAGGGCTACGGCGTCCTGGTCGGGGGCGGTCTCGCGTCGGTACCGCGCGTCGCGCGCGACCTCGGCGTATTCGTGCCGAAGGAGGAGTCGAACGAGATCCTCGGCGCGATCACGACGGTCTGGAGCGAGGATCTGAAGTACCGCGTGTCGCGCGTGAAGGCGCGGCTGAAGTTCATGGTCGACGACATCGGCGTCGAGGGGATGCTCGAGCGCGTCGAGGCGAAGCTCGGCCGCACGCTCGAGCGCTTTGCTCTTCCGCCGATCGACGCGCAGCCGTCCGCGCACGTCGGCGTGCACGCGCAGAAGCAGGACGGGTTGTCGTACGTCGGCGTTCCCGTTCCGCTCGGCCTCACCTCCGGCGACCAGCTGATCGCCGTCGCCGATCTCGTCGAGGAGCTCGGCGGCGACATCCGGCTCACGCGGCAGCAGAACCTGATCGTCACCGGCGTGCCGGACGCGCACCTCGACGCGCGTCCTCGCCGGCCTCGACGAGCTGGGCCTGCCGCTCGACACGAACGAGATCTGGGCCAACTCGATCGCCTGCACGGGCGAGCCGCACTGCAATTTCTCCGTCGGCCAGACGAAGGACCGACTCCGCGATCTCGTCGACCATCTCGAGTCGACCTTCGGCGGCGACGTCGCCGACCTGCGCCTGCATCTCGACGGCTGCCCGCACGCGTGCGCGCAGCACTGGGTCGGCGACCTCGGCTTCCAGGCGACGACCGGCAAGGACGACGACGGGAACCGCCTGTCCGCATACGACATCCTCGTGCGCGGCTCGCTCGGCCCCGTCGCGCAGATCGCGACGCCGCTCTTCCGCCGCGTGCCGAGCGAACGGCTCGACGGGGCGGTCGAAGGCCTCGTCCGCGGCTGGCTCGACACCCGCGCCGGCGGTGAGAGCTTCACGGCGTTCCAGCGCCGCCTATCCGACGACGACCTCGGCGCCCTCGCCGGGCTCGAGCCCGCGAAGAAGCGCGTACGAGAGGAGATCGAAGCATGAGTACCTTCGAGTTGCTGGACGAGCTGGAGGCCGGCGAGCTCTCGGTCCAGTTCGAGGGCGAGGAGCCGCAGGCGCTGCTCGAGTGGGCGATCGCGGAGTTCGCTCCGCGCATCGCGCTTTCCGCGGCGTTCCAGGCCGACGACTGCGCGCTGATCGACATGGCGTACGGGATCGACCCGACCATCCGCGTCTTCACCGTCGACACCGGGCGCCTGCCCGGCGAGACGCACGAGCTGATCGCGCAGCTGCGCGACCGCTATCCCGGTCTCAATCTCGACGTGCTCCAGCCGGAGCCGCTGCAGGTACAGCGCCTCGTCTCGACGAAGGGGCCCGACCTGATGAAGGAGTCGGTCGAGAACCGGCTGCTGTGCTGCAACGTGCGCAAGGTGCAGCCGCTGACGAAGCATCTCGGCGGCCTCGACGCATGGATCACCGGGCTCCGCCGCGACCAGTGGGCGACGCGGACGAACATCCGCAAGGTCGAGATCGACCACGACCACGGCGCCATCGTCAAGCTCAACCCTCTCGCCGAGTGGACGAAGGACGAGGTCTGGGACTACCTGCGCGCCAACGACGTGCCGACGCACGCGCTGTACGCGCAGGGCTACACGTCGATCGGCTGCGCGCCGTGTACGCGCGCGATCGCGCCGGGCGAGGACGATCGCGCCGGCCGCTGGTGGTGGGAGACGAACGCGCCCAAGGAGTGCGGCATGCACTGCTCGATCGAGCACGGCGGGTTCGAGCACGAGCTGCACGCGATCCTCGGCGAGGGTGTCCTCGAAGACGGGGCGCACGCGTGACGATCACGGTTCGCGGCGAGGCGGCCGAGGTCGCGCTGGGCGAGGCGCAGGCCGTGCTCGCGCTCGTCCAGGACGAGGAGCGCCGCGGACGGCTGGCCGATCTCGTCGCGGCGGTGCAGGAAGGCGAGCTCGGCGACGACGAGGCGCAGGCGCTCGAGGAGCTGATCGAGCTCGGTCTGACCACGGGCCGGATCCGCAGCATCTACGGACCGGAGGGCGAGCAGGCGGCGCTGAAGATCTACCGCCGGCTCCCCGCCGGGCGCGAGCTGAGCGACAGCACGCGTGAAGTGACCGGCGCGCTCGAGGCGCTGGAGGGCAAGACGCTCGAGCGGATCTCGGTGCAGTCCGCCGGGCCGGGCGCGTTCGCCGTCTCGGTCGCGGTCGACGGGCTCGAGCTGACGGTGAAGCTCGACGTCTCCGGGGCGCGCATCCACGCCGTCGGCGTCTGATGGCCGAGCAGCACCATTACGTCGCGTGCCTCGACCTCGACGGACGGAGCTGCCTCGTCGTCGGCGACGGGGCGATGGCGCGCGAGAAGGTAGACGGGCTGCGCGGCTGCGGCGCCGACGTCACCACCGTCGTGCCGGGGGCGTATCGCGACACGGATCTCGACGGTGTCTGGCTCGTCGTGGCTGCGACGGACGATGCCGCGCTGAACGCGCGCGTCTCCGCCGACGCCGAGCGCCGCCGCATCTTCTGCAACGTCGCAGACGTGCCGGAGCTCTGCTCGTTCATCCTCCCGGCGCTCCACCGCCGTGGGCCGATCACCGTGGCCGTCTCCACCGCGGGTGCCTCGCCGGCGCTGGCGCAGTGGCTGCGCGACCGCTTCGCCTCGGAGATCGGGCCGGAGCACGAGCGGCTCGCGGGCGAGTTGCGGGAGCTTCGTCCGTGGGTGAAGGCGAATCTCGAGACGTATGCGGAGCGCCGCGACTTCTTCCGCGAGCGCGTGACGGACGCATTGGGGCAGGGGGCACTGGGATGACCGTCTCGCTCGTCGGCGCCGGACCGGGAGATCCCGAGCTGATCACCGTCGGCGGGCTCGCGCGCCTGCGCGCCTGCGAGGTGCTCGTCTTCGACCGGCTCGTGGCGGCGGAGCTCGTCGCGGCCGCGCCTGGGGCCGCGCTGCGCATCGAGCGCGACGGGCTCGAGCAGCACGAGGTGAATCGGCTGCTCGTCGCGCACGGCCGCCGCGGGCGGCGCGTCGTGCGGCTGAAGGGCGGCGATCCGTTCGTGTTCGGCCGCGGCGGCGAGGAAGCGCTCGCGCTCGCCCGTGCCGGCATTCCGTTCGAGGTCATCCCCGGCGTGTCGGCGCTCGCGTCGGTGCCCGGCTCCGCCGCGATCCCCGTCACGCATCGCGGTGTCGCGTCGGCCGTGACGGCGTTCGCGGCGCACGACGTCGAGGCGCTGGACGCGGCGGCGCTCGCGCGCGCACCGGGAACGCTCGTCGCCTTCATGGGGCTCGCCGGCCTCGAGCGGCTCGCGGAACGGCTCGTCGAGCACGGGCTTCCCGCCTCGACGCCGGCGGCGGTCGTCTCCGCCGGGACGACGCCGCGCGAGCAGACCGTGGTCGCGCCGCTCGGCGCGATCGCCGCCGCTGCGCGGCATCTGCCGACTCCGGCGCTCGTCGTGATCGGCGAGGTCGTCTCGCTCCGCGACGCGCTCGCGCCCGCGCGCGCATCTGCGGCCTGACCGACCCCGCCCGACCTGCGATGTCTCAACGAGCCGGCGTCTCCTCGAGTCACGTCCAGGTGCCTGGCACCGAGACGTGGCTGTTCAAGACCGTGATCGCACAGGAGGAGAGGCATCGACGACGCAGCCAAGCGGGTTGCCGCGACAGCACGTCTCGTCGAGCCACGTCCAGGTACCTGGCACCGAGACGTGGCCGGTCGGGACATTCCGCCTCTAGGCTTGCGTGATGGCCGTACGTGACGAGACGAGCGCGGACGCGCCGCTGCGGCGGGACGTGCGCCTGCTCGGCGACCTGCTCGGGCGGGTACTCGTCGAGCAGGATGGCGCTGGGCTGCTCGAGGACGTCGAGCACGTGCGTGCGCTCGCGCGGGCGGCGCGCGGCGGCGCGCGGCGGGACGAGCTCCACGCGGCGGTCGAGGCGCTTCCGGTCGAGCGGCAGGCGAGCGTGCTGCGCGCGTTCGCCCTCTACTTCCAGCTCGCGAACGTCGCCGAGCAGCATCACCGCGTGCGCCGGCGGCGCGAGTACGCGCACGAGCAGCTCGTCCCGCGGGAGTCGCTGGCCGAGGCGTTCGAGCTGCTCGAGGGCGTGCGCGAAGGGGAGATCGAGCAGCGCGTCTCGCTCGAGCTCGTCCTGACCGCGCATCCGACGGAGGCGGCGCGACGCACGGTGCTCGCCGCGCATCTCCGCGTCAGCGCGCTGCTCGCGGAGTTGGACGACCCTCTGCTCGCGCCGGCGCGGAACGCGGAGATCGAGTCCGCACTCGCGGAGGAGATCACGATGCTCTGGCAGGCGGACGAGGTGCGCACACGGCGGCCGCGCGTCGTCGACGAGATCCGCAACGGCCACTGGTTCTTCGAGCAGAGCCTGATCGACGCAGCCGAGCGGCTGCTCGCCGACTACCGGCGCCGCCTGCCGGACGCGCCCGCTCCGATTCACTTCGGCACATGGATCGGCGGCGACGCCGACGGCAATCCCAACGCCGGTCCCGACACCATCGCCGAGGCGCTCGAGCGGGCGCGCCGGCTGCTGCTCGAGCGCTACCGGTTCGAGGTGCGCGCGCTCGCGGCTGCGCTCGGCGTCTCGTCGCGGCTGACGCCGGTGAGCGACGAGCTGCTGGAGTCGATCGCGGCCGACGAGCGCGACTTCCCGGCGTACGCGGAGGAGCTGGGCGACCAGAACCTGGATGAGCCGTACCGTCGCAAGCTGTCGCTGATGTGGCGGCGGCTCGCCGACGATCGCTACGCAGGCCCCGGGGACTTCGCCGCGGATCTCGACGTGCTCGACCGCAGCCTGCGGGCGAACCGCGGGGCGCGCATCGCCGACGGCGAGCTCGCGGCTCTGCGCCGCCGCGTTGAGCTGTTCGGCTTCCATCTCGCCAAGCTCGACGTGCGGCTGCACGCGAACGACCTCACCGCCGGGACCGAGCGTGCGCGCGCGACGCTCGCGGCCGTCGCGGACGCGCGCGCGCGGCACGGTGCGGCGGCGCTCGACACGGTGATCGTCTCCGGCACGTCGTCCGCCGCTGACGTGCAGCGCGTGCACGAGCTGACGGACGAGCCGCTGTCTGTCGTGCCGCTGTTCGAGTCGGTCGCCGACCTGCGCGCCGCGCCGGGCATCTACGAGGAGCTGCTCGACACCGTCGGCTGCCGTGAGGTGATGGTCGGCTACTCCGACTCGGCAAAGGACGCGGGCTACCTGACGGCGCAGTGGGAGATCCGCAGCGCGCTGGTCGCGCTCGCCGACGTGGCGCGCCGGCGCGGCGCCGAGCTGACGGTCTTCCACGGACGCGGCGGCAGCGCCGGGCGCGGCGGCGGGCCGACGCACGCAGCGATCCTCGCGCAGCCGCAGGGCGTTCCGCCGGGGCGGCTGAAGGTGACGGAGCAAGGCGAGACGATCGCCTTCAAGTACGGGCTACCGGGACTCGCGTACCGCAATCTCGAGGCGGCGCTCGCGGCGACGCTGCTCGCGGCCGAGCCGCAGCTCGCCGGAGTCGAAGCGCCGGAGGGCGGAGAGGAGCTCGTCGCTTCGCTCGCCGAGCGGTCGCATCTCGTCTACCGCGAGCTCGTCGACGACGAGCGCTTCGTTCCGTTCTTCCGCGCCTTCACGCCGGTGGACGAGCTGGCGCTGCTGCACATCGGCTCGCGCCCCGCACGCCGGCCCGAGGGCGCGGGCTATCTCTCGTCGCTGCGCGCGATCCCGTGGGTGTTCGCGTGGACACAGAACCGCTGCCTGCTGCCGTCCTGGTACGGCTGCGGGAGCGCGTTCGCCGACGCCGACGTCGACGCGCTGCGCGGCCTCTACCGCGACTGGGCGTTCTTCCGCACGCTCGTGCAGAACCTCGAGATGACGTTGGCCAAGTCGAGCATCGAGATCGCCAACGAGTATCTCCAGCTCGTCGACGACACGAGTCTCTGGGAGCCGATCGCGGCCGAGCACGCGCGCGTCGTCGCGTCGGTACTGGAGATCGTCGAGGCGCGCGAGCTGCTCGAGCGGCATCCCGTGCTGCAGCGCTCGGTGCGGCTGCGCAATCCGTACGTCGATCCGATGAACGCGATCCAGGTCGAACTGCTACGGCGCCACCGCACGGGCGACGACGAGGTGGCCGCGCCGCTGCTGCGCTCGATCGCCGGGATCGCCGCGGCGCTGCGCAACACCGGCTGACGCTGCGTTGTCGATCTGCAGCGGGACGCGCAGCGTGCCGGTGTTCCCGCAGACGTCGCCCGCGCGGACGGTGAGCGTGTACGCGCCGTTCGCGAGCTTCCGCGTGTCGAGCGGCTCGTGGTTCAGCACGAAGATGTAGCGCCCTGCGCGATTCCAGAAGTAGCGGTGGCCGAAGACGGGGAAGTTCTGGTACGTCCCCGGCGCGTAGATCCGCCAGAAGTCGCGGTTCGGCGGCTCCGTCTGCCGGAAGTCGACGCTGGTTCTCCAGGGAACGACGACGCGGCCGTGCGCCCGCCTCAATCTCCACGCGACCACCGCGGGCGTGACGGGAAAGCCGAACCAGTGGCCGGGAACCGCAACCGGCGGCATGTCGGACGCGTCCGCCGCGAAGCGCACGAGGCCGTGCAGGCCGTTCTCCTCGAGTCCCGCTCCGTTCGGGGTGGTCACCTCGATGCGGTGGACGACTGGAACGGTGCGGTCGTCATACGGCTCGAGGTGTCCCGGGTCGAGCGGGTTGTGCACGCGGAAGCCGTCGATCTCGGACAGGTGCACGTGCAGCCAGCCCGGTAGGACGTAGCCGATGATCGTCTTCCCCGCGACGACGTGCTGTCCACGCGCGATCGTCGGACGGATGTGGAAGTACTGGAAGGTGCGGCCGTCGCCGGTGACGACGATCACCTCGTCCGCATAGCCGATGCCCGCGCGGCCGGAAACGACCGGATAGACGGCCGTCCCCGTCGCAGCCGCGATGTCGATCCCGTTGTGGAACGTGTACGAGCCCGGCGTCAGCGGCGTCGAGTCGCCCAACTCGCTCTCGCCCAGCGCGACGGTGCGCGGGTCGCCGAAGAAGCCCCGGATCGGGTGCTGCCGGTCGAACGGCTTGACCGGCCAGTGGTAGACGAGCGGCCTGGTCTGCGGACGGCCGCAGGGCGAGCTCTGCGCCGGCGACCACGCCCGCTTGCCGCCGTCCGATGCATCGGCGAGCGCGGCCGCCGGAAGCGCGACCATCACGATGACGAGGGCGAGGACCGCGCGCACGGAACCTCACGTATAAGCCCTCCGCGGGCCGGGCCGACGCGATCGCGACGTTCCATAACAGACCCGCAACGCGCGCTGAACCGGACAATCGGCCGCAGCCCGCCGAAGCCTCTGCGACGATCGAGAGCCATGGAGTTCCGGCGCGTCGACGCTCTTCCGCCCTACGCGTTCGCCGAGGTCGAGCGGCTCAAGCTCGAGCTGCGCCGCGACGGCCAGGACGTGATCGACCTCGGCTTCGGGAATCCGGACGTCGCGCCGCCCGACGTGGCGGTGGAGAAGCTCCGCGAGGCGGCCGCGCTGCCGCGCAACCACCGCTACTCGTCCAGCCGCGGATTGCCGAAGCTGCGCGAGGCGATCTGCGATCTGTACGGCAACCGCTTCGGCATCGAGCTGGATCCGGAGCGGGAAGCGACGCTCGCGCTCGGCGCGAAGGAGGGGCTCGTGCACCTGCTCTGGGTGCTGCTCGGCCCGGGTGACGTCGCGCTCGTCCCGAGTCCGAGCTATCCGATCCATCTGTTCGCGCCGGGTTTCGCCGGTGCCGCCGTCGCGCGGGTGAACGTCGGCCCCGACCGCGACTTCCTCGCCAATCTCGAGGAGGCGTGGCTCGCGTCGCAGCCGCGTCCGCGCGTCCTCATCTGCTCGTTCCCGCACAACCCGACCACGGCGTGCGCGGACCTGCCGATGATGCAGGGGCTCGTCGACTTCGCGCGCGAGCGCGAGCTGGTGCTCGTGCACGACTTCGCCTACGCCGACCTCGCCTTCGACGGCTACCGGCCGCCGTCCGTCTTCGAGGCCGAGGGCGCGCGCGACGTGGCGGTGGAGCTGTACTCGCTGACGAAGGGCTTCTCGGTCGCCGGCTGGCGCGTCGCGTTCGTGCTCGGCCGCGCCGACGTCATCTCGGCGCTCGCGCGGCTGAAGTCGTACCTCGACTACGGGAGCTTCCAGCCGCTGCAGATCGCCGCGACCGTGGCGCTGCGCGAGGCCGGCGACTATCCGAAGGAGGTGGCGGAGATCTACCAGGGCCGCCGCAACGCGCTCTGCACCGGGCTCGCGCGCGCCGGCTGGGAGGTGCCGCCGCCGCAGGCGACGATGTTCGTCTGGGCGCGGATCCCCGAGGCGTTCGCCGCGGAAGGGTCTCACGCGTTCGCGCTTCGGCTCCTCCGCGAGGCGCTCGTCGCCGTCAGCCCGGGCAGCGGCTTCGGTCCCGACGGCGAGGGCTTCGTCCGCTTCGCGCTCGTCGAGAACGAGCAGCGGATCGGCCAGGCCGTGCGCGGGATCCGGCGTGTGCTTGCCACTGTCCGCGCGGGCGGCTAGCCTGCGGAGCGAACGGTCGCCTCGACGCGGCCGGCAGAGGGCGGTGCAGCCTTCACAGGGCGCTGTTGCCTTCAGGAGCTTCGAGCTCCTGGAGGCTTTTTTGTTGGTCCGAGGAGGTGCACATGGACGAGGAACCGCTGCGGGTGCTGATCGCAGAGGACGAGACGATCATCCGGATGGATCTGTGCGGGCTGCTCGAGTCGCACGGGCTCGTCGTCTGCGGCGAGGCGCGCGACGGGGTCGAGGCGGTCGAGCTCGCGCGCGAGCTCCGGCCGGACGTGGCCCTGCTCGACCTGCGTATGCCGAACCTGACCGGGATCGAGGCCGCGCGCCGGATCTACGCGGAGACGCCGATCCCGATCGTGATGCTGACTGCGTACGCCGACCGGGCGACGGTGGAGAGCGCCATCTCGGCCGGCGTTTTCGCATATCTGGTCAAGCCCTTTCGGGAGAGCGACGTGGTGCCCGCGATCCGGGCCGCGGTGGTGCGGCACGCGGAGCTGCTGGCGGCGCGGCGGACGATCGGCAACTCGCCGCCGAAGCCGGTGGACATCGAGCTTCGCTCGCCCAGCGGCAATCTCTGGCCGGTCCGGCTGGAGCGGCGGGAGGACGGCTCGGTGGACGTGGCCGTCGGCCCTCCGGGAGGCGCGCCGCCTCCCGCATAAGAATTTGCATATTACGCGGTCTGTCGCATAGAATGCGGGCATGCCGTCCGTCGCGATCCTCGGCGCCTCCGGGTACTCCGGCCAGGAGACGCTGGACCGGGTGCTCAGGCACCCGCTGCTCGAGGTGGTCGCGCTCGGCTCGGACTCGCTCAGCGGCAAGCCGGCCTCGGCGCTCGACGTCCGCCTGAACGGCTCGCTGCCGCCGTTCCTGCCGAATGCCGAAGCCGCTCGCCGCCGGCGCTGACGTCGTGTTCGCCTGTCTCGGAAACGAGCGCGCCGCCGTGCTCGAGCCGCCGGCGGGTGCGGTCGTCGTCGATCTCTCCGGCGCGCACCGGCTGCAGGATTCGGCGCTGTATCCGGCGTGGTACGGCTTCGAGCATCCGCGGCCGGAGACGTTGTCGGTCTGGAGCTACGGCCTGCCCGAGCTCTTCCCCGCCGGCGGAGACCTGATCGCCAATCCCGGCTGCTACGCCACCGCTGCGCTGCTCGCGCTGGCGCCGCTTGCCGGTGCGATCGAGCCCGACGGCGTCGTCGTCAACGCGATGTCCGGCGTTTCCGGCGCGGGCCGCGAGCTGAAGCAGAGCTCGCATGCGGGTTTCGTGCTGGAGAACGTCGCGCCGTACCGGGTCGGCTCGCACCAGCACGCGCCCGAGATCGCCCAGGCGATCGGCTTCCCGGTCTGCTTCGTGCCGCATCTCCTGCCGGTGCGCCGCGGGCTGCTCGCCACGTGTTACGTCCGGCCGCTCGGCGGCGACCTGCGGGCGCTGCTCGAGGACGCGTACTCCGGGAGCCATGTCGTGCGCGTGCTGCCGGACGGCGTCGCGCCCGAGCTCGCGCGCGTGCAGCACACCGATGCGGCCGAGATCGGAATCTTCGAGGACCGGGCCACGGGCCTCGCGATCGTCGTCTGCGCACTCGACAACCTCGGCAAGGGCGCCGCCGGCCAGGCGCTCCAGAACGCGAACATCGCCCTCGGACTCGACGAGACCGTCGGCCTACGACTGTCAGGAGTGTTGGTTTAGACATGAGCATTACCGCACCGAAAGGCTTCGTCGCCACCGGAATCCACGCCGGCATCCGCAAGAACGGCCGCCGCGACCTCGCGCTCGTGCGCTCGCTCGAGCCGGCCACGGGCGCGGGCATGTTCACCGCGAACCGCGTCCAGGCCGCGCCGGTCGTCGTCTCGCGCGAGCATCTCGAGCTGGCGGAGCCGCAGGCGGTCGTGGTCAACTCCGGCATCGCGAACGCGGCGACGGGAGTCCAGGGCATCGCCGACTCCCGCGCGACCGCGGCCGAGGCGGGGCGGATGCTCGGCCTCGCGCCGGAGCAGGTGCTGATCCTCTCCACCGGCGTGATCGGGCAGCCGCTGCCGATCGACAAGGTGCTCGCCGGTGTGCGCAGCGCGTCGCTGCAGCTCTCGCGCTGCGGCGGCTCGACCGCGGCCGACGCGATCATGACCACCGACACGCGCGCCAAGGAAGCGATGGCGCGCGGCACCGGCTTCGTCGTCGGCGGCATGGCGAAGGGCTCCGGGATGATCCACCCGAACCTGGCGACGATGCTCGCGGTCGTGACCACGGACTATCCGCTCGAGCCGGGCGAGGCGATCGAGTTCCTGCGGCCCGCGGTGGACACGAGCTTCAACGCCATCTCGGTCGACGGCGAGTGCTCGACGAACGACACCGTGCTCCTGCTCGCGAACGGCGCGAGCGGGATCGTGCGGACGCCGGAGACGGACGCGGAGTTCGCCGATTGCATTCGCACCGTCTGCGGCGAGCTGGCGAAGCAGATCGTCGCCGATGGCGAAGGCGCGACGGTGCTGGCGGAGATCGCCGTGCGCGGCGCGCTGAACGCGCCCGAGGCGCGCGCGATCGCCGAGCGCGTCGCCACGTCGCCGCTGGTCAAGACGGCGCTGCACGGGCACGACGCCAACTGGGGACGGATCGCCGCGGCCGCCGGTTCGGCGAAGTTCGACGGCGGCTACGCGCATCTCGACCCGGACAAGCTCTCGATCAAGATCGACGGCGTGCCGGTGCTCGTCTCCGGCGCTCCGTCCGGCGACGAGCCGGTGTTGACGAACGGCCATTGCGCGATCGAGATCGACCTCGCGCTCGGCGACGGCGTCGCGACGTACCTGACCTCGGACCTGTCGTACGACTACGTGCGCATCAACGCGGACTACCGCTCGTGAGCCTCGTCGTACTCAAGGTCGGCGGCGCCTCGGCGGGTGGAGCGGCCGACGCGGTCGCGCGGCTGCGCGCCGGCGGCGACTCGGTCTGCGTCGTGCACGGCGCCGGTCCGCAGATCTCGGAGGAGATGAAGCGGCGGGGGCTCGAGGTGCAGTTCGTCGACGGTCGCCGCGTGACCACGGCGGAGGGGCTCGAGGTCGTGCGCGACAGCTTCGCGGCCGTGAACGAGGAGCTGTGCCGCGCGATCGGCGCGGACGCCGTCTCGCTGGCGGGCGACGAGATCGGGCTGAAGGCGACGCACGTTCCCGAGCTGGGGCTCGTCGGTCAGCCGTTGCCGACGGCGCCGCCCGAGGTGCTGCGGGTGCTCGCGTCCGGGCTCGTCCCGGTCGTCTCCCCGCTCGCGGAAGGGCCGCTCAACGTCAACGCCGACGAAGCCGCATCGGCGCTTGCCGTCGGCATCGGCGCCGACCAGATCGTCTTCCTCACCGACGTTCCCGGCGTCTTCCACGACGGCCGGCTCGTCCGCTCGATCAGCGCGGAGCGCGCCGAGACGCTCGTCGACTCCGGCCACTTCGACGGCGGCATCGTGCCGAAGCTGCTCGCCGCGTCGCACGCGGCGCGCAACGGTCTCGTCGCGGAGATCGGCGTGACGGCGGTGGTCGCGTGAACACGGTGCTCGGAAGCGCGCTGCTGCCGACGTATCCCGCGCCGCGGGTCGAGTTCGTCGACGGCGAAGGCGTCTGGCTCACGGATGCGGCCGGCCGCCGCTACCTCGACTTCGCCGCGGGCATCGCGGTCGTCGGCCTCGGCCACAAGCATCCCGCGCCGCTCGCGGCCGCGCACGCGCAGCTCGACCGGCTGTGGCACTCGTCCAATCTGTTCGCTTCGGAGCCGGCGCCCGCGCTGGCGCGGAAGCTCTCGGACCGCTTCGGCGGCGCCCAGGCGTTCTTCTGCAACTCCGGCGCGGAGGCGAACGAGGCCGCGCTGAAGTACGCGCGCAAGGCGACCGGAAGGCCGGGTGTGGTCGCGCTGGAGCAGAGCTTCCACGGCCGCACGACCGGCGCGCTCGCCGTCACGGGCCAGCCGGGCAAGCGCGAGGCGTTCGAGCCGCTGCTGCCCGGCGCGCGCTTCGCCGTCCCGAACGACGTCGCGTCGCTGCACGCTGCCGCGTCCGACGACGTCGGCCTGATCCTGCTCGAGCCGGTGCTCGGCGAGGGCGGCGTCATCCCGCTGGAGCCGAGCTTCCTCGCAGCGGCCGCGGCGCTGGCGACCGAGCTCGGCGCGCTGCTCGCGTTCGACGAGGTGCAGACCGGCATCGGGCGCACCGGCTCGTTCTTCGCGTTCGAGCAGCTCGGCGTCACGCCTCAGCTCGTCACGCTCGCGAAGGCTCTCGCCAACGGGCTCCCGATCGGCTGCCTGCTCGTGGCCGACGAGGCCGCGGGCGCGTTCTCGCCCGGCGACCACGGCTCGACCTTCGGCGGCAACCCCGTCGTCTGCGCCGCCGCGAACGCCGTCTGCGACACGATCGACGAGGAGCTGCTGGCGAGCGTCCGCGCCAACGGCGAGCGCCTCGCCGCCGGTCTGCGCACGCTCAACGGCGTCAGCGAGATCCGCGGCGCGGGCCTGCTCCTCGGAGCTGTCTTCGACGCGCCCGTACAGCCGATCCACGACGCCGCGCTCGATGCCGGTCTCGTCTGCCTGACGTCCGGCCCCAACGTCCTTCGCCTCGCGCCGCCGCTCGTCGTGACCGCGGCCGAGGTCGATCTTGCCCTCGAGACCTTGACGGAGGTGACGTCCTCGTGAACCGCCAGGAACGCCATGCAGCAATCCTGCGCCTCGTGCACGACCGCCCGATCTCGACCCAGGCCGAGCTGGCACAGGCGCTCGCCGACACCGGCCACGAAGTCGTGCAGACCACCGTCTCGCGGGACATCCACGAGCTCGGGCTGATCAAGGTGCGCGGCGAGGGCGGCCGGCTGATCTACGCGCCGCCGGAGGCCGCCGACACGGATCGCGTCGACGCCGTCGCGGTGGCGTTCTCGCGCTGGGCGCTGAGTGTCGAGGCGAGCGGCAACCTCGTCGTGGTGATCACGCCGAACGGGTACACGAGCCCGCTCTCCCAGGCGATCGACCTCGCGCGGCACCCGCGCATCGCCGGGACGATCGCCGGCGAGAACACGGTGCTGCTCGTCGCGCGCGAGCCGACGACGGGCGCCGAGTTGGCCGAGGAGGTCCGCGGCTACATGCTCCAGGGAGTCGCGTGAGCCTCGACGTCTCCGCATTCGGCGGCGGCGCCATCCTCTCGTCGCTGCCCGTCGGCGAGCGCGTGGGCATCGCCTTCTCCGGCGGTCTCGACACCTGCTGCGCGGTCGCGTGGATGCGGGAGCAGGGCGCGACGCCGTACGCGTTCACGGCCGACCTCGGCCAGTACGACGAGCCCGACGTCTCGGCGGTTCCCGCCCGCGCGCTGCTGTACGGCGCGGAGGAGGCGGTGCTCGTCGACTGCCGCGAGGCGCTGGCCCGCGAAGGGCTCGCAGCATTGCAGTGCGGCGCCTTCCACATCCAGACCGCCGGCAAGCGCTACTTCAACACGACGCCGCTCGGGCGCGCCGTCACCGGCACGCTGCTCGTGCAGGCGATGGCGCAGCACGACGTCGGCATCTGGGGCGACGGCTCCACGTACAAGGGGAACGACATCGAGCGCTTCTACCGCTACGGGCTGCTCGCGAACGAGAACCTGCGCATCTACAAGCCGTGGCTGGACGCTTCTTTTGTCTCCGAATTGGGAGGACGGAGAGAAATGAGCGAGTGGCTCGCCGAGCGCGGCCTCCCGCACGGCAGCTCCGTGGAGAAGGCGTACTCGACGGACGCGAACCTGCTCGGCGCGACGCACGAGGCGAAGGATCTCGAGCTGCTGGAGACGAGCATGGCCATCGTCGAGCCGATCATGGGCGTCGCGCACTGGAACCAGGAGATCGCGATCCAGCCCGAGCTGGTGACGATCGCGTTCGAGCACGGCATGCCGGTGGCGATCAACGGCGTTCCGCTGGACGATCCGGTGGAGATCATCCGGACGGCGAACGAGATCGGCGGCCGCCACGGGCTCGGCATGTCGGATCAGATCGAGAACCGCATCATCGAGGCGAAGAGCCGCGGCATCTACGAGGCGCCGGGCATGGCGCTGCTGCACGTCGCCTACGAACGGCTGCTGACGGCGATCCACAACGAGTCGACGCTCGAGCGCTACGCGGAGGACGGGCGGCGGCTCGGCCGGCTCCTCTATGAAGGCCGCTGGTTCGACACGCAGGCGCTGATGCTGCGGGACTCGCTGCAGCGCTGGGTCGCGGCCGTCGTCACCGGCGAGGTGACGATCGAGCTGCGGCGCGGCGACGACTACACGATCGTCGACACGCGCGGTGAGGGCGTCACGTACGACCCGGAGCGGCTGAGCATGGAGCGCAGCGCGACCGCGTTCACGGCCGCGGACCGGATCGGGCAGCTCGCTGTGCAGGTGAACGACATCGCCGACTCGCGGCGCATGCTCGCGACGCACCGCCACCTCAGCCTCGATCCGCCGCCGCGCCCGTCCGACCCGCTCGAGCTGGGGCCGCCGCAATGACGCTCTGGTCCGGTCGCGTCGGCTCGGAGCTCGCGCCGGAGGTCTGGGCGTTCCTCAAGTCGGACGACGCGGAGCTGCTGCCGTACGACTGTCAGGCGACGCTCGTTCATGCACGCCGTCTCCATGAGGCGGGCATTCTCTCCACGGAGGAACTGTCGGAGGTGCAGGCGCGTCTGTCCGAGCTGGCCGACGCCGTAGTCCCCGCCGACGGCGGGGACGAAGACGTGCATTCGTTCATCGAGGCGGAGCTCGGCGAGGTCGGCCGGAAGATCCACGCCGGCCGCTCGCGCAACGACCAGGTGGCCGCTGCGTTCCGGCTCTACGTCGCGGACGCATGTGCGGACGCGGACGCGGCGCTCGTCGCGTTCGCCGAGACGATCCTCGACCGCGCCGGCGAGGAGACCGACACGGCGATGCCGGGCTACACGCACCTGCAGCGCGCGCAGCCGGTGACGCTCGGCCACCATCTGCTTGCGTGGGCGGAGATGCTCGAGCGCGATCGCGCGCGCTTCTCGTTCTCGTCCGCGCAGGCGAAGCCGTCGCCGCTCGGCGCGGGCGCGCTTGCGGGCTCGACGCTGCCGCTGCCCGCGCCTCCCGATCCGATGCGGAACTCGCTCGACGCGGTCGCCGACCGCGACTTCGCGCTCGACTATCTCTACGCGGCGGCGGTGCTGTTCACGCATCTCTCGCGCATCGGCGAGGAGCTCGTGCTCTGGACGACGGCGGAGTTCGGCTTCGCGCGGCTGCCGGAGGCTGCGTCGACCGGCTCGTCGATGATGCCGCAGAAGCTCAACCCGGACGTCGCGGAGCTCGCGCGCGGCAAGGCGGGCACCGCCATCGGCCGGCTCACCGGCCTGCTCGCGACGGTGAAGGGGCTGCCGCTCTCGTACGACCGCGATCTCCAGGAGGACAAGCCGCCGGTGTTCGCGGCGCGGCGCGACGTCGCCGGCGCGCTCGGCGCGCTCGCCGTGCTCGTGGCCGGTCTCGAGTTCGACCGCGACCGGCTCGCCGCCGCCGCATCGGATCCGCTGCTGCTCGCGACGGACGCCGCCGAGGCGCTCGTCCGCGAGGGAGTCCCGTTCCGCGACGCGCACGAGCAGGTGGCCGGCTCGGTGCGCGACGGCAGCTTCGAGCCGCCGCCGCCGGCTCCGCGCCTTCCCGATGTCACCGCAGCAGTCGCCGCAGCAAAGGAGCGTTGGACATGAGCATCGTCACCGAAAGCGTCTCGCTCAAGGGCCGCGACTTTCTCCGCGTCTCGGACTTGTCGTCCGCCGAGGCGGAGTCGGTCCTCGATCTCGCCGTCGAGCTGCGCGCGAATCCGAAGCAGCCGCTCGCGCCGGGCTCGACGCTCGGCCTCTACTTCGCGAAGCACTCGACGCGCACACGCGTTTCGTTCTCGGTCGCCATGTCGCACCTCGGCGGGACGGCGATGCCGCTTGCGCCTGAGGAGCTGCAGCTCTCGCGCGGCGAGTCGCTGCCGGACACGGCGCGGGCGCTCTCCAGCTATCTCGACGTGCTCGCCGTGCGGACACACGAGCACGCGGAGCTCGAGGCCTGGGCGGAGTGGGCGTCGATCCCGGTGATCAATGCGCTAACCGCGGCCGAGCATCCGTGCCAGGCGCTCGCGGATGCGCTGACCATCCGCGACAAGCTGGGCTCGCTCGACGGCGTGCGCGTCGCGTGGGTCGGCGACGGCTCCAACGTGCTCGTGTCGCTTGCGGCGCTCGGCGACCTGCTCGGCTACGAGGTCGTCTCCGCGTGTCCGCCCGGCTACGAGGCGGAGGGCGTGGCGAACGTGCTCGATCCGCGCGAGGCGGTCGAGGGAGCGGACGTCGTCGTCACCGACACGTGGATCAGCATGGGCCAGGACCACGAGCGCGCGAAGCGGCTGGAGGATCTGGAGCCGTACCGCCTCGACCGCGACCTGCTGGCGCACGCGTCGCCGGATGCGTTCGTCATGCACTGCCTGCCCGCGCATCCCGGGGAGGAGATCTCGGCCGACGTGCTGTACGGCTCGCGCTCCGCGGTGTGGGACGAAGCCGAGAACCGCCTGCACGTGCAGAAGGCGCTGCTCGTGCAGCTGCTCGGCGTCTAGCGGGCTAGCGCTTCGGCGGAAGCGAGCGCGCGAACGAGACGGCGCGCGCAACCCACTGCGCAAGCTCGTCGTCGTCGGCGACGTCCTTCGCGTCGATGCGCAGCCAGCCGGTCATCGGCCGTCCGCGCATGACCGCGACGTGAGCCGGCGTGCTGAGCGTCAGCGCGTCCGACTCCTCGGGATCGACGCGAACAAGCAGACCGCCCTGCCCGCTCGCGGCGATGGCCATGTGGCCGCCGACGAGAAACGCGAGACCGCCGAACATCTTCTTCTCGGTCGTCGAGGTCTCGCCGTCGACGAGCTCCCGTATGCGCTCCGCAAGCACCTCGTCGTAGGCCACCAACAGATGATGCCGGACGCGAAACGAACCGGTCGAGCGAGAGGACGCTGGTCCAGGCGAGTCCTAACGCTAGTCCTGAGAGCGGGCTGCCGCCCTGCAAAGCTTCTGATTGGTCGGCGGCACTGTCAGTGAGGTGAAACCGGACTGGCTACTTCGGGCACATACGTCGTGATGGCCGATGAGCGCGCCGACGCCTTTGTCTTTCAGCGTGCCGCGGTTGATCCCGAGGAGTTCCACGTGATTGTCGATCGCTACCTATCGCTCATTCACCGTTACCTCTACCGTCAAGCGGGGCAAGTCTTGGCTGATGAGCTGACGCCTCAGGTGTTTTCCGTGGCGTTCGAACGTCGCGCGACCTGCCGGATGAGTAACGGGAGCGCGTTGCCGTGGTTGTACGGGATCGCGTCGCGGCTGCTCCGGCGGTACTGGCGTACAGAGACGCGGCGATTGCGCGCCTACGCGCGCAGCGGTGTGGACGCGGGCTTCGTCGACGACGGTGGCGCGATCGATGAGCGCCTTGACGCTGACCGTGAAGGGGCAAAGCTTGCGGCCGGACTGGCGGCGCTGCCGCGAAATCAGCGCGAGGCACTTTGGTTGTACGCCGTCGCTGGCCTGTCGTATCAGGAGGTTGCGGTGGCGCTTGACGTGCCGATCGGCACCGTCAGGACGTGGCTACACAGGGCACGCGACACGGTCCGCCCTTACCTGATCCCGCCTGCACCCGGCGGTGTTCCCAGCGAGACGAGGAGCTGACAGAGATGGATGAACTTGACCACTTCGCCTCGATGCGGAGCGCCGTACTCGAACCATCCGCAGCGGTCGCCGAGCGTACACACGCCGCGATCAGCGACGCGATCGCTCGAGAGCACGCCCGGGCGGCACGAGCACCCGTCCGTCGGCAGCGCAGCATCTACGCAACAGCGGCACTCATCGGAGTCGCGCTTGCAACCGCAGCCGCCGTTGTCTTGGTCGCACCCTGGACCCACGGCCCGGCTGCGATCAGCTCGGCCGACGCCGCGCTGATCCTGCAAAGAACAACGGCCGCGGTAACGCCTCACGCCGGCTGGATCCTCCACGAACAAACCGATTGGTCCAAACTCGTGCCTGGCACAAACATCAAGCGGCACGGCACCACCGAACTGTGGGTCGAGAACAAACCGCCCTACAACTTCCGCTACCTCTCAGACCTACCCGACCTCTCAACACCGCTCGAAACCGGCGGCAGCGCCAGCACTGGTCGCGGCTACGCCTATGACCCGAAGACCAACACGCTCTACCGGCAATCCGTGCGCGGCACCGTCGTCGCGCCCGGCCCGCAGGGCGCCGCCGGGCTACGCCAAGTCATCGCCCAAGAGACCGCCGCGGGCAAGGCAAAAGTCACGGGCCGAACGCGCATCGACGGACACAACGTCTTCGAAATCACCATCGCTCTGTCACAGCCTCCTATCAGGCTGTATGTCGACACCACCACCTACGCTCCGGTACGGATCGTCTGGCCGGGACTCCGCCCGATCGACGGCTACTGGTTCTCCAACGCCCAGTCCACCGTCGTCTACAAGTACCTACCGCCGACGCCCGCCAACATCCGGCTCGCCAACATCGAGAACACGCATCCAGCAGCGGCGGTTGCGCCCTCTTCGAAGATGCCCGAAGCATTCCGCACTCAGGTCAACTGGCCCTACCACACGACAGGACGATAGACCGGGCGCTCAGGTGACTGTCCCGAACGGTCGCCCAGGCGGGCGCGTACTGTCCAGGTGTTACGCCGACGTGATGGTCATGCCATCGAGTGCATGCAGCAGCAGACCAACCTTTGCCGGGGAGGCACGCCGCCCCACGCCGATGAAGATGTAGAAGTGTCGGCCGTGATCGCGGAACAGGATCTCTCCCCAGCGAGTCCCGCCGAAGATCTTGATTTTGCCGAGCCGGGGCAGCCTGAACTGCTGTGGCCGCGGCGGGAACCCTCCGCCGACAGAGGGCACGTCTTCGTCAAGCTGGGCGATGACCCCGCCGGGCGGGGGTGCGTAGTCGCCGTCGGAGTCGGCGCCACCGGCGGGGACTCGATACGAGGCAAGCACGAATCGCTGCACCGGCTCGCTGATACTCGGGGTCAGCGGCTCGTTGCTCACATACCAGCCGGTGGGCGTCGGCAGGACGATGCCCGGCCCGCGAAATACGCTCGGGCCAGCGGCACTCGCGCCGGCGGCGGCGACCAGTGCGAGGGCAACCAAGGCACCGAGATGCAGCACACGCAGCATCGTCCGAAGGTTACGCCCGCAGCGCGACCAAGGGACTATCCGGCCGGGTGACACTTACGGACGCTGGCCCAGGCGAGCGACACGCCTCTTGCTGGCCTCGCCTCCTGCCGATTATGCACCAGTCATGCCGGCCGATCCGATGCACCTTCAAGAACTCCTCGACAGCTTCCGGGTGGACCAGCTGCTCTCGCTGGTCACGCTCGAAGAGATCGTGCAGGCGTGGTGCCAGTACCAGACGCGCCCGCATATCGCCGGCGTGGAAGACGAAGACCCCGACTGGTGGGCTGTCGAGTTGCTCATGGACTCGCGCTTCCAATCAGACGAGCAGCGCTTGCGCGCGACCCTTGATCTTCTGATCGAGCGCGCTCCAGACGACGATGTTCTCGCCGTTGCAGCCGCAGGCCCGCTCGAGGACTTCCTTAGTCTTCCGAAGGAGGATCGCTTGCGTTGGGTTGAGGAGCGCGCAGTCGAGTCACCCCGCTTCCGTCAGGCGCTGCAACGTGTCTGGGTGTGGAATCTGCCCGGTGATGCCCTGGCCCGTATCGAACAAGCAGCTGGCGCGCCGCTCGCGCGCCCCGACGAGACTGTCGTTATCGAGATAGTCCCAGGCGACCTGCCCGGCACGGTGCACATCAAGCGCAACGGCGAAACCGTGGACGAGATCGAAACGGAGCCGGACGGCGTCGCGGCCATGATCGATCTAATACGGCGCACCGTTCCCTCCCACGAAGACCCGCCTCCCGCCTAGCCGTCAGGGGTCATTCCGGAACACCGGCCCAGGCAACAGGTCGAGTCCTCTGAGGCAGTGCACGTACTCGACGAGCGCGGGGCTGGGACAGGCCGGCGGAGTTGGGCGAACGTGCTACGGGAGTGCGTAGGCGACGATTTCGTTCTTCGGGCTTTTCTGCTTGCTCGGCGCTCCCGCGCCGACGATCAGCATCGTCTTGGTGACTGCGGGGAACGAGTTGATGCCGGTGGGTGCTTTGGTCGACCAGAGCACCGAGCCGTTCCTGGTCGAGAGCGCGTAGATGGTGCCGTCGAAGGTGGAGGTGAAGACGACGTTGTTCGCGATCGTTGCCGCGCCGACGTCCAGGTTCTTGAACGTGCGCTTCCAGATGACGGCGCCGTTCGCCGCATCGACGGCTGCCAGCCCGCCCGCGGGGGAGCTGAAGCCGGCGGCGAGCCCGGTTGCCGACCCCGTCAAGCAAAGGTCCATCCAGGGGACGTAGAGGACCTTGCCGGACTCGGCCATCGGGGTTTCGACGCCGCCGCCCGAGCCGGGGCAGTAGGTGACAGGCTTCGCCGGTAGTGGGCCGTACTGGTAGGCGTTGTGCTTGCCGACGTTCAGCGTCCAGAGGCGCTTGCCGTTCCCGGCACGGAAGGCGACGACCTTGCCCGACTTGCCGGCGCCGATAACGATCTCGGTGTTGTTGCCGGCGATCTTCTGTGTCGTGATGATCGGCGAGTCCTGGAAGTCGTAGTCGCGGACGTCGTGCGCGGTGATCTGCCGGTACCAGAGGAGCTTGCCAGTCGTACCGTTGAGCGCGACGAGCGAGTCGGTGTAGAGATTCGGGCCTGGCCGGCTCTTCGCATTCGGGTTGTCCGCCGTGCTCGGCCAGGGGCCGGGGTTCGCGACGCCGATGAAGACGCGGCCCCGGCTGTCGACCGCGGGCGGGTACCAGAGGCCGCCACCATCGTTCGTTTTCGGATCGCCCCACAACGCTCCGCCACCTTTGACGGTCGAGAAGCTCCAACGGACCATTCCTGTTCGCGCGTCGAGTGCGTAGAGGATCCCGTAGGCACCGGCCAGGTAGAACGACTTCGAGTTCCCGGGAATGGTCGAGATCAGCAGCTTGCCGTCGTAGAGTTGGGGGGCCATGTCGATGCCTTCGTTGCTGTTCGACGTGAGCTTGCGGATCCAGACCTGCTTGCCGGTCTTGGGGTCGAGCGCGAATACCGAGTTCTCCGTCTCCCCGAAGAGGAGTCCGTAGCCGAGTGCGACGCCGTTCGGACCGCCCGAGGGCGTGACCGACTTGTAGGCGTCCTTCCAGATCACGGCCCCGGTCTTCTGGTTGAGCGCGAAGACGTCCGAGTCCGGATCCTCGAGGTACACGACGCCGCCGAGGACGATCGGATTCGACGTGAAGGCGCCATAAGTGCCGACGTAGGGCAGCGGGAACGTCCACGATTGCTTCAGCTTCGAGACGTCGCCTGCGTCGATGTCGGTCCGCAGGTTCGCCCGTGCGTTCGAGAGATTGGCGTTGTGCGACGGCCACGAGCCGGCATTCTGGGCCCACTCCGGCGGCGGCTGACCGACCGCCGATCCCCCACCTGCAGCCAACGCGCCGCTACCGAAGAGCGCAAACATGGCCGTGGCGACGACCCCACCGGCCGATCTGACCATGAGTCCGCGCCATCGCGCCCGGTCACTCCGCTGCTCTCGAACTCGACGGGACACTGATTCAAGTATGCCGCCCTGGAGCGGTTTCACCGCGTCAGTGTTCCGTGGATCGCCTACGCACCGAAGAACACTGGAGCGAGCTGTCGACCTCGATCCTGTTCTCGCCGATGTACCGCACGCTGAGGGTCTCGCTTCAAAGTCTCGTGCTTTGTTGGGCGGGAGACGCATTGCATCTCCCGCCCACTGAGCAAGCGGCTACTACGGGACGACGAGGTAGAAGTCCTCGTACTCCCCTTGCCCGTTGTTCTTCTCCGTGACCTGAATTCCGGGGCGCCCGGGGAGCCCGCAATCTCCGACGATCGTGGTGATGCTGTCGATCACGGACGAGACGGACGTCGCGACCGCGACGTGGGTTGAGAGATCAATCGACGGGTCGAGAAGGACGCAGTATGTGCCTACGGCGGTGACCGTCACGCTGGAGATGTTCTGGCTCCTCGCGGCGACCACCGCTCCGATGGAGGTGACTTCTCCGTACGCCGTGATGGCGCCTGAACCGGGCGCGCCGGGAGGTCCGGTTGCGCCCGGATCACCTTGTGGCCCCGGCGGACCGGCCGGCCCGGGAGCACCGGGAGCACCGGGAGCACCCGGAGCGCCGTCGTTCCCGGCTGGCCCTTGCGCTCCGGAAGGCCCGGCAGCGCCGGTGTCGCCCTTCGGTCCTGGCGCCCCAACGGGGCCGGGCTGACCTGTCTGGTTCCAGCTGACCTGCGTTTCGACCGCCGTGCAATGACTCATCAAGCTCGACGACGGCAAGGTCGGGTCGATCAAGCGGATCGTCCCGATGTGTTTGAGCATGCACGCCGTGTACACGTTGCCGCTGCTCGGGATCGTCGCGTATGCAACCCCGCCCGCGACCGCGAGCCCTGCAACAACAAGAACCGAAAGCCGCCTGCCCCGGCGACCGAAAAGCGCATTCATCTCGTTCCCCCCTCGGTCTGACCACTGCCTTCGTCGCGACTGTTACATCCCGTCGCGCCGCCGGTCAACGACCAGTTGGCGGCCTCGCCCGCGAGCACGGCGGTGTCCGCGGATACGAAGCGAATGGTTTGCGCGCGTCCAACGACCCCTCAGGTGACAGTGCCGAACGCTCGCGCCGACTACGGACCTACCGCCTGGCTCCTTGGCATTCAGGTTCGTCAGCCAGCTGCCGCAGGAGGAGCTTCGAGACTGGGCAGGTCGCGAATTGCCGAGCTGAATGTCCCGAGGATCGCGGCGACCACGACCGGCGCAGCGAGAACGAAGATCGTCCAGCGAGGGGTCGTGTACGCGAGCAGAAGCCCGGCGAGGAGCGGTCCGAGCGGCGCCGACGCGGCACGGAGCGTGTTCGACGCCGCCATCGCCCGTCCCAGCAGCCGGTCCGGGATGAGCGTGTACGAGTAGGCGGCGATCGCCGAGTCGGTGTTGGGGAACCAGAACGCGTGCAACGCGGCGCAGGCGGCGAGCACGTAGACGCTCGGGTAGACAAGGAAGGCGCCGTATACAAGCGCCATCCAGAACTCCGAGAGCAGGATCAAGCGCATCGGAAAAAGCCGCCGCAGCAGCGGGGACACGGTCGAGCCCACGAGCAGCATCACACCCTGGAGCGCGACGAAGACACCGACCGCGGTGCTCGAGAGTCCCTCCTCGCGGGCAAGGATGATGATCGCGATCGGGACCCCGGCGGCGCTGAGATTGCTCGCCGCGATCATGCCGATCGTCGTGCGCAGAAAGGGGATGCTCCAGAAGTAGGCGAGCCCCTCACGGAAGGGCGTGCGCGCGCCCGGCGTCCGTTCCTCTTGGAACCGGGTGCGCATGAGCAGGAGCGAAGCGGTCGAGAAGAAGTACGAGACGGAATCGACGAGAAACGGCAGCGCACGCGAGATCCCGAAGAGGGCGCCGCCCACCGGCGGCGCGACCAGGCGCACCGCCGACATCCGCGCCATCGTCACGCTCGACGCGTCGGCGAGCTGTGGCTGCGGGACGACCGCCTTCATGGCCCCGCTCGAGCCAGAGCGGTAGAGAACCGCAGCACTCATGTCGACGAAGGCGACGACCGCGATGAGCCAGAATCCCGCCTTCTCGGTCAGCACGGCGACGGCCAGCAGGGCGAGCGCAGTCGCCCCGGCCATGTCCGAGGCGATCATCAGGAGCCGCCGGTCGAAGCGGTCGGCCGCCACCCCGGCCGGCACGCTGAGAAGCACGAGCGGAAGGAACTCGACTGCTCCGACGTAGCCGGTCTTCGCCGTCGAGTGCGTCAGCGCGAGCGTGAGCAGCGGGTACGCGATTCCGGAGATTCCCGACCCGAAGGTCGAAAGCAAGCCTCCGCTCTGGTAGAGGAGGAAGTCGCGGTTGCGACGGAGTGGGACGTTTCCAGCCAGGCTTACTGCTCGGTCAGCGTGCTGAGGAACTCTTGAGCTGCCCGTTTCGACCCGATCACGCGTAGCGACACGTGCCTTCCGTGCCGCGAGATCATCGCGCGTGCTTGCTCGGTCTCTGAACGGTGGTGGCGCCAAACGACCCCAATCAGCCGCCACTCGTCCTGCAACCGCCGTGTTGCGGAATCGTCGCAACCTTCGGGCATTTCGCCGACCGGCTTTCGAAGCCCGCGCAAGAATGCTCGGCCTGCACAAATCCACCAGCGTGTGTCGAGAAGAAGGACTGTCTCGGCTCGTTCGAGCCGAAGGTCGAACGTCTCGAGGTCGTTGCCGTCTGCAATCCAGGTAGGGCCTGCGAGCAAGCCGCGTTGCTTCTCGCGCCACTCGTCCTCCGACGGCTTCACCCAGCCCGGTTTCCAGTAGTGAATGTCGAGATGAATCACGGGTGGGCCCGTCCTCGCCGAAAGTGCTCGCGAGAACGTGCTCTTCCCTGCTCCCGCCATCCCGATCACGAGGACGCGGCAACCGATCGATCGGACAACGCCTTCCATGGCTCCAGTGTCCCAGTTCCTCATACCCGGCAATGTGATTCGCGACCGGACTCCCGCGTCAAACCGCGATGAGTCCTACCGTGGGGTCCAGTCTGTATCCACGACCGATCAACTCACTCGAGGAGAGCACCATGGCCGCCACGTACACCTTTGACGTCTTCTCCAGCCTCGATGGCTTCGGTTCAGCAAGCGGCGGCGGCTGGGGCGGCTACTGGGGCAAGCAAGGCCCTGAGCTGCTCGACCACCGCGTCGCCTTGTACGGCGAGGAGCAGCGGATGGTCTTCGTCGCCCGACTCAAGGAGCAGTCCGAGGTGCCGCTGCGCTCGCACGGGAGCCTGTCGATGAATCGAGCGCTGATGGCTGCCGGTCTGGTCGACCGCGTCCAGGTGACCATATTCCCCGTGATCACCGGCCAGAACGGATCGGATGCGATCTTCCAGGGTGCGGCCGACTTCGACCTCGAGCTGATCGGGAGTCGAACGCTCGACGGCAGCATCCAAGAGCTCACCTACCGCCCCACGTTGCATGTTTGAGTCCGTCCCGCGCCGGCCGGCGAGCTGCTCGGCTCACGGCTAGGCTCGCGCTATGGACATCGGGATCCATTTCATGAACTTCGACCTCTCCGGCGGGCCGGAGCGGCTCCGCATGCACGCGCGGGACACGGCGCAGGCGGCCGAGGCGGCCGGCTGCACGATGTTCACGTGCATGGATCACTACTTCCAGATGGAAGCGTTCACGCGCGCCGAGGACCCGATGCTCGAGGGCTACACGACACTCGGCTACGTGGCGGGGCTCACGGAGAAGATAAGGCTCGGCCTGCTCGTGACCGGCGTCAGCTATCGATACCCGGGACTGCTCGCGAAGATCGTGACGACGCTCGACGTCCTCTCCGGCGGGCGCGCGGTGCTCGGCATCGGCGCGGCCTGGTACGAGCGCGAGCATGTCGGGCTCGGTGTCCCGTTCTACCCGATCGCCGAACGGCTCGAGCGGCTCGAGGAGACGTTGCAGATCTGCCTGCAGATGTGGAGCGAGAACGACGGCCCATACGAAGGCGAGCACTACCAGTTGGCCGAGACGCTGAACGTTCCGCCGGCGCTCTCGAATCCGCACCCTCCGATCCTGATCGGCGGCGGCGGCGAGCGGAAGCTCCTGCGCCTGGTGGCGAAGTACGCCGACATGAACAATCTCTTCGCCACGTCGCCCGACGAGGTCCGCCATAAGCTCGACGTGCTCGCGCGCCACTGCGAGGAAGTCGGGCGCGATCGCGCCGAGATTCGCAACACGACCATCGGGCGCATCGGCCCGGACACCGATCTCGACGAGTTCGTCGCGACGATGAAGGCGTACGCAGGCCTCGGCATGGAGCACGTACAGGTCTCGCTCCTCACCGACGAGCCGGCCCGGCTCGTCGAGGGCGTAATCGCGAAGCTCGTGCCGCGGCTCGCCGAGCTCTAGACATCGGCCGCGACTCGGACGGCGGTGTCAGTCCGACGCGACGCGGGCGCGCCGGTAGCGCTCGTAGATCACGCGCGAGCCGAACGTCCTGGTTTCCACCAGATCGAACTGCGCGACTTCGGCTACCGGCGGCAGGAAGGGCGTGCCGCCGCCGACGACGACCGGATTGCGGAACATGCGCAGCTCGTCGACGAGGTCCAGCTCGATCGCTGCCGCGGCCAGGCCGGCGCCGCCGATCGAGACGTCCTTGTCCGTGGCGGCGAGCGCCGCAGCGACCTCCTCGGCCACCGACCCCTCGGCGAGCCGGGCGTTGCCCTGAACGCTGTCGAGCGTACGGCTGAAGACGACCTTCGGGATGGCGGACCAGACCTCGGCGAACTCGGCCCGGAGGTCGTCGTCGCGCACCGACGGATCCGTCTCCCACGGCAGCATGGTCTCGTACAGCCTGCGGCCGCACAGATGGCCGCCGAGCTCGCGTATCTCCGCGACGTGGAAACGAAACTGCTCGTCGCTGGGAAACGTCCACCCGAACGCGCCCTCGCGGTCGGCGATGAAGCCGTCCACCGAGACGCTCATCGAGTAGATCAGCATGGAGCTCGGGATCCTAAAGGTCGAGCCAGATTTGGTTACGCTCCATCGTCGTGGCGGAGTACGCCGTCAAAGCCCTGGACGAGTCGACCTGGCCTGCGTTTGCCGCGCTGGTGGAACGCAACAACGGGGTCTTCGGGGGCTGCTGGTGCATGGGCTTTCACGAAGACAGCAAGATCAGGGAGCCCCCCAAGCGTGAACGGAAGCTTGCTCGCGTGCGGGCAGGCACGGCGCATGCCGCCCTCGTGTTCGACGGGGACGACTGCCTGGGCTGGTGTCAGTTCGGCGCGCCCGACGAGGTGCCGAGGATCAAAAGCCGCGCCGCGTACGAGAAGGGCCTGACGGCATTGCCGGACTGGCGGATCGCGTGCAACTTCGTCGGCAAGGGAAACCGGCGCAAGGGTGTCGCCGCCGCCGCGCTCGCGGGCGCGCTCAGCCTGATCGCGGATCTCGGCGGCGGGAGGGTGGAGGGCTACCCGGAGGATGCCGGCTCGGTTCCTGCCGGCTTTCTCTTCAACGGCGCTCTGTCGACGTACGAGCAGCTCGGATTCGTCCGCGACCGCAAGATCGGCAAGCACCGCTGGGTCGTCGCGAAGGTGGTCGAGCCAAGCTCCTAGCCTCGGCTGACGATCAGAGCAGCAGGCCCATCTCGACGATGTCCCAGAGCTCGCCGCTCTGGCGGCGGAACTGCTTCACGCGGCGACCTTCCTCGACGAAGCCGTACTTGCGATAGAGCGCGATCGCCGCCGCGTTGTGCGGCCAGACACCCAGGCTCAGCTTGTGCAGGCCGCGTTCGCGCGACCACTCGATCGCCGCCTCCATCAGGGCGGAGCCGACGCCGCGCCCGCGCCACTCGCGCGTGATCGCCATGCCGACCTCGCCGTAGCCGTGGCTGCTGGGCTGGACGTGCAGCGACCCGAGGACCTCGGCGTCGGCGACGGCGACGAACGTCCCGTCCAGCGTCCAGCTCGCGGCGCGCGCCTCGATGTCGACGGGAGGCTCCGTGGCGATTCCGTCGCGCTCCTCGGCGACCGCGGCGAACACGATTGCCATGGGAAGCCGGTCCTCGTCGCGCGCAGGACGAACCAGAAAGGCTGCCTCGGCCACCTGCGAATCCTCGCACGCAGCTACGCGGCGTGATCGGCGGTGCGACGCGTCCGCCGCGTGCGCATCCAACGTCCACTCGTCGCGCTCACGACCCACGTCGCCAGCACGGCGACGCACATGGGGCCGAAGAGGATCATCGCTCCGCCTCTCCCGAGGTCGCCGGGACCGGTGCCGCCGAACCAGGACCAGCTCCAGAGGACGAACGCGCCGCCGCCGCCGACTGCGACCACCCGGACGAACCAGGACGGGCGCAGGAACGTGACCACGCCGGGGACGAGCGCAAGTGCCGGCAATGCGAGGACGCGGACGAGATAGCCGCTCATCCGGGTGGGTATCGGACGTTCAGGCGGTGGTCTGAAGGCCGTCCCAGTCCCAGTGCGGCATCGCGGCGTGAGCGGGAACGACCGCGTCCTTCGGCGAGTACAGCAGGACGTTGTCCACCGCCCAGCGCATGTACGCGCGCATGGCTTCGCGAAACTCCGGATCGGCGGGCAGCTCCACGTCGTCCATCGCGTGCACGAAGCAGTCGACGAACCGGTTGCCGAGGTCGGTCATGTCGCCGTTGCCGGCGTGCATCGCGAGCACCCCGGACTCGTCGCCGCACGACTGCGAGTAGGCCGGCGGCCCGCCCAGCACCTCGGCCCAGTACGCTGCCAGCCGCTCGACGTGCTGCGGGTGCTGGTCGTCGTGTGAGAACGGGTGGTTCAGCTCGGGATCGGCGAGGCACCGCGCGTGATGGGCGCGCGCGAGCGCGACGAACGCGACTTCCCCGCCGGCGAACTCGTACAGCGTCGGACGCATGCCCGGAAGCGTCGCACACGCGCTCGGTTACGCGCTGCCGAGATGCCGGCCGCACAGCTCGCACACCACGGCGTAGCGCTTGGCGCCGGACGGCGTGACGGCGATCTGGCGGCGCACGAGCCGGTGCTTGCACGCATTGATCGCCGGGAGACGCATCGGCATGGGTGGCAGCTCCGGCATGAAGCGGACCGCGCCGCCGACGGCGGGGCACGCGTCCACGTGCTCGGCCCACACCAGGTGCGCCGGCTGATTCGTCACGGCCAGCCAGCCGCACCCCTCACAGATGATCTCGATCAACGCAGCACCTGCAGATCAGGGTAGTTCGCACACGTACGTCACGTACGGATCTCCATCGACGACGACCGCGCCCTCCCTGTGCATCCCGATCTTCTCCGCGACACGGCGGGACGCGAGGTGATCCGGATCGATCAGCGCGACCAGGCGCGTCTGCATGAGGCGGCCGAACGCGAGGTCGCGCACGCCCGCCGCCGCTTCCGTGGCGATGCCTCGGTTCCACGACGTCTTCTTCGTGTGCCAGCCGATCTCCGTCTCGGCGCTGCCCTCGAGCACGAGCGGCCGGATCCCGCAGTACCCGAGAAACGCCGGCTCCGCACGAGACTCGATCAGCCAGAAGCCGAAGCCGCGCTGCTCGTAGAAGGAGAGGTTCCGGCCGATCCACGCGGCCGCTTCGTCTCGAGTCCTCGGCCCGGGGTAGAACCGCATCTGCTCCTCGTCCGCCACCATCGCGGCGAGCTCGTCGAGATCGTCCGGACGGAACTCGCGCAGCCGTAGGCGCGGGGTTTCGAGGATCGCCGTCAGGGCGACGATTCTGCCCGACGGGCAGGATGGGTCTGATATCGTGCAACCGGTTGCACCGATGGCACAGGAAACGCCCGTCCAGACGATCGCCGACATCGCCCGCCTCGCCGGCGTGTCCAAGTCCACCGTCTCGCGCGCCCTGAACGACAGCCCGCTGATCGGCGTCGAGACGAAGGACCGCATCCGCGAGATCGCGCGCGAGCACCGGTTCCAGATGAACGACCCGGCCCGCCGGCTCAGCCTCAAGCAGAGCAACGTCGTCGCTCTCGTCACCTACGAGTACAAGTCCGACGTGGCCGTACCCGACGCGTTCATGCTCGAGATCATGAGCGGGATCACCGCCGGCCTGCACGCGAACGGATACGACCTGCTCGTCATCCAGGTCTCGCCGACGGACACGGACTGGGTGCGCACGTACCTCGAGTCCGGCCGCGTCGACGGCTTCATCCTGATGGCCGCCAGCTGCACGAAGCGGCACATCAGCACGCTCGCCGAGCGAAAGGCGCCGTTCATCATCTGGGGCATTCCGCCCGGGACGCACGGCTACTGTTCGGTCGGCGGAGACAGCTTCGCAGGCGGTAAGACGGCGACCGAGCACCTGCTGCGCGCGGGCCGGAGCCGCATCGCCTTCCTCGGAGGGCACGCCGGGGCGTCCGAGGTGCAGGACCGGCTGAAGGGCTACGAGGCGGCGCTCCGCGCAGCCGGCAAGGAGGTCGACCCGAAGCTCGTCGCGTACGGCGACTTCTCCGAGCGGTCCGGCACCGCGACCATGGCGGCGCTGCTCGAGCAGAGCGCGGACATCGACGGCGTCTTCGTCAACAGCGACCGCATGGCGATCGCGGCGATGGACGAGATCCGCGCCCACGGGCGGGTCGTTCCCGACGACGTCGCCGTCGTCGGCTACGACGACGTGTCCATCGCGCAGCACAGCGATCCGCCGCTGACCACGATCCGCCAGGACGGGCCGCTCGCCGGCCGGCTGCTCGCACAGAACCTCGTCCAGCACCTCGCCACCGGGGTGATCACGAACGTCTCGATCCCGGCCGAGCTCGTCGTGCGGAAGTCCGCATGAGCGTGCTTTCTATTTGCTCCGGTTTGCAACCGGTTGCATAGCACAGAGAAGCAAACGCAGAGAAGGAGTCAGCACCGTGCAGCATCCGCCAACGACACAACTCAGCGACTTGCACGACCGGACGGCGACGCGCGCCGTCTACGACAACCCGCCGGCGATCGAGTCGTCGCGCCGGCTGCTCCTGCGGGCCCTGCTCCGCCTGCGCAGCCGCACCGACTCCGCACACATCGCGTGCACGCCGTCGTCCTCGTCGGCACCGTCTCACAGCCGATGAGTTTCGCCGCGGCGCCCGGTCTGAGCTGTGACACTGCGAGCGACAACGACTGAGGAGACGCCGATGTCCGCCAAGCTGCACATCACCGAGGTCGGCCGCGTGGCCGTGCCGGCCGCCGACCAGGACGGCGCGATCGAGTTCTACGTCGGCACGCTCGGGTTCGAGCTGCTCGTCGACATGCCGTTCGCGGACGGGAAGATGCGTTGGGTCGAGGTCGTTCCCCGGGGCAGCTCGACGTCGATCGCGCTCGCGCCGCCGATGGAGGGCGGCCCGACGGCGGTCGAGACCGGCATCATCCTCTCGACCAGCGACATCGATGCAGACCACGCGGCGCTGAAGGCCGCCGGCGTCGACGTCGATCCGGAGGTCGCGCGCTGGGGCGATCCCGTGCCGCCGATGTTTCGGTTCCGCGACCCGGCCGGGAACACGCTCACCCTCGTCGAGCCGACCGCGTGATGCACAAGCGACTGGTCACGCGCTACGCGATGCAGTCCGCCGAGGCGGCGGACGAGAATCAGAAGCGGGTCGAGGGCGTCTTCGCCGAGCTCGCGGCGAACGAGCCGGACAACGTCAGCTACATCGTCCTCCGCCTCGCAGACGACTCGTTCCTGCACGTGTCGTTCCACCACCACGGAGACGACGAGGTTAACCCGATCGCGTCGACGGCCGCGTTCGCGCACTTCCAGGACGGCCACGCCGATCGCCGGGAGGGCGGCGTCGACCAGCAGACCGCTCAGCTCGTCGGCGCGTACGTCACGGTGATCGACTAGGGGATCGTCTAGCTGTCGGGGCCGCGCGTGGCGAGACCCGTGAACACGTAGCCCTGGAAGCCGTCGACCTCGTCGGCGAATCCGAGCCGGCCTTTCGGCGCCTCGGCAGTGGCCGCGCGCTGCACGACTCCGACGATCTCGGTCGACCCGTCGTCGCTCTCGACCACCGCCCACGCGGCCAGCGTCACGCGGAAACCCTCCGGCTCCTCCTCGGTGATCACACGCGCCTTCCAGCCGGGAGCGGAGGCGAGGGAGACGATGCGCCGGGCCACGGGCAGAGACTAGCGATCCGCTAGGACTCGGGCCCCTCGTACGCGACGCTGTCCGCGAGGATCGCGTCGATCCGCTCCAGCGTCGGCCCGTCGAGCTGGACGCCGGACGCGCCCGCGTTCTCCTCGACCTGCTCCGGTCGAGTGGCGCCGATGATCGGCGCGGCGACGTTCGGCTCGCGCAGCACCCAAGCGAGCGCGAGCTGCGCGAGCGTCAGCCCGAGGTCGGCGGCGAGCGGCTGCAGCTGCTGCACGCGACCGAGGACCGTGTCGTCGTAGCGGCCGTCGCGCATGAAGAGGTTCATCGCCTCCGAGGTCATGCGGCTGTCGGCCGGCGGCGGCTCGCCCGGCCTGTACTTGCCGCTCAGCACTCCCTGCGCGAGCGGTGAGAAGACGATCTGGGAGATGCCGTTCTCGGCGCACAGCGGAATGATCTCCGCCTCGGGGCCGCGCCAGAGCAGCGAGTACTGCGGCTGGCTCGAGACGAACTTGGCCACACCGGGAAGCGCGAGCGCCTCGCGGATCGTGTCCGCGGGCCACTCGCTGAAGCCGATGTAACGCGCCTTGCCCTGCTGCACCACCTCGGTCAGCGCCTCCATCGTCTCGGCGAGCGGCGTGTCCCAGTCGTAGCGATGGCACTGATAGAGATCGATGTGGTCGGTGCGGAGGCGCGCCAGCGATGCGTCGATCTGCTTGAGGACCTGCTCGCGGGAGAGGCCGCGGTCGGTCTCGCTCATCGGGAAGAACAGCTTCGTCGCGAGGACGTACGAGTCGCGCGGCCGCGGCGCCAGCACCTCGCCGAGAAACTCCTCCGCGCGGCCGCGGGAATAGACGTTGGCCGTGTCGATGAAGTTGATCCCGACCTCGAACGCCTTCGCGACGCACGCCTCGGCGCGCTCGCGGTCGACGGCGCCGCCGTAGGTGAGCCACGAGCCCAGGCAGATCTCCGACACGGTCAGGTCGCTCGACCCGATGCGGCGATAGAGCATGGCCCGATACTACGCACGCGTCTGGGATGATCGCGGCATGGTCACCGAACACGCGGTGCTCGACGTCAGGCCCGGTCACGAGAGTGACTTCGAGGCCGCGTTCGGCGAGGCGAAGACGCTGATCGCCTCGATGCCGGGGTTCGTGTCGCTCGAGCTGCACCGGTGCACGGAGCGGCCGAGCCGCTACCTCCTGCTCGTCGAGTGGGTGCGGCTCGAGGATCACACGGAGGGCTTCCGGCGCTCGCCGGAGTACGAGGAGTGGCGGCGGCTACTGCACCACTTCTACGAGCCGTTCCCCGAGGTCGAGCACTTCGACCTCGTCGAGCGGATCTAGTCAGCCGTCGGCGATCGGACGGCCGACGACCAGCACCTCGAGCAGCTCCGGCTCCAGCTCCGCGTAGCTCGCGTCCGGCCGCACGCCCATCGCGTCCAGCGTCTTGGAGAAGAAGCAGCGCGCGGCCGCGGCGAGCACGACGTCCATGATGTCCGCCTCCGAGAGTCCCAGGTCGCGAAGACGCTGCAGCTCGTCGTCGCCGATCGACGTCGCGTCGTCGACGACGTGCTCGGCGAGATCCATGACGGCGACGTCGACCTCGTCGAGTCCCGCGGCGCGGTGATCGAGCGCGATCTCCCGCACCGGCTCGTCGAACCGCTCGATCAGCACGCTGCCGTGGGCGAGGCAGCAGTAGCTCGAGCGGAGCCGCCGCGCCGCCGCGAGCGTCGCCAGCTCGTAACGGCGCAGGTCCATCCCCGCCTTGATCGCGCCGTTCAGCTGCTGCCAGGCGGCGAGGACCTCCGGCCGCTCCGCGAATGCACGCTCGTGGTTGGTTGTCATGCTGCGATTCTGCACCAGCGGCAGCCGGCTACGAAGGCAGGATCGCCGACAGGTCCCAGATGCGCGGTGCGTCCGGCACGAGCCGAAGCAGGACTCCGGGACTGGAGCTCCGGTCCGCCGCGAACCGTGCGCCGTCGGCGGCTCCGAGATAGCGGCCGGCGATCGCCTCGCGCGCCGGGCCGACGTCGCACTCGACCAGCTCGGCCACGCCGCGCGTCTCGATCCCGCGGAACGGCGGAACCGCTTCGAACACGACGAGCGCGCAGCGCGGATCCGCCGACAGGTGGCGGAGCTTGATGTCGCCCCCGGCGATGACGACCTCGAACGCATCGTCGTTCCAGCGGAACCACACCGGTGAGACGAGCGTGCTGCCGTCCTTTCTGGTGGTCGAGAGCACCGCCGGAGAGGGAGCGTCCAGGAGCGAGCGGATGTCGTCGATCACCATCGGGCGGTCGACGCTAGCGCAGGTCGTCGATCACGTACTGGTCGGGGTCGTCGTAGTCTGGACCGTCGTAGTCGGGGCCGTCCGGCCGCAGGCGCATCGCCAGCCCGAGGCGCCACGTGACGAAGCCGCGCGCGAGCAGCCGTCGGTACGCGTCGAGTCGTCCCGTGTTCACGCCCAGGACGATCCGCTCGAGGCGCGCCGCTGCTGCGAACGCCTCGCAGGCGTCGAGCAGCAGCTCGAACCTGTCGGCTGCACCCGGACCGGGACGCGCTGCGCCGAACTTGACGAAGCAGGCGCCGCTGCCTGCCTCGCTACCGGCGCCGCAGTGGCAGACCGCCACGGCCGCGAGCCCGTCGTCGTCGTGCACCAGCACCGTGTCGCCGAGCTGCTGCGTCTCGCAGGCCAGGATCTCCCGCTCCAGGTCGAGCCCGGGGAAGACCGCGTCCGTCAATCCGCGGATCGACTCCAGCGCGTCGGCCGAGAACGTCGTGACCTCGGCGGCCGCACGCGTTACGGGCTTCGACATCAGCGGCGTGAGGAAGCGCGGCCAGAACCCGTGCCGCTGGTACAGGCCGACATGCTTCGGGCTGTCCGGGAAGGTGAAGAGCCCGGCCTGCGTGAGCTCCCACCGGTCGAACGCGTCAAGCACCGGCGCCAGCAGCCGGCCGCCGACGCCGCGATCCCAGACGTCGGGGTGCGTGCTCAGCGGGCCGAAGAACCCGAACGAGCCCCACCGCGACGCGAACACCGAGCCGACCACCTCGCCGTCGAGCTCCGCCACCCACGCGCAGTCGGGTGCCGCGCGGTAGCGCGTCCGCACGACCTCGGCGTCGCCGAACGTCGTGCTCGGATCGGGCAGGCCGAAGAACGTGCCGAACGCGACGCGCATGATCCGGTCGGCGGCGTCGACGTCGCCTTCCTCGAGAGGTCTGACGATCACTAGTAGCCGCGCAACGAGACGGTCAGGAGACCCTCGCCGGTGAGCGAGACGGTGAGGATGCACGGGTCCGTGCCTGCGTGGGTCCAGACCACCGTGCGCGTGCCAGGCCCGATCCGGAAGTCGAACCACTGGGAGCTGTACCCCTTGCCAGTCGCGGTCATGGCGCCGTGGCACACGACGAGTGACCTGCCGCTCGCGCTGCCGGTTCCGCCGTGGCGGAGCAGCCAGATGCGGCCGTGGAGATGCGTGGTCGGAGTGCTGATCGTGACCGAGCCCCGTCCGTGCGCAGTCGCGAGCAGCTGCGTCATCGGCGCCTGCGCAGCCGCGACCGACGTTGCGGTGGTCACCGGCAACAGGGCGACGGCGGCAAGCGCGATCCGCATCGCCGCAAGCCTAGTCAGCTCTGCTCCGTCGCGAGCCTGAGGCCGAACGCGACGAGCACGGTTCCGGTCACACCCTCGAGCACGCGGCGCACCTTGGATCTGCGCAGGACGTCGCCCGCACGCGCGACCAGCGTGCTGTAACAGCAGAGCCACGCGAGCGTCATCGCGCTGAAGACGAAGCCAAGCGTGAGCAGCGACGCGAACGCGGCGTGACCGTTCGGCACGAACTGCGGCAGGAAGCTCGTGAAGAAGACCGCGATCTTCGGGTTGGCGAGATTGCTCAGCAGCCCCTGGCGCAGAGCGACGCGCGAGGAGATGTCTCTGCGCGCGAGGCGCTGCACGGTGGCGTCGCCGTCGCCGCGGGTCGCCGCCCACAACGCGCGGGCGCCGAGCGTAAAGAGGTACGCGGCGCCGACGAGCCGCAACGCGAGGAACGCCGGCTCCGACGCGCGCAGGAGCGCCGCGAGTCCGACGCTCGCCGCCACCGTCCAGATGCACAGCCCCGAGGCCGAACCCGCGCTCGTGGCGAACCCGGCGCGCCGCCCGCCGACCAGCGAGTTGCGGGCGACGAGCGCCATGTCGGGGCCGGGGACGACGATCAGGATCGTCGAGAGGACGAGGAACGAAACGACGTGCGCAGTCATCTCGTCACACGATCCAGGCGCAGCCGTTCCAGAACGCCTCGACGCGGCGGCCGCGCCCGCCGACGTCGACGTGCAGCTCGTCCGGCAGCGGTGCGAGCCGCGCCGGAAGATAGAGCTCGAAGCGGTCGCTCTCCGGCATGCGCCGGAACTCCCCCACGGACGGTTGCTCGGAGGCGGTCGACAGCGTCCGCGTCCCTCCGCAGCACCGCGCGCGCTTGACGGTCACGTAGAGGCGTCCGCCGCGCTCGCGGATCAGGTCGGCCGCCGCATCGGAGACGACGAGTCTCATGACCGGACGATACCGGCGCGGGGCGTACTTTCCCTCATCCGCGGGCGGGGCGGCTGCTGATGCAGCCGTGCTCCCGCGAGGGCATGCTGAGGCCATGACCGCGGAGGAGGAACCGCTCGTCGGCGCCGATCTGCTGCGAACCGAGTGGCGGACCGCATTCGAGGCTGCCGAGGCGGCGCTCCGCAAGTCGGGGCACGATCTTCCCGAGCAGGCGCGCCGCGAGGAGACCACGCGGCTGAAGGTCGAGCGCGAGACGACCGCGGTCCTGCTCCGTGCGCTCGCGCACGACCAGCGCTCCAGCGCGCAGTTCCTGCACCGGTTCATGCAGCAGGAGCAGGCGCGGAAGCTGCTCGGGCTTCCGGCAGGGGTGACCTCGTTCGTGTTCCGCCTCGACGGAGTGCTGATCGGGAGCGCCGCCGTGCACGCGGCCGCGTGGAAGGAGACCTTCGACGAGTTCACCCTCGACCGCGTCGAGCGGACCCACGGCAGGTTCCCTCCGTTCGACGCGCGCACGGACTATCTGAAGCACATCCACGGCAAGCCGCGTCTCGAAGGCGTCCGGGCCTTCCTCGCGAGCCGCGGCGTGAGGCTGCCGGAAGGCGATCCCGACGATCCGCCCGGCGCCGAGACCGTGCACGGACTGGCGAACCGCAAGAACCAGGCGCTCGTGCGCCGCCTCGACGAGCGCGGCGTGACGGCGTTCGAAGGCGCGCGGCACTACGTCGAGATCGCGCACGACGCCGGCGTGCACTCCGCCGTCGTCTCCGCCAGCGCGCACACGTACATGATCCTCGCGCGCGCCGGGTTCGCGGACCTGATCGACGACGTGGTCGACGCGAACGCGATCGAGGAGGAGCATCTCCGGGAGGAGCCGGCGCCGGACTGGCTGCTCGCCGCGTGTCGCCGGCTCGGCGTCGAGCCGCAGGAGGCGGCCGTGTTCGAGACCGATCCGGCCGGCGTCGCCGCAGGCAGGGCCGCCGGCTTCCGCGTCGTCGTCGGCGTCGACCGGAACGGCCGGCCGGAGGAGCTGCGCGCTGCAGGCGCCGACGTCGTGATCGAGGGCCTCGCCGATCTGCTCGACCGGGATCTGGAGGCATGGCTCTGACCGTGGAGCAGCTGGGCCTGCCGGCGGAGATCCGGGCCTGTCTGTTCGACCTCGACGGCGTGCTGACGAAGACGGCCGCCGTGCACGCGCTCGCGTGGAAGACGGTCTTCGACGCGTATCTGCGCGAGCGCGACGGGGAGTCGTTCGTCGCGTTCGACGCGGTCCGGGACTACGACGAGTTCGTCGACGGCAGGCACCGGAACGACGGCGCGCGCGCGTTCCTGGAGTCGCGCGGGATCCGGCCGACCGACCACGCCGTCGCCGATCTCGCCGATCGCAAGTACGAGCTCGAGCTCGCGATCATCCGCGACCGCGGCGTCGAGTCGTATGCGGGCTCCGTCCGCTACGTCAACGCCGTACGCGATGCCGGCCTGCGGCGCGCGGTCGTGTCGGCGAGCGAGAACTGCGGGCCGGTGCTTGCCGCAGCGGGCATCGACGATCTCTTCGAGCTGCGCGTCGACGGCGTCGTGGCCGAACGCGAGCAGCTGCGCGGCAAGCCCGCTCCCGACACGTTTCTCGCTGCGGCAAAGCTGCTCGGCGTACAGCCGGCGGAGGCGGCGGTCTTCGAGGACGCGCTGGCCGGAGTGGCCGCCGGGCGCGCGGGCGGCTTCCGCATCGTCGTCGGCGTCGACCGCGTGGGCCAGGCCGATGCGCTCCGCGAGCACGGAGCGGACGTCGTCGTCACCGATCTGGCCACGCTCTTGCGCTAGCCGTAGTAGTAGACGAGCAGCACCACCACGAACATGAGCACGAGGACGGCGAGAACGCCTGTTGCGACTCCGAGATACACGAGCAGCGGCGTCGTCGGGCTGTCCCCGTCGGCCGCGACATGCGCAAGGCGGCGGACCTCCTCGACGGGGTGATGCACGAGGTGGCTGGCTTCGTCACGGATCTCGTGGAGGATGAGCTCCGTGTCGTCGGTCACCGGGGCGGTCGGGGTCGTCATCGGGACACCGTCCTGTTCGAATGCCGGACCTCTGAAAGTGTACGCCGCTACGACAGGGTGAGGCTTCCTTCGAGCAGGGCCCGGCCGACGACGGCGCCGTCCGCGCCGGCGCGGCGCACGGCTTCGACGTCTGCGGCGTCGCGGATGCCGCCGGCGGCGAGCACCGCGCCGCCGAAACCTGCGCGAGCCTCGCGGATCAGCTCGAGGTCGGGGCCGGCCATGGTGCCGTCGCGGGCGATCGCCGTGCAGAGGATGCGGACGACGCCGGCGCGCGTGCAGCGGGCGAGCGCCTCCGCGGTGGTCAGGCTCGAGGAGTCGAGCCAGCCGGCGGTGCGGACGACGCCGTCGGCGACGTCGACCGCGACGACGAGACGGTCGCCGAGCGCCTCGACGAACTCCTCGAGCGGCAGCGGTCCGAACGCGGCGGTGCCGATCATCACGCGCGCGACGCCGGCGGCCGCGAGCGCCCGCGCGTCCGCGACCGAGCGCACGCCTCCGCCCAGCTGGACCGGCACCGGCGCGGCCGCTTCGACCGCGCGGCGCGCGAGCTCGAGCGGCGCGCCTCCGTCGCGTGCGGCGCCGAGCGCGACCACGTGGACGAGCGGGGGACGGGCGGCCGCGACGCGGGCGATCAGCTCGAACGGGTCGCCGCCGTCCACGGCCACGCGGTCGTAGGCGCCGCGCTCCAGGCGCACCGCCTGCCCGTCGAGGACGTCTACCGCCGGGAGAAGCTCGAAGCTGTGTTGGTCCTTACTGGTTGCCATTGTGTTACCATGCTAACACGATGGCATCGGCGGAGCCCTCACATTGGCCGACGAGCGAGCACGAGGATCTGTTCGCGACGATCGCGTCGCTGCGGACCCGGGACGAGGTGGAGCACTTCCTGCGGGATCTCTGCACGCGGTCGGAGCTGGACGCGATGGCGCACCGCTGGCAGGTGGCGCAGCTGCTGGACGAGGGGCTGCCGTACCTGGAGGTGGCGAAGCGGGCGCATGCGTCGACGACGACGGTGACGCGCGTGGCGCAGTGGCTGCACCGCGGCGAGGGCGGGTACGCGCTGGCGCTGCGGCGGCGGAGCAGGCGCAGCTGAGGATCGCGGTCCCCTCGAAGGGCCGGCTCCGCGAGCCGGCGATCGCGCTGCTCGAGGACGCGGGCCTCGGCCCCGAGACGCCGGGCGACCGCGCGCTCGCCTTCCCGTGCCGCAACGCGCCGGTCGAGGCGCTGCTCGTGCGCGCGGACGACGTGCCCGAGTACGTGCAGGACGGCGTCGTCGACTGCGGCATCACCGGGCTGGACATCGTCCGGGAGACGCGGCGTCGACGTGACGGAGATCCTGCGGCTCGGCTTCGGCGGCTGCACGCTCGAGGCGGCGGTGCCGTCGGAGTCGCCGGTGCAGTCGGTGGCCGGGCTGCGCGGGGCGCGCGTCGCCACGAGCTTTCCGCGGCTCGCGCGGAGCTGCTGCCGGAGCCGATCGAGCTCGTCGACGTGCACGGCTCGGTCGAGCTCGCGCCGCGGCTCGGTCTCGCGGACGCGATCGTCGATCTCGTCTCCAGCGGCAGCACGCTGCGCACGAACGGACTGCGCTCGGTCGGCACGCTGCTCGAGTCGGAGGCGGTGCTGATCGGGCCGCCGCGAGCCGAGCGAGGAGACGCTGCAGCTCGCCGTCGGTCTTCCGCAGCGTCGTCGACGCGCGCGGCGCCCGCTACCTCATGCTCAACGCGCCGGAGGCCGCGCTCCAGCGGATCTGCGCGCTCGTGCCCGGCTCGCGCGCGCCGAGCGTGCTGCCGCTGTCGGAGCCCGGGATGGTCGCCGTGCACAGCGTCGTCCCGGCCGCCGAGATCTGGCGGCTGCTGCCCGCGCTCGAGGCGGCCGGCGCGTCGTCGATCCTGCTCGTCCCCGTCGAGCGGATGCTCGGATGAGCTCCGTCGCCGAGATCGTCGCCGACGTGCGTGAGCGCGGCGACGCGCGCTGCGCGAGTGGGCGGTGCGGCTCGACGGCGTCGCGCCCGCGCGCGCCGAGCCGGCCGGCGAGCTTCCGGAGGAGGCGATCCTCGCGCTCGCCGACCGCGTGCGCCGCTGGCACGAGGCGCAGCGGCCGGCCGACGTCCGGCTCGAGATCGAGCCCGGGCGTCGAGCTGGAGCGCCGCTGGTTTCCGCTGCGTTCGGTCGGGATCTACGTTCCGCGCCGGCTCGTCTCGACGCTCGTCATGTGCGCGGTGCCGGCGCAGGTCGGCCGGCGTCGAGCGGATCGTCGTCGTCACGCCGCCGGACGGCGCCGGGCTCGTCGCCGCCGCGGCGCAGCTGCTCGGCCTCGACGAGGTCTGGGCGGTCGGCGGCGCGCACGCGATCGCGGCGCTCGCGTACGGCACCGACACGATCCCGCGCGTCGACAAGATCGTCGGGCCCGGCAGCGCGTTCGTGAACGAGGCGAAGCTGCTCGTCTCGCACGACGTCGCCATCGACCTGCCGGCGGGCCCGTCGGAGGTCGCGGTCGTGCTCGGCCGCGGCGGCGATCGCGCGCATCGCCGAGCTCGAGCTCGCGGCGCAGGCGGAGCACGGGCCCGACAGCGTCTGCACGCTCGTCGACGGCGACGATCTCGAAGCGGCGCTCGCCGAGGTCGAGCGAGCTCGCGCCGGAGCACGTCGTCCTGCTCGGCGAGGCGACGGCGCTCGCGGACCGGATCCGCAACGCCGGCGCGGTCTTCGTCGGCGAGAGCTCGCCGGTCGCGACCGGCGACTACGCCACGGGCGGCAACCACGTCCTGCCGACCGGCGGCCGCGGCCGCGCGAGCGGCGGGCTCGGGCTGGAGACGTTCCTCAAGCCGGTGACGGTGCAGCGGCTCACGCCGGAGGGGCTCGCGCGCGTCGCGCCGGTCGTGCGCGCGCTCGCGGCGGTCGAGGGCCATGCCCGCGCACGCGGCGGCGGTGGAGCGGTGAGGCCGCTCGCGCCGGAGTTCCGTCCGTACGCGTGGGCGCCGTCGACGGAGGAGCTCGCGCGCCGCGCCGGGCTCGACCCCGTCGCAGATCGTCCGCTTCGACGGCAACGTGCCGCCGCTGCCGCTTCCTATCGTCGCGTCCCGCCGCGGTCGCCGGCGCGCTCGCGCGCATCAACGAGTATCCGCACGGCGGCTATCCCGAGCTGGACGCGGCGATCGCCGCCTACGCGGGAGTCGAGTCGGAGAACATCGTCCTCGGCGCGGGCGCCGACGATCTGATCCTGCTCATCGCGCGCGCGTTCGCCGGCGAGGGCGACACGGTTGCGATCGCGGAGGAGCCGACGTATCCGCTCTACCGCATCGCCGCCGGGCTCGCGGGCGCGACCGTCGGCGACGACGACCCGGTGCTGACGTTCTGCTGCCGTCCGAACAACCCGATCGGCTCGCTCGATCCGCTCCCGGCGGCGCGGCCGCTCGTCGTGGACGAGGCGTACTTCGAGTACTGCGGCGACGACGGCGTGGCCGGATTGCTCGACGACGGCGTCGTCGTGATCCGCACGTTCTCGAAGGCGTTCGCGCTCGCGGGCGCGCGCGTCGGCTACGCGCTCGCGGCGGCCGACGTCGCCGCGGAGCTGAACACGCGCCAGGCGCCGCTGGCGGTCTCGACGCTGTCGGCCGCGCTCGCGCTCGCCGCGCTCGCGTCGCCGCCGGACGTCGGCCCGCTGATCGAGGAGCGCGAGCGCCTCGCGGAGGAGCTGCGCGCGCTCGGCTACGAGCCGCTGCCGTCGCAGACGAACTTCCTCTACGTGCCCGTCGACGACTCCGCGCGAGACGGCCGAGCGGCTGCTCGCGCGCGGCTGCGTTCCGCGGTCTACGACGGCGCGATCCGCATCACCGTCCGCGACCGCGAGGACGACGACCTGATCCTCGCCGCGCTCGCGGGCGCGGATCGCGCCGACCGGGCGCAGCGTCCGTCACGTGCGCGCGACCGCGGAGACGGCGATGCGCGTGCGGCTCGGGCTCGACGGCGAGAGCCGCGTGCGCGTCGCGACCGGCGCCGGGCTCTACGACCACTTCCTCGAGCAGCTCGCGTTCCACGGCGGACTCGACCTCGTCGTCGAAGGGAGCGGCGACGCGGAGACGGGCGCGCACCACACGGCGGAGGACACCGCGATCGCGCTCGGCGAGGCGCTCGACCGCGCGCTCGGCGACCGCGCGGGATCGCGCGCTACGGCGACGCGGTCGTGCCGATGGACGACGCGCTCGCGCGCGCCGCGGTCGACCTCGGCGGCCGCCGCGGCGCCGAGATCGGGCTCGAGCACGACCCCGGCCTCGCGCGGCACGTGCTCGAGAGCCTCGCCGACAGCGGACGGCTGTGCTCCACGTCGAGTCGACGGGACGACGACCGCACCACGTCGCCGAGGCCGCGTTCAAGGCGGTCGGGCCGCGCGCTGCGCGCGGCGCTGCGGCAGGACGGCGAGCTCGTCCCGTCCACGAAGGGGATCCTGTGAACGTCGCGATCTGCGCATACGGCGCGGGCAACGTGCGCTCGGTCGAGCTTGCGTTCCGGCGGCTCGGCGCAGAGGTGGCTCGCGGCCGACTCGCCCGCCGACGTGCTCGACGCTGATCTCGCTGTTCTTCCCGGCGTCGGCTCGGCCGCGCTCGGCGATGGACGGCCTGCGCGAGCGCGGGCTCGACGACGCGCTGCGCGAGCGCGCGCGCGGCCGGCCGCCCGATCCTCGGCATCTGCCTCGGCCTGCAGCTCGCGCTCGACGAGAGCGAGGAGGACGGCGGCGTCGCCGGGCTCGGCCTCGTCCCCGGCCGCGCCGTCCGCCTGCGCGACCGGGCGCGTCCCGCGCATCGGCTGGGCGGAGGTCGAGCCGGGCGGCGAGGCGTACTGGTTCGCGCACTCGTACGCCGCCGAGACCGAAGCCGCGACCGCGACGAGCGAGGGCCTCGTCGCCGTCGTCGAGTCCGGCTCGTTCACTCGGCGTGCAGTTCCATCCCGGAGAAGAGCGGCGCCGCGGGCGCGCGCTTCCTGGAGCGATGCCTCTCCCGCGCCTGATCCCGTGCCTCGACGTCGCCGGCGGCCGCGTCGTCAAGGGCGTCCGCTTCCGGGAGCTGCGCGACGTCGGCGATCCGGTCGAGCTCGGCGCCGCCTACTCCGACGCCGGCGCGGACGAGCTCGTCTTCCTCGACGTCTCCGCGACGCTGGAGTAGCGCGGCTCGGCGGTCGAGGTCGCGGCGCGCGTCGCGGAGCAGGTCTCGATCCCGTTCACGGTCGGCGGCGGCATCCGCTCGGTCGAGGACGCGGCCGCGGTGCTCGAGGCCGGCGCGGACAAGATCAGCGTCAACTCGGCCGCGCTCGCGCGGCCGGAGCTGATCGGCGAGCTCGCGCGGACGCTCGGCAGCCAGGCGGTCGTCGTCGCGATCGACACGGAGGACGGCCGCGTCCACTCGCACTCGGCCACGCGCGACGCCGCACCGCGACACGGTCGAGTGGGCGCGCGAGTGCGAGGCGCGCGGCGCCGGCGAGCTGCTCGTCACCTCGATCGACCGCGACGGCACGCAGAACGGCTACGACCTCGAGCTGCTCGCCGCGCTGCGCGACGCGGTGTCGCTGCCGGTGATCGCGTCGGGCGGCGCCGGCGGCGCCGGCGCACGTCGCCGCGGCGCTCGAGGTCTCGCAGGCCGCGCTGCTCGCCTCGATCCTCCACGAGCATCCGGCGCGGCTGCGTCTCGCTGCGCGACGAGCTCCGTTCCCTCGGCGTCCCGCTCCGCGATGCAGCCTGAGCTGACGTGCCTGCCGATCGTCCAGGACGCGGCCGACGGGCGCGTGCTCATGCTCGCGTGGATGGACGCGGAGGCGCTGCGGCTGACGCGCGAGACCGGCGAGGCGTGGTTCTGGAGCCGCTCGCGGCAGGAGCTCTGGCACAAGGGCGCGACCTCCGGGAACACGCTCGCGGTCGAGGAGATCCGCGACGACTGCGACGGCGACGCGCTGCTCCTGCGCGTGCGGCCGGCCGGTCCCGCCTGCCACACCGGCTCGCGCTCGTGCTTCGCGCCGCGCGCTCTGGCGCACGGTCGTCGAGCGGGTGCGCGACCGGCCCGAGGGCTCGTACACGGCGTCGCTCGCCGACGCGGGCATCGAGCGGTGCGCGCAGAAGCTCGGCGAGGAGGCGGTCGAGGCGGCGGTCTCGGCGGTCGCCGGCGACGGGCGGCTCGCCGAGGAGGCGGCCGACGTGCTCTACCACCTCTACGTCCTGCTCGCGGTCGCCGGCGTCGACGTCGCCGACGTCGAGGACGAGCTGGCGCGCCGCGCTGCCGGGTAGCACTCGTCCGCGCGGTGCTCTAGTGTCTCCGCGATGACGTTCGGCGGCATTCTCGGCGGGGCCTGGGAGCTCTACACGAAGTTCTTCGCGCGCTTCTTCGTGATCGCGGTGATCGTCTTCGGGATCGTCAACCTCCTCAATGCGCTCGTCGCAACGCTGATCGGCAGCGGCGCCGGCATCGGGGTCCTGCTCGCTCTCATCACGGACGTCGTCGGGCTCGTCGGCATCTTCTGGCTGCAGGGAGCGCTCGTCTACGCCGTCGAGGACGTGCGCGACGGCAAGGTGGACACGACTGTGGGACAGATCTTCGAGCGCGTCCGGCCGTACCTCTGGACGCTCATCCTCGCCGGTGTCCTCGCCGCGCTCGGCATTTTCGTCGGGCTCATCCTGCTGATCGTGCCCGGCCTGATCCTGCTGACCTGGTGGTGCCTGATGGTGCCGGTGATCGTGCTCGAGGGAAAGCACGTGGGCGAGGCGTTCTCGCGGTCGCGCGAGCTCGTGCGCGGGCACGCGTGGACGGTGTTCGGCGTCATCATCGTCGCCGGGCTCCTCAGCGGCATCGCCGCCGGGATCATCCAGGCGATCTTCTCGTTCTTCGGGACGTTCCTGCAGATCTGGATCGGCGGCACCATCTCCAGTGCCATCGTTGGTCCGTTCGCCGCCGTCGCGCTCACGCTCATGTACTTCACGCTGCGGGATCTCAAGGCCGAGCCCGCGGCCGCTGCGCCTGTCGCAGAGCCCGCAGCTGCAGACCCCGCAAACGGGTGAGGTGACGGCCGCGTCCCGCGGCTACATTCGCACTTCGCTGTTTCACGAATTGCGGAGGAATCGCCTTGAAGCTTCGTCACCTGCTCGTCCTTCCTGTGGTCCTGATGCTCTGCGTCGTCCCGAGCGCTTCGGCGCGCACGGCACAGTCGCAGAGCACCGTCGCCGGCTCGGTCGCGACGGAGCTGGCGAAGGCCGGCGCCCAGGCTGCGATCGCGCACTTCGCGCCCGATCTCGTCAAGTACACGGATCCGACGGCGGCCGGGCTCGCGCAGATCCGCGACCAGCTCGCCGCCCTCGACCAGAAGCTGACGGAGCTGAAGAGCTACCAGGAGACGGTCGCGACCCGCCTCGACTGCGTGATCCAGCGCACGCCGTTGAACGAGATCCTCGCCTCGGCCGACGAGCACCTCCGCGCGCTCGTCGACATCGGACGCATGACCGACCAGGCGCAGCGGGTGAAAGCGCTCGCCACCCTCGACCGCGATTACCTGCTGCTGGCACGCAGCAGGGGACGCTGCACCGCGCGATCGTCGGCGACGGCGCGCTCGTCGCCTGCGCGAGGCTGATCGAGAAGCAGCAGGAGCCGTTCCTCACCTCGCAGCTGGCACCCGCCGTTCGCGACTACTACGCCGCGTACGAGGCGGCGGCGCTCAGCCTTCTGACGGTGCGGCTCAACCTGATGAACAACGGCGCGGCGACGCCGACGCTCGCCGACCAGGTCACGCGCGAGGTGCTCGGCTGGATCGACCAGGAGCGCGCGCTGATCAAGCCGGCGCTGCCGGACACCGAGTCGTGGTTCCGGTCCGAGAACCTGCTGATGAAGACGCGCGTCGCCGCGAACGGCCTCCAGGACTTCCAGGCGAACGACCTGTTCAAGGCGGGCTGGAACGCGAGCATCCGCAACGGCCCGGGCTGCGACCAGCTGATCCGGATGGCCGACGCGAGCGGCGTTCCGCGCGCGCAGGTGCGCCAGCTCTGGCGCAGCCGGAACGTCCTGCAGACGCCGCGCTACGTCTACTGCATCGACGACAACGGCACGCTCCAGGCGTACGACCTCGACCTGTTCCGCTACGACAACGCGGCGCACATCCAGGTCTACGTTACGCGCGACATCGGCACCGTGCTCGCGCGCCAGAACGGCAGCAGCTACTTCGACGTGAAGAAGTACTCCTACCTCGGCTGAGTAGAGGACGAGGCGGTCGCGGTGGACCGCCTCGACGCCGCGCGGGCGGTCGCTCAGCTCGTCCGCGCCCGCGCCCGCGATGCCCTTGCCGAGGACAGAGCCGTCGAGCCCGACCAGCTCGACCGCGTCGCCGGCGGCGAACGATCCTTCGCAGCTGACCACGCCGACGGCGAGGAGACTCCCGCCGCCGCCGAGCAGCGCGGCGCGGGCTCCGTCGTCGACGACGAGCCGGCCGGCAGTCGGCTTCGCGTGTCGGAGCCAGAGCCGGAACGCGCTGGGCGCCTCTCCGGCCGGCGCGAAGTGCGTGCCGCGCGCCTCGCCCGCGGCGATGGCGGCGACCACGCCCGGTCCGCGGCCGGACGCGATCACGGTGGGGATCCCCGCGCCTGCGGCCAGCTGCGCCGCGGCCACCTTGCTCTCCATGCCGCCGCGCCCGAGCTCGCTGCCGGATCCGATCGACGCGTCGCCGACCGCGTCACCGCTCGCCAGCGGCTGCGCGCCCGGCTCGGTCGGATGCGCGCTGTACACGCCGTCCACCTCGGTCAGCAGCACGAGCAGCCGCGCGCCGAGCAGCACCGCCACCTGCGCGGCGAGCGCGTCGTTGTCGCCGAACGTGATCTCGTCCGTGGCGGTCGCGTCGTTCTCGTTGATCACCGGGATCACGTCCAGACGCAGCAGCGCCTCTAGCGCGTTGCGCACGTTGACGTAGCTCGCGCGCTCCGCGAGATCGGAGCCCGAGAGCAGCACCTGCGCGGTGCGCAGCCCTTCGGCGCGCAGCGCCGTCTCCCACGCGAGCTGAAGCCGGACCTGCCCCGCCGCCGACGCCGCCTGCAGCTGCGGCAGCGCGCGCGGCCGGCGGGCGAGACCGAGCAGCGGCGTCCCGAGCGCGATCGCGCCGGAGGAGACGACGCACGCGCTCTCGCCCGCGCGCACGATCGCAGCGAGGTCGGCGGCGCGCTCCGCGAGCAGCCCGCGGCGAACGCGGCCGCCCCCGTCGGTGACGAGCGACGAGCCGAGCTTGACGACGACCGTCACCGATGCTGGCTCCCGTCGCCGACGATCCGGTACTGCCGCAGGCAGAGATCCCGGTAGCTGACGGGGCCGCGCGGGCCGGGGAACCGGTCGACGTTGATGCCCGTCTCCGGCGTCCCGTTCAGCTCGAAGCCGTCGACGAACCGCGTCGTCGTGTTCCACAGCGCGGCGGTGCCGCGGTAGCCGTCGAGGAACCGTTCGGCCGCCGCCTCGTCCTCGGCGACGATCGCCGCTGCGAGGCCCGACGTCTCGTCGTTCGCGAGCGCGATCGCTTCGTCGAGCCCGGCCACGAGCTCGAGCGTGATCGTCGCGACGCGCTCCGGCTCCGACGCCCACTCGTGGCCGATCGGCCGGTCCAGCGGCAGGACTCCCGCGAGGCCGGCGGCCCGTTCCGCGGCCCGCACCTCGATGCCGAGCTCCGCGCAGACCTCGACGATTGTCTCCGCGAGCGCGGGCGACGACGCGTCGACGAGCGCGAGGTTGAGCCGGTTGCAGACACCGAGGCGGTCGAGGCTCGCGTGCGCGATCGCGCGCAGGCGCTCGGGCGACGCGCTCGCGTGCGCGTACAGCACGCCGCCGCCCTCCGCGTGCGCGAGCGCGCGCACGCCGTTCGCCGCAGCGATCGCCGCGAGGGCGGCCGTGGAGGCGCCGCTGCCGCGCAGGATCACGAGCGGAATCGCGGACGGCAGCGAGACGAGCGCTTCCGCACCGGCGCGGTCGGCCGAGCGGACGAGCCCGACCGCGGCGCCGTCGATGCCCGACGGATTCGAGCGCCGGCCGCAGCACGCCGTCGACGAGCTCCGTCACCGTGCGCAGCGCCGCCGAACCGGTGCGGAGGACCACCGCGTTCCCGCTCTTCAGCACCTGCGACGCGACGTCCACCGCGACGTTCGGCCGCGCTTCGAAGTTCGCGCCGACGACGCCGACTGGGATCCGCCGCTCCGACACCTCCAACCCGTTCGGCAGCGTCCAGGTGCGCAGCTCCCGCTCCAGCGGCTCCAGCGCGGCGGTCGCGCGCGCGCCGGCCGCGATCGCGTCGAGCCGCGCGTCGTCGAGCCGGAGCCGGTCGAGCGCTCCTTCGTCGAGCTGTCCCGCTCCCGCCTCCAGATCGAGCTCGTTCGCGGCGAAGATCTCCCCGCGCCGCTCCGTGAGCAGCGCGACCGCCCGCATCAGCCCCTCCTCGACCGCCGCGGGGGTGAGCGTCGCCAGCGCGGCGCGCGCGGCCAGCGCCTCCCGCTCGACCAGCGGCAGCAGGGGAGACGATGCCGTGTCCTTCGTGTCGACCATGGACAGACTGTACTTTCCTCGATCCCGGTGCCTGGCACCTGAGGCCCTTTTGGTGCCAGACACTTCTGTACGACTTTGTGTCAGGCACCGAGTGGCGGCGGCGCGACGTTCGCACCGACCACGGGCTTGTGCGGCGAGAGCGGATAGCCGCTCAGCTTCGCCACCAGCGCCGACGTCTCGGCCAGCTCGGAGGGGTCTATCCCGGTCGCGACGCCGAGCTCGTCGCGATGGGCGACGAGGGCGCTGACGACCTCTTCCAGCGCAGCGTTCCCGGCGCGCTCGCCCAGCCCGTTCATCGTGCACTCGATCTGGCCCGCCCCGGCGGCGACACCGGCGAGCGTGTTCGCCGTCGCGAGTCCGAGATCGTCGTGGCAGTGCACCGCCACCGTCACCGTGTCAAGCGTGGGACAGAGCGCGCGGACCTCCTGCAGCAAGGCGGCGTACTGCTCCGGCACCGCGAAGCCGACGGTGTCGGGCAGGTTGATCACCGTCGCGCCCGCCTCGATCGCCGCTCCGCAGAGCTCGGCGAGGAACGCCGGATCGGAGCGCGACGCGTCCTCGCAGCAGAACTGCACCTCGTCGAATCTCGTCCGCGAGTAGTCGACGGCCCAGCGCGCCAGCTCGACCACCTCCGCCCGGCTCAGCTGCAGCTTCCGCTCGAGATGGAGGTCGCTCGACGCGAGCACGATGTGGACGCGGGACCGCCGCGCTCCCTCGAGACCTGCCGCCGCCGCGTCGAGGTCCTGCTGCGCCGGCCGCGCCATCGCCGCCACCACCGGCCCGCGCACCGCGGCCGCGACCGCGCGCACGCCGGCGAGCTCGCCCTCGGAGGCCACGGGGAAGCCGGCCTCGATCACGTCCACGCCGAGCAGCTCGAGCCGTCGCGCGATCGCGACCTTCTCGTCGGGAGTGAACGCAAGCCCGATCGACTGCTCGCCGTCGCGAAGCGTCGTATCGAACACGGTGATCCTGCGGGGTTCCATCAGCTCTCCTCGAATGAATGCGCGCCGCCCGTGCGAGGGCGGACCTCTGGCCTGACTCCGAGTGGGCGCCCCCGATCGGGGCGTGGCGAATGGTCCCCCTAGCGGGGGATGATCGCGATGGCGATCGCGCGGCAGTGCCGGCCGGACAGGCCGTCGAGGAGCTGCTGCGCAATGCTCATGGACACAGCATCGGCGCGGTGCGGCAGAACGTCAAAACGTGTCGTGCGGTTTAGCCGCGGGCCGTGACGATTCCGTCACATCTACGTATCGGGGCCTGGCCCCGGCCTGGCGGTTCGGCGAGCCGTCACCGGTCCAAGCTGCTGCCGGAGCGGAGAACGCGGCGTTCCCCAGTCGACGGCTCGGGGCCAGGCCCCGTGCCGTAACTGTCACGAAACCGTGGCGGCTCAGCTCGCCTCGAACGACTCCAGGGCGGACGCCTGCGCCGCGCGCGCGACGAGGCCCCGGTTGACGGCGTTGACGACGGCTCGCAGCGACGAGGTGACGATGCTCTCGTGGATGCCGACGCCCCAGACCGGCTCGCCGTCCACGTCGGCCTCGACGTAGGCGGCCGCCTGCGCGTCCTCGCCGCCGCTCATCGCGTGCTCGTGGTAGTCGAGCACCCGGATCGGGAAGCCGAGCGCCTCGGAGAACCCGTGCACGAGCGACGCAATCGGGCCGTTGCCGGAGCCGTCGAGCTCGAGCGGCTCGCCGCCGCTCCGCACCTGCGCGACGAGCCGGTCGCCGTTTTCGTCCGCCTCGTGCCGATAGGAGACGAGCTCGTACGGCTCGGTGACGCCCAGGTAGTTGGCGCGGAAGACCTCGTACAGGTCGCCGGCGGTCAACTCGCCGCCCTCCGCATCCGTGATCGCCTGCACCTTCTGCGCGAAGTCGATCTGGAGCCCGCGCGGCAGGTCGAGCCCGTAGCTGCTGAGAAGGAGGTAGGCGACGCCGCCCTTCCCCGACTGCGAGTTGACGCGGATGATCGCCTCGTAGTCGCGGCCGACGTCCTTCGGGTCGATCGGGAGGTACGGCACGTCCCAGACGTCCGAGTCCGAGCGCTGCAGCGCATACATGCCCTTCTTGATCGCGTCCTGGTGCGAGCCGGAGAACGCGGTGTACACCAGCTCGCCCGCCCACGGGTGCCGCGGGTGCACGGACAGCTCGTTGCACTCCTCCACCGTCCGCCTCGTCTCGTCCAGCTGCGAAAGGTCGAGCTTCGGGTCGACGCCCTGCGTGAGCAGGTTCAGCGCGATCGTCACGAGATCGACGTTGCCGGTGCGCTCGCCGTTGCCGAACAGCGTCCCCTCGACGCGCTCCGCTCCCGCCATCAGGCCCAGCTCCGCCGTCGCGACCGCCGTGCCGCGGTCGTTGTGCGGGTGCACCGAGAGGATGGCCGAGTCGCGGCGCGAGAAGTTGCGGCCGAACCACTCCATTCGATCTGCGTACACGTTCGGTGGGAAGTGCTCCACCGTCGTCGGCAGGTTGACGATCATCTTGTCCGCCGGCGTCGGGTCCCAGGCCGCGGCCACCGCCTCGCAGATCTCGAGCGCGTAGTCGAGCTCGGTGTGGTGGAAGCTTTCCGGCGAGTACTGGAAGACGATCTTCGTCGACCTCTCCGCGGCGAGCCGCTTGCACAGCTCCGTCCCGCGGACGGCCAGCTCGGTCACGCCCGCGCGGTCGAGCCGGAAGACGACACGCCGCTGCGTCTCCGAGGTCGAGTTGTAGAGATGGATGATCGCGCGGCGGGCGCCCTCCACGGCGGCGAACGTCTGCGTGATCAGCTCGGGCCGCGCCTGCGTCAGCACCGCGATGGTGACGTCGTCCGGGATCAGGTTCTCCTCGATCAGCTCCCGCGCGAAGTCGAAGTCGGTGCGCGACGCAGACGGGAAGCCGATCTCGATCTCCTTGAAGCCCAGCTGCACCAGCAGGTCGAAGAACCGCCGCTTGCGCGTGCTGTCCATCGGATTGACCAGCGCCTGGTTGCCGTCGCGCAGGTCGGTCGAGCACCAGATCGGTGCGCGGGTGAGGACGACGTCCGGCCAGGTACGGTCGGGCAGGTCGACGGTCTCGTACGGTCGGTATCTCTCGTAGGGCATCGGCACGGCAGGGCTCCTTCGGCGACGGGACGCACGTGTCCCTGGGACGGGGACGGGTATGTCGGCACGCGTCTCCCCTACCTGGGGAGACCGAGCAGGAGCACGCCGAGGCCGATCGGGTTCAGGAGGGCCGATGCGGACGGCGTTGCCACGTCTCGAAGCCTAGACCCGGCCCTGAGCGGGGTCGAGTGCAAACCGGTCAACTCGACCCCGCCCAGGCCGCCGTCAGCGGGCCGTGCGTCCGCCGATGCCGCCGATCAGCGCGACGATCAGCGCGACGACGAGCAGCAGGAACAGGAACTTCGAGACGACGATCCCGCCGCCGATCGCGAACAGCAGCAGCAACGCGAGCAGTATCCAGATCATGTCGGGCCTCCTTTGCCTGCGAAGGGGCCAGCATGCGACGGGGCCGTACGGGCGAGGTGACGGGAACGTAAGAACTGTGGAAAACCGCAAAATCGAGGGATAGCCACGGCCGCAGGCCTGCTGCATCATGGTTCAAGCGTCAAGCATCACCAATTCTGCGGCTATGCGGCTCGATCCCAACACCCACGCGTACGTGGTCACGACGGCTTTCTTCACGTCGCTGGCCTTCGCGATCTTCGCGATGAACGTGATCGCGCTCGTGCTGTACTACACCGTCCACTGACGCATTACGGTGACGTGTAGGTCGGCTCGATCGAGATCGCGGCGACCGATGCCTGGTCCAGCGGCACGTCGTTCAGGCCGGCATTCGCGCTGAAGTACGCGCGCGTGCCCGGCGGCAGCGACGCGAGCAGGAAGCCGGTGCCGCCTCCGACGACGCTGCCCGACGCGTCGTAGAGGACGACCGACAGCTGCGCGCTCGAGAGCACCTTCGTCGCGTCGTCGTTGACCACCTCGCCGTCCACCTCGCCGACCCAGCCCGGGTCGAGTTGGCTCCCGACGATCTGGAGGTTCTGCGCCGCCGGGATGTGCAGCGAGCGCGCGACGAACGAGCCGGTCTGGACGACCACCTCGAGCTTCGTCACCGGCGTCTGCGTCGACAGCGTGGCCGACCCGCCGAGGTTGAACGTGGACGCGGCCGCGATTCCCGACACGCGTGTCGTCGCGGACTGGACGACGTGGTTGTCCCCGTCCACGAAGTTGACGAGCACGGTCACGTCCTCGGCATCCTCCGACGTCGAGGGGTTCCTCAGCACCACGCCGTAGCTGACAGAACTGCCGGAGCCGAAGCGGTCACGCTGCTGGGTGAACCCCTTCGCGCCGATCGTGAGCTGCGAGTGTCTGGCGGTGCTGCCGACGACAGTGATCATCCGCGTCACGCTGCCGAGGCGGACGCAAGCGACCAGCACGCGGGCCGGCCCCGCCGGCGTCGACGGCGGCGAGGTCCCACTTCCACGAGGCTCGTCCGGACGACGTACGGACGGTGCCGAGACCCTGCTGCAGCGAGCCGTCGGCGTAGCGGACTGCGATCTGGCACGTCGTCGCCAGCGGCCTGACGCTGACGGAGACCGAGGCCGGCAGCCCCTGGTACGCCCGGCTGGGGACAAAGGTGAATCGGATCGTCCAGCCCGAGCCGCCGGCACTCGCGGCGCCGGTGCACGCGAGCAACGCGATCGCCGCTGCGACTCCGATCAGACTCCTGGCCTTGCCCATCGTCACTCCCTCTGTCAGGCCGCAGACGCCTCCGGGTTGGAGCCGAGCTGCTTCGCCCACCAGTCGCCCTCGTTGGCGAACTGCGTCTGCAGCTCGCCGACGTACGTCTGCAGATCGGACTCGCGCGACGCGAGCCGCTGCTCGAGCTCGGCGCCCAGGCGCTCGCGCTCCTCGAGCCGCTGCTCGCGTACCTCGTGCTCCGCGATCAGCTGCGCCTCGCGCCGGTCGATCTCCGACGAGCGCTCCTCCAGCCGGTGCAGGAGCACGCGCAGCTCCTCGTCGCGGGTGTCCGACTTCTGCTCTTTTTCCTCGAGGCGCTGCCGCGACGCGTCGGCCAACGCCTCGAGCTTTTCGAGTCGCGCCTCGCGCTCCGCGAGCGCCCGCTCTCGTTCCTGTACGCGCTTCTGCGCGACCTCGTCGACCGGCGGCGGCGCGGACTTCGCCAGCTGCACCTCGGCCTCCGCGCGGCGCAGCGCCGACTCGAGCCGGTGCACCTCGGCCTCGCGCGCCGCGATCTCCATCTCGCGCCGGTCGAGCTCCTCGCTCCGCGGCGACGAGGGAGTCGTCGCGGCCGCTTCGGCGCGCAGCGACTCGATCTGGATCTTCTGTGCCTGGATGCTCGCCTGCTGGCGCTCGAGCTCGACGCTCAGGGAATGCGCGCGCGCCTGATCCTGCTCGACTGCGACGGCGCGCTTCGCCAGCTCGTCGCCCTTCTTCGTCATCTCGCCCTGCGCGGCGGTCAGCGCGCGCTCCGCGGCCTCGACCGCCTTGCGGCGCTCGTCGAGATCGCGCTCCGCGGCGTCGAAGCCGCGCTCCCGCTCGGCTGCGACCTGGTCGACCTTCGCAGCGTCGGCGGCGAGCTCCTCGCGCTGGGCGACGTTCCCCGCCTCGGCCCGGGCCAGCAGCCGCTCGCGCTCGGCGATTCCCTCGAGCTGCTTCGTCAGATCCGCGGTCGCTGCCGCGCGCTGCTCGTCGGCGACGGTCAGCTCGCGCACCTTGAGCACGACCGCCTGCTCGCGCTGCGATACGCGCGACGCCGCGGCATCCAGCTCGGCCTGCGTGCGCTGGAGCTCCGCGTGGCGCTCGTCGAACTCGCCGAGGCGCGCGTCGAGCCGCGTCTCCTGCGCGCGCAGCTCGCCCTCGTGCGCGGTCAGCGCGGCCGCGCGGTCCTCGAGCTCGTTCATGCGCCGCGCGATCTCCTGCTCGAACTGCACCTCGCGCTGCTCGAACTCGAGCGCGCGCCGGTCGAGTTGCGCCTCACGGGCGGAGCTCTCGAGCTTGTCGTCGAGCGAGCCGCGCAGCGCCGACTCGCGTGCGAGCGACGCGTCGAGCTCGGCGCGGAGCTCGTCCAGGCTCGCGTCCGCGGCCGGCGGCGACGGGGCCGGCGCGGCGGCGACTGCCTCTCCCGGAGAGCGCGGCTCCTCGACCACGCCCGCCTCCGTCATCGCCGCGCGCGCCTCGAGCTGGCGGCGCAGGCCGGTGCCGAAGCCGCCCTCGGTCGTCTCTTCCACGCGCTCTTCCGTCACAGCCATCTCAGAAGGCGAACAGTTGCTTGAGGCTCAGCATCGCCGGGCCGAGCACGACGATGAACATGGCCGGGAAGATGAAGAGAATCGTCGGGAACAGCATCTTGATCGGCGCCTTCATCGCCCGCTCCTCCGCCGCCGCCTGCCGCTTGTTCCTCGTGTCGGTCGCCTGGACGCGCAGGATCCGGCCGAGCGAGGTGCCCAGCTGGTCGGCCTGGATGATGGCACGGACGAAGGACGCGATCTCCGGCGTGCCGGCACGGCGGGCGAGCTTCTTCAGCGCGTCCGAGCGGCTCTCGCCGATGCGCATCTCGCCGAGCGCGAGCTCGAACTCGTCGGAGAGCGGCCCGTCCATGTACTGGCAGAGCTTCGCGACGGCGGCATCGAAGCCGAGGCCCGCCTCCACGCTGACGGCGAGCAGGTCGAGCGCGTCCGGCAGGTCGCCGGCGAGCTCCGCGCCGCGGCGGCGCGCGCGCGCCTGCACGATCACCGCCGGGGCGATGTAGCCGATCGCGCCGAGGATGAGGGCGAAGACGAAGGCGCCGCCTGCCGGACGTGGCGCTGCCCGAGCAGGAAGCCGAGCGACGGCGCCGGCGACGCCGCACGCCGCCTTCGACGCGAGGAACGCCTGCGGCGAGGTCGAGCGCATTCCGGCGGCCATCAGCAGGTTCGCGACCGCGTCGAGGTTCTGCTTCGGGTTGAGACGGAGCATCGCCCGCGCGAGCCATCCCACCAACGGGCCGACGACGCGCTCGCTGAAGCGAAGGCGCTCGGGCGCGCCGGTGACCTTGACGTTCCCGTACGTCGCGGCGGAGCGGATGCGCGCGCGGCGGTTGCGCGCGGGGAGCGTCACCAGGTTGCGCGACGGCGAGGAAGGAGACGGAGAGACAAACGGCTGCGGCGAGCAGGAGCATTGGCATCACCCTCTGAAGGAGACGATCTTCTTGATGAGCAGGGAACCGATCGTCATCATCACGACGCCGACGACGAGGAGCATGTGTCCGGCCGACGTGTGGAAGAGCGGGTGGAGATAGCCGGCGTTGATGCACCGAGATGGCGAACATGAGGAAGATCGGCAGCCCGATCAGCGTGTAGGCCGACATGCGGCCCATCGCCGTGAGCGAGCGGATCTTGCGGGCGAACTGCTGCCGCTGCCGGACCGTGTCGGCGACGAGGTCGAACAGGTTCGCGAGCGAGCCGCCGACCTGGCGCTGGATGGTGACGGCGGTGATGGTGAACTCGAAGTTCTTCGAGCCGACGCGCTCCGACATGTCGGTGAGCGCGTCGTCCAGCGACCGTGCCCAGCCCCGTCTCCGTGAGCACGCGCTTGAACTCGGCCGACGCAGGCGGCTGCCCTTCGTCGACGACCGCCTGGAGCCCCTGCTTGAACGAGTGGCCTGCCTTCAGCGACGCGGCGATCGTGATCAGCAGGTCCGGCAGCTGCGTCTCGAACGCGGCGAGCCTCCGGCGCATCCGCTGCCAGACGACGATGTACGGCACGAACGCGCCGACGACCATCGCGATCGCGATCACGATCGCGGAGCTGCCGGCCATCGCCGCGATGACGCCGAACAGCGAGTCCCGCGCCGGCGACGATGTAGAAGAACTCGGCCGCGCGGAGCGGCGTCTCGCCGCGGTCGAGCATCCGCTGGATCGCGTGCCACTGGCGCAGGTGGCCGAACGTCTTCTCCGTCGCGCTCGTGATCGTGCTGCGGACCGTCGTCTTGCCGCGCCGGCGCCGTGAGATCGCATTGGCCTCGCCCATGTGCGGCGCGAGCCGGTTGCGCAGCCACGAGCCGCGGCGTGCGCCGAGCAGGAGCAGGAACGCGGCCACGGCGAGCAGGCCGGCAACCAGGCCGATCAGCAGCGGCCCGACCGATCCGTATGCGCTCGACGGCACGAGATCCGACGCGCCGGGCGCCGAGGTGACGTCGCCCGCGTGCTTCGCGACGACGACGGTCGACGCCGCCGAGCCTGCGCCGGGCACGGCCGCCTCGACGCGGATGTGGTCGCCCGGCCGGGCGGAGGTCACGTACGAGACCTGCCACGTGTGGCCGAGCCGGTCGGCGATGGAGCGGTACACCGCGGCGAGTGCGCCCGTCGACGCGGCGGCGAAGTACCGTCCGCCCGTCTCGCGCGCGAGCTGCTGCAGCGGCGCCGGGTCGAAGCCCTGTCCCTCGATGCCGATCGGATAGATCGCGACGTGCGCGGCGTGAGCGGCCGCGACCGCCGCCTCGAGCGTGTCGCTGGCTGGAGACGTCGCGGCCGTCCGTGAGCACGATCAGCACGCGCCCCTGCAGCGTGCTCGCCTGGAGCAGGCTCGAGGACACGCCGATCGCGTCGTACAGCGCCGTTCCGGGCTGCCCCGCCACGGTGATCTGGCCGAGCGCCGAGTCCGAGTCGAGCGCCGCGGTGGAGAGATTGCTGAGCTGGATCGGGTGGCGTCCGAACTCGACCACCGCGATCGCGTCCGCGTCGCTCTTCGCCGCGACGAAGGTCCGCGCTGCGGCGGCTGCGTCGGCGAGCGGCTTGCCCGCCATCGACTGCGAGTCGTCGACCGCGAGCACGACCGCCTTCGCCCGGCCGAGGTTCTGCGCGTCGAAGCCGACCACCGGATGCCCGTTCTCGGTCACCTGCGGAGTCGCGGAAGCGCCCGCCGACGAGACGACGTCGGCGTGGATGGTCGGGAACGAGCTCGTGTCGACGCCGTCGACCTCCACGCCTGCGGCCGCCGGCGCCGCTGCGACCAGCGCCGCAACCGCGACGGCGACGATCCGCGCGCGGCCGCTCATTCGAAGGCTCCGAAGCGCGGCGTGATGTGCGTCTCCCGCATCCCGGGACCGGCCTCGTCCTCGGGGACGAAGAAGGTCGAGTGCAGTCCGACGCCGTTGGCGGCGAGCTTGTCGAGGAACTGCGGCTTCAGCCCGGTGCAGAGCAGCGGCGTCATCAGCCGGCTGCCGCCGGCGCCGCCGAACGACGCCGATCCCTCTTCCGGCGCCTTCGCCGTGAAGATCTCCTGCAGCGTGATCACGTCGGACTCCATGCGCAGCACCTCGGTCACGTGCGTGATGCGGCGCGTTCCGTCCACGAGGCGGGAGATCTGCACGAGCAGGTCGAACGCGCTGGAGATCTGCTCGCGGATCGCGCGGAGCGGCAGGTCGACGCCGGCGGTGAGCACGAGCGTCTCGAGACGGCTGAGCGCGTCACGAGGCGAGTTCGCGTGGATGGTCGTGAGCGAGCCCTCGTGGCCCGTGTTCATCGCCTGGAGCATGTCCAGCGTCTCGGCGCCGCGGACCTCGCCGACGATGATCCGGTCGGGCCGCATGCGCAGGGCGTTGCGGACGAGCTCGCGGATGCGCACCTCGCCCACGCCCTCGATGTTCGGCGGCCGCGACTCCAGCGTGATCACGTGGTCCTGCTGCAGCTGGAGCTCGGCGGCGTCCTCGATCGTGACGATGCGCTCGTCTTCCGGCACGAAGGCCGACATCGCGTTCAGCGTCGTCGTCTTGCCGGTGCCGGTTCCGCCGGAGATGAGGATGTTCAGCTTCCCCTTCACGCACGCGGCGAGGAACTGCGCCGCCTTCGGCGACACCGATCCGAACGAGATCAGGTCGTTCATCGTGTACGGGTCGCGCGAGAACTTCCGGATCGTGAGCGTCGGCCCCTTCAGCGCGAGCGGCGGGATGATCGCGTTGACACGCGAGCCGTCGGGCAGGCGCGCGTCCACCATCGGCGACGCCTCGTCGACGCGGCGGCCGACCTGCGAGACGATCTTGTCGATGATGCGCATCAGGTGCGCGTTGTCGACGAACGCGGTGTTCGTCCGCTCGAGCTTGCCGCTGCGCTCGCAGTAGATCTGGTCGAACGCGTTGACCATCACCTCGGTGATCGACTCGTCGCGGAGCAGCGGCTCGAGCGGGCCGTACCCGAGGATGTCGTCGGTGATGTCGCGGACGATCTGCCGCCGCTCGTCGCGCGTGAGCGGCGTGCGGTCGAGGACGAGCTGCTCCGTGACCGCGCGCAGCACGCGCTCGTGCAGGTCCTCCGTCATCTCCTGCTTGAACAGCTCCACGCCGACGGTGGCGATCACGGCATGGTGGATGCGGGTCTTCAGCTCGGCGTACGGGTCGACGGCTCCGGTCGACGGCGTGGCCCGCTCGCCCGCGCGCGGCGTCGCCTGCGCGGGCGTGGTCAGGTCGACGACGGCCGTCGCCCCGTTCGAGGCGGGCTTGGTCAGGCGGTCATGGAGGCCCATCGCCTACGCCTTCGCCAGCTGCTTGCTGAACATCCGCTTGCGCGCCTGCTTCGGGTCCGCCGGCTTCGGGGTGACGGCCTTCGCGAGCACGCGGAGCGCCTTCGAGAAGTCCGCGCTCTCCTCGGCGAGCACGGCCGGCTTGCCGCGGTTGACGCTGAGCGGGACGACGCGGTCGGACGGGACGAGGTGCTGCACCTTCATCCCGAGCGCGTCGTCGACCTCGCTCGGCTTCATCCCGACCTTCGAGTTCGCCCGGTTGAGGACGATCTTGATGCGGTCGCGCGGGAAGGACAGCATCTCCAGCGTCTGCAGCGCGAGCTTGACGTTCTTCAGCGTCGGGACGTCGAGCCCGCACAGGAGGAACAGCTCGTCGGTGCGGTCGAGCGTCGCCAGCATCGGCCCGTGGAAGAACGGCGACGTGTCGACGACGATCACGTCGTACGACTCCCGCGCCACCTCGAGCAGCCGCGCGAGCTTCGCCTCCGTGACCAGCTCCGCATCCTCCGGGCGCAACGGCGCCGGCAGGATCTCGAGGCCGCACGGGTGGTGCGTCACGTAGCCCGCGAGCTTTTCCGAGTCGAGCTCGCCCGGGGCGACGACGAGGTCGAAGATCGTCTTCTCCGGCTCGACGCCGAGCATGATCGCCGCGTCGCCGAACTGGAGGTCGAGATCGACGAGCAGCGTCTTCTTCGCCTCGAACTTCGCCACCGCCGCCGCGAGATTCGTCGCGATCGCGGTCTTTCCGGTTCCGCCCTTCGGCGAGAACACGGTCACGACGGTGCCCTGCCTGCCCCGCGCGCCGTCGCTCCGCCGTGCGGTGTGCGCCGCCTTGCGCAGCGCGAACACGACGTTGTCGGCGAGCTGGGGGAGGAGCAGGACGTCCGCGACGTCCGCGTCGAGCGCCTCGTCGAGCAGCCGCGACGCCTCACCGGAGGCGACGAGCATGATCGGCGCCCGCGTGTGCTCGCGGATCGCCGCCAGGTCGTCCTGCGGCAGCGTCGCCGCCCGCGTCGCGTGCAGGAGGACCTGGAGGTGTCCTCCTGCCAGCGCGGCGGCTCCCTCGGCGACGGTGTCGCTCGCGCCGACGAACTCGAGCTCCGGATGCGACGCGAGCGCCGCGCGGAGGTGTCTCGGAGCCGTCGCACGACCCCGTCATGTACACGCGCAGCGGCCTGCGCTCCTGATCGTGTTCGATGCTCATCCGAGACCCCCCGCTCCGGTATGCTGATCCTTGGCCACGTGTGCCTTCGCTGCTGCGGAGACGCCGTCGATGATGACCGTGAAGAAGGTCTGGATGTCGGTCTGGGCTGTCGGCCGGGTTGGTGACCGGCCTGAGCTCGAGCGACCACCCGCCGTCGGGCGAGGAGCTCGGATCCGCGTTCTTGACGGCGAAGTAGAGCTTCGACGACTGCGAGTCGCGGACGGCGAGCATGATGGACTCGCGACTGCCTGGTTGCCGATGTTGCCGGTCTTCGTGCCCGGGGCGTTCGGCGCGCGCAGGACGAGCAGGTCGCGGAGGACGATGCGGTCGAAGTGCTTCCGGCTCCGGCCGAACCTCCTTCCGACTTGATATTCGCGACGAGGTCGACGTGGTCGCCGGCGCGCAGCGTGCCCGCGAGCACCTGGTCCGGGTTGGCGGCGGCCGACCTCGATCGCCCGCATCGTTCCCTTCAGCTGGGCGCGGACGCCGAGCTCCTGGGAGTTGCCGAAGCGCCGGGTCGAGACCTGCTCGCCCGACATGATCTCGTCGGTGCTGACGAGCCGGACGATCTGGTCCGGGCTGGAGATCGCGCCCGGGATGAGCGCCGTCCGCGGCACCGTCAGCGCCTTCATCATGTGGCCGGCGACGATCGTCGCGCCGGACGTCCCGGCAGGGATGTCGGTGGTGGCGACGAGCACGTCGACGTTCTGTGCGCCGTGCTGCACGTGCTTTCGGTAATTGGTGACGTAGACGGTCACGAGCACGGCGGCGAGCAGGCCGAGCACGACAGCCACTACGACATTCCTCAGTTGATACGTCATCTGATCCCTCGCGTCGTTGGTGGATCAAGCCCAATCGATGAAGTGAGCTAGTCGAACGCCGTATGCCCGCCGATACGCGTCGTCGTGATTGCGTCGGAAATCTCGTGCGACGGACGAGCGGTCATTCGACTCGCTCCGTCGTCTTGGAGGTCAAGCTGCCCGCGGTGACGACCCAGCCGAGCAGGTTGATCGAGTACGGGTATGTCGCCGTCACGGTCACGTCGGTGCCGGCCGCCCAGGCCGAGTTCACCGTCACGTTCAGGTTCGACTGGTTCAGGTCGGCGGCCGACGTGCGGACGGCCGTGGTGGCCGCGCCGGTCGGGTCGGCGTCGTTCCGCGAGACCGCCGCCATGCGTGCGCCGGCGCGGACGGCGTCCGTCAGCGTCACGTAGTTGTTGAACAGGATCCCGAACTGGATGACGCCGAAGAGCAGGACGACGAGCACCGGCAGCACGATCGCGAACTCCACCATCGTCTGGCCTCTCTCGTCTCTCATGCGCGGTGCAGCGTTCATCCGTCCTCCATCCTCGGAGCCGGGTGGGGCTGAGGAGCGATGCGATGGTGGCCCCACCCGTCTCCGAGCTTTCATGGCAGGAAACCCGCCACGGTCGTTGATCAAGTCCCGACACGCGGCCGCCCAGCTCGGCGAAGAGGAGTGCGGCGGCAGATGCGATGACCGCGAGCACGAGCGCGTACTCGGGCATCGTCTGCCCTCCGTTGCGGCGAAAAACAGACATCGCGCGGCTGATCGTGCGGCTCATCCTTTCCCCCCTTTCCGGTCTGCGGCTTGCCGGTGTCGTGCGGTGCAGCGTCGCTACGGATTCAGCATCGACGTCACGTTGTTGATCGCCTTCGTGATGCCTCCCGAGAGGGCGGTGAAGGCGAGGATCGCTCCGACGGTGATCACGGCGAGAACGACGCCGTACTCCGCCATCGTCTGGCCCTCCTCCTTCCGCCAGTTCTGACGGACGTAGTCGAACCACCAGGAGATGAGCATGTGGTTATTCACCTCCTTTCCGAATGCCGTGCTCGCCCGCCATCCGGGCGCGCTGTGAATCGAAAAGGAGGGTCGAACCTGATCCAACTGCGGTCTTGCGAGCCACGCCCGAACCCCCTCGTTCTTTGGCGTGGCCGAGACGCCCAAGTGTTAGATCGTGATGCCGAGGAATCGAGCAAACGCGGCGCCTTTAGCATCCCTCGTGTCAGTGATCCGCCGTTCGCTTCACCACTTCGAGGGACAGCCGGCACGACGCGCTGCCGATACCGACGTCACACACGATTCGCGTCGGTGGGCGGCAACCGCGCAGGAGAAATGGAGCCGTCCGGTGCGACAACGGAGTCCGCGCGAAGCGACCTTGCTGACGTCGAATGACGTCGTGATCTGCGAACGGTGTCTCGTGGCCGACGGTCCGCTCGTGCGCATGCGCGGGCTGCTCGGACGGCGCGATCTGCCGCCGGAGGAAGGGATCCTCCTGCAGCCGGCGTCGTCGGTGCACACGTGGTTCATGCGCTTCCCGATCGACGTCGTGTTTCTCGATCGCGACATGTCCGTCGTGCGCGTCGTGCCGCGGCTCGGGCCGTGGCGGCTCGCGAGCAGGCGTCGCGCCGCGGCGGTGCTCGAGCTCGCCGCCGGCGAGTCGGAGCGTCGCGGAATCGAGGTCGGACACCGGCTGAGCTGGGCCTCCGCGTGAGCGTGGTCGCATTCGCGGAGCGGCGTCCCGTCGTCTCGCGTGTTGCCGCCTCGCTGCCGGTGGCGGCGCTGTGGGTGCTGTTCGCGGCGGCGAATCTCGCGACGTGGCGGACGACGCACCGGCCCGTCGGTCTCGGTGTGACGGTGCTCGAGCTGACCATCGCCGTGCTGTTCGCGTTGCGCCGTCCCGCGTGGACGACCAGCCGCTCCGTCGTCGCGTGGGGCGCGACGGTGATCGGCACGTTCGGCATGCTCGCCGCGCGTCCCGCGTACGACCCCGTGCTCGGGCTCGGCTCGCTCTATCTCGCGCTGCAGCTGGCCGGCGCCGCGGTCGCGCTCGCCGCCGCGCTGACGCTGGGCCGGTCGTTCGGGCTCGTCGCCGCAAACCGCGGCGTCTGCACCTCCGGCCCCTACGCGGTCGTGCGGCATCCGCTCTACGCCGGGTACCTCCTGGCGGGAATCGGCTACGTGCTGGAGAACCCGTCGCTCCGGAACTGCGTGCTGTTCGTCGCGGTGCTCGGCTTCCAGGCGGTGCGGATCGCGACCGAGGAGCAGTGCCTGTCGGCCGATCCGGTGTATCGCGCCTACCGCGAACGCGTGACGCGGCGGGTCGTGCCCTACGTGCTCTGAGGGTCATCACCATTACTTATGGCCCTTTCGACAGGACCATCGCTCCCATACCCTTGATCCACGTGCTTCGCCTCACGGCCCTCGCAGTCGTTCTCGTCGCGCTGACCGGGTCGGCCGGCTCCGCCGCGGGCGCGGCGCCGTCCTTCGTGCAGATCGCGTCCGGCCTGCACGAGGCGGTGTACGTCACCTCGGCGCCCGGCGATGCGTCGACGCTGTACGTCGTCGAGCAGCGGGGGACGATCGAGATGGTGCGCGACGGGAAGATCGCCGGCACGTTTCTCGACCTGAGCAGCCGCGTGCTCGACGACGGCGAGCGCGGTCTCCTCTCGCTCGCGTTCGACCCCGGCTACGCGCAGAACCACGAGTTCTACGTCGACTACAGCGACCTGAACGGCGACAGCCACGTCGCCGAGCTCACCTCGACGAACGGTGTCGGCGTGCCGTCGAGCGCACACGACCTGCTGGTGGTGAAGCAGCCGTATCCGAATCACAAGGGCGGCCAGCTGCAGTTCGACAAGCAGGGCCGCCTCTACGTCGGCTTCGGCGACGGCGGCACGAACCCCGCCGCCGGCGACATCTCCACCGGCGATCCGCAGAACCACGCGCAGAACCTCGGCAGCCCGCTCGGCAAGCTGCTGCGGATCACGCCGAACCGCGCCGGAGCGACGTGGCAGACGGTCGGGCTCGGACTGCGCAATCCGTGGCGGTATTCCTTCGACCGGCAGACGGGCAACCTCTGGATCGGCGACGTCGGCGCGGCGCAGTACGAGGAGATCGACTTCCGCCCTCAGGCGAAGGTCGGCGTGCTCGCGAACTACGGCTGGAGCCGGTTCGAGGGGCCGGTGATCTACAACCCGAAGGTCAAGCTGGCGAAGAAGGGGACGCTGGTCGATCCGGTGTGGACGTACTTCCACAGCGGCCCGGTCTGCGCCGTCGTCGGCGGCTACGTCTACCGCGGCGCGGGCGTTCCGGCGATGCGCGGCCGCTACGTCTTCGGCGACTACTGCGCCGGGACGATCTGGAGCTTCAAGACGGGCGTGAAGGGCCGCGCGTCGCAGCCGGTCCAGCTCGGGACGATCCCCGATCTGTCCTCGTTCGGCCAGGACGCGAACGGGGAGCTGTACGCCGTCAGCCTCGACGGCGAGCTGTACGAGCTGCGATAGCCTCTCCGCGTGAGACCGCGCGTGCACGTGACCGGGCCGGTGCCCGCGCGCATCGCGGCCGAGCTCGAGCGCGACTTCGATCTCGCCGGCGACCCCGCCGGCGCCGACGGCGTCTTCGCGCTGCTCGACACCACCGTCGACGATGCGTATCTCGAGTCGGCCGGGTCGCAGCTGCAGGTGGTGGCGAACTACGGCGTCGGCGTGAACAACATCGACCTGGAGGCGGCGAGACGGCGCGGGATCCTGGTCGCGAACACGCCGGATGTGCTGACGCGGACGACCGCCGAGCTGGCGATCACGATCATGCTCGCGCTGCTCCGCCGGGTGGCGGAAGGCGACCGCATGCTCCGGCGGCGCGATCCGTGGGGGTTCTCCCTCGAGTTCATGCTCGGCGAGAGCCTTGACGGCAAGTCGCTCCTGATTCTCGGCCCAGGCCGGATCGGCCGCGAGACGGCGCGTCTCGCCGAGGCGTTCGGCGCGGCGTCCGTCTACGCGGGGCGCGGCGATCCGCTCCCCGAGCTGTTCGCCGCGGCCGACATCGTCAGCATTCACTGCCCGTTGACGGCCGAGACGCGCCATCTCGTCGGGGCCGATCTGCTGGCGCGGATGAAGCCGACCGCGGTGTTGGTCAACACCGCCCGCGGCCCCATCGTGGACGAGGCCGCGCTCGTGGAGACGCTCCGGGCCGGCGCGATCGCGGGCGCCGCCCTCGACGTCTTCGAGTTCGAGCCGGCGGTGACCGAGGAGCTGCTGTCCATGGAGAACGTCGTCCTCAGCCCGCACCTCGGCAGCGCCACACAGGCCACGCGCGAGGCGATGGGCATGCTCGCCGTCGAGGCCCTCCGCGCCGTGCTGCTCGAGGGTCGACGTCCGGCGAACGCGGTCGTCTAGCATCGGCCTCGTGCCGTATCTCGCCGCAGCAGACCGCTACGACCGGATGATCTACAACCGCTGCGGGCGCAGCGGCCTGAAGCTGCCCGCCGTCTCGCTCGGCCTCTGGCACAACTTCGGGCACGACCGGCCGCTCGACACGTCGCGCGCGATCGTCCGCCGCGCGTTCGACCTGGGCGTCACCCATTTCGACCTGGCGAACAACTACGGGCCGCCGTACGGCTCCGCGGAGGAGAACTTCGGCCGCCTGATGCAGGACGACCTCCGCCCGTATCGCGACGAGCTCGTGATCTCGACGAAGGCCGGCTACGACATGTGGCCCGGCCCGTACGGCGAGTGGGGGTCGCGGAAGTACCTGCTGGCCAGCCTCGACCAGAGCCTGCAGCGGCTCGGCCTCGACTACGTCGACATCTTCTACTCGCACCGCTTCGATCCGCAGACGCCGCTGGAGGAGACGATGGGCGCGCTCGATTCGGCGGTCCGCGCCGGCAAGGCGTTGTACGCCGGCATCTCGTCGTACTCGGCGGCGAAGACGCGCGAGGCGGCGGCGATCCTCGACGCGCTCGGCACGCCGCTGCTGATCCACCAGCCGTCGTACTCGATGCTCAACCGCTGGATCGAGGGCGGCCTGCTCGACGCGCTCGGCGACCTCGGCGTCGGCTGCATCACCTTCTCGCCACTCGCCCAGGGCATGCTGACCGACCGCTACCTCGACGGGATCCCGAGCGACTCGCGCGCCGCGCGCAACGAGTCGCTCGATCCGGCCATGATCAGCGCGCAGGCGCTCGGCCACATCCGCGTGCTGAACGAGATCGCCGCCGGCCGCGGGCAGACGCTCGCGCAGATGGCGCTGGCCTGGACGCTGCGGGATCCGCGCGTGACCACGACGCTGATCGGCGCCAGCAGCGTCGCCCAGCTCGAGGCCAACGTCGGCGCGCTCGACCGGCCCGGCTTCACCGCCGACGAGCTGGCGGCGATCGAGCCGCACGCGATCGACGGCGGGATCAACATCTGGGCCGAGTCCAGCCGCGTCTGACCGTGAGCGAGGTGATCGCAGCCGACGCGCCGGCGGCGGAGCCGTACTCCGGCCGCACCGCCTGGGGGCGGAACCTCGAGACGCCGCTGCGGGAGTTCCTGCGGACGGAGACTGGCAGCGCCGCCGTGCTGCTCAGCGCAACCGTCGCGGCGCTCCTCTGGGTCAACGTCGACGCGTCCTCGTACGCGTCGCTCTGGGGAACCGAGCTGTCCGTCCACCTGGGCAGCCACGGCATCTCGATGGATCTGCGCGGCTGGGTGAACTCGGGGCTGATGTCGTTCTTCTTCTTCGTCGTCGGACTGGAGGCGCGCCGCGAGTTCGACATGGGGGAGCTGCGCGAGCGCCGGCGCTTCGCCGTGCCGTTGTTCGCCGGCGTGGGCGGGATGCTCGTCCCGATCGCGATCTTCCTCGCGTTCAATGCCGGCCGCTCCTCGGCGCACGGCTGGGGGACGGCGATGTCGACGGACACGGCGTTCGCGCTCGGGCTGCTGGCGCTCGTCGGCTCGCACTTCCCGAGCCGGCTCCGTGCGTTCCTGCTGACCATCTCGGTCGTCGACGACGTCCTCGCGCTCGCGGTGATCGCCGTCTTCTACAGCGAGAACGTCGCCGTGCGTGCGCTGCTGATCGCGATCGGGATTCTCGGCGTGATCCTCGTCGTGCGGACGGTGCGCATCCACTACGGCCTCAAGTACTACGGGCTCCTGTATTTCGTGCTCGCCTCGGCGATGTGGGTCGCGCTGTTCGAGTCCGGCGTCGACCCGGTGGTCGTCGGCCTGATCGCCGGTCTCCTGACGTTCGCGTATCCCGCCGCGCGCGGCGACCTCGAGCGCGCGAGCGACCTGTTCCGGAGTTTCCGCGAGCAGCCGACCCCGGAGCTGGCGCGCGAGGCGAGGCTCGGGCTGGCGGCGGCGATCTCGCCGAACGAGCGGCTGCAGCAGCTGTACCACCCGTGGACGAGCTACGTGATCGTGCCGCTGTTCGCCCTCGCCAATGCGGGGATCGCCATCAACGGCGACTTCCTCGCGCACGCGTACACGTCGCCGATCACGCTCGGGATCCTCTTCGGCTATCTGCTCGGCAAGCCCAGCGGCATCGTCGGCGGCTCGCTGATCGTGACGAAGCTGACGCGCGGCAAGCTGCGGCCGCCGGTGGGGTGGGCCACCGTCGCCGGCGCGGGCTCGGTGGCGGGGATCGGCTTCACCGTCTCGATCCTCATCGCGACGCTCGCCTTCGACGGCACGGAGCTCGAGGAGGCGAAGCTGGGCGTCCTCACCGCCGCGGTGTGCGCGGCGCTCCTCACGTGGCTCGTCTACCGCGCCACCACGATGCTGCCGCCGCGGCTGCGGATCCGCGCGTTCCTCGGGACGGCGGAGGTGATCGTCGATCTCGGTGCGCCGGTCGACCCGGACCGCGACCACATCCGCGGGCCGGTCGACGCACCCGTGACGGTCGTCGAGTACGGCGACTTCGAATGTCCGTTCTGCGGCCAGGCCGAAGGAGCGATCCGCGAGCTGCTCGCCGGGCACGGCGACGTCGCGTACGTGTGGCGGCACCTGCCGCTGAACGACGTCCATCCGTGGGCGCAGCAGGCGGCGGAGGCGGTCGAAGCGGCGGCGGAGCAGGGACGGTTCTGGGAGATGCACGATCTGCTCCTCGACCGCCAGGACGCGCTGCGCATCCCCGATCTGCTCCGCTACGCGGAGGAGCTCGGCCTCGACGTCGACCGGTTCACCGAGGACCTGCGCATGCACGAAGGAGCGGCACGCATCGCGGAAGACGTCGATTCCGCCGACCTCAGCGGCGTCTCGGGCACGCCGTCGTTCTTCATCAACGGGAAGCGCCATTACGGCGCGTACGACATCGCCACGCTCACCGCCGCCGTGAAGGCCGCGAAGGCGCGGACGCTCATCGCCGGCGGCTCCGCCTCCTAGGCGTAACACTCTCGCGCAGAAGTCGTGACACTTCCGCGCGGAAGTCGTGACACTTCCGCGAACCGTGTCTGACACCGGGACGTGGCCGCTCCGGCCCGCCGATCGTGGAGGAACCTGGCTTTGCGGCGATTCGTGTCTGACACCGGGACATGTCCCGGTGAGCACTTTGCCTTGCGGTGCAAGGCAAAGGCTGCTACCTTGCGAGGCATGGCAAGCGGCGAAGGGCGACGGACACAACTGCTGCGCGGGGCGCTCGACCTCTGCCTCCTCGCGGTGATGGAAGAAGGGCCGGCCTACGGTTACGAGATGACGAAGCGGCTGCGCGCCCGCGGGCTCTCGACCGTCGGCGAAGGGTCGATCTACCCGCTGCTCGGTCGCCTCGAGCGCGAAGGGCTCGTCGAGACCTACCGCGCCGCCAGCGACGGCGGGCCGCCGCGCAAGTACTACCGTCCCTCTCCCGACGGGCGCCGCGCGCTCGCGGCGGGCGTGGCCGAATGGCGCGCGGCGCGCGACGCGCTCGACGCCGTGCTCGCGCCGGTCGAAGCGGAGGTTGCGGCATGAACCCGTTCGTCGAGGAGTGCCGTCGCGAGTGGAAGCGTCTCGGCGTGCCGGACCCCGTCGCGAACGAGATGGCGGCCGACCTCGAGGCCGACCTCGCGGAGGCGGAGGCGGACGGGACCTCCGCGGAGGAGGTGCTCGGCACCGCCGTGTTCGACGCGCCGTCGTTCGCGGCGACCTGGGCCGCCGAGCGAGGCGTGATCCCGCCGCCGGCGCCGAGCGCACCACCGGGGCGCGCCCGTCGGTCGCGCGCGCCGTATCTGATCGCGGCCTTCGCGCTCGTCGCGCTGATCGGCGCGGTGCTGATGCTCCTGCCGCAGCCGACCGTCTCGGCGCGCATGGCGCTCGCGCCGCTCAACGTGCGGGCCGCGCCATGGATGATCAAGCACAGGGCGCGGATCGTCGGGCAGGGACGCCTCGTCATTCCGCCCCTGCCGCCGGCTGCTGCCCGTCAGGTCGCCGCGACAAACCACTTCATCTCCGGCTTGCGGATCCTCGGCGTGGCGCTGTTCATCGTCGGTCTCATCGGGGCGGTGCTGACGACGCTGTACGTCGTGCGGGACTCGAGGCAGCGTCCCGCGGCAACCGGCTAGCCGGGCGGCGCGGCGCGCTCGAGCTCGAGCTGGCGCAGCTCGATCCGGCGGATCTTCCCGGTCAGCGTCTTCGGCAGGTCGGACACGAACTCGACGCGGCGCGGATACGCATACGCGGACAGGCGCGTGCGCACGAAGCCGGAGATCTCGTCCGCCAGCTCGTCGGAGGGCTCATAGCCGTCGGCGAGGACGATGAACGCCTTGACCACGTTGCCGCGCAGCTCGTCCGGCGATGCCACCACCGCGGCCTCGCGCACCGCCGCGTGCTCGAGGCACGCCGACTCGACCTCGAACGGGCCGATGCGGTAACCCGCCGCGATGATCACGTCGTCCGCCCGCCCGACGTACCAGTAGTAGCCGTCCTCGTCCTGCACCGCCGCGTCCTTCGTGCGGAACCACTTGCCGCCGAACGTCTCCTCGCTCGCCTCCTCGTTCCGCCAGTAGCCGAGCGGGTAGTGCGGATTCGACCGCGCCCGCAGGCAGATCTCGCCGCGTGCGCCCTGCTCCACCGGACGGTCGTCCTCGTCGAGGATCTGCACGTCCCAGCCCGGCATCGGCCTCCCCATCGAGCCCTCGCGCACCTCCATGAACGGGAAGTTCGCCACGAGCGGATACGACTCCGTCAGCCCGTAGAAGTCGAGCACGGTCACGCCGTACTGCTCCCGGAACCACCGGATCGCCTCCGGGTTCAGCGGCTCGCCGGCCGAGCAGACGCGGCGGAAGACCTGCGGATAGCGCGTCCCCGCGTCCTCGACGGCCATCATCGAGCGCATCGCCGTCGGCGTGGTGAAGACGTTCGTGACGCGGTGGCGTGAGAGGAAGGCAAGCTGCTTGTCCGGGTCGAAGCCGCCCTCGCGCCGGTAGACGCACTGCACCGCGCCGAGCCGCCACGGGCCGAGCAGCGGCGCGATGCCCGCGGCCCAGGCCCACTCGCCCATGCCGTGGAAGCGCTCGCCGTCCTGCACCTCGTGGCAATGGACGAACTCCTCGTGCGCGAGGACGTAGCGGTGCGCGTGCACGATGCCCTTCGCGAGACCGGTCGTCCCGGAGGTGTAGTAGAGCTGCGCCGGGTCGTCGGCCGCGGTGTCCGCGCAGACGAAGTCGACCGGTGCTGAGGCAAGCGTCTCCGGCTCGAGCACGAGCGTGTCCGTCGCCCAGGGCCGCTCGAATCGCGGCGCGTTCGCCGCGTCCGTGACGAGCAGCTTCGCCCCCGAGTCGGAGAGCCGGTGCTCGATCCCGTCGTCGCCGTACAGCACCGACATCGAGAGCAGGATCGCGCCGAGCTTCCAGACGCCGAAGAAGATCGCAGCCGCCTCCGGCGTGGGCGGCAGGACGACGGCGACGCGGTCGCCCCGCTCGACGCCGCGCGCGGCGAGCGTGTGCGCCGCCTGGTTGGCGAGATCCTGCAGCTCGCCCCACACCAGCTCGCGCATCGAGCCGTCGAAGCTCTCCCAGACCATCGCCGGCTTGTCGCGCGGATGCTTGTCGCACACGTCGGCGGCGATGTTGTACCGCGGCGGCACCTCCCAGCGGTGGGCCGCGCAGATCTCGTCGTAGCGGCTCGAGCTCATGTCGCGACGGCTCGATCATCGCACGCGTAGAGGTGCACCGGCCACGTAGTCTGAGGGCGGATGAGCTCGTCGCCGGTCTGCAGCCATCTCGACCAGGTGCTCGTCACCGAGCTGCCGGAGCACATCGCCGGCTGCGAGGAGTGCCTGAAGATCGGCGGCCGCTGGCTCCACCTCCGCATGTGCGAGACCTGCGGCAAGATCGGCTGCTGCGACTCGTCGCCGAACCGGCACGCGAGCCGGCACGCGGCCGAGGACGGCCATCCCATCTTCCGCTCGGCCGAGCCGGGCGAGGACTGGAGCTGGTGCGCGATCGACGAGGTGGCCTTCGTGCTCGGAGGAGCGGACTGAGCACGCAGCTGCCGGAGCTGCCGCTGACCGAATGGGAGGCGACGAAGCGGACGCTGCACCTGTGGGCGCAGATCGTCGGCAAGGTGCGTCTCAAGTCGACTGCTCCGCGCAACCACTGGTGGAACGTCACGCTGTACGTCGACGTGCGCGGGCTGACGACGCGCCGGATGCACGCACCGAACGGCGTTGTCTTCCAGATTCGCTTCGACTTCGTCGATCACCGGCTCGTGGTCGAGACGAACGGCGGCGCGGTCGAGTCGTTCGACCTCGTCGACGGGCTGTCGGTCGCCGACTTCGACGCGCAGCTGCACGAGGCGCTCGGTCGGCTCGGCATCGACGTGGCCATCCGTGAGCTGCCGTTCGGCGTGCCGATGACGACGCCGTTCCCGGCCGATCGCGAGCACGCCTCGTACGACCGCGACGCCGTCGAGCGCTTCTGGCGCATCCTCGACTGGACCGACGGCGTGTTCGAGGAGTTCTCCGGCTGGTACTGCGGCAAGACGAGCCCGGTGCACCTGTTCTGGCACTCCTTCGACCTGGCGGTCACCCGCTTCGGCGGCAGGCGCGCGCCGGCGATCCCGGGCGCGGACCCGGTGACGCAGGAGGCGTACTCGCACGAGGTCGTGTCGTTCGGCTTCTGGGCCGGCGACGACAACGTGCGCGAGCCGACGTACTACTCGTACACGGCGCCGGAGCCCGAGGGACTTCGCGACCGGCCGCTGCATCCCGCCGACGCGTTCTGGGTGGAGCAGGGGAGCGGCTCGCTCGCGCTGCTCCGCTACGAAGCCGTACGCACGGCAGCCGATCCGAGGGCGACGCTGCTCGCGTTCCTCGAAAGCACGTATCAGGCGGGCGCCGGCCTCGCCGGCTGGGACGAGGACGACCTCACGTCGTCGTGGTGCCCGACTGCGCCGGCGCTGAGCGATCTGCTGGCGCGCTGACTAGACCGCCGGCGCAGGCCGGCGCGGCTGGTCGAACTCGTACGCCGACTCGCCGTGCAGCGCCTGGTCGAGGCCCCGTTCCTCTTCCGGGCTGACGTGAACCGGCGTGACCCGGTCGATCACCTTCAGCGCGACGTACGTGAACGCGAACGCGTAGACCGAGCAGCCGATTCCGGCGGCCAGCTCCTTTCCGAAGAAGGCCCCGCTGCCGTAGATCAGGCCCTCGCCGCCGTTCGGGTTGGTCGCAGTGCTGGCGAACAGCCCGAGCAGGACGATGCCGAGGGTGCCGCCGACGCCGTGCACGCCCCAGACGTCGAGCGCGTCGTCCCACTGCCGCCACGTCTTCAGCTGGATCGCGAAATAGCAGACGAGCCCGGCGGCAATCCCGATCAGCACGGACGACCAGATGGGGACGTACCCGGCCGCGGGCGTGATGCAGGCGAGACCGGCGACGGCCCCGGTGAGGAGTCCGACGAAGTGCGGCTTCTTCCCGAACCACCACTCGACGAACAGCCACGTCGTCGCCGCGAAGGACGCGGCGAGGTCGGTGTTCAGGAACGCGAGCGAGGTGATGTCGTCGACCTTCAGCTCGCTGCCCGCGTTGAACCCGTACCAGCCGAACCAGAGGAGCCCGGTGCCCAGCGCGATGAACGGGATGTTGTGCGGAGAGTCGAGAAAGCGGCGCTTGCCGATGTAGAGCACGGACGCGAGGGCGGCCCAGCCGGCGCTCGCGTGGACGACGATCCCACCCGCGAAGTCGCGCACGCCCCAGTTCTCGAGCAGCCCGCCGCCCCAGATCATGTGCACGAACGGGTAGTAGACGAACAGCTGCCAGACGACGAGGAAGATCAGGTACGACTTGAAGCTGACGCGGTTGGTGAACGCACCCGTGATCAGGGCCGGCGTGATGATCGCGAACATCATCTGGTACGCGATCAGCACGACGAGCGGGATGTGCGACGGCTCGTAGACCGAGTGCACGCTGACCCCGCGCAGCAGCGCGTTGTCGAAGTTGCCGTAGATCCCGTTGCTGCCGCCGCTGAAGCAGAGCGAGTAGCCGACGGCCCACCAGAGCACCGTCGTGATCCCCATCGACGCGAAGCTCTGGATCATGATCGAGAGGGTGCTCGACCGGCCGACGAGCCCGCCGTAGAAGAAGGCGAGCCCCGGTGTCATCAACATCACCAGACTCGCCGCCAGCAGCATGAAGCCGGTGTTCGCGCCGTTGATCACGACTCGGAGGATGCGGCAGCGGCGGACGCCGAGCATCCGTAGCGTCACCTACGGATGCGTCGGCAATTACCGATCTTCGGGAGCGTCAGCGGCGGTGCTGCGGCAGCGCGTCGAGCGCGTCCTTCCAGGCGTTCTCGTACCGGCCGACGGCCGAGTCGTAACGGCCTCTGGCCACGTCGCGGGACGCGCTGGTCAGCTGCCTCTGCGCGTCGGCGATGTCGCGCCGGTCACCGTGCGCGGCGATCGCATCGGCGACGGCCGTCTCGGCGAGCACGCGGTCCGCGTGCACGATCGTGTCGATGATCCCCTGCAGCGCCGAGTCGGAGAGCGAGCCGTGCCGCTGCAGGTCCATCAGCGTCTCGACGGCGTCCTGGTGCTTCTCGAACACCTGGTCGCCGTGCCTCGAGTCGACGTGGTTGCCGTCGATCCAGAGCGACGGCGCGAGCGCCGCGGTCAGCTCGCGCACCACGTCCTTCAGCCTGTCGGCGTCCGACTTCCGTGCGCCCGCGAGCAGCGCGGTCGCCTGCGCGAGCGCGCTCTGGCTCAGGGACATCGCGGTGAACACCGAGACGCTGCCGGAGCCGGAGGACGCGAGGTAGTTCGCGTCGCCCGCGAAGCTCGCGGACGCCGGCTGCGTGCCGACCGCCTGGTGCACGGTGACGGTGCAGCTCGCCGAGCCGGACGCGTTCGTCGTGCCGGTGCACGTCTGCGCGCCGGCACCCGAGCCGAGGGTCAACGTCAGCGTCTTGCCGGAGATCGCCGCGCCGCCGATCGTCTTCAGCGTGCCGGACAGCGTGATCGTGCTGCCGTAGAGGACGTTGCCGGTCGCCCCGGTGTACGTCGTCGCGGTTTTCTCCTTGGCGATCGCGAACGTCCGGCTCACGTCGGCCGCCGGGTTGAAGTTCGCGTTGCCCGTCTGCGACGCGGTGATCGTGCACGAGCCGGCTCCGGTGATGTGCACCGTCGATCCGGTCACGGTGCAGCTCCCGGCTGCGGCGAACGTCACCGGCAGCCCGGACGATGCGGTGGCGCTGACGGTGAAGTCGGCGTCGCCGAACGTCTTGTCCGGCAGTGCCGCGAACGTGATCGTCTGGTTCGCCTCGGAGATCGAGAACGACCGGACGACGTCCGGCGCCGGGTTGTAGTTGCCGTCACCCGGCTGTGAGGCGGTGATCGCGCACGTCCCGGCGCCGCTGATGTGCACCTGCGCCGGCGAGACGGCCGAGCTGAGCGTGCACGGGCCCGTGGCCGCGAGCGAGACGGCCAGTCCCGAGGTCGCAGTCGCGGCGATCCCGAAGTCGGCTGCGCCGAAGACCTGGTCGCCGATCACCGCGAACGAGATCGTCTGGTCCGCCTTCGCGACGTCGAACGACTGCGCCACCGGCGCCGCCGCGTCGTAGTGCGAGTCGCCGTCCTGCGACGCCGTGATCGTGCACGTCCCGCCTCCCGTGACGTGCACCGTCGTTCCCGTCACCGTGCACGAGCCGGCGGCGGCGAACGACACCGCCAGCCCGGACGACGCCGTCGCCGCGACGGTGAAGTCGGGAGCGCCGTACGTCACGTCGGAGAGCGCGCCGAACGAGATCGTCTGCGACGCCTTCACCACGGTGTGGCTGCTGTCCGCGTAGTCGTAGATGACGGTGAAGCCGGAGTCGGTGAGGCCGCTGCAGCCGCTGACCGGGAACACGCCGATCGTCGTCCCGTCCGCGGTGGTGCTGCAGGTCAGCGAGCCGGTGACGTTCGCCGCTTCGCTCGCCGGCGAGTACGAGATGCCCGGATCGCCCGGCGCCAGTCCGCTCAGGTTCGGCGTCGTCCCGTACGGGCTCGACGTGTTCACCGTGACCGTGAGCAGGCCCGTCGTCATGATGTTGCCGCTGCTGGCGGTGCCCATCAGGCAGCGCACCGCCGTGCAGGCCGCCGTGTTGATCGCGGTGATGCCGGTCGGGCCGGCGTTCAGCGCGGTCGTCGGGCCGCTGATCGGATTGCCCTGCTGCGCCCACGTCGTTCCGTCCACCGTCGCGACGATCGTCCCGATCGCGCCGCCGGCGAAGCAGCTGGCGTCGTTCACGCACGCGATGCCGGTCAGCGCCTGCGGGCTGTTGCTCGCCTGCGCCGCCCACGTCGCTCCACCGTCGACCGACTTGAGGAGAACTGCGCTGGTGCCGCTGAGCGCGCCGGCCGCGTAGCAGGCGGCAGTCGATGGACATGCGACCGCGTTCAGCGCCGACGTCGTGCCGCTCGTCTGCACGGTCCACGTCGCTCCGCCGTCGGGCGACGTGACGATGGTGCCGGCGGCGCCGACGGCCACGCAGGGGCTGGTGGCGAGACACGTGACGCCGGTCAGGCCGTTCGTCGTTCCGCTCGTGGCGGCGGTCCACGTTGCACCGTCACCCGTGTCGCGCACGGTGCCGGCGGCTCCGACCGCGACGCACGTCGTCGCGGAGCGGCAGGACACGCCGGTGAGCGAGCTCGTCGTTCCGCTCGTCTGCGGCAGCCAGGTCTGGCCGCCGTCGGCCGTGCGCAGGACGGTGCCGTTGGTGCCGACGGCGACGCACGTATTCGCGTCGGCGCAGGAGACGGCGTTCATCGTCTGCACGGTTCCGCCGCCGGCCTGCTGCGTCCACGATCCGCCGCCGTCGGTCGTCGCCAGCGTGACGCCCTGCTTGCCCGCCGAGTAGCACGTGTTGGCGTCGACACACGAGACGCTCGCGAGGAAGACGCCGCCGCCGTTGCCGGTCGTCGCCGTCCACGTCGACCCGTTGAAGATGTCGATCGTCCCGTTCTGGCCGGAGGCCATGCAGAACGACGTGCTCAGGCAGGTGACGCTGTTGAGCGCGTTGGTCGTGCCGCTCGTCACCTTCGTCCACGTGACGAGGTCGGTGGTCGTGACGATGGAGCCGCCGCGCCCGACCGCGGTGCAGGTGGTCGTGCCGGGCAGGCACGAGACGGAGTGCAGGTAGTTGTTCGCGCCGCTGTTGCTCGTCTGGCGCGTCCACGTGACGCCGCCGTCCGTGGTGGTGACGATCGGCGGGTCGGTGCCGCTCGGCGGGAACCCGCCGACTGCGACGCACGTGTTCTCGTCGGAGCAGGAGATGCCGAACAGCCCGGCGAACGGATTCGGCCCGCCCGACCCCGGCACGTTCAGCCCCGGCGTCGTCACCGGAGTCTGCTGCCACGTCCAGGTGGCGCCGCCGTCCGACGTCTTGATCACGTGGGCGTAGATGTCGGTCGCGTAGCAGACCGATGCGCTCGGACACGACAGTCCGTAGATCGGATTGCCGTCGGTGCTCTGCAGGTAGCTCCACGTCGTGCCGCCGTCCACCGACTTCAGCACCGCGCCGCGGTCGCCCGCCGCGTAGCAGACGCCGCCGCCCGGACACTGCACCTGCGTCAGCGCCTTGTCGAACGGACTCGCCGCGTCGGACCAGGTCGCTCCGCCGTCGGCTGTCGTCCTGATTCGACCGCCGTCACCGGCCTCGACGCAGGTACCGGCTCCGCTGCAGGCGATCGAGATCATGTCGCTGTTCGACGGGAACCAGGTCTGGCCGCCGTCGGTGCTCTTGTAGAAGGTGTTGACCGCGCCCCACGAGCCGGTGGCGAGGAACTTCGCGTACCAGGGAATGCCGCCCGACGGTGCGCCGACCGCGTAGCAGGTCGATGCGGTCGGACAGGAGATGCCACGCTCGGACGAGTTGCCCGGCGTGCGCGCGCACAGCCACGCGTACCCGTGCGACAGCGACGCCGGCACGCTGAGATTCGTCGCGCCGAGCGCGAGCGCATAGCCGGTGCTGTAGTTGAACCAGTCCGGCGCGCCCCAGCCGGTGGCCGCATCCCAGCCGGGCTGGGCGGCGTCGCCGTCGGGACCGGACGCGGGATTGGCGGTGTTGCCGCAGTACACGTCGCGGAAGTAGCTGTCGTAGTGCCCGCTGTTCCCGATCTGGTACATCACGGGCGCCTCGAAGCCGATCGCCGGCGTCGGGCCGGAATACGTCTGCGCGGCGATGAAGTTCTCGGTCACCGCTTCCATGCCGTTCAGCTCCGGCGCGGCGACGCTCGTTCCGCCCACGCCGCCGGACTGCGTGCCGCCGGTCGCGTTCGTGCTGGCGACGAAGCGGACGGACGAGTTCGTGTCGGCGACCGCGGAGATGTCGGGGATGGAGCGGCCCGGGCACGCGGCGTTGGCCGCCACACCGGGGCCGTTCTGCCACGAGGGGCGCGCGACGATGTTCGAGCACCAGCTGCCGGCGGCCGCCCACGCGTCCTCGGTGCTGAGCGTCGAGGGCGACGTCGTCGAGAACAGCGTCGTCCCGCCGACGCCGACGACGTATGGGCTGTCGGACGGATAGCCGGACTGGTACGTGCCGGAGTCGCCGGTGGAGAAGTAGAAGGTCGTGCCCGCCGCGGCTCCGACCGCGAGGCTGTTCTGGCTCGCGAGCAGGAACGGATCCGCGAGTCCCCATTCCGCCTCGCCGCCGAAGGCCCAGCTGTTGCTGACCGAGTGCAGCGTCGGATCGTTGGCCGCGTCCTCGAGCGCGTCCTCGAGACCGACGTCGCTGCCGTTGCAGTTGCCGCCGTTGCTCAGACCCGATCCGGCCGGAGGCGAGGCGGTGCAGTCCGCGAGGTAGTACTTCATCGCCGCGTGCGTCGCGATCCCGTGTGCCTGCTCGATGTCGAGCGCGGTCTCGACGTTGCCGCCGAACTGACTGTTCGTGTTCCCGTTCTCGAGAATGCTCAGCAGGTGGTCGCCCGCGACCGACTGGGTGACGCAGGAGCTCGGCGTCCGTCGGCGAGCCGTCGCCGGTGCACGGCGGGTCGACGGTGATCAGCTGGTCGCCCGTCGCGGTCGAGAACGCCGTCATCGCCGCCTGCCGCTCGCCGGCGCCCCAGAGGGTGAAGCCGAGCGTCTGGCCGGTGCCGTCGTAGCCGTGGCCGGCGACGTCGTACATCGAGCGCAGGTCGGTGGGGAAGTAGCCGCCGCTGCGTACGTTCGCCGCCTTCGTGCCCTGCGTGCCGCCGTGCGCGAGCTGGACCTCGCTGTAGAAGCGATCGACGTCGCTGAGCCCCGAGACGCTCTGCACGCCGAGGCGCGCGGGTACCGTCGGCGCGGTCGTGTTCGCGTAGAACTGGTACGGCGCGACCTTCAGGCTGTGGAAGGTCAGCGCGGGGCGGACGTAGTCGTTGATCTGCACGTGCAGCGTCTTCTGGATCACGGCGGTGGTCGCGACGGCCGTGATCGCGAGGCGGTCGAGGCCGATGTGCGTGACGCTGAACCCGTGCGTCTGCAGCCAGCCGCGCAGTGCGTCCAGCTGCGCAGCCGGAGGAGAGAACCGCGCATACAGCTGCCCGCGGGTGAGGTAACGATGCGTCTTCGCCTCCTGCGCAATCAGCGCGTCGAGCCCCAGGTGGCCACGCAGCGGGAGCCCGAAGTTCACCTTGATCTGGGCCTCGAGCGGATGAGGGCGCACGTATGCCGCGGTCCCCTGGGCGACGGCGAGTGGCACCTGGCCGGTCAGCTTCACGTTGCCGGTGGCGCCGTCCTGCGCCCACCGCCGAATCGCCTTCGTGGATGCCGCGGCGCTCGCCTGCGAGACCGAGGTCTCGGCGATCCACGCGGTCGCGGCGATGCCGGCAACGGCGGTGACCGCGAGTGCGGCGGCGATTCCCTTGAGGCTACGCAAGCCTGCCATGCGCCCCTCCCCCTGATCTGCTGCGCGCTCTCGACGGCCGAGAGTCGCAGTGGGACGAGTATGAACTCTTCGGGGTGCGATGGGCAAGACGCCGATGCGTCAGCGCGCGACTGCGTCCGGGTCGTCCTCCGCGACGAGAATGGCCAGGAGTGACCCGATGTCGATGTCGCGCTGAATCGGCAGCCCGAGGGGGATGTCGGTTCTCACGTTGTAGAGGTTGCGCCGCCCGTCGCGTTCGCGCTCGAGATATCCGGCGCGGGCGAGGTCGGCGACGATGCGCTGGGTCGCCCGCTCGGTGATGTGCAGCCGGTCGGCGATGTCACGCATGCGGATCCGCTGGTCGTGCGCGATCAAGAGCAGCGTCTTGCCGTGGTTCGTGAGGAAGGCGAAGTCCGGGGGCTGCACTGCTGGCATCGACATGCGACGTATGGTACACGAAATTCAATACACGAAAATCTTTACACGAAATTACAAGCACGATACTAGATTCGTGTAAGGTGTGTCATGCATCGACGCTGGAGCGGGGACGAACTGGCCCGACGGTTTCGAGCGATCCATCCCTTAGGAGGCACTCGATGAGACGTATTCCGTTGTTGCTGGTCGTCATCGCCGGCGTTCTCTCCCTGTTGACCGCTTCGGCGTTCGCAGCGGTCAGCCGGACGGCCGCCGCGCCGGTCAACGGCACACTGCCGAGCATCACGGGCACGGCGCAGCAGGGGCACACCCTGACCGCTTCGAACGGCTCGTGGACCGGCACCGCGCCGATCACGTTCACCTATCAGTGGCAGCGCTGTAACTCCTCCGGGAGCAGCTGCAGCTCTATCGGCGGCGCGAAGAACCAGAACTACGTCGCGTCGTCCGGCGACGTCGCCGGGACGATCCGCGTCCAGGTGACGGGCACGAACGCCGACGGCACGAGCCAGGCGCTGTCCGGTCCGACCGCTGTGATCGCGGGTCCCGGCAACGCTCCGGCGAACACGAAGCAGCCGACTCCGTCCGGGACGGTGCAGGACGGCCACACGATCACCGTCAACCACGGCAGCTGGTCGGGCACGCAGCCGATCACGTACACCTACCAGTGGCAGAGCTGCACCACCGCCACGAACTTCGTCTGCACCGATCTGGCCGGCAAGACCGCATCGAGCATCCTGCTCGGCTCGAGCCAGGTCGGCCTGCAGATGCGGGCGAACGTCACCGCCAGCAACGCGGCGGGCAAGACCTCGTCCTTCTCGAACGAGACGGGCGCCGTCCTCGCCAAGCCGAGCGCTCCCGTCAACGTGACCGCTCCGGCGATCTCCGGCACGTCTCGCGTCGGACAGCGGATCAGCGCGTCGACAGGCACCTGGACGAGTGCCACCGCGAGCACCTACACCTACCAGTGGAGCCGCTGTAACTCGAACGGCACCTCGTGCTCGAGCGTCGCCGGCGCGACCGGCCAGACGTACGGCCTTGGTGCGGCCGACCTCGGCCTCTCGATCCGCGTCGTGGTCACGGCGAAGAACGTGACCGGCTCGACCGGTGCGACGTCCGCCGCCTCGAAGATCGGGGCCAGGATCGTCACCACCGCCAGGTTCCACGCGGTGCTCCGCGCCGGCCAGGAGGTCACGTACCCGAACGGCAAGATGTCCGTCGCGATCGGGCACTTCACCGGCAACCTCACCGGCAAGACGCTGCACTGGACGCTGACGTACTCGCACCTCACCGGCCGCCCGACCGTCGCCCGCCTGAACAAGGGCTCGCGCGGCACGAACGGCGCGCCGTTCAAGTCGCTCTGCCGCACCTGCACGGCGACGACGCACGGCACGTTGACCCTGACCGCATCGCAGCTCACCGCGATGCTGCACGGCACGACCTACGTGAACGTTCACACGGTGAAGAACACCCGCGGCGAGATCCGCGGGCAGATCAGCCGCGTCAGCTAGTCACGACGAGCACACAGCACGGATGGGCGGACCGAACCGGTCCGCCCATCCGTGCGAGTAGCGGCGGGCCGTGTCTTCGACCAGGGATGGGACACCGATGGAAGACGTTTCGGGGTCAGTCGACGACGATCACGAGCTTGCCGAGCGTTCCCTGCGCGAAGTCGGCGAGCGCCGCGGCCGCTTCGTCGAGCTCGTAGACACGCTGGATGTGGACGCGCGTGCGCTCTCGAGCCTGGTTGTCGGCGCACCGCGCCAGCGTGGCCGCGTCCGGGTTGGCGTAGATCGGCACGACCGAGGTACTGGTGGGTCGCAGTCGATCGTATAGCCTCGGTTGCGGATGGCTGTCGCGCTTCCCGATCCCGGTCCGCCGAATCTCGAGTTCGCTGTGCCTGCCGACCGCGAGCGCCTGGAGCGAGCCGTTCGGCCGCTCGAGTCGAGAGGCTTCGCCGCGCTGGTTGCCGACGACGGAGACCATGCGCGCCGGCTCGTCCTCGACGCGATCCCTGAAGGAGCCGAGGTGCACTCCGCACTGTCGGAGACGCTGCGCGAGCTCGGGATCACCGCCGACATCGACGAGTCCGGGCGCTACGACGCGATCCGGCCGAAACTGGCCGCGCTCGACCGTGCGACCCAGGGACGGGAGATGCGCAAGCTCGCCTCCGCTCCGGACTACATCGTCGGCAGCGCGCACGCGATCACCGACGACGGCGAGATCCTCGTCGGCTCCGGCTCCGGCAGCCAGCTCGGGCCCTACGCCCACGGCGCGGGCGCCGTCATCCTCGTCGTCGGCCATCAGAAGGTCGTGCGCGACCGCGACGAGGGCCTACGCCGGATCCGGGAGTACAGCCTGCCGCTCGAGTACGCGCGCATGCAGTCGGTCGGGTACCCCGGCAGCCTGCTCGCGAAGACGTTGATCATCGACGCCGACCGGGGCAACCGGATCCGGGTGATCCTCGTTCCGGAGACGCTCGGCTTCTAGCGTCCGCTGAGCTGCGCGGAGCTCGCCTCGAACGCCCGGTCGAAGATCTGCTCGATGGGGAGTTCGCGGAGCTTCTGCGAGAGCACCTCGACTCCCCACGGGCCGGAGTAGCCGGCGTCGCGGACGGCGGCGACGTATTCGCGGATCGGGAACTCGCCCTCGCCGGGCAGCTCGCGATGGTTGATCGTCTCGTCCACGGGATCCGGCATGTTCTCCCAGCGGCCATCGCTCAGCTCGACCCAGCCGAGATGGCGTGCGGCCACGCGGCGAAGCGCATCGGGCTCGATGCCGAGCTTCGCCATGTGCCACGTGTCGATCGCGAGCCCGCCGTTCGGCGCGTTCGCGCCCTCGACGATCGCGAGCGCGGTCTCGAGGGACTGCACGTTCACGTCGGGCGGCATGAACTCGTAGACGATGGTCGCGTCGTGATGCTCGGCGGCATCGGCGCAGAGCTCGCCGAACGCCTCGGTCAGCCGCGGGATCTCGCACGGCGTGCCGGGGATGTTCCCGACCTTCACGTGATGCGCGGGCAGCGCGGCCGCCGCCTCCCAGAGGAACGCGCGGAGCTTGTCGCTCTCCTGGCGGCGCTCGTCCGACGGGTCGAGGAACCACTCCCAGAGGAACTCGAGCTCGAGATAGCGCAGCCCGTACTCGTCCAGCAGCGCGGCAACGTCCGCGAGCGACCGCGTCTCGAGCACGTGCTCCAGGTCGGCGTGCCAGATCCCGATCCCGCGGAAGCCGACGCGCGCCGCCTGCGCGCACCGGTCGCGCAGGTCGAACAGGCTCCACTCGCGCCCGTAGTGCACGTCGACCGGGCCGGAGATCGTCCAGTAGAGAGCGAGCAGCTCCTCGTCCATCGGCGGCAAGCTAACGGCTGGACAAGGCCCCTGCCAACTGCCTACAGTCTCCGTCCGTGGCCGACTACGTCATCGTTGGAGCAGGCTCCGCCGGCTGCGTGCTCGCGGCCCGGCTGAGCGAGGACCCGGACGTGAGCGTCCTCCTGCTCGAGGCCGGCGGCCCGGACACCGCGCCGGAGATCCACATCCCGGCGATGTTCCCGATCATGTTCAAGTCGGGACTCGACTGGGACCTGACCGGCGACGAGGAGCCGGGTCTCGGCGGGCGGCGGCTGTACCTGCCGCGCGGCCGCATGATCGGAGGCTGCAGCTCGATCAACGCGATGATCTATCTCCGCGGCAACCGCCTCGACTACGACGACTGGGCCGCGAACGGCGCGGACGGCTGGAGCTACGACGAGGTGCTCCCGTACTTCAAGCGCGGCGAGGACAACGAGCGCGGCGAGAGCGAGTACCACGGCGTCGGCGGCCCGCAGTCGGTGTCCGACAGCCGCTCGATGCACCCGCTCGTCGACCTGATGCTCGAGGCTGCGGTGCAGGCCGGCCACGAGGCGAACGACGACCTGAACGGTGCGCAGCAGGACGGCGTCGGCCGCTTCCAGCTGACACAGCGCGGCGGCTTTCGCTGCAGCACGGCCGACGCGTATCTCCACCCGGCGCTGGACCGGCCGAACCTCGAGGTGCGCGACTCCGTCTACGCCGAGCGGATCATCTTCGACGGGAAGCGCGCCGTCGGGGTCGAGCTCGTCGAACGGGGGCAGCGCGAGACGGTCCGCGCCGAGCGCGAGGTGATCCTTTCCGCGGGCGCCTACCAGTCGCCGGTGCTGCTGATGCTCTCCGGCATCGGGCTGCGCGAGGAGCTGGAGCCGGTCGGAATCGAGGCCCGCGAGGAGCTGCCGGTGGGCCGGAATCTCCAGGATCACGCGATGGCGAACCTCAACTACATCAGCAACGTGCCGGCGCTGTTCGGGATCTTCACGCCGGAGAACTTCGCCCTCCTGCACGAGGAGGGCCGCGGGCCGCTCAGCTCGAACCTGCCCGAGGCCGGCGGCTTCTTCCGCACGCGGTCAGAGCTGCCGGCGCCGGACGTCCAGTTCCACTTCTCGCCGTCGCTGTTCTACGACGAAGGCCTGACCGCGCCGCACGACCACGGCTACGTCTTCGGGCCGGTGCTCGTGAAGCCGGTCGCGCGCGGCAAGGTGATGCTGCGCACGCCGATGGCGGACTCGAAGCCGCGCGTGCTGACGAACTTCCTCACCACCGAGGAGGACCGCGCGGCCTTCGTCGCCGGCACGCGGCTCGCGCTCGAGGTCGCGGCGCAGCCGGCGCTGCGGGCCGTCCAGAAGGAGCCGTTCAGCGTCCCTGCCTCGGATTCGGAGGAGGACATCCTCGCCTGGGGCCGCAGGAACGGGCAGCCGGTCTACCACCCGACGTCGACCTGCGCGATCGGCGACGTGGTCGACTCCGAGCTGCGCGTCTACGGGATCGACGGCCTTCGTGTCGTCGACGCGTCGGTGATGCCGACGATCACGCGTTCGAACACGCACGCGCCGACGATGATGATCGCCGAGAAGGCCGCGGACATGATCCTCGGTAAGACGCCGCTCGCCGCCGCGGGCGCCGCCGTCTAGCGCGCCGCGCGCCAGCCTCCGGGCGCGTACGAGGTGCGGACCGTCTCGACGTACGGCACCGGGCTGACGACGGCGCGCACCTCGGTCTGCTCGTGCCGCTCGACGGTCGGCTTGGTCGTGCCGCCTTCCTCCTCGCCCCAGTGGAAGGTCACCTCGGTGCCCGGCTCCGCGTGCTCGGCGTCGAGCACCGCGAGCGTGAGCATCTTGCCCTCGTTGGCGCTGTAGCCGACCCACGTGGAGACGCCGACGGTCTCGCCGTCCAGCGTGACGCGGTCGTACGGGTGCATCGCGTACACGGCGGAGGGCCAGTCGATGAACTTCGCGCGGTCGCTCTTCCGGAACATCGTCGCGATCGTGCGCGTGACGTCGTCGTCGTCGAGCGCGAGCGTGACCTTCTGGCGGTGCGGCCCGTCGGCCATCGCCTCGAGCGCGTCGCGGCCGATGAAGTCGTGGTCGAACTTGACGTAGTTCCCGTAGCCGAGATCCCACGGCGTGAAGTAGTAGTCCTCGATCGCGGCCTCGTCGAAGCTGCCGCCGAGCGATGCGCGGCCCTCGTAGCCGTCGGCCGGCAGCCATTCGCGGTACGCCTTCAGGCTCTCGCCGGAGTAGACGGCGGGCAGCGGCGAAGGGATCCAGCCGGACTCGAGCGTGTTCGCCGAGTACGCGCGGCCGCCGACCTGGCGCAGCCCGAACTCCTCGCCGGCGTTCACGAGCGCGTCGAGCACCGCATCGCCGTCGTCCCACGGCCCGAACAGCTCCCAGCCGGGCTGGCCGGCCATCCCGTGCCGTAGCGCGCGGACGCTCTTGCCCGCGATCGTCACGGTCGTCATGGTGAAGAACTTCAGCTCCGGCGGCGTTCCGCCGAGCACCTTCTCGATCACCTGCATCGCGTTCGGGCCCTGCACCTGGAAGCGGTACGACTTCCGGCGGCCGTCGGTGCGCAGCGCGGTGCGCTGGTCGAGCTCGACCTCGACGTCGTAGCCGCCCGTCGCAGCATGGAACATGATCCAGTTCAACGCGGGCGCGCGGCCGACGAGGTTGTAGGAGTTCTCCCCGAGCGCGAACAGGATCACGTCGCCGATCACGTAGCCGTCCGGCGTGCACGGCACGAAGTGCTTCGCCTTGTCGACGACGAAGCCGGCGAAGCTGTTGACGGCGAGGTCGGAGAGCAGCCGCTCCGCATCGGGGCCGGTGACCGCGAGATCCGCCATGTGGTAGCTCTGGTTGAAGAGCACGCAGGTCCGCTGCCACGCCAGCGTCTCGTCCCGCCAGTTCGTGTACTCGGCGGGCACGCCGGGATACGCGTTCGGGCCGGCCTGCGAGTTCCGCAGCAGCTCGACCGGGCTCGCGACCGACGCGAGCAGATCCTCCAAACTACGCTGGCTCATCGTTCGCCTCCGTTGTCGTTTCGTGACCCTGTTCACCGAGATAGCTCGCGACCAGCAGCTGCCGGTCCGCCCGTAGCCGCACCGCGTCCGCCTGGAGCACGACTTCGCCGTGCGAGAGGACGTAGCCGCGGTCGGCCACCTCGAGTGCGAGATGGACGTGCTGCTCCACGAGGAGCACTGCGCAGTCGCGCTCCTGCGCGAACTGGCGCACGACCGGTAGCAGCCATTCGACGATCACCGGCGCGAGCCCGAGGCTGAGCTCGTCGAGCAGCAGCAGCCGGGGCTGGCGCGCGAGCGCGCGACCGACGGCGAGCATCTGCTGCTCTCCGCCGGAGAGGAAGCCGACGCGCCGGCCCTGGAGCTCCTCGAGCTTCGGGAAGTACTCGTACGCGAGGGCGGCGTCGATGTGCTCGCCGCGAGGCGTCAGCCGGAAGTGCTCTGCCACGGTCAGGCCGAAGAACAGCCCGCGGCCTTCCGGAACGTGCGCGATGCCGCGGCGTGCGCGCGCGCTCGGCGAGACGCGCGCGAGGTCGCCGCCGTCGAGGAGCACGCGTCCGTCCATCGGCTTGATCAGCCCGGAGATCGCGCGCAACGTCGTCGTCTTGCCCGCGCCGTTGGGCCCGAGTAGGGCGACGACCTCGCCGGCCGCGACCTCGAGCTCGACGGTGCGGACCACGGCGGCGCCGTCGTAGCCGGCGGTCAGGCGGTCGACGGCGAGGACAGTCTCAGCCACGTTCGCCCTCCGCCGCGGCTTCGGGTGCGAGCTCGGAGCCGGCGGTGCCGAGGTATGCGGCGATCACGCGCTTGTTGCGCCGGACCTCGTCGGGCGCGCCGCTCGCGATCACCTCGCCGAACTCGAGCACGACCACCTGGTCGCAGATCCCGAGCACGAGCCCCATGTCGTGGTCGACCAGCAGCATGGCCTGGCCGGCGTCCGCGAGCCGCCGGAGGCGCCGCCCCAGCTCGGCGCTCTCGCCGGTGTCGAGCCCGGCCGCCGGCTCGTCGAGACAGACGAGGCGCGGCTTCGCGACGAGCGCGCGCGCGATCCCCACGAGCTTGCGCTGTCCCTGCGACAGATCGCTCGGGAGCTCGTCGGCGACGGGCTCGAGCCCGAGCAGGTCCAGCACCGGAGCGGCTCCGGCGTCGTCCCCGCGAGGAGCGGTGACCGACTCCTTCAGCATCCGCCAGACGGATGGGTGGTGTCCGGCGACGCGCAGGTTCTCGCGGACGCTGAGATCGTCGAAGAGATCGATCGCCTGCCATGTCCGCGCGAGCCCGAGCCGCGACCGGGCGTGCGGCGGCAGCCCGCTCAGGTCCTTGCCGTCGATCTCGACGCGGCCCGACGAGCGGACGAAGCCGCTGATCGCGTCGATGAACGTGGTCTTGCCGGCGCCGTTCGGCCCGATCAGTCCGACGAGCTGCCCGTCACCGACTTCGAGATCGACGCCGACGACCGCGTGCACGCCGCCGAAGCTGACCGAGACGCCCTTCGCGCTCAGCACGGCCGTCACCGGCGGCTCCCGGCGTCAGCGCGGAGGCGAGTCGGCGAGTGCGCGGCGAAGCTCGCTGGGCGAGCAGGCGTACGCGGCACGGAACAGCCGGCTGAAGTGCTGCGGGCCGGGCAGGCCCCAGCGGGTAGCGATCGCGAGGATCGTCTGATGACCGAGCGCCGGGTCGAGCAGATCGCGGCGGCACCGCTCGAGACGAGCGGCACGGATCCACTGGCACACCGTCGTCCCCTCGGTCTCGAACAGCTTGTGCAGGTACCGGGTCGAGATGAAGCTGGCGCGGGCGATCTCCTCGGGGCCGAGATCGGGATCGCCGAGGTTCGTCTCGATGAAGGACTGCACGTTGAGCAGGATCTCCGCGCGGGAGCGGAGGCGGGTGGGCCGGCGCACGCCCGACATGGGGTTGGAGTTGGAGTAGACTCCGCGGACGAGATCGAGGACGCAGTCGACGGTGTTCTGCGCGTCATCGGCCTCGAGCGTTCCCTGCTCCAGCGAATCCGTGAGCGCGCGCAGGAACGCCACCGCCGCGCGCGGGAATCCCTCGCTGCCGGGGATACCGACCGCCGTCAGCGCACGGATCTGCGGCGCGTGCGGTCCGAGCAGCTCCCACGGCACCCTGACGACGAGCGACTCGTACGCCTGGTCCGCCCGGAAGGTCACGGGATGCGACGTCTCGTAGCTGATCAGGTCCCCGACGCGCGCGATGCCGGTTCGACCCTCCTGCACCGCGGAGATCTGTCCGCGCAGGACGACCGAGACGTGCAGGCACTCCGGGTCGCACGCGGCGATCGCCTTCGACGTGCGCACCATCGTGTTCGGCGTGGCCGAGATCCGGAAGAAGCTGAGCGGGCCGACCTCGTAGCCCCACATGCGCGCGCCGAACCGGTCCCGTGCCGAGCTCTGGACGTGGACGGGCAGATACGTGTCGAAGGACGACTCCGACCAGTAGGCCAGCCGTTCCGCGGCCGGCACCGTCGCCGTGTCGATCAACAGGGTCATCTCGTTCGTCCGAGACTGATGGCCAAGGCCAAAAAGCTTGTGCGAACCGGAGGACGCTGTCAAGGCTGGGCGTCCCCGCGGTCACGACTCCTCCTTGCCCATGGCGAACAGCCGCGTCCTGGTGGCCGTCGGCTCCTTCAGCCGTTTCTTCTGCCGCCGCTTGCGGTAGGTGGCGCCGGCCACTCCCTCGGGATTCTGGAAGAGCGTCACGATCAGCGCCATGCCGCCGAACAGCAGCGCCCAGTTGCCGGAGATCCCGAACCACTTCTGCAGGGCGTACGGGAAGAGCGCCTCGACGGAGATGAGCCCGGCGAAGATCGCGCCCGACACCATTGTGATGCCGCCGACGTACGCGAACGCGATCAGGCTGAGCGCCGTCAGGGCGGAGAAGCGCGAGACCGTGACCGAGCTGAAGTTGTAGCCGTACAGCGCGCCGGCGATCCCGGCGATGAACGCGCTGATCCCGAACGCCGCGAGCTTCACGTTGCGCACGTTCACGCCGGCCGCGGCGGCCGCGCGCTCGTTCGAGCGGATCGCGAGCATGCGCTGCCCGAGGCTCGAGCGGCGGAGATTCGCGACGAACAGCCCGAGGAGCAGCGTGATGCCGACGACGAAGAACCCGAAGACGGGGCTCGGGATCTTGCCGTCGAGGCCGCGGAACCCCGCGTACGGGCCGAGGTCGAACCCGAAGATCTTCGGTTCGGGCACGGGCGAGCTCGAGCTGCCGCCGCCCCACGTCGTGCTCAGGAAGACGAACTGCTCGATCGCGACCGCGCCGGCGAGCGTGACGACGGCGAGGCTGACGCCGCGCACGCGCAGCGCGGAGGCTGCGATCACGAGACCGACGGCCGTCGCTCCGAAGGCGCCGATCAGCATCGCCCACGGAAAGCCGATCCCGTGGTCGACGGCGAGGTGCGAGACGACGAAGCCGGAGACGCCGGCGAGCGCGAGCTGCACGATCGAGATCTGGCCGACGAAGCCGGTGATGACGACGAGCGAGAGGCACATGATCGTCGCGAGCAGCGAGGTGATCAGAGCCTGCCGGAAGTCGTACGGGAGCACGATCAGCGCCACCACCGCGACCGCTCCGGCGATCAGCGCCGTGCGGCCGAGGTTGCGCCCGCTCGGCGCCATGGGCAAACGGCCCTCGACGAGCTCGCCGCGCGTGGGCAGGCTCGTGCCGCGCACGAACAGCGCGATCACCATCAGCACGAACACGAGCAGCGGCTGCACTCCCGGCATGGCGACCCCGTGGTCGGTCGGGAACCAGCTGAACGTCTGCAGGTAGTAGAGGATGTTCTCGAGCATCCCGATCCCGAGCCCGACGAGCGCGGCGATCCAGAACGACGTGAAGCCGGCGAAGAGTGCGGCCGTGAGCGCGGGCACGACCTGGAGCGGCAGCGACGTCGAGTCGAGCTGCACGATCGCCGCCGCGAGGATGCCGAGCCCGCCGACGACGACCGTGGCGAGCAGCGTGTTGGCGAGCGCCAGCGTGTTCGGCGAGAGCCCGAGGAGCATCGCACCGACCTCGTTCTCCGACGCCGCCCGCGTCGCGAGGCCGAAGCGGGACAGGCGATAGAGCAGAGACAGGAGGAGCGTGACGAACAGGACGATCGCCGGGAGGATGAGCCGGTCGACCGGCACGATCGAGCCGAAGATCTTGATCGTCCCCTGCGGGAGCACCGGCGGCGGTACCTTCGTGTCGATCCCGAACGCGAGCGCGACCGACGCCTGCGCGACCAGCAGCACGCCGAGCGAGGCGGCGAGCTTCGCCAGCGGCGAGCCTCTCCGCAGCGGCCGGAACGCGAGGAACTCGATCACGACGCCGAGGAGCAGCAGCACGAACAGCGTGATCACCAGCGCCTCGGCGGTGGACGCGTCCCAGCCGTAGATGCCCGCCTTCAGCGACCAGTACGAGTAGCCCCCGACCATCGCGATCGCGCCGGTGGCGATGTTGATGATCCCGGAGCCGCGGTACTGGAGGACGATGCCGAGCGCGATTCCGGCGATCAGGGCCCCCGAGCCGAGGCCGAGGATGGCGAAGAGAAGGAGTTGCTGCCAGTCCATGCGCGGGCGAGAGAAAGGGCGGGGCCGCCTCCGCAGAGACGGCCCCGCCCTGAGCTAGCTGGATGCTATGCGCCCTCGGGGGTGAAGTTCTTCGGAGGTCGCAGCCAACCGGTCAGCCGCTTGAAGACGCCCTTCCCCTCGTACTGGAAGAACTGCGCCTGGTCGTTGCACGCTGCGGGCTCGGTCTTGTACTTCCCGCAATCGAGGCTCGGCGCGCCGAGCGCCTGCGGCCCCTTGAAGCCGCGCAACGCGACGGTCAGCTTCGCCGGCGTGAGGTTGGCGTAGCCGAGCTTGTTCATCTCCTTCACCGTGGTGAGGATCTGGCCCCACGACACGATCACCCACGCGTCCTGGGCGAGCGCCGTCTGGTGCAGCGCCGCCATCGCCCTGTTGTACGGCACTGCCGCGGGATCGGTCTTGTCGCCCGCGAGCGTCGACGCGATGCCGTAGACCCACGGCGCGAGGTCGCCGAGGCTGGCGACGACGTCACCGCTGAGGCAGAGCGGGTTCGACACGATCTTCGAGCCGGGAACGCCGAGCTGCTGCAGCGTCTTGGCCACGTTGATGCAGCCGGCCGCGTTGCTCTGCGGAACGACCATGTCCGCGGTCTGCGCACCGGCCGCGGTCAGCGGACCGGTCAGGTCGGTGGCATTCGGATCGAAGCCGACGAGCTTCGTCGTGATGCCCGCGGCCTCGAGGCTCGTCTTCTCGACCTTGGCCCCGACGTCGATCCCCGGGATCTGCGGATAGACGACGGCTGCGGTCTTCGCGTGGAGGACGGTCTTGCCGAACGTGCCCCACGGCCCGAGCACCGAGTCGTTCGTCCCGAAGAGCGCGAACTCGTTCTTCTGCACCGCGTCCACGGGCAGCAGCGCCACGCCGCTCACGATCGGCTTCTTTCCACCGAGCGCGGCGTAGAACGACTGGTTGCCGATGGCCACGGCGCCGAACTCGACCACCGAGATCTTCTTGTTGTTGGCGAACTTCTGTCCGCACGTCGTCCCCTCTTCCTCGGCAGACGTGGTGAAGCACTCGCTGAGGACCAGCGGATGGCCTCCTGCGACGCCGCCGAGGTAGGTGTTGACGTACTTCACGGCCAGCTCGGCGCCCTTCGTCCAGTTCGGCCCGACGAGCACCTGGCCGCCCTGGGTGTTGATCGCACCGATCACGATCGGCGAGAGCTTCGGGTTCGCCTTGCCGGCCTTGCCGCCGACGTACTTCACGTAGTTCGTGACCGAGCCGCCGCCGGCCGAGTCCGTGCCCGAGGCCACCGTCGCTGCGGCAGCGGCCACGATCGCGGCGAGTCCGACGACGATGGCGGCACGTCTGAACAGGGTTCGCTGAAAAGGCGTCATGCGGGTACCAGCCTCCTTCTCCTTCGCTTCCCACTGGGCAGCAACAGGGTTCTGTGGTGTTCCACGTCGTCTGAGACGACTCGGTCGACGATTCGGCCGGGGAGACCCACGGAATATCTTGGCCGTAAACCACCCGCGTGCTCTTTGCAACGAGCGCACAGTGGCGGGGGCCGACTTGACCCTACGCGCACAGTTGGGACGGTCAGGAGGCGTCTGAGGCGGCCGCCGCGCGGGTCTCCGCGTAGGCGGCGAACGGCTCGATCGCGTCCGGGTCGACGAGCGCGTCGCGGCTGACGACGTCCGTGACGGCGGTGCCGGTGAGGATGCGCTTCACGGGAAGCTCGAGCTTCTTGCCGGTCATCGTGCGAGGGATCGCGGGGACGGCGACGATGTCGTCCGGCCGGTGCCGCGGCGAGAGGCCGGTCCGGAGCGCGTCCGAGAGCCGACGCTTGAGGGCAGGGTCGAGCTCGACTCCGTCGCGGAGCACGACGAACAGCAGCAGGTCGTCGGTCGCCTCCAGGTGGACGACGAGACTGTCGAGCACCTCGTCGAACTCCTCGACCACGCCGTACAGCTCGCTCGTCCCGATGCGGACTCCGCCGCGGTTCAGCGTCGCGTCGGAGCGGCCCGTGATCAGCGAGCTGCCGCGCTCCGTGAAGAGGATCCAGTCGCCGTGCCGCCACACGCCCGGGTAGTGCTCGAAGTACGCGGCGCGGTAGCGCGAGCCGTCCGGGTCGTTCCAGAACTGCACCGGCATCGACGGCATCGGCTTCCGGATCACCAGCTCGCCCAGCTCGCCGACGACCGGGTTCCCGTCGATGTCGAACGCGGCCGCGTCGACGCCGAGGCACGGCGCGGACATCTCGCCGGCGTAGACCGGCAGGATCGGGTAGCCCTGCACGAGCCCGGTGCAGACGTCGGTGCCGCCGCTGCCGACGTTGAGGAAGACGTCCGGGCCGACTTGCTCGTACAGCCACTCGTAGCCCTCGAGCGGGAGCGGCGACCCTGCCTCGCACAGCGACCGGATCGCGGACAGGTCGAAGGTGCTTCCCGGCTCGAGCCCCTCCTTGCGGCAGGCCATCGTGAACGCCGGGCTGAGTCCGAAGAACGTCGCGTGCGTCTCCGCGGCGAGTCGCCACTGCAGCGACACGTCGGGGTAGTTCGGATTCCCGTCGATCATCACGATCGACGCACGCGTCAGCAACGTCGAGACGAGCGCGTTCCACATCATCCACGCCGTCGTGGTGAACCAGAACAGCCGGTCGCCGGGACGGAGGTCCCAGCTGAACGCGTGATTCTTCAGGTGCTCGACGAGGATGCCGCCGTGACCGTGGACGATCGCCTTCGGCAGTCCCGTCGTCCCCGAGGAGAAGAGGACGCAGAGCGGGTGGTTGAACGGCAGCGGATCGAACTCCAGCGGCGCCGGTTCGGCGAGCAGGTCGCTCCACTCGATCGCGTCCGGAAGCACGTCGTCCGCGCCGCCGACGTACGGGACGTGGACGACGTTGCGGACCGACGGCAGCTTCGCGCGGATCTCCGCCACCTGCTCCTGTCGGTCGACGTGCCGGTCTCCCCAGACGTAGCCGGTGGCCGCGAGCAGCAGCGTCGGCTCGAGCTGGCCGAGCCGGTCGACGACGCTGCGCACGCCGAACTCGAGCGGGCACGTCGCCCAGATCGCGCCGAGGCTCGCCGCGGCGAGGAACGCGACGAGCGTCTCCGGGATGTTGGGCACGAACGCGACCACCCTGTCGCCGGGCTGGACCCCGAGCCGCTGCATGCCCGCGCGCGCACGCGCGACCTGGTCGCGGAGCTCGCCGAAGGTCAGCTCGATCGGGTCGCGCGTCTGCGAGTACGCCACCACCGCGACCGTGTCCACGTCCTCGTCGCGACCGACCATGTGCTCCGCGTAGTTCAGCCGCGCGCCGGGGAACCACTCCGCTCCCGGCAGTCTGCTCGAACCGAGCACGTGCTCGTACGGCGTGTGCGCGCGGATCTCGAAGAAATCCCAGATCGATCCCCAGAAGCCCTCGAGGTCGGTCACCGACCAGCGATGGAGCTCGTCGTAGTCAGCGAAGTCGAGGCCGCGCTCGGCGCTGAGCCAGTCCATGTACCGGCCGATCTCGGACCGCGTGCGCGCGTCCGCGGGCGGGCTCCACAGGACGTCGCCGACGGCGGTCATCGCGCCAGCCTAACCCGGCGGGTTCCTAAGAAGGTCGTGAGAACGCGCAGGCGGGGCCAACTCGTGCGCGGATCGTGCGTCTCGAATCTGGAGATGGATACTGCGCGGACCGATCGTTCCCCGCGGCGCGCACGCGCCGGCTGGGCGTGGCTCGCCGGCGGTGACGGCTTCGTGCTCGCGACGGTGCCGTCCGAGGTCAGCTTCCTGAACGGGCTCGGCATGTGGGTGGCCGGAATGGCGCTCGTCAGCGGCTTCGCGATGACCGTCGCGGCGAGCCAGTGGTGGAGCACGTCGATCCAGAGCGTCGCCTGGGTGCTTCCGCTGTGGGCCGTCCTCTACTGCCTGATCGAGCGGCTCGTGCTGAAGAGCTTCGGCACGAGCTGGACGTGGAATCTCGTGATCACGATCCCGCGCCTCGTGCTCTCGCTGGCGATCGCGCTCGTGGTCGGGCTGCCGATGAGTCAGGTGATCTACAGCGGCTCGATCAACGACCAGCTGAGCAAGACGACGACCGCGCGCATCCATCAGGCGACGAACGAGATCACGCACCTGTACGACGCGAAGATCACGGCGGCGCAGAAGGAGATCGCGACGGTGCAGTCCAGCGAGGCGAGCCTCCGGCGGCAGGTGACGAACAGCTCGTTCCTCTCGCAGTGCGAAGCCGGCGAGCCGAGCTGCTCGCAGACGCACAAGACCGGCTGCGGGCCGTACTGCAAGCGCGACGCGCGCCGCGCGGCCGCCGCGGCGGCGGCGCTGAAGAGCGCCTTGCCCGGATTCACGGCAACCGTCGCAGCCGACCAGCGCAAGATCGCGCTCTGGCAGGCAGCCGAGACGGCGCAGGTGACGAACAGGGTCGCGACGATCAAGGCTGACCGCGACTTCCTCGCACGCCAGGCGGCGCTCGACCAGGTCGAGCATGCGAATCCGGCGGTGAAGAAGTACGTCGAGTTCTTCCTCGCCTTCCTGATCGCGATCGACCTCGTCGCGCTCGTGCTCAAGCTCACGCACCTCCTCAGCACCGGCGGCGCCTACGAGAAGAGCGCCGCAGGGCTGCGCGCGATGGATGTCGTCGAGGCGCACCGCCTACAGGAGCGCGCGGCCGTGCTCACGCGCCGGATCACGCTCGAGGCGCGGGCCGAGGAGGACGCGGACGAGATGAGGATCCGCGGCGAGGTCACGCGCAAGCCGGCGCCACGGCTCGGCGGCCCCGCGGCCGCCAAACCCTCCTAGACGGAGCGCTGGTACGAGCGGAACGCCGTCGTGGCCAGCGTGGCGGAGACGAGGAACAGCACGGCGAGGAAGCCGAAGCGCGTGAGCACGAGGTTCCAGTCCGTGTGCTGCGTCGCCGCGGAGCGACCGGCCTGCACGGCCCAGTTGACCGGGTTGTAACGCGCCGTCCAGCGGATCCAGCTCGGCACGAGGCTCTGCTGCATGATCGCGCCGCTGAGGAACGTGAGCGGCAGGACGACGGTGGTCACGGCGCCGATCAGCGTCTCGCGCTGGCGCGCCACGAGCGCGAGCCCGTTCGACAGCGAGGCGAAGCTGGCGCCGAGCAGCGCGGCGAGCCCGATCATGATCGCGACGCCGCCGACGCCGTTCGAGAAGTGACCGCCGACGGCGAGCGAGAGCGCGACGACGATGACCGACTGGATCACGATCGTGATCACGGCCTGCGCCACGCTCCCGGCGTTCAGCGCGCCGCGCCAGATGGGGGAGACGAGGAACCGGTCCATCACGCCGGCGTGCATGTCGTCGATGTACGCCATGCCGGCCCACCCCGCCGTGCTGATCGCGAGCATGACGACGATCCCCGGAGTGAGGAACTCGATGTATGAGCTGCTGTGGAAGCCGGGGATGTCGACGACGCTCTTGAACAGCGCGCCGAAGAGCAGCAGCCAGATCACCGGCTGCACGAGCGTGATTCCCACCCACGCCGGCTGGCGGAGGATCGCGCGCAGGTAGCGGAGGGTGACCTGCCAGGTGTGGCGCAACGCGGTCATGCGGCCTGCTCCTTCTCGTCGTTGTCCTCGCGGTAGACGCGGCCCGCGTAGCGGAGATAGACGTCGTCGAGCGACGGGCGTGCCATCGCCACCGAGCTGACACTGAGGCCGCGGCTCTCGAGTGCGCTCAACACGGCGGGGACCGCGGTCGCGCCGTGCTCGGCGCGCGCGCGGACGCTTCGTCCGTCGACGCGCACGTCGCTGACGCCGGCGACCGCGGCGAGCGCAGCGCCGATAGGCCCTTCGCCGCCCGGCTCGGCCAGCTCGATCTGGATCGCGTCGCCGCGGAGCTCGCTCTTCAGCGCCTCGGGGCTTCCCTCGGCAACGATCCTGCCGCGCTCGACGATCGCGAGCCGTGCGGCAAGGCGGTCGGCCTCCTCGAGGTAGTGCGTCGTGAGCAGGATCGTCATCTCCTCGTCGCCCACGAGCCGCTCGATCTCCTGCCACAGTTCGGTGCGCGCCTCCGGGTCGAGACCGGTCGTCGGCTCGTCGAGGAAGAGCACCTGCGGCCGGTTGACGAGGCCGATGGCGATGTCGAGCCGGCGCAGCATGCCGCCCGAGTACGTGCGCGTCGGCCGGTCGGCGGCGTCCGCGAGCTGGAAGTGGGCGAGCAGCTCGTCGATCCGCCGGCGCAGCTTCTTGCCGGTGACGCCGTAGATCTCGCCCTGCATGACGAGGTTCTCGCGGGCTGTCGCCTCCGGAGTCGCGCCCGCCTTCTGGCCGACGACGCCGATCGCGTGGCGCACGCGGTCCGGGTGGGCGAGGACATCGAGGCCGGCCACCGACGCGGCGCCGCTGTCCGGGCGGCTCAGCGTGGTGAGGATCTTCACCGTGGTCGACTTGCCCGCGCCGTTCGGACCGAGCAGCGCGAAGATCGTGCCCGCCTCGACGCTCAGGCTGAGGCCGTCCAGCGCGACGACGTCGCGTGGGTAGCGCTTCCGCAGCTCGGTTGCGATGATCGCATCCACCAGTTCGTCCTCTCTCTTCCTGCGATATACTTGATGCCATGAAATCTTATCTATCTAACTACTTTGATGTCAAGTAGAAAGCGCCGCCTGTTCGACGAGCTGATGGTCGAGTTCCGCGCGTCGCAGAACGCGACCGACCGCTTCGACCAGGCCGTCGCCGACACGCTCGGGCTGAACCGCACCGACCTGCGCGTGATCGACATCATCGAGCGCGAGGGGCGGCTCACGGCCGGCCAGGTCGCCGAGCGGACGGGCCTCACGACCGGCGCCGTCACGGCCGTGATCGACCGGCTCGAGGAGGCCGGCTACGCTCGCCGGGTCCGGGACACCGAGGACCGGCGCCGCGTGTTCGTCGAGGTCACGGACGAAACCCGGCGGCTCGGCGACGGCTTCTACCAGGAGCACGCGGAGCTCGCGGAGACGTTCTACAAGCGCTACTCAGAAGCGGAGATCGAGCTGATCCTCACGGTCACGCGCGAGGGACGCGAGTTCAACGACCGCAAGGCCGCCGAACTCGAGGCCGAGCTCGCGCGACGCCGCGCGAGCGGATAATCCGCGGTCATGCAGCTCTGGGCCGGCCTGGCGTTGGCGCTCGTCTCGGCGATCGCGATCAACTGGGCGTACACGATCGAGCACGACGCGGCGAACCGGCTGCCCCGGCTCTCGGCCCGGCGCCCGATCGCGGCCGCGCGGTCGCTCATCTCCAGCCGGCCCTGGCTGATCGGGCTCTCGCTCGAGACGGGCGGCTGGATCGTCTATCTCGCGGCGCTGCGGCTCGCCCCGCTCGCTCTCGTCCAGGCGGTCGGCGCGTCCGGCATCGCCGTGCTCGCGCTGATCCAGACGAAGGGCCACCCGGGCCGGTTGAGCGGCCGGCTCCAGTGGGCGGTCGTGCTCGCCGTGTTCGGGTTGTTCCTGCTCGCGCTCTCGCTGATCGGGCCGCATCCGGTCGACCACGCTCCGCGCGGAGCCGCGGCCGCGATCTGGCTAGGCGCGTGCTTCGCCGGCGCCGCCGCGGTCAGCTTCGTGCACATCCGCGGCAAGCGCGCCGCCACGCTCGGGCTGGCGGCCGGGCTGCTGTTCGCGGGCGGGGACATCTCGGCGAGGCTGGTCGTCTTCGGCGGACTCTGGTTCCTCGCCGTCTTCCCGCTGATCGCCGCGTACGCGCTCGGCTCGATCGAGTTGCAGTCCGCCTTCCAGCGCGGCGACGCGCTCACGGCGGCCGGAATCGCGACGCTCGCCACCAACGCCGTTCCCATCGCAGCGGGCGTCGTCCTGTTCAACGAGACCCTGCCGGGCGGCGTCTACCGCATCTTCCAACTCGGCGCCTTCACCGCCGTCGTCGTGAGCGCCGTCATGCTCACCGGCTCACGGGCACGCGCCACGCAGCCGCCTCCGAGCACGCAGCCGGACGTACTAGCAACGTAGGGGTCCGCTCTAGTTGCCGCGCCCGACAAGCGCGGGCGCGGCTCGCACCTGCCACGTTCCCTGAACGCGAGCGGAAAGCACAGCGCGTAGCACGCGCGCGCAGCGCGCCTGCTCGCGCGAAGCGGGCGAAGCGAGACGGGTCAGTCCGTCGTTCGCCGTCTGTACAGGTGGGCCGCGAGCGGGGCGAAGATCGCGAGGAGCGCGATCGACCAGAGGAGCGACGCGGCGACGGGGTGCTGCATCGGCCAGTCCTGGATGCTCGCCGAGGGATTCGGGTTGTGGAAGAGCTGCCGCGCGGCCGCGGTGACGGCGCTGACGGGATTCCAGTCGGCGATCGTGCGCAGGACGGTGGGCATGTGCTCCGTGGGGACGAGCGCGTTCGAGACGAACGCGAGCGGGAAGAGGATGACGAGCCCGACTCCCGCCGCCGACTCGGGTCCCTTGCTCAGGATTCCGAGGCAGGCGCACATCCAGGACAGTGCATAGCTGAAGAGCAGGAAGACTCCGAAGCCTGCAAGCGTCTCGGCCACGCCGCCCTCCGGGCGCCAACCGACTGCGAGTCCGGTGAGGGCGACGATGAGGGTGCAGAGTGCGGCGGTGAGGAGATCCGCGAGCGAGCGCCCGACGAGCACGGCCGGACGCCACATCGGGAGGGTGCGGAAACGGTCGATGACGCCGCCGTTGAGGTCGGTGCTGAGCCCGACTGCGGTACCCATCGATGAGGTGGTGAGGTTGAGCGCGAGCAGGCCTGCGATCGCGAACGCGGCGTAGCTGCCTCCGTTCGGAAGCGCGACGCCGGCGCCGAAGACGTAGACGAACAACATCGTGAAGAGGACGGGCTGGACGGTGACGTCGGAGAGCTGAAGTGGCTCGCGCGCGATGTAGACGAGATTGCGTCCGGTGAGCACGGCGACGTCACGGAGCCGCCGCGTCAGGCTGTAGGCGGACGCCGGTGTGTCAGGTGCGGACGAGATGGCGCTCACGTTCACGCTGCCTCCCGCTCGAGGTCGGTCACCGGCTGGTCCTCTTCGACGGAATGTCCGGTGAGGGCGAAGAAGACGTCGTCGAGCGAGGGCTGGTGGACCTGGACGTCGTCGACGGCGATCTCGGCATTGTCGAGTGCGCGGACGACCGTGGTCGCGAGCCCGGTCGCGTTCACGACCGGCGCTCGTAGCCGCCGACCGTCGTGGCTGACCTGGACCCGGCCGGCGACGAACGGCTCGAGCGCGGCGACCGCGGCGAGATTGGACGTGCTGAGGGTGATATCGAGCCGAGCGCCTCCGGTCTGTGTCTTCAGCTCGGAGGCGGTGCCTTCGGCGATCGCGCGCCCGTGGTCGATCACGACGATGCGGTCGGCGAGCTCGTCGGCCTCGTCGAGGTGCTGCGTGGTGAGCAGCAGGGTGGCGCCGTCGCCGACGAGCTTGCGGATGATCTCCCACATGCGCACTCGGCTCGTGGGATCGAGACCGGTGGTCGGCTCGTCCAGGAAGAGCACCGGCGGTCGGGTGACGAGACCGGCGGCGAGGTCGAGGCGCCTGCGCATTCCGCCCGAGTACTCCTTCAGCATGCGGGAACCGGCCTCGACGAGATCGAACTGCGCGAGCAACTCCTCCGCGCGCGTGCGCGCCTCGCCGCGCCGGAGTCCGCTCAGCCGGCCGATCATGACCAGGTTCTGGCGGCCGGTGAGCAGCTCGTCGAGCGTCGCGTCCTGCGCGGTGACGCCGATCCGGCTCCGGACGGCGCTCGCCTCGCGCACGACGTCGTGCCCGGCAACGCGCGCGGCTCCGGCGTCGGGGACCGTCAGCGTCGTAAGGATGCGGACGGCGGTCGTCTTGCCGGCCCCGTTCGGTCCGAGGACGCCGAGGATCGCGCCGGCCGGCACCTCGAGATCGAGTCCGTCGAGCGCAATGGTCGGGCCGAATCGCTTGCGCAGGCCGCGCGCTTCGATGGCCAGGTCGCATGTTTCCATGCTTGCTCCTTACCGGTCGGCAGGTAACGTCCCGGCAAGCGTAGTCGCTTACTAGCCGGCCGTCAAGTAAACTATCGGATGTGAGCCAGACCGAGTCGAAGGCCCCGTCCCGTTCTCCGCGAGGCGCGACGCGCGAGCGGATCCTCGACGTCGCGCTCGAGCTGTTCAACGAGCAGGGCTACGACAAGACCTCGTTGCGCGAGATCGCCGACCGCCTGGGGATGACGAAGGCGGCGCTTTACTACCACTTCGAGCGCAAGCAGGACATCCTCCTCGAGCTCCATCTGCGCCTGCACGATCTCGGCCGCGACCTCCTCGACCAACTCGACGCTCTCGACGAGCGCGACCTCGTCGCAGCCTGGCCCGGACTCATCGACCAGTTCATCGACAAGGTGCTCGCCAACCGCGACCTGTTCCTCGTCCACCAGCGCAACGAGCAGGCGTTCCACCAGCTCGCCGACAGCGAGCGCCACCGGGCCGAGAACGAGGACATGGAGCAGCGGTTCCGTCGCTTTCTCGCCAGCTCTGTCATACCGCTTCCGCAGCGCGTGCGCATGGCGTGCTCGGTCGGCGTCGTATTCGGCGCGCTGATGGGCGCCGGCGGCATGTTCGGCGACGTCTCGCTCGACGAGGTCGCGGCTCTGGTCCGTGACGCGATCGGCGACCTTTTCCCCTCGGAGCGTCCGAGTGCACTGCCAACGTCACAGGCTCCAACTTCGTGATCGACGGCGGCCTGATCAAGACCGCCTGAGTCCGCCCTTCAGGAGGCGGCGTCGAGACCGGCGAGCGTCAGTCGCCGGCCTCGTACTTGAACGAGATGTCCAGGCGAACGCGGTAGTCGGCGATCTTCCCGTCCTCGATCGTCACGTCGAACCGCGTCGCCTCCGCCACGCGCAGGTCGCGAATGGACTTGGCCGCGGTCTCGACGGCGCTCCGGGCCGCTGCTTCCCAGGAGTCCGAGCTCGTTCCGATCACTTCGGTGACGCGATACACGCTGTCGGTCATGCCCCTCTCCTTCGAGTGAGTCGTCGACCGGATGATCTCAGTTCTCCCTGGCCGCGTGCTCGCCGCAAAGGCCCTCGAGCGCTTCGTTTTCGGACTAGACCGCCTTGACGCTCGCGGCCGGAGCCGCCATCGTTGCAGCCATGCCGTCGTTACCCGCGCTCGCGGCGGAACGGAAGCCGCAGGCGCCACCTGTCGCCGAGCACGCGCGCAGACGCACGTGCGCCTGCGGCCGCGAGATCACCCATGGCGGCGAGTGCGAGGAGTGTCGCCGGAAGCGCGTTGCGCAAGCGTCGCCCGCGAGCTCGACGGTGGCGCACGCCGCCGCTGCGTCGGTCGCCGTCGAGGGACTGCGCTCCCCCGGAAGGCCGCTCGATCCGAGCGTCCGCGCGTACTTCGAGCCCCGGTTCGGGACCGATCTCGGTTCCGTGCGCATCCACACCGGCCCGGCCGCCGGGAGCGCGGCGACGGCGATCGGAGCGCAGGCGTATGCGGTGGGTGAGCACATCGGCTTCGCGCCCGGCGGCTACCGGCCCGACGCTCCGTCGGGTCGCGGCCTGATCGCCCACGAGCTCGCCCACGTCCTCCAACAGGGGGACGGCGCCCGGTCCGGCGTCGCGGTCGGCGTGCGGTCGGACGCGGATCCCGCCGAGCACGAGGCACGCTCGGCGGCGGACACGGTCGCACACGGAGGGGCAGCATCCGTGCGGCGGCGGAACGACGCCACACCGGTCGTCTCCCGCTCGCCGTTCCCTCTTCCCGGCGTCGACATCCTCCCGCCGATCCAGGCTCTCGGGCACGTCGTCACCGCGCTCGCCGCGAGCTGCGACCACCAGGCGCCGCTGACGTGGGCCGACTTCCAGGCGAACCCTCCGCGCGGCGCGACGTTCGCCGCGGAGACGCACTTCCACCACGAGCTGACCGCGGCGGGAACGGGGCAAGCCGTGCGCGCTGTGTTCGAGCCCGGCCCGAGCTGGGTGCAGCCGAAGTATCCGAACGCCGCCGACCGCTCGCAGAACGGCTGGGCGCCGCAGATCGCGAGCTGTGAGCAGTTCTTCGACCGGCAGGCGGCCGCGAATCTCACCGGCGCGACGTTCTGGCTGCGCAATCCGCCCGGCTGCCCGGCCGCCGTCGCGCCCGACCGCTCGGTCGTGGCGACGTCACGGGCCGAGTGCGAGAGTGTCCTCGGCCCCGAGGCAGACCGCGTCGCAGGACTCGAGTCCGCGCGCCTCCTCCGCCACGAGCAGCTGCACTACGACCTCGCGTGCGCACTGGCCCGCAAGGGCTCGATGGCGATCCTCGGCGGATCGGCGGCGGCGTCGACGCTCCAGACCGTGCGGCAGCTCGCCGCGCAGCTGACGATCCGCTACGACAACGAGACGCACAACGGCTGCATCGCAGACGCGCAGGCGCGCTGGGACACGGACATCACGGCGGGCCTGACCCGGGTGACGATCCCCTAGCCCGGACATGACGCACGCACCGTCCGTGGGCCGCGAGTGCGCGTCGAGCCTGAAGTAGCCTTGCGCGGATGAGGATCGAGTCTCGTGTCGATCCGGCCGTCGCCCGCTCGGCCGCGGACGGGCTCGGCCCGGCAGCGGCCGCGTACCTCGAGCGTGCCCGCGCCGGCTCCGCGGTCGACCTTGCCGCCGCGTCGATGTTCGCGCTGCGCCACGCGGAGGCGGCCGCCGCCGTCGGTGAGACGGTCGAGCTGCCGGCGCGACTGCGCGCGGCCGCACAGTCCGCCGCCGCGCTGTTCTCCCTCGCGCGGAACGCGGGCGCCGCACTCGATGCGCCGGTCGGAACGGACGAGGCCGTCCACCTCGCCGGCGCGGTCGACGCCTCGACCGCACACGCACACGCCTGGCTCCAGGGCTTCTGGTGCGCGCTCGCCGTCCGCGACCTTGAGTCGCTGTTCCTTCTCGCTGCGACACCCCTGGCGTTGCTGCGCGCCTCGCCCTCCACCGGCGACGAGCACCTCTACCGGACTGTCGAGGCTCTGCGGGCGTGGGTGACCGGCGACCCTGACGCAGGGGAGCGGTTCGTCGATGCGCTCGAGGCGACCGACCCGAGTGCCGCGACCGTCGCCGGAGTCGACTACGCACTCGACGTGCGTGTGCCCGAGCTCGAGCTCGTCTTCCGGCTCCTCGATGGCGACGCGTCCGGCTTCGAGGCGTCGCTTGTCAAGGCGCTCGAGCTGCACGTTCGCTACTGGTCGGCTCCTTCTCGGCGCGACGACCCCGACGCGATGCTCGCGCTCGGTCCGCTCGCGCTCGCGGCCGAAGCCCATGACTCGGCGCTGTCGTTCGACGTGCAGTCGCCGTACATCCCAGCGGCGGTCGTCGCGCTCGGGGAGCCGGAGCGGGTCGTCTGCTGTCCGTACTGCCTCACGCCGGTCGCCACCGGAACGACGACGTGTCCCGGTTGCCTCGAGGACGTGACGCGCGATGCGCCGCTCGAGCTCGGCGGCCGCGAGCTCCGTACCCTGCCTCGGCGGCCGTGCGGAAGCTGCGGTTTCAGGGTGCCGGAGATCGCCGTCCGCTGCGTGTCGTGCCGCGTCCCGCTCTAGGGTGTCGACGGACCCGCGGGCGCTGCGGCGCGGATGTCGAACTCGCGGACGCTGACGACCGGTGCCGCGCTCGTCGCTCCCGAGTCGATCGGCACCTTCACGTGCAGGTAGTGGACCCGGTCGGGAGGCGTCGCGACAAGCCGCTGCGCCGCACGGCGCATGTCGTCGTTCCCGCGCAGCATCACGTCGACGATCGAGTTGTAGTACGCGAGCGTTCCCTGCTCGGCGCGCACCTGCCCCGCCATACGGGAGCCGAGTGGGCTCGAACCGCCCTTCGCCTCGATCACGACGAGCTCGATCACCCACTCGTTCGGCTGCGCGCCCGGGCGGCGGAGCTCGAAGATGAGGTCGAAGTCGCCGGGCCGGGAGCCGTCGACGAGCGGATAGATACGGTCGATGGTCGCGTCCGGATAGCGCGCCCGGACGACTGCTGCTCCGTGCAGCTCTCCGATCTGCCGGCTTGCCTGGATGACACGGTATTGCGCGGCGGCGGCGGCGACCTCGTCGGGTGGGATACGCGCGTGGGCCGCTTCACGCTCCGCGCGCGCGGCATCGCGGGCGGCGAGGAGCTGGTCGCGGCGCGTCCGCGTCGCCTGGTCGAGTGACAGCGGTTGCTCCCCGGGCCGAGGCGTGCCGTCGGTCCGCAGCCGCGTCTCCTCGTCCCGGTACGTCGCGCGCACGTCGGGCTCGACCCGGCCTTCGGCCGCGGGGCCGCGCAGGTGCGCCGTCGCCGGGTGCAGGCGAAGTCCCTGGTCGTAGCGCTGGGCAAGGTCTGCGTCGCTCAGGCTCGTGTTCGGGTAGCGCGCCTTGTAGTTCGCGATGAACTCGTCGCGCGTCACGTTGAGCCACGCGTCCTGGACGTCGAACCCGGCCGTGGTCGCCTTGCTCATCAGGCGCGGCACTTCGTGCAGGAACTCCGGCTCCGCTGAGGCGGTCGCGCCGCCGCCCCGGAGTGCCTGCTGGTAGCCCGAGAGCTCCGCGAAGCGCCCTCGCAGGTGCTCGATGTTCTGCCAGGCGTCGTCGATCTCACGGAAAAGCGCGTCGCGTTCGGCCTGCGGCAGTGTCGGGTCGATCGAGTGGTCGAGTTGCGCGATCACGCGGCGCTGCGCGTCGATCTCGAGCTCGAGCTTCGCCGCGAACAGTTCCGCCCGGCGGGCGGGTGGCAGCGTCGACCAGCGCGCGAGCGTGCTCTCGTCGAGCATTCCCGCCAGGCGGGCGAGGCGCCGGTCGAGGAGCTGCTCGATGTGGACTGCCTCTTCGCGCAGGGCAGCCGCCGGTGTTCCCTGGACGACGTAGACGCGCGGCCTGCCGCCCTCCATCACGACCGCGGCGTTCGCCGTCCGACTCCCCGTCCGCGCGTACATCTGCTCGGGCGTGATCGGCCGGACCTCGACGTCCCCGAAGCGTGCGCGCGCCTCCGCCGTCAGCGCCTCCCCGAGCGCCGTCCGGTAGGCCGCCGGCTCGACCGGCCCGAGATTCACGCGCGCGACCGGCACGTTGTCGATCACGTCGATCACGACCCGCCCGGGATGCCCTCGGAGCTGCGCGATGTTTCCGCGGACGGAGAGCACGGTCATCGCAAGTGAACCTGCGAACTGCGCGAGCAGGAGCGCCTTCGCCCGCATCCGCTCGCCCTCGTTCATGCCGGCGCGGTCGATCGCGGCGAGCCCGTCGATCACCTGCTGCGTGTAGACGAGGAACTGGATCGTGTCGGCCGCCATCGACGTTACGGTGAGCGGGACGAGCAGCCGGCCTGCTGTCTCCCAGCCCGCGAGCATCTGCGCCGTCCGTGAAGCCGTTCCGGCTTCGACCGCCGCCTGTGCCCCGCGAACCTCGAGCGCCACTCCCGCGCCGACGGGAGCAAGGCTGCCGATCACCTGCAGGACGCCGAGCCCGAGCTCGCCGGGTGTCAGGCTGTCGTCGCGTGCCTCCTCGACCATGTGTGTGATCGCCGAGGCCGCACCGAAGGCACCGGAGACCGCGAAGATCGTGGTGACGACGATCGAGCCGGCGCCGCCCGTAAACACGATGAAGCCGGCGACGGCGGTCGCGGTCGCGATCCAGGCGAGGATGTCCCCCGCGCGGAGCGGGCTCATCATCTGGACGCGGCCGGTCCGCCCGGGCGCCGTGCCCGACGGCCGCACGGTGTAGAAGAGCCACCCCTGCGGGAAGCGGCCGTCGTCGAGTGCCTGGAACAGCGCGTGCGGCGGTTGCGGGTCGGTCGGAACACAGCCGCGAGACGCGGCAGAGTTTGCCGGCGCTTCCTTCGTGAACGGATCGTTAGGGTCGATGAAGCAGCGGATCTTCCACATGTCCCCCTCGCGCCAGTAATAGAGGGGGACGCCGATGCCGGTCAGTCTCGTCTCGACCGGATCGGACGGGTCATGCGGATAGAAGACGGCGTGCGCGATCTGCGGGTTGTGCGACTCGAGCTCGCGGAGGCGCATCAGCAGGGTCAACGAGGCGTCGAGCTGCCCCGCCTGCGCGGCGAGCGCAGGCCTCTCGCGCATCTTGAAGATGATCCACGCGTCGAGGCCCACGGTCGCTCCCTCCCACTGCTCGAACGCGCGCGGCCAGTTGCCGCTGTCGAGGGCGGTGGCAGCCTCGTCCAGCCAACGCTCGAACCCCGACCCGCTGTGGTAGTCCGCGTTCGACGTGTACGGGTTCGGTTCGCCGACCTGGCTGTACTGCATGTCCCAGAAGTCCATCCCCGGCTCCGCGGCGAGCGCGGCGCTCGCCAGGCGCGCGTTGCTCGCTGCCGACCTCCGCCGGACGTCTTCTGTGCGCGGGTGCTCCTCGTTGGCGCCGCCCGCGCGCTGCGAGATCATGTCGGAGGCGAGGTCGTGGAACGCGTTGTACGTCGGCCGGCCGATCAGGTTGCGGTCCAGCGCGAGTGTCCTCATCTGCGCCCGGACGTGCTCGATCGCCGCAAGCTGCTCGAGGAAGCCGCCGCCTGCGTACTGCTGCGCGAGCTGGTCGGCGGCAGGTGCGGCGACGATCGCCGAGTAGTCGCTCATGTAGCCGAGCCCGAGCACGTGGAACACGCCGCCGCGGACCTGGACGCCGATGCCGCCCGCCCGCGCGCCGCTGCCCGTGTAGCCCGTGATGCTGTGGTCGCGGTCTCGCTCGGGGTGGGTGGGCGCGGCGGTGATCGAGAGGTCGCGGACCGCGGTCAGGCGGTCGAAGAGCGTCAGATCGGCACGGCCGTCGCCGTTGAGGTCGAGCGCGAGGCTCGGGCCTCGGCTCCCCACGATCGAGACCTGGAGGGCGCCGGAAGCCGTCGTGGCGAGGGTGGCGCTCTCCGTCGGCCGGTCGCCCTGCACCGCGCTGACCGTGACCGCGACTGTGTCGTCGCCGGGGCGCGGCCGCAGGAATGTCAGCCGGAACGGATCGGCATAGGCGCCGACCGCCATGTCGAGCGTCCAGACGCCCGGCGCGACCTCGGACGGAGCACCGGCCTGGAAGACCGTGTGCTCGGGCGCCGTCTCGGCCGGGAAGACGAACGAGCGGCTCTGCACTGCGTGACTGCCGCCGAGGCCCTGCTGTATCTCGAGCTCGGCGCGGTAGGTCGTCGATGTCGCCGTCGACTCCGGCGGGAACAGGCGGAACTCATTGCTCGTGCCCCACGTCATGTCGTCGAGACGCATCGCCGTCGGCTCGTGGCCGTCGGTGACGGTGATGCTCAACGGCTCGCTCGCGATGTGGTCGTCGGTCGTCAGCTCGAACTCGACTCGCTGAGGATGCCCCGGATTCGAGATCTGCTCCATCTCGACGGCGATCGCGGCCGGTCGCGTGTACGGGGTGCGGTACCAGCGCGCGACGCGGACCCGGACGAGGAGCTCCGGCGCCTGGTCGCCGTCGCCGTCGACGCGCATCTCCCGGTCGAAGAGGCTCGGGTGCGGGTAGTCGCCAGGCCTCCTCACGCCGGCCCAGCCCGGCGCGGCGTCGGTGCGCGGGACCTCCTCCACCGGCGGCGCCTGAGCCGGTCCTTCCGCGACAGGGCCGCCGCCCCCGCCTCCCTCGATTCCGCATCGGTGGAGCCGCAGACCCGTGCCGAGCGGCGACCAACCCTCGCCGCCGAGCAACGCGGCTGCGCCCGTATTCGCGTTCGCCTCTGCGGCCGCGGACGTCGCGGAGCCTTGGCCTCGTTGCTGCGCGACGTGTGCCAGCTCGTGTGCGATCAGCGCGTCGCCGGCCGGCGTGCCCGGGCGGTACTTGCCGGCGCCGAATGCGACATCGGTGCCGACGGTGAAGGCATGCGCGTACAGCGAGGAGGCGAGCCGAGACGACGTCGCATCGGCGTGGATGCGGACGTCGCCGAGACCGAAGCCGAGGGCATGCTCTCCGGCGGCCCGGATCGTGGACGGCAGCGCGGCGCCGGTGCCGAGCTGCTTGCGCACCGACTCGGCGTGCCGGTGGTCCGCACTCTGCGCCGGCGCCTTCGCGGCCGATTCGCCCATCAGGTCTCCGCTGTCACCGGGCCACCCGGACCCCGTTTCCGCCGGCGTAGGGACCGTCGAGCGGCAGGCCGGACCGGGTGTCGAAGTAGCCGCCGTTCCTCGCGGCGGCGGACGCCTCGTCCGTCGGCGACTGGAGACGTCGGACCACGGCGCCGTACAGCTCGTCCGCGACTGTTGACCCGGGTTCGGCGTCTCCGCCCGGAGCCGCCGCCGTCACGAGCAGCATCCTCTCGTCGGTCAGGCGGCCGCTCTCCGGTACGAGTCGGGGCAACGTCCGCGCCGCCAGCTCGCAGAGGGCGACGACGTCTCGAGGGCCGGCCGCGAGCGAGAACGACGCCTGGAGCAGGTGAGGCCGCCCGGACACGCCGAGCTGCGAGACGGCGACGGCGAGACCGCGGGAGGACGTGCGGATGGCGATGTCGGCTGCCCCGAGCGGCGACGCCGTCCACTCGGCGGCGATCAGTCCGCGAACCTCGGCCACATGGGCGTCGGCGAGGAGCCACCGCCGCTTGTCGAAAACCCGCTGAAGGACGAGGCTCGACACGAGGACCGCCGCAAGGAATGCCGCGACGGCGAGCTGGCCCGTCGCATCGAGACCGGAGGCTGCCCGCGTGAGCCAGAGCGCGAGGACGAGCTCGGCGACGCACATCCAGCGGTTCTGTGACAGGCCGAGCAGCTCCGGGCGGGGGTCGCCGCGTGCGCCCTCGAGTCCGAAGCGCATGATCGCGTACGCGACGAGGAACCACGTGAAGACCGCGCCCGGGTGCGCGGACGGAAGCGCGACGAGGCCGGCCAGTCCGATGACGAGAAGTCCGGCGGCTTCCACCGCCTGCACGGGGAACAGCCGGATGCCGACGAGCCGGCGCGGGAAACCGCCCTCGGCGCAGTCCTTCCCGTAACGGATGCCGATCGAGGACGGGCTCCCGTGACAACAACCGACGAGCAGGCAACCGGTCCTGCCGGCGGCAAGGAAGACGGCGAGCCCGACGGCGAGCACGTCGAGATAGGCGAGAACCGGGAGGCCGAGCGCCCACAGCATCCCGGCCGCGCACGCCTCGGCGAACCAGACGTGCTCGAGCAGGATCAGCCGCTCGCCGCCGCTCACCCAGCGACGCAGGTTGGCCCAAGCGAAGAACGAGCACGCGCAGACTGCCGACAACCCTGCGAGGACGAGCAGCGACCGGCCGGCGAGCAGCCCTCCGCCGAACGTGACGACGAGCGCCGCGTAGAAGCCGATGATCCCGCAGACGCGAAACATCGGCACCTCCCGGCTCGCACGGCCGAGAGACTGGCGCGGCAGCGCGTCCAGCGTGTCGTTCACGAACGACATCGGCTCACTCCGGCTGGAACCCGTAGACGAGGGCGACCGCGGGACAGTCGCCCGGCACCGCCTCCTTGCTCTCCATCAGCACGACCTGCTTCGCATCGCCGCCGAGCGTCTGCAGGATCGCCGTCCCGCGGCTCGTCCGGACCGCCGGGGTGCCGGCGTTGGCGTCGTCGCCCGCCCCCGACACGAGGAGCAGATATTGCGGCTGGAAGTTCCCGAACGCGGTCTTGAGGCTCTGCTGGTCCTGGCTCGGGTCGAAGGTCGCGTCGGTCGGGTCGAAGTGCACCTCGATCATCTCCTGGATGGGTACGTCCTTCGACTTCCCGGCCAGGACGTTCGCGAGCCCCTGCGAGACGATCACCTGCTCCAGCGCGCCTGGGCTGTCCATCCCTCCGCGGACCCAGTAGACGTCGACGCAGGTCGTCGCTGCGGGATACACCACCGTGACGAACGGGCAGTCGAACAGCCACGACGCCACCTGCACCTCCTGCACCGTGACGGGCGCGTCGGCGAAGCCGAGTGCGGCGGCGATCGCGGCTCCCTCCGCGTTCAGGTCGTCCGGCGTCCGCGTGGTCGCGTCGCCGGTCTGGTAGTAGACCGTCAGCGAGGCCACGTCCCCGTCGCCGTTCGAGTCCCACGCGGTCACGAGCGGCTTCGTGTCGCCGACGATCTGGTTCGCGTCGTTGAACTTGACCGTCCCGAGCGTCGGGCCGACGGCCGTGAGGTCGAACGCGTGATACGAGGTGTAGCTCGCGATCGTCGGCGCTTCGTAGCGGAGGACTGTGTGACAGACCTGCACCGGCGGCGGAACGGTCAGCACGACGATCGCGCCGTCGAATCCCGGCCCGGCGAGCACGACCGGGACCGAGTCCAGCACGTCGGTCTGCGCGTTGGAGGCGAACGTGACGTCCTGCGAGATCGCCGTCTCATACGCCGCCAGTCTCGACGCGGCGATCGCATCGCCGTCCGCGCCGCCTGCCGTCGCGATCGCCGCGTACTGGACGATCGGGCCGGCCTGCGCGGCCTGCCAGTCGGCGCGCAGCGACCACTCCGGCGTGTCCGCCGTCGCGACGCCGCCGCCGAACTCGACCTGGCCGACGAGCTGCACGTACTGCTGGATCGCGTCGCTTCCGCCGTGGACGGCGGCGATGATCGCGTTCGCCTGCTGCGTCGTCGCCGCCTCGGCCGTCCAGACCTGGTAGAGGCGTACCGGCGGCGGGACGACCACGACGTCGTCCGCGCAGTCCTTCGTCCGACGGCGCTGGAAGAGCACCCAGTCGCGGACGGCGTTCACCGTCAGCTGGTCGCCGGGCTGCACGGGCGGCGGGAAGAGCACGAGCCGACTGGCTGCGGCGAAGCCGGGCTTCTGCAGCGCGGCGCCGATCACGTCGAGCGCGTTGCTCGCCAGCTGGTAGACGGCGTTGCCGGGCACGAGCACGTCGGCGCTCTCCGTCAGAGTCCCGCGGAGCAACTGCTCGTGGGTCGCGCCGTGGAGGAGGTCGACGGTGGCGGTCGCGACCACGGGGCTGCCGTCCCACGACACGTTGCCGACGATGCGCGTCTTCGCCTTCAGGCCGCCGATCGCGACCTCGACCCAGGGAGACGCCCCCGCGGCAGCGCCGCCGAGCGTCACCATCACGTCGATGTCGAGCGCGACGACGACCGGCTTCTGCGCGACGCCGGTGATCGTCGCCGTCGTCGAAGCGAAGCCCTTGAGCTCGCCGATCAGGCGCGTGCCGCCGCTGCCGATCGGGAGCGTCGACGCGACGATGAAATCGCCCTGGATCTCGTAGCTGACCGAGGAGCCCTTGTCGGCGGGCGCGACGAAGTCGATCGTGAGCTGGATCCGCGTCGACTCGCCGTTGACGAGCGAGAACGGGTCGCGGTCGCAGCTCGCGTCGATCCAGAGGGCGACCGGCCGGCCGGACGACGGGACGAACGGCGCGACCTCGGTCGCGGCGGTCCTCGCCGCCCCGATGGAGAACAGCGCGGCCTGCCGGTTCTGGAGGCTGTAGAGCTTCGCGTTGCTCGCGAGCGCCGCGATCCCCGAGACAATGTCCGTCTGCGTCGGAAGCTCGTCGACGAGAAGCGTCCGGTTCGCGCGCACGGCGTCGCCGATGCGGCCGAGCGCGCTCGACCTCGCGGCGGCGCCGATCGAGGCGACCGCGCGGAACACGTTGTCCACCTCGTGGACATGGCTCGCGTCGGTCGCGCCCGCGTACGCGAACGTGGCGCCGCCGTTCCCCGTCGTATCGCTCCTGCCGGCGCCGTGCACGCCGAAGCCGAGCTGGAGCGGATGGATCGTCGACACCGTGGACGCCGCAGCCGGTGCGAGTGCTTCGCGCACGGTCGACGCCTTCTCCATCAGCATCTGCGGCGCGACGGTCGTCTCCACGATCGTGCCGGGCTTCTCGCGCACGACCGTGGAGGCGACCTGGTTGCCGACCGCCGGCACGACGTTGAGCCAGCCGTCCCAGCCGATCCCGGGCGACGCCGCCTTGCGGCTGACGATCTGCCCGTCCGGAACGAGGATGTCGACCTGCGGCTTGTTCGACGGATCGTCGAGCCCGGTGAGGAGCGAGATCCGGTCCATGTGCTGCGCCGTCTCGAGCGCGTGGGCCACGTAGTCCGGCCGCACGACGCAGAAGCGCAGGTCGAGCCCGTTGCCGACGAGCGCGCGGACCTGGTCGTTGACGGTCATGCTCGAACCAGGGACGACGGGCAGGTAGCCGGCGCTCGGCGCGTCGACAATGCCGCCGTCGATGAGGACACGGCTCGACGGAACCGCCGACACCGGCGTCAGGACGTTCGCGAGGCTGTCGCGCATCATCGCGAGCTCGGCGTAGCTCAGTCCCGGAAGCGCCTGCGGGACGGCGTCGCCGAGTGACGCGATGCGCGTCTGCACGGTGTCGATCCGGTCGAGGACCTGGGAGATCGCCGTCGCCTGCGGCGCGCAGGGATCGGACCCCGGCGTGCCGGGCGCCGGTCCCGCGAGCAGGTCGCGGAGCTGGCACTGGAACTGGAGGATCTGCGCGAGGTAGACGTCCCAGGGTCGCATGGCCATCCGGAAGGCCCAGTAGCGCCGCGGCGGCGTCTCGATCCGCTCGCGCCGCGCGGTCCACTCATCGATGAACAACGTCATCGAGCCGGAGCGGTCGATCACGGCGATCGGCACCTCGCTCCCGGTGACACTCGGGGCTCCGAGACACCACGTCTCCGCGCGCAGGCCGGCCCCGGAGATGAGGCTTGCGACCGACTGCCGCTCCTGCTCGAAGTACGCCGAGGCGACGAGCGAGCGCAGATGCGTCTGCGTCAGCGTCACCGACGACGATGTCGCGAGCGTCAGCGTGAGCGGGTGCACGCGCACCGTCACGCCCTCGACGCGGTACGGCCGGTCGGTCGACGTCGCGCACGCGTCGGCGCAGAGCACGCCGAAGACGTCCTCCTCACCGCAGAGCGCCTCCGCGCTGCCGAGCGTGACGACGTAGAGGCTGCGGCCGTTTGCGACCGTCCCCGCAGGGGGCGCCGAGGTCACTTCCAGGCAGTCGGCGAAGTCCGCGGTCGCGAACGTCGGCGCCACCGTCATGCTCGTCAGGATCCCGCGGCTCGCGTCGATCACGTTCTGGATGCCGACCGACACCTCCTGCTGGAGGAGGAGCACGTGGCCCTGCGGGTCGAAGGCGAGGCCGGCCCCGATCTGGAGCGTGTCGCCTGCGCCGAGCGACGCGTCGAAGCCGTACACGATCCCGGGACCGCCGCCCTGGTTCCCGAGGGCGGCGAGGTTGCGGAGATACGTCTGCTCGGCGGTGAGGTCGGCGGCCCGCATGAACTTGCCGTCGAAGTAGTTGAGCCGCGTCAACGGCGTCGACGACGGGATGCGCGCCACGCCGGCTCCGTCCGACGCGAGCACGAGGTTGAGCTGGAGCGCGGTCGGATCGAGCGCCGACATGTCAGTTCCCCTTCCGGATCATGGTGACGGAGTCGTTCCCATCGGCGAGCGCCTGCAGCGAGCCGTCGAGCAGCGGATGCGGGCCTGTTCCCGTCGCGATCACGCGGAGGACGTCGGTGTCTCCGAGCGTGACGGCGGACTTCAGCGCGAGCGCGACCGTCTGCGGGTCGCTGACCGACGACTTGAACTTCTGGTCGGACCAGCCGCCGCTGTACAGCGAGACGGAGAACGCCTCGTCCTGCACGCTCGGTGCGTCCAGCGCGGCGGTGAAGGCGAGCGTCACCGTCAGGCCGTCGTCGGACAGGGTGCACGCGGAGACGCGCGTGCCGCCGCCCGCGTCGCTCGACTCGCCGCCTGCCGCGGTCAGCTCCTGGATCGTCGAGGTCGCGACGTGGGCGGGACGCTGCGACGTGTCCACCTCGCAGCTCGTCAAGGTCCAGTCGCCGGTCGTTCCGCTGAGCTCGACGGAGACGGTGGCGAGCAGGACCGGCGTCGTCTCGTCGACCGGGAAGAGCAGCAGCTCGCCGTTCGAGTCCGTCGCCGGCTGCAGGTCGATTCCGTCGAGCGCGGCGAAGTCGCGGAGCGCGCCGAGGAACGCGGCCTCCTGCTGGGACGCGGGCAGGCCGGCGATCGTCTCGAGCTCCGCGGCGACGGCTTGGTCGTCGACCGTGTGCACGCCGTCCGGGTCGGGCGCGACGTCGAGCCCGAACAGCAGGCGCAGCCGCCGGTACGGGAGGCTCCGCGGCGGCGCCGCCCCGCCGACGAGCTGCAGCGCGAACGTCTCGTAGACGCGCGAGTACGCGGTGTCGGAGCCGACACCGAGATCGACGCCGGTGCACGGCTGCGAGATCGACGGCACGGGACGCGTGAGGCAGGCGCGGTACGACAGCTCGACGTTCGCGGTGAACGTGTAGCCCGTGACGCCGGCGTCGCCCTCGACCGCCTGCGGGTCGAGGTCGGGGTCGCCGTTGTGCTCGTCGAACCACTGCCCGACGTCCATGCACTGGAGCAGGTCGACGTGGATCTCGTGGCCCGCGCCGTCGAGCGCGAGGCCGGGCTGGACGCGGATCTCGCGCGTGGCCAGATCCGAGTCGACGCCGAGTCCCCAGACGACGCCGGCGCCGTGCAGCCACGCGTTGTGCAGGCGCATCTTCCCGTGGTGGAAGCCCTGCTCGGTCTCGAGGTCGTCGACCCCGAGCAGCATGCCGAAGTGGTAGTTGAGCCCGAGGAACGGGTTGTCGGGGATGAGCTTGCCGTCGAGCGGCGCCCAGCCCGCGGTTCCGTCCGTGCAGTCGGACGGCGCGCCGCCGCAGTTCTGAAGCGAGCTGGTGGGATCGAGCGTGGTCGACATGTTCGCCTCCGTCCTAGCCGTCGCCGCGGGTTGCGCTGACGAGGCGGGTGCGGCCGCCCGCGAGCTCGGCCGCCTCGAGGGCGGCGCGCCGCTTCGCCTCTTCCGTGAGCAGCCACTGCGCCCGCTCGCTCTCCTGCGCGTCGGCGAGCGCGGCGGCGAGCGCGGTCTCGGCGGTGCCGACGGCCGCGGACACCGTCGCCGACGGGTCCGTGGTCGCGAGATCCGTCAGGTCGGCGTTCGCGTCCTGATACGAGACGAACGCGTCCCACGCCGAGTCCGGCAGGGTCGCCTCCCACGCCGCGAGCGCCTTCCGCTGGTCAGCCGTCCCGGCGGCCGCGGCGGTGAGCATCGTCGCGATCATCGTCTCGAGGTCGGCGATGTCGTCCGGCACGGCCGGGGCTCCCCAGGCGGTAAGGGCGGCCTGTTCCTCGGCGGTGATCGCGGCCGTGAACGCCGGCGCGGCCAGCGCGTCCTCCAGCCCTTGCGCCGCCGCCTTCAGCGCGTCCTTCTCGGTTCCGACCGCGGGGACCGTGGTCACGTCGACCTCGGGGTCGGCCGCTCTCGCGGTGAGGACGGCGTCGTCGTAGCCCTGCTGCGCCACCGCGATGTCGTCGATCGCCGCCTCGATCGGCCCGATCGCGCCCGCGGCCGTGACGCCGGGATCGTGGATGGCGGGGTCGGTCATCCGCGCGAGCTCGACGGCGCTGAGCTCCGGCGCCGCCGTGATCGCCGCCAGCGCCGCCGACGAGCGCGCGAGACGCTCGGGCGCCTGGCCGACGTAGTCGGCAAACGCGTTGAATGCCGCCGTGTAGTCGCCGGTCTTCTGCGCCGCGACCGCCGCGTAGCCGCCGTCGCCTGCGATCCGGCCGGTCAGTAGCGACGAGGCGAGCGCCGACGCGTCCTGCACGCGCTGCTGGCGTGCGACCTCGCGCGTGTACCGCGCCTCGGCGAGCGCGTACAGCTCCGTCGGGATGTCGCCTTGCAGCCGCGTCTCCGCGGCCGCGCCGGGACCGTCGATCGCGTTCTGCGCGTCCGTCATCACCGTGTTCAGCGGCGGCTGCCCGAGCGCTGTGTCCCACGCGGTGCGCTTCGCCTCCGCCGTGTTGGCCGCGTCGAGCGTCGCCTGCGTCGCGGGCACCTTCTGCGTCGCACGGTTGACGGCGTCGATGAGGTAGGCGAGCTGCGCCCCGTCCTGGTCCTCGACCTTCTGCGCGGCGATCAGCACGGCCTGGTCGGTGCGTGTCTCCGCGATCAGCGCCTCGAACTGGGCGGCAAGCGCGAGCGCATCGGCAGGCATCGGGCTCGCGGCGAGCGCGTCCCGCAGCGGAGCGAGAGCGCTGAGGTCGGCGCCGAGCTGGGACGTCTTCGCGGCGACGACGCCCTGCTGATCGTCGAACGCCGACTTCGCGACGCCGAGGGCCGTACCGTTCGCCGCCAGGCTGACCTGGTAGCGGTGGTTGTCTTCGATCGCGAGATCGACGAGTGGCGAGGGCATTGCTCCTCCTACGGGACGGGTGCGTGCGTGCGGTGGACGGGAAAGGCCCGGCCCGCCTTGTCGTACTCGCGGCGGATCGAGCGGATGAGGTGATCACGGGTGACGGCGCCGCCGTCGGCCGCGGCGCGGAAGCCCGCGGCGACCGCGGCGTTGCGGATGGTCGCGCCGACGAGCGGGGAAGAGAGTCGCGAGCTCCGTCAGGTCGACGTCGTCGTCGAGCGGGGCGGCCGGCGGCAGGTGGCAGCGCCAGAGCCGCTCCCGCTCGGCCGGCGTCGGGCTCGCCGAGCTCGACGATGAACTCGAGTCGGCGCACGAACGCCGCGTCGATGTTCTGGCGGAGGTTCGTGGAGAGGACGGTCGAGGCCCTCGAAGCGCTCGATCCGGGAGAGCAGGTACGCCGTCTCGAGGTTCGCGTACCGGTCGTGCGCGTCGGAGACCTCGGTGCGTTTGCCGAAGAGCGCGTCGGCCTCGTCGAACAGAAGCGTCGCCTGCGAGCCGCTCGGCGGCGTCGAACACTTCGGCGAGGTTCTTCTCCGTCTCGCCGATCCACTTCGAGACGAGGTTGGCGAGATCGACGACGAGCAGGTCCGACTCGAGCTCGCGCGCGAGCACCTCCGCGGCCAGCGTCTTGCCCGTGCCGGGCGGGCCGGTCAGCAGCATGCGGACGCCGCGCGCGCCGCGGCGGCCGCGCAGGAAGCCCCACTCGTCGAGGACGCGCCGCTGGTAGCGGATCCGGTCGACCGCCTCGTGGAGCTGCGCCCGCACTTCGCGGTGACGACGAGGTCGTTCCAGTCGGCGGTCGGGCGGACGAGCTTGACTCCGCTCGCGAGCAGCAGGCCGGCGCGACCGCGCAGCGCGACGGGAACGTCGGCCGGAACGGGCGCGACGCCGGCGTACGCGCTGCGCAGCGCGAGATCCGCCGCCGCCTCGGCCGCGAGGTACGGCTCCGCGCTGTACCGCGCGGCGAGGTCGGGCGCGTCGTCCGCGAGCGCGGGACGAGCCGCGCCACATCGCGGCGCGCGCGACCGACCGAGCGGCTCGACGTGAACGGCGAGCACGGGCCGCGCGACCCGTGCAGCGCGGTGGAGCCGGAGCGGACCGCGAGGACCGCCGGCCCGGGCCACGTCGGCCAGGCGGGCGCCGCCGCCGACTGCGGCTCGGCGACGCGGGTCGCGCAGCACGGGCACGGCGCCGCGCGCGAGCGCGTGGAGCAGCGCGAGGGCGCTCGACGCGGCGGCCTGTTCGCGGGTAGCACGACCCGGCACCGGCTCAGCCCGGCGGCCTCGACGAGCGCGGCCGCGCGCTGGAACGCGGCTCTCGTTGTCGGCCAGTCAGCAGCACCGTGCACGGCGCGCCGTCGCGAGAGCGCCGCGATCGCGCGTGTGGCGGCCGGCCGTCGCGAGCCAGGCGCCGAGCCCGGCGCGCACGGTCGGCCCGCGGTCGCAGCGCCACCTCCGCCGGCCAGGCGTCGATCCCGCCCAGCGCCGGCCAGATCGCGGCGGGAAGACGGAGGCTCGACTCGAAGAACGGCGCGCCGCCGCCGACGACGAGCAGCCCGGCTCGAGCGGCCGGCCCTGCCTCGAGGAGCGCGCGGAGCAGCCGCCGCTCCTCCGGTGTCCGGCAGAGCAGGCGGGCGGCGAGGCCGACGGTCGGATACGGGTCGCCGGCCGGGTGGAGGCTGCGGAAGATGCCCGCGAAGCCCTCGTGCTCCTCCGCGAGCCCGGCGAGCAGCAACGCGTCGGTCTCCGCGCGCGCAAGCCCGAGCGTGAGGGCGACGCGGTCGATCGGATCGCCGCCCTCGCCGGGCTCCGGCTGCGGCGTGGCGGCGCGGAGGTCGGCCGCGAACGCGGCGACGAACTCGAGCGACTCGCGGAGCGGCGAGGCGTCGCCGCCCGGCAGCGAGGCGAGCAGGCCGCCGAGCCGGTCGCCGATCGCGGCCGCGAGGGCGGTGAGCCGGGCCGCCGCCGGGTAGACGAGCTCGACCTGTTCGCGCAGCGGCTCAGACATAGGTGAACCTCACGACGACGCCGAGCCACGGCACCCAGCCCGGATCGAGATCGAGCCCCGCACGGCGCAGCTCGGTGGAGACGTCGTCCAGCCCGATCCGGACCTCGATCCAGCCCGGGTCGGCGACGATCTCGGCGCGGCGCTCGACGATCCAGCGGAGGACGTCGGCCGCCGGCTCGCCGGACCGCTCGAGCGCGGTCTGCACCGCGTCGGCAATCCGCCCGGCCGCGGCCTCGAGCGCGGCAGTCTCCGTCTCCTCGGCGGGCCGCTCGTCCTCCGACGGCGGCGCCGACTCGGGCGGCAGCCCGGCGAAGGCGAGCACGGCGGGGTCGTCCTCCGTCGCACCCGTCAGCCCGCAGCCGATGCGGTGGAGCGACCAGCGGAGCGGCCGCGCACTGAGCGCGGGATCCTCCTGCAGGCTGCGCGGCAGGCCGAGCCGGTCGACGACGTGGACGAGATGGAGCAGCCCCCCGGCGTCGGTCCACGCCCGCACGCGCAGGTCGCCGGGCTCCGTGTCTTCGAGCTCTGCGGCGCTCGTCTCGCCGACGCCGGTCGCGGTCGCCCCATCGCGGGCGAGCTCCTCGACGGTCGCTCCCGCCGCTCGGGCCTCACGCTCGCGGGCGCGCTCGCTCGCGAGCCGGCGTGCCGCGCCGCCCGGACGCTCGAAGGTCGGCCGGAGGAGCCGTGCGACGGCGGCGACGAGCGAGGCGGCGAGCGGCTCCGGTCCCGACCCCGCGGCGCGGCCCGCGGCCCAGCCGACTGCCCAGCCGACTGCCCAGCCGACTGCAGGGTCGGCCTCGAGGACCGCGAGCGCGGCGAGCGCGCGGCGCAGCTCCGGGTCGAGCACGGCGGGGAGAGCGCCCGACGCGGCGGCGGCGATCGCCGACGTTCGTACGACCCGCTCCGCCGCGCGCTCGTCGGCGCGCGCCGCGCTCCCGCCTGTGTCGGCCGTCGCGAGGTCCACGAGTTGTGGCCATCCCGACGTTGCGAGCGCTGCGTCGGCGAGCGACTCGACGTCGCGCGCCGTCATGCTCGCCAGCAACCGCGGAAGCAGACCCTGCCGCGCGACGGAGGCGAGCACGGCCACGATCGACTCCGGCTCCCGCGCGAGCGTGTCGGCGAGCGCCTCCGCACGCCGCGCGTCACCCGCATCGTCCGGGAGACGCCAGAGCTCGAGCTGCCGCCACGCCCACGCCCGTGCGGAGTCGCCGCGCGCGATCCCGAGTGCGAGATCGACAAGCGCCTCGGCCCGCGACCGGTAGCGGACGACGCCGCTTCCCCCGTCCGCGATCGCGCGCCCGACCGCGACCGCGAGCGCGTCGCCCCACACCGTTGCGAGCGCGGCGTCGGTCGCGTCGAGCCGCAGGCGCACCGGAACGGAGACGGAGCGAAGGCAGACGATGTCGTCGACCGCAGGCCCGTCGGCCTGCTCGAGCATGCCGGCGAGCACCGCGTCGAGGCGATTGCGCGCGCCCGCGCCGGCGCCTGCGAGCCGGTAGCGCGCGTCGAAGCGTCCGATGCGGAGCGTCTCGGCGGTCATCCGACCCTCATGTCCGTTCCGATCCGGCTCCCGCCCGGCCGCGTGCCGAGCTCCGGCCTGCCGACGATCGCGCCGCGGCCGAGCGCGCTCGCTCCCAGCTGCATCGTCGTGAAGCCGCCGGTCCGGCCGATCATCGACAGGAGACCGACGTGCAGCCCGAAGCCGACGCGCATACCGGCGCCGACGGTGCAGACCTCGTAGATCGTGTGCGCGGGACGGTGCACGTCGAGCACGTGGTCGACGACCGCCAGCTGGACGTCGTCGAGCACCGCGGGGATGACGACGGAGAAGCGATGTGCGTGCACGGCGATCGCGTCCGCGGGCGTGCCGGTGAGTGGCGAGTCGCCCTCCTCGCCGACCTCGCCGCCGACGCGGTAGTTCATCCCGACCACGGCGCCGGCGAAGAGCGCGCTCGGCTCGTCGGAGAGCAGCGCGCCGCCGAGCCCGCGGAGCCGGTAGTGCTCGATGATCAGCACGTGCGCCTCCGAGCCGATCACGATCTCGAGGAACTTCTCGAGCCCGCGCACGGTGCCGCGGAAGCGGAACAGGCACGCCGCCTCCGCGATCAACTGCCGCCGCACCGGCACCGGCCAGCGCTCGTCGAGCACGAGCCCGAGGTAGCCGGCGAGCCACGACAGGATCTCCTGCGGCGCCGCGTACGGGTCGAGCAGCGCCTGTCGGTCCGTCGACCGCGCGTCGAGGTCGCCGAGCACGCCGTCGAAGATCGCGAGATAGCGGAGCAGGAACGACGCGGCGGCCGCGTCGCGCGAGTACGTCTTCGGCAGGCGAGACACGTAGTCGTGCGACGGATGCTCGGCGCGGACGCAGCGCACGCGCGGCGACGACCGCGTGTCGCCCGCGAGCTCGAGCGTGACCCAGAGATAGCGGCCCGGCGGGGCCGCGATCGGGGCCTCGTACGTTTCGAACGGATCGTCCTGCGCGTGCCGCGCCCACGGGAGCTCGCGGCCGGTCTCGCGCAGGTGCAGCGTCGCCGGCAGCGGGCCGGCGCCGGGCGCGAGCGCGACGGGGCAGAGCGGCGGCGAGCCGGCGGGCCGCGGCCCGGGCTCGACGTTCACCGGTCCGGACCACGTCACCGCTTCGACATCGTCGTCGTCCTCGTCGGTCGTCGCGAACGCAGCGCGGATCGAGGTACCGACCGGGATGCACGCGTCGAGGAACAGCCTGCCCCACTGCATCTGGAACGAGCCCGCGTCGAGGCGGTACGTGGACACGCGGCCGGTCGGCGCGTAGACGAGCCGCGCCGGCACCGCCTCGCGGAAACGGCCTGCGCTCGTCCAGAAGCCGATGCGGCCGTCGGGCGTCGTGACGATGCCGAGCCCGTCGTAGTCGCGGCCGATCAGCTGCGCGCCGGTGCTCCACTCGTCCGACGCGAACAGCCCGCGCGCGAACGGCTGTCCCGGCCCGCACGCGACGACGACGTACCCGTCCGCGTCGAAGGCGATGTCGGTCGCGTCCGCGACCGGGAGCACGCGGTCGGGTTGCGCGAGCGGCACGACCCAGCCGTCGCCGGCGGGATCGCGGTAGAGGAGGAAGACGTCGCCGGCGGACGAGATCGCGATCCGCTGCGGTGTCGCGTCGGCGGGAACGTCGCCGGCCGGGATGTCCGGCAGGTCGACCGGTGCCGGGTCCGAGCGTGCACCGAAGCGGACGAGCGCCGGGGGGTCCTCGGCGACGGCCCACACCGTCAGCTCGTCCGTGTCGAGGGCGAGGTCGAGTGGCGCGGCGCCGCCGAGGTCGACGCGGTTCAGGAGCCGGCTGCTCCAGAGGTCGAAGACGAAGACGCGGCGCGCGCCGGAGTCGGCGACGAACAGCCGGTCGTCCTCGTCGATCGCGAGTCCGCGCGGAGCGCCGAACGGCGGCGTCGTCGTCGCGCTGCCGTGGAAGTCGCCGAACGCAGGCTCCGGGACGGCTGCGAAGAGATCCGCCGGCGCCGGCTGGCTCTCGAGCGGCGCGAGCGGGTCCTGCGCGCGCCAGAGCGCGCGTTCGACGCGACCCTGGTCGGGGACGCTGTGGTAGATGCGGCATTGCGCGTCGAACGCGAGCCCGCCCCCACGCAACACGGTGTTACTCGGGCCGGTGGGGAGCGACTCCGCCGTCCAGCCGAGGCCGACGATGCCGGTCACCTCGTCGAGCGCCGTGTTCGCGTGCGTCGACCGCTTCCACTGGTCGGCCGTGCGCAGCAGCGCAAATCCGCGCTCGGTCGCCATCAGCACTGCTCCTTGATCGTCGGGATCGGGATCGCCACGGTGTCGGTCGGTGGCGGCGCCGGCGCCTGACCGGGGTCGAGCGGCGGGCCGGCGACGACGGTGATCTCCGTCAGCTCCGGCACCTCGTAGATCTCGAGGTCGACGCCGTCGGGCGCAGGGCTCCAGGTGCCGTCGCTGTTCGCCGACGCGACGGAGAGCCCCTCGAGGAACTCGACGCCCTCGACCTGGAGCGCCGCCGCCTCCAGCTCAGGCCCGTACACACGTCGCCCCAGCGGCCAGCCCTGCCCGTCCGGCCCGTACGGCGGCAGCGGCGCGAGGTACTGGCGCAGGACGAGCTCGACCCAGTTCGAGACGGCCTCGACGTCGTAGCCGGACTTGACGTTGACGCCGACGGCGACGGCGACCTGCCGGTACGTCGGCGGGATCACGTACAGCTCGGTCGTGACGAGGCGGCGCGCGTCGAGCCACGCGCACACCTCGTTCAGCACCGTCCGATCCGGCGTCGGCGCGTTCGGATGCCGCGCGTCCTGCGCCGGCCAGACGACGACGCTGACGACCCCCGCCGCCTGCGTCGTCGGCGGCAGCTGCGGATGGAACAGCGGGATGCACTCGGCGCGGCCGACGTTCGCGCCCGGCGTCTCGAGCGCGAGCTCGCGGAAGTCGTCCTGCGTGACGGCGCGGTCGCGCCGTCGCAGCTCGCCGGGGACGCGCTCGAGCGCGGCGTCGATCGCCTCCGACTCGGCACCGCCGGCGGTCGACAGCGGGTTCGCGCACTTCACCGTCGGGAAGCCGTCGATCTTCGAGATCGCCTTCGCCGGGACGTTGCCGACGACGCCGCCGCCGTACCGGTACGACTTCGCGCGGATCCGCTCGCCGAGCTGCGGCGCGCGTCCCTGCACGCCGTTGCCGAAGCTGATCTGCGCCGCCTCGAGGTCGACGACATAGTTGCGGCTGTCCTCGCCGCTCGCCTGGAAGCCGTCCACCGGCGTCCACGCGGTCCAGACGCCGGCCTCCTCGACCTCGAGGATGAGGCTGCCGTCGACGAGCGGCGTGTTCGCGAGCGTGTACGCCTGGTCGGCGTCGCCGGTCCCGGTGCCGACGTACTCGGGCGCCGCGCCGCGCGACTGCTCGACCTCGGCCGCGTTCGCGCCGACGTAGAGCACCTTCCCGATCGAGCTCTCGTCGCGCCGCGCCGCACGGATCCAGAACAGGACCTGCAGCGAGTCGTCGCCGAGATCGGGCGGGAACGCGCCGGTGCCGCGAACGTCCGGGTCGGGCAGGTCGTAGACGCCGAGGTCGGTCGGGTCCTGCGGCAGCTGCAGCGTGACGACGCCCTGTCGCGTCAGCCCGCGCGTCGTGTCGCTCGCCACCTTCACCGTCTCGTACAGCGGGCCGCCGGAGGAGTCGCGCTTGTCGGCCGTCGAGACCTGCCAGAGCACCGACGGGCCTGCGGGCGCCGGCTGCACCGAGCCGGAGACGCCGAGGTCGCCGGGGCACGGATCGACCTCCGCCATGGTCAGGTCCTGCTCGTCCGGGACGAAGCCGAGCGTGATCGTGAGGTTCGCCATCGACGCCGCCGTCACGGCGACGGTCGGATCCGCGACGACGCCGACCCACAGCGTGCGGTCGACCGCATTGGTGAAGTCGACGACGTTCGCGTCCGGCGCGGCGGGGTCGAGCGAGAGCGGCTCGTTCGTGTAGAAGACGAGCTGTTGGCCGGCGGGGAGCTCGCCGATCGCGTCGATCGCCCGCTCGGAGAACGCCTGCTGCTCCGGATCGGTCGGGCTCGGCGCGATCGACCGCGCGAGCCCGTACGCGGTGACCGGCCAGACGTGCACCTCCGCCTGGGTCTCGAAGATGACGTTGCCGGCCTTCGCCTCGGTCCCGCGCGGCACGAGCTGGCCGCCCGGGTCCTTCGTCGTGAGCGCCAGCAGCCCGCCCGCCGGCTGCGCCGGCAGCAGCGGGACGTCGAGCAGCTTGAGGAAGCGGAGATACGTCGACTCCGGGATCTGGTTGAAGCGGAAGAGGAGGTTCTCGCCGAGGAACGAGAACAGCTCGATCAGCGTGATCCCCGGGTCGCTCGCGTTGTGGTCGGTCCACTCGGGCGCGTAGACCGGAATGCGGCGGACGAGCTCGTCGCGCAGCTGCTGATAGGAGCGGTCGTCGAGGATCGGGACGGGCAGCGGCATCGCGGGCTACTCCAGTGAGAACGGGTAGACGAGGTTGGCGCGTGCTCCCGTCGCGCACGTGGACGTACGCCGATCGCGATCAGCACGAGCGACGGGTCCTCGTCGCCGGGCAGTGACGTCGACCGACGTGACGCGTGATGCGCGGCTCCCATGCCGCGAGCGCCGCGCTCGCACGTCGTGCTGGATCTGCGCGCGGACGGCGACGGTGTTCGGCTCCATCAGGTAGCGCCGCAGGCCGCAGCCGAAGGTGGGGCGCATGATCCGCTCGCCCGGCTCGGTGTCGAGGACGATCCAGATCGCCTCGCGCACCTTCTCCGCGCCGGAGGCGACGTCGAGGCCGCCGGTGGCCGGGTCGGGCGCGACCGGGAACGACCAGCCGCTGCCGAGGAAGCGAAGCGTCGCGGTCGTCACGTCGAGCCTCCGTCCAGGGCGGCGCAGGCGGAGCCGGAGGCGCCGGGAGCGCCGCCCGCGCCGCCCGCTCCTCCCGCTGCGGCCGGCGGCTTCGCCAGCTCGGCGACGAGGTTCAGCAGCGCGGCGTTCGAGAACCCGGCGGTTGCGTTCTGGCCCGCCGGCGGGCCGAGCGCGGCGTCGAGGAAGTCCGAGATCTGGCCCTGCAGCCCGGCTCTCGCCTCGAGGTCGGCGCCGCCCGCCTGCGCGTCGAGCGCAAGCGTCAGGTCGGCGCTGAGCTGGAAGCTCGGCGGGATGCAGAACTTCAGTCGCAGCAGCGCGAACAGCCCGAAGATGAACACGACGATCGGCAGGAAGAGGTTGAGGACGAACGTCGCGACGATCGTGATCAGCGGGATCGAGAAGGAGCAGATCGCCGCGCCGCCGAGCTTCCCCGACGACGGCACGCCGCCGTTCGGCGTGAACTGCAGCGACGACCCCGGCGGCGTGACGAACTTCACGGGCGCGATCGATCCCGCGGCATCGAGGCCGCGCTGCGTCATCAGCGTCGGGATGTCCGGCATCTGGATCGTGACCGGGTGGTTGCTCGTCCCGACGAGGTCCTGATGCGAGGCGAGCTGGTACGCGGCTCGTCGGCGCGCTCCACGTCAGCGGGCCGTGACAGTCGGGATGCTGGAGCGTTCTTCGGGCAGGCGCGGATCGTGGCGGCGGACGTAGCAGCGGATCTCGTACAGCGAGCGGTCGTCGAACCGTGGAGCGCCGCGCTCGTCGTGGTCGGCGCTCGACGCGGGGACGATGCCGAACTAGGTCGCCCGGCCCTGCGCGGGATTCCCCGGGTCCGCCGGATCGGGGACGAGGGGATAGAGCGGGAACGTCGCCTCGCGGATGACGCCGGGCCGCTCCTTCACGGACTTCCAGTTCCCGATCTTCGTCGCGGTCGGTCGGGAACCAGCCTTCGACGATGCTCACCGCGCCGACGCGCTCCGCCCACTCGAGGAGGTTCGCGCGCGCGGCGACCGCCGCGTCCGCCGCGAGCTGGAACTCCTCCAGCGGCGGCTCCGCGAGCGCCGTGCCGAGGCCGTAGTAGCGCACCGCGAGCGCCTCGAGCTCGGAGCGCGAGCGCGTCGCGGTGCGGACGAGCCGCGCGGCGTCGCGCGCCGCCGACTCGGCGAACACGACACGCCGCCGCCGCACGACGAACGCGGCCTCGCAGACGGCGTTGCGGTCGGCGTTCGGGAATCCCGCCGCGTCGCAGTGGAGCTCGCAGACGACGAGGTAGAAGCGCTTGTGCGACGGAAGGAACAGCTTCCGCGTCGACGTCTTCGTCAGCTTCGAGTCGGTGAACCTCGTCCGCCGGCCGCTCGAGCCGACGGGGGACGGGCTCGACTCCGTGCGGTAGACCCAGTCGCAGTCGTCGAACGGCTGCGCTGGTCGGGGTGGGCGAGGAAGTCGTTGACGAAGGTGGCGACTCGTACTTCTGGATCACCGGCACCGTCGCGCGCGGCGCCGGCGTGCCCGAGGGATCCCACGTGTACGCCGGGCCGACGAGCTGCCAGTCGCCGGTGCGCGGGCGGCTCGGTCACCAGATGTTCCCCGCGCCGGGCGTGTAGGAGGGCGAGACGACCGAGTTCGTGATGAGCGTGTCGCAGTGGACGACGCCGCTGAACTGCGAGATGGCCGCGTCGACGGTGACCATCGGCGCGCTGACCTCGAGCGAGACGTTTGCCTGGATCTCGATCTAGCCCGCGGCGGTGAACGTGATCGTGCAGCCGTTCGAATGCGCGAGCGTCACCTACTGGGACGAGTCGTCCAGTACGAGCTTGTGGCCGCTCTGCATCGACAGCGTCACCTTCGCCGCGCCCTGCGTGTCGTCGAACTCGAGCAGGCTGCCGGAGCGCGTCTTCCAGATGCGCTTGTTGTTCGCCGCATCCGGAGCGACGGGAAGCGACTCCTGCCCGTTCCAGCAGGAGCCGACGATGTACGGACGGTGGAGGTCGCCGAACTCGAACGCGACCACGACCTCGGTGTCGACCGCCGGGAGCACCTCGAAGCCCTGGTCGTCGTCCGCGTACGGCGTCAGCAGCGTCGCCCACGCACGGACGCCGTCGCCGTCGTCGCCGAGCCACGGGAAGCGCACCTGGATCCGCCCGAGCGAGTTCGGGTCGACGATGTCGGTGACGATCGCCGGGTGGAGCCCGAAGTGGCGGGGCGCGAGGCCGTCGGGGCGCGCGCCGCTCACAGCGTCCCCGAGCCCACGGTCGGGCGCTCCGCACAGAAGTGGGTGCGGTGGCCGCTGACGAGGTCGTAGGTGTGCGTGACGCGCGTGACGTAGTAGCCGTCGCCGTTGAACGCGTCGGCGATGCCCTGGAGCGTGACCTTGCTGCCGACGACGAGGTCCGGCGTGCCGCTCGTCGTCCCTTCGATCGTGACGAAGCGACGGCTGCGGCGCAGCATCTCGGCGTGCGCCCACGCGCGGCCTCGGCGTCGACGAGCGGCGTCTCGCGCACCCGGTAGGAGACGCGGTCGCCGAACGCGGGCTGGAGGATCGAGACGCCGGTCGAGCCGCTGCTGATCTCCGCCGCGATCGCCTCCGAGCCGGCTTCCTCGTCGATCCCGTCGCGCGCCGGGGCGTCGAAGCCGCTCACCTTCAGAGGTGCGCTGGTGCGCGAGGTCGGCGCGGACCCGGGCGTCGATCAGGTCGCCGCGGAAGACGAGCGTCAGCTCGGTCGCCTGCCGGTTCGGCCGCGACTTGAAGTTCAGCGTGTCGCCGTCCATCCAGATCTCCGCCTGCATGAGCGCGGCCCGCTCGCGGAGGAAGGCGAGATCGCTCTGGTTCCACTGCTGCACGACGTCGTAGGTGGGGCCGTCGACTGCGACATCGGCCGACAGGCCGTTCTGCGAGGCGATCTCCTGCGCGATGTCGGCGTCGGACATCTGCTCGTACGTCTTCATCCGCCGGGTCATCCGCAGCTTCATCAGCTTGTCCTCCGCGAAGACGGTGACGACCGCCTCGCTCGACGCGTCGACGTCGACCTGGAGCGCGGAGACGAGCCCGTCGAAGACGATGCGCTCAGAGCCCGGGGGCCCGATCGAGACGTAGAGGCTCTTGCCGAAGTCGAGGATCTCGCCGTCGAGGTACTGGAGCACCTCGGCGGTGGCGCCGTCCGTCGGGCCGGGGCCGACGAGGACCGCCTTGAGCGTCTTCAGTCCCTCCGTCGACTCCCCGATCTCGAGGCGGAGGAGATCGCGGGCCAGCGCCTGCTGCGCCTCGCCGTCGACCTTGAGGACCGGAGAGCTCGAGAAGTAGAGCAGCTCAGTCATCGTAGGCCTGCGCGCGCGTACGGAGCGCGTCCTCGGCGACCTGCTGGTCCAGGGCGCGATGGTGTGCAAGCACGAGCCAGGGGCGCTCCTGGCTCGAAGCGGAGTCGGACGCCGCGGCCGTCGACTCGGACTCGGGGACGACCTCGGACGTGACCTGATCGACGTTGACGGGCATCACGCGCTTCCGTTGCAGCCGCAGCCGCAGGCCGCGGGATGCCGGGTCGGCGCCGAGCTCGAGCGCGTGGGCGTCTCGCTCGGCAGGACGAGCCACGGAGGCGTCGTCGGGTCGATCGTCGTCGGCGGCACGTCGGGCCGGGTCTCGCGCGTCTGGACGACGACGCGTGACGCGACGGTGCCGTTGCGCTCGAGCGTCGCCCCGGTGATGAGCGGGCGCAGCGGCGCGCCCTGGCCGAACGTCGTCGCGCGCGGGTCGGCGGCCGGAGGCTGCGGCGCCGGCGGCGCGACTGTGCCGGGCGACGGCAGTCCGGTGTCGGCCAGGCGGGGCCGCGGCTGGTCGGGAGGGCCCGGCACGGCGGCGTCGGCCGCGGGCGCCGGCGGCGTCCCCGGCGGGGGCGGAACGTCGAACGCGGCCCGCGCGTCAGTCGCGGCGGACGCGGCCTTCGCCGTCGCGACAGCGTCGACGGCGGCGCGCACGCCTCCGGCTGCGGCGAGCGCGAAGCCGGCGGACGGGCTCTGCGTCAGTCCGAACCGCTGGTCGACGGACGACGAGGCGCCCGCTTCGACACCGGTGCTCGTGCCCACGCCGGTCGCGGCGGAGAGGCCGGAGTTGAAGTCGATCTGGAGCCCGGCCGGCAGTGAGAGCGCGCTGTCGAGGCCGCCTCCGAGCCCGCGCCAGACCGACGGGTCGAGGCCCATCCGCGCGGCGAAGTCGGCCGCGGTCTCCCCGCCGATCGCCACGCCGGTGCTGTCGGACAGCGAGAGCGACGCGTCGGCGGAGATGCCTGCGTTGATGCTCACGCCGAGCCCGACGCCGCCCGATCCGGGCGGAGCCGAGGGCACGCCCGGCGGCGTCGCCGACGACGCCGATCGGTCGCCCGGCGGCACCGCGAGCGCCATCAGCTCCGGCTTCTGCTCGCTGATGGAAACGGAGAGCTTCGCGTGGAGCGGGACGCCGGCCGGCGAGAACAGGTCGATCTCCTCGGTGATCGACTGCATGAGGCCGTCGACACGGAACGTGCCCCACTGGAAGCTGACGCGCGGCGGCGCCATCGTGCTTCCGGTTCCCGGTCGCATCGGCACGACGAACTTCCGGACGGCGAGGGTGAGGTCTCGCACGTTGGCGCCCGTGTCTGCAGTGTCGAAGTGCAGGTCGAAAGAGAGCGTCACCGAGGTCTGCCCGAGGCTCTGCTCCTTCTGTCTCGGCTGGGTCGAGCCCCGGTCGCTGCTGTTGGTGAGCTGCAGCCGGAGCGAAGCGGGATTGAACTGGACATCGATGCGCTTGACGTAGGGGCTGTCCTTGAGCTCCTCGCTGCCCTTGGTCCCCTTCAACGGGACGAGACGGGCCGGCTGGAGGGGCACGCTCACGACGCCCCCAGCACGAGGCCCTCGTGCGCGATGTGCAGCTCCTCGATCGCGACCTCGCCGGTGCGCGCGTTCAGCTGCGGGCCGACGACCTTGAGCGGGAGGCCGCGCTCGAAGCGCCAGCGGGCGACGACGTCCGATTCGCGACGTCCATGACGGAGACGACGCCGTCGTAGCGGCCGACCGGGACCGTCCCGGAGACGATCCCCTGCAGCCACGCCCACAGGTCGTTGCTCACCTGCGCGCCCGGCTTCGGGAAGAACATGCCGCGCTTGAGCACGAGCGGCTGGTACTTCGCGCGGCCGACGCGCCGCACGACCGCGTCGTTCCGGCCGCCGACGAGGATGTCCTGGACGTCCATCTCGATATCGAGCCCGCCGCACTCCTGGAAGCCGCCGTCGCCGAGCCGATTCCCCGCTGCGCCCGTGCCGGGGCTGCCGGTGAGGTCGATGCGGAAGCGGAAGCTCCGCAGCAGGAGCTGCGTCGACGCGGGCGCGCCCGCGACCGCGCTGATGCCGACGTCGAGGCTCGCGCCGAGGCTGAGGTTGGCGCTCGCGCCGGCGCCTGCGCCGAAGGAGGCGCCCGCCGAGGCGGTGAGGTCGACGCTAGCCACCGGCTCCCTCCACGCGCAGCGTCCCGTCGCCGTCGTGCGAGAGGCGGAGCACGATGAACTCGATCGGCTCGGCGGGCGCGATGCCGATCTCCGCGATCAGCCGTCCCGCGTCGACGACCTGCTGCGGGTTGAGCGTGTCGTCGCAGCGGACGAAGAACGCCTCCGCCTCGGTCGCGCCCGTGAACGCGTTCCCCCGGTACAGCGTGCGAAGGAAGCGCTCGATCTCGATCGCGACGTCGGCGCGCAGCGCCGCCTTGTTCGGCTCGAACACGAGCCATTGCATCTGGCGCTCGAGCGTCCGCTCGATCATCGTCACGAGCCGCCGCACGCTCAGCTGGCGGTAGTCCGGATCGGACGGAGCGTGCGCGCGGCAGTGAGGCGCACGCCGTCGCGCTCGCGGAGGAAGACGTTCACCGCGTTCTGGTGCAGCTCGTCGTGCCTCGGCGGCGAGACGACGTCGTCGACGTCGACGATGCCGGCGGCGAGCTCGTTCGCCGGCCCGAACGGGATGCCGTCGGCGAGCTCGCGCCGCGCGATGATCCCCGCGGCGACGGCGGACGGGTTCACCTCGAACGGCGAGGTCTCGCCCTCGGAGACGCGCGACGCGTAGAGCCACGGGTGGTAGCCGGCCGCGCGGCTCGACCAGATCGCGCTCCGCCAGCGCAGGATCTGGTTCTGGTGCAGCCCCGGCGGCACGTCGAGGAGCGCCGTCAGCGCCTCGGTCTCCGCGAAGTCGACGAGCTTCTGCTGTAGCGCGACGATCTCGTCGAGGTCGGCGGACGGATCGAGGCGGAGCTGGTCGAGCTCGGGCGGCGGCGCGGGCGCGGCCGCGGCCGGCGGGAGCTCGACGCACGCGGCGAAGTCGGGGCCGGCGAAGGAGAGCGGGTCGGCCACGGGCAGCACCGGCTGCACGTCCCACGGCTCGTACAGGTCGGGAGCCGCGAGCAGACCGAGGTCGGGTAGGTCGGCGAGGCAGGTGATCCCCTCGCCGGGCACGTCGTCGACGGGAAGCCAGTCGTCGTCGAAGAAGTCGTCGAAGACGATGTCCGGGTAGCGGTCGAGCCCGCGCAGGAACGGGAGCGTCGTCGCCGGCGGCAACGTCGCGTCGGCCGGCACGAGACTTCCCGACGCCCACAGCCGGTGCGGGAACAGCAGTTGCGAATCCTGCGCGATCACCGTCGCCGCCCACCGCGGGTGCGCCGACGAGAGGCCGAGGCCGGCGAGCTGCTCGGTGCGCCCGTCGCCGTCGTCGACGTCGAGCACGCCCTCGACCACCTCCGCCGCGGCCGGAATGTCGATCGCGGCCTGGTCGAGGACGAGCACCTGCGCCGGCGCGACGCCGGTCGGCCCGCCGACGGCCGTGACGTCGGCCACGGTGCGGAGCACGCGCGTCCCGCCGGGGAGCTGGAGGCGCAGGAGCGCGCCGATCGGGATGCCCTCCGCCGGGCTGACCGTCACCGCCGCCGTCGTCCCGGCGGCGGTGAGGACGAGCGGCCGCGTCGTGTACGAGAGCGTCGCCGTCAGCTGGTTGCCCCACACGCCCTCGTTCCGCGCGAAGAGGCGGACGCTCCCGCCGTCGTCGCGCTTGACGCCCGTGAACTTCCCGCGCGCGCGCCCGAGCAGGTTCTTCACGGGCAGCTCCGCGGTGTAGTCGTGGACGATGCGGACGATGTACGCGCGCCGTCCGCCGTTGTCGAAGAACGCCGAGACCGCCCACGGCAGCATCCCCGGTCCCTCGAAGGAGCCGAACAGCCGCACGTAGTCGGTCCAACTCTCGACCGCGACCGGCACGCAGCGACGGATCGGCCGCTCCGGCTCGACGGGCGGGACGTCGTCGCGCCACGGCCCGCCGACGTACGGCACCCGCGACGGGCCGCGCGGCGCCACCCCGACGAACGCGCAGACGTCGAGGCGCACGGCGGTAAGCTCGCGAAGCGGCTCGCTCGGGAGCTGGTAGACGCCGGGGGCGCCGAGCTTGACGCGAAGGGCCACGGCGTCGCCTACGTGAACTCGATGCCTTCGTGGACGAGATGGAGCTCCTCCATCGCAACCTCGCCGCCACCCTTGCCGGTCAGCGTCGGCCCGACCCACTTCTTCGGCTGGACGTTGCGAAGCCGCCAGATCGCGACCGGATTGCGCGCCTCGTCCATCAGCGTGATGCTGACGTTGCGCTGGTCGTGACCGCCGTCGCGCACCGTCTTCAGCCACTCGAACAGGTCGACGGAGCCGACGAGGCCGCGCTTCAGCGTGACGTCGTCGTTCTTGTGCGTGTTCGCGACCTTGCGAACGGTGTTGAACTTCTCGTTGCCGTTCCGGTACTCGGAGTAGCTGACGTCGACGCCGAGGCCGCTCGCGTCGGAGAACCCCCCGACGATCGTGCCGTCCCCGCCGTCGCCCTGGTCTCCGCCGAGGGCGACGATGAAGTTGAAGGCGCCGTACGGATTGTCTCGCTGGGTTGCCATCGGTTCCTCCCGCCTACGTCATCGACGCGTCGCCGGTCCACTGGCCGATGCGGAAGATCACGAACTCCGCCGGCTTCGTCGGCGCGACGCCGATCAGACAGATGAGTCGTCCGTTGTCCAGGTCGTTCTGCGTCATCGTCGTGCGGTCGCAGCGCACGAAGTACGCCTCTTCCGGCTTCGTGCCCATCAGAGCGCCGTCCCGCCACTGCACGAGGAGGAAGTCCTCGATCGTCTGGCGGATGTTGGCCCAGAGCCGCTCGTTGTTCGGCTCGAACACGGCCCACTGTGTCGACTTGTCGATCGAGTGCTCGAGGAAGATGAACAGCCGGCGGACGTTGACGTACATCCACTCCGGGTCGGAGGTCATCGTGCGAGCGCCCCAGACGCGGTTGCCGCGTCCCTCGAAGAAGCGCAGGGCGTTGATCCCCTCGGGGTTGAGCACGTCCTGGCGCGCCTTGTTGATGTTCGCCTCGAAGCGGGTGAGGCCGAGGACGACCTCGTTCGCAGGCGCCTTGAAGACGCCGCGGTTCACGTCGCTCCGCGCGTAGATGCCGGTCACGAACCCCGACGGCGGGAGCATGATCCGCGGCTGGGGCGCGCCCTGCGCCGGGCGCCGCGTCGGGTCGAGGATCTCGATCCACGGGTGGTAGAGCGCCGCGTACGTGCTGTCGAACGTCCCGCGGAATGCGCGGATGTCGTTCATGGAGGCGCCCTTCGGCCCGTCGACGACGGCGATCCGGTACCTGAGGTTCTCCGCGTGCGCGATCAGGTACTCGGTCGCGGTGTTGCGCTCGTCGTCGTCCGTGAATGCGCCCGCGTCGGGGAGCGCGACGATGGCGATGTCGTCGACCTCGCCGAGCGCGGCGAGGCCCGTCGCCTTCTTCGTCGGATCGTCGAGATCCGCCTCGTCGCCGTTCAGATCGTCCGCGTCGAGCGGGCTGCCGAGGGTGCCCCCGCTCAGTGCGCCGGGCCCGTCCGCCTGGAGCGCCTTCATCAGTGCGATCGGCTTGTCGGCCGGCGCGCCGATGAGCGAGTCGTCGAGCCAGACGACGGAGTCCTCGTCCTCCGGATGGTCGAGCGAGAGGATGGTGCCGATGTAGCGGAGCTGCGACGGGTCGTCGCTCGCTGCGAGCTCGTCGGTCACGTCGATCCGGTCCGTCGTGACGGTGGCGATCACGCGGAGCTGCAGCACGAGCAGCACGGCGTCGCTCGCGAGCGGGACGTCGGCGCCGCCGCGCGAGAACGTCTGCTTGCCCGTGATCGGGTCGACCTCCACGATGCAGGCCTTCGTCGTGTCGATGGGTGCGTTCGGGAGCGGGGTCGGGTCGCCCGATGCGTAGACCTCGACCACCGAGCCGTTCGACACGCGCCGTGCCTGGCGGCCCCACAGCGCCTTCTGCAGCGGATCCTGCGAGACCGGGAGCGACGGCCAGACGAAGCCGGCGTCCCCCGACCGCACGAGCTGGGTCTCGACGACGACGTTGCCGTAGTCGCCGGGCCAGCGGCCCTTCCAGGTGACCTTGCCGGCGCCGACGAGGATGTCCCGCGTCGCCACCTGCGCGTCCTCGGGCACGACCCGTGAGATGTAGAGGCGCTGGCCGCCGTTGAGGAAGAACGCCCGCGCAGCGTGCGCCGTGTAGTTGATGTCCGCGTCGTCGTCGCTGAGGTTCTCGAGTCCGCCGTAGACGCGCTCGAACTCGGTGAAGCTCGTGACGAGCCGGGGCTCGTACTGCGTCGAGCCCTCCGGGTTGCGCACCGGACCCCAGCGTGTCTTGCCGGCGTAGCCGGTCGTTGACGTCGGGACGCCCTCGATCGACTTCGACCGGAAGCTGACCTCCTCGACGTAGACACCGGGAGAGAGATACTCGGGCATGGCGTGGTCTCCTTAGTCGAAGGGTTCTGTCCGGCTCGTGATGCGGCCGAGCGTGAGCGGGACGGACACGGGGTAGGAGGGGCCGAGCGGTGCGTACGTCGGCGGGGGCGTCGCTCCGGCGGAGACGGGATCGGCGGCGCCGGGCGCCGCGACGGTCTCGAGGGGGAGGTCCCAGAGCGGGTCGGTCAGCGCGGCCGGGTTCCCGGCCGGGTCGGGGACGGGATCGGGCCCGAGCACGGTCACGTCGACCGAGAACGCGTCCGGCGCGGGCAGCTCGTCGAGGAGGCGCGGGTCGGCGACGATGAGGAGGAACTCGCCGCGGTCGTCGCCGTGCGCGCGGAACGGCGGCGTGCCTTCGGGCGAGCCGGGGACGGTCGCCTCGATCCGCGCCCAGCGCAGCGGCTCGCCGTTCGCCTCGACGCGTCCGCGCAGTCCCGTCGCGCTGCCGGTCACGTCGTAGGCCGCGCCGGGAAAGAGCACCGGCCGCCAGCTCCGCATCGAGGCCGGCAGCGGGTTCGTCGGCGGGTCGCCGGCGGTCGCCTCCGTCTCGGTCGCGATCGGGACGATCAGCCGGCGCGGGACGTAGTGCCGGAGCGGGTCGTCGAGCCGCAGCGTCAGCGGTGTGACGACGTTGTCGCTGTAGATGAGCGCGAACAGGCAGGAGTCGTGCCGCTGGATCGACGGCACCGGCGGGACGACCGCCTCGATCGATGCCTCGATCGGCCGGTATACGCGGCCGCCGCGGACGGGATCGAGCAGCTCGATGCCGAGCGCGAGCCGATGTGTGAGTCCGCCGACGGCACTCACAGCATCTGCTCCCCGATGATCACGGTCGTCGCCGGGTCGACGGGGCGCGTGCCGCCGTCGATCCGAATGACGCGCGCGAGCAGCGTGACGCTCAGCTTGAAGTCGCTCTGCAACGAGTCGAAGACGCGGGCGAGGTTGTCGATCGACATCTCGTCGAGCAGCAGCTGTACCGCCTCGGTCGGCGCCCACGCGGCGCTCGGGTAGAGGAGCGGGCCGGTCGCAATCGGCGTCGTGTCGATGCACGCGAGCGCGCTGCCGAGGATCGTGTGCTCGTGCTCCGCGTTCTCGGCCCACGGCGTCAGCAGGTAGTGGAGGTCGAGCGGCAGGTGCGCCTGTCCGTCCTGGCTCCCGACCGCCGACCAGGCTGCGCGCATGGTCCCGTTCGGCTCGACGCGGTAGAGGAAGACCGACAGGACCGGCGTCTGCGCGAGGACGCTGTTGTGGTTCGTCGTGACCGCGAAGTCCTCCGTCCGGACGAGCGCGGCGCTCACGTCCAGGCCCGACACCGGCTCGTCGGCGGCGAACCGGGCGGTGAGCAGACGCTCGATCGTCTTCCCGGTCGCGGAGATCGCCTCGAACGTCGCCATCAGCCATCGGAGCTCGGAGGGAGGCCGGAGCGCATCGCTGCGGCCCGCGCGGCGGCGTTGCGCATCACCGCGACGAGCTGGTCGGGATTGAGCTCGCCGAGCTGCTCGCGATGCGGTCGCAGCTCGCACAGCGTCGTCTGCCGTCCGTCGCCACCGACGAGGAACAGCTTGACGGCCGGATACGTCTCGAGGAGCTCGCGGCACTCGTCGTCGAGCCGCGGTGCGTCCTCGCCGAAGACGAGCACCTGCGCGGAATGCTCCTCGACGGGAACGGACAACGGGACGGCGTCCGAGTACTCGGCGACGACGCTCATGTCCGGCTCGCCGGCGACGACCCCGCGCAGGATCCCGCGGAGCAGGGGGGACATGTCGATCAGCGCCACTCGTACGTCATCCACGCGCGAACGAGTGTCGCGGTGGCCCGCGCCCGCGGGAATGGATCTCCGGATCGATCTTGGATGCAGGCGCGGGCGTGGTCCCTCGGCCCGTCGATCCGGATCCGTCCGAACCCCGAGATCTATGTACGCGTGGTCGAGCGGCCGCGAACGCTGGCGACGGCGTCGCCGCGGCGGCTCACCTTCAGCTTCTCGAGGATGTTGTGGACGTGGTTCTTCACCGTCGTCACCTCGATGTTCAGCTCGGTGGCGATCTCCTTGTTCGAGAGGCCGCGCTCGATCAGCTCGACCACCTCGAGCTCGCGCGAGGTGAGACCGGAGGCGCGACCCGGCGGCCCGGTCGCCGTCGCGGCGAGCACGCCGACGCGCCGCAGCAGCGTCGCCGCCAGCCGCGGCGAGCACGGCATCTCTCCCCGCGCAACGCTGCGTAGAACGTGCGTGAGCCGCGTGAGCGAGTCCTCGCGCGTGAGAAAGCCCTCGACGCCGACCTCGGCCCACGAGATCACGTCGTGCTCTGCATCGCCGATCGAGATGGCAACGATCTGCACGGCAGGCACCGCGGCACGCAGTGCGGCGACGGCTACGCGCCCCTCGCCGACGTCGAGATCGAGCAGGATCACGTCGGGCTGGACGCTCCGCGCGAGTTGGATCACGTCGCCCCACGAGGCGGCGACGCCGACGACCTGAATATCCGCCTCGGCGCCGAGGATGCGCGCGAGGCCGTCGCGGTAGAGCCGCACCTCGGCCACGATCATCGCGCGGATCACGCCGCGGCCCCCCCGAGCGCCTTCGCGGGCAAGCGTGGCTCCAGCCGCGCCGCCGCAGCGCTGCGAGTCAACGTGACCAGCACCACCCTCCCCTGTGGCTCGCTCCATCATGTCGTGGCGAGCGCCGCGGTTCAACCCTTTCGGTTGGAACCCGATGGTTTCGATCGGGAGTCGCCGCGTGTTGGCCGCCTTGACACGTCAGCGGCGTTCGACCATCGTGGCGTCGACATCCGGAGGCGCCCGACGCTGCGGCGGAGCCTCCGGCAACGCGACCGGAAGGAGAAATCCGGTGTCCGTCGCGCAACCCGTGACCGCAGCGCCGCCCCGCGACGTTCCCGTCGCCCAGACGGATCCGGGCAGGGTGGCAATCATCGTGCTCGTCGCCATCGGCTTCGTCGTCGTCCCGCTGCTCCTCTACGCGCTGTGGGAGTTCTGGCCGACCCAGGCGATCGTCGCCGCGAAGACGCCGGAGCCCGTGCACATGTTCGGGATCACGCGGAACGTCTCGACCGAGATCCGGTTCTTCGCGATCGTGGCGATCGCCGGCGCGCTCGGCGGCGTGATGCACTCGACGCGGTCACTCGCCTGGTATGTCGGGCACCAGAGCCTGAAGTGGCGCTGGGTGCCGTATTACGTGGTGACGATCGTGCTCGGCGCCGGGCTCGCGTCCGTGTTCTATCTCGTCGTCCGGGGCGGTCTGTTCGGCGGCCAGACGACCTCGGCAGACGTCAACCCGTACGGGTTCGCCGCCGTCGCAGCACTCGTCGGGCTGTTCACCGAGCAAGCGCTCGTGATGCTGAAGAAGGTCGCCGGCGAGGTGTTCTCGCCGTCGGAGAAGGGCGACGACTCTGCCGCGGGCTCCTCGTCCGACACGACAGCGGACGACGGGCAAGACGCGCCGGACGCGACCGGGACGACGCTCACGGCGACGACAGGGACGGCGTCGTACGTCGCGCCGACATCGGCGACGCTCGAGGGCGACGTAGTCGGAGACGGGGAGCCGCCCTCTGTTTCGTTCGACTACGGGACGACGACGGCGTACGGCCTCTCGACGAACGGCATGGTCGCCGACGCCGCCGCGGGCCACGTCACTGCCGAGGTGAACGGGCTCCAGGGAGGCACCGAGTATCACTTCCGCCTCGTGGCGACGACCGCGGAGGGACTGTCGGCCACCGGGGAGGACGCGACCTTCACCACACCCGCCGGCTGACCGCGGGATCCGCTGCACGGGAACGTGCCCCGGGGGGTTGGCACTTTTCGGACTCGCTGTCGGAGCCTGGCCTCACCGCATCGTTCTGGGGTGCGAAGCGATGCGCCGGGCGTCGAGAAGAACCGGCTCCAGATACCGGGGCTCGTGTCAATTTCGGGGCGACCGGCGAAGAGCGCAGACACCACACAGACGGCTTGGCCGAAGCCGCACGAGCCGTGTTCCAGGCGGCTCGTGGGCGCCGCTGGGCTACGACTACGACGATGTCCCAGTTGCGCGCTGCGCCCGCTCGACGGCGCGGGCGAGTTCGACCCGCGAAGTCACGCCCACCTTGCGGAAGATGTTCCGCAGGTGCGTCTCGACGGTCTTCTGGCTGAGGAACAGCTCCTCCGCGATCTCCGGATTGGTCTTGCGGTCGAATACGAGCATGGCGAGCTGGAGCTCGCGTCCGGTCAACGACTCGAGCGTCGTTCCGGCGGGCCCGCCCGGCCGCGTGCGCTGCTGGATTCGATGGCCGAGCTTGCGAAGCTCCCGCTCCGCCTCGCCGCAGTAGCGGAGGGCGCCGGCCTCCCTGAAGTCGTCGGCCGCACGCCGAAGCTCGGCTGTGGCGCTGTCACGGTCGCCCGCTCGCACGAGCGCGCGTCCGGCGAGCAGGCGCGAGAGAGCGGCCTCCACCGGCGCTCCGGCTTCGTCTGCGACGGCCGCGGACGCGAGCGCGTGCGCTGCTGCACGCGCGGGGTCGCCGCCGTCCAGCTCAACGGCCGCCGATGCTCTCTCGGCCCAGGCGACGGCCATCGGCAGCTGCACGGCCGAGGCCCAGGCCTCCGCGACGGCGGCTGCTCGTTCCGCCTCTGCGTGGCGACCCAGCGCGAGCCACGAGCGCGTCAGCACCTCGAGGTACCGCGCTCTCGGGCTCCCGGCGATGAGAGTCAGCTCTTCACCGCCGGACGACTCGAGGAGCAACTCGACCGCGCGCTCAGGCTCGCCTGTCTCGAGCAGGGCTGCGGCGAGATCCGCAGCTCCCTCCGACGAGTGGAAACTGCTTTCGCCCTGGCTGAGGTCGACGCTTTCCTGTGCAGTGGCGAGTGCGAGGTCCATGTCCCCGCTCCGCAGCGCGGCGGCCGAGCGGCCGAGCAGGGTCCAGCACAGCGCGTGCGAGTTGCCCAGCAACCGAGCCGCCTCGATTCCGGCGTCGAGCAGCTCCGCCGACTCGGCCAACTTCCCCCGCTGGCGCAACAGGCCGCCGAGCGTCGCAATCAGGAGGAGATAGGGCTCCCCCTGGCCGGTGGCGCGGACCAGGGCCAGGGCGCGGCTGGCGTGGGCCTCGCCGGCGGCATACCGGTCCAGGTAGAGCTCGACGCCGGCCAGCCAGGCCGCGGCCTCGAGATGACCGCCGAGCTCGTCGTCCGACAGGGAATCGACAAGCCTCGCCGCCTCCGCATGATTCGCCTCTGCACGGTCGGGGGCCCCTACGAGCGAATCCGCAATCGCAAGCTGGGCAAGAGGCGTCGCGATCATGGGGACGTCGCCGAGTCGCCTCGCCGCCTCGACCGCGCGCTCGGCTGCCTCGTGCATCTCCCCGAAACTCGTGCGCCAGAACGCGTTGGCGGTGAGCTCGATCATGATCGCCACGGCCTCGCGGGAGCCCTGATCCGGGAGTTCCTCGAGCGCGTGCACGAGGCGCTCACAGGCTTGTTCCTGCAGCCCGAGATTCGTCTCCACTCCTGCGCACGCGCGAGCGAGCGTGGCTCGCAGCACGTCGGCGCCGTCGGGCACGAGATCGAGGGCCTCGAGCAACGTACTGCGGCTGTCGTCGAGGCGCCCCACCGCCGTCAACGCACGCGCGCGGGCGAAGAGAAGCTCGATCCGCTCCTCTGCCGGCGCGTTGGCGGGTTCCAGGCGAAGAGCCTCTCCGAACCAGTGCGCCGCATTCGCCGGCGCCAGCCGCGCCGCTTCCTCGCCGGCCTCGCGAAGGACGGCGACGGCGTCGGCGTCGCCCTCGCGCGCCGAGCGCTCGACGTGGCTGGCGCGCGCGCATGGCGGGAGCGCCCCGCGCCGCGAGCGCGTCGGCGCTCCGCTCGTGCGCGCCGAGCCGCCAGCCGGGAGCCGCCGCCTCGTAGACGGCGCGACGCACGAGCGGATGGCGGAAGCGGAACCGTCGCGGGACGTCGGTCGTGCGGAGGAGATCGACCCTGAGCAGCTCGTCGAGCGCCTCCATGACGGTCGGCTCGGTCAGCGCGGCCGCCGCCGCCGCGAGCTCCGGCTCGAACGGGTCACCGGCCACCGCCGCCCCTTCGAGCACGAGACGCTGCGTGTCGGACAGCAGGGCGAGCTCTTCCGCAAGAGCCGCGGCGACGCTCGCCGGAACCCCGATCCCGGCCGGCGACACCTCGTCGTGCACTGCCGTTGCCCCACCTGCGCGGGCAAGCTGCTCGAGATAGAAGGGGTTGCCACCGCTCTCGGCATAGAGGACGTCCGCATCGACGCGCTCGCCCGCGTCGCCGAGTAGCTCGCGGGCCTCCTCGACACTGAGCGCCCCGAGCTCGATGCGCGTGATCTGGTCGGCGCGCGTGGCTCGCTCGAGCGCCGCGGACAGTCGCTCGGGCACCTGGAGCGGGCGACTCGCGAGCGCCAGCATGACCGGCGCCGAGGGCGGCCGGCGCAGGAGCGCTCCGAGCAGCTCGACCGACGCCGGATCGGCCCAGTGCAGGTCGTCGAGCACGAGCACGAGCGGCTGCGTGGACGCGAGCTGCTCGAGCAGGGCACGCACGGCACGGTGGCTGCGATACCGCTCGTGCTGGAGCGCCGACGGGCGGTCGCCGCCGAGCGTCGTCAACGCCGGGAAGACGTGAGCGAGCTCCGTTCTGACGTCGTCCTCGCGCGGCGCGATGAGCTCCGGGTCGACTCCTCGCAGGTACTCGTCGAGCGCGTCGACGAAGAGCGAGAACGGGAGATCGCGCTCCAGCTCGGATGCCGCGCCCGAGAGGACGAGATCTCCCTCGGCGTCCGCCCGTGCGCCGAACTCGGTGAGGAGCCGCGTCTTGCCGATGCCCGCCTCGCCGACGAGCAGAACAGCGACCGAGCGCTCCCGATCGAGCTCGGCCAGGACTCGATCCAGCGAGCCGAGCTCCTCCGAACGGCCGACGAGGTGGCCGGTTTGCGCGCCCATTTCCCTCTCCAGCAGATCAAGGTCTCGGAACCTCAAAGTTAAGGGTGCGGGATCAGGGTGCTGCCCTGATGAACGCGCGGCCCGGCGACGGCAGGCTCGTCCGCATGACCCAGTACCTGCTCCATCACCATCACGAGCCGGACGAGTGCGGCGTCGTCTTCGCGTCCTTCAAAGGGCACCGAAGCCGGCTTCGCCACCGCCCGACGCTCGCCTCCTGCCGCTCGGGCGGGCACGCGATCTGGTGGACGGTCGAGGCAGCGAACGAGCAAGACGCGCTCGCGCTGCTGCCCTCCTTCGTCGCCGATCGCACGACCGCCACGAGCGTGAGCGAGGTGCAGATCCCATGACGCGGTCGTCACTCGCCGTGTCCGAGCCCAAACCCGAAGAGAGGCCCCCATGACGCCCTTGAAGAAATCCGCCCCCAGCACGACCAACAGGAAAGAACGAACCATGCATGCCTCGACCAGACGCTTCAGTCGCGGCCGGATCACCGGCCTCGTCCTGATCGCCGTCCTCACGCTCGGGCTCGGCTATCTCCACTTCGCCGGCAGCTCTACGTCGGTCTCCGTGCCTGCCGGCGCGCATGCCGGCCAGTTGACGCTCAAGAGCTGCAGCTACACGACTGAGAAGGGCGCCTCCGCCGCGGATTGCGGGACGCTCGTCGTGCCCGAGAACCGCCATGATCCGAAGTCGCGCCTGATCGCACTTCCGGTCACGGTGATTCGTGCCCATTCGGCCCATCCGGGCGTCCCGATCTTCCGCCTCCAAGGCGGCCCCGGCATCACCAACATGGTCTTCCCGGACGCGAGCCGTTTCACCGCCAAGCACGACGTCGTGCTCGTCGGCTACCGCGGCGTCGACGGATCGACCCGGCTCGACTGCCCGGAGGTGAGCTCGGCAATGGGGCACTCGCGTGACCTCCTCAGCGAGCAGTCGTACCGCGCCGACGCCGCGGCGTTCCGGTCGTGCGCCGACCGGCTCCGCAGCGCTGGTGTCGATCTCGCCGGCTATTCGATCCCCGAAACAGTCGACGACCTCGAGGCGGCCCGCCGCGCCCTCGGCTACCACCAGATCGACCTGGTGAGCGAAAGCGCGGGCACCCGCACCGCGATGATCTATGCCTGGCGCTACCCGAAGAGCATCCATCGCTCGGTGATGATCGGCGTCAATCCGCCCGGCAACTTCATCTGGAACCCGAAGACGACGGACGAGCAGATCGGCCGCTATGCCGCGCTCTGTGCCCAGGCGACGAGCTGTCGTAGCCGGACGCCGGATCTCGCCGCGTCGGTGAAGTCCTCGTTCGCTCACGTTCCCAGTCACTGGCTGTTCCTGCCGATCAAGAAGGGCGACTTCAAAGCCGCCGCGTTCTTCGGCCTGATGAACGAGACCTCCGCCGGCGGCAACCCGATCGCCGCGCCACTGACGATCAACTCACTCCTCTCCGCCGACAAGGGCGACGCAAGCGGCGCGTGGTTCCTGTCCTTTATGGCACAGCTCACCTTTCCGAGCTCGTTCGTCTGGGGCGAGATGGCGGCGATGGGCCGCAGCGACGCCACCTACGCGAAGCACTTCTACGCGTCGGGAGCAAACCGTGGATCGCTGATCAGTGCTGCCGGCAACGACCTGATCTGGGCCGGCGGCCGCCTCCTCGACGCCTGGCCGGCGAACCCGGACGAGAACGAGTACACCCACGTGCAAAACTCGAACGTTCCGACGCTGCTGATCGGCGGCAACCTCGACTTCGCAACGCCGCCCGAGAATGCGACCCGCGAGCTCCTGCCTCACCTCGCGAACGGCCGTCAGGTCGTGCTCTCGAACCTCGGCCACGCCGACGACTTCTGGCCCTACGAACCGGCAGCCGGCACCCGTCTGATCAACACCTACCTCGACACCGGCAAGGTCGACACGTCCCTCTACACCCGCAACAAGGTCGACTTCAGCCCAAGCTCCAGCCAAGGCGGCTACGCCAAGGACCTCCTCGGCGCGATGATGGGCTTCGGACTCCTCATGATCCTGTCACTGCTACTGATGTGGCGCCGGGCGCACAAGCGCGGCGGCTTCGGGCGCAAGGCGAGCGCGATGCTGCGCTCCGTCTACCTGCTGGTGCTCGGCCTCGGCGGATGGTTCATCGGCCTGATCATCGTGCTGGTGGCTTTGCCGACAGTGCCCCTCGACAGCGAACTCATGGCTGTTCTCTCCATCGGCATCCCGATCGGCCTCGGCACCTACTGGGCCTGGGTCAACCGCGACCGGCCGGCCAGGGCCACGACGATCGGCATCTGGGTCGCGCTGACGGGCGCCCTCGTCGGCGCGCTGCTGGGGTTCAACGCAACAGCCGGGCTCATGGCGGTCATCACCACGATCGTCGGAGCAGCTGCCGGTGCGAACCTCGGCCTGATCGCCCTCGACGTCGCACGAATCGGCGAGCGGCCGGAGACCGTTCCGCCCATCGCCATTCCAGCGGTCGAACACTGACCCCCGGAAGTCCGTTCGCGCAGAGCATGTGGCGGTGTGCTGGTTGCCGCCACATGCTCTGCTGACGTACGTGCGCGCTCGGTGGTCTGAACGACGTCATCAAGTCACGGTGGATCCAGCGTGACCTACGCTCTCGAGCGTTTCGCGCTGTGGCGACGGCCACGAGCCGACTTATTCGGTGTCATCCGGCTTTCACAAGCGACTGGGGTTCGAACAGGTGACTCCGACTGATCACCGCTGTGAACTCCGGCCCGTTCATGGTGCGGTGCGCGCGGTGTCCGTAATTGAGTGCGGGAGTGTTCTTGGGAGCGCTGGCGCAGCGCAAACGCAGGTAACCGAGTGACCAGAACAAAGACGGCGACTTGTCGAGGTGAGCGGGGCGGGACGCCGACCCTACGCGGCAAGCCCGCAGGCCTAGAACCGAGTTAACCATCCCCACGCGGTTGTGACGCATCTCCCGCGGTCACACGGAGCTTGCGCCACCGCTATTCAGTGCTACTATCTACCAGTAGTCAGTCACACTGAGTAGGAGGGTGTTGCGTGGGGAAGCAGATGACGGAGATGCTCAAAGGCACGCTGGAGGGCATCGTCCTCGCGATCCTGTCCGGCCGGGCTGCGTACGGCTATGAGATCACGGCGTGGCTGCGGGATCAGGGCTTCTCTGACATCGCCGAGGGCACCGTCTACGCGCTGCTCATCAGGGTCGAGCAGCGCGGCCTCGTCGACGTGGAGAAGGTCCCGTCCGAGAAGGGGCCGCCGCGCAAGGTCTATTCCCTCAACGCCCAGGGACGGACGTACCTCGAAGAGTTCTGGGGGACCTGGAGCTTCCTTTCAGAGCGGCTCGAGCAGCTCCACGAAGGAGGTAGATAGACATGGCCGCAAGGTGGATCGAGTTGGTCACCGGGTCGCTCGAACAGAAGAAGCAGTACAAGCAGTACAGGGTCCGCATCGAGTCCCTCCCCGAGCCGTACGGCACCGTCGCGAAGGCTTTCCAGCGCTACTTCATGTACTACGGGGGCGTTACGGACGGCGAGACCGGCGTCAAGATGTTCGGAGACTTCGCCGACCTCTGGGAGCGTGCCGCAGCCGACGGCACGCCTGTGCGCGCGATCGTGGGTGACGACCCGGTCGAGTTCGCCGAGACGTTCGCCCAGGCTTACACCGGCACGCGATGGATCGACAAGGAACGCACTCGCTTGACCAAGGCGATCGAGGACGCGGAGCGAGGGGAACTGGAGTGACCACCGACGCAGCCATCCATGTTCGGGGTCTGGAGAAGTCGTACAAGGAGCTACGTGTGCTGCGCGGCGTGGACTTCGACGTGGCGCGGGGCAGCATCTTCGCCCTGCTCGGCTCGAATGGGGCGGGCAAGACCACGGTCGTGAAGATCCTGTCCACGCTGCTCGAGGCCGACGCGGGGACTGTCAGCGTCACCGGCTTCGACGTCGCCAGGCAACCGGCGAACGTGCGAGAGTCGATCAGCCTCACGGGGCAGTTCGCGGCCGTCGACGAAATCCTCAGCGGGCGGGAGAATCTTGTGTTGGTCGCCCGGTTGCGGCACCTCAAGGATCCGGGCGAGATCGCAGATGACCTGCTCGAGCGTTTCTCGCTGACCGATGCGGCCGCGCGGAAGGTGTCGACGTATTCGGGTGGCATGCGTCGCCGCCTCGACATCGCAATGAGCCTGATCGGGAATCCGCCGGTCATCTTCCTCGACGAGCCGACGACCGGGCTCGACCCTCAGGGGCGTATCGAGGTGTGGCAGGCCGTCAAGGAGCTCGCCGGCCGCGGCACGACGGTGCTGCTGACGACGCAGTATCTGGACGAGGCCGAACAACTCGCCGACCGGATCGCGATCCTCCACGAGGGTCGGATCATCGTGAACGGCACCCTCGCCGAGCTCAAGCAGCAGCTTCCACCCGCCAAGGTCGAGTACATCGAAAAACAGCCGACCCTCGAGGACGTCTTTCTTGCCATCGTCGGTGACGACGGCAGGAGGGCGAGCTGGCAATGACCGCAGCGTCGGCACGGACGAGTAAGGAACAACGATGACCAATCATTTCTTCGGCGACACCGCCGTCCTGCTGGGACGATCCCTGCGCCACATCACGCGCAGCCCGGACACCATCATCACGACCACGATCATGCCGATCGCCATGCTGCTGCTGTTCGTCTACGTGTTCGGCGGCGCGATCAACTCAGGGTCGGATTCGTATGTGAACTACCTGCTGCCCGGCATTCTGCTCATCACGATTGCTTCGGGCATCGCCTACACCGCATTCCGGCTCTTCCTCGATATGCAGAGCGGCATCTTCGAGCGATTCCAGTCCATGCCGATCGCACGCTCGTCCGTCCTGTGGGCGCACGTGCTGACCTCCGTGGTTGCCAATCTGATCTCGCTCGTGGTCGTCGTGCTCGTCGCCCTCCTCATGGGCTTCCGCTCGGGGGCGGGAGTGCTGGCGTGGCTCGAGGTCGCCGGCATCCTGATCCTGTTCACCCTGATGTTGACGTGGATCGCCGTCATCCCCGGACTCTCCGCAAAATCCACGGACGGCGTCAGCGCGTTCTCCTACCCGCTGATCTTCCTGCCGTTCATCAGCTCGGCATTCGTGCCAACGCACACCATGCCCGGCCCGGTGCGCGCCTTCGCCGAGCACCAGCCGGTGACGTCGATCGTCAACGCCATCCGCGACCTGTTCACACAGCAGCCGGTCGGCACCGACATCTGGATCGCCCTCGCCTGGTGTGTCGGCATCCTCATCGTCGCGTACACCTTCGCCACGGTCACCTACCGCCGCAGGATCGCGTAGGACTCCGAGAGGTTCGAAGGCACCCCGGTCGTTGCTCAGAGCAGGTCGAAGAGCAGGTGGGACTCGTCCAAAGTATGTGCCCACGCCTGCCCGTTTAGCGTGCGGTGCGTCCGGCGACTCGGGTGGTCTCACAGTTCCCTGAGGTCGTCGCCTAAGACTCGTCCCCTGCGTGAGCGGCTATCGAATCGCCGGTTCTTCTGAGCCGCCGAACGACTTGCGAGCCGGAATCGATGTCGAGCTACAGGACGGTTAGCTGCGCGCGCACAGTCCTCTCACCCGAGCGTTTCACGCGTTGGTGACGGCGAACCTCTGCTCACGCCGCGCCGTTCGGGCCACTGGATACCGCGAGTTACGGCGAATCGGAGCAGAGGACCGGAAGTCCCATTGCGCGAACTGCAGCAAACTGAAGCGTGACCCGTGTATCGCCGGTACGGCTGCCCGAAGCTGAAGCGCCTCGAGCCCGCGCGTACGGATTGACGTACACGGATCCGTACGTGCACAAAGGGCTCGAACCTCGAAAACTCCTGCAAATCGCATGGGCCGGGCTGGGATCGAACCAGCGACCTTGGGATTAAAAGTCCCCTGCTCTACCGACTGAGCTACCGGCCCTGACGCGAGTGTAAAGCCGCTACGCGCTCGATCGCTGGCGGTCCCACGCGTCGAGAAGCTGCTCGACGTTGCGCCGCTGGGCGTCGGTGAACTGCATCTGCTGGACCACGCGCCGCGCCTCGACCGGGTCGTCGTTCTCGACGGCGGCTTCGAGGTGCTCGCGCAGCGGCATCGGCTGGGCGAGCTGCCGGCGCAGCCAGCGCAGCAGACTCACCTGTGCGGCTTCCACCGCTTCAGTGTCGCACGGGCAGCGCCACGATCTCGTCCATCCGGTCGAGGCCCTCGCGGCGGTGCGTGATCAGCAGCACCGACCGCTCTCCGGCCGCGTCGAGGACGTCGTCCATCAGCCGCTCTGCTGTGGGCGGATCGAGGTGCGCCGTCGGCTCGTCGAGCACGAGCACCGGCGCGCTCGACAGCAGCGCGCGCGCGAGCACGAGCCGCTGGCGCTGGCCGCCGGAAAGCTCGGTTCCCTCCTCGCCGACGAGCGTGTCGAGGCCCTCGGGGAGCGACGCGACCCAGTCCGCGAGCTGTGCGCGCGCGAGCGCGTCGTCGAGCTCGCCGTCGCTGGCGCCCGGCCGGCCGATGCGCAGGTTCTCGCGGATGGACGAGTCGAACAGATGCGCCTCCTGGCCGGCGAGCGCGAACGTTGCGCGCACGTCCTCCTGCCGGAAGCTGCGGACGTCCTCGCCGCCGATCGTCACGGATCCGTCCGCGGGATCGAGGAAGCGGAACAGGAGGTTCGTAACGGTCGTCTTGCCCGCGCCGCTCGGACCGACGAGCGCGACGCGGCGGCCGGGATCGAGCCGCAGGTCGAAGCGCTCCAGTGCGTTCTCGTCCTCGCCCGGGTAGCGCGCGGTCACGTGCTCCAGCGCGACCGCGGCCGGTGCCGGCGGCGGTGCGAGCGGCTGCTCCGGATCGCGCACCGTCGGCTGCTCGTCGGTGAGCGCGAGCACGCGGCGTCCGGCCGCGAGCGTGGCCGACAGCTCGCGCGCGACTCCCGGCAGCGGCGCTACCGCATCGAACGACGCGAGCGCGAGGAGCGCGAGCGTCGCGATGAGCACGCGGTCGAGCGTTCCCGTCGAGTGCGCGTCGACGGCGATCGCGAGCACGCCTGCCACGGTGAGACCGGTGACGAGGATCGAGAGCGAGTCGGCGAGTCCCGCGACGAGCGCGTCTCGGCGCTCGCTCCGCACGAGCTTCCGGTCGATCGCTGCGATGCGGGCAAGCTCGTCGTCGCTGCGGCCGTAGACGACGAGCTCCGGTGCGCCGCGCAGCAGCTCGACGAGGGACGCGGTCAGCTCGCCGCGCTCCGCGGGCGCCGAACCGCGGCCGAGCGAGGCGGCGATCACCGGAATCGCGACACCGCCGGCGAGCAGTCCGAGCGCCAGCATCGCGCCTGCCGCGGGCAGCAGCAACGCCGTGACGAGCACGCACGCGGCGCCGGCGACGAGCGCGACGAGCGGCGGGCCGATCCCGCGCAGGTACAGACCCTGCAGCGCGTCCACGTCCGAGACGACGCGGCTGACCACGTCTCCGCGCCGGTAGCCGCCGAGCTGGCCCGACGCAAGCGGCTCGATGCTGCCGTACACGCGCACGCGGATGCGCGCGAGCGCGCGCAGCGCGAGGTCGTGCGAAGCGAGCCGGTCGAAGTACCGCGCCAGCGGTCGCGCGAGCGCGAAGAAGCGCACCGCGACGATCGCGACGGTCAGGGAGAGGACGGGCGGGTGCTCCGCCGCGCGCGAAAGCAGATAGCCGGACATCGCGAGCAGACCCACGCCGCAGGCGATCGCGGCTGCGCCGAGGCCGACGGACAGCGCGACCCGCCTGCGCGGCATTCCCGCCAGCGCGAGCAGCCGGCGCAGCGTCGCGATCACGCCGGCACCGCCATGTGGATGCGGCCGCCGTCCAGCTCCACCACGCGGTCGGCGCGGAACGCCAGCTCGGCCCGGTGCGAGATGACGAGGACGGTGCGTGTCCCGCGCAGCAGTTCGATCGCCTCGTCCACGAGCCCCGCCGACGCGGGATCGAGGTTCGCCGTCGGCTCGTCGAGGATCAGCAGCGCTGCGTCGCGGAGGAACGCGCGCGCGAGCCCGATCCGCTGCCGCTCGCCGGCCGAGAGGCGGCGGCTGCCCTCGCCGAGCACCGTCTCGTAGCCGAGCGGCAGCGCCGCCACGAACGCGTCCGCGCCGGCGAGCCGGGCCGCCTCGCGCACCTGCTCGTCCGATGCGTCGGGATCGCCGAGCCTGATGTTGTCCGCGACGGTCCCGCGGAAGAGCGTCGGATCCTGCGGCGCCCACGCGATCTGCGCATGCCACGACGAGAGGTCGCAACCCGCGAGGTCGATGCCGCCGACGGTGATCCGCCCGCGCGCCGGCTCGCACAGACGCAGCAGCAGAGCCGCGATCGTGCTCTTGCCTCCGCCGCTCTCCCCGACGAGCGCGACCGTCTCGCCGGGCGCGAGCTCGAGGTCGACGTCCTCCAGCACGGGCAGCTCGCGTGACGGGTACGAGTACGAGACGCCCTCGAGCCGGATCGCCGCACCGCGCGCGGCCGGCGCCGGCGCGGGACCGTCGGCCACGAGCGGCGGCGCCTCGATCAGCTCGAGCAGCCGGCTCGTGACCGCGAGACCGTCGGCGCTCGCGTGGTATTGGGCGGCGAGATTCCGCAGCGGCGCGTACAGCTCCGGCGCGAGCACGAGCACGGCGAGCGCCGTCTCGAACGGGATCGAGCCGTCGACGAGGCGGACGCCGACGGTGACGGCGACGAGCGCGACGCCGAGCGTGGCCGCGAGCTCGAGCACCGCACCCGACAGGAACGCGACCCGCAGCGTGGCCATCGTCGTCCGGCGGTACTCGTCGCCGACCTGCTCGAGCCGCTCGGTCTGCGCCTCGCCGCGGTTGAACGCGCGCAACGTCGGCAGGCCGCGGACGACGTCGAGGAAGTGTGCGGCAAGGAGCGCGAGCGCCTGCCACCGCTCGTGCGCGCGCTGCGCGGTGTACCGGCCGACGAGCCACATGAAGACGGGGACGAGCGGCAGCGTCAGCAGCAGCAGTCCGGCCGAGATCGGATCGAGCACGGCCACGAGCACGAGCACCGCGACGGGCACGACGACGGCGAGCACCACCTGCGGGAGATAGCGCGCGAACGCCGTCTCCAGCGCGCCGATCCCCGAGACCGCGAGCGACGCGACCTCGCTGCTCTGTGTCCCGTCCAGCGCCGCCGGCTGCGCGCGCAGCCGCTGCGACACGAGATCGAGCCGGAGCTGCGAGAGGATCGTCGCCGCGCCGCGCCGCCCTGCCACCTCGAAGCCCCACGCGAGCAGCGCGCGCGCTGCGAACACCGCAACGAGCAGGACGATGCTCGGCTCGACCTGCGACAGCGACGCGCCGTCGAACGAGCGAGCCACGATCCGCGCGAGCAGCAGCGCCTGGCACAGCACGAGCAGCGCCGCCCCGACGCCGAGCGCCGCGTCGACCGCGAGCAGCACCCGTGCCGGTCGCGCGCGCGCTAGCAGTCGCCGGTCGACCACGGCCTACGCCGCCGGCGCGTCGCCGCCGACTCGGGCCCGGAACACGTGATACGTCCAGCCCTGGTACAGGAGCACGAGCGGGACGAAGATCAGCGCGACCACGCTCATCACAGCCAGCGTGTAGTGCTGCGACGCGGAGTTGCCCACCGTCAGGCTGTTGGCAAAGTCGGTGCTGGAGACCATCACGCGCGGGAACAGGCTGGTGAACAGCGTGACGATCACTGCGATTGTGCCGAGGCCGGTCATCGTGAACGCCCAGACCTGCCGCCGCATCCGCACGAAGACGACGGCGAGGACGAGCGCTGCGATGCCGACCGCCGCGGGCAGCACGGGCGGGAAGAGATTCTTGTCGTTGCGATCGACCGCCACGACCACGGTCGCGATCAGGAACGCGGCGCCGAGTGCCGCCGCGACGAGCGACGTCCGCTTCGCCGCGCGCCCTGCCCGCGCGAGCAGGTCGCCACGGGTACGCAGCGTGAGGAACGTCGCACCGTGGAACACGAAGATGGCCACGACGGCGAGGCCGCCGAGCAGCGTGTACCAGTTGAACAGGTCCCAGAACGTGCCGGTGAAGTCGTTGCTCGAGTTGATCGGCGTGCCGTAGAGCAGGTTGGCGAAGCCGACGCCCCAGATCAGCGAGGCGCCGAAGCTGCCGACGGCGTTCGCCCAGAGCCAGACCTTCCGCCAGCGCGGGCTGTCGCTCTTCGTCCGCCACTCGAACGAGATCACGCGGATGATCAGGAAGAACAGCGCCGCCAGCAGCGCGATGTAGAGGCCGGAGAACATCGTCGCGTACCAGGCCGGGAAGGCGGCGAAGGTGGCGCCGCCCGCGGTGACGAGCCAGACCTCGTTGCCGTCCCACACGGGGCCGATCGACTGAAACATCGCGCCGCGCTCCGCGTCGTCGCGCGGCAGGAACGGCAGCAGCATGCCGACCCCGAAGTCGAATCCCTCCAGCAGGAAGTAGCCCGACCAGAGGACGACGATGAGCACGAACCAGAGGTTCTGGAGGTTCATCAGTAGCCGATCGCCGGGGTCGCGGTTCCGTGCTCGTCGCCGGCCGCTGAAGGATCGCGGCCCGCGTAGCGCCGCATCAGCCATACGTCGAGCACGAGCAGGACGATGTACAGGGCGACGAACACGGTCAGGCTGATCGCGAGCCACGTCGTGCTCACCGCGGGCGAGTTCGCGCTCGCCGTCTTCAGCAGCCCCTGCACGATCCACGGCTGCCGTCCGATCTCGGTCAGGCACCAGCCGAAGATGCAGGCCAGGAACGGGAACACGACCGTGACGACGCCGATCCAGAGGAACCACTTCAGCCGCTCCAGCCGCCGCTTCCAGAACAGGAACGCGCCGATGATCGAGACGAGCGCGACGATCGATCCGCTGTACGCCATCCCGCGCATGCTCCAGTAGATCGCCTCGACCGGCGGCTCGTAGTTCCCCTTCCCGAACATCTTCTCGTACTGGTTGTTCAGCTCGGTCAGCCCGGTCACCTTGCCGTTGAACGAGCCGGTGGCGAGGTACGAGAGCATCCCCGGGATCTCGATGCTGAAGCTCGGCGTCTCGTCGCTCTCCTTGAAGCCTCCGATCTGGAAGAGCGAGAACGCGCAGCGCGTGCAGTCGCTCCACTGCGCCTCGCTGGCGGAGATCTTCATCGGCTGCAGGCTCGTGACGAGGATGCCGAAGTGGCTGCCGAACCAGAGGTTGATGCACGAGGCCGGCACGAGGAAGATCAGCGCCACCTTCGCCGCGGGCCGGAACAGCTCCACATTGCGACCGCGCAGGAAGTGCCAACAGCAGACGGCGAACACCAGCGCCGCACCGCACTCGACGCCGGCGAGGATCGTGTGGATGAACGCGTAGTAGGCCCAGTGGCTTCCGAGCAGCGCCCAGATGCTCGTCAGCACCGCCTGGCCGTTCTCGAGCTTGTAGCCGACGGGATCCTGCATGAACGAGTTGGCCACGAGGATGAAGTACGCCGACAGCCACGAGCCGATCACGGCCGCCCAGAGCGCGGCGAGATGCAGCCGCGGCGACAGCCGGTTCCAGCCGAAGATCCACAGGCCGAGGAACGTCGACTCGAGGAAGAACGCGGCCAGCCCTTCGATCGCCAGCGGCGCGCCGAACACGTTGCCGACGAACTTCGAGTAGACCGACCAGTTCATCCCGAACTGGAACTCCTGCACGAGCCCCGTCGCCACGCCGATGGCAAAGTTGATCAGGAACAGCGTCCCGAAGAAGTGGGTCAGCTTCAGCCACTGCTCGTTCTTCGTCCGGTGCCAGGCGGTCTGGAAGACGACGAGGATCGGCCCCAGCCCGAGGGTGAGCGGCACGAACAGGAAGTGGTAGATCGACGTCGTCGCGAACTGCGCCCGGGCCAGGTCCACCGTCGTGGAGGCGATCACGATCCCGAACGCTAAATGTGACTCACCGGGCTTTCTTCATCCCGTTCGGATGACGCGGCCGGATCGCAGGGCGTTCTACCGTGACGAATGTCCTCGAACGGCGCCCAGGCGGGACCTCGCGTCCTCTCGTCTACTACAGCCACACCAAGCAGGCCGAGAGGGTCTGTGAGGCGATGGCGGAGGTCATGCGCGGCCGCGGCTGTGACGTGACGCAGGCCTCGATCGAATTCACCGATCCGCACTACGCGAAGAACTTCAAGGTGTTCCCCTTCAAGCACGCGGTCTTCGGAATCCTGCCGCTTCTGTTGCCGCAGCTGCGCCAGAAGACGGGGCAGATCGTGATCCCGGACGCGGCGAAGTCGGGCGAGTACGACCTGATCGTGTTCGGCTCGCCGACGTGGTTCTTCCGGATGGCCATGCCGCTGCGGTCGTACCTGGTTTCGGACGAGGCGAAAGCGGTGCTGGCCGGGAAGCCGTTCAGCGCGTACGTCGTCTGCCGCCGCTACTGGAGCGTGAACCTGCACGAGGTCAAGCGGCGCGGCATCGGGCTGGGCGGCAAGTACATCGACGGCATTCGTTTCACGTACGAAGGCGGTCAGATCCGCTCGCTGCTGTCGCTGCTCAGCTACTTCGGCAAGGGCGAGATGCGACCTCGTTCGCTCGGGATCAAGATCCCGCCGACCAACCTGAAGCCGGACTTCGGCAACCAGGCGACGGCGTTCGCGAACCAGCTGGTGGACACGCTCGATGCGTCGTAACAGGCCGGCGATCGTCGGCCTGCTTGCGGCGGTTGCGCTCGTCGCAGCCGGCTGCTCGAGCCACAAGTCGGCGAGCTCTACAACCTCGAGCTCGTCGGTTGCGGTCGCGACCCGCGGCGTCGTCACGATCAGCATGGCGATCGTCGGCGCTCCGGGAAACCACTCCGTCGGCGTCGTGCAGACATTCGGCGGACCGAAGGGCCAGTTCGTCGACCCGCCCAAGAACACGGGCATCTACAAGAGCTGCAAGGACGCGCCCGCAGCCCCGCCTCCGTGCCTCACCGTGGGCGCGGTCAAGTACACATACGGGATCGGCGAGTTCGAGACCACCGTCGCCCAGTACGTCACCTTCCTCAACACCGTCGACCGGAAGGGCAAGAACCCACACGACCTCTACTTCGACAACATGAGCCCGACGGTCTGGCCGCAGTACGGCTCTGTCCGCTACACCGCGTCGGCTGCGCCGGGTCAGCACTATTCCGTCGCCTATCCGGAGTGGGCGGAAAAGCCGTTCAACTTCGGAGACTTTCGCAGAGGCGCTCGCTTCGCCAACTCGCTGACCAACGGGACGATCCTCTCGCAGAAGTCGTCCACGTCAGGCGCCTTCAAGTACGTCACCTACACGGTCCGCCTCTCGCCGAACTCCGAGACGGGCATGTACGACATGAAGCAGGAGACGCCGACGCGGACGGCATCGACGGGCTTCGTCCTGCCGAGCAACGACGAGTGGATCAAGGCCGCGTACTACAACCCGAAGGGCGGCGGTACCGACTCGTATTGGGCGTATCCGACTGGCCCGTTCAAGCAGCCGAACGTCGCTGTGCTGAATCCCGCCACGGGAGACGTCACGAACGCAGGTGACCAGCCGCTCGCGACGTATAACCCGAACGACCCGAACAGCAGCGTCGACACTCCCGGCGCGCCGCCCGGCACGGCGCCGACCTGGTGCCCGTCGCAGGCCGGTCCGTCCTGCGGCGAGGTGTTCCCGCCCGAGATCCCGCCGGCGCTCGACCCGAAGTCCGTGTACATGGGGAACGTGAGCACCGTCGGTCAGGACAAGACGCCGTCGCCCTGGGGCACGTACGACATGGCGGGCAACGTCGTGGAGATCCTCGACACGCTCGCGCCGCAGCCGCCCGGCTACAACTTCCTGCGCGACTGGCGCTACTACCACGGCGGGGTGGTCAACGCGCCGGCCTACCAGGCGGAGATCTCGGCGTTCGGCTACAACCCCGGCGATCCGCAGTTGGAGCGCATCTATCCCTGGCTCGGCTTCCGCATCGGCGTGATCGGAAGTCTCAAGTAGACGCCGGGGGGAGGCCGCCGTCGCCACGGCCTCCCCGTTTCTCTCGATTGCTACGGCGTCGACGCCTCTTCGCTCTCGAGCTCGGCCAGGTCGAGCGCGATGCCGAGCGCGCGCACGATGTTCCCGGTCGCAGCCACGATCCGCGGCGTGCCGACGATCGGTGCGATCGCCGCGAAGATGCCTCGGATCTCTTCCGGATCGATGTCGAGCTCGTCGGCCGCGCCGAGGTTCAGCAGGTACGACATCGGCGGCGCGTCCACAGCCACGAGGGCGGCGATACGCACGAGCATCAGCTTCTCGGGATCGAGGCTCGACGCCTCGATCGAGTCGGCAGTCATGCTCGCGATCAGATCCAGAACCGGTGTATCGGTGCTGTCATCTGCCATTGACTCTCCTCTCTCGAACAGTTGCGATGGGTCCGGTCAGGCGTGCGCCGGCAGAAGCGGCCGGAACGGATGCATCTCGTCCTGGCCGGGCTGGACGACACCCCAGCTGGATTCCGGCACTTCGTTCCATACGCCGGGCAGCTCACCGAGGGGCTCCGACACGACGACGCGCGTCTCCTCGTCGAAGTCGTTCCAGCGCTCGTCGTCGGGATAGAGCGCCTTCAGTGTGTCGTACAGGGTCGAGTAGTAGAGCGTGCGCGACTTCCCTTCGCTCGAGTAGCGGAACGCCCAGAGCCGCTCGCCGTCGGTGGTTGCGATCGTCCCCTGGAACGGGTACTCGACGTCGTGTGCGTGGCCGATCTGCTCGACCAGGCCGATCGTCCGCGCGACCGCGGCGGGTGGGTCGTCCTCGAGGCCGAGCGTGAGCGCGAGAAAGAGCAGCACCTCGGAGTCTGCGGAGCCTTCGATCAGCGGGAAGAGCGACGGGTCGACCGCCAGCACGAGGTCGCGCTTGACCTTGGCGAAGTCGCGGACGACGCCGTTGTGCGCCCACAGCCACTTCCCGTACCGGAAGGGATGGCAGTTCGTCTGCTGCACCGGCGTGCCCGACGTGGCCCGGACGTGGGCGATGAACAGATGCGACTCGACGTGCCTCGCGAGGTCGCGCAGGTTCCGGTCGTTCCAGGCCGGCTCCATGCTCTTGAAGAAGCCGGGCTCAGCCTCCGGCCCGTACCAGCCGATCCCGAAGCCGTCGCCGTTCGTCGTCTCGGCGCCGAGGTGGGAGTGCAGACTCTGCTCGATCAGCGAGTGCTGCGGCCCGAACAGCACCTTGTCCATGCGGACGGGCTTGCCGTAATACGCGAGCCAGCGGCACATGACGCCAGTCTCGCTAAGTCGCGCGGACGCGAGTGGGTGCGCGACCCCGACTCGACCACGTGCGCGCACGAAGGTCGCACGAGCCGGCGGTTACAGGACGGTTTCAATGCGCCGGCTCAGTGCACCACGAGCACCTTGAGGCCGATCAGCACCAGGCCGAGCGCCAGGTTGGCGAGGATCGCCAGCGCCGTTCGCCCCGGGGTCAGGTGCTCCACCCGGGCGAACACGACGCCGACCGCGCCGAGCACGACCAGGCCGAGTCCGAAGGCGAGCCAGGTCGCGACCTGGTCCGAGAGCACGCCGGCGGCGCCGAGGACGAGTGCCACCTCGGGCGGGACTCCGGCGCCGACGATCGAGGCCTCGCGACGGCCGATGAGGTCGAGCTCCCTCAGCGAGAGGTGCGCGTCGTGGCCGACGCTGAAGGCGATCCCGCGCGCGTACACGTGCGCGAGCCAGAAGACGACGGTCGTCACCGCGACGAGCACCGCCACATCCCACAGTCCGTGCGGGAAAGCCCGCAACCCGGTGACGATCACCGACAGTACGACGATCGTCCCGTAGACGAAGCCGCCGAGGCGCTCGCCCAGCTCGGCGCGCCCGAGACGGGCCAAGCCTCCGCCGGGAGCCCGCGAGCTCACGTAAGCGCGCGCTCGGTGCGACCGGCGCCGACGAAGCTGAGCGACCAGCTGATCACCGTCTTGAACCGGTTCTTGAAGCCGGTCAGGAACGCGAGGTGGACGAACATCCACATCAGCCAGCCGAGCCAGCCCGAGACGCGGATGCCGTGGAAGCTGACGACGGCGCGGCGCCGCGACACGGCGGCCATGCTGCCGAGATCGCGGTACTTGAACGGCCGGGGCTGCTCGCCGTCCAGCCGCCGGCGGATCGTCCGCGCCGCGTGGATGCCCGTCTGCAGCGCGACCTCCGCGACGCCGGGGAGGTCGTTCAGGTTCATCATGTCGCCGACGGCGAAGACCTCGGGATGTCCCGGCAGCGAGCAGTCCGGCTGCACCTTGATCCGGCCGGCCCGGTCGAGCTCGGCGCCCGACGCGTCGGCGAGCAGCTTCGCCAGCGGCGACGCCGACACGCCGGCGGCCCAGATCTTCGTCTTCGCCGCGTAGCGCGTGATCGTCCCGTCGGGTCCCTTCACGTCGACGCCGTCCGCGTCGACGCCGGTGACGATCGAGCCGGTGTGGATCTCGACGCCGGTCTTCTCCAGCTCCTTCGTTCCCTTGGCGGACAGATCGCCGCCGAAGGTGGCGAGGATCTCCTTGCCGCCCTCGAACAGGAGCACCTTGACCGCGACGGCCGGATCGAAGCGCCGGAAGTTGCCTTGCAGCGCGCGCCGCGACAACTCGGCGATCTGGCCCGAGATCTCGACGCCGGTCGGGCCGCCACCGACGACGACGAATGTCAGCCAGGCTGCCCGCGCCTCCGCGTCGTCCTCGAGCTCGGCCATCTCGAACGCGGTGAAGATCCGCTCCCGCTGTGCGAGCGCATCGTCGAGCGTCTTCATCCCCGGCGCGAACTCGGCGAACTCGTCGTGCCCGAAGTAGGACTGGCCGACGCCCGCGCCGACGATCAGGCTGTCGTACGGGAGCGTCACCGTCCGTCCGTTCGGCTGTGTCGTCGCCACCTGTTGCGCGGCGAGGTCGATGCCGGTCACCTCCGCCAGCTCGACGCTGACGTTCGCGTAGCGCTTGAGCACGTCGCGCGTCGGCGGCGCCACCTGACCCGACGACAGGATTCCGGTCGCGACCTGGTAGAGCAGCGGCTGGAACAGATGGTGGTTGGTGCGGTCGACCAGCGTCACCTGCACGGGCGCGCGCGCGAGGAACCGCGCAGCGAAGAGGCCGCCGAAGCCGGCGCCGACGATCACGACACGGTGGGTGGGTCCGCTCGCCACGGCTCCGTCAGGGTCCGCGCACGACGGTGACCATCTCGCCGAGCGGCCACTCCCGGACCATCTCCTCGGAGGAGCCCTCGACGCGCAGCATCACGCGCACGCTGGTCTCCGTCCGCTCGATGTCGCGCAGCACCGTCGCCTCGGTCCCGTCGACGAGGATCACGTCCCCGATCTGCAGCCTCTGCACGACGAAGTCGAACGCCATGCGTCCGATGCTACGGGTGACGGTCCGGTTTCACGTCGCCCCATCGGGATGATGTGGCGGCGGTTGACTTACGGCGCGTCGATCCGGCAGATCGTCACCGGCTGCCGCTTGTCCGCCGAGAGCCGGTACAGGTTCGGCGCGCCCTGATGGCCGTGCGACCAGAGCAGCGGATCCAATGACGGCTCGAGGATCATCGTCGCGTGCCACGCGCCGTTCGGGCCGAAGAGGAGGATGTCGCCGACCTTCGCCTTGCCGACCGGGATGTGCGGCAGGTGCTGGAAGATCGAGACCGAGTTCCCGTATCCGTCGTAGTGGGAGCCGGTCGGGTCCGGCACGCCGGCCCAGTCGCAGAGGATGGTCACGCCGTAGGAGCAGTCGGCGTCGACGCCGTGCGCAAGCCTCGGCGGCACGGTGAGCGGCCGCACCTCGCGGTAGTTCCAGCCGAACGCGTTTCCGGCGGTCGCGACCATGTAGGAGTGGAGCAGCTCGCGCTTCGTCGGCGGGAGGTGCTTCTTCGGGGTCGGCTTCGGCGGCTTGGCGTTGGGTCGGTGCCGGCCGATGTCAGAGCCGACGTCGGAGACCGGATTCGTGGTGTGGGTCGGCGTGTTCATCGTCGCTCCTCCTACGTGGGTCGGTGCCGGGGCGCCGCAGGAACGACTAAGCCGCGCCACGACGGTACAACGGACCGGTCGGGAGGGTCAAGCAGTTCTTGACGCCAATCGGCGGCGATGCGAGGCTCGGGGCGGCAGCAGGCGGTTGCCTCATCTGGATCTGCGGCGGAATGGAGGGCGAGCGTGACTCAGCTCAGTCCACGCGGAGCGCATTTCATCGGCCGCTACGAAGGGTGGCGGGACAAGCCGTACAACGACGCCGCCAACAACGCGACGATCGGCTTCGGCCATCTCATCCATCTGGGCCCCGTCACGCCGCACGACGTGACGGAGTGGGGAACGATCACCATGGCCCACGGCATCCAGATGCTGCAGCACGACGCGGCCGTCGCGGAGACCGCGATCGATCACTACATCACCCGTGCCCTTGCGCAGTGCGAGCGCGACGCGCTGGCCTCGTTCGCCTTCAACTGCGGAGGCGGTGCGCTGTCGGGATCGGTCGGCCACGCCATCAACGCGAAGCAGGATCCGACGCCCGCTCTCGAGCAGTACGACCACGCCGGCCATCGGTTCCTCGAGGGCCTGCTCGACCGGCGCAAGAGCGAGGCCACGCTCTACACGAAGGGCGACTACGGCGACGGCGAGCCGGCCTCGCCGCCCGGCCCGCCCCGGCCGAAGCCGAAACCGGCTCCGCTCCCGACGGAGGTGCCGAAGCCGGTCCCTGACTGGGCGTGGAAGTGGGTCGAATGGAAGCTCGGCCGGGCCGCGTACGCGGGCCACGCCGGCGACCCGGCATTGCGCGAGTCGACCGGCGCGCCGGCGACGATCCCGCCCTGGGCCTGGACCTTCCTGCACCGCTTCTAGGTCGCGGATTCGCGGTCCAGCATGCCTTTCAAAGCCACACGTAGCGATCTCTGTTGTTAGCTGATGAAGCGGTGGATGGCCTCGTTGGCGTGGTCCTGAAACGACGGGTTGGCCAGGTCGGGGAGGATGTCTGCTTGGTTGATCAAGGGACCGGTGAGCGTGTTGGCCGCGCTGGCGTAGAACACGCCGCTGGACAGGGTCGGGTCGGTGACGCCGTCGACCAGTCGCTTCGCGCCCACGTCAAGTTTGTGGGCGAGACCCAGGGTGGGCATGACGTATTTGGCCGCTATGCGCATCGGCAATGGGAGGTCACTGGCCGCTTGGGTGCCGGTGGTGTTGCCGGGGCTCACGGTGATGAAGCGGCGGTCGGGGTGTTGGCGGGCCAGGTAGGCCATCCAGAGGGCCCCGATGTACTTGGCCTGCCCGAAGGCTAGGTTGAAGTCAGCTTTTCTGCCGGCGAAGTAGCTGCCGTCGATGACGGTGGCGAGCTCGTCGGCGGAGGTTGAGACGAACGATGGCCGTCTCATCCTCAGCTTCGGGACTCCCCTGGCTGCTTCGCTTCCGGCGAGGACCGCCACCTCGCCAAGGCGATCCTCGGCCAGGAGCCCTTCGAGGAGGACGACATGGCCAAGAACGTTCGTGGCGAACACGGTGGTGACCCCGTCAGCGGTCAAGTCCATCGACTGCGGGCCGATGACACCAGCGTTCATGACCAGCGCGTCGAGGGATCGATTGATGCCGGCCAGGCCGGCGCGCACCGAACCCAGATCGGCGACGTCCATGAGAACGATGTCGAAGATGCTCCGGCCGGTCGCGGCTTCAAGCTCGGCCTTCGCCGTTGTCGCCCGCTCTCGGTTCCGGCACGCCAGGTAAATCCGCGCCATCTCAGGGCGCAATGCCAGTTGTCGGGCCACATCCTTGCCGATGCCGGAGTTGGCGCCCGTGATGAGTACCGTCTTTCCTGGGAGTGAGCTCATTGGCAGTTCGGATCTCCTAAGTTTTGAAGTGTTCACTCCAGTATGTCATACTGTAATGAAGTGTCAACTCCAATCTTTGTATTAGGACAGCTCCGTGACTGGTAGCGATGCAGAGAGCTCTGATGAGCGAACGTTCACAGCCAAAGGGCTAGCCACCCGCGAACGGATCGTCGAAGCCGCGGCGACCCTGATCTATTCGGGCGGCGTGGCAGGCACCAGCTGGGAGGACGTGCAGAATGCGGCCGGAGTAAGCGCCTCGCAGCTCTACCACTATTTCGGTGACAAGCAGGGGCTGGTCCGGGCCGTGATCGCACATCAGACCCGGGCTCTCCTCGAGAGCCAACAACCTCATCTCGCAAGCCTGGACAGCCTGGAGGCCCTCCGGGCATGGCGTGATCTCCTGGTTGAGGGCCGACGGCAAATCCAATGCCAAGGTGGCTGCCCCCTGGGAAGCCTCGTCGGAGAGCTGTTCGAGGCACACCCGGAGTGTCGCGAGGATCTGGTCAACGGATTTGACCGATGGGAGGGCGCGATCCGAGAGGGATTGCAGACCATGTATAAGCGGGGCGACCTGCGTCGAAGCGCCGATCCCGACCGCTTGGCCACAGCTCTGTTAGCTGCCGTCCAAGGCGGGTTAGTCCTTTCACAGGTCCGCCGTGACGTCGACCCACTCGAGGCGGCACTGGACACCGTTCTCGAGCACATCGCCTCACTCACGACCAGGCGTCGTTCTGAGCCCCGCCGATCGGAGTCCCATCGCTGAGCGGATCGACGGCGGATTCTTATTAGAGCGCGTTGTCGTATCGACAACAGGAATGGGCGGTGCAGGGCTCGAACCTGCGACATCCTGCGTGTAAGGCAGGCGCTCTCCCAGCTGAGCTAACCGCCCGGAACAGCCACACGGTAATGGAAAGCCCTGCTGACGCGGGGCTTTCTTGTTCCGGAGTGAAAGTTGGTGCGACGGGTCGGCCAGGCGATGTAAACGCGAGATGTAAACAATGCGCTTAGCCGCCTCGCGCCGAGCGTCCCGTCAGCACAGCGATCGGCTCGTCGTCGTCCTCATTCGTCAGCTCCACCCTGTCAACGATCCACCGATCTTCCTCTTCGTTAACGCGCCGTCTGAGGGTCGCCCGTGTGGTCGTTCCTTGCCGACCGGTCGCGTCGCTGTACTGGATCGACGTGACGGCCGTCGCCCATCGGCGGAAAGAGGGGCCTTGTAGGGATTCGCCTCCTCGGGTGTTTCCCACTTGACCTGGAAGTCGAGTCGCGTCAGCTCGCCGGGGGCGACCGCTGTAGACAGTGTGACGCCAAGGATCGCTCTTCCGCCTACGTCGATCTCAAGGGTAGGCTCGCCCAGGAACGCGATTCCTTGGCCGGCGTTCCGCAAGGGGATCTCGATGAGCAGCTTGTCGTCATAGACGTCGATATCGATGTCGGCCTCGTCTACTTCGTGGTAACCAGTGGCACCGCTGATGATCGTGTTGGATGGAACCTGACGCAAATAGCGTCCGATCGGAACCTCGAAAAGACAGGGCCTTGTCGACATCGCGAATGCGGCCTCGGCAGCATCTGCACTGCGGGTCGAAGCCCGGACATCCTGCTCCGTACGAGCGGCAAGTCGCCAGCTTGCGATTGCAAGGGCGCCGGTCATTGCGGCGAGCGTGAGCGTGCCAATAGCGACCCACGCCTCCCACGTCCGGAGCCCGTGCGGAATCCAGTGAAGCCATGAGGGCCAGTCCGTCTGACCGGCCAGAGTCAAGAGGAGGTAGTGACCAAACATAGTTCTGATGTTCGATCCGCGGCGGGATCTCCCTCGGAGGACCAGGGTCGCGGATCGGCCACTTTGTCAGGGAGCCTTGCGAAGCCCGTGGCACGTCTGTCTGTGTGGGCGAGACTGGAGACCGGATGTCAAATCTTGCCGCCCGAGAACACGTCGTACCCGGCTCGTACTTTCGCGGCAGTTGTGGAAACCCAGTCGGGTCGAGTCCCATTCGCCCTTCTCCTAGCGAGCCCGAGGCCCTCTCCATCGCCGCCCCGAACGCTTCGACCAGGCCGTCGTCAACGTCTAGGTTGAGATGGAATCCCAGATCGGTTGGCATAGGTGCGTCACCGCGTAGCATCGCGGGAAGCCTGTCGATCTCGTCAACTACTTGCTCTGCGAAGGCGCGCATCTGTCTGATCGCCATGTCGTTCATCGTCGCCGCAATCTCCTGCGCCTCGTCGGGAAGCTCCGGCAAGATGGCTGACCTGATCTCGCGCGCCCAATCGAGAAGCGCGCCGTAGAGGTCAATCACACATCCCGCAAGGTGCTCAATCGCTTCGGGGTCACCCGGCTCGCCTAAAGAGCCGAAAGCCGCCTCGGTCGCTGTCGGGTTCAGCAAGCGTTCGGCGTTTGTCGAGGTCTTGCTCGCCCGACGGAACGCTTCGTGTAAGAACATTGTTGCCTCGTGCAGATCGAGGATGGTTGGCCCATCCGCGACGACATACCGCAGGGTGTGATCGCGATGCGCCGGTTCGAGCGCCTCCTTTCTCCTCAGGAGGACCGAGGCTCAGCGACAGCGTCGATGCTGTCCTCGGTTCTCGCGGCAACCTTGTTAGCAAGTGGTGCGGAGTACGTCGCTACCTGGTCGTGGCCGACGTTGTGCCAGATGGGGAGGACCACCTTCTTGCCTGTCGTGACCTCTCGAGCTCCCATTGCGGCCACCGCCTTGCGAAGACCCGGCAAGCCGGCGCGTGCAACTCGCCGCGTCGTTAACACGAGCACGAATGTCACGGGCGCGAGGGTGAGGGACCAGAGGGCGAGAAGTGCCTCCCAGCCGAACGTCCACGCTCCGGCGATCACGAGACCCTCCCAGTCCAAGCCAGACTCATGCGCCGAGTCTCTGTCGTCACTGCAGGCTGAGCCAAGAAGCCGGTTTACAACTTGTTTCCACGGCCTCCTGATGTCTGCTGCTCGTGCGCGCTAGCGGTGCGGCGTCCGATTACGAAGGTAGGCGGTCACTGGGTGGGCGCACCGTTGAAGCGCAAGCCGGAGATGTTTAATCCGCAATCGAGCATCCGTTGGGTTCGCGCTTGATCGACCTGTACGGGCCAGGCAGCTAGTGGTCACGCGTGCTTCCGGCTGAGGACGCTCGCCCCCACAGTGCCAGGCAATGTCTCGAAAGCGGCGTTCAGATCGAACGATATGGCGCCGCTTCGCCCTGAGACGGTCAGCCCGTGTTGGAGGATTGCGCTCCGTCGTGGCTGATTTCGTAGGATCGACGCAGACTGACAGGCGGCGCGACCGAGCGCGCGTTTCGATGGGAAGGGGTTTCGCTGAGCAGGCGCTGGTGGTCCTTGATGATTGTTCTCGTGCTCGTGCTGCCGGTGGGCGCGGCTCGTGCGGGGACTGATTGGCCGAGCTATGGCTTCGATCTTCAGCGAGACGGCTTCAATAGCGTCGAGTCGTCGCTTGGCGCGCAGAACGTTGGTCAATTGGGAGAGTTGTGGTCGACTACGGTCAGTTCTGGCGTTACGGCTCAGCCGGTGGTGGCCGCGGGCGTCGCGGTCGGCGGCTCGCCGGAGGATCTGGTCTATGTCGGAAGCGAGCACGGTGATTTCTATGCGCTGGACGCCGCGACCGGAGCCGTCGTTTGGCAGCGCAACCTGGGGTCGCACGCTTTCTCGACCTGTCAAGACAGCCCCGACGGAAGCACGCTCGGCGTCACCGGGACTGCTGCGATCGATCGCACGGCCGGGCTCGTCTATGTGGCAGGCGGTGACAACCAGGTGCACGCGCTTGATTTGGCGACTGGCGTCGAAGCTTCCGGCTGGCCCGTCTCGCTCGGCCTGAACGCGGCGTATGAGCATGTGTGGGCCGGGCTCACGCTGGCAAACGGAAAGCTTTATGTCAGCAACGCAAGCGACGGCTGCGATACGACCCCTTATGTCGGTCGACTGATCCAGATCGACACCACGACGCGGGCGATTTCAACCTGGTATCCGACGTCGACACCGAACGGGAACCTGGAGGGCGGTGGGATTTGGAGCTGGGGTGGCGTCTCCGTCGACTCTGCGAGCGGCGACATTTTTGTGGCCACCGGCAACACGATCGGGTCGGACGAAAGCGCCGGCTACGGGGAGCACGTTGTCCGCTTGACGTCCAGTCTGGGCGTCGTTGCTTCGAACTATCCGGGCCTGGAGGGCTTCGATGTCGACTTCGGCTCGACGCCCGTGCTCTTTCAGCCGCCGGGCTGTCCTGAGGAAGCCGTAGTCGAGAACAAGTCGGGAGTTGTGGTGCTCTACAACGCAGGCTCGGTCGGCACCGGGCCCTTGCAGCTGATCAAGCTCTCCGACTACGTCGACGGGGGCGAGCTCATCGGTGTGCCAGCCTACTCGCAAGCGACGAACAAGCTGTATGTCTCGAGCCCCACAGACCTCACCGGCGGCCCCTTCGTGCACGGACTTGTCGCCTTCGACGTCGGCACCGATTGCAAGCTGAAGCTCAGTTGGAACACGACAGCGGGCATCAACGGCGCTGTTACATCGTCACCGAGCATCGCAAACGGCGTTGTTTATTACGGCAACGGGCCTGGCGACCAGCTTCTGGCCTACGACGCGACGACCGGGGCGCCGCTGTGGAACAGCGGCGCGACCATCGGAGGCCCGGTCTTCGGTGCGCCCAGCATCGTCGGCGGCCGCGTGTTCGTCGGCTCATGGGACGGCAAGGTCTACGCATTCGCCCCACAGACGAGCGCACCGACAACGCTGGGTGATGCGGGTGTGGGGTCGTTGGTGGATACTGGTGGGGCGGGGTATCTGGACTTGTCGGGTTCGTACAGTCTGGGTGGGCAGGCGACGGTGAGTGAGTTGCATGCCTATGTCGCAGGTGGGAGTGCCCTGTCGCATCTGCGGGCGGTGATCTATGGGGACAGTGGCGGCAAACCCGCTGGATTGCAGGCGACGACGGTGGAAGTGACGATTCCGGCGGGCCAGTCTGCGCGGTGGGTGACGTTGAGCTTGCCGAGCCCAGTGACGTTGGCTGCGGGCAGCCATTGGTTGGGCTATTGGTATGGGGACGGCAACAGCCGCCACTTCTATACCGATCAGGCCGGGGAGGAGCGCTACGCGAAGGTGGCTTATAGCTCGACCGCCAACCCGCCCGCCAGCTATCCCACCTCCAACAACACAAGCAGCAGCCGCTACTCCCTGTATGCGGTCGTGACCTCGAGCGGCGGGGGCGGCGGAACCGCGGCCGCGCCGTCTGCGCCGACGCTCGCCGTGTCGGCCGGGGATGGTGTCGTGCATCTCTCGTGGAGTCCGCCGAGCGACGGCGGCTCGACTCTGACCGGTTATAGGCTGTATCGCTCGACCAGCGCCGGCAACGAAACGGCGCTCGTCGATGTCGGCGCGTCGGTGACGAGCTACGACGACACGACTGTCAACAACGGCAACACGTACTTCTACGAGCTGACGGCCCTCAACGCGATCGGTGAGAGCGCCCGCTCGGGCGAGGTCAGCGCCAGCCCGGCCGCCGCGTCGAGCAGCGGCACGCTGGGTGATGCGGGTGTGGGGTCGTTGGTGGATACTGGTGGGGCGGGGTATCTGGACTTGTCGGGTTCGTACAGTCTGGGTGGGCAGGCGACGGTGAGTGAGTTGCATGCCTATGTCGCAGGTGGGAGTGCCCTGTCGCATCTGCGGGCGGTGATCTATGGGGACAGTGGCGGCAAACCCGCTGGATTGCAGGCGACGACGGTGGAAGTGACGATTCCGGCGGGCCAGTCTGCGCGGTGGGTGACGTTGAGCTTGCCGAGCCCAGTGACGTTGGCTGCGGGCAGCTATTGGTTGGGCTATTGGTATGGGGACGGCAACAGCCGCCACTTCTATACCGATCAGGCCGGGGAGGAGCGCTACGCGAAGGTGGCTTATAGCTCGACCGCCAACCCGCCCGCCAGCTATCCCACCTCCAACAACACAAGCAGCAGCCGCTACTCCCTGTATGCCACCTACACCACCGGCTGACAGCCAGGCGGCCCCGCAAGCTGCTGTTGGACGGATGTGCCACCCAGAAACTCGACCAGGCCTTCTCTATCGGCCGGAACGCTCGACGACGAGGCGCAAGCCGAGCCACCGCCACGCTGCCACAAGCATGAGCAACGCTATTGCCGCGGCGGCGGCGGCGATGTCGATCGACCGCGGCCAGGGCCAGCCGAGCGCCGCCGCGAGCCGGCCTCGTCGCCCGCCGACGACAAACCGGACAGGAGTGGCCGCGGCTGCCCCGATCGTAACCCTGCCCGACCTGGCGGCGTGCTCCGAGCCGGTGGCGACGATGTCGGAGACATAGGTGCCGGAGTGTAGGCCCCAATGGGCTGTCGAGGGTCCGAAGCTCAAACCGGCCTCCGACAAGGTGGTCACCTGTCTCGACGGAACCTGCGGGCTACAGCTGACCAAGCCCTGACCCTGACCGCCACACACACAACGGCGTCACGCGTGCCGGGTGCCAAAGAAGGACCGGATCAGTCCGCATTCACGCTCGGTGTCAATGCACCTGTCTTCGAGCAAGCCCGTCACGGGGACGAACGGCGGCAGGCGCTCTCCCAGCTGAGCTAGCCGCCTGAACGGACTTACACGCTGACCGAAAGCCCTGCCGACTGAGGCGAAGGGCGTCCCCGGACGCGATAGCATCCGAGCGACGAGAGGAGAGCGATGTCGAAGCTGTTTGCACTGGTTCTGGCGGGCGCGCTCGCTGCCGTTGTCTTGTTCTGGCGGAAGAGCGAAGGGTCTTGGAGCTCAATGTGGAGCTCGGCGAAGGACTCAAGTTCCTCATGGAGCGAGACGGCTGCCCATGAGTCCGGCAAGGCTGCCGAAAGGGTGGCGGCAGCGGGTGATCATGGCACGGCCGTGGTGTCCGACTTGGCCGATGAGGTCAAGGGAAGTGCCGAACAAGCTGCTCACGGGGTCAGTTAAGGCTGTCAGAGAGTGCGGTGGCAATTGCCACCGCGCCTACGCCGCCTACACCAACCTCGGACACCAGCGCCCCATTTGCCAATGGGAGCAACGCTGGCCCAGGCGACGCTCAAAACGGCGGCGCACTGGGTCACCGCGGTTTACAGCCTGTTACGGCATCAATTCGTAATAGGGCGTCGAGGGCGAAGTTCAACGCTTCATCCCATTAAGACGATGCCGATGGGCGGGTGTACCGGTTCTCTAAGGACGCGGAGCGTGTAGCGAGGCCGTAAACAGCGATAAACGGAGGTCGAGATGCTCGTTGCAGCAAGTGGCTGGTGGGTTGGGTCGATCATCCTCATCATCATCTGGATTGCGATCGCATTCTGGCCGGCGCGGGTTGCTGCGCGGAAAGGGCACAGCTTCTTCTTGTACTTCCTTTTCAGCCTGATCTTCTTCCCGGCGGCTCTGATCGTGGCCTACATGGTTCACGATCGAACAAAGCCAGCCATGGCCTGACCTCGGAGACCCGAGACAAGGGTCGTGGCAGCCGACCCGGTCACTGAGCGGCGACGCAGGATTCGAGGCATGTCAAGGCCCTGATGCTCACCGGTGCCGCTCGCGTCTCGCGGCTAGAGGAGTACGTGCCCGTATCGAGAAGAGTCTCGGTTCTTTGCTCGATCTCGCGGCAACGGCAATTGAAGCTGGTCGGACACCACGGGTCGTGACGGTCGTCCCGATGGCCTTCGATTTCGAAGAGACGCCTGTAAGCCCGGAGCTGGTACTCGTCGATCCCGCATTGCGCGTGCAGTTGGCGATGCGGGAATCCGTCTCTTCTGAGGTCGTCGATCCGCCGCACGGGTCTGCTCCGATCGACGTTCCGGCCCCCGTGCCGGTCGCCCAGGTGGTCCCCGACTGTGAGAGTCTCGTCAGCCCGGAGACGATGCTTGTCGATCCGGACTCGCGTCGGCACCGTGGAATGCTCTTTCGGGAGTGGAGTTCCCCACGTCGGCGGTTCGCCGGCGTTGTGGTCGCTGTTGCGCTGTCCGCCGCGGTAAGCGTTGGTGTCTTCGGTGCGTCTCTGTCGGATCACCGTGGTTCGCCCACCGAATCTGCCGGTCGGACGCCGCCCGCGGTGCCTCTCCAGGCGAAGGCGATCGCCGCGACAGCGCTGAGGGCCAACGACACTGCCGCCCGAACGCCGCCCGGACCGCTCACCCGGCGGAAAGCGACCGCTGAGACAGCACCCAGGGCTGTCAATCCCACTCTCTCGACACCACGACCGATCTCAGGGACGAGAACCGCTGCCGTAGGACTGCGGGCAGGAGTCGCTACCCCTTCGCGCCCGTGGCTCGGGTGGCCGCCGGTCGCGAAAGCTTCGGCGTACGTCGTTGAGATCACACACAACGGCGAGTCGATCTACTCGGCCACCACGAGCGTTCCGCACGTCCATGTCCCCGGCCGTTGGCGGCGCGACGGGCATACCGTCACACTCGCACCGGGCACGTACAGCTGGTACGTCTGGCCAATCCTTCGTGTTGGGAGTACAACCAGGAAATCCACGCCCACGGTCGTCGCGTCCAAGCTCGAGATCACTCGTTGAGCGCGACTCGGCTCGTCGGCAGTCGAGGAGGGCCAGAAGTGGCGTGGACGTGACCCCCCCCAGTACGTACCCGAGAAAGCGCCGCTGTACTTCCCAGACCATGTCCCAGCGGGCGTTGAGTGCTGCTTCGCTAAGACCCGGAAAGGCGCTGGCACGTGGAGCGCTCACAAGACCTCCTGACGGATCGCATCGCTCCGGATGGGGTGGCATGGGTCCAGCACATTGAGGCGGACCGTGCTAGGACCTCGACACCAATCCATCGGGCACGCTCGTGTACCGGAGCAGCTCCCCCCGGAGCGTCGCCTGGAACTGTCGGACGCACGTCCTGACTCTTCGTCTGTCACTCAAGCGACGGCGAGACTCGAGCGCAGCCCTGACAACATCCACACTCTCGACGCTCCAGACGCCTCTGACTAGATGCGATCGCGTACGAGCTGCACAACGAGGCGTCGCTCCTGCTCGCCCAAGAGTGATTCAACTGTGCGGACGATCCCAGTCTGGCCGTTGATCTCCAGCCGGTCGCCGACCTCGAGCGGCTCCTCGCACCTGAGATGCCCGGTAGCGACGACCTCGTCGCCGCGGCGAAGCTCATAGCGATAGTCGACCCCAGCCACAGACGGTAAGACGATACGCGCGCCGCCCGACGGCTGGGCTCTCATCGGCTGGGTCGCATTGGCACAGGGGTTGCGGCTCGCGCGTCTTGGCGGGATGAGTGATGTCTGCAGCCTGGCGTACCCTCGGTAACTCGCCAGATCGTCGGAGGTTCGGGAAGAAGAGATCGCGACGAGAACTCACACCGACCTTGCTCTTCCAATTGCGGCGGCGTTGGTCATTGCCTTGGCGCTCGCTGGTTCGGCTGCCACCGCGTCGTCCTCGGAGGCGAGGCCACCTTCGGCTGTCGCGGCTGCTGCGAACCTGCTCGGAATCTGTCGCGGCTCGCCGCCAGCGCCTGCTCCGACGACGGGCGTAACCGTACGAGTGACGAGTAAGACTGCATGGGGCTTCTGGTTGGCCGGGAACGCACTGGGATTCTCTGCTGGCGAGCCGCTGCTTGCCTGGCTGTTTGATCCGACGTGGCAAAGCACCCCTTCGTGCCTAGCCGCCGGCAACGCGACCAGCACCGGCGCAGCACACACCGAGGCGGTCGCCGTTTGGTACCGAGCCTTATTACCGGGCAGCTACAAGCTCTGCTTGGTCGGCATCACCTCCGGCTGAACGGCGTGCGGCAGCCTTCACGAGATGCCTCCGAAGTAGCCCGAGCAATCCCGGCTCTGGACCATCACGGGGCGTGTGACGCAGCGCCCCGACATCGCTTGGACTGAGCGTCTTGGCAATGTCAGACCAGGCCCGCATCAGACGTTTCACGGCGCCGATCGTCGTGACAATGCCTTTTGAGCGGCGCTGCTGGCTTACTCACCCCAGCGGTTCCCCATGAGCGGATCGCCCGTTTGATGCTGATCAGGACTGAGTCGGTTCATCCACGCGAAGTTCTGCCGGTTGATTGGCTCGACCGGACCGCCCTTCTCCAACAGAGGCGCAGGTGGGCTGGATGTGAGCGAGTCGGCAAGCGCCAGCCCGCCCCAGCACACGATCGCCACGAGCGCAGCCGCGAGCCCTACTAGCCAGCGCTGACGTCCTCCGATCACGCGAAGTCCCCTCACCCTCGGTGCGCTCCGGTCTCTCCTGACCTGGCCCTCGATGATCAGCACGATCTGGATCGCGACGCAATGGGACATTCGTCGAGGAAGCGATCGGCAGACGCGCCCGCAACAGCTTCGAGATGCGATCACCGGGCGAGCGTGAGGCTGTCGACCTGCTGCGAGCCGTTTTGGCGGGTCTTCAACCTTGTGAGTGTTCGGTCAACGGTGGAAACGCTCTCACGGACAGCCGTTGGCTACCGTAGAGGGGTGCGGGCGCTCGGCGGGCAGGTTGGAGGGGACTCATTGATGAAGCGGGTTGTGCTCACCGTCACGTTTGCGGTCGCGATCGGGCTCCCGCTTGCTGCCTCTGCACGGACGGCAGCAATCTCGACGATCGGGGTCAAAGCGTCGGAGTTCAAGTTCGTCTTAACGAACAAGACTGCGCCAAGGGGATTGGTCGTCTTCAAAATCACGAATGTCGGTCATCTCAAGCATGACTTCGCCATTGCTGGGAAGAAGTCGCCGATGATCGCGCCGGGCAAGTCGGCGACGCTTCGTGTCAGCTTCAAGAGCGCCGGCTCTTTCCCATATAGGTGCACCGTTCCCGGTCATGCAGCCGCCGGAATGAAGGGCGTGTTCTCCGTCACCTAGTAGGCGACCGCGTTCGTCGGGAGAACGAGAGCATCACACTTATTGCGCGCGGGCGAGCCACCTGGTGCCGTCCCGGAGTCAGGGTGGGGGACAGGATCCTTTCTGCGGCGGGGTCTATGGCTGATCCCGTTTCGTGGATGGCCCTGGCTTTGTCGTGGAGACGGCATCGCCCGGGCGACCCTCGCCCGTCCGCCGCCCACCTCATATGCCCCCGACGATAGCCCGACAAGGGTCTAGTTCAGTTCCAGGCTCGGCTGTGAAACGCTCGGCTCGAGAGATCCACCCTCGGAGTGAGCCGCCCGCTTGCCTCCCAGGGACTCTCTCTCCCCGGCCGAGGCCGGCGGCCGCAATGCCGTCGGCCTCGGACCAACAATGCGGGTCTTGCTCGCACAGGATGAGTGAGCCGGTGGCCGCAGGCTCGACCAGGGATTCGGACGCCTCGTCGCTGGAAACACACTGTCAACCAGCGGGCGAAACGTGGCGCAAGCCTCACACTCGCAACCAGCCTCAGCAAGCTGTTCGGCAGCCACTTGAAACCGCGCGAAATCGTTCTCGCATACGTGTAAGGCAGGCGCTCTCCCAGCTGAGCTAACCGCCCAAACGGATCACACGGCAACGAACGGTACATCGTGAATCGCTAGAGTCGCCCCGTTGCGACGGTTGCTCTTCATCGGACTGGCGGGACTCGTCGTCGTCCTCGCCGGCTGCGGCGGCGCGAAGACGGTCACGGTCACGCAGACGGTGACGAGGACGGTCACGCATACGGTGACGACGACGCCCCCGCCGGCGGCCGCGGCTGCCTGCACCGGCTCGAGCCTCGCCGGGACCTTTGCGGGCGTCCCCGGCAGCGCCGGGGCGGGGCAGATCAGCTACCGGCTCACGGTGACGAACACGTCCAACTCGGCGTGCTTCGTCTCCGGGTTGCCGCAGCTCCAGCTGCTCGACGCGCAGGGCGGCGCGCTGTCGACCTCCGTGACGGCGGCGCAGCCGGGGACGGCGACCGCCGCGAAGATCGTGCTGCAGCCGTCCGCGTCCGCCACCTCAGACGCGCGCTTCTCTCCCGACGTGCCGGGAGTGGGCGAGGGGCAGGCGGGCCAGCCCTGTGAGCCCGTCGCGCATCAGCTGCAGGTGACGGCGACAGGCGGCGGCACCTTCGTCGTGCCGATCACGCCGCCGACCTCGGTCTGCGAGCACGGATCGCTGCGCATGACCCTTTACACCGCGGCCTGACCCTTTCGTTAGCCTGTCGGTGTGACTCTCGTCGGCGACGCTGACCGCGATAGGGCACTCGCGCTGCTCCGGCGCCACTACGCCGAGGGCCGTCTCGACCGGTACGACCTGGTCCGCCGCGTCGACGTCGCGGCCACCGCCCGGTCGACGAGGGACGTCGCCGTTGCTCTCCGCGGTCTTCCGAATGGATTGCTCGAAGCGCTGGTCGCGCCGCGCGTGCGCGACGGCTTGCCCGCTCTGCGCGCGGCGAAGCGGCTCGCCGTCGCCGCGATCGTCTCGGCGCTGTGGCTCTTCGCGACGATCGTGCTGCTCGTCGCGTTCGGGGTCGCGGCGCTCGTCGGCAGCGCGTCTCCGGCACTCGCGGTGTTCTTCGCGCTCTGCTGGCTCGGGATCACGTTCGGCTCGTGGCGCACCTGGCGCCGTCGCAGCTGAGCTACGGCCCGCAGCGGACCTGACCGGCCGCCGCCTCGCGCGAGGCTGCGGCGAACGCGGCCGCCGCGGGCTTCGCGCGTGCGCCGCGCCAGATCAGGCCGGACTGCCAGCCGGCGAGACGGCGCTCGTCGACGAGCTCGAAGTTGAAGAACGCACGGACGAGCGGCTGGCAGGCGGCGAGACGGATCGCGGCGGCCACGCGCGCGGCCTGCACCGGCGGCGTCACCAGCCGGACCGTCTCGCGACCGTGGTAGCGGCGCCGCAGCTCCGCCGGGACCTGCGACTGGTAGCCGTCCTCCAGGTACCAGACCGCGAGCGAGCGCTGCGCCGTTCCGGCGAAGCCCGTCCGCAACGTCGCCGCCAGCCGCGCGTAGTCGCCCTCGCCGAGGAAGTCGTCCGCGTGGCGCGCGCCCGGCGGCTCGTCCGCGGTGCGCGGGTACGGGTTGTGCCCGAATGCGTCCACCAGCGGACGCGTCCGCCCGCTTGCGCGGAACGCGGCCGCGAGCGCGCGCACGAACGCAACGGATGCGTGCGCGGACGCGGTCGAGTCGAGAACCTGCACGTGTCCGGAGTGCAGCTCGTCGTAGCAGCGCGCGAGCAGTGACTCGTACGCGGCCGCCGTTCCGCGCCAATACGTCGGCGAGTTCGCCTCGTTCCACACCACGACCGCGCGCGCATCCGGTGCGAGCGCGAGGGCCGCGCGCGCGTAGCCGCAGAAGCGCGACTGCGCGTGCGCACCCAACGGCGTGTCGGCCGCGTAGCCGAACACGGCGAGCACGACCGCGGTGCGGCGCGCCGCCGTCTCGGCGCGAGAGAGCTCCACTCGTTCCACCGCCGTCGGCGCGGCCTGTCCGTGCCACGGCAGCGTCACCCGCACCGCATTCGCGCCGAGCGCCTGCTGCCGCCGGACGACCGTGAGCGGGAACGGCGTCCACTTGATCGTGTCGTCGTCCACGCCCACGAGCAGCGTCGGCGCCGGCCGTGACGGACGCACGAGCAGCCAGACGCCCACGCCGACCGCTGCGACCAGCGCGAGCGCGATCAGCCCGCGTCCGGCGCTACGCCAGTTCACTCAGCGGGAACGAGCGATGCCGTCGCGGCGGGACGAGGAAGTTCTGCCGGTGCGTCGGGTGCATCACCCGGTTCAGCCCCATCCGAGCCGACCGCGGCGAGACCGGGAGCGTGACGCCGTCGGGGTAGCTGCCGTCCATCGCGAGCCGCATCTGCCGGAAGAAGTCGCTGGTCGGCGAGAACGCGAGGAAGTGGAGGCCCGGCGACGGCTCGCTCGATCTCCCGTCCCGTGTGCGCGACGTCCAGAAGAACGGATTGTCGAGCGTGTTGAAGTCGATCCGCTGCAGGACGGCCGTGCCGGCCGGGCGCGTCACGCCGTAGTTGTCGCGCAGCGCCTGCTGGAGCCGGTTGACCGGCTGCATCGCGGCGCTGTGCCCGACGAGGCCCGTCTGCGCGGTGGCGAAGCGCTCCACGAGCTCCTGCGTCTGCACGTCGGCGGGGCCTTCCGGCAGTGTCGTTGTGCCCTCGAAGACGTTGTTGGCGGCGCGGCTCGCATCGGTCGCGAGCCACACGCGCTGCGTGAAGTCGTTCGTCTGGTACCAGAGCTGCACGTCCTCGAACAGGTGCGAGAGGTGCATCGTCGTGCCGTTGCGGAAGTAGCCGTTCGGCCACTGGTCGGTCAGCCCGGGCAGCGTCTCGAAGTTCGCGATCCGGTCCGGCCCGAGTGCGCTCCGCTGCGTCGACGTGAAGCCGAGGAAGAGCTGCGCGTGCTCCGGGATCAGCTCGGCGCCCGGCACGCCTGCCCGCATCGCCATCTCCTTCGGGAGGCTCGGCGCGCCGTCGAAGCCGCCGCCGACGAAGCCCTTGCGGATGCTCGTCAGCTCGAACATCCCGGTGAGATGGAAGATCGCCCGGCTCGCCTCGGCGATGTGCTCGAGCGAGTTGCTCTGCAGCACGACCGCGACATCGTTCTGCTCGAGCATGAGCGTGTCGGGATCGCTCGGAAAGATCTGCGCGTCGAGCAGCGCCGCGACAGGCTCGCCGGTTCGCGCCGAGGCCTGCCGGTCGACCGGGAGATAGTCGGGGTAGCGGCGGCCGCCGACCGACGGCACGTACTCGCGGAAGTACGACGCGCCCCACGAGACGATCAGACCGAGCCCGGCCGGCGTGGGAGGCAGCCGGCGGTCGAGCGACTGCAGCGTCGCCTCCAGCACGCCGCGCGCCTCGGCGAGCGCGCGCCTGCTCCGGTCGACCCGCAGCTTCGCCGTCACCACCTGGTGATGCAGCGGAGGCACGAGCACCTCGACGCCGCTGTCCACGATCACACGGAGGCCGCGCATGATGTGCTGCTCGGCCGGCAGCGACACGGGCGCCGACGCAGCGAGCGCCGGGCGCGCCGCGACACCGTCGAGCAGGGCGTACACACCCGCGGCGCCGAGCGCCGCGAGTCCCGACCGCTCGAGAAAACCCCTCCGCGTCAGCTCGTCGTCCAACCTCGTCGAACACTACGCCTCGATAGCCTTCGGCCGTCCGAGCCTCGACGAACAGGAGCAGCAGATGGTCGGTGTCTTTGTCGAGTTCCAGTACGGCGACGAGTTCGATCCGGCCCGCGTCGCCGCGATCGCACACGAGGCGCGCGGCCGCTTCGAGGGGATGCCGGGCCTCCGTCAGAAGGCGTTCACCGTCGACGAGGGACGCCGCCGCGCGACGAACGTGTACCTCTGGGACTCCGAGGAGGCAGCGCGCGAGTTCTTCGACGAGGCGCTGATAGAACGGGTCACCGCCCTGTACGGAACGGCGCCGACGGTTTCGTTCGTGGAGATCGCCGAGCTGGTCGAGAACGTCTAGAGCCGCGCGCCGGATCACGGCGGGTCGCGGGCGGTATCGTGGACTGCGCTCCGCCCCCATCGACTAGCGGTCTAGGTCACGGCCCTTTCAAGGCCGCAGCACGGGTTCGAATCCCGTTGGGGGCATTCCATTCCTGCACCGAGTGAGATCGCACGCCCGCGGGCAATCGGAATCACCCGGGTGAATGAGACTCGTTTTCGCGTACGTCGGCCGGGCAGGTGCGACGTTTCGAGGTGTGGCCGGCCGCGCGATTCAGCTGATCGTCGACGCAGAGCCGAGCGGTCGGCCGACGCCCACGAACGGAAGGAGATCCGATGGGATCTGACAGCGACGCCCCCGTCCTTCTCTACGTCGCCGCCTACGCCGACCCTGACGCCGCTCAGGCCGACTGGGACGACATCAAGGAGCTGGCGAAGGAGAAGACGATCGCCGTCGACGGCCTCGTGCTCGTCAGCCGCGACGCCGACGGGAAGATCCACGAAGAGGACAACGCTCACACGGTCGGTGTCGGCACGGCCATCGGCGCTGCCGGCGGCCTGCTCGTCGGCCTGATCTTCCCGCCTGCGCTCCTCGCCGCGGGAGCCGTCGGCGCCGGCATCGGTGCCGGAATCGGCGGTCTCGTCTCCCATTCCGAGAAGAAGGAGATCAAGGCCGAGGTCGCGGACGACGTTCCGCCCGGGAGCTCCGCGATCGTGGCGTTGCTCGAGCCGGGCTCGGCCGCCGAGGTCGAGAAGGCGCTGCCGAAGGCCGACAAGGTCTCGAAGCACGAGGTCGACAAGGACAGCGTCGACCAGGCCACGGCCGCGGCACCCGTCGCGAGCTAGGGAGTCAGCGGATCCCTGTCGCCGTCACGCGACGGCGACAGGGATCGCAGCTGAACGCTAGGCCTCGTCGGCCTCGAGCTCGGCGAGGTCGATCGCGAGTCCGAGCGCGCGCACGATCTTGCTCGTCGCGGAGGCGACACGAGGACGAACAGGCGAGCGGCGCAGGTCACTCAGGTGAATCCGAACGTCTTGCGGTCGCCCGCTTCAGCACACCGAGCGTAATCGCGCGCGCGACGGCATCCGAACGGGAGTTGGCGCCGAGCTTGCGGTAGAGCGCGCGCGTGTGGGACCGGACCGTGTTGGGGGAGACGAAGAGGCGCTCCCCGATCTCACGTGTCGACAGGTCGCCGGCCAGCAGCCGGAGGACGGCGAGCTCTGCGTTGCTCGGTCGTTCGAGCATCTCTCCGCTGCCGGCGCGCTCCTTCGCGCTCTCGAGCTCGCGTTCGACGTCGTCGGCGAGCAAGGGGAGTCGGCCGCTGTCTGCGAGCTCCTCCAGTGCTTTGCGTGCCGCCTGGAGAGTGGCATTCGCCCGGTCGAGGCGGCCGCGTCGGGTGCGCACGCCGGCGAGAAGTATCAGCAGCCAGGCGTGGGGGACGGTCGCGATCTCGTCCCTGAAGTAGTGCTCCGCGTACGCGAGCTCGTGCTCGGCCTCCGCGAGCTTCCCCTCGCTTGCGAGCACGGCGCCGAGCGCGGCCGACGCGTTCCCGCCGAGCCAGCTGCGGCTGGTGCCGATCCGGCCGACGACCGCCTTCGCCTTCTCCGCCTGTCCTCGTGCGGACTCGAGCCATCCACGCTCGACCGCGACCAGCGCCAGTGTCGTTCGCGCGAGCGCGTGGCTGGGCACGCGCGCCTCGATGCTCGGATGCTCGATGACGCTGAGAGCCGCGGCCCACGCTTCGTCGAGGTTCCCCGCGAAGTAGAGAGCGCGCGCGTACCCGGTGAGGGCGCCCGTGAGGATCTCGTCCGAGGTCGCACGTGCGAGCTCGACCGCGCGTCGGCCGTTCTGCACCGACAGTGCGACGCCTCCGTCGATCGCGATCGCGCGTACCAGCAAGGCGAACGCCTCGACGTAGGGCGTAACCCGCTCGGGCCGCTCTGCCTGGGCCCGCTCGACGAGCTGGAGATACCGCCGCTGCTCGATCGTGCCGTGACCAGGCATTGCCGTTGCGGCCGCGGCGGCAACGGCGAGCTCCGGATGCTCGATGACGTTCTCGTCGGGCAGCGTGCGAACCCATCGAAGTATCGTCCGGGTGAGTCCGCTTCTGATCAGCGGCAGGTGGTACTCGGAGAGCACCCGCGCCACGAGCTCGTCGTCGCCCGCCGCAGCGGCATGCTCAACCGCCTCAGCGGGCAGCCCCTGGGACAGCAGCCACTCGGCGGCGCGCTGGTGGATCCGTGCCGGCTCGCCCGGCTTCTGCGCCGAGAGCTGCGAAACGGCGAACTCGGCGAATAGCGAGTGGATGCAGAACCAGCCTCCCTTCTCCAGCCGGCGGATGAACAGGTTCGAGCGCTCCAGCCCCGCCAGGACGGAAGCCGAATCGGTGCGCTCGAGCACGGCGTCGCAGAGCTCGGCGGTGAATCGGCCCAACACCGATGCCCCCTGCAGGAATGAGCGAGTCTCGGCGTCGAGCGACCCGAGCACCTCCTGGCTCAGGTACTCGACCACGAAGCGCTGTTCTCCCCCGAACGCGGAGACGGCCCGACTCGGGTCGTCGACTTGCCGAAGCCAGAGGCCGGCGAGGACGAGCGCGGCGGGCCAGCCCTCGGTGTTCTTGACCAGCAGCTCGATCTGCTCCGTCCCGAGCCCGACCTGCCCTCGCTCGACGAGCAGCTCGTGCGCCTCCGCGGCGGTGAATGCCAGCTCGTCGGCGCGCAGTTCCACGAGTGCGCCCCGCGCACGCAGCCGCGCCAGCCCGAGCGCGGGATCCGCGCGCGTGATCACGATCACGCGCGCGGTCGCCGGCAGGTGCCTGAGCGCGAAGTCGATCGAGGCAAGGCACTCCCGGTCCGTCGCGGTATGAAGGTCGTCGAGCACGAGAGCCAGTCCGGTGCCGTACGTGGCGATCGCGTTCATCAGCTCGTCGACGGCGTGTTCGATGGGGCTCCCCGCGATGCTCAGGCTCTGCAGCGCGCCGCGCCCGAGCCCCTGGCGGACACGATCGACGGCGGTCGCGACATACGTCCAGAACCGAACCGGATCGTTGTCGCCCTCGTCGAGCGTGACCCACGCGAACGCGCCTTTCCGGCTCTCGCACCAGGCACGTACCGCGGTCGTCTTGCCGTAACCGGCGGGCGCCGCGACGAGCGTCAGCGACGCGCCCTCGCCACCGTCGAGCGCGCGTAGGATGCGTGACCGCTTGACCTGGTCGCCGCCCACCCCCGGGGGCTGGAGCTTCGCCTCGACCAGCGGCGGGAGGTCGCCTGCTTCGCGACTCTTGCGGCGACCCTTCGCCAGCTCACTTGAACCCACCGCCATCGCGACAATTATCGCCGCATGGCCGCCACCGCCAGGGCTAGTCAGGGCCCGTTTAGGTCGTGGTGCCTGCAGGGGCGCGGTCGCCGCGCATCCGTAGTAGCGCGACGATCGCGATCACGAGATAGCCGAATACGGCGACTCGCGGAACGAAGACTGCAAGCACGATGACCCCGGCGTAGAAGCCGATGTTCGGCGTCGTCGAGACCGCTGACGCATTGATCTCTTTCTCACTCATGTCGGGCGTCAGGACGCGTCGGTCGCGGACGGCCGTGGCCCACATGAGCCTCACTAGGAGCGAGATGACGAGCAGCGCTCCGCCGTAGAAGATCGCGGCTGCACGCGCGGCGCCGGTGTCGTGAATCGCCTCGGCCATCAGCTTCGTCGGGAAGGGCAGGAAGGCGACCGCCATCAGCAGCAAGAGGTTGGTCAGCATCAGCTCCCTGTTTGCGTACTGCAACCGCCGGAAGATGCCGTGGTGCACCATCCAGATCCCTCCGATCGTCAGGAAGCTCGTCGCATACGCCAGGTAGGACGGCCATTGCTGGGCTATCCCGCTCCACATGTGTGCGAAGGACGACTCGGGCACGCGGATCTCCAGCACGAGCAGGGTGATCGCGATCGCGAAGACTCCGTCGCTGAACGCCTCCGTTCGCCCGGTGCTCCAGTGGTCGTCCATCGGCTTCGGCTCGGCTCAGGCCGGAGCCGCGGCGCTGCTCTGCGCGCGGTCGCTCACGAGGTAGGCGACGATCAGCGCTGCCGGGAAGGCGACGAGGCTGAAGATGAAGTAGCCGATGAAGCTGTGCCCTTTTCGGCGGGCGACCCGCGCGGGCCAGAAGGCAAGCAGGATCCAGATGATGACCAGAGACGTCGTCCAGATCCAGACGTTCATGGCAGCGAGCACGACAATCGCCTCCTCGTCGGTAGGGCTCGACCACCGTATAACGCGGCACGTGTCCCAGTGGTCGCGCAGCGGACTTCACTCGGGTGAACGCGAATGGAGGGCGCCGGCTGGGCGATCGGAATCACCAGGGTGATCAACCGGCGCCGCTCGTGAAGGCGCGGCGGGAGGTGACATCCTCGGAGCCGTGCTCGGAATCAGCTCGAGGAGGTCTCACCATGACGATTAACCGGCCGCTGCTGGCGGTGCTCGCCGTCCTGGCGCTCGTCGCGGCGGGCTGCGGCGGCAGCAGCTCCGACACGAAGGCGAACGAGGCGTACGCGAACAGCGTCTGCGGCGCGATCGGCACCTGGGAGCAGCAGATCAAGAGCATCGCCACCGGCTTCAGCGGGAGCATCTCCAAGGCTTCGCTGCAGTCGAAGGTCGCGCAGGCCGAAACCGCCACCAAGACGCTCGCGAAGCAGGTCAAGGCCGTACCCCCTCCCAACACCTCGGACGGGCAGGCGGCGAAGGCGCAGGTCGATCAGCTCTCGAGCCAGGTGGCGAGCACAGTGAGCACCGCGCAAACCGCCGTCGCATCCATCCCGGACAACGCGTCGCTCACGACCGTCGCCGCGGCGCTGGTACCGCTCGCGCCGCAGGTGAAGGGCCTCGTGAGCACGGCGCAGACCACGGTAACGTCGCTGCAGAGCGCGAAGGGCTCGCTCGCCTCGGCGTTCAAGAGCGCCGACTCGTGCAAGAGCCTCGGCGGCTAGGCCGTGGGCGGCCGGACGTATCAGCTGATCGTCGCAGGTGAGCTCAGCGACCAGCTCGTGCCCACCTTCGAGGGCATGACGCTCACGCGCGCCGGAGGGACGACGACGTTGAGCGGATACGTCCGCGACCAGGCGGAGCTCCAGGGCCTGCTGCAGCGCGTGTCCGACCTCGGTTTGACGCTGCTCGAGGTGAAAGCCGCCGCAGCGACGCCGCCGAACGGATCGTTGTCGTGACGACCGCGCCGACCGTGTCCTCCGTCGCCGCCAAAGCCTCGGGTCTCGTGCTGCTGACGTTGGCGTCGGCGCAGTTCGTCATGGCCCTCGACATGACCGTGATGAACACGGCGATCGCGACGGTGGCAAGGGACGTCGGGACCGACGTGACCGGGATCCAGCTGGCGATCACGCTGTACACGCTGGTGATGGCGTCGTTGATGATCACCGGCGGTAGGGTCGGGGAGATCATCGGCCGGAAGCGCGCGTTCACGATCGGGTGCATCGTCTACGCGTGCGGGTCGCTGACCACGGCGCTTGCTCACAGCCTGACCGTGCTGATCATCGGCTGGTCGTTCCTGGAGGGCTTCGGCGCGGTGTTGATCTTTCCGGCGATCGTCGCGCTCGTCGCCTCGAACTTCGGCAAGCCGGACCGGCCGCGCGCGTACGGGCTGGTGGCGGCCGCCGGTGCGATGGCTGCCGCTATCGGGCCGGTGATCGGCGGCTTCTTCACGACCTATGCCTCGTGGCGGTGGGTATTCGTCAGCGAGGTGCTGATCGTGATCGTGATCCTCGCCCTCGCGCGGCGGGTGAACGACACGCCGCCGGAGAAGGGCGCGAGGCTCGATCTGGTCGGCACCGGTCTGTCGGCGGCCGGCCTCGGACTGATCGTGATCGGCATCCTGAAGTCGGGTGCGTGGGGGTTCGTGCTGCCCAAGCCGGGCTCTCCCGAGTGGCTCCGGCTCTCGCCGGTGATCTGGCTCGTGCTCGCGGGCTGCGTGGTGGTGGGCCTGTTCGCGATGTGGGAGAACCGGCGCATCGCACGCGGCCAGGCTGCGCTGATCGACCCGAAGATGCTGCGGAACATCCAGCTGCGCGACGGCGTCACCTCGTTCTTCTTCCTCTTCCTCGTGCAGGCCGGGATCTTCTTCGTCGTGCCACTGTTCCTGTCGGTCGCGCTCGGTCTGTCCGCGGTCGCAACGGGGATGCACCTGCTGCCGCTCTCGCTGATGTTGCTGCTGTTCGCCGCCGGAGTCCCGAAGGTGTTCCCGAAGGCGAACCCGCGGCGGGTCATCCGCCTCGGCTTCATCGCCATGTTCGGCGGGCTCGTGCTGCTGCTCGTCTTGCTCGACTACGGCGCTGCCGCGTCGATCGTCACCTGGCCGCTGCTGCTCGCGGGTGCAGGGATCGGCTCGATCGCCTCCCAGCTGGGGGCGGTCACCGTGTCGGCGGTGCCGGACGAGCAGAGCGGCGAGGTGGGCGGTATCCAGAACACCGGCACGCAGCTCGGCGCGTCGATCGGCACCGCGCTTGCAGGCGCCGTGCTCATCTCGGCACTGACGGCGTCGTTCATCGCCGGCGTCCAGAACAACCCGGCCGTCCCAAATCACGTCGCCGCCCAGGCGCAGACCAAGCTCGCCGGGGGCGTCCCGTTCATCTCCGACGCCGACCTCAAGTCCGCGCTCTCCGACGCGCACGTCCCCCCGCGGACAGCCGACGCGATCGTGAAGACGAACGAGCAGAGCCGGATCGACGGGCTGCGCGTCGCCGTGTCGATCCTCGCGGTCTTCGCGCTCATCGCGCTGCTGTTCACCGGGGGCATCCCAACGGTGCAACCGGGCAGCCAAGCCAAGCCCAGCTCCGCTCAGACATAGCCGTGAGCAGCGCCGAGACGACTTCCGATCATGGTCGTACCAAGGCGGTGCACGACTGGCTGGCCCGCCGAGCCGACACGCCTGTCGGCCGGCTGGCGTTGCAGTGGTTCCGCGCCTACTTCGCGGCGAGCCGCAGCTCGGGCTGCGCGGTGACCGTGTACTCGGCGCTGTCGGTGCTGCCGGCCGTGCTCGTGGTGGCCGCCGTCCTGCACCCGTCGAGCGGTGACGCGAACCTCTTCGCCCAGCGTCTGATCTCCCACCTGAAGCTGAACGGGGACACGGCCAGCCTCGTCCAGGGCACGTTCGGCAGCGCCTCGTCGAACGCGTTGGCGGCGAGCCTCTCCGTGTTCGTCAGCTTCCTGCTGTGGGGCATCGGCATCGGCCAGATCTACCAGGACGTCTACGCGCGCGCCTGGGGCATCAAGGTCGGATCGCTGGCCGACCAGGGACTGTTCGCCATCTTCTTCTTCGTCCTCACCGGCGCCCTCGCTCTCGCGGTCCTCGCCACCGTGCGGTTGCACGACACGGGCTGGATCGTGCTCGTGCCCGTCTGGCTCGTCGGCTCGACGGTCTTCTGGCTCTGGGTGCCGCGGTTCCTGCTGCACCGGAAGATCGGACTGCGCGCGCTGCTGCCCGGCGCGCTGCTCACCTCCATCGTGGTGGGCGGGACGGCCGCCACCTCGCCGCTTTTCATGGCAGCTCCGTTGAACGCGAACGGCAAGACCTTCGGCGCGTTCGGGGTCGTGATCACGTTCATCGGCGCAGTGTTCGTGCTGGTCACGATGTCGCTGGTGTGCGGTGTCTTCTCGCCGGTGTGGGCGAACTGGCGGGAGACGGAAAAGCAACGCCGCAGCACGTGATGACATCCGCTCCCGATCAACGTGACGAGCCCGAGCCGATCGAGCTGCCGCCTCCGAAGCGGACGGTGCTCGGGCGCCTGGCGCACTGGGTCCAGCACGCGCAGGCGCTGAAAGGCTGGGTGCGGGAGGCGCGGAAAAGCTCGCCGGCGCTCGATGCCACCTTCGACACGATCGAGCGGGATTCCCACATCGGCGGCGGCATGCTCGCCGGCGCGCTCTCCTACCGCCTGTTCGTGTTCCTGCTTCCGCTCGCGTTCTTCCTCGTCTCCGGCCTCGGACTGCTGGCGAAAGCGATGGGTGTGCAACCGCACGTCGTCGTGAACTCGGTCGGCATCGCCGGGACCGTGACCAAGCAGGTTCAAGGCGCAGCCGAGGGCTCGTCGAGCTGGTGGGTCGCGCTCATTTCGCTGCTGGTGCTCGCCTACATGACCAGAGTTCTGCTCCGAGCGGTCGCGATTGTGCACGCACTCGCCTGGAAGGGCTCGGCCGCCTCGGTCAAGGTTCGCTCCCGCCAGCTCGAGATCTTCGCCGCAGCACTCATCGGCCAGCTCCTGCTCGTCGCCGGCGTCGGCGCCGTCGGCCACCGGACCGTGATCGGCGGCGTCATCGCACTGGTGGTCTTCGTAGTCGCCCTCGCCGGGCTCTGGCTCGTCGTCTCCCTCCAGCTGCCCCACGCCGACGTACGCTGGACCGACCTGATCCCCGGATCGCTGTTCTACGCGATCGGCTTCGTCGCCGTGCAGATCTTCAACGTCCTCGTCCTCGGCCAGATGATCAAGGAGAAGTCGACGACCTACGGTGCGCTCGGGATCGCCGGCGCCATCCTCCTCGACCTCTTCCTGATCGGCCGTGTGATCGTCGGAGCCGCCGTGGTCAACGCCACCCTCTACGAGCGCAGCACCCGAGTGAGATCCGACGCCCGCGGGCAATCGGAATCACCAGGGTGATCGACCCCTCTTTCTCACAAATGCCGGCTACGAGATGCGACTTTTCGGGATGTGATCGGCCGCCGCCGAACGCGGCCGCGACGTTGGGAGGGAACTCGATGAGTGGCGATGGCAGCACTGCAGTTGAAGAGGTGAGCGAGCGGTCGAGCAAGGCCGCGCGGGTCGAGCACTTCACGGTGGACGAGCGCGTCGCGAGGGGGAAGGCGGCCCGGGCCGACGTTCCGCGTTCGGCGCATGCGGCGTGGGAGCCTTCGCCCGATCGTGTGAGCCCGGTCGAGTTGCTGGAGGAGCAGGCCAAGACGCGGGTGCCAGAGCTGGTGCCGATTCGGTACGGGCGGATGTTGGTGTCCCCGTTCACCTTCTATCGAGGCGCAGCGCTCGTGATGGCGGCTGATCTCGCGAACACAGCGAGGACGGGACTGCAGACGCAGCTGTGCGGTGACGCGCATCTGTCGAACTTCGGTGCGTTCGCGGCCCCGGACCGTCGACTGGTGTTCAGCGTCAACGACTTCGACGAGACGCTGCCGGGCCCGTTCGAGTGGGACGTGAAGCGCCTCGCCGCGAGCTTCGCCGTCGCCGGGCGCGACCGTGGGTTCGACGACAAGCAGCGGGAAGGGGTCAACCTGGCAGTCGGAAAGGGCTACCGGGAAGCGATGAGCGGCTACGCCGCGACGCGGAACCTCGACCTTTGGTACACACGCGTCGACGTCGACGATCTCATGACCGAGCTGCAGCGAGTCGCGACGGTGAAGGAACGCAAGCGCGCAGAGCAGAACCTTGCCAAGACGCGGACGAAGACCAGCCTCAAGGCGTTCGCGAAGCTGACCGAGATCGTCGACGGCGAGCCGCGCATCATCGGTGACCCTCCGACCGTGATTCCGATCGAGGACCTCTTCTCGGCCGACCGGGCGCACGAGTTCGACGCCTTCCTGCACGAGACCTTCCGCTCCTACCGGCGCACGCTCCCGGGCGACCGCCGCAAACTGCTCGAGCGTTATCGCTATGCGGACGCCGCGCGCAAGGTCGTCGGCGTCGGCAGCGTCGGCACGCGGGCGTTCATCGTGCTCCTGCTTGGCCGCGACGGCAACGATCCGCTCTTCCTGCAGTTCAAGGAAGCTGAAGCGTCGGTGCTCGAGCGGTTCCTTGGAAAGAGCAAGTTTGCAAACCACGGCCAGCGCGTCGTCGAAGGCCAGCGCCTCACCCAGGCAGCGAGCGACATCATGCTCGGCTTCATCAAGGCCCAAGGCGTGGACGGCATCAAGCGCGACTTCTACATCCGCCAGCTCTGGGACGAGAAAGGCAGCGCGCTCGTCGAGCTGATGGAGCCCACGATCATGACCCTCTACGCGAAAGCCTGCGGCTCCGAGCTCGCACGCGCCCACGCGCGCGCCGGAGACGCGATCGCGATCGCGAGCTACCTCGGCACCAACAACACCTTCGACCGTGCCCTCGCCCTCTTCGCCGAGTCCTACGCAGACCAGAACGAACGCGACTTCAACACGCTCACCAAAGCCGTCAGCGACGGAACAGTCAAAGCCGAGACGGGCGTCTAGCCCGGTCGGTCAGGAAGCGACCAAACCCCGACATTCGAGAGAAAGAGAGTCCGACGATGATGCTTGCCGATACCTATCCGTTCCTGAACATCATGTGGTCGATGTTCATCTTCTTCGTCCTGGTGATGTGGGTCGGCTTCGTGATCTACATCCTCATCGACAACTTCAGGCGCCACGACCACAGCGGCTGGGCGAAAGCCGGCTGGCTGATCTTCATCATGTTCGTGCCGCTCATCGGTGCGATCTTCTACATGATCGCGCGGCCGTCGCAGCTGGGTGAGGCGACCGTCTGAGTTCGGGCGCCTCGCCTATCGAGCCGGCAGCCGATTGCCGAGCTCGCGAAGCATCGATTCGACACGGTCGAGGTGCTCGTCGAGCTCGTCCAGACGCCTCTCGACTCGCGAGTCCTCTGTCGCCGCGTCCACATCCTCGGCCTGCGCACGTTCGCTTTGAGCACGCGTGACGAAGGTCGAGGTGATCGCGGCGGTGACGATGGCCAGGAAGGCAATGCCTTCCAGCATCACGAATGCACCGACGAGCCTGCCGGCGACGTCTTTGGGCGTGACGTCGCCGTAGCCGACCGTCGTCACCGTCTGAATCGACCACCACATTCCGACCCAGACGTTCGCGTACTCGCGGTGGTCCAGCACCCGGATCAAGATGCCGCCGCCGACGACGACCACCGCAGTAGCCGTGACGATCACGCTCGCGGCGGTCCGGATCGAAGGCGGCTCGCGCAGGAACTTCGACACGCGCCGCTCGATCGGATTGCGGCGTGCCGAATGCCGGTGTTGTGGAGCCGTCACCGAAGCTTGGTCCGCCCGCGGGGGCGGCGGTTCGCATCGTCCTCGAACGCTGTCACATCGAAGAGTGTGCGCATGAGATCGGACATGCGCCACGAGGAGTAGCCCTCGGCAGATCCCTACTGCTAGGCCAGCTTGCGTACCCGGGCCGCCGTCGCTGCGGCTCGCGCTTCGCGCAGCAGCAGGGTCGGGACGGACACCAGCGTCGCCGGCAGTGCGGACTCGAGCTCGGCGGCCATCGTCGACGTGACCACCGCTGCGACCACGGCGACGACTGACGGGTCGAACTGCGTGCCGGCGTTGCGGCGCAGTTCCTCGAGCGCTTCGGCGACCGAGAACGGCTGCCGGTACGGGCGCTGCGTCGTCATCGCGTTGAAGGCGTCGCAGCAGTAGACGATGCGCGCGATGATCGGTATCTCCTCGCCGGCCAGGCCGTCGGGATAGCCGGCTCCGTCCCAGCGCTCGTGGCACGCACGCACGAGCCACCCGATCTCTCCGAGCAGGCCGCCGACGCGCTCGAGCAGCCGCTGGCCCTCGATCGTGTGCGCAGTTCGTCGGCGACTTCGTGCTCACGGTCGCGCGCGAGTGGACGGCGCGCTCGGCGTCTCTCCGGCCTCGCTCCTGATTCGCTCTGGCCCTTGCAGCCGCAGCATGGCCGCCGGCCGTACTGTGCGTTCTGCCGCTGTCGATCCTCGTGCGCGTGTTCGCCCGCGAGCGCGAGGGACGTCTCGGCCAGACGCTCGAGCTGTCGCACGCGTATCGCGGCACGGTCTTCCTCCTCGGTGACCTGGTCGCCGCCGACGACGAGTACACCGGCACGCACAGCCGCGCAGTCGTCGACCTGGTGCTCGCCGCGTGCGACCGGCTCGGCCTCGACGCGACCTCGCGTCGCAACGCCGAGTTCGTCGGACTCCTCCACGACATCGGGAAGATCCGCATCCCCAACTCGATCATCAACAAGCCGGGCCCGCTGACCGCCGAGGAGCGCGCGATCGTCAACACGGTGCCGCGACCGCCGCGACCAACACGGGAACGGCCTGCCGGCCGACGTGCGGCTGGCCCGCTGCGACGAAGACCACGGCCGGCGCTACGGAGTACCAGGCACTGCCGACGAGCGCCGCCACCCGCTCGGGGTGCATCCCGCCCCTGACGATGTCCGGCAGCCTGCCCGCGACGAGTCCGACGGCGACTGCGGCCGGAACGAGCCCGGCCGGGAGCATGAACAGCATCGGCACGAACACGAGCTGTGACGGCACCGTCGAGCCGCTGCCGATCTCGAAGTCGATCCGGGAGGCGATCGCGTAAAGGAGGACGAGCGCCGGCGACCAGGTCGTGAGCGCGCGCCCGTCCGACGGCGCCGTGACGGAGAGCGCGGCGGCTGCGGCGCAGAACGCGAGCGCCGCGCCCCAGCGGCTGAGGCGCTCACGGCCGAGCATCGAGCGGGAGCGGCGCGCGCGCCGCTCCTCGATCAGCTGCTCTTGCCGGGGATCGGTCCCCATACGTGTGCCCGTCTGCGGCTCACGTCGACACGAACGGGTCGACATAGACGTCGTCGATCTGCCAGATGCCGCCCAGCGCGGTGAAGGTGAACTGCACCGTTGCCGTCGCTGCGAGCATCTGGCTCTGTCCGAGCGCGAACGTCACCGCGGCCGACGGGTTCCACGAAGTACCCGGGCTGAGGATCTGCGTGGACACGGTCCGGATGTTGTCGCCGCTCGAGGTGTGGGTGAGGATGTAGGCGTCGACTTTGAGCTGCGCGCCGGACGCGCTCGGCCCCTTGACCATCAGCCGCACGGTCTGGGCGGTGACGTCGAAGCAGGTCGCGGCCGACTGCGCGCTCGCCTCGGCGGGAAGCTTGAGCGAGTGCGTGTCGCTCGACGAGTTGACGTGGTAGCTCCCGTTGCCGGAGACGACCGTCGCGCCGCCGGCGAGCGTCCAGCTCGTCGACCGCTCTCGAAGCCGCCGTTGTTCAGCATGAAGTACTTGCCGGTGTCGCCCCAGCGCGCGAACGGGCTGGTCATCGTCCGCGCGGGACACTGCGTCGTGGCCGACGCATGCTGCGCGCGAGACGGCGCTGCGCCGGCGGTGGCCACGCCGAAGGCGAGAATCGCGACGAATGCGCAGGTCAGTGCCGCATAGAAGTAGAGGTGAAGACGACCCAGCCGTAGCCGACGTGCCGCAGACGTGCCCATTTCCGCATCACTCCTGTTTCGCAGCCGGAGAGTTGACCCATTTGACGGTAGGCGACACTCCGCGGCCTGCATGCCCTGTTCGGGGTAACAGGGTCACTCGAACGAGGGAAAGTGGGGAGCGACGTCGTGCCAGCGCAAGGCAGGAGGTGGACCGCCCCTCCCGTAACCTCGTGTTCAGGTGGAGCGCCTTCGTCCCCGTCACGTGGCCGCGATTGCAGCCTGCCTCGTCGGCGGGCTCGGTGCCGCGTTCCTCGTTGCGCACGTGTCGGCGTCATCGCCGGCGCTCGCCGACACCTCGAGCACGACCGACGCGACGTCGACGGAGACGACCGCCACGACCGTCTCGGCTCCTGCCCCCGCGCCGCCGCCGCCGAAGCCCAAGCGCCTCGCCGGCTTCACGCTCGTCGCCGGTGGCGACATCGCGCTGTCGGGCGATCCCGAGCCGACGATCTTCGCCGCGGTCCGTCCGCTCTTCCGGCGCGGGGATCTCGCGATGGCGAACCTCGAAGGCCCGCTCGCGACGGCGCCGGTCGCGAAGTGCCTCGCGGGCTCGAGCACCGGCTGCTTTGCGTTTCGCGCGTCGCCCGCATGGGCGGTCACGCTCAGGCGGGCGGGCCTCACCGTTCTCAACGTGGCGAACAACCATGCGCTGGACGACGGACAGGAAGGACAGCGCGAGACGCTGGCCGCGCTGCGCGGCGAACGGCTCGCGTACGACGGCCTGCCGGGGCAGATCACGTATCTCCGCGTGCGCTCGATCCGCGTCGCCGTGATCGGCTGCGCGCCGTACAGCTGGTCGCAGGACCTCCGCGACGTCGCCGGGACCCAGGCGCTCGTGCGCAAGGCGGCGCGACATGCGCAGGTGGTGATCGTCTACATGCACGCCGGCGCCGAAGGATCGGACGCTCTGCACGTCGCGAATCGCGAGGAGACGTATCTCGACGAGGATCGCGGGAATCCGGTCGCGTTCGCGCACGCGATGGTCGACGCCGGCGCCGACCTCGTCTTCGCGTCGGGACCGCACGTGCTGCGCGCGATGCAGTGGTACCGGCACCGGCTGATCGCGTACAGCCTCGGCAACCTCGCCAGCAGCCACACGCTGTCCACGAGCGGCGTCCTCGCCGAGAGCGCGCTCCTGCGCGTCCGGCTCGACGCGAACGGCGGTTTCGTCGCCGGCTCGGTGATCCCGCTCAGGCTCGATGCTGCCGGGACGCCGGCCGTCGATCGCCGGCGGACGAGCGTCGGCCTGATCAGGTCGCTCTCCCGTGAAGACTTTCCGCGCAGCGCGGTGCACCTCTCCGCCAAGGGGACGCTCTCTCCGGTTCTCCCCGACGCGTCGTCGCGCTGACCGTATGATCCCACGCGGCATGGCGGAGCCGGCATCTTTCGAGATCGACGGGCGGCGCGTGCGCGACCTCAACGGGAACGGCGAGCTCGACCCGTACGAGGACCCGCGGCGGCCGGTCGAGGAGCGCGTCGACGACCTGCTCGCACAGATGACGCTCGAGGAGAAGGCGGGGCTGATGTTCCATCCGCCGATCTTCATCGGACCCGAGGGCGAGCTGATCGACGGCCCCTCGATGTTCGGCGGCGGCGCCTCGACGCGCCTCGTCACCGAGCTCCACCTCAACCACTTCAACATCTACGCGACGCCGGATGCGCACGACACCGCGGCGTGGCACAACCGCCTGCAGCAGCTGGCCGAATCGACGCGGCTCGGCATCCCGGTGACGATCTCGTCCGACCCGCGGCACGCGTTCGACGAGAACCCGGCGACGAGCTGGGCCTCCGGCTCGCTGTCGCAGTGGCCGGAGCCGATCGGCTTCGCCGCCGCCGGCGACGAGGAGCTCGTGCGCAGCTTCGGCGCCATCGCCCGGCAGGAGTACCGCGCGATCGGCATCCACGTGGCGCTGCACCCGATGGCGGACGTCGCCACCGAGCCGCGTTGGGCGCGCATCGCCGGCACCTTCGGCGAGGACTTCGACCTCGCCGGCCGGATGACCGCGGCGTACATCCACGGCTTCCAGGGCGACGAGCTCGGTCCCGACAGCGTCGCGTGCATGACGAAGCACTTCCCCGGCGGCGGCCCGCAGGCCGACGGCGAGGACGCGCACTTCCCGTACGGCAAGGATCAGGTGTACCCGGGCGGCCGCTTCGAGGATCACCTGCGGCCGTTCGAGTCGGCGTTCGCGGCCGGAACGGCGCAGATCATGCCGTACTACGGCCGCCCGCTCGGCACCGAGCTCGAGCCCGTCGGCTTCGGATTCAACAAGGGCGTGATCACCGACCTGCTGCGCGGCCGCTACGGCTTCGACGGCGTCGTCTGCACGGACTGGGCTCTCGTCAGCGACACGCCGATGCCCGACGGCTCGATCTGGCTGGCGAAGGCGTGGGGCGTGGAGGAGCTCGACGCCGCCGACCGGCTCGCGAAGATCGTCGAGGCCGGCTGCGACCAGCTCGGCGGCGAGTCGCTGCCGGAGCTGCTCGTCGAGCTCGTCAAGTCGGGACGGATCACGGAGTCGCGGATCGACGAGTCCGCACGCCGCATCCTGCGCGACAAGTTCCGGCTCGGTCTGTTCGACGATCCGTACGTCGATCCCGACGCGGCCGCGCGCATCTGCGGCAGCGACGAGTTCCGCGCTGCGGGTCTCGACGCGCAGCGCCGCTCGCTCGTGCTGCTCTCGAACGACGGCGTGCTGCCGCTTGCCGCGGGGACGAAGGTCTACGTCGACGGCCTGCCCGCAGCGGCGGCCGCCGCCTACGGCGAGGTCGTCGCGACGCCGGCGGACGCCGACGTCGCCATCGTGTTCCGCCCCGCGCCGTTCGAGCCGCGCACGGACACGTTCATCGAATCGGTCTTCCACGCAGGCAGGCTCGAATACACCGCGGAGGAGCGCGACCGCGTGCTGGAGACGGCCAACGCCGTGCCGACCGTGTTCGTCGTCAACCTCGAGCGCCCGGCCGTGATCACCGAGATCGCCGGAGCCAGCAGCGCCGTGGTGGGAACGTTCGGCGCCAGCCCCGAGGCGATCCTCGACGTCGTGTTCGGCCGCTTCTCGCCGCGCGGCAAGCTGCCGTTCGAGCTGCCGTCGTCCCAGGCCGCAGCGGACAAGCAGCTCTCCGATGTCCCGTTCGATTCCGAGTCGCCGCTCTACCCGTTCGGGCACGGCCTCTCGTACGGCTAGCCGGCGTCGGCGACCTTCACGACGCTGAGACCGTCCGGAGTCGTCTGCGCCCACGCGACGCGGGTGCCGTCGACCGCAACTGCGGTCACGGTCCAGTAGAAGGCGCCGGCGGAACGCGGGGGAGTGGGGAACCCGACGATCGTGCGGCGGCCGCCGCTCCACGGATCGACCGCGACGACGTGCTGCGGGTCCCAGACGACAAGCGTGCGTCCGGCCGCCGCGATGCGCGTCGACGGCTCCTGGCCGAGGGGGATGCGCAGCAGGAAGCGCCCCGACGGCACCTCGTAGACGGCGACGGTGCTCGTCAGGCCGTCGGCGACGGCGAGCAGCTGCGGCGACAGTGCGAGCCCGTCGATCTCCTGCGGCGACGGCACGCTCGTGACCACGCGGTTCCGTCCGTCCCGCACCTGCACGGAGCCGGGTTGGGCGGCGCCGTGGATCCACGGGCCGACCGGCCGGGTCGCCACCGCCAGCAGGCCGCCCGCCGAGGCGAGCGCCGCCGAGGGTGGCAGCCCGGGCAGGCGAGTCGACGTGCCGCCGGACCAGGCGAAGACGCCGCCGCCGTCGACACGCGTCTGACAGCCGACGCCGGTGAGGTCGAGATCGCACTCGCCGTCGTCGCGCAGCGTCCTCCGGTACGCGACATGCGCCGTGCCCAAGACGACGCCGGCACGGGTCGTCGCGATGCCGCCGATCGAAGCGCCGACGGGCGAGACGAGGCCGCTGTCGGTGGGGACGCGGACGAGCGTGGCCGTCTCGCGCGGCTGCGCCGACGACGCTCCCTCGGAGATCGCGCCGATGTACGCGCCCGGCTGGTTCACGAGCCAGGCGACGTTTGCGCCCGCGAGTGCGACCGCCGCGAAGCCGTACGAGCCGAAGACGCTGCAGTCGTTCACCCGCGCGCGCGAGACCGCGTGCGGCAGCGGCAGCACCGTCGTCCCCTTCGCCGTACGGAGCCAGAGCGAGATGCGGCACGACGACGTCGGCGCACCGGCGAGCCACGCAACGTCGGAGCCGTGCAGCGCCAGCGCGACAATCGTCCGCTTCGTCTCGAGCATCGTCCGAGCCTTGCCCGAACCGCCGCAGCCTGCGCACGCCGTCGCAGTCGCGATCAGCGTCAGCGCCAGGGCGGCGCGCCGGTCAGTGCGCCCATTCGTTTTGACCTCGCCCTGTCAATCTAGCGCTCCAACAGTGGTACGCTCATCCCAATACCGGACGAGTACCGGATGCGCGTCGTGTAGCGCCTCCTCTGCCCGTTCACGATCAGGCAGAAGGAGGTGTCAGATATGGCAACCGGAACCGTCAAGTGGTTCAACGATCAGAAGGGCTACGGGTTCATCACCCCGGACGAAGGCGGCAAGGACGTCTTCGTCCATCACAGCTCGATCGCCGGCGACGGCTTCAAGTCGCTCGCCGAAGGCGCGAAGGTGGAGTTCGAGGTGGCCGAGGGGCAGAAGGGCCCGGAGGCAAAGAACGTCGTCACGGTCGGCGGGTAATTCGGGGCGGGGCCCGGCGGCGCCCCGCTTTCCACTTCCTCGCCGAAAGGAGCGAGCATGAGAACGAGACCGGTCGAACAGACCGCGTTCAGTTTCGGCAGCGGCTCGATGTCGCTCCGCAACAGTGACGTCACCCAGTTGCTCGCTGCCCTGCACGCGAGCGGCGACGCGCCCGCGGAATCGATCGCGGAGGAGATCGAGTCCCTGATGACTGCGCGCGTCCGGGTCGACCTGCGCCCGAACGCCGCCGAGAGCGCCGCGCTCGCCGCGGCGATCCGGCAGATCCTCGCGAACTCGCCGGGCCCCCGGCCGCACTTCAGCCGGATGCTCGGGCTCGTCGGCTGCTAGCCGGCGCGCGTCAGCCCACGCGGACGACGAAGAACGCGATCGCGACGTACTGGAGCGAGACCGCGACGATCGTCATCGCGTGGAAGAGCTCGTGGTAGCCGAAGACGGTCGGGACCGGATCCGGCCGTCCGCGCGCGTAGACGATCCCGCCGGCGGTGTAGACCAGTCCGCCGATGCCGAGCAGGATCACCGCGGCCGCGCCGAGATGTGACGCGAGCTCCGGCATCGCGATCACTCCGATCCAGCCGAGCCCGATCCCGATCGCCGCGGCCAGCCACTTCGGCGCGCCGACCCACACGAACTTCAGCACGATCGCCGCGCCCGCGCCGGCCCACACGATCGCGAGCACGGACCAGCGCCACGCGCCTGAGAGCCCGAGCAGGCAGACCGCGGTGTACGTCCCGGCGATCAACAGGTACACGCCGGCGTGGTCGATGCGTCGCATCCAGAGACGAACCGGCGGCGTCCAGAGGATCCGGTGGTACAGCGCGCTGGCGCCGAAGCACACGGCCACCGAGCCGGCGAACACCGCCGCGGCGACGTGGCGCGCCGCTCCATCGGCCTCGACGATCAGCAGCGTGCCGACGACGAGCGAGACCGAGAATGCGACCTGGTGGATGACGCCGCGAAGCAGTGGGCGTTCAGTCACCGCGGACGTGGACGTCGTAGCCAGAGCCGGCGGCGGTGACGTGGTACGCAAGGCACGCAGTGTAGCCATGATTGTCGGATATTCGACTTCTCGCAGCAGGAAGTGTCGCGCGCCCGGGACTATCACCGGCCGCTCTATCTCGCGCTCGTCGCGGACACGGCGCTGTCGGTCGCGGTCCTCGTCCTGCTGCTCGTCTGGAGCGGTCCGTACCACCTCGTGGACGGGCTCGGCTGGGCCGGCGCGGCGGCGGCGTACGCGGCGATCGTGATCACGCTGTCGATGCTCGTTCGGCTTCCGCTCGGCTACTGGCGCGGCTTCGTGCGGGAGCGCCGCTGGGGCTTCTCGACGCAGACCGCGGGCGCCTGGCTCGTCGACCGCGCGAAGAGCTGGGGCGTGTCGGTCGTGCTCTTCGCGGCGGGATGGACGGCCGTGGTCGGGCTCGCCAGGGCGTTCCCGTCGGCGTGGGCTGTGGTCGCAAGCGTCGTACTCGGAGGCGCCGTCGTCGTGTTCTCGTTCGTGACGCCGCTCGTGCTCGAGCCGCTGTTCAACCGCTTCGAGCCGCTACAGGACGAGCGGCTCGCCGACGCGCTGCGCGGACTCGCCGAGCGTGCGCGTGTTCCCGTGCGCGACGTGCTCGTCGCCGACGCGAGCCGGCGGACGACGAAGGTGAACGCGTACGTCTCCGGCCTGGGACGGACGCGCCGCGTCGTGCTGTACGACACGCTCCTGACCACGGCCGACGAGCCGCAGGTCGAGGTGATCGTCGCGCACGAGCTCGGCCACCGGCGCGAGCGGCACGTGGCGAAGGGGACGCTGCTCGGGATGGCCTCCGTCGTGGTCGCCGTCGTCGCCGTCTGGGCGGTGCTCGGCTCGCGCGTCGCCTCGCCGGACGAGCTGCCGGCCGCGCTGCTCGTGCTCGCAGCTCTCGAGCTCGTCGGTCTCGCACCCGGCAGCGCGCTGTCGCGGCGCTGGGAGCGCGTCGCCGACACGTTCTCGCTCGAGCTGACGCACGACGTGGTCGCGTTCGAGCGCGTCCACCTCGAGCTCGCGCGCGCGAACCTCGCCGATCTCGACCCGCCGCGGCTCGCGTACGTCCTGCTCTTCAGCCATCCGACGCCGCCGGAACGGCTGGCGCTCGGCCGCGCGTGGGCAGCCGCGGCAGGACCGTAAGCTTCGGGAGTGCACGCGCACGACCACAGCCGGGCTGGAGACCGCCGCGCACTCGCGATCGCGCTCGCGCTGATCCTCGCCTTCATGGTGGTGGAGGTCGTCGCCGCCGTGATCGCCGGGTCGGTGGCGCTGTTCGCCGACGCCGGTCACATGCTCACCGACGTGTTCGCCCTCGCTGTTGCGATCGTCGCGGCGCGGCTCGCTTCGCGCCCCGCAAGCGGACCGTGGACGTTCGGGCTCGGGCGCTCGGAGATCCTCGCCGCGCAGGCGAACGGGATCGCGCTGCTGCTCGTCGGGTCGTGGATCGTCTTCTCGTCGATCCGCCGGCTAGTGTCGCCGCCGGAGGTGCGCGGCGGCATCGTCCTCGTCGTCGCGTTGATCGGCATCGTCGTCAACCTCGCCGCCACCATCGTGCTCTCGCGCGCCGACCGCACGAGCCTCAACGTGCGCGGCGCGTTCCTCCACGTAGCCACCGACCTCGCCGCATTCGTCGGCACGGCGATCGCCGGCGGGCTCATCCTCCTCACCGGCTGGAACCGGCTCGACCCGATCGCTGCGCTGCTGGTGGCGGCGCTGATGATTCGCTCGAGCTGGGTGCTGCTGCGCGAGTCGGGCCGGATCTTCCTCGAGGCCTCGCCCACCGGGATCGACCCGGACGCGGTGTCGCGCGCGCTCGCCGCGCAGGAGGACGTCGTCGAGGTGCACGACCTTCATGTCTGGACGGTGACGAGCGGCTTTCCGGCGCTCGCCGCGCACGTCCTCGTCGAGCCCGGCGTCGACTGCCACGACGCGCGCCGGCGGCTGCAGCACGTGCTCGAGGACGAGTTCGGCCTCCGGCACACGACGCTCCAGGTCGACCACGTCGCCCGACGGGCGCAGGACGTGCGACTCGGCGCGGTACCGCGCGGTTAGAGTCACGCGCGATGGCGGATCTCGATCTCTCCGGCCGGACGGCGATCGTCACCGGCGCCTCGTCCGGCTTCGGCCGCGCCACCGCGCGCCGGCTGGCTGAGCTCGGCGTCCGCGTCGCAGGCGGCGCACGCCGCGCCGAGCGGCTGGAGACGGAGATCGCGCTGCCGCTCGACGTCACCGACGTGGACAGCTGCGCGAGCTTTGTCGCGGCGGCGGTCGAGCAGCTCGGCGGCGGGGTCAACATCCTCGTGAACAACGCCGGCCTCGCGCTCGGTCGCGCTCCCTTCGACGACTCGACCGAGGAGGACGAGCGCGCCGTCTTCGAGACCGACGTGAACGGGCTCGTGCGCATGACGCGGCTGGTTCTGCCGTACATCACCGAGAACGGGCACATCGTCAACATGGGCTCGATCGCCGGGCGGCAGGCGTACGAGGGCGCGGCGTCGTATGTCGCCGCGAAGTTCGCGGTACGCGGCTTCACGTATGCGCTGCGCGAGGATCTGCTCGGACGGCCGATCCGGATCACCACCGTCGACCCGGGATTGGCGGAGACCGAGTTCTCCCTCGTGCGCTTCAAGGGCGACAAGGAGAAGGCCGACGCCGTCTACCAGGGCGTCGACCCGCTCGTGGCGGAGGACGTCGCCGACTGCATCCTCTTCGCGCTCACCCGCCCGTGGCACGTGAACGTGGACGAGATCGTCGTGAAGGCCCGGAACCAGTCCTCGGGCGGACGAATCGTCCGCGAGTAGTGCTTCGGTAGTGCCGCAGCTCACGATTCTCGAAGGCGCGACGTTCTGCATCTCCGACGAGCTCGGCGACGTCCGCGAGACCACGCACGGGCTGTTCGCCGAGGACACGCGCTTCCTCTCGCGGCTGTGCCTGACCATCGACGGGAAGCGGCCGCTGCTGCTCTCCTCCGGCACCGTCGAGTACTTCTCCGCCGCGTTCTTCCTGCGCAACCCGCTGACGGACAACCTGCCGCTCGACTCGATCTCGATCCGCCGCGAGCGCTTCGTCGGCGAGGGCATGCAGGACCATGTCGTGCTCCAGAACGAGACGATGTATCCCCTCGAGCTGACGGTCGGGATCGAGTTCGGCGCCGACTTCGCGGACATCATGTCGGTCAAGGAGTGGGACTTCTCCCTCGGCGACCCGGTGCACGCGAAGCCGCTGCCGGAGCCGGTCGAGGCGGAGCTCGACGAGGAGCGGAACCAGTATCTGCTCGTCGACCGCGACGGCTTCGGCCGGACGCAGGTGATCCTGTCCAAGCGCGGCACACCGACGGCGGGCGGCGTCGCCTACGACGTGAAGCTGAAGCCGCGGCAGCGCTGGGAGCTGCGCGTCGACGTGATCGCCGGTCGCGCCGGGAGACCGCTGCGGGCGCCGCGCGGCGTCAACCGGCACTTCGGCGAGGAGCGTGCGCGCGTGCGCGCGTCGCTCGACGCGTGGCAGGTGCACGTGCCGCGCGTCCAGACCAGCTGGGACGAGCTGGAGCACGCGTTCGGACAGTCGGTGAACGACCTCGCCGCGCTGCAGATGCAGACGGGCGAGGGCGGCGGCACCTGGAAGCTGCCCGCCGCCGGCATGCCGTGGTTCATGACGGTGTTCGGCCGCGACACGCTGATCACGTCGCTGCAGACGCTGCTGTTCGGCCCTGAGCTTGCGCGCGGCGCGCTGCGCGAGCTGGCCGCGCTGCAGGCGACGGAGGACGACGCGACGCGCGACGCCGAGCCGGGGAAGATCGTGCACGAGGTGCGGCGCGGCAAGGCGGCGACGCACTGGTTCGACCGCTACTACGGCACCGCCGACGCGACGCCGCTGTTCCTCGTCCTGCTCTCCGAGGTCTGGCGCTGGACGGACGACACGGCGCTCGTCACCGAACTGCGCGGCCCGGCGCTGGCGGCGCTGCGGTGGATCGACGAATACGGCGACGCCGACGGGGACGGCTTCGTCGAGTACGAGCGGCGGACGGCGCGCGGGCTGGAGAACCAGTCGTGGAAGGACTCCGCCGACTCCCAGCGCTTCCACGACGGCCGCATCGCGGCGGCGCCGATCGCGCCGTGCGAGGTACAGGGTTACGTCTACGACGCGAAGGTGCGGCTGGCCGAGCTCGCGCGCGAGGTGTGGGACGACGCCGAGCTCGCCGACCGGCTCGAGCGCGAGGCCGAGGAGCTGCGCGCGCGCTTCGACGACGCGTACTGGATCGACGAGCGCGGCGGCTACTACGCGCTCGCGCTCGACGGCGAGAAGCGACGCGTCGACGCGCTCTGCTCCAACATCGGCCACCTGCTCTGGAGCGGCATCGTGCTCCCGCACCGCGTCGACGCCGTGGTCGAGCGGCTGCTGGGCGACGAGCTCTGGTCCGGCTGGGGCATCCGTACGATGTCCACCGCCGACGCCGCGTACAACCCGCTCAGCTACCACAACGGCACGGTCTGGCCGCACGACAATTCCCTCTGCGCGGCGGGGCTCGCGCGCTACGGGCGCTGGCCGGAGGCGCAGCGGATCGTGCATTCGATGCTCGACGCGGCGCGCACGTTCGGGTACCAGCTGCCGGAGGTGTTCGCCGGGCTGCCGCGCGTCGAGACGCCGTTCCCGATCGCGTACCCGACGGCCGCGCGCCCGCAGGCGTGGGCGGCGGGCACGCCGGTGCTCCTGCTCCAGCTGCTGCTGGGGCTGCGCCCTGACCGGCGGCGGCGCCGCATCGAGTCGGTGGCGCCGCAGGACCTCCCTGCGTGGACGGGCTCGATCCAGCTCTCCGGCGTGCGCGCGTTCGAGCGCGTCTGGGACGTGCGGCTCGACGGAGGACGTGTCAAGGTGAGCGGCGGGTGAAGATCGCGATCCTCTCGCCGGTGTGGTTCCCCGTTCCGCCGACCGGGTACGGCGGCATCGAGTGGATCGTCTCGCTGCTCGCGGACGGGCTCGTCGAGGCGGGCCACGACGTGACGCTGTTCGCCTCCGGCGACTCGCACACGAAGGCCAAGCTGGCGTTCGTCTTCGCAGTCGCGCCGAGCGAGGAGATCGGCCGCGCGCAGACCGAGATCCGTCACGCGCTCGCGTGCTTCGAGCGCGCGGACGAGTTCGACGTGATCAACGACCACTCCGGCCCGCCGGCCGCCGTCATCGCCGGCGCGGTCGCGACGCCGTGCCTGCACACGGTGCACGGGCCGATGCTCGGCGAGCCCGGCGACCTGTACGAGCAGATCGCGCGCGTGTCGCCTCGCACCGGGCTGATCTCCATCTCGATGAACCAGCGCAAGCCGCACGAGTCGCTGCCGTGGGCGGCGAACATCCCGAACGCGCTCGACTTCTCCGCGTATCCGGTGCAGCCGCACCGCGGCGACTACCTGCTCTTCCTCGGCCGCCTGAGCCCGGACAAGGGCGCCCACCGCGCGGTGGCGGTCGCGGTCGAGACGGGGCTGCCGCTGAAGATCGTCGGCAAGAAGCGCGAGCCGATGGAGGAGGAGTACTTCCGCGACCTGATCGAGCCGCATCTCCGTCCGGGCGTGATCGAGTACCTCGGCGAGGTCACGCACGGCGAGAAGGTCGAGCTGCTGCAGAACGCACGCGCGACGCTGTTCCCGATCGAGTGGGAGGAGCCGTTCGGTCTCGTCATGATCGAGTCGATGGCGTGCGGCACGCCGGTGATCGCCACCCGGCACGGCTCCGTTCCCGAGGTGATCGAGGACGGCCGCAGCGGGATCATCGTCGACGACTACCGCGACATGGCGGCGGCGCTCGAGCGGGCCGACGCGCTCGAGCCGCTGGAGCTGCGCCGCGCCGCCGAGGAGCGGTTCTCGAAGGAGCGCATGGTAGCCGACTACGTGGCCGCGTATGAGGCCGCGCTGTCGTGACGCCCGCGCCGCCGTGGCGCGTCGTGCTGGTGACGCGGATCCTCCCGGTCGCGCTCGGATTCTCCGCGGCGGTCGAGGCGGCCGGGCACGAGCTGGTGGCGCTGCTGACCGTCCGCGCCGGCAACCGCTACGGGCCGATGGGCGAGCTCGACGCGCTGCTCGGCGGGATCCCGCCGCCGACCTCGACGTGCTGCTGCCGGGGACGCGCGCGGCGATCGCGCCGCTGTTGGCTGCGGCCCGGCCGGACCTCGTCGTGTGCATGGGCTTCCCGTGGAAGATCCCCGCCGAGGCGCTGGCGGTGCCGAGGCTGGGCTGGCTGAACGGCCATCCGTCGCTGCTGCCACGCCACCGCGGCCCGATCCCGGTCGCGTGGGCGATCCGCGACGGCGACGAGGAGATCGGCATCACCTTCCATCGGATGGACGCGGAGCTGGACACCGGGGCGATCCTCGCGCAGGCGGCGCATCCGCTCGGCGAGTACGTCGAGCCCGAGCAGATGTACACCGGCATGGGGCCGCTGATCCTGGCCACGCTGGGTGACGCGCTCGCCAGGCTCGCGTCCGGCGACCCGGGAACGGTGCAGGAGGGCGGCGACTACCAGTCGTTCTTCGGCGACGGCGACGCGTGGCTCGACTGGAGCCGGCCCGCCGTCGAGCTGCACCGGCTCGTGTGGGCGTGGCGGTACGCGCTCGCCGAGGGCGAGCTCCACGGCGCGCTCGCCGAGCTGGACGGCGAAACCGTGCGCGTGCTCGCGACGTCGCTCGTCGAGGTCGACGGCGCGCGCCGCATCGACTGCGGCGACGGCCCGCTGTGGCTCGTGGCGACGGAGCCGGTCAGTCCGGCGGCGGCCACTGATACCAGCGCGCAGGAACCATCCACACGCTGAAGCGCCGGCTCACCCGGTCCTGGTGGCGGTCGGGTGTATAGCGCAGCGCGAGCCGGTCGGCGTCGCGCAGCTCCTCGTCCTCCTCGATCGAGACGACGCGACCGAGCAGCGTCACGTGCTGTTCCCAGTCGTCACCGAGGACGGTGAGGGCAACGCCGGGGTTCGCACGCAGATAGCCGAGGCGGAGGCGGACCTCGTGCATGTTCATCAGCACGCGGCCGTCCTCCCAGTCGTACCAGGTGGCCGCCGTGTGCGGCGTGCCGTCGGGCCGCACGGTCGCGACGACGGCGCGGTTCGGCGCGGCGAGAAACGCATCGATCTCGGGCGGGACGGGGACGGGCGGCACGGTGGTGAGCCTACCCCGTCGCTTCGGCGCGCTTGTCCGCCCAGCGCTTCAGGCCCCGGTACGACTGCCACAGCGGCATCGCCGTGTCGTAGTCGTCCGCGTCGTCGCCGGCGAGCTCGAGCTCCTGCTTGGCGTACGCGATGAACTCGTCCTCCGGCGATCCGCCCTCGACCGCCTCCGCCCAGTCGAGCAGACGCAGGCGCAGCTCGTCGAGATGGTGCACCGGGTCCGTGGCGACGCCGAAGTGGATCAGCGCGAGCCGGCTCGGGTCGCGGCGGTCGATCTCGTCGAGCGTCGACTGCCACGCGTCGATGTCGATGTCCGGCGGCGGAGTCGGCGGCAGCACCGAGTGTCCGCCCTCGAGCCGCACGCCGGCGGCGTCGCCGGCCCACAGCGTTCCGTCTCCGTCGAGGTAGCAGACGTGGTGCGACGCGTGACCCGGCGAGGGAAAGCAGTCGAGCCCGACCACGGTCGCGCCGACGACATGGACGTTCTCGCGCGGCACCGGCGCAAGCTCGCCCCAGAGCACGTCGAAGGCGTCGCCGTAGAGCCGGCGCGCGCTGCGTTCGAGCCGCTCCGGCTCGATCAGGTGCGGTGCGCCGACGGCCGACACGTGCACCTGGAGTCCTGGGTGCTCGCGGACGAGCGTGCCCGCGGCGCCCGCATGGTCGAGGTGGATGTGGCTGAGCAGGAGGTGGCGTACGTCGCTCAGCTCGAGGCCGCGGGCGGCAAGGCCGGCCTTCAGCGCGCCGACGGTGGTGGCCGGGCCGCAGTCGAACAGCGCAGGGCCGTCCTCGGTGTCGAGCAGGTAGCAGGCGACCACGCCGGCGCGGCCATGCTGCAGGTCGATCGGCTGCAGGTCGATCGGCTCGGGTGCGGCCACGACCGGATCTTATGCGCGGAGGGACTATCGTCTCGCCATGGCGCTGCGCGGTGGAATCGACCTCGGCGGCACCAAGATCGAGGCGGTCGTCGTGGACGACGAGAGTCAGGTGCTGGGAAGCTCGCGCCGCGAGACGCCGCGCACCGGCGGGCCGAAGGACGTCGTGCGCGAGCTCGCCGCCGGTCTGCGGGAGGCCGCGAAGGCGGCGGGCGTGGAGACGGCGGAGCTCGTCGGCGTCGGCGTCGGCTCGCCGGGCGAGGTCGACCGCGATGCGGGAACCGTTGCCCGCGCCGGGAACCTGCCGGACTGGGCGGACGCGTTCCCGCTCGCCGCGGCGCTGGGCAAGGAGCTCGGCGTGCGCGTCGCGCTCGGCAACGACGTGCGCGTCGCGGTCGAGGCGGAGCGGCAGCTCGGTGCGGGCAGGACGTACCGCTCGTTCCTCGGCGTCTGGTGGGGGACCGGGATCGGCGGCGCGGTCGTGCTCGACGGCAAGCTGTGGCTCGGCCGCGGCTCCGCCGGCGAGCTCGGGCACATCGTCGTGCGCATGGACGGCGCGCCCTGCCCGTGCGGCCGCAAGGGCTGTCTCGAGGCGTATGCCGGCCGCGCCGCGATGGAGCGACGCGCGCGGCGGGCCGAGGCGAAGGGAGCGAAGACTGATCTGTTCGAGCTGATGCGCAAGAACAAGCGCGACCGCCTGACGAGCGGCGTCTGGGCGGCCGCGCTCGTCCGCGGCGATCAGCTGGCGACGCGGCTGATCGATCGCGCCGTCGCGGCGCTCGGAGCGGGAGTCGCATCGGCGATCAACCTGCTCGACCTCGAGGCGGTCGTGATCGGCGGCGGGCTCGGTACGCGCTTCGGCGTTCCCGGAGCGGAGCGGATTGCCGGCGCGATGCAGCCGCACCTGTTCGTGCCGGACCGGCCGCCCGCGGTCGTCCTGTCGGAGCTCGACGACGCGGGCGGCGCGCTCGGCGCCGCGCTGCTCGTCGCCTAGACGGCGCGTTCGCGCGCGGCGGCGAGGATCTCCGCCGCCTCGGAGCGGTTCCCCCAGCCGCGCGTGTCCGTGCGCTTGGACGGCTCGAGGTCCTTGTAGCGCTGGAAGAAGTGCTCGATCTCGTCGCGCGTCTCGGCGATCACGTCGTGGATGTCGCGGACGCGCTCGAACGACGGGTCGCCGAGCGGCACGCACAGCACCTTCTCGTCCGGGCCCTTCTCGTCGCTCATGTGGAAGACGCCGATCAGGCGCACGCGGATCCGGCAGCCGGGAAACGTCGGCTCGGCGACGAGCACGAGCGCGTCGAGCGGGTCGCCGTCCTCCGCCAGCGTGCCCTCGACGAAGCCGTAGTCCGCGGGATAGGTCATCGACGTGAAGAGTCGCCGGTCGAGCACGACGCCGCCGAGCTCGTCGTCCCACTCGTACTTGTTGCGCGATCCCATGGGGATCTCGACGAAGACGACTGCGTCGGTCTCGTCGCTCACGCGTGCGCGGCCGTGCGGACGAGCGCCGTCTCGAGATCGGCGATCAGATCCACCGCGGACTCGATGCCGACGGAGAGGCGCACCAGGTTCGGCGGCGACGCGAACGGCGCGGCCGCCGTCGACGCGTGCGTCATCCTCGCCGGCACCTCGATCATGCTCTCGACGCCGCCGAGCGACTCCGCGAGCTGGAACAGATTCGTCCGCGTGACCAGCGCCTCGGCTTCCTCGGCCGACGGCGCGAGGAACGAGACCATGCCGCCGAAGTCGTGCATCTGCCGCGCCGCTATCTCGTGTCCGGGGTGCGTGCGGCAGGCCCGGGTAGAAGACCTGCTCCACGCGCGGGATGGCGGTCGAGCGCGATCGCGACGGCGGTCGCGTTCTCGCAGTGCTTCTTCATCCGCAGGGCGAGCGTCTTGACGCCGCGCAGGACGAGCCACGAGTCGAACGGGCCGGGCACCGCGCCGAGCGACTTCTGCAGGAAGTAGAGGCGCTCCGCGACGGTCGGGTCGTTCGTCGCGGCGAATCCGCCGACGACGTCGGAGTGGCCGCCGAGGTACTTCGTCGTCGAGTGGACGACGACGTCGGCGCCGAGCTCGAGCGGGCGCTGCAGATACGGCGTCGCGAACGTGTTGTCGACGACGAGCAGCGCGCCGACGTCGTGCGCTGCGTCGGCGGCGGCGCGGATGTCGACGACGTTCAGCATCGGGTTCGACGGCGTCTCGATCCAGACGATGCGCGTGTTGTCGTCGAGCCGCTCGCGCAGGTTCGGGAACTCGTCCGCGGGCACGTAGTCGAAGATGTAGCCCTTCGGCTCGTACACCTGCGACGTCATGCGGTAGACGCCGCCGTAGACGTCGGCGATGAGCACGACGCGCTGGCCCGGGTCGACGAGGTGCATCAGCGTCGTCGACCGCTCCGAGCCCGGACGAGAACGCGATCCCGTGCTCCGCCGACTCGAGCGAGGCGAGGCACTGCTGCAGCGCCGACCGGGTCGGGTTGGCGACGCGCGAGTAGTCGTAGCCCTTGTGCACGCCGACCGCTTCCTGCACGTACGTGGAGGTCTGGTAGATCGGCGTCGTGATCGCCCCGGTGGCCGGATCCGGCTCCTGCCCCTCGTGAATGGCGCGCGTCTCGAAGTCCATGGGGACGATTCTACGGCCGCGGAGCCGTCACAGTTCCGTGACGAAGTGTCTGGCACCCTCACGGCTCTAAGGTGCCAGGCACCTAACGGATCTAAGGTGCCACGCACCTCAGGGGCTCGAGGTGCCTGGCACCAGCTCGGCGCCGAGGAACCGCGCGAGGCGCCGCAACGGCGCGCCGAGCGCGACCGGTTTGACGCCGGGCTCCCACCAGACGCCGTTCACGCGGAGAACGCCGGTCTTCCTGTCATGGACCGGCTCGATGCGGCCGACGAGCCTGTCGCCTCGGAGGATCGGGAGGACGTAGTAGCCGTACTCCCGCTTCGGCTTCGGCACGTACATCTCCAGGCGGTAGTAGAAGTCCCAGAGCGCTTCGGTCCGCGCGCGGTCGTGGATCAGCCGGTCGAACGGCGAGAGGAACACCACGCGGTTCGGCACCGTCCCGTCGGCGGCGTCGGGATGGGCGAGCCACCGTCCCTTGCTCTTGTCCAGCGTGACGCCGAGCGAACGGAAGCGCTTCTCCGCGAGCAGCTTCTGCGCCTGCGGCCACGAGATCCGCTCCGTCTCGGGATACCACCGCTCCGCGAGATCCCACACCCGCTGCTTGCCGCGTCGCCCCACGACCGCGACCTCGCCGCGGCCCGCGAGGACTTCGAGCATCAGCCCCAGCTTACGCACGCCCCACCAGTCGTGCGGATCGCGGTTCTTCATGCTCCGGTGGTCCTCGATCTCGCGCGAGAGCAGCGGCCCGCGCGCGTCGAGCTCGCGCAGCACGTAGCGCCGGAAGCTCTTGTTGGCCTTCAGGTAGTCGTTGGCGCGGGGGCCTCCCGCCTTGCCGACGCGATTGCTCCGCATCCGCGCCTGCAGCAGCGCCAGATCCTCGATGGGCCAGAGGAACGCGCGCCACTCGACGAGCTTCCGCTCCTCCCACAGCAGCCGGTCGAGCTCCGCCGGGTCGAACTGTCCGAGCCGGCTCCAGAGGACGAGGTGCTGTGGCGGCGCCACGGTCGAGATCGGATCGAGCTGGAGGAAGCCGAGCCGCCGCACGGTCTCGAGCACGCCGGCTCCCGACCCGTCCAGCAGCTGCGACCGCACCGCGATGCGGCGCGCTTCTGCAAGGCTGACCTCGGTGGACTTCACGGAGTTCGTTCTATCGCACCTGCCGCCCGCTCCGGCGCGGGTGCTCGACGTCGGGTGCGGAGACGTCGGCGGCGTGGTGCCGGCGCTCGTCGAAGCCGGCTACGACGCGTTCGGCATCGATCCGCGGGCGCCGGCCGGGACGCGCTACAGCCACGGGGACTTCCGCGATGTCACGGAGACCTATGACGCGGTCGTCGCCGGGCGCGTCCTCCACCACGTCCATCCGCTCGGTGAAGGGCTCGACCGGGTCGCCGCGCTCGCGCCGCTGCTGATCGTGGACGAGTTCGCCGGCGACCTGATCGACGACGCGGGGCAGGACTGGTACGAGAGTCAGTACCGGATGCTCGTGGCGGCCGGGTCGCCGCCGAAGGCGCCCGCGTCGATCGACGTGTGGCGCTCAAAGCACCCGGACCTCCATCCGCACGGCGTCGTGCTCGACGGGCTCCGCGAGCGCTACGACGAGCGCACGCTCGAGTGGGTGCCGTACTTCCACCGCTGGCTGCGCGGGCCGAGCAGCGAGGCGCTCGAGACATCGCTGATCGCGGCCGGCGCGTTTCCGGCGATCGGCTGGCGCTGGGTCGGAGCTCGCCGCTAGGCGCGCGCGCCGCCGAGAACGTCGACCACGTGCTCCTCGGCGCCGTCGCTGTAGTCCGCGCCGAGCCGCTCGACGAGCATCGCCTTCAGCTCGCCGTTCGCAGCCAGCTCCTCGGTGATGTCCGCGCCGCCGACAAGCTCGCCCTTGACGAACAGCTGCGGGATCGTCGGCCAGCCCGACAGCTCCGACAGCTCCTGGCGGATCGCCGGGTCGGGGAGGATGTCGACCGCCGTGACGGGCGCACCCGCCTCGCGCAGCGCGCGCAGCGTCCGGTCCGAGTTGCCGCACATGACGAACTGCGGCGTGCCCTTCATGAACAGCGCCACCGGCTCGTCCTCGATCACGCTCTTGATCCGGTCCGAAAGCTCGCTCACGTCGTTGTCCCCCTCGTCTTGATCCGAAGCTCATGGATGGTGCCGTCGCGCAGAGGCTCGGCGAGCGCCTCGTTGACGAGGCGGTGCTGGTCGAGCAGCGAGAGCCCGTCGAAGCGGGGGCTCGTCACGGTCACCTGGAAATGGTCGCCGCCGCCGGTCCGGTCCTCGACGCGAGTACGCCCGCGTCGGGAAACGCGTCGCGTAGCAGAGATTCGAGCCGTTCGGCAGCCACGTGACCATGCTAGACGCCGCTGACGTACCCTGTGGCGATGGCGGAGATCGGCCTCTTCCCGCTCGGCATCGTCCTCCTGCCGACCGAGCTCGTTCCCCTCCACATCTTCGAGGACCGGTACAAGGAGCTGATCGCCGAGTGCCTCGAGCTGGGCGCCGAGTTCGGGCTCGTCTACGCGGACGAGGACGGTGTGCGCGAGATCGGCACGCGGGCACGCGTGACCGAGGTGCTGGAGGAGTTCGACGACGGACGCCTGAACATCGCGGTCGAGGGGACCGAGCGGTTCCGCGTGACGAAGGTGACGCGTGGCCGCTCCTTCATGACCGCCGAGGTCGAGCCGGTCGACGAGGACTGGACCGAGCCGGATCCGGAGGCGGCGGCGCGCGCGCTCGCATCGTTCCGCGCGCTCGCAGCGGCGGTCGAGGCCGAGCCGGAGGAGCCGGACGAGGCCTCGCACCGGCTGGCGTTCGAGCTCGCCGCCAACGTGGAGCTCCCGCCCGACTCGAAGCAGGAGCTGCTGGAGCTCCGCTCGGAGCAGGCTCGCCTCGCCCTCGTGGCCGATCTGCTCGACGCCGCGCTGGCCGCGCTTCTGGCCGCGCGCGAGCTGGACAAGCGCGCCAAGACGAACGGCAGCCGGCTCAGCTAGCTAGCGCTGGTGCGCCAAGTACTCGAGCACGTCGGAGCGCGTCAGCACGCCGACGGGCCGGCCTTCGCGGGCGACGACGACGGCGTTGCCGCCGCCGGTCAGCGTCGCGAACACGTCGTCGAGGGTCGCCGACGCCTCGACCGCGGCCAGCGGCGGCTGCATCGCGGTCGCCACGTCCTCGTGCAGGACGTCGGGATTCGTGAACACGCGTTCCAGCAGCGCGCGGTCCTGCAGCGAGCCGATCACGTCGGCGAGCGACTCGCACGTCCCGTCGCGGACGACGGGCAGCTGTGAGATGCCGTAGCGCTGCATCGTGTCGATCCCCTCGCCGACCTTCGCATGCGCCGCGATCGTGACGAGCGCGGGGAGGTCGCCGCCGTGCTTCGCGTGCATGACTTCTTCGACGGTCGGCGCCGCCGCCTGCCGCTCGACGAACCCGTGCTCGAGCATCCAGTTGTCGTCGTAGAACTTCGACATGTACGAGCGCCCGGAGTCCGGGAGCATCGCCAGCACGGTCGCGTCGGAGCGGAGCCGCTCCGCCAGCTGCACCGCGGCCCACACCGTCGAGCCCGACGAGCCGCCCGCGAGGATGCCCTCCTCGCGGGCGAGTCGCCGCGCTGTGACGAACGAGTCGCGGTCCGAGACGCGGATCCACTCGTCCACCACCTTCAGGTCGATCGTGTCCGGCCACGTGTCCTTGCCGATCCCCTCGACGAGATACGGGTGCAGCTCGGAGTCGTCCGTCGCCGTGTAGATCGAGCCCTCGGGATCGACGCCGACGATCTTCACCTCGGGCTTGTGCTCGTGGAACCAGCGACCGACGCCGGAGATGGTGCCGCCGGTGCCGACGGAGATGACGATCGCGTCGAGCTCGCCGCCGGTCTGCTCCCAGATCTCCGGCGCGGTCGCGTCGTAGTGCGCCTGCGGGTTCGCCATGTTCGAGTACTGATCCGGCTTGAAGCCGCCGGGAATCTCCTCCGCGAGGCGCGACGAGACGGAGTAGTAGCTCTCCGGCGAGTCGTGGTCGACCGCGGTCGGCGTGATCACCACCTCGGCGCCGTACGCGCGCAGCATCGAGATCTTCTCCTGGCTCATCTTGTCCGGCATGACGAAGATGAGCCGGTAGCCCTTGCGCGCGGCCGCGAGCGCGAGCCCGACGCCGGTGTTCCCGGAGGTCGGCTCGACGATCGTCCCGCCGGGCTTCAGCCTCCCGTCGCGCTCCGCCGCCTCGATCATCGCGAGGCCGATGCGGTCCTTGACCGAGCCGCCGGGGTTGAGGAACTCGAGCTTCGCGAGGATGCGGGCGCCGCCAGCCGGCGACATGCGGTCGAGCCTGACGATCGGCGTGCCGCCGACGAGGTCGAGGATCGTCGGGTAGTCGCGGGCCATGCGGCCGGAAGACTAGACCACAACCTCCGCGGGCTCCGCCTCCATCGCCTCCTGCTCCGCCGGTCGCACGAGCACGAGTGTGGCCACGACCGCCGCGGCGCCGACGCCGGCGAGCACCCAGAAGGCGAGGGCGAAGCCGCTCGTGTAGGCGCTCGCCTGCGACGAGCCGGTCTTCATCAGGGCCGTCGCGTGCGTGAACGCGATGGTGGAGACGACCGCGACGCCGAGTGCGCCGCCGATCTGCTGCGACGTGTTGATCAGCCCCGACGCGAGTCCCGCCTCGCGCTGCTCCACCCCGGCGAGCGCGGCGATCGACATCGGGATGAAGGCGAACGCCATGCCGACGCCCATCAGCAGGTAGCCGCCGAGCAGGTTCGCGGCGAAGCTGCCGGAGACCGGGATCTGCGTGTACCAGAGCATCGCGCCGGTGATCAGCGCCAGGCCGATCGCGAGAATCGGCCGCGGCCCGTACCGCGTGGTCAGCGCCTGCGACGCGCCCGCGACGGGGATCACCGTCCCGGCCGTGAACAGGAACGTCAGCCCCGTCTTCAGCGCCGAGTAGCCGAGCACCTGCTGCACGTACAGCGTCAGCAGGAAGAAGTTCGCGAACACGACCGCGCCGAGCAGCGCACCGGCCACGTTCGCGCCGGTCAGCGTCTTTACGCGGAAGATCCGGAACGGGACGAGCGGCGCCGCGACCCGCCGCTCGATCGCGATGAACAAGAGCAGCAGCACGCCGGACGCGATCAGCAGCCCGATCGTGTGCGCGCTGGCCCAACCCGAATCCGGCGCTTTCGAGACGGCGTAGACGAGCAGCGCCAGACTCCCGGTGATGGTGACGGCGCCGCCGGCGTCGAAGCCCTGCAGCCCCGTGATCCGGCTCTCGCGCACGAGCGGCCGAGTCAACGCGAGCACGATCACGCCGACGGGGACGTTGACGAAGAAGATCCACTCCCAGCCGAGGTAGCTGGTGATGATGCCGCCGAACAGCACCCCCGCGGCGGCGCCGCTGCCGCCCATCGCACCCCAGATGCCGAGCGCCTTGTTCCGCTCGGAGCCCTCCTCGAAGGTGGTCATGATGATCGCCAGCGTGGCCGGCGAGATGATCGCCGCGCCGAGTCCCTGCACCGCGCGCGCCGCGATCAGCACGCCGATCGAGCCGGAGAGGCCGCAGGCGAGCGACGCGACGGAGAAGAGCGCGACGCCGAACATGAACACGCGGCGCCGTCCGAGCAGGTCGGCGGCGCGGCCGCCGAGCAGCAGGAAGCCGCCGAACGTGATCGTGTACGCGATCAGCACCCATTGCAGGCTCTGGTCCGAGACGTTCAGCGACGTCTTGATCGACGGCAGCGCGACGTTGACGATCGAAACGTCGAGCACCGTCATGAAGAACGCGACGCAGACCAGCGCGAGCGCCTGCCAGCGCCGTGGGTCCACTGCCTGTGGCGACTCCGTCATGGTTCCCCCCTGCTAGTGCCGGAAGTGCCTTCGACCGGTGAAGACCATTGTTCCACCAGCCTTCTCGACTGCGTCGACCACGTCCTGGTCGCGCTTCGAGCCGCCCGGCTGCACGATCGACGTCGCGCCCGCGTCGAGTGCGATGCGAGGCCCGTCGGGGAAGGGGAAGAACGCATCGGATGCGAGCGCGGCGCCGGCGAGGTCGTGACCGTAGGCGGCCGCGCGCTCGACGGCGATGCGCACCGCGTCGACCCGGCTCATCTGTCCGGCGCCGATCCCGATCGTGGCGAGGTCCTTCGCGAGCACGATCGCGTTCGACGAGACGTGCTTGCACACCCGCCAGGCGAAGACGAGATCGCCCCACTGCAGCTCGTCCGGCTTCCCGCACGCCGCGGTCCAGCCCTCGCGGTCGTCGATCTCCGAGTCGGCGTCCTGCACGAGCATCCCGCCGATCACGCGCTTGAAGTGGCGCTCCCCCGGCTCGTCCACGCGACGCTCGTTGTCGATCAGGATCCGCGTGTTCTGCTTCTTGCGCAGCGCCGCGAGGGCCTCGCCGCCGAAGCCGGGCGCGAGCAGCACCTCGACGAACTGCTCCGCGAGCTTCTCGCCGAGCGCGCCGTCCACCTCCCGGTTGAGCACGACGACGCCGCCGTACGCCGATGTCGGATCGGACGCGAGCGCCTTGTCGTACGCCTCCTCCGCCGTCGCGCCGATGGCGATGCCGCACGGGTTCGCATGCTTGACGATCACGCAGCACGGCAGCGCGAACTCGCGGGCGAGCAGACGCGCGGCGGAAAGGTCGTTGAGGTTGTTGAACGACAGCTCCTTGCCGTGCACCTGCTCCACGCGGGACAACAGGTGCCGGCGGGCGCCGCGGTCGGCGTAGTACGCGGCGCGCTGGTGCGGGTTCTCGCCGTAGGCCAGGTCGATCACCTTGTCGAGCGAGAGGACGAGCGTCGGCGGGAACGGCTCCGGCTCGGAGAACCACGCCGCGATCGCCGCCTCGTACGCAGCGGTGGCCGCGAACGCCTCGGAGGCCAGCTGGCGCCGCGTCTCGAGCGAGATCGACCCGTGTGCGCGCAGCTCGTCGAGCACGAAGCCGTACTGGTCGGGTCGGCAGACCGGAGCGACGTGAGCGAAGTTCTTCGCCGCGCCGCGCAGCATGGACGGGCCGCCGACGTCGATCATCTCGACCGCCTCCGCCTCGGTCACGCCGCGCTTCATCGCCACGTCGGTGAACGGGTAGAGATTGACGCAGACGAGGTCGAACGGCTCGATCTCGTACTCCTCCAGCGTGGCGAGGTCCTCGTCCACGTCGCGGCGCGCGAGGATGGCCGCGTGGATGCGCGGGTGCAGCGTCTTCACACGGCCGCCGAGCATTTCCGGCGAGTCCGTCAGCGTCTCCACGTGCTCGACGCGGAGGCCGAACTCCTCGAGATACGCGGCCGTGCCGCCGCTCGCGACGAGATCCCAGCCGAGGTCGGCGAGGCCGCGGCCGAGCACGTCGAGCCCGGTCTTGTCGTACGTCGAGATCAGCGCGCGCACAGTTCCCTCACCACCTCCGGCAGCAGCCGGTGCTCGACCGTCTTGATCCGCTCGTGCAGCGAGAGCGGTGTGTCGTTCGTGAGGACGGCGACAGGCTCCTGCGCCAGGATCGGGCCGCTGTCCACGCCCTCGTCGACGATGTGCACCGTCACGCCCGAGACCTCGACGCCGGCCGCGATCTGTTCCTCGACAGCGTTCGCACCGGGGAACATCGGGAGGAGCGAGGGGTGCACGTTCACCACCGCATTCGGAAACCGGTCGAGAAATGCCGGCGTGAGAATGTGCATGTAGCCGGCGAGCACGACGAGGCGCACGCCGTGCTCCTCGAGCCACGCCGCCATCGTCGCGTCGCGCGCGGAGCGGTCATCGAAGTCGTCGAGCTCGAACGATGCGCTCGGGATCGCACCGGCGCGCCCGAGCGCCGCGGCCTCCGCGCGGTTGCTCGCGACGGCGACGACCGGCAGGCGCGCGTCGAGCAGCGCCTGCAGATTCGTGCCGGTGCCGCTGACGAGGACGCCGATCACGTGAGCTCCCCGATCACGACGGCGCCGGGCGGAGCCTCTGGAACGACCGCACACATCCCGATCCCGCAGTTGAACACGCGGCGAAGCTCCTCTTCTTCGACACCGTGCTCCGCCAGCCATGCGAACACGGGCGGCCGTTCCCACGAGTCCCAGTCGATCCGCGCCGCGACGCCGCCCGGGAGGACGCGCGTCAGGTTGCCGAGGATGCCGCCGCCGGTGACGTGCGCGAGCGCCTTCACGTCGGCGTGCGCGCGGAGGTCACGCACCTCGTCCACGTACAGCCGGTGCGGCGCGAGCAGCAGGTCGGCGTCGAAGTCGCCGTCCCCGACGATCGTGCGCACGAGCGAGAAGCCGTTCGTGTGGATCCCGTCGGACGCGAAGCCGACGACGACGTCGCCGGGCGCGCAGCGCGAGCCGTCGATCACGCGGTCGCGGTCGACGATGCCGACGCACGTGCCGGCGAAGTCGAGCTCGTCCTCGCGATAGACGCCGGGCAGCTCGGCCGTCTCTCCGCCGACGAGCATGCAGCCGGCTGCGCGGCAGACCTCCGCGGCGCCCTCGACGAGCTCCGCCACCTGCTCCAGGTCGATCCGGTTCGCGGCGACGTAGTCGAGCAGGAACAGCGGCTCCGCGCCGCTGCAGAGGACGTCGTCGATGCAGTGCGCCGCCAGGTCCATCCCGGCCCAGCGCAGCTTCCCCGCGCGGCGCGAGAGCATCAGCTTCGAGCCGACTCCGTCGGTCGACGCGGCGAGCAGCCGCCGCTCGTCGAGCGGAAACAGCCCGGCGAAGCGCCCGAACCCCGTCGCGCCGGTCGACTCGACCGCCGCACGCAACCGCCCCACGACCGCGTCGGCGGTGGCGAGCGAGACCCCGGCGGATTCATACGCGCTCAACGAGGTGAGTCTAAAGCGAGACTCGGCTCACCCAGGAGTGCGAACAAGGCCGGAGGCTAACGCGGCCGAAAGCGCGTTAGACGGAGGCAAACTCATGCGGGCGGGGATGGCCGAGAGGCCACCGCCGGCCGCACGGGAGTGCGCGTCGCCGAGACCGCTGTGGGTGGACTGCGCGTGGGCGCGCGCAGCCGGGACCGCGCTCCCGGCGAAGCGCACACATCCAACCGCCACGCGAGCCGACGGAAGGGGCTCGTGGGGGAACCCGGGTTCCCCCACGTCAGACGAACAACTCGCCGTACAGCTCCGGCCGTCCCTGCGGACCGCCGTCGACGAAACGGACGAGCGTGTCGCCGATCTCCACGTCGGCGCCGTCCAGCTCGAGGCCGAGGATCTCCGCGAGCGCGGCCGCCTTCGTGTCCGGATCGTCCGCCTTCAGGTGGAGCTCGGCCACGTGCAGCCGGTCGCGGCGCTCGAGCAGGTCGTCGATCCAGTCGCGCGGAGGATGGAGCTCGAGCCGGTAGCCGGCCTCAGTCGAGACGAAGGTGCGGCGCCCGCCCTGCTCCTGGATGCGCAGCCCGTTGGCCACGGCCACGGCCACCGCGAGCTCGAACTCCTCGTCGTCGAGCGCGACGCCGATGTGGTCGACGCGCGGCAGCGGCCACTGGCCGGGCTGGATGACGACGTTCACGGCTCCGAGCTCCAGCTCCGAAAGCCGTAGCTTGAAGCCGGCGGCGTCGAGCTCGTCCCAGGATGTCCCCGGCTCGTACGAGGTCAGGTCCTCGCCGATGCGGCCGTGCCGCGCCACGAGGTCGAAGCCGAGCTTCCCGAGATAGCGCGCCTCGACCTCGCGCGCCTTGCTCGTGACGAGGTGGTAGTGGAACAGCTGCACGGCGCGCCATCGTATGCGCGCAGGAGTGGCGCCGGCCGCGTCGAAGGCGCTGCGGATGTCCATGTCCCCGGGCGGCATCCACCACGTCGACCTCGTCGTCTCGTCGATCGACCGCAGCCTGCCGTTCTACCGCGAGCTGCTGGGCCCGCTCGGCTGGCACGGGATCAGCGAGGTCGAGGGCGAGCGCGGCGAGACGATCTGGTACCTGAACGGCCACGGCTGCTCGATCGGCCTGCGCGAGGCGCAGAGCGACGCGGAGCCGGTCGACCGCTACGCGGTCGGGTTGCACCACCTCGCCCTGGAAGCTGCGTCGCGCGCGGTGGTGGACGAGCGGTCCGACTGGCTTCGTGAGAATGGCGCTCAGATCGAAAGTGGCCCGGAGGAGTACTCGTATCTTCCCGGCTACTACGCGGTGTTCTTCTACGACCCAGACGGTCTCAAGCTGGAGATCGTCAACGTCGCGGCGTTGGCTGCCTAGGGTTTCTTCTACGATCCACTTTTGACATGCCGCCCGTCGTTCGCATCTTTCGTGCACGCGTGAAGCCCGGGCGGCAAGCCGACTGGGAGCAGCTCGTCCGCGACACGGCGGTTCCGAAGCTGTCGAAGTCGGATGGGCTCCTCGCCTGCTATCCGGGCGCGCCGCTCGGGGACCCCGAGGAGTTCTCGATGGTCACCGTCTGGCGCGACCTCGGGGCGGTGCGCACGTATGCCGGCGAGGACTGGGCCACGCCGGTGCTCTATCCCGGCGAAGACGAGATCCTCGCAGAGGTGCACGTGCACCACTATCAGTTGTTTGACTAGGGGAACCCGTGGTTCCCCTGGTGGATCCTCCTTCGGTGTCGAGTGGCGTGTGATTGTGTGCGCTTCGCCGGGAGCGGGGTCCCGGCTACGCGCGTTCGGGCGCGCTCCACTCAGAGCGGTGTTGGCGAAGCACGATGCCGTGCGGCCGGTGGTGGCCCTGCGGCCATCCCCGGCCGCATCAGTCCGCCTCCGTCTAACGCGCCTACGACAGCGTTAGCCTCCGGCTTGGGCCGCTCGCCTGGCGAGCGGAACCACGGGGTCAGGCCCGAGCCTGACCCCGTAAGCGTGGCCCTGGTCGAAAAGCACGTTCCGCGGCCGAGGACGGAGCTCCTTCACCGGCTGGGGCCAGGCCCGAACACGAGACTGTCACGAGACGCAGCGCTTGGAACAGCCATCCGTGGGTCATTCGTGACGAAGGCGAGGCTGTTTCGTACCGGGGCCCGGCCCCGGCCGTCGGCCGTTGCGCATCCGGCTAGGTCTCGTCGCCGCGGAGCCAGGCGACGTCCGGTTCCCAGCTGTCGATCACTGAGCCGAGATTGTGCGCGCGGGCGAGCGCCTCCGCGTCGCGGAAGAGCGCCTGTTGCTCGGCGAGGTCGCCCGTGCGCGCGATCCGTTCGAGCCGCGGAACGTCGCTCCAGGTAAGCGGATGATTCTCCAGCTCCCACGCGAGCCACTTGTTGAAAGGGCGCAGGCGGCCGTGGACTGCGAACACGAACTCGAGGAACCACGGGATCGACTCCTGCGCGTCGAGCAGCGATGCAAGCTCGAGGCCGATGCGTGCGTTCTTCGCCGAGCGGTAATAGGAGTTGACGTACCCGTCGAGCGGCTCTCCGGCACCCGCCGGGTCGACGTGAATCGCTGCTGCTATTGCCGCAGCCACCTCGCCGGTCTTGTCCAGCTGCGGCTCGACCCAGGCGAGCGCATAGCGGTTCCAGGCCGGCTGGCTCCGGAGCTCGTCCAGCGTCACCTCCACTGTCTCGAGTGCCGCTCCGTGGACAAACGGCCGCTCGCCGCGATGCTCGCGCACGACCACGAACACGTCCCAGTCGCTCAGCTCGGTGACGAACGCGCCCCTGCCGCGGGAGCCGAAGACGACGATGCCGACGACGTTCTCGTCGTCCCGTGCCTCCGCCAACAGCGCCTCAAGCACGCGCCGGTTCGTACCTCAACTTGCCTTGCTCCACCGGGACGGCCGTCGGGTACTCGCCGGTCAGGCAGGCGCGGCACAGCTCCGTGGCGGGGCGGCTCGTCGCGGCGACGAGGCCGTCGTGGGAGAGGTACGCGAGCGAGGTCGCGCCGATGTAGTCCCGCACCTCGTCGACCGTCTTCGCGGCGGCGATCAGCTCGTCCGGATCGGCCAGATCGATGCCGTAGAAGCACTGGCCGATCACCGGCGGTGAGGAGATGCGCACGTGCACCTCGGCTGCTCCCGCGTCGAAGAGCATCTGCACGATCTGGCGGGTCGTGTTGCCGCGGACGATCGAGTCGTCCACCACGACGAGCCGCTTGCCCGCGACCTCGGCGAGCGGGTTGAACTTGAGCCGGATCCCCTGGCGGCGAAGCTCCTGGTCCGGCTCGATGAACGTGCGCCCGACGTAGCGGTTCTTGATCAGCCCTTCGCTGAACGGGATGCCGGCTGCGCGCGAGAAGCCGATCGCGGCGGGAGTGCCGGAGTCCGGAATCGGCAGCACCAGGTCGGCCTCGGCCGGCGCTTCGGCCGCGAGCCGCTCGCCCATGCGCACGCGCGCGCCGTGCACCTCGACGCCGGCCAGCTGCGTGTCCGGCCGCGCCAGGTAGAAGAACTCGAATACGCAGAGTGCGCCGCCGGGCGGCGGCTCGACCGCCTGCACCGACGTGAGCCCGTCCGCGTCGGCGAACACCGCCTCGCCGGGCGCCACCTCGCGCACGAAGTCGGCGCCGACAAGGTCGAGCGCGCACGTCTCGGACGCGACCACCCAATCGTCATGAAGCTGGCCGAGGACGAGCGGGCGGAAGCCCTGAGGATCGCGGAACGCGACGAGCCGGCCTTCGGACAGCGCCACGATCGAGTAGGCGCCGTCGAGCCGCCGCATCGCGTTCGCCACCGCGTCCTCGAGCGGAGCCTCGTCGTTGGCGATCAGCGCCGCGATCACCTCGCTGTCGGAGGTGGCGCGCAGCGTGACACCGCCGGCGCGCAGCTCGTCGCGCAGCGCCGTCGCGTTGACGAGGTTGCCGTTGTGGCCGAGCGCGACGGTGCGGACGCCGCCGTGCTGGACGAGCGGCTGCGCGTTCGACCACTGGGACGAGCCGGTGGTCGAGTAGCGCGTGTGCCCGATCGCGACGGAGCCGCGCAGGCCGTGCAGCTTCTGCTCGTCGAAGACCTGCGTGACGAGCCCGAGATCGCGCAGCGCGGTCAGCCGGCCCTGTTCGGAGACGGCGATGCCCGCGGACTCCTGGCCGCGGTGCTGCAGCGCGAACAGCCCGAAGTACGTGAGCCGCGAGACGTCGCGGTCCGGTGCGTACACGCCGAAGACGCCGCACATCAGGGCACCAGTCCGATCTGGACGTAGCCCTTGGAGCCGAGCTTCGACACCTGGTCCGGGGCGAGGGCGAGCACAGCCGCGCCTCCGACCGGCTCGTCCGGAAGCGACACGTCCGCGGCGACGCCGCTCCAGACCGCCGCCTCCTCGAGTGCCTGCTCGAGGCCGCCGTACCCGACGTCGTGGCAGAGCGAGAGCAGCGGCGACGCCTTCCAGAGGAAGCGGATCAGCGCCGCCTCGGCGGCGAGGCTCTGCTCCGGCGCCGTGGCCAGCAGCACGACGTCGCCCGGCTGCCACCGGCCCGGCACCAGCCGCACGTCCCCGACGAGCCCGACGCAGCCGACGACGGGCGTCGGAGGGATCGGACGGCCGTCCGTCTCGTTGTAGAGCGAGACGTTGCCGGAGACGACGGGGATGCCGAGCGCGTCCGCCGCCTGGGAGATGCCCTCGATCGCGCGGGCCAGCTCGTACGCAATCTCCGGCTTCTCCGGGTTCCCGAAGTTGAGGCAGTCCGTCAGGCCGATCGGCTCGCCGCCCGCGCATGCGACGTTGCGCGCCGCGCCGAGCACCGACTGCACGCCGGCCGCGAATGGATCGGATTCGCCGGGACGCGGCCCCTGCAGCGCGACCGCAAGACCTCGCACCGAAGGCCGCAGGCGCAGCACCGCCGCGTCGAATCCCGGCCGGCGCACGGTGCGCGAGCCGACGAGCTGGTCGTAGCGCTCGAAGATCCAGTCCGCACCCTTCGGCTGCGGACTCCGCGCCTTCGGCGCGGACGGCCACTCGTCGCGCGGCCGCTGCTCGACCTCGTAGCGGGGGCATTCGTCCGTCAGCAGCCGCGCGGGAATCGAGCCGACCACCTCGCCGCCGTGCAGCGCGCGCAGCTCGCCGTTGTCGGTCACCTCGCCGATCGGCGTGCACGGCAGCTCCCACCGCGCGCACACCGCGCGCACCGCGTCGAGCATCTGCGGGCGCACGACTGCGACCATCCGCTCCTGCGACTCGGAGATCATGATCTCCCACGGCTCCATGCCCTCCTCGCGCAGCGGCACGCGGTCGAGCTGGACGTCGAGCCCGGCGCCGTCCGACGCCATCTCCGACAAGGCCGAAGCCAGCCCCGCCGCGCCGCAGTCCTGCAGCGACTCGACCAGCCCGGACTCCACCAGCTCGACGGAGACCTCGATCAGCTTCTTCCCGGTGAACGGGTCGCCGACCTGCACCGTCGGCCGCTTGTCCGCGTCGTCCTCGCCCAGCTCCTGGCTCGCGAGCACGGAGGCGCCGCCGATCCCGTCGCGGCCGGTCGTCGCGCCGTAAAGCACGACGACGTTCCCGGGCCCCGCCGCCTTGGCCGACTGCAGCCGGCCCGCGTCGAGGATGCCGACGCACATGGCGTTGACGAGGCAGTTGCCGCGGTATGCCTCGTCGAAGACGGCCGCGCCGCCGACGGTGGGGACGCCGACGCAGTTCCCGTAGTGGCCGATGCCGCCGACCGCGCGGGAGAAGTGGAAGTCCGGCGCGCCGAACCAGAGCCCGTCCAGCAGCGCGATCGGCCGCGCGCCCATGGCGACGATGTCCCGCAGGATCCCGCCGACCCCGGTCGCGGCTCCCTGGAACGGCTCGACCGCGGACGGATGGTTGTGCGACTCGACCTTGAACGCGACCGCGACTCCCTCGCCGAGGTCGAGCACGCCCGCGTTCTCGCCGGGCCCCTGCAGCACCCGTTCGCCGGCGGACGGCAGCCGCTTCAGCAGCAGCGCCGAGTGCTTGTACCCGCAGTGCTCCGACCAGAGCAGCGAGAACACCGCCAGCTCGAAATGGTTCGGGTCGCGGCCCAGGAGCTCCCGGATTCGGCCCGCCTCCCAGTCGGTCAGACCGAGAGCGCGGTGGAGCGGCTGTTCTGCGACCTGCGTCAGGTGATTCAGTGTACTGGGCGAAACAGACGGGCCTTCTCGTGCGTTACAAGAGGAGGATGCGCCACCGGAATCTCGTCATGCTCGTCGCGCTGGCACTCATCTGGGGCGCCTCGTTCATGTTCATCAAGGTGGCGGATCGCGAGCTCGCCCCCTCGACGCTGATCCTCGGCCGGCTCGGGCTCGCGGCGATCACGCTGGCCCTCGTCGTGCCGTTCACGGTCGGCGCTCGCGAGGCGGCCGTCCAGATCCGCGCCAACTGGCGCTGGCTCGTGGTCGTGGCGCTGGTCAACACGGCCATCCCGTTCTGGCTGCTGTCGTGGGGCGAGACCCGCATCGACTCCGGCCTGGCCTCGATCATCCAGGCGTCGGTTCCCATCTTCAACGCGGTGATCGCGTTCGCGTTCTTTCGCGAGGTGCGGGTGACCGGGTCGAAGCTGGTCGGCGTCGGGATCGGCTTCGTCGGGGTCGCGCTGCTCGTCGGCGCGCAGCCCGAGGGGAAGATGCTCGGCGCGCTCGCCGTCGTCGGCATGGCGCTCTGCTACGCGATCGGCGGCCTGCTGACCGGGCGGAACCTGAAGGAGGTGCGGCCGCTGCTCGTGGCGCTCTCGTCGACCTTCGTGGCCGCGGTCGTCTGGGTTCCGGCCGGTGTCGCGCAGGCGCCGAGCCATTCGCCGGGCTGGAAGACGATCGCGTCGGTCGTCGCGCTCGGCGTGCCGGGCACGGCACTCGCGTACCTGCTCTTCTTCGGGCTGATCGCGGGCGCGGGCGCCATGTACGCGTCGCTGGTGACGTATCTCATCCCGCCGATCGCCATCGGGTACGGCGCCGTCTTCCTCGGCGAGCCGATCGCCGGCATCGCCATCGGCGGTCTCGTGCTCGTGCTGCTCGGCGTCGGGCTCGGCACGGGAGCGGTGCGGCCGCATCGCTTCCGGCGGGCGCTCGCGGAGACGTGAACGGCGTCTCGATCCGGCGCGCCGGGCCGGAGGACGTCGACTTCCTCGTCGAGCTGCTCGCCGACGGCGACGTCCGCCCGTTTCTCGCCCCGGTCGGCGGGTTCGACCGCGACGCCCTGTTGGCCGAGGTCGAGCGCTCGCAGCGGGAGCCCGAGTCGTTCGGACGGTTCGTGATCGAGGCCGACGGCGAGCGCGCCGGGGGGCTGGGCTTCCACGTCGGGAACGAACGGAGCCGGATCGCCCGCCTCGAGCGGCTCGCCGTGCACCCGGACTTCCGCAGCCGCGGGGTCGCCGTCGAGGCGGCCCTGCTCTTCCAGCGCCTGCTGCTCGTCGAGCTCGGCTACCACCGTCTCGAGCTCGAGGTGTACGCGTTCAACGAGCGGGCGATCGCCCATACCGAGCGGGTCGGCTTCGTCCGCGAGGGCGTGAAGCGGCGCGCCTACCTGCGCGACGGCGAGTGGGTCGACTCCGTGATGTACTCACTGCTACGCGAGGATCTCGACTGAAACTGATCTGGCTCTGCGTGGCATGTGCCGCCGTGGTTTCCGCCGCGACGGTGACGGCGACTGCCGGGACGGTGAAGACGTGCGCGGCCGCGGGCGGCACGATCACCGTCGGCGGCAGGCCCGTGATCGTGCACCTGCCGGCGGGCGCGACCGGCACGAAGCCGCTGCCGCTGGTGCTGAACCTGCACGGATCCGCGTCGGATGCCGCGCAGCAGGAGCTCTTCACCGGAATGGACGCGACCGCGGACGCGGACGGCTTCGTCGTCGCGTATCCGCAGGGCGCGATCCCGCTGGCCACCGGCTTCGCGTGGAACGTGCCCGGCCAGCCGCTCGCGAGCGGCGCCGCCGTGCCGAAGAGCGCCGCGAGCGACGTCACTTACCTCAAGAGTCTCGTCACGAACCTCGAGTCCCGCTACTGCATCGACGCGTCCCGCGTCTACGCCACCGGCTTCTCCGGAGGCGCCCGTATGGCCAGCCAGGCGGCGTGCGACCTGTCGGAGACGTTCGCCGCGGTCGCGCCGGTGAGTGGGCTCCGTTTCCCGTCGCCCTGCCCGTCGAAGCGTCCCGTGCCGGTGCTCGCCATCCACGGCACCGCCGACCCGGTCGACCCGTACGACGGCCACGGCCTCGCCTACTGGACGTACAGCGTTCCCGTCGCCGAGTCGCGCTGGGCGGCGCACGACGGCTGCACCGGGAAGCCGGACGTCGGAGGCGCGACCGGCTTCACCGTCACGGGCTATCCGAAGTGCAAGGACGGCTCCGGCGTCGAGCTCTTCACCGTCGACGGCGAGGGCCACGAGTGGCCCGGCGGGCCGACGATGCCGCCGCGGATCCTGAAGGAGCTCGGCCCGCAGTCGCAGGCGATCGACGCGAACGCCGTGATCTGGCGTTTCTTCGCGGCGCACCGCCTGCCGTAGCCCGCCGCCCGGTCTACACTCGCTCGCATGGCAATGCGCTACGCCAGGCTGACCCACCCGCTCGTGCGCGACGGCGGACAGCTGAGAGAGGCAAGCTGGGACGAGGCGCTCGACCGCGCCGCGGCCGGCTTCCGGAAGGCGCTCGACGAGGGCGCCCAGACCGGTCTCTTCAGCTGCTCCAAGGCTACGAACGAGCTGAACTTCGCCACGCAGAAGTTCTCCCGGGTCGTCCTGGGCTCCAACAACATCGACAGCTGCAACCGAACTTGACACGCGCCCAGCGTCGTCGGTCTGGCGACGGTGTTCGGTGCAGGTGGCGGGACGAGCTCCTACGAGGAGATCCGCAACGCGGACCTGATCGTCCTCTGGGGCTCGAACGCGCGCGAGGCGCATCCGATCTTCTTCCACCACGTGCTGAAGGCGATCCACCAGGGCGCGAAGCTGATGGTCGTCGATCCGCGGCTGACGCCGTCCGCACGGTGGGGGGATCTCTGGCTCGGCATCGACGTCGGCACGGACATCCCGCTGGCGAACGCTGTGGCGCGCGAGATCATCCACGCGGGGCTCGCCGACATGGAGTTCGTCGAGCGGGCGACGTCGGGCTTCGAGGAGTTCCGCGCATCGGTCGAGCCGTGGACGCTCGAGGAGGCGGAGCGCGTGACCGGCGTTCCCGCGGAGGCGATCCGTGAGCTCGCGCACGCGTACGGGAGCGCCGACCGCGCGCAGATCTGCTGGACGCTCGGCATCACCGAGCACCACAACGCCGTCGACAACGTCTTCTCGCTCATCAACCTCGCGCTGCTCACCGGCCATGTCGGCAAGTACGGGTCCGGCATCAATCCGCTGCGGGGACAGAACAACGTCCAGGGCGGCGGCGACATGGGTGCGCTGCCGAACCGGCTGCCCGGGTTCCAGCCGGTCGAGGACGCGGCCGTGCGCGCCCGCTTCGACGAGGTCTGGGGCGTGACCGTGCCGCCGGAGCCGGGACTGCACCTGACCGGGATGTTCGAGGCGATGGAGCACGGCGACCTGCGCGCGGTCTACGTCGTCGGGGAGAACCCGGCGCAGGGCGAGGCCGACCAGCAGCGGGCAGTGCGGCTGCTCGAGGGGCTCGACCATCTCGTCGTGCAGGACATCTTCCTCACCGCGACGGCGCAGCTCGCCGACGTCGTCCTGCCGGCCGCTTCGACGCTGGCGGAGGCCGAGGGCACGGTCACGTCGAGCGAGCGCCGGGTCCAGCGCGTCCGCAAGGCGATCGACCCGCCCGGCGAGGCGCGCGACGACGTCGCCATCGTCTACGAGCTCGCGCAACGCATGGGCAGCGATCTCGGCAGTCCGAAGGCGGAGGACGTGTGGAACGAGCTGCGCGTCCTCTCGCCGATGCACCGGGGGATGAGCTACCAGCGGCTCGAGGACATCGGCGGGATCCAGTGGCCGTGCGGCGACGAGAACGATCCGGGCACGCAGTTCCTGCACGCGCGCCTCTGGGACGACGTGGTCGAGAACCGCGCGCCGTTCCAGGCGGTCGAGCACGATCCACCGGTGGACACGCTCGACGACGAGTTCCCGCTGCGCCTGACCACGGGCCGCCGGCTCGAGTCGTACAACACCGGTGTGCAGACGGGCGGCTACTCGTCCCCGCTGCACGTCGGCGGCGAGGCGCTGCTGCTCGCGCCCCAGGACGGCGCGCGCTACGGCGTCGCCGACGGCTCGCGCGCGCGTGTCGTCTCGCGCCGCGGCTCGGTCGAGGCGCCGGTGCGCTACGACCCGACGCTGCGGCCCGGGCTCGCGTTCATGAACCTCCACTTCCCGGACCTCGTCGCGACGAACGTGCTGACGATCGACGCCACCGACCCGAAGTCCGGGACGGCGGAGTTCAAGGCGACCGCCATCCGTCTCGAGGCGCTGTAGTGGACATCCGCCTGCTCACGGCGGAGCCGAGCGACGCCGAGCGCGAGGCGATCGACGCCGTGGCGGGCGCCCCGGAGACGAACGGGTACCGCGTCGCGCGGGCCGACCGCGGCCGCCGCCACCTGCTGCTGCCGGCGCTGCGTGCCGCCCAGCGGCGCGTCGGCTGGGTGAGCGAGGGCGCGCTCGGCTACGCCTGCCGCCGGCTCGACGTGCCGCCGGCGGACGCGTACGGCGTGGCGAGCTTCTACGCGCTGCTCGCGCTCGAGGAGCGGCCGGCCGACGTGCTGCACGTCTGCACCGATCTGGCGTGCCGGCTCGCCGGGGCGAACGTCCCCGAGGGCGCGCTCGCAAGCCCGTGCCTCGGCCTGTGCGAGCGCGCGCCCGCAGCGCTGCGCACGATCGCGGGCGAGGAGCCGCGCGAGATCCAGCTGCCGGAGCGCGGGCCGGCGCTGCCGCAGGCCGGGAGCGACGACCTCCGCCTGCTCCGCCGCATCGCGGCCGGCGTCGATCCGGAGTCGCTCGACGCGTATCGCTCGCACGGCGGCTACGCGGCGCTCGATCTCGCCCTCGAGCTCGGCCGCGACGGCGTCATCGACGCGATCTCGGAGTCGCACCTGCTCGGCCGCGGCGGCGCCGCGTTCCCGACCGGCACGAAGTGGGAGGCGGTCGCGCGCCAGCCGGCGCAGCCGCACTACCTCGTCTGCAACGCCGACGAGTCCGAGCCGGGCACGTTCAAGGACCGGACGCTGATGGAGGGCGACCCGTTCGCGCTCGTCGAGGCGATGACGATCGCCGCGTACGCGACCGGCTGCGAGCACGGCTACGTCTACATGCGCGCCGAGTACCCGCTCGCGCACGCGCGGCTCGAGCACGCGTTCGCGCAGGCGCGCGCGGCCGGCCTGCTCGGCGCCGACGTCCTCGGCGCGGGCTTCTCGTTCGACCTCGAGCTGCGCATCGGCGCCGGCGCGTACGTCTGCGGCGAGGAGACGGCGCTCTTCCAGTCGATCGAGGGCTATCGCGGCGAGCCGCGCAACAAGCCGCCGTTCCCCGTCGAGGTCGGCCTCTTCGGCAAGCCGACGGTCGTGAACAACGTCGAGACGCTCGTGAACGTGCCGGAGATCCTCGCCGGCGACAGCGCGGCGGACACGCGGCTGTTCTGCGTCTCCGGCCACGTGGAGCGGCCGGGCCTGTACGAGCTGCGCTGGGCACGCCGCTGCAGGAGCTGCTCGACCTCGCCGGCTCGCGGCCGCCGAAGGCCGTGCTGCTCGGCGGCGCCGCGGGCTCGTTCCTGCGCCCGGACCAGCTCGACCTGCCGCTCTCCTTCGAGGCGGCGCGCGAGGCGGGCGTGTCGCTCGGCTCCGGCGTCGTGATCGTCTACGACGAGTCGGCGGATCTCGTCGACGCGGTCCTGCGCATCGCCGAGTTCTTCCGCGACGAGTCGTGCGGCCAGTGCGTCCCGTGCCGCGTCGGCACCGTGCGCCAGGAGGAGGCGCTGCACCGGCTCGCCTCTGGCGCCGGGAACGGCGACGAGCTGGCGGTGCTCGCGGATCTCGCGCAGGTGATGCGCGACGCGTCGATCTGCGGGCTCGGCCAGACGGCCGCGACCGCGGTCGCGTCCGCGATCGTGAATCTCGGGGTGCTCGCATGAGCGTGGACCTGACCGTCGACGGGCTGACGGTGAGCGTCGAGGAGGGCTCGACCATTCTCGACGCGTGCCGCAAGCTCGAGATCGCGACGCCGACGCTCTGCTACGGCGACACGCTCGCGCCGGTGAACGTCTGCCGCGTCTGCGTGGTCGAGGTCGAGGGCTCGCGCACGCTCGTGCCGTCGTGCTCGCGCAAGGTCGAGCCGGGCATGGTGGTGCACACCGACTCGCCGCGCGTGCGGACGAGCCGCCGGCTCGTGCTCGAGCTGCTCGGATCCTCCGCCGACCTCTCGCGCGCTCCCGACGCGCTGCGCTACATCGAGGAGTACGACGCGCGGCCGGAGCGCTTCGGCGAGACGGCCGCGACCGTGGCGCAGCCGGTGAAGGTCGACAACGACCTCTACGTGCGCGACTACTCGCGCTGCATCCTCTGTTACAAGTGCGTCGAGGCCTGCGGCGAGGAGTACCAGAACACGTTCGCCATCTCGGTCGCCGGCCGCGGCTTCGAGGCGCACATCTCCACCGAGCTCGACGTCGCGCTGCCGGAGTCGGCGTGCGTCTACTGCGGCAACTGCGTCGCCGTCTGTCCGACCGGCGCGCTGATCGGCAAGGCGGAGTTCGATCTGCGCGAGGCCGGCACCTGGGACGAGTCGAAGCAGGAGCAGGTGGACACGGTCTGCCCGTACTGCGGCGTCGGCTGCAACCTGACGCTGCACGTACAGGACGGCGACATCGTCAAGGTCACCTCGCCCGACGACCACGACGTCACGCGCGGCAACCTCTGCGTCAAGGGCCGCTTCGGCTGCGAGTTCGTGCAGAACCGTCCCGCGAAGTAGTGACCGAGCCGCGTCCGGGCCTGCCGACGATCCTGCGCGAGTGGGGGCGGATCGGCTGCATCGGTTTCGGCGGGCCGCCGACGCACATCTCGCTGCTCCGCGACCTCTGCGTGACGCGGCGGCGCTGGCTGACGAGCGAGGACTTCGAGGACGCCATCGCCGCGTGCAACCTCCTGCCGGGACCGGCGTCGACGCAGCTGGCGATCTACTGCGCGTGGCGGCTGCGCGGGCGCATCGGCGCGCTCGTCGGCGGGCTCGCGTTCATCGTGCCGGGGCTGGGCCTGATCCTAGGGCTTGCAGTCTTGTTCCTCTCGGGCTCGCCGCCCGACTGGGTCCGCGGCGCCGGCGCCGGTGCGGGAGCCGCCGTCGCCGCGGTGGCGGTGCACGCGGGCTGGAGTCTCGTGCCGGGGAGCTGGGGACGCGCCGCGCATCGCGCCCGCTGGCTGCTCTACGCGGCCGCAGGCGGCGCGGCCGCCGCGACGGTCGGGCCGTGGATCGTCGTCGTGCTGCTCGGCTGCGGCGCGATCGAGCTGGCGGCGCGGCGCGTGACCTTCACGGCGATCGCGGCCGTTCCGGTCACGATCGCCACCGGCGGGCTGCTCTCGCTCTCCTGGGTCGCGTTCAAGGTCGGCGCGCTGTCGTACGGCGGCGGCTTCGTGATCATCCCGCTGATGCAGAACGACGCCGTCAACCACTACCACTGGATGACGGGCGGGCAGTTCCTCAATGCGGTCGCGCTCGGGCAGATCACGCCGGGCCCCGTCGTGCAGACCGTCGCGGTCGTCGGCTACGCGGCAGCGGGCGTGGGCGGCGGATTGCTCGCCGCGGCGGTTGCGTTCTCGCCGTCGTTCGCGTTCATCCTGCTCGGCGGCAGCCGCTTCGACCGGATCCGCAGGGACGAGCGGGCGCGCACGTTCCTCGACGGCGCCGGCCCCGCGGCGATCGGCGCCATCCTCGGCTCGGCGATCCCGCTGGCGCGCGCGCTCGGCGAGACGTGGCAGTTCGGCGTCCTCGCCGGCGCGGCGGTGCTCCTGCTCGCGCTACGCCGCGGCGTGGTCCTGACGCTGCTCGGAGCCGGAGCGGTCGGCGTCGTCGTCGCCCTCGCCGGCGGCCCGCTCCCGCACTGACGGCCCCGCCATGACGATGTGGTGACGATTGTCTCGGACGGCGCGGCGGGCATCACCCCGTTCGGATGAGGCCTTGCACCGGTCGGGGCATCTAGCCTGAAGCGGTCCGGTGGAGCGGCGACAAGGAGACCCGATGACCGACGCAACGGCCGATGTCCTGGTGGTGTTCGGCATCACCGGCGACCTCGCGAAGGTGATGACCTTCCGCTCGCTGTACCGCCTCGAGCGGCGCGGCCTGCTCGACTGCCCGATCGTCGGCGTCGCCGTCGACGACTGGACCGTCGACCAGCTGGTGCAGCGCGCGCGGGAGTCGATCGTCGGCACGGGCGAGCCGCTGGACGAGGACGTCTTCGAGCGTCTCGCGGCGCGCTTCTCCTACGTCTCGGGCGACTTCGGCGACGATGCGACCTACGCGCGCGTCGCGCACGCGGTCAAAGGGAAGAAGCTGCCGGTCTTCTACCTCGAGATTCCGCCGTTCCTGTTCGGGCGCGTGGTCAAGGGCCTGCACGACGCCGGCCTGACCGCGAACGCGCGTGTCGTCGTGGAGAAGCCGTTCGGCCACGACCGCGCGTCGGCGCACGCGCTCGCGGAGGAGCTGCACCAGTACATCGACGAGTCGCAGCTGTTCCGGATCGACCACTACCTCGGGAAGATGGGGCTCGAGGAGATCCTCCATCTCCGCTTCGCCAACGCGATGCTCGAGCCGGTCTGGAGCCGCAACTACATCTCCAGCGTGGAGATCACGATGGCGGAGGACTTCGGCGTCGAGGACCGCGGCCACTTCTACGATCCGGTCGGCGCGCTGCGCGACGTCGTCGTCAACCATCTGATGCAGGTGGTCGCCGCGGCCGCGATGGAGCCGCCGTCGCGCGGTGACCCGACCACGATCAAGGACTCGCAGGTGGCGCTGTTCCGCGCGGTGAAGGAGGCCGATCCTGCGCACTACGTGCGCGGCCAGTACGACGGCTATCTGTCCATCGACGGTGTCGCAAAGGACTCGACGACGGAGACGTACGCGGCGCTGCGGCTGGAGATCGAGAACTGGCGGTGGGCCGGCGTGCCGTTCTTCATCCGCACCGGCAAGCGGCTGCCGGTGACGCAGACCGAGCTCCGGCTCGTCTTCCGTCACCCGCCGCAGCTCGGCTTCGCCGCGTATGCCGCGCTCGCGCCGAACCAGCTCGTGGTCAAGCTCGACCCGTCGCCCGGCATCCAGCTGCTCGTCGAGGCGCACCGCGCCGACGCGGACGGCGCGCGGACGATCGAGCTGGACATGGAGTTCTCCGCGGAGGGCGGTGAAGGCCCGACGCCGTACGAGGTGCTGCTGCACGCGGCGCTCGTCGGCGACACGACCCGCTTCACGCGGCAGGACGGCGTCGAGGAGACGTGGCGGATCATGCAGCCGCTGCTCGACGCGCCGCCGCCGGTGCACCCGTACGAGCCGGGCTCGTGGGGACCGAAGGAGGCGGACGAGCTCGTCGCCGGGCACGGCAAGTGGTACGGCCCCTGGATCGTCAAGTGAGCGCGGAGCGGTACGACGTCGTCATCGTCGGCACCGGAGCCGGCGGCGGCACGCTTGCCCGGCACCTCGCGCCGTCCGGCAAGCGGATCCTCCTGCTCGAGCGCGGCGACTGGCTGCCGCGCGAGCCGGCGAACTGGGTCGCGCGCAACGTCTTCGTCGAGAACCGCTACGTCTCGGACGGACACGTGGTACGACCCGAGCGGCAAGCCGTTCCAGCCGCAGGTGCACTACTTCGTCGGCGGCGCGACGAAGCTGTACGGCGCCGCGCTGTACCGGCTGCGCGCGGAGGACTTCGGCGAGCTGAAGCACCACGACGGCATCTCGCCGGCGTGGCCGATCTCGTACGACGAGCTGGAGCCGTACTACACGAAGGCGGAGCAGCTGTACGAGGTGCACGGCGCGCGCGGCGAGGATCCGACGGAGCCGCCGACGAGCGCGCCGTATCCGTTCCCGGCCGTCTCGCACGAGCCGCGGATCCAGCAGCTCGCCGACGATCTCGCCGCCGCGGGCTACCACCCGTTCCACGCGCCGTGCGGCGTCCGGCTGAACGAGGCGAACCTCCCGTACAGCGCCTGCGTACGCTGCATGAACTGCGACGGCTTCCCCTGCGCGGTGCACGGGAAGTCGGACGCGGAGGTGCTCGGCGTCCGTCCGGCGCTGGAGCACGACAACGTCACGCTGCTGACGAGCGCACACGCCGTGAAGCTGGAGACGAACGCGGACGGCACCGCCGTGACGGAGGTCGTGGTCGAGCGCGACGGCGCCACCGAACGGTATGCCGGCGACCTCGTCGTCCTCGCCTGCGGCGCCGCGAACACGGCGAAGCTGCTGCTGGTCTCCGCGACCGACGCGCATCCGGACGGGCTGGCGAACGGCTCGGACCAGGTCGGCCGCAACTACATGTTCCACAACAGCCAGGCGGTGCTCGCGCTGTCCCGCGAGGAGAACCCGACCATCTTCCAGAAGACGCTCGGGCTGAACGACTTCTACTTCGGCAGCGACGAGCACGACTATCCGCTCGGCAACATCCAGATGGTCGGCAAGTCGCAGGCGGACATGTACCGCGGCGAGCAGCCGGGGGAGACGAAGCTGGCGCCGGAGTGGTCGCTCGACCGCATCGCGAAGCACGCGATCGACTTCTGGCTGTCCACGGAGGACCTGCCCAGGCCGGACAACCGGGTGACCGTCGACAGGGACGGCAAGCTGACGCTCGCGTACCAGGCGACGAACGACGTGCCCAAGGAGCAGCTGCTCGGCAAGCTCGAGTCGATCCTCGGCAAGCTCGACCTGAACGAGGGCCATCTGATCAAGCGGTTCGCGTACATGAAGAACGAGATCCCCGTCGCCGGCTGCGCGCACCAGGCGGGCACCTGCCGGTTCGGCGCAGATCCGGCCACGTCGGTGGTGGACGTCGACTGCAGAGCGCACGAGCTGGACAACCTGTACGTCGTCGACACGAGCGTCTTCCCGAGCATCGGCGCGGTCAATCCGGCGCTGACCGCGATGGCGAACTCGCTCCGCGTCGGCGACCATCTTCTGGAGAGGATGCGATGAGCGTCGAGCGCGAACGCGTCGAGAGCTTCGGCCAGCTCGAGAACGGGCTGCGCCAGGCGGGCGACTGGTACCACTGGGGCCCGTACCTGAGCGAGCGGCAGTGGGGCACGGTGCGCGAGGACTACAGCCCCGACGGCACCGCCTGGGAGTACCTGCCGCACGACCACGCCCGCTCGCGCGCCTACCGCTGGGGCGAGGACGGGCTGGCCGGCTTCTCGCGACGTCGAGCAGCGGCTCTGCCTCGGCGCTCGCGCTCTGGAACGGCCGCGACCCGATCCTGAAGGAGCGGATCTTCGGGCTCACCGGCAACGAGGGCAACCACGGCGAGGACGCCAAGGAGTACTGGTGGTACCTCGACGCGCTGCCGAGCCACGCGTGGAACCGCTGGCGCTACCACTATCCGCAGCGCGAGTTCCCGTACGGCGACCTCGTCGCCGAGAACGCGCGCCGCGGCAAGCTCGATCCGGAGTACGAGCTGCTCGACACGGGCGCGTTCGACGACGACCGCTACTGGATCGTCGAGGTCGACTACGCGAAGGGCGACCCGCACGACCTGCTGATGACGGTCCGCGTCACGAACGCCGGGCCCGAGACGCGACACGATCCACGTCCTGCCGACCGCCTGGTACCGGAACACGTGGGCGTGGGGCGATCGACGGCGAGCCGAAGCCGGAGCTGCGCGTCGGCGGCGCCGCGACGCGTCGTCACCGAGCACCCGTTCCTCGGGCCCGCTCGAGCTCGCGCGGCCGCAGCGGCGACGCCGAAGGTGCTCTTCTGCGACAACGAGACGAACACGCGAGCGGCTGTTCGGCATCGCGTCGGCGAGCCCGACGCCGAAGGACGGCATCAACGACCACGTCGTCTCGGGCGCGGACACCGTCGCGGCCGGCGCGGGCACGAAGGCCGCGTTCTGGTACCGGCTCGAGCGTCGCCCCGGGCGAGACGGCGACGCTGCGCGTGCGGCTCCGGCCGGCCGCGCGCGGCGAGCCGACCCGTGGGCGCGACTTCGACGAGGTCGCGGCGGCGCGGCTGGCCGAGGCCGACGAGTTCTACGCCGAGCTGACCCCGGCCGCGACGACGGACGACGAGGCGCTCGTGCTGCGCCAGGCGCTCGCCGGGATGCTCTGGAGCAAGCAGCTCTACTACTACGACGTCGCGCGCTGGCTCGACGGCGACCCGACGCAGCCGACGCCGCCGGCGTCCCGGCTCGGCGGCCGCAACGCGCGCTGGAGGACCTTCGACGCGTTCGACATCATGTCGATGCCCGACAAGTGGGAGTACCCGTGGTTCGCCGCGTGGGATCTCGCCTTCCACTGCGTCGCGCTCGCGCGCGTCGACCCGGCGTTCGCGAAGTACCAGCTGATCCTGCTCTGCCGCGAGTGGTTCCAGCACCCGAACGGCGCGCTCGCCGCGTACGAGTGGTCGTTCGACGACGTCAACCCGCCGGTGCAGGCGTGGGCGGCGCTCGAGGTGTTCGCGATCGACGGCGGCCGCGACGCGGCGTTCCTGAGCCGCATCTTCGACAAGCTGCTCGTCAACTTCACCTGGTGGGTGAACCGCGAGGACCGCGACGGCTCGAACGTCTTCGAGGGCGGCTTCCTCGGGCTCGACAACATCGGCCCGATCGACCGCTCGCACCTGCCGCAGGGCTGGATGCTCGAGCAGTCCGACGGCACCGGCTGGATGGGCTTCTACGCGCTGTCGATGGCGGCGATCGCGTCGATCCTCAACAACCGCGGCCGCCCGGCGACCGACCTCGTGCTCAAGTTCCTCGAGCACTTCGCGCTGATCACGCGACGCGCTCGAGTCGCAGGACCTCTGGGACGAGGCGGACGGCTTCTTCTACGACCGGCTGCGCCTCCCGACGGCCGCTCGATCCCGATCGAGGTGCGCTCGATCGTCGGCGTCCTGCCGCTGCTCGGCGTCGCGGCGATCGACGAGGAGGTCGTCGACCGCGCCGAGACCGTGAACAAGCGCGCCGCCGACATGCTCGAGAGCGCACACCCGGTCCGCGGCGCGCCCGGCGAGCGGCGGATGCTGCTCGGCGTCGTCGGCGTCAGCCGCGTCCTGCGGCTGCTCGCGCCGGCTCTTCGACGAGTCGGAGTTCCTCTCGCCCTACGGCCTGCGCGCCGTCTCGCGCTGGCACGCCGAGCATCCGTTCGACGCTCGACGTCGACGGCATGCACGTCGACGATCGACTACGAGCCGGCCGAGTCGACGACCGGCATGTTCGGCGGCAACTCGAACTGGCGCGGGCCGATCTGGATGCCGGTCAACTTCCTCGTCGTCGAGGCGCTCGACCGCTACGCACGGTTCTTCGGCGACGAGCTGCAAGGTCGAGTACCCGACGGGCTCCGGGCAGCGAGCTCACGCTGGACGAGATCGCCGCCGACCTGCGCGAGCGGCTGATCTCGCTCTTCCTCGTCGGCGAGGACGGGCGGCGGCCGTGCTTCGGCTGGGTCGAGCGGCTCCAGACACGACCCGGCCTGGAAGGACAACGTGCTCTTCAACGAGTACTTCCACGGCGACAACGGCGCCGGGCTCGGCGCGAGCCACCAGACCGGCTGGACGGGGCTCGTCGCCGAGCTGATCCTCCGCGCGCGCGGGGCGCCGGTCCCGACGCTCGGCGAGCTGATGTACGGCGCCGAGGGCGGAGTCGCGCGTCGTGACGATCCGCTTCGGCCCGCAGGTGTGCGGCACGCTCGACGAGGCGGCGCTGCGCGAGTGGCTCGTCGCCGACGGCGTCGGCGGCTACGCGATGGGCACGGTCGCCGGGCTGCGCACGCGCCGCTACCACGGGCTGCTCGTCGGTCGCGGTCGACGGGCCGGGCGCACGGAATGCTCGGTCTCGCCGCGCTCGACCCGGTGCTCGTCTGCGGCGACGCGCGCTTCCGCCTCGCCACCGACGAGTGGGGCGAGCGGCGCCGTCGACCCGCGCGGCCACGAGCTGCTCGTCTCGTTCGACCTCGAGGACGGCGTGCCGCGCTGGCGCTGGCAGATCGGCGGGATCGTGCTCGAGCGCGAGCTGGCGATGGCGCACGGCTCGCCGGCGGTCGGCGTCGTCCACCGGCTGCTCGCGGCCGACCGGCCGGTGCGGCTCGAGCTGACGCCGCTCTGCACGTGGCGCAGCGTCCACGGCGAGCGGCACGCGAACGGCGCACCCGGGGATCGAGACAGGTCGACGGCGGCTTCGTCTTCGAGGGCGCGTACCGCGTCGCCGGCGCGGGCTGGCAGGCCGGGCGGCGAGTGGTACCGCGACGTGCGCGCGCGCGAGGAGGCGGCGCGCGGGCTCGACGACCGCGAGGACCTCTGGGCCGCCGGGACGCTTCGCGGCCGAGCTCGAGCCGGGCGACTGCCACGAGGTGACGGCGGCGGCCGCGCCGTTCGCGGCACAGCTCCGCCGCGGCGACCGAGATCGTCGGCGGCGGCGCGGAGCCGCGCGGCCGCGCTCGTGCGCCGGCGCGAGCGACGACGACGTCGACGCGCAGCTCGTGCTCGCCGCCGACCAGTTCGCGATCACCACCGGCGGCCGCCCGACCGCGGTCGCCGGCTACCCGTGGTTCGGCGAGTGGTCGCGCGACCTGATGACCTCCTACGAAGGCCTCTACCTCGCGACCAACCGCGCGGACGAGGGCCGCGAGGTGCTGCGCACGTCGGCGGCGACCGTGTCCGAGGGGATGCTCGCGAACACGGCCGACACCGGCTCGCTCGAGTACAACACCGTCGACGGCACGCTCTGGTTCGTCCACGCGGTCGGCCGTCACGTCGTCCGTCACCGGCGACGACGAGCTCGGGAACGAGCTCGCGCCGGTGCTGGAGCAGATCGTCCAGCACCACGTCGACGGGACGCGTTACGGGATCGGCGTCGACCCGGCCGACGGGCTGCTGCGCCAGGGCGCCGACGGCTGGGCGCTGACGTGGATGGACGCGCGCGTCGACGGCGTGCCGGTCACGCAGCGCGCGGGCAAGCCGGTCGAGGTCAACGCGCTCTGGCTCCGCGCGCTCGACGTCGCCGAGCGCTCGGCAGCGACGTGGTCGCGCGCTGCGCGACGCAGGCCGCGGCGTCGTTCGCCGCACGGTTCGTCCGCCCGGACGGCGGCGGATCTGCTCGACGTGGTCGACGGGCCCGGCGGGGACGACGCATCGGTGCGGCCGAACCAGCTGCTCGCCGTGTCGCTGCCGGGATCGGCCGCTGACGCGGAGAGCGGCGCGAGCCGCCGTCGACGTGTGCCGCCGCTCGCTGCTGACGCCGCTCGGCCTGCGCTCGCTCTCGCCGACGACCCGCGCTACCAGGCGCACCACCGCGGCACGCCGGCCGAGCGCGACGCCGCGTACCACCAGGGAACCGTGTGGCCGTGGCTGATCGGGCCGTACGTCGACGCCGCCCGCGCCGTCGGGCATCCCGGTCGACGACGTCCTCGCGGGCATCGAGGCGCATCTCGGCGAGTGGGGGCTCGGCTCGGTCTCGGAGACGGCCGACGGCGCCGCGCCCCACGCCGCCACCGGCTGCCCGTTCCAGGCATGGTCGGTGGCCGAGCTCCTGCGCGTGCGCCGTGAGAGCTTCCCTCCTGCGAGGGCTGGAGGCGGCGAGCGCGAGAGCCGTTCTCTCTCCCGTTAGTCGCCGCCAAGCAAGGAGGAGAGGATGAAGGCACGCGCCGCAAGGCTGCTCGTGCTCTGCTGCATCGCCGCGCTCACCGCCGCCACCGCCGCGAGCGCGGGCAGGCCGCCGTTCAACCCGGTCTGCAACGGGACGAAGATCGAGCCGGTCGTCTCGGGGACGTACGCCACGCCTGCCGGGAACATCAACATCACCGTGCGCGAGACGGACGCCGGGCAGGTCTTCGACTTCGACACGGGGGAGGCCGGCTTCAGCGTCACGTCGATCGTCGCCAAGGGCGGGACCGCCTACGCGACCTGGGACGTGAATGCGCCGTCCGGCACCGGTCTGCATGCGCCGCTGAACCCGCACAGCGGATATTGGTACGACCTCAGCTACCTCTGCGTCGACACGTCCGGGATCGCCCCGGCCTGAGCACCGCGCGACGGGCCGGTCCGAACCGGGCCGGCTCTGTCGCGCAAGTAGCATCGGCGCATGACCCGCTATCTGCACACCATGGTCCGGATCACCGATCCGGCGAAGAGCCGCGCCTTCTACGAGGCGCTCGGGCTCGAGTTCCGCCGCGAGATGGACATCGTCCGCAACGGCGAGACCGAGGCGACGAACTATTTCTTCGGCGTCGAGGGACAGGACGAGGAGCTGGAGCTGACGTTCAACCACGACGGCCGCTCGTACGAGCTCGGCACCGCCTACGGCCATGTCGCCTACGCGGTCGACGACCTCGCCGCGACGCTGGAGGCGCTGGCCGCGCAGGGCATCGAGGCGGAACGGGAGCCGTACCGCGTCCGCGAGGGCGGCTCGCTCCTCTGCTTCGTCCAGGATCCCGACGGCTACCGCATCGAGCTGATCGACCGCAGCGGCAAGTAGCCCGCGCCGCCCCGATCCGCGAAATGTCGATTCGGGTCGGCGCCGCTCGTCTACGCGGTGTCACCCACCGAAGGAGGATCCGTGAAGTACCTGCTGCTGATCTGTGTCGACCCGTCGATCGAGCCGGAGGAGGAGCCGGGAGAGATCGAGGCCTGGCTGGAGCGCCTCGGCGACGACCGGCTGATCGGGAACGCGCTGCGCGGACCGACGAGTGCGTCGACCGTCCGCGTCCGCAAGCGTGAGCGGCTTGTCACCGACGGGCCGTTCGCCGAGACGAAGGAGTTCATCGCCGGCTTCGACGTGATCGACTGCGCCACGCGCGAGGAGGCGCTCGACATCGCGGCCGCGCATCCCGTGGCGAAGTTCGGCGCCGTCGAGGTGCGCGAGTTCTGGTCGGAGTAGCGGCCCGGCCGATTTGCGGAATCGAACGAGGTCGGGCGGGCGAGCCGCCCGACCCATCTACCGAACGAGCCGGAGCGCCGACAGCCGTCGCAGCTTCGGCACCAGCGGCGCCAGTTCGAGCAGCGGATGGCGACGCCGTGCGTGGGTGGCGAGGATCCGGCCCGTGACGAGGATGGCCGCCAGCGCGACCAGCTGCCCGCCGAGGACGATCCTGTTCACGTCGACCGCCGGCTTCCACGTGACCGTGTCGTTCTCGATGATCCACGCGCCGCTCGGCCGTGCGTTCACCCCGAAGCCGCCGCCCTTGCCCGTCTCCTCGTCGCCGTGCCCGCCGACGCCGCCGCCCGCACCTCCGCGGACCGTGGCCGCCGGGATCACCGTGAGGCCGTTCTTCTCGTAGGGGTCCCCGTAGACGCGCTTGACGCTGATGGTGTCGCGCGCGCCGGAGATCAGCTCCTGAACGTCCATATGACTGCCTCCTTTTGCGTCGATGGTCGCACCGGCAGCCGTCCGGCACATCGGAGGAGTCGCGGATCTTCCGACCGGCGCTAGCCGCTGGTGAGGGCGTTCTTCAGCGCGGCGATCGTCTTCGGGCCGGCGACGCCGTCCGCGGTGAGTCCGTGTGCGGTCTGGAATCCCTTCACGGCCTGCGTCGTCCCGGGGCCGTACACGCCGTCGATCGTGCCGGGCGGGTAGCCGAGGTGCGCAAGTGCGCGCTGGAGCACCTTCACCTGCTCGCCGGTGTCGCCCGGCTTCAGCGACGTCGTCGGCGCGGCGACGTTCGACGGCGTGGTCGACGTCTTCCCGGTCGTCGTGGACGGATGCGTCGTGATCGTGAACAGCGGCGCAGGCGGGCTCGACGTGCCGGAGCTGAAGACCCCGGCGACCGCGAGCCCGATCAGCAGCAGCGCGACGAGCCCGCTCCCGACGGCGATCGCGATGCGCGCGTCGTTGCCGCCGCCGCTGCTGCGCCGGCGCCGCCGGGGCGCCGCCGTGTCCGATTCGTCCAGCCAGTCGTCGACCTCGGCCACCTCGACGGTCGAGCTCGGCGGCTGCTCGCGCAGCGATTCCGTCACGTCCGGCTCGGAGAACCAGTCGTCCGGATCCGGGATGCTCGGGTGGTCTTCCGGGGCCATAGAACGGGAACGTAGCGCGCTTCGGCCCATTTGTTGAGGGTTCGACTACGATCGGAGCCCCGTGACGGTCGTGGTCCAGAAGTTCGGCGGCACCTCGGTCGCCGATCCAGAGCGGCTCACGCGCGTCGCGCGGCGGGTCGTGGCGACCGCCGAGACAGGCGTTCAGGTCTGCGTGGTCGTGTCCGCGATGGGCTCCACGACGGACGAGTTGATCGACCTGGCGGGCCAGGTCTCGGAGCTGCCACACCCCCGTGAGCTGGACATGCTGCTCACCGCGGGGGAGCGGATCTCGATGGCGCTCCTGTCCATGGCGATCAACGACCTCGGCCACGACGCCGTCTCGTTCACCGGCTCGCAGGCCGGCATCGTCACCGACACACGCCACGGCAAGGCCAGAATTGTCGAGTTGCGGGCGCAGCGGGTGCTCGACGCGCTGACGGAGGGACGCGTCGCCATCGTCGCCGGCTTCCAGGGCGTTTCGACGACGAGCGACATAACGACGCTGGGGCGGGGCGGCTCCGACACGACGGCGGTCGCGCTCGCCGCGGGCCTCGGCGCGGAGGTCTGCGAGATCTACACCGACGTCGAGGGCGTGTACACCGCCGACCCGCGGATCGTGCCGTCGGCGCGCAAGCTCGCCGCCGTCTCGTACGAGGAGATGCTGGAGCTCGCCGCGGCGGGGGCGAAGGTGCTCGCGCTGCGCGCGGTCGAGTACGCTCGGAACCACGGGGTGCCGATCCACGTCCGCTCGTCGTTCGCAGAGGCGGAGGGCACCTGGGTGCTGAAGGAGGAAGACGTGCTCGAGCAGGCGATCATCTCGGGAATCGCGAGCGACACCGGCGAGGCGAAGGTGACGATCCTCGCCGTCCCCGACCGCCCGGGCGTCGCCGGCCGCGTCTTCCGCCCGCTCGCCGACGCGGGCATCCACATCGACATGATCGTCCAGAACGTGTCCGCTGCCGGCCACACGGACATCTCCTTCACGCTGCCGACCGCGGATCTCGCGCTGGCCCAGCCGATCCTCGAACGCCTCGCCGCTCAGGTGGAAGCGGCCGGCTTCACGTGCGACGAGGACGTCGGCAAGGTGACGCTCGTCGGCGCCGGCATGCGCAGCCATCCCGGCGTCGCCGCGGGCATGTTCGAGTCGCTGGCGGAGGCGGGGATCAATATCGAGATCATCTCGACCTCGCCGATCCGCATCTCGTGCGTCGTCCGCCGCGGCGACCTCGAGCGGGCGGTGCAGGTGCTGCACGCGCACTTCGAGCTGGACGCGGACGTCCTGCTCCAGGGCGACGCCGCCGCCGGCTCGTAGCGGCTACGCGTCGAGGACGGCGACGAGCGCGTCGACCACCTGCGGGTCGAACTGCGTCCCGCGGCAGCGCAGCAGCTCCGCCGTCGCCTCGTGCTCGGGCAGCGCTGCGCGGTAGGGACGGTCGGTCGTCATCGCGCTCCAGGCGTCGCAGCAGCAGACGATCCGCGCGGCGAGCGGAATCGCCTCGCCGGCGATCCCGTCCGGATAGCCCGCGCCGTCCCAGCGCTCGTGGCACGAGCGCACGACGCGGCCGACCTCGCCGAGGAGTCCGCCGATCTGCTCGAGCATCTGCTCGCCGACGACGGTGTGCGTCATCATCAGCGTCCGCTCGTCGGCGTCGAGCGGCCCAGGCTTGTTGATGATCTCCGCGGGGATCTTCACCTTGCCGACGTCGTGCAGCAGCGCCGCGAACTCCACCTGCTGCCGCTCCGCCGGCCCGAGCCCGAGACGATCAGCGACTGCAAGCGCGAGGTCGACGACGTCGCGGCTGTGGCTGCCCGTGTACGCGTCGTCCGCCTCGATCACGTCGCCGAGCAGCATCGCGGTTCCGCGGTAGGCGGTGGAGAGCTCGAGCGCATGGTCGATCCGGCTCTGCCGCTCGCGCGCGAACGTCGCGAACAGCGCCAGCACCGGCAGCACGAGCAGCAGGGCCCAGGGACGCTCGTAGACGGGAAACGCGATCAGCAGCCCGAGCGGAGCCAGCATCGCGTCGACTGCGAATGCCGGAGTCATCGCCTTCAGCTGGCCGAGCCCGGAGACGCCGATCACCGGGCGTGTGACGAGGAACGACGCGGCGAAGTCGAACGCGAACTGCGCCGCGAGCGCCGCTGCGACGATCGGCACGTCGTGCCACGACGGAGCCCCGGGCCGCGCCGCGGTGAGGACGAGCGCCGGGCCGACGGCGAACCACGAGGAGACGACGCTGAGGGCGAGCCGGTCGACGGGCAGCCGGCCGCGGACGAGCTCCGGCGTCGAGGCGACGACGAGCGCCGCGCAGACAGCGAGCGGCAACAGGTGCGCCGGGACAAGGAACCACATCGCCACGAACACCGCCTCGGTCGGGAGGGCGAAGCCACCTGCGAACTCGAACTGGACCCGGGAGGCGAGCGCATAACAGAGAATCGAGATCGCCAGCGCTCCCAGCGACAGCGGACGATCCGCCGGCAGGAGCAGCAGAGCCGTGGCGACCGCCAGGAAGATCCCGGCGAGCAGAACCGTCGACGCGTGACGCTCGAGGTGCCGCGAAGCGCTCGACCTGCTCAGCTCGAGGATCGCGTCGTCGCTCAGCTGTTCGGCCGAGGTCGCAGTGGACGCGGTGCTCACTGCCGGAAGATCGGCACCCTCGGGCGCGGCCTTGACGCCATGCGGCGATAACCCCTCGTTCGAGGGAACACCGTCCCTCTACAGGGTGATTGTCGGCGCCCCGGTCCCGAAGAGAGTGAGACGCAGTTGGTCCTGCGGTGTCGAGCGAGGTGGATGCGGTGAAGACTGCGGCGGTTGGACGTCTGATGGTTGCGCTTGCGGCGACGGCGGCGACTCTTTTCGTTGCCTCCACCGCGAGTGCGGGGCTCGTGTCGGGGCTGTTAGGGGTCGCCCTGCCGAGCTGTGGGCCCGTCTCCAGCCCGTTCGCACAGTTCGGTGATCGCGGCGCGTACTGCTCGCCGGCGAACAACGGCTTCGAGAGCGGCGCGGCCGGCTGGACGCTCACGGGCGGCGCTACCGTCGTCGCGGACAACGAGCCGTGGCACGTCAACGGCCCGGGCCGCAACGCCCTCGATCTGCCCCCGGGAGCGAGCGCGGTCAGCTCTCCGATGCCGATCAGCCTGCTCGACCCGTACCTCCGACTGTTCGCCCGCAGTTCTGCTGCCGACGGTGCGCTGCGCGTTCAGGTCCTCTTCCGGGGCCTGACCGGGAACCTGACCGGGCTTCTCAACGCCAGCGACCTATCGCCGTCGGACTACGCGAGTTGGGAGCCGAGCGGCGACGTTGCCTCGCTGCTCGCGCTCCCGCTCGGAACGTCGGCGGCGCAGGTGCTCGTGACCTCGCTGGCGGCGAGCGGCGACTGGGAGATCGACGACGTGTACGTCGATCCCTGGCTCAACCGCCTGGGCTAGATCTCTCCGGAAACCCGGCACGTTCCCGTGACGTTTGCCGGGATACCGTCGTTCCCATGGCGAGCAAGACGGCGACACCGTGGGGACAGGCGGATCTCGTCGAGGAGCTGACGCTCCGCCAGCAGGTGGGCGGGCGGCGGTTCGCGTCGGTCGTGCAGCTGCTCGAGACGGAGAAGGGGGAGCGGCTCGTCCGCTTCGCGTACTCGACGGACGGCGTTGCGCGGCGCGGGCCGGTGACGCTCCGTGAACGGGACATGGCACGGCTGCGAGCCGCTCTCGCACAGCATCCGGCGCTCGCGGAGGCGCTGGGATGGTGAGGTGCCCCTTCCGGCAATACATGCCCGCTTCTGGCCCGCGATCACACTGCGCGCTGCGGCGTCCTCGGTCGCACCCATAGGAACCGCTATGGGCGCTCCCTGCGTCCTTGCATCGCTTGGTGGTCGCGACCCAGAAGCTAGACGGCATCACCGGAAGGGGCACCACGCTGCGGTGGCGCTCACGCGAGCGCCACCGCATGGTCCCGGGCGGACTCGACGAGCGAGGCGAGGATCAGCGCGCCGTCGGCGGACCCGAGCAGCGGGTCGACGGCATGCTCGGGATGCGGCATCAGCCCCATCACGTTGCCCCGCTCGTTGCAGACGCCGGCGATGTCGTCGACGGAGCCGTTGCACGGCTCGGCGTAGCGCAGCACGACCTGGCGGTTCGCCTCGAGCTCGGCGAGGAGCTGCGGCGGCGCGAACCAGCGTCCGTCCCCGTGCTTCACCGGGATGACGAGCTCCTGACCCTGCGCGCAGCGCGTCGTGAACGGGAGATCGTCACGCTCGACGGTCAGCCGCACGTCGCGGCAGATGAACTGCAGCGACTCGTTCTGCAGCAGCACGCCCGGCAGCAGCCCCGCCTCGCAGAGGATCTGGAAGCCGTTGCAGATGCCGAGCACGAGCCCGCCTTCGCGGGCGAACTCGCAGACGGCCGCCGTGGCAGGCGAGAAGCGCGCGATCGCGCCGCAGCGCAGGTAGTCGCCGTACGAGAAGCCGCCGGGCAGCAGCACCGCGTCGAGCGCCGGCAGCTCGCGCTCCTCGTGCCAGACGGGGATCGCGTCGGCGTCGAGGGCGGCCAGCGCCCACAGCGCGTCGTGGTCGTCGTTCGAGCCGGGGTACATGACCACCCCGATGCGCGGCTGCGGGCTAGCCATGCAGCTCGATCTCGTAGGACTCCATCAGCGGATTCGCCAGCAGCTGCTCGCACATCCTCTCCAGCTGCGCCCGCGCCTCCGTCGCATCGTCCGACGTCGACCTCGAGATCGACCACCTTGCCGACGCGCGCGCCGGACACCGCGAAGCCGAGGTGCTCGAGCGCCGTCTCGACCGCCGCTCCCTGCGGGTCGAGGATGCCCGACTTCGGCCGGACGAGGATCGTCGCCCTCATCCGAGCACCACCGACGGGTTCTCCAGATACGCGGGAAACGGGATCTTCGTCAGCCGCTCGAACGCCTCGATGTACTTCGAGCGCGTGTCCGCCACGACCTCGGCGGGAAGCTCCGGACCGGGCGCGGTCTTGTTCCAGCTCGTCATCTCGCAGTAGTCGCGCACGAACTGCTTGTCGAAGCTGTCCTGACTGCGTCCCGGCTCGTACGAGTCGGCCGGCCAGAAGCGCGACGAGTCCGGCGTCAGCGCCTCGTCGCCGAGGACGAGGATGCCCGTCGAGTCGATGCCGAGCTCGAACTTCGTGTCGGCGATGATGATCCCGCTCTCCAGCGCGTGCTCCGCGGCGAACGTGTACAGGGCGATCGCGACCCGCTCCACCTCCGCCAGCCGCTCTGCGCCGACGAGCTCGGCCGCCTGGTCGCGGCTGATGTTCTCGTCGTGACCGGTCTGCGCCTTCGTCGCGGGCGTGAAGATCGGCTGCGGCAGACGGTCCGACTCGCGCAGCCCCTCCGGCAGCGCGTGACCCGACGTCGATCCGGTCGCCTGGTAGTCCTTCCAGCCGGAGCCGGCGAGGTAGCCGCGCACGACGCACTCGATCGGCAGCATCTCCAGCCGCCGGCACTCCATCGACCGCCCGTCCTCGTGAATGGACAGCATGTGATTGGGGACGATGTTGTGCAGCAGCGTGAACCAGAAGCCGGAGAGGCCGGTCAGCACGCGGCCCTTGTCCGGAATCTCGGTGGGGAGGACGACGTCGAAGGTGGAGATGCGGTCGCTGGCGACGAGCAGCAGCCGCTCGTCGTCGAGGGCGTAGATCTCGCGCACCTTTCCGGACGCGACGTGCGTGGCGGCTTCAGGCATGGACGGGCTCCTTCGTGTCGGCGAGTGCGTGCAGGCGGGTGAAGACGGTGTCGACGTGCCGGGAGTACGCGTCGAGGTCGAACACGGCGTCGAGGTCGACGCGGCCGGCGATCTCGTCGTCGGCGCGGACGAGCTCGCGGAAGTCGAGCTCCTCGTCCCATGCGCGCATCGCGTTGCGCTGCACGAGCCGGTACGACTCGTCGCGGGACAATCCCGACTCGACGAGGGCGAGCAGGACGCGCTGGCTGAAGAAGAGGTAGTGGCTCGCCTCGAGGTTCCGGCGCATCCGCTCGGTCGCGCACGACCAGCCCGTCCACGAGCCACGTGAAGCGGTCGAGCATGTAGTCGAGCGCGAGGAACGCGTCCGGGATGACGACGCGCTCGGCCGACGAGTGCGAGATGTCCCGCTCGTGCCACAGCGCGACGTTCTCGAGTCCGACGAGCGCGGCTCCGCGCACAACGCGCGCGAGACCGCAGATCCGCTCCGCCACCACGGGATTCCGCTTGTGCGGCATCGCGGACGAGCCCTTCTGGCCCTTGCCGAACGGCTCCTGCACCTCCGACACCTCGGTGCGCGCGAGGTGCCGGATCTCCAGCGCGAACTTGTCGAGGGACGAGGCGACCACCGCGAGCGCGGCCAAGAGCTCCGCGTGGCGGTCGCGCTGGAGGATCTGCGTCGACGTCGGCGCCGGCTCGAGGCCGAGCCGCTCGCAGGCGATCCGCTCCAGCTCCGGATCGGTGGCCGCGTACGTCCCGACCGCGCCGGAGAGCTTGCCCACGCGCATGCCCTCGAGCCCGCGCGCGATGCGCCGGCGCCCGCGGTCGAGCTCGAACGCCCAGCCGGCGAGCTTCATCCCGAAGGTGGTCGGCTCCGCGTGAACGCCGTGCGTGCGGCCGATCGTCAGCGTCGTCCGGTGCTCTTCGGCCCGGGCGACGACGGCCGCGAAGGCCAGGTCGATCTGCTCCAGGATCAGCCGCCCCGCCTCGCGGATCTGCAGCGACAGCGCGGTGTCGACCACGTCCGAGGAGGTGAGCCCGTAGTGGAACCAGCGGCCCTCCTCGCCGAGCCCTTCGGCGACCGCGTCGACGAACGCTGCGGTGTCGTGGTGCAGCGTCGCTTCGAGCTCGGCCACCCGCTCGGGAGTCGGCGCCGCCGCGTTCGCGACGAGTGTGGCCGCCGCATCGGCGGGGACGACGCCGAGCTCGGCCCAGGCCACAGTCGCCGCCAGCTCGACCTCGAGCCACGTCGCGAGCTTGCCCTCGTCCGACCAGATTCTGGCCATGGCCGGGCGGGAGTAGCGGGCGATCACTTGCTTCAGTCTAGAGGTGCAATCAGCTGCCGAGGATCCGCGCGGCGAGCACGGCGGCGTTCTTCGCGCTGTCCACCCCGACCGCGGCGACGGGAACTCCGGGCGGCATCTGCGTGATCGCGAGCAGGGCGTCGAGTCCGTCGAGCACGCTGAGGCTCGAGCGCAGGGGCACGCCGATCACCGGCAGGTCCGTGTGCGACGCGACGACGCCGGGCAGCGCGGCGGACAGACCGGCGCCGCAGATCAGGACGCGCAGCCCCCGCTCGCGCGCCGAGCCCGCGTACTCGGCCACCGCCCCGGGCGTGCGGTGCGCAGAGCGGACCTCGAACTCGTAGGCGACGCCGCGCGCGTCCAGCTCGTCGCAGGCGGCCTGCATCCGCTCGCGGTCCGACTCGGAGCCGACCAGGATGCCGACGACCGGATCAGACACGGGCGAAGGCGGCGATGTCGTGGCGGAGCTGCATCCCGTCGAAGGCTATTCGACCGGCGGCCTCGTAGGCGCAGTCACGTGCCTCCGCGAGCGAGGCGCCGAGCCCGGTGACGCCGAGCACGCGGCCGCCGTTGGTCACGAGCTGCGTCCCGTGCAGCGCCGTCCCGGCATGGAACACGAGAGCCCCGGCCGCTTCCGCCTCCTCGACGCCGTGGATCGGCGTGCCGGCGTCGCTCCCCTCCGGATAGTCCCGCGAGGCGAGCACGATCGTCACGGCCGCCTGGTCGGAGGCCGCGAGCTCGACGCCGGCGAGGTCGCCGTGCGCGGCGGCTGCGAGCGCCGGGAGCAGGTCGCCGTCGAGCCGCGGCAGCAGCGACTGCGTCTCCGGGTCGCCGAAGCGGCAGTTGAACTCGAGCACGCGCGGCCCGTCGTCGGTAAGCATGAAGCCGCCGAAGAGGACGCCGACGAACGGCGCACCGCGCCGGGCCAGCTCGGCGACGACGGGCGCGTGTACGGTCTCGACCAGCTCCGCGACCTCGGCGTCGGTCAGCTTCGGCACCGGCGAGTACGAGCCCATGCCGCCGGTGTTGGCGCCCTCGTCGCCGTCGCCGATCCGCTTGTAGTCCTGCGCGGCCGGCAGCGGCACCGAGTCGCGGCCGTCCGACAGCGAGAAGACGGACACCTCCTCGCCCTCGAGCAGCTCCTCGACGTGGAACGGCTGGCCGAGCGCCTCCGCGGCACGGAGCCCCGCGTCGAGCTCCGCCTGGGTACGGCAGACCCAGACGCCCTTGCCGGCGGCGAGCCCGTCCGCCTTGACGACGCAGGGCGGCCGCGCGACCGCAAGCGTCTGCGCGGTGGGGACGCCGGCGGCGTCCATCACGTCCTTCGCGAACGCCTTCGATCCTTCGATCCGCGCCGCCTCGGCGCCCGGGCCGAAGACAGCGACGCCGCGGCGCCGCAGCATGTCCGCGAGCCCGATCACGAGCGGCGCCTCCGGCCCGACCACGACGAGGTCGACGCCCAGCTCGCAGGCGAGCGGCACGAGCGAAGCCGGGTCGTCCGCGCGCACGGGGTGGCAGTGGGCGAGCGCCGCGATGCCGGGATTCCCCGGCGCCGCGTGCAGCTCGACCGGCCCGGCGCTGCGCGCGAGCGCCCACGCGAGCGCGTGCTCGCGACCGCCGGACCCCACGACGAGCACCTTCACGTGGGCGATCGTATCCCGGCTGCCGGACTAGGCTTGTCCCGTGGAGGCTCCGCCGTACTCGGTCATGGCGGTCGACGTCGTCCGGTTGCCCGACGGCCGGAGCGAACGCGACCGGGTCGCGGTCGAGGAGCCGCTGGAGATCCGGATCGGCGGCCGTCCCGTGGCGGTGACGATGCGGACACCCGGCCACGACGAGGAGCTCGCGCTCGGCTTCTGTCTCTCCGAGGGTCTGCGGCCGGCCTCGGCGCGGCTCCCGGACGACCTCGCCGCGAACACCGTCGACGTGGACGCGCCCGGCTTCGATGTGTCGCGACTGCAGCGCAGCTTCTACACCTCGTCGTCGTGCGGCGTCTGCGGGAAGGGCGCGCTCGACGCGGTGGCGGTGGAGGCACCGCGGGTCGAGTCGGACTTGCGCGTACCGCTGGCCGTCGTCGCGTCGCTGCCGGGCCGTTTGCGTGAGGCGCAGGCGGCGTTCGCCGAGACGGGCGGGCTGCACGCGACCGGGCTCTTCTCCGCCGAGGGCGAGCTGCTGTGCGCGCGCGAGGACGTCGGCCGGCACAACGCGATGGACAAGGTGATCGGCTGGGCCTTCACCGGGGGGCTGCTGCCGCTGGCCGGATCGGCTCTGTGCGTGAGCGGGCGCCTCTCCTTCGAGCTGGTGCAGAAGGCAGCGGTGGCCGGCTGCCCCGTGCTCGTCGCCGTCGGCGCTCCGTCGAGCCTCGCCGTCGAGCTCGCGGCCGACCGCGGCGTCACGCTCTGCGGCTTCGTCCGCGGCGGTTCCGCGAACGTGTACACCGAGGCGTGGCGCATAACGGGCTGACGGGCGTCCTGCTCGTCGGCGGCGCGAGCACGCGCTTCGGCTCGCCGAAGGCGCTGGCGCGGTTCGGCGGCGAGACGCTCGCGGAGCGTGCGTGGCGTCTCCTCGGTGAGGTCTGCGACGAGCGGATCGCCGTCGGGAGCGCGACCGGGCTGCCGTTCGCGACGCTGTCCGACGCCGGAGACGCCCACGCGCCGCTCGCCGGGATCGTCGCCGGGCTGCGCGCGGCCGCGTACGAGGTGGCGGTCGTCGTCCCGGTGGACATGCCGTTGCTGACGGCGGAGGCGCTGCAGGCTCTCGCCGCCGGTTGCCGCGAGGCGGCGGTGCCGCAGACGGGGCCGCTACCGGGCGCGTACGCGAAGGCGGCGCTGCCTGTTCTCGAGGACGCGCTCGCGCGCGGCGTGCTCCGTCTCCGCGACGTCGTGGCGCGACTCGACGCCGCTGTCGTCGAGCTCGACGAGGTGCTGCTCGCGAACGTGAACGAGCCGGGCGACCTGGAACGGCTCGCCGCTGGTTGAATGCCGGCATGAGCGGGGTCTTCCATGTCGACGAGGAGTCCTATGACGACTTCATGGGTCGCTACTCGGTACGCCTGGCGCCGCTCTTCGCCGACTTCGCCGGCGTGAGCGCCGGCCGGCGGGTGCTCGACGTCGGTGCCGGGACCGGCGCGCTGACCGCGGAGATCGTCCGCCGCGGCGCGGAGGTCGTCGCCGTCGAGCCGTCGCCGGAGTTCGTTGCGGCCCTGCGGGCGCGCTACCCGGAGGTCGAGGCGCACGAGGCGCCGGCCGAGCAGATGCCGTTCGCCGACGACTCCTTCGACCTTGCGCTCGCCCAGCTCGTCGTCGCGTTCATGGCGGACGCACCTGCCGCGATTCGCGAGATGGCGCGCGTCGCGCACACGGTTGCGGTCTGCATGTGGGGCGTCGAGGAGGTGCAGATGTTCGCGGCGATCGGGCGCACCGCGCAGGCCATGGACGCAGGCGGTGCGGAGCTGGGCGCGCGCCGCTACCGGACGCCGGACGAGCTGCGCGACCTGCTCGCCCGAGCCGGGTTCGCGAACGTCGAGACGGGCGAGCTGGACGTGACGGCGTCGTACAGCGGCTTCGACGACTTCTGGAACGCGCTGGGCCGGCAGGTCGGGCCGGCGGGAGCGTGGCTCCAGTCGCTCCAGGGCGAGCAGCGCGCTCGGGCGCACGACGAGCTGCACCGGCAGCTCGGCGCTCCGGCCGGCCCGTTCGAGCTGAACGGCCGCGCCTTCGCCGCGCGGGCTACGCGCGCGTGAGCACGGCTTCGCGGTCGGCGCCCGTGCCGATCAGCGTCACCTCGACGTCGAGCTCCTGCTCCACGAACTCGACGTAGCGCCGCGCCGCATCCGGCAGATCCTCCACCGACGCGCACGCGTCGAGCGGCTCCTCCCAGCCGGGCAGCGTCTCGTACACCGGCCGTGCGGTGTGAAAGTCGCTCTGGTGCGCCGGGAAGTTCTCGGTCTCTTCGCCGCCGCGCAGCCGATAGCGGGTGCACACGGGCAGCTGGGCGAAGTGGGAGAGCACGTCGAGCTTCGTCAGCGCGAGCCGGTCGATGCCGTTGACGCGCACGGCATAGCGGAGCGCGACGAGGTCGAGCCAGCCGCAGCGCCGGTTCCGTCCCGTCACGGTCCCGTACTCGTGCCCGATCTCCCGCACCCTGTCGTGATCCGGTCCCTCGATCTCGGTCGGGAACGGACCTTCGCCGACGCGCGTCACGTACGCCTTCGCGACGCCCATGACGCGGTCGATCCGGTTCGGCCCGATGCCGACGCCGGTGGCGGCGTTGGCGGCGACCGTGTTCGACGAGGTGACGAACGGGTAGGTGCCATGGTCGAGGTCGAGCAGCGTGCCCTGCGCGCCCTCGAGCAGCACGGCCTGGCCGTCCTTCAGCGAACGGTCGACGAGCAGCGACGTGTCGGCGACGAACGGGCGGATCCGCTGTGCGTACTCCTCGAGCCGCGTCGCGAGCTCCTCGAGCTCGAGCGGCTCCTCGGCGTAGACGCGCTCGAGCCAGAGATTCTTCTCGGCGAGCGCGACCTCGATCTTCTGCCGGAGGATCTTCGGGTCGAGGAGATCCTGCACGCGGATGCCGATGCGCAGCGCCTTGTCCGCGTAGCACGGCCCGATCCCGCGGCGGGTCGTCCCGATCTGGAGCTTGCCGAGCCGCCGCTCGCTCGCCTGGTCGATGGCGACGTGCCACGGCATGATCAGATGCGCGTCGCCGGAGAGCAGCACGACGCCCGCGATCGGGTACCCGCGCGCCTCCAGGTCGTCGACCTCCTCGAGGAACACCTGCGGGTCGACGACGCAGCCGGCGCCGATCACCGACGTCTTGCCCTGGAGCACGCCGGTCGGGATCTGCCGGATCTTGAACGTCTCCTCGCCGAGCACGATCGTGTGACCGGCGTTCGGCCCGCCCTGGTAGCGGCAGACGAGATCCGAGTGCTGGGCCAGCAGGTCGACGATCTTTCCCTTCCCCTCGTCGCCCCACTGCGCCCCGACGATGACGGTCGCAGGCACGGGCGGAAGTGTAGGTGGCTAGGTCGACGACGTGCCGGCGATGAGCGTGTACAGGCCCCAGACGGCGAGACCCGACGCGACCGCGGCGGCGAAGATCGCCGTTCCGCCGCGGCGGAAACGCGGGTAGACGGCGAAGACGATCAGCTGCGAGACGAAGAGCGCACCGAGCGACGGCTTCAGCAGGTCGTCGTAGAACCGGTCGGGGGAGACGAGCGAGATCGCGTCCAGCGCGAGGAACGGCACGGCGATCCAGAGCAGCGCCGTCTTCACCGGCGGGCCGTGCAGCCAGTGGATCAGCCGGGCCAGGGCGAGGTACTCGGCCACGATCAGCGCGAGCGCGCTCGCCGCCGTGAGCAGCCCGACCGCGACGGCGAGCCCGCGGCCGCTGTACGCCTGCGCGATCGCGGCTCCGGGCACCGCCGCGTCGAGCAGCTTCTCCGGCGCGAGCGCGAGCGGCGCCGCCGCGAGCAGGAAGGCGGCGCCGACGATCGCGAACGCGGCCGCGACCCAGCGGCGCACGGTCCGCGACCCGCCGCGCACCTCCGCGCCGAGATAGAGCGGCAGGCTCAGGCAGAGGAACAGGAGCGCGACGCCGGCGGCCGCGCGCGCGGTCTCGTCGCCCTCGTGCGCGCGGAACGACCCGTGGACGCCGCCGGTGTGCGACAGCGTCACCGCCGCGAGGACGACGAGCAGCACGAGCTGCGCGGCCGCCAGCACGCCGAGCCCCGCCAGGCACCAGCGCAGCGGCACGAGCACGGCTCCGACCACGGCCACCGGCAGCAGCAGCTCGAGCGCTCCGCGATACGGCTCGATCCCGGGAAAGACCGGCGCCAGCACGTCGTAGACGACGAACGTGATCGTGAACGGCAGGTAGAGGAAGTAGCTGAAGGCCCAGATCCAGCCGTGCGCGACCGCGGTCCGTCGCCCCGCGGCGGCGTCGACGAAGGCGCTGAGCCCGCCCGGAGAGACGACGCGGCGCGAAAACGAGAGCCAGATCCCGAGCGGCGCGAGGAACAGCAGCAGCGCGAGCAGCACGACGAGCCCGGCGGACGAGATCGCGTCGCCGGCCACGCCGGGGAGGATCGACGGCAACGCGAGCGGCCCGCCGATCGCAGCGACCGCGAAACCGGCGAAGAGCGGTACCGGGAGCGCACTGGGCGCCGCTCCCGGCACCGCGGGGGAGGACCTATGAGGCATCGCGCGAAACTACGGCCGGCCGTACGGGCCGGTTTGACGCGTGGGTGACGGAGTCAGGCGGCGGCGGTGGACGTCGCTCCGGTGGTGGGGATCTTCCGCTCCACCCGCACGGGGTGCCCGCGCCGGCAGAGGAACATGCCGTGGTCGAGATCGAGGTCCAGCCGGCCCGCGAAGGTCGAGGCCGACCAGCCTGCGGCGGCGTCCAGCTCGGCGCACGCATCGCAGACCACGGTGAACGCCGTGGCCCTCGGCGCGATCGTCACGACCTGGTCTCCGATCATCGGGTGCCTCCTTGGCTTCCCAGTCCCCTTTGTTACGTCACGCGGCGCCGTCCCTGGACGCCGCGGATCCTCGAGTGGGTGCTCACACGTTCCCCAGATCCGTGAACTTCGCGTACCGCTTGAGGAACGCGAGCTTGGCGGAGTCGGTCGGCCCGTTGCGGTGCTTCGCCACGATCACCTCGGCGATGCCCTTCTGGTCGGACTCCTCGTTGTAGTACTCGTCGCGGTAGACGAACATGACGACGTCCGCGTCCTGCTCGATCGACCCGGACTCGCGCAGGTCGGAGAGGAGCGGACGCTTGTCGGTGCGCTGCTCGACGGCGCGCGACAGCTGCGAGAGCGCGAGGATCGGCACGTCGAGGTCGCGGGCGAGCATCTTCAACGAGCGCGAGATCTGCGACACCTCCTGCACGCGGTTCTCGACGCTGCCGCCCGACGTCATCAGCTGCAGATAGTCGATCACGATCATGCCGAGATCCGGATGGCGCGACTTCAGCCGCCGCGACTTCGAGCGGATCTCCATCAGGTTGATCGTGCCGCTGTCGTCGACGTAGATCGGCGCCTTCGACAGCTTGTCGCATGCGGCGGTGAGGCGCGGCCAGTCGTCCGGCGCGAGCTTGCCGGTGCGGAGCCGCTGCGACTCGACCTTGCCCTCGCTGCACATCAGCCGCTGCGTCACCTCGGCCTTGGACATCTCCAGCGTGAACAGGCCGATCGGCACGTTCTTGCGCACGCCGAGGTTCGCCGCCATGCAGAGCGCGAGCGCCGACTTCCCCATCGACGGGCGGCCGGCGAGGATGACGAGGTTGCCGGGCTGGAAGCCGGAGGTGATGTGGTCGAGCTCGCGGAAGTCGGACGGCGTGCCGGTGACCTCGACGCCGGACTCGTACAGCTGCGTGATCCGCTCGAAGCTCTCCTTCAGCAGCGACTCGATGTCGCTGAAGTCGCTCGTGACGCGCTGCTGCGAGAGGTCGAAGACGAGCTGCTCCGCCTGGTCGACGAGATCCGGCGTCTCGCCCGGGCGCTCCCAGCCGAGGCGCGAGATCTCGCCGCCGACGCGGACGAGCCCGCGCAGCGTCGCCATCTCGTGGACGATCTTCGCGTAGTGGGAGACGTTCGCCGAGGCGGGGACGAGCGCCGCGAGCTCGTGGATGCGGACGCGGCCGCCGATGTCGTCGAGCTCGCCCCGCTCGTGCAGCTCGTCCGCGAGCGTGATCGCGTCGACCGGCTCGCTGCGCTGCTCGAGCGCGACGGCGGCGCGGTAGATCTTCGCGTGCGACTCCCGGTAGAAGTCGCTCGCGGCGAGGATCTCGCTCACGGCCCCGATCGCGCCCGGAGAGAGCATCATCGCGCCGAGGACGGACTCCTCGGCCTCGAGGTTCTGGGGCGGCACGGGCGCATTCGACGGGTTTGTCGCCCCTCCAGAGGCAGGGGTCGACGCGACGGTGGCCAGCTGTGCCATCGGTCTCGATTCCAGCAGGTCGCGACGGCCGCCGCCAGATGGTGACGGGTCGGTTGTGAACATGTCTTTTTGCGCCATTTGCAGGAGAATTGGCCATGATCGCAGCAGGATCGGACGACAAGCTGTGGACAGTTCGTCCGCTCTCTGCGGGAACTTTGTCCGGCAATCCACAGGCGTGTGGAGACGCTGTGTGGAAACGCTGTGGGTCCAGAGGAACGGCGCCCTCGGGCGCCGTTCCGGACCAGCGAGATGCGGTGCGCGCTAGCGGTCGGAGTCGCTGAGCGCGGCCTCTGCGTCCGCGCGCCACTCGGGCTCCGCGTCGGCGGGCTGGGCTTCGGCAGGCTGAGCTTCTGCGGGCTCGTCCGCCGCGAGCGCGGCCTCGGCGGGCGACTGCGCCGGCTTCTCGACCTCGTCCATGTACTCGACGTCGGCGCCGGCGGGAGCCTGCTCGGGTTGGGCGGCGCGCCGCTCCGCGAGCTCTGCCGCCTCCATCGCCTCCAGCTCCTCGTCGGACGGAAGCTCGCCGCCCTCGGGGACGACCAGCGTCTTCACCTCGACGCGCACGTCCTGGAAGACGTCGATCGGCACGTCGTAGCGGCCGATGCGCTTGAGGTTGTCGATGCCGATCTTGCGGCGGTCGACGCGGATCTTGCGCGTGCGCCACAGCTCGTCCGCGATGTCGGTCGGCGTGACCGAGCCGAACAGCGATCCGGTCGGCCCGGCCTTCATGTCGAAGCGGAGCACCGTCTTGGCGAGCGTCTCGGCGATGGACTGGGCCTCGTCGGCCGTCTTCGCCTCGTGCCGGGCCCGCTGTCCTTCGCGCTTGCGCAGCTCCGCCACGCGGGCCTGCGTCGCCTCCTCGGCCAGCCGGCGCGGGAGGAGGAAGTTGCGCGCGTAGCCGCGGGCGACGGACACGACCTCGCCGCGGAGGCCGACCTTGTCGACGTCCTTGAGCAGGATCACTTCCATGGCCTATCTGTCCCTGTCTCCGCGGTCACCCCGGTCGCCGCGATCGCGGCGACCGCCGGTGCGCTCCTCGACGCCCTCGGCCACGTACGGCAGCAGGGCCATCTCGCGGGCCCGCTTGACCGCCGTCGCCACCTGCACCTGGTGACGCCGGCAGGCGCCGGTGATGCGGCGGCTGCGGATCTTCCCCTTCTCGGAGACGTACCGGCGCAGCCCGTTGACGTTCTTGTAGTCGATCTCCGTGACCTTGTCCTTGCAGAAGAAGCAGTTGCGGCGCTTGACCTGTCCTGCCGGCCCGCCGGGACGCTTCCGCTGCTGTGTTCTCTCTCTCGGCACGTCTGCTCCTAGAACGGGATGTCGTCGTCGGTTGCGGCCGGGAAGTCGGCGGTCTCCGACCCCGCCCCCGCGGGCACGAACTGGTTGCCGCCGCCGCCGCCGGACTCGGCGCCGTCGCGGCCGCCGAGGAACTGGACGCTCTCGGCCACGATCTCGACGGCCTCGCGCTTGGCGCCGTCCTGCGCCTGCCACTCGCGCCAGTCGAGCCTGCCGTCGATGCCGACGGGGCGGCCCTTCGACAGGTACTGCGCGCAGCTCTCGGCCTGGTTGCCGAAGACGGAGACGCTGAAGTAGTTGGGCTTGTCCACCCACTGGCCCGACTCGTCCTTGCGCCGGCTGTTCACGGCGATGCGGAGGCTGCAGACGGGCGTTCCGCCAGGGGTGTGGCGCAGCTCGGGGTCACGGGTCAGGTTGCCGACGAGCACGACGCGGTTGATGTTCGCCATTGGGCTCCTCCTACTCCTCGTCCGAATCGATGGTCGCTTCGACGCCGTCGAGCTCCGGCGCGGCCACGGCGGCCGGCTCCAGCTCGGGCTCCGGGTCGGGCTCTGCCTCGGGCTGGGGCTCTGCCTCCGGCTGGGGTTCGGGGGTCGCGACGGGCAGCGGCGCGGCGGAGTCGTCGCGCGGCGCGCTCGTCTTCGAGCCCTCGATGTGCTTCGTCGCCATGTGGCGCATCACGCCGTCGTCGATCTTCAGCACGCGCACGATCTCGTCGAGCGTGGCCGCGTCCGACTCGAACACGACGAGGTGGTACACGCCCTCGCTCTTCTTCTCGATCTCGTAGGCGAGCCGCCGCCGCCCCCAGGCGTCGTGGCTCCGCCACGTGCCGCCGGACTTCTCCACGAGCTCGCGCACGCGGACGATGATCTCGTCCTGGCGCTCCTCCGGGAGCTCCGGGTCCAGCATGAGCAGAATCTCGTACGTCGTCACAAGTCCCGAGCCTCCTTCCTTCCCATGGTCTGAATCGGCCCCGCCTGCCTGCGCCGCTCGGGACGGAACGGCGCGATGACGGAGCAGGAAGCGGCGGCAAGTGTAGCATCGCCGCGATGCGACGACTCTTCGCCTGGCTGGCCGGTGTAGCAGGAGGAGCGGCCGCGGCCGAGGCGCTGCGCCGCCGTGGAGCCCGGCCCGCTCCCGCCGCTCCGGCGCCCGTTGCTCCGGTCCCGGACGTTCCGGTGGAGCCGGATCCGCGGGCGGAGGAGCTGCGTGCGAAACTGGCCGACGCGCAGGTCGAGGCTGCGGCCGACCCGAGCCCGAGCCCGAGCCCGAGCCCGAGCCCGAGGCAGCGCTCCCGCCCGAGGATCCGCAGGAGCGGCGGAGGCGAGTGCACGAGCAGGGCCGGTCGGCGCTGGACGAGATCCGGCGCACCGACTCATGAGCTGAGAGGAGAACCAAGATGGGACTGCTGGACAAGGCGAAGTCGGCGGCCGAGCAGGCCGTGACGAAGACGAAGGAAGGCGTCGAGGACGTCCAGACCAAGCGCGACCTGGGCTCCGCCTACGGCGATCTGGGCAAGAAGACGTTCGAGCTGGTCGAGGCCGGAGAGCTGGACCGGCCCGAGCTTGCCGAGCTCGTCGAGAAGATCAAAGGCCTGAACGCGAAGCTCGAGGCCGACCCCCAGCCTGCCGAGACCGAGCCGGTCGAGACCGAGCCTGCCGAGGTCTAGGGGCGCACGCGCAGCGCGCGCGCGGTCCACTCCGGCAGGTACCAGTTCCACCGGCCCGCGAGCGCCATCGCCGACGGGAGCAGCAGCCCGCGCACGAGCGTGATGTCGATCATGATCGCCACCGCGAGGCCGAAGCCGAGCTGCTGCATCGGCGGGATCGAGCCGAGCAGGAAGCCGCTGAACGTCGCCGCCATGATCAGGCCGGCGGCGGTGACGATCCGGCCCGTGTGCGCGAGCCCGTGCGTGACCGCGCCGGTGTTCGACCGCGTCGCGTCCCACATCTCGCGCATGCGCGTGATCAGGAACACCTCGTAGTCCATCGAGAGCCCGAACAGCAGCGTGAACATGAAGACGGGGATCCAGCCCTCGATCTGCGGCACCTTGAGGAAGCCGGCCCAGCTGCCCCAGCCCCACTGGAAGACGGCGATCATCAGCCCGCTGGCCGCGGCCACCGTGAGCATGTTCAGCGCGATCGCCTTCAGCGGCAGCAGCAGCGAGCGGAAGGCGCGCACGAGCAGCAGATAGGTGAGCGCGAGCACGCCGAGGATCAGCCAGGGGAACGAGCCGAGCGTGCGCGAGACGAAGTCGGCCGCCGACGCCGCGCCGCCGCCGGCGAAGACGTGCACGGAGGCCGGGAAGTGCGCGGCCGGGATCATCGTGTCGCGCAGCCGCTCGGCGAACGCCTGCGCCTTCGGGCTGGCGGAGTCGTGGCGGCCGACGACGTCGATGCGGAGGTAGCGGCCGGTCGCGTCGCGGACGGCGGGGGAGACCTGGACGACCTCCGGGTCGGCGTGGAGCAGCCGGTCGAGCGTCCGCACCGCCGGGGCCGCCGCGCGCGCACCATCCGCGCGATGCGTGTCGACGATGATCGTGGTCGGGTCGAGCGAGTCGCGATGGCTCGAGTTCTGGAGGATGGTCAGCCCGCGCATCGCCGGGATCCCGGGCGGCAGGCTGCTGGTCGAGCCGGGGCCGACGCGGATCCCGATCAGCGGCAGCGCGGCGAGCACGAGCAGGATCACGATCAGCGGCGTCAGCGAACTTCGCGCGCTTCATCACCCAGCCGGTGTGCCGTGTCCACAGCCGGATCTCGCCCGCGTGGCGGCGCTCCGCCAGGCCGCGCGGCATGATCCGCAGGTTCTCCAGCCGCTCGCCGAAGGTCATCAGCATCACCGGCAGCAGCGTCAGCGCGCAGACCATGGACACGACGGGGATGACGAGCCCGCCGACGCCGAAGCCGCGCAGGAACGGAACCGGCAGCAGCAGCATCAGTGCGAGGCCGACCGACACGGCGAGCCCGCTGAACAGGATCGTGCGGCCGGCGTGCAGCATCGTCTCCTCAACCGCGTCGCGGTGCTCCAGCCCACGGCGGCGCTCGTCGCGGTAGCGGTTGACGACGAGCAGCGAGTAGTCGATGGCGATGCCGAGCCCGATCATCAGCACCATGTTGCGGAGGTAGTCGCTCAGCTCCAGCAGGTGCGCCGCGCCCCACGCGATGCCGAGCGCGGGCGGGATGGTGGCGGCGGCGAAGAGGAACGGCAGCAGCGCCGACCCGGTGCCGAAGACGAGCAGCAGGATCAGCAGCGCGGCGGGAACGGCGAGGTACAGCTCGCCGACCTTCAGGTCGTGCGTGAGCACCGGCGCCAGGTCGTGCTGGATGGCCGCGTCGCCGGTGACGAAGACGTCGGGGCCGAGCCGCTGGCGCAGCAGGCCGATCCTGTCGGCCGCGCGGTCGCCGGCCAGCGCCGACGTGACGAACGCCGCGGCCGCGCCCGACGGGAGCCGCTCGACGTCGTCGACCCTGCCGCCGGGCAGGAGCCGGCCCGCCTCCGCCGCGGCGCTGCGCACGCGCGCGGTGGCGTGGTTGTCCTTCGTGATCAGGACGTAGACCGTTCCCGAGCGGACGCCGTAGCGCTGCGCGAGCACCTGGCTCACGCGCGCGGAGTCGGTGCCGGGAAGCGAGAAGCCGCTCTTCAGCAGCGGTCCCAGCCGGAGCGAGGCGACGAGTCCGAGCATGATCACCGCGAGCCAGACCGCAGCCACGAGCAGCCGGTGCCGGAGCGAGAAGGCGGTGATGCGGGAGAGCGCGCCGAATTCGCGGCCCGGGTGGGTCATGCGACGGTCACTGCGGTGAGGATCGGAATACCGGGCGCTTCGCTAAAGGGTGATCGGGCCGAACGCGACCATCACGCTCCGGGAAACCCGAGCTCCCGCTCGGTTTCCACGGTAGCCGAGAGAATCGAAGGGTTCGTTAAGAAAGTCCGGGCGACGGACTGACCGGCGGCCGACCGGTGAGCTGCTCGTACGCGGCGGGAACGTCCGCGGTCGAGGCGAGGACGCGTGTGCGCCAGATCTTCCGGTCGCGCAGCACCGTGAGCCAGACGGCCTGGCGGTCGGAGACGCCGCCGTGTGCGTCCATGTGCTGGATCCTTCCGACCATCACCGCGGCGTCGGTTGCGACATCCTCGATGCTCGACGCCTTCGGACGGTGGATTCCAGCGCCCGCGCCGGCATTCCGGAGCGCGTCGCCGAGCTCCTGCGGGCCGTGCGCCGCTTCGCCGCCGAGAAGCAGCATCTCGACTTCGGCGTCGGGGTGCGTCAGCTCGCGCAGTAGGTCCCAGTCGCCGCGCTCGTAGGCATCCATCGCGCTCGAGACGATCTGCGCAGCCGTCTCCGCTGGTTTCGTCCTGTCCCCGATCACTTCGCTCCGCCTCCCGAGGTCAGCAACAACGGCTCGCCGCACGGGCAGTGTCCTCCGCCGAACTCGTTCTCGTCAAGCCGAGGTTTCGCGGCGCGCGCCGGTGGGAACGATTGCCGCGTGGGCATGCTCCGCGTCTGCCGCTTTCCCGGGTGCGAGACGTTGACGCTCGGCGTGTCGTGCATCGTGCACGAGGTGCAGGCCCCGCGACCGCTGCCCGTCGGCCGGCCGTTCCCGCGGCACCTGTCCCCGGTTCCGATGACTGTCGGTCTCTCGTACGGTCGCGAAGCGAGCGGTTTCGAATCGGGCGGTGCGGGAATCGTCTCAGGAGATGTCGGAAACGCCGATACATCCTGTTCAGCTGATCTTCGTCACGAGGAGGACGTCCGGCGTCGGGCGCCGGATGGAGTCGGTCGTGGCGAGCCTCCAGTCCCGTAACCGGGACCGCGTCGCCATCCGGAAGGTGGACGCCGACGACGATGCGGATCTCGTCGCGCAGCTCGGCGTGCAGGAGGTGCCGGCGCTCGTGTTCCTGCACCGAGACCGCAGCGTCGTCACGCTGGAGGGGCGCGCCACGCTCGAGGAGCTCGAGCGCGCGCTGGACGCCTGCGCAAGAGAAGCGTCCGCGTCCACGGTTTGAGACAGCGCCACCGCGGGTACACCCGTCCGCATGGGGAACGAACGCGCCACTGCCGGCGCCCGCACCGCCGCGCTAGCATCGCGGCCGTTGAGCGAAACGCTTGCGACCGTCGAGCTTCCCAGCGACGAATACGTCGGTGTGGCCCGCCTCGTCACCTCCGGCATCGCCTCACGCTTCGCGCTCGGCTACGAGGACGTCGACGACCTCCAGCTGGCGACGGAGACGCTTCTTCGCGTCCTGTTCGGCTCGGGCGGCGCGGTGAGAGTCGCGATCGAGAGCGACGACTCCGCTCTTTACGTCGTCGCCGGTCCCGCTGCCCCGAATCTCCTCCGGCGGCGCCTGCTGGACGGCCACGAGTCGCTCGAGCTACGCGCGGTGCTGGAGCAGCTCGTCGACGGCGTCGCCGAGCGGACCGATCCAGACCCGCGGATCGTGCTCCGGGTCGATCTGCCGGCCCGATGAAGGCGACCGGCACGATGACGACCTCGAGCGACAGCGGGCGGCGTGCCCTTCTGCGCCAGTACCGCGAGGAGGGTGATCTCGCCGCGCGCGACCAGCTCATCGCCGAGCTGCTGCCCTTTGCGCGATCGCTCGCCCGCCGCTACGCCGGAAAGGGAGAGGACGTCGAAGACCTGGTGCAGGTCGCCTCGATCGGGCTCGTAAAGGCGATCGACAAGTTCGATCTCGATCGCGACGTCAGGATGGTCGCCTACATCTTCCCGACGGTCGTCGGCGAGCTGAAGCGGCACTTCCGCGATCGCGTGTGGGCGGTGACGGTCCCGCGCCGGTTGAAGGATCTGAACCAGCTGTTGTCGCGCCACCTCGAAGAGCTGACCGCGACGCTCGGCCGCTCGCCGACGATCGCCGAGCTCGCGGAGACGACCGGCATCGACGAGGAGGAAGTGCTCGAGGCGCTCGAGGCCGGGCGCGCCTACACGACGCGCTCCCTGTCCGGAGGCTTCGAGGACGACGAGTTCGATCTCGAGCCGATCGACGCGCTGACCAGCGAGGAGGAGGGCTACGACGCGAGCGAGAATCGAGCCGTCCTCGCGGCGGGGTTCCGCGCGCTCGACGAGCGCGAGCGCACGATCATCCATCTGCGGTTCTTCGAGGGGCTCACCCAGTCGCAGGTGGCGGTGCAGCTCGGTATCTCGCAGATGCACGTGTCGCGGTTGATCCGAAAGGCGCTCGCGACGCTGGAAGAGGAAATCGAGGAGGTCGTATGAGCGGCGCATCCACCGTCGAGCTTCGCATCTCGGCAATGCCCGAGAACGTCGCGCTTGCCCGTCTCGCACTGGCCGGCGTCGCTTCGGTCGCGGGAGCGTCCCGCGAGGAGACCGCAGACCTCAAGCTCGCAGTCTCCGAGATCTGCACGAACGCCGTGCTGCATGCGTACGGCGACACGACGGACGGCGGCGTCGTCCTCCGGTACTCGGTAGCGGGCAACCTCCTGACCGTGGAGATCAGCGACTCGGGTCACGGCTTCGACTCGCAGAACGGCGCCGAGCCTGTGACCGACCCGAGGGAGGGGACGCTCGGGCTCTCGATCGCCCGCGCCGTCACGGACGAGTTCACGATCGAGTCGGACGGGGGCGGGACCCGAGTCGTGTTCTCGAAGCGGCTCTCGTGCGGCTGAGGGCGTCAGGCGATCGGCGCGCCGTCGTTGCTCGACGCCGCCTGCAGGTAGTCGAGTCCTTCGCCGGGCGTCGGGAAGATCCGGAAGACGCGGTCGAGCAGCGTGATCTCGAAGATCCTGCAGATGTTCGGATCGGCGCACGCAATCGCCACCTCACCGCCGCCGGGGCGGAGCCGGCGAACGGCGCCCATGAGGACGCCGAGGGTCGTCGAGTCGATGAACGTCGCGCCGGAGAGATCGACCAGGACCGACGTCGCCCCGGCCCCGATCGCAGCGTTGAGTGCTTCCTTGAGCTCCGGAGCGGTGTAGATGTCGGCTTCGCCGATCACGACGATGCGGACGACACTGTCGCCGATGCCCGTCGTCGATACCTGGAATTCCGCGCTCACAGAGTCTCCGCCGCGTGAATACCCCGTCAGCCGCTTCCCAAACCTCTGTCCCCGGCTGCGAGGACGACCGTGACGGTCGTGCCCAGCGGGCCGCTCTCGATGCCCCACCACGCGGCGAGCGCGTCGACGATGTCGAGGCCCCAACCGCTCGTCGAGTCGCGGCTTCGGAGGCGTTTCAGCGTCAGTCGATCGCCGGTGTTGTGCACACGAATCCGTCGAACGGCTGCCTCGATCTCGATGTCGAGGATGATCGGGTCACCGGGCTTTCCGTGGAGGAGCGCATTGCTCACGAGTTCGGCGGCGATCAGCCGCGCGAAGAACGCCGGGACTCCCTCCGAGGTCGGGCCGAGCACCGCGTCGACGGCTTCCCGCGCCAGCCGCGGCGCCTCGATCGTCGGAGGGAGCTCGGTGCGGAGCGATGCGCGGGCCGAGCAGTCGTGCGCGACGGACGCGCGCGCGCCGAGGCGGATCTGCGTCTGGATCCGTCGCAGGAGCTCTACCTGCTCGGCGTCGTACAGCCGCTGCCCGTGCGCACCCCGGCGAGGCACGACGAGCCGGTAGCGGCGCTCCCAGCTGCGAAGCGTGCTCGGTGTGACTCCGAGCTCCCGGGCGACGGCCCCGATCTCGATGAACGTCTCTGCACGGTGTTCCATCGCCACGGGAGCGGGCCGCTAGCTCGACTCCCGGGTCGCCGTCAAGTCCGCGACGAGTCCCGCTTCGCCCGCTTTCTCGACGATCTCATGAGAGTCGTGCCGCATCACGACGCGCTCGATCTGAGGATCGGCGTGACCCGCGACGACGATGAACATGCGCGACCTCGAGCGCACGAGCTCGTATTCGCCGACGGACAGGGAGATGCGCTCCGTGCACTCCTCGCGTGAGCACTCGCAGACGATCAGCATTTCCGTCTCGCTGTTCCCGTTTCCTGCGAGAACGCGGTCCTCGAGCCGTTCGTTGAGCACGCGGAACGCGGCCTCGTTCTCGGCGCGGCGGGCAGCAGTTACGGCCACGGGCAACTCCCCTATCCTTCCGGCCACGATTGACCTTCCGGCATGAGGTTTCCCGGCGTGAGGCAACGGAAAACATCGAATCCGCCAAGCTCGGAGCGGGCGCAGCGCGACGACGCGCTCGAGGAGTACGGCACCGCCGCCGCCAGGTTCCGCCGGAACCTGGTCATCGCGGCGGTCCTCGCGGTCGTCGCGGTCGTCGCCGTGTCGGCCGGACTCGCGCTGCACCAGTACCGCCAGGCCCAACGCGCTTCGCTCAGCAACCTCGGCTCCCGGGCCGTCGTCGCGGCCGGCGTCGTGAACGCATCCTTCGCGGGCGACCTCGCCACGCTCCAGACGATCGCAGTGTCGCCGTCGTTCACGCGACACGATCGCCCACGGATGACCACGTACCTTCACCGTATCGATCGTCAGGACGGCGGGCTGTTCAACGGCGGCATGGGATGGATCGACACCAGCGGGATCGTCCAGGTCAGCACCAACCCGCAGAAGAGCCCGCCGACCGACGTCAGCGACCGGGCGTACTTCCAGCGCGTCCTGGCGACGGGCCGGCCGTACGTGAGCGGCGGCCTGATCGGACGCACCAACGGCGCGCCGGTGATCGTCGTCGCGGTGCCGACCCGGGATTCCCGGGGACGGGTATCGGGTGTGCTCGTCGGCAGCGTCAGGCTCGCGTCCGTGCGGACGAAGCGAAGCGCGCTCGATCTCGGTTACGAGGGGCTCGAGATCGTCGACCGGAACGGCAAGCAGCTCCTCTCGGGGCTTGCACCGGTCGAAAATCCGGCGCTGCTGGAGCTGATGCGCGGCAGTCCGGCGGGCGTCGTCACCCGGATGCACGGGCTCGACGGACGCGGGAACCACGTCGTCGCCTTTGCCTCTGCGCAGGTGCCGGCGTGGACCGTCGTGATCGACCGTCCGCGCTCGGCCGTCGATGCCGCCGCGCTGCACTCGTTCGTCCTGCAGCTCGCCTCGGTCGGCGCGGTGGCGCTCGTCGTGTTCTTCATGGTGACGTTCGTCGTCCTGCGGTCGCGCCGCGAGCACAGGTTGAGCGAGGGGCGCGCACGCGCGTGGACCGATCTGACCCGCGCGCTGGCGGCGGCGGTGAGCACCGCGGAGGTGACCGATGCCGTGTCGGAGTCGCTGCAGCTGGCGTTTCCCGGTGCGATGGTCGTCGTCGTCGTCGACGAGATCGGCGGCGGCCGCGAGACGCACGCCGCCAATCCCCAGTCATGGCGGCTCGTCGTGGGCAACGCGCAGGTCATGAGCGAGATCGCCGCTCTGGCGACGACGCCGCCCCGTCAGAGCGTTGCGCTCGCGCAGGTGCCGTCGCTGCGGAACGTCGTCGCGTCGTCCGGCCGCAGGTTGCGCCACCTGAGTAGCCTGCCGATGTACGACGCGGACCGTCGCGTGATCGGGGGCGTGGCGCTGGTCTGCCGGTCGGACGAGCCGCTCGATCCAACCGAGTCGGCGTTGTTCGACTCGATCGTCCTGCAGGCCGCTCAGGCGTTCGAGCGCTCGCGTCGCGCGTCGCACGATCACGGCGTGGCGCTGCGTCTTCAGCGCAGCCTGCTGCCGGAGGCCCTGCCTGACGTACCGGGCATGCTGCTCGCGGGTCACTACCGGGCCGGTTCGGAGGGGCTGGAGGTCGGCGGCGACTGGTACGACGCCGTGCGCCGCCGCGACGGCGTCGTGCTTCTCTGCGTCGGCGACGTCATCGGCCGCGGCGTCGTCGCCGCCATGCTCATGGGGCGACTTCGCGACGCCTTCCGCGCTCACGCGTACGAATCGTCGTCGCCGGCGGAGATCGTCCGCAGGATGCGCCGGCATGTGATGGACGAGGACGTGATGATCACGCTCGCCTGCATCGCCCTCGATCCGTACTCCCAGACGATCTCGTATTCGACTGCAGGCCATCCCCCGCCGCTTCTGCTCGACGACGCCGGATCCGTGATCCGGCTGGAGGGAGCGGCCGCTCCTCCGCTGGGCGTCGCAGACATCGCATCGATCCAGGAGGAGAGTCGTGAACTTGACGGGGCTGCGACGGTCGTGTTGTACACGGACGGCCTCGTCGAACGGCGCGGCCAGAGCATCGACCACGGCATCGACGTTCTCGGCGAGGTCGTCGCAGCCGATCCGCTCAGGCCGATCGACAGGACGATCGCGCAGGTTACAGACCGGCTCGGTGCAGGCACCGACGACGTCGCGTTCCTGGTCGCGCGGATCACCGGCGAGCCGGTCACGTTCGACGTCGAGCTCCTGGCAGGTCCCGGCGAGCTGTCGGCCTTCAGGAGCCGTCTGCTCGCGTGGCTCGAGCGCCGCTCGGTCGTACGCGGTGAGGCGGACGAGATCCTCCTGGCGGTCAGCGAAGCCTGCAACAACGCGATCGAGCACGGGTACCGCGGCGAGGCAGGGTCGGTCTGGGTCAGGGTCGAAGACGACGGGACGACGCTGCGCGCCACGGTTCGCGACCGCGGCAGCTGGCGCGACGGCCCGAGCGGCGTCGATCGCGGGCGCGGCATCGCGATCATGGAGGCGCTGATGGACACGGCCACGATCGAGAGCACGGCGCAGGGCACGGAGGTCGTGCTCGAGCGCAAGCGTCGCAGCGCTGCGGCACCGCTTCGGGCCGAGCGAACCGTTCGCTAGAGTCAGCGCCGCGGCCTGTGCAACGGTTGTTCAGTCCAGGGGAGGGGCATGACTGAATCGGATACGACGTTCGCGATCCTGCCCTCGTCGGCCGGCTCCGCGGCGGTTCTCACCGTCGTCGGCGAGGTCGACATGACGACGGCGCCCGAGCTCCTTCGGTCGATCGAGCTCGTGTCGGACGGGACCGAGCGGGTCGTCGTCGACCTCAGTGCCGTCACGTTCCTCGACTCCTCGGGACTCAATGCCCTGCTGTCCGGCCGGCGGACCCTCGACGGGCGCGGCATCGGCCTGCGGGTGGTGACGCCGGAGGACAACCCGGTGAGGCGCGTGTTCGAGATCACGCAGCTCACCGAGTCGCTCTCCGTGGTGGCGTCACTCGCCGCCGCATTGGCGTAGAGCTCAGAACGACTGGGTGCGCTCCTCGGTGACGCGCGAGCCCGTGCGGTCGTCGACGACGGTCCGGCGGTCGCGGAAATAGCCGGGGCCGGCCCAGGACGACCAGAACACGAGCGACAGCATCATGCCGACGAGCCCGAGCACGAACAGCACCCAGCCCACGGCGTGCACGTTCACCGTCGTGGAAGAGACGTTGACCGCCCAGATGAGGATCGCGCCGGCGGCCGTCATGAGAAGACCGATGCCGAAGCCCATGACTACCACCACGTCCCGCGCGAGCGCCCGCCCGCCGATCCGAGGAATGCGCTGATGATCCAGATGAGAACGGCGATCACGGCGACGATGAACAGCCAGTGCACCGTGAAGCCGACTCCGAAGGCGATGATCGCCAACAGTGCGAGCAGCAGCAGTAACAGCATGTGTCGCTCCTTGTGTCGAGGGTGGGAGGGAAGGCGCGTGCCTACGGCGAGGTGCGCAGAGTCGGCTCGGACTCGTTCGAGATCCGATCGGTCTCGGGTGTGGTCGTCACCGGTTCGCCGCCGCCTGCCGTGACGGGGGTCCGGTGGAGTCCCGGGACGGCCACGGCGGTCGCCACGATCGCGCACGCGCCGAAGGCGAGAACGCTCACGTGTACCCCGAGATCGCCGACGATGCCGCCGATGCCGAGGTCGTGCGACCAGTTGGTCACATGGCCGTGCGTCGGTTGCGTCGCGAGAGCGACCCAGACGGTGACGAGCAGCGGCACCAGTGCGGCGATCAGGCTCGCGGCGTAAGCGCGCAGCGCGATACCGACGATCAGGCCCGCAGCGGCGATGAGCCCGAGCGAGATCCAGTAGTCGTGTGAGGTCGAGCCGTCGAACCGTCCGGCGTACCAGGTCAGCGCTCCGGCTGCCGCCGCCGCAATCAACATCGTCATCGCTCTGGTCGGCGTTGCCATCTCTGCGTCACCTCCGTTGTGCGTTACGCGGCACTTGTTCCCCGTCGCGCGGCGGCGAAACCTCGCTTCACATCTTCCTGACATCGCCCGTACCGAAAATTGATGTGTCCCCGCCGCGGCGATCGGGAACCCACCGTCTCGTCAGCACTGCCCGACCCCAACGAAAGGGGCACCATGAGACGGTTCATCTCGGTTGGACTCGCGGCGGCGGTTGCAAGCGTGACCGCGGCCCTGGCAACAGCGGCGACGTCGGCGACCGCGCCCGCAAACACGGCCGCGCCGACGGTCAGCGGCCAGGCGTACGTCGGCAAGACCCTGACCACATCGAAGGGAAACTGGCTCAACGGCCCGACGTCGTACAAGTACGTCTGGGCCCGCTGTGACGGCAACGGCAACGGGTGCGCGCAGATCGCCGGGGCGACGTCGACGACGTACGTGGCGACATCGGTCGACCTGGGCCACACGCTCGAGTCGTGGGTGACGGCGAGCAACTCCGCCGGATCGACCGGCCCGGTGAACTCCAAGCCGACGGCCGTGATCACCCCGGCGACGAAGCCCGCACTCGCGACGCGGCCGACGATCATCGGCAAGCCGGTCGTCGGCCAGCAGCTCGTGGCGCAGACCGGCACGTACTCGGGCGGCGCGGTCGCCGGCTACGGCTACCAGTGGGAGCGCTGCGACGCCGGCACGCTCACGTGCTCGTCGATCTCGGACGCCAACAAGCAGGACTACCAGGTCGTCGCGGCGGATCTCGGCTCGCGGCTGCGGGTCCAGGTGACGGCGGCGAATCCGTTCGGCCGAACCACGAACCCGTCGAACGCCACCGACGTCGTCCTGAACCAGGTTGTCGTCGTGACGCCGACGCTTCACCTTGCGAAGACGGCGACCGTCTGCTGTCAGACGCTCGAGCTCACCGGCAGCATCAGCCCGGCGCACGCGGGCGAGAAGATCACAGTGCTCGGCCGGCAGTTCGACGCGCTCGCGACGACGCCGGTGACGACGGCGACGACCGATGCGAGCGGCAACTGGTCGGCAGTCGTCACGCCGACGATTGCGACGACCTACACCGCGCAGACTGCGACCGCGACGAGCGACTCCGCAACGGTCTCGGTGCATCCGCGCGTCGGGTTCGGCGTCAACGGCAACACGTTCACGGCGAAGGTGACGGCGCGTGACAGCTTCGCGGGCCGGATCGCGTACCTCCAGCGGCGCATGCCCTCGGGTGCGTGGAAGCCGATCAAGCTGGTCGTGATCAACCAGCACTCGGTCGCGAAGTTCCACGTTCCGCTGAAGCGCGGTCGCACCTACACCCTGCGCATCTATCTGACGAAGGCGCAGGCCGGCGGCGGCTACCTCGACGGTACGAGCATCGTCCAGCGCGTCGGCGGCAAGCATTGAACCCAGCGGGTCTTGACGCTCGCGGGGCGGGAGTCCGTCAGCAGCTCCCGCCCCGCGGGAAACGATCAGCCGCGTCTTCGGCTCTTGCGGCCGTCGACGGCGCGCTGCAGCTGTGCCTTGTTCATCTTCGAGCGCCCCGGGACGTTCATGCGGCGCGCCTCGGCGTATAGCTGCTCGACCGTGCGGCCCTTCGTGCGCTTGGTGCCGGAGCGCAACCCGCCTCGACGCCCCGACGAGATGTCATGCGTCGACGTCGGAGAGCTCGACCGCGATTCGCCGGCGCGGGCCCGCTCCTTCTGAACCGTTCGCGCTGCGATCTCCTCCGCCCTCCGCTCGGAGACCCCGCTCTTACGCTCGCTCTGCTTGATGTGCTCGTACTGCCGTGCTCGCTTGGTTCCCTTCTTGATCCCGCGTGGCGGCATCGTCGACCTCCTTGCTCGTGGTCAGCTTCCGCTACCCGTTCCGTCCTGGGCCAAAACGGTGCGCGCCCGCGTTTACGCGCCCGCCGTGACGGGGACAAAGAGAGCGCACAGAGGTCGACCTTCGAGCGAGGAGGAGTTGCCGTGGTACGGATCGACGTGGCAGATGCCGGAAGGGCGAAGGGCCTCGTCCGCGTGCTCGTGACGCACATCGGAGCGGACCCGGTGTCGCTCGACCCTCACACCGGTGCGGTCTGCGTGGAGCAGCGGAACGAGGACGGTCTCGCACTGACGCTCGGCGCCGTCGACGTGTGGCTGAAGGATGCGGATGTTGCGGTGATCAGCTTCTCGGACAAGGGACGCACCTTCACGATGAAGGGAGCGGCAGCGTGAGCTCCGCGGGACGGAAGAGAGTCCTCGTCGTCGTCACCGTCGACCTCGACCCCGACGATCTCGCCGAGCTTCCCGACTTCGCGGGGGATGAGGTTCGCGTTGTCGCGCCGCTCGCCCAGCTGTCCCGCGCGCAATGGCTCGCGAACGACGATCGGCACGAACGCGAGGCAGCGGAGACCCGCGCGCATCGCGTCGCCGGCGCGGTCGCCCCGGAAGCGGACAGCACAGTCGGCGACGATGACGTCCTGCTCGCGATCGAGGACGAGCTGCGTACCTTCGATGCGGACGAGATCTGGCTCGTCATGTCGACGGAGTCGGAAGCGAACTGGCTCGAGACGGGAATCCATGGAGCAGCGCTCGCGCACCTCGAGCTGCCGGTCGTGCGAGTCGTCACACACGGCGCGAGTCGTCGCTGACGATCCACAAGTGCGCCTACCGCCGGGAGCGCGTACGACCGGGTGCTGTTTTACGCGGGCATTACCCATGAGAACGCCGTGGCGGGGCATCGTTCACGGGTGAGCGCGAGCGAGATCACACGCGTTCTCGGCGGCGGCGTCCGGCTGCCTTCCCGCTACGCCGAGCCGGAGCTGATCGCTCGAGGCGGCATGAGCGAGGTCTACCGCGCGACCGACACGGTGCTCGACCGGCCTGTGGCGATCAAGGTTCTTCGCGAGCAGTACGCGGACGATGGGGAGTTTCTGCAGCGTTTCTCGCGCGAGGCGGTGGCCGCGGGCCGCCTGTCCGGGGAGCCTCACACCGTCACGATCTACGACGTCGGAGCGTGGGACGGCCGGCCGACGATCGTGATGGAGCTGTTCGAGGGAGGTTCGCTCGACGACGTTCTCCGCGCCACGGGCGCACAGCCTCCGGAGCGGGCGCTGCGTTGGCTCGACCATGCCGCGGCGGCGCTCGATCACGCGCACGCGCACGGGGTTGTGCACCGCGACGTGAAGCCGGCGAACCTGCTCCTGGACAGCGACGCGACGCTGCACGTGGCCGACTTCGGGATCGCGAGCGCACTCGGCTCCGCCTCGCTCACCCGAACGGGCACCGTTCTCGGGACCGTCGGGTATCTGGCTCCCGAGCAGGCAGAGGGCAAGCCTGCGACCCCGGCCTCCGACCGGTACGCGCTCGCGGTCGTCGCGTTCGAGCTGCTCACCGGCATACGACCGTTCGCCCGCGACCCGGCGATGGCGGAGGCGGCGGCGCACATCACCGAGCCGGTGCCGTCGGCAACCAGTTTGCGGCCGGAGCTTCCTACAACCGCCGTTGCGGTGCTCGAGCGCGGACTGGCGAAGGATCCGGCCGCGCGGTACGCGAGCTGTCGCGCATTCGTCGACGCGCTTCGCTACGCGTTCTCTCCGACCGCTCCCGCGCGAGTTGCCGTCACGCCTGTCGCGGCGCGGAGAACCCGACGCCGCGTTGGCGTCGTGGCCGGAGTGTTGGCGGTCGTTGCGGCCGCCGCTGCGTTCGCCGCGGCGCAGCTCATCGATCGCAGCGCGAAGGACGGAAAGGCGGCGCCGCCGCCGCCGACGCACGCCGCTGCGCGGACGATCGCGGCTAAGCCGCCCGTGCATGCGCCCGCGCCGCCCGCGCCCGTGCAGACGGACCCCCTCGCGCCTCAGGCCCGCGCGCTCGTCGCTCTCGCCGCGGCCGCAATCCGCTTCGGACGCTGCGACGGCGTGCTGCCGCTGCTCGACCGCGCCCAGTCGCTCGGCGGCAACCCGATTCAGATCGGCGCGCTCCGGTCCGCATGCACGGGCCTGCCCGGCCACCGGTTCGGCCATGGGCACGGCCACGGCTACGGCCACGGAGCGAACGGCGACCAGGGCTAGCGACTCGGGCTCGCAGCCTCCGCGTTTGGAGGCTGACGGTTCGGGAACTCCTTACCTCATGACCGCGGCGAGAAGGTTGTGGGACGTGATCCACAGCGATCCGGTGTTCATGCGCCGGGTCAACGGCTGGTTGACGCTGTTCTGGGTTGCGATGATCCCGGTGTCGTACGAGCTCGGTTGGCTCAAGAGCGTCGTCTACGTGTCTGCGCTTTCGCTGTGGGCGCTCGTCGCCGGCCACTGGTCGACGTGGCAGGCCGCGCGGGTAGAAGTCGAGCAGCAGCAACAGGCCGGCGAGCGCGCCGGAGCTCCTGTCGAGGAACGAGTCGTCGACGCGATGATTCAACGCACGGACGTCGAGGCTGCCGAAGGCGCCACATCGCAGTGACCGGGTTGCGCGCAAGCGTCGATGCCGTCGCGGGGCGGCGACTCGAGCGGCTCGTGGTCGGACATCATCGCCGCAGGCTCGAGCGCCTGGGCCAGGACTTTGCGCTCGCTCCGTCGGCCGGCGGTTGGGCGTCGACCAGGTTGCCGGTCGCCGGCAACGCACTCGACGTGCTCGTGGACGGCGCCGATGCGCTGCCGCAGATCGCCCGGGCGATCGAGGGCGCCCGCTCGTCGGTCTGGCTCGCGGGGTGGTTCTTCACGCCGGAGTTCCGCCTCGACCACGAGGATCCGAGGACGCTGCGGGAGCTGCTCGCCGACGTGGCGCAGCGAGTCGATGTCCGCCTCCTCGCGTGGGCGGGTGCGCCGCTGCCTCTGTTCCGTCCCCACCGAAGCGAGGTCGACGCTGTCCGGCGCGCGCTCGCCGACGGCACCGACGTTCACGTCGCGCTCGACTCGCGCGAGCGGCCCCTGCACTGTCATCACGAGAAGCTCGTGATCATCGACGGCGAGGTCGCCTTCGTCGGCGGCATCGACCTCACGTCGATGTCCGGTGACCGGTTCGACTCGACTGCTCACCCCGCACGCGGCTCGCTCGGCTGGCACGACGCCGCGGCACGACTGCGGGGCCCCGCCGTCGCGGACGTCGCCGCGCACTTCCGTCTGCGCTGGCTCGAGGTGACCGGAGAGCGGTTGCCGTCGGGCGAGGTGCCGCCCCCAGCCGGCGACGTTGAAGTGCAGGTGGTGCGGACGGTGCCGGAGTCGATCTACGAGGGTCTGCCGACCGGCGAGTTCACAATTCTCGAGTCGTACCTCCGCGCTCTCCGTTCGGCCCGGCGGCTCGTCTACCTCGAGAACCAGTTCCTCTGGTCGCCGGAGATCGTCGCAGTGCTCGAGGAGACGCTGCGCAAACCTCCGGACGACGACTTCCGGCTCCTGATCCTGCTCCCGGCCAAGCCCAACAACGGCAAGGACGACACGCGTGGACAGCTCGGCCGACTCGCCGACGCGGACGACGGACATGGCCGCCTGCTCGCCTGCACGCTCTACCAGCGTGGAGCGGAGGCGGCCAGGCCGGTGTACGTGCATGCGAAGATCGGCATCGTCGACGACCGGTGGATGACGATCGGATCCGCGAACCTCAACGAGCACTCGCTGTTCAACGACACGGAGATGAACCTCGTCACGCACGATCCCCGGGTCGTACGCGCGACGCGCCTACAGCTGTGGAGCGAGCATCTCGATCGCCCGGCGGAAGAGCTCGACGGCGATCCGACCGACGTGATCGAGCGCATCTGGCGTCCGCTAGCGGAGCAGCAGCTGCGGCGCCGCCTCGACGGGGTGCCGCTCACGCACCGCGTGCTGCGACTCCCACACGTGTCCCGCCGGACCGAAGCGCTCCGCGGCCCGATCAACGGCCTGCTCGTCGACGGCTAGGAAAGGACGAGCGCAGGGCTCGTGACGCCGGCGGCCGGAGCGACCATCCGGACGCTGCTCCCGGGCGGTGCGACCACAGTCGTCCGCAGCGTCCCGCCGGTACCGGTCCGCCGCGTCGGCCCGGCTGCGACCCAGCGGTTGCCGCGAAGCCGCTGGATCACGTAGCTCCTCGCTCCGCTCCCGGGCCGTACCTGGCCCCAGAGCGTGACGCGACTGCCGTGGCGCGACACCTCCGCGAGCGGCAGCTCGAACGCTCGGAGCGACGGCTTCGGGGCGCCGGCGACCGTGAAGAGTCCGCTCTGCCACCCACCGAGCTCCGGCTCGTCCCGCACGAGGAACTGGATCAGCATGGTCACTCCGGGCTGGGACCAGACGCGGAGTCCCGCCTCGCCGATGTACTTCGCCTGGAGCGCCGGCGAGACGCCGAACAGCCGGTCGGGTGGATTCGTCTGATAGCCGTACTCGGTCAACCACAGCGGGATGTTTCCGAAGAGCCGGGTGACGTCGGCGCGCATCGTCGCGAGTCGGGCCATCGTCAGCGTGTCGCACGTGCGGCAGGGGTCGAAGGTCGGGGTCTCGCGCGACGATCCCGGGTACGGATTGGCGGCGTACGCGTCGAGCCGTGCGTGGGCCGCCCGCATCCCGGTCGTGAACGTCGTCGGCGCCAGCCCGCTTGGTGTCTTGCGCGGCGAGGTGACGCCGCCGGCGACGACGTTCGCCGAGCTCGCGCGATGGAGCGATGCGTACGCCGGGTCGAGCGCATTGCGGACGTAGAGCGCGGGGGAGACAGGGACGGCGAACAGCCGGCTGTTCGGCTCGTTCCAGATCGTCCAGAGGTCCACCCAGGGGTAGTGCTTCGATGCGGCGTACGCGAAGTCGCCGAGACCGGTCTGCGGGAGCCAGTTCGGCGGATGGTTTCCGTTCGCCCAACCCGGAGAGCCCCAGATCGTGAGGACCGTGGTGATGCCATGGGCATGCAGCCCGTCGAGCACCGCGTCGAACGGCGTCCAGTCGTACGCGGGATCCGACGGGTCGAGCGCAGCCGCCGGCTTCGTCGGAGCGACCTCGTCCCAGCGCAGCGTGAATCGCACGGTGCGGACGCCCATCCGGTCGAGCAGCGCGAGCCGCTGGTCGAGCGTTCCGGGCCCCGTGCGCAGCCACGCGTCGTCGGCGATTCCGAAGCGCGCCGAGGGCGACGCCGTCGCCGTCGACGTGAGCAGGAGGCACGAAAGCGCGAGCGCCGCCGTTGCGACTCCCAGGAGGAGTGCACGTCTCATCGCATCCGGTGTACCCGACCTCACCGCCGGTCATGCGGTCGGCGTCGCAGAAATTACGCGGACTTTGCACGTGCCAGCGGCGGCCGCCTTCCGCGTGTGGTTCACTCTGTCCTGATGGCACCCTCGGTGTCGGCATCGTTGGTTTCCCGCCGGCTCGCCCTGATCGTCGGGATGGTGGTCGCCGGTGCAGTCCCTGGTGCGTCTTGGGCGATCGGCAACGCGCCGCCTCAACTTCACGCGTCGTCTGCGCAGACGCGGCTGTGTCTGATCCAGCACGGAGTGTCGGTCAAGCTCGTTTCGGCCAAAGCAGCGATCGGCCCGGAGGGTGATCTCTCTTTCCGGTTCCCGTCGGGTCGCGAGGGGCGGCTCTCGTTCTTCCACACCTACGCCGCCGCTCAGAGCCGCACGGCTCACGACTCGCATGCCGCGAACCTCGGCGTCCCGTACCGCCTGCTGAACGTGGAAGTCGCCTGGGACAGGAAGCCCGGCGCGCCCACCGCAGCCGAGAAAGCTGCGATGAGCGGGTGCATCAGACAGCGCGGCGTCCCGCCGACCGGGTGAGGGCGTCCGGCCTCTTCGTCGTGGCCGGTGCCGTCCCACCTTCAGCAGATGGGACGGCACCGGCTCACGGTCAATGCCGTCCGCTGGTCCCGATGAAGAACGCGGGGCCGTTGGGTGAGCCCACGCCGGTCTCGTCGTCGTAGCCCCGGGTGTCGTGCAGGGTCGAGCTCTGGACATCGATCGTCCGCAACCGGAAGAACACGCCTTCGCTGTTGTCCAGGAAGTTGTTGTAGTCGGTTCTGACCTCGGCCAGCGGTGAGGTCGGCGCGACGATGTCATGCAGGGCGCTCGAGCCCAGCATGCGGTAGTACAACGGATTGATGAACCCCAGCGGTCGACGGTTTGCCTGGTCGGCCACCGCCACCACGCCGGCCAGCAGCGGCGACGACAGGCTGGTGCCGCCGATGCGGTACTGATCCCAGTAGGTGCCGTCCGGGAACACCTGGGTCTGGCCGACCTCGAAGCCGGTGTTCGGGTCTCCCGCCATCGCGATGTCCGGGACCGCCCGCATCGGAGCGCCGCCCCAGTACCTGGAGATGTTCGACGGCACCTTGCCGACCTGGTAGAAGGGCTGCCGGAACAGCACGCTGGTCCCGCCGCCGCCGCCGGAGGAATAGCTTCCGGGCGGGGCCGGCGACCAGGCTCCGCTGAGGAGTGTCGAGTAGGCGTTCTGCCACCCGTACTCGGCCAACCACTGGCCGCGGCTCCCGATCAGCACGCTCGTGCCGCCGACGCCGGTGACGTAGGGGAGGTCGGCGGGGAACTCCACCGTCTTGGAGGCGAGGTCGGTGCCACCGTCCGTCCAGTCACCGGAGTCGCCGGAGGAGAAGTTGACGGTGATCCCGGTCAGCGCGGCCTCCAGCGAGAACTGCTGGTAGAAGGCCACGTAGTCGGCGCCGAGCAGGTTGATGTCGTCGGTGCCGTCGGTCCAGGAGTTGGTGATGACGTCGGCGATGTGGTGGTCGATTGCGCTGGCCCAGGCATCGTCCAGGCCGGTCGAGCAGTCGGCCGCTCCGACATAGACGATCTTGGCGCCCGGCGCCATCGCATGCACGGCCTCGACGTCGAGGGTCTCCTCTCCGTACCAGCCCTGCGCGCCGCACTCATCGATCAGGTCGTAGCCGTTCGGGCCCGGGGTGATCTGGGAGAACTGCCCCGGGTTGAAGAGCGGCTGGTGATGTACCTGGTTGTACTTCTGCGCGTCCTGGTAGATCGTCGGCGAGGCGTAAGCGTCGGTGATCGCCACTGTGACCCCGCGTCCGTTCAGACCCGAGCTCAGCAGCGCGCTCTCTCCGTACGCGGACTGGAACTGCTGCGGCCCGTAGCCGCAGACGGCGTACGGCACGTGACGGCCGTAGGCGGTCGGCTGGGCATAGGCGGTCTGCTGGCCGTAGTACGACGAGCAGGGCTGCACGCCGTAGCGCGAGCCGGGCGGAGGTCCGGGCAACGTGTCGGCGGGCTGCTTCAGGGTGGAGCCCTGGTCGATCCCGACCACACCGCTGATCACGCCGCTCACGGCCGTCGGCGTGCCGGCCGGAAGCGACAGCGCCGAGGCGTTGGCCCGCACCGTCTTGCCCTGGTACGAGTAGTTGTTCACCTGGGCCGCGAAGGTGCTCTCCACCTGCGCGACCGAGCCGCTCGCCTCCACGTACATCCCGCTCGGCAGCGTGTCGGTGACCTGGAAGCCCTGCGAGGTGAGCCACTTCTGCACGGCGGCGACGTCGGAGGCGGCCGGGGCGTAGTCGGCCTGGAAGTCCGAGCTCGACAGCCAGTCGCCGTAGCTCGCGCTCGTCGGATCGGAGATCGCCTGCAGCGTGGCTTCCGCGCCGGGTTCGTTCCGCATGGACAGCAGCACGCCGAAGTCGACCTGCGCGGCCGAGGGCGTCGGCCCGAGGTCGTGGGCCTGCGGTAGCCATCCGGGAACGCTTCCGGGTAGTGGGTGGGGGCCCTGCGAAGCCGAGGCCGGTCCGGCCGCGGCGGTCACGGCCACGAGGGCGACACCGGCCACTACCCCTATGAGCAGCCTGTGCCGGAAAAGCCGAGACGATCCCATCACACCCTCCCCCTTCTCTCTCGGGTCGTAAGGAAGCGACCATTCTTTCACCCGGATCGATCGGGTGCATCGTCGGCCGATGCGCTGGGGAACGGAGCGGCGCAGGAGTCGAACCTACCCAGCCGCGGGTTACGCGACCTCACCGGTTTTGAAGACCGGCTGAAGCACCGGCTTCTGCCGCTCCGCGGCGCAGCCTAGCTAGATCAGCTCTTCGCGCCGGGCGACCGCGACCGACTCGAGGCGTGACTTCGTCCGCAGCCGCTTCGAGATGTGGCGGATGTGGTTCCGCACGGTCTCGCGGCTGATGTGCAGCTCTGCGCCGATCTGCTCGGTCGACTTGCCGTCCGCCAGCAGGCGGAGGATCTGGCGCTGCCGCGGCGTCAGGCGGCCGTCGACCTTGGGCGGGCGGTCGAGCGAGTCGCTGCGCGGCCGCACGAGCCCGAACATGCCGATCGCGCGATGCCTCGAGCGCAGCGGCACCGAGCTGATCTCGACGCATTGCTCGTTCCCGTCCGCGGTGAGGACGTCGACGGCGAAGTCGCGATGGCCCTGGCCGTGCAGGTTGCGGTTGAACGTGGACTTCGCGCGCGGGATGTCCTCCGGGTCGATCACGCAGGTGAACATGCGTCCCGTGACGTCGCCGACGAGCTCCTTGGCCGCGTCGTTCAGCCAGCGGATGCGGCCGCCGCTGTCGATCACGTACGCGGGAACGCTGATCTCCTCCAGCGCAGGCGGAAGCTGCGGCGAGATCAGGGAGAGAAACGGAGCCGCGGACGGCGGTGCCGGCGCATCCTTCAGCACGAGTCGAACGTTACCGCGCGGGGTGACCCGAACGGGCTAATCTTGGCGCGTGCTCGCCCGGCTCGCGCTCTCCTGGGTCCTCAACGCCGTCGTCCTGGCGCTCGTCGCCTGGCTGCTGAGCGGCGTCACCTTCAGCGGCTCCGGCTGGTCGCTCGTGATCGCCGCCGCCGTGTTCGGCGTGCTGAACACGCTGCTGAAGCCGATCCTGAAGCTGCTCACGTTCCCGCTCGCGATCTTCACGCTCGGCCTCGCCTGGTTCGGTGTGGCCATGTTCATGCTCTGGCTCACCGACGCGATCGTCCCGAAATTCGACATCAGCGGCTTCTGGACGCTCGTCTGGGCGACGATCATCGTCTGGGCCGCGAATCTCGCTCTCGACCTCATCCTCGACCGCAGCAGTAGAGGACAGGGTCACGGGAAGGCCGCGCCGGCGAGCTAGGGCACGACTAGGCAGCCGCCAGGGGCCAGCGCACCTCGCCGGCCTCCAGCACGTACGCGCGGCCGTCGAGATGGAAGCGAATGGCGCCGAGGTGATTCTCGGCCACCCAGGTCTCGGCTTCGCGCATCAGCGCACCGAGGTCGCCCTCGCGAGGCTCGAGGTCGACGTAGACCACCCACGTTGACTCGAAGGAGACGAGCGAGCACGCCCAGCGACGCCGCAGACGCTCGCGAAGCCTGGTCGCGTCCGTCTGCTCCGGGACCTCGAACTTGATCGTCTCGTCGAGCGAGAGATAGTCGTCCATGCCGGACAGGGTGGGGACAGCCGGCCGTCGACCGCCAGACCCGATCGCGTCATCTGGATGTTTGGAAACCGGTACAGCAGCAGGGCCGTACTTGTCTGCGGCGGTCGGCGGCCTTCGCCTGACCAAGGGGGCACATGCTCATGTTCCGTCTCGCGCTCGCTGCGGCCGTACTCACGCTCGTCCTCGTCGTCGGCACCGCCGGCGCCCGAACGGAAGCGAACGTCTACTCCGTCCAGAACCTCGTGTCCGACACCGCGACGACGGCGCCGACCACCGACTCGTCGCTCGTGAACGGATGGGGGCTCTCGGCCGGTCCGACCACGCCGTGGTGGACGTCGAACAACGGCACGAACACGTCCACGCTGTACAGCGGCGCCGGCGCCAAGGTGGCGTTGACCGTGGCGGTTCCCGGTGGGCCGACCGGCACCGTCTACAACGGCACAGCGGCCGACTTCGTCGTGTCGCAGAACGGGAAGTCCGGCTCGGCCAGGTTCCTGTTCGCGACCGAGGGCGGGATGATCCTCGGCTGGTCGCCGACGGTGAACGCGGCCAGGGCCATCCCCGGCGTCGACCACTCGACGCAGGCGGCGGTCTACAAGGGCCTGACCACGATGAGCGACCGGCTGTACGCGACCGACTTCCACAACAACCGGGTGGACGTGTTCGACGCGTCGTTCCAGCCGGTGCCGCTCACCGGCGCGTTCCAGGACAAGAAGCTGCCGAAGGGGTTCGCGCCGTTCGGCATCCAGGCGCTGGCCGGGAACATCTTCGTCACGTTCGCGAAGCAGGATTCCGCGAAGCACGACGACGTCGCCGGACCGGGGCTCGGCTACGTCGACGAGTTCACGGCGGACGGAAAGCTCGTCGCGCGCGTCGCGTGGGGCGGGCGCAAGAACGCGCCGCCGAACGCGCCGTGGGGGCTCGCGCTCGCGCCGTCGAGCTTCGGCGTGTTCGCCGGCGACGTGCTCGTCGGCAACTTCGGCAACGGCCGCATCAGCGCGTACCAGCAGCGCGGCAGCGGGTGGGTGTACAAGGGCCAGCTGCGACTCGGCGACGGGACGCTGCTCTCGATCGACGGCCTGTGGGCGATCGCGTTCGGCAACGGCGCGGCCGCCGGTCCCGCGAGCACGCTCTACTACGCCGCCGGCCCGGGCGGCGAGCAGCACGGAATGTTCGGCGCGATCACCGCGACGGGCTAGCGGACGAAGGCGGTCCGCCGGATCCGCTTCCGGCGGGCCGCCCCTACTCAGCGGGCACCCAGTCACGGGTCAGATACAGCCAGAACGCGAGCCCGGCCCACTCGCGGTAGGGGCGGAAGCGCCGCTCGATGGTCGAGTCCTTCGCCTTGCGGCCGGCGAGCTTCGCGTACGTCGGCCGCGTCCACGAGTCGAGCACGAGCCTCGAGTAGCGGCCGAGGCTCGTCAGCATCACGTGCGCCGCGCCGTACGGTCCGATCCCGGGGAGCGCGAGGAGCCGCGCCGCCACCTCGTCGTCGGACAGCTCCGCGTCTGTGAGCGACTCGAGGTCGACCTCGCCGTCCGCGACGGAGCCGGCGAGCGCGCGCAGATACGGCGCGCGATAGCCGGAACGGGCGACCTCGCGATAGAAGGACTCGTCCGCCGCCGCCATCGCCCCGGCGGACGGGAACGCGCGGCGGCCGTCGGGCGCGGCGTCGCCGAGGTGCTCGACGATCGCCGTGGTCATCTTCGTGGTCAGCGCCCACGAGCAGTTCGTCGTGCAGACCGTCTTGACCACGTCCTCGAACACGGTGGGGCTGCGCAGCATCCGGCCTGCGCCGGCGGTCGTCCAGGCGAGATCGGCGTCGCCGGCGGCAACGGCGTAGAACGGCGACAGGTCCTCGTCGAGCCGGAGCATGTGCCGGACGGTGCCGAGCAGCCGCTCGCGGTCGCGCGCGCCGGCGGCTCCGCCGAGCAGCTCGACCGTCGCGTGCCCGCGCGCGCCCTGCCGCACGCGCACCGTGCGCGCGCGGCCGCGTCCCACCGCCAGCGTCGTCTCCAGCGTCCACGCCTCCTCGTCGAGGCGCTGCGGCGGCAACGTCGCCACCCCGTGCGACGCGAGCGTGCGCCGGAGGTCGACCGGCTCGCCGCCGCCGCCGACGAGACGGAGCCGGCCCAGCGTCGTCATTCGGCGAACGAGGCCGTCTCCCACTCCGACGGCTCGAACGCCCTGTCGGTCCAGCCGCCGAGCGAGAGCACGACCGTGTCCGCCTCCGTCGCCACCGCCTTGCGCTCCGCGGTCGGGTCGGGGATGTGGATGCACATCCCGGTCGGCGCGTCGATCTCGTCGCCCGCCACGGTGAACGTCGCCCGGCCGCTCAGCACCATGTACAGCTCCTCGTGGCCGCCGTCGCCTTCCTGGTGCTCCTTGATCACGTCGTCGCCGGCGCCGCCGCGCCAGGCGTTGATGCCGAACGAGCGGATGTCGAAGTGGTAGCGGATCGGCGCCCAGTACGGCCACTTCTCGGCGACGATCTCGTCCAGCTGCGCTGCGCTGTACGCGCTCATGGCTCCTCCTCGAGTTGGTAACCGTTGATACACTATGACTGGTTATGGAGGTCGTCAACCCCGAGCTGCAGCTGATCTGCGATTTCGTCAACACGCTCGACCGGGAGGCGGGGCGCGACGAGCTCGAGGACGCCGCGGGTCTCGGCGTGTGGCTGCGCGGCCGGGGGTTGTGGAGCGGTAGGCCGGACGACGATGACGCCGCCGCTGCGCGTGCGCTTCGCGAGGCGCTGCGCGAGCTGATGCGCGCGAACAACGGCGAGGAGCTGGACACCGGGGCTGCGACGGCATCGCTCGACGAGGCGGCCCGCCGCGCCGGGATCGGCGTCCGCTTCGACACCGGCTCGATCCGTCTCGTCGCCCCGGAGCGCGGCGTCGGCGAGGTGCTCGTCGCCGCGGGAGCCGCGATGGCCGACGGCTCGTGGTCGCGACTGAAGGCGTGCCGTTCGTCCAGTTGCCGCTGGGCGTTCGTCGACAGCGCACGCAACCGGTCGCGGCAATGGTGCTCGATGAGCGTGTGCGGGAACCGGGAGAAGGCGCGGAGCTTCCGCAAGCGACACGCGCGACCGGCCGCGTAGTCAGAACGAGCTCGGCGACCGCCGCTTCAGGAGAACCCGCCGCACGCCGTCGGCCCAGGCCCAGAAGAGCGAGAACGCGAGCCACACGATCCCCCAGACGGCGAAGAACGCGAGGACGACCATGCCGCCTCCGAAGACGAAGCTGAAGGTGAGCGCGGCGGCGACGTAGGCAGCGACGACAGCTGACCGCCAGATCACGACGGGTCCAGTGTAGGCCGAGACTTCGCTAGTCGAAGCGCGAGAGCAGCTCCGCAGGAGCCAGCTCCGCGAGCGATTCGACCACGAGGTCGGCCTCGTCGAGGCCGAGCGACCGCGTCACGTCGTTCGGCACGCCGACGCAGAAGATCCCGGCCGCCTTCGCCGAGCGGATGCCGTTGGGCGAGTCCTCGAACGCGACGGCGTCCGCTGCGTCGACGCCGATCAGCTCGAGTGCCTCGAGGTAGAGATCGGGACGGGGCTTCGCGCGCTGCGGGTCGTGATCGGCGGTCACGATCGCGTCCCAGCGGACTTCCGGTGCGAGCCGCGCGATGTGCATGTCGATCCACGCGCGCGACGCGGACGAGACGATGGCGCGCTTCAGCCCGCGCCGCTCCGCCTCCACGAGGTAGTCGCGGATCCCGGGCCGAAGCTCCTCGTCGTCGATCAGGGCGAACTCGTGCGCGCGACGGGCTTCCGTGACGCGCTCGTGCTCGAGCGGCTCGCCCACGAGCTCTTCGAGATGCTCCATCGGGTCCCACGCGCCGACCGTCCCGACGACGAGCGCCCACTTCTCCGGCGGCAGCTCGTGGCCGTGTGCCTCGTAGACGTGCGCCCAGCCGGCGCGCGAGGGCACCTCGGTGTCGACGATCAGGCCGTCGAAGTCGAAGAGGAAGGCGCGGACGGGCACGGAGATGCAGAGTACGCAGCGTGGCCATCCTCGGCGTCGACGTCGGTGGGACGTTCACGGACGCCGTGCTGCTGGACGGTGGCCCCGACTGGTCAACCTGCGGACGGCGAAGGTGCCGACGGCGGAGCGGCAGGAGGAGTCGGTGCTCGCCGCGGTGCGGGCGGTCGGGGCGGACGCGTCGGTCACGCGGTTCGCGCACGGGACGACCGTCGCGACGAACGCGCTGCTGGAGCGGCGCGGCGCGCGGACGGCGTACGTCGGCAACGCCGGGTTCGAGCACCTGCTGCACCTCCGGCGGCAGACGCGGGCGCATCTGTACCGGCTTTGCGAGCAGCATCCGGAGCCGCTCGTCCCGCTCGAGCGCTGCCACGGCGTGCGCGGGCGCCTCGGGCCGGACGGCGAGCTGGAGCCGCTCGATCTCGCAACGCTGCCGGATGTCGGCGACGCCGAGGCGGTTGCGGTCTGCCTGCTCTTCGCGTTCCGCGATCCGTCGCACGAGGCTGCGGTTGCGGCCGAGTTGCGGCGCCGTCATCCGGGGATCCACGTGGTGGCGTCGCACGAGGTTGCGCCGGAGTTCCGGGAGTACGAGCGTGCGTCGACCACCGCCGCGGACGCGTATCTCGCGCCTGTGGCCGCGCGCTATCTGCGGGCGCTCGCCGCGGGCGCGCTCGAGGCCGCTCTGCCTGAGCCGCTGGTGATGCAGTCGGGAGGAGGCGTCGCTTCGGTGGAGGCGGCGGCGTCGCACCCGGCGACGATCCTCGTCTCCGGACCGGCTGCGGGCGTGGTCGGCGCGGGACTCGTCGCTCGGCGGGCCGGATTCGACAACGCGATCGCCTTCGACATGGGCGGGACGTCCACCGACGTGTGCCTCCTGCCCGGCGGGCGCGCCGAGCGGGTGGCGGAGCGCGTCGTCGGCGGCTTCCCGATCCGGCTGCCGACGGTCGACCTGCACACCGTCGGCGCGGGTGGGGGCTCGCTCGTCGTCGTCGACGCGGGCGGCGCGATCCGCGTCGGTCCCGCCAGCGCCGGTGCGCATCCCGGGCCGGCCTGTTACGGCGCCGGCGGCGGCGCGACGGTGACGGATGCGAACCTGCTGCTCGGCCGGCTGCCGGCGGAGCTTCCGGGCGGGCTCGTGCTCGACCGGGACGCGGCGGCGGCGGCGCTGGCCGGCATCGATCCGGCCGCGGTGGTCGAGGTGGTGAATGCGGAGATGCTGCGCGCGCTGCGCGTCGTCTCGGTGGAGCGCGGCCACGACCCGCGCGACTTCGCGCTGGTCGCGTTCGGCGGCGCCGGCCCGCTGCACGCGTGCGCGCTCGCGGAGGAGCTCGGCATCGAGGCGGTGCTCGTCCCGGAGGCGGCGGGAGTCCTCTCCGCGCTCGGGCTCGTCGCCGGCGACGAGCGGCGCGACCGTGTCGTCTCGCACGTGCGCCCGCTCGCCGAGGTGGGCGAGCTTCCGGCGGAGGGCGAGGCCGACCTGCGCTATCGCGGCCAGTCGTTCGAGCTGACCGTGCCGCTGCAGCCCGATCTGCGCGGCGCGTTCCATCGGGCGCACGAGGAGCGGTACGGGTACGCCGATCCGTCGCGCGAGCTGGAGCTGGTCGCGGTGCGGACCGCCGACGTCGTGGCCGGACCCGACATCTCTCTTCAAGTTGCAACTTGGTACAAGGCTGTCGGGCCGGAGCTGGTCGAGCTTCCCGGCGCGACGTGCTGGGTGCCGGACGGCTGGCACGGCGAGACGAACGGCGACGGGACGCTGGTGCTGACGCGATGAAGGTGGAGCTGCAGGTCCTCGGCAGCGCGCTGCGCGCGGTGGCGGAGGAGATGGGAGCGGTGCTGATCCGCTCCGCCTTCTCGGCGAACATCAAGGAGCGGCGCGACTGCTCCACGGCGATCTTCGACGAGGACGGGCGGATGATCGCGCAGGCGGAGCACATCCCCGTCCACCTCGGCGCGATGCCGGACGCGGTTGCGGCGGCCATGGCTCTATCAGACAAGGCTGGGGGTCTGACCCCGGGACAGGTCTGCATCCTCAACGACCCGTTCACGGGAGGCACGCATCTTCCGGACGTGACCCTCGTCTCGCGCACGTCGCTCGGCTACGCCGTCTCGCGCGCGCATCACGCCGACGTCGGCGGCATGGAGCCGGCCAGCCTGCCCGCGTTCTCGCGCGAGCTGTACCAGGAAGGGCTGATCATCCCGCCGGTGCTGCTGACCGACGAGGTGCTGGAGCTCTTCGTCGCGAACGCGCGCAACCCGGACGAGCGCCGCGGCGACCTGCGCGCGCAGATGGCCGCGCACCGGCTTGCGGAGCGGCGGATCGACGAGCTGTGCGTGCGCCGCGGGCGCGAGCGCGTCGCCGCCGCAATGGACGAGCTCTATGCGTACTCGGAGCGGATGGTGCGCGCCGCGATCTCCGCGCTTCCCGACGGACGCTGGTCAGCGGAGGACGTGGTCGAGGCGGTCGACGGCGAGCTGCCGATCCGCTGCACGGTCGAGGTCGCAGGCGACGAGATCCGCATCGACTTCGCGGGCACGGCGCCGCAGGACGCGTACAACCTCAACTGCCCACTCTCGGTTACGCGTTCCGCCTGCTACTTCGTCGTCCGCTGCCTGACCGAGCCGGATCTCCCTGCGTCCGGCGGCGCCTTCGCCGCCGTCACCGTCACCGCACCCGAGGGCTGTCTCGTCAACGCGCGCCGGCCCGCGGCCGTCGTCGCCGGCAACACGGAGACGTCGTCGCGCATCGTCGACGTCGTCTTCCGCGCGTTCGGCGAGGCGCTGCCGGTGCCCGCGCAGGGGCAGGGGACGATGAACAACGTCGCGCTCGGCAACGCCGCCTTCACGTACTACGAGACGATCGGAGGCGGCCAGGGCGCGTGTCCGGACGCCGACGGGCCGTCCGGCGTCCACGTCGCCATGTCCAACACGCTGATCACTCCGGTCGAGGCGCTCGAGCTGTCCTATCCGCTGCGCGTCGAGCGCTGGCACTTGCGCGAGGGCTCGGGCGGCGCGGGCGCACATCGCGGCGGCGACGGCGTCGTGCGCGAGCTGCGCGTGCTCGAGGACTGCCGTCTCTCGGTGCTCGCGGAACGGCGCGCGCACGGGCCGCAGCGGCGCGCGCGGCGGCGCGGACGGCGCGCCCGGGCGCACGCTCGTGAACGGCGAGGAGCAACCGGCGAAGGTGACGAAGCAGCTCGCCGCGGGCGACGTCGTGCGGATCGAGACGCCGGGCGGCGGCGGCTTCGGCGCGCCCTAGGAAGCGGGAATCGCCGGAAGCCCGTCGATGCTGGCGGCGTTCTTCTCCGCGATGTAGTCGTCGAATCCGCCGTCGCGCTTCATCTTGTCCTGCCACGCCTCCTGCTGTGTGCGCACGCCGTCGAAGCGCATGAGCGGGACGCCGTACCCGCACGAGTCGGCGATCCGGTCGACCTCGATGCGGATGACGGAGCGCACCGCGTCGTCGTGCGGACCGAACCGCTCACGCAGCGCGTCGAACTCGGGATCGTCCGTCAGCACCGCCGTCGCGCGCCCGTGGAAGCGGACGATCCGCGGCGGCCCGTCGAAGGCGCAGAACATGACCACGATGCGGCCGTTCTCGCGCGCGTGCGCGATCGTCTCGGCGCCGCTGCCGACGAAGTCGAGGTACGCGACCTCGCGCGGTCCGAGGATTCGGAACCAGCGCAGATCGCCCTTCGGCGACACGTTCACGTGGCCGTCGGCGGCGAGCGGCGCCGTCGCGACGAAGAAGAGATGCTGCTTCTCCACCCAGGCCGCGAGCTTCTCGTCGATCTCGTCGAAGATCTTTCCCATCACGAGAGCGTAGTCACTAGGCTCCGCGCCATGGAGCGCGCCGTGACCGTCGCCTGCGTCCAGGCCGAGCCGGTGATCCTCGACCGCGAGGCGACGCTCGACCGGCTCGAGACGCTTGCGGCGGAGGCGGCTGCCAACGGCGCCGGGCTCGTCGTCTTCCCGGAGACCTTCGTCCCGGTCTATCCGTCGTCGCGCTGGGCCAAGGCGTTCGCCGGCTGGCAGAACGACGGCGCCAAGCAGACGTTCGCGCGCATCGCCGAGAACTCGGTCGCCGTCGGCTCGCCCGCGGAGCGTCGGCTCGGCGCGGTGGCGAAGGAGCACGGCGTCTGGCTCGTCACCGGCGTGAACGAGGTCGATCCGGAGCGGCCGGGGACGATCTACAACGCGCTGCTCTACCACGCGCCCGACGGCTCGCTCGCGCTGCACCACCGGAAGCTCGTGCCGACGAACCACGAGCGGCTGATCTGGGGACAGGGCGACGGGCGCGGCCTGCACGCGGTCGAGACCGGCTTCGGCCGCGTCGGCGGGCTGATCTGCTGGGAGAACTACATGCCGCTCGCGCGCTTCGCCCTGTACGAGTCCGGTGTCGAGATCTACATCGCGTCTACCGCCGACGACGGCGACGCGTGGCAGGCGACGCTCGTGCATCTCGCGCGCGAGTCGCGCGCGTTCGTCGTCGCGCCGTGCCACTTCCAGCGCGCGTCGTCGTATCCGGACGACTTTCCGCTCGCGTCCGAGATGGTGGGCGTCGGCGTGCTCGGCCGCGGCGGCAGCGCCGTCCTCGCGCCCGACGGCTCGTATCTGGCCGGGCCGCTGTACGACGAGGAGGGGATCCTCTACGCGGAGCTCGATCCGGCGCGGGTGCTGGAGGAGCGGCAGCGCTTCGATCCGGTCGGCCACTACCACCGGCCTGACGTGCTCGGGCTGACCCTGAACGTTCCGGACGCGTAACCGTCGGACACGTCCTGGTGTCTGACACCGGGACATGTCGCGGCCGGCCACGAGGCCGTTACGAAGTCGTGACCATTGTGAGAAGCCGGTCACGGAACCATGCGGCATGCGGTGCCTTGGTCCGTGACGGTTCCGTTTGCCGTGTCTGACACCGGGGCATGTCCCGGCGGGACCGCTAGAGCTCGCGCGGGCGATGCGAGGACGAGTAGACGTCCTTGCGCGCGATCAGTCCGTCGCGGAACGGGAAGACGTCGACGCCGTCCCACTCGATCGTCCGGCCGTCCTGCTCGATCGTGGCCGTCCACTCGCTCACGGCGAAGTCGTCACCGGCGCGGAAGCTTCGCCCGCGGAAACGCAGCGTCGGGTTGTTCCGGAAGATGGCGGCGATGTGCTCGCGCACCGCGTCGGCGCCCTCGGCCCGCTCGCCGGCGGTGTGGTTCTCGAAGACGATCTCGGGATGGTGCATGGAGGCGACTGCGTCGATGTCCTGCGCGTTCCACGCGTCGTTGTAGCGGTCGATCAGCTGGGTCACGTCGGCCGGTGTCATGGCGGGATTGTCCCACGGCGGCGCAGCACGCGCGCCTCGCCCGCGCGGCGGGTCAGCCCGTCGGCGTCGAAGCGCTCGAGCAGCAGCTGCGCCGTCTTGCGGCCGACGCCGAGCAGGTCGCGGAAGCGGGCGAGCGTGATCGAGCCCTCCGCCTCGCACTCGGCGACGAGCGCCGCGCGCGCCCGCTCGTACGCCGCCGCCGAGACGGCGTAGCCGTCACCGACGAGCACGAGCCGTCCCTGCTCCTCGAGGAACCGGGCGAGCGCGCGGTCGTCGACCTTCACCGGCTCGAGCCCGAGCTCCGCCTCGAGCTCGGCAGCGGCGTCCGCGCGCGCACCGAGCTCTGCGGACGCGCCGGGGAGGTACAGCTTCGCTCCGCGCCGCTCCAGCCCGAGCAGCGGCACCACCGCGGGCGCCCAGGGATCGGCGGGCGGCGGGACGCCGGGGTCGAGCGGATCCGCGGCCGCGATCCGGCGCTCCAGCTCCGCGCGCAGCTCGTCCAGCCACGCGGGCGCGAACACCCAGTCGCCGGCGTGGACGAGGCCGTCGGCGTCGCCGAGGTGGCGCAGCGACTCGGCCCGCACCGGCGCGTACACCGTCGCGCCGATCTCGCCGCGCTCGACCAGCTCCATTCGCTCCACGCTCGAGTGCCGTGGCGGCGCCGGGTCGATCACGGTCCCGCCGCCGACCGTCGTCCCGGCCCGGAGCACGACATGGTCGCCGCGCGCGGCGACGAGCGGCGCCGACAGCCGCAGCTGCGCCCAGCGCTCGCCGATCCGGATGAAACGCGCGGGCACCTCGGCGGTGCCGTGGTGGACGTGCACCCGCGACGGAATCTCCGCCAGCTCCTCCAGCGCGACGTCGAGCCTGTACGCGGCGGGGAACGCGCCCGGGGTGACGAGGGCGGCGCCGCGTCGAAGCTCGCGCCGCTCGACTCCCGGGAGCGCGACCGCGACGCGCTGCCCTGCCTGCGCGCGCGTGACCGCGCTGTCGTGCACCTGCACGCTGCGCACGCGCACGGCGCGTCCGCCGGGCTCGACCGACAGCTCGTCGCCGTCGCCGATCGACCCCGACCACAGCGTTCCGGTCGCGACCGTGCCGATCCCGTGCAGCGTGAACGCTCGGTCGACGTACAGACGAGTCGCGCCGTCGCGATCCTCGTGCCCGCGTCTGCGCGCGACCTCCGCCAGCACGGCCCGAAGCTCGTCGAGCCCGGAGCCGGTGCGCGCGCTCACCGCGACGACAGGTGCGCCGGGGACGAGCTCCTCCGCCTCGGCGCGTGCGAGCTCCAGCGTCTCCTCGTCGACGAGATCCGACTTCGTCAGCGCGACCACGCCGCGGTCGACCCCGAGCAGGCGCAGGATCGCGAGGTGCTCGTGCGTCTGAGGCCGCGCGCCCTCGGCCGCGTCGATCACGAGCAGGAAGAGGTCGATCCCGGTGGCGCCGGCGACCATCGTGCGCACGAACCGCTCGTGCCCGGGCACGTCCACGACGGACAACTGTGTCCCGTCCGGCAGCTCCAGCGGCGCGTAGCCGAGGTCGATGGAGATGCCACGCGCGTGCTCCTCCGGCAGCCGGTCGGTGTTCTTGCCCGTCAGCGCCTCGACGAGCGTCGTCTTGCCGTGGTCGATGTGACCCGCGGTGCCGACGGTCAGCGGCATGCGTTCACGGCGGCCGCGACCTCGTCGACCTCCGCATCCGCGAGCGTCAGGCAATCGAGCAGCAGCTTCCCGTCGCGGACGACGCCGATCACCGGCGGCTCGCCCAGGCGCAGCGGCGTCGCGAGAGATTCCTTCACCGCACACGCGAAGCTCGGCAGCTCAGCCAGCGGCAGCGCGCCGCCGCCGACGCGGCCGACCGTCTCCTCGACGTCGCCGCCGACGAGCTGCGCCAGCCGCTCGGCACGTCCTCGCACCGCCGGAGTCTCCTGGCGGAGCATCCGCAGCACCGGGATCCGCTCCGGCGCGTCGAGGTAGAGCAGCAGCGTCCCCTCGAGCGCCGCCAGCGTCAGCTTGTCCGCGCGCAATGCGCGCTGCAGCGGATGACGGCGCAGCTGCTCCACCAGGTCGGCGCGGCCGGCCACGATCCCCGCCTGCGGACCGCCGAGCAGCTTGTCCCCCGAGAAGCAGACGAGATCCGCGCCGGCGGCGAGCGCCTCCTTCACCGAGGGCTCACCCGGAAGCTCCGTCAGCACGCCGGAGCCGAGATCGTCGACGAGCGGAAGCCCGTGCCGTCGCGCGACCGCGACCACCTCGTCGAGTCGCGGAGCCTCGGTGAAGCCGACGACGCGGAAGTTCGACTGATGCACGCGCAACAGCAGTGCGGTGTCCGCGCCGACTGCGCGCTCGTAATCGGCGGCACGCGTGCGGTTCGTCGTGCCGACCTCGACGAGACGCGCGCCGGAGCGCGCGAGCACGTCGGGGATGCGGAAGCCGTCGCCGATCTCGATCAGCTCGCCGCGCGAGACGATCACCTCGCGGTCCTCGGCCAGTGCCGCGAGCGCGAGCAGCACTGCTCCCGCGTTGTTGTTGACGACGATCGCCGCCTCCGCACCGGTGAGCCGCCGCAGGATCGGCGCGATGTGATCCTGGCGCGAGCCGCGCGTGCCGTCGGCGACGTCGTACTCGAGGTTCGAGTAGCCGCGCCCGACCTCGAGCACACGCGCGAGTGCCTCCTCCGCGAGCGGCGCGCGGCCGAGGTTCGTGTGCACGATCACACCGGTCGCGTTCAGCACGCGGCGCAGGCTCGCGGCGCGCGCGACGCCGAGCTCCTCCCGCAGCCGCGCGGCCAGGTCGCCGGGATCCGCTCCGGCACGGATCTCCGCGCGCGCCCGCGCCAGCACCGTGCGCGCCGCCGCGACCGCGAGCGGATCGTCGACGTCGCGCGCCAGCTCGTCTACGGAGGGAAGGTCGCGCAGCTGCATCAGCCGTTCCCGTTCCTCGACGCGTAGCCGCCCAGCACGTGCTCGACCGCCTGGGCCGGGTCGTCGGTCAGCATCAGCAGCTCGAGGTCCTCCGCGGAGATCATCCCCTCCGGCAGCAGCCGGCCGCGCACCCAGTCGCGCAGCGGCCCCCAGTAGTCGGAGTCGAACAGCACCACGGGGAAGTGGACGACCTTCCCGGTCTGGATCAGCGTCAGCGACTCGAACAGCTCGTCGGCGGTGCCGAAGCCGCCGGGGAAGACGCAGAACCCTTCCGCCGCCTTCACGAACATCGTCTTGCGTGCGTAGAAGTGATGGAAGGTCATGCCGAGGTCGACGTACGGGTTGCCGCCCTGCTCGTGCGGCAGCTCGATGTTGAAGCCGACGGAGAGGCCGCCGCCCTCCTGGCAGCCGCGGTTCGCCGCCTCCATCACGCCCGGGCCGCCGCCGGTCACGACCGCCCAGCCGGCCTGCCCGAACAGCTTCGCCGTCGCGCGCGCCGACTCGTACGGGCCGCTGCCCTCGGTCACGCGCGCCGAGCCGAAGAACGAGACGGCCGGCCGGTCGATCTTCTCCACGGCCTCGAAGCCCTGGAAGAACTCGTCCGCGATCAGCTCGGTGTGGCGGCGCAGATCGGCGAGCGTCTGGTGGGTCTCGAGCATCTCCCGGTCTTCGTTCACAGCATCCTGCCCCCGTGACGGGTGGCGAGCATCGCGGCGACGAGCAGCGTGGCCAGCCCGAGGTACATCGCCGCGATCATCAACGCGCGCCTGCGGTCGGGCGGGAACGCCTGCACGGGGACGCCGGCCTCGAAGTGGATCACCGGCATGCGCCACGCCTCGGAGATCGACCGCGAGATGGAGCCGCCGTCGAGGAAGCCGATCGGGAGCAGGTTGAACGCGTTGAGCAGGAAGCCGATGTTCGCGAGCACGACGAGCATCGTCGACCCGCGCTCGACGCCGACGATCCAGCACGCGAGCGCGGCGAGCCCGCCCGCGAACGGACCGGCGAGCGAGATGAGCGAGTTCCGCCACGGCGACAGCCCCGCGTGCCGGATGGTCACGAAGGCTCCGAAGAACGGGATGAACGTCGGCGCGGACACCTGCAGACCCTGGCGGCGCGCCTCGACCGCGTGGCCGAGCTCGTGCACGAGGATCAGCAGCACGAAGCCGACGGCGAACGTCCACGTGCCGAACCAGAGCTTGTAGGCCGCGATCGAGATGAAGAACGCAGCGAACTTCGCGAAGACGAAGCCCCACTTCAGTGCGGTGCCGCCGATCAGCAGCGCGAGCGCACCTGCGCGCTCGAGGATGCGCTTCACGTTCAGTCCCCCGCGCGGCTGCAGCGGGTCGTAGTCGCGGAGCTCGGTCATCAGGATCCCTGCCCGATCCATTCTTCGCCGCCCGCGTAGACCTCCTTCTTCCACAGCGGGATCGTCTCCTTGAGCGTGTCGATCGCCTCGCGGCACGCGTCGAGCGCGGCGGCGCGGTGGCGCGCGGAGACGGCGATGACGACGCTCGGCTCTCCGATCTCGACGCGGCCGATGCGATGGTGGATCGCGACGGCGGCGAGGCCGTGCTTCGCCGTCAGGTCCTCGCCGAGGCGGTGCAGCATCGGCTCCGCCATCTCCTCGTACGCCTCGTACTCGAGGTACTGCACGTCGCGGCCCCGCGAGCTGCTGCGGACGGTGCCGACGAAGGTGGCGATCGCGCCGGCGTCGTCGCGCGCAACTTCCGCGACGGCGGCGGCGAGGTCGAGCGGCTCGCTCGTGACGAGGAACGCGCCGCCGGAGACGGGCGGAATCAGCGCCACCTCGTCGCCGTCCTGCAGCTCCTGCGCCGGCTCGGCGTACTCGCGGTTGACGGCGTAGAGCATCCCCGGGGGCTCGTCGCCGAGGCCGAGCGCGGCCCACACGTCGGCGACGCGCGCGACGCCGTCGAGCTCGACGCGCCCCTGTCCCGCTCGCTCGCGGAGCCCCGCGAAGAGGCGAACCGTCACCGCTGCCATGACTCTCAGCTTACGGACGGAAGCGCCGCCGGAGATACTTCGCCCCGGATGAGCGACCCGGCCGATCTCGGCGTCACCGAGGCATCAGCGCTGCTGGCGCGCCGGGAGCTGAGCTCCGTCGAGCTGACGCGGGCCTGTCTCGACCGGATTGCGGCGCGGGACGGCGAGCACACCTTCGAGGGAGATCCCGGCTCGGTCAACGCGTGGATCCGGGTCTACGAGGAGGACGCGCTCGCCGCGGCGGCGCGCGCGGACGAGCGGCTGGCGCAGGGTGACGCGCAGCCGCTGTGCGGGATTCCCGTCGGGTTGAAGGATCTCTACGCCGTCGCCGGAAAGCCTTTGACCGCGTCGAGCCGGCTGCTGGTCGAGACGCCGTCGCGCTCCTGCGATGTCTGGCTACGGCTCGAGGCGGCCGGCGCGGTCCTGCTCGGCCACACGCACACCCACGAGTTCGCCGCCGGCGGGACGACCGACCAGGTCGGGAACCCATGGGATCTCGAACGCTCCTCCGGCGGCTCGAGCGGCGGCTCGGGCGCGGCGCTCGCGGCGCACACCGTTCCGGTTGCGACGGGCACGGACACGGCCGGCTCGCTGCGCATCCCGTCCGCGCTGAGCGGCGTCTCGACGATCAAGCCGACGCGCGGTCACGTCTCGCTGCGCGGCATCGTGCCGCTGTCGCCGAGCCTCGACCACGCCGGGCCGATGGCGCGCTCGGTCGCCGACTGCGCGCTCGTGCTCGCCGCGATGGCGGGACCGGACGGCGGCCGCTCGACGACCGCGTTGCTCCGCCCGGCGCCTGAGCGGCCCGCGTCGCGGCCGCTTGCGGGGATCCGGCTGGCGGTCTCGCCGCGCGTCGGCGCGCTCGAGCCCGATGTCGCCGTGGGGTTCGACCGGGCGATCGACGCGTGCCGCCGGCTCGGCGCGGCCATCGTCGCGCCGATCGCGGACGTGCCCTCCCTCGACGTGGGCGACGACTACATGACCGTGCTGCTCGCCGACCTGCTGGCGTATCACCGCCGCTTCGACGGCAGCCGCGATCTCTACCGGCCGTCGATTCGCGGCTTCGTCGAGCTGGCGGAGGCGTCGAACGCGCACGCGGAGGAGTACGTCGCCGCGACGATGCGACGCCGAGAGGTGACCGCGCACTGGAGCGACCGGCTCGCCGCCGAGGGCGTGACCGCGCTGCTCGAGCCGACGGTTCCCGTGACCGCGCCGCTGCGCGGCTCCGGCTACGACGTCGCGCTCTCCGACTACGAGCTGATCTCGCTCACGCACTACTGGAACTGGACGGGCTTCCCCGTCGTCGCGCTCCCGTCCGGCGTCGGTGCGCAGAGCGGGCTGCCGGTGAGCGTCTCGCTCGTCGGCGCGCCCGGCTCGGACTGGGAGCTGCTCGCGCTCGGCGCCGCGCTCCAGGACGAGCTCGGCGTTCCCAGCCCGCCGCCGCGTACCCTGGGCTGAGTGCCGGGCCATCGCGTCTTCGAGGTGAACGTCGATCCCGAGCGGAGCGCCGACCCGGCGGTCCGCCGCGCCACGCTGCGCCGGGCCGGGCGGCTGTTCAAGCCGTACAAGCTGCGGCTCTCGGCGGTGCTCGCGCTGATCGTCGTCTCCGCCATCCTCGGCGTGATCCCGGCGTTCCTGCTGCGCGGCGCGCTGAACGCGATCTACGCCAAGGACACGAAGCAGCTGTCCATCCTCGCCGCGGGGATGATCGTGATCGCGATCGTCAACGGCGCCATCGGCGTGTGGCAGACGCTGCTCTCGAACCAGGTCGGCCAGCGCGTGATGCACGACCTGCGCGCGGCCGTCTTCCGCCACCTGCAGCGGCTCTCGCTCGCGTTCTTCACACGCACGCGCACGGGCGAGGTGCAGTCGCGGATCTCCAACGACATCGGCGGCATCCAGAACGTGGTCACCACCACCGCCACGTCGATCGCGTCGAACGTGACGACGATCGTGGCGACGATGGTGGCGATGCTGCTGCTCAGCTGGCAGCTAGCCCTGTTCGCGTTCGCGCTGATCCCGTTCTTCGTGCTGCTGACACGCCGCGTCGGCGCCGAGCGGCGGCGCATCGCGACGACGACACAGGAGACGCTCGCCGACATCTCCAGCCTCGTCCAGGAGTCGCTGTCCGTCTCGGGGATCCTGCTCGGGAAGACGATGGGCCGGACGAACGAGCTCGCCGACCGGTTCGAGGGCGACTCGCTTCGCCTCGCCGACCTCGAGGTGCGCCAGCGCATGGCGGGCCGCTGGGTGATGGCGACGATCCAGACGACGTTCGCGGTCATGCCGGCCGCCGTGTACTGGGTCGGCGGGATCGCGTTCGCGCACGGCTACGCGATCACCGTGCCGACGCTCGTCGCGTTCACGACGCTGCAGACGCGGCTGTTCTTCCCGGTCGGGTCGATGCTGTCGGTCGGCGTCGACGTGCAGACCTCGCTCGCGCTGTTCGACCGGATCTTCGAGTACCTCGACCAGCCGATCGACATCGACGAGAAGCCCGGCGCCGCCGCATCGGCTCCCGCCGGCGACGTCGTCTACGACCACGTCTGGTTCAAGTATGGGGACGACTGGACGCTGGAGGACGTGTCGTTCACGGTTCCCGCCGGCACGACCACGGCGCTCGTCGGGGAGACGGGCTCGGGGAAGACGACGCTCGGCTATCTCGCCGCGCGCCTGTACGACGTCGGCCGCGGCAGCGTCACCATCGGCGGCGTCGACCTCCGCGACTTGTCGTTCCAGGCGCTGGCCGAGCTGGTCGGCGTCGTCTCGCAGGAGACGTATCTCTTCCACGCGTCCATCCGCGAGAACCTCCGCTTCGCGAAGCCGGACGCGACGGACGACGAGATCGAAGCTGCGGCCGAGGCGGCGCGGATCCACCACGTGATCGCCGAGCTCCCGGACGGCTACGACACCGTCGTCGGAGAGCGCGGCTACCGGTTCTCCGGCGGCGAGAAGCAGCGCATGGCGATCGCGCGGACGATCCTGCGCAACCCGCCGATCCTCGTGCTCGACGAGGCGACGAGCTCGCTCGACACGGAGACGGAGCGGCTCGTGCAGGAGGCGCTCGACCGGCTCTCCGAAGGGCGCACGACGATCGCGATCGCGCACCGGCTCTCCACCGTCCGCGACGCCGACCAGATCGTCGTCCTCGACCGCGGCCGCGTCGTCGAGACGGGCCGCCACGAGGAGCTGCTCGCCAAGGGCGGCCGCTACGCGCAGCTGGCAGCGCGCGACGCCGAACTGGGCGTCGCCGCCTCGTTCTGATAGACCGGTGCCGATGAGCCACTACTCGGCCTCCTTCAGCCTCACCCTGCGCGTCCGCCTCGACGACCGGCCCGGCACCTTCGCCGACCTCGCGCGCGCGATCGCGGACGCCGGCGGCCTGCTCGACGCGATCGACCTCGTCCGCGTCGAGTGCGGGGAGCAAGATGCGCGACGTCAGCGTGCTCGCGACCGACGCAGCGCACGCCGAGCGATCGTCGCCGCGTGCCGCGACGTGCCCGGCGTCGACGTCGAGCGCGTCTCCGACCGCACCTTCCTGCTGCATCTCGGCGGCAAGATCCACATGGACTCGAACGCGCCGGTGAAGACGCGCGACGACCTCTCGATGGCGTACACGCCCGGCGTCGCCCGCGTCTGCCAGGCGATCGCCGCCGATCCGGAGAGCGCCTGGAACCTGACGATCAAGCGCAACACCGTCGCCGTCGTCACCGACGGCAGCGCGGTGCTCGGCCTCGGCGACATCGGGCCGGAGGCGGCGATGCCGGTGATGGAGGGCAAGGCGCTGCTGTTCAAGGAGTTCGGCGGCGTCGACGCGTGGCCGATCTGCCTCGACACGAAGGACCCCGACCGGATCGTCGCGACCGTCGAGGCGATCGCGCCCGGCTTCGGCGGCATCAACCTCGAGGACATCTCCGCGCCGCGCTGCTTCGAGGTCGAGGAGCGGCTGCGCGCGTCGCTCGACATCCCCGTCTTCCACGACGACCAGCACGGCACCGCCGTCGTCGTGCTCGCCGCGTTCCTCAACGCGCTGCGCGTCGTCGGCAAGCGGATCGAGGACGTGAAGGTCGTCGTCACCGGCGTCGGCGCGGCCGGCGTCGCCGTGACCAAGACGCTGCAGGCGGCCGGCGTCCGGAACGTGATCGGCTGCGACAGCAAGGGCGTCGTCCATCGCGGCCGCACCGACCTGACCGACGTGAAGCGGCGCTACGCCGAGGAGACGAATCCCGGACGGCGTCGCGGGCAGCGTCGAACGACGCGCTCGCCGGCGCCGACGTCTATCATCGGCCTGTCGCAGCCCGGCGCGGTCAGCGTCGAGGGGATCCGCAGCATGGCGCCGACGCGATCGTGTTCGCGATGGCGAACCCGACGCCGGAGGTCTCGCCGGAGGAGATCGCCGGGCTCGCCGCCGTGATCGCGACCGGCCGCTCCGACTATCCCGAACCAGATCAACAACGTGCTCGCCTTCCCGGGGATCTTCCGCGGCGCGCTCGACGTGCGCGCGCGCGCGATCACCGACGCGGATGGAGGTCGCCGCCGGCCACGCGATCGCCGCGACCATCGGCGACGAACGAGCTGGCGCCGGACTACATCGTCCCGAGCGTCTTCAACCGCGACGTCGTTCCCGCGGTCGCCGCGGCGGTCGCCGCCGCAGCGGAGCAGGACGGCGTGGCGCGGCGCAGCCGCGACGCAGCCGACGCGCCCACCCTCTAGCCGAGCGACCAGCTCATCGTCGTCCACCAGTCCTCGTGGCCGTAGTAGCCGAGCTGGTACCCGAGCGAAAGCAGCGGCCCGACGAGCCGCCCGTCGCGGAGCGCGTATAGCTTGCCGACACCCTTCCGCGAGCGGACGAAGAGGACGGTGCGCCCGTCGCGCGAGACCCGCGGCGACTCGTCGGCGTATCCGGACGGCGGCCGGGTGAGCTGCGTTCGCCGGCCGTCGAAACCGATCCGCCATAGAGCCCAGCGCGTGTGGAAGAAATTCGCGTCGTCGCTCGCCGGCTGCGACTGGACGACGACCGAGCGCCCGTCCTGCGCGCACGCAATTGAGCCCCAGGAGAAACCCGGCGCGACAGTCAACGGGCGGGCCCGCCAGGTCGGTGGACCGGTGACGACGAGGCGCTTGTTCGTCGTCGCGATGCGATCGCCGCCGGCCGTCAGGACGAGCCGACCGCCGCACCAGACGCGGTAGTCCGCGTACATCAGGAGGCCCGCGACCGCGTGCCGCGTCCCACCTGCCGCCGGCACGGCTTGCAGCTCCAACCCGTCCGCGGCGAGCGAGGCCGAGCCCATCGGGTCGAGGGCGAACAAGACCCAGTCGCTGTGTGGCGACCAACCAACGAGCTCCAGCGGTCCGGGCTCCCCTGCCGGCACGGCCGTGAAGGACTCGCGGATCCGGTAGACGACGCGCGTCGACCCTGACGTGCGATCGCGGACGACGATCGCCGCCGAGCCGGTCGGCGCGCCCTTGCGGTGGACGGCCGCCACCGACGCGACCGACCTTCCGTTCGGTGACACGATGCCGCCCGTCGACGACGACGGAGCGGGCGAAACCCGCTTCCTGCAGCTGGCGAGGTCGATCGCGTACCCCTTGCCGCCACGGGTGAGTGTGACCGTCCCGAGCCCGGGCTGCGGACGGCACGCGAAGGCAGCTGCAGCGGCGACGGCGGCGACCACGGCTCGCAATGTACGCCGCGGCTCTACGATCTGTCACATGGCCGCCACGGACGATCGGCGTACGGAGTCCGGCATCGAGGTGAAGCCGGTCTACTTCGCGGACGATGCGCCGCGTCCGTTGGAGCCGCCGGGCGAGTTCCCGTACACGCGCGGGCCTTATCCGGACATGTACCGCGGGCGGCCGTGGACGATCCGCCAGTACGCCGGGTTCGCCTCCGCGGAGGAGTCGAACGCGCGCTACCGCTATCTGCTCGACCAGGGCCAGACGGGGCTGTCGGTCGCGTTCGACCTGCCGACGCAGCTCGGCTACGACTCCGACGACCCGCGCGCGCTGGGCGAGGTGGGCCGCACCGGCGTCGCGATCGACTCGCTCGCGGACATGTCCATCTTGCTCGGCGGGATCCCGCTGGGCGAGGTGTCGACGTCGATGACGATCAACGCGCCGGCGTCGCTGCTGCTGCTGCTGTACGAGCTGGTGGCGGAGCAGCAGGGCGTGGCTCCGTCGCAGCTGCGCGGCACGGTGCAGAACGACATCCTCAAGGAGTACATCGCGCGCGGGAACTACATCTTCCCGCCGAGGCCGTCGATGCGGCTGACGACGGATCTGTTCGCGTACTGCGCGGAGCGCGTGCCGCACTGGAACACCATCTCCATCTCCGGCTACCACATCCGCGAGGCGGGATCGACGGCGGTGCAGGAGCTCGCGTTCACGCTGGCCAACGGGATCGCGTATTGCGGTGCAGCCGTCGACGCGGGCATGTCGCCGGACGAGTTCGGCGAGCGGCTGTCGTTCTTCTTCAACGCGCACAACCACTTCTTCCAGGAGGTGGCGAAGTTCCGCGCGGCGCGGCGGCTGTGGGCGCGGATCATGCGGGAGCGGTTCGGCGCGACCAATCCGAAGGCGCTGGCGCTGCGCTTCCACGCGCAGACGGGCGGCTCGACGCTGACCGCGCAGCAGCCGGAGAACAACATCGTGCGCGTGGCCGATCCAGGCGCTGGCCGCGGCCGCCGGCGGCGCGCAGTCGCTGCACACGAACTCGTTCGACGAGGCGCTCGCGCTGCCGACGCGAGCACGCGGCCACGATCGCGCTGCGCACGCAGCAGATCCTGCAGACCGAAGCCGGTGCGACCGACACGGCCGATCCGCTCGGCGGCTCCTACTTCATCGAGGCGCTGACGGACGAGCTGGAGGCGCGCGCGTGGGAGCTGATCGAGCGCATCGACGAGCTCGGCGGCGCGGTCGCCGCGATCGAGGCCGGCTTTGTCCAGGGCGAGATCGAGCAGGCCGCGTTCGCGTGGCAGCAGCAGGTCGAGACCGGCGAGCGCGTCATCGTCGGCGTCAACCGCTTCGCCGAAGACGCGGAGACGCAGGTCGAGCTGCACCAGCTCGACCCGGAGGCGGAGCGCCGCCAGCTCGAGCGCACGGCGCGGGTGCGCGCGGAGCGCAACGCGGACGGCGCTGCGCGCGCGCTCGCCGAGGTGCGCGAGACCGCGCGCGGCGAGGCGAACCTCTTGCCGCCGATGCGCGAGGCGCTGCGCGTCCACTGCACCGTCGGCGAGATCTGCGAGACCCTCCGCGAGGAGTGGGGGATGTACGACGCGCTGCGGCCGCGCGGCTAGCCGGCGCGGAGCGCGGTCATCAGGAACACGCAGTGGGAGAACTGCACGCTTCCGCCGTGGCGCTCGACGATCCGACGGTCGTCTTCGACGAATGCGTCGCGGCGATCCTCGGGGACCGAGAAATAGAGCGACGTCGTCTTGAGGTGGGCGGTGAGCTCGTCCGACGTGCGCTCGACGCTCTCGATCTCGACGTCGAGCTCGACCGCGTCGAACAGCTCGGCCGCCTCGGCGACCGCAAGTCCGCGCCTCTCGCCCATGATCCAGTCCCAGACCGCGGACGCGTTGCTGCGGCGCTCGTCCGCGCCGGCCCTGATCTCGGCGAGGCTCCGGTCGGGCGGAAGCGTCGCCGCGATCCGGGGCGCGTGCTTCGCGATGTTCGCGCGGAACTCCGCGTCGACGCCGGGCGTCCGTCCGTCGGGTACGCCGCCGTGTGCGAGCAGCGCGAGCACGCCGCCCGGCTCGAGCACGTCGGACGCCTTCCGCCAGCCGACCGACGGATCGATCCAGTGGAACGCAGTCGCGGAGAAGAGCGCGGCGTACCCGTCTGCCGGCAGCTCGAGATCCTCGAACCGGCCGACGTGGAACCGGACGCTCGGCGCGCCGCCGACGCGTCGCCGCGCGGCCTCGATCATGTTCGGCCCGGGGTCGACGGCGTCCACCTCGAGTCCGCGCTCTACGAGCAGCTCCGTCAGCTTCCCGGTGCCGCATCCGACCTCGAGCACACGGGCGCCGGCCGCGATCTCGCCGCGCGCGAGCGCGCGGTCGACGAGCGTTCCGGGATAGCCCGCCCGTGCCTTGTCGTACTCCTCGGCGACGCCGTCGAAGACCTGTCCCAGCTCGCGGATCTCCTCCGGAGTGCTCACGGTCGGGCACGATAGCCCGCGTGCGCATCCTGCTCGTCTCCCAGATGTACCCGGGACCGGCCGACCCGGACCTCGGCACGTTCGTCGCGCAGGTCGAGCGTGCGCTCGTCGACCGGGGCCACGAGGTCGAGCTCGCCGTGCTGGACACGCGCTCCGGCGGGAAGCTCCGCTACCTGACCCTCGCCGCGCGGACGCGCCGCGCGCGCCGGAGCTTCCGTCCCGACGTCGTCTACGCGCACTTCCTCGTCCCGACCGGGCTGATCGCGGCCATCGGTGCGCACACGCCGCTCGTCGTCACCGCGCACGGACGCGACGTGCGCAACATCGGCTCGATCCCGGGCATCGCCACCGCCACCGGCTACGTCGTCCGCCGCGCCGCCGCCGTCGTCTGCGTCTCGGAGTACCTGCGCCGCGAGCTGGAGACGAAGCTGCCCGCCGCGCAGGGCAAGACCGCCGTCGTCTCGAGCGGCGTCGACCTCGAGCAGTTCGCCGTGCAGCCGCCGCCCGACGGGCCGCCGCGGTTCCTCTGCGCCGGCGCCCTGACGGAGCGGAAGAACGTCGTCCGCCTCGCGGAAGCGTTCGCGGCGCTGGGGGAGGGGACGCTGACGTACGCCGGCGACGGCCCGCTGCGGACGCAGCTCGAGGGGCGGCCCGGCGTGCGCCTGCTCGGCCGCGTGCCGCACGACGAGATTCCGGCGCTGCTCGCGGACAGCCACGTCCTCTGCCAGCCGAGCCTGCTCGAGCCGCTCGGCCAGGCGCTGCTCGAGGGCATGGCGTGCGGCCGCTCCGTCGTGGCCACCCGGCTCGGCGGGCCGCCCGAGTTCGTGCCGCCGGCAGCCGGCGCTCTCGTCGACCCGCTCGACGTCGAGGCCATGACGGAGGCGCTGCGCGCGACCGCCGCTTTCCCGCGCCCGAATGACGCCGCGCGCGAGGCGGCCGCGACGCACGACGTGCGCCGTCAGGCGGAGCGGATCGAGGAGCTGCTCAGTCTCGCCGCGGCGGCAGATCCGCGAGCCTGACCTCGACGAGCGGACGCACCTTGTCCTCGAGACCGGCCTCCCGCGCCACCTCGAGCGCCTGCTCCCAGCTCTCGCGCGCCTTCTCCGGATCGACACCCTGCTTCAGCCGGTTGTCGCCGGTGACGAGCAGCTTCTGGATCCTCGTCCTGGCCCCGTCGTCCGCCATGAGACCGGCTACTTGAGGTAGTGGAAGAGCGCGACGCTGTTCACGAAGAAGAGCACCGCGAAGACGCACGTCACGCGGGTGAGGTTCCGCTCGACGATGTGCGTGCCACCCTGCGAGGCGGGCGTGAAGCCCATCCCGCCCATGCCGGCGTCGCGGCCGCTGTGCATGAGGATCAGCGTGATCAGAGCGATCACGATCAGCACCTGGGTGACGGCGAGGAACTGGAGCACGCCGTCAGGGTACCGAACCGGAGCCGCGCCGCACCAGGCCCCGGCCGCCGGGGCGCCGCTACACTAGGCCCGCTCTCTCGCGCTGGTGGCGGAATTGGTAGACGCGCTAGGTTGAGGGCCTAGTGGCCGCATAGGCCGTGGAGGTTCAAGTCCTCTCCAGCGCATGAAGGGTCGTCCGCGGACGGCCCTTTTCGTTCTACGGGAATCTCCGCATGCGCACGCGCGGGCGCGTGCCTAGGCTCGACGTCGATGGGTTACGTCGTCGCCGGCGAGATCGATCCCGGGCCACTCGGTGAGTTCGTGGCCGAGCTTCGCGCCTCGCTCGAGCGCGCCGGCTTCACGCCCGCGCCCGAGGACGAGGCGCCCGAGCTCGTGCTGAACGTGATCGGCGTCGAGCGGCCGCGGCCGTTCCGCCGCGGCTCCCGCGGGACGTTCGTGGCCGCGCTGCACGCGCTGGATGCGCCGCCGCCCGATCCGCTGCGGGAGGGCTACCCGATGCTCGTCCGCGCGCTGGCGAACGTCTCGCTCACCTTCGTCCCCGGTCACGGCGTCTGGTTCACGACGCTCGAGCGAGGCAGCTACCGCGTTCCCGCAAGCGACGGCGCCGCCGCGCTCGCCGACGCGGTCGTCGCGCGGCTCGCGCCGCTCGCGCGCTCGCGCCTCGTGATCGACAACGAGTTCCGGACCGACCTCGAGCCCGAGCTGTGGGACGGCGACGAGATCACCGCCTCCATCTCCGAAGCGGGGCGGCGGCTCGACGAGCTGGGGCTGCTGCCGGCGCCGTTCCCGGTCGAGGAGCTGGTCAGCGAGCGCGACCTGCGCCACATCAAGCGGCTCTACGGGATCGGCGGACTGTCCTACGGGAACCTGTCCGCCCGCAAGGATGCGAGCCGCTTCTGGATGAGCGCGAGCGGCGTGGACAAGTCGAAGCTGGACGAGCCCGGCCGCGACATCCTGCTCGTCTCCGGCTACGACGCCGACAACCTGAAGATCATCCTGAGCGTGCCGCCCGGCGTCGAGCCGCGCCGCGTCTCGGTCGACGCGATCGAGCACTGGAAGATCTACATGGAGCACCCCGACGTCGGCGCGATCCTGCACGTCCACGCGTGGCTCGACGGCATCCCCGCCACCGAGGTGAACTTCCCGTGCGGGACGGAGGAGCTGGCGGACAACGTCGCGCAGCTGCTCGCCGCCGAGCCCGACCCGGCCCACGCCGTCATCGGCCTGCGCAACCACGGCATCACCGCCACCGGCGCCGGCCTGGAGGAGATCCTCGACCGGGTCGCGCCGCACCTGCTCCGCCAGGTGCCGATGACCTAGCCGAACATCTGTTTGACGCCGTCCGCAGGAGTCTCTACCCTCTCTGTCGAACACACGTTCGTCCGACCCCGACCCCACCGACAGGAGGACCGAGAGTGGAGCTCACCGGCCGGCAACAGGAGATCTGGAACTTCCTGGTCGACTACGTCGACCGGCACGGCTACCCGCCCACCGTGCGGGAGATCGGCGAGGCCGTCGGCCTGGCCTCACCGTCCACCGTGCACGCGCATCTCGCCAACCTCGAGCGGGCCGGGCTGCTCCGGCGCGACCCGACGAAGCCGCGCGCGCTCGAGCTCGTCGGCCGCGACAAGTCCGCTAAAGGCAGGCTGCCGACGCGGCCGTCGTGGAGCTGCCGAAGCTGCCGCTGCTCGGCCAGATCGCCGCGGGCGGGCCGCTGCTCGCCGAGCAGAACGTCGAGGACGAGATCGCCGTGCCGGAGACGCTGCGCGGCGACTTCCTGCTCCGCGTCAAGGGCGACTCGATGATCGAGGCCGGCATCCTCGAGGGCGACCTGGTGATCGTGCGCCGCGCGCAGGACGCGCGCAACGGCGACATCGTCGTCGCGCTCGCCGGCGACGACGAGTCGGCCGACGAGGCGACGGTGAAGACGTTCTACCGCGAGTCCGGCCGCGTGCGCCTGCAGCCGGAGAACGCCGCGCTCGAGCCGATCTACGCGCAACACGTCGCAGATCCTCGGCAAGGTCGTGGGGGTGTTCCGGGAGCTATGAAGACGGCGTCGCCCCGCTGCACCGGACACTCGAGCAGGAGCTGTTCGCGCTGCTGCGCGGCGCCTCGCTCGAGTGCCCGGCGTGCGGAGAGTTCGTCCTGCACGAGCCGGGCGCGGTGCGCTGTCCGGAGTGCGGGCTCGTCCTGCGCGGCCGGCTCGAGTCGACGGTCGTCCAGGTAGCATTCGGCACGCAGGCCGGGTGACCGCGGGCTGCTTTCGAGCGGCTCGAGGAAAGTCCGGACACCGCAGGGCAGGACGCTCCACGTGCAAACGGCAGGGAGGCGGCGAAAGCCGACGGAAAGTGGCACAGAGAACAGACCGCCGGCGACGTGTTCTCCGGAGACGTCGCCGGTAAGGGTGAAACGGTGGGGTAAGAGCCCACCAGCGGTCGTGGCGACACGGCCGGCTCGCCAAACCCCGTCCGGTGCAAGGCGAACAGGCTCCGCCGAGGCGGCCCGCCGAGGAGCCGGGTAGCCGCAGAGATGGATGGTCACCCTCGACAGAATCCGGCTTACAGGCCTGCTACGGAAAAAGCCCTGGAAACGGGGCTTTTTCTATGGACCCGATTCGCCGGCGACTCGTCAGGCTCACCACCGGGGCGGGCTGACTGCGGTCTCCGTGGAACCGCCCGGCGCGGTCGCCCGACGTGGCCTCTGGGCCGTGCCGGCAACGAGCCGCTCCGCAGGCCGAAAGCTAACAGGCAGGGAAGTTGTGTCCTCCGGTCGGATAAAAACGCGCCATGTGCCGTTCGCTTTTGTCGCCTGTCAGAGCGAAGGGGAGCCATTCCCTGCACCCATAGGGTGCGGCGTGGCCGGCGGTTTCCGACACCGCCTGCGCTGGTTCGACTCCGGCCCGGGGCACTACTGACCGACTGCGCCGCCGGCCGGGGTCGAAGACCGCATGGTAAGGAGGGGGTCGACGGTTCGAGTCCGTCAGAGGGCTCTGCAAAAAAGGCCGCACGTCGCAACCTTCGAGTCGGATCGACTTGCAGGTTTTCCAGCGTGCGGTGGGTATGGAGCTTTCGCGTCGAGGACGCCCCGGGTTCGCGCGCCGCACGACTCGTTCCGAAAATCCACGAGCGGAGGCACGAAAACGCGTAGGCTGCTCGAGCTCTCGAAGCGTGGCGAAAGCCGCCTGAACTCGGAGGTCGTGTCATGCACAGGAAGGCCTGGAACCACAAGACTGGTGGCGCTTCTCGGATTGCCGCCTCGTTGCTGGGGATCTGCGGGGCGGCGCTGCTGCTGACGGCGCAGGCCGCCTCCGGCGCAGTCTCAGTGCAGCTCGCCTCAGCCGCAAGCCCGCAAGCAGCCTGTGACGCGGCCCTCAGCCCGGCCGCCGTGTCGGCAATCGTCGGCTACAAGGTGTCGAAGGACTCAGGGAGCACGATCAACTCTCCGGCGACCGCTACGAACCACCACATTTCGGCGACCGGAACCTCCTGCGAGTTCAGCCTCGGGGCGAGCCTCGCCGACCTGAAGACCACGGTCGTGTTCACCAAGGAGGTGACCTCGAAGCCGCTGACTGCAGCGAGAATCGAGGCCGGCCTGAAGGCGGTCAAGGGCTCAGCCATCACCTTTACGGCCTTTGGCGGGCTCGGGGGCTCCGCCTACTACTTCACCGAGAAGCTGCCCGGTGGGATCAACGTCTACGGCATGGTCCTGCTGAACGGAACGATCCAGACATCGGCGGCGGTCTACAAGGCGACGCCGCGAGCGACGCTCGGCTCACTGGTAAAGCTCGCCGAGAAGATCCAGTGAGTCTCGCTTCTCTCGCGAAGCCGGCGGGCAAGCTGTAATGGCCACGCGGTGACCGACCGCGAGGGTCTCGTGTCCAGAGGAATTCCAGCCCGTTGCCTGCTCGCATGCCTTGCCGCGCTCACCGTGATGGCACTCGCCGTGGACGGCGCCGGAGCGAGCGCTGCACGAAGTGCCATGAAGAGTTCCGTCGTGCTCGATGCCGGTGCGCTCCAGGCCAAGGCGGCGTGGGAGGAGAGCGGGCTCACAGATGCCGCCCACCAAGGCATGCTCTGGCAGCTCGCAATCACCTCTCTTCAGCACGCGATCGCGAGCGGCGCCAACCGCGCTTCCTCCGAGCGTGCGATCGCCTCGTTGAAAGCGTTGATTCGAACGCCCGAAACGAATGTCACCGCCGCGCAAAGGAGCGCCGCGACAAGAGACACGAAATCGCTGAACGTCTTCTTCGCGACACCTGGGCTGTTGCTGACTCGCAACACGTTCCCCGTCGTGCACCAACTCATCCCGACGTTCGATTGCGCCCACGCCGCAAGCTACAAGAACACCGATGCGATCGAGCTTGTCGCGGTGCAGCACAGACAAACGACGGTGGACATCTCGTATCGGAACGTCACCGTCACCTGCGTCAAGGGACTGGATGGGCCCAAGTACGATCCCACCGGCCCGTTGCTCACAGCCTCGCTGGTGCTTAACGCCGCGGTCTTCCAAGACACCAACAACTCGGGCAGCGGGACCCAGGTGAGCCCTCTTGACTTCCAACCGGATGCCGATAGCCACATCTACCTCGTGACCAGGAAGAGCAGCACCATCTCGGCGATCTCTCAGGTGTTCTTCTCATGACACTACACGTCAGCCACAAAGGAGATCTTTGATGTTCTTGCAGTTCCGCCTATCGACCTCACGTGTTGGCGTCGCCGCCTTGATCGGCATCGTCATCTCGAGCGCCGCGATCCTCGCCGTACCCACAATCGCCGGCGCCGCGCCGAGCGCTAACTCGCAGATCTGCGGCAAAGTCAGCGACTCGTCGATCGGTGCGATCGTGGGCTACGAGATTGTGGCTCCCGAGTTTACGAGCCAGCCCTTCCCGGCTTCGACCAGCAACGGCGGGGTCTCCACCGTCGACGATTCGTGCGCGTATGCGCCGAGCAACCCTTTGAACAAGATCGTGAACCTCCACCTCGAGACGACGTCGAAGGCGGTCACACTCGCTGGGCTCAAGAAGCTGATTGGCACCGAGAACGGCGGCGGTGCCAAAATCACGACCGCGTCCTACCCGGGTCTCGGCCATCCGGCGGAATATGCCCTGATCAACCTCTACGGCTCCTACTCCCAGGAAATCGACGTCATCAACGGCAAAGCGATCTATTCCGCAAGCATCGGAGACAAGACGCTCTCCAAGGCCAAGCTCGCTTCACTCGCGAAGCTGGCGGAAAAGCTCTGAGCGCGTCCATCGGTATTCAGAACGTCAGCATGCGAGCGTGAGCGGTTCGGCGTGAACGTAATCGCGGCGCTCCAACTCGCGATCCGACAACTCGGAGTGAGGATGAATCTCGGTACGGGCAGGAGACCGCGGGGGTTGCCCAAGGCTGCGTTCGTCCTCGCCGTGATGTTCCTGCCGATCGCGATCACTGCGACCTCCTCGGCTGCAGTCACCCGGCTTCAAGGTCCAGCGGCAGCGACGACCAGCCCCTTCCATGCCGCCGACGTTGCCCTCGTCAACCACTACATCGACGAGATCTCCACCAAGCTCAAAGGCATGACGCTGCGGCCGACGGTCACCGTGAAGGAGTCCTCTGCTGCGAGCGGCCCCGACGGAGTGGACGCTTCAACGGTCTGCTACGGACCGGCCGGCGACACCGACGGGGGCGTCCCGGTCACACAATGCGTCATCGAGGTTTACATGAGCGCCCGCACGAGCAGCAGCGATACCACTGACCAGTCCGCCAAGATTCACGTGGCGCTGGCCCATGAGAGCTTCCACCTGTTCCAGTTCCAGATGGCCGGCTCTGCCGACAACCTCGACAGGTTGGGTGATTGGTTGGTCGAGGGGTCCGCAGCCTGGGTGGAGACCGACCTCGTGAACGATCCGGTCGACTACACGAGCTACTGGACAAAGTGGCTCAACGCTCCAACCGTCCCGCTCTTCAACCGCACCTACACCGCCATCGGCTTCTTCGGCCACATGGCTTCCACCGGCATCTCGCCGTGGTCCAGGTTCCCGGCGATGTTCGCCACCGCCGGCCCGCAGGCCGCCTACAACGCCGCCGTTGGCAACAACCAGGCGTTCCTCGACGACTGGGCCGCGGTGTACTTCCGCAACCCGAACTGGGGTACGGCATGGGACCAGGACAACCAGAACTCCGGCTTCGCGGATGCCAACGTTCCGTCGAAGGAAGCAGTCGGTTACACGGTGCCCGGCGTATCGGCCAATGCGGTTGGGAAGGCATCGCTCGTACTCGCCGCGAAGCCCTACGCAGCCGGCGCGTGGCATGTCACGCTCGACTCACCGATCACGAAGATCACCGTCGTCAAAGGCAGCGTACGGATTCATTCCTACGGCAACAACGACGTCAACGAGGTGGTCTCGGGCACGGTGACCTTCTGCTCTGCAAGCAACCCGGCTGCCTGCTCGGAATGCAACCAGCCGTCGACCCTCTTGCACATGACCGAGGTCGGGATCGCTGCCACGGGTGGGCGCACCGGGGCCGAGGTTGACATTTCCACGATGAAGGCCAACACGACCCCCTGCCAGACGACGACCCCGGCGACGAAGAAGCAGGCGTCCTGCGCGCCGACTCCACCGCCGTCGATCCCCTACATCTCTACCGCCGAACTGGAGACCATCTACCACGAGTGCGTGACTCGGATCACGATCATCTCCGGTGGCGTCGTCAGTTACTTGGTCGACTTCACGGCGCCGTTCGGCTTCGGACCGGGTACGACGCAGGTCGTCACCATTTCGGGATCCAAGGAAGACACTTCTGCCTTCACTCCTGAAAACGGCTGCCACAGCGGCAAAGTGGCCGATGTCGAAATCACGACCTACGTGATCGAAAAGGATGGCGCGGGTGCCACGGCCTCATCAAGGAACATCGGTGGTTGCGCAGACGACGGAGAAGTGGCGGGCATCGTCTACGGCGCGGTGAAAGCCGGAGCCTGAGGACGCTCGGGCGCTGTCGGCCCGACTGCAGTGGACGACCTACGTTTGCGCAGGGATGGCCTGGTGGAGCGTTGCCTGGCAGTACGCGAACGCGCGCGCGACGCGGATGACTCCGAACAGGTTGGTCTCGAGCTCGGCGCGGATGTCCTCGAGTGGCGCGTCGAGCACCGGCGTCCTGAGCAAGATGCCGGCGTTGCTGACCACGATCGAGACATCGGCGGCGGCCCCGGCCGCCGCGGCTACCGAATCGTCGTCGGTGACATCGAGCACGAGCGGGACGATCCGACCGTCGGTCTGCGGCTGGGGTGAGCGTGAGGTGGCGTACACCTTGGCGGCGCCGCGGTCGAGCAGCTCTTGCACCATCGCGCGGCCGAAGCCGCGGTTTCCGCCGGTGACCAGAGCGACCGCGCCTTCGATCGGCGTGCCTTGTGAATTGGTGTTCGACATTGGAGCTTCCTTTCGCTATTCGGTGAGCGCTTCGAACGTGTCAAGCGCCAGTTCGTCGACGGATTGGACGTGGCGGGCGCGGACGCGGCCGAGTCCGAGCGCGGCGAGCGCGCTGCCGATACCGCCGCCGATCATCAGCGCCCAGACATGGTGGAACGTGCCAATGGTCGAGCCGCCGGCGTTGAGGAGCGCGACGAGGAGCGCGATGCCTATGACGGCGGCGAGTTGGCGGAACATCGAGAAGATTCCGGAGCCGGTGGAGAAGCGGTCACGCGGCAACTCGGCGACGGCCGCCGACGCGAAGCCGCCGAACGTCAGTCCGACGCCGGCGCCGGTGAGGAGGGTCGCGGGTAGGAAGGCCGACGCGTAGTGCGGCGAGGCTGCGACGCGGGTCGCGAAGAGCAGCGTCCCGAGCGCGAAGACGAGGCCGCCGGGTGCGGCGACGACGCGCTGGCCGAAGCGGTCCGCGAGTCTTCCTGCGATCGGCGAGAAGGTCGTCGCCATCAGCGGCCCGGGCGTCAGCGCGACACCGGCGCGGATCGTCGAGTAATGCCATACGCCCGTGAGGAAGAGCGCGTTCGAGAGCAAGAGGGCGAAGAACGAGAGCGCGAAGATGAATGCGCCTAGCGTTGCGACGGCAAAGGAGCGGACGCGGAAGAGCGACAGCTCGATGAGCGGACGGCTCGAGCGCGCGGAGTGCGAGACGAAGGCGGCGCCGAGAACGGCTGCGGCGGCAAACGCGCCGACGATGCGCGCGCTCTCCCAGCCCCACTGGCCGCCGTCGACGATCGCGAGCGAGAGCGCGCCGATCGCGCCGACGAGCAGTGCGACCGCGAGCGGGCTCGGGAACGGTTGAGCGTGCTCTTCGCGCAGCTCGCGCAGGATCCGCCGCGCGGGGATGAGCGCGGGCAGGCCGATGAAGAGGTTGACGAAGAACACGGCGCGCCAGTCGAAGGCGTCGATGAGGACGCCGCCGAGCGCCGGCCCGGTCGCCGCGGCGATACCACCGGTTGCCCCCCAGAGCGCGGTCGCGGTCGCGCGCTGCTCGAGCGGAAACTCGGGGAGCAGGAGACCGAGGGAGGTGGGGACAAGTGCGGCAGCCCCCGCGGCCTGGACGACGCGCGCGGCAGTCAGCAAACCGGCAGTCGGCGCGAGCCCGCAGGCGACCGACGCGGCGAGGAAGAGGAGCACGCCGGCGAGGAAGACCCGCTTGCGACCGACGCGGTCGGCGAGGCGGCCGGCGGGAATGAGCAGCGAGGCGAAGACGATGTTGTAGGCGTTGATCACCCACGAGAGATCGCCGAGGCTCGCGCCCGGAAAGGAGGCGCGGATCGACGGAAAGGCGATGTTCACGATCGTCGCGTCCAGGAAGCTCATGAAGACGGCGACAGAGGTGACGGCGAGAACGAGCCATTTCCGTTGCATGACGAAACCGACCATACCAGACTTGAGTTGCTTCACGCAACTTGCTATCCTGAAGCCATGCTTGGACGCGACTACGAAGGCCAAGAACTGCTCGGTGGCGCGGACGCTCGAGCTCGTCGGCGAGCGCTGGACGCTGCTCGTCGTGCGGGACGCGTTCCTCGGCCGGCGACGATTCGAGGAGTTCCAGGAAAGCCTCGGGATCGCACGTAACGTCCTCGCCGACCGGCTCACGAAGCTCGTCGAGCACGGCATCTTCGAGCGCGTGCGTTATCAAGAGCGCCCCGATCGCTACGAGTACCGGCTAACGCCCAAGGGCCGCGACCTACGGCTCGCGCTGGCCGCGCTGATGCAATGGGGCGACCAGTACGTCTCGCCCACCCCGCCGCGACTCCTCCGCCGCAAGTCCGACGGAACACCGGTCCGCGTCGCGCTCGTCGACACCAACGGAGCGCCGATCGAGCCGACAGAAATCGAAAACGTCGCCGCCTAAACGCGCTCGAGGAGCGCAGACCGGATCGCCTCCTCAAAGCTTGTGCGTTGGACCCCGACGATGTCCCAGATTCGATCGTCGTGTGCGATGGTCGGGACGCGCAGTCCCTCGACGAGGGGTCGCGCCACCGCGACGCTCGCAGGTGTGACGAGGTGCAGCCACAGCGACGAAAGCCGCGGCGTCAAGAACGGGACCTCCAACAGGAACGGATGCTTGCCACGCACGCGTGCGACTCGTTCCATCATCGTCCGGTAGGTCATCACCTCGAGGCCACCGACATCGAAGGTCTGGTCGTAGGCGAGGCCGTTGCCACACACGCCGGCGAGGACGGCGAGCACGTCGGCCATCGCAACCGGCTGCGTCTCGACCGACACCCACCGCGGGCAGATCATGATCGGAAGCCGGTCCACAAGCGCGAGAATCGTTTCGAACGCCACGCTGTCGGCGCCGACGATCATCGCGGCCCGCAGCGTCGTCACGGGAACCGGCCCGGCCTCGAGAATCGCCGCCGTCTCGGCCCTGCTGCGCAGATGCGGCGAAAGATCAGCCGCTTCGCCGAGGCCGCCGAGATAGACGATCTGTGCCGCGCCGCCCGCCGCCGCGCCGGCCGCGACCGCGGTTGCGGCAGCGCGATCCCGCGCCTCGAAGTCGCCGCTGCCGAGAGAGTGCACAAGGTGGTAGACGACCTCCGCCCCACCGAGCGCGCGGCGCATCGCAGGGGCATCGGTCGCATCTGCGGCAATCCATTCGATCCCGTCCTCGACGCTCGCGGCGGGCCTCCGTGCCACGCCGACAACCTCATGTTCCGCCGAGAGCGCCCGCACGAGCGGACGTCCGATCGTGCCGGTCGCTCCGACGACGGCGATCCTCACTCAGTCCGCCCGCTGCGCGCGACGAGTGCCAGGAATCGCCTGCCGACCAGATCGTGCGACACACGCTCGAGCCGCCACAACGGCCCACGCAGCAAGGGAGCGAAACCTTCGACCTCGACGGCCGCACACACGCCGTTGGCACGCCACGCAATCGTCCCGCCCGGCCGGCGTGCCATCAACCCGCCAAGGATCACGCGACGACCGCCCTCAAGCGGACCGAAACGCAAGAAGACCGGCCAAACACCCAGCAGGCGAACGGCACTTCCCGAGAACTGCACCAGACCGAGCGTCGCCCGCCGAGCCGCATCCCAATACAACTGCTCGAGCCGCACACCGTCGAGCACCACCCCCACAGGCGCACGTTGCGTCGTATCGACCGTCCCGTCCTCGTGCTCGACGCTAACGCTCTCCATGCGCGAAAGACGCTACCGCCCAGCACCAGCGTCGCCTACCGAAATCCTTCCGTGTACGGAGATGAGCTCAACACTCGACGCGCAGATGGCTGAACGCCGGAAGCCCATTGGCATGTGCGATTCCCGGCGAATGGATGGAGCATTTATGGAGCCGAGCGGGCGCAACCGGTGGCAATCGGTGGCAAATGCGACGATCCCGGAAACGGCCCAAATAGGCCGATCCACCCATGGTAAGGAGGGGGTCGACGGTTCGAGTCCGTCAGAGGGCTTCCACCTTTCTCCTGCTTAGCGCATCGTTTTCTTAGGTCGTGTGATCGCGCGTGTTGCGCGCACCGTCCACCAAACGTCCACCGGGTATGACGAGCGCCACTCGTCGCGGTCGTGATTGCGCCGAGCGGAGCCGCTTTGCGAGCACTGCATCCAGCGTCCACCGAGCGTCCACCGCTTTCTCGGCGGCGAGATTGTCAAGCAGCGTGACTGCGTGCTCGCGTCCGTCGTGGGCGAGATGCCCGTAGTGGATGTCGATCATCGCGATGCTTGTTCCCATGAATCGGGACACCGCGAAGACGGGGACGCCGGCGCGGAGCGCAAAGGTGGCGTAGGTGTGACGGAGGTCGTAGGGCTGATGCGCGGTGTCGATGCCGGCGGCAACTAGAGCGGGCTTCCAGGTCCGGCGGCGGAAGTTGCGCAGGTCGATGTGGGTGCCGCGCGTGCCGGGGAAGAGGATCTCGCTCTCCTGCTCGGGAAGTCGCTTGAGCGCCTTGAGCGCGATCGTCTGTAGCGGCACGGCCCGCCTGCTGCGGCGGGTCTTGACGTCCTTGACCTTCCCGTTGGCGTAGGCGCGACGGACGTAGACGACGCCACCTCGGAAGTCGAGGTCGCGGCGCTCGAGCCCGAAGATCTCCGCCGGCCGCAACCCCGTCGCCGCCCAGAAGACGACCATCGGCCCGTAACCGGCCCGAGCTGGGCGGCGAGTGCCTCGATCTCTTGCCACGACTCGAAGGGACGCTTCTCGTCGGCTCGACGAAGCGGGTTGGGAACTCCGCGCTTGGCTGGGTTGTAGTCGAGTAGGCCCCAGGCAACGCGCGGCTCAGCACTTGCCGCAGCGCTTGGGTTGCTTCGTAGCGATGCCCCTCCGGAATCGTCAGCCGCCAGGCGCAGATCTGCTCAGGTGTGAGGTCAAAGAGGCGAACGGCACCGAGCGTCCGCGTCGCTTTCCCGAGGAGCCAGCGGAGCTTGGCGATCGTCACGCGCTCTCCGCCGTGCTGTCCGAGGTACTCGTCGACGAGTTCGCCCAGGGTCAGCGTCGCCGAGCGGCCGCCTGGACGGATTCGATCGAGACTTTGCGGAGAGCACGTTCCGCCTCGGCCTGGCTGGCGAATCCGCCCACTTGCCGCCTGCTCGAGCCGCGCCCCTGCAAGCGGTAGCGATACGCCCACAAGGGCTTGCCGTCCGGCCCCGTCGTCTTCAGCTTGAACACCTGGCCCTGCTGCACCATCTCGGAACCTCCTTCGGGATCTAAGAAATCGGGGAGGATCGCACGCCCGAACGGTTTGACCCCCTCTCTGATCGAGATGGGGTCAGCTGCGGTGTAACCGTCCGGTGGCAGAGCCTCAATGTCACCGATCGGGTACACATAGTGCTTGACACCGAGCGGTTACATGCTAGTATTGTCACCGATCGGTTACACAGGAGGATTCGATGGCAGTCCGCTCGATACGAGATATTGCGGTTGCGGCGCGTGGTCGCCGGCAAGAACTCGGGCTCAGTCAGGCTGAGCTCGCGAGGCGAGCCGGCGTCTCCCGGAAGTGGATCTCAGAGTTCGAGACGGGGAAGCCCACGGCGGAGCTTGGCCTCGTGCTTCGCGTTCTCGACGAACTGGGATTCCGACTTGACCTGCATGGTGAGTCCTCGACGAAGTCTCGTCGATCGCGACTCCATCGATCTCGACACTCTCCTAGAGCGGTTCCGTCATCCAGCCGAACGGCGCCGCCCATGAGTGAGTCGCTTGCCGTGCTGCTCGACGACCGCGTGGCCGGCACCCTGACGCGTCTCCCCGGAGGGAGGTTGAGCTTCGAGTACGACGACGGATATCGAGAGCGGCCGGACGCGGTTCCGCTGTCGCTCTCGATGCCGGTAGAAGTTCGCTCGCACGCCGATCGGATCATTACCCCGTGGCTTTGGGGCCTACTTCCGGATAACGAGGCCGTGATTGCACGTTGGGCTCGTGAGTTCCACGTTTCAGCGTCCTCGCCGTTTTCGCTGCTCGGAACGCGGATCGGCGAGGACTGCGCGGGCGCTGTGCGATTCGCTCCGCTCGGCGAGGTCGACCGGCTACTCGAACAGGGTGGAGAGGTCGTCTGGTTGAGCGACGACGAGGTCGGCGAGAGGCTGAGGGAGTTAAGGATCGACTCAACCTCGTGGCTCGGGAAATCATTCACTGGCCAGTTCAGCTTGGCCGGAGCCCAGGCGAAAACCGCGCTGCTCTTTGAGGACGGGCGTTGGGGCGTGCCATCAGGAGCTACGCCCACGACTCACATCCTCAAGCCCGCCGTCGCGGGACTCGATGACCACGACCTCAACGAACACCTGTGCCTCGACGCGGCAGGGCGCGCGGGACTGATCGTCGTTCGAACAAAGGTCGCCCACTTCGCGAGCGAATCGGCGATTGTTGTCGATCGCTACGACCGCGTAACGATCGGACGAGCGGATCGTCCGCGTCCACCAGGAAGACCTCTGCCAAGCACTTGGGGTTCCGCCAAGCAAGAAGTACCAAAACGAGGGCGGACCCGGACCGACGCAAATCGTCGCGCTGTTCCGGCGCACCATGCCATCTCGCGCCGCCGAAGATGCCGTCTGGCGATTCGTCGACGCCCTCGCCTGGAACTGGTTGATCGGCGGCACCGACGCGCACGCCAAGAACTACTCACTCCTTCTCGCCGGCAGCGACGTTCGCCTAGCCCCGCTCTATGACGTTGCATCCGCGCTCCCGTACGGAACGCACGAGAAGAAGCTCCGCCTCGCGATGAAGCTCGGTGGTCACTACGACCTCTTCACCTACCGCAATCCTTGGCCGCAGACGGCGAAAGAACTCGATCTCGATAGCGACGCCGTACTTGACCGCGTGAAGAGCTTGACGGCGGCTACCCCGGATGCGTTCGCTGAGGCTGCAGCGGCACCCGAGGTCGTCGAACTCAAACGTGATCTCGCGACGACGCTTGTCGATCTCGTCGCCGAGCGTGCCGCTCGTTGCGCAGCGCTACTCGACGCGACGAATTGACGCTTTGGCTTCGGCCGGCACGTCGCGGAACGGTCCGCCTGCCTCGGGCACTTGCAGACGTCGTCTAACACGACGTCGGCACAACTCCACGCGACCGGTCAGAGTGGAAGATCAGGCCGATACAAGCCGGCGCGCCGCAAGTCTTCGAGTCCCTGACGAGCCCGGTCTTCGGGGCCGCCACCTGGAGATGGCAACCAGATGCCTGTTCGGACGAGTTCGCGCACCGTCAGCTCTGTGTTCTTGACCTTCGTCTGGCGTGGATCGCTGAGCTCCCAGTCGTATAGACGCTCGACGATTTCACCGTCGGGCTTTTCGTAGCGCTGCGCTGGAATCACGTCTTGCAGCTTGCGGTCGCCCCAGTCATCGGCAGGGAATACGATCGCAGCACCGTACGGCCCCTCCCGTTCGGGCTTGACCGCGGCGCAGCGTGCAGCGATCGCCACGGGTGCACCGAACACCGAGCAGTTGTACTTCAGTGGCGTCCCGGCATATCCGACGATTACTTCGCCGGAGGCGATGCCGATGTGCGGGGAGAAGGCGAGTGCATCGTTTTGCGCCATCCACCTCGCCGACTGCACCGCTTCGACGAAGGGATCGTCCGAGCCGAACTCCGTTGAGTAGACGATCATCACCTCGTCGCCGATGTACTTGTCGACAATCCCGTGTGTCCCGCGGATCGCTTCAGCCGAGATCCAGGCGAAGAAGTTGTTGACGAAGATGAGCGTCTCCGCGGGAGAGAGGTCTCGCGTTCTCTCGGAAAAGCCTGTGATGTCCGCGAACAAGACGGTCGCTTGGATTTCCCGACCCTTCACCGGGAACCGCGCACCCCAGCCGTCGTCCAACTGACCGTCCGCATGCAGAACGCTGGACGTCAGAAAGTCTTCGAGCGAGTGAAACTCGTACTGAAGGGCCATCCAGGCAGCCTACGGCTTGGCTAGGAAGTCGCTGGAGGTGGGCCGCTGACGAAGGCGCTCGAGTGCTTGCCTGGTCTCACAGCAGTGCCTGTCGCGCAGCAGCTGCCCGCCGTGATGGGAGCGCCAGGCATCTCGCCGCTTGCCGGATCTAGGATCACCGCGCATGTCGTACGACGACACCGCACGCGCCCTCGACGAACTTACCGACCATGTTGCTTTCGAGCGCTTAGTGACCGTTCTGCTCGCCCGAACGGGCAAAGAGGTCCGCCCGATGGGCGGTTCGGGAGACAAGGGCCGCGATGCCGTGGGCGGTCTTTACCGGGAAAAGGGTGGCGAAGACCTAGCGGTAACGATCTCCCTCGACGAGAAGTGGGACTCGAAGATCTCCGCCGATATCAAGAAGCTCACCAACGCCGGCTTCATGCCGCGCGACGTGATCTCCGTCACCAATCGCAAGACCTCTGAGACGAAGCGCTCCGCGTTACAGACGGCCGCCGCCAAGGATCACAAGATCAATCTGACGATCAACGACGTGCGCTGGTTGATCATCCAGCTGCACCTCCGCGAAAACCTCGATCTTCGCGGCGAATACCTCAAGCTCCCGCCCCCGCGCCCGGCGTTCTTCATGGACATCGGCGAGTACGCGCAGCTGCTGGATCGTCGTGGTCTTCTTAGCTCGCAGTTTGTCGGCCGTGACGACGAACTGGACGACCTCGAACGGCCACTCACACAGGGGGTCCCAGTCGTTCTCGAAGCGGCCGGCGGCCTAGGAAAGACTCGCTTGGCGTTCGAACTCGCGCGGTCAGGAAGATCCGAGTACCGCTGGTTCTTCGTCGACGCGGATCCCGCGTTCTCGATCGACTACGTCGCCGAAGTTGAAGCCGGATACGACGCGGCAGTCTTGATCGACGACGCGCACAGGCGTCCAGACCTTGCTCAAGTTGTCGCAGGTCTCGAACGGCGAGCGCCGGCTCCACGGCTCGTATTCACAGTCCGGCCCGGCCACGCGCAGAGCGTGAAAACGCAACTTGGCCGCTTCGCTTTCCAGACGCCCGAGACCATTACCGTCCAAGCGATCGGCCGCAGTGCGCTCGCCAAAGTGTTGACCGAACCGCCGTACGGAGTCAATGAAGGCGTGGTAGGTCAGCTGATCGCACTCTCCGAAGGGAGCATCGCCATCGCCCTAATCGGTGCTGAACTCATTCGGGCAGGCGCCGACCCGTCCGATCTCGCTGAGTCGGATCTCTTTGCTGAGCACGCATCCTGGCGCCTCGCCGGAGCTGGTCTCGACGATCGCGCAAGCCGCGCCGCACTTGCGCTCGTAGCTGCTCTTGGCAGCCTCAACCTCGGCAATCAAACCGAAGCACTGATCGCGCGCGACATGCTCGAAGATCAGACATTAACGAGGAGGCTCGAGGAGCTCGCTGACGCCGGCCTCGTAATCGAAGAGGAGCCACAACGCTTCACCATCAAGCCCGACATTCTCCGGGAGCACCTGTTCCGCAGCAGCTTCTTCCCCGATCGCGGCCGCCCCATCCTGCGCTACGAGACCGTGTACTCCGCGTTCGCGTCAACCAGGCTGAGAAGCCTCCTTACCGCACTAGGCGACAGCCGCGCAGATCTTGCTTCGGGTTCAAACGCTGCACTCACGAACGTGCGCGACGACCTTCTACGGCTGGTCGACAGCGCGGCCAACCCGTCCGATCTGACGGACATCGCCGATCTCGTCCGCGTACTCGGCGCTGCCGCCGGCGCGATCGCCGTGGTCGAGCGCATCCTCGAGAAGGTCGAGGCCGACATAGCACATGATGTCGACCGAGCTGGCACACCCCTTGTCGCCGCTCTGTCCGCCGCCAAGTTCGGCCTCGACCAGTTGCCGCGTGCCTGGGAGCTTCTTCTGCGCCTGACACGCCTCGCGTTCGCGCGTGACCTAACTGAGACACGCGAGGCGGCACTGACTGAGATTCGCGGAATCTACTCAGCCGCTCCCATCAACTACTCATCCAAGGACCCGTACATCTTGGCCTACGTTCAACACTCGGTGCGCGAGTCCACCACCCGGTGGTGGGACAGCGAAGGAGCGCTCGATGGCGCGGCCGCCGTTGCTGCAGCGGTAGTCCAGCCGGCATTCCACCTTCAGCTCGAGCAGCACAGGCAGTCGGCTGCGAACGCGATGTCGATCACCCTGACGGCCGCGTATCTACCGGTTACGAGCGAAACCGAAGCGATGCTGAAGCTCGGGGTGAAGCTCTTCGAGGAAGCGCTTCCCAAGCTTGAACCGAAAGAGCAGCTGCAGCTTGTCGAACGGATGTCTGCTCTCGGACATGTGGCCGGCGGATATTCAGGACTGTTTGGCCTCGTACCCGACAAGGCGTTGCAGACGCTCGCCGCCAACGTACTTTCCGAGATCGAAGCCTGGCTTGTCGAGCGCCTCTACACGCTGCCTCTGCCGGTTAGCGCTGAGGTGATGTTCCACTTTGCAATGCGTGGCCGTTGGCCGAAGGGAGTGCCTCGAGTGAAGGCGCCACGCGCAAAGGGCGACTTGCGCACCTACCTTGAGCTTGTCGACGGCCGCTCGCGCGCGCTTCGTCGACTCGAATCGGGAGCAAGAACTCACGCAACGCGCGAGCGGGCGCATCGTCACGGAGTCCGGATCGCCAAGCGCAAGGACTGGCAGTCGAGCCTGCAGCGCATCAACGGATGGGTTGAGGAATACGAAGCGCTGACGGGCAAGGCGGCAAACAATGTCGCGCTCGATTCGATGCTTGCTGGAGCAGGCGAGGCTGCCGATGGGCGAGCAGTCGAGGTCGCGTCATACGTCGTGGGCGGCGGCCTCGCGCTCAGCCGTTTCAGCGGCCAGCTACTCGAGCGGGTTGCCGCGGACGAGGCGAACTGGTCGCTCATTCAAGGCTGGGCTAAGGATCCTTCGCCGGCAATACGGACCGCCGCAGTCATCTCGGCCTATAACGCGCCTGAGGCTCTCGCCAAAAGTGTGCTTCCAGATCTCCTTGGCGACTCAGATCCTGTCGTCGCCGCGCGAGCCTTTCACGTTGTCCTCTATGGAGCTGAGCACGGTCCACTCGGCTGGCGCTTCGAGGCCGCGATGGCCAGCATCTCCACCCTGGACGAGCCGCTCGCCGCGCTCGACCAACTGCTCAGCGTCATCCGATACCGCCATCGCCCCCCAGCCAAGCTGACAGCTAGTCAGAAGCAGGCTGCGCGGGAGATCGTCCTTGCTTCCGCCGAGAGCGACTCGCTCCCTTCTGGCAGCAACTCCTAATGACGATGCAGGAGCTCGAGCAGCACAAGATCGACGTCGCCTTTGATTGGATGCGGGCACGCCTCGCGTACCTCAAGAGCGGCAAAAGCAACGCTTGGTTCCAGCCCCTGCCCGACGAGATCGCACAACTCATCATTCCCCGACGGCGCACCACTGAAGGCAGACGCCTGCTCGGCGAGCTCTTGGTTGAAGTCGAGAAGAACTCGACGAAAGGCGCATACCGCATGGCAGTCGACACCGCGATCGAGTGGCTCGGCCGCGACTCGGAAGAGGTGACGAAGAAGGTGCGCGAATGGATTGCGGGGACGCCGCGTCTACGCGATCTCGCCGTTTCGTTCGCCCTATCGAGCGACTGGCGCGTCTATACCAAGCGCGTGAAGATTGTGCTCGATGCCCAACCGAACGACGTCGAGCTGGCCAGGAGCCTGATCGGTCCTCGGTTCCCGCGTTCGTGGATCGGCAACATGTCGAACTACTACCGCAGCCAAGCTGACAGCTACCGGAAGTGGACCCGCTCACGCGACCAGCGCCTCCGCCGGCTCGGTCTTGAGGCTGTCGCCGCGTTCGACGAGCTCACCGCTGAAGAAGAGGCGCGGGAACAACGCCTGCGCGACGGCTTCGAATAGTCGGCGGGCCGTCCTGACTCCATGATCCAGGTCGGTCCGAAATGAAACCGTCAAGTCACAACATCACGATGCACCAGCTTCATCGTTCTCACAGCACGATGTAAAAGCTAGAACGGCGCTCAGCTCGCGTGGCCCATCACTGTGCCCTCGGCGGGAGCGGTGTTCTCAAGGTAGATGCCAATCAGTGTGAGCAGGTCGGCGCACGCATGGTTGGCGATGTCGTCAAGTGTGGTGTCAGGGACGACGACGCCGGCGGGCGTCTTCCGAAAGAAGATCTCTACGGCTTCTGGGTCCTGGGCGATGCGGGGGATGAGTTGCTCGTACTCGCGCCTGCTCGCCTGATACTCGGCCCGCGACCACTCGAATGCGTGGTCGTCGACGGTTCCTGTCCGTAATGCATCCAAGGCCGACAGCCGGGCTTTGACGAGCGCGACGAAGTACTCGGGCCGAAAGGTGACCTGTGGCGGTCCGATCGACCGATTCTCGCCGTGCGGGTCGAAGACCTCCCGGAACGCGGCGAGCACGGCCTCGGCGTTAAACGGTGCCCCGTATGTCGCTCGGGCGATCGCGGTGATAAATCGCTCGAGCGCGTGCTGGTCAGCGTCGGGATGGGCGAACTGGCCGGCGAGATTCATGGCAGCAGCGCGAGCGGCACGCCAGGACGAGGAGTGGAGGTTCGCGCCGCCCCAAGTCATCAGCGCGCGCCGGGCCTGCCGGGTCTGCACGAACTCGTCGCCGAACCACAGCCAGAGAAAGACAGGGAGGTTGCACAACGGCGCGATGTGGGTCACCGTCGGACGCTTCTCGAGCAGAGCGATGAAGAGGTTTTGCTGGTGCTTCGGCCAGGTCGCCTGTGACCCCTTGCCGCGTCCGAGCCCGCGCCGCGTCGCCTGGTCGAGGAGCCCGTGGCTGACCCAGTCTGTCAAGAGGCGTGCGCTCGGCGAGAATCCGGCCGCCCGGGCTGCCTTGAGCATCTCGCTCCTCGTGTACCGCTCTGGTGAGGCCGATTCCATCCTTTGCTTTAGACGATACACCGAACCGGCGTAGCGTCACCCACGTCAGCCACGTATTTTCAATGCATTCCAATCAACACACATCACTCGGAGAGGAGGTTCCACTGTGGATCAGTCTTCCCGCGCACTCGGGTTGCTCCTGTTCGCGGCCGTGATGGCCTTGCTAAGCGTCAAGGCCGCACGAGACGCAGCCGCTCAACTCGGCATCCCATCGTGGCTCGCGAGCGCTGGCGTTAGCGCAATCGCACACGGAATCGCGTGAACCGCCGGGCCGGAGGCCCGCCTATGGGCGGGCCTCCGCACACGCACCATGAGCCGCTGAGGACCTTCGGCTCGCATGTCTAGCCCGTGTACTGGCCGTTCTGGTCGAAGAAGTACGGACGACCGGCACCCGCCGCGAGGAACACACGATTGGCTAGATCTCTTGCGATCTCAGTTGCACCGGTCTCTTCGAGCTCGGCGACCGTCCCCGTCCAAGGCTGCGCCGGGATAGCGTCCTCTACGAGATCATGTTGCTCCCAAGCGCGGGCTGGGTCGACCGCGAGCGGGTACCCGGCGACACCGTCGAGACGAGCGGTCGCCGCGACTCTGCCTTCGTACCCGACGAGCTGGTAGATGCGTGCGAAGAGCAGGAGAGCGTCGTGTGCGTACTGGACCATCGCGTGGATGGGATCGAGCGACCCTCGTCGCGAAACGCACCCTCGGACAGGGTGCCGAACTCGAACAAACCGTCTGGCCACAGCTGATACAGGTAACGAGGGTAGGTGTCGTCACGAGGCGGGAGCTGTGCGCGGAAGCCCTGCAGCGTCCTGGTGAACGTGAAGTGCTGGAGTGTGTGCTCCATTTGTCGCCAGCGGTCGTCCATGTGGATCTCGTGGAACGACCACTCGTTGAAGCGGACCGGGTCGAGCAGGTTGTTCTGTAGCGGAACCGGATAGGCGTACACGGCCTCCCATCCGGGCGGCGGCACCCCGGACCGTTCTCCTCGACCCACATCGCGAGCTCGGCGGCATTGAGCCCGTGATGGACCCGCGCCTCGACATCGCCTACGTCGACGAGCGCTCCATCCCCGCCCTCCTCGCCGGCGACGCGTTCGCGCGCGAACCGTTCACGGTATGCCTCGGCGACTTCGGCCTCCGTCATCTTGCGAACGAGCAGGTTGCGGCGGATGTAGTAACGGCCGTCGTTTGCCATGTGCGGCCGCCGGCGTCCGTACACCTCTACGACGAGATAGATGCCTCCGTCCGCAGCATCGATCGCGTAGAGATCGAACGGAACGCGAGGCTCGCCGCGGCCATCGAGGACATTGTTCAGCTGCTCATACAGACCGCCGTCGGCAAGCGCGACGAGCGCGGTAGCGATCTTCGAGCCATCTGGTTGCTCCTCCTCGCGAATGCCATAGAACAAGAAGCCCCCGCCGGCATTGGCGACCCCTTCGACGTCGTGTTCAACGAGCTTGTTTAGGCCCTCGGTGCCGAGCTCGAGCATCTCCTTGAACTCCCGCTGTGGAGTCTCCCGCCGTCCGATTAGGTCGCGAAGATCGTCCTCGTTCCAGGCGGCCGCGGGCTTCTCGTCGATCGGCACAGAGCCGTGATACCAGACGACGGGCGTCGTGACAGCGCGAAGCCCGGCTGGCGATCGTTGCGGGTGGATATGGAACAGCCGTGGAACAACGGGGATTCAAACGGCCGCAACCAAACACAAGACGGCGATGGCGAGTTCCCCCCAAACCCTGCGTGAACCTTTGCTATTGTTTGTTTGTGTTGTCCCTAGGGGCAACGTGGTAAGGAGGGGGTGGAAGCGGTTCGA